>NZ_JADKSG010000001.1:1474512-2263567 GCF_015350805.1 Herbiconiux sp. VKM Ac-1786 | reverse complement strand
CAGAACAAATCATTACTGACTTGCTTTGTTGTTTAAATGTTTTCCAAAGGAATCCCTACAACCGAAGTTGTCGGGGTATTTGGCATTTGACATTGTGCACGCTGTTGAGTTCTCAAGGATCGGATGCACCAGAGCCGAACCCTTTCAGGCCGCCGCTCCAGGCAACTTCTCTACCCTAGCACCAGAAGCGAGGCTGTCAAATCGACGCGCCGCTTGCTCGTGGAAGAGGTTTAATCCTACGCTCCTGTTTCGTGGTCTTCAAGACCAGTCTCAGATGGAGGATTGATGTCCCGCTTGAGGCCGGTAAGCTCTTCCGCTTTCCGCACCTGTGGGGTGACGAGTAAGAACATTACGGCGATGTTTCGCGGAGGCCAAATCCCGGTGAACGCCCGGGCGTGTCGGGCCGAACTTCCGCGGAAACACGCGGATCAGCCGATGCGCTCCGCCACCAGCGGGTCGCCGGCCACGTAGTCTGCGTCGTCGCCGATCTCCCACGCACCCTCGAGCGACTCGAGTGCGCGGTCGAACCGCGACGGCTCGTCGGCCGAGAGCGTGAAGATCGGCTGCCCCTCGACGACCCGGTCGCCGGGCTTCACCAGCAGGTCGATCCCGGCGGCGTGCTGCACCGCATCCTGAGCCCGGGCACGGCCGGCGCCGAGACGCCACGCGGCGATGCCGAAGGGCAGGGCATCCTGACGCAGCAGCACACCCGAGCGGGGAGCCGTGACGGTCGTGGTCTCCCGGGCGACGGGCAGCGGCGCGGTCGGGTCTCCGCCCTGGGCGCGGATCACCCGGTTCCAGGTGTCCATGGCACGGCCGTCGCGGAGCGCCTCCGCCACGTCGGCGTCGGGCTGACCGGCGAGCCGGAGCATCTCGGTCGCCAGGGCGATCGTGAGCTCGACCACGTCGGCCGGCCCACCCCCGGCGAGCACCTCGACCGATTCGCGCACCTCGTTCGCGTTGCCGATCGCGAGACCGAGCGGCACGTTCATGTTCGTGAGCAGCGCGGTCGTGCGCACCCCGGCGTCGTTGCCGAGGTCGACCATGGTCTGCGCGAGCTCCCGGGAGCGGGCGATGTCCTGCATGAAGGCGCCCGAGCCGAACTTCACGTCGAGCACGAGCGAGTCGGTTCCCTCGGCGATCTTCTTCGACATGATCGACGAGGCGATCAGCGGGATGGCCTCGACCGTGCCCGTGATGTCCCTGAGCGCATAGAGCTTCTTGTCCGCCGGGGCGAGCCCCGACCCCGCGGCGCAGATGACCCCGCCCACGTCGCGCAGCTGATCGAACATCTCCTCGTTCGACAGGGATGCCCGCCAGCCCGGGATCGACTCGAGCTTGTCGAGCGTGCCCCCCGTGTGTCCGAGCCCGCGCCCCGACAGCTGCGGCACCGCCACCCCGAAGCTCGCGACCAGTGGCATCAGCGGGAGGGTGATCTTGTCGCCCACTCCCCCGGTCGAGTGCTTGTCGACCGTCGGCTTGCCGAGGCCCGCGAAATCCATCCGCTCCCCCGAGGCGATCATCGCCAGGGTGAGGTCGCGGATCTCGTCGCGCGACATGCCGTTCAGCAGGATGGCCATCGCCAGCGCCGACATCTGCTCGTCGGCGACGTAGCCGCGGGTGTACGCGTCGATCAGCCAGTCGATCTGCGCGGTGGAGAGCGTTCCCCGATCCCGCTTGGTGCGGATCAGGTCGACGACGTCGTGGGCTTCGGTGGCCATGGTGTGTCCTTACTCGGATGCTCGGCATTGCGCCGAACGTGCGGAGACCGCTACTCGGCGAGCGACTCTTCGCGGTACTCGACGAGGGTGCGCGGCCCGAAGGCGTCGGGGATGACCTCGTCGATCGTCTTGATGCCCGAGACCGTCTCGAGGAGCATCCCCTCGGCCGAGTGCTCGAAGAGCAGCTGGCGGCAGCGACCGCACGGCATCAGCGCACCGCCGTGACCGTCGACGCAGGTGAAGGCGACGAGCTTGCCGCCGCCCGTCATGTGCAGCGTCGACACCAGGGTGCACTCGGCGCAGAGCGTCAGGCCGTAGGAGGCGTTCTCGACGTTGCAGCCCGAGATCACCCGGCCGTCGTCGACGATCGCGGCGACCCCCACGGGGAACTTCGAGTACGGCACGTAGGCCTTCTCCATCGCCTCGAGGGCGACGGCGCGCAGGGCGTCCCAATCGATCTCGGCACGGGCATCCGTCATCAGAATCTCCTCACGAACAGCGGATCACGAACAGCGGACCACGGACGACGCACTCACGAGCTGACGTACGGCTTGCCGGAGGCGGCGGGGCCGCGCACCCGCCCGACCAGGCCGGCGACCGCGAAGATCGTGACCACGTAGGGCAGCATCAGCATGAACTCCGACGGCACCGGCGAGCCGATGATGCCGAGCACGTTCTGCAGGTTCGACGCGAAGCCGAACAGCAGCGCCGCGAGGGTCGCCCGGATCGGGTCCCACCGGCCGAAGATCACCGCCGCGAGGGCGATGAAGCCCGCGCCCGCCGTCATCTCCTTGTTGAACGCGCCCACCGAGCCGAGCGTGAAGTACGCCCCGCCGAGACCGGCGATCGCACCGGCCAGCGACACGTTCCAGAAGCGCGTGCGGTTGACCTTGATGCCGACGGTGTCGGCGGCTTGAGGATGCTCGCCCACGGCCCGCACCCGCAGACCCCACTTGGTCTTGAACAGGCTGTAGAACACCAGCGCGACCGCGATGTACATCAGGTACACGACGATGGTCTGGCGGAACAGGGTCGGGCCGAGCACCGGGATCTCGGACAGCAGCGGGATCGGCAGCCGGTCGAAGCGCGGCGGCGAGTTCAGCAGGTCGGGGTCGGCGGTCAGCACCTGCGAGTACAGGAAGCTCGTCAGACCCGTGACCAGCACGTTCAGCACGACGCCGACGATGACCTGGTCGACCAGGTACTTGATCGAGAACGCGGCGAGCACGAACGACACCAGGGTGCCGGCGATGACCGCACCGATCAGGCCGATGAACGGGTTGCCCGTCACCGAGGCCACGACGGCGGAGACGAAGGCGCCGGCCAGCAACTGCCCCTCGATCGCGACGTTGACGACACCGACACGCTCGGAGATGACGCCGCCGAGGGCACCGAAGATCAGCGGCACGCTGAGCGAGACCGTTCCGATCAGGAGGCCGGGCACCGGGATGGTCTGCCCCGCCGCGGCCCAGGTGAGGAACGCGATCAGGAACAGCACCGCGAAGACGGTCATCAGCCAGAGCCGCACGCGCCGGCCGGTGGACACGAACCAGGCCGACAGGGCGGCCAGCGCCACGAGCACGATCGAGACGACGATGCCGGTCGCCCGGGTGGGCAGCACGACCTCGGGCAGCTGGATCAGGTCGGAGTCGGTCGACAGCCGGAACGTCGAGGAGCCGTCGCGGCCGAACGCCACGAACAGGATGATCGCGCCGAGGGCGAAGATGCCGAACGCGATCGGCGCCTTCCAGCTCTTCACCTGGACGGTGTTGAGGGCCTTGCCCGCGGTGTCGGGGTGGTTGTGCTCGGTCGGGGGGACTCCCGCCGACGAGGCGAGGTTGTTGGTCGAGACGTTCTCGCTCACTTGGCCGTCACCGCCTCACGGTTCGCGACGGTCGGGGCCTTGGGGGCCTTCGGCGTCTTGGGCTTGGACGGGTCGGGCAGGCGGAACACCGTGCGGATCAGCGGCGGCGCGGCGATGAACAGCACGATCAACGACTGCACGACGAGCACGATGTCGATCGGGATGCCCTCCGAGGCCTGCATGGCGAAGCCGCCGGCCTTGAACGCACCGAACAGGATGCCCGCGACGAAGATGCCCCACGGCTTCGACCGCCCGAGCAGCGCCACCGTGATCGCGTCGAAGCCGATGCCCGCGTCGATGCCGGAGCTGAAGCCGGTGGTCACTGTGCCGAGCACCTGCGAGACGCCGGCGAGGCCGACGAGCGCGCCCGAGATGACCATCGCGTAGACGTACATGTTCTTGACGTTGATGCCGGCGACGCGGGCGGCGTTCGGGTTCAGGCCCACGGCCCGGAACTTGAAGCCGAGCGACGAGCGGTTCAGCAGCCACCACACGAAGACGGTGGCGACGATCACCAGGATGAAGCCGAAGTGCAGGTTGAACTGCGGGCCGAGCAGGTCGGGGAACACCGCGGTGCTGTCGATCGGCGGCGACTTCGGGTTGTTCGAGCCGGGCGCCTGCAGCACAGGGGTGCGGAGCAGGTAGGAGACCAGGTAGAACGCGACGTAGTTGAGCATGATCGTGATGATCACCTCGTGGGCGCCGGTGCGGGCCTTCAGCAGACCCGCGATGCCCGCCCAGATGCCGCCGCCGACGAGGCCCGCGATCACCGCGACGATCATGTGCAGGCCCCACGGCAGGTGCAGGGTGAAGCCCACCCAGCCGGCGCAGGCGGCGGCGATGAGCATCTGGCCACGGCCACCGATGTTGAACATTCCGACGCGGAAGGCGAGGCCGACACCCAGGCCCGCCGCGATCAGCGGCGTGGCGAAGGTGAGCGTCTCGGTGATCGGCTTGATCTGCTGCACGAAGTCGTCGCGCTTGGGGTTGAAGATCGCCCCCTGGAACAGCGAGACGTAGGCGCCGGAGACGGCCTTCCAGATCTCGGCGAAGGTGTCGCCTGGCCGGGCGAAGAAGTAGCCCGCCGCCTTCTGCACGTTCTCGTCGGTGACGGCGATCAGGATGCCGCCCGCGATCATGGCGAGCACGACCGCGAGGATCGAGATCATGACGCTGCCGCCGATGATCTCGTTGAAGGTGGTGCGCCAGCGCGAGGGCGGCTCCGCCGCCGGAGCGGGCTTGGTCACAGTGGTGTCGCTCACGCGGCGGTTCCTTCCACGGGGATGTCGGCGGGGACCTCGCCCGCCATCATGAGGCCGAGCACGTCACGCGAGGTGGTGCCGGGCACGATGCCGACGATCGAGCCACGGTACATCACGGCGATGCGGTCGGCGAGCGCGACGACCTCGTCGAGCTCGGTCGAGACGACGATGACGGGGATGCCCTCGTCGCGGGTGGCGACGATGCGCTTGTGCACGAACTCGATCGAGCCGACGTCGATGCCGCGCGTGGGCTGGGCGGCGACGAACAGACGCAGGTCGCGGCTGAGCTCGCGCGCGAGCACGACCTTCTGCTGGTTTCCGCCCGAGAGGCGTCCGACCTCGGTGTCGATGCCCTGGGAGCGCACGTCGAACTCCTTCGACTTCTCCTCGGCGAAGGTGTGCAGGTAGTTCAGCTGCAGTCCGCCCGCCTTGACGAAGGGCTCGCCCTCCGAGCGGTCGAGCATCAGGTTCTCGGCGATGGTGAACTCGCCGACGAGCCCGTCCTCCTTGCGGTCCTCCGGCACGAAGCCGACGCCCGAGTCGAGCACCTTGCGGACGCTCATTCCGCGAAGGCTCCGGCCGTCGAGCGAGACGTCGCCGGTCACCCGCTCCTGCAGGCCCAGGAGCGCCTCGGTGAGCTCGGTCTGGCCGTTGCCCTGCACGCCGGCGATGGCGAGGATCTCGCCCGCCTTGACGTCGAAGGAGACCTTGTCGACGACGACCTGGCCCCGGGGATCGACGACCGAGAGGTTCTCGACCACGAGCGCCGGAGCGCCGGGGGTCGCGGGGTCTTTGTGCACCGTTAGCTCGACCGCGCGGCCGACCATCAGCGAGGCGAGCTCGGCGTTGGTGGCGGTGGGCGAGGCCTCGCCGACGACCTTGCCGAGGCGGATGACCGTGATGCGGTCGGCGACCTCGCGCACCTCGCGCAGCTTGTGGGTGATGAAGACGATGGAGGTGCCGCGCTCTTTCAGCAGACGCATGATCTGCATCAGCTCGTCGGTCTCCTGCGGGGTGAGCACGGCGGTGGGCTCGTCGAACACGAGCACCTTCGCGTCGCGGGAGAGCGCCTTGATGATCTCGACGCGCTGCTGCACACCGACGGGCAGGTCGTCGACCAGCGCATCCGGATCGACGTCGAAGCCGAAGCGGTCGCTGATCTCGCGCACGCGCTTGCGGGCGGCGGCGAGGTCGAGCCGGCCGGCGAAACCGGTCTGCTCGTGGCCGAGCATGACGTTCTCGGCGACGGTGAAGACGGGGATGAGCATGAAGTGCTGGTGCACCATGCCGATGCCGGCACCCATGGCGTCGCCCGGGCCGGCGAAGTGCTGGACGACGTCGTCGAGCACGATCTCGCCCTCGTCGGCCTGGTAGAGGCCGTAGAGCACGTTCATCAGGGTGGACTTGCCGGCGCCGTTCTCGCCGAGGAGGCAGTGAATCTCGCCCGGCTCGACCGTGAGGTCGATGTGGTCGTTGGCAGTGAGGGCACCGAAACGTTTCGTGATGCCCCGGAGTTCGAGCTTCATGGAATCAATCTACCTACTCCCCGAAGGGCATCCGCTCCCGAAGGGCTTCCGTTAAGTGGAGCGGTCGGGGGGACCAGCGTGCTGGTCCCCCCGACCGGGTCGCGTTCGGAGAACGCGGAGGAGCTGCTACTCGGCCGACGCCGGGGTCGAGGGCGACTCGACCTCGATGGAGCCGTTGATGATGCTCTCCTTGATGGTGTCGAGCTCACCCTGCAGGTCGGGCGAGACCTTGCTCTCGAAGTCGTGGAACGGAGCGATGTCCACGCCCTGGTTCTCGAGCGTGCCCACGAACGGGGTGGCGTCGAAGTCGCCCGCGGCGGCGGTGTCGACCACGTCGACCACACCGGCCTTGACGCCCTTCAGCACCGAGGTGAGGAAGAGGTCCTTCAGGTCGGGAGCCGTCTCATAGTTGTCGGAGTCGACACCCACCAGGGCGACCTCCTTGCCGGAGTCGCGGATCGCCTCACCGGCGGAGAGGAAGATCGGGCCACCCACGGGGAGGATGACGTCGGCGTTCTGGTCGATCAGACCCTGCGCCGCCGTCTTGGCCTCGACACCGGCGGCGAAGCCACCGGTGAACGAGCCGGTCTGGCCCGCGACGTCCCAGCCGATGGCCTTGACGGAGGTGCCCTTCTGCTCGTTGTAGTAGTTCACGCCGTCGACGAAGCCGTCCATGAAGATGGTGACCGACGGGATCTGCAGGCCACCGAAGGTACCGACGGTGCCGGTCTTGGAGTAGCTGGCCGACGCGTAGCCCGCGAGGAACGCGGCCTGGGCGGTGTCGAAGACGATCGGCTTGACGTTGTCGGCGTCGATCGACGAGTCGTCGATGATCGAGAACTGGGTGTCGGGGTTCGCCTCGGCGGCGGCCTTGGTGGCGTCGGCCAGGAGGAAGCCGACCGAGATGATCAGGTTGCAGTCCTGCGAGATGAGGTTGTCGATGTTCGGCGCGAAGTCGGTGTCGGCCGCGGACTCGACGGTGACGGGCTCGACGCCGAGCTTGTCGGCCGCCTCGGTGATGCCCTCGTAGCCGGCCTGGTTGAACGACTTGTCGTCGAACCCGCCCGAGTCGGAGACCATGCAGGGGATGAAGTCGCTGGCGGTGTCGCCACCCGACGTCGACGCGGTGTCCGACGGAGCGGACGCGCAGCCGGCGAGAAGGGCTGCCACGCCCAGCGTGGCGAAGCCGGCCACTCCGGCGCGGCGCAGGTTGATGCTCAAGATGTCCTCCAAGATGCTGCCCTGCCAAGACGCGCAGGGGCTGTGTGGGACTACACGTTACCGAAAGTCACGTCCCTCGACAGGGGCAAATCCCGGTTCGGGGCGCAAGCGTTACAAAGCCGCGATCACGCCGTAATGTCCCCGAAATGTCCACCGGTCGCCGCTGAGACGCCGGCCCGCCGTCAGGGCGTCGACGGGGAGTCGACGACGACGGTTCCGGCCACGATCTGGGCTTTCAGGTCGTCGAGCTCGGCCGCCAGCTCGGCGGGCACCGACGACTCGAGGTCGTGGAAGGGCGCGAGGGCCACTCCCCCGTTCTCGAGCGTGCCGACGAAGGGCTCCGGGCTGAAGTCGCCGTCGATGTCGTCGCCGACGATCTCGACCACGGCGTCGCCGGTGTTCTTCAGCACGCTGGTGAGCAGGATCGGCTTGTACTCGGCCGGCAGGGTGTCGTAGCCGTCGTTGTCGACCCAGATCAGCGAGACGCCGCCGGCCTCGGACGCGGCGGAGGCCGCGCCCTCGCCGACCTGGCCGGCCACCGGGAGGATGACGTCGGCGCCCTGGTCGATGAAGCCCTGGGTGACGGTCTTGCCCTTGTTGATGTCCTCGAAGTCGCCCGTGAAGACGCCGTCCTGCGAGGCCTTGTCCCAGCCGAGCGCCTGCACCTGGGTGCCGTGCACCTCGTTGTACTTCGCGACGCCGTCGACGAAGCCGTCCATGAAGAGGGTGACCGGCGGCTGGTTGCCGCCGCCGAAGGTCGCGACCTTGCCCGACTTCGACACGCCCGCGGCGAGGTAGCCCGCGAGGTAGGAGGCCTGCGCGGTGTCGAAGAGGATCGGCTTCACGTTCGGCGCGTCGACGGTCTCGTCGACGATCGCGAAGTGCGTGTCGGGGCTGCCCCCGGCCTCGGCGAGGGTGGCGTCGGCGAGCTCGTAGCCCACGGTGAGCACGAACGAGCATCCGCTCTGCACCGCCTGGGTGACGTTCGGCGCGAGATCGGTCTCGCCGGTGGAGACGAGCACCTGGGCGTCGATGCCGAACTCCTGCTGGGCCTTCTCGAGGCCCTCCCAGCTGGACTGGTTGAAGGAGCGGTCGTCGAGTCCGCCGGAGTTGGTGACCATGCGGGCGCAGTAGTCGCTCGACGCGGCGGTCGAGGTGCCGCCGCCGGTCGAGGACGGCGCCTCGGCGCAGCCGGCGAGGGTGAGGGCGAGCACGCCGGCGACGACGCCGGTGCGGACGAGGGCTGTGGTTCTCATGGTCGGACTCCTAGGACACCGGGGGAAGGGAAGGTCAGAGCACGTCGCCGGAGCCGCCGGCCCGGAGCGCGTCGACGACCGACTTGACCCGCTGGGCGTGCTCGCTGGTGGTCACCAGCAGCGCATCCGGGGTGTCGACGACGACGATGTCGCGCACGCCGATCAGGCTGATCACGCGCTTGGACTGCGACACCACGATGCCGCTCGACGAATCGGCCAGCACGCGGGCGTTCTTGCCGAGGATGGCGAGGTCGGTGCCGCGGCCCGAGCTGTGCAGCTTGGCGATGGAGGCGAAGTCGCCCACGTCGTCCCAGTCGAAGTCGCTCGGGATGACGGCGAGCGCCCCCGCGGCGGCGGCCGGCTCGGCGACCGAGTAATCGATGGCGATCTTCTTCAGCGTGGGCCAGACGCGGTCGACGACCTCGCCGCGACGCGGGGTGTCCCACGCCTCGGCGAGCTCGAGCACGCCCGCGAGCAGCTCGGGCTCCGAGGCGCCGAGGTGCTCGAGCAGCTTGTCGGCCCGGGCGATGAACATGCCCGCGTTCCAGAGGTAGTTGCCCTCCTTGAGGTAGCGCTTGGCCGTCGGCAGGTCGGGCTTCTCGACGAAGTGGTCGACCTTGAGCGCGGCCGGGGCGCCCTCGATCTCGAGCGAGCCGAGGCAGCGGATGTAGCCGAAGCCGACCGCGGGGTCGGTGGGCGTGATGCCGATGGTGACGATGTAGCCGGCGTCGGCGACCTGCACGGCCTGCGCGACGGCCGCGCGGAAGCGGTCGGGGTTCGTGATCACGTGGTCGGCGGCGAAGGAGCCGATGATGACGCCGGGCTCGCGCTTCTCGAGGATGGCGGCGGCGAGGCAGATGGCGGCGGTCGAGTCGCGCGGCTCGGATTCGAGCACCACGTTGCTGTCCTCGAGGGTCGGCAGCTGGTCCTCCACGGCGGCGCGGTGCGCGCGGCCGGTGACGACCATGATGCGCTGCTCGCCCGAGAGGGGTGCGAGCCGGTCCCAGGTGTCGCGGAGCAGGCTCTGCCCCGATCCGCTCAGGTCGTGCAGGAACTTCGGGGCGTCCGCCCGCGACAGGGGCCAGAGCCGTGAGCCGATCCCGCCGGCGGGGATCACGCTGTAGAGCCGGTCGAGCGCCGGTGACGATGAGTTCATGAGGCACAGCCTATACAGCGGCCGAGAGGGGCCATCGGATGCTCACCCCGGGGCCACGGGGAGGCCACTGCCGCGACACCGGCGGTCCACCTGCCGTACGTAGCGTCGGCGACGTGGCCGATCGGCCCCACGGCACTGCGGAGGCATGTCATGCGAGTTGCGATCATCAGCGAGAGCTTTCTCCCCACCGTCAACGGAGTCACGAACAGCGTCTGCAAGGTGCTCGACCACCTCGCGGCGACCGGTCACGAGGCGATCGTCATCGCCCCGGCCGCCGGCTCCCCGTCCCACTACAAGGGCTTCCGGGTGCACGAGGTGCCCGCGGTGGCGTACCGGCAGTTCCCGGTGGGGATGCCGAGCATCCAGGTCGCCCGGCTGATCGCCGGTTTCGAGCCCGACGTGCTGCACGCGGCCTCCCCCTTCCTCCTCGGCGCCCAGGGCATCGCCTCGGCGAACCGGCTGGGCATCCCCTCGGTCGCGGTCTTCCAGACCGACGTCGCGGGCTACGCGCGGCGCAACCGGCTGGGCTCGGCCTCGAAGCTGGCCTGGCGGGTGGTGAAGTGGATCCACGACGGCGCCGACCGCACGCTCGTGCCCTCCAGCGCCTCGCAGCACGACCTCGAGCAGGCGGGCGTTCCGCGGCTCGCCCGCTGGGGCCGGGGCGTCGACCTCGAGCGCTACCACCCGAACAACCGGATGCGCCCCACCGCGCAGGCCCTCTCGGCCCTGCTCTCCCGTGGCGGCCGCGACGCCGTGGTCGGCTACGTCGGGCGCATCGCCCCCGAGAAGGGCCTCGAACGCCTGGCAGCCCTCCGCGGGATGCCCGGCCTGCACCTCGCGATCGTGGGCGACGGCCCGAGCGATCAGCGCATCCGTCACCTGCTGCACGGGATGCCCGCCACCTTCCTCGGCCGGCTCTCGGGCGCCGACCTGGCCGACGCCTACGCCGCCTTCGACGCCTTTGTGCACACCGGCACCGAAGAGACCTTCGGGCAGACCCTGCAGGAGGCGCACGCCGCCGGCCTGCCGGTGGTCGCGCCCGCGGCCGGCGGACCGATCGACCTCGTGCGGCACGGCGAGGACGGCTACCTCTTCGACCCCGACGACCCGCGCGATCTGCGGATGCGCGTGGAGTCGCTGGTGGCCGACCCGGCGCTCCGGCGCCGGATGGGCGAGGCCGGCCGTCGCGCCGTGATCGGCACCTCGTGGGCCTCGGTCTGCGACGAGCTGCTCGGGCACTACCGCTCCGTGATGGGGGCGAAGGTGCCGGCGAAGCGCACTCGCGTCGGCTCACACACCTGAATACAGCCGGGTATTCGCTACCCGTTTCTCCGCGTGCTGGCGCGGGACGCGCATCCGCCCTGCCCTGTATACAACTAAGGCCCGCCTAATACCCGTTACCGCCGAAACGCGCATAGACTGTGAGCGGTCGAGGGCCGGTTTCGCAGCATTCGCGAGCGAGCGGTCCCGGCCCCGACTGAAGCCAAGGAGGGTTAGTCCGTGGCCATAAATACGGCAGGGACGATGACACCGAAGCGGCCGGCCGGCACTCTCTACCGCGGCCGTGAAGGCATGTGGTCCTGGGTGCTGCACCGCATCACGGGCGTCGCGATTTTCTTCTTCCTACTCGTGCACATCCTGGACACCTCGATGGTGAGGATCTCCCCCGAGGCCTACAACGCGGTCATCTCGACCTACCAGAACCCGATCATGGGCCTGGGCGAGACGGCGCTCGTCGCCGCCATCGTGTACCACGCGTTCAACGGCATCCGGATCATCCTGATCGACCTGTGGTCCAAGGGCGCGAAGTACCAGCGCGTGATGTTCTGGGTCGTGATGGGCCTCTGGGTAATCACGATGCTCGGCTTCGCGCCGCGCCACCTGATCAACGTGTTCAGCCATGTCGGAGGTGCCTGATGGCCACGACCATCGAGTCCCCCCGCGCCCCGCACACCGTCCGCCGCAGCCGCGGCGTGAACTGGGAGAAGTGGGGCTGGATCTACATGCGCGCCTCCGGCGTCGTGCTGCTCGTGCTGATCTTCGGCCACCTCTTCGTGAACCTCCTCGTGGGCGACGGCATCAAGGCGATCGACTTCGCCTTCGTCGGCGGCAAGTGGAGCGACCCGTTCTGGCAGGTCTGGGACACGCTGATGCTCTGGCTCGCGATGATCCACGGCGGCAACGGCATGCGCACGATCGTGAACGACTACGCGACCAAGGCCGTCACCCGCAAGGTGCTGCTCGGCGCGATCCTCGTGGCCGTCGTGGCCATGATCGTGCTCGGCACCCTCGTGATCTACACCTTCGACCCGTGCCCCGTCGGCTCGCCGGCAGAGCTGCTGCCGTCGTTCTGCGCGACCCGATAACCCTCCGAACCCGGGAATGAGCTCCTCCGTGACCCAGTACGAAGACGGCGCCGTCGTGGACGGCGTGCACTACCACCAGTTCGACATCGTGATCGTCGGCGCCGGCGGCGCCGGCATGCGGGCGGCCATCGAGGCCGGCCCCAAGGCCAAGACGGCCGTGATCTCGAAGCTCTACCCGACGCGCTCCCACACGGGTGCGGCGCAGGGCGGCATGGCCGCCGCCCTCGCGAACGTCGAGGAGGACAACTGGGAGTGGCACACCTTCGACACGGTCAAGGGCGGCGACTACCTGGTCGACCAGGATGCCGCCGAGATCCTGGCGAAGGAGGCCATCGACGCGGTCATCGACCTCGAGAACATGGGCCTGCCGTTCAACCGCACGCCCGAGGGCAAGATCGACCAGCGGCGCTTCGGCGGCCACACCCGCGACCACGGCAAGGCCCCCGTGCGCCGCGCCTGCTACGCGGCCGACCGCACCGGCCACATGATCCTGCAGACGCTGTTCCAGAACTGCGTCAAGCTCGGCATCAACTTCTTCAACGAGTACTACGTGCTCGACCTGGTGATGACGAAGGTCGACGGGGTCGACAAGCCCTCCGGCGTCGTGGCCTTCGAGCTCTCGACCGGCGAGATCCACGTCTTCCAGGCGAAGGCGGTCGTCTTCGCCACCGGCGGCTTCGGCAAGATCTACAAGACCACCTCGAACGCCCACACCCTCACCGGTGACGGCGTCGGCATCATCTGGAGGAAGGGCCTGCCGCTGGAGGACATGGAGTTCTTCCAGTTCCACCCCACGGGCCTCGCCGGCCTCGGCATCCTCCTCACCGAGGGAGCGCGAGGCGAGGGTGCGATCCTCCGCAACGCCTCGGGCGAGCGCTTCATGGAGCGCTACGCCCCCACCATCAAAGACCTGGCGCCCCGCGACATCGTCGCCCGGTGCATGGTGCAGGAGGTGGCCGAGGGCCGCGGCGCCGGCCCCCACAAGGACTACGTGCTGCTGGACTGCACCCACCTCGGCGCCGAGGTGCTCGAGACGAAGCTCCCCGACATCACCGAGTTCGCGCGCACCTACCTCGGCGTCGACCCCGTGGTCGAGCCGGTGCCCGTGATGCCGACGGCCCACTACGCCATGGGCGGCATCCCGACGAACATCAAGGCCGAGGTGCTGAGCGACAACGACACCGTCGTGCCCGGCCTCTACGCCGCCGGCGAGTGCGCCTGCGTCTCGGTGCACGGCTCGAACCGCCTCGGCACCAACTCGCTGCTCGACATCAACGTGTTCGGCAAGCGCTCGGGCAACAACGCGGCCGAGTACGTGCAGACCGTCGACTTCACGCCGCTGCCCGAGAACCCCGCCAAGGCGATCGTCGACCTCGTGGCGTCGCTCCGGGCCGGAACGGGCACCGAGCGCATCGCGGCCATCCGCAAGGAGCTGCAGGACGAGATGGACAAGAACGCCCAGGTGTTCCGCACCGACGAGTCGCTCGCCTCGGTCACGAAGACCATCCACGGGCTGCGCGAGCGGTACCGCAACATTCAGGTGCAGGACAAGGGCAAGCGGTTCAACACCGACCTGCTCGAGGCCATCGAGCTGGGCTTCCTGCTCGACCTGGCCGAGGTCGTCGTCTACTCGGCCCGCAACCGCCAGGAGAGCCGCGGCGGTCACATGCGCGACGACTTCCCGAAGCGCGACGACGACGCGTACATGAAGCACACCATGGCGTACCTCTCGGGCGACCCCCACTCGAGCGACGCCGCCGACCACATCCGGCTCGACTGGAAGCCCGTCGTCGTGACGCGCTACCAGCCGATGGAGAGGAAGTACTGATGACACTCGTAGCCGACGCACCCGCATCGGGCCCCGCGCCCGAGGCGCCGATCGAGGCCTTCACCGTCACCCTGATCATCCGCCGCTTCGACCCCGACGTCGACGACGAGCCGCGCTGGCAGGACTTCGACGTGCAGATGTTCGCGACCGACCGCATCCTGGATGCGCTGCACAAGATCAAGTGGGAGCAGGACGGGTCGCTGACCTTCCGTCGCTCGTGCGCCCACGGCATCTGCGGCTCGGACGCGATGCGCATCAACGGCCGCAACCGCCTGGCGTGCAAGACGCTGATCAAGGACCTCGACATCACCAAGCCGATCTACGTGGAGGCCATCAAGGGCCTGCCGCTGGAGAAGGACCTGATCGTCGACATGGAGCCGTTCTTCGCCTCCTACCGCGAGGTGCAGCCGTTCCTGCAGTCGGCCACGGAGCCGCCGAAGGACAAGGAGCGCATCCAGTCGGTCGCCGACCGCGCGCGCTTCGACGACACGACCAAGTGCATCCTCTGCGCGGCGTGCACCTCGTCGTGCCCGGTGTTCTGGACCGACGGGCAGTACTTCGGCCCGGCCGCGATCGTGAACGCGCACCGCTTCATCTTCGACTCGCGCGACGAGGCGGCCTCGACCCGTCTCGACATCCTGAACGACAAGGAGGGCGTGTGGCGCTGCCGCACGACCTTCAACTGCACCGACGCGTGCCCGCGCGGCATCCAGGTGACGCAGGCGATCGCCGAGGTCAAGCAGGCGATCATGCGGGGCAAGCCGTAGGGACTGTTGCGTCTGCCTCTCGCAGCTGCCGAAGCCGCTCGTCCTCCGGGGCGGGCGGCTTCGCTGCGTGCGGGGCGGGCGGCTTCCCCGTCGTCGTGACAGGCTGAGCGCATGAGTGAGAAGCGTGCCGGCGAAGCGGCGAACACCGCTGTCAAGGACGACCGGGCGACCACGAAGACCGACGCCGTGGGAAAGCCCGCCGTCGAGATCGACGAGAAGACCGTCCCGGGCGCACCTCCCACCGGGATCGCCGCGCTGATCGCCAAGGTGATGGCGCTGAAGCCCGTGCGGGTGTTCCTGCGCTTCGGCTCCTCGGGCGGCGAGATCATGGCCTCGGGGATGTCGTTCCAGGCCGTGTTCGCGATCTTCGCCGGCATCTGGGTGGGCTTCTCGATCTTCGGCATCGTGCTCGCGGGCAACAAGGACCTGATGGATGCGGTGGTCGCCCAGCTGAGCAACGCCATCCCCGGCCTGATCGGCAGGAACGGCGCGATCGATCCCGAGGCGCTCTCCCAGGCGCGCATCCTGGGCTGGACCGGTGCGATCGCCCTGATCGGCCTCGTGCTCACCGCCGTGGGCTGGCTCGCGTCGACCCGCGACTCCATCCGCCGGCTGTTCAAGCTCGACCCGCCGACGACCAACCCGGTGCTGCTGAAGCTGAAGGACTTCGGGCTCGCCCTGGCCTTCGGCATCGCGATCATCCTCTCCTCGGCCGTCAGCCTGATCAGCAACCAGGGCCTCTCACTGGCCTTCGACCTGCTCGGCATCGACACCCGGTCGCCGTTCGCCTCGGTCGTCGGCTGGCTCGTCGGGGTGCTCGTGGTGTTCGTCTTCGACAGCCTCGTGCTGGCGGCGGCGTTCCGGGTGCTGTCGGGCGTGAAGATCCCGCGGCGGCGGCTGTTCGCCGGAGCCGCGATCGGCGGCGCCGCGCTCGGCGTGCTGAAGATCCTGGGCAGCCAGCTGCTCGGCGGGGCGACGAGCAACCCGCTGCTCGCCTCGTTCGCGGTGATCATCGGCATCATGATCTTCCTGAACCTCGTCTGCCGCGTGATCCTGATCTCGGCCACCTGGATCGCCGTCGGCATGGACGACGCCGGGCTCGACCCGCGGTCGCTCTCGCCGGAGCAGCTCGAGGTCGAGCGGCAGAAGCGGGTCGCCGAGGCGCGGGACACCCTGGTGTCGGCCGAGCGCGAGCGGCTGCAGAACCAGCTCGAGACGGTGCACGGCCTGGCGCGGCGCCGGGTGCGCAAGCGGATCGAGCGGCTCGACCGGCTCGACCACGCCGAGGCCGTGAAGCTGGTCGAGAAGCGCTGACGGGCGCGCCGGGCCTGACCCTGGCCGGCTTCGCCGCTGCCCGCCCCGGCGGGGCGCTGTCGGAGGCCGCCGGTACAGTAGGAGCATGCCCACGAAGCCCCTCAGACTCGCCTCGGTCAACGTGAACGGCGTGCGCGCCGCCTTCCGCAACGGCATGGGCGCGTGGCTCGACGGGCGCGACGTCGACATCCTCGCGCTGCAGGAGGTGCGGGCCGAGACGAGCGATCTCGAAAAGCTCCTCGGGCCCGAGTGGAACATCGTGCATGACCCGGCGACCGCGAAGGGCCGGGCGGGCGTCGCCATCGCGAGCCGCGACCGGGCGAACATCCACCGCGTCACCTTCGGGGCCGACGACTTCGACAGCGCCGGCCGCTGGCTCGAGGCCGACTACGAGTGGGGCGACAAGGTGGTCACCGTCGTCTCGGCGTACGTGCACTCCGGCGAGGCGGGCACCGAGAAGCAGGTCGAGAAGTACAAGTTCCTCGACGGGATGCTCGAGCACCTCCCTGCGCTGCAGGAGCACAATCCGCTGGCGGTCGTCGTCGGCGACCTCAACGTGGGGCACCGCACGCTCGACATCCGCAACTGGAAGGGCAACGTGAAGCGCGCCGGCTTCCTGCCCGAGGAGCGGGCGTACTTCGACCGCTTCGTCGGCGCCGAGGGCGACCCCGACTACAACGCGGGCGCCGGGCTCGGCTGGGTCGACCTCGGCCGCCGCTTCGCCGGCGAGGTCGACGGGCCCTACACCTGGTGGTCGCAGCGCGGGCGCGCCTTCGACAACGACACGGGCTGGCGCATCGACTACCAGCTGGCCACGCCCGAGCTCGCCGCCGCCGCGACCGCGCTGACCATCGACCGGGCGCCCACGCACGCCGAGCGGTGGAGCGATCACGCGCCGGTCGTCGTCGACTACGCGCTGTGACGCACCCCTTTCCCTCTCGCCACTCCCCTCACGCCACCTCCCCTCACGCTTGACAGGACCATGACCGATTCCACCCCGAAGCCCCGACTGCTGTCGGGCATGCAGCCCTCCGCCGACTCCCTCCACCTGGGCAACTACATCGGAGCGCTGCTCAGCTGGAAGGCGCTGCAGGAGACGCATGACGCCTTCTTCTTCCTCGCCGACCTGCACGCGATCACCGTGCCGCAAGATCCGGAGCGCCTGCGCGAGAACTCCCGCCGCACCGCCGCCCAGTACATCGCCGCGGGCATCGACCCCGAGCGGTCGACGCTGTTCGTGCAGTCGCACGTGCCCGCGCACGCCGAGCTCGCCTGGGTGCTGAACACCATCACGGGCTTCGGCGAGGCCGCGCGCATGACCCAGTTCAAGGACAAGGCGGTGAAGCAGGGGCAGGACTCGGCCTCGGTCGGCCTGTTCACGTACCCCATCCTGCAGGCCGGCGACATCCTGCTCTACCAGGCGGTCGACGTGCCGGTCGGTGAAGACCAGCGTCAGCACGTCGAGCTCACGCGCGACCTGGCGAGCCGGTTCAACTCGCGCTTCGGCGAGACGTTCACGGTGCCGAAGCCGTACATCCTGAAGGAGTCGGCGAAGGTCTACGACCTGCAGAACCCCGGCTCGAAGATGTCGAAGTCGGCCGAGTCGGCCGCCGGGCTGATCTGGCTGCTGGATGACCCGAAGGTCTCGGTGAAGAAGATCATGCGGGCCGTCACCGACGCCGACGGCGAGGTGCGCTACGACCAGGCCGAGAAGCCGGGGCTGGCGAACCTGCTGACGATCTTCGCCATCCTCGACCACCGCTCGATCGACTCGGTCGTCGAGGAGTTCGCGGGCGGGGGCTACGGCACCCTGAAGAAGGCGCTGGCCGAGATCGTGGTGGCGACGGTGGAGCCGATCCGGGCGCGCACGCTCGAGCTGATGGACGACCCGGCCGAGCTCGACCGCATCCTCGCGGCGAACGCCGACCGGGCCGACGAGGTGGCGTCGGCGACGCTGGCCACCGTGTACGACCGGGTGGGGTTCCTGCCGCGCCACCGGCGCTGACGTCCGGGCCTGCCGACGGCCGCGGGTGGCCGGGCCTGCCGACGGCCGCGGGTGGCCGAGCCAGGCGCGGGCCGGGCGGGGTGCCGCGCGCAGTCAGCGGAGGTCGGCGGAGGCGCCGACGATCTCCTCGCGCACTCGGCGGAGGTCTTCGAGCAGCGAACCGATCAGGATCCAGTGCTGCGGGTCGGGCACGATCGCCCTGAGCGGTGCGGTGAGCGCGGGCTCGAGGTCGACCGGCGGCCCGTCGGGCGCCGCGCCCGCGGCGGTCTCGTCGAGGACGAGGCGCAGGTCGTGTGCGGCGCGGCGCAGCTCCTCCGCGATGGCGACCGCGTTGGGCTCCTCGGGCAGGGTGCGGTCGAAGTGGTCGGTGACCGCGCGGGCCATGCCGAGCACGCGGTTCGTGACGATGCCGAGGGTCGTCAGCAGCTCCGCGTTCTCGCGCAGCAGCTCGCGGTTCGCCGTGCGCCGCGGGTTGAAGCGCAGGCTCTCCTCGGCGGCGTCGACCGCCTTCTGCGCCTTCGTCTGCATCGGCCGGAGGAGGCGGGCCTCCACCAGCATGCCGGTGCGGTAGGCCTCGTCGGTGGGGGCGCTCAGCACGGTGGCCAGGCCGTCCATCGTGGCGGCGATCTCGCGGCCGAGCCCGGTGACCGACTCGCGCGCCGGCTTCAGCGCCACCGGCGGGACCACGAGCCAGTTCACCGCGACGCCGATCAGCGCGCCGATCACCGTCTCGATGATGCGCTCGAACGCGTAGCCCGGGGTCTGGGCGCCGATCGAGAGCACGAGCATCGCGCTGATCGGGATCTGCACCGTCGAGGACTGCGGGAAGCGCAGCGCCCAGCCGACGAGCAGCGACACCACGATGGCGAGCAGGATCAGCCAGCTCGGCGCCCCGAACACCAGCGAGACGAGGTACGCGACCACGACCCCTGCGATCACGCCGATCGAGCGCTCGATCGCCCGGCTGAGCGACTGGTTGACGCTCGGCTGCACCACGATGATCGCGGCGATCGCCCCGAACAGCGGCGGCTGGCCGCTCGAGACGAACGAGCACACGGCCCAGGCGACGACGGCTGCCACCGCCGTCTTCAGCACCTGCAGCAGCGGGGTGCGGGACGGCGCCTGGAAGGCCCTGGCCGGGGCGAGGGAGGCCCGGGCCACCGCGGCCCAGCGGCCGGGACGGGGCTGGTCGGACGTCACCCGTCCAGCCTAGGCGGGCATCCGGATGCCCGCTCGAACGGCCGGGCTGGCGGAGGTGACCGGCGCAGAGGCACCAGCCGGGCAGCCGTCAGGAGGCGGTGGTGCCGACCTGCTCGGCGGTCTCGACGCGGGGCAGCGTCACGCGGGGCGCCCGCGGGCGGTGCTCGCCGAAGACCCAGACGCGGTAGAGCACGAAGCGGAACAGCGAGCCGAGCGCGAGCCCGATGACGTTGCCCGAGATGTTGTCGGCGAGCAGCGAGGTGAAGCCGAGCACGTAGTGCGAGAACCACAGGCAGGCGAGGCCGATGCCGGTGCCGAGCACGCTGACCACGAAGAACTCGATGCTCTCGCGCAGCATGTCGGAGCGGCGGCGGTGCCGGAAGGTCCAGTACCGGTTGCCGAGCCAGTTCACCACGATGGCCAGCGAGGCGGAGATGAGCTTGGCGATCAGCGGCCCCTCGTGCAGTTGCGCCGGCGCCAGCACGGTGACGACGAGGAGGTTGAACACGGCCAGGTCGACGACGAAGCCGAGGCCCCCGACCATCCCGAACCGGACGACCTCGAAGAAGAGGACGCGGAGTCGCGACGGCGACGCGGGGGCACTGCTCATGGGTGATCTACCATTCCTGACGTCCGTGGCGCGAAGAAGTACGCGAAAGAGAACTTTCTGTATCTTCGAGGCCAATGCTGAGCGTAGCTGGGGAAAATGAACGGAAAGCGACGATAGGGTTCTGAACGCTCCCGTGAAGGGGACGCCTGACGGATTGAAGGAACAGTGGCGAAGACGATCGTCGTGATACCGACCTACAACGAGATCGCCTCGATCGCCACCGTGATCGACCGCATCCATTCGACGACGGCCGGCACCCACGTGCTCGTCGTCGACGACAACTCCCCCGACGGCACCGGCCGCCTCGCCGACGAGCTCGCCGCGGCCGACGAGCGGGTGCACGTGCTGCACCGCACCGAGAAGAACGGCCTCGGCGCCGCCTACGGGGCCGGCTTCGCCTGGGCCCTCGAGCGCGACTACGACTACGTCGTCGAGATGGACGCCGACGGCTCGCACCAGCCCGAGGAGCTCCCGCGCCTGATCGGCCTGCTCGACGGCGGCGACGACATGGGCATCGGCACCCGGTGGATCCCGGGCGGCACCATCGTGAACTGGCCCCTGCACCGCAAGCTGATCTCCCGCGCCGGCACCTTCTACTCCCGCGTGATGCTGCGCTCGAAGCTGCACGACCTGACCAGCGGCTACCGCGGCTTCCGCGCCGAGGCCCTGCGCGCCGTCGACTTCAGCCGCGTCGACTCGCAGGGCTACTGCTTCCAGATCGAGATGGCCTGGCAGTTCGAGCGCTCCGGCGCCCGCGTCGGCGAGTTCCCGATCACCTTCATCGAGCGCGCCGAGGGCGTGTCGAAGATGTCGACCGGCATCGTCGTGGAGGCGCTGACGAAGGTCACCCTCTGGGGCCTCGCGAGCGCCGTGGGCCGCGCCCCGGCGCCGCTGCCCATCCGCGCCGGCGCCGACCGCTGACCGCGAGCAGGCATGCGCCCGAGGTCGCCCCGTGACGCCGATTCGGCGGACACCCCGGCGAAGAGGGTATAACTGGATACGTAACGTGCTCCGGGGTCAGTGAGATTCTGAACCGGCGGTGACAGTCCGCGAACTGAGGGACGCTGCTCGCAGCGATCCGAGGTTGATCCGGTGGAATTCCGGAACCGACGGTGATGGCGTGGTCGAACGACCCCGTCTAGTCCGGATGAGAGGCGCACGGGTGGTCGTGCGCTGCGCGACCGCCGGCGCTCGCGCAGCCATCCCCGGAGACCGTCGGAAGACGAGGACCGGATGAAGAACGCGAGCGACACCACGGCCGACGCCGAGGTCTCCGCGCTGCGCCGCGCCCTCGAGCTGTCGCTCCGCGGCCCCCGCCACGGCGTGAACCCGCAGGTGGGCTGCGTGCTGCTCTCCCCCACGGGCGAGGTGCTCGGCGAGGGCTGGCACCGCGGCGCGGGCACGCCGCACGCCGAGGTCGCCGCACTGGCCTCCGCCGCCCGGGAGCACGGTCCGGAGGCCGCGCGCGGCGCCACGGCCGTCGTCACCCTCGAGCCCTGCGACCACCACGGCCGCACGGGCCCCTGCAGCCTCGCCCTGATCGAGGCCGGCGTCGCGCGCGTGGTCTACGGCGTCGACGACCCGGGCCGGGCCTCGTCCGGCGGGGGCGAGCGGATGCGCGGTGCGGGCCTCGCGGTCGTCGCCGGCGTCGAGGCGGCCGCCGTCGAGGAGGCGATCCGTCCCTGGCTCACGGCCGTGCGCCACCACCGCCCCTTCGTCACCGTCAAATGGGCCTCGAGCCTGGATGGCCGCGCGGCCGCCGCCGACGGCTCCAGCCGCTGGATCACCGGGCCCGAGGCCCGGGCCGACGTGCACCGCCGCCGCTCCGAGGCCGACGCGATCGTGGTGGGCATCGGGACGGTGCTCGCCGACGATCCGGAGCTGACCGCGCGGGGCGAGGGCGGGCTGCTGCCGCATCAGCCGGCACCCGTGGTGCTCGGGCGGCGCGCGGTTCCCGACGGGGCGCGGCTGCACGCGCATCCGCTCGCCCTTCGCCGCTTCGACGGCCGTGACCTCGACGCCGTGCTCGCCGCGCTCTACGACGACGAGGTGCGCTCGGTGTTCGTCGAGGGCGGTCCGGCGATCGCCAGCGCCTTCGTGGCCGCCGGGCTCGCCGACGAGCTCGTGGTCTACCTCGCCCCGACGCTGATCGGCGGGCCGTTCACCGCGCTCGGCGAGCTGGGGATCGGCAGCATCGACGCCCAGCGCCGCCTCACGATCACCGGGGTGGAGCGCCTCGGCGACGACCTGCGGATCGTCGCCCGACCGGCGACCGCCACCCCCGGGCCCAGCGCCCCCACCGACACCTCGGCGACCGCACCGGCCGCCACGAAGGAGTAGAGCGATGTTCACCGGAATCATCGAGGAGCTGGGCGAGATCGTCGCCCTCGACCACACCGCCGACGCCGCCGTGATCACGGTGCGCGCCCCGCTCGCCGTGAGCGACGCACGGCACGGCGACTCCATCGCGGTGTCGGGCGTCTGCCTGACCGTGATCGACCGGACGCCCGACACCTTCCGCGCCGACGTGATGGCGCAGACGCTGCGCATGTCGACGCTCGGCGAGCTGGCGCCCGGCGGCCGGGTCAACCTCGAGCGCGCCGCCCGGGTGGGCGACCGGCTCGGCGGCCACATCGTGCAGGGCCACGTCGACGGCACCGCCGAGGTGCTGAGCGTGACCCCGGGCGAGGCGTGGAGCGTGCTGCGGTTCTCGCTGCCCGACGAGCTCGCGGCGCTCGTGGTCGACAAGGGGTCGATCTCGGTCTCGGGGGTGTCGCTGACGGTGTCGGACGTCTCGCCGGCCGAGGCGGGGGCGCCGTTCTGGTTCGAGGTCTCGCTGATCCCCGAGACGCTCGCCGCCACCACGCTCGGCACGCTGGCCCCGGGCGACCGGGTCAATCTCGAGACCGACGTGCTCGCCCGGCACGTGCAGCGACTCGTCGCCCTCGGCTCACCGACGGCACCCGGGTCGTCGGCCGGCACCGACGGGAGCCCGTCATGACCGCCGTCTTCTCCCCGATGAGCGAGGTGCTCGACGCCCTCCGTGCCGGGAAGCCGGTGCTCGTCTCCGACGCCGCCGACCGCGAGAACGAGGGCGACGCCATCCTGTCGGCGGCCCTGGCCACACCCGAGTGGATCGCCTGGATGGTGCGCAACACCTCCGGTTACCTCTGCGCCCCCATGCCCGACAGCCGCGCCGACGAGCTCGCGCTGCCCCTCATGGTCGTCAACAACGAGGACACCCGGCGCACCGCCTACACGATCACCGTCGACGCGGCCTCGGGCATCACCACCGGCATCGACGCGCACGACCGCTCCCGCACGCTCAACCTGCTGGCCGACGCCGCGTCGACGCCCGCGAGCTTCATCCGACCCGGGCACGTGGTGCCCCTCCGCGCGGTGCCGGGCGGTGTGCGTCAGCGCCCCGGGCACACCGAGGCGGCCGTCGACCTGATGCTGCTGGCCGGGCTGCCGCCCGTGGGCGTCATCGGCGAGCTGATGTCGCACGACGGCTCGGCGATGAAGCTCGACGAGCTGCGCGAGCTCGCCCGCACCGAGAACCTCCCCATCACGACCATCGCCCTGATGGTCGAGCACCTGAACGGGCTCGACACGGGCGACGCGGTTCCGGATGCTCCGCCCCTCACGGTCGCGGAGGCCGCCGCCGTCGACCTGGCCGCCGCTCCCGCCGACGAGGCCCCGCGGGTGCAGTTCGAGGTCGAGACCACCGTGCCCACCACCCACGGCGCACTCCGGATGCGGGCGTACCGCGATCTGGTGACCGGCGCCGACCACGTCGCGATCCTCTCGGGCGACCTGGCGGCCGACCCGCGCGGCCCGATCGTGCGGGTGCACTCCGAGTGCCTGACGGGCGAGGCGTTCGGCTCGCTGAAGTGCGAGTGCGGGCCCCAGCTCGACGCGGCGCTCGACCGAATCGCGGCCGACGGCGGCGTCGTGATCTACCTCCGCGGCCACGAGGGCCGGGGCATCGGCCTGATCAACAAGCTGCGCGCCTATCGCCTGCAGGAGGACGGGCTCGACACGCTCGACGCCAACGTGGCGCTCGGTCTGCCCGCGGATGCGCGGGACTACGGCGCCGCGGTCGCGATCCTGAACGATCTGGGGGCGCCGCGCATCCGCCTGCTCACCAACAACCCCGACAAGGTCGCCCAGCTCGAGGCGCACGGCATCGAGGTCGCCGACCGCGAGCCGCTGATCGTCGGCGCCGGGGACTTCAACCAGCACTACCTCGACACCAAGCGCGACCGCATGGGGCACGTGCTGCCCGGCGCGCACTGACCCGCACCGACACGCACCGACCCGCACCGACCGACGACCCACCGACCGACCCACCCCTGAAAGGACGCACGCCATGAGCGGAGCCGGAGCACCCCAGAAAATGAGCGACCTCGACGGGACGGGGCTCAAGATCACGATCGTCGCCGGCACCTGGCACACCGTCATCACCGACGGGCTGCTCGCCGGCGCCCGCTCGACGCTCGAGAAGGCGAACGTGGAGATCTCGGAGCTGCGGGTGGCCGGCAGCTTCGAGCTGCCGGTGGTGTCGAAGGCGGCGCTGGAGGCCGGGGCCGACGCGGTGGTGGCGCTCGGCGTGATCATCCGCGGCGGCACCCCGCACTTCGAGTACGTCTCGGACGCGGCCACCTCGGGGCTGACGCAGGTGAGCATCCTGACCGGGAAGCCCGTGGGCTTCGGCGTGCTGACGCTCGACACCGAGCAGCAGGGGCTCGACCGCGCCGGACTGCCCGGGTCGAAGGAGGACAAGGGCGCCGAGGCGGCCGAGGCCGCCATCGCGACGGCGCTGACGCTGCGCGCGCTGCGCGGCTAGCGGGCGGCCGGCGTTCGACGGGCTAGCGGGCGGCCGGCCTCAGGGCTGGGCGCCCACCCAGCCCACCGACGCCGCGGCCGCCGTCGACGCCGCCTGCATCGCGTCGGCGTCGGTGAAGCCCGCGGCGAGCGCTGCCGCCAGCGTGCCGCAGTAGCAGTCCCCGGCCCCGGTGGTGTCGACGACCGTCGTGACGGCACCGGCCGGCACCTCGGCCTCGCCCCAGCGGGAGCCGCGGGAGCCGAGGGTGACGAGCACCGACCGCGGCGCGAGCCCGTCGGCGCCGAGCTGCTCGTGCTCGTGCTCGTTGACGACCACCGGGTCGGCGAGGTCGAGCACGTCGGCCGGCAGCGTGGCGTAGGGCGCCAGGTTCAGCACGACGCGGGCGCCCTGAGCCGTGGCGAGGCGGGTCGCCTCGGCGACCACCTCGAGCGAGACCTCGAGCGAGGCGAGCAGCACGTCGCCGGGCGCGAGCGAGCGAAGCGGGGCGAGGTCGCCCACGGTCACGCGGGCGTTGGCGCCGGGCGACACGATGATCGTGTTCTCGCCGTCGGCGGCGACCGCGATCGCGGCGTGCCCCGTGGACACCCCCGCCGTGCGCGCGACGTGGGTGGTGTCGATCTGGTACTGCGCGAGCCGCCGGAGGTACGCGTCGCCGTCGGCGTCGTCGCCGACCCGCCCGACGAAGCCGACCTTGGCGCCCGCGCGGGCCGCGGCGACGGCCTGGTTCGCGCCCTTCCCGCCGAAGTGCTTCACCAGGTCGCCGCCGAGCAGCGTCTCACCCGGCCGGGGGTGCCGCTCGACCGTCACCGTCGAATCGATGTTCAGCGAACCGAGAACGACCACCACGCCCATCCGGGCCTCCTTCGTCAGACGTACCTGAGCATCCTACGGGGGCGTAAAATGGCTCTTCGCGAGCGAACCTCGCCCCTTGCCTCCGCCTCCCCCAGCTGGTCACGACCGAGCGCCCGATCGGCGCCCTCAGCCGGGATGCCCTCCACCCGCTCTTTGAGAGACCTCCATGTCATCCACCACCGTCGACGCGCCGCCCACGACTCCGCAGAACACCCGGGGCCGCGTCATCCTGGCGAGCCTGATCGGCACGTCGATCGAGTTCTACGACTTCTACGTCTACGCCACCGCCGCCGTGCTGGTGTTCCCGACGCTGTTCTTCGCGAACTCCGATCCCACCATCTCCCTGCTGTCGTCGTTCGCCGTGTTCGGCGTCGCGTTCGTGGCCCGCCCGGTCGGCTCGATCGTCTTCGGCCACTTCGGCGACCGCATCGGCCGGAAGCGCACCCTCGTCGCGTCCCTTCTCACCATGGGCATCGCGACCGTGCTGATCGGCGCCCTGCCGACCGGCCAGACCCCGGGCTGGGAGATCCTCGCCCCGGGCTTCCTGGTGCTGTTCCGCTTCTGCCAGGGCCTCGGCCTCGGCGGCGAGTGGTCGGGCGCCGCCCTGCTCGCCACCGAGAACGCGCCGAAGGGCCGCCGTGCGATCTACGGCACCTTCCCGCAGCTGGGCGCGCCGATCGGCTTCATCATCGCCAACGTGGTCTTCCTCATCCTGAGCACCACGCTCTCGAGCGAGGCCTTCCTCGCCTGGGGCTGGCGCGTGCCGTTCCTCGCCAGCGCCGTGCTCGTGATCATCGGCCTGTACGTGCGGTTCAAGCTCGTCGAGACGCCGGCCTTCACCCGCGTGGTCGAGAAGGGCGAGGTGGCCAAGCTGCCGCTCGCCCGTGTGTTCAAGACCAGCTGGCGCCCGCTCATCCTCGGCACGTTCATCATGCTGGCCACCTACGTGCTGTTCTACCTGATGACCACGTTCACGCTGACCTTCGGCACCACGGCCTCCTCGGTCGAGAACGCGCAGGCCGCGGCCGACGCCGCCGGCAAGCCGTTCGACGCCGCGAACTTCGTGCCCGGCCTCGGTTACAGCCGCAACGACTTCCTGATCATGCTCGTCGTCGGCTGCGTGTTCTTCGGCATCTTCACCCTGGTCTCCGGCCCCCTGGCCGAGCGCTTCGGCCGCCGCATGACGCTGATCTGGACCACGATCGGCATCGCCGCCTTCGGCCTGCTCTTCGTGCCCCTGTTCGCCGGCGGCTTCGTCGGCGTCATGGCGCTGCTCGTGATCGGCTTCACCCTGATGGGCCTCACCTTCGGGCCGATGGGCTCGCAGCTGCCGGAGCTCTTCCCCGCGAACGTGCGGTACACGGGTTCGGCCATCAGCTACAACGTCGCGTCGATCCTCGGCGCGGCCGTCGCCCCCTTCATCGCGGTGGCGCTCTGGCAGGCGGCCGACGGCTCGCCCGCGCTCGTCGGAAACTACCTCACCCTGATGGCGCTGATCACCCTCAGCGCGCTGATCATCAGCCGCGAGACCCGCGACGTGGAGTTCGACACGCGCCTCACCTGAGAAAGTAGAGCATGACCCGCACCTCCTCCTCGAGCCCCCGTGGGCGCGGCTTCGGCCGCTCCCGCGGGGGTGCCGCCGACGACGGGCCCCGCGCCCGGTTCAGCCAGCTGCTGCCCTACCTGTTCGAGCACAAGAAGGTGCTCGGCGTCGTCGTCGCTCTGAGCATCGTGGGGGCGGCCGCCAGCCTCGCCCAGCCGCTGCTCGTCAGCCAGGTGATCACCGTCGTGCAGGAGGGCCGGGCCCTCGACATGCTGGTCTGGGCGCTGGTCGCCCTCGTGGTCGTCTCGGGCCTGATCAGCGGCTTTCAGCACTACCTGCTGCAGCGCACCGGCACGAGCGTCGTGCTCTCGGCCCGCCGCCAGCTGGTGCACCGGATGCTCCGGCTGCCGATCAGCCAGTTCGACACGCGGCGCACGGGCGACCTCGTCTCCCGCGTCGGCTCCGACACCACGCTGCTCTACGCGGTGATAACCCAGGGACTCGTCGACGCGATCGGCGGATCGCTGATCTTCTTCGGCGCCCTGATCGCCATGCTGATCATCGACCCCGTGCTGCTCGGCCTCACGGTGCTCGTGATCGCGGTCTCGGTGGTCACCGTGGTGGCCATCTCGGGCAAGGTGCGGGTCGCGAGCCGCCGTCAGCAGGAGAAGGTCGGCGACCTCGCCGCGGCGGTCGAGCGTTCGATCAGCGCCATCCGCACGGTGCGCGCCTCGAACGCCACCGAGCGCGAGACCGCGGCCGTCGAGGCGGATGCGCGGGGTGCCTGGGAGATGGGCGTCAAGGTCGCGAAGATCTCGGCCCTCGTGGTGCCGATCGCCGGCATCGCTCTTCAGGTGTCGCTGCTCGTCGTGCTCGGCGTCGGCGGCTTCCGCGTGGCCTCGGGAGCGATCACCATCGCGAGCCTGGTGTCGTTCATCCTGTTCCTGTTCATGATGATCATGCCGCTCGGCCAGGCCTTCGGCGCCATCAACTCGGTGAACCAGGCGCTCGGTGCGCTCGGCCGCATCCAGGAGGTCATCGACCTGCCGATCGAGGGCCAGGACGACGCGGCCCTCGCCGCCAAGGCCGCCCCCGGCTCGGCCAGCCCCGACGCCCCGGCCATCGAGTTCGACGACGTGCACTTCGGCTACGGCGGCGACGACGTGCTGCACGGGGTGAGCTTCGCCGCCCCGCGCGGCGGGCGCACCGCGATCGTCGGCCCCTCGGGCGCCGGCAAGTCGACCATGCTCGCCCTGATCGAGCGCTTCTACGACCCCACCGGTGGCGCCGTGCGCTTCGGCGGCGTCGACGTGCGCCGCCTCGACCGCGTCGAGCTGCGCTCCCAGATCGGCTACGTCGAGCAGGACGCCCCGGTGCTCGCCGGCACCCTGCGCCAGAACCTGCTGCTCGCCACCCCCGACGCCACTGACGAGCAGTGCATCCGGGTGCTGCACGAGGTGAACCTCGGCGAGGTGCTCGACCGCTCCCCCGAGGGCCTCGACGCGGCCGTCGGCGAGGACGGCGTGATGCTCTCGGGCGGCGAGCGCCAGCGCCTCGCGATCGCCCGCGCCCTGCTCGCGGCTCCCCCGGTGCTGCTGCTGGACGAGTCGACCTCCTCGCTCGACGGCATGAACGAGCAGATGCTCCGCGAGGCCATCGACGCGGTGGCCGAGAACCGCACGCTGATCGTGATCGCGCACCGGCTGTCCACGGTCGTCGACTCCGACCAGATCGTCGTCGTCGACCACGGCCGGGTGGTCGGGGTCGGCACGCACTCCGAGCTGGTCGTGTCCACCCCGCTCTACCGCGACCTCGCGAAGCATCAGCTGCTCGTCTGAGCAGCGCGGCGACGAAGACACGGATGCCCGTGCCGGGACTTCCGGCACGGGCATCCGTCGTTCTCGACCCGCGTCAGCCCCGCGGGGTCGAGCGGCGGATGAGCAGGAAGCCCACCACCGCCGAGAGCGCCGTGATCACGAGGCTCCAGGCCACCACCCCGCCGGCACCCGTCGCGGCGAACCAGGATCCGACCGCCGGCCAGCTCTCGGTGAGGGTGATCAGCGCGGCGGTGCCGAGCAGCAGCAGGGTGAGGGCCGCGAAGAACACGAGCA
This sequence comes from Herbiconiux sp. VKM Ac-1786, assembly GCF_015350805.1. Classification (GTDB taxonomy): domain Bacteria; phylum Actinomycetota; class Actinomycetes; order Actinomycetales; family Microbacteriaceae; genus Herbiconiux. The sequence continues at coordinate 2,234,116 of NZ_JADKSG010000001.1, read as the reverse complement.
TGCCGTTCACACGCCAGCGCTGGTAGATGGTGGAGACGACCGCCCCGACGAAGAAGCAGAACAGGAAGGCCGCGAAGAACAGGCCGAAGCGCTGGTACCAGGTCGCGTCCTCGCCGCCGAAGTAGAGCACGGTGAACATGCGCCCGCCGAGGCCCCAGCCGCCTGTCGCCTGCTCGATCACCGCGAACAGCGTCATGAAGGCGCCGTACAGGGCGGCGAGACCCACGAAGGCCAGCGCCGAACCGAGCCAGAAGTCGCGGCGCGTGACGCTCATGCCGAGGGCGTAGGGGAAGACGAAGCCCACCGCCTGCGCCCCGAGCACGACCGCGTAGACGAAGACGTAGAACGAGGCGCCGCTCCACTGCAGGCCGTCGAGGGCGTCGGCCCGGTCGACCGGGTCGGTGACCGATCGCACGATCAGCCACCAGACCACGATGTTCACCAGGAGGATGAACAGCAGGATCATCGCGGGGACGAGGAGCACCTGCATGCGGTTGACCACGTGCAGGCGGGCGATCGGGACGATGCGGCTGCCGCTGCCCGCGGGCTCGGCGGTCGGAGCGGTTCGGGGGGACGTGTCGGTGGTGGTCATGCGCTCTGCTCGATTCCGGAGGTCGTGGCGCCGGTCTTCTGCACGACCAGCTGCTGGAGCGAGACGGGGCCGAGCTCGAGTCCGAGCTCGGCCGCCTCGCGGCGTTCGGCCGGGTCGAGCCGGCCGACGGTGACGGAGGCGAGGCCTCCGAGGGAGTCGCGGTGCAGCACCTCGCGGCCGCCGACGAAGGAGTCGACCGCCGCCCGGGTGCCGACCACGGTGGTGGCCGAGCCGCGCAGCGACTCCGCGTCGTCGTCGAGGAGGATGCGGCCCTGGTCGATCACGATCACGTGCTCCAGCAGATTCGCGACCTCGTCGATCAGGTGCGTCGAGAGCACGACGGTGCGCGGATGCTCGGCGTAGTCCTCGAGGAGGCGGTCGTAGAAGATCTGCCGGGCCACCGCATCCAGCCCCAGGTAGGGCTCGTCGAAGAACGTGATCGGCGCCCGCCCGGCGAGGCCGACGATCACACCGACGGCCGAGAGCTGGCCGCGCGAGAGCTTCTTGATGCGGCGGTTCAGCGGCAGCCGGAAGTCGTCGATCAGGCGGGCCGCGAACTCCGCGTCCCAGTTCGGGAAGAACCACGGCGCCGTGGCGAAGACGTGCTTCGGCTTGAAGTCGTCGGGGTACTTCTGGCTTTCCTTGATGAAGCTGAGCCGCTGCAGCACGCCGGCGTTCTCGACCGGCGACTCCCCGAAGACGCGGATGGTGCCGCGGGTCGCGAACTCCTGGCCCGTGAGCAGCTGCATCAGCGTGGTCTTGCCGGCCCCGTTGCGGCCGAGCAGGCCGGTGATCGTGTTCTCCTCGATCGAGAAGCTCACGTCGTCGACGGCGTCGACGGTGCGGTAGTGCTTGCTGAGGCCCTCGGCCTCGATGACGGCGGTCATGCGCCGCTCCCCTCTGCGATCATCTGCACGAGCTGCTCACCGGTGATGCCGAGCTTCTCGGCCTCGGCGACGAGCGGTCGCACGTACTCGTTCTGGAACTGATTGCGGCGATCGGCCAGCAGCCGGTCGCGGGCCCCGTGGGCGACGAACATCCCGATTCCCCTCTTCTTGTACAGGATCCCCTTGTCGACCAGGAGGTTCACTCCCTTGCCCGCCGTCGCCGGGTTGATCCGGTGGAACGCGGCGAACTCATTGGTCGAGGGAACCTGGGACTCCTCGGGCAGGGCACCGGAGACGACGTCGTTCTCGATCAGCTCCGCGATCTGCACGAAGATCGGCCGTGAGTCATCCACGGCCGTTCTCCCTCGTTGGTTCATTACTCATGTAACTAACCAACCAGGTCGGGGTCAGCGTGTCAAGGGGCGCAGTCGAAGAGGTCGTTGATGTCGAGGCCGGTGACGGGGGTGCAGCTCGACTCGACCCACTGCTCGATGGTCGCCGAGGCGGTGGGTTCGGCCGCGGGGGCCGTGACGCCGCGGCCGCCGAGAGCGGTCGTGGCCAGCACGTAGCGCAGCTCGCCGTCGGCGGCCATCGCCTGGAAGGCCGCGAGGGTCGGCACGGGGTCGAGGCCGTTGAAGCCGCCGACGGGCAGCACCGAGGCGCCGTCGGTGGCGGTGATGATCGGGGCGGCGGCCTGGGCGCCGAAGGTGGCGACGAGGTAGCGGGCGCCGTCCTGGTGCGCGGCGAGCCAGGTGAGCACGGTGGGGTCGACGGATGCTCCGCCGAGGCCGAGCGCGGCGGGGGCGCCGCGCGGGGCGGGTGCCGCGCCCGAGCCCCGGCCACCGCCGAACGAGGGGCCCGCGCCCGCGATCGGGTTGATCGAGTTCTCGTGGTTCATCGCGTCGATCGACCAGGCCGCCGGGGTCAGCACCAGGGCGGCGGCCGTGAGAGCGGCGAGCCAGCGCGCATCCGGAACCCGGCGCAGCCGCCGGTGGCGCACGACCAGCAGCACGATGACGACGGCCGCGAGCACCGCCTGCACGATCGCCACGGGGTAGAGGTAGTCGGGCTGGAGGAGACCGATGCCGAGTGCGGTCGCCGACGCCGTGACGACGAGCGCGATCGGCGGCCACAGGCGGCCCGAGCGGCGGCCCGCGGCGAACGCCCAGCCCACGAGCAGCGCGATGGGCACGGCGAGGGCGGCCGTGTAGAACTGGTGCATCCCGGCGACCGTCGAGAACATCGCGAGGAAGGTCACGAGCCACGCGCCGAGCAGCACGGTCAGCGCGCGGCGGGCGGGCTCGAGCCGCCAGAGCACCACAACGGCCACCAGCGCCGCCGGGATGAGCCAGGCGACCTGCGGCCCGACCTCGGCGTCGAACAGCCGCAGCACCCCGGGATCACCCGAGAACGGTGGGGTGAACGCGCGGTAGGCGGCCGAGTCGGAGGTGGCCGCGAAGCGCCCCAGGCCGTTGTAGCCGAAGACCATCTCGAACGGGTCGTTGCCGCCCGTGCCGCCGATGTACGGGCGATCGGCGGCCGGCACCAGGCTCACCACGACGATCCAGACCAGCGACAGGGCGAGGCTCGCGACCCCGGCCACCGCGAGCTGCCAGAGCTTCGTCAGCCACGGCTTCCGGGTGCAGAGCCAGCCCGCGGCGAGCGCGGGCCAGACCGCCCACGACTCGAGCATGTAGAACTGGAAGCCGAGGGCGATGAAGCCGCCGGCGACGACGAGCCAGGCTCCGGATGCGCGCTGCACCGCCCGCGTCGCCGCCCACGCCGTGAGCGCGAGCGCCAGCACGAAGAACGACTCGGGCTGGTTGCTGCGGGCGACGGCGGCCACGATGGGGGTCGAGGCCACCACGGCACCGGCGACGAGGCCGGCGGTGGGGCCGAGCATCCGCTTCGCCGTGATCGCGACCACGACGACGGCCGCGATCGTCGCCAGCGCGTTCGGGGCGTTCACCGACCAGGTCGAGAAGCCGAACACCTTGACGACGACGGCCGGCACCCAGAACGAGCCGGGGATCTTGTCGAGCGTGACCGTGCCCGCGGGGTCGAAGGCACCGAAGAGGAGGTTCGGCCAGCTGCGGCTCATCGAGAGGGCGATGGCGGCGTAGTACTCGCTGCGCTGGCCGGCCTGAAGGGCCCAGAGGGTGATGAACGCGGTGGCCGCGGTGAGGGCGGCGAGGCCCAGGGGCCAGGGGCGCACGGGCCAGGAACGCAGCGGCCAGGAACGCAGCGGCCAGGGGCGCAGGTGGCGGGCGCGGAGCGGTGGGGTGCCGTCGGGTCGGGGGCTCACGCGGCGTGACGCTACGCGCGCATCCTGGGGCCGGGCCCGCGGGAGGCTGTGGCGGGGCTATGAGCCCGGGCCACGCCTCCCGCGGTGCGGGTGGGTGCTGTTCGTCAGCTGTTCGGGATGAGCGTGTACTTCGGCGCGAGGTACTCGTGGATGCCCTCGAGGCCGCCCTCGCGGCCGAGGCCCGACTGCTTGACGCCACCGAAGGGGGCTGCCGCGTTGGAGAGCACGCCGACGTTCAGGCCCATCATGCCGGTGTCGAGCTTGTCGATCATCCGCTGGCCTCGCGCGAGGCTCTCGGTGAAGACGTACGACACGAGGCCGTATTCGGTGTCGTTCGCGAGGCGCACCGCCTCGTCCTCGTCGTCGAACTCGATCACGCTGACGACCGGGCCGAAGATCTCCTCGCGCAGGATCTCGCTGTCGAGCGGCACCTTCGTGACGACGGTGGGCTCGTAGAAGCTGCCCGGGCCGTCGACGCGGTGACCGCCGGCGACGAGGGTGGCGCCGCGCCCGACGGCGTCCTGCACCAGCTCGTCGGCCTTGTCGACGGCCTTGTCGTCGATCAGCGGGCCGATCCCGACGCCCTCCTCGGTGCCGCGGCCGATGCGCAGGGCGCCGACCTTCTCGCTCATCCTGCGGGCGAACTCGGCGGCGACGCTGGAGTGCACGATGAAGCGGTTCGCGGCGGTGCAGGCCTGGCCGATGTTACGGAACTTCGCGGCCATGGCGCCGTCGACCGCCTTGTCGAGGTCGGCGTCGCCGAAGATCACGAACGGGGCGTTGCCGCCGAGCTCCATCGAGGTGCGCAGCACGTTCTCGGAGGCCTGCTTCATCAGCGTGCGGCCCACCGGGGTCGAGCCCGTGAAGCTCAGCTTGCGCAGGCGCGGGTCGGCGATGATCGGCTCGGAGACGGCGCTGGAGCGCGTGGTCGTGACGACGTTGAGCACGCCGCCGGGCAGGCCGGCCTCCTCGAGCAGGCGGGCGACGTAGAGCGTCGTCAGCGGGGTGAGGGCCGCGGGCTTCACCACGACCGTGCAGCCGGCCGCGAGCGCGGGTGCGATCTTGCGGGTGGCCATCGCGAGCGGGAAGTTCCAGGGCGTGATCAGGTAGCAAGGCCCCACCGGGCGCTGCGAGACGATCATCTGGCCGGTGCCCTCGGGGTTCGAGCCGTAGCGGCCCGTGATGCGCACGGCCTCCTCGCTGAACCAGCGCAGGAACTCGCCGCCGTAGGCGACCTCGCCCTTCGCCTCGGCGAGCGGCTTGCCCATCTCGAGCGTCATCAGCAGGGCGACGTCGTCCTTGCGCTGCTGCAGCAGGTCGAAGGCGCCGCGGAGGATCTCGCCGCGCTGGCGGGGAGCGGTGGCAGCCCACTCGTCGGCCATCGCGACGGCGGCGTCGAGGGCGGCGATGCCGTCGTCGGGGGTGGCGTCGGCGATCGTCTTGATGACCGCGCCGGTGGCGGGGTCGTTCACGTCGAGCGTGGCGCCGGTGCTGCCGGCGACCCAGTGGCCTCCGATGAAGAGGCGGTCGGGCACTGCGGCGAGGAGTTCGGTCTCGGTGGTCACTGGTGGTCTCCCTCGTGGTTCGTCGTGTACATCATGCTCTCGGTGGGCGGGGTTCGCCTGCGGGTGGTGGGGTCGGGGTCGTAGTTCGGCGGGGCGCGGGGTGGCCGGATGCGCGGGCGGCGCGGGCGGGCTCAGCTGGCGGTCTCCGCCAGGGCGGTCGCCACCACGTCGAGGCCGTCGGCGATCAGGGCGTCGTCGATGGTGAGCGGCGGCAGGAAGCGGATGACGTTGCCGTAGGTGCCGCAGGTGAGCAGCACGACTCCGGCCGCGTGGGCCTTCGCGGCTACGGCGGCCGTGAGCGCGGCGTCGGGGTCGCCGGTGGTGGGGTCGACCAGTTCGAGGGCCACCATGGCGCCGCGGCCGCGGATGTCGCCGACCCGCGCATCCGCTCTCTTCAGCTCGGTCAGTCTCGCGAGGAACTGCTCGCCGATGGCGCGGGCGCGTTCGACCAGGCCGTCCTCCTCGAAGCTGCGGATGGTGGCGACGGCCGCCGCGCAGGCGATCGGGTTGCCGCCGTAGGTGCCGCCGAGGCCGCCGGCGTGGGCGGAGTCCATGATCTCGGCGCGGCCGGTGACGGCGCTCAGCGGCAGCCCGCCGGCGATGCCCTTCGCGGTGACGATCAGGTCGGGCTCGAGGCCCTCGTGCTCGCAGGCGAAGAAGTCGCCGGTGCGGGCGAAACCGGTCTGCACCTCGTCGGCGATGAAGACCACACCGTTCTCGCGGGCCCAGGCGAGGAGGGTAGGCAGAAAGCCTTCGGCCGGGACGACGAAGCCGCCCTCGCCCTGGATCGGCTCGATGACGAGCGCGGCGAGGTTCGCGGCGCCGATCTGCTTCTCGATCTGCACGATGGCGCGGCGGGCGGCGGCGGCACCGTCGTTCGCCTGAGCCTCGCCCATCAGCAGACCATCGCGGTAGGGGTAGGACATCGGCGCCCGGTAGACCTCGGGGGCGAACGGGCCGAAGCCGCTCTTGTAGGGCATCGACTTCGCGGTCAGCGCCATCGTCAGGTTCGTGCGGCCGTGGTAGCCGTGGTCGAAGGCGACGACGGCCTGCTTGCCGGTGAAGTGCCGGGCGATCTTCACGGCGTTCTCGACGGCCTCGGCGCCGGAGTTGAACAGGGCGGTGCGCTTGTCGAAGTCTCCCGGGGTGAGGCGGTTGAGCGCCTCGGCCACCTCGACGTAGCCCTCGTAGCCGGTGATCGTGAAGCAGGTGTGGGTGAACTGCGCGACCTGGGCGGTGACGGCGTCGACCACGGCCGGCGCGCTGTTGCCGACGCCCGTCACTGCGATGCCCGAGCCGAAGTCGATCAGGGTGTTGCCGTCGACGTCGCGCAGCACTCCCCCGCCGGCGGCCTCGACGAAGATCGGCAGGGTGAGGCCGACGCCCTTCGGTACGGCGGCGGATTTGCGGGCCAGCAGCTCCTGCGAGCGCGGGCCGGGGATGGCGGTGACGAGTTCACGCTGCTGGCGCAGGCCGGGGCCGCCGCGCACGGTCTCGGGTTCGGCGGTGACGGTCATGGCGGGTCCTCTCGACGGCGTGATCCGACGCTAATCCTCGGGGGGCGGATGCTCGGCTGCCGTTCCGGCATCGCTGACCCGCTCGCGTGCCGGAGTGGCAGCTACACTGACGGCATGGTGACCACCCTCGACGAGATCGTCGCGCTGCCGGAGCTGGGGCTGACGGTGCTCGTGCCGGGCGGTGGCGCGTCGGCCGCGTGGCCGGCGGGCGGCGGGGTGGCGGGCGGTGCCGCGTCGGCCGGGGGGCCGGCGCGGGCCGTCGAGTGGGCGCACGGGTCGGATCTCGACGACCCCACGCCGTTCCTGGCGCCCGGGCATCTGCTGCTGACGACCGGGCGGCAGTTCGACGGGTACGGCGCGCGGGACTACCGCTCCTACGTCGGCCGGCTGGTCGCGGCGGGCGTGGTGGCGCTCGGGTTCGGCACCGAGGTGGTGCGCGCGGGCACGCCTGCGGAGCTCGTGGCGGCCTGCGCGGCGGCCGGGCTGCCGCTGCTGGAGATCCCGTACCGCACGCCGTTCATCGCCGTCGCCCGGGCGATCGCCGACCGCGAGGCAGCGGCGGCACGCGAGCGGGTGGAGTGGGCGCTCGCGGTGCAGGACGCCCTCACCCGCGCGGTGGGCCGCGGCGGCCTGAGCGCGGCGGTCGCGGCGGCGGCCGACGCCCTCGCGGCCGAGATCTGGGTCTTCGACGCCGACGCGGGCGTGCTGGAGCACGCGGGCCGCACAGCCCACGCACCCCACGCGCTCGCCGGCGCGGTCGGCACCCGCGACGCCGGCCATGACGCGGGGCGATCGGCGGCGGACGTCGCCGCGGAGGTGCTGGCGCGGGGGCGCCGGGCGCGCATCCGGGAGCCGCTCGCGAGCGGGACCCTGCTCGTGCAGACGCTGGGCGCCTCGGGCCGGCACCCCGGCGCGGTCGCCGTCGCCCGGGGCGAGCCGCTCGACGCGCCGGCCGAGTCGGTGGTCAGCACCCTCGCCGCGCTGGCCGAGCTCGCGCTCGAGCACGCCGACGATCTGCGGGCGGGGCACCGTTCGATCCTCCAGCAGCTGTTCGAGCTCCTGCGCGAGGGGCGGGTCGACGCCGTGCGCCGCGCGGCCGAGGTTCTGCGGATCGAGCTGCCGTCCGAGCCGCTGACCGTCGTCGCGGTGCCGCTCGTCGCCCTCACACCCGCCTTCCGCGACCGCCTCGAGCGCAGCAGCTCACCGGCCGGCGCGCGCTTCGCGGTGGCGCACGGCACCCACCTCATCCTCCTCGTCGACGGCGGCACGGCCGTGACCGAGCGACGGATGCTCGACGAGGCCCTCGTGCCCGCCGGCGCCTCGACGCCCGGCGGCTGGGACGAGCTCGACGCCCTCGTCGCCCAGGCACGCCGCGCCCTCGACCGCGCCGAGCCGGGGCGCTCGACCGGATTCGACGAGCTCACCGGCGACGGCCTGCTCGGCCTCCTCGAGGCGGGATCCGCCCCGGGCACCGCGACGACCCGCGAGTTCGCCCGGGCCCGCCTCGCGCCCCTCCGCCGCACGCCGGAAGGCCGCGAGCAGCTCCACGCCGCCGACGTCTGGCTGCGGCACAACGGCCGCTGGGACCCGGCGGCCCGCGAGCTCGGCCTCCACCGCCACAGCCTGCGCCTGCGCATCGAGACCCTCGGCGCCGCCCTCGGGCTCGCGCTCGACACCTTCCCCGCCCGCGCCGAGCTCTGGGCACTGCTCGCCGCCTCGGGGCCCACCCCGGCCCCGCCGCCGCCGCGCATCCGCTGACCGACGGCGGGCGGGAGCGCCCGAGCGGTGCCGCCGAGCATCCGCCCCGCTACTTCGCGACGTGCTCCGAGGTGATGAGGTCGGCGCCCGCGTGCGCGAGCTCGGCGATGGCCGCGCGCGAGGCCTCGGGCGAGACCCCCGCGACGAGGTCGGTGATGATGCGCACCGTGCGTCCGTGGGAGATCGCGTCGAGCGCCGAGGCGCGCACGCAGTAGTCGGTCGCGAGGCCCGCGACGTCGATCTCGGTGACCCCGTTCTTGTCGAGCAGCTCGTGCACCGTGCCGCCCTCCTCGGTCGTGCCCTCGTAGATCGAGTAGGCCGGCTCGCCCATGCCCTTCCGCACATGGTGGTCGATCGCGCGGGTGGTGAGCTCGTCGTGGTACTCGGCGCCGTGGGTTCCGGCGACGCAGTGCACCGGCCAGGTGCCGACGAAGTCGGGTGCGGCGTCGGTGGCGAAGTGGCCGCCGTTGTCGTTGTCGGGGTCGTGCCAGTCGCGGGAGGCGATGACGAACTCGTAGGCGTCGGGGTTCCGCGCGAGCATCCGTGAGATGCCCTCGGCCACCGCCGTGCCGCCCGCGACCGCGAGCGCACCGCCCTCGATGAAGTCGTTCTGAACGTCGATGATGAACAGCGCCTTGGCCATCGTCGGTCGCCTCCTGAGCGTCGGTGTCACGGCTATTTTAGGGGCGGATGCGCGGCGGCGCGGCCCCGGGCCGCTTCGGCACGAGCATCCGCCCGCCGACCCGGCGCCGCACCCGACCGACGTCTCACCGCGTGGCTCAGCCGTTCGCGAGCCCGTTGCCGCATTCGTAGAAGCCGGTGACGAGCGCGTCGATGGCGGCCTTCGCGCTGTCGCCGACGTCGTCGAGCGCGAAGACGGCGAAGGTCAGCACGGTGCCGTCGGCCGCCTCGACGATGCCGGAGAGGGTGTAGCCGGTGTCGATCCAGCCGGTCTTGGCGATGACGTGGCCGGCCGCCGGGGAGTCGCCGTAGCGCCCCGCGAGGGTGCCGCTGACCCCACCGATCGGCAGGCCGTCGCGCAGCACGCCGAGGTTTCCCTCCCGGTTCTGGATCTTCACGAACAGCTCCGTCAGGAACGCCGGCGGCACCCCGTTGTCGTCGCTCAGCCCCGAGCCGTCGACGATGGTGAGCGCCGAGGTGTCGAGGCCGTAGCCGGCGAGCGCCTGCGGGATGGCCGTGTCGAGCGCGGCGAAGTCGTTGCCGACGCCCAGTTCGACCGCGACGAGGCGGGCGAGCATCTCGGCCTCGGTGTTGTCCGAGCGCAGCAGGGCGTCGGGCACCATCGTCGCGACCGGCGCCGAGAGCACCTGACCGAGCTGCGCCGCACCGGTGGGGGCGACGCCCTCGGTCAGCTGCGCATCCGTCGCCCCGAGGGCGATCGCGAAGGCCTGCCCCGCGCTTTGCACCGCGTTCTCGCTGCGGGTCGAGACGTTCGCCGAGGGCTCGGCGCGGTCGCCGTCGACCTGCAGGCCGGTCACCTCCGAGGAGTAGCCGTCGTAGAGCTCCTTGCGGTTCCAGCTCGGCTGCCAGCGGTCGCCGCTGAAGACGGATGCGTCGAGCACGATGCTCGTGATCGGGGTGCCCGCGGTGGCGGGATCGGCGTCCCAGGCGGCCTGCGTCTGCGCGGCGAGGTCGGGCAGGCTCGCGGCCCCGGGGTAGATGTTCTCGCCCTGACTGGCGAGCGTGATGTCGCCGCCGCCGACGAGCACGACCTGGCCGGGCTCGGATCCGCGCACGACCGTCGTGGGCACCCGGTGGTCGGGGCCGAGCACGGCGAGGGCGGCGGCGCTCGAGAGCACCTTCATCACGCTGGCCGTGCGCGCAGGCGTGGTGGCGGCGCGGTCGAAGAGCAGCTCGCCGGTGGCGGCGTTCCGCACCGCGGCGAGGGTCGTGCCGAGGCGCGGGTCGGTGTCGAGGCCGGCGACCGAGCAGGTGCGCACGGGGGCGGGGGCCGCGACGGCCTGCGGGGTGGGGCGCGGGGTCGCGGTGGGGGTCGGCGTGCTCGTGGGGGTGTCGGTGACGGATGCGGTGGGCGCCGCGATCGCTTCGGCCGGCGCTGTTCCGCCCGCCGCTGCGCCCACGGCGGCTCCGGCGCCGAACGCCGCGCCGCCGAGCAGCACGATCGCGGCGACGGCCGCGGCGGCGACCCAGGCGCGCGGGTGGCGGCGGAAGCCGGAGGCCGGCTCGGCGCGGTGGGCCGGCAGCGGCTCGGGGCGGTGGGCGCCGGCCGACGCCGCGCGGCGCGTCATCGGGTCGTCGGGCTCGGCCATCTGGTCATGCTACCCCCGGAAGGGTGGCACCCGTCGGGTCGATCGACTCGGCGCAGAGTGCCGCCGGCGCGCTACTCGCCCGGGTAGTGCAGGCCGATCTGCGCACGCACCTCGTCGAGCACGGCCATGATCGCCACCGACTCGGCCACGGGCAGGAGGGGGCTCTCGCGCTCGCCGGCCGCGAGCATCCGCTCGAATTCTAGGGCCTGGTACTCCATGCCGCGTGAGACGACGGGCTGCTCGAAGCGCTCGAGCACCTCGCCCTCGGAGTTCGTGACGGTGAAGGAGGTCGGCGCGTACCAGGTGCGGTCGATGTCGACGCGGGCCTCGGTGCCGATGACGGAGGCGCGCACGGGGCCGGCGGTGTCGATGGCGCTGTGCGAGACCGACTGGCGGCCGCCCTCGTGCTCGAAGATCAGCGCGGTCTGCTGGTCGACGCCCGTGTCGCCGAGCGTGGCGCTCGCGAGGATGCGGGTCGGCAGTCCGAGCACGTCGATCGCGAACGAGACGGGGTAGATCGCGAGGTCGAGCAGCGCTCCGCCGCCGAGCGCCGGGTCGTTGATGCGGTGCGACGGGTCGGACGGCAGGCGCTGCCCGTGGTCGGCCAGCACCGTGCGCACCTCGCCGAGGGTGCCGGCGGCGATGATCTCGCGCAGGCGCACCATGTGCGGGAGGAACCGCGTCCACATCGCCTCGAGCACGGCGACGCCGGCGGTCTCGGCGGCCTGCTGGATCTGCCGCGCCTGGGCGGCGTTGATCGTGAACGCCTTCTCGACGAGCACGTTCTTGCCGGCGCCGATGGCGAGCAGCGCGTTCTCGGCGTGGAAGGTGTGGGGAGTCGCGATGTAGATCACGTCGATGTCGGGATCGGCGACGAGCGCCTCGTAGCTCGGGTACGCCGTCGGGATGCCGAACTCCGCCGCGAAGCGGTCGGCCGACTCCTGGCTGCGCGAGCCGACGGCCGCGATGGTGAGGCCCACGGCGTTCAGATCGGTGGCGAACGCGCGGGCGATGCCGCCCGTGCCCAGGATGCCCCAGCGGACCGTCTTCGACATCGTCGTCTCCTTCGTTCGGCACGTCCGCCCCGCAACGAGCAGAAGCCCGGGAGTCCGGGCTTCTGTGCCTGTCGGCGCGTGTGAGCCTGTCGGCCTGGGGGCGTCGGGCGTTCGGGGTGGTGCGAGGGCCGCCTCCGGGAATCGAACCCGGGACCTATTCATTACGAGTGAATCGCTCTGCCGACTGAGCTAAGGCGGCCTGGCCGCGGCTTTCGCGCGCGGCACAGCAACAAAGCATAGCCGATCCGCGGAGGGCTCGTGTGCAGGGGCCGGGTCGGTGTGCGCGGCGGTGACGGTTGCAGTGCCGCGCCGCGCCGTGCCGGGCCGGTCAGCCCGCGGATGCTCCGCCCACGACCGAACGCAGCTGCTCGTAGCTGCGCTGCAGCTGGTCGGGCAGCGAGACGTCGTCGGGGTGCTCGAGCCAGGCGATCCAGGCGGCGCGGGCCAGGGAGAGCATGACGACACCGGTGAGGCGCCCTCGCTCGGGAAGCGCGGGGTCGTCGGCGTCGAGGCCGCGCTTCCCCGCATCCGCCCGCAGTCGACGTGTGACCGAGTCGGCGATCTCGAGCTCGAACGAGCGGATGCGGTCCATGCGCATCGCCGAGATCTGCGGATACTCGTGGATGACCGAGCGCCGCAGCTGATGCAGCTCGGGGTCGAGCGTGCCGTCGGCCGCGGCCTGCGTGGTCATGATGTCGACGAGGTCGCGCAGCGGGTCGCCGTCGGGGCCGGCGTCTTCGAACCGTGCCGCGACCTCGTCGCTGAACAGGATCGGGACGTCACCCGTGAGCGAGGCCTCCTTCGACGGGAAGTAGTTGAAGAAGGTGCGGGGCGAGACGCCGGCCTCGCGGCTGATGTCGTCGACGGTCATCTGGTCGAGACCGTTCTCGGCGATCAGGCGGAGGGCGGCGATCTGGATGCTCCGGCGCGTGGCGCGGCGCTTGCGCTCGCGCAGGCCCACGTCGCCCCCGGCCGGGCCCGCGCCGGCCGCGTCGATCGCCGCGTCGAGTCGCATCAGCTCGTGCAGTCGGGGTCGGTGGCCGGAACGGTGCCCTCGAGGAAGTAGGCGTCCACCGCATCCGCCACACAGGTGGAGGAGTTGTAGGCCGTGTGGCCCTCGCCCTGGAAGGTGACGAGATGCCCGTTCTCGAGCTGGCCGGCCAGGGCCTCGGCCCACTTGTAGGGCGTGGCCGGGTCGCCCGTGGTGCCGACCACGAGGATGGGGCCGGAGCCCGCCGCGGTGACCGGCGCCGGCACGCGGCGGCTCGGATACGGCCACTGGGAACAGGAGATGTCGCTGTAGGTCCAGTACGGGCCGACCGTCGGCGAGGCCTCGACGATCTTCTCGTTCTGCTCGGCGATGACGGCCGGGTCGTTGGTGGCCGGGTAGTCGGCGCAGCTGATCGCGTTGAACGACTCGATCAGGTTGTCGGCGTAGGTGCCGTCGGCGTTGCGGCTGTTGTAGGCGTCGGCGAGCTGGAAGGCGAAGTCGGCCTGACCGTCGCCGACCGTCTGGAAGAGCGTGTCGAGGTACGACCAGTTCTCCTCGTTGTAGAGCGGGTAGAACACGGCGGTGAGCAGGTTCGACGCGCCGAGCTCCCGGCCGTCGCTCGCGCGGATGGGGCTCTGGTCGACCTTCGCGAGCAGCTTCTGGATGCCCGTCAGCGCCTGATCAGCGGAGCCCTGGAACCAGCAGTCGCTGCGGTCGGCGCAGGCGGTGAGGTAGTTCTTCAGCGCCTGCTCGAAGCCGGCCGCCTGCGAGATGCTGATGTCGAAGCCGCTGGACGAGGGGTCTTCGGCGCCGTCGAGCACCATGCGCCCGACCTTCGTGGGGAAGTTCTCGGCGTACTCGGCCCCGAGGAAGGTGCCGTAGGAGTAGCCGAGGTAGTTCAGCTTCGGGTCGCCGACGACCGCGCGCAGCATGTCGAGGTCGCGGGTGGTGCTGTCGGTGTCGATGAACTCCAGCAGCGGGCCGGTGTTCTCGGCGCACTTGTCGGCGAAGTCCTTCGCCGCGGCGGTGTAGGCCGCGATCCACTCGGCCAAGCCGCGCTCACCCGGGATGAGGTCGTAGAGGTAGGCGTCGCGCTCCTCGTCGGTGAGGCACTTCACGGCGTCGGAGTGGCCGGTGCCGCGGGGGTCGTAGCCGATCAGGTCGTAGGCGCTCTGCAGGGTGGGGTGTGCCGCGTAGTCGGCCGACTGCTCGACGAAGTCGTAGGCCGAGCCGCCGGGGCCGCCGGGGTTCACGAACAGGCTGCCCTGCTTGGTGCCGCTCGTCGGCTTCTTGATCAGCGCGAGGTCGACGGTGTCGCCCGTGGGGTTCGACCAGTCGAGCGGGGCCTTCGCCGTGGCGCACTGGAAGGAGCCGCTGCAGGCCGTCCACTCGAGGATCTGGCCGTAGAAGGGCTGCAGCTCGGCCGGCACGTCTTCGGCCGTGGGCGTCGAGGTGCTGGTGCCGCCCGCGCCGCCGCCGTCTCCGCCGGAGCCGCCGGTCGAGCCGCCGTTCCCGTAGTCGCTGGTGAACCAGGTCGCGCAGCCCGAGAGGGCGAGCACGGCGGCCGTGGCGATCGCCACGAACGCGGTGACGCGCCGGGTCGTTCGGCGGGACGTTCGGCGGGCGGGACGGGGACGACTCACGAGGAGACCTTTCGTGCGGCGGTGCGGCCGGCCTCGGCCAGCGTGATGAGCATGGCCTCGAGGGAGAGGGCCGGAGCGACGTTCGCGGCGATGCGGCGTCGGGCGTCGGCGATGGCATCCATCGCCGCGAGGGTCTGGGTGGGCTCGGCGCCGGCGGCGACGTCGCGCACCCGGTCGCCGATGGCCTCGTTCACGAGCTCGACGCTCTCGGGCGCGCCGAGCTGCACGAGCACGGTGTCGCGATAGAGCGAGAGCAGGTCGGTGAGGATGCGGTCGATGCCGTCGCGGAGGCTGCGGGTGGCCCGCCGCTTCTGGTCGTCTTCGAGTGCCTTCATCTGGCCGCGGAGCGCGAGCGGCACGGCCTGCCCGGGTTCGACGCCGAGCGAGCGGAGCGCGTTCGCGCGTTCCTCGGCGTCGCGCTCCTCGGTGATCGCCTGGGCGTCGGCGCCCGCGATCTCGAGCAGGCGGGCGGCCCCGCGCACGGCGTCGCCGACCGAGCGGATGCCGAGGGCCAGGTCGAGGGTCTCGGCCCGGCGGGCCCGCGCCTCGTCGTTGGTGGCCAGGCGGTGGGCCATGCCGATGTGGCTCTGCGACTCGCGGGCGGCGCGCTCGGCGGTGGCGGCGTCGACGCCGTCGCGGCGCTGCAGCAGGCTCGCCACGTCGTCGGTGCTCGGCACGCGCAGGCGCACCGAGCGCACGCGCGAGCGGATCGTGGGCAGCAGGTCGGCCTCGCTCGGGGCGCACAGGATCCACACCGTGCGCTCGGGCGGCTCCTCCAGCGCCTTCAGCAGCACGTTCGAGGTGCGCTCCTGCATGCGGTCGGCGTCTTCGATGACCACGACGCGGTAGCGGGCGACGGACGGCGAGAACTGCGACGACGAGACGAGCTTGCGCACCTCGTCGATCGAGATGATGACGCGCTCAGTCGCGAGCACCGCGAGATCGGGGTGGGTGCGGGCGGCGACCTGGGTGCAGTCGGGGCAGACGCCGCAGCCGCCGAAGCGGCAGAGCAGCGCCGAGGCGAAGGCGTACGCGAGGTTGGAGCGGCCCGAGCCGGGCGGGCCGGTGATGAGCCAGGAGTGGGTCATCGAGTCGGGGGTGGAACGCGCATCCGTCGCCGGTGTCGGGTTCTGGTGCTGGGCGTCGTTCGGCTCGGTGCGCGGGCGCAGCGAGCTCTCAGCGGCCGCGCGGAAGACCTCGATGGCGGCCGACTGGCCGGTGAGGTCGCTCCAGACGGTCATGGTTCCAATCTATCGGCCGCCCCTGACAGTGCGCCGCTGGGCGGTGGGCGGGGTCGTCGTGGGCGGAGTCCCCGTGGGCGGCCTCGCTGTGGGCGGGGTCATTGTGGGCGGGTCGCTGTGGGCTGCCCCGCCGTGGGGGTCAGAGCAGGGTCGCGACGCGGTTCCGGATGCTCGCCGCGATCGTCTCGGGATCGGCCGACGCGTCGACGACCAGGAACCGGGCGGGCTCCCGCTCGGCCAGGGCGAGGAAGGCGGCCCGCACGCGCGCGTGGAACTCGCCCTTCTCCGCCTCGAGCCGGTCGAACGGCTTGTCGGCGCTGTCGAGGCGGGCACGAGCGGCCGTCTCGTCGAGATCGAGCAGGATCGTGAGGTCGGGCAGCAGATCCTCGACGGCCCAGAGCGAGAGGTCGCGCACCTCCTCGGCGTCGAGCACCCGCCCCGCGCCCTGGTAGGCGACCGAGGAGTCGAGGTAGCGGTCCTGCACGACGACCTCGCCGCGCTCGAGGGCCGGGCGCACCTTCGTGGCGATGTGCTGCGCGCGATCGGCGGCGTAGAGCAGCGCCTCGGCGCGCGGCGTGATGAAGCCGCGGCTGTGCAGCACGATCTCGCGCACCTCGGTGCCGAAGTCGGTGCCGCCGGGCTCCCGGGTGCGCACGACGGTGCGGCCCCGGGCGGTCAGCCACTCCTCGAGGAGGGTGGACTGGGTGGTCTTGCCCGAGCCGTCACCGCCCTCGAGGGTGATGAAGACGCCGGTCACGACGCGGGGGTGCCCGTGCCGGCGGCGGCCTCCGCCTTGGCGGCGGGGGTCTTCGCGGCGGGGGTCTCGGCCGCGGTGGTCTTCGCTGCCGTCGTCTTCGCTGCGGAGGTCTTGGCTGCCGTGGTTCGGGCCGCGGTGGTCTTCGCTGCCGTCGTCTTCGTGGCCGTCGACTTGGCCGCCGTGGTCTTGGCCGCCGTAGTCTTGGCCGCCGTAGTCTTGGATGCCGTGGTCTTGGCCGCCGTAGTCTTGGCGGCCGTGGTCCTGGTCGCCGTGGTCTTGGCGGTGGTGGTCTTGGCGGCCGTGGTCTTGGTCGCCGTGGTCTTGGCGGTGGTCGACTTCGCAGGGGCCTTCTTGGCCGCCGGCTTCTTGGCCGCCGTGGTCTTAGCCGCGCCCGCCTTGGCGCGCGGCTTCGCCGGCCCCTTGGCGCGCTTGTCGGCGAGCAGCTGAACCGCGCGCTCGAAGTCGATCTCCTCGACGGTCTCACCGCGCGGGATCGTGGCGTTGGTCGTGCCGTCGGTGACGTACGGGCCGAAGCGGCCGTCCTTCACCCGGATCGGCTTGCCGCTCTCGGGGTCGGCCTCGAACTCCTTCAGCGCCGACGAGGCCCGGCGGGCCCCGTACTTGGGCTGGGCGAAGAGCTCGAGCGCTCCCGGCAGGTCGATCTCGAAGATCAGGTCTTCGCTCTCGAGCGAGCGGGTGTCGGTGCCCTTCTTCAGGTAGGGGCCGAACTTGCCGCCCTGGGCGGTGATCGGCTCGCCCGACTCGGGGTCGTCGCCGACGGTGCGCGGCAGGTCGAGCAGCCGCAGCGCGGTGTCGAGGTCGATGGACGCGAGATCCATCGACTTGAACAGCGAGGCGGTGCGCGGCTTGACGGCGGCGGCCTTCTTCGCCGGAGCCTTCTTCGCCGGGGCCTTGGTGGCCGCGGACCCGGTGGCGGGAGCATCCGTCGTCGAGGCGACCACCGCATCCGGAGCCGGCTCGGGGTCGAGCTCGGTCACGTACGGGCCGAAGCGACCGTCTTTCGCGACGACCTGCTTGCCGTTCTCGGGGTTGATGCCGATGACGCGGTCGGTGACGACGGGCGCGTCGACGAGCTCGCGGGCTTTCTCGGGGGTGAGCTCGTCGGGAGCGAGGTCTTGCGGCAGGTTGACGCGGCGGGGCGGAGCCTCGACGTCGCCCGAGGGGTCGAGCACCTCAAGGTAGGGGCCGTACTTGCCGATGCGCAGCGTGATGTCGTCGGTGATGGTCACCGAGTTCACCGCGCGGGCGTCGATCTCGCCGAGGTTGTCGATGACGCTGCGGAGGCCGGGGTGGCCCTCGCTGCCGAAGTAGAAGCTCTTCAGCCAGTCGACGCGATCCTCCTCGCCGTCGGCGATCTTGTCGAGGTCGGCCTCGAGCGCTGCGGTGAAGTCGTAGTTCACGAGCTCGGCGAAGAAGTCCTCGAGGAGGCGCACGACGGAGAAGGCCGTCCAGCTCGGCACCAGGGCCTGGCCGCGGGGTGTGACGTAGCCGCGGTCGACGATCGTGGAGATGATCGACGCGTAGGTGGAGGGGCGGCCGATGCCGAGCTCGTCGAGCGCCTTGACGAGGCTGGCCTCGGTGTAGCGCGGCGGCGGCGTGGTGTCATGGCCGGCGGCGTCGAGGGCGACGGCGGCGAGCTCCTGGCCCTCCTTCAGCACGGGCAGCTTCGCCTCGGTGGGCTCGGCGGCGGCGTTGCGCTCCTCGTCGCGGCTCTCCTCGTAGGCGTGCAGGAAGCCGCGGAACGTGATGACCGTTCCGGAGGCCGAGAACTCGGCGGTGGTGGTGCCGCCCAGCTCGGCGACCTCGACGGGGCCGGCCGTGATGGTGACCGAGGCGGTCGATCCCTTGGCGTCGGCCATCTGCGAGGCGACGGTGCGCTTCCAGATCAGCTCGTAGAGGCGGAAGTCGTTGCCGCGCAGCGTGCCCGACAGCTCGGACGGGGTCTTGAAGACCTCGCCGGCGGGGCGGATGGCCTCGTGGGCCTCCTGCGCGTTCTTGCCCTTGCCGCTGTACAGCCGCGGCTTGTCGGGGATGGTGTCGGCGCCGTAGAGCTTGGTGGCCTGGTTGCGCGCCGCGTTGATCGCCTGCTGCGAGAGCGACGGCGAGTCGGTTCGCATGTAGGTGATGTAGCCGTTCTCGTAGAGCGACTGGGCGACGCTCATCGTCTGCCGGGCCGAGAAGCGGAGCTTGCGGGCCGCCTCCTGCTGCAGGGTCGAGGTGGTGAACGGCGCCGCGGGGCGACGGGTGTAGGGCTTGCTCTCGAGCGCGCTGACGCGGATGTCGACGCCGTCGGCCTGCAGCGCATCCTTCAGGGCGGTGGCGGCGGCCTCGCCGAGCGGCACGGCCTTGCCCTTGAGCTGACCCGACTCGTCGTAGTCGCGGCCCGACGCGACCCGCTCGCCGTTCAGGCGCACCAGGCGGGCGTCGAACGCGTCTTTCTCGGGGGCGGTCTTCGCGGTCTCGCCAGGGGCGAGGGTGGCCGTCAGGTCCCAGTAGTTGGCGCTCGTGAACGCCAGGCGCTCCCGTTCGCGGTCGACGACCAGGCGGGTGGCGGCGGACTGCACGCGGCCGGCGGACAGACCGGGGCCGACCTTGCGCCAGAGCACGGGGCTGACCTCGTAGCCGTAGAGGCGGTCGAGGATGCGGCGGGTCTCCTGCGCGTCGACGAGGGCGTCGTCGATCTGGCGGGTGTTGTCGCGGGCGGCCTCGATGGCCTCACGGGTGATCTCGTGGAAGACCATGCGCTTGACCGGCACCTTGGGCTTCAGCACCTGCAGGAGGTGCCACGCGATGGCCTCGCCCTCGCGGTCTTCATCAGTTGCGAGGTAGAGCTCGTCGGCGGAGGCGAGTGCCTTCTTCAGTTCGGCGACGGTCTTCTTCTTGGCGTCGGAGACGACGTAGTACGGCTCGAAGCCGTTCTCGACGTCGACGGAGAACTTGCCGAGCGAGCCCTTCTTGAGCTCGGGCGGGAGGTTCTTCGGTTCGACCAGATCGCGGATGTGACCGACCGAGGCAAGCACATCGAAGCCGTCGCCGAGGTACTGGGCGATCGACTTCACCTTCGTCGGGGACTCGACGATGACGAGCTTTCTCGGGCTGGGCAAAGGTTTCTCCTTATATATGCGATCTGTCAGGCACACCATACACACCCCCAACCGGGAGGTGCCTAATCGTGCGGTCGCCGTTGCGGAAACGCGCGTGGATGCCCGCTGATTCCCGTCCGGACGCCGCCGATCCCTTCTTCGCAGATGATCGACGGGCGTTGCGCGGGCCCCCGCGAGGGGGACAATGGTCATCGACCACTTCAATGAGGAAAGGGCATCGCATCATGTCGCCTGTCGACAAAGGCAGTTACACCGCCAAGTTCACCGACGGTCCGCTCGAGGGCAAGACCATCCGCACCGACTTCACGGATGCGGGTGAGCCGCACGCGCGGCTGAGCATCCCCGCCGCCACCCGCAGCAAGTCCTATCTGTACCGCCGGGCCTCGGGCCTGGAGTACGCCGACTCGGAGCGGCCGAGCGCGGTCGACTACCGGTACGTGGAGGCGGTCGTCTCCTCCTGACCTGACTCCGCCCGCCCGGGTCGGCCCCTCTCGCTCCCTCTCGATTCCGGGTGGGGCGGCGGGCCCGCCCGGGCTTCGGCGGCGAGAGGGATGCCGAGGATCGTCGTGGACACGGTCACCACCGCCACTCCCCCGCCGTCCACCGTGCACCCGGCAACGATCACGCCCAGAGCCCCGGCGACGGCCGCCGCCGCCCCGCAGGGGTCGCCGCTCACCCGGCCCGACGCCGTGTCGGCTGCGGCGAGCGCGGCCGCGTCGGCGGCCCCGACCAGCGCCTGGCGCGCGGCGAGCGCACCGCCGAACGGCGCGAACGCCACCACCGCGGCGGCCAGCGCGGCCACGACGGCCAGCCCGACGACCGAGCCGCCGCCCTCCTCCCCCTTGTCCTCTGTCCCCGGCACGAGACGACCGGGACGACGGTCACCTGACCGGCGCGGATTTCGCCGGTCGCTCGACCTGGCCTGCGCCCTCATGGAGCCGCCCGGGTGTCATCGAGGGCACAGCCCGTCCCCTCGAACGGGATTGCCGGCCCGGAGCCCACGGAGACCCGGGCCGACACCGTGACGCAGACCACCGCCCCCGTGCGACTCTCCGTCATGGTGGCACCCGGATGCGCGGCGGCGACCCGGGCGTCCGCGCTCTCGCCCCGTCCGATCAGCCGTGCCGCATCGGCGGCGGCATCCGTCAACCTCACCTGGACGGTGCCGAGCTGCACGAGCCCCAACCCCATGACGAGCACGATCGCGGCGGCCGGAAGCACCACGGCGAACTCCGCCGCCACCGACCCCCGCTCCTCGGCCAGCACCCGCCGCAGCGCCGAACCCGCGCGCCCGCTCGCAACACGCCCCGCACCACCCGTGCCGTCGCTCCGGCTGCGCCCGGCTCCGAAACCCAGGGCGTCGCCCAGGCCGCTCCCGGCTCTCACACCCAGGCTGTCGCCTACGCTGCGCTGAGCTTCGACGCCCAGGCCGCTGCTTGGGCCGCCCCGGAGTCTGACGCCCAGGCCGCCCGTCGGGCCGCGCCGGACGCTGACGCCCAGGCCGCCCGTCGGGCCGCGCCGGACCCCGATGCGAAAGCCGGGCCGTCGATCAACCGGCGGATGTGAGGGCACGATGCACCAGATCCGTCAGCATGCTCTTCACCTCGTCGCCCCGCAGGATGACCAGCAGCAGCCCGGCGAACCCGACCGCCGCCAGCAGGATGACCGCATACTCGGCGGTCGCCGCGCCGCTTTCGTCGGCGACGGCGACACGAAGCCTGTGCCGCCACCCCCTCCGGTCGCGTCCCCGCGTCTCGGCCCGCGCGGTGCCGTCGGCGCCTCGCTCCAGGGTGTCGAGCGCCGCGCAGAGAGCGCAGACCGGCTCAAATCTCGTGGATGTCATGGTGCGTCCTTTCGTAGTGGTGATGGTGAGTGGTCGTAGTGGCCGCGGGCAGTCGTGGCTGTGAGAGGTTGTGGGGGGCGGCATCAAAGCTCGTGGTGCGGCGCCGCCGGGGCCGGCGTTAGAGGAGGGCGGGAGGGAGGGCCGCCAGGAGGAGCGGGGCGACTGCCAGGAGGAGGAAGGAGGGGAGGACGCAGGTTCCGAGGGGGAGCATGAGCCAGACGCCCAGCTCGGCGGTGCGGCGCTGGGTGCGGGCGACGGATTCGCGGCGGAGGCGGAGGGCCTCGGAGCGGAGAAGCTGCGCCGGGGGCGCACCGGAGCGCTCGGCGAGCGCGAGCACCTCGGCGAGCACGGACAGCTGCTCTGACCCCGACTGGCCAGACGCCGACTGGTTGGATGACGCCGGCCGACCGGACGCCGAGGGGCCGGGTGCTGGCTGGCCGAACGCCGGCTGGCGGGATGCCGGCTGACGGGATGCCGGCCGACCGGGTGTCGGTTGGGCCGGTGCCGATTGGGTGGATGCCGGGCGATCTGGTGGTGGGGCGAGGGCCGTGGGGGCCAGCCGTTCGATCGTGGTGAGGGCCAGGGTGCGGGCGGCGGGGAGGGAGCCGCCGCCGGCGATGGCTACGGCGGTGAGGTCGAGGAGGAGGCCGGGGGCGCGGTCGATGGGGGCGGCTCGGCGCACGAGGTGGCGGCTCCAGAGCGCTCCGAGGGCGGTGAGGGCGATCCCTCCGGCGAGGCAGACGAGGCCGGGCGGGGTTCCGAGCAGGACCTGCAGGGTGTCGAGCCCGAGGAGGGACGCGCCGGCTATGGAGATCACGGGGAGGAACAGGACGAGGCGGGTGGTCGCCTGCGGCGAGGCCAGCGCGGCCGAGGTGTCGCGCTCGGCCTGCGCGAGGCCGCGGAGCGTGGCCGCGATGTCGTCGAGGCAATGCGCGAGCGGAGCTCCGGCGGAGGTCGCCACCGACCAGGCCGCCGCGAGCACGTGCCACGACTCGGTGGCGGCGCTCGCGCGGCCGCGGTGCGCCGAGCCGGCCGCCGAAGCGGCGGCGCCGGCGATGGCGTGGGCGACGTCGGCGCCACCGTCGAGGCGGGCGACGACCGCGGCGACCTGCGGGTGCGGCTCGACCTCGGCGAGGTAGCGCCACGCCTGCGCGGGCGCGACACCGGCTCCGATCAGGGCCGCCAGGCGTTCGACCACGGCGGCGCTCCGATCGGCCTCCGGAGTGCGGACGCGATCGCGCCGGCGGAGGCTCACCGCCCGCGGGGCCGACGCCGTCATCACGCCGCCCCAGGCACGGGCGCCGCCCCGCGCCGGGCACGCGAAGCCGAGGTCGCAGGCGACCCGGGAAGGGGGATGGACACGATGGTGAGATGGCCCGAGGGGGTGAGCGCGAAACGTCCGAGGCCATCGAGGACGCGGACCGAGCGGGCGTGGGCATCCGGAGCACCGGCGATGGAAGGACTACCGGCAATGGCAGCACGGCCCGCAGCGTCATCGCGGAGGTGAGTTGGGTCGCCGGGAAAGGCGGCGGGGTCGCTGAGGGAGGCGGTGGGCGGGCGTGTGGTCGGCGTGGGGGCGGGGGACGTGCGCGAGGCGGGGGTGCGGCGGAGGTGGAGGACCAGGCCGACGGCGCTGACGGTTTGGCGGGCAAGGGCGGCGGCGTCGAGGCCCGCGAGGGCGCCGAGGGCCTCGAGGCGGGCCGGGACGTCGGCGATGGCGTTCGCGTGCAGGGTGCCGGCGCCGCCGTCGTGGCCGGTGTTGAGCGCGGCGAGGAGGTCGCGGATCTCGGCGCCCCGGCACTCCCCAAGGACGAGGCGGTCGGGCCGCATGCGAAGGGCCTGGCGGACCAGCTCGGCGAGGCCGATGCCGCCGGCGCCCTCGAGGTTCGGCTGGCGCGCCTCGAGCGAGACGACGTGCGGATGCTCGACGCGCAGTTCGGCGACGTCCTCGATCACGACGAGGCGGTCGGCGGGATCGGCGGCCCCGAGCAGCGCGGCGAGGAAGGTGGTCTTCCCGCTGCCGCCGGCGCCGGTGACGAGCAGGTTGACCCGGTCGCGGACGGCCTGCTCGACGAAGGCCCGGCGCGCGAGACCCGCCGGTCCGGCGCCGAAGAGGCCGCGGCGGGCCAGGTCGTCGAGGTCGGGGCGGGAGGTTCCGGGCACGCGGACGGAGATGACCGTTCCACCGACCGCGATCGGCGGGAGGACGACATGCACGCGGACGCCCTCGACCTCCACGTCGACGCACGGGGTCGCTTCGTCGAGGTGGCGGCCGCCGCGGGCGACCAGCCGCACGGCGAACGCTCGCAGGGCGTCCTCGCCCGGGCAGGTCCAACTCGGATCACGGGCCGCACCGGCACCGCGGTCGACCCAGAGCTCGCGGTGGCCGTTGACGAAGAGGTCGGTGACCGCGGGGTCGACGAGGTAGGGGGCGAGCGGGCCGAAGACCTCGTCGGAGCGGTGGAGTCGGGTGAGGGCGGTGGTGGTCATGGGGTGACCGTACGAGGGGCCGCTGCCGAGCATCCGTCGATCGGAGAAGCTGTGCGGTAACCAGGGACGCGCGCCCGCTGTGCAGAAGATGAGGGCAGCCGGCGGAAACGACGAACGCCCCGGCCGGAGCCGAGGCGTTCGTTAAAAAGAAGGGGCGGCACCCAATGGGGGGAAGGGTGCCGCCGCAGCAACGCTGGATTGGGGGGAATCGCTAGTGCGCTGCATCCGAACTTGACGTCCGGTAACACCGAGTTTACCCACTCGAAACACTTCCACAAACCACTCCAGCGAATTCTCAGTGACCGTGTCGCGCGACCGCCCCGGGGCGGTTGATCTGGCTCCGGAGGGGTGGACTATCGTCGTAGACGGCAGCCGCCCGAGTGACGGCACGAACCGGTTGGTCTTCGCGAAGGAGCGACACGACACATGGCTGAGAACAGCGCGAACAACATCGACAACCTGATGCACGAGGCGCGGCGGTTCCCGCCCGCCGACGCCTTCGCGAAGGCCGCGGTGGCCACGGGCGAGCTGTACGAGCAGGGTGAGCATCCGGTGGAGTTCTGGGCCGCGCAGGCCCGGGAGCTGCTGCACTGGCAGAAGCCCTTCACGCCCGAGCGCACGCTGGACTGGAGCGAGCCGCCGTTCGCGAAGTGGTTCGACGACGGCGAGCTGAACGTCGCCTACAACTGCCTCGACCGGCACGTCCTGGCCGGCAACGGCGACCGGGTCGCGTTGCACTGGGAGGGCGAGCCGGGCGACAGCCGCTCCTTCACCTACGCCGAGCTCACGACCGAGGTGAAGAAGGCCGCGAACCTCCTCACCGCGCTGGGCGTGAAGCAGGGCGACCGGGTCGCGATCTACCTGCCCCTCATCCCCGAGGCGGTCATCTCGATGCTCGCCGTCGCGCGCATCGGCGCCGTGCACTCGGTCGTGTTCGGCGGGTTCAGTGCCGAGAGCCTGCGCTCGCGCATCGACGACGCGTCTGCCGTGCTCGTGATCACCGCCGACGGCGGGTACCGCAAGGGCAAGGCGTTCCCGCTGAAGCCCACCGTCGACAAGGCCCTCGAGCCCAACGCCGACGGCGAGGACAGCACCGTGCGGAACGTGCTCGTCGTGCGCCGCACCGAGGGCGAGGTCGACTGGCACGCGGGGCGTGACCTGTGGTGGCACGACGAGATCGCCCAGGTCGACACCGAGCACGTCGCGAAGGCGTTCCCGGCGGAGAATCCGTTGTTCATCCTCTACACCTCCGGCACAACCGGGAAGCCCAAGGGAATTCTCCACAGTTCCGGCGGCTACCTCACGCAGGTCGCGTTCACCCACAAGGCTGTCTTCGACCTGAAGCCGGAGGAGGACGTGTATTGGTCGACAGCAGACGTGGGGTGGATCACGGGGCACTCGTACGTGGTCTACGGGCCGCTCGCCAACGGCGCCACCGAGGTGATCTACGAGGGCACCCCCGATACCCCGCACGCGGGCCGGTGGTGGGAGATCGTCCAGAAGTACAAGGTGTCGATCCTCTACGCCGCACCGACCGCGATCCGCACCTTCATGAAGCTGGGGCGGCAGATCCCGAAGGAGTTCGACCTGTCGAGCCTCCGGCTGCTCGGCAGCGTGGGCGAGCCGATCAACCCCGAGGCGTGGGTCTGGTACCGCGACGTCATCGGCGGTGGCACGATCCCGGTGGTCGACACCTGGTGGCAGACGGAGACCGGCGCGATCATGATCAGCGCCCTCCCCGGGGTCACCACCCTGAAGCCCGGCAGCGCGCAGGTCCCGATCCCGGGCATCGCGATCGACGTCGTCGACGACCGGTTCCGCTCGACCGAGGCCGATCAGGGCGGGCTGCTCGTCGTCACCCACCCGTGGCCGAGCATGGCACGCGGCATCTGGGGCGACCCCGACCGGTTCGTCGAGACCTACTGGTCGAAGTTCGGGCCCACGACCTACTTCGCCGGCGACGGGGCCCGCCGCGACAAGGACGGCGACATCTGGCTGCTCGGCCGCGTCGACGACGTCATGAACGTGTCGGGGCACCGCCTCAGCACCGCTGAGATCGAGTCGGCGCTCGTGTCGCACCCGATGGTGGCCGAGGCCGCCGTCGTCGGCGCGGCCGACGAGACCACCGGGCAGGCCGTCGTCGCCTTCGTCATCACGAGGGCCAGCCAAGCGGATGCCGCAGCGGCCGACGACGCCTCAGCCGTGCTGCGGGCTCACGTCGCCGAGCAGATCGGCGCCATCGCGCGCCCCCGCGAAGTGCACATCGTGACCGAGCTGCCCAAGACCCGCTCGGGCAAGATCATGCGCCGGCTGCTGCGCGACGTCGCCGAGGGGCGCGAGATCGGCGACACCACCACGCTCGCCGACACCATGGTGATGAGCGTCATCTCGAACACGCTGAAGTAGCGCCGAAGACGCGGCCGCCGCAGCACACGCGGCGGCCGCGGCCGGCAGCGGCAGCGGCAGCGGCAGCGCTTACGCGAACTCGGCGATCAGCTCCACCTCGACCGGCGAGTCCAGCGGCAGCACCGCCACGCCGACGGCCGACCGCGCGTGGATGCCCGCATCCCCGAACACGTCGGCGAGGAACTCCGAGGCGCCGTTGATCACGCCGGGCTGCCCGGTGAACGACGGGTCGGAGGCCACGAACCCCGTGACCTTCACGATCCGCACGACCCGGTCGAGCGACCCGATCACGCTCTCGACGGCGGCCAGGGCGTTCAGCGCCGCGGTGGCCGCGTAAGCCTTGGCGTCGACCGGCGAGACGAGACCGTCGCCCTCGCCGACCTTGCCGATCGCGGCCAGGGCTCCGCCCACGAACGGCAGCTGCCCCGCCGTGAAGACGAGGTTCCCGCTGATCGTGGCGGGGATGTAGGCGCCGGCCGGAGCCGACACGGTGGGAAGTTCGATGCCGAGTTCGGCGAGTCGCGCAGTGATCTGAGACATGCGACCCACGCTAGCGGAGCCCGACCGACGGGGCCGGGATCGCGGCGAAGCAGCCCTCGATCAGCCCTGGACGGGCCGCTTCATATAGGCCACCAGGCCGCCTTCGGGGCCGGTCACGATCTGCACGAGCTCCCATCCCTCGGAGCCCCAGGTGTTGAGGATGCCGGTCGTGTTGTGGATCATCAGAGGTGTCGTCACGTATTCCCAGGCGGGCACGGGCGCCCCTTTCTCGGCTTTTCTCATGGTTGTCGCTTACCCTGGATTCTATGTCTGCCCCTAAAGCCACGGCTAGCGGTGTGGTCGGAGCCATTCTGGGCATCGTCGGTATGAGCGCAATCGCGGGCATCCTGGTGACAGCTATGGTCACGCCTGCACTCGCCGTCACCGGTATCGCCGCGAACAACTCCATCGGAATGTTCGAGAACCTCCCGAGCTACATCAAGCCCGACGCCCTCGCGCAGAAGACCAACATCTACGCGACGAAGTCCGACGGCTCCAACGTGCTGCTCGCGAGCGTGTTCGAGCAGAACCGCGAGGAAGTGGGCTGGGACCAGATCTCCCCCTTCGTCAAGGACGCGGTGGTCGCTGTGGAGGACCCGCGCTTCTACAGCCACGGCGGCGTCGACGTCGCGGCCACCCTGCGCGCCGCCGCCGGCAACGCGCTCGAGACCTCCGCCAGCGGTGCGTCGACGATCTCGATGCAGTACGTGCGCAACATCCAGGTGCAGAAGGCCGAGGCCATCCAGGACGAGGCCGAGCGCGACGCGGCCTACGAAGAGGCCACGAAGACGAGCATCGACCGCAAGCTCAAGGAGATCAAGCTCGCGATCGGCCTCGAGAAGGAGTTCTCGAAGGACGACATTCTCCTCGGCTACCTGAACATCGCCCCGTTCGGCGGCCGGGTCTACGGCATCCAGTCGGCCGCTCAGTACTACTTCGGTGTCAACGCCACCGACCTGTCGGTCGCCCAGGCCGCCAGCCTGATCGCGACGGTCAACGCCCCGAACGACCTCCGCATCGACGAGCCCGACAACGTGGCCGACAACCAGGCTCGCCGCGACAAGGACGTGCTGCCCGCGATGCTCAAGGAGCACAAGATCACGCAGGCGCAGTACGACGAGGCGATCGCCACGCCCGTGACGCCGAACATCCAGATCCAGTCGACCGGCTGCCAGACCGCGAACGAGATCAGCGCCGGCTTCTTCTGCGACTACATCACCCGCATCGTGAAGAACGACGCCGCGTTCGGGCCCGACGAGGACTCGCGCTGGAACAACTTCAAGACCGGCGGCTACGACATCTACACCACGCTCGACCTCGACCTGCAGGCTGCCGGCGCGGCGGCGATGAACGCCTACGTGCCCAAGGCGGGCTCCGGCTTCGACCTGGGCTCCTCGCTCGTCACCGTGCAGCCCGGCACCGGCAAGGTGCTCGCCATGGTGCAGAACAAGGACTTCAGCGACGACCCCGAGGTGACCGCCACGAACGAGGGCGCCTCGGCGATCAACTACGCGACCGATTACGCCTACGGCGGCTCGACCGGTTTCCAGGTCGGCTCGACCTACAAGATCTTCACCCTCGCCGAGTGGCTGAAGACGGGCCACTCGCTCGGTGACATCATCAACGGAAACCCGGGCACCCTGAACCTCGCCCAGTTCCGCGACAGCTGCACCGGCGGCAACGGTGGCACCTACTCCGTGAAGAACGACGGCGGCGCCGCTCCCGGCAACGTGACGGTGTCGAAGGCCACCGCCGACTCGGTGAACCTCGCGTTCCTCCGCATGGCGCAGAAGCTCGACCAGTGCGAGATCCGCAAGACGGCCGAGGCCTTCGGCGTGCACCGCGCCGACGGCGGCCCACTGGGTGAGAACCCGGCCGACGTGCTGGGCACCAACGAGATCGCTCCGATGACCATGGCCGCCGCGTTCGCCGCGGTCGCCAACGAGGGCACCTACTGCTCCCCCGTGGCCATCGAGCGCATCGTCGACGCCTCGGGCAACGATGTGCCGGCCCCGCAGACCACCTGCAGCCAGGCGGTCGACCCGAGCATCGCCGCGGCCATGACGACCGCGCTGCAGGGCGTCATCAACGGCGGTACGGCCACCGCGTCGAACCCGAACGACGGCATCCCGCACTTCGGCAAGACCGGCACCACCGACTCCGAGAAGGACACCTGGTTCGTCGGGGCGAGCACCGAGCTCGCCACCGCGGTCTGGGTGGGCAACGTGGTCGGCACGGTCTCGATCCGCAACACCGACATCATGGGTCAGGGCGGCGGCAACGTGCGCCACTCCGTCTGGAAGCAGTACATGACGGATGCCGACGGCAAATACGGCGGCACGGCCTTCCCCACGGCCCAGTCGACCCTGGTCAACGGCGTTCAGGTGAGCATCCCGAACGTGGCCGGCATGACGATCGACGCCGCCCGCGACGCGATCACCTCGGCCGGCTTCGACTTCCAGGACGGCGGCCAGATCGACTCGACCCGCGCCGCCGGCGTGGTCGACTCGAGCTCGCCCTCGGGCACCGCGACCAAGGGCTCGACCGTTCAGGTGTTCACCTCCAACGGCCAGCTCCGCACGGTTCCGAACCTCGTCGGGCTCAGCCCCGAGGCGGCGAAGAACGCCATCACCGGCGCCGGCATCGGCGCGGGCCAGATCGTGTTCGACGGCCCGTCCTCCGGCAACGCGAAGGTGACCGCGAGCAACCCGGCGGCCGGCCAGCCGATCCGCGCGGGCTCCGACAAGCTCCGCGTCACCACGAAGGGCTGACCCCGGTGTCCGCTCTACCGCGGGCCGCCGCGACCGCCATCGGCGTGGTCGCGGCGGCCGGCGCCGGAGCCCTCGCCTACGGCACGTTGATCGAGCGCAACCGCTTCACGCTGCGCACGGCGACCGTCGAGGTGCTGCCTCCGGGTGCCGACGACATCCGGGTACTGCACCTGTCCGACCTGCACATGGCGCCGTGGCAGACGCACAAGCAGGAGTGGGTGCGGGAGCTCGCTCGTTTGAAGCCCGACCTCGTGGTCGACACGGGCGACAACCTCGGCCACCGGGACGGGCTGTCGGGCATCCGCTCGGCCCTCGACGTGTTCGCGGGGGTGCCCGGCGTCTACGTGAACGGCTCGAACGACTACTTCGGGCCGTCGCCGAAGAACCCGCTGCGGTACTTCCTGGGCCCGTCGAAGCACGCGCACTCGTCGGAGCGGCTCGACACGGCGGCGCTCGAGGGCTTCTTCGACTCGCTCGGCTGGAAGAACCTGAACAACCGGGCCGTCACCACCGAGGTGAACGGCACGATCATCGACTTCTTCGGCGTCGACGACCCGCATCGCCGCTTCGACAAGCTCGAGCGCATCCCCGGCGCCCTCGACGAGCTGCGTGAGAACGCCGATCGCGGCCCGCGGGTCTCGATCGGCGTGGCGCACGCGCCGTACCAGTACGTGCTGAACTCGTTCGTGACCCATGGCGCCCAGGTGATGTTCGCCGGACACACGCACGGCGGACAGGTCTGCGTGCCCGGGTTCGGGGCACTCGTGACGAACTGCGACATCCCGCGCGACCAGGTGAAGGGGCTGAGCCTGTGGCGGCACGGCTTCCACTCGGCGCACCTGAACGTGTCGGCCGGGCTCGGCACGTCGATCTACGCGCCGGTGCGGTTCGCCTGCCCGCCCGAGGCCACGCTGCTGACGCTCACGGCCCGCGCGAGCTGACCCCGCCGGCTGACCCCGGCGGCGGTTCGGCACCGACCGGACGGCGGCGACGCGCCGACCCCCAACGGCCCCGTTCCCACCCGACCGGGAGCCGCGCGCGGGCCCAGTTCCACGCGAGTGGTCTCGCGGCGCTGGAATATCGGGTATTCTTGTTGAGTTCCAACCGCGCTCGCGTGGTGGTGAATTCGGGGTGTGGCGCAGCTTGGTAGCGCGCCTCGTTCGGGACGAGGAGGTCGTGGGTTCGAATCCCGCTACCCCGACACATCAGAAACCGGCCAGAGTTACCACGCTCTGGCCGGTTTTGTGCGTATCCTCTTCTCAACCGGGCACCCCGACCCGTGCTCGAAGGGAATCACCGTGGATTTCATCGCTATCGCCGCACTCGTGGCCACCGCTTGGGTGGTGGGTGCCACTGGCATCGCACTCGCCGTCGGCCGCTCCATCAAGCTCCGCGACCAGTCGGACTGGACGTTCGCGGCCAGGCCCGCCCTCAGCCGCCGCCGCTAGCCGCCGGCCGCTAGCCGTCTGTTCCCACCGCACGGCCGGCTCAGCCGCACCCGGGTCGTCTTCGACCCGTCAGTGATGGCCGAGGCGGCCGTGCGATTCCTCGAGATAGCACGCCCCGCAGAGCGACTCGTAGGTGACGTCCTCTCCGTCGATCGCGACCTGCGCCCCGTCGAACACGTAGCGCCCGCCGATCGTGCGCGCGTTGAAGATGGCCTTGCGGCCGCAACGGCAGATCGTCTTCAGCTCCTCGAGGCTGTGCGCGACCTCCAGCAGACGGATGCTCCCCGGGAACCCTTCCGTCTGGAAGTCGCTGCGGATGCCGTACGCCAGCACGGGCACCCCGTCGAGGATGGCGATGCGCAGCAGGTCGTCGACCTGCCCGGGTGTGAGGAACTGCGCCTCGTCGACCAGCAGGCAGCTGACGTCGACCCCGGTCTCGCGCACGACCTCGTCGCGCCGGCTCTGGAACTCGGCGCGCACCTCGGTGTCGGGTGCGATCAGGAAGTCGGCGTCACGGGTGACCCCGAGGCGCGAGACGATCTGCATGTCGCCCTTGGTGTCGACCGCGGGCTTCGCGATCAGCACCTGCTGGCCGCGCTCCTCGTAGTTGTAGGCGGCCTGGAGCATCGCGGTGCTCTTGCCGCTGTTCATCGCCCCGAACCGGAAATACAGTTTCGCCACCCGAACACCCTATGCCCCGCCACCACCGCCCCGTCAGAACAGCGTCGGCTGCCCCGCCGGCAGCAGAGCCGGCACCGCCGCCCCGTCGATCTGCCCGTCAGCGCCAGCACCGGACACCCCAGCACCGGACACCCCTGCGCCAGCCGCCCCGGCGCCGGACACATCCGCACCACCCGCCCCGAAGCTCCCCCACTGCAGCACCCCGTCGCCCGCGCCCGCCGGCAGCACCCCGCCGGTGACCGGCGACAGCCGCCCGCTCCCGACCCCGTGCCGCCGCAGGATCGGCCGGATGCGCGCCGCCAGCCACTCCCGGTACTCCTTCGGCGCGTAGCTGCCCCGCGCGAACAGCTTCGCGTACGGGGCGACGAGCTCCGGATGCTCGCGCTGCAGCCATCCGGTGTACCACTCCCGCACGCCCGGCTTCAGGTACAGCGCCGACCAGACGACGCTCGAGGCGCCCGCCTCGGCGGCCAGCGACACGGCGTGCTCCAGGTGCTCGACGGAGTCGGTGAGGAACGGCAGCACCGGCATCAGGAAGACCTGGCAGTCCAGCCCCTTCTCCCGTACGGCGGTGACCGTGGCGAGCCGCGCCTTCGTGCTCGGCGTGCCCGGCTCGATGGACTGCTGCAGCTCGTCGTCGTAGATCGCGATCGACATCGCCAGGCTGACCGGCACCACGCGCGAGGCGTCGGCGATGAGGTCGAGGTCGCGCCGCAGCAGGGACCCCTTGGTGAGGATGGACAGCGGGGTGCCCGACTCGGCGAGGGCCCGGATGATCGAGGGCATCAGCGCGTAGCGGCCCTCGGCGCGCTGATACGGGTCGGTGTTGGTGCCGAGGGCCACCGGGTGATGCCCCCACGACTTCTTGGACAGCTCCTTGCGGAGCACCTCGCCCACGTTGACCTTGACGATGATCTGCCGGTCGAAGTCGTCGCCGGCGTCGAGGTCGAGGTAGCCGTGGGTGGGGCGCGCGAAGCAGTAGACGCAGGCGTGCGAGCAGCCGCGGTACGGGTTCACCGTCCAGGCGAACGGCAGCGACGAGCTCGCTCCGGGCACGTGGTTCAGCGCACTCTTGGCGAGCACCTCGTGGAAGGTGATGCCCGCGAACTCCGGGGTCTGCACCGTGCGCACGAGATTGCTGAGCCGCGCCAGCCCGGGCAGGGCGGCCGGCGCTTCCGATGAGAGGGTCTGTCCTGTCCAGCGCATGCCGACATTCGAACACATCTTCGAACCAAGGGCAAGCGCATCCGAACTCAGACGGAGCGCAGAGTGCGACGAAAGGTCACGCGGCGGCGTACAGCTCCAGCGGCTGCCCGTCGGGGTCGAAGAAGAACAGCATCTCCCGCCCGGTGTGCGGGTCGACCCGCAGCTCCTCGCAGCGCACGCCCTTGGCCACGAGCTCGGCCCGCGCATCCGGAACCGAGTCGACCTCGAAGGCCAGGTGACGGAGCCCGGTGGCCTCGGGGCCCGAGGGGCGCGCCGGCGGGTTCGGGAACGAGAACAGCTCGATCAGGTACTCGCCGTTCAGGGCGAGGTCGCCCATCCACGAGTCGCGCTCGCCCCGGTAGACCTCGGTCAGCAGGGTGCAGCCGAGCACGTCGAGATAGAAGGCCTTCGAGCGCTCGTAGTCGGTGGCGATGACGGCGATGTGGTGCACGCGGTTCAGTTTCACGTCACCGACCGTAGCGCGGGTGGCCTGAGACGCGCCCCTCAATAGATTTAGCGGGATGAGAGGACCCGATACTCTCATCCCGCAAGGAGACGTCGACACCGCCTGCCATGTTCAGCCGTTACCCTTACGACCATGAAACAGGGGCGCTAATGACGTCACCGTCAGCCTCACATTACACGGTCACGCGCCCCCAATACACGGGGCAGAAGCCGCATGTCGGGGTGTGCTAGGGCAGTTCCGCCGATGACATCGAAGTCATCGATCGGCGTCGTCGAGACGGGCCCGCCGGGCGATGTCCTCGTGCGTGTACGAGCCCCGCGGGTTGCGCCCGGCGCGGTCGCGCGCGGCGGCGACGAGCAGGTGCCGCAGGTGCGTCGCCTTCGACGCGCGGATGATGCGGCCGGTCACCGTGTATGCGTCGAGCACGGCCACCCGCGGCGCCCAGACGGGCCGGCGGCGGCGTTGCCCCAGCCCCTTGCGGTGCATCAGGTGCAGGAACGCCTGCGTGCTGCCGAGCGCGCTGGCGAGGTCGACGCCGGGAGCGATGGACGGCAGGGACGGATGCGTGCCGTCAGGGCCCGCGGTGGCGACCGCCGCGAGTCCGCGCAGGTCGCTGTACGGCGGCACGTACGGCAGGACGCGTGAGAAGTCGACCGACAGCTGCGCGATCTCGTCGAGCGGCGCACCCTCGGGCAGGCCCATGTAGCGCTCGAAGGTGAACCGCCCGGAGGGCCCGAACGCCGTCGCCATCGACGAGAAGCCGACGTTCACCACGAGCAGGTCGGCGATGCCCTGGGCGCGCGCCTGACGGGCGATGGCCGTGCCGATCTCGGGCTGAGTCGTCTCCGACTCGTCGAAGACGAGGTCGGCGCCCGCGAGGAACTCGGCCGCGTTCGAGGGCGTGACGCCGTCGCCGTGGACGTCGACCACCGCCGACGGATTGATGGCCAGCACCTCCTCGCGGAACACCGTCGCCTTCGAACGGCCGTAGCTCAGCGCGCTCGCTCCGGGCACGCGGTTCGCATTGGCCCGCTCGAACACCTCGGGGTCGGCGATGCTGAAGCTCCCGACACCCATCCGCGCGAGCTTCGTGCCGACCTGGAAGCCGACGCCGCCCACCCCGGCGATCGCGACGCGCGACTCGGTGAGCGCCCGCTGCTCCGCCTCGCTCCAGAAGCCGTAGTTGCGCGAGAACTCGGGGTCGCTCAGCGATCTCATCGGCGCAGCGATTCGCTCACAGGCTCTCGGCGACCTCGCCGGCAGCGGCGTCGACACCAGCAGAGGCACCCGCACCCGCAGAGGCACCCGCACCAGCCCCGGCCCGAACATCCGGCGCCACCCCCGACTCGACCGCGAGCGCCCGCTGCGCCCGCGAGATGCGCCCGAAGTACTGCAGCTCTCCGTCGGCCGCCGCGAGCTGGCCGAGGATGGTGGCGTTGCGCTCGTTGATGCGGTCGGCCGAGCCCGGCTGGTCGAACTCGACCGGCTGGTTGTAGTCGAGGTAGTGCTCGATGTAGCGCGGCTCGCCGATGCTCCAGATGGAGAGCATCCCCGCGAGGTGCCGCTCGAGCCAGGGCTCGATGATCGCGAAGGCCCGCCCGAGGCCGTGGGTGGTGAAGTAGGAGGAGATGATCGCGAACAGGTGCCACTGGATGAGCTCCTGCATCGCCACCCGCTCGTGCCGGGCGATCACGCGCGACACCTCGGCGCTCCCTTCGGGCAGCGGATGCTCGGCGAACACCTCGGGGCAGAAGTCCTCCACCGGCAGCGGCCGGTCGACGCCGACGGCCCCCTTGATGATGGCGCGGGCCACGCCGACGATGCGCACGCCCTCCGGCGCGTTCTCGAAGATCGCGAACGTCACCGAGCGGGCGTCGTCCTCGTCGCGGTCGAGCCCGTCGTCGGAGAGGTCGGAGGGGTCGAGCTGGCCGGTCTGCTCCACGTAGACGCGGCGGCGGAACTCGAAGTGCTGCCGGTACGCCTCCTCGAAGCCGGGGAGGGCGACGCCGTTCACGGCGATCACCCCCGAGGCGAGGCGGGCTTCCGGCTCGACGACGAAGGCGGGCGACCCGTCGATGAGTGGGATGACGGCCGCGTTGGAGATGGTGCGATCAATGCGCGACACCGGCGGTCCTCTGGCAGAATTCGGAGGTGAGAGCCACACGGAGCACTGCGGGTTCCTCCGATTGTTCACCTGGGTGGGGATCGACCGGCTGGTCCGCGCGCGCTGGGTGCCGTGAAATCGAGCATAAGAGCGGGTCGTGTTCGTTTGCAACTTGGGACGTTATGTCCCAAAATGATTCCGAGAGGGGCTGATCGATGTCAGAGAACAGCTGGGGGAAGTCCGCGGCAGGCCGCGGCAAGGTGCCCAAGGACGAGGTGCGCACCGCCCTGCTGCAGACGGCGATGGGTCTCGTGCAGACCAACGGCCTCACGGTCGGCTTCGAGCACCTCCTGATGGACGACCTGATCAAAGAGGCCGGCGTGCCCCGCAGCGCGGTCTACAAGCTCTGGGAGACCAAGGAGGCCTTCTTCGAAGACCTGCTCAGCGAGGTCGCCAACCAGGTCTCCCCCGGCCGTGCCGACGAGGAGTCGCTCGTCGCCACCTGGGAGTACCTCGGCTTCCGCGCCGACGAGCTGCGCACCTCCGAGGGCCGCCGTCGCATCTACCTCGACGTCGTCAGCCTCGCCGCCGAGCAGAACTTCGAGGCCGTCACCTCCTCGGTGCAGTGGCGCACCTACGTGGCCCTGGCCGCGACCGCCCTCTCCTACCCCTCCGCCGTGCGCGACCGGGTGATCGAGTCGCTGCGCAACAGCGAGCTCGCCTTCCTCGACCAGATGGAGGTGTTCTACCGCAACATCATCCCCGCGGTCGGCTACCGCCTCCGCCCCGACCTGAACGACGACTACCGCCCCCTGGTCGTCGCCTCCTCGGCCGTCATCGAGGGCCTCGGCATCTCGCGGGCGATCATCCCCGACCTCGTCGAGGCGCGCTACAACATCGAGAACGAGGGCCGCTCGGCCGAGGTGTCGCTCGCGGCCATCTCCTACCACGCCATCACCTCGTCGTTCATCGTGCCCGACCCGAACTACGACGCCGAGGCCGCCATCGCCCGCCTCTCGGGCGGCATCGACGAGATCCCGATGGTGCAGCCGCGCAGCCGCAGCATCGACGACTAGGCGCCTCCCACCTCAGTCATGCCACGGCCCGGCGTCGGTGACGCGCGGGTTCTGAGCGAACAGCAGCCGCAGCTCCCCCTCGCCGATCGTGACCTGCGAGCGGCCGAACGCGGTGCCCATCACGGCGACGAAGCCGCCGAGGGCCCGCCGGGCGGTCTGCTCCCCCGCGGTCCACGGCGCCCGCACGAACACGCTGCGATGCTCCCCCACCTCGGTCACCCGCACGTGCAGCGCCGAGGCCTCGGTCTCCGGATGCGCGAGCAGCGCCGTGAGCAGCGCCCGCAGCGCCACCTTCTGCTCCACCGGCATGCTCTCGGCCACCGCCGCGGGATCGTGCACCACGAGCCGCCCGGGCCGCGCCCGCTTCAGCCGCTCGAGCCAGGGCAGTCCGAACCCGGCCAGGATCTCGGAGCGCAGCACCGCCGAGAGCCGCCGCGCCCGCGCCGGGTCGCCGGGGGCGAGCTCGCCGCGGGCCAGCACCTCCTCGAAGAACGGCACCACCTCGGCCGAGAGCTCGGCGCGGCCCGAGTCGCGCATCAGCTCGCGCAGCCGGATGCGCACCCGCCGCGCGAGGCCCCGCTGCGCCCGCGCGGCCAGCTCCTGCTGGCGCGCCAGCGTGAGGCTCATCCGGTACGAGAACACCGACGACGCCACGCCGAGCAGCAGCACCGGCGTGCAGGCGATCACGGCCGAGGTGAGCGGCGACACGGTCTCGGGGAGGTCGCCGGCTTCCACCGCGCTGATCGTGCCCACGACCGCGAGCGCCAGCACGGTCGCCGCCGCGAGCTCGCGCCCGGGCCGGAACATGCTGAACGAGAGGATGACGACGCCCACCACCACGGGCCCCCAGTCGTCCCACAGCACGTTCGACGCCCCCCACGCGGCCGCGGACGACAGCACGTCGGCGGCGAGCGCCGCCGCCACCGTCAGGGCGAAGGCGACGGTGCCGGTCGGCGGCCGCACCGGGTCGGTCGACACCACGAGCGACAGACCCGTCACGACCACGGCCACGATCGCACCGACGGCGAGCACCGGATGCCCGATCCGCTCCGCATCGGTCACCGTGCGCACCACGGCCACCGCCACGAGCGCGATCGCGGTGACGGCGAGCAGCGGATGCAGTGCACCGGCCACGATGGGGGCGGCGCGGCGGGGGGCGATCCGCCAGGACAGGAAGCCGATCATCCGCTCGCCCGCTCGGGTTCGGGCCAGACGTTCTCGGGGGCCGGGGGCAGGCTGAACAGGTAGGCGGTGCCGCTGCCCGGAGCGGTGAACAGCTGGGCCCGGCCGCCCGCCGCCTCGATGCGGCCGAGGATGGAGTGCTGCACGCCGAGGCGGTCGGCGCCCACCTCGTCGGGCGCGAAGCCGACGCCGGCATCGCTGACCATCAGCACCACCTCGCGGGCGGCGCCGTCGACGACGACCTCGACCGTCTCGGTGCCGGCGTGCCGGTGCACGTTGACGAGCACCTGCTCGAGGGCGAGCCCCACGGCCTCAGCGACGGCGGGGGCGAGCCGCTGCAGCGAGGCGAGGTCGCCCGCCAGGTCGATCCTCAGCCCGCGCTCCTGACCGCCCGCGACGGCACGCGCCACGGCGGCGGGCAGCGGCACGTCCTCGACGGCCCGGCCGGCGGCGGAGGGGTGCTCCTCGGGCCAGAGCCGTCCGGTCTCGATCAGGGCGAGGTCGCGGCGCAGGGCGTCGGCCAGCCCCGGCGGGAGCGGCCCGGGGGTCAGGTGCGAGAGCAGGGTGAGCTCGCCGAGCACCGTGTCGTGGAACAGCGCGATCACCTGCGCCTCCACCTCGCGCTGGTAGGCCAGCGCGTCGGCCTCGCGGCGGGCGCGCTCCACCGAGCGGGCGTCGCGGTCGGCCCCGCGGCGGGTGATCAGGTCGGCCACGCCCACGGCGAGCACGACGGCGGTCAGCACCGCGGTGAAGCCGTCGAAGTCGGGGAAGCGCCCGCTCGCCGCGGCCGCCGCCAGCACCGCGCCCTGGCCGAGCAGATAGGCCGCCGCGATGGCGACGAGG
The DNA here is from genome assembly GCF_015350805.1 of Herbiconiux sp. VKM Ac-1786. Classification (GTDB taxonomy): domain Bacteria; phylum Actinomycetota; class Actinomycetes; order Actinomycetales; family Microbacteriaceae; genus Herbiconiux. Next base: position 2,195,333 of record NZ_JADKSG010000001.1, on the reverse strand, counting down.
TTGCCGGCGCCCATCACGGCGGGCGCCACGGTGTAGATCACCGCGAGCTGCGGCAGCGCGAGGATGAACGGCGACTCCGCCACCGCCTCCCCCGACTCGGTCAGGATGACCGCCGAGTAGCCGCCGATGCAGACGGCGGCCACCACCAGGTGCAGCACGGTCGCCCACCAGCCGAGTCGGCGCCGGGCGACGAGCATCAGCAACGCGATCGGCACGAGGAAGCCGAGCGCGGGCCAGACCGAGTCGGCCGGGAGGTAGACGGCGCGCAGCAGCACGAGCACCACCGCGACGCCGAGCGCGCTGACGCCGAACGCCAGCGTGGCCGCCGAGACCGCGCCCGCGGCGGGCCGTTCGAATGCGGTCATCGTCCCCCCGAGAGCATGATCCCACAGCTCGCCCAGCCGCCGCCGGATACGATGGTCACTCGCTACCGGGGAGGCGTCCTGACCAGTCCGACCAGAGCCCGCCCGTCCGCATCCAGGCCGTCGAGAGCGCGGCCGATCGCGGCCGTGCTGCTGCTCCTGTACGCCGCGGCCGTGCTGGTCGTCGTGATGTGGCCCTCGCCCGTCGACGAGAAGGCGAGAGGGATGCTCGCGCGCATCCTGAAGGGCCTGCACGACCGTCACCTGCTGGAGTTCCTCGGCTACCCCCAGGTCGAGTTCCTGTCGAACATCGCGCTCTTCGTCCCCCTCGGGCTGCTGCTCGGGCTGCTGCTCGGACGCCGCATCTGGGGTCTCGCCGTGCTGTTCTGCTTCGCCGGCTCGGTCGCGATCGAGCTGACGCAGTTCGTCTTCCTGCCCGCGCGGTTCGCGACGGTCGACGACGTGATCGCCAACACCCTCGGCGGCCTGGCCGGCGCTCTCGTGGCCGGCGCCCTGCTCGCGCGCTGGCGCCGCCGCCGCGAGCAGCGCCTGCGCCGCCGGGCCGTGGCGCTCCCGCCGCCCCCGCCCCGCGACGCCTGGGCCCCGGGCACCCTGCAGCTCTGACCCGTCCCCCGGCTTCGCTAGGGTTGTCGCGGACAGGGGAACAGCAGTGACGGACTACCACGACGACCTCGAGCACGACCTCGACCGGCTCGTGGCGGCCGAGGACTGGGTCGGTGTGGTCGCCGCGCTCGACACCCGCTGGTCGACCCTGCTGGCGAACGAGCCGCAGCTGCTGCGCCGCACCGTCACCGCGCTGCCGCCCGAGGTGCTGGCGGCCAGTCCGCGCTGGGCGCACGCCGTCGAGTACGTCAACCGCTTCGTCGAGAACGACGCCCCGAAGTCCACCCGGTTCCGCGGCACGGCGGCCTCGCCCCCGCCGCGCACGCTGCTCGACCTGCTCGCGCAGCTGACCGGCCGCGCCGCAGCCGGGCGTGCCAACGGGCGGCTCGCCGACGCCGTCGCCGCCGTGCGCGAGGCTCGCGCGGCCGTCGACGAGGCCACCCCCGAGGCCCGCGAGCAGCTCGTGCAGGCGCTGCCCGAGCTGGAGTTCCAGTGGGCGATGGTGTGGGAGTACGCCGGCGACCTCGACGCCGCCACCCGCGAGTACACCGAGTGCTTCGACCACGCTGTGCTGATCGACCACGTCATCATGCAGGCCAGGGCCGCGGGCAGCCTCGCCTGGCTGCACGCGCTCGCCGGTCGCAACGTGCAGGCCCGCAACCGGCTCGCCGCCCTCCCCGACGCCGACGGCGAGTGGTGGCAGACCCGCGCCTCGATCTCGGCCGTGTTCGCGCAGACCCTGCTCCTGATCGACGAGTTGCGCTTCGACGAGGCGGCCCGCACCCTCGCCGCCGCCGACCTCGCGGGCGTGACCGAGCGCTGGCCCGCCCAGAAGCTGCTCGCCGCCCTGCTCGCCCGCGACGCCGGCTCGGCCCTCGCCGTGCTCAGCCAGATCGACGCCACCGCCGCCGGACAGCCCGAGGCGGTGCGGAGCGCCACCGGCTCCGCGGGGTTCGTGGCGCTCGCCCGCGCGCTGCTGTTCTCGGCGCTCGGCAACCGCGCCGAGGCCCGTGCGGCTCTCAGCGCGATCGGCGCCGACGACCGCTCCCCGATCGGGCGGATCGCGCTCGTGATCGAGGCGAGCGCGGCGGCCGAGGCCGGCGACTTCGCGGCGTCCGGCCGGCGCATCGCTCCGCTGATCGCCGCCGCCACGGCCGAGCCGCGCGTGCTGGTCTCGGCGTTCGCCCTCGCCGCCGGCGCCCAGCGGAACGATGCCGCCACCGCCCCGTCGACCTCCGCCGCGACGTTCGCGCCGGCACTCGACCTCGCGCGCACCCACGGCCTGCTGCGGTCGCTGCTCGTGCTGCCCCGGGGCGAGCTGGCCGCGCTTCTCGCGGCCTCGCCGGCCGGGGCGGTTCCGGATGCCCTGGCCGACCGTCTCCTCGCCGCCGCCCGTGACGCCGATCCCGATCCCTTCGCGGCGCTGACGCCCCGCGAGAAGGCGGTGCTCGCGGCGCTCCTGGAGGGGCAGGGCACGGCGGCGATCGCGGAGACGCTGTTCGTCTCGCCCAACACGGTCAAGACCCAGCTGCGCAGCATCTACCGCAAGGTGGGGGTGCGGAACCGGCGCGACCTGGAACGCGCGGCCCAGCCCTGGGTCAGGGGCGCAGGGCGTCGGTGACGACCGCCGCCGCCACGGCGAGGGCGGCGAGCGCCAGCAGCACCGACACGGCGAGTCTCAGCGCGATCGCGCCGCCCGAGCGGCGCCGCGCGGGCAGCCGGCTCGCGAGCACGACCGCCACGAGCAGCAGCACCGCCGCCACCGCGAGGCCGAGCAGCAGGGCGAGGCCGGCCCCGAGCTCGGGCGTGTGCAGGTAGCCGAGCACCAGGGCGCCGAGGTAGACGATCGCGGCCGTGATCACGCCCGCGAGCACGCGGGTGCCGATGTCGCGCCAGAACTTCTCCTCGCGCAGCCACTGCCCGGGCAGCTGCCACGCCTTCACGGCGGGCGGCAGTTCGGGTTCGGTCATGTCCCGAGGGTAGCGGCCCGGGGAGGCGCTACGCTCACGCCTATGTGCACGCGCATCCTCTGGAACACGAACGACGTCGCGAAGACCGTCAGCCGCTGCATGGACTGGGCCGTCAGCGACGAGCCCGAGCTCTGGTTCGTGCCGCGCGGCACCGAGCGCAGCGGCAACGGCGACCACGAGAGCCACCGTTGGACGTCGCGGTACTCCAGCGTCGCCGTGAGCATGTGGGGCATGGGCACGGTCGACGGCTTGAACGAGAAGGGCCTCGGCGCCCACGCGCTCTACCTGAACCCCGACGACGTCGCCTTCCCCGAGCCCGACGGGCGGCCCTCCGTCGCGAACGCGCTGTGGGTGCAGTACCTGCTCGACAACTACGCCACGGTGGCCGAGGCGGTGGCCGACATCGGCCGCATCCGCATCACCTCGCCCACCTTCCGCGGCATCCAGCTCGGCGTGCACATCGCGATCGAGGACGCCACGGGCGACTCGGCCGTGATCGAGCCCGTCGGCGGCGAGCTCGTGGTGCACCACGGGCCGGAGTACACGGTGATGGCCAACTCCCCCACGCTCGACCGGCAGCTCGAGAACCTCGCCCGCTACCGCCCCTTCGGCGGTGAGCTGCCGCCGCCCGGCGACATCAGCTCGACCGACCGCTTCGTGCGCTCGGCCTACTTCCTGCACTACCTGCCCGAGCCCGAGAGCGCCGAGGAGGCCGTCGCCGGCGTCTTCCAGCTGATCTCGAACGTGTCGGTGCCCTACGGCGCCCCGTACACGACGGGCGACGTCTACCCGACCTGGTGGCGCTCCGGCGCCGACCTGACGAACCGGGTCTACTACTTCGGCTCCACCCGCAGCCCCAACATCTTCTGGGTCGAGCTCGACGAGCTCACGGGCCGCACCGAGGTCGCGAAACTCGACCCGCGCGACCTCGCGCTCGTCGGCGACCAGACCGCGAACCTCGCACCGGCGCCGCTGCTCTACTGAGCGGCGACGCCGGGCGAGGTGCGCGTCGCTCCCTCTACTTCACCTTCTTCACCGTGTAGGCGAAGGCGTCGACGCGGATGACCGTGCCGGACGCCTTGACCACGGCGACCGTGTGGTCGCCGTTCTTCAGGCCGGCCGACTCGAACAGCGTCTGCCCGGTGCGGCGCACCTCGGCGTGGGTGTCGACCGTCTTCACGTACGCACCGTCGACGTAGACGTCGACCTTCCCCTGGTCGGGTGCGAGCGGTCCGACCCAGGAGACCCCGGTGCCGGTGAAGCCGAAGGTGGCGAAGGCCCCGTCGACGGTGCTCGCGTGCACGTCGCCGTGCAGGTCCCCGCGGAAGGCGAAGTCGAGCGGCGCGGCGCCGATCGGCAGCGTCCCGAGGTAGGCCGCGGAGATCGTGACCGTGCTGCCCTCGACGGTGTAGTCGGTGCCCTCCTCGAGCGCGGTGCCGGCGTGCGAGATGCCCGCCAGCTCACCGGGGTCGCGCAGGAGCTCGACCGTCGCATCCGTCGCCGCCGCCTTGTCGAACGTGGCCGTGCTCTGGCCGAGCAGGCTCTCGACGGCCACGTCGAGCTTGTCGAGCAGCAGGTACGAGCCCGACTTCTTCACGACCCGCAGGGTGTGGCTGCCGTTCGGCAGATCGGATGCGCTGTACAGCACCTGCTGGATCCCGCGGCCCTCGCTCGGGTCGAGGTGGGCGTCGACGGTCTGCACCAGCTGGCCGTCGAGGTAGACCTCGGCCTCGCCCTGCGACTCGTGCGTCTCACTGACGAACGAGATGCCGGTTCCCTGGAAGGTGTACTGGAACGCGTCGCCGTTCGCCTCGGTGTAGTGCACGTCGTCGCCGTGGTCACCGAGGCCGCGACCCGAGCTGCGGCTCCAGGTTCCGCTGTAGACGATGCCCTGGGCGTCGTCGTTGAGCGTCACCGAGCGTCCGTCGGAGGGCACGGCCGGTTCGCCCTCGCCCGTGGACGAGTCGATGACCGAGACGGTGAAGGGCTGGGAGACGGGGGCGACCTCGCGGCCGCCGTTGCGCATCCATTCGCCGTCGGCGGCCGTGCCGTCGGGAACGTCGTACGAGACGCGGAGGGCGTCGTCGTTGACGGTGACGCCCGCGTTCTTCGCCGGGGTGACCTTCAGCAGCTGCACGCCGTGGATCGGGATCGCCGAGCCGGTGAACGAGGTGTCGAACGAGCCGAGCTTCTTGCCCGCCCAGAGGTCGCGCACCTCGCCGCCGCCGGTCAGCCCGATGTCGGCGAAGTCGACGGTGACGTCGGAGTCGGTGCGGCCGAGGTTGAACAGGGCGACGGTGTAGGTGCCGTCGGCGTTCAGGGCGTACCAGACCTGCTTGTTCGTCGACATCGACACCGGCTGGGCCGGCACGCCGTTCTGCTGCACCGCGAGCACGTCGCGGTTCGTCAGCAGGTCGAGACCGTAGTCGTCGAGCTGGGTGAGGTCGTTGCCGACGTACATCGGCGCGGCCGAGATCGCCCAGAGGGTGGCGGCGGTGCGGCGCTCGTCCTTGGTCAGGCCGTCCATCGCGCCGTTGCCGACGTTCAGCGAGTCGAGGTCGTTCCAGCCGCCGGGGCCGCCGTGGCGCCACCAGTCGGCCATCCGCGGGAAGAGACGGCTGATGGTGTCCCAGCTGACCAGGGCCTCGTGGGCGCAGTAGCACTCCACGTCCCAGTCGACCCGCCAGCCGTCGGCCTTCTCCTTCCAGAGGTCGGCGTACTGGATGTCGAGCGCCCAGGAGAGCTCGAACCAGATGCCGCGCTCGTGCAAGGCCTTCGACCAGGCATCGACGTCGTCGCGGGCGTCGACCGAGAGGTCGCTGATGCCCGAGCCGGGGGTGACGCTGTCGAACTTGACGAAGTCGACGCCCCACGTCTTCAGCTGCTCGGCGATCGAGTCGATGTAGGCCTGCGAGCAGGGGTTGGAGAAGTCGATGCGGTTGCCGATTCCCCAGTAGTCGGCCTGCTGCAGGGGTTGCTTCACCACGTCGGCGGTCGTGCATCCGGGCGCCCCGGCGATCGGGTAGGCGGCGTCGGAGACCTCGGCCGAGATGCCGGGGATGAAGTAGAGGCCGAACTTCTGGCCGTTGCCGTGCACGTGGTCGATGACGCTCTGCAGGCCGTCGGGGTAGAGGCTCGTGCTCGGCACGGGGCGGCCGTGGTCGTCGACGCCGCCGTTCCAGCCGGCGTCGACGTTGATGTGGTCGTAGCCGAAGGGCTGCAGCTTCTCGTGCATCGCGTCGGACTGGGCGATGATCTGGTCGGCGGTGATCCACTGGCCGTCGTCGGAGTAGACCTGCATGCTGTAGCTGCTCCAGCCGAGGTACGGCTTGGCGGCGAGGTCGCCCTCGGGGAGGGCGGGCGCCGGGGCGGGGGCGGTCTGCGGGGGCTTCGCGCCGCTCGGCTGCTCGGTGGGGGCGGGGGTCGGGGTGGCCGTGGGGGTCACCGTGGGTGTGGCCGTCGGGGCGGCCGTCGCGGCGGGGGTCGGGGTCGGGGCGGGCGTCGGGGTGGCCGAGGCGGCGGTGGTGCCGCCCAGGGCGAGGGCACCCGCGACGGCGAGCGCCGCCGTGGCGACCGCCGATCGGGTGAGCCGGGACTGCGATCTCATGCGTTCCTCTCCGCGACCGACGGCACGGGAACGCCCGGCGGACCGCGATGTCCGTAATTATTTGACACCGTTAATAAAACACGGATCACCGCGGTGCACAAGACCCGCCCGGCTCACGGCAGGAGGATCACCTTGCCGTTCAGCGTGCGCGACTCGGCCAGCGCGAGCGCCGCCGCCGCCTCGGTGAGCGGGAAGCGCGCCGCGATGTTGGCGGTCAGCACGCCCTGCTCGACGAGCGCGAAGATCCGCCCCAGATCGGCCTCCAGGTGCCGGCGGAAGCGGGCCGGGCGCAGCCGGTGACCGGCCCACAGGTCGTAGAACGTCGCGCGCTTCCCGTTCGGCAGGGCACTCCAGAGCACCGCCTGCCCGATCGCCGCCAGGAACGCCTTCCAGAGCCCGAGCGATCCGCGCAGGGCGGCGTCGTCGAGCACCCCCACGATCGCGTACGACACCAGCGCACCTCCCCGCGCGAGCAGCCGGAAGGACATCCGTGCCGTCTCGCCGCCGACGTTGTCGAACACGGCGTCCACTCCCCCGGGCGCCAGCTCGCGCACGCGCGCCTCGAGTTCGGGGTCGGCGTAGTCGACCGGCTCGACCCCCGCCGCCCGCAGCGCCTCGTGGTGCCGCGGCGACGCGGCCCCGATCACCCTGATGCCCTGGTGCAGCGCCAGCTGGCTCAGGATGCCCCCGACCCCGCCGTTCGCCCCGAACAGCAGCACCGTGCCACCCCGGCGCACCCGCGCCGAGCGGTTCAGCATCTGCCAGGCCGTCACGCCGTTGACCACGACGGTCTCGGCGTCCTCCGCGGAGACGGCGGCCGGAACGGGTACCGTGTCACGCGCCTCGACGACCGCGCGGGTCGCCCACGCGCCGGTCTTGGTCATGCTCGCGACGCGGCGGCCGAGCATCCGCTCGTCGCCGCCCGCGCCGACCTCGACGACGGTGCCGACGAGGTCGTAGCCCGGCGTGAAGGGGAAGGCGGGCTGGCCGAAGTAGCGGCCCTTGCGCATGGACTGCTCGGCGAAGCTGATGCCGGTGGCCTCGACCTCGACGAGCAGCTGCCCCGGGCCGGGCGTGGGCTGCGGGACAGTGGTGACCTCGAGGCCCGAGGGCTCGACGAGGCCGGGGAGGACGATGCGGGTGATCTGTTCGGTGGTCATGATGTCTTCTTCCTGGTTGTGTGTGACTGGACAGTCACAATTGCGGGTAAAGCTGATGGTTCTTGTGGCGGACGCGGCGGTCACCCGGTCAGTCGTGCCGGATGCCGTGGTCGACGACCCGCGCCCACGCCGTGTCGACCTCGGCGAGGCCCGCCTGCACCACGAGGTGGCAGAGCTGCCCGTAGGCGATGAAGCGCTGCACCGAGTCGTCGCCGGCCCCCGAGGCGCCGGCGACCGCGCGCACGACGGTGGCGAGGCCGCGGCGCACCGCGTCCTGGATCTCGGGCACGTCGCAGGCGCTCTGCGCGTGCACCTGCAGGGCGATCAGGCTGCGGTCGCGGATGAGCTCGATGTAGGCCTGCGTCATCAGCTCGAGACGCGCGGCCGGAGTCCCCTCCTCGCCGCCCGCCGCGACCAGCGCCGCGGCGACCTGCGCGTAGCAGTCGTCGACGGCGGCCACGAACAGCCCGAGCTTGCCCTCGAACAGCCGGAACACGTACGCCGGCGACACCTTCGCCGCCGCGGCGACCTCGGCGACCGGGGTCGCCTTGTAGCCCGACACGGCGAACACGTCGACGGCGCGGGCGACGATGCGCACCCGCTGATCCTCGGCGGTCGAGCGGATGCCCGCCCCCCTCGATCTCGTCTCACTCATGTGACTGACTGAACACTAACAAGGCGCTCCTGTCAAGGGTTCAGTCCCGATCGGCGCCCAACCAGTCCGCGAAGCGGGTCGGCGCGAGCGTCGCGGCGGGCCCGGGAAGGAGCTCCCCGGGCTCGAGCAGGTCACCGAAGTAGCGGGCGAGCGGGTCGGCCGCGACCTCCCGCGGATCATCGGCCGCGGCGAGCGCTCTCCGCACGAAGTCGCCGAGCGGCGCCCGCTCGGGGCCGGCGAACTCGTCGATCGCCCCGAGCGGCCGCCCGAGCGACACCGAGACGACGGCCCGGGCGACGTCGTCGGCCGCCATCGGCTGCACGAGTGCATCCGCCACCCGCACCTCGTACCGACGCCGGCCGCGGCCCGCCGGCACGGTGCCGGCCGCATCGGCGATCGAGCGCAGGAACTCGAAGAACTGCGTCGCGTGCACGATCGAGTAGGGGCGGCCCGAGTCGCGCAGCAGCATCTCCTGCACGGCCTTCGCCCGGAAGTAGCCCCGCTGCGTCGTGGCGAGCCGGTCGATGCCGACGACCGAGAGGGCGACGTGGTGCCCCACCCCGGCCGCCGCCCCGAAGGTGAGGAGGTTGAGCGTCGAGGTCTCGAAGAACTCGGCCGCACCCGCCTCGTCGGTGTAGCTGGAGTTGGAGACGTCGATCAGCACCTCGGCGCCGTCGAGGGCTGCGGCGAGGCCGTCGCCGGTGAACGAGTTGACGCCGGTCTCCCTCGACGCGGCGACGACCGCGTGGCCGGCCGCCTCGAGGAGCGCGACCACGCGGGTGCCGATGAGGCCGGTGCCTCCGATGACGACGATGGTCATGTCGCGCTACTTCCGCGCCGCGAGCCACTCGGCGAACGTCGTCTCGAACAGGGTGGCGCCCTCGCCCGGCAGCAGCATCCGCTCGCCGAGCCGCTGGCCGAAGTACGGCGCCTCGGGGTCGCTCACGACCGTGCGCGGGTCACCCGCCGCCACCAGCCCCCGCCGCACGAGCTCGTCGAGCCCCAGCTCCTCGGGCCCCGCGATCTCGATCGTGCCGTTCAGCGGCGCCCCGGCCGTCACGCGGGCGACGGCCGTCGCGACGTCCTCCGCGGCGAGCGGCTGGATCAGCGCCGACGGCAGCCGCACCTCGTCGCCCACGGTCGCCGTGTCGGCGATGCTGCGCACGAACTCGAAGAACTGGGTCGCGTGCACGATCGAGTAGGGCAGCCCGCTGCCTGTGATGAGCGCCTCCTGCGCGACCTTCGCCCGCTGGTATCCGCTGTCGGGCATCCGCTCGGCGCCGACCACCGAGAGGGCCACGTAGTGCCCGACGCCCGCAGCCCGGGCCGCCTCGACGATGTTCCTCGTCGCGGTGGTGAAGAAGTGCATCACGTCGTCGTCGGCGAACGACGGTGAGTTCGAGACGTCGAGCACGGTGTCGGCGCCGGTGAGCACCTCGGCCAGCCCGGCGCCCGTGAGCGTGTCGACGCCCGACCGGGGCGAGGCGGCGATCGCGGTGTGGCCGTGCGCGGTGAGACGCTCGATGACCTGGGAGCCGATGAGGCCGGTGCCTCCGATGACGACGATCCTGCTCATGGTGAAGCCCTTCGTTCTGCGGCCCGGGGCCAGTCCCCGCCCGTCTGACAGCTACGACCGCACGGCCGGCCGTTCTGTGACGGGCTGCCGCGCATCCGTCGCCCTCACCACCAGCGGGAGAGCTTCGCCGGGCTCGTGACGAGCCAGACGGCGGCCACCCCGTCGTTCCGCAGCTCGGCCAGCAGCACGGCGACGACCCGCCCGTCGGCGCGTGCCACGATGCCCGTTTCGCCGTTCACGTCGTGCGCACCGAGCACGACTCGGCCCGGGAGGCCTCCCAGCTCGGCGAGCAGCGCCCGGCCGACCGCCGCGCGCCCGCGCACCGGCGACGAGTCACGACCGCGATCCGCCACGAGCACGACCGCGTCGTCGAGCACGGTCTCGACCGCGATCCGGTCGCCGAGCGTCAGGGCGAGCCGCAGCTCCCGCAGCGACTCCGGCTCAGCGGTCACCGGGCACGGCCGCGGCGAGCTTCGCGGGGTTCATCATCCAGAGCACCTGCTCGATGCCCTCCGTCGAGGCGACCACCGTGACCAGGGCGAACGGATGCTCGGCCCCTCCCTGCCGGAGCACCACCGTCGCCTGGCCGTTCATCTGCCGCGTCGACACCGAGACGCCCTGCCAGAACCGCTCGTGGAAGGCGCGCACGAACTTCGCCACCCGCAGCCTGCCGAGCACCGGGATGCGCGACGCCCGCACCGCGCCACCGCCGTCGGAGTACGAGACGACGTCGGCCGCGAGCACCCGCTCGAGCGCCTCGAGGTCACCGCGCTGCGCGGCGCTGACGAACGCGGACAGCAGCCGCTCCTGCTCCCGGCCCGACACCGCCCGGGCGGAGGCGGCCTGCAGATGCTTCTTCGCGCGGCTGACCAGCTGACGGCAGGCCGGCTCGGACAGCTGCACCACCTCGGCGATCTGCCCGTAGGAGTAGTCGAACGCCTCGCGCAGCACGTAGGCCGCCCGCTCGGTGGGCGTCAGCTTCTCGAGCAGCAGCAGCACCGCGAAGCTCAGGGCCTCCGCCCGCTCGGCCCCGAGCGTCGGATCGTCGCTCGTGTCGACCGGCTCCGGCAGCCACGGTCCGACGTAGGACTCGTGCCGCGCCCGGGCGCTCGTGGCCGCGGTGATGGCGAGCCGGGTGGTCGTCGTGGCGAGGAACGCGGCCGGGTTCAGCACCGAGTCTCGATCGGTCGCCTGCCAGCGCAGCCACGTCTCCTGCACGATGTCCTCGGCCTCGGAGGCGCTGCCGAGCATCCGGTAGGCGATGCCGAACAGCCGCCCGCGAGTGGCGCCGAACACCTCGAGGGCGGGCCCCCACGCATCGTCGCTCGTCGTCTCGGGCATCGCGCATCCTCCCTGCGGCAGCGTCACCGAGACACCGCCCACCAGCTACGACTGCGCAGCACCCGGTTCTGTGACGGTATCGCGTCAGGCGGCTGCGCCGATATCGGGGACACCCGCGCATACTGGGACGATGGGGGCGGAGCGGACGGCGGCGCCGTGGGTGACGCTCGCCGAGCCGGCCGCCGGAGGGCGGACGGGGCGAGGGCGGACGGGCGGCGGCACGGGCCCCGGCGGCGGCACGACGCGGCGGGCGCTCGTCGTGCGGCTCGTGGCGGCCGCGGCGCTCGTGGTGCTGGTCGTCGTCGCGGTCGGCGTGCTCGTCGCCCGGCGGCTCGCCGAGGACGAGGCGATCAACGACGCCGCCCGCTCGGCCGAGCTGCTCGCCGACGTGGTGGTGGAGCCGGCACTTGGCGCGGGCCTCCTCAGCGACGAGACCGAGCGCCTCGCGTTCGACGAGCTCATCCGCGCCCAGGTGATCGGCGACGACGTCGTGCGGGTGAAGATCTGGAACGCCGACGGCACGATCCTCTACTCCGACGAGCCCCGCCTGATCGGCGAGACCTTCGGCCTCGACGAGGAGGAGCTCGAGGTGCTCACCGACGGCGGCGTCGACTCGGAGGTCTCCGACCTGAGCGCGCCCGAGAACCGCTTCGAACGCGGCCGCGGCACCCTGCTCGAGGCCTACCACTCGGTCACCGCCGCCGACGGCGAGCAGCTGCTGTTCGAGGCGTACTTCCCCTACGACCGTGTCTCCGCCCGCACGAGCGAGCTCTGGACCGCCTTCTCGCTGCTCTCCGCCGGCAGCGTGATCGCCCTCATCGTGCTGCTCGCGCCCGTCGGCCGCCGCCTGTTCGTGCTGGTGCGCCGGGCGCAGGCCGAGCGGGAGACGATGCTGCTGCAGGCCGTCGACGCCTCCTCGACCGAGCGGATGCGCATCGCCGGCCGCCTGCACGACGGCGCCATCCAGGACCTCACCGCGAGCATCCTGGCCCTCCGCTCGGCCGCCTCCTCGGCGCGCACGGCCGGCGACCCCGCCCTCGCCGGGCGGCTCGACGACGCCACCGCGACCCTGCACGCCAACCTCGGCGGCCTCCGCACCCTGCTCGTCGACCTCTACCCGCCGAGCCTCACCGCCGCGGGCATCCGGCCGGCGCTGGACGACCTGGCAACCGCCGTGCGCGGGCGGGGCGTCGAGGTGCGGATCGTCGAGGGCCCGCACCGCCCGCTCGCCCCCGACGAGGCGCGGCTGGTCTTCCGGGTCGTCCGCGAGGTGCTCGCGAACGTGGTGAAGCACGCGCGGGTGACCGAGGTGACGGTCGAGCTGTCCGCGTCCCGGGGGCGCTCCCGTGCGGAGTCGGTGGTGGTCGAGATCCACGACGACGGGCGCGGCTTCGACCCGCAGCTCCTCCGCTCGCCCGCCTCGGGCCATGTGGGCGTCCCGCTGCTGGTGGATGCGGTGCAGAGCGCCGGGGCCGGCCTCGCGGTCGCCACCGCGCCCGACGCGGGCACGAGCTGGCGCCTCGAGCTGCCCGGCGCGCCGGCGGCCCGCGGAGGCACCGAATGAGCCCGGTGACCGTCGCCCTGATCGACGACCACCCGCTCGTCCGCGCGGGTCTCGCCGCCCTGCTGGCCGAGGTCGGCATCGAGGTGGTGGGCGAAGCCTCCGACGGCGGCGACGCCCTCGCGCTGATCGAGCGCACCCGCCCCGACGTGCTGCTGATGGACCTGTCGATGCCCGGCACGGGCGGCATCGAGGCCACGGGGATCGTGCGGCGCGAGCATCCGGAACTCGCCGTCGTGATTCTGACGTCGTCGCACACGGGCGACGACCTGCGGGCCGCCCTCGTCGCGGGCGCCACCGGGTACGTGGTGAAGGATGCGGAGCCGGCCGAGATCGCCGCCGCCGTGCACGCCGCGGCGCAGGGCCGGCGGCCGATCGACCCGCGCGTGACGCACGCGCTGCTGCCCGGGGCCGGCGTCGCAGCCGCACGCTCGAGCGACCCCGGCGACCCGCAGCCCATCCGCGGCCGGGAGGCCGACGTGCTGACCCTGCTCGCCAGGGGCCTCGCGAACAAGCAGATCGCGCACGAGCTGGGCATCGCCGAGCGCACGGTGAAGGTGCACGTCGGAAGCATCTTCCGGCGCCTGGGCGTCGGCGACCGCGTCAGCGCGGCGCTCTGGGCGCGCGAGAACGGGTACTAGTACCTACGTCGTATCGACGGGGACGCGGCCGTCACCGAGGCTGATGGCAGACGGCACCCGCCGTCACCCCTCTCGCTCACGACCGAAGGACCAGCGATGAACACGCACCGCATCCGCCGAGCCTCCCGGGCGGCCCTCGCCGCCACCGCCATCGCCGCCGCCGCGCTCACCGGCGCGTTCGCCGCAGCCGCTCCGGCATCGGCCAAGCCCTCGGCGGGCGGCGGCGACTACGCCGTCACCGTCAACGGCACCACCTACAACCCGGCGCCCGGCAAGGACGTCAAGCTGCAGGACCTGGCGGCATCCGGCAGCGTCACCGTGCGCGGCCTGAACAACACCTTCCGCATCGACACGAAGACCCTCGGCGTCTACGACTACACGCTGACAGGTGCTCCGGATGCTCTGCGAATGGTCACCCAGCCCACCGTCGTCTTCGCCTCCAAGGTGCCGACCCTCACGCCCACCCAGATCGGCACCGTGAAGATCAAGCAGCTCGAGGTGAAGGACGACACCCTCGTCGTGATCTTCACGGCCGCGGCCGGCAAGTTCAAGATCCAGGCGAAGGACGGCGCCCAGGGCGGCATCTTCCAGATGGAGCCCGAGTTCGCCCAGCCGGTCGAGCTCGTGCACACCCTCGGCCCTGGCCTGTTCTACTTCGTGAACCAGTACACGGGCAAGATCAACTTCGGCAACGGCGTCGACGCCGTCACCGCCGCCCAGAGCGCGACCGGCTTCCACCAGATGCTGCTCGGCAAGGACAGCCCCCAGGTCGCCACGAAGACCTTCCAGAGCGGCACAGTCACCAAGTGGCTCGTCACCTCGGGCGGCCGCCTCGGCGGAGTGCTCGGCGAGGACGCCGTCGAGCTCTCGCAGGGCGCCACCAACTGCACCAGCCAGTGCCAGGCGCAGAACCAGATCAAGGGCTCGCTGCCCGTGCCGCCCGACCCGACGAACCCCACCCCGATCGGCTGACGCCCGTCCGTCCCTCCCCCGGCCCCGGTCGCGCTCCCCGCGCGGTCGGGGCTCTCGGACGTTCAGGCGATGTCGCGGTGGGGCGTGGCGACGAGCAGCTCGCGGAAGCCGCGGCGGTGGTAGACGAGGGGCTCCGTGTCGGCCGTCGCGTCGAGGCGCTCGACGTCGAGCACGACCAGGACGTGATCGCCGCTGTCGTGCTCGGCATGGATGCTGCACTCGAGCCGCAGCGCCGACCCGCCGACGAAGAGGGCGCCGCCCTCGCCCTCGGTCACGTCGAGCCCGGCGAAGCGGTCGCGCGACCGCGAGGCCAGCTGCAGGCAGGCCGCCTCGTGGCCTCGGGCGAGCACCGAGACGCCGATGCGCTCGGCCCGCCGCAGCACCGGCCACGTGCGCGAGCTCTTCTGCACCGAGAACAGCACCTGCGGGGGTTCGAACGAGATGCCGACGGTGAAGGAGGTCGAGACCATGCCCGTCGGGGCGCCGTCGACCACCGCGGTCAGCGCCGCGACGCCCGACGGGAAGTCCGCGAATGCCGTTTCGATGTCGAGCCGGTCGCCCAGGGTGATGGTTCGCACGAGATCCTCCTCCGTGCCGCCGACGGTCGGGGACACGTCATCAGTGAACACGGCGGCGGTTTCGACGGCGTTAGGTCGTCGTTTCCGCACCGTTGCGCCGATGCGCCGACGCCTGGCATGCCGAGATAACAGCCATCTCACCAGCACTTCTGCTCGCCGCGGCACGCGGTTACGCCGTGCCGCGCCACCGGCGCCTCAGCGAGGCGGAATCACCTGCGCTACGGCGTCGTGCTGGAGCTCCCCGTCGGTCACGACGGCGAGCAGGGATGCCCGGCGGCTGTCGAGATAGGTCGAGTGCAGCTCGACGGGGTCGTGGTTCTGGTCGAAGTAGAGCGTCTCGCGCACGAGGAGCGGCGAGCCCTCCTCGACGCCGAGGAGCCGTGCCGTGCGGGCATCCGCCCCCGTCGCCTCGATGACGACCCGGATGTCGCCCGGCGCCGACCCGTGGATGCGCCGGTACCAGCTCAGGTCGCCGGGCTTCAGGAAGGGGCGGTCCTGCTCGAGCGCCTCGGCGCGCTCATGCCCGTAGCGGGAGAACACCCCGACGGTCTGCCCCCCGACCCGCACGAGGAACTCCGACATGTGCAGCGGCTCCGAGCCACCGCCGATGCGCGAGGAGAGATAGGGCGTCGGCGGGATGCGCTGGTTCTCGAGCAGGAGCAGTGCACCGGTCACCCCGATCGCCGGACCGACGCACTCGAACACGGGGAACGACTGGATCTGCGAGACGACGACCGTGCCGAGGCCCGGCCGGCGGTCGACGAGGCCGTCGGCGTCAAGCTGCTGCAGGGCGAGGCGGACGGCGTTGCGACTGGTCTTCAGCTCGACGACGAGATCGGCTTCGTCCAGTCGGGTGTGCGCCGGCAGCTCTCCGGTGCGGATGGCCGAGCGGAGCAGGGAGTAGACACGTCGCGGTGACTGCTGCAGGGCGTGGCCCTTGCGCAGCCGTTCGCTGAGCAGCGCCGCCACCGCCTCGTCGTCGACCGCCCTCAGTCGCCCTGCATTCGCTCGTGTCATCGAATCCCTCGTCGTGAGAACCGAGTCATCACTCGGGAGTAGTTGACCACACCGCCGTTTCGGGCTCATTACGGGATGTGATCGGGACATTTCCTGCCGAGGTCCGCTCGTCCCGATGCCTCGACGGCAGCGCCAGCACGACGGTGAAGCCCACGGCCCCCACGCCCAGGCAGGCGATGAACACGAGGCGCACCCCGTCGAGCACAGCGGACGACTCCGGGGACTGCGAAGCCACGAAGGCCAGCAGGGCTCCGAAGCCCGACAGGCAGAGCACGGTCGCGAGGCTCCGCAGGAACAGGATCAGCGCCGACCCGACGGCGAGCTGGTCCCGCCGCAGGAACCGCTGCCCGGTCGCCACCAGCTGCTGGCCGACGGCCCCCACCCCGAGGCTCACGGCCGCGCCGGCGACGACCACGAACGGCAGCGGGGTGTCGCGACCGAGGAAGGCGAGCATCCCGTACCCGGCGACGATGCTGACCATGCCCGCGATGAGCACCGCTCGGTCACGGCCGGTGCGGGTGACGACGTAGCCGGCGAGCAGCGACGCAACGAGCGTGGCGACGGACAGCGGGATGAGCAGGAGCCCGGATTCTCCGGCGGTCGCCCCGCGGACCGTCTGGAAGTACATCGCGAGGTACACCGAGGTGCCGAACGCGGCGACGCCGCCCACACCCGACGCGATGAGCACGAGGAGAAGGTGCCGGTTCCGCACCAGCGCTCCGGGCACCAGAGGCTGAGCCGCGCGGTGCTCGATGTGGACGGCCAGGCCGAGCAGCACGAGCGACAGCACCCCGACGGCGATCGCGAGCACGGGCATCCGCTGCAGCAGGGAGAGCGCGACCATGGCCACCGTCACCGTCGCCGCGATGATGACGGTGCCGGCCACGTCGAAGCGGCCCCGTGCCGAATGCTGCGGCGCGACCGACGGGGCGAACCGCCAGACCATGACGAGCGCGATGAGCGCGACCGGCGCCGTCGACCAGAACACCCAGCGCCAGCCGCCCAGGTCGACGATGATGCCCCCGAGGGCCGGGGCGAGGATGGCGGCGACCGAGGTGATCGAGCCGAGCGCACCGAAGTAGGCCGGTCGCTCCTTCGGCGTCGTGAGGTCGGTCACGATCAGCTGCACCAGGGTGACGATCCCTCCCGCTCCCGCGCCGATCAGCACGCGGCACGCGACGATCGTCCACGGGTCGAGCGCCGCTCCGGCGCCGACCGAGCCCACGAGGTAGAGGCCGAGCGAGAGCATCAGCAGCCGGGTGCCCGAGATGCGCTCCGACAGCCGCCCCCAGACGGGCGTCGTCACGGCGAGCACGAGCAGCGAGGTGGTGACGATCCAGGTGTACTGCAGCGGGCTGCCGTCGAGGTCGCCGATGATCTGCGGCAGCCCCGTGAGCACCATGGTGTTCGAGGCGACGGCGAAGAAGAGCGCGATGAACAGCGCCGCCAGGGCGGGTGCGCGCCGGCGCGGGCTCACCGGCCCTTGAAGTTCTCGCGCAGCGTGGCCCCGGAGTACTCGGTGCGGAACAGCCCTCTCCGCTGCAGCACCGGCACGACCTCGTCGACGAAGCGCTCGATACCCGCGGGCACGCCCGATCGCGGAGCGATCATGAAGCCGCCGTTCGCCCCGCTCGCGTGGAAGGCCTCCTCCATGTAGTCCGCGATCTGCTCGGGCGTGCCGATGTACTCGGCCCCGTAGACGAGCCACTCGCGGGCGTACTCGCGGATGCTCGTGGTCGGCGTCGTGGCGGTCATCGCCATGTCGAGGTAGCCCCAGTTCGGCGCGATCCCGGCGCCGCGCACCTCGGCGATCACGTCGTGCACGTACGCGTCGGGGTCGATCTCGTACCCGTCGAGTCCCCACCACTGGCTGAGGAACACGTGCAGCAGCCGGTCGGAGTACTGCTCGCGCAGCTTCCGGCGGATCTCGTCCTCCTCGGCCGGCCCCGACACCACGTCGAAGGAGCCCGCCCAGACGATGCCGACGTCGTCGGGGTCGCGGCCGACCGACCGGCACATCTCGTCCAGGCGCGCGCGGTGCTTGCCCTTGCCCGCGTGGCCGTTCGCGCCCGCGAATTGCAGGTCGGCGTAGGTCGCGGCGAGGCGCATGCCCGAGTCCGACTGACCCGCCATCACCTGCATCGGTCGTCCCTGCGGCGAGGGGGCGACGGGCAGCGGCCCCATGACCTTGAAGTGCTCGCCCTCGTGGTCGATGCGGTGCACCTTCGAGGCGTCCGCGACGATGCCGGTCTCCTGGTCCCAGAGCATGGCGTCGGGCTCGATCGACTCGAACAGCTTCGTCAGCACCTGCTGGAACTCGGCCGCCCGGTCGTAGCGCCACTCGTGGTCGGGGATGGTGTCGTAGCCGTAGTTCTGGCCCTCCTGCGGGAACCCGCTGACGACGGCGTTGAAGGCGACCCGGCCGCGGGTGACGTGGTCGAGGCTAGCCATCATGCGGGCCGCGTGGAAGGGGTGGTTGTAGGTCATCGACATCGTGGTGACGAAGCCGAGTCGCTCGGTGACGACCGACATGGCCGACACCATCGGGATCGGGTCGTGCCGGGGCCAGGCGACCCCGAGTTCGACGGTGTCCTTCATCGAGCCGTTGACCATCGGCGTGCCCGCCACGTCGGCGAAGAAGGCGCCGTCGAACTTGCCCCGCTCGAGCATCCGCGCGATGTCGAGGTAGAGCGCCGGGTCGCCGTACTTCGGGTAGTTCTCCCACGACCCGGGGTAGAGCCACTTCGCGTTCGAGTGGATGAGCGAGAGGTCGCAGATGAGCTTGATGTGCTGCTGGTTCGAGGCCACGAGGGGGTCCGTTCTGGGCTGGATCAGTGGTCGTGCTGGATCGGTGGTCGGTGCCGGATCAGTGGCCGGAGCTGCGGTTCCACCGCAGGACGACCCGGGCGGTGCCCTTCACGATGAGGTCGAAGACCACACCGAAGAGGGAGAGCAGGGTGATGATGCCGAACAGGCCGGCCATGTTGTAGGTCGAGGTGTACATCTGCACGAGGGTGCCTAGCCCGACGCTCGTGCCCGAGCCGAGCAGCTCGGCCAGCACCGCCCCCGTCAGGCAGAGCACGAAGCTCGCCTCGAAGGCCGCGAACAGGTACGGCAGCGAGCGGTACAGGCGGAGGTGCCGGAAGCGCTGCCACCGGGTGGCGTGCGACACCCGCATCAGCTCCTCCTCCTCGCTCGTCGTGCTGCGGAGGCCCTGGTACATGTTCACCATCACCGGGAAGAAGGTGAAGGTGGCGATCAGCACGACCTTCGACCAGATGCCGAAGCCGAACCAGACGATGAACAGCGGCGTCAGGGCGACCTTCGGGATCGCCTGGAAGGCGACGATGTAGGGGTTGACGAGCCGGTAGAGGGTACGGCTCTCCGCGAGGGCGATCGCGATGACCATGCCGACGGTCGCGCCGATACCGAATCCGAAGATCGCCTCCTGGAAGGTCACCCAGGCGGCCGACCAGATCACCGGGGAGGTGAGCTGGGTGCCGAGAGCCTGCAGCACCGGGATCGGTCCGGGCACGAGGAGCGGGTCGACGTCGAAGACGCTGATGAACACCTGCCAGAGCAGCAGGGCGACCAGGATGTACGCCAGCACCGTCAGGATCCGGCGGAGCACGAACGTGGAGGTGCGCGCGGTCGATCGCGACGGGGCGGGCAGGCGACGCGGCGCCGTCGTGGCGGCGGGCTGGAGGACCTCGGTCATGGCGGAGCCTTTCGACGTCAGGGGGTGATGGGTCAGTGGTTGATGTGCACGCGGAGCTCGCTGGCGAGGCGCGTGAACTCGGGAAGGGCGCGGGTGGCCGAGCTCCGCGGGCGCGGCAGCTCGTTGGCGATGTCGGCGACGATCCTGCCGGGCCTCGGCGACATCACGACGATGCGGTCGGAGAGGTAGACGGCCTCGGCGATGTCGTGGGTGATGAACAGCACGGTCGCCCCCGACTCGCGCCAGATCGACAGCAGCTCGTCGTGCATGTGCTCGCGGGTGATCGCGTCGAGCGCCCCGAAGGGTTCGTCCATCAGGATGACCGCGGGGTCGGTGATGAGCGAGCGGGCGATCGCGACCCGCTGTCGCATCCCGCCCGACAGCTCGCTCGGGTACTTCCCGCCGAGCGAGGCGAGCTTGACCGTGGCCAGCAGCTCCTCGACCCGGCGCTCGACCGACCGCTTGTCGGCCGGACGACGGCCCATCCGGGCGGGCAGCGCGATGTTCTCGGCCACCGTGTACCACTCCAGCAGCGACGGCGTCTGGAAGGCGATGCCGACCTTGCGGCTCGGTCCGCTGACGGGCTCGCCGCCGATCGAGACCGACCCCGACGTCGGCGGCATCAGGCCGGCGATCATCCGGAGGAGTGTCGACTTGCCGCAGCCCGACGGGCCGAGCACCGAGACGAACTGGCCGCTCGGGATCGTGAGCGACGTCGTGTCGACGGCCCGGATCGAGGCCCGGTCCCGCGTGGTGAACTCCATGGTCACGTCGCGGAGGGTGATGGATCCCTCGAAGGTGTCGACGCGGGGCTCCGACTGGGCGAGCGTCACTTCTGCTCCACGATCGCGTCGTGGTCGAAGTCGTTCGCGGCGGCGATGTGGTCGGCGCTGAAGAACGTGTCCGGGAGCACCTCGCCGGTCGGCGCGATCATCCCGGTCTCGACGAAGTAGTCGATCTGGTTCTGCCACCGCTCGGCGCTCTGGTCGCCCCAGAGCGTGTCGTCGGGGCGGTCGTCGACCCCCATGGAGACGAGCGTGGAGTCCAGGATGGCGAGGTCGGCCGCCATCGCGGCGGTCTCGTCCTCACCGGGGAGCGGTGCCCGCTCGGGGTAGCCGGCCCAGAAGGCGCGCACGGCGCTCTCGGGGAAGCGCTTGAGGTAGACGGTCGACTTGGCGATCGCTCGCGACACGCCCTCGACCAACTCCGGGTCGTCGGCGACGATCTCGTCGGTGGTCAGGATGCCGATCCCGTCCATGGTGGACGACCACTCGGTGCCCTCGAGAACCCGCGTCGGGTAGCCGGCGAGCTCCCACGATGTGTAGAGGCCGGGCCAGTACAGCACCGCATCCACCTCCCC
Source organism: Herbiconiux sp. VKM Ac-1786 (assembly GCF_015350805.1). Classification (GTDB taxonomy): domain Bacteria; phylum Actinomycetota; class Actinomycetes; order Actinomycetales; family Microbacteriaceae; genus Herbiconiux. The sequence goes on along the minus strand of NZ_JADKSG010000001.1, from coordinate 2,174,191 downwards.
CGTGTCGAGAGCCTGCATCGGTGTCGTGCCGTAGCCGGTCTCGATCAGGGTGACGTCGTCGAGGGTCAGGCCGTAGGGCTCGAGCGATCGCGAGACGTAGGCGTCGGCATAGGGGCCGAGACCCCAGGTGCCGATGACGGCGCCCTTCAGGTCGCCGACCGAGGTCAGAGGCGAGTCATCCAGCACCGCGAGGCTGATGTTGAGGTCGGGGATGAGGTTGTAGATCATCTCGGCGCCCATCGGTGCCCCGTTGCCGGCGAACAGCGACTCCGAGGGCGAGGACATCACGAAGTCGGCCTGTCCGCTCGTCAGCGACTGGAGCAGACCGTCCGCCGCCGCGTCGATGGTCATGTCGATGCACTCCTCGGCGAAGTAGCCGAGCTCGTCGGCCAGGATGCCGTACGGGATGTACGAGACGTCGAGGTCGGCGGTGCCGATGACGAGGTGCGCGGGAGTCGTCTCCGTGCAGTCGGCGCCGGCCGCCACGGCGTCGTCCGACGCGCTCGCCCCGTTCGCGCATCCGGCCAGTGCGACCGCGGCGGCCATCGCGCCCACCGCCGCGATGCCCGCCCTCAGACCTGTCGAGAGACCACTCATGATTGCCCCGTTCCTCCGTGGATGACCGCCCGGTTCAGGGGGTCATGTCGATGGAGAGGACGCTATCCGCGGCGCACAGCGGGGGTGTTGCGCGGTCGGTCACCGCACGTTACGCCGTGGGCGAGGGGCCTCCGCGCCCGGAATCACGGGCGGTCGGTGCGCCGGGTGCCGGGTTACGCCGTGTCGCGCCGGCCCGGATCCGGGGTTCCGCCGAGTGCGTCGCGGCTCACGCGGCCCGGCACCCGCCCCGGCGCGTCCCGCACGAGCGACGGCAGCCGCCCGTCGAGCAGCCTCAGCACCACCGCCACCACCACCGCGATCGCCAGCACCACCGCCGAGTTCCGCACCGAGTCGCCGAACCCGATCGTGTCGACGTCGAGGAACGGATACGGGTACCACCCCGTCACCGCCCCGTGCACGAAGGTGTACACGAGCCACCCCAGCGGCCACACGAAGGCGAGCGCCGCGGTCGCCCACGACATCCGCGGCCGGGGCCCGAACACGAGCCAGCCCAGCACGGTCGCCCACGGCGAGATGTAGTGGAACCCGATCGTCGCCGCCAGGGCCCAGCCTTCAGGATGCACGAGCCGGGCCAGCACCGTCTCGTACACCAGCCCCGTGATGATGATCCCGATCAGCGCGTCGAAACGCAGCACGCGCCAGAGGCGCCCGTCCTTGTGCACGTTCAGCGCGAGAACCACGGACGTTCCGAGCACGAACAGGTTGCTCTGGATCGTGAAGAAGCTGAACAGCCGCACGAACCGCGTCGCGAGCGACTCGTCGGCGGTGTTCTCGCTCGAGTTCACGTCCTGCCCGCCGGTGAAGATCAGCACGATCTGGATGACCAGGGCGACCCCGACCACCACCGCGATGGCGCCGTACCAGATCCGGGCCGCGCGGGCCCGCGCATCCGCCCCCGTCGCCGTCGTCGCCGCTGCCGTCGCCGAACCCACCATGCCGCACTCCCCCGAGCCCCCGACAGTCACCCCGCCGCGTCGCCCCAGGGTAGCGCCCCCGCGCCCGCCCGTGCCAGGGCGTACCGTCGGAGCATGGACAACATCGTCGTCGGGGCGCTCGTCGCCGTCGCCATCCTCATCGTCGTCGTGCTGGTCGTGGTGCAGACGGCCCGCGGTCGAGGGCGCGGTGGCGACGGCGGAGGCTCCACGGTCGTCTACGGCGACTCGGGCAGCACCGACGGCCACGGCCACGACCACGACCACAGCACCGGCGGTGACGGCTGGTCCGACGGCGGCGGGGGCGACAGCGGTGGCGGCGGCGACGGAGGGGGCGGCGACGGGGGAGGTGGCGGAGGCGGCGACTGACTACTTGCCAAGTTGGAAACTACTTGCCATACTGATCTCACGAGACAAGGAGATCCCCATGGAGACCACCCCCACCGTCACCCCGCACGAGGCCCGCGAGCTCCTGCATCGCGCCGAGACCCTCAGCCGTGACGCCCACAACGCCACGCGCTGGCCGTACATCACGTTCATCCTCGCCCTCGGCGTGGCGACGTCGCTGGGCACCTTCGCCATGGCCGTCACCACCGGCGACACCTTCGGCCTGGCCTACTTCGCCACCCTCACGGTCGTCTTCGCACTGCTGGTGTTCTTCATGTTCTCCATCCGCGGCCGCTCGGCCTTCTCCCGCGGACGCCGCTGGACCGCCTACATCGCCGCCTGGTTCGTCAGCTACGCCGCCGCCCTCGCGGTGGTCATCTGGGCCCACGGCTCGGTGCCGCTCGCGGCCGCCGCCTCGGGCCTCGTGCTCGTCGTGAGCATCGTCTGCGCCGCCCGCGAGGCCCGCTCGTGACGGCCACCGAGCCGCACCCCCGCCACCGACTCGACGACGTCTTCACCAACCCGGTGCGCTTCTCGATCGTGGCCGCCCTCGACCGCGCCGGCACCCTGAGCTTCAAAGAGGTGAGGGATGCCGTCGAGATCACCGACTCCGCCCTCAGCAAGCAGGCCTCCGCCCTCGAGGCGGCCGGCTACCTCACCATCGGCAAGTCCTTCGCGGGCAAGATGCCCCGCACCTCCCTCACCCTCACCCGCGCGGGCCGAGCGGCCTGGCGCACCCACCTCGACGCCCTCCGCTCCATCGCGGGCGACGCCTAGCCGCGACGCTGCGCCGCACTCCGCACCACCAGCCACAGCACCCACCACGCGAGCGCACCGACGAGCGGCAGCAGCAGAACCGCAGCCGCCCACAGCACCCGCTGCGCACCGGAAAGGGTCTGCGAGCGCACCACTCCGATCAGTGCACCGATGAGCAGCGCCAACCAGACGACGGCGACGAGTGCACCTCCGATCTCGAAGCCGAAGGGCACCACCGGCTCGACGGACTCGTCGAGGACCACCGATCCGGTGCTCATGAGTTCGACTGATAGGCGCGGTCGCCACCGACGTTGAGCTGGAACCACACGTTCCAACTGCCCCAGGCCGCCGTCACATCCGACTGCCACCGAGCGAATGCCGGGCCGTCATCCTCGACGTCGTCGGACTCCACGAGCCCGGGAGACGAACAGGTGGTCGGCGCGTAGCACTTCTGATAGCCGTAACCGGTATCCGTGATCCGATCGGGCAGCCCGTCGACGATCGTGTAGTCGACGTTCACGGCGCCGAGCAGCACGCTGCCCCAGACACCGTCGATCTGGCAGTTGTCGGCGTTCGAGTAGCCCGAACCCGTCGAGATGGAGCACTGCGTCACCGCCCCCGGGCTCGCCGGACGCGGATCCTCGATGCCGACCGCTCGGAACGATCCGTCCGCGAACCGGTCGACGGTGTACGTGAAGCCATCGGCATTCCACGCCTCACGAACCGAGGGGGCGGGCGCATACACGTCCCACGGGATCCCGCTTCGCGCCTCCTGCAGCAGGACGTGCTGCTGCGCCTCGGGCACCCCGAACTTCTCGAACAGCTCCTCCATCGCGTCGATGTCGACAGGGGACGCCGACGGCCCGGTGGGCGCCGCCATCGACACCGCCGGAGCACCTACCAGCGTCATGATGAGACCGGCAGCCACCGACAGCGCGGCAACCGTCTTCCCATTGGGCAGGGTGAACATGACTCTCTCCTCTCCTACCCCACCCACCAGAAGTCTGCCCCCTATTCGGGGGTACTACTAGCTTCCACTTTGGGTTGCGACGCGGAAGAAGCGAGCTTTCATCGCTTTTCCAGGAGGATGAAGAGTCGGGTGAAAAGTGCCGGCCGCCACACGAACCGCACCCCAGGGGAGCGATCATGAACGGGTGCGGGGGCGCCGGGTGATCCCCATTTCACGGCTCCCCCGCATATCCCCCCAGGCGCCGAGGACAAGCCGCTCAGAGCGGCCCGCTCCACCCTCGCACCGCGTGCACCACCGCCGACTTCGGGTACGCCGACGCCCCCGACCGCGGCCCGATCTCGAACACATCGACCATCAGCTGCAGTGGATACCCCGGCGCCGCCGACGATGAGAACACCACCCGCCCCTCGCACCCGATCACCGTGCCCGCCGGCCCCCACACCACCGACCACGTGTGGGCCCGGGCCGCACCCACCGGCACCGTCACCGACCGCATGTCGGTCTCGAGCCGATCATCCCCGTGCGCCTTGAGCCCGCACCGCGCCCGAACCGAAGAAGGCCCCACCGCCGCCGCATCGATCTCGACCACGCAGATCTCCCCGCAGTCGCGCGCCGACCCCTCCTCGACCCCCACGAGCCACACCGCGAGCATGCACCCCTCGTCGACGCTCGCGCTGACGGTCACGTCGACCCGCCCCGACGACGGCGTCCACAGCAGCCGCGTCGGCACCGCCGTGCGAACCCGCAGCCCGGGCCGATGCCGATGCGTCCCGCGCTCCGACCCCACCGGCCCCGAGAACACCGCCGTCTGCAGGTTCGACACCCGCAGCGGCGCATCCTCCTCGCGCCAGTCGAGCTGATCCTCCTCGATCAGCAGGCGAACTCCGGATGCTCCCGCCGGAGCCACCCGCGCCCCCGACCGAGAGGGCGCCGTCCACTGCGGCAGGTACTCGGCCACCCACAGCTCGTCGCACACCCGCCCACCGACGAACCGGTCCTCGACATCGGGCGCCCGCGCCGGCGCCGGAGGGAAGTCCCTGTCCATCAGCCCGACCTCAGGCCCGCGGCGGGTCACCCGCCGTCGCGAACCGCTTGCCCACGACGAACCACACGATCGACCCCAGCAGCGGCAGGATCAGCACCACCAGCACCCAGATCACCTTCTCGGCGGTCGACGCCCGCGGCGCCTTGATGATGCTCACCAGCGCGGCGATGAAGAGGATGAAGGCCGCGAGGCCGAGGAGCAGGATCAGCGCATGACCGCCGTCGACGTTCGAGAACATGCCCTCCATCCTGGGACAAGCCCCGTGAGAACACGAGCCCCGGGCGCGAAGAACGCAGTGGCGCCCCGCCCCTAGACTTCTCCTGACCGACCGGGGAGCTCGTATGGCGTTGTGGGGAGTGCCGCGCACACCCGTCGACTCCCTCCGCCGTCTGCGGCTGAGCGAGCAGCTCGAGGGCCCGACCCCGGTGGTCGCCCTGCACGCCCCCGCGGGCTTCGGCAAGACGGTCGCCCTCGCCCAGTGGGCCCGCGACACTGCTGCCGACGGGCTCTGGCTGCGGGTGCGTGACCGCGACGTCGACACGCGCGCCTTCGTGCAGCAGCTGGCCGACGAGCTGATCGCCTCGGGCCTGTCCCCGGCCGACGGCCCGCTCCGGCACCTCGGCGAGGCGGTCAGCGCCGGAACCGACCCCTGGCAGCTCCTGCGGCGAGCGCTCCGCGACCTCGGCGAGCTCGTGCTCGTGGTCGACGACGCCGACCGACTGACGGCGCCGGCCGTCGAGGGCCTGATCGCCCAGGCGCACGAGCTGCCGACCCTGCGACTGAGGACGACCGCGCGCAGCGGCTCGGCGCTCACCGACCCGGGTCTCGCCCTGACGCTCGACGCCCTGGTGCTCGGCCCCGAGCAGCTGGCCCTGACTCCCGACGAGGCCCGCGCGATCCTCGGCGCGCAGGCGGCCGACGGCACCCTCGACGAGGTCCTCGCGTCCGGCGGCTCCCCCCTGATCGCCCGAGCCCTGGCCCAGGCCCAGGCCCCGTCCCACCGCGAGTCACCCGGCCAGACGGCGGCCGAAGCAGCGCACGCCCCCGCCCGCCCGCACCCCCGCGCATCCGACGCCCTCGCCGACCTGCTGGCCCGCCGCATCGCGACCGAGCAGTGGGAGTCGCGCTTCGTCAACTTCCTCGCCCGCACCTCGGTCGCCGACGAGCTCACCCTCGAGCTGGCCACGACCCTCTCGGGCGACGACGACAGCGAACGGATGCTCGCCCGAGCCGAGCGCGAGGGCCTCGGCCTTCGCACCGGTTCCCCCGCCACCGGTGCGCGCTTCCGTTACGCGCCCCTGATGCGCGAGGCGTTCGAACGGCTGCTGCGCGCCGAGCACCCGCGCGAGGTGCGCGCGCTCGAGCTCGCGACCGCCCGCTGGGAGGCCGAGCACGGCTACGTCTACCGCGCCCTCGCCCGGGCCCGCCAGCAGGAAGACTGGGCGCTCGCCACCGCCGTCGTGCGCGAGGGCTGGCACGTGCTCCTGCGCAACCACGGCAGCCAGGTGCGCGAGCTCTTCACGCACGTCTCGGTGCTCACCCTGCGCAAGCTGCCGCTCGTCACGATGATGCTGGCCATCATCTACAACGCCCGCCGCTCGAACCGTCTGCGCGCACTCGAGTTCTTCGCCCTGGCGAGCTACGGCGCGAACCGCCAGGCCTCGAGCGCCAGCCCGCCCGACCGTGCGCTGCTGGCCGGCGTGCAGGCGGCCGCCCTCCGTGTCAGTGGCCGGATGCCCCAGGCCCTCGTCGCGGCCGACCGCTGCCATGACACCCTCCGCTCGATGTCGCCCGCCGACCACGAGCTGCTCGGGCCGAACGAGCCCTCGCTCTGGAACCAGGCCGGCACCACCTTCTTCTACAACGGACGCACCGAACTCGCCCTCGACTCCTTCGCCCGCTCGACGGCGGTGAGCGACGCCCGGGGTCTCACGGCGGGCATCCTGGCCCTGGGCATGACGGCCGGCGTGCACGCCATCGCGGGCGACCTGCCCGAGTCGGCCGCCACGGTCGACGAGGCGTCGCAGCGGGACTGGCCGGAGGGCTGGCTCGACGGCTACTCGGGCAGCTTCTACCAGATCGCGCGCGCCTTCCTCGCTCTCGAGGCCTTCGACCTCGACGAGGCCGACCGGCGGGTGCGCATCCTCGACCCGCACCGCGAGACGATCGAGCACTGGAGCCTGCTGGCCCACCTCGACACGGTGATCGGCCTGATGCGGGGCGACTCGGGCGAGACGCTGCACCGGCTGCAGAGCACCGTGCGCGCGCAGCACCGCCGCCGCAACGCCTCGGCGTTCTCGACCGACCGGTTGCGGCACACCTTCGTGCTGGCGCACCTGGCCGACGGCGACGTGCCGGCGGCGATCCGCGCGCTCGGACCCGTGCCGTCGCCCAGCCGCGCCAAGTCCGGCGCACCCGCTTCGCTCGACCCGCGCCTGGCCGTCAGCCGCGCCCGCATCGCGCTGGCCCGCGGGCTGCCCGACGAGGCGCTGATGCTGCTGCCGCCCGAGTCGGCCCCGGCGGCCTCCAGCCGCAGCCGCGGCGAGGCGCTCGTGCTCGCGACCGCCGCCCTCGCGCAGCTCGGCGACGACGAGCAGACGCTGCGCGCGGCGGCGTCCGCGCTGGCGTTCACCGCCGAGCGCCGCCAGCAGCTGGCGCTCGCGTTCGTGCCGCGGCCGGCGCTGACCGAGCTGGTCGCCGTGCTGCAGCGCTCGGGCGCGACCGAGCAGGCCGCGAGGGTCGAGCGGGCACGGGAGCGGGCGTTCATCGCGGGTGAGCTGTCGGGCATCCGTCTGACACCCCGTGAGCTCGAGGTGGCGCGGCACCTGAGCACCGGCGCCGCGCTGCCCGACATCGCGGCCGCGCTCTCGGTGTCGCCGAACACCGTGAAGTCGCAGGTGCGCTCGCTCTACCGCAAGCTGGGGGTCACGAGCCGGGCCGAGGCGGTGTCGCGGCTGACGGTGCTCGGCATCACCTCGGCGAGCGAATGGGCGGGCCGCTGAGCTCGGAGTCGGTCACCAGTTCGGCCGCGGGTTCGCGCGTGAGCACGCCGCGGAGGGCCGGCAGCGGCAGCAGTGCGACGAGCGCCACGACGGCGGCCGTCAGGCACAGGGCCAGGTAGTCGTCGGGCCGGCCCGAGAGGGGGTCGGCGCCGCCGATCAGCAGCAGCACGGTCGCGATGGCGGGCGAGACGGTCGCGGGCAGCGTCTCGGCGATGTTGAAGACGCCAAGGTAGGCGCCGTGCTTGGCCGCAGGGATGGTGCGGAGCGCCAGCGCCAGGTCGACGGCGTAGAAGGCGCCGAGGGCGAGCCCGCCGAGCGCCGCTCCGGCCACCAGCAGGGCGATCTCGGTGCTGCACCCGCGCAGCACCGCAGCGAGCGCGAGTCCCACGGCGGCGAGCACGATGTACCGGCGGTAGTCGCCGCGCCGGCCGGCGATCGCGCCGGTGACCAGCGCCGACACGACGATGGATGCCCCGCCCGCGAGCGTGACGAGTGCCACGACGGGGCCGGCCGCTTCGGGGCTGAGGCTCATCCGGTCGCTGACGAAGAAGAGGGTGAACGAGGTGACGAGCCCGAACGCGAGATGCATCAGGCACCGCTGCAGCCAGACCAGGGCAAACGGCCGGGCCCGCCGCAGCTCGTCGCGATCGGGCAGGGCCGGCCTGCCCACTCTTCTCGTCATGGCCTGAGCACCCAGCGGCGGATCCTGCAGCAGCAGGCACGCCACCAGCACGACCACCACGGCGACGGTCGGCATGGCCATGACGACGATGTCGATGCGCCCGGGCAGCACCGCGGCCAGCACGAGCGGAGGCAGCGTTCCGAGGAAGGCGGCGGCGCCGAAGATCCCGGATGCGAGGGCCCGGCTGCGCTCGCTCACCTGATCTCCGAGCAGGGCGGCCACCGCGGCGAGCGAGGCGTTGTAGGCCGTCTGCGCGAGCACCCACGCGATCGCGAGCGCGGCCACCGAGTCGGCGTTGACGACGAGCAGCGACGCACCCCACCCGCCGACCACCCCCGCCAGCAGCCACGGCCGCCGTCGCCCCCACCGCCCCGGCGTGCGGTCAGACAGGATGCCGAACAGCGGATTCGCGACCACCGACGCGATCGCCCCGCACACGGTCACGAACGCGAGAGTCTCGGTGCGCTGATCCTCCCCCACGAGCCCCGCGATGCGCAGCGGCAGCCCCGTGATGACGGGCGCCGTCAGCGACCCCAGCAGCACGAGGTTGACCAGGGCGAACAGCCCGATCTGCCGCTTGTCGCCCCTGCCGCCCCTGCCGCTCACTCGCGACAGGCTACCGCGAACCAGGCCGCTATCAGGTGACCGCCCACTATGCCAGTCCGGGATAGCATCCTGATGAGCGGGAGTCACTGCCTGTGGTCGGTAAGTACTCCCGCTCACCGAACGACCACCGGGTTCGCGGTGCGTCGAGCTGCCAGAAACCCTCGCCGACGCTCCGACCGCTCAGATCCCGTTCCGACACCCCGACGGTGAATCTCGCTCGCACAGGGGACACCATTGACGCTGAACACCCTCGTAGCGATTGACCATGACAATTCCATGCTCTTCGCATCCGCGCGCTATTGCGATCATCGGCCACCTCCCTGATTTCGGCTGATCGTACCCGCGTCGAGTTACGGTCACATGAACAACCGACGGGTCTCCGATTCTCTGCTGCCTGCTCGTCGACCTCCGCGGCGTCTGGGAACATGCTCCATGCTGCTTCTAGCGTCCTAGCATTGACTCCGTTCATTCCGCGCCCCACCCAGGCATCCGTCGGTCACCCAACCGATGTGCGGACCAGATACGAGATGACCCGAGTATGCCCAAATTCAAAAATCAGTCCACGACCGCGCTTTTCGTGACAGCCGGAATCCTTGCTATCTGCCTGATAACGGGAGGGATCGTGTTCGTCACATCCGAAGCAGCACGCGCACACGGCACCGACAACCCGGGCGGGTGCGCTCTCGGATTCACGATGGGGGACCCAGGGACGGGAGACCCATATCCAAACAGAGGCGACGCCGACGGGTCAGCGGCGCATCCCTACCCTCTCGGCTCCACGGTCGTGTGCACCGAGGGCGGCGTCGCGTGGACTATCGCGCTCGGTCAGCCCGAGATCGGCGCCCTGACCGACGACTCGTCCGATGCCGACCGGAGCTACATGGTCCTGCCGGTCGAAGCTCGCTATGTCGGAACGGAGACGTCGGTGATTTCCGACGACCTGCAGTTTTCGTACGTTGACTCTGCAGGTGTCAATCACTCCGCGACGGCCGATCCGGCTCGTTCCGACTCCCTCTTCGACTTTCCCCGTCTGTTTCCGAACGGTGTCGCGACGGGGAGCGTAGCGATCGTCGTTCCCGCGGATGATGACTTGGCGGGCAGGTTCGTGGTGACCATCGCGGCGACTGATCAAGTGCTCAATTTCACCCTGTAGGGATACTGAGGCAGGGTCGGATTCGCTTCCGTCATCGCCTGAGCTAGCATCGAACCGATCTGCACAGATCACTGAGCCCCCGGCTCGGCCCGCGGGTCGGCCGGGGGCACTTTCGCGTGGTGAGGGCTTCCCGGGTAGCCTCGGTGCAGCGATCACGGCTGAGTGGGGACTCATGGTGGACGTCGAACGACGCACTGTGCTTGGGGCGGCGTGGACAGCGCCGGTCATCGCCGCTGCGGCGACCGCTCCAGCAGCTGCGGCAAGTACGGTCTTGTCACTGTTCTGGTCATCGACGTCGATTGCGACCGGTGGACAAGCGCTGCTCACGTTCAGCGTGCCAAGCGACTACGAGCACCTCGGTAGACCCACACGCTGAGCGTCCTGCGCCTGGTGAGCGGGAGCCCCGCTCGCACCCTGACCTCGTCCAATTACGCGCGAGGGTGGGAGATGGAGCTTGCGATCACCGGAGAACGTCTTTACTGGCGCACTGTAGATGGCCTGCAAAACGAGGTCAGTGTCTTCCCGATCCAGTTCGACGCACGCGATACTGGCGCCGCCACGTACTACGCCGTGGCCGGCGACAACGAGGAAAGAGAACCTCTAGACGTACGTCTCACCACCGATCACGATCAACTAGACAGACTCTGAACGCGGACGTTCTGGCCAGTCCGTCCGGATTTCTGATCCTTCGACCAGGGGTCCAAAGATCAGCGAGGTCGGCTGATTGTCCTGCCGCCATGGACCCCGTCTCCACCGTCAACGCCGCGGGCAGGTGGGGAAGGGGTACTCGTCGAAGCCGATGACCGCGGGGCCGCCGAGGATCACGATGTGCTTAGGCTTCAAGTCCCGCACCGCGGTCAGGAACCCCGCGTCGATGCAGTTCTGCTGCGCCAGGAACACCGGACCATTCGTGATCCCCGCCAGCACACCACCCGAGAGCGCGTCCGGATAGTTCGCACCCGTCGCGACATAGACAGTGTCTCCGTGCTTGGTGAAGAATTCCTGCGCGATCGCAAGCGAGACCTCGAACCGGTCAGCACCCGTCACCCGGGTGTAGCCGTCGGCGCGCGCGCGCAGTTCCAGCCCAAGCTCCCTCGTTACGGCCGCATAGCCGCCGAAGATCGTCACCGACTTCACACCCCGCGACGTCAGCAACTGCGTCTCCGCCACCGTGAGCTTCTGCTTCGACCCGTCCACAAGCAGCAACGGCACGTTCCGCGCCGCAGCCGCCGGGCTCGCGCTCAACGCGTCGGCGAAGTTCCGGCCCGTCGCCACATACACCGCCGTCGACGTCTTCGCGCCGAACTGCGGATGCGCGATCAGGTTCCGCGACATCTCATACCGATCCGCTCCCCCGATCCGCGTGATCGTCGCACCCGGCCGGAGTGCCTTCAGCTGCGCCACCACCGACGGTCGCAACGCCGCCTCACCACCAAGCACCACAATGTTCGACGGCCTCAAACGCACGATCTCATCCGCCACCACTTGCGGAATCGACGCCGCCGTCGACAACAGCAAGGGCGCCGACCGCTGAGCCGCGATCGCCGACCCACTCAACGCATCCGCGAAACCCTCACCACTCGCCAAATACACAAGCGGCGCCGTCATCGGCGCAACCTTCTGAGACACCAAAGCCGAACCCGCAAACCGATCCGGCCCCGCAACCCGCTGCACATCAGGGCCGAGCGGAGCGATCTCCACAGCCGCCGCTTCCAACACCTTGTCGGGATAACCCGACTTACGCCCGGTCACGGCCACCGAGAGGCTGTGACCGGCATCCGGAGTCTGAACCAGGTAGGTCGAGGCGGTCGCGCCGTCGATCGGCGCTCCGTCGCGCTTCCACTGGTACGACAGCTCGACCGATGACGGGCTCCATGAGCCCGCCACCGCCGTCAGGGTGCTGCCCACGGCCGCGGTGCCCTGGATCGTGGGGGTGGGGCCGGCGATTCCTTGCGTCACCGGCACAGGAGCCGACGACGCCGCTTTCACGAACCCCTTCGGGTCGTTCCCCAGCACGACCAGAGTTACCCGGTTGAACAGATCCTGCTCAGTGAGCGTGTAGGTGGACGATGTCGCGCCGGGGATCGGAACGCCCTCACGCCGCCATTCGAGCCTGACGTCCGTCGTCGCCGGCGTCCACTTCGCGACCGTTGCAGTGAGCGTCGAGCCCACTGTGGGCGTCCCGCTGACGGTCGGACGGGGAGCCGAGGCGAAGGTCACCCCTCGGTCGATTGTCATGTCGACGGTCGGCGGCGAATCCTGATCGACCCGGATGACTCGCGCGCCCGAAAGCACCGGGTCCTTGGGCGAATCGAAGTCGAAGTAGGCGGGACGGAAGCCGTCCCAGACCTGCACGGGGACGTACGAGGTGGCGATGGTACCAGGGCCGCTCGGTGCCATGACCAGCGCCTGGAAGTCCTCCGGCGGCATCCGAAGAGAGTACCGGCCTTCCGCGTCAGGATGCGTGATCCTTACCAGTGGCGGCTCTTCGGGTGAGGGGTCGAACGAGGCGAAAGCCACCGTGAACGTCGTGATGTCGCCCTCGACGGGAGGAGCTCGGGTGATGGTTCCGGTCACCAGTGGCCAGCGCTCGAGCACGAAATTCACACCGGTGAGGTGCTGACCGGCCTGGACGGTGATCGTGGGCCCCTCGGCGCCGCTGTACTCGACGTCGTCCTGGTACGGTCCGGCCCACAGGTAGTAGGTTCCACTGGCCAACCCCGTCAGCCTGTAGTCGCCTCGGCTGTCCGTGCCGGCCCAGGGCACCTGCCCGTCTCCGACCGTGCAGAACGGCAAGCCGACTCCATCGGAGCCGAGCACGGTGCCGGAGATCGTGGCGCCTTCCTGGAGCACGACGTCGACGCCAGTCACCGCTTCGCCCTGGCCGACGGAGACTCCTTGCGGGGTCGACGCATCGAGATAGATGTCGCCGGGGTCCCGGAACGAGACCAGCTGTGTGTCAGCAGAGGCCGGAGAAATTGTGTAACGCCCATCGGCGTCGGTGACGACGGTTCTGCCGTTCCGGGAGGCCTCGATCCCCTTGAGGGGCGTCCCCGATTCCGATGTCACGCGCCCACTCACGGATCCCGGCAAGCGGGGCGCGGAGAGCGTCAGGTCCAGTGTGTAGTCCTGGCCGAGCTCGACCCGGACGCTGTTAGAGGCGCTCTCCGCGCCCTCCTTGTATCCGTTGATCCAATAGGTGCCAGCGCGGAGCCCCACGAATCGATACTCACCCGACGCATCGAGCGTGACGTCCTTCCTGAAACTACCGTCCCCGGTGATGACGGCCTTACCTCCCGTGATCGGCTGGCCGTTGGACAACGAGATCGTGCCCGAGACGGTTCCTCCCCTGGCCAGCGCGATGTCGAAAACGTTCGGGCCTCCGGCAACCGGTACGACGGGACTCAGCGCGTCTCGAAGGTACTCGCTGTCGGAGGGAGGTTCGAAGCCGATCACGTAACCGGCGTCATCGAGCGGCACATCGGTGAAGGTGTAATCGCCCTCCGCATCGGTGACCGTGGTCTCGGGGCCGCTCGGAAGGTAGAAGCGCACCTCGATCCCGGCAAGGCCGGGGCCGTCGGGAGTTTCCCCGGTCACCGTGCCGGTGATGGTCACCGTCTCGGCCGCCGCGGCCGCGGATACAGGTGCAGCCGGCGTCAACAACGCTAGGGCCAGTATGCCCACCAATGCCGTCGTCACCCGACCGAAGACCGTCCGTCGTTCGCGCATCGTGGCCCCCGCCGTCGTGCTCACGCCCGCGGCTGGTGCACACCAGGCAGGTCGATCATCACACGTCAACGACCGTCGCCGAAAGCCTCGCCCTATAGACTCCGCCTACCGAAGGGGGTCGGATGCGAGTACTCGCAGAACAGAGGATCGGTGTGCGCCCGGAGATCCAGGCGCTCCGGGCTGCCGCTGTGTCGATGGTCGTCGTGTACCACCTGTGGCCCGAGGCACTGCCCGGCGGATATGCGGGCGTCGACGTCTTCTTCGTAATCTCCGGCTTCTTGATCACTTCACATCTCCTGAAGGACGCGATTCGGACCGGCCGGGTGGACCTGGGACGGTTTTGGGCACGCCGGGCGCGGCGTCTGCTACCGGCCTCGCTGCTCGTTGTACTCGTATCGGCCGTCGCGACGTGGGCGGTCGTGCCCGTGACCTTCTGGCGGGACTGGTTCAGTCAGATGGCCGGGGCCGTGCTCTACGTTCTGAACTGGCAGCTCGCCGGCGACTCGATCGACTACCTCGCGGCAGAGAACAACGCCTCGCCGGTTCAGCACTACTGGTCGCTGTCGGTCGAGGAGCAGTTCTACGTTCTCTGGCCGCTCGTGATCCTCCTCGGGATCTGGATCGCAAGGAAGCGGCTTGACCGGAAATCCGTGATCGCGGTGCTGCTCGGTGGGATCACCCTGGCCTCCCTCGGCTACTCCATCGTCCTGACAATCTCCGATCCCGCACAGGCCTACTTCGTTACGCCCACTCGCGCGTGGGAGTTCGGACTCGGCGGGCTCCTGGCCCTAATCGCCGTGGCGCCACCGGTCCGCCTCCGAGCGGTGCTCGGCTGGGCGGGGATGGCCGGAATCGTCGCCACGTCGCTGACCTACACGGCGTCGACTCCCTTCCCGGGCTACACGGCTCTACTCCCCGTGCTCTCGACCGCGGCGGTGATCTGGGCCGGCGTCACGCCCGAGAGGTGGTCTCTCGCCCAGATAGCCCGGTTCCGGCCCATCCAATACACCGGCGACATCTCCTACTCCCTCTATCTGTGGCACTGGCCTTTGATCGTTTTAGCACCGTACGTGCTCCGAGAACAGGTCTCCCAGCCGGGCCTGTGGCTGCTCCTCGTCATCTCGATCGTGCTCGCAGCGGTGACGAAGCGCTATGTCGAGGAGCCGGGACGCTCGCTGCCGATGCTGACCTCGAGACGCCCTCGATTCACCGCACTGATCACTGTGGGCGCCATGGCGATAGCGTTGGTGGTCCCCGCTGGCGGGTTCCTCTCGGCACGCGCGCAGACGGCCGACGGAAAGCAGGCGGTCGAGCAGGTGCTGCACGACGTTCCCCCGTGTCTGGGCGCTGCCGCGATGGTCGACCCGACTTGCGGGCGCCAGGCTCTCGGGGAGAATCTCTACCCGAGCATCGCCGCGTTGAAGACCGACAACGGCATCGCCTACGACTGCTACAACGACGTGCCAGGCAGCGAGATCGTCGAGACTTGCACGTATGGCTCGACCCGCCCGGATGCGACCCGTGTGGCCATCACGGGTGACTCCCACGCCGCCATGCTGGTCGCCGGCCTCGCCTCGGTCGCCGATCAACACAACTGGACGATCGACACCTACGTGGGCCGCAACTGCATCTGGGCAACTCCCGAGTTCGAGCCAGAGTACGTCGCCTGTCGAACGGCACTTCAGGATGCTCTCGAAGCCGGTGGATACGACACCATCATCACGACCGGGAGAAGCCGGCCCGATGAGTTCACCGAGGCCGAGAACTTGGCCCTCTCCTCAGCCCGCGCCGCAGCCTGGACTCGCGCCGTGGACCAGGGCACCCGCGTAATCGGTATCATCGACAATCCCCTCCTTCCCGAGAACATGACGGATTGCGTGATCGAGCATCCTCGTGAGGCCGTCGAGGGGACCGACTGCCTCGTCGGCTTCGATCAGGCGATGAGGCAGTTCGACACCACCACAGCTGCCGCGGAGATGGAGCCACGAGCGGGGCTTATCGACGTCGGCGACCTCTACTGCCGCGATCAGATGTGTCCCATGGTGATCGGGAACGTCACCGTCTACCGCGATCGGCACCATCTCACCAACACTTACGTCACCACGGCGGCTCCGATCATTGCCCAGCGCCTGGCAGTCGCGATGGGCGATGACCCGCAATAGCCGTCAGCGGCCTGGTCAGCCCTCAGGGCAGGTGGGGAAGGGGTACTCGTCGAAGCCGATGACCGCGGGGCCGCCGAGGATCACGATGTGCTTAGGCTTCAAGTCCCGCACCGCGGTCAGGAACCCCGCGTCGATGCAGTTCTGCTGCGCCAGGAACACCGGACCATTCGTGATCCCCGCCAGCACACCACCCGAGAGCGCGTCCGGATAGTTCGCACCCGTCGCGACATAGACAGTGTCTCCGTGCTTGGTGAAGAATTCCTGCGCGATCGCAAGCGAGACCTCGAACCGGTCAGCACCCGTCACCCGGGTGTAGCCGTCGGCGCGCGCGCGCAGTTCCAGCCCAAGCTCCCTCGTTACGGCCGCATAGCCGCCGAAGATCGTCACCGACTTCACACCCCGCGACGTCAGCAACTGCGTCTCCGCCACCGTGAGCTTCTGCTTCGACCCGTCCACAAGCAGCAACGGCACGTTCCGCGCCGCAGCCGCCGGGCTCGCGCTCAACGCGTCGGCGAAGTTCCGGCCCGTCGCCACATACACCGCCGTCGACGTCTTCGCGCCGAACTGCGGATGCGCGATCAGGTTCCGCGACATCTCATACCGATCCGCTCCCCCGATCCGCGTGATCGTCGCACCCGGCCGGAGTGCCTTCAGCTGCGCCACCACCGACGGTCGCAACGCCGCCTCACCACCAAGCACCACAATGTTCGACGGCCTCAAACGCACGATCTCATCCGCCACCACTTGCGGAATCGACGCCGCCGTCGACAACAGCAAGGGCGCCGACCGCTGAGCCGCGATCGCCGACCCACTCAACGCATCCGCGAAACCCTCACCACTCGCCAAATACACAAGCGGCGCCGTCATCGGCGCAACCTTCTGAGACACCAAAGCCGAACCCGCAAACCGATCCGGCCCCGCAACCCGCTGCACATCAGGGCCGAGCGGAGCGATCTCCACAGCCGCCGCTTCCAACACCTTGTCGGGATAACCCGACTTACGCCCTGTGACCACCACGGTCACGCTCGTCGAAGCGTCGGCCGCCGCCACTGTGTACGACGAACCCGTTGCGCCCTGGATCGGGGCACCGCTGCGTGTCCACCGATACGTCAGCTCAACTGGTTCGGGGGACCACGACCCGACCACCGACGTCAGCACACCGCCAACAGCTGGGGTGCCCTGGATCTCAGGGACAGGCCCGAACAGCGTCTTCTCGACCGTCACGGGCGGCGACGTCGCTGCGGTCACCTGCCCGGCGGGGTCTACGCCCAGTGCGACGGCGGTGACGCGCTGGCCCTCGTCCTCGGCCGTGAGCGTGTAGGTGCTCGCCGTCGCGCCGGTGATCGGCACCCCTTCCCGGCGCCACTCCAGAGCGCGGCCGGTCGCGGCTGGTGTCCAGGTTGGAACCGTCGCCGTCAAGGTCGCGCCGACGGCGGGCGACCCGCTCACCGTCGGACTCGGGGTGAAGGTGAAGGCCGACGCGTGGTCAATACTCAAATCGAGCGACACCGGGGCGTCCGGCTGCACGATCAGGATGCGCGCGCCGGACAGAACGGCGTCGAGCGGGTACTCGGGGTCGAAGAACCGGTCGCGCAGCCCCTGCCACACCTGTGTGTCATAGGTGGTGAGGTTGTTCTCAGAGGGCGGGCTGACGTAGACCTGGTAGCGCCCAGGCGGCAGCTGCAACGAGTAGCGGCCGTTGTCGTCGGGGTTCGTGACGCGGGCTAGTACCGTATTCGTCTCTGGGTTCCGCTCATCGAGGGCGATGAAACCTACTTGGAATTGCGCGAGATCTCCCTCCAGCGGGAGGGCTCTGGTGATCGTGCCGCTCACCGGAGTCGCAGCGCCGGCGGCCTCGGTCTCCGAGACCCCTGCCGGTGACGCCGACGCGGACGCGCCGGGAATCACACAAACTAGTGCCAGGGCTACAACCAAGGCCATCACGAGACGACCGATAGCACCCTTGCCCCGCCCAGATACCATCCGTTGATCATGCATCGTGGCCCCCACCGTCTTACCCCTGCCGCGGCACGATACACATCGGCATGTTGATCATGGCATGCTGACGACCGTCGATAGGCGACGTAATGCCGCGGGCGGGGACGGATTTATCTGGGCTCGGAGCCCGGTCTCAGCAAGTGAAGGCAAGCTCCGAGACCTCAGGCTGGGCGAGCATCGGGCCTACCAGGGTGTCGATTCGCTTCTCCGGCAGGTCGGTCACGTCGATGTCGATCGTCGCGGTCTGGGTCTCCCCCGGGGCAGCCTGGATCACGCCGCGCGCGACCGGGTAGTCTTCGTCGGCCCCGGTGAGGGCCGGCGTCTGGTCGGTGCTGCCGGTGATCGACGCGATCGTCGACCCGGGCGGGGCGTAGACGTAGGTGAAGACGCGCAGGTCGCCGAGCGGGATGCGGAAGCCGTTGCCGCCTGCGCCGGTGATAAATGTCGACAAGCCGGGTACTGACGCTGGGTCGAGGATGTTCGTGGCCGCGATCTGCACGCGCACTACCCTGTTGCCGGCGGCGCACGTCTGCTGCCCGACCTGGATCGTCGAGCGGAGGTAGTAGTCCATCTTCGAGCCGAGGTAATCGCTGTAGTAGACACCGAGCTCGTGTGCGTCGTCGCTCTGCTCGGGCATGCGGCCCTGAAGCCCCGCGTCGGTCACGAGCTTCTGCACCGTCTCATCGATACTCGATGCGAGCATCCGCTGCTCGGCGCCCGACTTCTGCACCGCGTCCACGAACTTCGCGATGTCGACGTTCCCATTCATGATCGAGCCGAACGTCATTGAGGCGGCTGCCGCGAAGTAAGCGTCTTGGGCATCCGCGTCCTCGGAGTAGGTCTGATACACCTGATTCAGTAGCACGTCGTTGGAGTTCTCCGCGGTCAGCTGCGTGCCGTCGGGCAGGTCGATCGGGCCTGTGGCCCCGAGGACGTAGCTCAGAGCGATCGGGTCGACGAAGATCACGGTATCGGGCGTCACTCCGAGTTGGCTCGCCCACATCGAGCGGGTCAGATCGGCCGCGACCTCCACGCGCGGAGTCAGAGTGTTGTTCTGGCTCTGCACACCAAACGGTGGCAGATAGAGTTCTCGCGCCTCGGCGGAGACGTGGCTGTTGGCGAACTGCTCCGACTCGAACTTGAAGTCGCGCCCGGTGGTCTGGCGTGTGATGCCGACTTTGCCCTGGTCGGCTGTCACGAGGATCTGCGCTCCGGCAATGCCGCCCAGCGGTCGCACCTCGGCGGAGTTCTCGAAGACCAGCAGGTAGTTGCGGGGGCCGTTCGCGCCGAGCAAATCGGGCAGTACAGGAGCGAGCGACTTGGCCGTGGCGATTGCCGGCTCCACCTCGCCTACCAGCTCGTCGATTTCCGTCACTGCGTTCTTCACGGGACCGATGAGAGAGGAGGTGTCGAGTGCGGAGATCTTCTGGCTGGCGCCGGTCAACGCCGTGCCGGCCGAGTCCAGCACGGGTGCGACGGAGTTGATCGCGGCGAGGTTGACCGCTCCATCGACCGGCTTGAACACTGCGGGGGAGAGGGTGTCTCCGAGGGCGACCGCGGGTACTACGGCGTTGTCGACGACGTCGGAGACACTGTCGGCGATGGTGCGCACGGCGACGAGGTTCGCTCCGACGGTCGGCAGCTGCTCGGCGATCCACCAAGCGGGACCGGAGGACGCTTCGCGCGCCTTGGTGGCGTGCTCAGCCAACTCGTCGACGTCTGCCTGGGCGGTGGAGGCCTTCCCGTCAAGCACCTTGTCCTTGACCGATGACAGCAGCGGCCGAGCGGCCTCGAGCTCGTTCTTCACGGTGAACGCGCTCATGCCGACCCAGACCGCGCCACCGGCGACAATTACGAGGAGGAGGAAGATCCCGCCGACGACCCAAGGCCAGCGGCGGTGACGGCGGCGTCGCCGACGGGGTCGCTCAGCGACAGTTCGGGAGGATCGGCGTGCAGGGGTCTCGTCGGTCACTGAGACAGGATACCGGCGACCACGTCTGTAGACCTGAGTGAACGACGAATGTCAGCGGGAGAGCTCGAGCGCCTCGCCCGTCGCCGCGAGTTCCTTCTCGGTCGCCTTGCGGTTCGCGTTGAGCTTCGTGCCGAAGGACGGGATCATCTTCGCCAAGCTCTTCTCCCAGGTCGGGTACTGCTCGGGGAAGCACTTCTTGACGAGATCGATCATGATCGGCACGGCGGTCGAAGCTCCGGGCGAGGCGCCGAGGAGACCGGAGATGGAACCGTCGGCGGCGGTGATCACTTCGGTGCCGAACTGCAATACTCCCCCGCGCTTTGCGTCCTTCTTCATCACCTGCACTCGCTGGCCGGCCGTGATGAGATACCAGTCCTTCTCGGCGGCGGTTGGCATGAACTCGCGCAGCGCGGCAAGGCGCTTCTTCTTGCTGGCAAGCAGCTCGCCGATCAAGTACTTCATGAGGTCGAAGTTGTCACGAGCGACGGCGAGCATCGGGCCCAGGTTGTGCAGCCGGATCGAGGCCGGAAGGTCGAGCCACGAACCGGTCTTGAGGAACTTCGGGCTGAAGCCGGCGTAAGGGCCGAACAGGAGCGACGACTGGCCGTCGACCACTCTGGTGTCGAGGTGGGGCACCGACATCGGCGGGGCGCCCACCGCAGCCTTTCCGTAGACCTTGGCGTCGTGCTGGGAGACGATGGCCTGGTTGTCGGTGCGGAAGAACATCCCGCTGATCGGGAACCCACCGAAGCCCTTGATCTCCGGTATGCCCGACTTCTGCAGCAATGGAAGCGCGTGCCCGCCCGCCCCCACGAAGACGAACTTCGCGTTCACGGTGTACGGAGTCGTCCCGACGAGTTCGCGCACCGAGATGTCCCAGGAGCCGTTCTTCTGCTTCTTGAGCTTTTTGACCTCGGTCTCGAGCCGGAGCTCAGCGCCGTTGCGCTGCAGGTAGTCGAAGAGCTGGTGGGTGAGCGAACCGAAATCGACATCCGTTCCGCCGACGACGCGGGTAGCGGCGATCTTCTCGCCCTTCTCGCGGTCGCGAAGGAGCAAGGGCGCCCAGCCGTAGATGACCGCAGGGTCGTCGCTGAACTCGATGCCGGCGAACAGCGGCTCGTCCTTCAGCAGCTCCCACCGTCGGCGGAGGTAGTCGACGTTGTCGGCGCCGCGCACGAAGGTCATGTGCGGAGTCGGGTTGATGAAGCTGTTCGGCTCGTCGAGCACACCGTCCGCCACGAGGGAGGACCAGAACTGCCGACTCACCTGGAACTGCTCATTGATGTTCACGGCGCGCGAGGTCTCGAGCGACCCGTCAGGCCCCTCGGGCATGTAGTTCAACTCTGCCAAGGCCGCGTGACCGGTTCCCGCATTGTTCCATGGGTTCGAGCTCTCGAGCGCGACATCGCTGAGCCGTTCGAACACGAGGATCGACCAATCGGGCTGAAGGCGCTTCAGCATGACTCCGAGGGTGGCACTCATGATGCCACCACCGATCAGGACGACATCCACGTTCTTTGTGCTCACCTGATCGAGTTTACGCTCCTTGTATACAACCCGAGCACACTCGGGCGAATCAAGAACGGGTGAACTTTACGGGCGGCCCATCGCGCGGTACTCCCAGCCGGCGTCGGCCCAGGTGGCCGAGGTCAGCACGTTGCGTCCGTCGACGATCTTCTTGCCCGCGACGAGGCCCTCGAGGTCCGCAGGAACCAGCTCGCGGTACTCGTTCCACTCCGTCAGGAGCAGCACGATCTCGGCGTCCTTGACCGCCTCGCGCGCGTCCTCGACGTAGTGAAGCTGCGGATGCTTAGCCCTCGCATTGGAGATTGCATGCGGATCCGTGGCCGACACGACGGCACCGAGCCCATTCAGCTGCACGGCGATGTCGAGCGCGGGCGAGTCGCGGATGTCGTCCGAGTCGGGCTTGAACGCCAGTCCCAGCACGGCGACCTTCTTCTCGAAGGCCTGTCCTCCGAGCATGTCGACCACGAGATCGACGACGTACTGGCGGCGGCGCAGGTTGATGGCGTCGACCTCCTTCAGGAAAGCCAGCGACTCACCGCGGCCGAGCTCCTCAGCCCGAGCACCGAACGCACGGATGTCCTTCGGGAGGCATCCGCCGCCGAAGCCGATGCCGGCGTTCAGGAAGCGCCGGCCGATGCGGGCGTCGTAGCCGATCGCATCCGCCAGCTCGGTGACGTTTGCGCCGGTGACATCAGCGATCTCGGCGATTGCGTTGATGAAAGAGATCTTGGTCGCGAGAAACGCGTTGGCCGAGATCTTGACCAGTTCGGCGGTCGCGTAATCGGTGACGACGAGAGGGGTGTCCTCGCTGAGGGCCTTGGCGTAGACCTCGTCGAGCACAGCCTTGGCGGCAGCACCCGCTTCCGGATCGGGCGACACCCCGTAGACCAGTCGGTCGGGGGAGATCGTGTCCTTCACGGCGAAGCCCTCGCGCAGGAACTCGGGATTCCACGCGAGGTCGGCCTTGGGCTCGGCGGTGCGCACCTTCTCGGCCAGACGAGCGGCCGTGCCCACAGGCACGGTCGACTTGCCCACGACGAGGTCGCCAGGCTTGAGGAACGGCAACAGGGCATCGACAGCGGCATCGACGTACGTCATGTCAGCGCTGTGCGAGCCCGGCTTCTGCGGGGTTCCCACCGCGATGAAGTGCACTGTCGCGTCTTTCGCCGCCGACGTGTCGATCGAGAATGCGAGGCGTCCAGACGCGCTGGCCGACGTCAGGATTTCGGGCAGCCCCGGCTCGAAGAACGGCGCCTTGCCCGCGGCGAGCGCATCGATCTTGGCCTGGTCCACATCGATGCCGATGACGTCGTGACCGAGCTCGGCCATGGCAGCCGCGTGGACCGCGCCCAGGTAGCCGCAGCCGACAACAGAGATCTTCATGAGTGTTACTCCTACTGATGGGATGTCGTCTGACCACCGCGCTGTGCTGCCAGAACCATTTCTAGCAGTTGTCGAGCAGCCTGGCGATTCTGCGCCACAATGGGACCCGACCCGATTTCCGCCCCCGTGCACGTGGTGCATGCAGTCGAGGAGAACGCTTGTCTTTGATTCTGGAGAGCCTGAAGGGGCAGAAACTCCTCCTCGTGGCGTCCACGGGCGGCCATCTGTCGCAGCTGCATCGACTGTCTCAGCGGATCGAACCGGCCTCGGACTCGCTCTGGGTGACTTTTGAAAAGCCACAGAGCACGTCGCTCCTGAGCGACGAGCGCCACCGCTTCATCCCCTATATCTCCCCGCGTGACTACGCCGGCGTTGCGAAGGGGATGCGCACCTTCCGGTCGATCATGGCGGAGGAGCGGTTCGACGCTGTCGTGAGCACGGGCGCGGCCATCGCACTGGCGTCGCACCTTCCGGCGCAGCGACGGGGTCTTCGTACGGTGTACATCGAAAGCGTGTCCCGCTTCGACGGCCCGTCGCTCACCGGTCGCATCCTTCAGCGCTTCCCTCGGATCGAGCGCTACGCCCAACATCCGGGGTACGATTCCAGGCGCTGGAAGCAGGAGTTCTCGGTGCTCGACACCTACGCACGCGACGATTCCTGGGCCCCGTCGAACTTTCCGAGGAAGGTGTTCGTGACCCTCGGCACGATCCATCCCTACCGTTTCGACCGGCTGGTGGACCGATTGGTCGCCGTCGCGCCGGCCAGCACGGAGTTCGTCTGGCAGCTCGGCTCGACCCCGCGCGACGATCTGCCGGGCGAGGTGCACACCGAGATGTCCTCGGCTGAGTTCGTGCGCGAGGCGAACGAGAGCGATCTGGTGGTCACCCATGCGGGGGTGGGCACGATCATGGGACTCCTCGACCTGCGGCGGCCGACCCTCGTGGTGCCTCGTCGTAAGAGCCATAAAGAGCACGTCGACGACCACCAGCTGCAGATCACCCGAGAGGTGGCGAGCCGAGGGCTGGCGGTGTCTGCCGAGGTCGACGAGATTGACTCCGATACGCTGACGCGCGCCGCCGCGATCAGAGTTCTTTGACCTTTTATCCGGAAGGCAACGATGTTCATCAGCTGGATCCGCCACCACGGCCGCAGCGCCGATCTCGCCGAGGCGCTCGGCATCGAAGCAGTGTTCCTCGATGGCGGCAGCGGCAACGTACTCCGGCGCTACCTGCGGCAGTGGAACGAGACCCGGTCCCTGGTGCGCACCCGCGCACCGTCCAGCATCATCGTCATGCAGCCACCGATCGTCGCGCTCCTCGCCGTGCTCTCGGTGCGCCAGGGGCGGCGGGCCCAGCTCGTCGGCGATCTACACACGGGCGCGCTGGAGAACCCGAAATGGCGCTGGGCGAGCGGCCCGATGCTCCGGATGCTGCGGAAACGGGGATTCGCAATTGTCACGAACGAGGCTCTGGCCGAGCAGGTCGAGGCGCGCGGCACGCGTGTCGTAGTCATGCACGACCTCCTACCGAGCCTGCCCGAAGGACTAGGGGACGCTCCCGATGATCCGACGCTGGCACCCGTGCTCGGGCAGGGTTACATCCTGGTGCCCCTCGCGTACGCCAACGACGAGCCGGTTGAAGCCCTGCTCGAAGCAGCCGCGGCCGAACCCGGCATCACCTGGGTGCTCACCGGGAAAGCGCCGGAAGCAGTGCGTCAGGGGGCCTCGCCGAATATCCGATTCACGGGCTACGTGACGAACGACGACTTCCAGCGGCTCCTCCGCTACAGCACAGCCGTGGCCGCGCTCACTGACCGCGAATACACGATGCAGCGGGCGGGTTACGAGGCGCTCGGTGCCGGGCGGCCGCTAATCACCGCCTCCACCCGCACCCTCAGCGGTTACTTCGGCGACGCGGTGGTGTACATGGACGGCACTGTGGATAGCATCCGCTCAGCTGCACGATGCGCGATCGACGACAGCAGCGGTCTTGCTGATAGGACGGTTGCCCTCAAGGCCGAGAAGGCGGGCGAGGAGCGCGCCGCCCTCGAGACCTTACGGGGGCTGCTGACCACGGGGACGGGCCCTCGGCGGGCAGAGGCGGCCTCAACGACTTGACTTCCGGTCCGACGTCGGAGCCGGCCTCGCCTGGCGGCGCACCGCACGAAGAACGCCCGACCACCCGGAGGTCGTTCCTCGCTGCCACCGCAGTGGGCGTCGCGGGCGTAGCCTCGGCGGCTGTCGGTCTGGCACTCGGCCTGCACCGTGATTTTCGGGAGCACACCCGTCCGCTCGGCAAGGCGCTCTCCTTTTCCGACCTTGACGGCACCGACACGGATGCGTCCTCCGCGATTCAGGCTCTGCTCGCGTCCGCCGGCGCCCAGGTCGTCCTCCGCGGTACCTACGTGCTGGGTAGCGAGATCATCGTCCCGCCTAACGTGGGGCAACTGATCCTCGCGCCCGGCAGCGTCCTGCGCGTCCGGGGAAACCATCCGGCATTGACCCGAGCCGGTACCATCACGTTTCGCGAGATGACCGGCAAGACGATGCCCAGCGGAACGACACGCCTGCCGGTGCGCGCGGCCAGCGCCTACACCGTGGGCGAGTATCTCCTGGTCTCCGGCGCCGACGTGGTCGCCGGTTCGCCAGACCGCTACGGGTACCTCCGCCAGGTGATGGCGGTGGATCTCGGCGAATCGGAGATCGAGGTGGACTCGCCCCTCCCGCGATCCATCACCCGTTCGCCGCGCACTTCGCTTATCGAGCTTGCCCCAGTTCTGGAGATTTCCGGCACCGGCCAGATACTGAGCGAGGACCCGAGCGGAATGTTCTCGCCACTGATTCACTACTTCGCGGCCGAGCATCCGAGCATCACGGGCATCACGGTCAGCGACAGCGGAGCTGCCGGCATCACTCTCAGCCACTGTCTCGGCGGAGTCGTGGACTGCACTGTGTCCGATCTGCTCGACGACGGCACCAGCCACTTCGGCTACGGGGTCAACGTGACCGGGTCGACCCGTGACGCACGAGTGCAGGGCACGATCTCGCGCGTCAGGCATGCGGTCACGACCAACGCCGGAGGGCTGATCGTCGGTGTCGGCTATGCCGGCGAGCCGGAGAACTGCTATTTCTCCCCGGACGCTCATGACTGCAGCAACAAGTCGGTCGACACGCATCGTCTGGGTTGGGGCATCACAATCGTCCCTCGGGTCACGGGAGGCGGAGGCGGTGTGCAGGTCCGCTCCGACAACGCGAGAGTGGTCGGCGGGTCGATCCAGGGCTGCGACGGACCCGGCGTGTTCGTCAGCTCAGTGGTTCGAGTCGCGACCTCGATCGACCAGGTGAAGGTTAAAGGACTGCACAAGGGGCAAGTCGGAATCCTTTGCAAGGGGCCTGCGGCCATCGTCGAGCCGACGGTCACCCTCGCCAGCGGCACCGGAATCGAGCTGAACGATGACAGCTCGGTGGACGGTGGAACAATAGACGGATCTGCAGATCTGGGCCTGAAGATACTCGGATCGCGCAACACCGTGGCTGGTCTCGTCATGGGGAAAAACGTGCGGACGCACGTCGTCGAGTCGAAGCCGAGCGAGGATAACCGCCTCTCGCTTGGGTCGGACTGATGAGTGCCTCTCCGCAGGAACCTCGAATGCGCTAGCCTGGCACTACCGCAACGGACGCAGACAGGACGGTTCGGGCCCACTGCCGGGTGTCACGACGCCAGAGACGGGGGCCTCAGTTGAGTAGTACGACACGCGCCGCGATGAAACGTGGACGATGGATCGACAGCGACAGTGTGAGGTCATTGGGACTCGTCGCCGGAACCGCAGTGGCGGTCGTCGTCGTCACCGTGGCGGTACTGACCGGTGGTCCCGGGGTTGCTGTGCTGCTCTTGATCGCATGTTTCGGCGCGGCGTCGGTGATCGCGGCTGCTATGGGGAAGCCGGTCGTCATCATTGCGCTGCTCGTCGTGGCATCCGCCGTGCAGCGCGCGGTCGCGGCCTCGACGCTGAACGCCACCGCCCTGTGGCTGGACGACATCGTGCTTGTCGGCATGATCATCTATGTGGCGGGTCGGCTCCTAAAGGACTCGACGCCCAAGGTGCGGCTCTTCGTGATCGGTCTGGTACTCGTCCTGGGCTTCGCCGTTGTGCGTGCTCCCGAACTCGGCCTCGGCATCACCCAGTTCCGCCAGATGGCGGTGCCGATGGTCCTGCTGCTCTTCGGTATGGTGCTGACTCGCGAGCAGATCATGAAGGCCGGCCCCGTTGTTGTCGGCGTCATTCTCGTCGGTGCCATCTATGGCCTGTTCGAGCAATTGGGCTGGCGGCCGATCGATCCGTTGGGCATCCTAGGCTTGAACCAGTACGCTCACGGTAAGTCATTTGAAGGCCTGCCGAACGCCTACTACTACTACCCGTCGGACGGAGTGCGCCTGGAGCGCTCGGGTGGACTGATCCTCAACCCGCCGTCGTTCGGCATGCTCGTCGCGTCTGGGGTCATGTGGGCCTGGTACACGTTGAAGAGCCATCAAGCACTCCGGCTCGTAGCTACGGTTGTGTTTTTGCTCGCCGCGCTGTTCGCCTTCAGCCGGGGTGGATTCGTATTGCTCGCCCTTGCGGCTTTTCAGCCCCTGCTCACTCGCAAGTCGGGCAAGCTCTCCTTCCTCATCGTGGGTGTCGCGCTCGGTTACGTGGGCTTCTCCGAATTTATCGGTGACGGACAATCCGCAAAGCACGTCGATGGATTCTTCGGCGGCATCACCTATGCCATCACCCACCCTCTTGGAGGCGGTTTCGGCACCGCTGGAAACAGTCTCAGCCGGATCGGCCTCGAAAACGAGAGCGGTGCCAATGAGAGCCTCGCGGCGATCTTCCTGGCGTCGATCGGATGGGTGGGCATCGCCATCATCGCCTACCTGCTTGTACGAGGCGTGATGGCCGGGCGCTCGATGCCGGGTGCGGCGCTCACCGGAGTGATCATCGTGAGCCTCGTGTCGGAGACCGCCGGTGGCCTCGACGCGACCGGCCCGCTCTGGATCCTCGCCGGCTTCGCCCTCTCCCCGCTCTCCCGCGACGATCCCGACGATCTCGCGATTCCGGCGAGCGATACCGCGCTCCCCCTCTCCGCTTCCTCGTCAACCGTCCCCCGAACAGGATAGGCAGTCCGACTTGACCGCTGTACCGCAGCCGACCGAGCCCCACTCCCCCGACACCGTCTCCTGCATCATCCCGACCCACGGGCGGCCCGACTTCCTCAAGGAATCGGTCGAATCGGTGCTGAGCCAGTCGCGTCCTCCGATCGAGGTGATCGTGGTCAGCGACGACGCTGAGGTCCGCACGAGGGAGATCGTCGACAGCCTCGCGGCAGAATCCGATGTGCCCATCCGCTACGTCGACAACTCTGGCGGACCGGGCGGTGCGTCATCCTCCCGGAATGCCGGCGCTCGCGTCGCGTCGGGCTCGTTGCTGGCTTTCCTCGACGACGACGACCTGTGGGAGACTGCCTACCTCGAGCAGTCAGTCGCCCTGCTCTGCTCCGCGGGCGTCGACTGTGTCGTGTCCTGGCTGATGATGTTCCGCGGTGAGCTCCGCGTGCCCGGTCTCACGATGAACGAGGGCCTCCAGGCCAAAGAGGTCGCCGCGATCAATCCCGGCTTCATCGGGAGCAACTTCGTCATCAAGGCGGAGGCGTTCTGGAAGATCGGCGGCTTCGACGACGAGCTCCGCGTAATTAACGACGGTGACTTTATTTACCGCTATCTGCAAGCCGGTGGCACCTACCGGGTGAACGCCACCTACGCCGTACTGCAGCGCAAACACTCGTCGGGTCAGCTCACGGCTGCGACCGAGATGCGGGCGGCAGGGCTGGAGGCCTACGTAGAGAAGCACCGGCAGACGCTCAGTCTCGCTGACCGCCGGTATATGCGCCTGGCGATCAACCGCATCCGGTATCACGCTGCCTCGTCGTGGCCTCGCAAACTCGGTTACCTGGTCGCCGGCGCCCTTAACTCGTCTCCGAAGTCGGTCGCGATCAGCATCAGAGGGTGGAAACAGCGACCAGTCTGGCGATCCAACTGACGAGGGAGCTCGTGGCGAGACCAGGCCGGAATCGCTGGGAACGCTTCCGGCTCCGGATCGTCGTCGTGGGCGCGACCCTTCTCGCGTTGCTGGCGCTGATGACCGGGGTTGCAGTGGAGGTCTACGCCTTACCACCGCTCGACCACCCCGATCACGCCGACGCCGTGCTCGTGCTCGGCCCGCCCACCGTCCAGCGCCTCTTAACCGCGCAGCGCCTGGTCGACGACGGCGTGGTGGACCGCATGTACGTCTCCGTCCCGCCCGACGTCGAGGAGGACTACGCCCATCCGCGGGTGCGTAACCTCTGCGCGGGACTTACCGACTACCCGGTCACCTGCTTCACGCCCGGGCCCTTCACGACCCAGGGCGAGGCACGAGCCGCGGAGTCCATCCTCACCGACGAGGGCCTGGACTCGATCGTGGTCGTCACCTCGGTAACCCACATCGCCCGTGCCCGCGTGCTCTTCGACCGGTGCCTAACGGCGCCCGGGCATCGCGCCCTCTTCGTCTCGGACGATCGCGACTACGACCTGGCCCGCTGGGTGAATGAGTTCCTTTACCAGACCGGCGCCTTCGTCAAGGTGCTAACCTCACAGCCGTGCTGAATCATGCGCCGCCGAGGAGGCGGCGGTAGAGCTGCACGTGCCGATCGCCCGCGTCGCCCCAGTCGCGCCGGGACATGTCGGGCAGGGCGCCGCGCGCCGCCCCTGCGGCGTGGCCGAGCGCGTCGAGCAGATGCCGTGACTCGAGCGGCCCGTCGAAGAGCGTGATCCACTCGTCCCCGAATTCCTCCAGCATCGCCTGGTTCGCGGGGGTTCGGGGAGCGAGCACGTGGGCACCGAGACTGAGCGCCAGGATGAGCGCACCGGAGTTGTACATCTGCGTGTACGGCAGGACCACGACCTCGGCAGCATGCACGAGTCCGGATAGCTCGTCGTCGCTCTGGTGCCCGAGACGCAGCGTCAGGCCCGGCAATTCCGACGCCCGAGCCGTGATCAGCGAACGATACTCGCCGGAGTTGGGCTTGCCGGCGATCGTGAGAGCAGGCGTATTTCCGGTGAGGCCGCCATACGCTGCCAGCAGTGACTCGATCCCCTTATATGGCCGCACCAGGCCGAAGAACAGCAGTCCAGAGCGCGCCGATGTCCCACCGTCGGGCGCCGGCCGGTACCAGCCGCTGTAGTTGCCGTGCAGGATCGTGGTTGACGGACCGCCGACGTTCTCAGCCGAGTCGTTGATGTAGATGCGATGGTCGACGCTCCGGTAGAACCATCGCAGGAAGAGGCGCTCGAGCACGGGCCCCGACTCGTGCGGTCGCAGGTTATGCACCGTCCAGACAATCTTCGCGCTAGTCAGGCGCAGCTTGAGCAGCAGCGCCAGTCCGGCCAACGAGCGTAGGGCGGATTTCAGCGCGCTTGGCCGCCGCACGAGCAGCTCGGGCCAATGCACGTGCAGGACGTCCACTCTGCGGAGGAAAGCGCTCCTCCAGGAGAAGTAGCTCACTTCCACGAGCTCACCCCGCACGGCGTGGGCCAAGAGCGGAATGTACGGGTTCGTCGACTCGGTCGGCGGCGGCACGGAGAACATCACGAGGATGCGTCGATCATTGCCGGTGCGGTTCGTGTCACGTGCCAAGTCGTGGTCTCCCTTACTCCGTCACGCGGCGTGCCGCTCCAGCTTAGAAGATCAGATGGATGCCCGGCGACGGCTGGAACTCGGGCGGGCACGCCCGTCCTTTAGTCTGGGTCTGTCGTGGCTGCACGACCAGGACAGGGGGAGACGGTAGATGGCCGAAGTAGAACTGGTGCACTGGAATCCGACGCGGCAGGTCGTGTCCGGACGGCTCGGCCGCTACCTGCCGAAGCGCCCGGTCAACAACTTCGGTGACCTGCTCGGACCGGTCATCGTGGAGCGCATCCTGCAGAAGCGCGGGATCGACCCGCAATCGGCCCCCGCCGACCGACGGCTGCTCGCGATCGGCTCCATCCTCCACTTTGCCGAAGAAGGCGACACGGTGTGGGGCATCGGGGCGAACGGAAAGCGCCTCGACGATGAGATGCCGTTCACTACGCTCGACGTCCGGGCCGTACGCGGACCACTCACCCGCGACTACCTGTCGCGTCTCGGTATCGCCGCCCCCGAGGTGTACGGAGATCCGGGGCTGCTGGTCGGGCACCTGTGGGACCGCGCCGAACTGGCCAAGGGGCGCAAGGCATCCGACTACATCGTGCTGCCCAACTTCCACGACTACCGTTCGGCCAAGCACAGCTCGCACCTGGTTAACCCGAAGGCGCCGCTCTGGGACGTCATCGGCCGCATCGCGGCCAGCAGCTTCGTCGTCGGCTCGTCACTGCACGCGATGATCATCGCCGAGAGCCTCGGCATCCCCGCCCGTCTCGTAGTCTCGGGCACGGAACCCATCTTCAAGTTCGACGACTACTACCGCGGCACGGGCCGGCCGGGTGCCGAGCCCGCGGAGACCGTGGCCGAGGCTCTCCGGATGGGCGGGCAGCAGGCGCCCGACTGGTCCCCCGATCCGCTGCTGGAGAGCTTCCCGGCCGATCTCTGGACCTCCTCCGGGCGGCTGTATCAGTAAGATGGGCCTGCGCGTCCGCCGCGCCGCGGTGCGGTCGGATGCTCACCAGGGCTCGAGGGTGCACGGGCTCTGATCTGCATCACATCAACGGGCGGACGCCGGCTGTGGTGCCTCGAACACCCGTGCGCCGTCGAGAAAGAGGGAAGCGTGCCGCTCAGCAACACCGACTCCGAGTACCTCGCAGAGATCAGGGACGCCACGGTGGCGAGGCTGCGAGCTGCGATCGGCGACGCCACCGACGTCGCTCTACTCGATGCCCCGAACCAGACGAACGTGGGGGACTCCCTCATCTGGGCGGGCGAGATGGCATACCTGAGCCGCATGGGCCTGAACCTCCGCTACGTCTCCGACATCCGCACCTTCGATCCCGAAGAACTTCGCCGCAAGATGCCCTCGGGCGTCGTGCTCCTGCACGGAGGCGGCAACTTCGGTGACCTCTGGATAGGGCATCAGTCGCACCGCGAGAAGATCGTGACAGACCTGCCCGACTTCCGTATCGTGCAGCTGTCCCAGTCCATCTTCTTCGCCTCCGCCGACCGCGCAGCCGAGGCGAACCGCATCATCGGCGCCCACCCCGACTTCCACCTGCTCCTCCGGGACGAGCTCTCGATCGAACGGGCGGCCGCGATGCTGCCGAATCTGACCCCGACGTTCTGCTATGACATGGCGCTAGGGTACGAGCCCCCGAGGACGCAGAGCACGGCTCCGGCCACCTCGGTGCTCATCATCGCCCGTCAGGACAAGGAAGCGATGTCCGGCCTCCACTCCATCGGACCCGGCTGGATCCCCGGTGTCTCGGTCTCGAGCACCGACTGGCACAGCGAGGGCTGGCTCGCCGTGAAGTACCGAGCCGCGCGCGCCCTGATGCGTCTGCACCAGCGCCTGGTGCGCTACCACCGCCGGCTGCGGTTCATCCCGGCGCTTCCGCAGTGGGCGGTTCAGCGGCTCATCCGGGCGCTGAACGAAATCAACATCACCGGGGCGCTGAAGCTCTACTCCACCGCGGGAGTGATCGTGGTCGACCGGCTGCACGCCCATGTGCTCGCCCTGCTTCTCGGCATCGATCACGTGGCACTCGACAACAACTATCGCAAGATCGGCGCCGTGTTCGACGGCTATACGGGCAAGTTCACGACGGCGCGCTACGCGACCGACACCGAGATGGCCAGGGGCTTCGTCGAAGAACTCTCGGTGCGCTGATGCTCGCCTTCATCACGACGCTCCGCCACCCCCAGAACTCGGTCAGCTACGACCGGGTCGAGAAGCTCCTCGACGAAACGCTGCGCTCGGTCGCCCAGCAGACGTCGGAAGAGTTCGTGATCATCATCGTCGGCAACAAGAGGCCCGACTTTTCGCTGCCCGCGCGCACGCACTTCGTGCAGGTGGAGTTTCCTCCGCCGGCACCCCCCACCGGTGCTCAGACCGCACGCGAGCCGTTCGTCTGGGACAAGGGCACCAAACTTGGCATCGGTCTCATCGCGGCGGCCGAGTACGACCCGACGCACGTGATGATCTTCGACGCCGACGACTTCGTGCACCGTGACCTCGCGAAATTCGTGCAAGACAACCCAGCGCATCCAGGCTGGGTGGTGCGGGAGGGCTGGATGTACTCCCGCGCCCGCAACGCGTACGTCGCCCAGTCGAACTTCAACCGCACCTGCGGCACGTCGTTCGTCGTGCCATTCGAGGCCTACGGGGTTCCGGGCGATCTGTCCGTGACAGCCTCGCAGCAGGAGATTGCCGCAGGCTACGCCGACCGCCTCTCGGCCATCATGGGCGCTCACCGCGACGCCGAGGCGTGGCATCGCGATCATGGCCGTGTCCTCGCCGAGTTCCCCTTCCGGGCGGCCGTTTACCACGTCGACACCGGCGAGAATCACTCCGCCAAGTCGCTCTCCGGACTAGCACGTCCTTACGATGAGCGGCTGCGTCGGGATTTCGGGATCGAGCCGTCGCGGGGGATTGCGTCCACGCTGTGGGCCGCCGTCGGGCCGCTCGCGATCGGCGAGGAAGTGAAGCGCCTTGCGCGCCGGGTGATCACACGACTGGCGCGCCTGCGGGGGACCGCTCGGTGACCCGTCCGGCCATCGAGGGAGCACGATGACGGACAGCGACGACCTGCGTCGCAAAGCGACCCGGTCAATCGGGTGGATCGTGCTGGAGAGGTGGTCATCCCGCCTGCTCTCGCTGGTGGTCATCGCTGTCCTCACCCGTCTGCTCTCACCCGAGGACTTCGGGCTCGTCTCCCTGGCGACCGTCGTCACCGCGCTCCTGCAGGTGTTCGTCGAGTCCGGCTTCGTCACCGTGCTGGTGCAGAAGAAGGACCTCGGAGAGAAGGACACCTCGACGGCGTTCTGGACCTCGGTCGCCATCAGCGTGGTGCTCTACGTCGCGCTGTTCTTCTCGGCGCCCCTGCTGGCCGACCTTTTCGGTGAGCCGGACCTCACAACCGTGCTTCAAGTGCTGGGTCTCGGGCTCCCGGTCTCATCACTTTCGCAAGTGCCTGCTGCGCTACTGGAACGATCCTTTGGATTCCGCAATCTGGCGATCCGCCAAGTGATCGGAGCGCTTTGCGGTGCCGGTGTCGCTGTAGTGATCGCCTTCAGCGGCGGCGGCGTCTGGGCCCTCGTGGCGCAGGTGCTCGTGACCAACGCCGCATCGGTCGTAGTACTGTGGACGGCCACTTCCTGGAGGCCTCGGCTGGAATTCTCGTTCACATCACTCAAGTCGATGTGGGCGATGGGTGTGCGCATCATGGGTATCGGACTACTCGACGCCTTGCAGCAGAACATCGACAAATTGCTCATCGGCGCTTTCTTCAGTGCGCAGGACCTCGGCTATTACTACCTGGCCCAGCGCATCGGCACGATCCTGATCGAGTTGGTCACGACAGTGATGTCCCGGGTGACCCTCACGACGTTCTCGAAGGTGCAGGATGACCTGCCCCGACTCAATCGAATCTTCTTGCAGATGACCTTTGCGTCAGCGGCCATCGGGGTTCCCATGTTCGGGCTCGTTGCAGCCCTCGCGACGCAGATCATTCCCTTCGCCTTCGGACCAGGGTGGGAGGCTACCGTTCCTCTTGTCTGGGTGCTCGCCTGCGGATGGGCGTTCGGTGCCGTGATGTACTTCGATCGAAGCGCGTTTTTGGCAATTGGGCGCGCCGACGTAGCGCTGTGGGTTGCCATACTCCAGAACGTCGTAGGCGTCATCATGGTTTTCGCCCTCTTGCCCCTCGGGCTGTACGGCGTAGCGCTCTCCCGGTGGTCGAGGATCGTGACGTGGCCCGTGCGTATACAGATTCTGCACCGACTGATCGGTCTACCGGTCTGGACCTATCTGGGTCAGGTCTTCCGGAGTGTGGCCGCAATGGTCCCCGTGGTAGTGGCAATCGCCTT
Organism: Herbiconiux sp. VKM Ac-1786; assembly: GCF_015350805.1. Lineage (GTDB taxonomy): Bacteria > Actinomycetota > Actinomycetes > Actinomycetales > Microbacteriaceae > Herbiconiux. The sequence goes on along the minus strand of NZ_JADKSG010000001.1, from coordinate 2,139,196 downwards.
CTTGCAGATGACTCCCTGGGCCTCAAGCGAGCATTCCTTCTGGACATTCGCGGTACCGGTCGGGATCGCCGGGCTGCTCGTCTTTTCGGCGCTTCTCTGGGCGTTCGCCGGTCGGGAGAACCGTGAGGTCCTGCGCAAGATCGCCGCGCCGATCGGGCAGCGGATCGCGAAGAAGCTGCGCTCGCGCGGGGACAGGAAGCCGGGAACCGAGCCGGGCGGACAGGCTGAGCCGGGCAGAGAGAACTAGGCGCCTCCTCCGAGCCCCGTGCATAGCGCGCGGACGATGCGCACCGATACGATGACCGCGGGGCTTTCATTGGGGGAATGTGTGCGCTTTTCAACTGTGCCGACGACCGGTCGGATCAACAACGAGGACCCGACCATCGGGATCGCTCGGTGACGCAGCCACTGAGGCCAGGAATGGTCGAGTCGACGGTAGAGAGCACCCGCCGGCCGAAGTTCGAGTTCGCCGACGGTCTCCGCGCGATCGCCGCGCTCTCGGTTGCTACGCTGCACGCCACGACGTTCACCGGGCACCTCGGTGATGCTGACGAACAGCTCCCGGTCATCGCGCGCCTGGCAGAGCTGGGCAATTACGCCGTGCCGGTCTTCATCACTCTCTCTGGCTACGTTTTGATGCTCCCAGTGGCCCGCACCGCGAACTTCGAGCTTCGAGGCGGGTTCTGGAAGTACATATGGCGTCGCGCCAAGCGAATCCTTCCGCCGTACTACGCCGCGATCGCATTGTTCCTGCTGCTGATCGCCCTCGCGCCCGCCCTGCAGTCGGGGCATGACACAGCTTGGGGCAACAAGGTGCCCATCACGCTTGAGGGCATCGTCTCGCACATCCTGCTCGTGCACATCTGGAATCCCGACTGGGTCTACCAGATCGATGGCCCCGCCTGGTCGGTCGCTACCGAGTGGCATATCTACTTCCTGATGCCCTTACTCCTGCTGCCGCTCTGCCGCTGGTTCAACCCGTGGGTAATGCTCGGTGCGGCCCTGGCGCTCGGCCCGGTTCTCACCTTCTCGCTACCTGGAATCGGTTCGGATAATTACTGGATGATCGGGCTCTTCGCACTGGGTATGATCGCCGCACTGGCGACTGTCCGCGGCACGCGACTCCCGCGCCGCTGGATCGGTGTCGCAGCCATCGCCATTGCCGTCCTGGCGGCCGCATGGATGTTGGTCAGTCCGCCGTCCAGCCGGCCCGCCCAGATGGTCTCGGATACCGTGGCTGGCGTCGCAGTCGCGCTCGGCCTGCTCGCGCTTGGCCGCGCCGCGATGGAGGACCGTCCGAGCCTCAGCCGGAAGGTGCTCGAGTGGCGTCCGCTCGTGGGGCTCGGACTGTTCTCCTACAGCATCTATCTGATTCACTCTCCTATCCTGGCGCTGGCGAACATCCTCCTGTTGCCTCTGCAGCTGCCGACGATCGTGAATTGGCTGCTGCTGATGTTCGGTGCACTCCCAGTCGCAATCGCAGCGGCCTACGGCTTCTTCCTCCTGGTGGAACGGCACTTCATAACCAGCCATCAGAAGCGCGCACTGAAGAGCTGAGGCCCTGGCCCGGCGCGTCGGGCGCGGCGGCCAGCCAGCTGGAACTCAGGCGATTGTGAGAGCAGTGGTGGATGACGTGGTGCTGGTGAATCCGGCTCGCTTCGCGGTGACCTTCGCCACGACGGTCTTGCCCTTCCAGGCGCTCATGATCTGAACCCGAGTGGTGCTGAGACCAGAGACAACCGTCCCGTTGACGTACCACGCCACCGAGTACGAGGACGCCGACGGGCTCCACGATCCGTAGGACACGCTCACGAAAGCGCCCACCTTGCCCGAGCCGGACAGCATCGGACGGCCGGTGTTCAGCAGAGGAGCCTCGGCGATGGTCAGTTTTGCCGAGTCGGCCGACGCAGACGTCCAGCCGGCCTTCGCGGCCGTTATGCGCGCATTGACCTGCTTGCCCGACCAATCGGAGCGCACCTGCACCCGGGATGCGGTCAGTCCCGACACGACCACGCCGTTCACATACCAAGAGACCTTGAAGGATCCGGGGTAGGGGTTCCAGGTGCCGTTGGAGACCGTGAGGTACGAGCCGACCTTGGCCGTTCCAGAAATGGCAGGCTTCACGGTGTTGGCAATGGCCGCGCCCGCCATCCTCATCACCGGCGTGGTCACCGAGCCGGAGGCCCAGCCGGTTCGGGCGGCGGTCACGCGCACGGCGACGTCCTTGCCCGCCCAGCCCGATTGGATCTGCACCCGATCGCCGGTAGGGCCGCTCTGGGCCACACCTCCGACAAGCCAGGTGTAGGTCCAGGACTGAGCGGCCGGTGTCCAGACGCCTTTCGTCACGCTGAGGTAGGTGCCTATGGCACCCGTCCCACTCATCACGGGTGCCGTCGTCGGGGCCAGGGCCGGCCCGGCGGCGACTGCAACACCGGGTGAGGTCGCTGTGCCCGGGTTGTAACCCGTGCGGGTGGCGGTCACCCGCACGCTGACGGTCTTGCCCATGTCGACGCTGATTACGTCGTACTTGGGATGCGTACGCGCGACTGCCCCATTGATCTCGACGCCGTCCCGCAACCAGGTGAAGGTCGTCGTGACACCGATGACATCCCAGGTGCCGCTACTCGCGACGAGCTGACTACCGACGGCGACCGTGCCGCCGATGTTGATGGCGGTGAGCGACTTCGGAGCTGGCAGCATCTCGATGTCGTCGGGCGGCGCGGTGTCGAAGGAATTGCCAGTGACCCCCGGATCCTCGACGTACGGGGTGGTCACTGATGCACCCAACTGGAGATCGGTGACCGTGTTGTTCGACCCCATGAACCGCACCCCGACACTTCCGCCGGCGCTGATGGATCCTCCCGTGACGGTCGAGCCCTCCTTGAGGACGATGTTCGTCCCGTAGCAGTCGCGGATCGTGACGTCGGACGCGTTCACCGGTCCGTTGCCTAGGAGCGCTGTACCTGACGCTTTGAGGTAGCTGATCGCTGTTCCAGAGATCGTCGCGGGGACGCCGACGACATCGGCGACGGCTACGCCCGGGCCGGAACTGCCGACGATGGTGCCGCCCACCACGTGGGTGTTGTCGGCGCGGATCTGCACTCCACCGCGCCCACCCACCACATTGGGCACGATTGTGGTGTTCCAGCCGACGCGGTGCGTGTCGATCGACTTGTCGCTGCAATTTTCAACGACGGGCTCGAAGCGGCAGTCCTCCGGTTCGCCGGCCGGACCGATACCGGTGACCTGGGGGCCTGCGTTCGTGGTCACGGCATGACGCACCCGCGAGATTCGGCCTTTCACGACGACACCTCGTGTGGCCCCGGTCACATTCACCCCGTAGCCGAAGTAGTTCACCCCATCGTCTTTGAGGTCGGAGATGGCGCAGTCGATGGTCCCGTTGAGGCAATGGGCGAGGTTGACCGCAGTTCCTCCCGAGTCATGGAGGTAGATGCCCTCGACTTTCGGGTCGTTGACGGCGAAGAACGCGAGGAGCGGCCTCTTGGTGACCGTCGCATCCGTGCTCACGATCTCGCCGGCGCCCCACAGGCGTATCGACGGGGCGAGCGCCACGATCGCCGTACGAGGCTGGAGGGTCATGCCCCGCGGAATCGGGCCGTCCACCGAGACGGTCTTTCCGTTCACCGCCGTCACCTGGCGCATGTACCCGTACTTGTCGGGCGACTTCGGCACGACGTCGTAGGTGGTGACGAGGATGTACTCACCGACTCGATACGTCGCCGCAGCGGCCTGGATGGTCGTCGCCCCTTGGGCGACCGGCGCGGCGAGCAACTCCCGGAAGGTCACCGTTCCCGATCGAGTGAGTCCTGCGTGATCGCCGCGCACCTTGATACGGGAGCCGCTCGGGATCTCCAGTGATGTCACGGAGTGCGGTATCGCGATTTCCGAGTCGATGAAGTAGTCGCCAACGATGGCGGCACTAGCACCCGCGGTGGCGAGGTAGGCGGCCAAGGCGGCCGACGCATCCGCCGTCGTGCCAGACAACGCGGGAAGCGCCGTCGAGGCGGCAGCGAATGCCGATCGTGGTGGTGCGACTGCTTCCATTGCGACACTCGCAACACCCAATGCGGAAGCAGACAAAAAGATTCGTCGAGAAAAATCGATATTTGCCATTTTTGGTGACCCCAATCACACTGGGGCCATCGTACGTCAGACGACGGAAATCAGCACCATCGCGAGGAATTCGCGTCCGAATCCATCCGCGGAGCGAAGTAAGGCTAGGCGCGCGCGGGAGCCGTCGGGAAGTCGAGCTTCAACGCGGGACCGGATTTTGCGGCCCGGCTAGTTGTCTGCCATTCAAGATCGAGCGTCGGGGCCTGGGCGCGGTCGGTGCCAGCACCGAGCGCTCCATCCAGGCCATCACGCGAGACCAGCACGGACCTGGACGCCGCTCGGCGCTTGCCGCCGAACACCGCAGCGAGATCGAAAGCGCGTCGGGAGCTGACCGCCGAGGCGCGCCTTGATGTCGGGGTGGCAGGAACTTCGAACCGCTGAGCACCGCTTTCGGACGCGGCGACTCGTGGTCGTTCGGGAAGGTGAAGCGAGAGACTTGGCTTCGGCGGCTGCCGTGTAGCGCTCGATCGGGCACCGACCAACAAGGAGATATCGAGAGTGCTCGGAGTCTTGTGAGGCAGGCGGCGATCGGAATGCGCTGTCGTGTCGACGGGACGCTCGGTGAGGATCAGCGACGAGCGCAGCCCGGCGAGCTTCCAGCGCGAAACGATGAAGGCCACAATCGCAGCGACGACCACGAGGCCAGCGGCGATGCCGCCGAGCGTCAGCGGGAGCAGATCACGAGCGGCCCCGGACGACGGCGGGTAGAACGGCGCAAAGATGTCAACGGCCGGAATGGGCGTGGGAGTGACGGTCGGAGCCGGCGAGGGAGTCTCCGAGGGCGACGGGGCGACCGGCGCGACCTCCTCCTCTTCGACGTCGCTGTTGTCGTCTCCGTCAACAAACGTCGGCTCTTCGACCGGAACCTCGACCGGGACCTCCGGTTCGGCGGGCTCCTCGACCGGAACCTCGGGCGGCGTTGCCTCCGTCGGGGCCGGTGTCGGATCCACGGGCGGAGTTGTGGGAAGGGGCGGCGGATCCGTCGGCCCCGGATCCGGCGGATCGGTCGGCTGGGGCTCTTCGGGCAGCGTCGGCTCCGGGGTGGGGAGCACTATCGTCGACGGTGCCGATACGTCAGCCGATGCCGAGATCGCCGGAGCTACGGCGAGGCCCGAGGCGAGGGCGACGATCACAAGTCCGGTCGCAACACGATGTCTCATCACTCCCCCAGGGTCCTCGGCTTCGCAACACCCACACGGGCGCTCGGTAGAGCCTATCAAGCCCTTCCTGGGTCCATCAGGAGCAGTTGCATGAGGTGTGGATTCTAGGTCGGCTCTGCTTGTGTGGAACAATCGGAGACGGGGGCACGGACTCGTCATCCGATTGAAATCGAGTCTCTCCGCTGCACCCGGTGAAAAACGAGAGGCAACCGACGTGACCTTACAAGACTACATCCGCGTGCTCCGCAAGGGCTGGGTCCTGATCATTGTCGCCCTACTCCTGGGTGTGGCCGTCGGTTCGGCGCTCGCGATCGTGGCCACCCCGCAGTACGAGTCGGAGACGCGCATTTTCGTGTCCGTGCAGACAGACTCTTCGAGCACGGGCGAGCTCATTCAGGGCAACACCTACGCGCAGCAGAAGGTGCAGTCCTACGTCGCCGTCGTCTCGAGCCCTGCGGTGCTCGACCCGGTGATCGACGCCCTCGACCTCGATATGACGGCATCGGCCCTCGAGACCAAGATCACTGCTGCGGCCACCTCCGGCACGACGATCATCAGTATCAGCGCCTCCGACCCCGACCCGCAGCAGGCCGCGAACATCGCCAATGCCACTGCGGACAGCTTCCAGACCGTGGCGAACGATCTCGAAGAGCCCACCGGTGGCGGCCCCAGTCTGGTGAAGGTGCAGACCATTCAGCCTGCCGAACCCTCTTCTCGGCCCTCCAGCCCGAACCTCGCTGCGAACATTGGCATCGGCGCTCTTCTCGGCCTCATCATCGGGATCGGGGCGGCGTTCCTCCGTTCGACTCTCGACACCCGCGTGCACGGCCGCCACGACATTGAGGCTCTAACCGATGTCCCGATCCTCGGTGGAACGACCTACGACCCCGAGTCGAACAAGCACCCGCTGATCGTCTACACCGACCCACGCAACCCTCGTGCAGAGTCGTTCCGCGCCCTCCGTACGAACTTGAGATTCGTGAACGTCGACGACGACAACCGCGCCTTCGTGGTCACTTCTTCAATTCCCGGGGAGGGCAAGAGCACGACGACCGCGAACTTGGCCCTGGCCTTGGCCGAGACAGGGGCGCGCGTCGTTCTCGTCGATGCTGACCTCAGGCTTCCGAGGCTGGCTGAGTACATGGGCCTCGAGGGCGCCGTCGGGCTCACCGACGTGCTCATCGGGCGAGCCGCACTGGCCGACGTGCTGCAGCGCTGGGGTGATAAGGACTTGTTCGTCCTGCCTGCCGGCCAGGTGCCGCCGAACCCCAGCGAGCTGCTCGGGTCAGAGGCCATGGTCAGCCTCCTCCAAGCGCTGAATGAGCAGGTCGACTACGTGCTCCTCGATTCGCCACCCCTTTTGCCGGTGACCGACGCGGCTGTCCTGAGCAGCCTGACCGCCGGGGCAATCGTTGTTTCTGCAGCCGGGAAGGTGAAGAAGACCGAGGTCGCCGGGGCGATCCGCAACCTAAATCAGACCAACAGCAAGGTGATCGGAGTCGTCCTGACGATGCTTCCGAGCAAGGGTCCCGACGCCTACGGTGGCACCGAGTACAGCTACTACGGCGGGGCCGAGCAGCCCTCAGAGGTCATGCCCAAGCCTCGCGCCCGGCGCGGCCGAAAGTAGTCGGCGGACACGCGGCGGATAGTCGAACGGAAGCTCGAGATGGCCAAGACACGCAATCCGAACTCGGTGCGCTCCGCCCGGGGCATTCTGGCCGCCATCGCGATCGGCGCCTTCTTGATCGTTGATGGTGTGCTCGTCGCGGCCGCCCTGTCGAATGGGTCGTCAATGCCGCAAAGCACGGCAACACCGATCTCGTCAAACTTGCTGAGCACGCCAGGCGGGGAACCTGACGCCGTCGATCTACCGCCGGCGACCCGTTTGCTGGCGGCCTTCGACGCGACGTCGGCGTGGCGCTCTGAAACAGGTACGTGTCCTAAGGCAGACGCGCTGGTGGAGCATTCAGCCGATGGGGGCAATACCTGGGACGGCTTCGACTTGGGTGCGCAGGGCGGTATCTCAGCCGCGGTCTCGCTTTCGATTCTCGGAGACAGTCGATCCGCATTCCTCATCGCGCAGACAAAGCAGGACTGCAGCCCGACGTGGGTAGGCACCACTACGGAGGGTACCCAGTGGACGGCTTTTCCGGACCGAGTAGCGACTGTTTGGCGGATCGAACCCGGCAATCGCGCCATCGTCGTCTCGCCGGCCGGTGTGAGGCAGGCCCCCTGTCCGGAAATCGTCGGTCTCGCCGCCGTGGACGCAACCAGCGCCGCAACGCTCTGCTCCGACGGGTCGCTGCATCGCACCACTGACACCGGGGTCACGTGGGAGGCATCCACTCCCGTTCGAAGCGCCGCAGCCATCGGAACGGGGACTGAGGGCTACCTCGTTGCAGCTCTCTCCGACGACCCCGCGTGTGTGGGCGTGGTAGTCAGCGCGATCGCCGCCACAGGCTCCGCTGATCCGATGACGGTCTCGCGGTGCGTAGCTACTGGCAATGAGAGCACCGACATCGCGATTTCGGGGAACTCGACTGCGACGTGGCTGTGGGCCGGCACCACCGTCGTGCGATCTCTCGATGGCGGTAGCACCTGGAAGTGACGGCGCCCGGTCACCGCCAGCAACTAGCTGGAAGAGACCAACACTTCAGTAGGCGCCGCTACTGGCAAAGACAGCCCGCGCAGTCTTCACAAGGATGACGAGGTCACCTACCATCGACCAGTTCTCGACGTAGTAGAGGTCGAGGCGCACCGAGTCCTCCCAAGAAAGGTCGGAGCGACCGCTGACCTGCCATAGGCCGGTGATACCGGGCTTCATCAGGAAACGCCGGTGCACGTGGCTCTCGTAGAGATCCACCTCCCGCTGCAATGGCGGACGAGGACCGATCAGTGACATATCGCCCCGCAGCACGTTGAATAACTGCGGAAGTTCGTCGAGGCTGAACTTGCGGAGAATGCGGCCTACCGGCGTGACGCGCGGATCGTTCTTCATCTTGAACAACACCGCGTTGCCCTTGTCACGGTCTTCGCTCGAGATCTCCTGCATCAGGGACTCCGCGTCCGTCACCATCGACCTGAACTTCAGCATGCTGAACAACTGGCCGTCGAGCCCGACCCGCTCCTGCCGGAACAACACCGCTCCGGGGCTGCTCAGCCTGATGATGACGGCGATGGCGACCAGCACCGGGGACAGCAGGAGCAGCAAGGCGAAGGAGGCGACCACGTCGAAGATGCGCTTCTGATAGCGCTTGAATCCTTCGTAGCGCGGCGTCTCCACGTGAATGAGGGGCAGTCCGGCGACGGGGCGGGTGTGGATTCGCGGACCACCGATGTCCGTGAGGCTCGGTGCGACAACCAGATGCTGTCGGCCGGGCTCGAGCGACCAGCTGAGTTCCCGGATGCGCTCGGGCGACAATTCGTCGGAACTGGTGATCACGATGGTGTCGGCGCCGGTCGCGTCGATCGCACTGCTCACGCGGTCGACGCTGCCGGCGACCGGGATATCTGTCCCGGGAAGATGATCTGCGACGAGGCCACTCGGGATGCAGGCGCCGACCACGAAATACCCGGCAGACGGAAGGCGCGCCAGCTCTTTCGCGGTGTGTAACACGGAGATCTCCGAACCCACCAGGAGAACACGGGCTGAGTACTCGCCGCGCGCGCGGCGATTGTTCAGCCACTTGCGCCACAGCCAGCGTGCAAGAAGCAAGGAGAGCACGCCGATCGGGAGGGCGAGGATGAAGTAGCCGCGGCTGAACTCGATCCTGAAAAGGAAGGCGATGATCGCGAAGACCCCGAATAGCCGAAGACTGGCGTCGACGATCAACCTGTACTCCGTCGTACCGGTGCCGATGATGCGGTCACTTCGAGAGCCGTAGATGCCGAGCAGCCCGACCCAGCAGACGGTCAAGACGACCGACACCACGGTGTAGCTGAGGGCGAGCGAGTTCAGGCTCTCGGTCACGACGCGGTCGTTCACCGAAAATCCGAACCAGAGCACCTGAGTAGCACCGACCGCGACCGCGATCACGATTAGATCGGTGACACTCAGCCGCCGCGAGTACGACTGCCGCCAGTCGGGACGTACTGCCTTCTCGATGCCCACGGTCTGCCGAGCAGTTGTCGTCATCTATGCCCCCAAGACACAATCTCATACATGGATAAGAGTCGGCCCAAAGAGTGATTTTAGCCGTATCGGGGCCGCCAGACGACTCGGTACATCAACGAACGATGAAATGGTCGTTTCCAGGGTGTTTCCCAATCAGCTGACGACGTGCTGAATCTCAGTGTTTTCCGGCTCCTGACGCAAGTCGCAGAACGCGCACGACCTCCCCCACAGCAGGCTCCAGTTCATCGGCTGACTGACGATAAACGGAGTCGTCGCGGCGGTACGGGTCGATGACGTCGTCGAGCTCCGGATCAGTCGGACGGGGGCTCGACGCCTTCTGCGCGACTACCAGGCGAAGCGCCGCTGCCACCCGGTCGCGCAGACTTCCGTCGCCGGCCGCCGCGACGATCTGCTCGTCAGTGACGCCAGAGGCAAGCCGGGCGAACTCCCTTACCGTGAACGTCTTGGAGATCTTCGAGGGCGCATGTCTCACGATCTCGCTTCGGTGAGATCGCGACATGGCAAGCAGCACATCGGCCTCCACGACGACATCTTCCGTCAGATAGCGCGCTCTGTGACCGGCGGGCTCCAGCCCGAACCCTCGGGCGATCACCTGAGCCTGCTCAGGCATTTCCTGGTCGTCTTTAGCGATCGTGCCAGCACTTTCGACGACAAAACCAGAAATGTCGGCGAGCCCGTCTGCGATCATCAGCTGGGCCAACGGGGATCGACAGATGTTCCCCGAGCAGACCGTCAGGACTCGAACGTCTTCCACATGGATCCTCTCGATAGCCACATCAAGCCTACTTCACGCTCTCCGCGACTCCATCCGTGTCGACGCCTGCGGTCAAGTCGACTCAACCAGCGAGAGAGTTCATCAGCCGGTCGACCAGCGCGATTATCTCGGAACCGACCCGTTCGTGAGTCGCGGGCGACCGACGGTAGGGATCATCGACGTCGTCGGCATCGGAGAGTGGGATCGACGAACGCAGCACACCGGCCTCGACGACGGTGTCGAAGAGGGGTCTCGAGCGGGCAGATCGAGTAGCGACGGGCGGCGACTCCTCGAGGATCCGGACGAATTCGGCAAGGGTGAAGGTGCGTTTCAGTGCGAAAGGAAACTCCCTCACAAGTTCTGATCGTTGTTCTCGCGTCATGGTGAGCACCAGGCTGGACGCGCGAATGTTCTCTGCGTCTGCCTGGACGGCGAGGTGCGCCGGGTCGGCTCCCTCTCGGCTCGCGATTTCAGCGGGTAGGCCGTCCATTCCCGATCCCACTACCGCGTGCAGTCCGACGCTCGAGACGAGGATGTCATCTATGGACGCCTCAGCCATTCTCAACCTGAGGACCTTCTCGGCCAGCGGCGACCGGCAAATGTTGCCGGTGCACACGAAAGTGATCAAGGTCGGTCCGACTGGTGCGACAGGCGAGCCGAAGATGTCGCCGATCATCAGGAGCGATTGGCCTGTCGTCGCATCTCGCGTCTTGTCACGGCTTCGGCGGGAGCCGGCAGAGCGCGAGTTTGATCTGCCGTTGGCGGATCGGCAACGGGTGCGATGCCGGAGCGCGGCGAGAACAATGTGGGGTCGAGTTCCCGCGCTGCAGCGCTGATCGGATCCTCGGCTGCGGGTACCGGCTCGGACTCCTCGGATGGGCGCGTCGTGTACGCACCGTAGCCGTAGCCGTAGCCATACGACGATCCAGGGCCGCGCCGGGGCACACGATTGAGGATAATCCCCAGGGGGCGCGCGTTGGCCCGCTCCAGGATCTGCATCGCTTTGCTGAGACCCTCGTAGGTGGTCTTGTTGACGCTCGCGACGACGAGCGCACCGTCGGTGTTATGGGTCAGGATGGCGGCGTCGGTGACGGGGATCAGCGGCGGCGCGTCGATCAGCACCATTGCCTGACCGGACAACTCCGATAGCAGCGAATGCATACGTTCCGACCCCAGCAACTCGCTTGGATTGGGTGGGGTCTTCCCTGCCGCCAAGATCATGAGCCGGCCGGAGTTCCCCCATGGCTGTAGAACATCCATGAGCTGGGATCGGCCTGCCAGCACGTCGGTGAGACCTACCCCTTCGACGAGGTTGAAGGTCTTCGAGACCGTGGGCCTCCGAAGGTCGGCATCGACGAGGACGACGGGCTGCCCCGCTGCTGCGAGGGCGATCGCGAGGTTGGCGATGGTCGTGGACTTGCCGTCGCCGGGGAGAGGGCTGGTCACGACAATTACGCGGGGCGGGTTGTCGACGTTCATGAATTGCAGGTTGGTGCGCACTTCGCGTAATGCCTCGGCGACGGCCGCATCGTCGTCGATCTGGGAGTAGTCCGTGGCACCATCCATGGAGACCAGACGGTCACTGTCGGTAAATCGGCGATCTATCGGGATGGATCCGATGACCGGCACCCCGACCTCCTTCTCCACGGCCTCCGCCGAGCGAACGCGTCGATCGAAGGTGTGGCGGATCATGGCGTATGCGAAACCGCCGATCAGACCAGCTATGAGGCCGATGCCGATGGCGAGGCGCGTGTTGGGCGAACTCGGACTGCTCGGTAGCACCGCGGAATCGAGAGGGACGAGCTGGACAACTCCGACGCCGGTCGTCGGAGCGGTTCCGCCGTTCTCGACGACCTGGATCTGAGTGGCGATACCGCGCAACCAGGCTTCGGCGAGATCGCGAGCGTCGGTCGGGGTCGGCCCGGTGGCACTGACCTTCAAAAGTGCAGTGCCCGAGGGATTGGTGACCGTGATGCGATTGACGAGGCTCTCCGGTGCGACGCCCTGGAGTCCGAGATCGTCGATCGCAGCCTGCGCGACCGCACGAGAGCTGCCGATGTCGATGTAGGACTTGACCTTCGACTGAGCCAGGTTGTCGCCGACGAGTGCGTTGCCCGTGTCGTCGTTGCTGCCGGCAGAGACGTAACCGCTGGCGTCCGCTGTGTAGACCTTGGGCTGGATGAACGCCCAGCCGAACCCGACGATGCCGCCCAGTAAGACGAGCGCGATGATCGCCAGCCAGTGCGCGCGAACGATCTGTAGATACGAACGCAGTTCCATGTCTGCCTCAATCTCATCGGGGAGCTCCCAGGCGCTCCGAAGGCTCCACCATTGCGGCCACCCGGCCGATTCCAACATTGTAGGGGTGCACATTGCCAGAGCAGGACCGGCGGCGTCACGCCTCCCCCTCACGGACCTGACCTCTCAGTGTGCACTATCGTGACACTATGACCGGCCCCGGACTTCGGATCAGCGCTATCGGTGTCACCATCGGCCTCGACCTTCACAGAGTCGAGGCCCAAGGCCGGATGGACATCGAGCGGTCATGGCAGGCGGCGAAGGTCGACCATGACAGTCACGATCTGATTCTGTCCGCTGCGCTCGTCGGTGAGGAGAATACCTCGGCGGATGTCCTTGGCGGCACGGTGAGAGAACTCTCCGCATTGCTTTCGACACGTGTGACGCTCGCTGCCATCGAACAGCGGAAACACGAACTCGTGATGCTGCACGCGTGTGCCATCGCTCTGCCCGAAGGAGACGTGGTGGCCTTCGTGGGGCCATCAGGCCGGGGGAAGACCACCTTGGCAACGGCCCTCGGCCGCCATTTCGGTTACGTCACCGACGAGACCGTGGGCATCGCGGCCGACGGCACCGTGCTCCCCTACCAAAAGCCGTTGTCGGTCATCGATGCGCTTGACCCAGGCGCCAAGAAGCAAGTCTCTCCCGCGGCGCTCGGGCTTCGCTCACTGCCCGACCGCGCGCTTCACATCGCGGCCATCGTTCTTCTCGACCGGGACGACACAGCCCCGGAGCCCCCCGTGGTTGACGATGTCGACCCCGTTGAAGCGCTGGTGCGCCTGGTACCCGAGCTCAGCTACCTTCCGGAGCTTCCGAACCCACTGCAACGTCTCGCTGATCTCATCGACGGTGTCGGAGGAGTCCGGCGCCTTCACTATCGAGAATCTACGTCGGTGCCGGTACTGGTGCCCGAAATCATCGGAGCACAACGCAGCACCAACTGGCGTCCACTTCCCGTCGCATCGTTCACCTCACCCTCGGCGGAGTGCTACACCCGAGTGCAGGCCCTGGACGCCATCGCGATCGATGAGTACGCCGTCCTGCTGCTCGGGAGCCGTGTAGTCGTTCTCGACGGGATCGGCCCCGCGATCTGGGACTCTCTCCATGACGGCCCGACGCTCGACGTAGTCGTCGCGCGAGTACTGATCGCAGTCGGGCCGGCTGGCGACATGGATCCTTCGCCGCTCGTGATCGCCGCACTGGACGCCATGGTGGACTCGGGCGTCGTTGAGTATCACAATTGCGCGGAGCGTACGCCGTGACGATCTCAGAGGCTGCCGACCTTCGGCCGAGAGAAGCGGTGATGCTGCTGGCGGCGCTCGTGTCGCGCCGCGCGGAGGAACGGGGCATCCGCATCCTGGTCGTGAAAGGCCTGGTGCTGGAGCAGCTCGGATTACGAGCGCGGCGGAACTACGCCGACGTCGACGTGATCGTCGAACCGGCGCACGCCGAGGATCTCGTCGAGGCCATGGGAGACGTCGGCTGGCGGCCACGCACTCATTACTGGGTCTTCGACCTGCTCGAACAGCACTCCACGACCCTGATGAACGATGAATGGCCCGTGGACCTCGATGTGCACCGTTTCTTCCCGGGGTTTCTCGGGGAACCCGAGGATGTCTTCGAGGAGTTGTGGTCACACAGGCAGAGCTTCACATTGGGGAATCACTCGGCGACCGGCACCGACAGAGCAGCATCAGCGGCCATCGCCGGTCTTCACGCGCTCCGCGGTATGTACACCGACCGTCAGAAGACCGAGTACTCCCATCTTGTGGACCTCTTGCGCGCGGACGACGAACTCGGTCATGGCGTCGTGGAACTGGCTGGTCGAACCGGCAGCCTAGAGACACTTCGCCCAATGCTTGAAGAGTGCGACCTTCTGCGCGGCGTGCCGGTCAATGACTCGGACGCACTTAGAGCGTGGAAGCGAAGAATCGCGCATCGCTCGCGCACCGGTCAGTGGCTTACATACCTCGGATCTTTGCCCCTACGGCAGCGACCGGCCGAATTGGGCAAGATCATCTGGCCACCGGCCGACCTGTACGTCCAGGAGCACCCAGAACTCGCTGGATCGGTCAAGGGCCTAGTCGCAGCTCGCGTGAAACGCTTGGCCTACGGGTTCAAGGGACTTCTCACAGTTCGGCGCTCTCGACGCACACTGTGATTTGAGTCGTCTGGCCGCGCGAAACAGGTGGCTGTGGACCAAGCCCACAGCCACCCACCCCCGCGAGGATCAAGCCTGCATCAGTTCAGGCTCACACCCAGGCCGGAGACATCGTCGTTGTCAGAGGAAACCATGATGCCGAGGACCGGCTTGGAGCTGCCGACCTGAGCGGACCAGCTGATGGCCGGCATCGAGATGGTGGCACCGTTGCTGATGGCCGCGTGGATGAACACCGTCGATTCCGGGCTCGCCGACACGAGGACCCAGCCGGCCGCCTGATAGGCGGTGACCACGTCGGTGGTCAGAGTCCACGAGGCGGTCTTGGTGTTGTAGACGGTGATCGTGATGTCGCCGGAGTTCAGCCCGGGAACACCTGCGCTGTTGTAGTTGAGCGCGCCGCCCTCGTAGGTGGCCGTGCGCTGGGTTGCGCTCGTGCCGGTTGCGGCGAGAGCACCGCTCACGAATGCGGTCGGGCTGTCGAAGACCTCGCTGGCGGCGGCGAGCGGGGTCGCGACCGCGAGCGCGATCACCGGTGCGGCCCAGGCCGCCGCAGTTGTGACCTGGCGGCGGGTAAGCCCGCGAGTCTCACCTGCAGACTCACCCGTGAAAGTGGACTCGGAGTCGTGGGAAGGAGTGAAGGTCATAGAGGGTCCCCAATGTCGAAGTTCGATGGATCGCTCGGGGCCGGAAGGCCCTCACGCGCGTGTCGAAAGTAACGAGGGCGACGAGTTCGATCAGCTGGACGACGAGTTTTTCACCCTGCGATTCACCCTTCCGGACGACCGCAAGAAACCCGATAGGAGATCGAGCCACTCCTTCTATTAAGGTGAGCGCTGTGACCGCCCTCTCTGACTCCCCTACTGGCGCCTCCGGCGGGCCGTCACTCGTCCGTCGACTGGCGCGGAATCCGTTCGTGAATCTGGTGGCCGCGATCGTCGTTCTCGCCCTCGTGCAGACGTTCTTGGTGCGGCTGTACTCGGTGCCGTCGGGGTCGATGGAGTCGACGCTCGAGGTCGGGGATCGCATCCTGGTCAATCGGCTCGCCTACCTCGGGGGTGGACCCGTCGACGGTGACGTCGTCGTGTTCAATGCTTCGACGGCTTGGGAACCGGCACCACCGCCGGAGACGAACCCCTTGAAGGCCGCCGCGAAATGGGTCGGTGGCCTGGTGGGTATCGGACCGACCAACGATCACGTGCTGGTGAAACGGGTCATCGCCGGGCCGGGTGAGACGGTGTCGTGCTGCGATGCCGAGGGGCGCATAACGGTCGACGGCGCCGCAGTCGACGAGCCCTACATCCTCGACGATCTGCCGTTCGAAGCCGGAGTGCTCGACTGCTCGACGGTTCCGGCATCGCTGCGCTGCTTCACCCCGTTCACCGTGCCCGATGACCAGTACTTCGTACTCGGCGATCATCGCTCAGCGTCGAGTGACTCGATCGCTCAGTGCCGTGGCGCTCCGACGACCGCTACGTGCGTGCGGCTCGTCGACCGGTCTGGCGTCGTGGGCCATGTCTTCAGCATCGTCTTTCCGTTCACCCGACTCGGAGCAGTCTCATGACTGCGCCGGGTACACTCGACCAAAACCACTAGGGGGCTCCTCTCATGCTCGGAAATCTCAACGGCTGGCATCTGATCGTCGTACTCGTGGTCATCCTGCTGCTGTTCGGCGCGACCCGGCTTCCCGCCCTCTCGAAGGGGCTGGCCCAGTCGATGCGCATCTTCAAGCAGGAGACCAAGGGACTGCGCGACGACGACAAGCCGGGTGACGCGGTCGACACGACGCCGCCCGCGCCCAGCGCACCGTCCGCCACGACGACCGATGTCGCTCCCCCGCTCGAGACGCCGCGCGTGACGCCGGTTCACTCCGACGCGGCGCGCAGCGAGCCCGACTCCGGCAAAAACTGACGATGGTCGCCATCGGAGCGCGGAGCTCGCGCTCGGGCGACGAGCGCGCGCCGAAGAAGCCTCGATCGAAGCGCCCCGCCGACGGGCGCATGTCGCTCGGCGCGCACCTCATCGAACTGCGCAAGCGGCTCTTCCTGGCGGCGCTCGGCATCGTGGTCGGCATGGTCGTCGGCTGGATCCTGTCGGATGCCGTGCTGCAGGCGCTCACCGTGCCGATCCAGGAGCTCTCCGATGCGCAGGGGCGCACTGCCTCGCTGAACTTCACTGACATCTCGTCAGCGTTCGATCTCCGTATTCAGATCGCCTTCACCGTGGGCGTCGTCATCTCGTCGCCTGTCTGGCTTTACCAGATCTGGGCGTTCGCGGTGCCCGGCATGAAGCGACGCGAGAAGCAGTACGCAGTCGGCTTCGTGCTCTCCGCCGTGCCGCTGTTCCTCGCCGGCTGTGCTGCGGGCTGGTTCGTGATGCCGCACATGGTCGTGCTGCTCACCGGATTCGCGCCTCAAGACACCACCGCGTTGATCTCGGCCCGCACCTATTACGACTTCGTACTCAAGCTGGTGCTCGCCATCGGCATCGCGTTCGTGCTGCCGGTGTTCCTGGTGCTGCTGAACTTCGCCGGTGTGCTGACGGCCAAGGCCATCCTGAAGTCCTGGCGAATCGCCATTCTTGTGATCACGCTCTTCACCGCGATCGCCACACCGGCGGCCGACGTCATGTCCATGTTCCTGCTCGCGATTCCCATGGTGCTGCTGTACTTCGGGGCAGCCGGCATCGCGTATCTTCACGACCGTCGCGTGGCGAAGAAGAATCGCGCAATCGATGCAGAGTTGGGTCTCGACGTCATCTGAACCATCACCCGAGTCGCCGCATTTCGTAGCGGCGAGGGTATCGGATTGGGGTGATTCTGCTCACCGCCCATAAACCCCCCAAGCGGGCGTGCACCCCACTCGCAACACCACCCGCCGAGGCGGTACCTATCGCATCCTGCCCGCCGTAGCTTGGTGACTTCCGCCCGCGCCGGTGACCTGAGGCCAGTACCCCAAGGCCGCGCCGTGCGCCATCAGGGGCGGTCGATCCGAAAGCAGAATGCGAATGAGCAAGAACATCAGCGCGCCCGGAATCTCCCGACGTCAGGTCCTGGCCGGGTCGGCCTGGGCCGTCCCCGTCATCGCTGTCGCCGTCGCGACGCCCCTCGCCGCGGCCAGCGAGACGCCCATCCCGAAGTACACGTTCGCCGGCATCTCGGCGACCGGCAACCCCGGCGAGACGCTCGTCGACGACTTCCGCCCCGGCGCACGGGTGAGGACCGACCCCGAGGGCAACCCGGTCGCCGGACAGGTCGTGTCGTTCGTCTACGTGTCCGGCCCGTTCACCATGAACGAGAACACCGCCACCACGGATGGAGAAGGTGCTGCACGAGTCGGCGTCACCTTCGCAGCCAACGCGCAGCCCGGCATCCTGGGTGCCATTCAGGCGTTCTGGACCGGACCCGACGGCGTCAAGTACGACGACACCGTCGACGTGTCGGTCAACGCGGCCTAGTCCGTTCGCTGCGGCGGGCCGGTTCGACATCAAACCGGCCCGCTTCTCGCGTTCATGGTTCGCTACGCTTCCCCCATGACGAGCGTGGATCTCGAGGGGTGGCACGACTTCGCGGCGGCGACTGTGGGGGCCGCCGGTGCGCTCGCGGGGTTGATCATCGTCGCCGTGTCGGTGAACGTGAAGCAGATCATCGCCGGGTCGGCGCTGCCTGCGCGAGCTGGTGCGACGATCGCGTCGATCGCGGTCATTCTCGTGTCGTCGATGGCCATGCTCATCCCCTCGCAGAGCGCCGAGATGTTGGGCATCGAGTTGGTGGCGTTCGCGGCGGCCGCGCTCGGGTTCCAGGTGGATGCTGCGGTGCGGATGCTGCGGAGCCACGACGGGCCACGGTTCGCTCTCAAAGTTCCGACGATCGTGCTCGGGATCGGTCAGCTCTCGGGTGTGCTCGTCGGGGGCGTGCTGCTCATGACGGGCAACCCGGACGGGTTGTTCCATGTGGCGGCCGGGTTCATCGTGATCTTCATCGTGTCGATCGTGAACGCATGGGTGCTGATGGTGGAGATCCTGCGTTGACCTCGATGAGCTGGCCGGCAGACCTCTTGCACTTGAGGGCACGAGACTTCGAGCCCCCAGGCCGAGAGTCTCTCTGGGCCGCTTAGCTCGGTGAAGACGAGCGGGCCTGTTTCCATCACTTAGCGCGACTTCACTCGGGCCCTCCAGCACGTCCTTCTAGCCGAAGCCGACAGGGCAAAGCCTGCTGGGGTTCCTGAATGAGACCTATCGCCAAGCCACTACCCCGCCATGAAACCGCCGCAAACTCGTATCGGCACGAACTAGCCCAAGCGGATACCGATGGTCAGCATTCGTTCGCCCTGCGAGTTCGCAACCGCAGTGCGCACCATGTCACGACGACAACCGGATCAGAGCGTTGATCAGCAACGACACTCCGATCAACAGGTGAACGCTGCCGATGACAGTCATTCCGGTCACCGTGAGGTCCTGCCGTTTGCCGCGCGGATTCCAGCCGAACTCTCGATACATGTAGTTCTGCCAGTCCGTCAGCCGATGGCGAAAGCAAATGGTGAGAACGCCGGACGCACAGGCAAGGGGGCCAACTATCAGCGCTACAACGGTGGGGACCACCCGACCACGATAAGTGGAAAGGTCCGAGTCTCCGGACGGCAGTCCGACCACGGGCCGCTCAGCCAGCCATCAAGGGCCCTGGGCGAGTCCTTTCGAGGCGAGTCTTCGGCCATGACGTACTTGGGCCGCGGTTCGTGTCGCGCTGTTGCACCCCGTCGCCGACCAACACTTCAAGGGTGCCTGCGGGGTCCGAGATCGATAGCGGCGGGGGACGGTTGCGGTGAGGGTGTGAAAGAGCACGCCATGGTGTCTAAGGCATTACTGGGCGACCCGCATAGCATCGCGCGGGCGCGCGATCAAAGGGCGGCGGGCAGGAGCCGATCGAGGTACCGTAACCGGAGATCGCCTGGGCTGGACCTGACCTCGGAAAAGGAGCATCGCGCCGCACCGCAAGTTGCCGGGAACACGGTTCACAGTTCGTGCCACCGGGCGGGAGGGCGTGATCGTAGGGCCTGGCGCCGACGAGCACTGGCAGGTCATCCTCGACGGGGTCGATGCGGTGACGGAGTTCCCCCTCGAGCACCTGCACACCGAGCTCGAGCGGCCGGCACCCGACGGGGGCTGAGAACAGGCTCGCTGAATCACTACAGCACGAACATTCGCCGACGCGACTTCGGGCTAGAAGGGCGGGTCGTCTGCGAGATGTTGTAGTGCAGGGCGCGCGGGCGGACTCGGGGCGGGGCCGTGAGGTGGTGGGTCGGTGATGTGGCGGGCCCCCGAGGGGGACGTCCAGTGGAGGGCGCGGTTCGGGGCTGCAGTGACGGTCCAGTCGGTCTGGTGCTTCAGGGTGTGGTGGCGGCGGCAGAGGGCCGCCAAGTTGGCGAGGCTGGAGTCGCCGCCCTTGGCCCAGTCGAGGACGTGGTCGAGATCGCAGCGGTCGGCGTTGCGCGTGCAGCCGGGGAAGCGGCAGGTCTCGTCGTCGAGGATGACGGCGGCGCGGAGATCGGCCGGCACCTTGTAGCGGTCGCGGCCCACCGAGAGACGCTGGCTCGTGATCGGGTCGATGAGGATGCGCAGGAGCGACGGGGCCGCCGCGGTGAGCTCGCGGGCGGTGTCGAGATCGATGGGGCCGTAGCCGTGGAGCTCAGCCGGCTCGGCGGAGCGGCCCAGGAGGGTCAGCACCGGCACGGTGACGGCGATGTTGGCCGTGATCCCGCGCGCTCGAGTGACGACGTCACTGTCGCCGTCGCGGTGGAGGAGGAGTTCGACGAGCGAGTCGGCTCGGAGCTGGGCGTGGGTGCGCGTCTCATCGGGAGCGCGCAAGGCCCGGCCGAGCTGGTCGAGGGTGTCGTCGATGGCCGTCGCCGCGACGGCGGGGAGGTGGCACACCAGGGTCGCCATGCCGTCGCGTTCTTTCTCGAGCCACACGGCACGCTCTTCGCGGGCTTCACGGTGGCGCACGTCGATCGATTCAGGGTGCATCCGCTCGCGAACCACTCGAGCGTGGGTCGACAGCTGCGTCGGGGTCTGGCGGTGCACGTTCGCCAGGGCGACGACCTCGAACTCGCCCCGGGCGCTCTCGGGAAGCGATCGCGCCTGGCGCACGACGGCTTGTGCGTGGCGGTACGTCAGGTCGCCACGGGTCAGCGCGTCGAGGGTGACCGGCAAGGATTCGCAGAGCATCTCGGCATCGTCGATGCGCTGCGCGGCTGTCGACTCGGGCAGGCCCAGCGTCGTCGCGACCTCGGCGACCAGGGATCGGCGCGCGTGCTCGAGGGAGCCATCGGGAAGCTTCGCCAACCAGGTCGACTTGCGAGCCGCAGCGGCCAGATGCAGCACTGCCCGGGCGTCGAGAACGGCCTGCTCGCGCTGGATGACGGCCACCGCGTCGGCGTCGGCACCGATGCCGCGGAGCAACGATTCGCGCGTCTCGACGACCGACGGGGTGGCGTCGGTGGAGACCGGTTCGAAGATGACTGATGCGTTCATGAGCGTGGCTCAATTCTAGTCCCCGTAGGGTGCGAAATCAATCGAATTCATTGCTTGATCTGGCTTTCTCGACTAGCCGACCATGGTCATCCGTCGGCAAGCGCGGAGCGCGCGGCAGCATCCTGGTCGCAGCCGAGACACGGCCTGCACCCGACATGGCTGCCGCGCGCTACGCGCTTGCCGAAGACGGTGTGGCTGGGTCGTCGAGTGAGCGCTGGCGACGAGGTCGGTCCTACGAGAAGAACCGCGCCGGGGTCAGTTGGGGACTGCGCAGGTCTCCTCTGCAGCGTTCTGACCCGAGAGGCCTTCGATGACTTCGGGGGTGGCCGCCGAGTCTGTCGGAACGGCGTCGGCGGGGGGTGCGGCGTCGGTGGGTGCCGGATCAGGAGCGGCTTCGCCCTCGTCGGCCGAGCCGGTGGGCGCCGAGTCGGGACTGAGGGTGAAGGGCTGGTCGGCGAGGATCTTCGAGAACAGCTCGTCGGCCAGTTCGGGCACGGGCTGCACCTTGTTCGGGTCGTTGACGTACTCGGCCACGGGGTAGGAGACGAAGACGACCTTGGTGAGGTCGATGTCCTTCAGAGTGAGCGCCAGCGAGACCATCGAGTCGGCACTCTGCAGCGAGGTGGACGGCTTGATGTTCTGCGCCGCCGCCTGGGCGAGGCCGTAGACCTTGGTGATGTCGGAGAGGGTGCTCTCACTCTTGATCTTGCGCAGCAGTGAGGAGAGGTACTGCTGCTGCGAACCGATTCGGGACAGGTCGCTGCCGTCGCCGACACCCTTGCGGTTGCGGAGGAAGGCGAGAGCATCCTGACCCTGGATGACCGTGCGGCCGGCGGGCAGGTAGAGCCCCGAATCGGTGTCGGCGATGTCGCCGGTGAGGCAGACCTCGACTCCCCCGACCGCGTTGGTCAGCTCGATGACGCCGTCGAAGGAGGTGGCGGCCGCGTACTGGATGTCGACGCCGGTGATGCCGGAGATCGTGGCCGCGGTGCAGGCCAGGCCGCCGCGACCCCAGGCGTCGTTGAGCGCTTCGCCGCTGCTCTCGTCGGAGACGGTGCCGGTCTCGGGGTCGGTGCACTCGGGCTGCGGGATGACGAGGTCGCGGGGGAAGCTGACGACGACGGCGTTCTGGTGGTCGGCCGAGACGTGCAGCAGGATGTTCACGTCGTTCAGGGTGGCGTCGCGCTCACCGAAGCTCACGCCCTGGTTCGGGTCGTTGTCGGTGCCGACGACGAGCAGGTTGAAGCCGCCCTCGTAGGCGCCGAGGAAGGGCGGCGGGGCGGGCGGGGCGGCGGTCGAGTTGCCGATGTCGACGGCGTTCGAGCTGAACTGCTGGGTGACGCTGGTGACGGCGTAGGCGGTGATCGAGACGACGCTGATCAGGGCTACGGCGGCTGCGACGGCGACCCACTTCAGGATGAAAGAAACGGGTGACGGGGTCGGCCGTCTGGCGTGGTGCATCTGCATGTCGTCTCCCCGGTCGATCCGGGTCATCTTGCCACATGGCGATGGTCGGGGGCTGAATCGGGGGTGGGTAGGTGGCTCTCACCGAGGAGTGCGGCAGTCTGTAACGATCACGGGGTGTGAGGACATGACAGGGTATGGGGAATCACGGGGAATCGGAGGAGCTCGCTCTCTGGGCGAGTGCGCGGGCGGGAGACGAAGCGGCTTTCGGAGCACTCTTCGACCGTCATCGGGATCGAGTCTTCCGGCATGCGTTCCGGGTGCTGGGCGACCGGACCGACGCCGAGGACGTGCTCGGCACCGTCTTCTTGGAGTTGTGGCGGAAGCGCGATGCTGTGCGGGAGACGGACGGGTCCATCCTGCCGTGGTTGCTGGTCACCGCCACCAACACGGCGATGAATCTGCAGCGGGCGGCCCGGCGCTACCGACATCTGCTGGGTCGAGTTCCTCATGACCCGCCGGGACTGTCCGCCGAGGAGGAAGCATTTCTCGCGTCGAATGAGCTCCATCCTGATCTGAAGGATGCGATCGGCTCGCTCAAGGCCGTCGACAGGGGGTTGCTCGCTTTGGTCGTCATCGAGGACTACGCGATCGCCGAGGCGGCGGATGTGCTCGGAATCAGGGTCGGCACCGCGCGGACACGGCTTTCGCGCATCAAAGCGAGGCTCCGGACCGATCTGAGCGGTTCTGCCACCCACCGACTCGCTGCCGAAGGGAATCGATCATGAACGACATAGAGGTGAGGCCCGACTACGCCGACGCCCTGCGCGTGGTGCTGCTGGAATCTGTCGCGTCGGGGAAGAAGCCCTCCACCAGACGGCGGTGGTGGCTCGGCGTGACCGCGGCGGCCTTGCTCGGCATCACGGGAACAGCGGGAGTAGCGGTGGCACAGCTGTCCGCCCCACCTGGGACGCCCATCGTCACCGAGTTCAGCGAACAGGCGTCCGGCACGTTCGTCGGCACCGGGACGCTCGACCTCGGCCCGGTACCGGAGGGTGCGAACGGGATCGAGATGACGGTCACGTGCCTCAGCCCCGGGGCCTTCGACTTCCGTGATTTTGACACCTTCCTGTGCACGGACGACACGACCGACACCCTGTCATGGGGAGTCGTGCCGCTCACCGTGGGCGACCCGTCGACGGTGACGATTGAGACGTCCCCTGACGTTGAATGGTCAATTGCCGCGCATTACTCCAAGACGATCGAGACGGACTGGGGCGTCAACGACGCGGGCCAGACATACGGTGCGCCGAAGGGGCTGGACAATCCTGACCTCGTCCCGGTTTCGGCCACCAATTGCTTGCGCGGGTACGCCTACGCCGACGAGATGGAGTCTGGCGGTCCCACCGGGATGACCTGGGACGAAGCGCAAGACTTCATCAACGGCGCCAATCGGTTCGATCGCTCCATACCCGTTTACCTGTCCGACGGGACGACGGTGATCGGGGAGATCATCATGCCGGGGACCGACTCGCCTCCGGTCACCATCACTTGCTAGGGCAAGAGGGTTCGGCGGGCGAAGGAGAGGGTGACGTGTGGGAGGTCGGCTCGGGGGACGACTGCCGTGAGGGTGGACGTGGGGGTGAGGGGGACGGCCAGGGCGTAGATGAGTGGGTCGGTGTCGATCTCAAGGGCTTCGCGCGGGGTGCCGTCGACGTCGACGGGCGGGCGGGGGCGGACCGCCCGTTCGGTGAGGAGGGCGGCCGAGTGCGCGGGGTGGGTGGGGGTTCGGTCGGTGGAGCCGGGGGCGAGACCGAGCTCGGCGCGGAAGCCGTTTCGGAGGATGTGGTGGGCGTGGGCCACGAGGAGGGTCGGTGGGGACGAGAACTCGGTCGGGGTCTGGTGCCAGGTGGTGCGGACGGCTTCCCAGAGGAGAGGGTAGTGCATCCGCTCGACCAGTTCGAGGAGCCAGGCTGGGCGCGGGTGCGGGGAGGGCTGCTCGAGGGAGCGGAGGGCTTCGGGGTCGAGGTCGGCGAGGTTGACCGGGTCGGAGCGGTCGGTCGGGTTGCGCCAGAGCGTGTAGCTGATGCCGACGGTCATGCTGCCGCCGCCGGTCTCGGTGTTCTCGAGGTGGACGTCGTCGAGGGTCGGTTGGGGGGTGAAGCCCATGACCGGGACAGGGAGTGTCTGCGCCTTGGCGGCCTGGGCGATGCGGGGGCCGGGGGCGTCTTCGGGGAGGTAGCCGGTGAAGTGCATGGGGGCTGTGCCCATGGGTCTGTCCTCTCACTGCGACGGCGGGGGCGGTGCAGGGAGGCTAGCGGGGGTCGCTGGGAATGGGCGACGAGTGTCGACTTGGGCGTAGGGTGCGGGCATGAGGCGCGCGTGGTCGGCTGTCGCGGTGGGGGTCGTAGCGCTGGCGGTGGGGTGTCTCATGTGGGTGGGCGCGGTGTTCGTGAACCTGCACGACGGCGGGGCCGGGGCGAACTGTGCGAGCGAAGGGCCGTGGTCGCCGCTGCCGTTGAACGACGTCGCGCAGGGAACGGTGACCGGTGAGCTGACGATGTTCCCGCTCGGGCGGTCGTGCACCTGGACCGATGGGATCGGTGGGGTGGCCACGGTGAGCGGCGGGAGCTGGCCCGTGACGATCATCATCTACGGGCTCGCATTCGGGGGGCTCGCACTGCTGGTCGTGGGGGCACTGCGGCTCGAGGATGCTCGGCCCACTACGGCGCGGGCGGGCGGGGTGGGGGCGTGAGTCCGCGGGCGGCCGGGTGGGACGCGGTGGGTGGGGCCGGGGTCGTCGCGGTGGTCGGGGGGCTGCTGCTGGCGGTGCCGCCGTGGAGCATCGTGGGGGCGGTCGTGCTGGTGGGGGCGAGCATCCTCTTGTCGGTCGGGTGGGTGTGGCTGGTTCGGCGGTCGTGGGATGAGCCGTGGCCGCCCGATGTCACGCCGTCGTTGCGGCAGCGGTTGCGGCGGGCACGGGTGATGCAGGTGGTGGGCAGCGTGCTCACCGTGGGCATGGTGGGGATCGCGATCTTCGCGCTCGTGCGGCAGGACTGGGGGCAGTTGGCCTACGCGGTCGCTCTCCTCGTGCTCGGCGCGGGCAACCTCGAGCTGCATCAGCGTGCGCTGCGCCGGCTGCGGGATGCGGAGGTTCAGGAGGAGCTCTCGTGACGATGTCGGCCTCACAACACCATCGGAGCGGAGCCACCCATCAGCCACGTGACTGATGCCCCTGGGCGATACTGCTAGGCCGGGGCGAGGAGGGCGTGGGCCGCGATCGCCGCGAGGGAGAGCACGCGGTAGCCCTTCGTCGCGAAGAAGGCCGTGACGCGGTCGGGCTCGACGCTGACGATCTCGCCCGGGCCCCAGAGGGTGTGGCGCACGCGCTGCGACTTCTCGAAGACGGGCAGGCCGGGCGAGGACGGCACGGGCGGGCGGTAGGCGCTGCCGCTGTCGCAGGTGTCGCAGTTGCCGCAGGGCTCCGCGAGGGTGTCGCCGAAGTAGGCCAGCAGCAGCTGACGGCGGCAGCGGGTCGTCTCGGCGTACGAGCGGATCATCGCCAGCCGCGACTCCTCGATGTCCAGCCGCTGGTCGGCGAGGCGCTCGACCGCGGCCACCGCGTCCGACGGGTCGATCGGGCGGGCCAGGGCGATGCCCGTGGCGTCCTCGGTGGCCACGCCCGACTCGACGAGCAGGTTCACCAGGGTGCCGGCGGCGCGGGGCGAGAGGCTGCTGCGGGCGGCGACGGCGACGAGCATCCGCGGGTCGTCGACGGCCAGAGAGCGGATGATCGCCTCGACGTCGGAGGGTGCGGGCCGGCCGCCCGCGAAGAAGCGGCGGAGTCCCAGGTCCTCCTCGCGGTAGTGCAGGGTGGCCCACGCTTGGGCGCCGTCGCGGCCGCTGCGACCGACCTCCTGGTAGTAGGAGTCGAGCGAATCCGTGATGTCGGCGTGCACCACGAAGCGCACGTTCGGCTTGTCGATGCCCATGCCGAACGCCGAGGTGGCCACCACGGCGTCGACGCCGTCGCCCTGGAACAGCTCGTGCACCGCTCGACGACCGGTGGCGCCGAGACCGCCGTGGTACGCGGCCGAGCGGATGCCCGCCTGCGCCAGCTCGTCGGCCGTCGTCGTGGTGTCCGCCCGGGTGGCGACGTAGACGAGGCCCGGCTTCGGCGCCGCCACGACCTCGGCGAGCACGGCGCGCGCCTTCTCGTGCTCGCTCTCGTGGCGCTCGACCGCGAGGTGCACGTTCGGGCGGTCGAAGCCACGCACGAAGAGCACCGGGTCGTGCATCCGCAGTCTCTGCACGATCTCCTCGCGCACGGGGGCGGAACCCGTCGCGGTGAGGGCCAGCACCGGGGGCCGGCCGAGGCGGTCGATCATGCCGCCGAGGCGGAGGTAGTCGGGGCGGAAGTCGTGACCCCAGGCCGAGACGCAGTGCGCCTCGTCGACCACCACGAGGCCGACGCCCAGGGTGCCGAGCTCGTCGATCACCTCGTCACGGGCGAGCTGCTCGGGCGCGAGGAAGATGAACTCGGCCTCGCCCGAGGCGACGGCGCTCCAGGCGGCGGCGTTCGAGCGCTTCGACTGGGAGGAGTTGACGGCGACCGCGTCGTTCGTGCCGGTGCGCTCGTCGATGTGCCGCACCTGATCGAGCTGCAGCGAGATCAGCGGCGAGACGACCACCGTGGGGCCCTCGAGCAGGTGGCCCGCGATCTGGTAGATCGCCGACTTGCCGTAGCCCGTCGACATGACGGCGAGCACGTCGGCGCCGCCCGCGACGGCTCCGATCGCCTCGGCCTGACCGGGCCGCAGCTGCGGCCAGCCGAAGACGCGGCGGGCGACGTCCTCGATGCGGTCGACCAGCTCGCTCTGCACGCCCTCACCCTAGCTTTCCGCCGCCGCCGGCCACCACAGCGGGGTCTCGGCGCGTCCCCCGAAGGGGGGCGGGTGAGCCAAGGGTGAGACTGCGGGTGATATAAGCGACAGACGGTTGGCGCACCGCGCGACACGCCTATGGTGGAGGAGTCGGACCCGATGACGTCTGAGGATTCGACGGCGTCTCGCTACAGCGGTCACCCAATCGCTGCGAGTGCGTAGCGGCCCCTCGCCGGTGAACCCCAAACGATCCGGTGAGGGGCCTTCTTCATGCCCGCGCTGTGCTGGCCGGGCGCGTGCTGCCAGGGGCAGGTCAGGCGCGCGACCAGCCGCGGATCGTGAAGTCGCGGCAGTAGTCGGAGGTGCCCGACACCCGCGCCGTGATCTCGTCGAGCCCGTCGGGGGCGCCGGCCTTCACGAGCGTGAGGGCGGGCACGGCGACGGCGGGTTCGCCCCGGCCGAGCGACGGATGCTCGAGGTCGGCGCGGCCCGCGGCGACGGCCGCCACCGTCCAGCCGTCGATCTCGCTGCCGGCCTCCAGGCCCGCCAGGGCGAAGCCGTTCGACCAGCGCACGCTGATCGTCACGACGCCGGACGCGTCGGCGGCCCAGGGCGCGACACCGACGGTGCCGTTCGCCATCGACACACTGACCGCGTCGGCCTGGCTGTTGGCGGCGAAGTCGACGACGAACTCGAGCGGCGCGACGATGCCGGGCACCGGGCGGGCGGCGCTGCGCGAGCGCGCGACCACGCCGGAGACCCAGGACGCGGTCTCGGCGACGGCCTGGTCGTGCGGAGAGCGATCGCTCGGATCGCTCGGGGAACTCGGGGTCATGGTTCTCCATCAGGATGCGCCCAGGCAGTGGGGAAGTCGGGTCTCCTCCAGGGACTACTGACGCACTACGGAACTTACACTGTCATCGTTGTCATCGCCGGGCTCGCCACTACTGAGATCGATAGGGTTGACACCCTGCCTTCAGGCGGGTTAATACGCTCAACCGAGACTGTGGGGGTCCAGGATGAACGAGAACGGTATGCCGGCCGACGGTGCGCGCGCCGCGATGCTCCTGCTCGACGCGGTGGTGTCGCAGAGCGGCGACGCCACGACCGACGAGAACACACGGGCCATGACCACGGCGCTCGCCGAGCTGATCGGTGGCGGTGCGGCTCCGGATGCGGGGGACGTGGTGGGAGCATCCGTCGTCTGCCTGTCGTGGCTGGCCGGCCATCTCGCGCTGGCCACCCGGCGCTCTCCCGAGGAGGTCGTCGCCGACCTGCGGGAGTTCATCGACGTCTCGGCCGCCCGGGAGGGCGTGACGGGCGTCGATAGAGTGGAGGAGTGACGACCTACCGCATCGGGCCCGACGTCGCGTGGCACAGCTCGGACGACGAGGGCGCGGGCGGAGCTGCCGGCGCCGCTGCTGCCGGGCGTATCGCGGTGCTCGACCTGGCGGAGGTCGGCGCGGTGCCGTTCGTGCTCGAGGGCTCCGCCGCCGCGATCTGGACGGCGGTGCATGAGCACGGTGACGACGGCGCCGAGGGCGTCGTGGCCGCGGTGGCCGAGCGCTTCGGCATCGAGCCGGACGCGGTGCAGGCCGACGTGACCTCGTTCCTCGCGGAACTGGTCGAGCGGCACCTCATCGAGGCGTCGGAACACCCGCTCTGAGTTCTCGCGGCGAGGGGTAGCCGAAGGCCACCAGCGCCCGTCGCAACTCGGCGGCGTCGCTGAAGCCGCTGTGGTGCGCGATCTGCGTGACGTTCAGCACCCCGAACGACTCGCTGCGCAGCATCGAGACCGCGAGCTCGGCCCGCTGCCGGCGGATCTCCCGCGACGGCGTCGACCCCGTCG
Source organism: Herbiconiux sp. VKM Ac-1786 (assembly GCF_015350805.1). Lineage (GTDB taxonomy): Bacteria > Actinomycetota > Actinomycetes > Actinomycetales > Microbacteriaceae > Herbiconiux. Next base: position 2,109,893 of record NZ_JADKSG010000001.1, on the reverse strand, counting down.
AGGCGAACACGCGCTGCAGCTGGCGCATCGATACGTTCAGCGAGCGGGCGACCGCCTCTGGCGTGAGCGAGCGGTCGGTGCGGTAGGCGGCGATCTGCGCCATCGCCCGGTCGAGGATACCCGTGTTCGGCGCCTCGGCGGCACCGACGCCCTTGCCCTCGAGGTAGACCGAGGCGACCATCTCCCAGATCAGCTTCTCGGCGAAGTAGCTGGACAGCCGGTCGAGCTCGTCGCCGCCCTCGAGCAGCGTGCCGAGGAACGACGTGGCGGGCGTCAGCACGGCCGAGTTCTGCACCAGCACGGGTGAGGTGCTCGACCGGTCGATGTACTCGTCGACCGCCGAGAAGGGCAGCCCGAGGGTGACGGCGCTCGCACCGCGGAGGGCGTAGGCGGCGTAGCGGCGGCAGCCGATCAGATAGAGCGCTTCACCGGCGCGCACCGCGCGCTCGTCGCGACTCTCGGGGCGCACCATGATCGCGCCGCCGAGGGGCACGATCACCTCGACCGCCATCTCGTCGGGGCGGCAGATCTTGCGCACCGGGGTGCCGCCGGAAGGCACCCGCAGGATGGAGAGCTCGGTCTGGCCGAAGCGGGCGCCCCGCTCCCCCACGGCGCGCTGCCGACGCAGCGACTCCATCGTCGAAGCGCTCGACGACGTCGACGGGTTCGGCGCGTTCTGCGCGTTCTGAGCCATGTCTACCCCCATTGCGTCGACACTCGTTGATCGCTAAGCCACTTCACCATTCAAACGCCCACCGGCCCCGGACGCATCAGCAATCACTACCGAGATGCCACGGGTGAGGCGGCGGCCAGCACGTCGGAGATCGTCGTCGCGAGGGCCTCCACCTCGACCGAACCGACCGCGGGGCCGCCGGCCACGGTGCCGTCGGTGCCGAGCAGCAGGGCCGACGGGTACCCCGGGATGCCGGCCGCCGTCATCACGGCCCGGGCCCCCCGGTGCACGGGGGCGTCGAGCAGCGGATGCGCGGCCGCCAGCCTCGCCGCGTCGTCCGAGGTGAGCGCGGCCACCTCGACCGCCCCGCCGAACCGCTCCCGCCAGCCCGCGAGCTGCGGCGCGACCCGCTCGCAGGCGTGGCAGTCGGCCGACAGCAGCACCAGGAGGAGCGGCTTCGCGCGGGCCAGCTCGACGAGGGGCACCAGCTCCCCGTCGGCCAGCACCTCGACGTCGGGCACGAGCCAGGCGGTGCCGTCGCGGCCGGTCGCCGGGGGCGTCGGCTCGGCGGCCGGTGCGCGGCGCGCGGCTGCGAGCAGAAGGGCCGTCAGGGCGAGCACGGCGGTGGTGGTGGCGAAGAAGGCGGTCCAGCCGTCCGGCGCGAGGGCGGGCAGGGTGAGCACCGCCCCCTGGTGGGTGGTGACGGAGACCACGGCGGCCGCGAGCACCAGGGCGATGTTGCGCCCGGCGGTGGCGAGCGTGAGGGGAGTGCGGAGCATCCCGAAGCAGGCGCAGTCGACCCGGTCGTCTCGGAGCAGCACGCGCACCACCACGACCGTGAACGCGAGGGTGAGCAGCACGGTGGCGATGGCGGCCACGGTGAACAGCGGGGCCGGGGCCACGAGCATGGCGAGGCCGAGCAGCAGCTCGGCGGCGGGGAGGGCCGCGGTGAACCAGGGGCGCCGGAGCGGAGCCGGGACCAGGAGCTCGGCCAGGTCATCCGTGGTCAGGCGGCCGCGCGGCAGCAGCTTGAGGGTGCCGCTCACGAGCAGCACGGCGGCGAGGGTCAGGGCGAGGGCGGCGGCGGCAGCGGTCATCGACGGGACTTCCTCCGGAGCGGGCGACGGCACCCGCAGAGACGGCGGAGCGCCCGGCGGCGACCCGAGTGGGCCGCCGCCGAGCGCCGGACGGGGTGGGTCAGTTGGCCGAGCAGAGGATCAGCGTGCTGCTGACATTGCCCGCGGTCTTCGCGCCGGTGCCCGAGTAGCCGGTGGGGAGCGTCGCGACCGCGTTCAGCTGGAAGGCGACCGAGATCGACAGCGTGGTGCTGAACGCGATGGTCGCGCCGGCCGGGAGGGCGGCGGTCAGGGTGATCTGGCGGCTGGTGCCCGAGAGCACGTTCACCGTGGCGGTGCCACCCGTGACCGAGAACACACCGATGTTGGCGACGCCCGAGCCGGTGATGGTGACGGTGGTGCCGACGGGCAGCGGGGTGGTCGGGCCGGCCTGCAGCGTGAAGCCGGGACCGAGGAGGCCGAGGGTGCCGCAGGTGCCGCGGAGCGCGAAGGCGCCGACGTCGACGATCGAGGCGGCGTGCGCCGGGGTGGCGACGGCCAGGGCGATGACGGGAACCGACCAGGCGGCGCCCTTCATGACGGTGCGGCGGTCGAGCCCCTTCTCGGCGTCGATCGACGTGTTCTTGTTCTGCAGCATGGGTCCCCCTCGAGACGTTCTCCGGATCGCGGCGACGCTCTTCGGCGACCGCTGGATCAGCATTTCGAGGGGGGTGGAGCGGGATGAAGCGGGAGGGGTCGTTCTGTCGTTCCGGTGACCGCCTTTGTCGCGCAGGTCACGTCGCGAACTGTTTACCCGCCTGAAACCGAGGTGTGTCTATCGTTGCTGCATGGGGACCATCGAATTCGAGAACGAGAAGAGCGCACTCGTGCACACGGGTGACGTCACGCAGCCGATCGCGCGGCTCTACCGCATGAAGGACGGCTGGCACGCCAAGCTGGCGCACCTGCACACGGGGAAGGCCTGGTTCGGACCGTTCGAGTCGCCCGAAGAGGCGCTGACCGAGATCGCGTAAGCGGCGGGGTTCGGCGACCGGGTCGGTCTACAGGGGCTTCAGGTCCCCGACCGCGCCCAGCTCCAGCTCGAAGTCGTCGATCGGGCCCGACTCGGACTGCTGCACCGGCACCGCCTTCGACCGGTTCGGGGTGACTGACCGGATATGGGCGCGGAGCGACTCGGCCTCGGCGGAGAAGTCGGGCTCCTCCCCCTCGAAGTCGTCGGGCACGGCGAGCACGTCGTTGCCCATGCCGACCACGAGCTCGGCCGAGCGGTCGAGCCGCCCCGAGGCGGTGACGATGGGGATCACGACCGCTTCCGCGAGGCCCCGCTTGGCGAGGGCAGCGGTGAGCTCCACGAGCGCCGTGGCCACCTCGTCCGAGGTCAGGACGGTCTCGCCGGCATACGTGATTCGCTTCATGGCCCAAGCCTGCCCCGAACGTGCGGTGGGCGCTCGTCGAGCGCGCATAATGGGGCCGTGGGCACACTCATCTACGGCGGCGACTTCGAGATCGAGATCGACGACCGGATGCTCGCGCATCTCAAGATCGTCATCATCGGCAAACTGCGGCGAGCCGAGTCGTGCGCGCTGAGCTGGACCGTGGCGAAGGCGCAGGGCAGCGGACGCGAGACGATCTGGATCAACCCCCACACCGCGCTGCGCTTCCGCTTCGACACCGCGGAGCGGCACCCCATCAACGCGCAGTGGGTCGCGGCGATCGCCGAGACGGCCAACAAGGGCGACATCCAGCTGGTGGCCGAACCGCCGACGGCGGCCGGCTGAACAGGTCAGCCGGCCGCCGTCGCGGTCGTTCGGGGTCGCGGTGTGCGCGGCCTCAGAGTCGGGTTAGGCGCGGCTGCCCTTGCGGCCGAAGATGAGGCCGTAGATCAGCAGCACGACGATCGAGCCGACGATCGCGACGACCCAGGTCTGGATCGACCAGAAGTCCTGCAGGTTCGCACCGAACAGCAGGCCGCCGAGCCAGCCGCCGAGCAGGGCGCCGACGACGCCGAGCAGCAGCGTGACGAACCAGCCGCCGCCCTGACGGCCCGGGAGGATCAGCTTCGCGATGGCGCCGGCGATGAGGCCGAGGATGAGGAAGGCGATGAAGCTCATGATGTGATTCCTTTGTGTTCGGGGATGGTCGGGTACTCGTCCCCGGCAATGCTGTCTGCCGGTTCCGTCTGAGGGGTGACGTCGTCGACGGTCAGCAGACCGTCGGGATCCTTCGGATCACGTTCACCGGTGAGCCGCTCGCCGATCGAGGACTTGTCCTCGTCGCGTGGAGGCATCAGTTCGTGCGGTGCGGGATGTTGATCTCCGCACCCTCGATGTCGATCTCGCCGACGTCGTCGGGGCCGCCCGTGCCGGGCAGCGACGTGACGCGGCTCGCATCGATGTCGGGGTCGTCGAGGGCGGCGGACTCGCCGGCCTCGTGCTGCAGCTCCTCGGTCTCGCGACCGCTCGAGGGGCTGTATGTCATGTCCTTGCGGGTCAGGTCCTCGTCGCCGAGGTCGCCCTTCTGAACATCCACATCGGGCAGTGTGTCTGCTCCGAGCGCGTCGGAATCGGTGTCGCTCATACCTCCTGCCTACTCCTGTGAGGACTCCCAGCAAAGGGGCAGGTGAAGAGGAACGGTGGGGCGCGGCGCCGACAGTACCCGAAACGGTCGGCGCCGCCGCCCGACCTGCGTCGAGGTTAGCGAGAATCCGTTGAGACTCGTACTCCCATAATCGGACAACCGGACGATGCTGGTTCGCACAGCCCTGAATCCGCTCCGGAAGGACTCCTCGTGAAGATCGTCGTCATCGGCGCGACCGGCAATCTCGGCACCGCTCTGCTCCGCCGTCTCGCCCAGGCCCCCGCCGCCACCGAGGTGGTGGGCGTCGCCCGCCGCATCCCCGACGAGACGGAGCCGTACGCCGGGCTCCGCTGGCACGCCGTCGACGTGGGCGACGACACGGCCAGGCGCCGGCTGACGAGCATCCTCCAGGGCGCCGACGCCGTCGTGCACCTGGCCTGGGCCCTGCAGCCCAACCACCTGGAGCACCTGCTCTGGCGCACCAACGTGCGCGGCACGGCGGCCGTGCTCGGCGCCGCGGCCGACGCCGGGGTGCCCCAGGTTCTGGTGGCCTCGTCGGTCGGCGCCTACAGCCCGGGCCCGAAGTACCGCCGGGTCGACGAGGAGTGGCCGACCGGTGGACTGCCCAGCTCGCACTACTCGCGGCACAAGGCGATCAACGAACGCGCCCTCGACGCGTTCGAACGGGCGAACCCGTCGACCGTCGTCACCCGGCTGCGGCCGGGCCTCGTCTTCCAGGCCGACGCCTCCTCCGAGATCGCGCGGCTGTTCGCCGGGCCGTTCGTGCCGCGGCGGCTGCTGGGCCGGCTGCGGCTGCCGGTCGTCACCCTGCCCTCGCAGCTGATCTCGCAGGTCGTGCACGCCGACGACGTGGCCGACGCCTTCTGGCGGGCCATCGAGCGGCAGGCGGGCGGGGCGTTCAACATCGCCACCGAACCCGTGGTCTCGCCCGACGTGCTGGCCGCGGCGCTCGGCGGCCGCGCCGTGCCCATCCGCGCGGCCGTGGTGCGCGCTCTGATGTGGGCGAGCTGGAAGCTCCGCGTGCAGCCGTCCGACCCGGGCTGGCTCGACATCGCGACCACGGTGCCGCTGATGTCGACCGAGCGGGCCCGCGCGGTGCTCGGCTGGGCCCCGACGGTGTCGGCTCCGGATGCTCTCGCCGAGCTCCTGGGCGGGCTCGCCTCCGCGCACGGCAACGCCGGGTCGCCACCCCTCGGCGAGGGGGGCGCCCGGCGCGCGTTCTGACCGGCCCCCGGAGGGGACCGGCCGGGGTCACTGGCCTCGGCCGGTGCTCTTCTGCAGGCGGTCGATGTGCTCGGAGGCCTGCGCCTTGGTGAGGTCGGCCGGGAGCTCCTCCCCCGCCTCGCGGGCGAGGGTGTCGAGGTAGCTCTTCTGCGGCCCGGTCATCGGCTCGTCGCCGGTGACCCAGTCGCTCGGGTCCTTGCTCGCGGTGTTGTCGGGGTCGGGATGGGTGCCGCCCAGGGTCTCGCCCTCGGGCGCCGCCCCTGCCACGGATTCCTCGATGTTGCTCTGATCGCTCATGGCCGTCACCGTACGCCTGCCCCGATCACCCGGCACTCAATTCACGGCGGTACGGGAGCGGAGCAGGGTGAAGGAGCCGCCCGAGGCGATCAGCGTGGTGACCGGGGCGACCACCTGCTGCTCGGGGTCGCTCGAGAGGGCCAGCTCCCACTCGGCGCCGGGCGCATCCGGAACCTGGAACTCGACACCGTTCTCGGCCGCGTTCAGGAGCAGCGCGAACGAGTCGTCCCCCTCGTGCTCGAACACCAGCGTGATGGTGCGGGCGTTCGGGTTGTCCCAGTCGTGGTCGGCGAACTCCTTGCCGTCGCTGCGCTCGAGCACCACGGTGTCGCCCGCGATCTCGTCGGGCACGTCGGCGTCGGGTGCGTGGCGGAACCACTCGGGGCGGAGCGCCGGGCTCTCCCGCCGCAGCTCGAGCAGCGCCCGGGTGAACTCGAACAGCTCGAGGTCGACCGCGTCCCAGTCGAACCACGACACCTCGTTGTCCTGGCAGTAGGCGTTGTTGTTGCCGCCCTGGGTGCGACCGAGCTCGTCGCCGCCGAGGATCATCGGCACGCCGGCCGAGAGCAGCAGCGTGGCCATCAGGTTGCGGCGCTTGCGGTCACGGCGCGCGTTCACGGCGTCGTCGTCGGTCGGCCCCTCTGCACCGCCGTTGGAGGACTTGTTGTCGCTCTCGCCGTCCTTGTTGTCCTCCCCGTTCTCGGCGTTGTGCTTCGAGGCGTACGAGGTGAGGTCGTGCAGCGTGAAGCCGTCGTGCGCGGTGATGAAGTTGATGCTCGACAGCGGCGAGCGGCGTGAGGCCTCGTACACGTCGGGCGAGCCCAGGATGCGCTGCGAGACGGTGCCGAGCACGGTGTCGGCGCCGTTCCAGAAGTCGCGCACGTCGTCGCGGAACTTGCCGTTCCACTCCGACCAGCCGGCCGGGAAGCCGCCGACCTGGTAGCCCGCGGTGTCCCACGGCTCGGCGATCATCTTCACCGGGGCGAGCACCGGGTCCTGCTGGATCAGCGTGAGGAACGCACTGTGCAGCTCGGCGTCGCCGCCCTGCCGGGTGAGGGTGGTGGCGAGGTCGAAGCGGAAGCCGTCGACGTGCATCTCGGTCACCCAGTAGCGCAGCGAGTCCATGATCAGCTGCAGCGCGGCGGGGTGGCTGACGTTCAGGCTGTTGCCGGTGCCGGTGGTATCGAAGTAGTGCTGCTCGTCGCCCTCGACCAGACGGTAGTAGGAGGCGTTGTCGATGCCCTTGAAGCTCAGCGTCGGGCCGAGGTCGTTGCCCTCGGCGGTGTGGTTGTAGACCACGTCGAGGATGACCTCGAGGCCCGCCTCGTGGAACGACTTCACCATCGCCTTGAACTCGTCGACCTGGTGGCCGCCGGCGGAGTCGGCGCCGCCCGTGGCGTACTCGTTGTGCGGGGCGAAGAAGCCGATCGAGTTGTAGCCCCAGTAGTTGCGCAGGCCCTTCTCCTCGAGGTGGCTGTCCTGCACGAACTGGTGCACGGGCAGCAATTCGACCGAGGTGACGCCGAGGTCGGTGAAGTGCTTCAGGGCGGCCGGATGCGCGAGCCCCGCGTAGGTGCCGCGCACGTTCTCGGGGATCTCGGGGTGCTTCATCGTGAAGCCCTTGACGTGGGTCTCGTACACGACGGTCTCGCTCAGCGGGATGCGCGGGGCACGGTCGCCGCCCCAGTCGAAGTCGGGCCCGTCGGGACCGGTGGTGACCACGCAGCGCGGGCTCGCCGGAGCCGAGTCCTGCTCGTTCAGCGTCTCGGGGTCGTCGAGCTCGTGGCCGAACAGAGTCTCGTTCTTCGAGTAGTCGTAGCCGCCCTCGATCGCGGTGGCGTGGGGGTCGAGCAGCAGCTTGTGCACGTTGTGGCGCAGGCCCTGCTCGGGGGCCCAGGGGCCGTCGACCCGCAGGCCGTAGCGGGTGCCGACGCCCATGCCGTCGACGAAGCCGTGGAAGACGTGGCCCGTGCGCTGCTCGAGCATCGTGCGCGTCTCGGTGCCGTCGTCGGCGAAGGTGCAGACGTAGACCGCGTCGGCGGTCTCGCTGTAGACGGCGGCGTTCGCGCGGCCGTCGATGAAGCTGATGCCGAGCGGGTACGGCAGGGAGCGGGAGTCGGGCATGAGATCCTGGTTCTCTTCGGGAGGCGGGACTCGCGATGCGAGGTGCTCTCCCAGTGAGACACGCGAGCCGAAAACCGCCAACAGCAGTACGGTCGCGAACATGACAGAGAAAAGCGACACCGAGACCCTCGCGGGCCTCGTGAAGGATTTCCGCTTCGCGATGCTGACCACGGTCGACGACCAGGGCCGCCTGGTCGCGCATCCGCTCACCGTGCAGGAGGCCGAGTTCGACGGCGACCTCTGGTTCATCGTGGGCGCCCACGCCTCGGCGCTGCAGAACCTCCAGGTGAACCCGACGGCCGGCGTCACGCTGAGCTCGAACGACAGCTGGGTCTCCCTCACCGGCACCGCCGCCGAGGTCGCCGACCAGACCAAGGTGAAGGAGCTGTGGAGCTCCACGCTCGAGGCCTGGTTCCCCGACGGCCCCGACGACCCCGAGGTGCGCCTGCTGAAGTTCACCGCCGACGGCGCCGAGTACTGGGACAGCCCCGGCGGCCGCGTGGCCACCCTGTTCAGCTTCGTGAAGTCGAAGGTGACGGGCGAGCCCTACGAGGGCGGCGACAACGCCAAGCTCGACCTCTGAACGACCCCCACCACCGAACAGTAAGGAGACGACGATGACCGCGAAAGACGGATCCACCGACGTGAGCGAGTCCGAGAAGGACCGCGCCGAAGACCTGCCCGACGGCTCCAGCTCCGACGGCAGCACCTCCGAGCCCGGCGAGGACACGGTCTCGGGCGGCGGCGCCCAGGACAGCGGAAACCAGGACAGCGGGAACCAGGACGGAGACACGGAATGACCGACGCGAAGCCCGGCACCGAGCCCGACACCGACGTCCCCGACCCCGAGACGGTCGACCCCGACACGGGCACCGAGCCCGGCGGCAGCCCGGTGGAGAACCCCTCCGGCTGATCCGCAGGGCGCCGGCGCAGCCGGCGGCCCCTCGGCCACGAATGTCAGGCCCGCGCACTACCATCGGTGGTGCGCGGGCCGGCGTGCTTCTCGAGAGGAGCATCGTTGGCCGACTGGCACCCCGTTCAGACCCTGCACGCGAACTCGTGGATCTTTCCACGACCCGGCACCACCCAGCCCTTCGCCGAGATCCGGCACCTGCCGGTGCGGGTCGGCGAGCGAACGGTCTGGACCTTCCGGGCCGTCACCTGGGAGCAGCCCCGGCAGCTGATCGGCGCCGGCTACTTCGGTACGCTGGAGGACGCGGCCCGCGAGTGCCATCGCACGGCGCTGGCGAACGCCGTGCCGAGCGTGCTCAACGAGCAGCGACGCTAGTGCCCGGCGCCGGCTTCTCCGGCCCGCTCCTTCAGCGACGCGATCACCGCGGCGGAGTCGTAGTCGGGGTCGGGCTCGAGGAAGCGCTCGAACACGGCGAGCAGCGCGATGGCGGGCAGGGCCCAGTCGGGGTCGTCGGAGGTGATGGTCGCCGGCCCCCGGTAGCGGGCGTCGACGATGGCGGGGTTTCCGAGGTGCCGGAGCCCCAGCCCCTCGACCACCGCCGAGATCACCGTGGCGTAGGGGCGGTAGTCGCCCTCCCACTCGGGCTTCAGCCGATAGCCGAGCACCGCCGAGAACTGCCGGTGGAACTCCGCCATGCGCTCGACGAACTCGGCGCTGCCCGAGAGCAGGGCGCGCTCGATCTCGGCGCGGGCGGGCCAGTCCAGGTGGCTGAGCAGGGTCGCGGAGAGTCCGACGTAGGACTGCCAGGCCACCGACTCGATCACGGCGCGGTAGTTGTGCTCGAGGGCCACCCGGATGACCTCGTACAGCACCTGCTGGCGCTGCCGCGCATCCGCCAGCTCGTCGATGTGGGCCAGCAGGATGCGCTCGCTGAGCTCGAGGGTCTCGTCGTCGGTGAGCTTGTTCGACGTCTCCCGCGCGATCTCGATCAGGAGCTCGGTGACGAAGGCCTCCTTCGAGTCCCACAGCCGGTAGGTGGAGCTGCGCGGCACTCCGGCCTCGCGGATCAGGTCGTCCATCACGATGTGCTCGAAGCCGATGGTGAGGCCGATGCCCTCCACGCGCTCCATCGCCACGTCGAGCACCCGCCGCCGCACCTCGGCGGCGGGGATGCGGGAGCGCGGCCGCTGCGAGTCGGGTTCGCCCGCACGGCGGGCGCCGTCGACTGTTTCCGTCACACTGGAACCCCCGGGTCAGGTCGTCGGCTCAGGCATCGAGCCGACATCTGTGCTCCAGAGTAGTGACAATCCGTCGGCAGTGCCCGAGAGCGACTCTTTTGTGTATCAATCCTGACCCGCCCCGTCAACCCCGTTGCGTTCGGGCAACTACTAATTAGTCTGTCTAGTAGTAATTCGACACGAGGGAACACGGAGGGCGGCGCTCATGACCAGCATGGAACTCATCTCACAGGGGATCAGCTATCACGTCAGCCGTCGCGACGAGGGCCTCTACGAGGTCGTCTCGGGCGAGACCTTCCTCGGCTTCGTCGAGCGCGCCGGCCGCGTGTACGTCGCCCTCTCGGGCACCCGCTACGACCGCGCCGTCGAGGCCGGCCAGGCCCTGTCGCTCTCGGCCGCGGCCGCGATGCTGAAGACCGCCCCCGCGGTGCGGGTGAGCGAGAGCGTGCTCGCCGCTGCGTGAAGGGTGAGATCCCGAGATCATTAGCCCGTCTAGTAAAGAGATGGTCTATGTTTGAAGGATGACCACGAATCGACCCGATTCGGCGCCACACTACTGGTACGGAGACGACGCCGAACGCGACAGGAGCATCGCCGTACTCGAGGCGATGCGCACCTTCCGCTCCGCCGAGTCCGCCATGCGCCGTCGGTCGCAGGAGTCCATGAACATGGGCGAGAACGACCTGATCGCCATGCGCTACCTGCTGAGGGCGACCGAGCAGGGCAAGACCGTCGGTCCGAAGGAGCTCGCGCAGTACCTCGGCATCACCAGCGCCTCCATCACCGTGCTGCTCGACCGGCTCGAGAAGAACGGCCACATCCACCGCGAGCCGAGCCCGTTCGACCGTCGTGCCCTCATCATCGTGCCGACCATCCCCAAAGACGCCATCGAAGCGGCCACCCTCGGAGACGTGCGTCCCGAGCTGATCGACGTGGTCGAGCGCCTGAGCGCCGACGAGGTGCGCATCATCGTCGACTTCCTCACCGAGATGCGCGAAGCCGTCGACCAGGTCGACAACCACCAGCCCGATCGCGATGACCGCAGCTGACGCCGCCACGGCGCCGAAGAACTACGAGGTGCTCGCCGAGCTGCGGGCCTACCGTCTCGCCGAGGAGGCGATGCGGCGCCGCACACGCGAGTCGATGAACATGGGCGAGAACGACCTGGCCGCCCTGCGCTTCCTGCTGAAGGCCCAGGGCGACGGGCAGCTGGTCACCCCGGGCATGCTGGCCGAGCACCTCGGCATGAAGTCGGCCTCGGTGACGGTCATGCTCGACCGTCTCACCAAGTCGGGCCACCTCACCCGCATGCCGCACCCGAACGACCGTCGGAGCCTCGCCGTCGTCGCGACCCCGGGGTCCGACGACGAGGTGCGGGAGACCCTCGGCGCCATGCACACGCGCATGATGACGGTGGCCCGCCGGCTCGACGACACGCAGGCCCAGGTGCTGCACCGCTTCCTGCACAGCATGAGCGACGCGCTCGACGACGCGTCCTAGCTCGCGAGCCGCTGCAGGTCGAAGTGCAGCAGCAGCTCGTCGCCCGCCACCTCGCCGGAGGCGGTGCTCATCATCAGCCGCATCATCCGGATGAACGGCAGCACCTCCGCGCGGAGGCTCCGCACGTCGGTGCTCGAGCAGCGGATGATGCCGAAGCGGTCCTCCTCGCCCTCGAGCAGCTCGAGCACGAGCGAGCCGGGCGTGCGGCGCGGTGACTGGTTGAGCTCCCGCAGCACCGCGCGGATGGTCGCCCGGTCGTCCTCGTGCATGCGCAGCGACAGCCCCGCCTCGTCGATGAAGACGTCGACCTGGTCGCCGAGCGAGTCGATCGGGCGCGAGCCGTCGACGGCCGCCTGCAGCAGGGCGGTCAGCTCGGCGGCGCGCACCCGGTCGTCCGCCGTCAGCTCGCCGGCCACCCGCAGCCGCGCGAGGAAGGGCACCACCTCGTCGCGGAGGGGGCCGATCGCGCCGACCCCGTCCTCGTCGATGAACCGCTGCCGGAGCGCGTCGAACTGCCGGTCGCGGGCCTCGGCCTGGGCGAGCCGCTCGGCGTAGATACCGGTCAGCAGCACGCGGGCGTAGCCCATCGCCCCGAGTCCGAGCGCGAGCACCGGCGCGCAGGCGACCAGCACGATCACCGGGATCGGCACCGCCGTGAGCGGGCTGAAGAACACGTGCAGCAGCGACAGCACGGTCACGAGCGCGGTCGAGACACCGGTGTACAGGCCGAGCTCGGCCGCGGTGCGGAACGGCGCGGCCGCCATCAGCGCGAACGCCAGCGTCAGCAGGCCCCAGTCGTCACGCACCAGCACGTTGCTGCCGAGCGAGCCGAGCGAGTTCAGCACCGTGGCGACCGCGAGCAGGGCGAAGGCCGTGGCGTAGCGGTCGTTGGTGACGCCCACCGTGAAGTCGAAGGCCGAGCGGATGAACCAGCCGAAGCCCGCCGCGAGCGCCACCAGCGCACCGATCGCGAGCGGCCACGACGAGACCTGCGAGGCGGTCGTGACCGTCAGCGCCACGGCGGCCGAGAGGCACACCGCGGCCACCACGATCAGGAAGCCGCGCGCGCTGATGGCGGCCAGCGGGTCGAAGTCGAGGGCCGTGGATCCGCGGGGGGCGCGCACCGAGCCGAGCGGCACCGAGCGGCTCGGTGCGCGGCCGGCCGCGGGCCCGCTCACGCGGGGGCTCCCGGAACCGTCATGAACACGGCGGTGCCCGTTCCGGGCCGCGACCAGATCTGCACCGAGCCGCCGGCCTCGACGATGCTGTCGATCACGCCGACGCGGAGGCCGACCGTCTCGTCGCCCGCGGCGTCGACGTCGAAGCCGACCCCCGCATCCGACACCATCACGCTCACCTCGGGCGGGCTGAAGTAGACGGCGATCTCGGCCTCGTCCTGGCCGGAGTGCCGGCGCACGTTGTCGAGGCACTCCGCGATGGCGCGCTCGAGGTTGCGGGCGTCGGAGGGCCGCACACCGTTGATCACCTCGGTGTCGCCGGTCACACGGATGCGCAGCCCCTGCTGCTCGGCCGCCCGCACCACCGACACCAGCAGCGGCACCGAGGCGAGCGACCGCGAGGCCGACGCCCCGATCTCGGGGCCGGAGAGCACGAGACTCGTGTCGGCGAGGTTCGCCAGGTCGCGGTCGAGCGACTGCAGCGTGCGGTCCTCGAGCGGGCCGGGCGCCGCGGCGGCCAGCGCACGCAGGTCGGCCAGCACGGTGTCGGCGACCCAGTCGGCGGCCCGGGCCGAGAACCGCGCGTTCGCGAGGTCGCGCTCCTCGGCGAGCGCCGAGTCGAGCATCTGCGCGGTGCCGCGCGCCGCCTCGCGCCGGCCGACCCAGAGGGAGACGACGAACAGCGACAGCGCGATCCACGAGGCGACCACCGGAACGTCGAGGGCGAGCCGCATGCCCTGCTGCCAGGCCGCGAGCTGCACGAGCCCCGGGCCGACCACGAGGGCTAGGGTGCCGAGCACCAGCGAGCGGCCGAGCGACCGCGCCGCGATGCCGACCACGAGGATGGCGAACTCGGGCATCGACAGCAGCACGTAGTCGCTGGCCGGGGCGGCGCCGGGGGATGCTGCCGCCACGCTCACGCCCGTCACCACGAAGGCGTAGAGCCCGAGGGTGAGGCCGGCCGCGATCGTGTACAGCACCGCGCGCAGGTGCGAGGCGGTGCGGAGCGCGGCCACGACGGCGACCCCCGTCACGGCGAGACCCGCGATGCCGAGCACGATGTCGCCGCGCCCCGTGACGGGGATGAACGTCATCGCGATCAGGGCGGTGGCTGCGAGGAACACCCCGGCCAGCCAGGTGCCCGCGGTGGCGAGTGCGCGGCTCGTGCTCCGCCCGTCGACGTCGGCCGCGATCTGCAGCGTCATCGGGCGCTCATGCGAGGTAGCCGTCTTCGGCCGCGCGCAGCATCAGATCCTGCTTGCGTTCGGCCTGACGCCCCTCCGAGGCGTACTGCTCGCGCACCCGCTCCAGCGCGTTCTTGACGATCTGGATGTTCGTGCCGAGGATCATCGCGACCTCCACCGGGCTGTGGCCCGAGGCGTACAGTCGCAGCGTCTCCTCCTCGTGCTCACTGAAGCGGATGCCCGAGACGGCGTTCCGCGACGGCCGGGCGGCCTCGTCCCAGGCCACCGCGCCCGGTTCGGGCCGCACGCCGAGCACGCGGCGCACCGCGGCGAGCAGCTCGTCGGCCGACTGCGACTTGGAGACGAAGGCCGCAGCCCCGGCGGCCAGCACCCGGCGCACGTTCTCGGGGTTGTCGAGCGCGCTCAGCACCACGACCGTCGCCCCCACCGAGCGGCAGATCCGGATGCGCGCCTCGACCGAGACGGGCTCCTTCAGCTGCAGATCCATCAGCACGATGTCGGGCGGGAAGGCGGGGTGCCGGGCCATGTCGACCCAGGAGGTGGTGTGGGCCACGACGTCGAGCTCGGGCGCATTCGCACCGAGCCAGCCCGTCAGGCTGTCGAGGATCAGCTCGTGGTCGTCGACGATGCCGACCGTGTGCACCCTGTCGTTCATGCCGCCATCCACCCCTGACCCCTTCTCGAATGGTACCCGGCACACGTTCGGGCAGTCCAATCCGGTGCGGGGCTTGCCTGTACCCTCAACTCATGGCCAGGGCAGCGGAGAGCACCGAGGCGGAGCGGCGCTCGCGGCTGGACCGCGGCGTCTTCCAGTCGCAGCTGCTGCTGTCGGCCGCCCTGCTGCTGCTCGTCTGCGCGAGCTACGCGTTCCAGCCGAGCTCCGTGCTCGACATCCGCTTCTTCGGCGGCGTCTCGGTCGTGTTCGTGCTGACGGGGGCGGCGGCGCTCATCCCCTGGTCGCGCATCCACCGCAACTGGGCGGCACTGTTGCCGCTCGTCGACATCGTGGCGATCATCGCCGTGCGCGAGGGCAACACGATGCTCGGGGCGGGGCTGCTGCTCGTCTTCCCCGTCAT
The DNA here is from genome assembly GCF_015350805.1 of Herbiconiux sp. VKM Ac-1786. GTDB lineage: Bacteria > Actinomycetota > Actinomycetes > Actinomycetales > Microbacteriaceae > Herbiconiux. The sequence goes on along the minus strand of NZ_JADKSG010000001.1, from coordinate 2,094,791 downwards.
CTGGCTGGCCAGCCACTTCGGCTTCGCAGGAGCGGTGGTGAGCGTGGGGCTCTCGACCGCGCTGCTCTGGACCTCGGCGGCGCTCCGCGGGGAGGCGCTCGGCGTCGCCTCGATCCCCACCGTGCTGCTCCTGCCCACCACGCTCGTGTTCATCGCGACGACCACCCTCGCCACCTCGGCGCGCACGGCGGCGCAGCGGGGGCTGCTGCGCCAGCAGGCGGGGCTGCTCGAGGTGGCGCTCGGCCGGGCCCGCCGTCAGCAGCAGACGCTCGACGAGGTGCTGAACGCGGTGACGTTCGGCGTGATCGCGTTCGACCGGGCGGGGCGGGAGACCCTGCTGAACCGCGCCCACCGCTCGGTGCAGACGGAGTTCGGGCTGCCCGAGACGACGGTCGAGCATCCGGTGCTCTACCAGCCCGACCGGGTCACCCCCTACGCCGACGAGGAGAAGCCGTTCCGGCGGGCGACCGCCGGTGAGCGCTACGACGACCTCGTGGTCTGGCTCGGCGAACCCGGGGAGCACCGCGTGGCGCTGTCGATCAGTTCCCGCCCCCTCACCTCGCCCGACGGGCGGCTGGACGGCGGCGTCATGGTCTCCCGCGACGTGACCAGCGAGATCAACGCCATCCAGGCGCGCGACGACCTGGTGGCGTCGGTGTCGCACGAGCTGCGCACGCCGCTGACCTCGATCCTCGGCTACCTGGAGCTCGCGCTCGACGACGAGACGCTCGACCCCAGCACGCGGTCGATGCTCGAGGTCGCCTCGGCGAACTCCGACCGGCTGCTCGCCCTGGTCGCCGACCTGCTCACCGCGGCCAGCGAGAAGGAGCAGCAGATCGTCATGTCGTTCAGCCAGTGCGACCTCTCCGAGATCGTGGCGCAGGCCATCGACGCGCACGTGCTCACCGCGGCCGAGCGCGGCATCGTGATCCGGAACGCCGTCGAGGGGCCGGTGCTGCTCGAGGCCGACGGCTTCCGCCTGCGCCAGGTGGTCGACAACCTGCTGACGAACGCCATCAAGTACAACGTCGAGGACGGGCGGGTCACCGTGTCGGTCGCGTCCGGCGAGAGCACCGTCGACCTCGCGGTCAGCGACACCGGGATCGGCCTGAGCGAGCTCGAGCAGCAGAAGCTGTTCGACCGATACTTCCGGGCGGAGGGCGTGCGGCAGTCGACCATCCACGGCTCGGGGCTCGGCCTCACCATCAGCCGCGACATCGTGCGGCGGCACGGCGGGGAGCTCTCGGTGACCTCGACCAGCGGAGTCGGCACGACTTTCACCGCTACGATCCCGCGCGCGCGTTAGACTTCGGCTCGGACTTCGGCACGGACTTCGGCACGGACTTCGGCACGACTTGCTCGACGGGAGGGGCGGCATGCAGCTCGACGGCAGCACCCTCCTGCTCACCGCGACCTTCGTGATCCTGCTCTGCGGGGTGTCGTTCATCGTCAACACCGCCATGCGGCGGAACGACGCGTCCGGCCGCCTCTGGAGCCTGTCGTTCCTCGGCGGCATGCTCACCGCGCTGTCGTACTCGGCCTGGAACGTCGCCCCCGAGCTCTGGTGGGTGCTCGCCATCGGCAACTGCTCCTACGTCGTCTCCATCGGGGCGCTCTGGGCGGGTGCGCGCATGTTCAACGGCCGCAGCAGCCTCGTCTGGCTGGCGCTGGCGGGCGGCGGCGTGGTCGCGCTGCTGACCGCCGTCGAGGGCTCGGCCGGCGGCGCGTGGACGGGCTCCTCCGGGCTGTTCGCGGGCATCGCGGTCTTCGCGGGGCTCGGCGGCGCCGAGACGATGCGCTCGCGCATGCGGAGGAACCTCAACGCGCGCATCCTGAGCTTCTGCCTCTGGATCGTCTGCGCCTACTACGTGCTGCGCACCTCGATCTTCGTCACGCTCGGCCCGGAGAGCGAGGTCTTCCAGAGCTACTTCGGCACGCAGACGACCACGATCATCACGATCCTCCTGGTGCTGCTCAGCACCATCTCGCTGTCGATCCTGCAGGCCGAGCGCTCGGGCGCCCGCGCCCTCGGCGACGTCACCGTGGGCGTGCACTCGGTGGTCGGGGTGCTCTCGGCCGCGTCGTTCATGCAGCAGTGGGCCGACTGGATCGAGCGCAGCTCCTTCCACGGCGAGCGCCTCGCGATGGTGGCGATGGACGTCGACAACCTGCCGCAGATGAACATGGCCTTCGGCCGCGACTTCGGCGACCGCGCCATCCGCTCGGTGGCCCAGATCATCCGCCACCACGCGCCGACCTGCTCGCTGCTCGGCCACACCGGCGCCGGCCGGTTCGTGATCGTGGCCGTGGTGGCCACGGCGAACGACGCCGAGCAGCTGGCCATCAAGCTGCAGACAGCGCTCGTCGACGAGCCGATCGACACCGAGCAGTCGCTGCGGGCCACCGCGAGCTTCGGGGTCGTCGACACCGAGACCTTCGGCTACGGGCTGCCCGTGCTGCGCTCGGCGCTCGACGCGGCCGCGTCGGAGGCGCGCGACGAGGGCGGCAACCGCATCGTCGTGGGGCGCCGCAGCCCGGTCGCCTGAGGCGGAGGCCCTGGCGCGCGCCTACTCGGCGGGCTGGGCGATCGCGACCGTGATCTGGTCGCTCGCCGTCTGCTTGGCGTAGTCGCCCGACGCGGGAGCGGTCTGCAACAGGATCTCGTAGGTGAACGAGAGCGTCACCGAGGTCGCCGCCGGGTCGAAGGCCGGCAGTATGAAGGTCTGGCTGTAGCTGTACGGGCCCTTGATGTAGTACCCGGGGGTGACCGAGGACTGGTCGGTGATGGCGGCCGGCGCGGGCAGGCTGCCCGCCGGGCCGTTGACCGCCGGCGTCACCGAGACGCGCGAGAGGTAGAAGCTCTGGCCGTCGTCGGTGCCGAGCTTGCCCGAGAGCGAGAAGGTGATGGGCTTGTTCGCCTCGGCCGTCCACTCGTCCATGCTCAGCGTGGAGTAGTAGTCGATGGTGAGCGTGATGTCACCGGCCTGCAGCTGGTGCTGCGCCGAGCCCGTGGCCAGCTCGTTGACGACCGGGGTGATCGTGGGCGCCGCCGTCGGCGTCTTCGTCGGCGAGGAGGTGGGCGTGGTCGTGCTGAAGCGCGACTGGTCCCAGGGCGCCGTGCCGCAGCCGCTGAGGGCCACGACGCCGGTCAGGGCGAGGGCCGCGAGACCGGTCGTGCGGGCCCTGGACAGGGCCCTCGTCGTGCGCATGCGTGCCATGTGGAACACCCTCCCCGATCGCCTGAGGCAATCTTAAGCCGATCTTGACGCGACCCTAGCCCATTCACGCGACAACGCTGGGGGCCCTGCGCCAGACTGTGGACATGGCAGAGAACCTGAACCCCTACGTCACCGATCGCACTGAGCTCGGTGACCACGGCGACGAGTTCGAGAACGACTTCATCGAATCGGTCGAGTCCCTCCCGAGCTACCGTCCCACGATCGGCTGCATCGTGCCGGCCTACAACGAGGCCGAGTCCATCGCCGACGTTCTCGAGTCGCTCCTGGGCCAGACTCGTCTCCCCGACGTCATCCACGTCGTCGTGAACAACACCACCGACGACACCGTGAAGATCGCCGCGCAGTACGCCGGGCCGCACCTCAAGGAGGTCGACGGCATCGAGCAGTTCACCGAGGTGTACGTGCACGACATCGGCAAGAACAAGGACAAGAAGGTGGGCGCGCTCAACTACGGCTACCAGCTGGTCGAGGGCTGCGACTTCCTGCTCGGTGTCGACGGCGACACCACGGCGGCCCCGGACGCGGTGGAGCGCCTCGCCGAGGAGATCACCTCCGACTCCCGCATCGGCGGCATCTCGGCCATCTTCTCGATCGACGAGGAACCCATCAAGGGCTTCGTCGCCAAGTTCCTCGTCACCGGCCAGCGCTTCCAGTTCGCCGCCTTCAACATGCAGAACATGCTGAAGGGCCGCAACATGGCGGTGCTCGGCGGCCAGTTCTCGATCTTCTCCACCAAGGCGCTGCGCCAGATCATGGTCGAGAACCACCAGAACACGCCCTGGGTGAAGGACAGCGAGGTGGAGGACTCCCTGCTGTCGCTGCAGATCAAGAGCGCCGGCTACCTCACCAAGATCTCCGCGCAGGCCCGCGCCGACGTCGGCGGCATGACCACCATCCGCGGTCTCGACGGCCAGCAGGTCAAGTGGAACTTCGGCGCCATCGAGCTCATGTGGCCCGGTCAGCGCGGCGACACCAAGGGCCAGCCCTTCCACCCCAACCTGCGCCTGCGCTGGCTCGAGAACTTCTCGATGCTGATCAACCTGGTCACCCGCGTGCTGTTCGTGCTGCTGCTGCTCGCGTCGCTCTCGATCAGCGCCTTCGTGTTCTCGCCGATCTGGCTCGTGCCGCCGATCGTGGCCATCCTGCTGAACCTGCGCACCGCGCTGTCGATGCACGACCGCAGCGCCCGCGACATCTTCTTCGCCGTGGCCCTGTTCCCCGCCGAGGTCTACATGTGGATCAGGCTCGGGCACTTCATCCGCGCCTGGACCAAGTTCCTCTCGCGCAAGCAGACCGACAACTGGGCGGCACAGGCCAAGGCCGAGAAGGGCCGAGGCAACAGCTACCTCATCCCCTTCGTCGTGATCTTCCTCACCATCGCGGTGCTCGTGCTCGGCTGGTTCCAGCTCGACGCCTTCATGCAGTCGACCATCCTCTGGATCGGCTGGCCCATCCTCGGTGTCATCACCATCGTCCAGACCCTCGAGATGTTCGGCAAGGTGCTCCGCCGTTACCGCGGGTACAAGGTTTGACCTCGAACTACGTCGAACACGACACGCTGGTCTCGCTCCTGAACTCCGTGGGGGACGACGACCGGCGCGGTCGGTTCGTGCACGACTTCATCAGCCTCTGGGAGACCCGGTCCCAGAGGCTGATGAAAGCCCTCGGGAACCGCGACTTCGACGATGCCGACGTGGTGCTGCTGAGCATCCGCTCGTCGAGCACGATGCTCGGCGCCTGGTCGCTCGAGGCGATCGCCGGCATGGTGCACTCGGCCGTGAAGGGCTTCGACCTGCAGGGCAGCCTGCGTCACCTGCCGCGGCTGCAGGCCGTGGGCGAGGCCACCTGCCGGGAGCTGCTCGGGGTGCTCGAGGCGATGCGGCGACCGGATGCCCCGGCCGGCGGGGCGCGGTCGGCGAAGTCGGCCTGAGCTGCGGTCGGGCCTGAGCTGCGGTCGGGCCTGAACTGCAGTCGGGCCTGAGCGTCAGTCGTTGTCTGAGGCCGCCAGGCGGTAGCCGACGCCGCGCACCGTCTCGATCCAGCGCGGGGTGGTGATGCTGTCGGCCAGCTTGCGGCGCAGGTTCGCCATGTGCACCTCGATGGCCCGCTTGTCGGCCTCGCTCACGAAGTGCGCGGTGACGTAGCTCTCGCCGCGCAGGAGCAGCGCCAGGTCGGCCTTGCTGCGCACACGGCGCTGGCTCTCCATCAGGGCGTTCAGCAGGTCGAACTCGCTGCGGGTCAGGTCGATCGACCTGCCGTCCTTCTCGGCCAGCCGCATCTCGGAGTTGACGTAGAGGCCGTTGTGGTCGAGCCAGCCGTCCTCCCGCTCGTAGCTCTTCGTAGTGGCGGGGGCCGCCGCCGCCTCGGCGGGCTCGGCCTGCACGGCCACGGCCTGCGCGGTGGGGGCCGGGGTGTACTGCGGCTCGGCGATCGTGGCGGCCGGAGCGGCCGCGACGGGGGCCTGCACCGGCGCCGGAGCGGGTGCCGCCACGGGCGCGACCGGGCCGGAGCCGTCGACGGCCAGCACCTGGCGCGGACGGCGCATCATCGCCTCGACGCGGGCACGCAGCTCGCGGGGGCGGAAGGGCTTGGTGAGGTAGTCGTCGGCGCCGGCCTCGAGGCCCTGCAGCGTGTCGATCTCCTCGTCGCGGGCGGTGAGCATGACGAGGTAGGTGTTGCTGAAGGCACGGATGCGCTTCGCCGCCTCGAAGCCGTCGATGCCGGGCATGCTGACGTCGAGGGTGGTGACCATGGGGTCGTAGGCGCGCACGGCTTGCACCCCGTCGAGGCCGTTCCCGGTCGCGATGACCTCGAACCCGGCCTGCGTCAGCACCGTCTCGAGCAGATGCCTGATGTCGGCGTCGTCCTCGATGATGACGGCGACGCGACGTTCCCCATGTGTGTCCATTGCCCCGATGCTACCAACGGTTCGGGCCCCGTGAGGGGCAATCTTCGACAGCGGTCACCGGGCGGCGTCGGCCGCGAGCTCCAGCGCGTTCTCGTTCCACCACTCGCCGGCCGCCGGGCCGCCGTTGCACTCGCCGTCGCTCTCCCCCGGCGGCTTGATCCAGAGGTTCGCGTCCTGCGCCGAGCCCGAGGGGCTGGCCGCCGGGGTGGCGCCGAGCGCACGGCCCGCCGGGTTGCACCACTCGCCGGTCGACCCGTTGCCGTTGCGCCCGGTGTCGATCACGTAGTGCGCGCCGTTGGTGAGGCTCGAGATGGTGTTCGCGTAGTACTGCTCGCGGTCGGTGTTGTTGTAGTTCGAGACGTTCGTGGCGAAGCCGCGGGCCCGCTCGATGCCCGCACGGTTCAGCAGATCGGCCATCTCGGCGGGCGGGCCCCAGTTGGAGTGCCCGGCGTCGATGTAGACGGTGAGACCGGCCGCCGCGAGGGCGTCGACCGAGGCGCCGACCTCGCCGAGCCGCTCCTCGACGTTGTCGCACTCGTCGGCGAGGGCCAGCGCGTCGGGCTCCAGGATGACGACGGCGCCGCTGTCGGTGAGCGCGCCGGCGATCTCGTCGACCCAGACCGGGTACTGCTCGACCGTGAGCCCGCCGCTGGAGAAGTTGCCGCAGTCGCGGTTCGGGATGCCGTAGACGGTGAACAGCGGCACCTGGCCGAGCTTCGCCGCCGCGGTGACGAGGTCGGAGACGTAGCCGCCGATCTCGCGGATCGGGTGCTTCTCGGGCGTCAGCCAGATGGCCGTCGGCACCTCGGCGATGCTCGTGAACACGGCGGCGTCGTCGGTGTCGCCGGACTCCGTGGCCTCGTCGGCCGCGGTGGCCGCCTTCGACGCGGGGTCGGCGTAGAGGGAGGTGCCGGCGAAGGGGTTGCCCGCCGCGACCCCGCCCTGCGAGAGGATGGCGCCCACACCGGCGACCATGCCGATCAGCACCACCAGGATGGCGACGACCGCCACGATCAGCCCGATGCGCGGCAGCACCGGCCGCGCCACTCCCCTAGTCGACACAGCGCAACTCTATCCCGCCCGGGTGGCCGGGGCGGGAGCGGCCGGGGCGGCCGGGGCCACCGAGCGGCCCACCGTGCCGGCGGCGCCGTAGCTCTTCAGACGGGACATCGTCTGGGCGAAGGGTGCGGGGCGGCCGTAGAAGAAGCCCTGCGCGTGCCGCACGCCGATGCCGACCAGCACGTCCACCGCATCCTGCGTCTCGATGCCCTCGACGATCGTGGAGTAGTCGAAGGCGTCGCCGAAGCCCTGCAGCGCGCGCACGACCTCGCGCTGTCGGGTGTCGTCGAGGTTGTCGACCAGCGAGCGGTCGATCTTCAGGATGTCCATCGGGATGCGGACGAGGGCTCCCACGGAGGAGGCCTCCGACCCGTAGTCGTCGAGCGCGATCAGCATGCCGAGCTCGCGGAAGTGCTCGGCCTGGGCGCGCAGGTCGTCGTCGATGTCCTTCGTGGAGCGCTCGTTCAGCTCGAGGCACAGGGTGACGTCGGGGTAGCGCGGCACGATGTCCTTCAGGAACGCCCCGACGTGCTCGTCGCGGATCTGGCCCACCTCGAGGTTGATCGTCATCACCGTGATGCCGGGCACCAGCTTGCGGAACTCCCGGGCCGACTGCAGCGAGGTCGCGATGACCTGCCGGGTCAGCTCGTCCATCCGGCCGAGGCCCTTCGCCTTCTCGATCAGCGAGGCCGTCGAGATGCGGCCGAGCTCGGGGTGCGTGTAGCGCACCAGCGACTCGAAGGCCCAGATCTTGTCCTCGAGGGTGTTGACGATCGGCTGGTAGACGACGTTCAGCGACCCGTCGTCGATCGCCCGGGCGACGATCTCGTTGATGCGGCTGGAGCGGTGCGGCGAGATGCCGACGCTCGACTCCGACGACGGGCCGCCCTGCCGGCGCGACTTCTTGATCGCGAGCATCGAGTGGTCGGCGTCGACCACGATCGACTGCGGGTCGGTCTCCTGGTGGCCCGAGTAGGCGAGGCCCACGCTCACGAGCGGCCGGAACTCGCGGCCGCCGAGGTTCGCGGGCGCCCCGATGTTGGCCACGATGCGGTCGGTGACGCCCTTCGCCTCGGCGAGGGACTGCAGCTTCGTGAGCACGACGACGAACTCGTCGCCCCCGACGCGGGCCACGAAGTCGTGCGGCCGCACGCTGGCGCGCAGACGCGTGGCCACGACCGAGAGCATCTCGTCGCCGATGTGGTGGCCCTCGGTGTCGTTCAGTCGCTTGAACTGGTCGAGGTCGATGAACAGCACCGCGATGCCCGACGCGTAGGTGCGGTCCTCGTTCAGGCGGGCGAGGGAGCGCTGGAAGGCGTTGTAGTTCGGCAGGCCGGTGAGCGAGTCGCGGTCGACCCGGTCGAGCAGGGTGTCGTAGGCGCCGCGCACCCGCGCGGTCTCGCTGGCGATGTGCCCGATCGCGTCGAGGGCGAGCTCGTCGTCGGGGGTGAACGGCACTCCCCCGGTCTTGCGGCCGGCCACCAGGAACTCCTGCGGCTCGACGGCGTCCTCGCGGTGCTCGTTGGCCACGTCGTCGTCGGCCGGGGCGATCGACTCGGGGTTCAGCTGCGGGTCGGTGGTGTCGAGCGCCGAGAAGCGGGCGCCGATCTCGTTGCGCCCGGGCGGGGTGCGGCGCACCTCGAACTCGGTGGCGTCGATCGCCCGGCGGGCGAACTCGACCATCGTCTCCTTGGGGTCGGCCGTCACGTCCCAGGGCAGGGCGCGCGCCGCATCGACGACGCCGCTCAGCCGACGCTCGCCGCTGCGCGTCTGGGAGCGCTTGGCCAGCCCGTAGAACAGCAGCGCGACGACCAGCAGCGGAACGGTCATCCGCGCCAGTTCGACGTTCTCACCCTGGCCGAGGAGACCGAGCGTGCCGACGCTCGCGACGTGCACGGCGATCCCGACCACGGTGGACAGCACGTAGACGACGAGCACGCGGGGCACGCTGATGCCCGAGAGGCCGCGGCCGCCGTCGGAGTTCCAGCGGCCCTGCTGCCAGAGGAAGTAGACGCCAAGCACCACGACCACGTGGGCGGCGGTGCCGAGCACGATGGCGACGACCGCGGGCAGGCCGGCGGCGATCAGCAGCCGGCCGAGGCTCACGAAGGCGATGGCGCCGAGGGCGGCGACGCCGGTCCACTGCGCGGCCATCCAGGGCGATCGGGAGCTGACGGTCTTCGAGACGAAGTAGGCCATCACCCACAGGCCCACCTCGAGCACCGGGTTCTCGGCCGGCAGGGCGATGACGAGCAGGGCTCCGGCGACCCCGAACGGCGGGAGGCCGGGCACACGCCCGATGGGCTGCTGGTAGACCGCGGTGACCCCCACGGCGATCAGGAAGACGAGGCACGCGACGACGCTCTCGGGCGGGTCGGACAGGCCGGACACGATGCCCGCCACGGCGGTCGCCAAGGTCACGGCGGCGAGCGCCGCCGAGCCGAGGAACGACCCCGTCCGAATCGTGCTGCGCACCGTCATGCCGCGAGTTTATCCGGACGGCGGCGGGTGGGCGCACCGGGCCGGGTGCGGGTTCGTTCGGTGCCCGGTGAGGGTTCGTTCGGCGCCGGGTGCGGGGTGCTGCGGGCCGGCGCGACCGCGCATCCGCTGGTCAGAGGCCGATGGCGCGGAGGGACTCGTCCATGCGCACGGCCATCTCGGCGTAGCCGTCGTCGTTCGGGTGCAGGCCGTCGGAGGCCATCCACTCGGGGTGCCCCTCGATCCAGTGCGAGGCGCCCGGGATGAAGTCGGCGCCGATCACGGTGGCCTCGCTCTGCACCCAGTCGATGATCTGGGCGAGGGAGTCGGGACGGTCATCCGTGTACCAGAAGGGCTCGACCACGACGATGCGCGCGTCGGGGAGAGCGGTGCGCAGGGTCTGGAAGTCGGTCGCGATGGCGCTGCGGATGTCGTCGGCGCGGTCGGGCATCGAGAAGTTGTCGTTGAGGCCCATGGTGATGAAGAGGATGTCGGGGTCGGCGGCGATGGAGCGCGAGACGCCGTCCTCGGGGCCGTAGTCGGGCGGAGTGCTCTGGCGGTGGTTGACGAAGCCGAGACCGTTGACGGAGTAGTTGAACTCGTTCCAGCCGCGGTCGGCGGCGATGACGCTCGACCAGCGCTTCGCGGGGTCGGAGGCGCCGGTGCCGAGCGTGTAGGAGTCGCCGTAGAAGGCGACGACGGGGGCGTTCGGGTCGGTGCTGCCGCCGGTGGTCTGGCCTTCTCCGGTGGTTTGGCCGGTGCCGGAGGTGGTTCCCGGCTGGTCGGCCCGGCTGCTGCCCGTCACGACCGAGACCGTGACGAGCACGGCGCAGACCGCGACGACCGCGGCCACGGCGATGACGACGAGACGCGCTGCACGAGGCTCCATGAGGAGTATTCGGTGCAGCGCGTCGCGGCGATTGGTGCGGGAGGTCCTCGGGTCGGGTCGGGCGGCTCGGGTCGGGTCGCTCGGGTCGGGCGGCTCGGGTCAGGCGGTGGCGGTCGCGGTCGCCGCGGCGCTGTCGGCGGCGGCACCGGCGGTCGCCGCGATGACCTCGGCGATCTGCACCGCGTTCAGCGCGGCGCCCTTGCGGAGGTTGTCGTTCGAGATGAACAGGGCGAGGCCGCGCTTGCCGGGGGCCGACTGGTCCTGACGGATGCGCCCCACGAAGCTCGGGTCGCTGCCCGCCGCCTGCAGCGGGGTCGGCACGTCGGACAGCTCGACGCCGGGGGCCGCGGCGAGCAGTTCGCGGGCGCGGTCGGGCGTGAGGTCGTTCGCGAACTCGGCGTTGATCGACAGGGAGTGACCGGTGAACACCGGCACGCGCACGCAGGTGCCCGAGACGAGCAACTCGGGCAGCTCGAGGATCTTGCGGCTCTCGTTGCGGAGCTTCTTCTCCTCGTCGGTCTCCTCGTCGCCGTCCTCGACGATGGAGCCGGCCAGCGGGATGACGTCGAACGCGATCGGGCGCACGTACTTCACCGGCTCGGGCATGGTCACGGCCGAGCCGTCGTGCACGAGGTCGAGCAGGTGCTCGTCGGCGACCGCGGCGCGGGCCTGCTCGGCGAGCTCCTCGGCGCCGGCGAGGCCGGAGCCCGAGACCGCCTGGTAGGTCGAGACGATGAGGCGCTCGAGGCCGGCCTCCTCGTGCAGCACCTTCAGCACGGGCATGGCCGCCATGGTGGTGCAGTTCGGGTTCGCGATGATGCCCTTGGTCGCCTGGGCGATCGCGTGCGGGTTCACCTCGGAGACGACGAGGGGAACGTCGGGGTCCATGCGCCAGGCGCTGGAGTTGTCGATGACCGTGACACCGGCCGCCGCGAAGCGGGGGGCCTGGGCGCGCGAGCCGGTGGCCCCGGCCGAGAAGAGCGCGATGTCGAGGCCCGTGGGGTCGGCGGTCTCGACGTCCTCGACCACGACGTCCTGGCCGCGGAACGGCAGCACGGTGCCGGCGCTGCGGGCGGTGGCGAAGAAGCGGATCTTCTCGATCGGGAAGTCGCGCTCCTCGAGGAGGCGGCGCATGACCTTGCCGACCTGGCCGGTGGCGCCGACGACGCCGACGTTCAGTGCCTTGCTCATACTGTCTCTCTTTTCTTCTCCCGAGTGTGGGAGGTGGTGCTGGTCTGCGTCAGCGGCCGGTGCCGGCGTGCACGACGGCCTCTTCGGAGGCGTCGAGGCCGAAGGCCGTGTGCACGACGCGCAGGGCGTCGTTGATGGTGTCGGCGCGGGTGACGACCGAGATGCGGATCTCCGACGTCGAGATCATCTCGATGTTGATGCCCGCCTCGTAGAGCGCCGTGAACAGCTTCGCCGAGACGCCCGCGTTGGTGCGCATGCCGGCTCCGACGAGCGCGAGCTTGCCGATCTGGTCGTCGTACTGCAGCCCGAGGAAGCCCGTCTCGGACTGCTCGGCGCGGAGCGCGGTGAGCACCTGCTGGCCGTCGCTCTTGGGCAGCGTGAACGAGATGTCGGTGAGGCCGGTGCTGGCCGCGGACACGTTCTGCACGATCATGTCGATGTTCGCGCCGGTCTTGGCCACCAGCGTGAAGATCTGCGCCGCCTTGCCCGGGATGTCGGGCACGCCGACCACGGTGATCTTCGCTTCGCTCAGGTCGGTGGCGACTCCGGCGATCAGGGGCTCTTCCACGGCGGTCTCGCTTTCGGTGGGGTTGTAGACGATGGTGCCCTCGTTGTTGTTGAAGCTCGAGCGCACGTGCAGCGTGACCCCGTGCCTCCGCGCGTACTCCACGGCGCGGATGTAGAGCACCTTCGCGCCGTTCGCCGCGAGCTCGAGCATCTCCTCGCTCGTGATGCGGTCGATCTTGTGCGCCTTGGGCACGAGGCGGGGGTCGGCCGAGAAGATGCCGTCGACGTCGGTGTAGATCTCGCAGACGTCGGCGTTCAGGGCGGCCGCCAGGGCCACGGCCGTCGTGTCGGAGCCGCCGCGACCGAGGGTCGTGATGTCCTTCGTGTCGCGATTGAAGCCCTGGAACCCGGCGACGATCACGATCGCGCCGTCGTCGAGCGCCTCGCGCAGGCGCACGGGGGTGACGTCGACGATGCGGGCGGCGCCGTGCCGGGCATCCGTGATCATGCCGGCCTGGCTGCCCGTGAAGGAGCGGGCCGTGTGGCCGAGGCTCTCGATGGCCATCGCGAGCAGCGCCATGGAGATGCGCTCGCCGGCGGAGAGCAGCATGTCCATCTCGCGCGGGGCGGGGATGGGGGCGACCTCGTGGGCCAGGTCGAGCAGCTCGTCGGTGGTGTCGCCCATGGCGCTGACCGCGACGACGACCTCGTTGCCGGCCTTACGGGTCTCGACGATGCGCTTCGCGACCCGCTTGATGCTCTCGGCGTCGGCGACCGACGAGCCGCCGAACTTCTGCACGATCAAGCTCACGGTGGGACTCCTGGGGGGCGGGGGCGGGACGACCTCTCGACTATATCGCGGGGGGATGGGACGTTACGGCGGGCGTCGGGCGCGCTGGTGCGCCTTCTCGCTGTGTCGTTACTTGGCCTTGTCGTAGCTGTCGACGATCGCGACCGTGACGGGGAACTCGACCGGGGCGTCGCCGAAGATGAGGCGGCCGGCCTCGGCAGCGGCCTCGCGGAGCTCGTGGGCGACGGCGTCGGCGAGGTGCGCGGGGGTGTGCACCATGACCTCGTCGTGGAGGAAGAAGGAGAGGTGGGGGCCGGTCGTGAGGGTGTCGGCGGCGGTCGTCGGGTCGTCGGCGGCGGCCGCGTCTGGCGCGGTGCGCGGGTTCGCGGCGGCGTCGGCCGCGGCCAGGGCGTGCAGGCGGCGGCGGATGGAGCCGATCCAGCACAGCGCCCACTCCGCGGCCGTTCCCTGCACCACGAAGTTGCGGGTGAAGCGCCCCCACGAGCGGGCTTCGGTGCGGGCGCGGGTTCGCAGAGCATCCGTCGCCCCATCGGAGGCCGCCAGGTCGTGCAGGTCGCGCCACTCGTCGCTCGGGCGCGGGCTCGTGCGGCCGAGGCGCGTGCTCACCACGCCTCCGGTCTCGCCCGTGCGGGCCGCCGCCTCGACGTAGGCGACCGCCGCCGGGAAGGCGCGGGCGAGCCGCGGGAGCATCCGGCCGCTCTCGCCGGCCGTGCCGCCGTACATCGCGCCGAGCATGCCGACTTTGGCATGCGCTCGCGTGTCGACCGCGCCCGAGGCGACGATGCCGTCGTAGAGGTCGCGCCCGCGGCCCGCGGCGGCCATGGCGCGGTCGCCGGCGAGGGCGGCCAGGATGCGCGGCTCGAGCTGGGCGGCGTCGGCGACCACGAGCATCCGCCCCTCGTCGGCGACGACGGCCCCGCGCACCTGCTTCGGCAGCTGCAGCGCGCCGCCGCCCTCGGCCGCCCACCGGCCCGTGACGACGCCGCCGGGCAGGTAGTTCGCGTGGAAGCGGCCGTCGACGACCCAGGTGTCGAGCCAGTTCCAGCCGTTCGCGGTGAGCAGGCGGGAGCGCTTCTTGTAGTCGAGCAGGGGCTCGATGGCGGGGTGCTTCAGGTTCTTGAGCTCCCACTCGCGGGTGCTGTCGACCGTGATGCCGGCGCGGCGCAGGGCCTTCAGCAGCTCGACCGGGGAGTCGGGGTTGACCGTGGGGTCGCCGAGCAGGTTCCGGATGCGCTGCAGCAGCCGCTCGAGCTCGGCCGGTCGCTCGCCCTCGCGCGGGCGGGGGCCGAGCACGCGGGTGAGGAGGGCGTCGTGGCGTTCGGCGCTCCACGGGAGGCCGGCGTGACGCAGCTCGGCGGCGGCCAGCGCGCCGACGGACTCGGCGGCCACGAGCAGCGCGATGCGGCTCGGGTCGCTCGCGGTCGCGATCGCGTCGCGCTGGAGCGCGAACTCGCGTCGCTCGTCCCCCACCTCCCGCTCGCCGCCCGTCGCCCGCTCGCCTCCCGTCGCCCGCTCGTCTCCCGTCGCCCGCTCGTCTCCCGTCGAGCCGTCGATAATCGCCTTTTCAGCGCCTTCAGAGGGCGATTTGTGGCGGGTCGATCGTGGATCGACTGGTTCGACTGGCCGGTCGATCTCGGCGAGGTCGTCGAAGAGGGAGGGTTCCACCGGCTTCGGGGTGGCGGCGGGGGCGCCGGCGGGGCGGAGGGTGTCCCAGGCGTTCGGGGGTGCGGTCGCCAGGGCCGAGTTCGCCGTGAGGGTGGAGGCGCGGAGGATCGTGTGGCAGAGGCGGAGGTCGATGCAGCGGTCGATGCGGACGTTCTCGGCCAGGAGGGCGGGGTACCAGCGCTGGGTGTCGTTCCAGACCCAGCGGGGACGGGCTCGTTCTCGTTCCGCCACGGCTGCCGCGAGGGCGGTGCGCGGGAGTTCCGCCGCGGATCCGACGGGGGCTCCGTCGGGATCGAGCGGCTCGAGCAGCACGCGGCCGGGCCCCGCCTCGGAGACCACGATGTAGGCGGTGGTCACGATGCGCCACCGCCGAGCATCCGCTGCTCGGATGGCAAGGGGGGCGGGGTCACGATGGGCTGCCGGTGGGCATCCGCTGGTCAGTTCTCGACGAGGCGGCGCCCTTCGAAGGCGCGGCCGAGGGTGACCTCGTCGGCGTACTCGAGGTCGCCGCCGACGGGCAGGCCCGAGGCCAGGCGGGTGACGCGGATCTCGAGCGTCGTGAGCAGGCGCGAGAGGTAGGTCGCCGTCGCCTCGCCCTCGAGGTTGGGGTCGGTGGCGATGATGACCTCGGTGACCGTGCCGTCGGCGAGGCGCTGCATGAGCTCCCGGATGCGCAGGTTGTCGGGCCCGATGCCGTCGATCGGGCTGATCGCGCCGCCGAGCACGTGGTAGAGGCCGCGGAACTCGCGGGTGCGCTCGATGGCGACGACGTCCTTCGCCTCTTCGACCACGCAGATCAGGTTCTGGGCGCGGCGCGGGTCGCGGCAGATGCCGCACGTCTCCTGCTCGGAGACGTTGCCGCAGATCTGGCAGAAGTGCACCTTCTCGCGCACGTCCGTCAGGATCTCGGCGAGGCGGCTGACGTCGAACGACTCCGTCTGCACGATGTGGAACGCGATGCGCTGCGCCGACTTCGGCCCGATGCCGGGCAGGCGGCCGAGCTCGTCGATCAGTTCCTGGACGATGCCTTCGTACATGCGGGTGGGCTCTGGGTCTCTCTCTGAGTTCTGCGGATGATCGATGTGACGGTGCTCGGCGGTGTTCTCATCGCGGTGACTGCTCGGGGCGGATGCTCGGGGCGGCGGTGGCCCGCCGGGTTCTGGTCGAGTGGCCGCAGCGCGGCTGCTCCGTCGCGGCGCGGCCCCGGGGTGCTAGCCCTCGCGGCCGGGCAGCGGCTGCTCCTCGATGAAGTTGGCGCCGAGGATCTCGCGCACGACGGCCTCGCCGTAGCGAGCCCGCCCGCCGGCGGTTGCGCCCGTGCCCGTGCCGGCGCTCGCGGGTCGCTGCGGTGCGGCAGCGGTCGGCTGCTGCGGCGCGCCGGCTCCCGCCCCACCCTCATCGGGCCCGGACGCTTCGAACCGCAGCGCCCCGGGCCGTGCCGCAGGATCGCCCGCCCGCACCCCGGCCGACGCGCCGGGGGCCTCGGACCGCTGCTCGCCAGACTGGCCGCTTTGTGCGTCGGCGCGCGGCCCGGTCGGCTGCTGGCTGGGTGCGGGGGTTCGCTGTACACCGGCCGAGGCCGTGCCGCCGGGAAGGATGTCGGCCAGGGACGGCGGCAGGTCGGGCTCGTCGCTCGCCATCGGCTCATCGAACGGCGGCGGCTCCTCGTCGCCGGAAGTAGGAATGGCGACGACATCCCATGACGTCGTCGGCGCACCTCCCTGCGGACGCTGGGCCGGCACACCTCCCTGCGGACGGCCACTCGGCGCGCTCTGCGGACGCTCGTTCGACCGAGCCTGCGCAGGTGCCGCTTGGGGACGCTGGTTCGGCGCACCTCCCTGGGGACGATCGGCCGGGGCCTGCTGGGGAGGTCGTCCGGGTGCATCCGTGTGGGGGCGCGGGGTCGTGGAGGCGGAGCCCTTGAGGGCGGCGAGCTGCGCGCGCATGCGGGCGACCTCGGCCGAGTCGCTCTCCGGGCCGGGCTCGGCGGGGGCGGCGGCGGTGTTCTCGTTCAGGCCGGGGACCGTCCAGCCGGAGGAGTCGACGATCGCCTTCGGCTCGGGAGCGAGCTCCTCCTCGGGCGGCAGCTCCTCGAGCTCCTCGTCCTCGTCGAACTCGTCGTCGTCGTCGTCCTCGCCGCTGCCCTCGGGTGCTGCAGGCGGAGTGGATCCGGACGCGGGTGCCGACGCCCCCTCGGACGAGGTGGCGTCGGAGGTGCGTGCGGCGTCAGCGGTCGGCGTCTGCTGAGGAGCCGGCGCGGCAGCAGCCGGCGCGGTGCGCTCCGGAGTGGCCGGACCGGTTTGAGCCGGGGCGGCAGGCGCGGTCGGTGCAGGTTCGGCAGGCGCAGAAGCGGGAGACGCGGCGGAAGCGGACTGCGCAGGAGTGGCGGGCGCCGACTGAGCGGGTGTGGCGGGCCCGGCGGACGTGTGAGAGGCGGGCGCGGGAGCGGGAGAGGCGTTCGCGGACGCGGGCGCGGCGGCCGCAGGGGACGGGGCGGGCGCGGCGTTCGCGGACGCGGGCGCGGGGGCGTCGTGGGGGCGGAGGGTGGTGTCGACGCGGGCGATGTACTTCACGCGGAGGCCGAGGACGTCGAGGATCGCCTGGCGGAGGTACTCGCTGACGCCCTGGCCGGGGGCCGAGCGCTCCTTGAAGCTCGCCACGTCGTTCTCGCTGGGGAAGGCGAGCGTGAGGACGTCTCCGTCGAGCGCACGCACCTGCGCGGTGAAGACGACCAGCCAGGCGGTCATCTTCGCCTTCTGCACGGCTTCGAGGATCTCGGGCCAGGCGTCCTTCAGCTGCTGCAGCGTGACCTCGCCGGCCGCCGCGGCGATCGCCTGCACCGGCGTGGCCGCCGGGGGGACCGCGACCACGTCTGGCGTGGAGCGGGGGGTCGGGTCGGCGTCATCGCGAGACGACGCGGCATTGGTAGGGGTCGAGGCGGGGGGCGCGGCGGCGGCCGGGGCGGCGATGTTCCACGACGCGGCGGCGGTCTGCGCATCCGGAACCGTGTTCACCGGCGGCTCGGCGGGCGCGGGCGCCGGCGCCGACGCCGACGCGCTAGGAGCAGAAGGTGGAGCAGCAACAGAAGCAGCAGGTGAAGAAGAAGAAGAAGAAGAAGAAGAAGAAGAAGAAGCCGCAGGAGCGGAAGCCCCCGCCGCATCCCCCGCATCCACCCCGATCCTCCGCTCCAGCCGCTCGACCCGCGCGAGCGCCCCGCGCTGCGTGTCGTCGGCGGCCGGCACGAGGGCCCGCGCCATCATCAGCTCGAGGTGCAGCCGCGGCGAAGTCGCCCCGGTCATCTCGCTCAAGGAGGAGTTCACGATGTCGGCGACGCGCGAGAGCTCGGCGTGGCCGAAGAGGGCGGCCTGGCGGCGCATGACCTCGAGGTCGTCGGCGGGCACGCCGCGGAGCACCGAGGCGGCCTGCTCGCGGGTGGCCGAGACGACGATGACGTCGCGCAGGCGCTCGAGCAGGTCTTCGACGAAGCGGCGCGGGTCTTGACCCGTCTGAATCACGCGGTCGACCGCGTCGAAGACCGCCGCGCCGTCGTGGGTGCCGAGCGCGTCGACGGCCTCGGAGAGCAGGGCGCCGTGGGTGTAGCCGAGCAGCGCGACCGCGCGCTCGTAGTCGACGTGGTTGTTCTCGGAGCCGGCGATGAGCTGGTCGAGCAGCGACAGCGTGTCACGGGCCGAGCCGCCGCCCGCGCGCACGACGAGCGGCAGCACGCCGGGGGCGACGTCGACGCCCTCGGACTCGCAGAGCGACTGCACGTACTCGAGCAGCTGCGCCGGCGGGATGAGCCGGAACGGGTAGTGGTGGGTGCGCGAGCGGATGGTGCCGATGACCTTGTCGGGCTCGGTCGTCGCGAAGATGAACTTGATGTGCTCCGGCGGCTCCTCGACGATCTTGAGCAGGGCGTTGAAGCCCTGCGGCGTGACCATGTGGGCCTCGTCGAGGATGAAGATCTTGAAGCGGTCGCGCGCGGGGGCGAAGACGGCGCGCTCGCGCAGGTCGCGGGCGTCGTCGACGCCGTTGTGGCTGGCGGCGTCGATCTCGACCACGTCGAGCGAGCCGGGGCCGTCACGGCCGAGCTCGACGCACGAGGGGCAGACGCCGCAGGGCGTGTCGGTGGGGCCCTCCGCGCAGTTCAGGCAGCGGGCCAGGATGCGCGCCGACGTCGTCTTGCCGCAGCCGCGCGGGCCGCTGAACAGGTAGGCGTGATTGACCCGGTTCGTGCGCAGCGCCGTCATGAGCGGATCGGTCACCTGCGACTGCCCGATCATCTCGGCGAAGGTCTCGGGCCGATAGCGGCGATAGAGGGCGGTAACCACCCGCTAAGACTACCTGCGGCCACCGACACCGGGGTCGGCCCGAGGGCCCGGCACCGGCAGCGGCGGCGCTACAGCGTCCGCGCGTAGCAGACCGAGTACTCCGACCCGATGTACGGCCCGAACGGCTCGATCCGCTCGTACCCCTCCCGCTCGTAGAACCGCATCGCGTCGGGCTGCTCCGTGCCGGTCTCGAGCACGAGCCGCGCGACCCCGAGCTCCCGCGCCTCCTCCTCGAGCGCCCGCAGGATCGCGGTCGAGACGCCCTGCCCCCGGGCATCCGGATGCACGTACATGCGCTTCACCTCGGCCCCACCCCCGGGCAGCGGGCGCAGCCCCCCGCACCCCACGGCGTCGCCCGAGAGCGTGCGCGCCACCACGAAGACCGGGGTCGACGCGGCGGTCGGCACGGCGCCCGGCTCGTGGTCGTCGCTGCCGTAGCGCGCGTCGAGCTCGACGCGCTGGGCCCGGCGCAGGGCATCGGCGTCGGGGTCGTCGAACGGCACGCGCTCGACGGAGACGGGAAGGGCGGGTCGACGGGTCATGTCATCCTCTCGTAACAAGCATTACCGTAACGCTTGTTATGCTGACGGTCAAAGCGAGACAGTAACGCTTCACCACGAGAAGAAACGGATGCACGATGGCCCGCCAGCGCGACGTCGACGATCAGCGGCAGCGCCTGTCCGAGGCCACCTGGGCGGTGCTGACCGAGCGCGGGCTGCCGGGGCTGACGATCCGTGCGGTGGCCGAGCGCGCCGGCTGCACCACCGGCCTCGTGATGCACGCGTTCCCGACGAAGGACGCCCTGCTGCTGCACGCCCGCGACCTCCTGCACGACCGCACCCGCGTGCGCGCCGATGCCGCCGAGGCGCGCGCGCCCGGCGACCCCGAGCGGGCGCCCACCCCCGAGCAGGCCCTCGAGGCCGTGCTGCTGAACGCGCTGTCGCTCGACGCGCAGAGCGTCGATGAGGCCCGCGTATGGGTGAGCTACCTGGCGGCGGCGCTGGCCGATCCGACCCTCGCCGCGCGGCACCGGGCGGGCAACCGCAGTTTCGTCGAGCGGGTCGAGCGCCTGCTCGGTGCGTGCCGGCCCGCGTGGTCGGCTGAGCGCATCCGCCGCGAGGCCCTCACCCTGGTGGCGGTCGCCGAGGGCATGAACACGCTCGGCGCGGCCGATCCCGAGACGTATCCCGCCGAGGTGCAGCGGCGGTCGATGACGGATGCTCTGAGCCGCACCCTCGGCCCCACCCCACCCGAGCTCCCGGCTGCCGACGCGCCCGCGCCCGAGGTCTCCCGGGCGGGTGACGGGGGGCTGCGCATCCGCTCGTTCGAGCACGCCGACACCGAGCCCGTGGTGGCCCTGTGGGCCGAGTGCGGGCTGACCCGGCCGTGGAACGACCCGCGGCGGGACATCGCGCGGAAGCTGACCGTGCAGCCGGAGCTCTTCCTCGTGGGGGTCGATGCCTCGGGGGCGGTCGTCGCGAGCGCCATGGCCGGGTTCGACGGGCACCGGGGATGGGTGAACTACCTCGCGGTGACGACGGCGCGGCAGGGTCGCGGCGACGGGCGGGCGCTGATGCAGGAGGTCGAGCAGCGGCTGCTCGGGATGGGGTGCCCGAAGGTGAACCTGCAGATCAGGGAGGGGAACGAGGGCGTGATGGAGTTCTATCGGGCGCTCGGGTACGGGCGCGATGCCGCGGTGAGCTTCGGGAAGCGGCTGATCGCGGACGATTGACGGTTACCGTTCGAGCGAGGAGCGGGCGCTCGCGGCGAGCAGCGCCAGCCGCTCGGCCGAGTCGGAGTGCTCGTCGGGGTAGTAGACCACGAGCAGCACGTCGCCGACGGGCAGCTTCTCGCGGTTGAGGCGCAGGGATCCGACGCTCGTGTGGTGCACGGTCGCGACCCCGCCCTCGAGCCGCTGCACGTCGTGGCGCGCCCAGAGCGTGCGGAAACGGCCGCTGGCCAGGGAGAGCTCGCCGACGAGTTCGACGGCGCGGGCATCCGTCGCGTCGTCGCCGATCGTGCTGCGGAAGGCCGCCACCGAGTCGGCGGCGGCGCGCTCCCAGTCGTCGTGGAAGGCGCGCTCCTCGGGGTCGAGCAGCAGCGAGCGCAGGCGGTTCTCGCCCGGGACGAGCCGAGGGTTGAACGCGACCGCCAGCGGGTTCGCGGCGAGCACGTCGAAGAAGCGGCCCTCGACGAACGCGGGCAGCTCGAGGGCGGCGAGCAGGTGGTGCAGCCGCTCGGGCACGCGCTCGGTGCGGCGGGCGGGCCGGGCCGCGGTTCTGCGGGGTGGCGGCTTGGCGAGGCCGAGGAGGTAGTCGGTCTCGACGTCGTCGAGGTGCAGCACGCGGGCGAGCGCCTCGAGCACCTGGGCCGAGGGGTTGCTGTCGCGTCCGCGCTCGAGGCGGAGGTAGTAGTCGGCGCTGATGCCCGCGAGCAGGGCGAGCTCCTCGCGGCGGAGGCCGGGCACGCGGCGGTGACTCCCGCCCGGGAGCCCCACCTGCTCGGGGGTGACGA
Organism: Herbiconiux sp. VKM Ac-1786; assembly: GCF_015350805.1. GTDB lineage: Bacteria > Actinomycetota > Actinomycetes > Actinomycetales > Microbacteriaceae > Herbiconiux. The sequence goes on along the minus strand of NZ_JADKSG010000001.1, from coordinate 2,073,199 downwards.
GACCGCGGCGAGCGCGCAGGTAGGCGCCGAGGCGGTTCTCGTCGGCGGCCGGATCAGGGCCTGAGGTGGTCACGTTTTCACGATAGCCACCCTCCGCCTCGCCTGAGGGGGTCCTGCCACTCCCCGGATCACGGGGGGACTCCCCCGGCCGCGTCGCCCGGTCGAGCATCGGATGCACGGCCCGCCGCCCGCGGACCGTCACCGGTCGCACGGCCCCAGGCCGCACCGGCGCCCGACCCCCGCCGCGCATCCACCCACCGCCTGCACGCCCCCACCTCGACCAGAAGGACTCACCATGGACCTCACCCACCGCACCGCGCTCATCGTCGGCGGCACCTCCGGCATCGGACTCGGCCTCGCCCGCCGGCTCGCCGCGGCCGGCAGCACCGTCGTCGTCGGCGGTCGCGACACCGCCCGCCCAGGCCTTGACGGCCTCGACACCGTGACGATCGACGTCACCGACCCCGCATCCGTCACCCGGGCCCGCGACGAGGTGCTCGCCCGCCACCCCGAGCTCGACCTCGTCGTCACCATGTCGGGCGTGATGCAGCTGGAGGATCTCCGCAACCCCGCCCACATCGCCCAGACCGACGCGGCGATCGCGGTGAACCTGCTCGGCACGATCCGGGTGGTCGACGCCTTCACGCCGCACCTGATCGCGCGCGGCGCCGGTGACGTCGTGACGGTGTCCTCGGGCATCGGCTTCCTGCCGTTCCCGCCGATGCCCGGTTACGGCGCCTCGAAGGCCGGCGTCCACGCCTACACCGAGGCCCTCCGCGCCCAGCTGGCCGGAACCGGCGTCGACGTCACCGAGCTCGTCCCGCCCGCGGTCGCCACCGCCGGACAGGAGAAGGTCAACCCCGCCGCCCTCCCGCTCGAGGCCTTCCTCGACGAGGCGCTGGGGCTGCTCGCTCAGACCCCCACGCCGCCCGAGATCGTGGTGGCGGCCGCCCGCCGCCTCCGCTGGGCCGAGCGCGACGGCACCTACGCCGAGCTGCTCGCGCAGCGCGCCCAGGCGCTCAACATGCTCCCGGGCCGCTCGGCCTGAGGCCCGGCAACCCATAGCCCGACGGGCATGCGACCACCGGATGCCCGCCCGGCACGACCGGCCGAGCGAACCCCACGACCCGCTACGCCGACACCGCCGCGAACGACTGCCGCGCGATCTCCAGCTCCTCGTTCGTCGGCACCACCAGCACCTTCACCCGCGACGACGGAGCCGAGATCGTCCGCGCCTCCGAGCCCGGAGCCTCGTTCAGCCCCGCATCCACCGTGATGCCCAGCTCCTCGAGGCCGGCGAGCGAGCGCGCCCGCACCAGCGGGTTGTTCTCCCCCACGCCCGCCGTGAACACGATCGCGTCGAGGTGCCCGAGCTGCGCATAGTACGACCCCACGTAGCCCCGGATGCGATGCAGATACACCTCCAGCGCCAGGGTCGCCGCTTCGTCGCCCGCGGCGGCCGCCTGCTGCACGTCGCGCATGTCGCCCTTGCCCGACAGCCCGAGCAGCCCCGAGCGGCGGTTCAGCAGCTCGTCGAGCTCGGCGAACCCCATGCCCGTCTTGCGGTTGAGGTGGAACAGCACCGCCGGGTCGAGGTCGCCCGAGCGCGTGCCCATCACGAGCCCCTCGAGCGGCGTCATGCCCATCGAGGTCTCGACCGAGCGCCCGCCGTCGACGGCGCAGACGGAGGCGCCGTTGCCGAGGTGCAGCACGATCAGCTTCAGCGACGAGAGGTCCTGCCCGAGGTACTCGGCCGCCGCCCCCGACACGTACTTGTGCGAGGTGCCATGGAACCCGTACCGCCGGATGCGCTGCTTCGCCGCCAGCTCCGCGTCGATCGCGTAGGTGTAGGCCGCGGGCGCCAGCGTCTGGTGGAACGCCGTGTCGAACACCACCACCTGCGGCACCGACGGGAACGCCTTCTGCGCCGCATCGATCCCCGCGAGGTTCGCCGGGTTGTGCAGCGGGGCGAGCTCGCTGAGGTCTTCGATGTTGATCTTCACGAGATCCGTCACGATGGTGGCCTCGTGGAACCGCTTGCCGCCGTGCACGACCCGGTGGCCGACGGCGATGAGCGGATGCTCGTCGAGCGACGGGCCGTGGTCGCCGAAGGCGGCGAGCATCGCCGCGAACCCGGCGGTGTGGTCGGCGATCGGGTCCTCCGACTCCCACGATCCCTCGGGGGTGGTGTGCTTGGTGTGACCGACGTCCTCGCCGATGCGCTCGACGAGCCCCGAGGCGAGCACCTGCTCCGACTCGATCTCGATCAGCTGGTACTTGAACGACGACGAGCCGCTGTTGACGACCAGGATGGCGCTCATGCGGACACCGCCCCGGCACCCGAAGACGCAGCACCCGATGCCGCCGCACCCGCCGTCGCCGCCTGGATCGCCGTGATGGCGATGGTGTTCACGATGTCGGGCACGAGCGCTCCTCGGGAAAGATCGTTGATCGGCTTGTTCAGACCCTGCAGCACCGGCCCGATGGCGACGGCGCCAGCCGAGCGCTGCACCGCCTTGTAGGTGTTGTTGCCCGTGTTCAGGTCGGGGAAGATGAACACCGTCGCCCGGCCGGCCACCTGCGAGCCGGGCATCTTCGCGGCGGCGACCACCGCATCCGTCGCCGCGTCGTACTGGATCGGCCCCTCGACCGGCAGCGTCGGGCGGGCGGCCCGCACGAGCGCGGTCGCCTCGCGCACCTTCTCGACGTCGGCGCCCGAGCCCGACGAGCCCGTGGAGTAGGAGAGCATCGCCACGCGCGGGTCGATGCCGAACTGGGCGGCGGTCTCGGACGAGGAGACCGCGATGTCGGCCAGCTGCGGGCTCGTCGGGTCGGGCACGACGGCGCAGTCGCCGTAGACGAGCACGCGGTCGGCGAGCGCCATCAGGAACACGCTCGACACCACCGACACCCCGGGGCGCGTCTTGATGATCTCGAACGCCGGCCGGATGGTGTGGGCCGTCGTGTGCGCGGCCCCCGAGACCATGCCGTCGGCGAGGCCGAGCTGCACCATCATCGTGCCGAAGTACGACACGTCGGTGACGGTGTCGTAGGCCATGTCGAAGGTCGTGCCCTTGTGGGCGCGGAGCTTCTGGTACTCCTCGGCGAAGCGGGTGCGCAGCACGGGGTCGAACGGCGAGACGACTGCCGCCGCGTCGAGGTCGAGGCCGAGCTCGGCGGCGCGGGTGCGCACCGCGTCCTCCTCGCCGAGGATCGTCAGCCGGGCCACCCCGCGGGTGAGCACGGTGTTCGCCGCGCGCAGGATGCGGTCGTCCCCGCCCTCGGGCAGCACGATGTGCCGGTCGGCCTGGCGGGCGCGGTCGAGCAGTCCGTACTCGAACATCAGCGGCGTCACGACATCCGCCTTCGACACGTCGAGCAGGCGCAGCAGCTGCCCGCCGTCGACGTACTGCTCGAACAGCGCCAGCGCGTTGTCGAACTTCACGGGCGAGTCGGCCGCGAGGCGCCCGCGCGTCGAGGTGATGCGCACGGCGGTCTCGTAGGTGCCGAGCTCGGTCGAGATGATCGGGATCTTCGGGTCGAGGCCGCGGATCAGCCGCATCACCGGCTCCGACACCTCGAAGCCGCCGTTCAGCACGATCGCGGCGAGCGACGGGAAGGTGCCCGAGGAGTTCGCCATCAGCACCGCGAGCAGCAGCTCGGAGCGGTCGCCCGGCACGACCACGACGGCTCCCTCGGTGAGCCGCGGCAGCACGTTGCGCATCGACATCGCGGCGACCACGACGCCGAGCGCCTCCCGGGCCATCAGCCGCGAGTCGCCGAGCACGAGGGTGCCGCCGATCGATTCCAGGATGCTCGCCACACTCGGTGCCACGAGCACCCGGTCTTCGGGGATGGCCCAGACCGGGATGCGGCGCGGCTGCACCGGGATCGACGACGTCACGGGCGCCGGCTCGGCGGCCGCGGACTGCACCAGCTCGTCCACCGCGTCCCGGGCGGCCAGCGAGATGGCGTCGCGGATCTTCTCGAGGTTCTCGGGGTCGGAGCGGTTCGCGACGATGCCGACCAGGGTCGCGTGCGCGTTCTTCAGCTCGACCAGGGCGAGCTCGGTGATCTGCCGCATCTCGTCGGCCGAGCGCGCCTCGGAGCGGCCGAGCAGCTCCTCGGAGCCCTGCCCCTTGCGCCCGCCGAGCACGAGCAGCACGGGTGCGCCGAGGTTCGCGGCGATGCGCGCGTTGTAGCTGAGTTCGGAGGGGCTGCCGACGTCGGTGTAGTCGCTGCCGAGGATGAGCACGGCGTCGTGCTCGCGCTCCACCGCCTTGTAGCGCTGCAGGATGCGCGACAGCGCGGCCTCGGGATCGGCGTGCACGTCGTCGTAGGTGACGCCGATCGCCTGCTCGTAGCCGAGCTCGCTGCCGTCGTGCTCGAGCAGCATCTCGAGCACGTAGTCGCGGTCGGCGACGCTGCGGGCGATCGGGCGGAACACCGCCACCCGCTGCACCGAACGGCGCAGCATCTCGAGCACGCCGAGCGCGATCGTGGATTTGCCGGAGTGGCCCTCGGCGGAGGTGATGTAGATGCTCTTCACGCCGGGGACGGAAGCGGGGATGTTCTCAAGTGATGACACGGAATCCTCTTCGGTTGTCCGTGTTCCACTCTATCCAGGCGGGGCTGTGACGCGCCCGGAAACCCGCTCAGGCGCCGCAGATGTCCCCGACGACCCCGGTGGAGCTCGAGACCGTGATCATCTGGATCGTGCCGGTGCCGGAATCCTGGAAGGTCACCACCCGGCCGTCCGAGAACAGCTGGTAGGCGGCGGGCTGGCCCTGCTGCCCGGGAGTGGCGACCGCATCGGGTCGCGCCGCCTGCAGCTCGGCGATCGTCGAGCCGAGGCCGATGCCCTCGACGGTGCGCGGCCCGGTGCCGGGCTGCACGGCGTCGATGGCGACGATCCGCACCAGGGTCACGGGCGCGGCCGGGTTCTGCTCGTCGATGCCGCTGACCAGGGTGACGCCGACGCCGCCGAAGGTCCAGGTGTCGACGCCGGGGCGGCAGATCACCGGGGCGGCGGGCACGTCGGCCTGCACGACCTCGAAGGTGTCGCCGATCACCAGCGGGCCTATGCCCGCGAAGGAGACCACCCAGGTGGAGGTGTCGGAGGCGACGTAGGCGTTCGGGTCGACCTCCGTGGTCGGCTCCGGGCTCGGTGCCGGGTCGCTCGTGGGGCTCGCGGTCGCGGTGGGGGTGACCGTGACGGTCACCGTCGGCTCGGGCGCGGGGGCGGGGGCCGAGCATCCGGAGGCCACCAGCACCACCCCGAGGGCGAGGGCTGCGAGCGCGGTGCGGCGGAATGACGTCATGGCCCGAGGCTAGCGACGCGGCGCCCCTCGCCTCGCGCCCCTAAACGGGTGAACCTCGGCGCGATGACGAGCGGATGCGCGGCCGCCCGCCCCCGCCGGCAGACCTCGTTAACGAAGAAGGACTCCCCGCGCACCCGCCAGAGCCCGGTTACCCTTGCTGCGTTTCCGCCCTGGGGGAGTTGGCCTGGATGGCGCCACACGGGGAGCCGACGACCAGTGTAGCAACTGCGGCGCGCTTGATGAATCGCGTGCAGAGGAGTTGGGTGGGGGTATGAAGATCGCCATCGCCGGAGGACACGGCCAGATCGCCCTGCACACCACCAAGCTGCTCAGCGCCTCGGGGAACGAGGTGTGGGGCATCGTGCGCAACCCCGACCACGCGGCCGACATCGAGGAGGCGGGCGGGCAGGCGCTCGTGCTCGACCTCGAGCAGTCCGACTCGGAGGCACTCGCCGCCGAGCTGTCGTCGCGCGAGATCGACGCCGTGGTGTTCGCCGCGGGAGCCGGGCCGGGCAGCAGCGCCGAGCGCAAGCAGACGGTCGACCGCGACGGGGCCATCCTGCTCGCCGACGCCGCGTGGCGCGCCGGTGCGAAGCGGTACGTGCTCGTCTCGTCGATGGGCGCCGACTCGTTCGACCCGTCGAGCGACGACGTGTTCCAGATCTACCTCAAGGCCAAGAGCGAGGCCGACGCGGCGGTGCGCGAGAGCGACCTCGACTGGACGATCGTGCGCCCCGGCGGCCTCACCGACGACCCGGCGACCGGGTCGGTGACGCTCGCGGAGTCGACCGGGCGCGGCAGCATCCCGCGCGCCGACGTCGCGTGGCTGATCGCGCAGCTGCTCACCTCGGGCGAGGGCGTGCACAAGCAGTTCGAGGCGATCTCGGGCGCGACGCCCATCGCGGAGGCGCTCCGCGCGCTCTGAGCTGTACGCTCCGGAATGATTTTCGGGGGGTCGGCGACCACTATGGTCGCGGAGGCCTGAATATCCGTCGGGAGCGTACGCGGTCGGCGGGCGGTGCCGGGAGCAGGTAGGATGCTTCATGGTCATCGCCGTGCGATGCCAGGAGAATTCGCCTAGTGGCCTATGGCGCACGCTTGGAAAGCGTGTTGGGTGCAAGCCCTCGGGGGTTCGAATCCCCCATTCTCCGCCAGAACGACAGAACGACAGCACGACAGAACGGCTGGAAACCCGGCCCCGCTGCGGGCCCTCCCCGGGCTAGCGTGGAGGGCATGCAGGGAAGCAGCGAAGGCCCCGTCCGGTTCGGCATCGTGGGGAGCGGGTGGCGCAGCGAGTTCTTCCTGCGCATCGCCGAGGCCCTGCCCGACCGCTTCGAGGTCGCGGGCCTCGTCACGCGCAGCCCCCGAACGGCGGCGCGGCTCGAGGCGCGGGGCGTGCATCCGTTCAGGGACGTCGACGAACTGCTCGCCGCCGCACCCGAGTTCGCCGTGGTGTCGGTGCCGCGGGAAGCCGCCCCCGCGATCATCCGGAACCTGGTCGACGAGCGGATGCCCGTGCTCACCGAGACCCCGCCGGCCACCGATCTCGCCGAGCTCGTCGACCTCTGGCGCGACGTCGAACGCGTGCCGGGGGCCATCGTGCAGGTCGCCGAGCAGTACCACCTCTCGCCGCTTCTGAGCGCCCAGCTCGCGGTCGCCGCCTCGGGCCGCCTCGGCCGGATCAGCCAGGCCGTCGTCGCCCAGTGCCACGACTACCACGGCGTGAGCGTGCTGCGCCGGGCCCTCGGCGTCGGCGCCGAGGACGCCACCATCACCGCCCAGAACTTCACCTATCCCCTGCTGGCCGGCCCCGACCGCCACGGCGACCCGCACGAGGAGCGCTTCGTCACCGCGACGCAGACCACCGCGCGCTTCGACTTCGGCGACCGTCTCGGGGTCTACGACTTCGCGCCCGAGCAGTACTTCTCGTGGATCAGGGGCAACCGGATGCTCGTCCGCGGCGATCGCGGGGAGCTGGAGAACCTCGAGGTGCGGTACGTCCGCGGCCACGACGAGCCGGTGTTCGGGCAGCTGCGCCGCGTGATGACGGGCGAGGGCGGCAACCTCGAGGGGCTGTTCCTGCGCGGCCTGCTGCTCGGCGAGGAGTGGATGTTCACCAACCCCTTCATGCCCGGCCGCCTCGCCGACGACGAGATCGCCATCGCGCGGATGCTCGAGGGCATGCGCACCCGCATCGCGGGCGGCCCCGACGTCTACTCCCTCGCGGAGGCGAGCCAGGACCACTACCTCGCCCTCCTCCTGCAGCAGGCCGCCACCACGGGCGACCCGGTGCGCTCGACCCCCCAGCCCTGGGCCGCCGCCCTCGCGCCCGTTCCGGAAGCCTCCGCTTAGGGCATCGCCGGCCCGCCGGGCAACCACCACAACGGGGGCTACGCGCGGTCTACACCTGTGCCATATGGTCGGCTCGACCCTACGGACAGGACCCATGAAGCGATCCGCTCTGCTCACGATCCCCGCTCTGCTCACCGGCCTCCTCGTCGCCACCGCCCTTCCGGCGCAGGCGACGACGCTGCCGCCGGCGAGCCCCGAGACCACCGCGACCGCGACGCCCGCCGCGCCTGCCGCGCCCGTGGCGACGGAGGCGCCGACGGCCACGCCCGAGCCGACGGCCTCGGCCGCCGCCACGCCCGCGCCCGCGGCCACACCGACGGCGACCCCGGCCGCCACCGACGCCGCCGCGCCGTCCGAAGCCGCCACCGACGTGGCGGCCGCGAGCATCCCGTCGAGCGGCGACGTCCGCCTCGGCGGTGAGACGCGCTACGACGTGGCCGTCACGATCTCCCGCGAGTGGCAGGGCCCGGTCGACACCGTGTTCATCGCGAAGGGCACCGACTACCCCGACGCCCTCTCGGCCGGCGCCGTCGCGGCGAGAATGGATGCGCCGCTGCTGCTGACCCTCACCGACCGCCTGCCCGACGTGGTCGGGGCCCGGCTCGCCGAGCTCCAGCCGTCGCGCATCGTGGTCGTCGGCGGCGAATTCGCCGTGAACCAGTCGGTCGAGCAGACCCTCGGGTCGTACGCCCCGGAGGTGCTCCGCATCGGCGGCGACGACCGCTACGCCGTCTCCCGCGCCCTGGTGGAGTTCGGCTTCCCGGCGGGTGCCCCGTCGCTCTACGTGGCCACCGGCGCCGGCTTCCCCGACGCCCTCTCCGCCACGCCGGCGGCAGCGCGAGCGGGATCCCCCGTGCTGCTCGTGAACGGTCGCGGCGGCGAGCTCGACACCCCCTCCCGCGAGGCTGTGGCCGCTCTCGACGCCACCGACATCGTCGTGGTCGGCGGGCCGAACTCGGTCGGCCCGGCGGTGGCCTCCGGGCTGGACGCCATCGCGCCCGTCACCCGCATCGGCGGCGCCGACCGCTACGAGACCTCGATGGCCGTCAACCGCGCCGCGTTCCCGTCGGCCTCCCGGATCTTCTTCGCCACCGGCCGCACCTTCGCCGACGCCCTCGCCGGCGGCACCCTGGCCGGCGTGCAGGGCTCGCCCCTGATCGTGGTGCCCGGCAGCTGCGTGACGCCGTCGACGGCCGGCGCCGTGAACTCGAGCTACCCCGACGCCCAGCGCGTGATCGTCGGCGGCCCGAACGCCGTCTCCGACTCGGTCTTCGACCTGAGCGAGTGCGCACCGCCGCCCCCGCCGCCGGCTCCGCCCGCACCTCCCGCGCCGCCCGCTCCCCCGGCACCGCCCGCACCCCCGGCGCCTCCGGCCAACCCCGGCGACACGAAGAACTGCGGCGACTTCCCGAACTGGGCAGCGGCCAAAGCCTGGTTCGACCTCTACTACCCCTACTACGGAGACGTCGCCCGCCTGGACGGCAACAACGACGGGGTCCCCTGCGAGAGCCTCCCCGGCGCCCCCTGACGACCGCCGCTTAAAAGGGGAACCGCCCCGGCCGTAGCGGGGGCGGTTCGTCGAGAGCTGGAAATGAGCGGTCGTGCCGCTCACCGGCTACATCGAGCTCTTAAGAGTTCTGCACCTTCATATCGACTCCTTCCGTCGTCTGATAGAACGCAACAGTACGCCTCGGCATTCCGAAAGGAAAGCCTCAGCGCTCTCCGGCCTCGATCGCCTCGACCGCACGCGGGTCGGCGCCCTGCAGGAAGTCGGTCAGGCGGGTGACCTCGTCGGTCTCGCCGATCGCGTCGGCGGCCCGGCGCAGCAGGTAGAGCGACAGCAGCACGCCACGGTTGGGCTCGTGCGACCACGGCACGGGGCCCTGGCCGCGCCAGCCGGCCTTGCGCAAGGCGTCGAGGCCGCGGTGGTAGCCGACGCGGGCGAAGGCGTAGGCCTGCAGGGTCTCGCCGCGCGAGAAGGCGCGGTCGGCGAGCGTCGCCCAGGCGAGCGACGAGGTGGGGTGGGACGTCACGGTCGCCTCGAGCACCTCGTCGATGTCGTAGCCGACGGCTCCGGCGAGCGCCTCGGCGACCCCCGGGTCTTCGGGCAGACGGGTCTCGGGCAGGCCGAGCAGATTCTCAGAACTCATGCCTCGATGGTACGCGGATGCACGCCCGAACCCACCCCAGAGCACGCGAGCCGAGGCGCCGCTCAGCCGAACTCGCCCCGGCCGCCGCGCGCGTTGTCGTCGCCCGTGTCGGCCTGCGCCTCGGCCACGTCCTCGTCGGAGGCGAAGACGAGCCCGGCGGAGCCGGTCACGTCGGGCGCGTCCTCGCCGTGCGCCCGCGTGTAGGCGCGGTGCGCGGCCCGCTCGTCGTCCATCTTCTGCGACAGCCCCGCGTACGCGGTCGAGAGCCGCGGCACCCGCCGGATCACGTCCATCACCAGCCGGAAGCGGTCGAGGTCGTTCAGCATCAGCATGTCGAACGGCGTCGTCGTGGTGCCCATCTCCTTGAACCCGCGCACGTGGATGTTCGAGTGGTTCGTGCGCCGGTAGGTGAGCCGGTGGATCAGCGACGGGTAGCCGTGGAACGCGAAGACCACCGGCTTGTCCGTGGTGAACACCGCGTCGAACGACGCTGCGTCGAGGCCGTGCGGATGCTCGGTGTGCTCCTGCAGGCGCATCAGGTCGACCACGTTGACGAAGCGCACCGCGAGGTCGGGGATCTCCTTCTTCAGGATCTGCACGGCCGCCATCGCCTCGACGGTCGGCACGTCACCGGCCGCCGCGACCACCACATCGGGCTCCTCCCCCACGCGCTCGGTGCCGGCCCACTCCCAGACGCTCACGCCGCGGGCGCCATGGGTGCGGGCCTCCTCCAGCGACAGCAGCGAGGCGGTGGGCTGCTTGCCCGCCACGATCACGTTGACGTAGTCGCGGGACGCCAGGCAGTGCTCGGCGGTCACGAGGAGGGTGTTCGCATCCGGCGGCAGGTAGACCCGCACCACGCTGGACTGCTTGTTCACCACGTGGTCGAGGAACCCCGGGTCCTGGTGCGAGAAGCCGTTGTGGTCCTGCCGCCAGACGTGCGAGGAGAGCAGGTAGGTGAACGACGACACCGGCCGGCGCCACTCCACCTTCGCGCTCGACTCCAGCCACTTGGCGTACTGGTTGAACATCGAATCGACGACGTGGATGAAGGCCTCGTAGGACGTGAACAGCCCGTGCCGCCCCGTCAGCAGGTAGCCCTCGAGCAGGCCCTGCGCGAGGTTCTCGCTGAGGATCTCGATCACCCGGCCGTTGTGGGACAGGTTCTCGTCGGTCTCGAGCACCTCGGCCTGCCACTCCTTGGCCGTCACCTCGTAGACGTCGTCGAGCCGGTTGGAGGCGACCTCGTCGGGCCCGAAGATGCGGAACGAGTCGGGGTTCAGCCGGATCAGGTCGCGCAGCCACGCCCCGAGCACCCGGGTCGGTTCGACCACGGCGCCCCGCCCCTCGGCGCCGGTGCCGGGCCCCGACGGTCCGTCGCCCGGAGTGATGTCGACGGCGACCGGCTCGAGCGCGGGCAGCGTGAGCGCCTTGCGCAGCAGCCCGCCGTTCGCGTGCGGGTTCGCGCTCATCCGCAGATCGCCCACGGGCCGCGCGGGGGCGAGCTCGGCGACGGGCTTGCCGTGCACGTCGAACAGCTCGCCGGGCCGGTAGCTCATCAGCCACTCCTGCAGCTGGGCGAGGTGCTCGGGGTTATCGCGCACGCCGGCCAGCGGCACCTGGTGCGCCCGCCAGGTGTTCTCGACGGGCAGCCCGTCGACGAACTTCGGCCCGGTCCAGCCCTTCGGGGTCTTCAGGATGACCATGGGCCACGCCGCGCGCGCCGTCTCGCCGCCCGAGCGGGCCTGGCGCTGGATCGTCGCGATGTCGTCGAAGGCCTGCGCCATCGTGTCGGCGAAACGCTGGTGCACCGCCATCGGGTCCTCGTCGTCGAAGCCGCCGGCCACGATCCGGGGCGAGTAGCCGTAGCCGATGAACAGCGACTCCAGCTCGTGCTCCGGGATGCGCGCCAGCACGGTGGGGTTGGCGATCTTGTACCCGTTGAGGTTGAGGATCGGCAGCACCGCGCCGTCGGTCATCGGGCTGAGGAACTTGTTCAGGTGCCAGCTCGTGGCGAGCGTGGCCGTCTCGGCCTCGCCGTCGCCGATCACGCAGGCCGTGATGAGGTCGGGGTTGTCGAGCGCCGCCCCGTAGGCGTGCACGAGCGAGTAGCCGAGCTCGCCGCCCTCGTTGATCGAGCCGGGCGTCTCGGGCGCCGCGTGCGAGGGGATGCCGCCCGGGAACGAGAACTGGCGGAACAGCCGGCGCATCCCCTCCCCGTTCAGCGACACCTGCGGGAACAGCTCGGAGTACGTGCCGTCGAGCCACGCGTTCGCCACGACGCCCGGCCCGCCGTGACCGGGGCCCGCGATGTAGATGACGTTCGAGGACCGCTCGACGATCAGCTTGTTCAGGTGCGCGTAGATGAAGTTCAGCGCCGGCGTCGTGCCCCAGTGCCCGAGCAGGCGGGGCTTGATGTCGTCGACCTTCAGCGGCCGCTTCAGCAGCGGGTTGTCGAGCAGGTAGATCTGCCCCACCGAGAGGTAGTTGGCGGCGCGCCACCAGGAGTCGACGACGGACAGGGGGACTGCATCGTGAGCGGTCATGCGCTCAGCTTACGAAGGCGACCCCGCGCCCGACAGGGGTTGCGGCCGCTTTCCGACTCCGGTCGCACTCTGGGCGGCGGCTGGGAGGAGGCGCCGCGGTGTCCCCCATGTGGCCGCTACTGCCCGACGGGCCGCCGCCTCTACGGTGGTGGGGTGAGTGTGCAGACGGGGGTCTCGGCGCGTGAGCTCCGGCCGCGCGCGCAGATCCTCGCGCAGGCGCGCATCGTCGTCGCCGCCCTCACGCTGCCGATCTTCACCGCGATGCTCTGGTACGCCATCCCCCGCGGCAGCTGGCCGCGCGTGGTCATCGCCTTCGGCTTCGTCGTGCTGCTCTACCTGGCGGCGGTGCTGCTGCTGCGGGCCGTCAGCATCCGCGTCGATCGCGACGCCGTTCTCGAGCGCGGCTTCTTCTCGCGCAACCGCGTGCCGCTGAAGCGCATCGCCTCCGCGATCGTGCTCGACGTCTACCGGGGGCCCTCCACCGAGACCACGCACCAGCTCTTCCTGATCGACACAGCGGGTGAACTGCTGCTCCGGATGCGCGGCGAGTTCTGGTCGAGCGACGACATCGAGCGGGTCGCCGCCGCCGTCGACGTTCCGGTGCGCCGTCGCCTCGACCCGGTCACCGCCGCCGCCCTGCGCGAGGAGATGCCCGAGCTGCTCTACTGGTTCGAGCGCTGGCCCTGGGTCGGGGCGCTCGCCGCGGCCGGCGGCATCGCCGCGCTGGCGCTGCTGCTGATCGGGCTCATGTCGCCGACCCTGCTGCTGCCCTGAGCGCCGGTCAGCCGAGCTGGCGTCCGAACAGCACGCCGTCGGCGTCGCGCCGCAGCTCCCGGAACCCGACCCGCGGGTAGAACGCCTGTGCCCCGGTGTTGGCGGGGTCGACGGCGAGGTGAACTCCGGCGGTCCCGGCGGGCAGCGCCGCCACGAACGCCTCGATCAGCGCCCGCCCCGCGCCACGCCCCTGGGCGGCCGGCAGCAGGTCGATGTGCAGGTGCGCGGGCAGCCGGGCCGCCTCGAAGGTCAGCAGCCGGTCGGCGTGCTCCCGCCGCTCCGCTGCGGTCAGGCTCGACGGATGCGCGGCGAAGTGCTCGGCGAAGCGCGCCGTGTCGGCCGTTCCGAGCACGTAGCCCACGACCTCGTCGCCCACCGTCGCCAGCACGGCGAGCGCCGGCTCGAGGTCGAGATAGGGCGTGGCGTAGCGGTCGGTCAGCACCCGCGCATCCGGATGCAGACCGCTCGCATCGCGCCCCGCGTCGCCGGTGCGCACGCAGATCTCGAGCACGGCCGCCCGATCGCCGGCCCGCGCCGTGTCGAACGGCCGCAGCGCGATCTCAGGCACGGGTGAGCAGCTCGACGGGGCGGGTGCGCCACGCGGAGACCAGCTCGGTGCGCACGGTGACGCCGGTTCCGGGGCCCGAGGGCACGGCCAGCCGTCCGTCGACGAGCACGAACGACTCGGTCAGGTCGTCGGCGAAGTAGCGGTCCGACGCCGAGGTGTCGCCCGGCAGCGTGAAGCCGGGCAGGGCGGCGAGCGCCACGTTGGCGGCGCGGCCGAGGCCGGTCTCGAGCATCCCGCCGCACCACACGGCGACGTCGCGCTCGAGGCACGCGTCGTGGATGCGGATGGCCTCGAGGTACCCGCCCACCCGGCCGGCCTTGATGTTGACGATCGAGGTCGCGTCGCGCTCGATCGCGTCGATCGCGACCGCCGTGCCCGTGATCGACTCGTCGAGGCAGACCGGGGTGTCGATGGCTTTGGCCAGCATCACGTGGGCGGCGATGTCCTCCTCGACGAAGGGCTGCTCGATCAGCAGCAGCCCGAAGTCGTCGAGCCCGCGCAGGTGGTCGATGTCGGCCACGGTGTAGGCGGTGTTCGCGTCGACCTGCAGCAGCGCATCCGGCCCCAGCATCGAGCGCACGGCCGCGACCGGTTCGAGGTCCCGGCCCGGCTTGATCTTGAGCTTGATGCGCCGATAGCCCGCCTCGACGTACTCGGAGACCTCGTCGAGCAGCGCCTCGATCGAGGGCGCGATGCCGACCGAGACGCCGCAGTCGACCTCGGGCCGTACCGCACCGAAGTACTCGCCGAAGCTGATGCCGGCCGCGCGGGTCTGGGCGTCGAGCACCGCCGCCTCGAGGGCGGCCTTCGCCATGCGGTGGCCGATCGTGCCGCCGAGCACGCTCGACACCTCGGCCGCACGCACGGTGCGGGCCGCGAGCAGCGCCGGGGCGAGGTAGTCGCGGATGACCGCCGCCGCCCCCTCGACGTACTCGCTCGAGTACACCGGGTCGGCCATGGCGACGCACTCGCCCCAGCCCTCGCCCTGGGCGGTGAGCACCCGCACGAGCAGCACGTCGCGGGCGGTCTGGCGGCCGAAGCTCGTCTCGAACGCACGCACGAGGGGCATCGCGATGCGGTGCAGCTCGACGGCCTCGACCTCGACGGGCAGGGCCGAGCCGCCGGTGTGCACCGCGACGCCGCTCATGGTCAGGTCTGCCCGTGCCTCAGGCGAGCCGGTCTTCCAGGCCCCAGGCCTGGCCGTAGCCGCCCTCGTCGACCGGCGCCGCCATCAGGTCGAGGAAGGCCTTCGCGTCGAAGGCCTCCGGGCCGAGAACACCCGTGCCCGCCCAGGTGCCCGTCGAGAGCAGCTCGAGCGCGATGACCGGGTTGAGGGCCGTCTGCCAGACGACGCACTGGGCCTCGTACTCGGCCATCGTCCACTCGTTGTCGCTGACGTGGTAGAGGTACACCTCGCGCGGCTCGCCGTCGGGGCCGGTGCCGGTGACCCAGAGCCCGGCGCAGGTCTTGCCGGTCATGAAGGGGCCGAGGGTCGCGGGATCGGGCAGGCCGGCCGCGACGACGTCGCGGGGCGCGACCTCGACGGGACCGTTCGCCGAGCGCACGCGCACCGGCTGGGTCTTGTCGAGCCCGAGCTGGTGCAGTGTCTTCAGGATGCCGATGAACTCCTCGCCGAGCCCGTACTTGAAGGTCACGCGCTTGGCGTCGACCCAGCGCGGCATGAGCAGCACCTCCTCGTGCTCGACGTTGACGCACTCGACGTCGCCGATGCCCTCGGGGAAGGTGAAGACCTCGGGCTCCGAGAACGGCGGGGTGGTGAACCAACCGGTGTCCTTCTCCCAGATCACGGGAGGGTTCAGGCACTCCTCGATCGTGGTCCAGATCGAGAAGGAGGGGGCGAAGATCTCGTTGCCGTCGCTGTCGCGCACCACGAGGTTCGCGCCGTCGCGGGTGCCCAGTTCGTCGATCTCGCTGAACAGGTGGTCGGCGGCGTAGCGGGCGAAGACGTCGGAGAGCCCGGGCTCGACGCCCATGCCGACTAGGGCGAGCCGGCCGGCCGTCTCCCAGTCGGGCGCCTGCGCGAACTGGTCGTCGCCGAGCTTGACGCCGGTCTCGGAGTAGGGGTTGGTGGGGTGCGGCTCCGAGAGGCTCATGGCCATGTCGAGGTAGTCGGCGCCCGCGGCGAGCGCGCCGGCGAAGATGGTCGGCACGAACTTCGGCTCGACCGCGTTCATCACGTGGGTGGCGCCGTGGCGCCGGGCGACCTCGGCGACGTCGTCGGGGTTCGAGGCGTCGATGCGGTCGGCGGTGAAGCGGGCCGCGACCTCGGCGCCGTGCTTGCCCTCGACCCACGCGACGGTGCGTTCGGCTCGGGCGAGGTCGTAGTCGGTGACGACGATGTGGTCGTAGAAGCTGCGGCGTGCGGCGATCTTGGCGATCGCGTCGCCGACACCGCCCGCGCCGACAAGGAGGATTCTCATGCCCTGACGCTACCGGTAACCCCGGGCGGAGCGGAACGGTTCCAGACGGGGCGATGGTCGCGCACCCGCTCGGCGTAGATCTTCGCCGCGAACGGCGCCCAGACCAGGGCGGCGACCCCGGCGCCGAGCAGCAGCCCGCCGATGGTGTCGGTGAGCCAGTGCGCCCCGAGGTAGGTGCGGCTCGCCATCATCAGCAGCGTGTAGACCGAGCCGGCCACCCAGATCCAGGTGCGGGCGAAGACGATGCCGAGCACCACGGCGAGCGTGGCGGCGTTCGCCGAGTGACCGGAGGGGAAGGAGCCGAAGTCGCTGACGACCAGCATGTCCTCGGGCCGGGGCCGCCCGACGGCGGTCTTCAGCACCTGCACGACCGCGGCGCTCAGGATGATCGAGATCGTGAAGAACAGCGCGGCCCACGGCCGCCGGAAGATCAGCAGCAGCGCGATGACGATCAGCGGGATGACGACGACCGCGAGGATGCCGCCGCCGAGGTAGTTCATCGCGAGCGAGGGCGCCTCGAGGATCGGGGTGCGGTTCTCGAGGATCTCGTCCATCCACTCCTCGTCGATGCCGAACGGCAGCCCCTGCTCGCGCACGACCACGAGCACGCCGAGCAGCACGGCGACCAGCAGCGCCACGATCGCGGAGACGACCGGCCAGCGGCGCGTGACCTTGTAGGGGACGGGAGGCTCCGGCGGGCCGAGGGTCTCGGCGGGCGGGGGCGGCTGGTCTGACATCCCGTGAGCGTACCTCAGTGCCCGAGGGCCGGCACCCGCTTCGGCCGCACCACGAACCAGAGCGAGAGGATGCTCACGAGCGCCGTCGCCCCCATCACCGTCGCCATCGGGGTGGCCGAGTCGATGCCGAGCACCCCGACGAGCGGCGACACGAGACCGGCCATGCCGAAGTTGCCGGCACCGAGCAGCGACGCCGCCGTGCCGGCCTCGTGGCCGTGCGCGTTCAGGGCGAGCACCTGCACGCAGGGGAAGGTCAGCCCGCAGGAGGCGATGAAGAACCACAGCGGCACGAGCGTGCCCCAGAGGCCGAGGTCGAGCACCGAGAACAGGGCGATCAGCGCGGCGCAGGTGAACAGCAGCACGGTCGAGACCGCGAGGATCCACTGCGGACCGAACCACCGGGTCAGGCGCGCACTCAGCTGCGTGCCCGCGACGATGCCGAGCGAGTTGATGGCGAACAGGATGCCGTACTGCTGCGCATCGAAGCCGTAGACCTGCTGGAACAGGAACGAGCTCGCCGAGAGGTAGGAGAACAGCCCCGAGAAGGTCATGCCGCCGATCAGCGCCACGCCCAGGAAGATCGGGTCGGTCAGCACGTTGCGGTAGCGCTGCAGCACCCCCGAGCCCCCGGCGCCGCTCCGGCGCTCCTTCGGCAGCGTCTCGGAGATCCAGAGCGACACCACGGTCACCACGAGGGCGCCGTAGGCGGCGAGCACCCAGAAGATGCCGCGCCAGTCGACCACGAGCAGCAGCTGGGAGCCGATCACCGGCGCGATGATCGGGGCGAGGCCCGACACGAGGGCGAGCCGCGAGAGCATCACCACGAGCCGGCGGCCGCCGAACAGGTCGCGCACCATCGCCATGGCGACGACGCCTCCGGCCGCCGCGCCCATGCCCTGCACGACTCGGAACACGCCGAGGCTCCAGATCTCGGGCGCCACCGCGGCACCGACGCACGCCAGCACGTGCACCGACGAGGCGATGATGATGGGCATCCGTCGCCCGACCCGGTCGCTCAGCGGACCCACCAGCAGCTGGCCCAGGGCGAAGCCGAGGGTGGTGCCGGTGAGGGTGAGCTGGATCGCGGCGGCCGGCACGTCGAACTCGGCCTCGAGCACCGGGAAGGCCGGCAGATAGAGGTCGATCGTGAACGGGCCGAGCGCCACGAGGGCCCCGAGGATGATGACGTAGAAGAAGCGGCGGCGGCCGCTCAGCGCGTCGCCCGGGTGCAGGACCGTCGTCAAATCAGCGGCGCCCCGTTCCGTCGACGGCGAAGGGCTCGATGGCGGCGAGCTCGTCGTCGGAGAGCTTCGGGGCACCCAGCGCGGCCACGTTCTGCTCGAGCTGCGCGACGCTGGACGCACCGATCAGGGCGCTGGTGACCTGCGGGTGGCGGAGCACCCAGGTCAGCGCGAGCTGCGCCAGGGTCTGGCCGCGGCCCTTCGCGATCTCGGCGAGCCCGCGGGCGCGCTCGAGGTAGGTGTCGTCGATGCGGTCGGCCGAGAGGAAATTGCTGGTCGCCGCGCGCGAGTCGGCGGGCACGTGGCCGTCGAGGTAGCGGTCGGTGAGCAGGCCCTGCTGCAGCGGCGAGAAGACGATGCTTCCGGCTCCGACCTCCTCGAGCACGGGCAGCAGGCCCGTCTCGATGTGCCGGTTGAACATCGAGTAGCTCGGCTGGTGGATGGTCAGCGGCACCTTGTGCTCGGCGAGGAGGCGCGCGGCCTCCCGGGTCTGCTCGGGCGAGTAGTTCGAGACGCCGACGTAGAGCGCCTTGCCGGAGTGCACCGCGGTCGCGAGCGCGCCCATGGTCTCCTCGAGCGGGGTCTCGGGGTCGAAGCGGTGCGAGTAGAAGATGTCGACGTAGGGCAGGCCGAGGCGGGTCAGCGACTGGTCGAGCGAGGAGAGCAGGTTCTTTCGCGAGCCCCACTCGCCGTAGGGGCCCTCCCACATGTGGTAGCCGGCCTTCGACGAGATGATCAGCTCGTCACGGTAGGGCGCGAGGTCTTCGGCGAAGACGCGGCCGAAGTTCGTCTCGGCCGATCCGGCGGGCGGGCCGTAGTTGTTGGCGAGGTCGAAGTGCGTGATGCCGAGGTCGAAGGCGCGGCGGATGATGGCGCGCTGAGTGTCGATGGGGCGCTCGTGGCCGAAGTTGTGCCAGAGGCCGAGCGAGAGCTCGGGGAGCTTCAGGCCGCTCCGGCCCGAGCGCTTGTAGGGCATCCGCTCGTAGCGGTCGGCGGCGGCGAGGTAGGTGTCGGACACGGCGGGGCTCGTTTCTCTTCGGCTCTTCAGCTCTTCAGCTCTTCGGTGAGGTGCGGGGCGGGGCGGGGGTGTCAGGGGGCTGCGAGCACGTCGAGCCCGGCGGCGCGCAGGGCGGCGAGCCGGTCGTCGTGGCCGGTGGGGGCGCCGGTTCCGGATGCGGTGACCAGGAGCTCGAAGTCGGCCAGCGCTCCCACGATACCCACGTCGGCGTGCCCGATCTTCGACGGGTCGGCCACCACCACGGCGCGGTCGCTCGCCGCCACCATCGCGCTCTTCAGCTCGGACTCGGGGAGGTTCACGTTCGTCACCCCGGCCCGCACGTCGACGCCGGTGCAGCCGATGATCGCGAGGTCGGCGTGCAGGCGCGCGAGAAGCGCCGAGGCGTAGGGCGCGACGAGCGAGTGCTGCAGGGGCCGCAGGGTGCCGCCGGTGACGACGACGGTGAAGCGCGGGATGGCGTCCTCAAGGGCGAGGGCGATGGAGAGGCCGTTCGTGATCACCACGACGTCGTCGAGGTCGTCGCGCTCGAGCAGCGCGTCGGCGACGGCCGCGGTGGTGGTGCCGACGTCGAGCAGCACGCTGCTGCCGCTCTCGACCAGCGCGGCGGCGGCGACGCCGATGCGGCGCTTCTCGGCCGCCCAGGTCTGCCGGGCCGACTCGAACGAGGGCTCCAGCGCATCGGTGCGCGGGGACATGCCGCGAAGCACCGCTCCCCCGTGCACCCGGTCGACGCTGCCGTCGCGCTCGAGGGCGGCGAGGTCGCTGCGCACCGTCACCTCGGAGACACCGAGCTCGCGGCTCAGCTCGGCGACGCGCGCGAAGCCGGTCGCCGCGACGAGCTCGAGCACGCGCGTGCGCCGCACCGTCGACGCGTCATTCCCCATGGCTTCATCTTACGCATTCGAAACCGAATCGGCGGGCTTGACTTTCGGGTTCGAAACTGGCGTAATCGAGGGGTGCAGACCCTCAGCAACGGGATCATCAAGCGGGTGCACCGTCTCTCCGACGGCCGCGAACTGATCTACTTCGACGACCCCGACACCCTCCTGCCTCCCGAGCGGGCCGACGACGCCCGCCCGGTGGCCCCGCGGCCTCCGGTCGCCCAGATGCGACAGGACCCGCTGACCGGCGAGTGGGTCTCCATCGCCGCCGCCCGGCAGAACCGCGTGATGCTGCCGCCGAAGCACCTCGACCCGCTCGCCCCGTCGAGCCCCGAGAACCTCACCGAGGTGCCGAGCAACTACGACGTCGCCGTGTTCGAGAACAAGTCGCCGTCGTTCGGGCCCGATCTGGCCCCCGAGGGCACCGACCCGGCGGGCGAGCTCGCGAACCTCCGCGAGGTCGGCCTCGGCCGCACCGCCACCTCGGTGGGGCGCTGCGAGGTCGTCTGCTTCAGCCCCGCGACCGAGGGCTCGTTCGCCGACCTGTCCGTCACCCGGGCGCGCACGGTGATCGAGGCCTGGGCCGACCGCACGGCCGCCCTCTCGGCGCTCCCCGGCGTGCAGCAGGTCTTCCCGTTCGAGAACCGCGGCGAGGCCATCGGCGTCACGCTGCACCACCCGCACGGGCAGATCTACTCCTACCCCTACATCACCCCGCGCACGCAGAAGCTGATCTCCTCGATCGAGAGCTACGGCCCCACGCTGTTCGCCGACATCCTCGACTTCGAGCGCGGCTCCGACCGCGTGCTGATCGAGGGCGAGCACGTCACCGCCTTCGTGCCCTTCGCGGCCCGCTGGCCCGTCGAGGTGCACCTGCTGATGAACCGGCACGTGCCCGACTTCGCCGAGACGACGCCCGAGGAGCGCGACGAGCTCGCGGTCGTCTACCGACGCATCCTGCGCGGCATCGACCGCCTGTACGACACGCCGACGCCCTACATCGCCGCCTGGCACCAGGCGCCGGTGAACGAGCACCGCGACGACATCCGGCTGATGCTGCAGATCACCTCGCCGCGTCGCGCGGCCGACAAGCTGAAGTTCCTGGCCGGCTCGGAAGCCGCCATGGGAGCCTTCATCGGGGACGTGCCGCCCGAGACGGCGGCCGGCCTCCTGAAAGACGCGCTCGCCCGCGCAGACAAGGACGACGAATGACCGACAGCCCCGCCACCCCCGCCCCGAAGGGCCTCGAGGAGCTCGACGCCGCCGCCGTGCGCGGCTTCGCGGCCGCCTTCGGCGAGGCCCCGACCTCGCTCTGGGCCGCGCCCGGCCGGGTCAACCTGATCGGCGAGCACACCGACTACAACGACGGCTTCGTGCTGCCCTTCGCGATCGACCGCCACACCGTGATGGCCGTGCGGGAGCGCGAGGACCGCCTCGTGCGCGTGTCGTCGTCGTTCACCGACGAGATCGTCGAGCTCTCGATCGACGAGCTCTCGGCCGAGGCCGTGTCGGGCTGGTCGGCCTACCTGCTCGGCGTCATCTGGGCCGCCGGCGTGCAGGGCGCCGACCTCGCCCGGGTGCCCGGCCTCGACCTCTACGTCGTCTCCGACATCCCCGTCGGCGCCGGGCTCTCCTCGAGCGCCGCGCTCGAGGGCGTCGTCGGCCTCGCGATCGACGAGCTCTGGGGCCTCGGCTTCGACCGCCGCACCCTGGCCGTGATCGGCCGCCGCGCCGAGAACGAGGCCGTGGGCGCGCCCACCGGCATCATGGACCAGTCGGCCGTGCTGCTCGGCCGCCTCGACTCGGCCGTGCTGATCGACTGCCGCTCGCTCGAGACCCGCGTCGTTCCGCTCGGCCTCGACGACGAGGAGCTCGTCATCGTCGTCACCGACACCCGCGTCGAGCACGAGCACGCCACCGGCGGGTACGCCGCCCGCCGCGCCTCCTGCGAGCTCGGCGCCCGCACCCTCGGGGTGCCGTCGCTGCGCGACCTCGGCCCCGACGACCTCGGCCGCGCCGAGGAGCTGCTCGACGACGAGACCTTCCGCCGGGTGCGGCACATCATCACCGAGAACGAGCGCGTGCTCGACCTCGTGCGCACCCTCGAGAAGCACGGCGCCGGCGCGATCGGCCCGCAGCTCGACGCGTCGCACACCTCGATGCGCGACGACTTCGAGATCTCCGTGCCCGAGCTCGACCTGTCCGTCGAGGTGGCCCGCCGCGTCGGTGCGGTCGGCTCGCGGATGACCGGCGGCGGCTTCGGCGGATCGTCGATCGCCCTGATCCACCGCTCGAAGGCCGAGGCGCTGGCCGAGGCCCAGCGCGCCGCGTTCGCCGAGGCGGGCTACCGCGAGCCCGTGGTGTTCACCGTGGTGCCGTCGGAGGGGGCGGTGCGCCGCCCGTTCGGCGGAGCATCCGTCGCCGACCCCGCCGTCGAGAGGATCTCGGAATGACCACCTGGCTCGTCACCGGAGGCGCCGGCTACATCGGTGCCCACGTCGTCCGCGCGCTGCAGGGCGCGGGGCTCACCCCCGTCGTGCTCGACGACCTCTCGAGCGGCTTCGCCGGCTTCGTGCCGGAGGGCGTGGCGTTCGTCCAGGGCTCGATCCTCGACGGCGACCTCGTCGAGCGCACGCTCCGCGACCACGACGTCACCGGGGTCATCCACGTCGCGGGCTACAAGTACGCCGGCGTCTCGGTGAAGCGCCCGCTGCACACCTACGAGCAGAACGTCACGGGCACCGCCGTGCTGCTCGAGCGGATGCAGGCGGTCGGCGTCTCCCGCCTCGTCTTCTCCTCGAGCGCCGCCGTCTACGGCACGCCCGACACCCTGCTCGTCACCGAGGACACCCCGAAGGCGCCCGAGTCGCCCTACGGCGAGTCGAAGCTGATCGGCGAGTGGCTGCTGCGCGACCAGGCGGTCGCCGCCGGGCTCGAGGCCACGGCGCTCCGCTATTTCAACGTGGTCGGCTCGGGCTCGCCCGACCTCTACGACGCGAGTGCGCACAACCTGTTCCCGCTGATCTTCCGGGCGCTCGGCGAGGGCCGCACCCCGACGATCTTCGGCGACGACTACGACACCCCCGACGGCACCTGCGTGCGCGACTACATCCACGTCTCCGACCTGGCGCTCGCCCACGTGGCGGCCGCGCGCCGGCTCGAGGCCGGCGAGACCGTGCTGCCCGCCTACAACCTGGGCTCGGGAGACGGCGTCTCGGTGCGCGAGATCATGGATGCGGTGGCTTCGGTCACGGGCATCGACTTCACCCCCGAGGTGGCCCCGCGCCGCCCCGGCGACCCGGCCCGCATCGTGGCGCTCGGCGAGCTCGCCGCCCGCGACCTCGGCTGGGAGATGCGGCACACGCTCCGCGAGATGGTGCAGTCGGCGTGGGAGGCGTACCCGAAGGGGTAGCCGGCCTCCCGTGACGACCGGCCTCCCGTGCCGACGGGTCGGTCGGCTCAGCCCGTCACCGCCGGCGGGGTCACGATCTCGAGCACGGCGACCGTGAGGTTGAAGGCGGCGTGCGCCACGATCGAGGCCCCGAGCCGCTTCGTGGCCACCGCCATCAGCCCGAGCACGAGCCCCACCACGAACAGGGTGAGCAGGCGCGACGCGGCGGCGGCCGTCTCGGGCACGCCGTCGAGGTGGAACGCCGTGAACAGCAGCGCCGAGCCGAGCACGGCGATCGTCGCGGCCCGGCGCCGCCGCGCATCCGTCGACCCGGCCGGCGCGACCGCCCGCTCGATCGAGCGCAGCACCAGACCGCGGAAGTAGAGCTCCTCGACCACGGGCGAGACGACGGATGCGGCCAGCACCGCGAACAGCACGAACAGCACCGGGTCGCCCACTCCCCCGGAGAACGCCGTGGCCCGGGTGCCCGTCGCCTGCCGCACGAGCTCGGCGAGGCCGAGCGCCGCGAGCCGCAGCCCCACGCCGACACCGAGCCCGACCACGAGGTCGACGGGGCGCAGGTGCAGCCCGAAGTCGAGCCGGAGGCTCCGCTTTCCGCGCCACCAGGTGGCGACCAGCACCACGGCCACGAGCGGCAGCCAGCCGCCGATCACCTGCTCGATGCCGAGCACCAGGGCCGGCTCGCCACCGACCCCGGGGAGCCGCACGAGCACCCGCGCCACGGCCGACAGCACGGCGAACGCGGCGATGCCGGCGACGACGTCGACGAGCCCCCACCGCACTCCGCGCGGCCGGGCGCCCTCGCCCGGGGTCACCGGGTCGCCCGGGGGCACGGGATCAGGCCGGGTCACCGGGTCACGCGGGGGCGAGGAGGGCTCCGACGGCGGCGGGGTCGGCGCCCGGGCGCACCTCGCCGGTGACGCGTCCGGCCGCCATCGTGACGACGCGGTCGCAGAGGGCGAGGAGGGCCGGGAGGTCGGCCGAGGCGATGACGACGGCCTTGCCGGCCGCGCGGGCCGCCTCGAGGTGGGTGACGAGCTCGGCCCGCTGCGCATCCGTCGACCCGCGGAAGGGCTCGCCGAGCAGCAGCACCCGGCGGTCGGAGGCGGGGAAGGCCGCGACCAGACCGCGGATGTGGCCGGCCTCGTCGCCGCCCTTGCCGAGGGCGCGCGCGGCACCGAGCACGGTGGCGCCGAGCCCCTCGCGCGGTGCGGTGTCGCTGTCGCGGTCGACGAGGCCGAGCGAGACGAGGGCGGGCAGCTTCGAGGCCGAGACGGGCATCGCGATGCCGCCGACGAAGCGCACCCGGTAGCGGGACGATGAGGTGGTGGCGAGGAAGAGTCCGGCGGCGATGGCCTTCTCGACGGTGGACGTGTCGACGGGGCGGCCGTCGAGCTCGACGGTGCCGGTGGTGGCGGTGCCCTCGGAGCGACCGTAGACGCTGAGCAGCAGCGACTCGGCGCCGGAGTCGCGGAGGCCGGCGAGGCCGACGATCTCGCCGGCTCGCACCTCCAGCGCGGCGTCGGAGACGAGGGCGCGCTCGGGTTCGACCGGGTCGGAGGTGCTCCAGCCCGCGATGCGGAGCACCGTGCCGCCGGGGGACGGCGGCGTCGGGGCGGCGGCGGGACGCGCATCCGTCGGCCCCACCAGCTCGGCGAGCACCCGGTCGCGCACGGCCCCGCGGTCGGCGGCCGAGCCCGCCCACGCCGCGCGCGGGTGCACGCCGACGATCGCGCCGCCGCGGAGCACGACGAGCTCGTCGGCGTAGCCCAGCGCCTCGGCGGGCCGCTGCGTCACGACCAGCACGGCGGCGCCCCGCAGGGCGAGCCCCGCCAGCACCTCGAGCAGCCGCGCGGTCTCGGCCGGCGCGAGCCGTGCGGTGGGCTCGTCGAGCGTGATCACGGCCGCCCCGCGGGCCTCGGCCCGGGCGATCTCGATCAGCAGGCGGTCGAACTCGCCGGCGTCGCCCGCGCGGTCGACGGGGCGGAGCGTGGAGCCGACCCCGGCGAGCAGTGCGGCCGCGTCGTCGCGCGTGCGCTTCCAGTCGATGCCGCCGCGGAAGAGCCCGCGCGTGCGGCGGCGCTCGTGCCCCATGAAGATGTTCTCGGCCAC
This sequence comes from Herbiconiux sp. VKM Ac-1786, assembly GCF_015350805.1. Lineage (GTDB taxonomy): Bacteria > Actinomycetota > Actinomycetes > Actinomycetales > Microbacteriaceae > Herbiconiux. Next base: position 2,047,646 of record NZ_JADKSG010000001.1, on the reverse strand, counting down.
GTCGAGCGCGGGCACGAGGCCCCGGCGACGGTCGATCCAGGCGTAGACCGGGGCCTGGCCTGACATGACGCGCTCGGCGACCTGGCGGGCGAGCCCGTCGGGCCCCGACTCGTCGCCGGCGCAGACCGCGACCACGGCCCCGGCGCGGGCCACGAGCTCGTCGCCGCCCGGGAGCGTGAAACGAAATTCGGCGGGTGTCACGACCGCGACCCTATACCGGGCCGGGTGGACACCCGCCGAATGCTCATGCGGAGAGGAGGAGCCGAGGCTCAGCGACCGCCGGAGCGGCGCTTGTTGTAGACGTCGAACGCGACCGCGAGCAGCAGCACGAGGCCCTTGACGGCCTGCTGCCACTCGATGCCGATGCCCATGATCGACATGCCGTTGTTCAGCACACCGATGATCAGACCACCGATGATCGCGCCACCGATGGTGCCGACACCACCCTGCACCGCCGCGCCGCCGATGAAGGCGGCCGAGATGGCCTCGAGCTCGAAGCCGTCACCGGCCTTCGGGCCGGCGAGGTTCAGTCGCGCGGTGAAGATCAGGCCGGCCAGCGCGGCCAGCACGCCCATGTTCACGAACAGCCAGAAGGTGACGTTGCGGGTCTTGATGCCCGACAGCTCCGCGGCGTGCAGGTTGCCGCCGATGGCGTAGACGTGGCGGCCGAAGGTCGAGCGGTTCATGACCGTGCCGTAGATGAGCACGAGCACGGCGAGCACGATCAGCGTGACCGGGATGCCCTTGTAGGTGGCGAGGGCGTAGGCGAACAGGCCCACGGCCACGGCGACGAGCACCAGCTTGGCGACGAACCAGGCGAAGGGCTCGACCTCCTGGCCGTAGCTCTGACGGGCGCGGCGGGTGCGGAACTGCGAAACGAACAGCGCGATGATCGCGATGGCCGCAATGCCGAGGGTCAGCGGGTCGAGCTCGAACTGGCCGAACAGGTCGGTCAGGAAGCCGTTGCCGAGCGCACGGTACTCCGTGGGGAACGAGCCGATGTTGGCGTTGCCCAGCACGACGAGGGCGAGTCCGCGGAAGATCAGCATGCCCGCCAAGGTCACGATGAACGCGGGTATGCCCACGAAGGCGATCCAGAAGCCCTGCCAGACGCCCACCAGGGCACCGACGGCGAGCGACAGGATGATCGACAGCCACCAGGGGAGGCCCCACTGCACGGCGAAGACACCCGACACGGCGCCGACGAACGCGGCGACCGAACCGACCGACAGGTCGATGTGGCCCGCGATGATGACCATCACCATGCCGATCGCGAGAACGAGGATGTAGCCGTTCTGCACGATCAGGTTGGAGATGTTCTGGGGGCGCAGCAGGATGCCGTTGGTCAGGATGCTGAACAGCACCACCACCAGCACCAGCGCGATGAAGATGCCGTTCTTGCCGAGGTCGCCCAGGATGTGGCTGAGGCGCTCGGTGAACTTGTTCTCGACGGGGTTGACTTGCGCGCCCGCGGCCGTCGCGTCGGACGGCTTGGTTTCCAGGTCGGACATGGTCGTTGTTTCTCCTCTTCCGGCAGCGCGCGGGCTAGCGGGGCTTTTCCATGGTCATGAGTTTGAGCAGGGCCTCGGGGGTGGCCTCCGCGATGGGCAGCTCGCCGGTGATCCGGCCCTCGGAGAGGGCGTACACGCGGTCGCAGATGCCGAGCAGCTCCGGCAGCTCGGAGGAGATGACGATGATGCCCTTCCCCTCGGCCGCGAGCTTGTTGATGATGCTGTAGATCTCGTACTTCGCGCCCACGTCGATGCCGCGGGTGGGCTCGTCGAGGATCAGCACGTCGGGGTCGGAGTAGATCCACTTCGACAGCACGACCTTCTGCTGGTTGCCGCCCGAGAGCTTCCCGGTCTTCGCCAGCACGCTCGGCGCCTTGATGTTCATGCTCGTGCGGTAGGAGTTCGCGACCTGGAACTCCTTGCCGTCGTCGACCAGGCCGAAGCGCTCGAGCTTCTCCAGCGACGCCATCGAGATGTTGCGCTTGATGTCGTCGATCAGGTTGAGCCCGTAGGTCTTGCGGTCTTCGGTGGCGTAGGCGAGACCGTTCTCGATCGCCTCGGCGACCGTGCGGGTCTTCACCTCCTTGCCCTTGACGAAGACGCGGCCCGAGATCTTGGAGCCGTAGCTGCGGCCGAACAGGCTCATCGCGAACTCGGTGCGGCCGGCGCCCATCAGGCCCGCGATGCCGACGATCTCGCCGGCGCGGACGGTGATGTTCACGTCGTCGACCATGACGCGGGTCGGGTCCTGCGGGTGGTGCGCGGTCCACTCCTCGACGCGGAGGATCTCCTCGCCGATGTGGGGCGTGTGGTCGGGGTAGCGGTGCTCGAGGTCGCGGCCCACCATGTCCTTGATGATGCGTTCCTCGGTGACGTCGTCCTTCGAGATGGTCTCGATCGTCTTGCCGTCACGGATGACGGTGACCGAGTCGGCGACCTTCTTGATCTCGTTCAGCTTGTGGCTGATGATGATCGACGTGATGCCCTGCTCCTTGAGGTGCAGAATGAGGTTCAGCAGGTGGTCGGAGTCCTCGTCGTTCAGGGCCGCGGTCGGCTCGTCGAGGATGAGCAGCTTCACGCGCTTGGACAGCGCCTTCGCGATCTCCACGAGCTGCTGCTTGCCCACGCCGATGTCGCGCACCTTGGTGGTGGGGTTCTCCTTCAGGCCCACGCGCGCCAGCAGGGCGGCGGCCTCGTGGTTGGTCTTGTTCCAGTCGATCAGGCCGAGCGGGCCCTTCAACTCGTTGTTCAAGAAGATGTTCTCGGCGATCGAGAGGTAGGGGCTGAGGGCGAGCTCCTGATGGATGATCACGATGCCCTTCGCCTCCGAGTCGCGGATGTCGCGGAACTGCACGACCTCGTCCTCGAACACGATGTCACCCTCGTAGGTGCCGAACGGGTAGACACCCGAGAGCACCTTCATCAGCGTCGACTTGCCGGCGCCGTTCTCCCCGCAGATCGCGTGGACCTCGCCGCGGCGGACGTCGACCGTCACGTTCTGCAGCGCTTTCACGCCGGGGAACGTCTTGGTGATGCTCCGCATCTCGAGGATGTTCGTCCTGTCATCGGACATGTCGTGGATTACCTGCTTCCTTGCCTCGTACGCCGTACGCCGGGTGGGGCGAGACCCGCGCCCCGGCCGCGCTCTCGCGCGACCGGGGCGGGGGTCTCAGTGGGGCTGACTAGCCCTTGATCTCTTCTTCGGTCCAGTAGCCGGACTTGACGAGGGTGTCCTCGATGTTGTCCTTGACAACGATCTGCGACTCGAGGAGGAAGGACGGGACGACCTTCACACCGTTGTCGTAGTCCTCGGTGTTGTTCGTCTCGGGCTCGTTGCCCTCGAGCAGGGCCGAGGCCATCTTGACGGCCACGGTCGCGAGCTCGCGGGTGTCCTTGAAGATGGTGGCGTACTGCTCACCGGACTCGATGGCCTTGACGGAGTCGAGCTCCGCGTCCTGGCCCGAGATGACGGGCCACTCGGCGCCGACGGAGTAGCCGGCGTCGGTCAGGGCCGAGATGATGCCGCGCGAGATGCCGTCGTAGGGCGAGAGCACCGCGTTGACCTTGGAGCCGTCGGAGTAGGTCGACGTCAGCAGGTTCTCCATGCGCTTCTGGGCGGTCTCGCCGTCCCAGCGGAGCGTGGCGGCCTGCTCGAAGGCCTCCTGGCCCGACTTCACGACGAGCACCTTCTTGTCGATGTACGGCTGAAGGGTGTCGATCGCGCCGTTCCAGAAGAACGTGGCGTTGTTGTCGTCGGGCGAACCGGCGAACAGCTCGATGTTGAACGGACCGGCGGGGGCGCCGTCGGTCGCGTTGCCGTCGAGGTCGACGAGGCCGAGGCCGTTCAGCACCGAGTTGGCCTGCTGCACGCCGACCTTGTAGTTGTCGAACGACGCGTAGTAGTCGACGTTCTCGGTGTCGCGGATGAGGCGGTCGTAGGCGATGACGGGGATGTCGTTGTCCGCGGCCTCCTGCAGCACGCTGGTCAGCGTGGTGCCGTCGATCGACGCGACGATCAGGGCCTTGGCGCCCTTGGTGATCATGTTCTCGATCTGCGAGACCTGGGTGGGGATGTCGTCCTCGGCGTACTGGAGGTCGACGGTGTAGCCGGCGTCCTCGAGCTGCGACTTGACGGCGTCGCCGTCCTGGATCCAGCGCTCCGACGACTTCGTCGGCATCGCCACGCCGATGAGGCCGCCGTCGCCGCCGCCCTCACCGCCGCCCGAGGTGGTGCCCCCGCTGGAGCAGGCGGCCAGGCTGACCATCAGGGCGCCGGCGGCGACTCCTGCGAGCAGTGTCTTGATCTTCACTGTGTTTCCTTTCGTGATGTGGTGTAGGACTTCTTCGTCGTGATCGGACTGGTGGCTGAGGGAGTGAGCTCCCGCGGCTCGCCGAGCTGGCGGGCCAGGTGCGCGACCCGCGCGGCGTCTTCGACGAGCACCGCCGTCTTCACCGCGGTCCGGGCGTCCGGGCCGATGGTGAAGGGGCCGTGGCTCTGCATCAGCACGGCCGGCGAGCGGTGACCCGCCAGCGTGTCGACGATCCCCCGCCCGATCGAGTCGTCGCCGATCCGGGCGAGCGGCCCCACGGGGATCTCGCCCCCGAACTCGGCCTCCATGGTCGTGGTGACGCAGGGGATGGGCTCCCCGAGCGTCGCCCAGGCCACGGCGTAGGGCGAGTGGGTGTGGGCCACTCCCCCGACCTCCGGCATGGTGCGGTACACGTAGGCGTGCGCCGCGGTGTCGACCGAGGGGGCGCGGGCGGCGCCGGGCGTGCCCGGCACGACCGTGCCCTCGAGGTCGCAGAGGATCATGTTCTCCGGTGCCAGGTCTTCATAGGAGACACCGGAGGGCTTGATGACGAACAGGTCGGCGCCGACCACACGACCCGAGATGTTCCCGCCCGTCCAGACCACGAGCTCGTAGCGCGTGAGCTCGGAGTGCAGACCAGCGATCTCCGCCCGCAGGCGGGCGATGCCCACCTCGAGTTCGGCTCGCATCGTCATCCTCATGACCCCTTCGTCTTGTGTGACCGTTCACAAATTCGTTCATGTGAACGGTCACATCGGATTGATATTACGCCCATGGCGGCCGAGCCTGTCAAGTCGGCGATGGTCTCGGTTCGGTAACCGAGCGGATGCGCCCCGTTCGGGGGGTTCCGCGCGATCAGGCGGGTGGCGGCATGCCGTCAGGCCGGGGGCGGCCCGGTCGAGCGGCGCACCACCAGGGTCGGCAGGAGCGACCCGGGCCACTCCAGCGCGGACTCGGCGACCGGGCCCGACCCTGGCGCGTCGTCGTCGACGGCGGACACCAGCAGCGCCACGCAGCGGCGGCCGAGCTCGGCGAAGTCCTGCCGCACCGTCGTCAGCGGCGGCCAGAAGTGCGCCGCCTCGGGGATGTCGTCGAAGCCGACCACGCTGATGTCGCCCGGCACGTCGAGCCCGGCGTCGCGGATGGCGTGGATCAGCCCCAGCGCCATCTGGTCGTTCGAGGAGAAGATCGCGGTGAAGTCGCGCACCCGCAGTAGCTCGAGCCCGGCGTAGTAGCCGAACTCCGCCGTCCAGTCGCCGAGGATCGGCGCCGTCGTCGGCACGTCCTGATCGCTCATCTCGCGCAGGAACCCCTCCATCCGCGCCTCGGCCTCGACCCAGTCCTGGGGGCCGGCGAGGTGGTAGATGCCGCGATGGCCGAGCTCGATCAGGTGCCGGGTGGCGAGCCGGGCGCCCTCGATCTGGTCGACCGAGAGGGAATGGTCGCCCTGCCGGCCGGTGGACTGCAGCGTCACGTAGGGCAGGTCGAGGTTCAGCTCGTGCAGGGTGTCGAACACGCGCACCTGCGGCGCGATCACGACCATGCCCTCCACCGCCTGGTCGAGCAGGTGCGTGATGGCGCGGGCGATCGAGGCGCGGTCGGTGCCGTCGGCGTTCGCCGTCACCACGAGGTAGCCGTGCAGCAGCGCGGCCTCCTCGATGGCCTTGATGCTCGAGGCCGGCCCGTACTCCGAGCGCGAGGAGGTGAGCACCCCGATGGCCCGGGACCGGCTCGTGACCAGGGCTCTCGCCGCGCGGTTGGGGCGGTAGTTCAGCTCGCCCATCACCTCGAGCACGCGGGCCTTGGTCTCGTCGCGGATGCTCGGGTGGTTGTTCAGCACCCGGGAGACGGTCTGGTGCGAGACCCCCGCGAGCTTCGCGACATCGCGGATGCTCGGCGCCCGGGGGCGCTTGGCCTCCGCCGAGGGCTCGTTCATCCCGTACCTGCTCTGGTGCTGATGTGCACGTTCACACGGCGTGAACGCCCTTACATTATGCACGTCGCCGGGGTGGCCGGAACTGTGAGCACCGGATGCGCGTCAGAGGCCGATGTGACTGTCACACGCACTCGTCCCGGGCGAGGGGACGACCGTGTGACAGTCACACCGACGGTCGGCGCGGCCGCCGGGCCCCGCTACACACCCGCGTGGACGCGGATGCCGCGGGGCGCCGGGACGGCCCGGGCCGAGTGCCGCAGCTGCTGCACCCCGCCCTCGAGCGGGGCCTCGCCGAGCACGGTGAGGCCGGCGGAGACCGCCGCCTCCCGGCGCCAGGCGAGGGCCTGCTGCACCACGTCGTCCTGACGCGCGGCGGCGGGCACCTCGATCACGAAGTCGGGCGCCAGGATGGCCCCCGCCTCCGCGAAGGCGCGGTGCGCCGAGCGGATCAGGGCCGACGCCCACACCTCGGGGTGAGGGAGCGAGCGGTCGACGATCAGGCAGTGCAGCTCGATGGGGTGCACCGAGCCGACGGGGCCCCACCAGACGCCGCGGGCGACCGGACGGTCGTCGACGACGGCCAGCCAGGTCCAGTCACGGCGGTAGGTTCCGGCCGCGAGTCCGCGGCCGAACTGCAGGGAGTCGACCCACGAGACGGGGTCGTGTTGATGGAACAGGAGCAGCTCGCTGTCGTGCGAGCGGGATGATGCGGTGAACACGGGAAGTCTTCCTCCATGAGATGACGAGCGATGGAGGCGCTTCCTGGCGTTCGGGTCGCGGCTAGGCCGTGACGCGCATGAACGGGGGAAGCGCCATGTCGAAGTTCCGATTCGGAATCATGGTGTTCACCTCCCCTTTCGTTCATGGCGGCCGAGTTGCCGCGGGTAATGACGTTAGCGGCTGCTCGGCTCCGAGCGCAAGGGTTTTCCCAGGAAGGTGCTCTAGTGCCCCGTCGAGGTGCGCTTCGGGAGCGCGAAGACGAGCAGGAACGCCAGCACCGCGAAGCCCGTGCTGACGGCCATCGCCAGGGCGGAGCTGTTCACGAAGCCGGTGGCGAGAGCATCCGGAGACCCCTGCCCGACGACCAGCGAGCCGAAGAACACGCTGCCCACGACGGCGATGCCGATCGCGCTGCCGACGCGCTGCATGGCGCTGATGACGCCCGAGGCCGAGCCGGCCTCCTTGCGGTCGACCGTGGCGACGATGAACTGGGCGTTCGGGGCGATGAAGAGCCCGTTGCCGGCGCCGGCGATCAGGAGCGGGGCGAGCAGCAGCCAGTTCGTGAGGTCGGCCGCCGGGGTCACCAGCAGGATGACCCAGATGGCCGCGAGGCCCACGACGACGGCCGCGGTGCCGATCACGAGCACCGAGCGGCCGAGCCGCTGCGCCAGCCGCGCGCTCTGGCTGGAGCCGACGATGGAGCCGATGGCGAACGGGATCGAGACGGCGCCCGACTCGAGCGCGGTGTGGCCGAGGCCGGCCTGCCAGAGCAGCGAGATGGTGAAGAAGATGCTGGTGAAGCTCGCGAAGTAGACCAGGGCGAGCACGACGCCACCGGTGAAGGCCGGGTGACGGAAGAGGCTCGGCGGCACCAGCGGGATGCTGCCGCGGCGGGTGTACCGCACCTCCCAGGCGCCGAACGCGACGAGGAGCAGGGCGCCGGCGACGAGCGAGAGGATGGTCCAGAGCGGCCAGCCCTCGTCCTGGCCCTCGATCAGCGGCACGAGCAGGGCGACCAGGGCGGCCGAGACGAGCACGAGGCCCACCCAGTCCAGCGCGATCTTCGGGCGCTTCGCCGGGGCCCCCTCGGCGTCGGCCGTGCGGCCGGGCAGCAGGAAGACGGCGGCCACCAGGGTGGCGAGACCGATCGGCAGGTTCACGCCGAAGACGAGGCGCCAGCCCGACTCCTCGCCGAAGGCCTGGATGATCAGACCGCCGACGATCGGGCCGAGCGCCGACGAGACGCCGATCACGGCGCCCATGATGGCGAAGGCCTTGCCGCGGGACTGCGGCGGGAACAGCAGCTGGATGAAGGCGGTGACGGCCGGCACGAAGATGCCGCCCGCGAGGCCCTGCACGACGCGGGCGACGATGAGCTGGGTGCTGTCCATCGCGAGACCGCAGGCGAGGCTCGCCACGGTGAAGAGCGCGACGCCGGTGAAGAAGACCCACTTGTGGCCGATGCGGTCGCCGATGCGGCCGGCGGGGATGAGGGCGAGGCCGAAGGCGAGGGCGTAGCCCGAGATGATCCAGGACAGGGTCGCCTCGGAGGCGTCGATGCTGGTGCGGATCGTCGGGAGCGCCACGTTCACGATGGTCGTGTCGAGCAGGGCGATGAACATGCCGGCGAGCAGCACGATCAGCGCGCGCCAGGCGCGGGCCGGAACGGCGGGCGGCGCCTGGGTGGTGGCGGTATCGGTCATGGGGTGGGGGCCTTTCGGGGGGCTACGGGTTCGGGCAGGGCGCCGGCGCGGCGGCGCTCGTCGGCGACGATGTCGGGCACGGCCGCGAGCAGGCGCTCGTGCGAGGCGATCTCCGAGCGCACGCGGTCGGAGCGGTGCTCCATCACCCACGTCTCGGCGAGGGAGAGGTGGGGCCGGGCGCGGTCGAGGCGCTCCTGCTGCTCGGCGAGCAGGGTCTGCAGCGCCTCGATCCGGCGCTCGAGCTCGGGGGCGAGCTCGTCGAGGCGCTCGGGGTCGAGTCGCGTGACCGCGAGATCGAAGGGGTCATGCTTCAGGCGGATGGCGCGGAGGCCCTCCTCGCGGAGCGCGGCGAGCGCCTCGCGGCCCGCAGGCGTGATCGCGTAGACCTGCCGCTCGGGGTAGGCGCCCTCGCGCTCGACGCGCTCCTCGGCGATCAGCCCGTCGGCGGCGAGGCGCTTGAGGGCACCGTAGAGCGAGCCGACGCTGACGTCGGTCCAGAGGTGGATGCGCTCCTCCTCGCCGAGCAGCCGCAGCTGGTGCCCGTGCATCGCCCCGCGCGCGTCGAGCGAGCCGAGCACGAAGAGACGGAGCGGAGACACCGGAGTACTCTCGCACGAGTAGTCGGGGTTCGCAAGGTCACGGGCGGTGGAGCCGGATTGCCCCGGCGGGCATCCGTCGAATATGTTGTGGAAGCAAACTTTTTCTCGCACCAGGAGACACCAATGACGCTCGTCGCCGGCATCGACTCATCCACCCAGAGCTGCAAGGTCGTGATCCGCGACCTCGACAGCGGGGAGCTCGTGCGTCAGGGGCGGGCCACCCACCCGGCCGGCACCGAGGTCGACCCCGCCTTCTGGTGGGACGCGCTCGTGACGGCGCTCGACGCGGCCGGCGGGCTCGACGACGTCGCCGCCATCGCGATCGCCGGGCAGCAGCACGGCATGGTCGTGCTCGACGAGGCCGGCGACGTCATCCGCCCGGCGCTGCTCTGGAACGACACCCGCTCGGCTCCCGCCGCACGCGCGCTGATCGAGGAGTTCGGCGCCGCCTCGCTCGCCGAGCGCACCGGCAGTGTGCCGGTCGCCTCGTTCACCGCCACCAAGTTGCGCTGGCTGCGCGACGCCGAGCCTTCGGCGGCCGAGCGGGTGGCCGCCGTCGCGCTGCCGCACGACTGGCTCACCTGGCGCCTGCGCGGCTACGGGCCGGCCGGCGCCTCGCCCCTGGGGCCGGTGCTCGAAGAACTGGTGACCGACCGCTCGGACGCCAGCGGCACCTCGTACTGGAACCCGCGCACCGGCTCCTACGACCGGGAGCTGCTCGTGGCGGCGCTCGGACACGACGCGGTGCTGCCGCGGGTGCTGGGGCCGGCGGAGTCCGCCGGGTCGACGGTCGCGTTCTCGGCTTCGGCGTCTTCGTCGTCGGCGCCCGTGTCCGTCCGGGTGCCGGCCGGCATCGTCGTGGGCCCCGGCGCGGGCGACAACGCCGGTGCGGCGCTCGGCCTGGGCGCCGTCGAGGGCGACGTCGTCGTCTCGATCGGCACGAGCGGCACCGTCTTCGCCGTCACGAGCGAGCCCTCGTCCGACGAGAGCGGCACGGTCGCCGGCTTCGCCGACGCCTCGGGCGCCTTCCTCCCCCTGGTGGCCACGCTCAACGCGGCCCGGGTGCTCGACGCCACCGCCGCCCTCCTCGGTGTCTCGCACACCGAGCTCGGCGCACTGGCGCTCGAGGCGCCCGCGGGCTCCGACGGGCTCGTGCTCCAGCCCTACTTCGAGGGCGAGCGCACCCCCAACCTGCCCACGGCGACCGCGACGCTGTTCGGCCTCACCCTCGCTTCCACCACCCGGCCGGGGCTCGCCCGCGCCGCCATCGAGGGGCTGCTCTGCGGCCTCGCCGACGGGCTCGACGCGGTGCGGCGGGTCGGGGTCGTGCCCTCGCGCATCCTGCTGATCGGCGGCGCCGCCCTCAACCCGGCCGTCCAGGCCGTGGCCGCTCAGGTGTTCGACGTGCCGGTGACGGTTCCGCTGCCGGGCGAGTACGTGGCCGACGGCGCCGCCGTGCAGGCGGGCTGGGTGCTCTCGGGCACGCGGCCGTCGTGGGCGATCTCGCTCGCGGGCTCGCCGGCGCCCGACCATCGGCCGATCATCCGGGAGCAGTACGCGGCGCACGCCGTTTCGCCCGCGGGCTGAGGCCTCACGGGTCGGCGGATCGTCCAGGCCGAGCGACGTTTCGGCCATGGTGCCGGGCGGTCGCGCATCCGTAGTGTCGATGCCGTGACGACCGCTGACGCCCGCACGGCCCCGCCCCGCGACCCGCTCGCGTCGGCCGCTGCGCCGTCGGCGCGGCACTGCGTCGTGAGCGTGTCGGTGAGGTCGGATGCCCTGCGGCAGCCCCTCGCCCGCGTCGACGTCTCGGCGACCGTCGCCGTGCCGCGCGCCCGGGTGCGCCTCGAGGCGCCGGCGTTCGCCCCCGCGTCGCTGACCCCGCCCCTCGCGGGCACCCTCTTCGCCGCCATCGCGCCGGCTGACCGCGGAACGGCCTGGGAGTGGTGGGTGGCGCTGGCCCCCGGGTCGCCGTTCGTGGTCGAAGCGGTGCTCGCCGGTCGCGTGGTGGCGTGCGAGCTGACGCTGCGACTCTTCGCCGGCGACGAGGAGCTGCTCTCCTTCACGCCGGCGCTCTCCTCGAACGAAAGGCTTCCCGCATGACCGATCTGACCGGCCCGGTCCCGGAGCACCTGCCGCCGCGGCTCACCATCAGCCTCTGGGACTTCTCGTGGTACACCCGCGCCGAGCCCGGCGGCCCCTTCGCCGACCTCGACCGCGCCTTCGCGGAGACCGTCGAGCGCGGCTATAACGCCGTGCGCATCTGCGCCGCTCCCCTGCTGCTGTTCGCTGAGCTCTCGCACGAAGGCCGGCCGCTCGCCTCACTCGCCCACGACCTGTCGATCGAGGGGCTCGGCGCGGCCCCCGGCGGCGGCTTCTACGGGGAGGGCACGCGCTGGTACGACGTGCCCGGCGGGTACTCGCTCGACGTCGGCGCCCGCCTGCTGGAGCTCTTCGAGGCGGCGTCGCGGCACGGCGTCGTCGTGATCCTGGCGAGCTGGGAGTACCAGCAGTCCCCCGCGTTCGCGCGGTCGAGCGCCTGGTTCGAGGCCATCCACGCGGTGCCCGAGGAGTCGCGCTACGAGCTGCTCGCCGCCTCCTGGAACCGGATGCTCGAGCACCTCACCGCCGCCGGCCACCGCGACACGATCGCGCTCGTCGAGCTGCACAACGAGGTCGACTTCTCGCTGCTGCCCGACGTCGCCTCACCGCATGCCTCCAGCGGCATACAGGCCGTCGAGCGGCTGCGGGCGGCCCACCCCGACCTGCTCGTGACCGCCAGCTGGGGCAAGCCGCCGCACCTCGCGATGCACCAGCTGCCCGACGGGCTCGGGGCGGCGCAGTTCCACGTCTACAGCTACGGGGTGCTGGATGCGCTGCAGCAGCGCCTCGACATCCGCGCCGAGGGCAGCGAGGGATTCCCGAACGCCGCCCTGCGCGAGCTCCTGCGCCCCGACGCGCCGACCCCGGCCGAGTACGGCCGCGCCGCCTCGTGGAAGTTCGAGGCCACCGTCGTCACCGACCAGATGATCTACGGCTACGACCAGCTCGACGCCGACCGCTGGGACACCTGGCTGTACGAGAACTACGGGCCCTACCGCGCCGTGATGGAGCGGGAGATCGAGTCGCGCACGATCGCGATCGCCGAATGGGCGCGCTGGAAGGGCGTCCCGGCCGTGATCGGTGAGGGCTGGATCGGGTACACGCCGCTGCACGGCACCTTCGAGGAGGGGCCGATCGGGCGGGCGCTGGCCGAGATCGGCATCCGCACGGCGCTCGAGCACGGGGTCTGGGGCGTGGTGCTCTGCTCGAACGCCGCGCCGCATCACCCGATGTGGGCGGATGTCGCGTGGCAGCGGCGGCTGAACGCGGAGATCCTCGCGCAGGATTAGCTGCTGGTGCTCGTGCGCCTGCTCTCGCTCTGGGCGGCCCCGGTTCTCGGCAGCGAGAAGAGCCAGGCGAGCCCGATCCGGCGTGCCAGCGCCTCGACGCCGACGCAGAACGCGAGGGTCGCGGCCAGCAGCAGCCAGGGGTAGGCGATCACCACGAGGTCGTGGTCGCGCATCCATTCGGCTGCCCCCGGCCGGGCCAGCAGGGCGTCGTTCGCCACGATGAAGACGAACGGGTGCACCAGGAAGATCGCGAGGGTGTGCCGGCCGAGGTAGCGCACGGGGGCGGCGAGCGGATGCGCGGCCACCCGCACCGACAGCTGGAGCGCGAAGGCGACCGACGCCACCCCCGCCGCGAGGAACAGCCCGAGATCGGCGAAGGTCGCGACGTACAGCGCGGTCAGCGCGACCGCGACCAGCCCGGTGACCGTGGTGACGATCCACCCGGAGCGCCGCAGGAGCAGGTCGATCAGCTGCGGCGCCCGGGCGGCGAGGAGGTAGAACACGAAGGAGCGCAGGAGGTGCTGCGGGAGCCCGTCGAGGAAGGTCGTGCCGAGCACCGACAGCACGATCGCGAAGGCGAGCAGCGCCGGCAGCGGCACCCGCCGCGTCAGACGGGCGGCCACGAAGAACAGCAGCAGGGCGTAGAGGTACCAGAGCGTGGTCTGGGGCCAGAGCAGGTTGTCGAGCAGGAAGCGGGGGACGTCGACCGCGCCGCCCTGCCCGAATCGCTCGCGCAGCACGTCGAAGACGGCGTTGACGACGACCCAGACGAGGTAGAGGTAGACCAGCAGCAGCACCCGGGGCCGCAGCACCGCCCGCCACGGCCGCCGGATCGCCCGCGAGGCGAGGTAGCCCGAGACGAGGAAGAACAGCGGCATGCGCAGCGGCAGGGTCGCGTCGACGACGGCGTTGACGACGTCGGACCCGGGGAACCCGTAGAAGAAGTAGATGTAGTGCAGCAGGAACAGGTGCAGCAGCACCACCATCACGATGCTCGCCCCGCGCGCGAAGTCGGGCCACTCCAGCCGCGCCGCGACGGTCTCGGACGGTGCAGCCATACCCTCCCACGCTAGCCGACGGCCCGCCCCGCCGAACGCGAAGGGCCCTCCCCCGGAGGGGAGGGCCCGATCGTCGAGGGCGGGGGGGGTGGGCTAGAAGTCCCAGTCCTCGTCTTCGGTGTTGACGGCCTTGCCGATGACGTAGGAGGAGCCAGACCCCGAGAAGAAGTCGTGGTTCTCGTCGGCGTTCGGCGACAGGGCCGACAGGATCGCCGGGTTCACGTCGGTGACCGTCTTGGGGAACATCGGCTCGTAGCCGAGGTTCATCAGCGCCTTGTTCGCGTTGTAGTGCAGGAACTTCTTGACGTCTTCGGTCAGACCGACCTCGTCGTAGAGGTCTTGCGTGTACTGCACCTCGTTCTCGTAGAGGTCGTACATCAGCGAGAAGGCGTAGTCCTTGATCTCGTCGCGCTTGGCCTGGTCGACGAGCTCCAGCCCGCGCTGGAACTTGTAGCCGATGTAGTAGCCGTGAACGGCCTCGTCACGGATGATGAGGCGGATGAGGTCGGCCGTGTTCGTGAGCTTCGCCCGCGACGACCAGTACATCGGCAGGTAGAAGCCGCTGTAGAAGAGGAAGCTCTCGAGCAGCGTCGAGGCGACCTTCCGCTTCAGCGGCTCGTCGCCGTGGTAGTAGTCGAGGACGATCGACGCCTTCTTCTGCAGGTTCGGGTTCTCGGTCGACCAGCGGAAGGCCTCGTCGATGTCCTTCGTGTTCGACAGGGTCGAGAAGATCGACGAGTACGACTTGGCGTGCACCGACTCCATGAACGCGATGTTCGTGTAGACGGCCTCCTCGTGCGGCGTCAGCGAGTCGGGGATGAGCGAGACCGCGCCGACCGTGCCCTGGATCGTGTCGAGCAGGGTGAGGCCGGTGAACACGCGCATGGTGAGCTGCTGCTCGGCCGGCGTGAGCGTGGCCCACGACTGCACGTCGTTCGACAGCGGCACCTTCTCGGGCAGCCAGAAGTTGTTGACGAGGCGGTTCCAGACCTCCACGTCCTTGTCGTCCTGGATGCGGTTCCAGTTGATCGCCTGCACCTTGGTGAGGAGCTTCAGCGGCTCGGAAGGGGTCATCGGAGAGTCCTTCGGGTTGTCGTGGCGACGATCATCACAGCATGCACGAGACGCAGCCGTCGATCTCGGTGCCCTCGAGGGCGAGCTGACGCAGGCGGATGTAGTAGATCGTCTTGATGCCCTTGCGCCACGCGTAGATCTGCGCCTTGTTGATGTCGCGCGTGGTCGCGGTGTCCTTGAAGAACAGGGTCAGCGAGAGGCCCTGGTCGACGTGCTGCGTGGCCGCGGCGTAGGTGTCGATGATCTTCTCGGCGCCGATCTCGTAGGCGTCGTCGTAGTACTCGAGGTTGTCGTTCGTGAGGAACGGCGCCGGGTAGTACACGCGCCCGATCTTGCCCTCCTTGCGGATCTCGATCTTCGACGCCACCGGGTGGATGGACGACGTCGAGTTGTTGATGTACGAGATCGAGCCGGTGGGCGGCACCGCCTGCAGGTTCTGGTTGTAGATGCCGTGGGCCTGGATGGAGGCCTTCAGCGCACGCCAGTCGTCCTGCGTGGGGATGCGCACGTTCGAGGTCCCGAACAGCTCGGCGACACGGGCCGTCGCCGGCACCCACGCCTCGTCGGTGTACTTGTCGAAGAACTCACCGGAGGCGTAGGTCGAGTCGTCGAAACCGTCGAACTTCTCGCCGCGCTCGATGGCGATGTTGTTCGAGGCCCGCAGCGCGTGGAAGAGCACGGTGTAGAAGTAGATGTTCGTGAAGTCGACACCCTCCTCCGAGCCGTAGTAGACGCGCTCGCGGGCGAGGTAGCCGTGCAGGTTCATCTGGCCGAGGCCGATGGCGTGCGAGCGGTCGTTGCCGGTCTCGATGGAGCGCACCGAGGCGATGTGCGACTGGTTCGACACCGAGGTGAGGCCGCGGATGGCGGTCTCGACCGTGGTGCCGAAGTCGGGCGAGTCCATGGTCAGCGCGATGTTCAGCGAGCCCAGGTTGCACGAGATGTCCTTGCCGATCTCGGCGTAGGAGAGGTCTTCGTTGTAGGTCGTCGGCGTGTTGACCTGGAGGATCTCCGAGCACAGGTTCGACATGTTGATGCGGCCCTTGATGGGGTTCGCCTTGTTGACGGTGTCTTCGTACATGATGTACGGGTAGCCCGACTCGAACTGGATCTCGGCGAGGGTCTGGAAGAACTCGCGGGCCTTGATCTTGGTCTTGCGGATGCGCGGGTCGTCGACCATCTCGCGGTACTTCTCGGTCACCGAGATGTCGCCGAAGGGCAGACCGTAGACCTTCTCGACGTCGTAGGGCGAGAAGAGGTACATGTCCTCGTCGTTCTTGGCGAGCTCGAACGTGATGTCGGGCACCACGACGCCGAGGGACAGCGTCTTGATGCGGATCTTCTCGTCGGCGTTCTCGCGCTTGGTGTCGAGGAACTTCATGATGTCGGGGTGGTGCGCGCTCAGGTAGACGGCACCCGCACCCTGACGGGCACCGAGCTGGTTGGCGTAGCTGAAGCTGTCTTCGAGGAGCTTCATCACGGGGATGATGCCCGAGGACTGGTTCTCGATCTGCTTGATCGGCGCGCCGGCCTCACGGATGTTCGACAGCAGCAGGGCGACGCCGCCGCCGCGCTTGGAGAGCTGCAGCGCCGAGTTGATGCCACGGGCGATCGACTCCATGTTGTCTTCGATGCGGAGGAGGAAGCAGGAGACGAGCTCGCCGCGCTGGGCCTTGCCCGTGTTGAGGAAGGTGGGGGTGGCCGGCTGGAAGCGGCCGCCGATGATCTCCTCGACGAGGTTGGTGGCGAGCGTCTCGTCGCCCTGGGCGAGGCCGAGGGCGGTCATGACCACGCGGTCCTCGAAGCGCTCGAGGTAGCGCTTGCCGTCGAAGGTCTTCAGCGTGTAGCTCGTGTAGTACTTGAACGCGCCGAGGAAGGTGTCGAAGCGGAACTTCTTCGAGTAGGCGAGGTCGTTGAGCTGCTGGATGAACTCGAACGAGTACTGGTCGAGCACGGCCTGCTCGTAGTACTCCTTCTCGACCAGGTAGTCGAGGCGCTCCTTCAGGTTGTGGAAGAAGACCGTGTTCTGGTTGACGTGCTGCAGGAAGTACTGCTTCGCCGCCTCTTTGTCCTTGTCGAACTGGATCAGTCCGTTCTCGTCATAGAGGTTCAGCATCGCGTTGAGCGAGTGGTAGTCGAGCGCCGGCGCCGCCGTCGGTGCGTCGATCAGAGTTGCTTCCACAGTCTGTCCAATCCAATCTGGACGGCCTCACGGTCATCCGGTGTTCCGAATACTTCGAATCGATAGAGGAGCGGGACCTTGCACTTGCGCGCGACGATGTCGCCCGCAAGGCAGTAGGCCTCGCCGAAGTTGGTGTTGCCGGCGGCGATGACGCCGCGGATCAGGCCTCTGTTCTCCTCGTCGTTGAGGAACTGGATGACCTGCTTGGGAACGGCACCGCCCGTCTCCCCACCTCCGTAGGTGGGGAGCACGAGCACGTACGGCTCCGTGGCCTTCAGTCGCTCTTCGCGGGCGTAGAGGGGGATGCGGGAGGCGGGACGCCCCAGCCCCTCGACGAACCGGCGGGTGTTGCCCGAGACGCTCGAGAAGTAGATGAGATCGGTGGACACCGGGCGACCTGCGCTGATCTGGCCGGTCTCGATGATCTGGCCCGTCTGGATGATCTGGCCGATCTCGATGGGACTAGACGGCGGCGCGGCTGGCCAGCTCGGCGATCTTGTCGGGGCGGAAGCCCGACCAGTGGTCGCCGTCGTCGGTCATGACGACCGGAGCCTGCAGGTAGCCGAGCTCCTTGACGGTCTCGAGGGCCTTCTCGTCGACCGAGAGGTCGAAGATCTCGAACTCGAGACCCTTGTTCTCGAGGGCGCGGTACGTGGCTGTGCACTGGACACAGGAGGGCTTCGTGTAGACCGTGATTGCCATAGGTGCTGCACCTTTCTCGAACGATGAAAACGGGAAGATCTGTGATTCTGCGGGCTGTTCGCGCCGTTCTGACGCGCTCCCCGACCCGGGACTTCAATACTACATCTAGTTGCTCCGCCAGGCGAGCACCCCTAGATGAAGTGTTACACCCGTGTAATTATCCACAGGCTGTCCACATCTGTGCACAGCTTTCACGACTACTCCTCCACAGCCTCTGCCGCGAAAAGACGCCACTTCGACCCCGCCTGTGGAGACAGCGCATCCGATGGCCTGAGGATAACTTCGGCCACCGACATCGAACACGTTCGGCGTGTCGCGCCCTAGAGGCCCAGCTCGTGCAGCCAGTGCGACAGGATGCGCTCCAGCGCGGCCCGGTCGGCCGCCGGCAGCCCGGCCAGGAGTCGCGCCTCGTTCGCCATGTGGGCCGCGAAGGCCTCGTCGATCAGCGCCACGCCGGACGCGGTCAGCGCCACCACGCGCCGGCGCCCGTCCCCGCCCGCCGCGCGCCGCACCACGAACCCGGCCGCCTCGAGCCGGTCGAGGCGCTTCGTCATGGCGCCCGTGGTGACCATGGTGTGCCCGGCGAGCTCGCTCGGGGCCAGCTCGAAGGCGCCGCCCGAGCGCCGGAGGGTCGCGAGCACGTCGAACTCCCCCTCCCCCAGCCCGTAGCGCGCGTAGACCTCGACCAGCTCGGCGGTGAGGTGCGCGGCCAGACGGTGGACGCGCCCGATCACCCCCTGCGGCGCGACGTCGAGGTCGGGACGCTCGCGGCGCCACTCCGCCTGGATCTCGGCGACTCGGTCGGCGGCGGGTTCGGGGCTGGCCATGTCTCGACTATAGCTTCCCAGGAAGCTATAGTCGCTTCCATGGAAGCTAACTGGCGCTGGATGCTGCTGACGGCCGTCGCGCCGATCGCGTGGGGATCGAACTACTTCGTGACGCGGTGGTTCCTGCCCGAGGACGTGCCGCTCTGGGGCGCGGTGCTGCGGGCGCTGCCGGCCGGGCTCGTGCTGCTGGCCGTCATGCGGGAGCGGCCGCGCGGCGACTGGTGGTGGAAGGCGGCCGTGCTCGGCGTGCTCAACGTGGGCGCGTTCTTCGTGCTGATCTACGCGGCCTCGCAGCTGCTGCCGACCAGCACCGCGTCGACGCTGATGGCGTCCTCGGCGGGGGTGCTGATGCTCGTGGCGTGGCCGCTGCTCGGGGAGCGGCCACGGGCCGCGGGCCTCGTCGGGGCCGTCGTCGGCATCGGCGGGGTGGTGCTGATGCTGGGCGGCGCCGCCGTCGGGGTGTCCGGTGGCGCGGCGGCCACCGGTGTCGGGTCCGGCGCCGGCGGCGGGGCCGGCGCGGGCGGGCAGCTCGGGTTCGGGGTCGCGGCGTCTCTCGGCGCGATGGCGATGTCGTCGGTGGGGTTCGTGCTGACGAAGAAGTGGGGCGGGGGCATCCGGGTGCTCTCGCTCACCTCGTGGCAGCTGGTCGCGGGAGGGCTCGCGGTGCTGCCGTTCGCCCTGCTGCTGGAGGGCGCGCCGCCACGGCTCGACGGGCCCGCTCTCGCGGGGTTCGGCTACGTCTCGCTCGTGGCCACGGCGCTCGCCTTCGCCGCCTGGTTCACCGGGCTGCGCCGGCTGCCGGCCGGATCGGTGGGGCTGATCGGGCTGCTCAACCCGGTCACGGGAGTGCTGCTCGGCACGCTGCTGGCCGGGGAGGCGTTCGGGCCGGCGCAGGCGGTGGGCACCCTGCTGGTGCTCGCCGGGGTGCTGCTCGGGCAGCGTCCTCTCCTGCACAGGGGGGCTCGTGTTAAAGGTATGAGACGGGATGTCCCGTCGGGTGGCGCGGGCGATGCGGCGTCGGATAGGGTCGCGTCACCGAACTGAGATGAGGTCGTCCGTGACGAGTTGTGTGCTTGCCGCCACCGGTTTCGAGTCCTGGCCGCTGCTGCTGGCCCTGGGGCTCCTCGCCATCGGCGGGGGAACAGCCGCCTGGCTGCTGCTCGGGCGCCGTGCCGGCCGTGCGAAGACGGCGGCATTCGCGGCGATCCCGCTGCTCGTGCTCGCCCTCGTCGCCTCCGGCGGC
The DNA here is from genome assembly GCF_015350805.1 of Herbiconiux sp. VKM Ac-1786. Classification (GTDB taxonomy): domain Bacteria; phylum Actinomycetota; class Actinomycetes; order Actinomycetales; family Microbacteriaceae; genus Herbiconiux. The sequence continues at coordinate 2,027,889 of NZ_JADKSG010000001.1, read as the reverse complement.
TTCGCGCCGGCTCCGGCGAGCGCCGCGGCTCCGTGCCCTCCCGGTTCCACGCCGTCGCCCATGCCGAGCACCCCGGCGCCGATCATCACGCCGACGGCCACGCCCTCCCCCGTCGACTACCAGCCCGGCGCGGCCGGCATCGGCGACGCCTACTTCCCGCTCGACGGCAACGGCGGCTACGACGTGCAGCACTACGACCTCGACCTCGCCTACGCCCCCGACACCGACGTGCTCTCGGGCACGGCGACGGTCACCGCGGTGGCCACCCAGAACCTCTCGGCGTTCAACCTCGACTTCGACACCCGGGCGGTCGACGGCACCGACTCCATCACCATCTCGGCCGTCACGGTGAACGGCCAGGCCGCCGACTGGAGCCTGGCGTCCACGCAGATCAGCGACGTCACCGGGCAGCCCCGGGTCGACGGCGACGAGGGCGGCGACGCCACGCCTCCGCGCACCGAGCTCACCGTCATCCCGCTGAGCGGCCTCGCCGAGGGCGCGACCGTCACCACGACGGTCGCCTACAGCGGAGTGCCCATCGAGGTCTCCGACGCGTTCGGCCCGGCCGGCGTGTTCGGCACCCCCACGGGCGCCGTGATCGTCGGGCAGCCCCGCGTCGCGGCCACCTGGTTCCCGTCGAACGACCACCCCTCCGACAAGGCGACCTTCTCGACCCGAATGACGGTTCCCGAGGGGCTGCAGGTGATCGGCAACGGCCGGCTGGCCGGCCAGAGCACCGCGAACGGGCAGACGACGTTCGACTGGGAGATGGAGGAGCCGATGGCCACCTATCTCGCCACCGCGACCCTCGGCGACTACACGGTCACGGGCGAGACCGGCGCCGACGGCATCACCTACTACGACGCGATCGACCCGACGCTGTTCCAGCGCGACGTCGACGGGGCGCCCGGCGTCAAGGTGGGCGACGTGGCGAAGTCGATCTTCGAGAGCGAGCCCGAGGTCATCTCGTTCCTCTCGCAGTACTTCGGCGCCTACCCGTTCACCGAGGCCGGCGGCCTGGCCATCGGGTACATCGGCGAGCACGTCGACCCCGAGTCGGGTGAGACCGTGCAAGACGACCTGCCCTACGCGCTCGAGAACCAGACCCGGCCGATCTACCCGGCGTGGGCGTTCCCGGCCGACGCCGACCCGAGCGTGGTCGTGCACGAGCTGGCGCACCAGTGGTACGGCGACAGCCTGTCGATGCAGCGCTGGTCGGACATCTGGCTGAACGAGGGCTTCGCCACCTACGCCGAGTGGCTGTGGGCGGCCGAGCACGGCGGGCCGAGCACGCAGGAGGCGTTCCAGGCGGCCTACGACCGTCGCGACGCTAGCTCGCCGTTCTGGCAGACCGTCGTCGCCGATCCCGGGGCGGCCGGCATCTTCGACGGCGCGGTCTACGACCGCGGCGGCATGACGCTGCAGGCGCTCCGCACCGAGGTGGGCGACGCCGACTTCTTCGCCATCCTGAAGGGCTGGGCCACCGAGCACGCGGGCACCGCGGTCTCGACCGAGCAGTTCGTCGCCTACGCCGAGCAGGTCTCGGGCGAGAACCTCACGGCCTTCTTCGACACCTGGATCTACACCGCGGGCAAGCCCGCCCTGGGCTGACCCCACTCCCGCGCCCCGGAGCGCGACGCGGTCGCACAAAGGGCCCTTCCCCGCGGGGGGAAGGGCCCTTTGCGCTACCCCGCCAGGGGCGAGGGGTGGGTCAGGACGGGAGGCCCAGGACGCGGGTGAGGTAGGGGTTGCGGAAGCGGTGGGCGGGGTCGCGCGAGTCCGCGAGGGCCGCGAAGTCGGCCAGGTGGTCGTACTTCGGCGCGAGCTGCGCCGCGCCGAGCGCGAACCATTTGCCCCAGTGGGGCCGCACGTCGAAGGGGGCGAGCGCCGCCTCGAGCGTCGGCAGCAGCGCGCGAACCTCGGCCGGGTGCGACTTCCAGGTGAAGTGGATGGCGAGGCTGTCGCGTCCGAAGGCCGGGCTGAGCCAGAGGGCGTCTGCAGCGATCGTGCGCAGCTCCGTCACGAGCAGATGGGGGCGGAGGCGGTCGCCGAGGGCCCGCACGGCCAGGAGGGCGGCTCGCGCATCCGCTCGGGAGACGAAGTACTCGGTCTGGATCTCGTCGCCCGCGCTCGGCGTGACGTCGGCGCGGAAGTGCGGCAGCCGCTCCGACCACGGCCCGGGCACGCCACCCTGCACGGTGGTGTTGTCGAGGTCATCGCCCGCGGGCGACATCACCTTGGAGCCGGCCGGCCGCGCCCCGAAGAACGAGTCGACGTAGGCGAACGGCGCAGAAGCGGGAGAAGACACCGACGGCGACCCCGCACCGGAACCGACGCCGTCGAGCCGGGTCTTCACCCACGCCTGCTTGAACCCGGCATCGCCCCAGTCACCGAACAGGCTCACGCTGTACGCGGCGGCCATGATCTCGTCGAAGCCGTCGAGCGCGGCCTCCCACGAGAGGTCGACGAAGATGTCCTGCCGCATCTGATAGCTCGGCTGGATGTCGAGCGTCACCCGCGTGACGATGCCGAGCGCCCCCAGCGCCACGACCGAGCCCTCGAAGCCCTCGTCGCCGCGCGCGATGCGCACGAGCGATCCCGTGCCGTCGACGTACTCGAGGGCGGCGACCGCGGTGGACAGGCTTCCGTTGCCGACGCCCGAGCCGTGCGTGCCGGTCGCGATGGCGCCGCCGATGGAGATGTGCGGCAGCGATCCGAGGTTGTGCAGCGCCCAGCCGCGCGGCTCGAGGAACGCCGCGAGCGACGCGAAACGGGTGGCCGCGCCGACGGTCACCGTGCGGTCCGACTCCGAGAGCACGAGCTCGTCGTCGCCGAACAGCGCGTCGACCGAGACGAGCACGCCCGGGCTGTCGGCCACGTCGTTGAAGGAGTGGCGCGAGCCGAGCGCCCGCAGCCGCGGCGACGCCGTCACGAGCGACACGAGCTCGTCGAGCGAGGTGGGGTGCAGCAGGGCTGAAGCCCCGTACTCGTAGCTTCCGGCCCAGTTCGGCCCGACCGCGCTCATTCCCGCCCCGCTCAGCGCCGCGGCAGCGCGCGGTCGAGGTCGGCGATCAGGTCGTCGACCGACTCGATGCCCACCGACAGGCGGATGACGTTCTCGGGCACCTCGAGCGCCGTGCCCTTGACCGACGCGTGCGTCATCTCGGACGGGTAGCCGATCAGCGACTCCACGCCGCCGAGCGACTCGGCCAGCTGGAACACGGTGGTCGACTCGGCGAACTTGCGCGCCGCCTTCGGTCCGCCCTTCAGCGCCAGCGAGATCATGCCGCCGAACGACTTCATCTGCCGCTTCGCCAGCTCGTGGCCGGGGTGGTCGGGAAGGCCCGGGTAGTACACGCTCTCCAGGGCCGGATGCCCGACCAGGTGCTCGGCGATGGCCTGCGCATTGGCCGAGTGCCGGTCCATCCGCACGGCGAGCGTCTTGATGCCGCGAACGGTGAGCCACGCATCCATCGGCCCGCTCACCCCGCCGGAGGCGAACTGCAGGAAGCGGATCTTCTCCTCGAGCGCGTCGTCGTTCAGCACCACGGCGCCGCCGAGCACGTCGGAGTGACCGCCGAGGTACTTGGTGGTCGAGTGCACGACGATGTCGGCGCCGAGGGTGAGCGGCTGCTGCAGGTAGGGCGAGGCGAAGGTGTTGTCGACCACCACGAGGGCGCCGGCCGCGTGACCGATCTCGGCCAGCTCGGCGACGTCGCTGATCTTCATCAGCGGGTTCGACGGCGTCTCGAGCCAGAGCAGCTTCGTCCTGCCGCCGGCGACGGCCTTCGACACGGCGGAGAGGTCGCTCATCTCGACGACGACGTTCTCGACGCCCCACTTGCCGTGGATGCGCTCGATCAGACGGTGGGTTCCGCCGTAGACGTCGTTGCCGAGCACGATGCGGTCGCCCGGCTCGAGCAGGGCGCGCAGCAGCGCGTCCTCGGCGGCGAGGCCCGAGGCGAACGAGAGGCCGTGCTTGGCGCCCTCGAGCGAGGCGAGCAGCGTCTCGAGCGAGGTGCGCGTGGGGTTGCCGCCGCGGGAGTACTCGTAGCCGTTGCGGAAGCCGCCGATGCCGTCCTGCACGTAGGTGGAGGTCATGTAGACGGGAGGGATGATGGCGCCGGTGGTCGGGTCGAACTCCTGGCCGGCGTGGATGGCGCGCGTCTCGAACGCGTCGGTGTTCTTGGCCATGATGGCTCCTTACTTGCGGGGAAGACGGGGAAGAGGGCTCACGCCTCGGCGAGGAAGGTGAGCAGGTCCTGGCGGGTGATCACCGAGACGGGCTTGCCGTCGTCGGAGACCAGCAGCGCGCTGGACTGGGTGAGGGCCTGACGGGCGGCCGAGACCGGCTCGTTCGCACCGATCAGGGGAAGCGCGGGGGCGACGAGTCCCGCGACGGTGTCGGTCATGCTGGCGTGACCGCCGAAGACCTGGTCGAGCAGGCTCTGCTCGTCGAGCGACCCGACGACCTCACCCATCACGACGGGCGGCTCGGCCGAGAGCACGGGCAGCTGCGACACCCCGTAGGTGGCCATGATCTCGATCACGTCGTGCACGGTGTCGGCCGGATGCGCGTGCACGAGCGCGGGCAGCTCCCCGCTCTTGCCCTTGACGATGTCACGCACGGTCGACCCGGCGGGGGAGTTCGTGAAGCCGTAGCTGCGCATCCACTTCTCGTTGAAGATCTTGCCCAGGTAGCCGCGGCCGCCGTCGGGGAGCAGCACCACGACGACCGCCTCGGCGGGCAGCTCGCGGGCCGCCTCGAGGGCCGCCGCAACCGCCAGGCCGCTCGAGCCGCCGACGAGCAGGCCCTCCTCGCGGGCGAGGCGGCGGGTCAGCTCGAAGGAGGTGGCGTCGCTCGCGGCGATGATGCGGTCGACGACCGAGCCGTCGTAGGCGGTGGGCCAGAAGTCCTCGCCGACGCCCTCCACGAGGTAGGGGCGCCCGGTGCCGCCGGAGTAGACCGAGCCCTCGGGGTCGGCGCCGATGATCTGCACGGCTCCCCCGGAGACCTCCTTGAGGTACCGGCCGACGCCGCTGATCGTGCCGCCGGTGCCGACGCCCGCGACGAAGTGGGTGATCTGCCCCTCGGTGTCGCGCCAGATCTCGGGGCCGGTGGTCTCGTAGTGGCTGAGCGGACCGTTCTGGTTGGAGTACTGGTTCGGCTTGAACGCGCCGGGGATCTCGCGGGCCAGGCGGTCGGACACCGAGTAGTAGGAGTCGGGGTCTTCCGGCGCGACGGCCGTCGGGGTGACCACGATCTCGGCGCCGTAGGCGGTGAGCACGTTGCGCTTGTCCTCGCCGACCTTGTCGGGCAGCACGAACACGCAGCGGTAGCCGCGCTGCTGGGCCACGAGCGCCAGACCGATGCCGGTGTTGCCCGAGGTGGGCTCGACGATCGTGCCGCCCGGCTTCAGCAAGCCGTCGCGCTCGGCCGCGTCGATGATGCGGGTGGCGATGCGGTCCTTCGACGAGCCGCCGGGGTTGAGGTACTCGACCTTCGCGAGCACGGTGGCCCGGATGCCCTCGGTGACGCTGTTGAGCTTCACGAGCGGGGTGTTGCCGACGAGGTCGATGACGCTGTTCGCGTACTTCATTGCTGTGTCCTTGATGGGGCTCGCAGCCGCTACGTGCTCAGATTCGCACGGCGCGCGCTGGTGAGCGGCGGCTTCGGGGCTGTGACGAACCTGGTCTGCGGAGGAGGTCGTCGCTCAGCGACGACAACAGAGGAGATTCACGAACACCCCTCCACTGTAGCCCATGGCACGGCGCGGGAGGCGGGAGCGTCAGGGTGAGGGGCAGACGTCCAGGCGCTCCACACCGGCGCCGAGACCGGCCTCCCCGCCGAGCAGGGTGATGCGGGTCGCGCCGAGGGCACCGATCGCGGAGCGGGTCGCGCCGGGCAGGCAGTCCGGGGGCACGACGAGCACGGGGAGGCCGAGCGGCGAGCCCGAGAGGGCGTCGGGGAAGGTGCGTCCGGTGGCGAGCAGCACCCGGTCGGCCGCGGCGAAGAAGTGCTCGGTCACGGCGATCGACGTGGCGTAGCGATCGGTGCCGCCGAGCCGGGTGACGGGCGCGAGGCCGCTCGCGTCGGCCGCGAGCGCTGCGGAGACCGAGAGCTCGCCGCCCACGACGACGAGGCGGGTGACGCCGAGGCGCCCGAGCACGGCCCGGGTGGCGGCGTCGAGCGACCCCGCGCGGCCGTCGACGAGCAGCACGGGGCTCTGCCCGGCGACGGCGGCTCCGGCCGACAGGGCGTCGGGGAAGTCGGTGCCGGTGGCCAGCACGGCGGTCGAGGCGCCGTCGGGGAACGCCGCCTCGGCGACGCTCCGCGAGACGGCGAAGCGGTCGGGTCCGCCGATTCGGGTCACCTCCGCGCCCGTGGCGGCGAGCTGCTCGGCGACGACCGTTCCCACGCTGAGCGGGCCGCCCACGACGACGACCCGCGCGGGGTCGAGGCGCGCGATCTCGGCGGCCACCGCATCCGGCAGCCCCTCGGGACGGGTGAGCAGCACCGGCGCTCCCGCCCGCGCCGCCGCCGGAGCCGCCGAGAGGGCGTCGGGGAAGACCGCTCCCGAGGCCACGTAGACGGTCTCGGCACCGTCGGGGAAGGACTCGCGGGAGACGGCGGCCGAGACGGCGAAGCGGTCGGACCCGCCGATGCGGTCGACGGCGGGGTCGACGCGGGGCACGGCGGCGATGGTCACGTCGGCGTCGGAGAGGTCGAAGAAGTAGTTGTCGACGGCCTCGACGCGGATGCGCACCGCGGTGCTCGCGATGTTCGGCACCGTCACCGTCGCGCTGCCGTCGTTCGCGGTCTCCTCGGCGAGCACCGTGTCGAAGCGGCGGCCGCCGTCGGTCGACAGCCGGATGCGCACGGTCGGGGCGAGGCCGGCGCGGTCGGTGCCGTTGACGGCCCAGGTGACGTCGGTCGCCGCTCCCCCGCGCAGCACCTCGGTGGCGTCGCCCTGGCTCGTCACGAGGAACGGGCCGGCGTCGCGGGCGAGGGTGAGCCGCACGTCGTCGTGCGAGACGCCGCCGCCGGCCGGGTTCTGATCGCGCGCGGTCACCCGGAAGTCGAGGGCGCCGTCGTCGAGGTAGTCCGCGGTCGGCAGCGACTCCGAGGCGCACTCGAGCGCGGCGAGGCCCGTCAGCGCGGGGTCGCAGGTGCCGGTCTCGGCGGTGGTGTCGCCCGCGAGGATCTGCTCGAGGTCGGGGATCGTGCGGCCCGGATCGGCGCCGAGCAGGTTCTCGCCCGGCGAGGAGTACTGCCGGGTCGCGTCGGACCCGACGGCGGCGTAGCGGCCGAAGACGCGCACGAGCGGCCCGGCCGTCTTGGCGCCGTCGGAGAGGGCGCGGTCGGGGTCGCCGACGTCGTTCTGCTCCCAGAGGTAGCCCACCGGGTCGCCGTCGGGGTCGGAGCCGTCGGCGACGAGGGTGAAGGGGGTCTGCAGCGGCAGCTCGCGGTCGGCCGGTGCGGTGACGACCGGCGCGCGGTTGCCGGAGGCCGTGGCGGGCAGGCGCGCGAGCGTGCGCTGGATCTCGGCGATGCTGGCCTGGGAGAAGTAGGGGTCGCTGTGCGGCTGCAGGTCGTTCGCGCCGCAGATGCCGGCGTAGGCCATGATCGTCGAGCCGGAGCCGGGCTCCACCGCGGTCGCGCCGCTGCTGCCGCCGCAGGCGTTGAAGGTGTGGCTGCCGCCGAACTGGTGGCCGAGCTCGTGCGCCACATAGTCGATGGCGAAGCCGTCGCCGACCGGGTTCGGGTCGCCCGTGCATCCGCCGCCCTTGACGAAGGGCAGCCCGACCTCGGCGTAGCCCGCCAGGCCACCACCGGCGACCCCGAGCAGCAGATGGCCGACGTCGTAGCCGTCGACCCCGAGCAGGCGCTCGATCGCGGCGCTGTTCTGATCGAGGCTCGCCTGGCCGCAGGTGGCGAGGGCCGGGGCGGTGTAGCCGGCGGCCTCGGCCTTCTCGACGGTGTCGAAGTTCAGCCGGTCGGTGCCGTCGGCGACGGTCAGGTGCACGCCGAGGTCGTCGTTGACCACCCCGCCGATGCGCGTGAGGATCGAGACCTTCGCGGCCAGCACGGCATCGCTGCCGTAGAACGCGGCGAAGCTCGGGTCGCTGGCGAAGGCGACGCGCACGGTGCGGAGCGGGACGTCGGCGCCGGGGGCGGCGTCGGTCTCCGGCGCGATCGCGTCGGGTTCGACCGCCTGGGGGGCTTCGACCGCCTGGGGGGCTTCGGGCTCGGCGAGCGACGACCGGTCGTCGCGCAGGGCGCCCGCCGGGTACGACACCGAGGTCGACGCGTCGCCGCGCAGCGCGGGGTCGAGGTACCAGGCCGTGGTCGATCCGTCGGCGCTGCGCACCGAGGCGTGCAGGCCGAGCGGCGAGAGGTCGGCCCGCACGCTCAGGCCCGGGTCGTCGATGCCGCGGCCGGCGACGGCGACGATCTCCGGATGCGCGGCCGCCAGCTCCGGCTCCATCACCGTCAGCGGCTGCACCGCGAAGCGCACGAGCCGCCCGTTCGGGTCGGGCAGTTCGAGCTCGGTGGGCGCCGCGGCCGCGCGTCGGTCGCGGCTGCCCTGCAGCAGAGCGGACAGGCCGCCCACGTCGAGGCGGAACGGCGCCGCCCCCTCGGGCTCGACGAGCGGATCGCCCGGCCCGACCTCGGTCAGCGGCGTCCAGAGCTCGTCGGTCGCCGTGACTGCGGCCGCCGCGGCCGCTTCGACCGGGCCGGCCTCGGCCGGGCTCGCGCCCACCGTGTTCGCGCCCACCAGCGCGACGGCGAGCACGAGCCCGGCGAGGGTCCTCATCGGCCGGCCGGGCAGGCGGTCAGCGACTCGACGGCCGGGGAGAGCACCGTCGTGCCGCCGAGCAGGGTGACCTGCGTGGCGCCGAGCGCGGTGATCTGCGTCAGGGTCTCGGCCGGGATGCAGTCGGTCTGCACCGTGAACAGCGGCGCATCCACGGCCGGGGCGAACGCCGAGCCCGAGAGGGCGTCGGGGAAGTTCGCTCCCGTGGCCAGCACGACCCGGTCGGCCTTCTCGAAGAAGAACTCGTTGATCGCCCTGGATGACGCGAACCGGTCCTCACCGGCCAGGCGGGTGACCGCGGCGACCTTCGCCACGTCCTCCGCGAGGGCTGCGGTGATCGCGTCGGTGCCGCCGACGATCACCACGTCCTTCGCGCCCAGCTTCGCGAGCAGCGCCTTGGTGGCGCTGTCGAGGGACGTCGCGGCGCCGTCGATCAGGATGACCGGGGCCTTCCCGTCGACCGCTGCGCCCGCGGAGAGCGCGTCGGGGAAGGTGCGGCCCGTGGCGAGCACGACACGGTCTGCCCCGTCGGGGAACGCCGTCTCGGCGATGCTCAGCGACACGGCGAACCGGTCGGCACCACCGACGCGGGTGACATCGGCCAACCCCTCGAGCTCCTTCTCGACCGCTGCACCGACGGCGTTCGTGCCGCCGACGATGACGATCTTCGACGGGTCCAGCCGCTTCAGTTCGGCCAGCACGGGTGCCGGGATGCGGTCACCGAGGGTGAGCAGCACGGGCGCACCGGCGATGGTCGCCGCCGGGGCTGCCGAGAGGGCATCCGGGAACGCCTGACCCGACGCGACATACACGGTCGAAGCCCCGGACGGGAACCCGGCCGCCGACGTCGCCGCCGACACCTCGTACCGATCGTCGCCCGCGATCCGGTCGACCGCCGTCGACACCGGCGCCGCGGCGAACACCTGCACCTCGCGGAGGCCGGACGACCCCTGCGTCGGCTCCGCGCCCCACGCCTGCATCACGACGCGCAGCCGGTCGGTGCTCACGCGATCGAACGCGATGCTGTTGGGGGCGACCCGATCCCGGCCGTACTCCCCCGCCGCCTCGACGTCGCGCCAGTCGTTCGCGGCGATGTCGAAGTACTGCACCCGCCAGCTGCGCGGCACGATCACCCCGGCGCCCGCCGACTCGTCCTGGTCGGTGAAGAAGCTCACGTCGGCACGATCGACGTCGACCAGCCGCGGCCACTCCAGCTGCACCCACTGCTCCCCCACCTCGGGCCAGGTGCCCCAGCCCGGCGCCTCGGCCGAGGCGTCGCCGTCGTTGACCCAGGAGACCTGGGTCCACGGTGACGAGTACGAGGCGGTGGCGGTGGCGAGGCCGGCGATGTCGCCCTCGAGCGGGGTGCTGTCGGCGGCCGGGATGGTCACCGACTGCGTCGCCGAGACGTTGCCCGCGGCATCCGTCGCCCGGTAGTGCACCTCGGTGCGGGCGGCGTCGGCCACCACGGGCTCGGTGTACGGCGCCCACGAGGCGCGGTCGCCGAGGGAGACCTCGAGCGAGGCCACCCCCGATCCGGCGTCGCTCGCGCTGAGCGAGACCCGGCGGGCGGACAGCTCGACCGCCGGCGTGACCACCGGCGCCGCGCGGTCGAGCCGCACGGTGAGCGCGGTCTCGGCCGAGACGTTGCCCGCCGCATCCGTCGCCCTCGCCTCGACCAGGGTGTCGCCGTCGTCGGAGACGGGCACGTCGACGATGCGCGTGTTGTCGGTGGCCGTCCAGGCGCCGCCGTCGACCCGCACCTCGACACGCAGGCGGAGGTCGCGGTCGTCGGTGGCCGAGGCGCGCACGGTGGTCGCCGTGCGGAACCAGCCCGACGCCGGAACCGCGCTCGTCGGAGCGAGCACGACCTCGGGTGCGATGGTGTCCTCACCGGGCACGGTGTCGCCCGTGACCGTGATCGCGGCGGTCACCTCCCCGGCGGCGTAGCCCTCGGCGAAGCCCTGCACCGAGAAGGTGCCGGGGCGTGAGACGTCCACGGGGTCGATGTCGTCCCAGAGCACGGGCGTCGTCGACGTGCTGCCGTCGGCCCGGTCGAGCGTCACGGTCGCGGGCAGCTCGGGCAGCGCGCCGGCGGCGGTCGTGACCGAGACCGGCCGGTAGCCGGTGGGCTGCGCGGCCCCCACCTCCCACTCCTCGACGGCGAGGCCCGAGAAGGTGCCGTCGCCCGGTGACGCCTGCAGGGCGAGCCGGATGCCCGTGGTGGTGACCGGGGCGAAGCTCACGCTCTGCGGCTCGTCGGTCGAGGTGCCGTAGCCGCTCGGGTCGGCGACGTCGATCCAGTCGCCGGAGGCGTCGCGGTACTGCAGCAGCCAGGAGGCCGGGTTCGAGACCCCGTCGCCGGAGCCCGGCTCGGAGTCGCGCCAGAAGTCGACGGTGCTCGAGTCGATGCGGCGGGGCTCGGCCCAGTCGTACTGCAGCCACTCCGATTCGGGACGGTCGCCGGAGTAGTTGCCCCACATGTCCGGCGGCAGCGGGTTGGGGCGCACGAGCTCGTCGTTCAGGGCCCGGATCCAGTACTGCGCGGGCACGGGCTGGTTCGACGCGGAGGCCGTGGCCCACGGCGCGATGTTCGCCCGCGGGGTGCGGTCGATCTGCTTCACAGGGGTCTGCACGACCTCCTCGATGCGGGCGGGGCTGACCGAGTCGTCCCAGTTCAGCTCGTCGATGGCGACCGAGCGGCGGAAGTGGTTTCCGCCCACGGCGTCGGCCGTGTGGTAGACGATGTACCACCGGCCGTCGAACTCGGTGATCGCCGGATGGCTGGTGGTCGAGGAGACCGGGGCGAGCACCCGGCCGGCGTAGCTCCACGGACCCATCGGCCCGGGGCTCGTGGCATAGGAGATGCACGCGTGGTACACGGCCTCGGTGCAGTTCGGGCCCACGTCGTTCGCCGCGTAGGCGAGGTAGTAGGTCTCGCCGCGCTTGAAGATCCAGGGCGCCTCGAAGAAGCCGTCGGTGCCGGTGACCGTGATCGGCTCGCCGATCAGCGAGGTCATCCCGGGGTCGAGCTCGACCGCGCGCATCTGGCCGAAGGTGCCCCAGTAGAGGTACACCCGCCCGTCGTCGTCGGTGAGGATCGTCGGGTCGATGTTCTGGATGTCGTTGCCCAGGATCTTCTGCGAGATCAGCGGGGCGCCGAGGGCGTCGCTCCACGGTCCCGCGGGGCTGTCGGCGACGGCGACGCCGATGGCGAAGGCGTCGGCGCTGCCGGGGTCGCGCTGGGCCACCGGCACGTACCAGTAGTACCGTCCGTCGGCGCCTGTGACGGCCTGGCCGGCGTAGGCCCGGCCGGGCGTCGCCCAGGCGAAGGCCTCCTCCGGTCGCATCACGTCGGGGGTGTGCTGCCACACACCGGAGTCGACGTCGGTCGTCGAGAACGTCTGCCACTCGTTCATCACGAAGTCGTTCTGGGTCGGGCCCGCCTCGTCGCGGCCAGCGAAGACGTAGAGCGTGTCACCGTCGACCAGGGTGGCCGGGTCGGCGGAGTAGTACGAGCCGTCGGAGAGGATCGGGTTGACCGTCTCGGCCCGCGCGGCGGTCGCCGCGCCGGCCAGGACGGCGGAGCCCGCGAGCACGGCGCCCACGGTCAGGAGGGCTGCGGCCCGCCGCACCGAGGTGCGGGCGGCGGGCCGGATCTGCGTGGTCGTCATGCTCGCGGGCCGGGTCACTCGGCCGGGCAGGCGGTGAGGGACTCGACGGCCGGGGAGAGCACCGTCGTGCCGCCGAGCAGGGTGACCTGCTTCGCGCCGAGCGCGGTGATCTGCGTCAGCGTGTCGGCCGGGATGCAGTCGCCCTGCACCGTGAACAGCGGCGCATCCACCGCGGGGGCGAACGCCGAGCCCGAGAGGGCGTCGGGGAAGTTCGCTCCGGTGGCCAGCACGACCCGGTCGGCCTTCTCGACGAAGAACTCGTTGATCGCCCGGGAGGACGCGTACCGGTCCTCGCCGCCGAGGCGGGTGGCCGTGGCGAGCTTCGCCGCGGCGGTCTCGACACCGGCCGAGACCGCATCGGTTCCACCGGCGATCACGATCGTCTTCACGCCCAGCTTCGTCAGCAGCGCCGTGGTGGCGCTGTCGAGCGAGGAGGCCGTGCCGTCGATCAGGATGACCGGGCCGGTGCCCTTGACCGCAGCTCCCGCCGACAGGGCGTCGGGGAAGGTGCGGCCGGTGGCGAGCACCGCCACCTCGGCGCCCTCGGGGAAGGCCGCCTCGGCGACGCTCCGCGATGCGGCGAACCGGTCGGCGCCACCGATGCGGGTGACGTCGCCGATCGTGCCGAGCTCGGTCTCGACCTTCGTGCCGATCGCGTCGGTTCCGCCGACGATGACGATCTTCGACGGGTCCAGCCGCTTCAGTTCGGCCAGCACGGGTGCCGGGATGCGGTCACCGAGGGTGAGCAGCACCGGTGCACCGGCGATGGTCGCCGCCGGGGCTGCCGAGAGGGCATCCGGGAACGCCTGACCCGACGCGACATACACGGTGGAGGAACCGGAGGGGAACCCGGCCGCCGACGTCGCCGCCGACACCTCGTAGCGGTCGGCGCCCGCGATGCGGTCGACCGACGGGCCGGTCGGGTCGGGGCCGGGGCCCGTTCCCGTCACGGTCACGGTCGCGGTGGCGCCGAGCGGCGAGCCGTCGACCGTGCCCGACACCGTGAAGCTGCCGGGAGCGGCGTACTGCGCCGGGTCGATGGCCGCCCACTCGACGGCGACGCCGCTCTGGCGCGATCCGTCGTTGTACTGCACGGTCACGGTCGTCGGCAGGCTGGGTGCCCGGCCGGCCGGGGTCGAGACCGCCACCGCATCGACGGTGGTGATCTGACCGGGAGGCGTCGCCCGCACCCACACCGTGGCGCTGGCGGGGAGGGATGCTCCAGTGACCACACCGGTCACCGTGAAGCTGCCCTCGCCGGCGACCTTCGCGGGGTCGATGGCGGGCCAGCTGACCGCGAGCTCGGCCCGCGAGCCGTCGGCGTAGACGCCGGTGACCGTGGCGGGCAGCTCGGGCACGGTGCCGACCGAGGTGCGCACCGCGACCGGGTCGAGCGAGACGGGCGCCACGACGAACACCTGGAACTCGCTCACGCCGACTCCGGCGTAGGTGGTGCCGTTCGACGAGGCGGCGAAGGTGGCGCGGAGCTTCGTGGTGGTGACCTGGTCGAAGGTGACCGAGTTCACCGCGTCGCCCTCGCGGCCGTAGCCGGACGGGTTCGAGACCTCGACCCAGGCCGAGCCGTCCCACGCCTCGAGCTTCCAGCTCTTCGGCACGGCGACACCGTCTCCGACGTCGTCACCGTCCTGGTCGCGCCAGAACGAGAGGTCGACCTTGTCGATGCGCTGCGGCTCCGACCAGTCGTACTGCAGCCACTGGCTCTCCGGGCGCTCGCCCGACCAGGTGCCCCAGAGCATGTCGTTCGACCCGCCGGTGAACATCGACGTCCCGTCCTTGACGGCGTCGATGTTCGTCCAGGGGGAGGTGTACGAGGCCGTCGGGGTTCCGGCGGGAGCCACGTTCACGCCTCCGGCGGCCAGACCGCCCTGCACGGTGACGTCCTTCTCGGCCGAGAGCACGCCGTCGCTGCCGCTGAGCCGCAGCACGTACTCGCCCTCGACCGTGAAGCTCGCGGTGGTGCTGGCCGAGGCCGGGTCGGCGAAGATCGCCTCGCCGCCCTCCGGTGCGCTCACGACGCTCCATCCGGAGGTGAGGGCGTCGCCCGGGAGGCCGTCGTCCTTCACCGTCCCGACGAGCTTCGTCTGACCGGGCACGGAGCCCTTCACGTCGACGTAGGCGTCGACGAACGGGGCGACGTTGCTCGCCGCGGGCGCCGCGATGCCGGTGGCGAAGGCCTCGACCTCCTTCAGTCCCGTCTTCATCCCCGGTGCGTGCACCACGGTGACGCGGAGCTTGTCGGTCGTGACCGCCGGGAACTGCACCCGGTTGTAGTTCGCCGTCGGGTACTGCGGGGTGCGCGCCTGGGAAGCGACCGGCTTCCAGGTGCCGCCGTCGTCGTACTCGACGAGGTAGTTCTGCGGTTCGGAGTAGCCCTGCACCGTGGCGGTGCTGGAGCTCTGGTAGAAGTACAGCCGCACGTCGTCGACGGTCTTCGCCGCACCGAGGTCGACGGTCAGCGTGTCACTCGCGTTCGGCGACCCGGCCGTGCCCCAGAAGGGCTCGTTGATCGTCGTGCCGTTCACCGCGGCGGCGGCCGGGCGGCCGTCCGCCTCGAACGAGGCCGTCACGTCGGCGCCTGCGGCGAGGTTCTCGGACGAGGCGCTGGCCGCGTCGATCTCCTTGCCGGCCTTGGCGAAGATGTCGGTCACCCGGTCGTCCGCGGTGTACGCGACCTCGTTGGCCTGCTTGACCGACGAGGCGACCGAGCTCAGCACGGCCGTGCCGTCATCGACGGTCACGTCACCGGTGGCCGGGTCGTAGACCACGTGCGAGAGCGAGTCGACCGTGAAGGCGAGCTTCCCGTCGAGGAAGACGGAGTAGCCCTCTGGCACGTCGTCGCCGTAGTGGCGCTCACCGCCGGGGGCGTCCCAGGTGATGGTGAGGTCGTGGTCGCGGAACCGGATGTTGTTCGCGGTGAAGTGGTCCCAGCCGATGTCGATCGGGTCGAGCTCGATCTTGGCGTCGTCCCGGGAGCGCAGCCCCATCGTGTCCTCGATCATCGTGAAGTTCGTCGCACCCAGGATGGTGTGGTGGATCCACGAGCGGTAGTCGATCTTCGCGGGGTCGGCCGAGCCGCCGGCCCAGAACTCGTTCTGGTCGGGCAGACGGTTGTCGCCGCCGTTCTGGTAGTGCGCCCAGGCGTTCCAGTAGAGCAGCTTCTTGTACGACTCCGGGGTGATCGCGTCGGTGTCGTAGTCGCGGAGCACCGAGGAGAACAGCCGGAACAGCACGGTCGAGTTGATGACCGAGAAGTTGTTGCTGCCGGGGAAGCCCTCCGCCGCGGCCTCGGCCTTGTCGGCCTGGTTCGCGGTGAAGAACGGGAAGATCGGGTACTGACCGTCGTCGGCGAACAGGCGCAGGGCGTCCTCGTAGTCGTCGGCGTGATCGGCGTCGCCCTTCTTGGGCACGAGTCCCACCGAGAACGGGTAGAAGTTGTTCGTCTCCTTCCACTTCGCCAGCTGGCCGTCGCTCGTGAAGCGGTGCTTGAACAGGTTCGCGTCGTCGTCCCAGAGCAGCTCGAGCACCTTGGACTTGATGTCGGCGGCGAACTGGCGCATCTCCTCCGCCTTCGCGGTGTCGCCGGCGGCGTCGAAGGCCGAGGCCGCGGCGAGCGCGTTGGCGTAGAGGTAGGCGTTCTCGGTGCGGTCCATCGAGGCGCCCGGGCGCTCGTCGAACGACACCGCGTCGGCGTCGTTGCCCGTCATCGCGGCCCAGTTGTAGTCGATCAGCCCGCTGTCGTCGGTGTCGTAGGCGTCGATCAGCCCCTCGACGTCGTTGGCGGCGTAGGTGCCGAGGCTCTCGGCGATGGGCGTCGGCCCGCCGTGCAGCTGGTAGGAGCGCCAGGCCGCGTCGGAGATGTACTGGGTGTAGCTGTTGCTCCAGTTGGCGGGGTCGCCGGGGTTGTCGACGAACTTGTAGCTCTTCGCAGCCTCGCCGGCCGAGACCCAGGTGCCGTAGGCGTAGGCCGGGTCGCGGAAGTACTTCAAGTCGTCGATGAACATGCCCGAGGTGAGCACGATGGCGTTGTTGTAGCCCAGCGAGCCTTCGACCGCGGTGGGGAACTGGAACGTGTTGCCGGGTGCGTCGGCGTCGAGGAAGTTGAACCGCATCAGCCACCAGCGGTAGTAGAGCGTCTTGTCGATGTTGTCCTCGGGGGTGTCGAGGTAGGGCACGTTGTCGGCCCACCACGCGTTGTAGGCCGTGACGTGGGTCGTGTAGGCCGAGGCCGCGTCGGCGGCCCGGTACGCGTCGTACTCGGTGCGCGAGGTCTCGGTCTCGGGGGTGACGAAGCCGAGCTGCACCTTCGTGGTGGCGCTGCCGCCGGCCGGCACCTCGACCGCACCGGTGAGGGCGCCGTCGGCGACCGTCATGCCGTCGCCCGAGAATCGCGGGTAGACGGTGGTGACGTCGTTCAGCGCCTTCACCACTCCGGTCAGCTCGTCGCCCTCAGTGACGGTGGTGTACGGCGAGGAGGCACCCAGCGTGACGCTCTTGGCGCCCCCGCTCGAGCGCAGCTCGACGCCGGTCACGGCGACGTTACCGTCGGTGATGTACTTCGTCTCGACCACGGTGAGCTCGGCGTCGGAGGTGGTGAACACGCTCCGCCAGTAGCTCGGGGTCTGCTTGCGCTGGTCGGTCGCCTCGGTGAGGGTGAGCGGCTGGCCGTCGACCGTGACCGTGATCGTGTAGGCGCCGCGTCCGTCGATCGACTCCCAGTAGGCGACGTCGCCACCGAAGCCGAGCACCGAGGGGTCGTGGGTCTTCATGAACACGGACTTGCCGCGGGAGAACATCCACTGGTTCTCGTCACCGAAGCTGCCGTCGGTGCCGGTGCGCACGAGCATCCGGTCGAACCAGAAATCGGAGTCGGGCGAGCTGCCCGCACCGGCCGCGACGTCGGCGTCGAAGATGGCGCCGAGCTCGTTGCGGGAGTCGTAGGCGACGCCGGTGTCCGGCACCGGGTTCGCCGAGCCGGTGAACACCGGATAGCCGAGATCGGCGTTCGGCGCGGCGGCGGCGGGCGAGGCCAGGGCGCCGGTGATGACCGCGGCCGTCACCAGCCCGGCGACGGTCGTGCGGGCGGCGGATGCCGACCGGGGGCGGGGTCTGGACATGGTCATGGTCTCCTCATCGTCGAGTGATCAGATGGTGCTCGTGGTGCTCGTGGTGCTGCAGGGCCGGGCGCGGTGTCGGAACCGCGCCCGGCGGGGTCGTCGGCTACGTGGTCGGCAGCCAGATGCGCATCGTGGAGGGGCCGCGCTCGGCCCAGTCGTGGTAGGGCACCAGCCGCACCGCGACCGGGTCGCCGAGCTCGGCGCCGGGGGCGGGCGTGTACGGGAACGGCGCCTCGGGCACGCGGCGGGGCCGCAGCGTGACGAGCACCTCGCCGTCGCGCACGACCGGCGCGATCGAGGCGTCGAGCGCCACGTCGGCCACGTCGTCGATCCCGGCGGGCAGGTCGACCGACTCGAGCGCGAGCACCTCGGGGCCGCGGGCGACCGCGACCGATCCCCGCACGCCGTCGATCCGCGGATCGGGGTGCACGAAGCGCGGCGCCATCGGCAGCTGGAGCGTGATCGTGTCGCCGGCCCGGAAGGCCCGCGTGACCTCGGCGGTGCCGGGCGGCACGGTGCGCTGCTCGCGATCGGTGGTGCCGTCGGCCGGGTCGATGGAGAGCTCGGCGCCCTCGGCCCAGGCCGGCACGCGCAGCGAGAGGGTCCAGGTGCGCGACGCGTCGGCGTCGATCGTCACGGTGACGCGCCCGGTGGCCGGGTACTCCGTCTGCACGGTCAGCGCGATCTCCTCGCCGTCCTCGAGCCGGGTGCGGATGACCGCCGGCGCGTACTGGTGCAGCTGCACGCCGTGCGCGTCCCGGGTCGCCACGTAGCTGTCGAGGCTCGCCAGCGTGCGGGCGATGTTCGGTGGGCAGCACGACACCTCGAACCAGGGCGCGCGCAGAGAGGCGGATGCGCGCAGCGACGCCTCCTCGACGTCCGCCACCGCCCCGGGCACCCGCTGCTGCAGGGTGTTGGCGTAGTAGAACGCCCGGCCGTCCTCCGACGGCGACGTGGCGAGCACGTTGTAGAGCGTCCGCTCGATCAGGTCGGCGTACGCGGGATCGGGCTCCGCCAGGAGCATCCGCCAGCTGAACTGGATCGAGGCGATGCCCGCGCAGGTCTCGGAGTAGGCCCGGTCGCTGGGCAGCTCGAAGTCCTCGCCGAAGCCCTCGTCCTGGTGGTGCGAGCCCTGGCCGCCGGTGACGTAGGTGCGGCGGGCGATGGTGTTCAGCCACTGGCGCCGGAGCGCCTGCTGCAGCTCGTCGTCGCCGAGCTCGCTCGCCACATCGGCGGCGCCGCTCGCGAGGTAGTTCGCCCGCACGGCGTGGCCGCGCATCACGTCGGCCTCCCGCACGGGGATGTCGTCCTGGAAGTAGGAGCGGCCGTACTCGATGTCCTTCAGCACCTGGTGCCCGCGGCGCTCCACGAACAGGCGGGCCTGCTCGGTGTAGCGGGGCTCCCCCGTGACGCGGCCGAGCTCGACCAGGGCGGTCTCGACCTCGGCGTGGCCGCAGACCGAGCGGATGCCCTGCTCCCCGAACACGTCGCAGACGAGATCGGCGACCCGCGTCGCGATGCCCAGCAGGCCGTCGTCGGCGCCCGGCGCGGTGCGCGCCCGGGCCACTGCGGCCTGGAACAGGTGCCCGGCGCAGTAGAGCTCGTGGCCCCACTCGAGCTGTGACCAGCGCGGCTCCTGACCGGGGCGGCCGAAGCGCGTGTTCAGGTAGCCGTCGGCCTCCTGGGCCGCGGCGATGCGGTCGACGACCGCCCGGAAGCGGGTCTCGAGCGCGGCGTCGGGGCGGCGGCCGATCTCCCAGGCGAGGGCCTCCAGGTACTTGTAGACCTCCGAGTCGCTGAACTCGCGGCCCCGGCGCCCCTCGGGCAGGGTGCCGGCGGCGGCGAGGTCGAAGTTGGCGAGCCAGCCCTCCCGCTCGAGCCAGTGCTCGATGTGGGGCAGGGTGTTGGCCGCGTTCACGTCCTGACGCGCGGCCCAGAAGCCGCCCGTCAGGCGCACCTCTCCCACGCCGAGAGGCACGAGGGCCGAGGAGGCCGGCACCACGGGCGCCACGACGGCGCGACGGTCTGAGCGGGCGATGGTGCGGCCCGCGGGGTCGATGAGGGTCATGATCATCCTTTGAAGGCGCCGGACAGGAAGCCGCGCACGTAGTGACGTTGGAGAACGAGGAACAGCACGACGCACGGCAGGGCGAGCACGACGACTCCCGCCTCGGTGGCGCCGTAGTCGACGACGCCCTGCACCTGCCCGCGGAGGTTGGAGATCGCGAGCGGCAGCGTCATCTTGTCGGAGTCGTTGATGAGGATCAGCGGGGCGAGGAAGTCGTTCCACGCCGCCAGGAAGGCGAACAGACCGACGGTGATCATGCCCGGCTTCACTGCGGGGATGAGCACCCTCCAGAGAGCACTGAAGCGCGAGCATCCGTCGACCATCGCGGCCTCGTCGAGCTCTTTCGGCACCGCCTCGAACGAGACCCGCATGAGAAAGGTCGAGAACGGCAGCTGCAGCATGGTCAGCACGAGCGAGACGCCGACGAGGGAGTTCGACAGGCCGATCATGTTCAGCAGCACGTAGAGCGGGATGAGCAGCGACGCGTACGGCACCATCAGGATGGCGAGGGTCGCGAGGAACAGCGCGTTCTTGCCCGGGAAGCGGAAGCGGGCGAAGGCGTAGCCGCCGAGCAGCGACGTCACGAGCGTCAGCACCACGGTCAGCAGCGAGACGAACAGCGAGTTGCCGATGTAGGTCCAGATGCCGGCCTGGTAGTTCGCCAGGGTGATGTAGTTGCCGATGCCCCAGCCGTCGGTCTGGTTGGTGCCGGCGAGCGGCGCGAACGACGACACCCCGGCCCAGATCAGCGGGTAGAGGAAGACGATCGCGAGGCCGCCGGAGAGCACCCAGAACGGCGTGCGCAGGGCGATGCCGCCGATGCGGCTGCCCTGACGTCGGCGCTTCGGGGGCAGCGGGGCGGGCTCACCGGCCGTGGCGGGGCCGGTGGTGCTGCTGCTGGTCGTGTTGCTGGTCGGAAGCGACTGGACGCTCATTTCGGCTCCTTGTCGTTGAACACGCGGATCTGCGCGATGTTGATGACCACGAGCGCCGCCAGCACGATCACCGAGAGG
The DNA here is from genome assembly GCF_015350805.1 of Herbiconiux sp. VKM Ac-1786. Taxonomy (GTDB): domain Bacteria; phylum Actinomycetota; class Actinomycetes; order Actinomycetales; family Microbacteriaceae; genus Herbiconiux. Next base: position 2,007,180 of record NZ_JADKSG010000001.1, on the reverse strand, counting down.
GCGGCGGCGACACCGAGGTTGTTGGGGCCCTGGAAGGCGACGGAGTAGATCAGCTGCACCACGGTGATGGTGCTGTTGTCGGGCCCGCCCTTGGTGAGGATGTAGAACTGCTCGAACGCCAGCAGCGAGCCGGTGATGCAGAGCACCATCGTCATCGCGATGGTGGGCTTCAAAAGCGGCACGGTCACCGAGCGGAAGGTCTGCCAGCGGCTCGCGCCGTCGATGCGCGCGGCCTCGTAGACCTCGTCGGGGATCGCCTGCAGGCCCACCAGCATCAGCAGCATGTAGAAGCCGGCGTAGCGCCAGACGATCAGGAACACCGTCGACCAGAGCGCCCCCTCGGGCGTGCCGAGGAAGGTGAAGCCGAGGTCGTTCATCAGCCCCGCGAACGGGCCGGCGATCGGCGAGTAGAGCACGTAGAACAGCAGCGAGGCGGATGCGAGGCCGAGCGCACTGGGGATGAGGATCGCCGTGCGCAGGAACCCCTTCCACCGCGTCGACTCCTGCACCAGCAGGGCGAGGCCGAGGGCGAGCCCCAGCAGGATGACCGTGGTGATCACCGTATAGAGGAGCGTGAAGCCGACGGCGTTCCAGAAGAAGCGGTTGGCGACGGCGTCGGTGAAGTTCTCGGGCACGTTCAGGCCCTTGTTGCCGCCGAGCAGCGGCCAGTCGCTGGCCGACATCTGGAACACCAGCAGCAGCGGCACGACGAACAGCACGACGACGATGACCGCCGTCGGGGCGGCGAACAGCCAGCCCCGCCAGCCCTCGGCGCGCTGCTGCGCGCTGCGCCGGCGCACCGGGGCGGTGCGGGTCTTGATGGCATTGCTCGACATGGAGCGCCTTTCGGTATTTCGGTGTCAGGCCGGGGCTTCGGGGCCCGCGACCGGGTGTGGGGCGGCCCGCCCCGTGGGGTGGGCGGGCCGCCGGTGGTGGGATCGACTACTGCGAGAGCACCGCGGTGATCTCGTCGTTGTCGGCGTCAACCGAGCCTCCGCCGTCGAGCACGGCGTTCCGCACCAGGGTGAGCCAGGGGCTCGACGGGGCGTTGAAGGCCTGCTGGAAGTTCAGCGCCAGCGGGGTCTGGCCCTCGGCCGCGACCTCGTTGATGGTGACCAGGCGGGGGTCGGCCTCGGAGTACTGGTTCGAGGCCAGGTCACCGCGGGCGACGGCGTCGCCGTTCTTCGCCAGCACGCCGACCTGGGCGTCCTCGGAGGTCAGCCAGGAGAGGAAGTTCCAGGCCTGCGCCGACTTCTCGGAGTCCTTCGAGATGCCGATGCCGTCACCGCCGACGAAGGTCGACTGGCCGCCCTCGGGGCCGGGGATGCCCGACACGCCCGCGTCGAACGGGGTGGAGCTGAGCAGCGTGGCCGGGTAGAACTGCAGGCCGACCTTGCCCTCGGTGAAGCCCGCGGTCCAGGTGGGGCCGGCCTCGTCGGTCGAGGAGGGCAGCACCGCTCCGGAGTCGTAGAGGTCCTTCCAGGTGTCGTAGACCTTCTTGGCGGTGTCGCTGTTCAGCAGCGACTCCAGCCCGTCGTCGCTCAGCACCTGGTCACCGTCGGCCCAGACACTCGGGAACCAGGTGAACACGAGGCAGCCGCCGCAGTTCAGGCCGGTGGCCGTGCCGTAGGTGCCCGGCTTGTTCAGGGCCTGGATCTTCTTCGCCGCGTCGGCGAACTCCTCGAGGTTCGCGGGGGCCTTCTCGGGGTCGAGGCCGGCCTCCTTGAACAGCTCCTTGTTCCAGAACAGCATCGACAGGTCGAGCACGAACGGGACGACGTACTCCTTGTCGTCGACGGTTCCGGCGGCGAGGTGGCCCTTGTTCAGGTCATCCTTGTACTCGAGGCCGTCGATCTGGGTGGTGATGTCCTTCCACAGACCCTGCGAGGCCCAGTTCGGGGCGTAGACGATGTCGGCCGCGAACAGGTCGGGGAGACCGTTCGCGCCGGCCGCGGCACCGACCTTGGCGACGTAGTCGTCGTTCGGCACGACCGTGAGGTCGACCTGGTTCTCGTGCGAGGCGTTGTAGGCCTCGACGAGCAGCTTCGCCTGCTTCTCCAGCGGCGCCCTGGTCCAGAGGGTCAGGGTGCTGCCGTCGTCGGTGCCGGTGGCCGGGATGTCGGCGGGTGCCGCGGCACCGCCGCCGCCGCCGCTCGAGCAGGCGGCCAGGGTCACCGCCAGTGCGCCGGCGACCGTCACCGCCGCGATACGGCCCAGACGGCCCTTGATGCGTGCCATGTGTGTTCTCCTCGTGTGCTCGTCATTGAGCCGGGATGCCCGGCGATGCTGTGTGCAGGGGCATTTCTGAAAGTTTTCGAAAGGCCTTTCGAGAAGTAAATCGAAGCATCCGGGTTGTGTCAAGAGCTAGTGTGGGACAACGCTTTCGAAAGTTGAGAATCATGGCCAACACTGCGCGATCCGGCCAGCGCCGGGCTGCGACGCTGAACGACGTCGCGCGCCTCGCGGGCGTGTCGATCGCCACGGCGTCCAAGGCCGTGAACGGCCGCGCCGAGGTCGCCGAGAGCACCCGGCAGCGGGTGATGGCGGCTGCCACCGAGATCGGGTTCACCCCCAACGCCCTCGCGCAGAGCCTGATCGCGGGGCGCACGGGCACCGTGGGGCTGCTCACGAGCGACCTCGAGGGCCGCTTCGTGCTGCCCATCCTGATGGGGGCAGAGGATGCGTTCGGCTCGGGCCAGATCAGCGTGTTCCTCTGCGACGCGCGCGGTGACCGCATCCGCGAGAACTACCACCTGAAGGCGTTGCTGAACCGACGGGTCGACGGGATCATCGTCGTGGGGCGCTCGACCGACCCGCGGCCCTCCCTCGGGCACGACCTGCCGGTGCCCGTGGTCTACGCCTACGCTCCGTCGGACGACCCGACCGACCGGTCGCTCACCCCCGACAACGTGGTCGGCGGGCGGCTCTCCGTGGAGCACGTGCTCTCGTTCGGGCGGCGGCGCATCGCGCACATCACCGGTGACATCGGCTACGCCGCGGCGATCGACCGCGCCGCCGGCTTTCGCGAGGGCCTGGCCGCGGCCGGAGTCCCCCCGGTCGCCGAGCCGATGTTCGGCAGCTGGACCGAGGGGTGGGGGCGCGACGCGGCGGCCGTGCTGCTCGACCGGCACCCCGACATCGACGGCTTCGTCTGCGGCTCCGACCAGATCGCCCGAGGCGTCCTCGAGACCCTCCGCGACTACGGTCGCTCGGTGCCCGAGGACGTCTCGGTGATCGGCTACGACAACTGGGAGGTGCTGGCCGTGAACTCCCGGCCCGAGCTCACCAGCATCGACTGCACGCTGCAGGAGCTCGGGCGCCGTGCCGCCCAGCGCATCTTCGAGGCGATCGACGGCGGGCCGCTGGAGGGCGGCACCGAGTACGTCGCCCCGAAGATCGTGATGCGGGGCAGCACAGTCGCTTCGCGCTGAGTGGGTTACGAGCCTTCCACCTGGGGGGTGTCGGTCGGGGGCGTCGGGGCGGCGGGGGCGCTGCCGTCGGTGGGCGGGGTGGGCAGCGTGGGCGGGGTGCCCGCGGGGCCGCCGGCGAGCGGGCCGCCGGCCGCGCCCGGGGCGCAGTCGCCGCCCGGGGCCGGCGGGGTGGCGCCGTCCGCCGGAGCGGGAGGCGTCGCGCCGTCGGGAGCGGCCGGAGGCGTGGGGGCGTCAGTCGGGGGCGTGGCCGCGTCGGTCGAGGGGGCCGCAGGCGACGGGGTCGCCGAGGCCGAGGCGACCACGGTCGGCACGGGGCTCGATCCGCCCGAGGCGGCGAAGGCCGCCGTCGTGCCGATGAGCCCGAGGCCGACCACGCCGCACGCGGCTCCGATGGCGATGCGGCGGGCGAGCGAGGGACGGCGGGGCGGCTGCGGCTCCATCGGGATGGGCTTGGTCGCGTCGTCGAAGTAGCTGTTCAGGTCGGACATGGGGTCTCCGTTCGGTGTCGGCGCCGGGGCGCCGTCCGGGCGACTTCGGCCCGGCATCCCCCACTCTCGGAAGCGAATCTGAAGCTCGACTTAAGCTCAGCCCGCTCTCAGCCGGTCGATAGGGAGCCGATAGCCGCGCTGCCTACGGTCGCACCATGACCACCCCTGCGCGCATCCTGCTGGTCGAGGACGACGAGACCATCCGCGAGGCCGTCGCCACGGCGCTCACCGCCGAGGGCTTCACCGTCGGAGCCCTCCCCGACGGCCGCGCCTTCGCCGGCGAGCTGGCGTCGTTCATGCCCGACCTGGTCGTGCTCGACTGGATGCTCCCGGGCCGAAGCGGCATCCAGCTCGCCGCCACCGCGCGCACCACGACCGACTGCGGCGTGCTCATGCTCACCGCCCGCGACGCCGTCGACGACCGCCTGCGCGGCTTCTCGGAGGGCATCGACGACTACCTCGTGAAGCCGTTCGCGATGGCCGAGCTGATCGCCCGGGTGACGGCCGTGCTGAGGCGGCGGGGGCGCATCCCCGCGGTGATCGAGGTGGCCGACCTCGTGATCGACGTCGACGGCGCCCGCTCCCGACGGGCCGACGCGGCGCTCGAGCTGACCGCCACCGAGTTCCGGCTGCTCAGCTTCCTCGCCGAGAGCCGGGGGCGCACGCTGTCGAAGGGGCAGATCCTGACCCAGGTCTGGGGCTACGACGACGTCGACCCGAACGTGGTCGAGGTGCACCTCAGCTCGCTGCGGCGCAAGATGGAGGCGAACGGCCCCCGCCTCATCCACACGGTGCGCGGCATCGGCTACCGGCTGAGCGCGTGACCCGCGTCGCCACCACTCCCTCGGCTCCCGGCGCGGCCGGCGGCCTGCGCACCGGATCGCTGCGAACCCGCACGGTGCTCGCCGTGCTCGGGCTGCTCGCGGTGCTGCTCGTCGGTCTCGGCCTGACCGTGCAGCTCGTGCTCGGCGAGCGCCTCCGCGCCCAGATCGAGGAGCGGCTCGCCGACCGCGCCGCCGCGGCCGCCGCCCTGATCGGCACGGTCTCCAACGACGAGCTCGCCGACCGGCTCTCGGCCCAGGGCGTCTCGGTGCTGATCGAGTCGCCCGACGGCGGCGCGGTCGTCGCGGGCCCCACCCCCGACGAGCTCCGCCGCGGCCCCGATCCCGCCGCCCTGCCCCCGCTGCCCGGCCCCGCGCCGTCCGCCTCGGCGCCCACCCCCGGCACCCCCGGCACGACCACGCCCGGCACCGCCGACACCGACGCGCCCGGCACCACCGACACGACCACCCCCGGCAGCGCCGCCGACACCCCCACGACCGGCGCGACCGTCACCTCGTCGAGCATCGACACCTCGGATGCCCGCCTGCTCACCCTCCGCTCCGAGCTCTCCGACGGCAGCACCCTCACCCTCACGGCCGACACCGCGACCGTCGACGAGACCCTCGCGCAGTTGCGCTGGATCATGCTGGCCGCCTCGGCCGCGTTCCTCGTGGTGGCGGCCGGAGCCCTCGTGCTCGTCGTGCGCCGCTCGCTCCGACCGCTCGAGACGATGACCGCCCTCGCCCGGGACATCGGCGGCGGCGACCGCGGCCGGCGCCTGCACCCCACCAGCCCGCGCACCGAGATCGGCCGCACCGCCCGCGCCTTCGACGAGATGCTCGACGGCGTCGAGGGCGCCGAACGCGCCGCCCGCGACGCCGAGCTCGTGGCGCGCGACGCCGAGCAGACCGCGCGGGAGGCCGAGGCCGCGTCCCAGCGGTCCGAGCTCGTCGCGGTCGAGGCGGAGCGCCGAGTGCGCGCCTTCGTCAGCGACGCCGCGCACGAGCTGCGCACCCCGGTGGCCGGGATGCGCGCCGCGGCGGACACGCTCGTGCGCGCATCCGTCGCCCCACCCGAGCAGGAGCGCCTGGCGATGCACGTCGTGCGCGAGGCCGCGCGCGCCGGACGCCTGATCGACGACATGCTGCTGATGGCCCGGCTCGACGAGGGCCTCACGCTCGCGCTGCGGCCGGTCGGCCTGCGCGAGGTCGTCACGGCCGAGGCCGAGCGGCAGCGCATCCGTCACCCGGCTCTCGAGCTGCGGGTGGAGGCGCCCGAGGAGGTGCGCGCCGAGGGCGACCCCGAGCGGCTCGGCCAGGTGGTCGCGAACCTCGTCGACAACGCCAGCCGGATGACCGGCGGCCGCGGCCCCGTGACCATCACCCTCTCGGCCGAGGGCCGCACCGCCCGCCTCGAGGTCGCCGACGAGGGCCCGGGCGTGCCGGCCCTGGATCGCGAGCGCATCTTCGACCGCCTGGTGCGCCTCGACGCCTCCCGCGACGCGGCCGGCGGCGGCTCGGGCCTCGGTCTCCCCATCGCCCGGGCCATCGCCCGCGCTCACGCGGGCGACCTCACCTGCGCCCCACCGCGCGCCCCCGGGGCCCGCTTCGTGCTGACCCTGCCGGCCGGGTAGCGCGAACGGCCCTCCGGACGGTGCCGAAGGGCCGTTCGCGCTACCGGGTGAGGGGCTAGAGGCCCTGGGCCAGGCGGTAGTAGGCCTGGTTCCAGCGGACCTCGTTCTGGAAGCCGCGGAGGGTGGTCTCGGCGTCGATGCGCAGGAGCTCGGTCTTGGCGATGGTTGCGAAGTCCTGGAAGACCTCGACCCCGACCGCGGTCGACATCACCGTGTGGTGCGCGGCACCCGCGGTGAGCCAGGCCGCCGCCGAGACGGCGAACGAGGGCTCGGGGCGCCAGACGGCACGGCCGACGGGCAGGTTCGGCAGCGGGGCGCGCGGCGGCACGACCTCGACCACGTTCGCCACGAGGCGGAAGCGGTCGCGCATGTCGCTGAGCGCGACCACGACGGCCGGGCCGGGGTCGGCGGTGAAGACCAGGCGCACCGGGTCGTCCTTGCCGCCGATGCCGAGCGGGTGGATCTCGAGCGTGGGCTTCGAGGTCGTCAGCGACGGGCTGACCTCGAGCATGTGCGCGCCGAGGATGGTCTCGGCACCGTCGACGAGGTCGTAGGTGTAGTCCTCCATCAGGCTGGCACCGCCGGGCAGGCCCGCACCCATCACGTTGGCGGCGCGCACCAGGATGGCGGTCTTCCAGTCGCCCTCGGCGCCGAAGCCGTAGCCCTCGGCCATCAGGCGCTGCACGGCGAGGCCGGGCAGCTGCTTCAGCGAGCCGAGGTCTTCGAAGCTCGTGGTGAACGCGCCGAAGCCGCCCTCCTCGAGGAACGAGCGCAGGCCGAGCTCGATCGCGGCACCGTCTCGCAGCGACTGGTGACGGTCCCCGCCCGCACGCAGCTCGGGCACGACGTCGTAGAGCTCCTCGTACTCGGCGACGAGCGCGTCGACGGCTGAGGTGTCCGCCTCTGCCAGCGCCACCGCGTCGGCGAGCTCGTTGACGCCCCAGGTGTTGACCTGAACGCCGAAGCGCAGCTCGGCCTCGGTCTTGTCGCCCTCGGTGACCGCGACGAAGCGCATGTTGTCGCCGAAGCGCGCGAGCTTCAGCGTCTTGACGGCCTGCCAGCCGGCGGCGGCGCGCGCCCACTGGCCGATCTCGTCCTGCACGCGGCGGTTCGTCGCGTGACCGACCACGGTCTTGCGTGCGACGCCCAGGCGGGTCTGGATGTAGCCGAACTCCCGGTCGCCGTGCGCGGCCTGGTTCAGGTTCATGAAGTCGAAGTCGATCTCGGCGTAGGGCAGCTCGACGTTCGCCTGGGTGTGCAGGTGCAGCAGGGGCTTCTGCAGCGCGTCCAGCCCGGCGATCCACATCTTGGCGGGGCTGAAGGTGTGCATCCACGCGACGAGGCCGATCACCTTGTCATCGGCGTTGGCGTCGAGGGCCGCGCGGCGGATGGACTCGGAGTCCTTCAGCACGGGCTTCCAGACGATCTTCACCGGGATGGCGTCGGCGCCGTCGAGGGTGGCCACGATCTGCTGTGACTGCTCGGCCACCTGGCGGAGCGTCTCCTCGCCGTAGAGGTTCTGGCTGCCGGTGAAGAACCAGATCTCGTAGGAGTCGAGGGAGGTGCTGAGTTTGGTCAATTGAGTGATCCCGTCGGGTCTTGTCCGTAGACGTTCTGGTAGCGGTTGAAGAGGGAGTCGATGGCCGGCTGCGGGATGGGGTTCGGCGTGCCGAGCTGGCGCGAGAACAGCACCGAGCGGGCGACGTCCTCGACCATGACGGCCGCCTTGACGGCGTCGCGCGCATCCTTGCCGATGGTGAACGGGCCGTGGTTCTTCATCAGCACGGCGCGGGAGCGGTGACCGCTCAGCGTCTCGACGATGCCGCGGCCGATGGAGTCGTCGCCGATGATGGCGAACGGCCCGATCGGGATCTCGCCGCCGAACTCGTCGGCCATCGCGGTGGTGACGCACGGGATGGGCTCGCCGTAGGCGGCCCAGGCCACGGCGTAGGGCGAGTGGGTATGCACCACGCCGCCCACGTCGGGCATGTTGCGGTACACGTAGGCGTGCGCCGCGGTGTCGCTCGAGGGCGAGCGGTCGGAGCCGGGCGAGCCTGCCACGACCTCGCCGTCGAGCGTGCAGAGGATCATGTTCGCCGGCGTCAGCTCGTCGTACAGCACGCCGCTCGGCTTGATCACGAAGAGGTCGGCGCCGGGCACGCGGCCCGAGACGTTGCCGCCCGTCCAGACCACGAGGCCGTAGCGCACGAGCTCGGCGTGCAGGGCGGCGACGTCGTTCCGCACGCGGTCGATCGCCTCCTGCACCTCGGGGGTGATATCGGTCATCGGGTGGGTCCTTCCAGGGTCAGGGCGTCGACCGCCGCGCGCTCGACGGCGAGGCCGGCGCTGTAGCGGTCGAGGTAGGCGGAGAAGCCCTCGACGTCGGCGACGTCGGGCTCCGAGGTCTCGAAGACGGCGCCCCCGAAGACATGCTCGTCGAGGAATACGTCGAGCGCGATGTCCTCCCGCTCGGCCGCACGCACATAGGCGGCGAGCACCGCGATGCCCCAGGCGCCGCCCTCCGAGGCGGATTCGGCCACCGACACCGGGGCCGCCAGCGCGCCGGCGAGGAAGCGCTGCGCCACACCGCTGGTGCGGAACATGCCGCCGTGGGCGAACATCCGGTCGAGCTCGACGCCCTCGCCCGCGAGCACCCGCATACCGAGGGCGAGGGTGCCGAACACGCCGTAGAGCTGGGCGCGCATGAAGTTGGCGAGGCTGAAGTCGCTGTCGGGGGTGCGCACGACGAGCGGGCGGCCCTCGGCCAGGCCGGCGATGGGCTCGCCGGCGAGGTGGTTGTAGGCGAGCAGGCCGCCGGCGTCGGGGGCGCCGGCGAGCGCCTCGCGGAACAGGACGTCGAACACGGCGTCGGTGTCGACGGCGGCCCCAGGATTTGCTGCCTCGGCGAACCGCCCGAACAGCCCCACCCACGCGGCCAGCTCGCTCGCGCCGTTGTTGCAGTGCACCATCGCGACGGGGTCGCCCGCGGGCGTGGTCACCAGGTCGAGCTCGTGGTGCACCGAGGCCAGCGGATGCTCGAGCACGACCATCGCGAAGATGCTCGTCCCGGCGCTCACGTTGCCCGTGCGCGGCGCCACCGAGTTCGTGGCGACCATGCCCGTTCCCGCGTCGCCTTCGGGCGGGCAGAGCACTGCGCCCGGACGGAGCCCCCCGCTCGGATCGAGCAGCGCCGCCCCCTCGGGCGTCAGCGTGCCGGCCGCGCGACCGGCCGGCAGCACCTCGGGCAGCAGCTCGGCGAGCGTCTTCGGCAGGGCGGTCGGGGCGGCGAGCGCGTCGTAGCGCGCCACCAGCTCGGCGTCGTAGTCGTTGGTGGTCGAGTCGATCGGGAACATGCCCGAGGCGTCGCCGACGCCGAGGACGTTGCGGCCGGTCAGCTTCCAGTGCACGTAGCCCGCGAGGGTCGTGACGGAGGCGAGCTGCGGCACGTGCGGCTCCTGGTCGAGCACGGCCTGGTGCAGGTGGGCGATCGACCAGCGCAGCGGGATGTTCACGCCGAGCAGCTCGCTGAGCTCCGCCGCGGCCGGGCCCGTGCTGGTGTTGCGCCAGGTGCGGAACGGCACGAGCAGCTCACCGGCGGCGTCGAAGGCGAGGTAGCCGTGCATCATGGCCGAGACGCCGATGGCGCCGAAGGTGTCGGGGCGCACGCCGTGGCGGCGCTCGGCGTCGGCGACGAGGTCGGCGAAGGCCGCCTGCAGACCGCTCCAGACGCTCTCGAGGGAGTAGGTCCAGACGCGGTCGACGAACTCGTTCTCCCAGGCGTGGCTGCCGACGGCGAGCACCTCGGTGGGGTCGTCGCCGATCAGGCAGGCCTTGATGCGGGTCGAGCCGAGCTCGATTCCGAGGGTGGCACGGCCGCTGCGGATCGCGTCGGCCGGGTCGCTGTCGCTCGTCATCGGGGCTCCTTCGTCGAGATGAGGTGGTGTCGTGGCGCCTCATGTGATCGATCACATGAGGGCCGCCGTAGCGAGTGTACGGCATCCGGATGCCCGTTCCCAGGGTCAATCCGCCACCGCGGCCACCGACCCACCACTCCTGCGGCGGCGAGGCTCTCCCGGGTCAATCCTTCACCGCGGCGGCGAGGCCGCCGCGGCCTCACAACGGAGGCGCCGTCGACGCCCGCACGACGAGCGCCGGCTCGGCCGAGGGGCTCGTGCCGTCCTCGTCGAGCAGCCGGGCGAGGGCGCGGCGGCCGGCCTCGGCGAAGTCCTGACGCACGGTCGTCAGCGGCGGGAGGTAGTGCGCGGCCTCCGGGGTGTCGTCGAAGCCCACCACGCTCAGGTCGCGCGGCACGGCGAGCCCCGCGTCGTGCGCCGCGTGCAGCAGCCCCAGCGCCATCTGGTCGTTGGCCGAGAACACCGCGGTGACGCCCGCGGCGATCAGCTCCTGCCCCGCCCGGTACCCCGAGGGCGCGCTCCAGTCCCCCGCGGCCACCGGGCCCACGGCGATCCCGCGGGTCTCGAGCTCGGCCGCGAAGCCGGCGCGGCGCGAGACGGCGTCGATCCAGTCGACGGCGCCCGCAAGGTGGCCGATCCGGCGGTGCCCCAGCTCGGCGAGATGCGCCGTGGCGAGCCGCGCTCCCGTGACCTGGTCGAGGGCGAGCTCGGCGCCGTCGACCTGCCGCAGCGTCTGCAGCGTCACGAACGGGATCCGGAACGACCGCGCCGACAGCGCCGACAGCACCTGCAGCTGCGGCGCGATCACGACGATCCCCTCGGCCGACAGGTCGACGAGGTGCTCGAGCGCCTCGTCGATCGAGCGCTGATCGACGCCGTCGGCGTTGGCGATGCTCACGCTGTACCCGCGCGCCCGCGCGGCGGCCTCGACGGCGGCGATGCTCGACGCGGGGCCGTACTCGCCGCTCGACGTCGAGAGGATGCCGATGATCCGCGACCTGCTCGTCACCAGCGCCCGGGCGGCGAGGTTCGGCCGGTAGTCGAGCTCGCGCATGGCGTCGAGCACCTTCTGGCGCGTGACGGGCCGGAGGCTCGGATGATCGTTCAGCACCCGAGACACCGTCTGATGCGACACCCCCGCGGCCTTGGCCACGTCGAACACGCTCGCGGCCCGCACCCGCGCGGCCCCCTCCCCCGCCCCGACGCCCGCGCCGGAGCCACCGCCGCCGGCCGCGCCGGCAGCCCGCCCCGCCCCGACGCCCCCGCTCACCATCCCCCGATTATGCCTCCCACCCGACGCGCGCCCCGCCTCGCCCGCTCCCACCCCCTCGCGAGTGGTCACTTCTGTCGCCTCCCCCCGGCGTGTCGGCGCCGAAAGTGACCACTCGCCATCCGCGCGTGAGGGTGGAGGGGCGAGGCAGGGGTGCGCGCGAGGGTGGAGGGGTGGGGCGGGCTAGGGGGTGCGGGCGCGGGAGGGCGCGGGCGGCCGCGCCGCCGAGGCGGCGGCCGCCGAGGGCGCGGCGGGCGCGCCCGCCGCGCCCGCCACGCCCGGGGCGCGCGGCGCCGCCGTGCTGCCGCGCCGCACGAGCGACACCCCCGAGACCGCCGCGACCGCGCCGGCCTCCGCCGGCCGCTCCCCGAGCACCTCGAGCACCGTCTCCATCGCCGCCCGCCCGAGCACCGTGAAGTCCTGCCGCACCGTCGTCAGCGGCGGCGACAGGTACTCCGCCTCGGGGATGTCGTCGAACCCCACCACGCTCAGGTCGCCCGGCACCGACAGCCCAGCCTCGGTGTACGCCCGGATCAGCCCCAGCGCCATCTGGTCGTTCGCCACCACCACGGCGGTCGCTGCCCCCTCGGCCGCGAGCCGCACCCCGTGCGCGTACCCGCTCGCCGGCGTCCAGTCCCCCACCATCGGTTCCCGGCTGACGAGCCCGTGCGCCGCGAGCCCGCCGAACCAGCCGCGCAGGCGCTCCGCGGCGTCCATCGAGTCGACCGGGCCCGCGATGTGCCGGATGTCGCGGTGCCCCAGCTCCGCCAGGTGGTCGACGGCGGCCCGCGACCCTGCGTACTGGTCGAGCTGCACCCGGTGCGGCACCCCGCGGTCCTCCGACGCGACGGCCACCACGGGCACCCCGAGGTCGACCCCGGCGATGCCCTCCACGGCCGCGCGCTGCTGCACGATCAGCACGATCGCCTCGACGTTCTGCCGCACCAGCAGCTCGGCCGCGCTGCGCACGTGCACGGCGTCGGCCTCGAGCAGACCCGCGGTGATGACGGCGTAGCGCGCATCCCGAGCCGTCTCGTTGAAGTGCAGCGCCGTCGACGAGGGCCCGTAGTCGGCCGAACCGGTGGTGATCAGGCCGATGGTGCGCGAGCGCCGGGTGACCATGGCACGGGCCGCCGGCGACGGCACGTAGCGCAGCTGCTTGATCGCGTTCTCGACCCGCTGCCGCGTGGCCGGCCGCACGTTCGGCATGTCGTTCAGCACCCGCGACACCGTCTGGTGCGAGACCCCGGCGAGGCGCGCCACATCGAAGATCGTGGCGGCCCGCGCCCTCTCGTCTTCAGTCACAGTCGATCCTCATCGGCACCGCGGATGCGCGCGCGTCTACGTATTATGTCGGCCCCGCACCCTCACCTCCTGCGAGCTGTCAGCACCTTCTGCAGAATGATGAAGACGAGCAGCAGCGCGCCGATGAAGATCTTGGTCCACCAGGAGGACAGCGTGCCCTCGAAGGTGATGATCGTCTGGATCACGCCGAGCACGAGCACACCGAGCACCGAGCCGAGCACGAAGCCGTAGCCGCCGGTCAGCAGGGTGCCGCCGATGACCACCGCGGCGATGGCGTCGAGCTCGGTGCCGACCGCGGTCAGCGGGTAGCCCGAGAGCGTGTAGAACGAGAACAGCACGCCCGCGAGGCCCGAGCAGAAGCCGCTCACGACGTAGACGATCACCTTGGTGCGCGCCACCGGCAGGCCCATCAGCATGCCCGACTGCTCGCTGCCGCCGATGGCGTACACGGTGCGGCCGAAGCGGGTGAAGCCGAGCACCCAGACCGCGACGATCACCACGGCGAGCGCGATCACGACGCTGGGGGTGATGCTGAGGCCGCCGCCGAGCGGGATGCGCGTCACGGCGAGCGCCACGAAGGTGGGCTCGGTGATCGAGATCGAGTCCTTCGAGATCACGTAGCAGAGGCCGCGGGCGAGGAACATCGCGGCGAGCGTCGCGATGAACGGCTGCACCTTGAACACGTGGATCATGAGGCCCACCAGCAGGCCCAGCACACTGGTCAGCACCAGGATGAGCGGGATGACGATCCCCGGCGACCACCCGGTCTGCAGCAGACTGGCCGCGATCATCGTCGACAGGGCCACGACCGCTCCGACCGAGAGGTCGATGCCGCCGGTCAGGATGACGAAGGTCATGCCCACCGCGAGCACGATCAGGTAGGAGTTGTCGACGAACAGGTTCAGCAGCACCTGGCCCGAGAAGAAGCCGTTGTAGCGCACGCCGCCGACGATGAAGACGGCGACGAAGAGCACCGCGGTGACGAGCACCGGGCCCGACTTCGGGCTGGTGAGCACGTCGCGCAGGCGGTCGACCGGGCGCCGCGGCGGGCGGCCGGGCTTGGTCGGCAGGGGCGCCCCGGTGCGGGGGCGGTCGATGGTGGCGGTCATGATGCGGCTGCTTCCTTGACTCGGGCGGTGCGGGCGGCGAGCCGCTGGCGCAGCTGGGCGAACGCGGCGTTGGTGGTGGGCGACTGCAGCAGGCACACGGCCGTGACGACGGCCGCCTTGAACACCATGGTCACGATCGGCGGGATGCCGACGGTGTACACCGTGGTGACGAGGGTCTGGATGACCAGCGCGCCGACGAGCGTGCCCGCCAGGGAGTAGCGGCCGCCGGCGAGCGAGGTGCCGCCGATGACCACCGCGAGGATGGCGTCGAGCTCGATGAACAGGCCCGTGTTGTTCGCGTCGGCGGCCGTCTGGTTGGCCGTCAGGATGAGCCCGGCGATGCCGGCCGACAGGGCGCAGAAGGCGTAGACGGTGAACAGCAGCACCCGTGCCCGCACACCCGCCTGGCGGCTGGCCTCGGGGTTGATGCCGACCGACTCGATCAGCATGCCCAGCGCCGTGCGCCGGGTGAGCAGCGCGGCGACCGCGAAGATCACGGCGCCGATCACGACGGCGACCGGGATGCCCAGCCAGAAGCCCGAGCCGAGCTCCTTGAACGGCGCGCTGTTCACGGTGAGGATCTGGCCCTCGGTGATCAGCATCGCCACCCCGCGGCCGGCGGTCATCAGGATGAGCGTCGCGATGATCGGCTGGATGCCGATGACCGAGACGAGGAACCCGTTCCAGACGCCGAGCACGAGCGAGATGACGAGCGCGACGATCACGGCGACGGCCACCGTGCCGGGGTTGCCCGGGTCGGAGGAGCCGAGCAGGATCGAGCAGGCCACGGCCCCCGAGATCGCCGCCACCGCGCCGACCGAGAGGTCGATGCCGCGGGTCGCGATCACGAGCGTCATGCCGACCGCGATGATCAGCGTCGGCGCCCCGTTCCGCAGGATGTCGATGATCGAGCCGAACAGGTGCCCGTCCTTCACCGTCACCGTGAGGAAGTCGGGGAAGGCGATCACGTTGATCAGCACGAGGACGAGCAGCATCACGATCGGCCAGAACAGCCGGCTCGAGACGGTGCGGAGGAGCAGGGCGTTCATCGTCGGTCTCCCGAGGTCTCGAGGGGGGCGGGGTCGGTGTCGGCGTCGGGGCGGGTGTCGGCGACGGATGCGCGGGCGGCGCCCGAGCCGGAGACGGCGGCCGGGGCATCCGGAACCCCGCCCTCCTCGGCCACCGACCCGTCGGCGATGAGCGCGAGCAGCGCGTCGACCGTGAGGCCGTCGTTCTCGATGTCGGCGACGAGGCGGCGGTCGCGGAGCACCACGACGCGGTGCGCCAGGCGCAGCACCTCCTCGAGCTCGGCCGAGATGAACACGACGCTCATGCCGTTCTCGGCGAGCGTGTAGACGAGCTTCTGGATCTCGGCCTTGGCACCGATGTCGATGCCGCGCGTTGGCTCGTCGAGGATGAGCAGGCGGGGTGCGATGGCGAGCCAGCGGGCGAGCAGCACCTTCTGCTGGTTGCCGCCGGAGAGGTTGCGCACGAGCGCGTCGGGGTTCGCGGGCCGGATGTTCAGGGCCTGGATGTAGCTCTGGGCGAGCTCCTCCTGGCGCTTCTTGGGGATGGGGCGGAACCAGCCGCGGTCGGCCTGGAGGGCCAGCACGATGTTGTCGCGCACGGTGAGCTCGTCGATGATGCCCTCGCCGCGGCGGTCTTCGGAGGAGTACGCGATGCGGCGGGAGATGGCCTGGCGCGGGGTGCGCAGCTTCGAGCCGGCGCCGCCTACGGTCAGGGTGCCCGAGTCGGCGCGGTCGATGCCGCCCAGGATGCGCGCCAGCTCGGTGCGGCCGGAGCCCAGCAGACCGGCCAGGCCGATCACCTCGCCCTCGCCGATCACGAGGTCGAACGGCTCGATCGCGCCTTTGCGGCCCAGGCCCTCGGCCCGGGCGTACTCGGCGGGACGGTCGGCCGCGGCACCGTCGCCGTCGGCGGAGTGGGCCTTGCGGCCGATCTCGTCGAGGACGGTCAGCTCCTTGCCGATCATCTTCTGCACGAGGTCGATGCGCAGGAGCTCCTCGGTGAGGTACTCCCCCACGAGGCGGCCGTTGCGGAGCACGGTGAGCCGGTCGGTGATCTCGTAGATCTGGTCGAGGAAGTGCGAGACGAAGAGGATGGCGACGCCGGAGTCGCGGAGCGAGCGGATCACCCGGAAGAGCTCGGCCACCTCGTCGGCGTCGAGGCTCGAGGTCGGCTCGTCGAGGATCAGCACCTTCGCGTCGACGTTGATCGCGCGGGCGATGGCGACGAGCTGCTGGATGGCGAGCGAGTGCGAGCCGAGCAGCGAGCCCGGGTCGATGTCGAGGTTCAGGCCGTCGAGCAGCTCGGCGGCGCGACGGCGCATGGCGCGGCCGTCGATCGAGCCGAAGCGGCGGGGCTCGCGGCCGAGCAGGATGTTCTCGGCGACCGAGAGGTTCGGCAGGAGGTTGACCTCCTGGTAGACCGTCGCGATGCCGGCGGCCTGGGCGGCGGCCGGACCGGTGAAGGACACGGGCTGGCCGTCGACGACGATCGTGCCGCTGTCGATCTGGTAGACGCCGGTCAGCGCCTTGATCAGCGTCGACTTGCCGGCGCCGTTCTCGCCCATCAGCGAGTGCACCTCGCCCGGGAACATGCGGAAGCTGACGTCGTCGAGCGCCTTCACCCCCGGGAAGGAGATGGAGATGGCGCTCATCTCCACGACTGGTTCGGTCATGAGTTCTCTCTTCTTCGAGGGAGTGCGGGTGCGGTGTGCGGGTGCGGGTTCGTGGTGAGGCGGTGACGGATGCGGGGTGTGGGGCCGCGCATCCGTCACCGCTCTCAGGTGGTGCAGGTGGTGCTGGTGGTGCTGGTGCCGACCTAGTACTGACGGGTCGGCAGCGCCTCGGCGGCCTGGTCCTTCGTGAAGGTGGTCTCCTCGGTGATGATGCGCTTCTCGGGCGTCTTGCCGTCGTTGATCTGCTCGACGATGTCGACGAGCTGCTTGCCGAGCAGCGGCGAGCACTCGACGATGTAGTTGATCTTGCCATCGGCGAGGGCCTGCATGCCGTCCTTCACCGCGTCGACGCTGACGATCTTGATGTCGACGCCCGGCTTCAGGCCGGCCGCCTCGATCGCCTCGATGGCACCGAGCGCCATGTCGTCGTTGTGCGCGTAGATCAGGTTCGCGTCGGGGTTCGACTTCAGCAGCGCCTCGGTGACCTGCTTGCCGCCGGCGCGGGTGAAGTCACCGGTCTGGCTCGCGACGACCTCGAACTTGTCGTCGCCCTTGATGGCGTCGGCGAAGCCTTCGGCCCGGTCGATGGCGGGCGCGGCGCCCGTGGTGCCCTCGAGCTGGATGATCTTGACGGGCTCGGTCGAGTCCTTGTACTCGTCGAGCACCCACTGACCGGCCTTCTTGCCCTCCTCCACGAAGTCGGAGCCGAGGAAGCTCTCGTAGAGCGAGTCGTCGGCCGAGTCGACGGCGCGGTCGGTGAGCACGACCGGGATGTTCGCGGCCTTCGCCTCGTTCAGCACCGCGTCCCAGCCGGTCTCGACGACGGGCGAGAACGCGATCACGTCGACGCCCTGCTGGATGTAGGAGCGGATCGCCTTGATCTGGTTCTCCTGCTTCTGCTGCGCGTCCGAGAACTTCAGCTCGATGCCGGCGTCCTTGAAGGCGGCCTGGATGTCGGTCGTGTTGGCGGTGCGCCAACCGCTCTCGGAGCCGACCTGCGAGAAGCCGACGACGAGCTGGTCGACGGGCTTGGGGCCTTCGGAGCTGCCGGCGCTGGTGCCGCCGCCGGCACAGCCCGCGAGCGTCAGGAGCATCGCTCCGGCCGCGGCGAGACCGAGGAACTTCTTCTTCATGGTGAACCTCTCTGTTCATCGTCCCGGCCGCGTCGTGCTGCGTGATGGTGCCGGGTCGGCCGCCACGTCGGGGCCGGTGCGTCATGGTAGTCACAAAATGTGAGCCTTCACAATTGGCAATTCGGTAACGAATCGATAACCGGAATCGTGCTGGTGTTCCCGCGCCGCAGGCCCTAATGTGAACGCTAATATTCCGATCACGCCGACGCGACGGATCGCATCCTCACCGCGGAGGGTGCCGAGAGGAGATCCGGCTCAGGCCGTACCGGGCCGGTGCGCGGGCGCGACCGGCGGGGCGGCGCGGCGCGCGCCGACGACGGCTCAGGCCGTCGTGAGCAGCTGCACGACGCGCGCGACGACGGCTCAGGCCGTGGTGAGCTGCTGCGCGTACAGCGCCGCGTACGAGCCGCCGCGCGCCAGCAGCTGCTCGTGCGTTCCCGACTCGACGATGCGGCCGGCGTCGACCACGAAGATGACGTCGGCGTTCACGATCGTCGACAGCCGGTGCGCGATGGCGATCGTGGTGCGGCCGCGCGCGGCGGTGTCGAGCGCATCCTGGACCACCCGCTCGGAGATGGAGTCGAGCGCGCTCGTCGCCTCGTCGAGGATCAGCACGGCCGGGTCTTTCAGCAGCACCCGCGCGATCGCGATGCGCTGCTTCTCGCCGCCCGAGAGTCGGTAGCCGCGCTCCCCCACGAGCGTCTCGTAGCCCTCGGGGAAGCTCATGATGCGGTCGTGGATGTTGGCCGCCCGCGCCGCCGTCGCCAGCTGCTCGTCGGTCGCGTCGGGCTTCGCGTAGCGCAGGTTCTCGGCGATCGTGGCGTGGAAGAGGTAGGTCTCCTGGCTGACGATGCCGAGCCGGTCGATCAGCGACTCCTGCCGCAGCTCGCGCACGTCGTGCCCGTCGACCTTCACGGCCCCCGAGGTGGCCTCGTAGAACCGCGGCACGAGGTAGGACACCGTGGTCTTGCCGGCGCCCGAGGGCCCGACGAACGCGGCGAACTGGCCCGGCTCGATCGCGAACGAGACGTCGTCGAGGGTCGGATGCTCGACCTCCCCGTCGGGGTAGACGAAGCTCACGTGGTCGAACTCGACCCGCCCCGCGCGCTCGGCACCCGACCCGCGCGGCAGGTCCACCGCATCCGGCGCATCGGCGATCGTGGGCTTCAGGTCGAGGTACTCGAAGATGCGGGCGAACAGCGCGCCCGAGGTCTGCAGGTCGAGCCCCACGCGCATCAGGCCGAGGAGCGGCCAGGTCAACCGCGCCTGCACGGTCGTGAACGCGACGATCGTGCCCGCGGTGACGTCGACCCCGCCCTGGATGAGGTAGCCCGACGCGAGGTAGACGACCGCCGGCACCACCGAGAGCACGATGCTGACGATGGCGAAGAACCACTGCCCGCTCATCTGCTGGCGCACCTGCAGCGCGATCTGGTTCTGGTTCTCGTCGGAGTAGCGCTCGATCTCGGCGCCCTGACGGTTGAAGCTCTTGGCCAGCAGGATGCCCGAGACGCTCAGCGTCTCCTGGGTGATGGCCGTCATGTCGGACAGCGACTCCTGCGTCTTGCCCGCGATGCGCGCCCGCACCTGGCCGACCCGGCGCTGCACGAGCACGAGCAGCGGCATCAGGACGACCGCGACCACCGTGAGCTGCCAGCTCAGCAACAGCATCGCCACGAGCGCGGCGATCACCGTGACCGTGTTGCCCAGCACGCTCGAGACCGTGTTGGTGAGCACGTTGGCCACGCCGCCCACGTCGTTCTGCAGCCGCGACTGGATGATGCCCGTCTTGGTGCGGGTGAAGAACGCGAGCTCCATGCGCTGCAGATGGGTGAACAGCCGGATGCGCAGATCGCCCATCACGCTGTTGCCGACCCGGGCCGTGAGGTACGTCTGCCACACGCCGAGGGCGGCAGACACGATCCAGATCAGCACCATCGCGCCGACCAGCTCGAACAGGATCGGGATGTTCGGCCCGCCGGCCGGGAAGAGGCCGAGGTCGAAGGCCTGCTGCGTCAGCAGCGGAGGCAGCACGGTCAGGGCCGCCCCGATCAGCACGAGCACCGCGGTGACGGCGAGCGCCGGACGGTAGGGCCGGAACAGCTCGCCGATGCGCCGCAGCAGGTTCGGGATCTTCGGCGCCTCGGCGTTCGCCGCGCGCTGCGCGTCGCGGTCGCCGCTGGAGACGCGGCCACCGCCCCCGCCGCCCCCGCCGCCGCCCACGCGGGTGCGCCCGCCGGCGGCCGCGACGGCGCTCATGCGGCCACCGCCGCCCATTCCACTCATAGTGACGACAGTACGCCGCACCACCGACGCCACCGTCACCGTCCTCCCAGGGCGAAACCCGAACGCCGCCTCACGCACGAATCGCGGCCACCGAGCCCGTGAGAGCGTCGGTGACCGCGATGCGTGCGCGAGCGCGTCAGCCCTTGGTGGAACCCGCCAGGAGCCCTCGCACGAAGAACCGCTGCAGGGCGAAGAACACGATCAGCGGCACGATGATGGCCACGAACGCCCCCGCGGTGAGCAGGTACCAGTCCTGACCGCGCGAGCCCGTGATCTCGGCCAGCAGCTTCGTGATCGGAGCCACCCCGCCGTCGGCGAAGATGAGCGCCACCAGCAGGTCGTTCCAGACCCAGAGGAACTGGAAGATCGCGAACGACGCCAGCGCCGGCATGGTCAGCGGCAGGATGATCCGGAAGAAGATCTGCCCGTGACCGGCGCCGTCGACGCGAGCCGCCTCGATGACCTCACGCGGGATCTCCGACACGAAGTTGTGCAGCAGGAAGATCGCCAGCGGCAGGGCGAAGATCGTGTGCGCGATCCAGACCTGCGAGAAGGTGCCGTTCGAGGGGATGCCCGAGAAGATCCAGTCGTCACCGACGGCCACACCGCGCGAGAACAGGCTGAGCAGCGGCACGAGCGCCATCTGGATCGGCACGATCTGCAGCGCGAAGACGCCGATGAACAGCCAGTCCTTGCCCTTGAAGTCGATCCACGCGAAGGCGTAGGCGGCCAGGGCCGCGATCACCAGCGGGATCAGCGTCGCCGGGATGGTGATCGCGATCGAGTTGACGAACGACGAGGCGATGGTGACCGAGGAGTTGCCCGAGCCCAGCACCTCGACGTAGTTGTCGAGGGTGAAGCCCCAGTTCTCGAAGATCGTCCACCAGCCCGAGGTCTGGATGGCGTTCCGCTCGCGGAACGACGAGATCAGCAGACCGAAGGTCGGGATCGTCCAGATCACCGCGATGATCAGGGCGGCGACCGTCGCGCCGCGACTGGTGAGCCGGCGCTTGGTACGCTTGGTCACCGTCTCGTCGCGCTCGATCGCGCGTTCGCCCGACCTCAGCTGCTTCTTCGTCGACTTGTCGACCGGCAGGTCGATCGGCTGCACGGCGCTCATCGGATCTCCCTCTGCTTCTTGATCTGCCTGGCGTTGTAGATGACGATCGGCATCACCAGGATGAAGAGGATGACGGCGAAGGCCGCCGACCGCCCGTACTCGAAGTTCTTGAACTGCGTGTACATCTCGTTCGCCAGCACGCTGGTCTCGTTCGCGCCCGCCGTCATGGTGCGCACGATGTCGAACACCTTGAGCGAGGCGATCGAGATGGTGGTGAGCACCACGATCAGCGACGAGCGGATGCCCGGCACCGTCACATTGGTGAAGCGCTGCCACGCGTTGGTGCCGTCGAGCTCCGCCGCCTCCAGCTGCTCGGCGGGAACGCCCTTGATCGCCGCCGAGAGGATGACCATCGCGAAGCCCGTCTGGATCCAGATGAGCACGACGATCAGGAAGAAGGTGTTCCAGGGGGACTCCTGCAGCCACTGCACCGGCTGACCGCCGAGCCACACGACGACCTGGTTCAGCAGGCCGATCTGGCTCTGGTCGTCGGGACGGTAGGTGTAGACGAAGCGCCAGATGATCGACGCGCCGACGAACGAGATCGCCATCGGCATGAAGACCAGGATCTTGAAGAACTTCTCACCGCGGCTCTTGTCGATGAAGACGGCGTAGGCGAGACCGAAGATGGTCGACGCGATCGGCACGACCAGCACCCAGATGATGGTGTTCAGGATGACGCGCAGGTTCTGCGGGTTCGTGAGCACCCAGGCGAAGTTGTCGAGCCCGACGAAGTTGCCGCGGCTCGAGAACAGCGAGTCGATGGCGGTCTTGACCGTCGGGTAGATGAGCCCGATCACCAGCAGGATGATCGCGGGGGCCAGGAAGCCGAAGAGCTGGAAGAGATAGCCGGCGCCCTGCGAGGAGCGCTTGTCGATCCAGAAGAACAGCAGGCCGAGAGCCGCGGCGATGAGGGCCGCCCACCAGACCGAGCCCACGAGCACGAGGGCGAGGAACGGGGCGATCACACACACCGCGAGACGGATGATCGTGTACTTGCGCCCGGTTCGTGGAGCGATCTCCACGAAGAACAGGATCAGCGCGACGACGATGCCGAACGCGATGAGGACGATGGGGATCTGCGCCAGCGCGGGCAGCTTCCCCACCCAGAGAAGGAAATCGGACATGAAAACCTTTCGAGTGCGACTCTGAACTCAGGAACGGCCCGGCGCCCTCGGCGCCGTGAGGACACCGTAGCACCAGGGTGCAAGGAGGCCGCCCGAGGGTTCGGGCGGCCTCATCGCGACCGTTCTGTCTATGGATGGACGGGTCGACCTACTCGGTCGGCCAGCCGCCCTCGATGGAGGTCAGGACCTCGTCCTGCGGCGTGCCGTTGATCCAGTCGACCATGCCCTTCCAGAAGGTTCCGGCGCCGACGGCACCGGGCATCAGGTCGGAGGCGTCGAACCGGAACGTGGTCTTCTCGTCCTGGAGGATGCCGATGGCCTGCTGCAGGATGGGGCTCTGCGCGTTGGAGGCCTCGAGGCCCTTGTTCGCGGAGATGACGCCACCCAGCGACACGCGGCTGTTGGCCCACTCGGGGCTCGAGAGGTACTCCTGCACCTTGACGGTGTCGGCGTCGTTCGAGAACGCTCCGACGATCTCGCCACCACCGGTGACGGCGGTCTCGCCCTCGTTCACCGCGGGGGTGACGAACGCCCAGATGTCGGCGTCGGGGCCGACCGTGGCTCCGGCGTCGGTGAGGAAGCCGTCGAAGAACGAGGCCTGGTGGGTCAGCGCGCAGCTGCCGTCGGCCATGGCGTTCGCCACGTCGCCGAAGGCGGTCGCGTTGATCGACTTGACGTCACCGAAACCGGCGTTGACGTAGCTCGGGTTGAGCAGGATGTCGCCGACGGAGGTGAAGGCGTCGCTGATCGCGGGGTCGGTGAACTTGACCTCGTTCTTGACCCACTGGTCGTAGACGTCGGGGCCGCTCTGGCGCAGCACCAGGTCTTCGACCCAGTCGGTGCCCGGCCAGCCGGTGGCGTCGCCCGAGCCGAAGCCGGCGCACCACGGGGCCGAGCCCAGGGTGGTCTGCATCTTCGCGGTCAGGTCGACCATCTCCTGGTAGGTCTTCGGGACCTCCCAGCCGTTGTCGGCGAACTGCTTCGGGGAGTACCAGATGAAGCCCTTGACGCTGGCCATCAGCGGAGCACCGTAGAAGGTGTCGTCGACGGTGCCGTAGGCCTTCCAGTCGGTCGACCAGTACTCGTCGACGTTCTTCTCGACGCCCTCGGGGGCCTTCTGGATGAAGCCGCGCGACGCGAGGTCGGCGAGCAGGCCCGGCTGCGGGAAGATCGCGAGGTCGGGCGGGTTGCCACCCTGCGCGCGGATGCCGATCTGGGACTCGAACTCCTTCGACGACTCGTACTGGATGTCGATGTTGTTCTCTTTCTCCCAGTCCGCCCAGGACTGTTCGAGAAGCTCGGCCTCGGTGTCGGCGATGGTGCCGTAGACGGTGACGACGCCGTCGGCCTCACCGGCCTCACCGCCCGCCGCTCCGCCGCCGGCTCCGCCGGAGCAGCCGACGAGTGCGAGCCCGAGGCCCGCCGCGATGGCGATGGGTGCTGTGACACGGCGGTGCGAAAGTGACCGCATATCTCCTCCTCATTGAGTTTGTGCGCTCCGTCGTGGTGCCTTCGGAGGCGCGTGTAGGGAAACCTTTCCATAACTCCCACCAAATGACAAGCCGCGTCCTCGATGTCTCGAGAAGGTAACGATTGGTTCGGAGAGAGCGCTCTCACGCTAGCAGACGAGAGGGTGATCGCGAAACTGGTGCTCCACATCCGCTGTCAGGTGGCGCTAGGATTCTGGAAGCGTTTGCACACGGGAAGACGAGGAGGTCGTCGTGTCGGGGATCGAAGACGTGGCGACTCTCGCCGGGGTCTCGAAGGCCACGGTGTCGCGCGCCCTGAGCGGGCGCGGCTACGTCTCGGCCGAGACGCGCACCCGGGTCTCCGCCGCCGCCGCGACGCTGGGCTACGTCGTCTCCTCGAGCGCCTCGAGCCTCGTCACCGGCCGCACGAACAACGTCGGGGTGATCATCCCCGAGATCAACCAGTGGTTCTTCGGCAGCATCATCGAGGGTGTCGAGCGGGCGCTGCTCGACCGCGGCTACGACCTCATGCTCTACAACACCACCAAGACGGTCGAGGAGCGCAGCCGCGTCTTCGAGTACTTCCTCGTGCGCAAGCGGGTCGACGCCGTGATCGCCGTCACCCTCGAGATCACCGCTCCCGAGGCCGAGCGGCTGCTCTCGCTCGGCAAGCCCATCGCCGGCATCGGCGGGCCGCTGGTCGGCATCCCCACCCTCAGCATCGACGACATCGAGGCCGCGCGCCTCGCCACCGAGCACCTGCTGCTGCTCGGGCACCGCGACATCGTGCACGTCGGCGGCGACATTGACGAGCAGATGGACTTCCACGTGCACTCCAAGCGGCTGCGCGGCTACCGCGAGGCGCTGGAGGCGGCGGGCATCCGCTACGACTCCGACTCCCACGTCGCGACGCCCTTCGACATCCCGGGCGGCTACCGGGTGGGCAAGCAGCTCCTCGGCGATCCGCGGCGCCGCCCCACGGCCGTGTTCGCGGCCTGCGACGAGGTCGGCATCGGGGTCATCCTCGCCGCGCGCGAGCTCGGGCTGTCGGTGCCCGAGGACCTGTCGGTGATCGGCATCGACGACCACCCGCTGAGCGAGATGTTCGGGCTCACCTCGATCGGGCAGCGGCCCGACCTGCAGGGCGAGCAGGCGGTCGACTGGGTGATCCGCCAGCTGGAGGAGCCGGGCTGGACGCCGCCGTCCAAGCACACCTTCGTGCCGGCGCGGCTGGTCATCCGCTCGTCCACGGCTCCCCCGCGGCGCTGACCGCCGCGCCGATCAGGGGCGGCCGGTTAAACGACGGATGCCCGAGCCGTGAGGCCCGGGCATCCGCTTCGAAGCAGAGAAGACTACTTGAGGGTGACGGTGGCGCCGGCCTCTTCGAGCTGGGCCTTGGCCTTCTCGGCGGTCTCCTTGTTGGCGCCCTCGATGACGGCCTTGGGAGCACCGTCGACGAGTGCCTTCGCCTCACCGAGGCCGAGGCTGGTGAGGGCGCGCACCTCCTTGATGACCTGGATCTTCTTCTCGCCGGCAGCCTCGAGGATGACGTCGAACTCGGTCTGCTCCTCAGCCTCTTCGGCGGGGGCGCCACCGGCAGCGGCGGGGCCGGCGACGGCGACGGGGGCAGCCGCGGTGACCTCGAAGGTCTCCTCGAACGCCTTGACGAACTCGCTCAGCTCGATGAGCGTGAGCTCCTTGAAAGCCTCGAGCAGTTCCTCGGTGGAAAGCTTTGCCATGTTGTTCTCCTTGTTGTGGTAGTTAGTTCAACCGCGTGCCGGAGCCGGAGCTCAGGACGCGGACTCCTGCTTCTCACGCAGCGCATCGACCGTGCGAACGGCCTTCGACAGCGGGGCGTTGAAGAGATAGGCGGCACCGAACAGCGAGGCCTTGAAGGCACCGGCGAGCTTCGCCAGCAGGACTTCACGGGACTCGAGGTCGGCGAGCTTGGTGACCTCGTCGGCGGTCAGGGGGTTACCGTCGAAGTACCCGCCCTTCACGACCAGAAGAGGGTTTGCCTTGGCAAAGTCACGCAGCGACTTGGCGACGGCCACGGGGTCACCGTGGACGAAGGCGATCGCGGACGGACCGGCGAGTTCGTCGTCGAACGACGAGATGCCGGCGTTGTTCGCCGCGATCTTGGTCAGCGTGTTCTTTACCACGGCGTATGACGCGTGCTCACGGATGCTTCCGCGCAGCTGCTTCAGCTGCGCGACCGTGAGACCGCGATACTCGGTCAGCAGAACGGCGGTCGAGCTCTGGAAGAGTTCCGTGAGCTCGGCAACCGAGGCTTCCTTGTTCGCCATGGCGCTCCTAGTAATCGATGGTGTCGGCCGGGACGACCACCGGGTGCACCTGGAGAGGAGCTCTGGGAGAAGAAAAAGAAAAGCTCCGGCGCAGGAGGCCGGAGCGAGAACACAGCAGAACGCTGGAGACTTACTTCGTACACCTGCGCAGGTCTTCGCTCTCACGAATCTTCGGCCGGTGAACTCTGCTTCTCAGCAGCGCACACCGACGACCGGCGGTCTTTGGCCTCGTGAAGCCTAAGGCACCCGGCCGCCGGTTGCAAATCAGCTCTCGCCGGCCTCCCAGGCGGCCAGGCGCCCGATCTCGTCGTCGTCGACCTCGAGGCCGGCCTGGTCGAGCCGCTCGCGCAGCAGCTCGGCGATCTCGGCCGAGGAGGCGTCGGGGGAATCGGCCTTGACCTGGGCGAGCACGCCCTCGACCTTCTCGGTGAGCGCGGCGTCGTCGGCGCCGGCCATGATGGGCTCGTTCTGCTGATCGGTCATGGTCTCACCGTACCCCTCACAGCTCCCGGCTCGTCGCGATCGAGACCAGCGGCAGCGCCACCGTGAACACCGTCGCCCCCGGCTCGCTCTCCACCGAGACGGCACCGCCGTGGGCGTCGACCACCGCCTTCACGATCGCGAGGCCGAGGCCGGTGCTGCCCTGGTGCCGCGAGCGCGAGACGTCGCCGCGCACGAAGCGCTCGAACAGCGTCGGCAGCAGCTCGGGCGCGATACCGGGGCCGTCGTCGGCGATCCGCACGAGGGCGACCGGAGCATCCGGAGCACCCGCCGAGCCGTCGACCGAGACCGTCACCCGCGTGCCGGGCGGGGTGTGCACCCTGGCGTTGGCCAGCAGGTTGGCGACGACCTGGTGCAGCCGCTCGGGGTCGCCCGAGACGGTCACCGGCTCCTCGGGCAGCTCGAGGTCCCAGATATGGTCGCGGCCCGCCACGTGGGCGTCGCTCACCGCGTCGACGAGCACGAGCGAGAGGTCGACCTCGGTCGTCGCGAGCTCGGGCTTGGCGTCGAGCCGGGCGAGCAGCAGCAGGTCCTCGACCAGGGTGGTCATGCGCGTGGCCTCCGACTCGATGCGGCCGAGCGAGTGCGCCACGTCGCCCGGCAGCTCCGGGGCGGTGCGCCGGGTGAGCTCGGCATAGCCCCGGATGCTCGCCAGCGGTGTGCGCAGCTCGTGGCTGGCGTCGGCCACGAACTGCCGCACCTTGTTCTCGCTCTGCTGCCGGGAGGTCAGGGCCGAGGCGACGTGCTCGAGCATCCGGTTGAAGGCGAGGCCCACCCGGCCCACCTCGGAGCGCGGGTCGGTGTCGGCCGCCGGCACCCGCTCGGCGAGGGCGACGTCACCGCGGTCCAGGGGCAGCTCGGCCACCCGGGTGGCGGTGGCGGTGACGCGGTCGAGGGGCCGCAGGGCGAGACGGATGATCAGGAACGCCGCCACGGCCGCCAGCGCCATGGCGCCGGCGGTGACGATCACGATCACGACGATCTGCTGCTGCAGCGTGCCCTCGACGTCCCGGAGCGGCAGGCCCGTCACCACGAGGGCCGGGGCGCCCGTGGTGGTCGCGACCGACTGCACCTCGATGCGGTAGCCGCCGAGGTCGCCGATGTCGACCGTCACCGGCTCGGGGCCCGCGGTGACACCAGAGAGGGCGGCGAGCTGCGACTCGGTGAGGTAGTCGGCGGTGCCGTCCTCGCTCAGCACGAGACCGGCCGATCCGCCCTCGGCCACGACGGCCGCCACCGTGCCGGAGGCCTGCCCGAGGCCGAAGCCCGCCTGCGGAGGACCGCCCTGCCCCTCGCCCTGCAGGGTCGAGAGGGTGCGGTTCGACGCCTCGCGCAGCTGCGAGTCGAGCTGGTTCACGAGGTAGCCGTTCAGCGCCACCGTGCTCACGACGCCGATGATCACGCCGGCGAGGGCGATCAGGCCGAGCACGCTGGCGATCAGCGTGCGCCGCAGCGTCACAGCGCGGGCTTCAGCATGTAGCCGGCTCCGCGCACCGTGTGGATCATCGGCGTGCGGCCGGCGTCGACCTTCTTGCGCAGGTAGGAGATGTAGATCTCGACCACGCTCGACTTGCCGCCGAAGTCGTAGCTCCAGACCCGGTCGAGGATCTGGGCCTTGCTCAGCACGCGCCGCGGGTTGCGCATCAGGTAGCGCAGCAGCTCGAACTCGGTCGCGGTGAGCTCGATCGGCTCGCCGTCGCGGAAGACCTCGTGGCTGTCCTCGTTCAGCTCGAGGTCTCCGACGGTGACGATCGGGTCGTCGGCGTCGGCCACGACGAGGGTCGAGCGGCGGATGAGCCCGCGCAGGCGCGCCACCAGCTCCTCGAGGCTGAACGGCTTGGTGACGTAGTCGTCGCCGCCGGCGGTGAGCCCGGCGATGCGGTCGTCGAGCGCATCCTTCGCCGTGAGGAAGAGCACGGGGGTCTCGTGGCCGTCGCCGCGGATGCGGTTCAGCACCTGCAGCCCGTCGATGTCGGGCAGCATCACGTCGAGCACGATCACGTCGGGGCGGAACTCGCGGGCGATCGTGATGGCCTGGCGCCCCTCGCTCGCCGTCTTGACCTCCCAGCCCTCATAGCGCAGCGCCATCGAGAGCAGGTCGGTGAGGGTGTTCTCGTCGTCGACGACGAGGGCGCGCACGGGCGAGCCGTCGGCCCGGCGCAGGCGGGGCTGCTTGGCGGGGTTGCTGCGGGAGTCGCCACTGAGGAGGGAGCCGTCGATAGTCACATCTCCAGTATTGGCAGTGGGCTATGAGGAGTCTATGAGCCGGCATTGCGTGGTCTGAGAAAGTCGCGGCCGGTCGGGGTCTGCGCTCGTGGTCGTGCGGGCGCGCATCCGCTCGCCGTGCCGCCCGGCTGACCTCGATGACGGTGGCTCGGGTGAGAATGGAGGGGTGACCGACACCCTGCTCTCCTTCCCCTGGGAGGAGCACGAGGTCGCGGTGCCCGCGCCGGCCCCGCCGCCGCACCTCGCGCGGGTGGTGGCGGCCTCGACCGACCGGGTGGCCTGGCTGCGCGCCCGCAGCCGCGGGGTCACGGCGACGGATGCCGCACGGCTCGCCAGCGACGCCGCCGTGCGCGCGGTCGCCTGGGAGAAGTTCAACGGCTCGGGCTTCGGCGGCAACGCCTTCACCGACCACGGCCGCGCCCGCGAGCCCGAGATCGCCGCCTGGGTGCTGCAGGAGCACCTGATCGAGCCGAGCGTCGCCCTCTTCCACGCCGCCCGGGAGCGCCGGCACCTCGCCACGCCCGACGGCATCCGGGTGACGCCCGAGGGGTCGCTCGAGCTGGCCGAGATCAAGACGACGTCGAAGCCGTGGACGCGCATCCCCCGCTCGTACCTGCGGCAGGTGTGGTGGCAGCAGTACGTGCTCGGCGCCGAGCGCACGCTGGTGGTGTGGGAGCAGCACGTCGACTTCGTGCCGCTGGCGTCCGACCCGCGGTGCCAGTGGGTCGACCGCGACGAGTCGCAGATCGAGCTGCTCGTGCGCCGCGCCGACGAGCTGCTGGCGTGGATGCGCGGGGAGCGGGGCCGCGTGTGACGACGCTGCTCCTGCACGGCCTCGGCGGGTCGCCCGCGCAGCCGCTGTCGCTGTTCTCGCCGATCATCCCGCCCACCGAGACCGTGCTGGCGCCCGACGTGCGGGGGCACGGAGACGACCAGCGGGTGTCGGGGCCGGCGTCGTCGTTCTCGCTCGACGCACTCGCGTCGGATCTCGCGTCGCGGGTGCGGGCATCGGTGGGCGACGCCCCGCTGACGGTGATCGGCATCTCGATGGGCGCGGGGATCGCGCTGCGGCTCGCGCTGGCCGCGGCGGCCTCGGCACCGGCGCCCGGTGCGCTGGCCATCACCCGGCTCGTGTTCGTGCGGCCGGCCTTCACCGACGTGCCGCTGCCGCGGAACCTGCTGCCGTTCCCCGTGATCGGGTCGCTGCTGACCCGGCTCGGGGCGGTCGAGGGCGAGCGCGCGTTCCGGGGCACCGACCTCTACCGGCAGGCCCTCGAGGAGTCACCGCTCGGGGCCGAGGGGCTGCTGGAGCAGTTCCGGTCGCCCGGTGCCGCGACGCGGGCTCGGCGGCTGATCGAGATCCCGCGGTCGGTGGCGTTCTCCGCCTCGGAGAGTCTGGCGTCGATCGGGGTGCCGACGGCGATCGCGTGGGCGCCGCGCGACCCGGCGCACCCGGTGTCGGTGGCCGAGCTGTGGATGGACGAGCTCGACGGCGCCGTGAGCATCCCGCTGCCGGCGCGGGACGACGGGTACGGGGCGTACGTGCGGGCGACCCGGGCGGGCGTCGCGGCGTGGTTGGGGTGGGGCGGTCAGTAGACCGCGGGAGGAACCTCGACGCGCTCGTACCGGCGCTCCGCGTCGCGCTCGGTCGCTCTCGGCGGCGGTGACACCGTCTCGATCGCGAGGAAGAGCGACAGCCCGACCAGCCAGGCGAGGGCGACGGTGGTCGCCACGAGCTCGAGCAGGCCTCCGACCTCGGTGCCGAACTGCAGCAGCGACAGGATGCCCCCGGTCGCGGCGATGAGCGCGACGGCGAGGGCCGCCACGAGGGAGAACCGGGCGAGGCGCTTCAGCCGAGCATCCGACGCCACCTGCAGCATGACCCAGGAGGCCCCGGCGAAGCCGACGACCGCGGCCGAGGTGTGCACGAGGTCCTGCCAGGTGAAGCCCGGGCCCACCGGGAGCGGGCAGTAGCGTGTGCAGGTGACCTGGGAGGCGAGGCCGAACGCCGCCGCCGCGACGAGCAGCACCAGGGCGGGCGGGACGGCGCGCAGCACGCGGCCGCGGGGCGTGAGCGCGCCCGCGGGCATCGCCAGCGCGGTGATCGCCGCCCCGACGGCCACCGCGGTCATCGCCCAGCGGAACACCACGGCCGTCGGCTCGCCGTCGGCTCCGAGCTCGCTGACGTAGAGGAAGCGGTCGGCCGAGAGCCGGGCGGCCCAGATCAGGATGAGGCCCACGGCGGCGAGCGCGGCGGCGAGGGTGAGGGCCGCCGCTCGGGCTCGGGTCATCGGGTGGGTCTCTTCTCTGCGGCGGCATCGTCGTCTGCGGCGGCCGGTCGACCCCGCGTGCAGCGCCGGCCGGCTTCACCGAATGTTAACCCGGAGCCGCCGAGTTTGCACCTCGGTGACGTTCCGGAAACACCGGCGAATCATTCGGACCCTAGCGTGGGAGCAGCCGAATCGGCGACGCAGCGAGGCGGGTGGCCCGAGCTCTCCCCATGCACCACGGAACACGACGGAAGGGCAGTGGATGATCGAGCAGTGGAGTGGATCGCCGGGCGTCTCGAGTCCCACCCTCACCCACCCGAAGACCATGCGGGCGGTGCTGCTGGACTCGTTCGGCGACGCGACCCAGCTGCACGTCGGCACCGTGGACTCGCCTGTCCGCGTGAACTCCGAGGTGCTCGTCAAGGTCGCCGCCGCCGGTATCAACCCGCTCGACGCGAAGACGCGGGCGGGGAACGGGGTGGCCTACGCCATCCCGTCCCTGCCGTGCATCCTCGGCTACGACTTCGCGGGCGTCGTCGTCGAGACGCCGTTCGCCGGGCACCCGCTGAACGTCGGCGACGAGGTCTACGGCATGATGTCGGTGCCGCGCGGGGCCGGATCGTACGCCGAGTACGTCGCCGCGCCGACGCTGCAGGTGGCGCGCAAGCCCAAGTCGCTCTCGCTGGTCGAGGCGGCCGCGGTGCCGCTCGCCGCGCTCACCGCCTGGGGTCTCGTGGTCGAGCTGGCGAAGGCGCACGAGGGGCAGCGGATGCTCATCCACGCCGGCGCGGGCGGTGTCGGTCACTTCGCGGTGCAGTTCGCCTCGTACTTCGGCGCCCGGGTGACGGCCACCGGATCGGCGGCCAACCAGGGCTTCCTCCGTGAGCTCGGAGCGGCGACGGTGCTCGACTACGCCGCCGGACCCTTCGAGGACCGCGTCTCGAACCAGGACGTGGTGATCGACCTGGTCGGCAACCTGCACGACTCGACCGGCACCCGGTCGTTGTCGACCCTGCGCCCGGGCGGCCTGATCGTGAACGTGCCCACGGGCAGCTGGCCGACCTTCGAGGCCGAGGCCGCGGCGGCCGGGATGCGCGCCACCACCTTCAAGGTCGCGCCCGACGCGGCGACGCTCGCCGTCATCGCCCGGCTGATCGACTCGGGCGACGTCCACGTGCACGTGGACCGCGTCTTCCCGCTCTCGGAGGCCGGCGCGGCCCACCGCGCGCTCGAGGGCGGCCACACCCGGGGCAAGCTCGTGCTGCAGGTCGCGTCGCTGCCCTTCTGATCGGCGCCGTCGCTTCGCGGGCGGGCTGTGGCTCGGGCTTCGGGCTAGGGGCACGGCGTGAGCGCCTCGACGCCACCGGTCAGCACGAGCGAGCCGCCGAGTAGGACGATCTTCTCGGGGGCCAGCCGGGTGAGGTCGTCGAGCACCACCTGCGGGACGCAGTCCTGCCGCACGAGGTAGAGCGGAGCGTCGAAGCGGGCGGCGAGGGGCCCGCCGCTCAGCGCGTCGGGGAACGACCGGCCGCTCGCCAGGTAGGCGATCTTCGCCTCGGTGAACGTCGCGTTCAGCGCCACCGACGTGGCGAAGCGATCGACCCCGTCGAACCGCTGGGTCAGCACCGTGCGCTTCAGCGCCGTCTCGAGCGGAGCGGAGATCGACGCCGTGCCGCCCGCGAGCAGCACGCTCGTCGTCGCCATCTCGGTGAGCAGCGCCGTCTCGGCGGCCGTCGGTTCGGCCTCGAGCCCGTCGACCAGCACCACCGGCGACGAAAGCTGCGCGGCCACCGGGGCCGAGCTCAGCGCGTCGGGGAACTGCCGCCCGGTCGCCGCGATCAGCCACGGCGACCCCACCGCCCCGACGCTGGCGTCGGACACCAGCCTCCGCGACACCTCGTACCGATCCGCCCCCGCGATGCGCGTCACCGTCGCTCCGGTCGCGGCCCGCGACAGCTCGAGCGCCACCGCCTCGGACACGGCCAGCTCCCCACCCACCACGACCACCGTCGCGGGAGTCAGCCGCACGATCTCCCGCCGCACGACCTCGGGCAGCGCCTCCCGCGCGGTCAGCAGCAGCGGCGCCCCGGCGATGCCGGCCACCGACGCCGCACTCAGCGCATCCGGAAAGTTCTCGCCGCTGGCGACATACACCGTCTCGACGTGCCGCCACCCCATCGCGACCGACGCGGCCACAGCCCCCGCGTACCGATCCACCCCACTCACCCGCTCCGGCCGCGGCAGCGCGCCCGCCCCCTCGCCCGCCTCGGCGCGAACCGGCATCACCACTGCCCCGAGCACGGCGAGCAGCGCGAGAACAGCGGTGATGTATCGGCGCATGGGGGGCTCGTCTCAGATCAGGATCCCCCTAGCCTTACCCCGACCCGCCCGGACGCGTTATGAGCAGTTGCTACTCACCGGCAGGCCCCCGGGTCAGGCGTCGAGTGGGTGCTCGAGCACGAAGTCGTCGTGCAGCTCGTCGCCTACCAGGAAGCGCTTCACGCCCACCTTCGCGAACCCGCTCTTCTCGTAGAAGCGGATCGCCCGCGAGTTCTGCTGATTGACCCCCAGCCACACCCCGGCCGCCCCCGCCGCGCGGGCCTCCTCGATCGACGCCTCCATCAGCGCCCGCGAGACACCTTGCCCGTGGAACTTGGCCCGCACGTAGCATTTGCTGATCTCGACGGTCGGTCGCCGCACCACCGCGGCGGCGACGTCCGGATCGGCTGGCTCCCCCGCCACGAGCATCGTGTACCCGGCGATCTGATTGTCGATGTCGCCGAGCAGGATCGTGTGGCTCCCGCTCGCGAGATACCCGGCGAACCGAGCCTCGGAAAGGTTCTCTCCGACGAACGCACTGATGGCCTCCGCCGACGTCGACGGCGGACACGCCAGCTCGAACGTCTCGGCGGCCACGGCAGCGACGATCCCCACGTCCTCCGGACGCGCCCGCCGAACCCTGGTCGCCATCCCCCCAACGTACCCGCGCCGCCCCATCCCGCCCCTCGCAACACGACCCCGCCCGCAAACCAGTCCCGACCGGCCCATCCGTTCCAGGTCAGAACGGTGGCGCCGGAGGGGGCCGGAACGTCGAGGGTCAGCCGTCGAGGGAGCAGGGCTTGAGGGTGTCGAGGTCGGCGCCGAGGGCGTTCACGCCGCCGAGGATGACGACGTTCTCGGGGGCGAGTCGGCCGATCTCGAAGTAGAGCGGCGTGGAGACGCAGCTCTGGGTCACGTAGAGGGGGCTGCCGCCGATGCCGGCCACGACGCCGCCGCTGAGAGCGTCGGGGAAGGCCGAGCCGCTGGCCAGGAACATCGTGCGGGCCTCATGGAAGGAACCCGCGTTGGTCTGGATGCCGGTGTCGTAGCGGTCGGAGCCGGCGAAGCGGGTCACGGTCAGCGTCGTCGCGACGCTCTTCTCGAGCGCGGTGCTGATCGAGAGCGGGCCGCCGGAGATGACGGCCTCCTTCGCACCCAGTCCAGTGACGACGGCCGACTCGGCGGCGGAGAGCGACGTCGCCGATCCGTTGACGAGGAGCACCGGCGCACCCGCCACGGCCGCCGGCGGAGAGGCGGTGAGTGCGTCGGGGAAGTTCGTGCCGGTCGCCAGGTGGATGCGCTTGGACGACTTGAGCCCGAAGACCGGGTGGGTGATGAGGTTGCGCGAGACCTCGAAGCGGTCGGCACCGCCCACGCGGGTGATCGTGGCGGTCGAAGCGGCGTCGATCTGCGCCACCACCGCGTCGCTGATCGCGAGGGATCCACCGACCACTACGACGTTCTTGGGCGCCAGCTTCACGATCTCGGCGAGCACCTCGGCCGGCATCGACGCGGCGGTCGTGAGCAGCAGGGGCGCCTTGTTCGCCGCGGCGATCGCGGTGGCGCTCAGCGCGTCGGGGAACTTCTCGCCGCTCGCGACGAAGACCGTCTCGGCGCTCTCGAAGAACCCTTCGGCGACCGCCACGGACTGGGCGAACCGGTCCGCACCGGCTATGCGCGTGACCTTCGGTGCCGACCGCACCTCGATCGTGCAGATCGCTTCGCCCGTTGTCTTCGTTCCGTCGGGCTTCATGACGACGCCCTGGAGGGCGACCGTGCTGACGCCGGCTACCTCGGGCTTGCCGGTGACGAACCAACCC
Source organism: Herbiconiux sp. VKM Ac-1786 (assembly GCF_015350805.1). Taxonomy (GTDB): domain Bacteria; phylum Actinomycetota; class Actinomycetes; order Actinomycetales; family Microbacteriaceae; genus Herbiconiux. The sequence goes on along the minus strand of NZ_JADKSG010000001.1, from coordinate 1,971,930 downwards.
TCGGGTCCCGGATCGAGCCGGAGCCCCTTCGGGAGCGCCCCGGCGATGATTTCGACCGCGACGGACGACTCGGCGATGCGCGGACTGGCGAGCGGATAGTCGACCGCACCCACCGATGCGGGACAGTTCACCTCCGGCGGCTCGACCGGTTCGACGGCCGACGCACTACCCGGCACCCCGGACACGAGCAGACCGAGGACGACGGCAGCGGACAGGGCGCCGAGAACGGCGGGGCGCGCAGGCACGGGAAGAGCAGACATGAGGTCCTTCGAGATCGCAGAAACGGGTCATTGCGATCTTGAAGCCAGACGACAAGGAGGGGTTATGAGTAATTGCTACCCAAGACGCAGAAAGGGCCCGCCGTGAGGCGGGCCCTTCCAGGGTGCTGCAGACGCGACCTAGATCGCGTTGACGTCGAGCGGGATGCCCGGGCCGAAGGTCGTCGAGACGGCGCCCTTCTGGATGTAGCGGCCCTTCGAGGAGCTCGGCTTCAGACGAACGACCTCTTCGAGCGCCGCGGCGATGTTCTCGTCGAGCTGCTCGGGGGTGAACGCGGCCTTGCCGACGACGAAGTGCACGTTGGCGTGCTTGTCGACGCGGAACTCGATCTTTCCGCCCTTGATCTCGTTGACGGCCTTCGCGACGTCGGGCGTCACGGTGCCGGTCTTCGGGTTGGGCATGAGGCCGCGGGGGCCGAGCACCTTTCCGAGACGGCCGACCTTGCCCATGAGCTCCGGGGTCGCGACGGCGGAGTCGAACGAGGTGTAGCCGCCGGCCACCTTCTCGATCAGCTCGTCGCCACCGACCTCGTCGGCGCCCGCGGCGATCGCGGCCTCAGCGGCCGGACCCGTCGCGAACACGATGACGCGGGCGGTCTTGCCGGTGCCGTGCGGGAGGATGACGGTGCCGCGCACCATCTGGTCCGCCTTGCGGGGGTCGACGCCGAGCTTGAGCGCGACCTCGACGGTGCTGTCGAACTTCGACGAACCCGTCTCGCGGGCCAGGTTCACGGCCTCGCTGGGGGTGTAGTACTTGCCGGCCTCGATCTTCTCGGCCGCGGCCCGGTAGGCCTTTGACTTCTGTGCCATGTTCCTGCCGCCCTTACGCTTCGACCGTGATGCCCATGGAACGGGCAGTGCCGGCGATGATCTTCTCTGCCGCTGCGACGTCGTTCGCGTTCAGGTCGGCCTGCTTCTGCTCGGCGATCTGACGCACCTGCTCACGGGTGAGCTTGGCGACCTTGACGGTGTGCGGGGTGGAGGAGCCCTTGGCGACTCCGGCCGCCTTCTTGATGAGCTCCGCCGCCGGCGGGGTCTTCAGGATGAAGGTGAACGAGCGGTCTTCGTAGACCGTGATCTCGACGGGGATGACGTTGCCGCGCTGCGACTCGGTCGCCGCGTTGTACGCCTTGCAGAACTCCATGATGTTCACGCCGTGCTGACCCAGCGCCGGCCCGATGGGCGGTGCGGGGTTGGCGGCGCCGGCGTTGATCTGAAGCTTGATCAGACCTGTGACCTTCTTCTTCGGTGCCATTTCTTCTCTTCTCTGTCGAGCCGCCTGGCAGGCGGCGCTCCCACCACAGGCCTTCTGCCTGCAGTGGTGGTTCCGGATGCCCGGGAGGGCAACCGGAAAATCTTAGCCGATGAGCCTGAGAGGCTCTACAGCTTCGTGACCTGGTCGAAGCTGAGCTCGACCGGGGTCTCGCGCTCGAACAGGGACACGAGCACGGTGAGCTTGCCGCTCTCGGGCTTGATCTCGCTGATCGAACCGGGAAGACCCGCGAACGAGCCCTCCTTGATGGTGATGGTCTCGCCGATCTCGAAGTCGACCTCGGCCGGGATCGAACGGCTGACGGCCTTGCCGCCCTTGCCGCCGGCGTTCTTCGCGGTCGGCACCTCCTTGATCTCGACGAGGCTCTTCAGCATGTTGAAGGCCTCCTCGAAGCGGAGGGGGGTCGGGTTGTGCGAGTTGCCGACGAAGCCGGTGACGCCGGGCGTGTGACGCACGACGGACCAGCTGTCCTCGTTGAGGAACATGCGCACCAGCACGTAGCCGGGGATGCGCACGCGGGTGACCAGCTTGCGCTGACCGTTCTTGATCTCGACGACGTCCTCCATCGGGACCTCGACCTGGAAGACGAAGTCCTCCATGCCCATCGAGGTCTTGCGGCTCTCGATGTTCGACTTCACGCGCTTCTCGAAGCCGGCGTAGGAGTGGATGACGTACCACTTGCCCGGCAGCGAGCGCAGCTCGGCACGGAAGGCCTCGTAGGGGTCGACCTCGGTCTCGTCCTCGACGTCGCCCGACCCCTCGTCGGAGGAAGAAGCAGGCGCAGAAGCGACAGCAGCCAGAGCCACCTCGCCCTCCACGTCCTCACCCTCGACGGGCTCCCCGGCCTCGTCGGCCTCCGAGTCTTCGAGCACGTCGAGCACCGCGGCGGCCTCGTCGAAGGTGTCGATGTTCAGCGCGTCGTCGACCACCGCATCGGCTTCAGGGTCGGCCGGCGCGTCGATCGCCTCGAGGAGGGCATCGAGGTCGGCCGGGACTCCGGCTTCTTCGGGCTTTGAGTCTGTCACTGGTGACGGTTCCACTTCTTGTCGATGAGGCCGACGGCGACGAGCGCACAGCCGGCACGGGCATCCGGAATTCTTAGGCCGGGTCTCCGAAGACGATGATCGCCAGCCAGCCGAACAGCTGGTCGAGGCCGACCACGATCGCCATCATGATGACCACGAAGACCAGCACGACGAGCGTGTAGTTCAGCAGCTCGCGCCGGGTCGGCGTGACGACCTTCTTCAGCTCGGTGAACACCTGCTTGATGAACAGGATGATGCGGGCGAAGGGGTTGCGTCGAGCAGCCCGCTCCTTCTTGGCGTTCTCGACGACGTCCTCGGAGGGTTCGTCGATTACTTTTCGTGCCACCGTTTCACCTTTGTTTCCTATTTCTCGCTGAAAGCGCGCCTTCAGCAAGCCGGTGCAGGGCGGACAGGACTCGAACCTGCAACCTGCGGTTTTGGAGACCGCTGCTCTACCAATTGAGCCACCGCCCTAAGCGTCGAAGTGCCGCCGCTTCGCTACGCTGGCCCCGGGACCGCAGAGACGGCCACGAAAAAAGGCATAGAAAAGCTTGGCAGATTTCGACTACCGACAGTAAGTGTAGGTCAGATCGAGCGGCCATGCAAAGGCGAGCAGACGGGGGCACGCGTGCACGGCAACGCATTCAGGATCGGGTTCGTGGCGACCCTCGGCGGGCTGGTGGCGATCGCGGTGGGCTTCGCGTTCACGCAGCTCTCGACGGTCGTCATCTGCATCATCGGGGCCCTGTTCCTCGCCCTCGGGCTCGACCCGCTGGTGCGCTGGCTGACGCGGCGGGGCATCCCGCGCGGCTTCTCCATCCTGATCGTGTTCGTGCTGGTGATCGCGTTCGCGGCCGCCGTGTTCCTCCTCGTTATCCCCGCGGTGGTCGACCAGGTGGCCGAGCTGGTGCAGAACCTGCCCGGCGCCATCGCCGCGGTCACGAAGGAGCCCTGGTTCACCCGCGTGTTCGGCGACGCCGCCGGCAGCCAGCAGCTCGAGAAGGACCTCGCGACCTTCCTCTCCGACCCGGTCAACCTCATCTCGCTCGGTGGCGGCGTGCTGAAGGTCGGCACCGCCGTCGCGAACGGCGTCTCGGGGGGCATCCTGGTCGTCGTGCTCACCCTGTTCTTCCTCGGCTCGCTCGACGCGGTGAAGAACAGCTTCTACGTGCTCGTACCCCTGTCGACGCGCGCCTCGGTCGTCGACATCACCGACCAGATCGTCGTGTCGATCGGCAAGTACGTCAGCGGTCAGGTGCTGCTCGCCGGCACCAACGGCGTCTTCGGCTTCATCGCGATGGTGCTCGCGGGCGTGCCCTACGCCGGCGCGCTGGCGGTCGTGGCGTTCCTGCTCGCGCTGATCCCCCTGGTCGGCACCGTGATCAGCGCGGTGCTGGTGACCTTCGTCGCGCTCACGGTGTCGCCGGTCACCGCGCTGATCATCGGCATCTACTTCTTGATCTACATGCAGGTCGAGGCGTACGTGCTGAGCCCGAGGGTGATGAACAAGGCGGTGGATGTCCCGGGCATCCTCGTGGTCATCGGAGCCCTGGTCGGGGGAACGCTGCTCGGGGTGCTCGGGGCGCTGATCGCCGTGCCGGTCGTCGCCTCCGTGCTGATCGTCGTCAAGCAGGTCGTGGTGCCCCGGCAGGCCCTGAAGTGACCGACATCACGACGCCGACGCTCGTCACGAGCGCGATCGGCCTGCTCACGATCACGAACCCGATCGGCAGCCTGCCCATCTTCCTCAACCTCACCAAGGACCTCGAGGTCGCACGCCAGAAGCGGCTGGGGCTGCTGGTGGGGCTCGCGGTGTTCGCCGTGCTGACCGTGTCGCTCGTGGCCGGCAGCTGGGTGCTGCAGGCGTTCGGCATCGACCTGACCTCGTTCCGCATCGCGGGCAACCTGTTGGTGGCGAGCATCGGCTGGGCGATGCTGACGGCCAAGGCGAACATCGTGACGGTGACGGATGCGCAGTCCCCCGTCGTGGTGCCGCTGGCCATCCCCGTGATCGCCGGGCCGGGGGCCATCAGCCTGATCATCACGTTCCAGGAGACCTATTCGAGCCTCGTCGACTACCTCGCGGGCGGGGTGATGATCCTCGCGGTGTCGATCGTGATCGGGGTCGCGCTGTTCTTCGCCCCGCAGGTCGCGCGCCTGGTGAAGCCGACCGGGATGAGCATCGTGACGCGCATCTTCGGGCTGCTGCTGCTGGCGATCGCGGTGCAGTCGATCCTCGGGGCGCTGGGGGACGCGTTCCCGGTGCTGGTGAAGTAGGTCCGGCACGCGCGATCGGCGCGGGGCGTGCATCCGCCCGGATGTTCGACCAGGCCTTCGTCGCAGGCCGCGCATCCTGTTCTGAGGATGTGTCGGCGGATAGGCTGAACCCGTGACACGCATCTCGAACCGCATCGCATCCATCGCCGAGTCGGCGACCCTGAAGGTCGACGCGAAGGCGAAGGGCCTCCAGGCCTCGGGCCGGCCCGTCATCAGCTACGCCGCCGGCGAGCCCGACTTCCCGACGCCCGAGCACATCGTCGAGGCGGCCGCGGTGGCCGTGCGCGATCCGAAGAACCACCGCTACACCCCGGCGGCCGGCCTGCCCGAGCTGCGCGAGGCCATCGCCGAGAAGACGCTCCGCGACAGCGGCCTCGAGGTCTCGCCGTCGCAGGTCATCGTCACCAACGGCGGCAAGCAGGCGGTCTACGAGGCCTTCGCCACGCTGCTCGACCCGGGCGACGAGGTGCTCGTGCCGACCCCGTTCTGGACCACCTACCCCGAGGCCATCGCCCTCGCCGGCGGCGTTCCCGTGCAGGTCTTCGCCGGCAGCGCGCAGGACTACCTCGTCACCGTCGAGCAGCTCGAGGCCGCGCGCACCCCGCGCAGCAAGGTGCTCCTGTTCGTCTCCCCGTCGAACCCCACCGGGGCCGTCTACTCCCCCGCCCAGACGAGGGAGATCGGCGAGTGGGCCGAGGCCAACGGCCTCTGGGTGATCAGCGACGAGATCTACCAGAACCTGGTCTACGACGGTGTCACCGCCTCGTCGATCGTGAACGAGGTGCCCGCCCTCGCCGACCGCACGCTGCTCGTCAACGGCGTCGCGAAGACCTACGCGATGACCGGCTGGCGGGTCGGGTGGATGGTCGGCCCCGCCGATGCCATCAAGGCCGCCGGCAACCTGCAGTCGCACCTCTCGTCGAACGTCGCGAACATCTCGCAGCGCGCCGCGATCGCGGCCCTCACCGGCCCGCAGGACGCCGTCGAGACCATGCGCACCACCTACGAGCGCCGCCGCCGCACCATCGTCGACGCGCTGAACGAGATCCCCGGCGTCGTCACCCCCATGCCGCAGGGCGCGTTCTACGTCTACCCCGACGTCTCGGGGCTGCTCGGCCGCGAGTGGGGCGGCGTCACACCGACGAGCTCGCTCGAGCTGGCCGACCTCATCCTCGAGCAGGTCGAGGTCGCCACCGTTCCCGGCGAGGCGTTCGGGCCGAGCGGGTTCCTGCGGCTGTCGTACGCGCTCGGCGACGAGGCGCTGGTGGAGGGTGTGAGGCGGCTGCAGCGGCTGTTCGGGTGATCCTGCACTGATCCTGCCTTTCGTGCCTTTCGTACCGGTGGTCTAGCCCGGCGTCGGGGGTCGGATGTAGAGTTTCGCTCATGAAGTCCCGAGCGATCCTCAGCGTTGTCTTGTTCGGCGTGCTCGCGCTCCTCGGCACCTCGAACGCCACGCTCGCGCTGGCGGCTCCGCTCGATCTCACGGTCGTCTCGGCGCCCCCGGCCGGCAGTGTGCTCGTGGCCGACACCTCGCGCGCTCTGGTCGGTGGGCCGGCGGCGCTGTCGGGCACCGCGACCCATGACGCGGCCGTGACCGTCTCGGCCGGCGCGTCCGCGGCGGTCCTGTGCGCGACGGTCGCTCTCGCCGACGGCAGCTGGTCGTGCCCCGTCGCCTCGGCTCCCGACCTGGTCGGGCCCGTCAGCGTCTCGAGCGGGGGCGAGGTCGTGCTCCTCGACTTCTCGGTGCTCGGCCCGCCCGTGCTCGCCACCGATCCGCCGGGCACGCTCGCGTCGACGGTCACGGTCGACGACCTGACGCAGCCGGTCGCGGGCACGGGGGCGCCCGGCGCGTCGGTGACGGTGTCGCTTCTCGACATCGACGGGGCGGGTGACGGATGCTCGGCCCTCGTCACCCCGACGGGCACCTGGTCGTGCACCGTGCCCGCACCGCCTCCGGGCGCGGGGCCGTACTCGGTGGCGGTGTCGCAGGCGTACCCGTGGGCGCCGGGGGTCGTCGTGGCGGGGGACGGGGCGGAGTACGCGTACGAGGCTCCGGGGGTCGTGGGGCCGGGGACCGGATCGGGGGACGGGTCGGGGGTCCCGGGTTCGGGCGACCCGGGGTCGGGTGATCCCGGCTCGGGTGGGCCGGGGTCGGGTGGTGGCGGGGGCGGCGGATCACCCGGTGCGGAGGACCCGTCGGTCACTCCAGCGCCCGCAGATCCGGCGCCTGCACCTGCACCTGCACCTGCTTCACCGTGGGAGCCGGCAGCTCCGATCACCGTCAACGACGTGCCAGGCGATGCCTTCGCGCCGGTGCTCGCCGAGGAGCCGCCGCCGACCGACGGATCGCTCGTCGAACCTCTCCCGCTCGCACCTCTTCCACTCGGGCCCGAGCCGCCGCGCGCTCAGCCCGTCGCCCCTGCCGACGCGCCGTCCGAGGCCGCCGAAAACGTCGGCGATGCGGTCCTCGGCGCCGCCGCGTCGGCTGACGGGCCGGGCGAGGGGTCCGTGTCGGAGTTCAGCGGGAGCCTCCGCACAGTCGGCGAGGCCTTGGCGCTCGGCGCACCCGGCGTCGTGCGGCTCGGACTCCTCGTCGTGGGGATGCTGCTGCTCGTGATGGTGCCGGGCGGCATCCTGGAGTCGACCGTCAGCGCCAACTGGACGCGGATCACCCGTGCCTGGCCCTTCACCTGGTTCTCGGCGGTGCGCGACCGGCGTCGGCCGAGCCCGGCCTCGTCGTGGGTCTGGGCGGCCGCGACGATCGCTGTTGGCACCCTGGCGTCGGTGTTCGTCGCGCCGACCTCCTCGGCGTCGGCCTGGCCCGAGCTTGTCGCGCTGGTCGTCCCGTTCGCCGTGGCGCTCGTGGTGACGAACGCGGTGCCGCTGGGGGCGACCAGCGGGTATGCGTGGGCGCGACTGCGTCGGCGGGCGCGGCTGCTGGTGCGGCCGTCCACGTTGCTGCTGACCGCCGCGACCGTGCTGCTGTCGAGGGTCGCGGGGCTCGAGCCGGGTTTCGTGTTCGGCGCCTCGATCGGTCTGGTGTTCGGGATCGCGCTGGAACGCGCATCCGGAGCCCGCACCGTCGTGGTGGGCACCCTCGCCGCCCTGCTCCTCGGCCTCGGCAGCTGGACGGCGGCGAGCGCCCTCCGCACCTCCCCGGGCAGCGGCGCGGGCGACACCCTGCTGCTCGACACCCTCACCGCGATCACGGTCTGCACCCTGAGCGGGCCCGTCGTGGCCCTCCTCCCCCTGCGCTTCCTCGAGGGCCACACCCTGTTCCAGGTCTCGCGCCCCGCGTGGGCCGCCCTCTACGCGGTGGCCCTCGCCACCTTCGGCCTCGTACTCGTGCCCCTCGCCGACGCCTGGTCGCCGGTGGCGACCGACCTCGCCTGGTGGCTGGCCTGCCTCGCGGCAGTCTCGGCCCTCACGGCCGCCGTCTGGCTCTACTTCCGCCTCGTCCCCGCGCCCCGCCGCTTCGCCTCCAGCCCCGACCACCTTTCGCCCGCCGGCGACCCCGTCGCGCCCGCCCCCGGCCGCCTATCGCCCGCCGGTGACCCTGTCTCGCCCACTCCCCGACCGCCTATCGCCCGCCGGTGACCCTGTGGCGCCCACCCCCGACAGCCTCGCGCCCACCACAGACCCTCTCGCGCCGACCCCCACACCGACGACCACCCTCGCCAGACCATCCGCCGACTGATCACACCGCCACCGCGGCACAGGAAGGTGGCTGCATCATGGCGTGCCACACAGCGCAACTGCCCGGCGGGCGCCCACTGGCCCGGCAAACGCCCACTGCCCGGCGCGCGCCCACTGCCGACCCAGCGCCCACCGCCCGGCGAGCGCCCACTGTCCGGTGACCGCCCACTGCCCGGCGGGCGCACGATGGCCCCGCGCCGACTCCTGTTCCGCGGAAGCCGTCGGCGCGGACGGCGGCGGGGTCAGCGGAGGAGGCGGGCTACCTCGCGGGCCAGGGGTGGGCGGAGGAAGTGGTCGCTGCGGGGGACCTCGTGCAGGGTGACGTGGTGCATGGTGCCGAGCGCCTCGAGGGCCGCCGGCACGATGACCTGGTCGCGGGTGCCCCAGACGACGTCGATCGGCACCGGCACCTGCGCGATGTCGGTCGTGGTGGTCTGCGCCTCGATGCAGTTCTGCATGGTCTTCGAGAAGGCCTCCCACGCGCGGTCGTCGACGGCGGTGGCGACGCCCGGCATCCAGCGCGAGAGGCGGCCGGCGTTGCCCACGATCGTGAGGCGGTTGTCTCGGACGAAGCGGTAGAACCAGAGGTAGCCGCCGACGCGCATCCGGTGGCCGAGGGCGTCGATGTAGCGGCGGTGGCCGTAGATGGGCGGCGCCACCAGCACGAGGTGCGACACTTCGCGGCGGTGCACGGCGGCGTAGCGGCTGCTGATCAGCGCGCCGAGGCTGTGGCCGATGAGCGTGTAGCGGCGGCGGAGCCGCAGCGAGCGGAGGGTGCGGTGCAGCGCCTCGACGTGCTCGTCGAGCGTGAAGGTGCTGCCCGCCGGCGCCTGCGAGCCGCCGAAGCCGAGCACGTCGATCGCGATCACGCGGTAGAGCGGCGACAGCAGCGGCACGAGCTGGCGCCAGCTCGCCGACGACGACGCGATGCCGTGCAGCAGCACCACGACCGGGCCCTCGCCGACGTCGACCGCCACGTTCAGCAGCGGCGGCTCCTGCGTGCGCCGCACCCGCTCGAGCATGCTCATCGCGGCCCCCCGATCTCCATAGTTGAGAATACATCAGCGACCTTCGGAGTGGAAGAGTTGCTGTGCGACGGGCGCGGCCGCTGGCGCCCGACGCCCACGGCCCCCACGATGGAGCCATGACCTCCTCCTCCGCCGTGCGCGTCGCCGAGCTGCGCAAGAGCTACGGACACTTCACCGCCGTCGACGGCGTCAGCTTCGAGATCGAGCGCGGCGAGACCTTCGCCCTGCTCGGGCCGAACGGGGCGGGCAAGAGCACGACGGTGGAGATCCTCGAGGGCTATCGGGAGCGCAGCGGCGGGGAGGTCGAGGTGCTCGGCGCCGACCCGCGGCACGCGAGCCTCGAGTGGAAGGCCCGCATCGGCATCGTGCTGCAGCAGACCGGCGAGAGCGGCAACGTCACCGTGCGCGAGCAGCTGACGCACTTCGCCGCGCTCTACCCGAACCCGCGGCCAGTCGACGAGGTGCTCGCCGCCGTCGGCCTCGAGGACAAGGCGAAGACCCGCATCAAGTCGCTCTCGGGCGGGCAGCGGCGCCGCGTCGATGTGGCGCTCGGGGTGATCGGGCGGCCCGAGCTGCTCTTCCTCGACGAACCGACGACGGGCTTCGACCCCGAGGCGCGGCGGCAGTTCTGGGAGCTGATCCGCTCGCTGTCGCGCGAGGGCACCACGATCGTGCTCACCACCCACTACCTCGACGAGGCCGCGCAGCTGAGCGACCGCGCCGCGGTCATCGCGGGCGGCCGGCTGATCGACATCGGCCCCGTCGGCGAGCTCGGCACAGCGGATGCGCGCGTGCCCATCGTGCAGTGGCGCGACTCCGGCGTGCTGCGCCGGCAGCGCACCACCGAGCCCGGCCGCTTCGTCGCCGACCTCGTGGCGCGCGACGGCGAGGTCGCGGAGCTCGAGGTCATCCGTCCCTCCCTCGAGGACATCTACCTCGGCCTGGTCGAGGCCGCCGGCGCAACCGCCGCCTCGACCGACCCGACCGCCGGCACCCGGCCCCCAGCCGAGTCGGTCACCGGCACCCGCGTTCCCGCCGAGTCGTCCGCCACCACGAACGGAGCCCGGTCATGACCGCCACCCCCACCGGAACCGCCAGCGGCGCCGACACCAGCACCGCCACGGGCACCGCCAGCCGCCCGGCCCGGTTCGGGCTCGGCCGCACGCTGCGGCTCGGGGCCGCGCGGGTCGTGTACGAGACGCGGGTGTACTTCCGCGCCGGCGACACCGTGTTCTTCACGTTCCTGTTCCCGGTGGTGCTGCTCGGGATCTTCTCCGTGGCGTTCCAGGGCATGGGGAACGTCGGCACGAACCCCGACGGGAGCGGCGGCATCAGTCAGGCGTCGTACTACCTGCCCGGGATGATCGCGGCGGGCATCCTGCTCAGCGGCATGCAGAACCTCGGCGTCGACATCGCCATGGAGCGCGGCGACGGCACGCTCAAGCGCCTCGCCGGGACGCCGCTGCCCGTCATGTCCTACTTCATCGGCAAGATGGGCCAGGTGCTGGTGACTTCGGCGGCGCAGGTGATCATCCTGATGCTGCTGGCGAAGCTCGCCTTCGGGGTCGAGCTGCCGAGCGAGCCCGAGAAGTGGCTGACGTTCCTCTGGGTCTACCTGCTCGGGATCGTCACCGCGGCCGTGCTCGGCATCGCGATCTCGCGGCTGCCGCGCAGCGGGAAGAGCGCGGCGGCGGTGATCATCCCGCCGCTGCTGATCCTGCAGTTCATCTCGGGCGTGTACCTGTCGTTCAGCCTGCTGCCCGAGTGGCTGCAGAACATCGCCAGCGTCTTCCCGCTGAAGTGGATCGCGCAGGGGATGCGCGCCGCGTTGCTGCCCGAGTCGTTCGCCTCGGCCGAGACCGGCGGCAGCTGGGACCTCGCCGGCGTGGCGATCGTGCTCGGCATCTGGCTCGTCGTGGGGCTCGTGGTCTGCCGTCTCACGTTCCGCTGGATCCGCAAGGACAGCTGAGCACGCCGCGCCGAGCAGGGGCTACGCGTTCTCCTTCCGGAACGTCCGCGTGCCCACCCACAGTCCGGCCGCGAACAGCACGAGGGTCCACAGCACGCCCCAGAACACCGTGATCGTCAGGAACTCCCCCGTGAACAGCTCGCGGATGGCGTTCACGATGTACTTCGTCGGGATGAAGTCGCTGACGACCTGCAGCCACTGCGGCCCGATGGTCATCGGCAGCAGGATGCCCGACAGCAGCAGCACCGGCAGCGCCACGCTGTTGATCAGCGGCGCCATCACGTCCTCGCTCTTCGTGGTAAGAGCCAGGGCGTTCGAGGCGGCGGCGCACGCGGCACCGAGCAGCACCGTGAGCAGCAGGCCGAGGAACATGCCCGGGATCGACCCGGTCAGCCCGAAGAAGAAGGCCAGCCCGATCAGCACGGCCCCCTGCACCACGAGCTGCAGCACGTCGCGCAGGATGCGCCCGAGCAGCAGCGCGGTGCGGCTCGCCGGCGTCACGCGCTCGGCCTCGATCACCCCGGCCCGCCACTCGGCGATCAGGCCGAACCCGGCGAACAGCGCGCCGAACAAGCCGAGCTGCACCAGCAGGCCGGGCACGAACAGCGTGTACGCGTTCTGCGCCCCGAGCTGACCGGCGATCGGCTCGAGCAGCGGGCCGAAGAGCACCAGATACAGGATGGGCTGGATCAGCCCGATGATCACCCAGGCCGGGTTGCGCAGCGCCAGCCGCAGCTGTCGCCGAAACACGATGAAGGTCTCGCGCCAGAACATCAGAACGCCTCTCGGAGGGTGGGAATAAAGGACATCACGCGTCCTCCCGCAGCGACCGACCGGTCAGCGTGAGGAACACGTCGTCGAGCGTCGGCCGCCGCACCTCGAGCGACTCCAGCGCGATGCCCGCCGCGTCGAGCGAGCGGATGAGCCCGGCCACCTCGTGGCCGGCGCCCCGCACCCGCGCGCTCACCGTGGCGCCGGAGACCGCGAGATCGTCGTCGGCGACGCGCGACAGCACCGAGGCCGCCTCAGAGGCGCGCGACGCGTCGGACAGCACCAGCTCGACCAGGTCACCCGAGACCTGGCGCTTCAGCGCATCTGGGGTGTCGCTCGCCACGATCGTTCCGTGGTCGATGACGAGGATGCGGTCGCACAGCGCGTCGGCCTCGTCGAGGTAGTGCGTGGTGAGGAAGATCGTGGCGCCGCGGCGGGTGCGGAGGTCGCTGATGTGCGTCCAGAGGTTGGCGCGCGCCTGCGGATCGAGGCCGGTGGTCGGCTCGTCGAGGAACACCAGCGTCGGGTCGTGCACCAGCCCCATCGCGATGTCGAGGCGCCGGCGCTGGCCGCCCGACATGGCCTTGGGCTCCCGCGTCCACAGCCCCTCGAGGTCGAGCTGCTCGAACAGCTCCTTGCCGCGCGCGGTGGCCTGCGCCTTGCTGATGCCGTAGAGCATGCCGTGGTCGACGATCTCCTCGCCGGCGCGCGCCTCGGGCGAGGTGGAGCCGCTCTGCGAGACGTAGCCGATGCTGCGCCTGACCTTCTGCGACTCGGTCACGACGTCGTACCCAGCGACGGTCGCGGTACCCGCCGTGGGCGTCAGCAGCGTGGTCAGCATCCGGAGCGTCGTGGTCTTGCCGGCGCCGTTCGGCCCCAGGAAGCCGACGATCTCGCCCTCGTCGACGTCGATGTCGACGCCCGCGACGGCTTTCACCTCGACCTTCTCGGCCCCTCTTCCGCGCCCCGCGAAGGTGCGCGCGAGACCTCGCGCGTGGATCATCGGCTCTCCCTGCATCTATGTGAACGGCGTACACATTGCCCGAGTTCAGCGGCGAGCACAAGACCCACGGGCGATCACCCCTCGAGGAGGCGTTTGAGGGTGACGAGATCGGCCGCGATCGCGTCGGAATCGGCCGCGAGATCGGCGTCGCTCAGCCCCGGCCGGCGGAAGAGCGTGAAGACGACCTCGCTCCCCCGGTCGTTCGCCAGCACCCGCAGCGGGTTGTGCACCGTCTCACCCGTCTCGGGCACGACGTCGTGGTCGAGCACCCCCGCCTCGACCGGCCCGGTGAACCGGATCTCGATGGTGCCGCCGTCGAGATCGGCGAACCAGCGCTCCCCCTCGGAGCGCAGCCCCGAGCCGAGCCCCGCCGCCCAGAGCGGCAGGTTGGCGGGGTCGCCGGCGAAGGCCGCCACGTCGGCGGGCGTGCGGTCGATCGAGACGGAGAGGTGCGTGGCTGGCCAGGTCATGCTCAGACCCTAGAGGGCACCCCCGACATCGGGATGACAGCCTCAGAACCCCACGTACACCGGCTCCGGGTGCAGCTGCACGCCGAACTCCGCGAGCACCCGCCCCTGCACGAACCGCGCCAGCTCGGCCACATCGGATGCCCGCCCCGACGTCCCCGCCCGGTTCACGATCGCGAGCGTGTGCTTCGACGAGATCGCGGCGGTCGACCCGGGCAGCGAGAACCCGCGCCGCACGCCCGCCTGCTCGATCAGCCACGCCGCGCTGAGCTTCACGTGGTACTCCGCCGGGGCCGGACCCCGCGAGTACACGCCGGTGCCGGCGTCGGCGCCCTCCTGCGCGAGCGCAGCGGGGTCGAGCGGAATCACGAGGTCGGGCGCATCCGGCTCGACCTGCCAGCGCGGTGCCGACGACGGCAGCGCCCGGGCGGCCCGCTCGGTGACGATCGGGTTGGTGAAGAACGAGCCGGCACTGACCGAATCGGGGTCGGCCGGGTCGAGGACCATGCCCTTCGAGGCCCGCAGCCGCAGCACCGTGTCGCGCACCTGCTGCAGCGGCATCCGCTCGCCCACCGCCACCCCGAGCGCCGTCGCCAGCTGCCCGTACGCCACGGGCGCACTGAGCCCCGAGGAAGAAGCAGACGAAGACGAAGCAGCCAGCACGAACGTCACCGACAGCACCACCCCCCGCAGCCCCCGCTTGAACACCGAGGTGCGGTAGCCGAGCCCCAGCTCGGCCACGGGCATCCGCCTCACCCGCCCCGCCTCGACGTCGTAGAAGTCGAGCGACTCGATCGACGCGCCGACCTCCTGGCCGTAGGCGCCGATGTTCTGGATGGGTGCCGCCCCGGTCGACCCGGGGATGCCCGAGAGCGCCTCGATGCCGCTGAATCCCTCGGCGACGGTGTGCGCGACGAGCTCGTCCCACGGATGCCCGGCCTGCACCCTGAGCCGCACCGACCCCGCAGGCGCCGGAAGCTGCACGATCCCGCGGGTGGCCACCCGCACGACCGTGCCGTCGAACCCCTCGTCCGAGACCAGGACGTTGGAGCCGCCCCCGAGCACCAGCCACTCCTCGTCGGGGTCGAGCCCCTCGGCGAGCGCCAGCAGCTCGGGCTCGGTGGTCGCGGTCTCGAGCGAGGCGGCGGGGCCGCCGACCTGCAGGGTGGTGAAGCGGGCCAGGCTCATGGCAGGGTGACGCTCACCTGCGCCTTGCCGAGCACCGTCTGCCCGTCGACCGTGACGGTCAGGTCGATGCGGGCGGTGCCGGCCTCCTCGTCGAGGGCGCCGATCTTCGCGACGACCTCGATCGTCGCGCCCGAGGCCGGGTCGACCACCACGGGGCGGGTGAACCGCACCTGGTAGGCGCCGATGCGGGCCGGGTCGCCGACCCAGTCGACGACGGGCTGCACCGCGAGGCCCATGGTGAGCATGCCGTGCGCGAGCACGCCGGGCAGGCCGACGCTCGCGGCGACGTCGTCGCGGTAGTGGATGGCGTTGAAGTCCCCCGACGCCCCCGCGTAGCGCACGAGCGACTCGCGCGTGATCGGGTAGGTGGCGCGAGCGACCTCGTCGCCCTTCTCGTAGCGGTGCACGATCTCGGCGCTCATGCGTCTCCCCTCACCACGAGCGTGGAGACCGCGGTGGCCACGTGCTCCCCCGCCGCATCCGTGATGCTCGTCTCGGCCACCACCATCGCGTTGCCGCCCAGGGTCTTGATGCTCGTGACGCGCAGCTGCGCGGTCAGCTCGTCGCCGGCGACGATCGGCCGGCTGTGGTCGAAGCGCTGCTCGCCGTGCACCACGTGGGTGAGCTCGATGCCGGCGTCCTCCTCGGCGAGCAGCTGGGAGAGCGTGAGCTCCTGCACCACGATCGCGAAGGTCGGCGGCGCGACGACGTCGGCGTAGCCGGCGGCCTGCGCGGCCTCGACGCTGAAGTTGAGGGGGTTCGTCGAGAAGACGGCGCGGGCGAACTCGCGCACCTTCTCGCGGCCCACCAGGTACGACCCGGTCGCGGGGAACGCGCGGTCGGTCAGGGCTGGGTTGACTGGCACGCGTCCAGTCTACGGGCGGGGCGGGGGCGGGCATCCGGATGCTCGTGCCGGGCGCCGGCCGGGCGGCCCCCGCTGCTCCGCTAGGGTCGGGGTGTGCGACTCGGAGTGCTGGATGTGGGATCGAACACCGTCCACCTGATCGTCGTGGACGCGCATCCGGGTGCCCGCCCCGTGCCGCAGGCCTCGCACAAGTCGGTGCTGCGACTCATGCGCTACCTCGAGCCCGACGGGGCGATCAGCGCCGAGGGCGTCGAGGCGATCGTCGCCGCCATCGCCTCGGCCATGGCGGTCGCCCGCCGCGAGGGCATCGAGGAGCTGCTGCCGATGGCCACCTCGGCCCTCCGCGAGGCGCGGAACGGCGAGGAGGTGCTGGCGCGCATCGAGGCGTCCACCGGGGTCGCGCTGCGCGTGCTCAGCGGGGAGGACGAGGGGCGGCTGACGTTCCTCGCGATCCGGCGCTGGTACGGCTGGTCGTCCGGCAACATCCTGCTCTTCGACATCGGCGGCGGCTCGCTCGAGATCGCGGCCGGCAGCGACGAGTACCCCGAGGTCGCGGTGTCGCTGCCGCTCGGGGCCGGGCGCACGACCGTGCAGTTCTTCCCGAGCGACCCGCCGACGCCTGCCCAGATGCTCGAGCTGCGGGCGCACTCGCGTCAGGTCATGCGAGCGGATGCCCTGCCCCTGTTCGCCGGACAGCCCCCGTTCGACCACGTCGTCGGCTCGTCGAAGACGATCCGCTCTCTCGCACGCCTCGCGGGCTCCACGCGCCCGGGCGCCACCGGCGACATCGTCACGCTGCGGCGCTCGGAGCTGAAGGACTGGATCCCGCGCCTCGGCCAGCTGCCCGCGGAGGCGCGGCAGGCGCTGCCCGGGATCACGCCCGACCGCACCTTCCAGATCGTCGCCGGCGCCATCGTGCTGCACTCGGTGATGAAGCTCTACGACGTCGAGGAGCTCGAGGTCTCGCCCTGGGCGCTCCGCGAGGGCATCCTGCTGCGCTACCTCGACGGCCTGGGCTGAGCCTCCGCGATCGAGTTGCCGAAATCCGCCCTAAAAGCGCCGTTTTGGGGCGGAAAGTGGCAACTCGATCGGGGAGCGGGGCGGGTGCGGGGCGGGGTCAGCGGGCGACCGCCCAGAGCGCGACCGCGCTGGCCGCCGCGACGTTGAGCGAGTCGATGCCGTGCAGCATCGGGATGCGCACCACCGTGTCCGCCGCCGCGATCGCCTCGGGCGTCAGACCCTCGCCCTCCGCGCCGAGCACCAGCGCGACGCGCTCGGGCACCGCCCGCTCGAAGTCGCGGAGGCTCACCGCGTCGGGCGTCAGCGCGAGCGCCGCGACGTGGAACCCGAGCCCGTGCAGCTGCGGCGCCAGCTCGTCCCACTCGCCCGCGCGCGTCCACGGCACCTGCAGCACGGTGCCCATGCTCACGCGGATCGCGCGCCGGTAGAACGGATCCGAGCAGCGCGGCGACACCAGCACCGCATCGGCCCCGATCGACCCCGCCGAGCGGAAGATGGCGCCGACGTTCGTCGGGTCGACGACGTTCTCGATCACGACGACGCGGCGCGCATCCGTCAGCAGGGTCGCCGGGTCGGGCAGCGCGGGCCTCGCCATCGAGGCGACCAGGCCGCGGTGCAGCAGGTAGCCCGTGAGCTCGGCGAGCAGCTCGCCCGGGCCGACGAAGACGGGGGTCTCCGGATGCCCGGCGGCGGCCAGCGCGGCGACCGCCTCGTCGGCGCTGGTGCCGAGCGCGAGCACCGAGCGCGGCACGTGCCCGGCGGCCAGCGCCCGCTCGAGCACCAGCAGCGACTCGGCGAGGTAGAGGCCGTGCTCGCGACCGCGCTCGTCGCGGCGGGAGTTCTTCAGGGCGACGTCGGTCGTGTGGGCGTAGTCGGTGAGGCGGGGGTCGGTGAGGTCGGCTACGGGGACGACGGGCATGGAAGGAGAGTCTAGGGGCGGAGGGGGCCGGTCGCGGCGGGCGTCAGCCCCGTCGCGGCCGGCCGGGGCGGCGCGTTCAGCGCCCGCCCCAGACGTCGGAGTCCGAGCAGGACGGCTGCGCCGAGGAGTGCGCCCACGGTGTTCGTGATCACGTCGTTGACGTCGGCCGTTCGACCGAGATCGGTGACGTACTGCGTCACCTCGATGGTCAGCGTGCTCGCCAGCGCCACGACGAGCACCGTGCGCAGCCGCGCCCCCGCGAGCACCATCAGGAGCCCCAGTGGCAGGAAGACGAAGGTGTTCAGCACCGCATCCACCGTGCTGCCCGGCCCGTCGAACTGCAGGGGCAGGAGGTTCAGCCGCACACCGAGGCCCGTTCCGGGCCGGAGGGTCATGAATCCGACCGCCGCCGCCCAGATCAGGGTCAGCAGCACCACGGGCAGCGGCCGCACCGGCGCCGGCACGAGGGCCCGCACCAGCGCCACCAGCGTCAGCGTCGCGAGCATTGCGGCGAAGAGCAGGTTGAGGGCGAGGCCGAACATGGCTCCACCTTCGCAGAGGCGGCGCCGAGCATCCTGAACACGCCCTGACCGAACGCCGGGCGCGCACACCCGTCGCCCGCACCCCTGCCCCGCGCCGCGCCGCGCCGCCCGCCGGGCCGGGCCGGGCGTGCCAGGGTGGGCTCATGCCCGTCATCGAATCGCGCTGCGTCGTGCCCGTCAGCCCCGAGGTCGCGTTCGCCGTGTCGCAGACGACGGGTGAGACGCGGATGCGCTGGGACACCTTCATCCGCCGCCAACAGCTCCTCGACGGCGCGACCGTGCCGGCCAAGGGCGTGCGCACCTTCACCGTGCAGCGCTTCGGGCTCCGGATGATCAGCGAGTACGTCTCGTACAACCCGCCCTCGAACGTGGGAATGCGCATGACGAAGGGCTCGTGGTTCTTCGAGCGCCTCGCCGGCGGCTGGCGCTTCTCGCCCGTGGACGGCGACCCCGACAGCACCCTGGCCATCTGGCGCTACAGCTTCACCTGCCGCCCGCGCTGGCTCGCGCCCCTCGCCGAGCGCATCGGCGCGCTGCTGCTGCAGCACGACATCGATCGCCGCCTCCGCGGCTTCGCGCGCGGCTGCACCGACCCGGCCGTGCTGGCCGACGTGCGCGCCCGGCCCTGAGGGCGGGAACGGAAAAACCCCCAAGATGGCGAGATCTTGGGGGTTTTCGTAGCGGGAGCGGGACTTGAACCCGCGACCCCACGATTATGAGCCGTGTGCTCTAACCAACTGAGCTACCCCGCCGCGGCTTCCGGAGGACCAGCCTCCGGGAAGCGGAGCCCCCTGTGGGAATCGGACCCACTACCTCTTCCTTACCAAGGAAGTGCTCTACCAATGAGCTAAGGGGGCGCGCAATGCAGCCCGGAACCCGGGCGCTTTTGGCACCAGTAGAGAATAGCATCCCCGCGGGGCAGGTTTCGTCGCGGGGCGTCGTGGAGGCCTTCTGGGCCGCGACGAGCATCCGGAGCCCGTCGTGTGCAAACGATTCCAGACGCCGTTAGAGTTCTCCCCATGACTATCGAGACCTCGCCCGAGCCCGGCGCCACCGCTGCCGACGAGCCGGAGACCGAGACCACGACCGCCCTCGTTCGAACGGGGGGCGAATGGTGGCGCTCCGCCGTGATCTACCAGATCTATCCGCGCTCGTTCGCCGACTCCGACGGCGACGGGGTCGGTGACCTGCCGGGCATCACCGCGCGCCTCGACTCGCTCGCGACGCTCGGGGTCGACGCCGTCTGGCTCTCCCCGTTCATGACCTCCCCGCAGCACGACGCGGGCTACGACGTGGCCGACTACTGCGACGTCGACCCGCTCTTCGGCACCCTCGACGACTTCGACCGGATGCTCGAGCGAGCGCATGCCCTCGGCATCCGCGTCATCGTCGACCTGGTGCCCAACCACACCTCGTGGGACCACGTCTGGTTCAAGGAGGCCCTCGCCGCGCCGGAGGGGAGCCCCGAGCGCGCGCGGTACATGTTCCGCGACGGCAAGGGGCCGAACGGCGACGAGGCGCCCAACAACTGGGAGTCGGTGTTCGGCGGGCCCGCCTGGGAGCGCGTCACGAACCCCGACGGCACGCCCGGCCAGTGGTACCTGCACCTGTTCGACCGCAGCCAGCCCGACCTCGACTGGGAGAACCCGTGGGTGCGGCAGCAGTTCCTCGACATCCTGCGGTTCTGGCTCGACCGGGGCGTCGACGGGTTCCGTGTCGACGTGGCGCACGGCCTGATCAAGGAGGCAGGGCTGCCCGACTACACCCCGCCCGAGGGCGGCGGCAGCATGGGCGGCGGGGTCGTGGGGCTCGAGCCCGAGATCCTCGCCGACGCGACCCTCGACCCGCCCACCCCGCCGTACTGGGCGCAGGACGGCGTGCACGAGATCTACCGCAGCTGGCACGCCGTGCTCGAGGAGTACGAGGGCGACCGCGTGCTCTGCGCCGAGGCCTGGGTGGAGCCGCTGACGAAGCTGGCGCGCTGGGTGCGTCCCGACGAGATGCAGCAGGCGTTCAACTTCACCTACCTCGAGGCGGGCTGGTCGGCCTCGCAGCTGCGCGGCGTCATCGACACCTCGATCTCGGCCTTCGCCACCGTCGGGGCGCCGTCGACCTGGGTGCTGTCGAACCACGACGTCGTGCGGCACGCCACGCGACTCGCCCTCACCGCCGAGAACCCGCAGGGCGACGGGCTCGGCCCGAACTCCCCCGGGCTGCCCGACCGGGCCGCAGGCCTGCGCCGTGCGCGCGCCGCGACCGCGGTGATGCTCGCCCTGCCCGGCAGCGCTTACGTCTACCAGGGCGAGGAGCTCGGGCTGCCCGAGGTCATCGACCTGCCCGACGACGCCCGGCAGGACCCGACCTGGTTCCGCACCCACGGCGCCCGCTTCGGGCGCGACGGCTGCCGGGTGCCGATCCCGTGGCAGGCCGGCGCGACCACCTACGGCTTCGGCCCCGCGGGCTCGACCGCCAGCTGGCTGCCGCAGCCCGGCGACTGGGACGCCTACGCCCGCGACTCGCAGGAGGGCGTGCCCGGGTCGACGCTGTCGCTCTACACCGCGCTGCTCGCTCTGCGGTCGCAGTACGCCCTCGGCACCGGCACGCTCGAGTGGCTGCCGGGGTACGGGCCGGACGTGATCGCGTTCCGGAACAACGGGGTCGTGGTGATCGCGAACACGGGGACGACTCCGGTCGAGCTGCCGGCGGAGCTGCCGGGGCAGGTGCTCGTCGCCAGCGAAGATCTCGGGGAGGCGGCGTTGGCGCCGGATGCGGCGGTGTGGTTGCTGGGGTAGCTGCCGGCGGGGAGGTTCGCGCGGGTGGGTCTGCTCGGGGGGTGTGCCGGCGGGCATCCGTCGCCGCCGCGGTCGTCGAGGTCAGGCGTTGTGGAGGGTGAGCCAGGCGAAGGGGTCGACCGGGGTGACGCCGTCGAGGCGGATCTCGAGGTGGAGGTGCGCGCCCGTCGAGGTGCCCGTGTTGCCGACGCGGCCGACCGGCTGGCCGACCTTGACGAGCTGGCCCTCGGTCACCGCCGTCGAGCCGGGGAGCATGTGGCCGTAAGTGCTCGAGACCGGCTGCCCGTCGACCACGTGGTCGATGACGACGTAGACGCCGAGGCCGCCGCCGTCGCTCGGCACGACCGTGCGCACCACGCCGTCGGCCACCGACTGGATGCTCGTGCCCTGGCCGGGCGTGAAGTCCACGCCCTTGTGGTCGGTGCTGCCGATGCCGCCGGGCGACTCGCGGGGGCCGAAGCCGTCGCTGATCGGCACACCGACCGGGAACGGCCACTGCACGGGGCGGCCCGGGTTGTTGGTGAAGGTGTCGGCGATGCGCATGCCCGCGGCGCGGAGGGCGGCGACGTCGCGGACGCCGTATCCGTCGCGGGTGACGCCCACCCCGGCCGCGTCGGCGCTCGTGGTCAGCTGCTGGGCGGCGAGCTCGGGGGTGAGCGGGGCGACGTCGGCGTAGAGCTGCTGGGCCGGACCGCCGCTCGCGGCGTGCAGGGCTTCGGCGGGCAGCGTGGTCGCGACGGCGATCCCGGCGGCGAACAGCATCGCGATCACGCTGAAGGTGCCCTTGGCGATGTCGCCGCCGCCTCCACGTCGGCGGCGCCGGCGACGGTCGGCTGACGCGCCGGCGGCGCTGCGCTGGTCGGGCTCGGCTTCGCCGTTCTTCGCGGCGTCGCGGTCAGCGGCGGTACCGGCGGTGTGGGCTCCGCGCGCGGGGCGCTGGGCGGCCTGGTCCGGCAGCCGGTCGGTGTTCCCGGGCTCGTTCCGGCGCCGAACGGCTCCGGCCTGGTCCCGGCGGGTCGGGGCCGTGCCGCGCGGGGTGGTGCCGCTCGGGGTGGTGCCCGTCGGGGCGGTGCCGCTCGGGGTGCTCCCCGTCTCACGCGGCGGGCGGATGCTTGACCCACCCTCGCCCGGGATCCGCTCCGCCGTGAGGGCGCGGCGCGATCCGCCGGTCGAACCGGTCGAGCGGGTGGCACCGTGGGCGCCGCCGGTGATCGCCTCGGGGCCGCCGGTCGTCGCGGCACGGAGGGTGCGGCGAGACACGGCCCGCACCACGGGAGCGCTGATCGGGACGACGGCGGTCTCGGGGCCGGATCCGCCCTCGTGCGTCTCGACGTCGACCCCGACGCCGCCATCGGCCTTGGCCTCGGGGGCCGGGAGCTCCACCGTCGTCGGCACAGTCACCCGCGCGCGGCGGCCCGACGCGGGGCGCTCGATGCTGTCGGAGAAGCTCGACCCGGCGCGGCGGCCGGGGCCCGCCGCGCGCGGAGGCGAGGCGTTGCCGGTCGTCTGGGCGGCCGGATCCGCCTCGGCCACGGCATCGAGATCGACATCGGCGGAGGATCGATTCTCGTCGGCGGCCGGAGCGGTGGTCGAGGCGCCGACGACCGCGGTGGCCTCGGTCGCGGGAGCACCGTCGCCGGTGGCCGGCCCCGACGCGCGGCGCGCCCGGCGCGGACCTGCCCCCGGAGCTCGCGGCGACCGCGTCGCCTCGTCGGCGGGAGCGGCCGAGGCCCGCCGCCCGCGACGGGCAGCTGCCTCAGCCGGGTTCGAGGAGGTCTCCGACACCGGGCTCGGGGTCGGCGCCGGGGCGGCGGCTTCGGTCACGTGGTGGACGACGTCGTCCGCCGGAGTCGCGACCGGGCGCGGCACGATCGGGAGAGAGGTTGTCTCCACGGTGATGTCGACGACCACGGGTCGATCGGCTGCCGCGGTGACCACCTCGGAGGTGGCGCGGCGCGCTTCCCGGCGGGTCCGCGGCGGAGTGGAGGCATCCGGGGACGCCGAGTCAGCGAGCCCGTCGGACGACGACGGCGACGGCGACGAGGACGACGCGGTCGGGTCGGACACCGGCACGCGAACGCGGAGCGATCGGCGGGAGGGGAACGTCCGCCCGGAGGAGGCATCGGCGGCGGCGGGTTCGGGCCGGGTGCGGGCGTCTCCGACGGAGGCGTCGTCATCCGGGCGGGGGGTCGTGCGTGCCAAAGTTCGGGTGTCTCCGGGTGGGGCGGGGGAGGTCTCGTCGGGGCGAGAAGATCCGACAAGGCTAACGAGGAGTCATGTGAAACTCCATTGAGCAGCCCCCGCCACGGCCCGACCCCGGCAGCCGCCCCGCGAATGGCGCGCGAACCGAACGGGCAGCCCGCGTCAACGCGAACCGAACGGGCAGCCCGCGTCGCACAGCGCGACGAGCCCCGCTACTCCAGCGGCAGGCCCGCGTCGCGGTGCAGGGCGAACAGCAGCGGCTCGAGCTCGTCGAGCAGCGCCGGCGGCCCCGCGAGCGTCATCACGTCGGACTCGGCGGCGTCGCCGAAGCCGCCGACGCGGGCACCGGCCTCACGGGCGATGAGGGCGGCGGCGGCGTGGTCCCAGGGGTTCAGCCCCCGCTCGGCGTAGGCGTCGAGACGGCCGGCGGCGACCGAGCAGAGGTCGAGCGCCGCGGATCCGGCGCGGCGGATGTCGCGCACCTTCTCGACCAGGCCCGTGATGAACCGGCCCTGCTTCACGCGGGTCTCGGCGCTGTAGGAGAAACCGGTGCCGACCAGGGCGCGGGCCAGGTCGACGTCGGTGTTCACGGCGAGGCGTCGGGGCTGAGCATCCGGAGCCTGGAGCCAGGTGAGGAACGCGCCACCGCCGTTGGTCGCCGTGAAGACCTCGCCGAGGACGGGGTTGACGACGACGCCGGCGAGCGCGGTCCAGCGGGCGGGGTCGGCGACGCCGTCGGTGACCTGCACGGCGGCGATGCTGACGGCGTAGGCGGGGATGTCGTAGAGGTAGTTGACGGTGCCGTCGATGGGGTCGACGACCCAGACGACGCCCGACGTGCCGGGGGTGGGCTCGCCGGCCGACTCCTCGCCGAGGAAGCCGTCGTCGGGGCGGGCCGCGGCGAGCCGGGCGCGGATGAGGTCTTCGGACTCGCGGTCGGCGAACGTCACGACGTCGGCGATCGACGACTTGGTGGCGGCGACCTCGACGCCCTCGGCGCGGCGGCGGCGCACGAGCTCACCGGCCTCGAGGGCGATGTCGCGGGCGATCGCGAGCAGTTCGGCCGGATCGGCGGCGAAGGAGGCGGGAGAAGTGGCGGTCATCGCGGTGCTCCGTGTTCTGGTGGCGAGTGAGGGATTCGAACCCCCGAATGCTGAGCAGTCTGATTTACAGTCAGATCCCTTTGGCCGCTTGGGTAACTCGCCAGGCGCACCCGACCACGTTCATCACACAACCGAAGGCGCTGATCAAGGATACCCAGCAAGCCCCGTTCGGCGAAATCGGGGCGGATGCGCGGCCTCAGCCCTCGGCGTCGAGCGCCTGCGCGGCCTCTGCCGCGTACCGGTTCGCGTAGTCGAGCACCTCGTCGAGGTACGCCGGGGACTCGTTGTAGCCCGCGATCGCGGCGCGCCAGCCGGCCTCGGTGCCGAGGTCGCCGGGGGCCGCGTCGCCGCCGTCACCGCCCGAGCCGCCGTCAGTGCCCGACCCCACCCGCCCCGCCGAGAAGCACAGGTACTCGGCCGCAGACAACGACGAGTCGTCGATGTTGTTGATGTCGGGCACCCCGTCCCCGTTCGCCTCGCTCGCCCACGCCGCCCACGTCGCGGGCACGAACTGCATCGGCCCCACGGCCCGGTCCCACTCGGTGTCGCCGTCGACCGCGCCCTTGTCGGTGTCGGGGATCTCCTGGAACCCGTTCCCGTCCAACGGCACCCCGACGATCGGCGCGCTCGTCACCCCCGAGTCCAGGATGCTCCCGCCGAAGATCGTGCCGTGGTGCGACTCCACCCAGCCGATGCCGGCCAGCGTGTTCCAGCCCACGTGGCACTCGGGCCGCACCTCGTTGCTCGCGATCGCGGCGCCGGCGTAGCCCTGCAGCGCCCGCCGCGGAATCCCGGTCGCCGACGCGACCGTGTCGAGCCACGCGGGGTCGGGCAGTTCGGCGGTCGGCGTTCCGTCGCGGTAGCTGCCGGCTCCGGATGCCCGCACCTCCGCCTGGGCCGCATACGTCGGCCCGGGATCGACGGTGGCGCCCTCACTGCCGGCCGAGCATCCGCCCATCGCCCCGCCCAGCACCACCACCGCGGCCCCCGCCACCACCGCGCGGACGACGGACGGGACTCGAAGACGCATGCCCCCACTCAACCAGACCCCCCTGACACCCGCCCTCAGAAGGTCTCGATGGCCAATCCGCCCGCGGCAGCCTTCAAGCGATCGTCCTGAGTCCAGAAGCCGTCGCAGGTGTGGAACTGCGCGGTGGCGAGGTGCAGCGCATCCATCGTCTTCAGACCGTGCCGGGCGCGGGTGTCCGCCGCGAGCAGGTAGACCTCTTCGGGCATGTCGAGATGGGGCAGATGATCGAACAGGCGGTCGAAGCGACGCACGGTGACCAGGTCGCCGAGCTGCAGGGGTTTCACCCGGCACTCCATGATCACCAGCGGGCTCACGACGAGCTCGTCGTCGATCTCGTCGAAGCGGCGGCGCACACGATCGCCGCGCTCGCCCGGGTCTTCGATCAGGTAGATGAGGATGTTCGAGTCGGCGTAGATCATTCGTCGTCGCCGCGGAGTTCCTGCACCCACGCGTCGATCTCCTCGGGCGTCCTCCGCGAGGAGGCGGGCAGCGGGTTCTCGCGCAGCCAGGCGACGATCTCCTTGCCGCTCCAGAACTTCTTGGCCTCCGGCTCGATGGGCACGAGCCGCGCCACCGGCTTGCCCCGCCGCGAGATCTCGATCTCCTCACCGGCCTCGACGCGGCTGATCAGCCGGGACAGGTTGTTGCGCGTGTACAGCACGTCGTATCGCTCCATGGTCATCTCCCACCTGGCTAGCGAGCCTAGCCATGTCGAGGCATCGTCACAATGCCCGGGCGGCGTAAAATGAGCGGCATGGCAGATTCATCGTTTGACGTGGTCAGCAAGGTCGACAAGATGGAGGCGGACAACGCCCTCAACCAGGCTCAGAAAGAGGTCGCCCAGCGCTACGACTTCAAGAACATCGGCGCCTCCATCGAGTGGAGCGGCGAGAAGGTGCTGATGAAGGCCAACTCCGAGGAGCGCGTGAAGGCGATCCTCGAGGTGTTCGAGTCGAAGCTCATCAAGCGCGGCATCTCGCTGCGCTCGCTCGACGCCGGCGAGCCCTTCGCCTCCGGCAAGGAGTACCGCCTCGAGGCCTCCATGAAGGAGGGCATCGCCCAGGACGACGCGAAGAAGATCAACAAGCTCATCCGCGACGAGGCCCCGAAGAGCGTCAAGTCGCAGATCCAGGGCGACGAGCTGCGCGTCTCGTCCAAGAGCCGCGACGACCTGCAGGCGACCATGGCGCTGCTGAAGGGCGCCGACCTCGACGTGGCGCTGCAGTTCATCAACTTCCGGTGAGCGACGCGGGGGGCGGGGGCGACGTCGGCTCCGACGGGCGAGCGGATGCGCGAGCATCCGTCGCCCCGACCGCGACGCCGGGCGTGCCGGGAGTCGACACGCCCGACCGCCGCGGGCGCACCGGCCTGCACCTCACCGGTCGCGACCTCACCGGCAACCCGCGCGTGCGGGTGCGGGACGTGCGGCTGCTCACGTCGAACTGGTACATCACCCGCACGACCGAGATCGAGTACCAGCACCGCGACGGGCACTGGTCGGTCGAGGAACGGGAGACCTACGATCGCGGCAACGGCGCCACGATCCTGCTGTTCGATGCGGCGCGGCGAACGGTGCTGCTGATCAGGCAGTTCCGGTATCCGGCCTACGTGAACGGGCACCCCGACGGCATGCTGCTCGAGACCCCGGCGGGGCTGCTCGACGAGGACGACCCCGAGACCGCCATCCGCCGCGAGGCCCGCGAGGAGACGGGCTACGCCATCGGCGAGGTCACCCGCGTCTTCGACGCCTACATGAGCCCGGGCTCGATCACCGAGAAGCTCTTCTTCTTCGCCGCGCCCTACGACGCCACGAACCGAGCGGATGCGGGGGGCGGCCTCGCCGACGAGGGCGAGGACATCGAGCTGGTCGAGCTGGGCATCGACGCGGCGCTCGCGCGCGTCGGCGACGACATCGTCGACGCGAAGACGATCATGCTGCTGCAGTGGGCGGCGCTCCGCGGCCCCTTCGCGCGCTGACGCGGCGCAGCCCACCCCGGCCCGGCCCGGGCCCGGCGCGGCAGGTGTGGGCGCGCGCCCCTCGCGCACCCCAGGCCGATGCCGAGGCCGTGACGGACTCGGCGGGCGGCTGAGGTGCGCCTGGCCCGTCAGGGCAGCAGCCGCGCCAGCGTGCGCACGGCCTCCTCGAAACGCGACGGGTCGGGCCCCGAGTAGTTCAGCCGCACGAATGCCCCCGTCGGCTCGGCCGGGAACCACTCCTCCCCCGGCGAGATCAGCACGCCGGACGCCGCGGAGGCCGCGACGAAGGCGGGCGACTCGACTCCGGGAGGCAGCTGCAGCCACAGGTTGAGCCCGCCGCGCGGCAGCGCGGTGAGCGTGCCGGCCGGGAGCAGCTCGGTCACGAGGGCCGCCAGGGCGTCGCGGCGGGTGCGCAGCTGGTCGCGCATCCGGTGCAGATGCGGCTGCCAGCCGGGCGCGGTGACGACCTCGAGCGCCGCCGTCTGCAGCACGCCGCTGACGTAGAGCCCGTCGACCACGCGGTCGGTGTGGATGCGCGAGCGCGCCGGCCCGCGCGCGACCACCGCGGCGACCCGGATGCTCGGCGACACGCTCTTCGTCAGCGAGCGCACCGCGACCACGTGCCCGTCGGGGTCGGACGCCGCGAGCGGTCGGACGGGGGCGTCGAGCGCGAGGTCGTGCGCCCAGTCGTCCTCGACGAGGAACGCGCCGTTCGAGCGGACGACGTCGAGGATGGCCGCGGCCGACGCCGGCGACCACGTCGACCCGGTTGGGTTGGCGAAGTGCGGCATCGCGTAGAACAGCCGTGCGCGGGTGCGCTCGAAGGCCTCGGCGAGCACGACGGCGTCGACCGCGTCGCCGTCGCGCGGCACCGGCACGATGACGAGCCCGGCCTGGCGGGCGGCGGCGATCGCGCCCCAGTAGCCGGGCGACTCCATCACGATCGGGTCGCCGGGCCGGCCGAGCGCCCGGAACACCGACGACAGTGCGCTCTGTCCGCCGGGCATCACGAGCACGTCGGCGGCGGTGGGGGCCGAGCCGCCGGCGGGCGCCGCGTCGGCGAGGTCGGCGGCGAACCACGAGCGCAGCTCGGGCAGCCCCGCCGCGGGCGGACGGTCGAGCGCCGAGCGCGAGCGGGCCGCCCGGCCGAGCGCGGTCTGCACCGCGCGCACGGGCAGCAGGTCGTCGACGGGGTAGCCGCTGTGCAGCGCGATCACGTCCTCGCCCGGCGTCTGCATCGTCGAGCCGACGAAGCCGCCGTCGGCGCGCGCCGGGCCGAGCGCGGCGGTCTGCCAGGAGTGGTCCGCGCGCGGGGCCGGGCGGGCGGGCCGCACGAAGGTCCCGTCGCCCGGGCGCGACTCGACGAGGCCCTCCCGCACGAGCATCCGCACCGCCTGCTGCACGGTGACGGGGCTCGCGGCGAAGCGCGCCGTGAGCGCCCGGGTCGAGGGCAGGCGGGCGCCCGCGCGCAGGCCGCCGAGCTCGGTGCGGAGGGCTGCCGCGATCCGCGCCGAACTGCTACTGTCACTCATGAAGGCTGATGATAGCGCTACTCCCCCGCCGCTGACGGTGCTACCGGATGCGCGCCCCGCCCGTCCCGCCGCGGCGACGCCCCGCGCTGACGCCGCAGCCCGCCCCGCCACGGTGACACCCGGCGCCGACCCGGCCGCCCGTCCCGCCACGGCGACACCGACCGCCGACCCGGCACCGCCACGTGGCACTGATCGGCCGTCCCTCGCACCCGGCCTCGTCTGGGGCTTCCTCGGCGTGCTCGCCTTCTCCTTCACCCTCCCGTTCACCCGGGTGGCGGTGGCGGCGCTCGATCCGTTGTTCGTCGGAGCCGGCCGCGCCGTCGTCGCGGCGCTCCTCGCCGCCGCGGTGCTGCTCGCGACCCGCACCCGGCCTCCTGCCCGGCGGCTCTGGCCGCGCATCGCGGTGGTCGCGGCCGGCGTCGTGGTCGGGTTCCCGTTCCTGACGTCGTTCGCGCTGCAGACCTCGCCCGCCGCACACGGCGCGGTGGTGATCGGGCTGCTGCCGGCCGCGACCGCCGCCGTCGCCGTACTGCGCGGGCGGGAGCGCCCGAGCCGGCTGTTCTGGGTGGCGTCGGTCGCGGGCGCGGTGGCCGTGATCGGCTTCACCGTCGTGTCGTCGGGCGGGTTCGGCGGCCTCCATGTCAGCGATCTGCTGCTGTTCGGGGCGGTGGTCGCCGCGTCCGTCGGGTACGCCGAGGGCGGGCTGCTGGCTCGCGAGATCGGGTCGTGGCAGGTGATCTGCTGGGCGCTCGTGATCGCGGCACCGCTGATGGTGGTGCTGACGGGGGTGTCGCTGGTCGCGCATCCGCTCGACCCGGCCGCGGTGGGCGCCGACGCGTGGCTCGCCTTCGCCTATGTCAGCGCGATCAGCATGTTCCTGGGGTTCTTCGCCTGGTACCGCGGCCTCGGCATCGGCCCGATCGCGTCGGTCAGCCAGATGCAGCTGGTGCAGCCCGTGCTGACCATCGTCTGGGCAGCGCTGCTGCTCGGCGAACCGCTCACCGCCGTGACGCTGGGCGGCGCGGCCGTCGTGGTGGCGTGCGCGGCGCTGGCGGTGCGCTCCCGGGTGCGGCGCGCACCCGCCTGAACGGCTACGCCCGCCACACCCGCACCACCCGCTACGCCCGCGAGATCGCGACCATCTCGTCGCGCGGCACGACCTTGACGCGCAGGCGCTGGTGCGCATCCGCCGCCCCGAGCGCCAGCTCGTGCTCGTCGAGCTTGTGCCAGCCGTCGAGGTCGGTGTACTCGATCCCGCGCGACTCGAGCAGGGCCGGAATCGCCTCTTCGCCGGGCTCGGCCGGGGTCCACCAGTTGGCCTGGTCGCGCACGAGGTGCGAGAGCGTCTCCATGGCGTCGGACTTGGTGTGCCCGATCAGGCCGACCGGGCCGCGCTTGATCCAGCCCGTGGCGTAGACGCCGGGCACGATCTCGTTGTGCTCGTCGAGCACCTGGCCCTCGTGGTTCGGGATGACGCCGTGCTGCTCGTCGAACGGGATCTCGTCCAGCGGCGAGCCGAAGTAGCCGACCGCACGGTACAGCGCCTGGATCGGCACCTCGCGGATCTCACCCGTGCCGACCACGCCGCCGGCGCCGTCAGGGCGGGTGCGCTCGTAGCGCAGCGCGGCGACCCGGCCGGCCCCGTCGGACTCGACCGACAGCGGCTTCGCCCAGAAGTGCAGGTGCAGCCGGCGCGACGCCTGCCCGACCGGGCGCTCGCGCCACTGGTTCAGTACCTTGTTGATCACGAAGACCTGCTTGTTGGTCTCGATCGCGGCCTTGGACGCCTCGTCGAGCTCGAAGTCCTCGTCGTGCACGATCATGTCGACGTCGTTCATCTCGCCGAGCTCGCGCAGCTCCAGCGGCGTGAACTTCACCTGCGCCGGCCCGCGGCGGCCGAACACGTGCACGTCGGTGACGGGCGAGGCCTTGAGCCCCTCGTAGACGTTGGTGGGGATCTCGGTGACGAGCAGGTCGTCGGCGTGCTTGGCCAGGATGCGCGAGACGTCGAGCGCCACGTTGCCGTTGCCGATCACGGCGACCGACTGCGCCTCGAGCGGCCAGGTGCGGGGCACGTCGGGGTGGCCGTCGAACCAGCTCACGAAGTCGGCGGCCCCATAGGATCCGGCCAGGTCGATGCCGGGGATCTCGAGCGAGGCGTCGCGGATGGCGCCGGTCGAGAAGATCACGGCGTTGTAGTGCTTCTTCAGGTCGTCGAGGGTGATGTCGACGCCGTAGCGCACGTTGCCGAAGAAGCGGATGACGCCCGAGTCGAGCACCTCGCGCAACGCGTTGATGATGCCCTTGATGCGCGGGTGGTCGGGGGCGACGCCGTAGCGCACGAGGCCGTAGGGGGCGGGCAGCTGCTCGAACAGGTCGATCGAGACGTCGAAGTGACGCTCGGCCTTCACGAGGAGGTCGGCGGCGTAGATGCCGGCGGGGCCGGCTCCGACGATGGCCAAACGGAGCTTGGTCACGGTGAGTTCCTATCGGTGGTCGGGCGGCGGGGCCGGCCGGGTGTGCAGGTGAAACTGTGCGGCTGA
Organism: Herbiconiux sp. VKM Ac-1786; assembly: GCF_015350805.1. Taxonomy (GTDB): domain Bacteria; phylum Actinomycetota; class Actinomycetes; order Actinomycetales; family Microbacteriaceae; genus Herbiconiux. Next base: position 1,940,430 of record NZ_JADKSG010000001.1, on the reverse strand, counting down.
AACGGGGGTGGCGGATGCCCGAGCCTCAGCTCGTGCGCTCCACCACGGTCTCGGCGAACCGCACGAGGGTCTTCTTCACGGTGCCCGAGGGCAGCGGGTCGAGCGCGGCGATGGCCTCGCGGGCGTAGCGGTGCGCCTCCTCGACAGTGCGACGGGTGACCGGATGCTCGCGCAGCAGCCGGATCGCCTCGTCGGAGTCGTCGGGCGCGGCGCTCGCCAGCTCGTCGGGCTGGATGCGCGCGAGCAGCGCGGCCGCGTCCGGATCGGTCGCGGCGAGCTGACGCAGGTACAGCACCGGCAGCGTGGCGACACCGGCGCGGATGTCGGTGCCCGGAGTCTTGCCCGTGTCGTCGGCCGACGGCGCGATGTCGAGCACGTCGTCGACGAGCTGGAAGGCGATGCCGACCTTCTCGCCGAACACCCGCACCGGCTCCTCGAAGGCGGCGGGGGCGTTGGAGAAGATGATGCCGAGCTGCGCCGAGGCTGCGATCAGCGACCCCGTCTTGTCGGCGAGCACCGCGATGTAGTGGTCGACCTGGTTCTCGCCCTCGGCCGGGCCGAGGGTCTCCTTCAGCTGGCCGAGGCAGAGCCGCTCGAAAGTGTCGGCCTGCAGGCGGATGGCCCGCTCCCCGAGCAGTGCGAGCAGCGCACTGGCCCGCGCGAAGAGCAGGTCGCCGGTGAGGATCGCGATCGAGTTGCCCCAGACGTACTGGGCGCTCGGCACCCCGCGGCGCTGGTCGGCGTCGTCCATCACGTCGTCGTGGTAGAGCGACGCGAGGTGGGTGAGCTCGATCGAGGCGGCCGCGGTGATGACCTCGTCGGTGATGCCGTCGCCGAGCTGGGCGGTGAGGAAGGCGAGGATGGGGCGCACGCGCTTGCCGCCCGCCTCGAGCAGGTAGCGGGCGACGACGTCGACCAGGCCACCGGAGAAGTGGGTCTCGGCGCCCAGGCGCGCCTCGAGGGTCTCGATGCCCTCTTCGATCACCCGCGCGGTGCGCCGATCCTCGCCGGTGGAGAACAGGCGGTCGGCGAGCGAGAGCGGGGTCGACCGGCCGGTGGCGCGGCGAAGACTGGAGGTCACGGACACAGCCTACTTATTTCCGGGTAGCGGCTTGGTGCCGCGGTGCAGCGCCACGATGCCGGCGCTCAAGTCGCGGTAGCCGACGTCGACGAAGCCGGTCTCGCGCAGCCAGGCCGCGAGCGACTTCTGGTCGGGCCAGTTGGCGATCGACTCGAAGAGGTAGTCGTAGGCGGCATCGTTCGAGGAGACGGCCTTGGCGACCGCGGGCATGACGTTCTTGAGGTACCAGTAGTAGGCGCCGCGCAGGGGCTTCACCGGGCGCGAGAACTCGCAGACCACGATGCGGCCGCCGGGGGCGGTGACCCGGTACAGCTCGGCGAGCGCCACCTTCGGGTCGACGATGTTGCGCAGGCCGAACGAGATGGTGACGGCGTCGAACGAGTCGTCCTCGAACGGCAGGTCCATGCCGTCGGCCACGACGAAGTCGATGTTCGGGACGCGGGCCTGCCTGCGCTTTCCGACCTCGATCATGCCGGGCGAGAAGTCGGCGGCGGTCACGTGGGCGCCGCTCGCGGCGAGCGAGGCGCTCGAGGTGCCGGTGCCGGCGGCCAGGTCGAGGATGCGCTCCCCCGGTCGCGGGTTCACCGCACGGGTGGTCGCCACCCGCCAGAGCGCCGCGTTGCCGACGGAGAGCACGTTGTTGCTGCGGTCGTAGCCGGCCGCCACCTGGTCGAACATGGCGGAGACCTGCTCGGGTCGTTTGGTGAGGTCTGCCTTAGTCACGCTCCCAGTCTAGATTCAGTTGGCTCGGAGCGGCGGCCGGGCGGGTAATTGCCAGGCGTAGGGTGGCAACGTGAGCGATTCCGCAATCCCGACCGTTCCGCGCCTGATCGTCGAGACCCACCCGGTCGACGACGTGAAGCTGCTCATCCCGCTGATCGACCCGCGTCATCCGCTCGTCTGGCTGCGCAAGGGCCAGGGCATGGCCGGCATCGGCGAGGCCCTGCGGCTCGAGTTCGGCGGGCCGGGCCGGATGCTCGAAGCCTGCGCCGCGTGGAAGGACGTCGTGGCGTCCGCCCGCGTCACCGACCCCGTGAAGCTGCCCGGCTCGGGCCTGATCGCCTTCGGCACCTTCGCCTTCGCCGACGACTCGGCCGCCACCAGCACCCTGATCGTCCCGCGCGTCGTGATCGGCAAGCGCGACGGCCGCTTCTGGGTCACGAAGGTGCGCGTCGAGGGCTCGGACGAGCCCCTGCCCACCGCGATGACCCGGCCGCTCGGCCCCGAGTACCGGCTCACGCTGCTGCCGGGCGAGGTCTCGGCCGACGGCTTCCGCGCCTCGGTCGACGCCGCCGTCGAGCGCATCGCCGCCCAGGAACTCGACAAGGTGGTGCTCGCCCGCGACCTCGTGGGGCACCTGCCCGCCGGCGCCGACCTGCGCCGCCCCCTCACCGACCTCGCCCTCGGCTACCCCGACTGCTGGACCTACGCGGTCGACGGCTTCGTCGGCTCCAGCCCCGAGACGCTCGTGCGGGTCTCGCACGGCACCGTCAGCGCGCGCGTGCTCGCGGGCACCACGGCGAGAGGGGCGGATGCGCAGGCCGATCACGACCAGGCGGTCGCCCTCGCGACCTCCCCCAAGGACCTCGACGAGCACGGCTTCGCGGTCACCAGCGTGCTCGCGGCCCTCCGGCCGCACAGCCGCAGCCTCACCACGAGCGAGGTGCCGTTCACGCTGAAGCTGCCGAACCTGTGGCACCTGGCGAGCGACGTGGAGGGCGTGCTCTCCGACGGGTCGACCTCGCTCGACCTGATCGCGGCGCTGCACCCCACGGCCGCCGTGGCGGGCACGCCGACCGCGACCGCGCTGCAGGTCATCCGCGAGCTCGAGCCCTTCGATCGCGGCCGCTACGCCGGGCCTGTGGGCTGGGTGGGTGCCGACGGCGACGGCGAGTGGGCCGTGGCGCTGCGCTCGGCGCAGGTCGACGAGGCGGGCGACATCACCGCCTACGCGGGCTGCGGCATCGTCGCCGACTCGGATGCGGAGCGGGAGTACCTCGAGACGAAGATGAAGTTCCGGCCGATCGTCGAGGCCTTCGGCTAGACCTGGGTCACGGCGAGCGTCGCCGCGGCGGGGGTGTAGACGACCTGGCCCTGGAAGTCGGCCGGACTCACCACGATGGTGCCGGACGTCGCTCCGGCGTCGACCGTGACCCCGCGCACGCTGAAGGTGCCGATGGACGCCGCCGTCCCGGAGCCCGATGTCCACGAGACCACGGCGGTCGCCGGTCCGGTGAAGCCGGCGGGGTAGGACAGCTGCACGTCGGGCAGGAAGGAGCCGCGGGTGCTGATCGATCCGGTCAGCGCGGGGAGCGTACGGCTCGTCCCCGTCACGCTGTCGTTCGTCCAGGTGATGCTGCCGGTGTCCTGGCCGCCCGGTTGGACGGTGACCACGAGCGAGCCGGCGCCGAGGCCGGCCGCCGTGGCGGTGACGACGCCGCTGGCCGAACCGACGGGGCATCGCAGCGGCAGGGCGAAGGCACCGTCCGTGACGTCGACTTCGGACGGCCCGCCGAATCCGGCCGGGTAGACGAGGGCGACCCGCGAGGCGCCCGGCGCGGTGCCGGCGACGGTGAACTCCTGCGCACCCGACGGAGCGAACACCACCGACGGGGCGAACGCGACGGTGTCGCCCGACGCCGCGAGAGCGGGGGCAGCGACGGCGGAGGCGATGACGGGAACGGACCAGGCGGCCATCCCCACGACGGTGCGGCGACTGAGCTCGAAGGTCATGTCTGACGGTAACCCGCCGCGTGATTCCGGGGATGCCGGGGCCTCCACCCCCTTGTGGTGCCCCTCGACCGGGGCAGGCCGCAAAAGAATTTCGGATCATTTCCAATCCGCCTCTGGGGGGCTTCCGAAGACCTTCTGAAGGCACGGACCGCTGAAAACCAAGGTCAGCGCCCGTTTTTTCCCATTCCTCAAAGGAGAACAGTCATGCGTATCACCAAGCGCTCCACCCTCGCCGCACTCGCCATCGCCGCCGTCGCCACCTTCGGCCTCGCCGGTTGTTCGGGCGGCTCGAGCACCACCGCCACCACCGAGGAGTCCAGCGCCCCGTCGTCGGCCGCCTCGACCCCCTCGCCCTCCATGGAGTCGATGGACCCCGCTGCGAACCTCGTCGGCTCCGGCTGCGCCGCCTACGCCGAGGCCGTTCCGGACGGCGCCGGCTCGGTCGAGGGCATGTCGCTCGACCCCGTGGCCACCGCCGCGTCGAACAACCCGCTCCTGAAGACCCTCACCGCTGCGGTCTCCGGTGGAGTGAACCCCGACGTCAACCTGGTCGACACCCTGAACTCCGGTGAGTTCACCGTCTTCGCCCCCGTCGACGACGCGTTCGCCAAGATCGATGCCGCGACCCTCGACACGCTGAAGACCCCGGAAGGCGCCGCGACGCTGACCTCGATCCTCACCTACCACGTGATCCCCGGCCAGCTCACCCCTGACGAGATCGTCGGAACCCACAAGACCGTCCAGGGTGGCGAGGTCACCGTGGCCGGCAGCGGAGACGCGCTGACCGTCAACGGCTCGACCAACGTCATCTGCGGTGGCGTCCAGACCGCCAACGCGACCGTGTACCTCATCGACTCGGTGCTGATGCCCCCCATGTAATCCCCTTCTCGGATACGCCGAGTGACCGGTCGCCTAGGCGGCCGGTCATTCGGCGTTTAATGTGCACGTCTCTGATCCTCATAGGGTGGGAGGACCATGCTCTCCGCCACGCTCGGCCTGATCGGTGCCATCGTCTACGGCGGTGCCGACTTCCTCGGCGGGCTCGCGTCGCGTCGGCTGGGCGCCGTGCGGGTGACCGCGCTGTCGGCCGTCGCCGGACTCGCGCTGATCGCGGTGGCGCTGCCGCTGATCGGCGGGACGTTCTCGGCCGAGGCGGTGCAGCTGGGCATCCTGTCGGGGGTGACGGGGGCGATCGCACTGTCGCTCCTGTACGGCTGTCTCGCGATCGGGCCGATGAGCATCCTGTCGCCGGTGACCGCGGTGGTGTCGGCGCTGGTGCCGCTGACCGTGGGGCTCGTCGGCGGCGAGCGGCTGTCGATCGTGGGCTGGATCGCGATCGGGATCGCGCTGGTCGCGGTGGTCCTGGTCGGTTTCGTACCCGAGAAGGGGGCCGCGCGACCGCGGCTGCTCGGGCTGGGGATGGCGGTGGGGGCCGGGGCGATGATCGGGCTGTTCCTCGTGATCATCGACCGCACGCCCGACGACTCGGGGCTGGTGCCGCTGCTGCTGAACCGGGCGACGAGCGCGGTGATCATGGTGTCGGCGGTGGTGGTGCTGGTGGTCGTCACGCGGCTCCGGGGCGCGCGATCGACGGAGACGGCGGCCGCCGGGGCTGCCGGGGCCGCCGGGCACGGGCCCGGCGTGCTGCCGGCCTGGGCCGAGCGCGCGGTGCTGCTGGCGATCGCCTGCGGGGTGGTCGACGCGATCGCTAACGTGCTGCTGCTGCTCGCGCTGCGGGCCGGGGAGCTGACCGTGGTGTCGGTGCTGACGGCGCTGTACCCGGCCGGCACGGTCATCCTGGCCGCGGTGCTGCTGCGCGAGCGGGTGGCGCCGGTGCAGGTGGTGGGGCTGGTGCTCGCGTTCGTGGCGGCGGGGATGCTCGCGCTGGCGTGACGCCTTCGACCGCGGGCGGCGGCGGGCGGCCCGGGGCGCGCGACGGGCGTTAGAGTTCGAGGGTGAGCGAGTCGAGCGCGGGACCCGGGTCGAGCGGGGAGCCCGGAGACGACGAGCGCCGGCCGCGGGCCGTGTACGGCGTCGGCAGCGACCCCGACGTGCGGTTCAGCCTAGCCAACGAGCGCACGGCGCTCGCCTGGGTGCGCACCGGGCTGTCGCTGGTCGCCGGCGGGGTCGCGCTGACCACGCTGGCGTCGTTCGCCGATCTGCCCTGGGTGATCGACGTCATCGCCCTGGTCGCCTGCCTCGCCGGAGGCGCGCTCGCGCTCTCGGCCCTGTTCTCCTGGCGCCGGGCCGAGCGCGCGCTGCGGCTCGACCTGCCGCTGCCCGCGCCGGTCGCGCTGCCGTGGCTCGTGATCGGGGTCGTCGTGCTGGCGCTGGTGCTCGCCGGCTACGCCGTGTTCGAGCTGGCGGGCGACCTCTGATGGCCCGCCGCGACCCGGGTCTCCAGCCCGAGCGCACGGCGCTGTCCTGGCAGCGCACCGCGCTGTCGACGGCCCTCGTCGCGCTGCTGCTCGCGTTCGCGTGCCTCAAGGGCAACTTCCCAATCGGCACCGGAATCGCCGCCCTCGTCGCGGTCGGCGCCGTCGTCGTGCTGTTCGGCGCCCGCGGGCGGGCCGCCCGCCGCGAGGGCGTGTCCCCCTGGACGCCGCTCACCCGCATCTCTCTGCTGATCGGCGCCACGGCGGTGCTCGGCGGGGTGCTGGCGCTGCTCATCCTGTTCTGACGCTCTCGTTACATTAGGGACCATGGTTTCCTCCCCGCAGCGCTCGGTGCGCAAGTCCGCCGCCGAGCGATCGGCCGAGATCCGCGACGCGGCCTGCGCCATCGCCCGCGCCGACGGCCTCGTGGGCATCACCCTGCGCTCGGTCGGCACGCGGGTCGGCGTGGTGCCGGCGCTCGTGGCGCACTACGAGCCGAGCACCGACGTGCTGGTGGCGGAGACGTTCCGCGCCATCGCCTCGGCCGAGCTCGACGAGGTGACGGCGGTGGCCCACCGCGAGCGCACCGCCGTCGGGCGGCTGCGGGCGCTGCTGGCCACGACGCTGGATCCGTCGCGCGACCCCGTCACCGCGGTGTGGGTCGACGCCTGGAGCCTCGGCCGCCGCAACGAGCCGCTCGCGAGCGCCGTGCACGAGCTCGGGGGGCGCTGGGAGTCGGTGGTGGCGGGCATCCTGGAGCAGGGGGCGACCGCCGGCGAGTTCACCGTGGCCGACCGCGACGGGCTGGCGTGGCTCGTGGTGGCGATCGTCGACGGTCTGAACGCGCAGTCGGCCGTGCACGACCGCCACGACGCGGCGAAGGCCCGCCTGGTGCAGCGCGCGGTCGCCCGCGAGCTCGGCCTCCCGCCCGACGCCCTGGCCTGACCCCGCCGCCCCGCCCTACGCTCGGTCCACACGCACGCCCGGCGACCACCGCTCCCCTCACGCGCTCGGTCCTCACGCACGCCCGGCGACTACCGCCCCCCTCACGCGCTCGGTGTCACCGATACGTACGCGAAGCCGCTCAGGCGATCCAGCTCAAGCGATGCCGCCGGCCACCGCAACGGCGCCGACCGTACCGGCCGCGGTGCGCGCGGTAGCGACGACGAGCGAGCCGAACGGCTCCCGCCACTCGCTGACGCGCCGCGCGTGCTCGGCGGCCGGCACCTCACCGCGGGCCGAGAAGCGGATGCCCGCCCGCTCCACCTCGAGCGCCACCCCGTTCAGCGTCACGCTCACCGCGGCGCCCACGTCGCACTCGCCGTGCACGAGCACCGCGTCGGATCCGCCACCCTCGGCCCCCGCCCGGCACTCCGCCGTCAGCACGAGCCGCGGCTCCGGCCCTCCGGCGACGGCCCTCGACACACCAACCGGCTCGCGCGCGGACGGTGCGGTCGCGAGTGACGGCAGACCCACCGGCGCGGCCGCGGCCGGCGCGGCGGAGAGCTGCAACGCACCCACCGGCCCTGCCGCCGGCGCCGGCGTCACCGGCGGAGCGGCCAGCGGCGGAGGGGCCAGCGGCGGGGCGGGGAGCGGCGGGGCGGCCAGCGGCGGGGCGGGGAGCGGCGGCGTCCGCGGCGGCGGGACGCGGCGGGGGCGCTGCGCCTCGAATGCCGCCGCGAGGCGGAGCAGCGTGCTGTCGGAGTACGCGCGCCCGGCGAGGGTGAGCCCCACGGGCATCCGCGTGTCGCTCATCAGCCCCATCGGCACCGTCACCGTCGGGATGCCGAGGTGCCGCGGCACCAGGTTGCCGTTCGAGACCCAGACGCCGTCGCGCCACGCCAGCGCCGCCGAGGCCTCGTTCGTGTCGGCATCGGCCGGCCCGACGTCGGCGGCCGCCGGGAAGACGAGGGCGTCGAGGCCGAGCTCGTCCATCCACTGCTCGAGATCGAGGCGGCGGGTCTCCTCGAGGCCGCGCACGCCCTCGGCGATCGACGGGATCTCCGTCAGCGACGGCACCCCGTGTCGTCGCGCGCGCTCGGCGTACTCGGCCAGGTCGTAGTCGAGGTCGCCCCAGCGGTCGGGCAGCTGTCCGGTCGGTCGCGGAAAGATCAGGGCGCCGTCCACCCCCGCGAGCGAGCGCAGCGCCGGGTCGTCGTTCGCCGCCGACTGCGCGTCGAGGAAGTCGTTCCAGGCCCAGATCGACAGCTCCCAGAGCTCGCGCTCCGCGAAGTCGGCGGGCACGAGCCCGCGTGACGACATCGAGTGTCGTCCCGGGCGGTCTTCCTCGTAGTTCTCCACCGCCGGGAAGTCGACCTCGACCACCTCCGCGCCGAGCGCCTCGAGGTCCCGCCGGGCCGCCTCCCACAGCGCGAGCACCGACGCGCGGGTCTCGATCGGCGCCACGGCCCCGGTGTCGCGGGCGATGTAGCGGCGGGGCACCCCGAGGCGGCGGCCGGCGAGCGGCTGCGTGCGCGCATCCGTCACCCCCTCGGCGAGGTCGAGGTACGACGAGGGGCGGATGCTCGACGCCGCCGGCAGGCTCACCCAGGGCTGCACGCGCCAGAAGTCGCCCCGGGTCTCGGGGTCGTCGGCGACGAGCACGTCGAGCAGCTCGAGCAGGTCGGCGACGGAGCGGGTGTGGGGTACGACGACGTCCATGGTCGGGACGAGCGGCCAGTTGCCGCGCACCGAGATGACGCCGCGCGAGGGGGTGTAGGCGACGAGGGCGTTGTTCGAGGCGGGCGAGCGGCCGGAGGACCAGGTCTCCTCGGCGAGGCCGAACGCGGCGAAGCCGGCGGCGGTGGCGACGCCGGAGCCGTTGGAGGATCCGGAGGCATAGGCGGCCGGGAGGTAGCGGGCGTCGTAGGGGCTCTCGGCGCGGCCGTGGAGACCGCGCTGCATGCCGCCGTTGGCCATGGGCGGCATGGTGGTGAGGCCGATCAGCACGGCGCCGGCGGCGCGCAGACGCTCGATCGCGAAGGCGTCGGCGGCGGCGACGAGGTGCTCGAAGGCCGGTGACCCGGCGGCGACGGTCAGGCCCTGGACGCAGTAGCTGTCCTTCGCGGTGTACGGGATGCCGTCGAGGGGGCCCAGCGTCTCGCCGCGCGCGCGGCGGGCGTCGGAGGCACGGGCGTCGGCGAACGCATCGGGGTTCAGCACGGGCACGGCGTTCAGGGCGATGCCGTGGCGGTCGTAGTGGGCGATGCGCTCGAGGCTGCGGGCGACGAGCTCGACGCTCGTGGTGGTGCCGCGCTCGAGGGCGTCGCGCAGCTCGGCGATGCCCGCGGTCGCGAGGTCGGGGGTGGCGGCGGCTGTGTCGGCGGCGGTGGTCACCGCGGCGGCGCTGGTCGCCGCGGTAGCAGCGGTGTCGGCCGCGCCGGCGGTGGTCGTCGGAGCGGGAGCAGTGGGAGGGGCGTCAGGGGCGGCGCCGGCCGGGGCGGTGCCGGGAGCGGTCACGCGCTCGTCCGCGGGGTCGCGGGCTGCTGCTGCGTGATGCAGTGGATGCCACCGCCGCGCGCCAGGATCTCCCGCGCCTCGACCGTGACCACACGGCGGCCGGGGTACGCCTCGGCGAGGATGTCGCGGGCACGCGCATCCGCTCGCCCGTCGCCGTACCCGCAAGCGATGACGCCGCCATTGACCACGAGGTGGTTGACGTAGTTCCAGTCGACGAAGCCGTCGGCGTCGCGGAGGGTCGACGGGCCCGGCAGGTCGACGACCGTGAACGGGTGGCCGCTCGCGTCGGTGGCGGCCTCGAGCACGCCGCGGAGCATCCGCGTGACGGCGTAGTCGGGATGCGCCGGGTCGGGCTGGGAGTGCAGCAGCACCGTGCCGGGCGCGGGCATCGTCGCGATCATGTCGACGTGGCCGCGGGTGCCGAACGGCTCGTAGTCGCGGGTGAGGCCGCGCGGCAGCCAGACGATCGCGGTCGCCCCGATCGTGCGGGCGAGCTCGGCCTCGACGGCGGCACGGTCGAGCCCGGGGTTGCGGCCCGGGTCGAGCTGCACGGTCTCGGTCACGAGCACGGTGCCCGCGCCGTCGACGTGGATCGCCCCGCCCTCGTTCACGAGCCCCGACGACACGAGCTCGGCCCCGGCCGCTTCGGCCACGAACCGCGCGAGCGACTCGTCGTGGTCCCAACGCGCCCAGTCGCTCTGCCCGCCCCAGCCGTTGAACACCCAGTCGACCGCGCCGAGCCGGCCGTCGTCGCCGAGCACGAAGCTGGGGCCGGTGTCACGCACCCAGTAGTCGTCGAGCGGATGCGCGATGCGCTCGATCCCGCCCCCGAGCATCGAGGCGGCCCGCGCCGACTCCTCGGGGTCGACGATCATCGTCACCGGCTCGAACTCGGCCACCGCGTGCGCGACCGCCGTCCAGGCGGCGTACGCGGCCTCCCGCTCGGACGTCGTGTCGCCGAGGGAGGCGTTCGGGCGCGGGAACGCCATCCAGGTGCGCTCGTGCGGGTGGGTCTCGGCGGGCATCAGCCAGGTCATGGCGCTCCTTGTTGATTCAGCGATCAATAAGGGAACGCTAGCGCGTCCGGGCGCGCTTGTCAGCCGGCGGCGGCGTTCTCGTCGGCCGATGGCGCGATCTGGCCCGCCGATGGCCGCATTCTCGACTGCTGGTGGCGGCGTTCCCGCCGGCGGGCGGTGGCGTTCCGGTCAGCCGATGCGGGAGATCTGCACCGAGATCGTGTCGAGGTCTCCGCCGTCGGGCAGCGCGGCCACCGCGTCGGCGACGACGGCGTAGACGTCGCGGCAGGTCGCGGCGGCGGGGCGCTCCTCGCTGACCGCGATCTTCACCGTGACGCTCAGGCCGGCCGAGCCGCGCGAGACGGCGATCGGGGACGACGCGGTGAGCGGCGCGGGCGCGATCACCGGGAGCCCGGCGCCGAGGCCGGCGCGGAGGGCGGTGGCGGCATCCGCCACGACGGCCGCGACCACGTGTCGGGCGTCGTAGGTCTGCAGCACGCCGGGCACGGCGAGCACCGCGATCGCGAGGCTGCGCGCGAGCGCGTCGTCCCCGGCCGCCGTCCCGCTCGCTGCCGCCCCACCCTGGGAGCCCGCCGCCGCCTTGCTCGCCACCGCCCCGCCCTCGGAGCCCGCCGCCGCACCGCTCGCTGCCGCCCCAGCTCCGGAGCCGGAGCCCGCCGCCGCGCCGCTGGCGCCACCGCCGGTCGGGCCGGCGCCGCCGCCGCTGAGGCCCGCCGTCACATCGCCGTCGGTCATCGTGCGCTCCCGTCGTCGACCTGGTCACTGCTCGGCCCGTCGTCGCCCGGGCCGGCGGGCGCACCGGCGGTCGCGGCGAGCCCGTCCCCGTCGGACGGGGTCTGGCGCCGCAGATGCACGTCGGTCACCGTGACGTCGATCGACTCGACCGTGAGCTCGGTGTGCTCGAGCAGCGTGTGCGCGATCGCGGCGCGCAGCACCTCGGCCCGCTCGGGGATGCTCTCGCCCCAGAACACGCTCGCCTCGACCCGCACCCGCACCGGAGCGCCGGGCTGCTCGACGTCGCCGTCGAGCACGCAGCGTCCGATCAGCACCCCGTCGACCGAGTCGCCCGCGGCCCGCACGAGCCCCAGCACGGCGGCCTCGGTGACCGTCAGCTTCGCCCGCGGTGACGGATGCGTCAGCGGGATGGACCGCCCCGACCGCACCTCCCGCTGCACGTTGGCGAGGATGCTCTCGACCCACCCCGTCGCGAACGGGTTCTCGGCCGCCTCGGCCTCGAGGTCGACGAGCGACCCGGCCGCGTCCCGCACCCTGAGCAGCGCGGCCCAGGCGAGCTGGTTCTCAGGACTCGCGTCGATCAGCTCGGCCGGCGGCTGCTCACCGCGGTCGAGGTAGTCGGCGTACACGTCGAGGATGTCGGGCTCGGCGTCGAGCGTCTCCGGGGCCGCGGCGGCGTCGAGCGTCTCCGGGGCCGCGGCGGCGTCGCGCGCATCCGGGACCCCAGCGGCGTCGAGCGTCTCCGGGGCCTCGGCGGCGTCGCGCGCACCCGGAACCCCGCGCGGGATGTCGTCGTGGCGGTCGTCGCCCGTGATGTCGGTCATCGCCACTCCTCCATCTCTCTGATCAGTGTCTTGCGTGCGCGGGCCAGAAGTCCTCGCACCGTCGACGGCGGTACCCCGAGCTCCTCGGAGATCTCCTCGTAGGAGAAGCCTCCTACCTCTTTCATCACCCAGCACTGCCGTTGCGCCTCGGGCAGCCGGTCGAGTGCGCTCTTCAGCTGCTCGCGCTGCGACTGCGCCTCGGCCTGCTTCTCGGGGCCCTGCTCGGGCGGGGTCTCGTCGTCCCAGTCGAGCAGCGGCCGGTCGTCGTGCCGCGCGCGGATGCGGTCGATCGCCTTGCGGTTCACGATCCGCATCAGCCACGACTTGACCACCGAGAGGTCGTCGAGGGTCGGCATCTTCGTCCACGCCGTGATGAAGGTCTCCTGCACCACGTCGTCGACCTCGGAGTTCGACCCCAGCACCCGCGTCGCATAAGCGCGCATCAGCGGACCGTGGCGTCGCACCAGCACCTCGAACGCCCGCAGGTCTCCGTCGGCGGCACGACCGGCGAGGATGCGGTCGGACGCCTCGGCGAGCGGCTCTGACATCATCCGTCCTCCGTGGTCGTGGCAGGGGGGCTCAGCGCCCTCTAGCGACTATCCCACATCCGTGGCGGTGAGAGCGGATGCCCGTGCCGCCCTCGGACCGTCACCGGGGTTAGTGCACCCTAAGCTGGACGGGGAGGCGCCATGAGGAACACGAGCACACGACTGCTGCTGAGCTGCGCCGCGATCGGCGTCGTGGGCGGGATCGTCTTCATCGTCAACTCCTACCTCGGAGGCACGGTGAACGCCGTCGCCCCGATGCTCTACGGCCTCACCCTCGGGGTGTACTTCGTTCCCGGAGCCCTCGCTCAGCGGCTCTTCCGCCGCGGCGGGGTGGCGCTGCTCGTCGCGGTGCTCTCGGGGCTCGTCGCCGCCGCGTTCAACCCGCTGGGCTTCGGGGCCGCCCTGATCTCGGTCGGGATCGGCGCCCTGCAGGAGCTGCCATTCCTCGTCGCGCGCTACCGCCGCTGGGGCGTCGGGCTGTTCCTCGTGAGCGCCCTCGTCTCGGGCGCGGTGCTCGCGGCGGGCATGTACCGGCTGGTCGGCGCCCGCGACCTCGATCCCGTCGGAGCCCTCGTGCTGGTCGCGGGCTCGCTGCTCTCCCCCGTCGTCTTCACGCTGCTCGCGCTCGCGCTGGCCCGCCCCCTGGCGGCCACGGGCGTCACCCGCGGCCTCGCCCCGCGCCCCTGACCCCGGGCGCGCGCCCCCGCGCCACCCCACCCCACCCCATCGCTTTCGCGAGTGGTCACTTTCGGCGCCAACGCGCCGTGTTTCGCGCCAACAGTGACCACTCGCGAAAGCGGTGGGTGGGGGCGGGGCGGGGCGGTGAGGGGGAGGGAAAGCGCGGCGTTACTGCGCGAGCAGGAGCGGCGCGTCGGTGACCGGGACGTCGACGTGCATGTGCGTGCACGAGTCGTCGAACTCGGTCCAGTTGGTGAGGTTCACCTTGACGCCCGCCGAGGCGCGGCAGCCGGCCTGGCCGACGCGGGCACCGACCGGCATGACCGGGTCGAGGATGCTGATGAGCTTGAGCGTGCCCGCATCCGCCCCGTTCAGGCTCTTGTTGTCGAGGAGGTAGAAGTCGACCGCGTGGCCGCCGCCGTCGATGTAGTGCGACGAGCTCGTGCCCGCGCCCTCGATCTGGCCGGTGCACTTGCGGTTGATGTCGCTGACGCCGACCTGGTCGAAGTTGCGCACCGCGATCGCGATGATCTCGAGGATGCGGTAGTCGACACCGCAGTCGGGCACCGTGACGCCCTGGGCGATCCAGCGGATCTCCTTCATGTGGTCGGGCACCGACCCCACGAGCTTGCCCGAGTCCATGGCGTCGACGAGCTCCTGGGCGAGCGAGCGGCCCACGAGCATCTGCGCGCTGGAGTAGCCGGCCGCCTGCAGCTCGCCGGCGTCGGACACCGAGTAGCCGTCGCGGTCGACGACCTCGGCGGTCGATCCGTTCGCGGTGATGAGCTGCTGCGTCTCGGCGGTCGACTTCGCGTTCAGGCTGAGGTTCACCAGGTTCGAGTCGACGGGGCTGGCCGAGACGGTGGTGGGGATGGCGGTGACCGCGGTCATGCCGACGACGAAGGCCATGGCGATGGCCGAGAGCCCGGCCTTGGCCCAGCCGCGACGACGAGCGGATGCACTGCGAGCGCCCCCGGCACGGGTGCCGCCCTGGCGTCCGGCGCGCGGGCGCGGCTCGGCGATGCGGCGGCCCGAGGCGCGGGCGGGGGTGCGGGCGGCCGCGGCGCGGCGGCTCCCGGACCCCTTGGCTGAAACGGCGGGAGCGGCGGGGACGGCGGCCTCGCGGGCGGCCCGGCGGGAGACGACGGCGATCGGCCCGGTGGTGACGAGGGCGGCCGCGGCCTCCAGCTCGTCGAGCCCGGCGCGGTCGGCGGCGGTGGCGGCGCCCCCCGAGGCCGTGCCGGCGGGCACGACGACGGCGATGGAGCCGGTGGAGACGATCTCGGTGCGGGGCGCCTCGGCGGCCCGGCGGGCGCGGCGCGAGGTGGGCGCCTGGGGCTCGACCTCGGGACCGGAGCCGCTCTCGGCCGACTCAGGCCCGGTCGACTCGGACGAGGACGAAGACGAAGACGAAGAGGAGGGCGACGACGTGTTGGACGGTCGAGCCGGCTCGAGCGTCAGCTCGACATCGGGCTCGAGGAGCCCAGAGCCGAGGGGCGCGACCTCGAGGTCGGCGATCTCGGCGTCGCGCAGCTCGGTCTCCCGCAGCTCGGCCGCACGCTGCTCCGCCTCACGAAGCGCGGCGGCAGCGTCAGCGTCAGCGGCGTCGATGCCAGTGCCAGTGCCAGTGCCAGTGCCAGTGCCAGTGCCGGTGCCGGCGCCCGTGCCGACCACCGTCTCGACGGCCCGACGGGCCCGCCGGGTCAGCGGCGCGACCGGCACGTCCTCGGCCGGCGCGGCGACAGCGGCCTGCTGCTCGAGCTCGCGCAGCTGGCGGCGGGTGAGAGGAGGGGTGTGCTCGGTTCCGGAGGTCGCAGTGGTCGGCGCAGCAGCGCGTGGACGCGAGTCGGGATTCGGCAAACGTGAGGTCTTTCGGATGGAGCGGGAGGCGATGCGGCTTCGGGGCCGGCACGACCAGGGCTCCTCAACGATAGCGGCCACGCCTGAAAAAACCCAGAACGGGTGAAAAATGCCGGCGCACCAGGAATCGGAGAGCGCGCTCTCCCGGCCGCGACTTAGCCGACCCTAACCTAGGCTGGTGCCGTGACCGACCCCGCCCTCGAGCTCCGCGGTGTGCGCATCCGCCACGAGGGCGCCGAGCGCTTCACGCCCGACGGGATCGATCTGCTCGTGCATCCGGGCGAGGCGGTGCTCGTGCTCGGGCCCTCCGGCAGCGGCAAGTCCACGCTGGCGCTCGCACTGAACGGCCTCGTGCCCCAGGAGGTGCCGGCCGAGCTGCAGGGCACCGTGACCGTCGACGGTCTGCCGACGTCCGGCACACCGGTCGCCCACCTGAGCGCGCACGTCGCGATGGTCTTCCAGGACCCGGACGCCCAGATCGTCACCGCCACCGTGCTCGACGAGGTCTGCTTCGGCCCCGAGAACCTGCTCGTGCCGGTCGCCGAGGTGCTCGACCGGGCCGAGCACGCCCTCCGCCGCGTCGGGCTCTGGGAGCGGCGCCACGAGAACCCCGACCGCCTCTCCGGCGGCGGTCGGCAGCGCCTCGCCATCGCCTGCGCGCTCGCCCTGCGCTCCCCCGTGATCGTGCTCGACGAACCCACGGCGAACCTCGATCCGGTGGGCGCCGAGGAGGTCTTCGCGGTGCTCGGCGAGCTCGTGGCCGAGGGCGGCCGCACCCTCGTGCTGATCGAGCACGCCCTCGACGCGGCCCTCGCGGTGATCGACCGCGTCGTGGTGCTCGACGGCACGGGCCGCCTGGTCCTCGACGGCACGGTCGGGCTGCTCCGCGAGCACGCCGACGAGCTGCTCGCCCTCGGGGTCTGGCTTCCGACGGCCCTCCTCGCGGGCCTCCGCCTCCGTGCGCAGGGCTTCCCGGTGCCCGTTCCGCCCCTCACCCCGTCCGCCCTGACGACGCTCCTCGACTCTCTCCGGCCGGCGACGGATGCGCGGCCGCCCGCTCCGCGCGAGCAGACGCCGGCCCCGCCGGCCCGCCCCGCCGTCACCGTGCGCGGCCTCTCGGTCTCCCGGGGCCGCACACCCGTGCTGCACGACCTCGATCTGGACGTCCCCGCCGGCTCCTTCACCGCCGTCGTCGGCGTCAACGGCGCGGGCAAGACCACCCTCCTGCACGCCCTCGCCTGCGTCGTCCCCCCGCCGCGCGGCACGGTCGACGTGCTCGGGGTCGACCCCGCCCGCGCCGACCCGCGCCGCCTCGCGCGCACCATCGGCTTCGTGTTCCAGAACCCCGAGCACCAGTTCATCCGCAGCACGGTCGCCGACGAGCTCGCCCACACCCTCGAGCTGCAGCGGGTCGCGCGACCGGCGATCGACGAGCAGGTCGAACGGATGCTCGAGCGCTTCGGTCTCGTCGAGCAGCGCGACGCGCATCCGTTCCTCCTCTCGGGCGGGCAGAAGCGGCGCCTCTCGGTGGGCACCGCCCTGCTCGCCGGCGCCCCCGTGCTCGCGCTGGACGAGCCGACCTTCGGCCAGGACCGCGCCCGCGCCCGCGAGCTGCTCGACCTCCTCGCCGAGCTGAACCGGGCCGGCACGACAGTGCTCGCGGTGACCCACGACCTGCAGCTGGTGGCCGAGCACGCCACGCACGTGCTCGTGCTCGACGGCGGCCGCGTCGCCGCCCACGGCCCGACCGCCGAGGTGCTGGGCTCGGGCGCGCTCGAGGCCGCCGGACTCATCGCGCCGCCGCTCGCCCGCGCCTTCCGCGCGGCGGCCGATCCCGCGTGGCACGGCGTGACCCGCCTCGCCGACCTGGCGTCGCTGCGCCCCGCAGGCGACGAGACCGACGCCGGGTCCGGAGCCGGGGCCGGGGCCGCCGAATGAGCGCGCCGCCGACGCCCGATCCGTTCGCGCCCGCACCGCCACCGCGCGGCCGCTTCCTGCACGCCCTGAACCCCCTCGCGAAGATCGCCGGCCCGCTTCCCGCGATCGTCGCGGTGCTCTTCGCGCACGGATCCGCGCTGCCGGCCGCCCTGGCGGCGGCGACGCTGCTCCTGGTGCTCGTGGGCGCACGCCTCTCGCCCCGCGCGCTGCTCGGACTGCTGGTGGCGCTGCCCGCGGCGACGGCCGTGCTGACGCTGAGCTTCGCGTTCTGGAGCGACGCGGGCCGCGCATCCGTCACCCCCCTCGTGATCGCCCTCGGGCCGGTGCGGCTGCACGAGGGCGCCCTGCTCGCGGGCGCCGCCACCGCGCTGCGGCTGGCCGCGATCGTGCTGCTCTCGCTGATCGGCGGGCTCACGACGACCGGCCCCGACCTCGCCCGGTCGCTCGTGCAGCAGCTGCGGGTGCCCTACCGCGTCGGCTACACGGCCCTGGCCGCCTACCGCTTCGTGCCGCGGTTCGGGCACGAGCTCGACGTGATCCGGCAGGCGCACCGGGTGCGCGGTATGACGCCCGGGCGCGGTCCGGTCGCCGCCGTGCGCCGGCGGGTCGGCTACCTCGTGCCGCTCCTGGCCGGAGCACTGCGGCACGCCGAACGGGTGGCCCTCGCGATGGACTCGCGGGCCTTCGGCGCCCACCCCACCCGCACCGAGCGGCACCTCGTCCCCTGGCGCGTCCGCGACACCGCGTTCGTGCTGCTCAGCTGGCTGCTGACGGCCTCGGCCATCCTCATTGCGCTAAAGGTGTGATGTATGATCTACTGAATTCGCTCGCCATCCGGCAGCGCAAGTCGTCAATGACGTCGACCAGAAAAGGACATGGCTCATGGTTCAAGCCCCCGAGCGCACGCACTCCCCCCGCCGCCGGTTCCGCTCGCTCGCCCTCCTCTCCGGTGCTGCCGCCATCGCGCTGCTGGCCGCCGGCTGCGCGGGCGGCTCCTCCTCGGCCTCGAACGGCGAGTTCGGCTTCCCCGAGACCGAGCAGCAGGCCGACAGCACCATCACGGTCTGGGTGGACAACACCCGCGTGGCTGCGGCCGACGCCTTCAAGGCGGCCAATCCCGATGTGCCGATCGACGTCGTGACGTACGATGGCAGCGCTAACGGCAGCAACAGCTTCCAGACGAAGATCCAGCTCTTCGACAAGGCGAAGAAGGGATGGCCCGACGTGGTCTGGTCGACGCAGACGAACGACGCGGCCTGGGCCAGCCAGACCACTCCCGGCTCGCAGCCGTTCGCCGCGCAGCTCGACGGCGGCCTCGTCGACTCCGAGCTGATCGACGGCTTCACCCCCGGATCCCTCGACCCGTGCACCGTCGACGGCAAGGTCTACTGCCTGCGCAACGACCTCGCCCAGAACGTGCTCTGGTACGACAAGACGCTCTTCGACCAGTTCGGCTACACGCTGCCCACCACGTGGGAGGAGTACCAGGAGCTCGGCGAGAAGGTCGCGTCCGAGCATCCGGGCTACATCATCGGCGCCGCCGGTGACGCCTGGACCCCCGAGATCTACATGTGGGCCTCGAAGTGCCAGGCCGGCGACGTGACCGCCGTGCGCGAGATCACCGTCGACACCACGAGCGAGGAGTGCCAGCGGATGGCCGACCTGCTCGACACCACGATCGCCAACGGCTCGGTCACCACCGAGAGCGTCTTCAGCCCCTCGTTCGTGCAGAAGTACGCCGGCAAGGTGCTCGCGATGCCCGGCCCGGTCTGGTACTCCGGGGCCATCTTCAACAGCCCCGACTCGCTGAACGTGCCGGCCGGCCAGATCGGCGCCGCCACCCCGCTCACCTGGGACGGCGAGGACGTCGTCACCGGCAACGTCGGCGGCGGCACCTGGTACATCTCCAGCCACTCGGCCAACCTCGCCTCGGCGAAGAAGTTCGTGGAGTTCGCGGCGACCAGCGACGAGTACCAGGTCGAGCTGAACCCGGGCCTGCCCGCCTTCGCCGCCGCCGGTGAGAAGTGGGTCGCCAAGCAGGCCGACAGCGGCTACTTCGCCGGCGACCTGAGCGCCCTGACCGACTCGGCCTCGCTCGTCTGGTCGGGCTGGGGTTCGCCGACCTTCAGCCAGGAGGCCGTCTGGGCCAAGACCGTGACCCCCGTGATCACCTCGGGCGGCACCGTCTCCGACACCCTCGAGGAGTGGGGTCAGGCCATCAAGGACCAGGCGCAGGTCAACGGGTACAAGGTCGGCTGATGACCGCCACCGTTCCCGACGTCGAGGCGACCGCCGCCGCGGGGGTCACCCCCCGCCTCGGCCGGTCGCCCCGGCGTGCGGGCCGCGCATCCGTTCGGCGGAGCCCGGTGAAGAACCGCATGGGCTACGTGTTCGTGTCGGGGTACACGGTGCTCATGCTGGTGTTCGGCGTCTTCCCGGCGCTGTACGCCCTGGTGCTCTCGGTCACCACGATCGACGGCTCGTTCGCCGGGTTCGACAACTTCGCGAAGGTGCTCGGCGACTACCGCTTCCTGCCCGCGGTCGGCCACGTCGCGGTGTACCTCGTGATCTGGCTGGTCAGCCTGCTCGTGCTGGTGGTGCTGCTGGCCCTCGTCGTGCACGCCATCCGCATCCGCTGGCTCTCGAACGCCTCGCGGTTCATCTTCTACATCCCGGGCGCCCTCGCCGGCGCCTCGAGCGTGATGCTGTGGCTGTTCGTGCTCGACCCCTCGGTCAGCCCGGTCGGCTGGCTGCTCGAGGCCTTCGGCTTCGAGTCGTTCGTGCAGACGATCAACCCGGCGAACCTGCCGGTCGTGTTCACCGTCATCGCGTTCTGGACCGGAGCCGGCGGGTGGATCGTCATCATGTACGGCGCCCTCAACAACATCCCCGAGGAGGTGATGGAGGCCGCGAAGATCGACGGGGCGAACGCCGTGCAGACGGCGGTGCGCATCCAGCTGCCGATGATGAAGAAGTGGATCGCCTACATGGGCATCATGTCGCTCGCCGCCGGCACCCAGCTCTTCGTCGAACCGCAGCTGCTCTCGCAGGCCTCCAACGCCGTCGTCGCCAACGACTACTCGCTGAACCAGCTCGCCTACCTCTACGCGTTCCAGCAGAACGACTTCAACGGCTCGGCCGCGATCTCGATCCTCCTGCTCGTGATCGCCCTGGCACTGTCCGCATTCTTCGTCGCCCGCGGCGGACTCTTCGAGAAGGACTGACGATGACCGCGCTCTCGACCGCCCCCGGCCACGTCGCCGACCGCGCCGCCGCCCGCCCCGCCAAGCGCTCCCCCGCCGGCCTCCGCGGCACGCCCGGTCAGTGGTCGGGCCGCTTCGTGGTGGCGCTGGTGCTGCTGGCCTTCGGGCTGTTCTTCGCCATCCCGATCGTCTGGCTGCTGCTGGCCACGACCAAGTCGCCCACCGATCTGATCCAGAACAACCCGTTCTCGTTCGGCTCGCTCGACGGCTTCGCGGTGAACTGGAACGCCCTGTTCGCCTTCCAGGACGGCGCGGTCGTCGGGTGGCTCGGCAACTCGGCGCTCTACTCGGTGGTGGCGCTCGCCATCACGCTCGTGGTGAGCGTGCCGGCCGGCTATGCGCTGGCGCTGACGGAGTTCCGGCTGCGTCGGGCGCTGCTCGTGACGACCCTCGTGGTGATGCTCATCCCGAACACCGCGCTCGTGCTGCCGGTGTTCCTCGAGCTCAACACGGTGGGGCTGATCGGCTCGCCGCTGGCGGTCATCCTGCCGTTCTCGTTCTTCCCGTTCGGCGTGTACCTGACGTACATCTACTTCAACACGTCCATCCCGCGCGACCTGCTGGCCGCCGCCCGCATCGACGGCTGCACCGAGTTCGGCGTCTTCACCCGCATCGCGCTGCCGCTGGCGACCCCCGTGGTGGCGCTCGTGGCGTTCTTCAGCTTCGTGCAGAACTGGAACAACTACTTCCTGCCCTTCGTGATGCTGCCGGCGAGCGACCAGTACCCGATGCAGGTCGGCCTGACCTCGCTGCTCGCCTCGACGCCCGCGTTCAACCCGTCCTCGGCCGGCGCCGCCTCGGTGCAGCTGCCGACCCTCGCGCTCGCCACGATCATGTCGGTGCTCCCGGTGCTCATCGTCTTCCTCTTCTCGCAGCGCTTCCTCGTCTCGGGGATGACCGCCGGCGGCACGAAGGAGTAGCGGATGCCCGGCCCCGGTTCCGCGTCGGCCGACGCGGGCCGCCAGCTCGTCGACGCCCACGCCCACATCTGGCGACGCTCCCGGCCCGGGCTCGAGTGGCTCGCCGAGGTGCCCGAGGTGGATCGCGACGCCGACCTCGCGGCGCTGCGGGCGGCTGCTCCGGCGAGCGTCGGAGGGTTCGTGCTGGTGCAGGCGGTGAATGATGCCGCGGAGTCGGTGGAGCTGCTGGCTGCGGCGGCGGGGTCGGCCACGGCGGCGTCGTCGGCATCCGGGGTGGTGGCGGTCGTCGGCTGGGTCGACCTCGCGGCCGAGGATGCGGCGGAGCAGCTCGCCGCCCTCGCGGCGTCGCCCGGCGGGGAGCGGCTGGCGGGCATCCGTCACCTGGCGCACATCGACCCCGACCCGGAGTGGCTGGTGCGGGCGGCCACCGCGCACGGCCTCGACGCCGTGGCCCGCGCGGGGCTCGCCGTCGACCTGGTGCTGCGGGCGGGGCAGCTCCCCCTCGCGGCCCGGGCGGCCGACGCGCACGAGGGGCTGCTCTTCGTGCTCGATCACCTCGGACAGCCGCCGGCCGACGCCGCGACGCCCTCGTTCGACGTCTGGGAGCGGGGCCTCCGTGAGCTCGCGCGGCGGCCGAACGTGGTGGCCAAGGTGTCGGGCATCGCCGAACGCAGGACGTCGGCGGCCGCCCGGCGGCGTCTCGACCGCGTGCTGGAGGTCGCACTGGACGCCTTCGGTCCCCGCCGCCTGATGGTCGGCTCGGACTGGCCGCTCGTCGACCTCGCCGACGGGTACGGCAGCTGGGTGCAGGACTACCTCGCCGCGACCCGCGCGCTCTCGGCCGGCGAGCAGCACGCGCTCGACCGCGGCACCGCGCTCGCGAGCTACCGGCCGGCCGACTGACCGCGCGTCGTCAGGCCGTCACGAACACGTCGTCCAGCGTCACCGTGCGGAGCCCCCGCTCCGCCACGATCGCCGACAGCTGCGGGAAGACGTTCGTCACCGGCAGGTAGTTGAGGTGCCCGATCACGATGTGCTGCGGCAGGAACCACTGCGTCGCGAAGTCGACGACCTGCTGCTCGGTGATGAGGCCGGAGTCGGAGAGCGAGCCGTACCAGAGCACGGGGCAGGTGTAGCCGATGCTCGCCGCGAGCCGGTCGGTGCGCGCATCCCGGTAGCCGTAGGGCGGACGGTAGTAGGGGCGGGCGTCGACGCCGTAGGTGCTCTGGATGAAGTCGTGGTTCTGCTGCAGCTGCGCGATCACCTGGGCGTCGGACAGGCTCGTCAGATCGACGTGGTCGAAGGTGTGGTTGCCGAGCTGGATCTGGCCCGACTGCACGAGGGGTCGCAGGAGCTCGGCGTGCTGCGTCCAGCCCTCGTAGCAGCCGTTGAGGAAGAAGGTGAGGCGGGTTCCCGTGGCCGCGGCGAACTCGGTGTAGAGCCGCACGACCTCGGCGTCTGAGCCGTCGTCGACCGTCCAGGCGAGCAGGGCGCCCTCGCCCGGGAGGGCCGTGATGGGCCCCGAGGGCAGCGGCACCTTCTGGATCGGCGGCAGCGCGGGCTCGGTCGCGACCGGCTCGGCCGCGGGGACGGGCTCGACGGCGTCGGGCTGCGCGGTGGGAGCGGTCGTCGGCGTCGGCGACGGCGTGTGCATCGACAGCCCGGACGCCGACCGCCCGCCGGCCACGGGTGGTGTCGCCGCCCCCGTCAGCGCGAGGAACCCCGACACCCCGGCGACGGCGCCGACGCCGAGCACCCCGAGGAACACGCGGCGGTCGACCCCGCCCTCCGCCGCCTGGTGGGATGAGCGACCGCGGGCGTGCCGGGGAGCCGGTGCCTCGTCGCGCCCCCGCGCGCTCCCATGCCTGCCGGCCACCGGATCCCCCTGTTCGACGCCGGTCGATCAGTCGAGCGGCATACGAAGCCTAGGAAGTCTCAGCAGTCTCCGCTATCACTCGTTCGGGGTAGGGCACGACTCAGTCCCGCCCGCGCACCGGCAGGCGGCGACGGCTCCACGACCCGTCGATGTGCGCCCGCATGGCCTTCTCCGCGGCCTCCGGCTCGCCGGAGGAGATCGCGTCGAGCACCGCCGCGTGCTCGTCGATCGTGAGCTCGAAGGCGTGCTCGGGGTCGCGGCCGTGGTAGCGGCTGCTCTCCAGCGCCCGGTCGAACAGGGTACGGGCGAGGCTCGAGGCGAGTCGCGAGCCCGAGAGCCGCATCACCAGGTGATGGAAGTCGATGTCGGCCTGCCGGAAGGCGGGCGGGTCGTCGATGACGTCCTGCATGCGCTGCAGCGAGGCCCGCAGCCGGTCGACCGCGTCCCGGTCGGCGCGCCGGGCCGCATCCGCTGCCATCGACGACTCGAGGCCCGAGCGCACGCTGCTCAGCTCGTCCAGGATGCCGAGGGCGTCGTCGTGCTCGATCATCGCGCCGAGCACCACCGGGTCGAGCAGGTTCCACTCCGAGGTCGGATTGACCTGCGTGCCGCGCCCCTGGGCGACCGTCACCAGGCCCTTCTCCTCCAGCCGCTTGACCGACTCGCGGATGACCGTGCGGCTCACCCCGAACTGCGCCGTCAGCGGCCCCTCCGGCGGCAGCAGCTCGCCGGGCTTCAGGGCTCCGGTGACGATGACGTCGACGAGCTGCTGCACGACGGCCACGCCGAGCCGGGCGGCGGGGGCGCGCACCCCGACGGTGGGCAGCACGGGCGCGACGGCGGTGTCGGCGGAGTCGATGCTCATGCGACGAGTCTAGGCGCGAGCATCCGCCACTCGTCATACGTCTGTTCGTTGCGGCGTAACCAAACATATGATGTATGCTGTTCACACGCTCTCGCGAGAGGCGTCGTGCGGTTCACTGGAGAAAAGCAGGACACGATGAGAATCACAGGCTTCACGAGTCTGACCACCGTGCACGACTGGGGCCGCCCCGTCGGTGACGTCAACGGCGTGGTGGCCGGTGGCGTCACCGAGGTGCCCCTGCTGCTGCTGCACACCGACGGCGGCCTCACCGGCATCGGTCTCGGTGCGCACACCGACATCGCGCGGGTCTTCCCGGCGATCGAGAACGAGGACCCGCGGGCGGTCGTCGCCCTCTACGACCGGATGCTCGCCCACGTCTTCAAGACGGGCCATGCCGGTGCCACCTTCGGCACCATCGGCGCCGTCGACATGGCGCTCTGGGACCTCAAGGCGAAGATGGCCGGCGAACCCCTCTGGCGCACGCTCGGCGCCCGCGACCGCTTCGTACCCGGCTACGCCTCGGGGCTGGACATCGCCCTCGGCGACGAGGAGCTCGTCGCCCTGTACACGCGCTACGCCGATCGCGGCTTCGCCAGCGCCAAGCTCAAGGGCGGCCGCGACAGCGACACCGACGTGGCACGCCTGAAGGCGGTCGCCGACACGCTGCGCCGCAACTCCCCCCGCCCCGCGCTGATGCTCGACGCGAACGAGTCGTGGAACGTCAAGCAGGCCGTGCGCTACATCGCCGAGGTCGAGGCGCAGGTGCCGCTGACCTGGATCGAGGAGCCGGTGCGCCGCTGGGACTCGGCCGGCAACGCCGCCGTGAGCCGCGCGGTCAAGGCCGCCGTCGCGACGGGCGAGAACCTCGTCGGCCTCGAGCAGTACGGACCGCTGCTCGACGCGCACGGCGTCGACGTGGTGCAGGCCGGCATGGTCTGGGGCATCACCCACTTCCTGCGGGTGTCGGCCATCGCGCACGCCCGCGACCTGCCGGTCAGTCCGGTCGGCTACAACGCCAACCCGATCGCCCACGCGGCGGCCGCCGTGCCGAACCACTTCACCACGGAGGTGCAGGATCTCGGCATGCCCGTCGGCCTCACGGTCGACCAGACGATCGACGACGGCGGCATCCGCCTCGGCGACGAGCCGGGACTCGGCATCACGCTCGACGAGGCCGCGATCGCGGCGATCGGCGGGGTCGAGGGGTGGCGCATCCCGGCGGGGCCGCACGTGCGGCCGGCGCGGGCAGGCCTGCGGCTCGTTCCCGAGACCGTTCCGCGGGCAGAGCGACCCTGACGCGGTTCCCGCTGCGCGCGGTGGGCGCGGTGGGCGCAGGGGGCGCGGTGGGCGCAGGGGGCGCGGTGGGCGCAGGGGGCGCGGTGGGCGCGGTGGGCGCGGCTAGAGTCGCGGGCGCGAGGGCAGCGAGACGATCAGCACGGCGGCGATGACGAGCACCGCGGCGATCGGGGTGGTCCAGTCGACGCCGTGGCCGGCGCCCGGGGCGATCAGGTCGATGGCGATCGAGCCGAGGAGCTGCCCCGAGATGGAGCAGAGGCCGAGCAGCAGCACGCCGGTGCTGCGCACCGCGGTCGCGAGCCCGAAGATGAAGGTGACGCCGAGCGGACCGCCGAGGTAGAGCCACCACTCGGGCGGGAACGACGTCGGCAGGCCGCCCACCACGAGGGCGTGCACGACGGCGATGACGAGCAGCAGCGCGGTGCCGGCGATGAAGTTGAACAGCGTCGAGCTCACGGCCGATCCGGCCGCGGCGGCCACCCTGCCGTTCGCCGCCTGCTGCACCGCCTGCGCGATGCCGGCCGCGAACGGCAGCAGGAGCAGCCAGAACGGGATCTCGGGGTCGATGTGCGCGGCCACCGACCAGACCACCACGCCGAACGCGATACCCGCGCCCAGCACGCGACGCAGAGTCAGGTAGCGGCGGCCGCCCGGGCCGATCCCGACGCGGTCGACGACGAGGCCGCTCACGGTCTGGCCGCCGATGAAGGCCACGGTGAAGAGCGAGACGCCCACGAGGGCGGAGGCGAGGCCCTGCGTCAGCACGAAGATGCCGCCCCCGACGCCGGCGAAGAGCATCCAGAACGGAAGCCGGCCGCCGCGCACCTCGGCGACGGCCCGGCGGGCACCGACCCGCGCCGAGGGCATCAGCGCGACGATCACGACGACGATCAGCAGGCCGACCGCGAAACTGATTGCCGCGGCCGTGTAGCCGTCGCCGAGCCGGCGTCCGAACTCGCCGTTGATGCGCGACTGGGTCGCCATCAGCACGCCGCACACGACGGCGACGCCGACCGCCGCCCCGAGGGGCAGACGGCCGGCGTGCGGCGGTGGGGTGAGGCTCACTCGGGCTCTCGCTCGGGCTTCGGCTCTAGCGGGGTGCGACCGGGCTGTCGGCCGCGATCTCACCGAGCAGGGCGTCGCCGGGGAAGGCGTCGACCATCTCGGCCTCGATCTCGGCGCGGTCGAGCAGCTCGTCCATGCGGCGACGACGGGCGCGCGGGATCAGGGTGACCACGGTGCCCTTCTTGCCGGCACGGCCGGTGCGGCCGGCGCGGTGCAGGTACGTCTTGTACTCGTCGGGCGCGTCGGCCTGGATGACCAGGTCGATGTCGTCGACGTGGATGCCGCGGGCCGCCACGTCGGTCGCCACGAGCACGTTGACCCGCCCGCTGGTGAGCTGCTGCAGGTTGCGTGTGCGGCGCGACTGGTTGAGGTCGCCGTGCAGGCTGGTGGCCGGGAAGCCGGCGTCCTCCAGCTGCTCGGCCAGCATCTCGGCGTAGGCGCGGGTGCGGCTGAAGATCAGCGTCTTGCCCTCGCGGTCGGCGAGCTGCTTGATGATCTCGCTCTTGTCGCGGCTCTCGACGACGAGCACGCGGTGGTCGATGGTGCTGGACGCCTGGTCCTCACCGGCGACCTCGTGCACGCTCGGGTTGACGAGGAACTCCTCGACCAGGGTGGCGACACCCTTGTCGAGGGTGGCGGAGAAGAGCAGCTTCTGGCCGCCGTCCTTGGTGTGACGCAGGATGCGCTGCACCGGCTCGAGGAAGCCCAGGTCGCACATGTGGTCGGCCTCGTCGAGCACCGTGATGGTGACGTCGCTGAGGTCGAGACGACGCTGCTCGATCAGGTCCTCGATGCGGCCGGGGGTGCCGATGATGATGTCGACGCCGCGCTGCAGCGCGCCCACCTGGCGGGCCTGGGGCACGCCGCCGTAGATCTGGGTGGTGAACAGGCCGACGGCGCGCGCGATGGGCTGCACGGTGCGGTCGATCTGCAGGGCCAGCTCGCGGGTCGGGGCCAGGATGAGCGCCCGGGGCTTGCGGCCCGGCTTGCGGTTCGCGCCGCCGCCGTTCTCCATCAGGCGCTCCACGAGGGGGGCGCCGAAGGCGATGGTCTTGCCGGAACCGGTGCGGCCACGGCCGAGCACGTCGCGACCCTCGAGCACCATCGGGATGGTGGCCGCCTGGATCGGGAACGGGCTCTCGGCGCCGAGCTCCTTGAGCACGCGGGTGATGTTGCCGCCGATGCCGAGGTCGGCGAAGGTCACGCCGTCGACGTCTCCGGCGAGGGTGGCCTGGGCCTCGAGGCGCTCGAGCACGACGTCGTCGGCCTGGTTGAAGGCGGGCTTGCTGTCGCGGTTCGGGTAGAAGTCGCTGCCGCGGTCGCTGCGCTCGGCGCGGGCCGGGCGGCTGTCGCGGTCGAAGCTGCGGGCCGGGCGGTCGTCGCGGTCGAACGAGCGCTTGGGGCGGTCGTCGAAGCTGCGCGCCGGACGGTCGTTGTACGCCGGACGCTCGGTGCGAGCCGGACGGTCGTTGTAGGCGGGACGCTCGGTGCGAGCCGGACGGTCGTCGCGGTCGAACGAGCGCTTCGGGCGGTCGTCGAAGCTGCGCGCCGGGCGGTCAGCGCGGTCGAAGGAGCGCTTGGGGCGCTCTTCCCACGTCCTCTTGGGCGCGTCCTCGCGGGCCTTGGCGGCCTCGGCGCGGCGCTCCTCGTTGCGGGCGTCGTTCCACTTCTGGCGGTCGGTGCGCTGCGGCACGCGACGCTCGTCGCGGTCGTACGAGGGACGCTCGTCGCGGTTGTGGGCGGGGCGCTCGTCGCGGCCGTACGCCGGACGCTCGCTGCGACCGGTGCCGGTGCCGGACTTGTTGAAGCCGTTCTCGCGGCTCGGGCGGCTGTAGCCGCCGCGCTCGGGACGGTCACCGTACGACGGACGCTCCGACCGCTCACCGCGGCTGTAGCCGCCGCGCTCAGGACGGTCACCGTACGACGGACGCTCCGACCGCTCACCGCGGCTGTAGCCGCCGCGCTCGGGACGGTCACCGTAGGCGGGACGCTCGGGACGGTCGCCGTACGAGGGACGCTCGCCGCGCGAGCTCGGGGCCGCGCCGCGGGCGCTGCGCTCGTCGGCGTTCCAGCGCTGCTTGCGCGGCGCCGACTCGTCGGCGGGCTTGAAGCCACGGTGCGAGGGGCTGCGGCTGCCGGCCTTGGGGCCGCCCTTGCCGGGGGTGCGGGGCTCGTAGTTCTTGGCGGCTTTGAAGCCACCGGACTTGTTGGATTTGGGCATGATTCTTCCTGGGTTATCTCGAATTGCGCACACCTCAACACCGAACGTGTTGGCAGTGCTAACTAGATCCCCGGGAGTAGCGGGGGCCGTGTCGTACGCGACATTCACCAGTGACCAGCGCTTCCATGCGCTGACTGGGAAACCGGCCCACCAGACTTACAAACCCAACCGCAGGGAACCCCACGGTGTCCAGAGCCGACCAACCGACACTACACGATCGGCCGACCCCTGTCGAGTGCCACCGCCCGAGCCCGGGCGGCGAGCCCTCAGATGTCGGTGACGACCGTGCGCGTCAGCACCGGCG
Source organism: Herbiconiux sp. VKM Ac-1786 (assembly GCF_015350805.1). Classification (GTDB taxonomy): domain Bacteria; phylum Actinomycetota; class Actinomycetes; order Actinomycetales; family Microbacteriaceae; genus Herbiconiux. Next base: position 1,911,352 of record NZ_JADKSG010000001.1, on the reverse strand, counting down.
GCGCCGCCAGCAGCGACCCCAGGTCGGACACGCCCTCGGGCGTCGACCGCCACTCGCGGTACGCGTCGTCGGCCTCCATCGACTCCCACTTCTCGACCACGATGAAGTGCTCGCGGTCGTCGGCGTCGACGGTCACCTCGACACCGAGGCTGCCCTCGCGGGCGCGGGTGGCGGCGAGCACCGAGTGGATCACCTCCGGCGCGGAGTCGAGCAGGTCGGGCTTGATGCGCAGGTCGAGCAGCGAGATCACGGTCATGCGCCCACAGTACGCCCGCCCGCCGACACCGCCGCGCCCCGGGTTGCGCGCCGCCCGCCGACCCTGCCGCGCCTTGCCCGGTTCGCAAGAACGGCCGATCTTTCCGCCCGGGCGCCCGGAACGGGCATCCGGAATCTGCCAGTGTGACCAAGGTGACCTCGAACGACCGCATCACCCTGCGCTTCCTCGCCGCCCCGCAGGACGCGGCCGCCGACGGCCGCACCGTCGCCGCCGGCCGCGTGCTCGAGTGGATCGACAAGGCCGGCTACGCGTGCGCCGTCGGCTGGAGCGGCGCCTACTGCGTCACCGCCTACGTCGGCAACGTGCACTTCACCCGCCGCGTGCAGCCGGGCGAGCTGATCGAGGCCCGCGCGCGCATCATCCACACGGGGCGCACGAGCATGCAGGTGCTCGTGCAGATCGGGTCGGCGGATGCACGGAGCCGCCGCTTCACACCCGCCACCCATTGCCTGCTCGTCTTCGTGGCGGTCGACGCCACCGGTTCCCCGCAGCCGGTGCCCGAGTGGGTGCCGGCCGACGACGACGAGCGGATGCTCCACGAACGCGCCGCGGAGAGGCTCGCCCCGCGCCGGGCCATCCGCGACGCGATGCTCGCCCAGCGGTTCACCGCCGAGGGAACGACCCCGCGCACGGTCTTCCGCTTCCTCGCCGCGCCGCAGGACGCGAACTTCGGCGGCAACGCCCACGGCGGAACGGTGCTGCGCTGGATCGACGAGGCGGCCTACGCCTGCGCCGCCTCCTGGACGTCGGAGCAGGCGGTGGCGGTGTACTCGGGCGGGATCCACTTCTTCAGCCCGATCCGGATCGGGGACCTCGTGGAGGTGGAGGCGCGGCTGATCCGCACGGGCGGGCGGAGCCTGCACATCGCGGTGCACGTGCGGGCGGCGTCGCCGCGCACGCCGCAGGAGCTGCGGCTGACGACGCACTGCATGACGATCTTCGTCGACCTCGGCCCCGACGGGCGGGCCCGGGCGGTCGAGGCGCTTCCGGCGCGCTCCGACGAGGACCGCCGGCTCGCGGAGCACGCCGCCGAGCTCACCCGGCTCCGCGACTCCCTCGAGGCGCTCCCGGTCTGACCCGCGCACCGAGCGCGGACTGCGGGGCCGAGCCGATCGAGGCGGCTCAGCCCAGCTGCGGCACGATCTCCCGCGCGATGAAGTCGAGGTGGTCGAGGTCGCCCAGGTCGAGAACCTGCAGGTACACCCGGGTCACCCCCTCCTCGCGAAGCGCGCCGAGCGTGTCGACGACCTCGGCGGCCGACCCGGCCAGCCCGTTCGTCCGCAGCTCGGCCGGCTCGCGCCCGATCGCCGCGGCCCGCGCCTGGAACGACGCCTCCGACGACCCCGTCGCCACCACGAGCGCCGCCGAGTACGTGAGCGAGTCGGGGTCGCGCCCGACCGATTCGCAGGCCGACCGCACGCCCGCGATCAGCCCGGGCGTCGTGCCCGGGTCGGGGAACGGGATGTTGAACTCGGTCGCGAACCGGGCCGCGAGCAGCGGCGTGCGCTTCGCGCCCTTGCCGCCGACGATCACGGGCACCGGCGACTGCACGGGCTTCGGCAGCGCCGGCGAGTCCTCGAGCGTGTAGTGAGCACCGTCGAAGGAGTAGGTGGAACCGGCCGGCGTCGACCAGAGCCCGGTCACGATCTCGAGCTGCTCCTCGAGCAGGTCGAACCGCTTCGGCGGGAACGGGATGCCGTACGCCCGGTGCTCCTGCTCGAACCATCCGGTGCCGAGCCCCAGCTCGGCGCGCCCGCCCGACATCGCGTCGACCTGCGCGACCTGGATCGCGAGGATGCCCGGGTACCGGTACGTGACGCTCGACACCATCGTGCCGAGCCGGATGCGGCTGGTCTCGCGGGCGAGCCCGGCCAGCGTCGTCCACGCATCGGTCGGCCCGTAGCCGGGGTCGCCGTCGCCCATCCGGAGGTAGTGGTCGGAGCGGAAGAACGCGTCGAAGCCGAGCTCCTCCGTCGCCTTCGCGACGGCGAGCAGCTCGTCGTAGCTCGCACCCTGCTGCGGTTCGGTGAAGATTCTGAAGTCCACGGAACCAGCCTAGGCGCGCATCCGTCGCCCTGGATCGCGCAGCCCGTCGCCGCGCAGCCCGTCGCCGCCCCCGTCAGCGTCGCCGCGGACCCGTCGCCCGCAGGGCCCCGAGCAGGCCGGCGACCGCGAACACGAGGGTGGCGCCCAGCACGACCGCGATCGGCAACGTCCAGGCGCCCGTCGCGTCGTGCACCGCTCCGACGAGGGCCGGCGCCGTCGCGCCGAGCGCGTAGCCGACGCCCTGCACCATCGCCGAGAGCCGACGCGCGTGCGTGCCGGTCAGCGAGAGCTGCACGACGAGCATGAACACGATCGTGATGCCGCCGCCCTGCGCGACGCCGCCGAGGAAGCCCCAGGCGAGCCACGCCTCGGGGGCCAGCATCAGCCCGAGCGGGAACGTCACCCAGAGCACCGCCACCCCGATGAACGTGCGCGGGATGCCCAGCCGCTGGGCGAGCAGGGGCACGCCGAGGGCCCCCACCACGGCCGCGATCTGGAAGATGGAGGAACTGGTGCCTGCGGCGGCGGCCGAGTATCCGACCTCCTGCTGCAGGATGCTCGGGAACCACGCCGTCAGCCCGTAGTACGAGAACGCCTGCCCGGCGAAGGCCAGTGCGAGCAGCACCGCCGAGAGGTTGCGCCAGGTGCGCGGCTCGGCCGGCGCCACCGGGATGCCCCGGGTGTCGACCGCGACCGTGTCGACGGCGCCGGTCTCGACCGCGGGCTTCAGCGGCCCCCACTTCACGGCCGCCCGGGGCCCTACGGCGACCAGCCAGAACACGGCGGCGATGACGACGAAACCGGTCCAGGCGAGCAGGGCGCCCCGCCAGCCGAAGGCCGCCGAGAGCGGCACGGTGGCGAGCGAGGTGATCATCGAGCTGACGTTCATGGCCGAGGTGTACGCACCGGTGACGATGCCCACGCGCGCGGTCGGCACGTCGCGGCGGATGATCACCGGGATCACCACGTTGCCGATCGTGATGAAGGCACCCATGATGATCGTGCCCGTGAACGTGGCCTCGGCCCCGCCCGCCGAGCGCACGATCGAGCCGATACCGACGCCGAGGATGGCCACGGTGGTCGCCAGGTTCGCCCCCGCCCGGCCGATGAAGATCGAGGCGAACGGCGTGACGAGCGCGAAGCAGAGCACCGGCAGGCTGGTCAGCAGCCCGGCCTGGGCCGCGTTCAGCGCGAGGTCGCCGCTGATCTCGGGGGTGATCGGCGCGACGGCCACGATCGGCCCGCGCAGGATGAACCCGATCGCGACGATCCCGGTGACGAGCAGCCACGGGAAGCCGGAGCGCGCTGAACGGGTCATCCGCTCAATGCTACGCGCGGTGCGGCGCGGCGGTCCGCCCGTCCCGCTCCCCGGGGTGGGGGCAGGGCGGGCGGATGCGCGAGCCGGCGCTACGCGGTGGCCGGCCGGGCGCGCTGCGGCACGGTCCAGCCGATCGTGTCGGGTCGCCGGCGCCGGGCGAGGGCCGCCTGCGAGAGCGCGAGGCTGAGCAGCAGCATCACGACCATGACCACCGCGGCCGAGAGCACGGTGCCCGCCGAGCCCCCGGTGAGGATCGCCTGGATGCCCGCCACCGCGTAGCTCAGCGGCGTGACCGCGCTGATCGCCTGGAACGGCGCCGAGAGGATCTCGACCGGGTACAGCCCGCCCGTCGATGCCAGCTGCAGGGCCAGCAGCACGAGCGAGATCACCGAGCCGATACGGCCGAAGGCGGTGCTCAGCAGCTGGTGGAAGGCCGTGAAGGCGAGCGCGACCAGGAGCGAGAACCCGAGGGTGGCCGGGAACGACGCCCACTCGACACCGAGGGCGATGTGGATGAACAGCACCACGATCAGCGTCTGGGCGGCGGCGAGGCCACCGGCGATGGAGAAGGTGCGGCGGGTCAGGCGCCCGGTCGGCACCGACGAGGCCAGCACCTGCCGCGAGAACGGCCGCAGCCAGAGGAACAGGGCGAGCGCTCCGATCCACAGGGCGGTCGGCAGCAGGATGGTCGACACGACCTGCCCGATGCTGTTGACCTGGTTCGCGGTCGACACGTCGACGTCCACGGGCGTCGCGGCGACCTTCGCGGCCGCCTCCGAGTCGCTCGGCGCCTGCGCGTTCAACTGGTCGGCGCCGGTGGACAGCCCGCTCGACAGCTCCTCGGCCCCGTCGCCCAGCTGCGTCGCCCCGCTGGCGAGCTGCTCGGCCCCGGGCACGGTCTGCGCGACCCCGTCCGACAGCTGCTCGACCCCGGTGGCCAGCGCGCCGGCTCCCGGCGCCGTCTGCGCCAGCCCACTCGCGAGGCTTCCGAGGCCGCCAGAGAGCTCGACCACCCCGTCCGACACCGTGGCGAGGTTCGGCGCGATGGTGGCGAGACCCCCGCTCACCTGGGCGGCGCCGGGCGCGACCTGGCCCAGTCCGTCCGAGAGCTGCTTCGCGCCGTCGCGCAGGGGCTGGCTGCCGGCCGTGAGCTGCGGGCCCGCGTCGACGAGCGCGTCGAGGGCGTCGGGCACGGGAGCGAGCTGCGCCGCGCCGCCCGCGAGCAGCGTGCCGTTCTCGGAGAGTGTGCCGAGGCCCGAGGCGAGCTGGGCTGCGGCGGCCTTGAGCTCGTCAGGGGCGGTCGGGTCGGCCGCGATGGCGTCCGAGAGCGCCTGGGCACCGACGGCCGACTGGGAGACGCCGTCGGTGTACGCGGGGATGCCGGCGATGAGCTGCCGGATCCCGTCGGAGGCCGGACCCAGCTGGCCCACGCCACCGGCGAACTGGTCGACCGCCCCGGTGTAGGTGTCGACGCCGGTCGAGAACTCCGCCGCGCCCGAAGCCAGTCCGCCCACACCGCCCGCGACCTGGGCCGCACCCGCGGCCGACGCGGTCACGCCCGAGCTCAGCTGCGGCAGTCCGGCAGCCAGCGCGGCCGCTCCGGTCGAGGTCGACGACGCACCCGCGGAGAGCTCCGTCAGGCCGTCCGCGAGCTGGGACGCACCGGGCACCGCCGCCGCCGCACCCGTGGAGATCGTGTTCAGGCCGTCGGCGAGCTGGGTGGCGCCGGTGGCGAGGCCGTCGGCGCCCGTGCCGAGCTGGGAGGCGCCGGAGGCGGCGTCGGAGAGGCTCGTGCCCAGCGTGCCGAAGCTCGTGTAGACGCCGTTCACGACCTGCGCCGTGACGGTCTGGCCGAAGCCGGCCTGCACCGCCGACGCGACGGTCGAGGCGAGGATGCCCGAGAGGTACCCGTGCGCGTCGTCGGTCTGGATGTCGATCAGCCCGGACTTCGGGTCGGGCGTCGCGAGGGTGTTCAGCGTGGCCGAGAAGTCCTCGGGGATCGTCAGCACCGCGTAGTAGGTGCCGTCCTTCAGCCCCTCCTCCGCCTGCTCCGAGTTGGTCAGCTCCCAGCCGAAGCCGCTCTCGCCCGGCCCGGTGAGCTCGGTGACGAGCCCGCGCCCGGCGAAGTTCACCGACTGGGTGCCGTCGGCGGCGGTGGTCGTGACCAGCTTGTCGTTGTTCACGATCGCGGCCGGCACCTGCGTGAGGTTCGTGTCGGCGTTCGAGAGGGCTCCCGCGAACAGTCCGTTGACCGCGAGCGGGGTGAGCGCCACCGCGACGGCCGCGAGCACGATCAGGGCGAGGCGCGTGCGCCGCTTCGAGCGCGGGGTGGGAGTGGAGGTCGAGGTGCTCATCGCGAGAGTCCTTTCGCGGCCGAGGCCGGGTTCGCGGAGGCGGTGCCGAGGGAGGAGGGGGAGGGCGGTGTGGCCAGGTCGATGCGGCCGAGCATCCGGTCGCCGAGGGCCGTGCCGACACTCGAGGCGTGCGCGGCGGGGGCCGCCGAGAGGCCGAGCAGCAGGGTGGTGCCCGGGTCGGCGATGCCCGCGACGGCGGCCACGAAGGCGGTGCCCGACGGATGCGCGAACTCGCCGTCACCCGCATCGACCACCACGAGCGGCGCACCGTCGGCCACGCCGAGAGCGACAGTGACGAGCGAGAGCGCCAGCGGCGACAGCTCGCCGAGCGTGCGGTGCACGTCGATCGGCACCTCGCCGCCGACCGCCGCGAGCGACGAGTTGACCCGCCCGACGAGGCGGGAGGCCGCGTGCTTGTCGCGCCGGAACCAGGGGGAGCCGAGCGCGACCCGCTCGTTCAGCGCGTCGCCGACGCTCACCGTGGAGTCGAGCCGGCGCGAGTCGAGGTCGACCAGCGTCACCCGGCGCGCGACGTCGCCGTTCTCGGAGGGCAGGCCGTGGCCGAGCACCTGCAGCCGGCCGCCCGAGGGGGCGATGCGTCCGGCGATCGCCGCACCGACCAGGCGCCGCGCGGCGGTGTCGCCGGTGACGACGGTGAGGCTGCCGGCCTCGACCGAGAAGGTGTGCGGGCCGCCGGCCCCGTCGATCTCCAGCGACGAGGCGTCGATCGCGGCCGACTGCGTCGAGGCCCAGGACGCCTCGTCGAGGTGCTCGCGCAGGCTCTCGCCCTCGACGTCGACGTTCGGCAGGATGCGGCCGAGCCACTTCGGCAGGTACCAGGCGTGCCGGCCCAGCAGGGTCATCACGGCCGGCACGAGCGTCATGCGCACGAGGAACGCGTCGACGAAGACGCCGACCGCGAGCGCCAGGGCGATGGCCTTGATCGGCCCCTCCCCCTCGGGCACGAAGGCGAAGAAGACGAAGAACATGATCAGCGCGGCCGCGGTGACGACGCGCGCCCCGTTCTGGAAGCCGATGCGCACGGCCCGGCGGGCATCCCCCGTCTTGACGAACTCCTCGCGCATGCCCGAGACGAGGAACACCTCGTAGTCCATGGCGAGCCCGAACAGGATGGCCATCAGGAGGATCGGCAGGAAGCTGATGATCGGCCCGGTCGTGTGCACGTTCAGCAGGTCGGCCGCGAAGCCGTCCTGGAACACCGCGACCGTGACGCCGAACGACGCCCCGACGGTGAGCAGGAAGCCGAGGGCCGCCTTGATCGGCACCGCGATCGAGCGGAACACCATCGCGAGCAGGATGATCGACAGCCCCACCACGAGCACTCCGAACGGCAGCAGCGCATTGGTCAGCTGCGTCGACACGTCGATCGCGACGGCGGTCTGGCCGCTCACCGTGATCGGCACGTCGTACTGATCCTCGATCTCGCCCTTCAGGTCGCGCAGCCGCTGCACGAGCTCCTTGGTCTCGGGCGAGTCGGGCGCGGTCGTCGGCACCACCTGGAAGATCGCGGTGTCGAGCGTCTCGTCGGGCAGGCCCTGGCCCACCGAGGCGACACCGTCGACGGCCTCGAGATCCGAGCGGATGCCCGCGAGGTCGTTCTGGATGTCGGTGGTCTGCGTGATGTCGGCCACCACGACGACGGTGCCGTTGCTGCCCTCGCCGAACTTGTCGGCGATGGTGTCGTAGGCCGTGCGGGTGGTCGAGCCCTCGGGCTGCGAGGCCGCGGTCGGCAGGTTCAGGTCGAGGCTCGCGGCCGGGATCGACGCGGCGCCGAGCAGGCCCACGACGAGCACGATGAACACGATCGGCGCCTTCATCACGAGCGCCACCCAGCGCCCGCCGAGCGAGGGCTTGGCGCGCTTGGCCGCCGGTGCCGCCGCGGGGGCGTCACCCGAGCTGTTCGAGGAGGGGGCTCCGGATGCGCGGCCCTCCGCCGGCTCGTCGGCGTGCTCGTTCGCGGCGATCGCCCGCCGCGCCGCCCGCGATCCCGCCTTCGGCACCAGCTTGCCGCGGGCGATGCCCATGATGGCCGGGAGCAGCGTCATGGCGATGCAGACCGCCGCGAGCACGGCGAACGCGGCCGCGACACCCATCACCGACAGGAACGGGATGCCGACGACCAGCAGGCCGAGCAGCGCGATGATGACGGTCAGGCCCGCGAACACGACGGCGGCGCCGGCGGTCGCGACGGAGCGCGCGGCCGACTCCTCGGGATCCATCCCGAGGGCGAGCTGTGTCCTGTGCCGGGACAGGATGAACAGGGCGTAGTCGATTCCGACCGCCAGCCCGATCATCACCGCCAGCGTCGGCGCGGTGCTCGACACGGTGGTGAAGGCCGCGGCGAGCGTGATGCCGCCCATGGCGACGCCCACGCCGATCAGCGCCGAGAGCAGCGGGAGGCCGGCCGTCAGCAGCGAGCCGAAGGTGACCAGCAGCACGACGAAGGCGAACACGACGCCGAACACCTCGGTGATGGTGAGGCCGAACCCGGTCGACTGGAACACCTCGCCCGTGTACGAGACGGTCAGGCCCTCGTCGACGAGCTTCTGCCCCGCGTCCTCGAGGGCGTCGAGCGACGAGTCCTTCACGTCGGTCGCCGGCCCGTCGAACTGCACCTTGATCAGTGCGGTCGTGCCGTCCTCGGAGATCGCGTCGGTGGCGTACTCGGAGTAGGGCGAGACGACGCTCGCGACCTGGTCGAGGTCGGTGATGCCGTCGGCGACGTCGGAGATCTCCTGCTTCACCGGGTCGTCGTTCACGTTCTGGCCGTCGGGCGCGGAGACCACCATCGTCGCGCCGGCTCCCGCCGCCTGCGGGAAGAGGCTGTCGAGCTTGTCGATCGCCTGCTGCGACTCGGTGCCCGGGATCGTGAAGCTCTCCTGGGTCTGTCCGCCGAGGGCGAGACCGCCGCCGAGGATCGCGCCGAGCACGAGCACCCAGCCGATCACGACGTACCAGGCGCGACGGTAGGCGAAGCGGCCGATGCGGTAGAGCAGTGTTGCCACGGGAGGGCTCCTCGGGTCAGCGGGTCGGTGTGAAGCGGTGCGGCGGGTGCAGCAGGTGGGGTCAGCGGGACAGCGGGGTGATGAGCTCGGTGACGACGTCGATGAGGGCCTCCCTGACCTCGGCGACGTCTTCGATCTCGGCGACGCTCGGTCGCGAGGCGACCATCACGTACGCGGCTCCGGCGAGGGCGACACCCAGACGGATGCGCTGCGCCGGGGTGGGCAGACCGACCATGAACGACTCGCCGATGCGGTCGATCAGGCCGCGAGCCTCGTCGACCACGACGATGTCGGACAGGGTCTGCCCCTGGTTGATGATGATGTGCGCCGCGAGGCGGTGCTCGAGCAGCAGGTCGATGAACTCGGTGACGAAGCCGTCGCGGCGGTCGTCGGCCGTCAGCTTCTCGACGATGGAGTCGAGGAACAGGGACAACTGCTCGACGGCAGGCCGCAGGGCGGCGTCGAAGAGCGACTCCTTCGAGCCGAAGTGGTAGAGCACGCTCGACTTCGAGTAGCCCGCCGCGTCGGCGATCTGCTGCAGGCTCGTGCCGGCGTAGCCGTTCTCGGCGAACATCTGCAAGGCGATGCCGCGCAGCTCGGCGCCGACGTCGTTCTGGACGCGGGCGATGGGCTGGATGGGCATGATCTCGAGAGTATCCTGACCGATCGGTCAGCGCCTGCACGATCGGTCAGATTGACGGTCTCCTTCCAGCTTCGCCCCCGCGGCGGGATGACGGAGGGCCTTGACAGCACTAGCGTCATGCCATGAGCAACGAGCGATTCGCCGACGAGCAGGCGGGGTACCACAAGACGCTGAAGCCGCGTCAGCTCCAGATGATCGCCATCGGCGGCGCGATCGGCACGGGACTCTTCCTCGGCGCGGGCGGCCGCCTGCACGAGGCGGGGCCGCTGCTGGTCATCGACTACGCCGTCTGCGGCTTCTTCGCCTTCCTCATCCTGCGCGCGCTCGGCGAGCTGGTGCTGCACCGGCCGTCGTCGGGGTCGTTCGTCAGCTACGCCCGCGAGTTCTACGGCGAGAAGGCCGCGTACGTCTCCGGCTGGCTGTACTTCCTCAACTGGGCGATGACCGCGATCGTCGACTCCACGGCGGTCGCCGTCTACGTGCAGTACTGGAGCCTGTTCACCGACGTGCCGCAGTGGCTGCTGGCCCTGATCGCTCTGGCGATCGTGCTCGGGGCGAACATGATCTCGGTGAAGGTGTTCGGCGAGATGGAGTTCTGGTTCGCGCTGATCAAGGTCACCGCGCTCGTGGCCTTCCTGATCATCGGCGTCGTGTTCCTCGCCTTCGCGTTCCCCACCGACCAGGGCGTCACGGGCATCCCGATGGTCGTCGCCGAGGGCGGGCTGTTCCCCGACGGCATCAACACCCTCGTGGTGGCGGTCGTGATGATCCAGGGCGTGGTGTTCGCCTACGCCGGCGTCGAGCTCGTCGGCACGGCCGCCGGCGAGACGGCGAACCCCGAGAAGATCATGCCGCGGGCCATCAACAGCGTCGTCTTCCGCATCGCGGTGTTCTACTGCGGCTCGGTGCTGCTGCTCGCCCTGCTGCTGCCCGCCTCGAGCTACTCGGGCACCGAGAGCCCGTTCGTCACCTTCTTCTCCAGCATCGGCGATCCGACGGTGGCCGCGATCGCCGGGTCGGCGATGAACTTCGTGGTGCTCACGGCGGCCCTGTCGAGTCTGAATGCCGGCCTGTACTCGACCGGGCGCATCCTGCACTCGATGTCGACGGCGGGTGCCGCCCCGAAGTTCACCGGCCGGATCAGCAAGCGCGGCGTGCCGTTCGGCGGCATCCTGCTCACCTCGGCGGTCGCGCTGCTCGGCGTCGGCCTCAACTTCGTGGTGCCGGCGCAGGCGTTCGAGATCGTGCTGAACGTCTCGGCGCTCGGCATCGTGTCGAGCTGGGGCACCATCGTGCTCTGCCAGATGAAGTTCAAGAAGCTGACCGACCAGGGTCTGTACACACGGCCGAAGTTCCGGCTGTTCGGGGCGCCGTTCACCTCGTACCTGACGCTGGTGTTCCTCGTCGCGGTGCTCGTGCTGATGGCGTTCGACTACCCGGCGGGCACCTTCACGATCGCGTCGCTCGTGATCATCGTGCCGCTGCTGATCGTGGGCTGGTACGTCTACCGCGACCGGATCCTCGCGATCGCGAAGGAGCGCGACGGGTACACCGGCGCCTACCCGACGGTGGCGAACCGACCGAAGGAGTGAGGCGCCGGCGCGGCCCTATCAGGCCGGTCAGGCGTGGTCGCGCCAGGAGTGCTGCGGCTCGAACCAGAGCATGCGGCGGGCCTTGTCGATGCCCAGCAGCGTCTCGGTGCCGGTGACCTCGCGGGTGAACGGCACCTCGGGGAAGTAGCGCTCGGCGAGCTCGGCCGAGGGCGTCGTCATGACGGTGTCGGCGGCGGCGATGATGAAGGCTTCGAAGCCGGTGAGGGTGCTCTCGAGCGCGAGCCGCACGGCCTGGGCGCCGTCACGGGCGTCGATGTAGCCCCAGGAGTTCCAGGACCGGCTCTCGGGGGTCTTTTCGAAGGCGGGGAAGGCGGCGTAGTCCTCGACGTCCATCACGTTCGAGAAGCGCAGGCCGATCAGCTTGAGGTTCGGGTTCCAGCGCGTGAAGTGCCGCGCCATCTCCTCCTCGACGGCCTTGCCGAGCGAGTAGGTGGTCGACGGGCGCACGGGGTACTCCTCGTCGACGGGGAAGTAGGGCGGCGGGTTCTCGAGGAAGGGCAGGCCGAGCACAGTCTCGCTCGAGGCCCAGACGACGTTGTCGATGCCGGCGGCCTTCGCGGCGGCGAAGACGTTGTAGCTCGCCGGCACGTTGTTGGCGAAGGTGGCCGAGTTGGGCCGGAGCCCCGGCGCCGGGATCGCGGCGAGGTGCACGAGCGCATCCACCCCGTCGTAGCGATCGTCGACGCTGGTGAGGCACTGCAGCACCTGGCCGTAGTCGGTCAGATCGGTCTGAACGAACAGGGCGCGGTCGTCGGAACCCGGCCGTTGGTCGAGGTTCACGACCTCGTAGCCGCTGTCGAGCAGGTGCGTGACGACCGCGCGGCCCAGCTTCCCACTGCCTCCGGTGACGACGACTCGGGTCATGTTCTCTCCTTCATGAGCAGACGGATGCCGGTTCCAACCCTAAGCTGACCGCATGGCCGTCGTCGCATCCGTCTTCCTCGTTCTGGCGGGGCTCGTCCACGTCTACATCTTCGTGCTGGAGAGTCTGCGCTGGCGGCACCCGGCCACCTGGAAGATCTTCGGCCTCGCCTCGCAGGCCGATGCCGACACCACGGCGCCGATGGCCTACAACCAGGGCTTCTACAACCTGTTCCTCGCGGTCGGGGTCGTGCTCGGCGTCATCCTGTACTGGGCGGGGGCGGTGCCGGCGGGCGCGGCGATCGCGCTCTTCGCGGGGCTGTCGATGGTGCTGGCGGCCGCGGTGCTCATCTCGACCGGCCGCCGCAACCTGCGGCCCGCGTCGATCCAGGGCATCGCGCCCCTCATCGGCGTCGTCACCCTCGTCATCGCCCTGGTGGCCTAGCCCCACCTCTCCGACCCAGCCATACCCATCTCGGGCAAGCGCGTCAGCGCGCGGCAGCCCGTCTGCTGCCGCGCGCTTCGCGCTTGCCCACGGATGCGGTGGCCGGCTAGGCGGCGGGTCACTGGATGGTGCGACGCCGGGTGGTCGGAATCGGCTTCTGCTCCGTATCGACCCACCGCGCCGGAATGAGATGAGGCACCCATCGTGCATGGTCAGTTTCCATGGTGATTTGTGCAGGTGGGAGTGGTGGAAGTGGCAGAGAAGAACGCCATTGTCGATATCAGTGCGGCCAGGCGGATGATCGTCCGAAACCCACTCGTTCGCATGATGTGTCTCGCAGTACGAGAAAGACCGGTCGCAGCTAGGCCACACGCAGCCGCCGTCGCGGGCTGCTGACGCTCGATTCTGCATCTTCGCGCAGGTGGCTGGCCGCCTTGACGGTCACATACGCGGTGAGCCGACACGAAATGGTCTGATCGACGAGGGTCTCCTCGGCGAGGGCCACGACGTCGGGTGAGCATCCGCGGTCGGCGAGCACTCCACACTGGTTCACGATCGTGGTCGCCGCCTCCACCCCGAGCACGCCCTGATCGAGCACGCGGGCCACTACCGGGAACGGCGCCAGCCCCTCGCCCCCACCCAGAAGCACCGCACCCCGCAGTTTCCGCCCGAGCTCGAGCCGCGCCTTGCACGCTCGCGCCGACGCCCCGGCGACCTTCGCGACGAGCGCGACCGGGCTGGTGAAGTTCTGCGACCGGTTCAGCCCCTCGTCGCCGAGCTCGCTGCGTGACTGCACCCCGACCTCCCCGGCGAGCCGCACCTGCCGGGCCGAAACCGCACGCCCCACGGAATCGCCGCACAGTTCGGCGGCGATCTCGTGGAGAGCTACGGTTTGCGCGAGCGGCTGCGGTTCGCGAGGCGCTGCTGCAGCATGACCGCCGCCACGATGATCGCGCCCTTCGCGATGGCCTGCACCGACGTCGACAGGTTGTTCTGCGTGAACACGTTCGTCAGCGTCGAGAAGATCAGGACGCCGAGCACGGTGCCCATGATCGTGCCGCGACCACCCACGAGCAGCGTGCCGCCGACGACGACCGCCGCGATGGCGTCGAGCTCGTAGAGCGTGCCGTGCGTCGAGGTGCCGGCCGTCGTGCGGGCCAGCATCATCACGGCCGCGATGCCCGCGGTGAGCCCGGCGAGCACGTAGACGTACATGATGTGGCGCTTCACCTTGATGCCCGCCAGCCGTGCGGCCTCGAGGTTGCCACCGATCGCGACCGTGCGCCGCCCGAAGGTGGTGCGGTTCAGCAGGAACCAGCCGGCGATCACGACGATCACGAAGATCCAGATCAGGATCGGCACCCCGATCAGGTCACCGCGCATCGCCGAGAGGAAGCCCTGCTCCTTCACGATCTGCGTGGTGCGGTTCGCCAGCACCTCGGCGAGACCCCGGGCGGCCACGAGCATCGCGAGGGTCGCGATGAACGCCACCACGTTGCCGTAGGCGATCACGATCCCGTTGATCAGCCCCGCCCCGGCGCCCACGGCGAGCGCCACGATCACCATCACGATCCAGCTGGTCGAGGTCGCGAAGTCCTGCACCCACGACAGCGTGGCCACGACCGTCGCGAGGCCCATCACCGAGCCGACCGAGAGGTCGATGCCGCCCGCCGTGATCACGAAGGTCATGCCGATGCTGATCACCCCGATGATCGAGGCGAAGCGGATGATCGTCAGCACGTTCTCGAAGCTGGCGAAGCGGTCGCCCGCCGTGATCGTGCCCACCACGAACAGCGCCAGCAGGGCGATGACGAGGCCGAGGCTGCGCCCGGCCGACCCCCCAAGCATCCGCGAGATCGCGTTCGGGGTCTTGTCGGCAGGCGTCTGGCCTCCGGTCGGCGCCGGCCCGGCGAGGGTGGCGGCGGAGTTCTGCTCGCTCATGCGGCGGTTCCTTTCATCACGAGATCGAGCACGCGGTGCTCGTCGATGTCGTCGGCTCGGCTGGTGTGGATGACGCGGCCCTCGGCCACGACGAGCACCCGGTCGGAGAGACCGAGCACCTCGTCGATCTCACTGGAGATGACGACGATGGCGGTGCCCTTCTCCGCCAGGCGGCGGATCAGGGCGTAGATCTCGGCGCGCGCCCCCACGTCGACGCCCCGGGTGGGCTCGTCGAGCAGCAGGATGCGCGTGCCGTGCACGAGCCAGCGGGCGAGCAGCAGCTTCTGCTGGTTGCCGCCCGAGAGGGTGCGGGCCGGGCGGTCGGGGTCGGCCGGCCGGAGTTCGAGGGCGTCGAGCTGCTCCCGGGCGATGCGGCGCTCTGACCGCTCGTCGAGGAACCCGAGCTTGGCCCAGCGGGTGAAGCTGGCGAGCGTGACGTTGCGGTAGACGGGCTCGTCGAGGATGAGCCCCTGGCTCTTGCGCTCCTCGGGCGAGAGCCCCATGCCCGCGTGCACCCCGGCCCGCACCGATCCGGCGGGCAGCCGCCGCCCGTCGACCTCGACGGTGCCGTCGGTGGCCTTGCGCGCCCCGTACAGCGTCTCGACGATCTCCGAGCGGCCCGACCCCACCAGGCCGGCGAGCCCCACGATCTCGCCGGCCCGCACCTCGAAGCTCACGTCGGCGAAGACGCCCGCGAGCCCGAGACCCTGCACCGACAGCACCACGGGCGCCTCCGCGGGCACCCCGGGTGCCGGCGGGAAGACGTTCTCCACGGTGCGCCCGGTCATCAGCGTGATCAGCTCGGCGGTCGGCGTGCTCGCCACCGGCAACGAGGTCGCCATCGTGCGCCCGTCTTTGATCACGGTGATGCGGTCGCCGATCTCCCGGATCTCCTCGAGCCGGTGCGAGATGTAGATCACCGCGATGCCGGCCGCGGTCAGCTCGCGCACCACCCGGAAGAGGTTCTTCACCTCTTCCGAGTCGAGCACCGCCGAGGGCTCGTCCATCACGATCAGCTTGGCGTCGTGGCTGAGCGCCCGGGCCATGCTCACGATCTGCTTGTTCGCGGCCGAGAGCGAGCCGACCTCGCGCGAGGGCGAGATCTGCGGATGCCCGAGCCGCGCCATCAGGCCGGCGGCCTCCTTCGCGCTCCGACGCCGCTCCGTCACCCCGGCCCGCGCGTGCTCGTGGCCGAGGAAGATGTTCTCGGCCACCGTCAGACCGTCGACCACGTCGAGCTCCTGGTACATCGTGGCGATACCGAGCTGGATGGCGGCCACCGGGTCGGCGATGGTCACGGCCTCCCCGTTCCAGAGGATTTCGCCCGAGTCGGGCTGGTTCACCCCCGAGAGCGTCTTGATGAGCGTGGACTTGCCCGCGCCGTTCTGGCCGAGCACGCAGTGCACCTCGCCGGGCAGCACCGTCAGCTCCACGCCATCGAGGGCGCGGACGCCCGCGAAGGCCTTGGTCAACGCCCTCACCTCGAGTAATGACGTTTCATGGTCGACTTTGATCACTTCATCAACATAACTGCTACTGTGTGGATCGTCAACGACGACTGTCCAGGAGGATGACATGCAATCAACACACAGGATCTGGCCGCGGATCGCGATGGCGTCGGGGGCGACGCTCGCGGTGATGGGGCTGCTCACCGCCTGCACCGCAGGCACCCCCGACTCGGGCGGAGCGGCCGCACCGGCCGCCGACACCACGGTGGAGGACAACGCGGCCACCGGTGACACGATCACCATCGGCTTCTCCGGCCCCGCCGCCGACCACGGCTGGCTCGGCGCCATCAACACCGCCGCCATCGCCGAGGCCGAGAAGTACTCCGACGTCGACCTCGTCGTCGCCGAGGGCACGAACGACGCGAACCTGCAGATCAGCCAGGTCGAGACCTTCATCAACGACAAGGTCGACGCGATCGTGCTGCTGCCGACCGACGGCGCCGCCCTGACCGACGTCGCGATCAAGGCGATGAACGCGGGCATCCCCGTCATCAACGTCGACCGCGAGTTCTCCAGCACCTTCGCCGCCCGCACCACCGTGCTCGGCGACAACTACGGCATGGGCGTCAGCGCCGGCACCTACATCTGCGAGCAGCTCGACGGCAAGAAGGATGCGGTGGTCGCCGAGATCGCCGGCATCGACAGCCTGCCGCTGACGCAGGAACGCAGCAAGGGCTTCGCCGACGCACTCGACGACTGCGGTCTCGACGTGTCCAACCGCGTCGCCGCCGACTTCACCGTGCAGGGCGGAGAGGCCGCGGCCTCCCAGCTGCTCTCGGCCGCTCCCAAGATCGACGCCATCTGGAACCACGACGACGACCAGGGGGTCGGCGTGCTCGCCGCGATCGACGCGGCCGGCCGCGACGAGTTCTTCATGGTCGGCGGCGCCGGCTCGGCGAACGTCATGCGCTCGATCCAGGCCGACGACACGGTGCTGAAGGCCACGGTCATCTACCCCTCGACGCAGGCCGCCGACGGCATCGCACTGGCCCGTCTGGTCGTGCAGGAGAAGGGCATGAGCGACCTCGTCGAGTCCTCCGTCCCCCGCAAGATCCAGCTGTACGCACCGGTGGTGACCAAGGAGAACGTCGAGGTCTACCTGCCCAGCGCGTTCGAGTCGTAGGAGCGGGAGCCGTGACGGGAACCTCTCCCCCGCTCCGGGTCGCCATGGTCGGCAACGGCTTCATGGGCGCGGCCCACTCCCAGGCCTGGCGCGTCGCGCCCCGCTTCTTCGACCTCCCCCTCGAGCCGTGCATGAGCGTGCTCGTGGGGCGCGACGCCGGCCGCGCGGCCGGCGCCGCCGCCCGCTGGGGCTGGTCGGAGTCGTCGGACGACTGGCGGAGCGTGATCGAGCGTGACGACGTCGACCTGGTCGACATCGTCACGCCGGGCTGGTCGCACGCCGAGATCGCGATCGCCGCGCTCGAGGCGGGCAAGCACGTGCTCTGCGAGAAGCCGCTGGCGAACTCCGTCGAGGAGGCGCGGGCGATGGCGGACGCCGCCGCCCGCGCCGCCTCCCGGGGCGTGTTCGCCATGGTGGGCTTCACCTACCGCCGGGTGCCGGCCGCCACCCTCGCCCGCGATCTGATCGCGGCGGGGCGCATCGGCACGGTGCGTCAGCTCAGCGTCTCGTACCTGCAGGACTGGCTGGTCGATCCGCTCGCCCCGTTCACCTGGCGGCTCGACAAGGAGCAGGCCGGCTCCGGGGCGCTCGGCGACATCGGCGCCCACGCGATCGACCTCGCCCAGTACGTCACCGGCAGGCAGCTCGTGTCGGTCAGCGGCACGCTCGAGACCCTCGTCTCCGAGCGGCCGGTGCTCGCCGAGTCGCACGGACTGAGCGGCACGGCGGGCGTCGGCACGGCGACCGTCACGGTCGACGACCGCGCCCTGTTCACCGGGCGCTTCGACGACGGGGTGCTCGGCGGCTTCGAGGCGAGCCGGTTCAGCACCGGGCGCAAGAACGCGCTGCGCTTCGAGGTCTCCGGATCGCTCGGTGCGCTGTCGTTCGACCTCGAGAACCTGAACGCCCTGCAGTTCTACGACGGCACGGCCGACCCCGCCACGCGCGGGTTCTCGACCATCCTGGTGACCGAGCCCGAGCATCCGTACATGGAGGCCTGGTGGCCGAGCGGTCACCTGATCGGGTACGAGCACGGGTTCTCGCACCAGGTGCGCGACCTCGTCGACGCGATCGCGCGGGGCGAGCAGCCCCGGCCCTCGTTCGACGACGGGCTCCAGGTGCAGCGGGCCCTCGAGGCCGTGGAACTGAGCTCGCAGAACGGCAGCGCCTGGACGGCGCTGGCCGAGACGGAGGAGTACGCATGACCAGACCGATCACCCTGTTCACCGGACAGTGGGCCGACCTGCCGCTCGAGGAAATCGCCCGGCTGGCGGCCTCCTGGGGCTACGACGGGCTCGAGCTCGCCTGCTGGGGCGACCACCTCGACCCGTGGCGCTGGGACGAGCCGGGCTACGTCGACGGCAAGCTCGAGCTGCTGAAACGGCACGGGCTCGAGGTGCACGCCATCTCGAACCACCTCAAGGGCCAGGCGGTGTGCGACGACCCGATCGACGCGCGCCACCGCGACATCCTCCCCGACGTCGTGTGGGGCGACGGCGACCCGGAGGGCGTCCGGCAGCGCGCGGCCGAGGAGATGAAGAACACGGCCCGGCTCGCCGCCGCCCTCGGGGTGAAGACCGTCGTCGGGTTCACCGGGTCGAGCATCTGGAAGTACGTGGCGATGTTCCCGCCCGTGTCGCAGGAGCTCGTCGACGCGGGCTACCAGGACTTCGCCGACCGGTGGAACCCGATCCTCGACGTCTTCGACGAGGTGGGGGTGCGCTTCGCCCACGAGGTGCACCCGAGCGAGATCGCGTACGACTACTGGACGACCGTGCGCACCCTGGAGGCCATCGGTCACCGGGAGGCGTTCGGCCTGAACTGGGACCCGTCGCACTTCGTCTGGCAGGAGCTCGACCCGGTGTCGTTCATCCTCGAGTTCGCCGACCGCATCTACCACGTGGACTGCAAGGACGTGAAGATGAACACCGGCAACGGCCGCAACGGGCGGCTCGGCTCCCACCTCGCGTGGGCCGACCTGCGGCGCGGCTGGGACTTCGTCTCGACCGGGCACGGCGACGTGCCCTGGGAGAAGAGCTTCCGGGCGCTCAACTCGATCGGCTACGACGGGCCCATCTCGGTGGAGTGGGAGGACGCCGGCATGGACCGGCTCGTCGGCGCCCCCGAGGCCCTCGGCTTCGTGAAGAAGCTGGCCTTCGAGGCGCCGAGCGCCTCGTTCGACGCCGCCTTCAGCACCCGCTGAGGCGCGTCCCGCGGAGGGGTGCGTGAGCGCCCCTCCGCCCCACGACCCGCGTCGCTGGGCGGGGAGGACCTGTCAGTCCCCGTCCTCGCCCAGCGCCGCGACCATCGCGTCGATCCGCTCGACCGACAGCGCCGACTGGATGGCGAGCACGCCCGCACCGGCGATCGCCGCATCCGCCCCCATGCGCGACTTCGTGATCTCGAGGTGCTGGGTGGCGAAGGGCATGGCTCGCGTGTAGACGGCCTCGCGCACGCCGGCGATCAAGTGCTCGCCGGCGGCCGAGAGCGCCCCGCCCAGCACGATCGTCGAGGGGTTCATCAGGCTCACGCAGGTCGTCAGCACCTCGCCGAGGTCGCGGCCCGCCTGGCGCACGGCCTGGATGGCGTCGATGTCGCCCTGCCGCACCAGCTCCACCACGTCGGCGCTGGTCGAGACGGTCGCGCCGTCGCGGGTGAGCGAGCGCGCCACGGCCGAGCCGGAGGCGATGGCCTCGAGGCAGCCCTCGTTGCCGCAGCGGCAGTGCACGCCCGCGCCGCGGGCCACATAGACGTGCCCGAGGTCGCCCGCGGTGCCCTGGGCCCCGCGCTGCAGCGCGCCACCCGAGATGACGCCGGCGCCGATGCCGGTGGCGATCTTGACGAAGATGAGGTCGTCGACCCCCGGCCAGGCGAGCTCGCGCTCCCCCAGCGCCATGATGTTCACGTCGTTGTCGACGAGCACCGGCACGCCGAAGTGCGCGCCGAGCACGCCCGCGACGTCGAAGCGGTCCCAGCCGGGCATGATCGGCGGGTTGATGGGGCGGCCGGTGCTGTGCTCGACCGGGCCGGGCAGGCCGACGCCCACCGCGATCAGGGGGCCGACGCGCTCGCCGGCGGAGGCGACGAGCTCGGAGCCCATCCGCATCACCCGGTCGAGCACCTCGCGCGGGCCGGCGGCGATGTCGAGGTCGTCGCCTGCCTCCTCCACGACCCCGCCGGTGAGGTCGCTGATGGCGACGCGCACGTGCGACGCCCCGACGTCCACCCCGAGCACGGAGTGCCCCACCGGGTCGAGGGCGAACTGCGTCGACGGGCGCCCGCCGGTGGAGATCGCGTCGCTGACGGGCTTCAGCAGCGCCAGCTTCATCAGGGCGTCGATGCGCAGCGCCACCGTCGACCGGGCGAGGCCGGTCATGGCGGCGAGCTCGGAGCGGGTGCGCGGCTGCCCATCGCGCATGATCTGGAACAGATCGCTCGGATTCGACCCCGAGGAGGAGTTCGGAGCGCGGCCGGGCAGACTTACGTCGATCATCGACACATCCTAGCGTGCCGGGGTGGCCTGTGCCCGCTCCTCCCGGCGGAGCCGACGACGCTCACGCGCCCCCTCCACGAGGTTGTAGAACACCGGCAGCACGATCAGGGTCAGCACGGTCGACGACA
The DNA here is from genome assembly GCF_015350805.1 of Herbiconiux sp. VKM Ac-1786. GTDB lineage: Bacteria > Actinomycetota > Actinomycetes > Actinomycetales > Microbacteriaceae > Herbiconiux. Next base: position 1,890,576 of record NZ_JADKSG010000001.1, on the reverse strand, counting down.
CCAGGCCGCCGATCACGATGATCGCCAACGGCTGCGAGATGAACCCGCCCTTGCCCGTGAGCCCCACGGCCATCGGCAGCAGCGCGAAGATCGTCGCGAGCGCCGTCATCAGGATGGGCCGGAGCCGTCGGCTCGCCCCCTCCACCAGGGCGTCGCGCACACTGAGACCCCGGGTGCGGTACTGGTTCACGAGGTCGACGAGCACGATGGCGTTCGTCACCACGATGCCCACGAGCATCAGCGCGCCGATGATCGACGGCACGCCGAGCGGGATGCCCGAGATGACCTGCAGGCCGATGGCGCCGGTCGCCGCGAACGGGATCGACACGAGCAGCAGCAGCGGCTGCAGCAGGCTCTTGAAGGTGGCCACCATCACGACGTAGACGATCAGGATGGCCACGAGCAGCGCGATCCCGAGCTGCGAGAAGGCGTCCTGCTGGTCGGTCACCACGCCCCCGACCGCGGCGGTCGCTCCCGCCGGCAGCGACACGTCGGCCAGCGCCTGCGTCACCTCGCCGCTCGCGGTGCCGAGGTCGTCACTGTTCGGCGTGACCGAGACGGTCGCCGTGCGCACGCCCTTCTGGGTGGTGATCGTCGACGGTCCGTCGACCACCGAGACGGTGGCGAGCGAGTCCAGTCGCGCGGGGCCGGCCGCCGTCGGGATGGTCAGCTCGGCGAGCTGCGCCTGGGTGGTGGGCGGGTTCTGGCTGTCGAGGTAGATCGTGTAATTGGTGTCGTCGATCACGATCGAGCCGATGTTCGTCGGCTGCATGGCCTGCGAGACGATGCCGCCCACGGCGACCTCGCTGAGGCCGGCCTGGGCCGCCTTGGCCCGGTCGACCGCGACCTGCACGAACGGGCGCGAGGCGCTGAGGTTCGACGAGACCTGCTCGACGGCGCCGAGGTCGGTCATGGCGGCGACGACCGCGTCGGAGGCAGTCGACAGGTCGCCCTGGTTGGTCGCCGTCACGTCGATCGCGATGTCGGACGAGGTGCCGAGCCCGGCTGCGGCCGAGACGCTGATCTCGCCGACGTCGGGCACCGCCTCGACCTCGCTGCGCACGGTCGACTGCAGCTTCTCCTGGTCGGCGTTCTCATCCGTGGTGATGTTGTAGGTGATCGAGCTGTCGCCGCCGCCCGAGAAGGCGTCGCGGAGCGAGGATCCGCTCGAGCCGATCGTCAGCTGCACGGTCTCGACGCCGTCGATGCCCTCGAGCACCGACTCCACCTGGGTGGCCGCGGCCGACTGCGCCTCGAGGCTCGAGCCGACGGGCACGGTCTGCGTGACGGTGAGGGTGTTCTGGCCGCTGCCGCCGAGGAAGTTGGTCTTCATCAGCAGGGTCAGCGGGAGGGTGCAGAGCAGCACCACGACCGCGATCAGGATGGTGACGACGGAGTGCTTCAGCGTCCAGGCGATGATCGGCAGGTAGCGGCGCTGGAGCGCGGTGGGCGGCTCCTCCTCGAGCGCCTTGTGCGCGTTCGGGCGGGCGCGGCGGCGGGTGGGCTCGATCAGGGCCACGGCGGTGCCGGGCACGGCGCCCGGGGTTCCGGCGACGGCGGGGTCGAGCGCGGGGTCGTCGACCATCGGCCCGGCGTGGCTGTGCGGGGCCGACGGAGCCGGGGCAGCGGCCTCGGCCTCGTTCTCGGCGGCGGCGGCCTTCGGCTTCGGCGGGCGGATGAACCAGTACGCGAGCACCGGCACGATCGTCAGCGCCACGAGCAGCGAGGCCAGCAGCGCGATCGTCACCGTGAGCGCGAACGGCCGGAACAGCTCGCCCGTGGTGTCGCCCACGAAGGCGAGCGGCAGGAACACCGCGACCGTCGTGATGGTCGAGGCGGTGATGGCGCCCGCCACCTCCCGCACGGCGTCGACGATCAGCGAGGCGCGGGCGATGCCCGACTCCCGCGGCCCGAGCTCGGCGGCGGCGAGCGAGCCGAGGTGCCGCTTGATGTTCTCGATCACCACGATGGAGTCGTCGACCACGCGCCCGATGGCGATCGTCAGCGCGCCGAGCGTGATGATGTTCAGCGTGTAGCCCGAGGCCTGCAGCCCGATGAAGGTGATCAGCACCGAGGTCGGGATGCTGATCGCGGTGACGAGCGTCGACCGGATCGACAGCAGGAAGACGAACACCACGAGCACGGCGAAGACGAGCCCGAGCAGACCCTCGGTCGCGAGCGACTCGATCGACTCCTGGATGAACGGGGCCTGGTCGAACACGATGGTGAACGTGGCGCCGGGCAGGTCGGCCTCGAGCTGCGGCAGCAGGTCGCGCACGCCCTGCGAGACCTCGACGGTGTTGGCGCTCGGCAGCTTGGTGACCGACACGGTCAGGGCGTCCTGCCCGTTCACGCGCGAGATCGAGGTCACCGGGTCGTCGACCAGGGCGACCGTCGAGACCTCGCCGATCGTGATCGGGCTGCCGTCGCCGTCGAGTCCGGGCAGCGGCAGGTTCGCGATGTCGTCGGTGCTGGCGAGCTTCGAGCCCGACTGCACCGCGTAGCTCTGGCCGTTCTCGGTGAGGGTGCCCGCCGGGATCAGCCGGCCGTTGGCGTCGACGGCGTCGCTGATGGCGCTCGAGCTGAGCCCGCGCGCGGCGAGGGCGGCGGGGTCGGGCGTGATGGTGACGCGCTGCCCGATCTGGCCGATCACCTGCGCCTCGCGCACACCCTCGACGTCCTCGAGCGCGGGCACGGCGGTGGTCTCGAGCTGCTGCGCGAGGGCCTTGGCGTCGTCGCCCGAGACGGCGATCGAGATGATCGGCAGGTCGTCGATGCTGCCGCTCAGCACCTGCGGGTCGAGGTCGGCGGGCAGCGTCGACTTGATGCGGTTGATCGCCTGGGTGAGCTTCTGCTCGGCCGTCGCGAGATCGGTGCCGTAGGTGAACGTCGCCGAGATGATGCTGAGGTTCGTGCTCGAGGTCGCACTCGTGGTCTCGAGGCCCTCGACGCCCGCGATCGCGGTCTCGATCGGCGTCGACACGTCGTCGTTCACCACCTCGGGGCTCGCGCCCGGGTAGGTGGTGAGCACCGCCAGCTGCGGGAACTGGATGCTCGGGATGAGCTCCTGCTTCAGGCTCGTCAGCGCGAGCCCGCCGAACACGGCGACGACGATCGTGACGAGCGCGATCAGCGCCCGGTTCTTCATGCTGAGGACGGCGAGGAAATGCACGTGGGGGTCTCTCTCGGAGGGATCCGGCGCCGGGCAGATGCCTAGGCTCCTTAACTATCCCACCTAGAGCCAGCCCTTGCGTTTGAAGACCGTGTACAGCGCGAAGCCGAGGGCCAGCATCAGCCCCATGGCGAACGGGTAGCCGAGCACCCAGTGCAGCTCGGGCATGTACTCGAAGTTCATGCCGTAGATCGTGCCGACGAGGGTGGGGGTGAACAGGATGGCCGCCCAGGACGAGATCTTCTTGATCTCGTTGTTCTGGTCCTGACTGACGAGGGTCGCGTGGGTCATCAGGGCGTTCTGCAGCAGCTGGCGGAACGAGTCGACCCGGTCGGTGATGCGCAGCACGTGGTCGTGCACGTCGCGGAAGTCGTCCCGCAGCTCCTCGTCGGCCCCGTTCAGCGAGTCGCGCAGGTTCTCGAGCACGTCGACGAGCGGATGCACGGCCCGCTGCAGCGCCATCACCTCCCTCGAGAGCTCGTAGATGCGGCGAGACACCTCCTGGTCGCCGTTGAAGAGCTGGTCCTCGATCTCGTCGATGTCGTTCTCCACGCCCGCCACCACGGGGAAGTACTCGTCGACGACCTGGTCGAGCACGGCGTAGAGCGCGGCGAGCGGGCCCTTCGCGAGCAGCGACGGGTCGCTCTCCATCCGCCGGCGCACCTGCGCGAGGTCGGGCGACTCGGCGTGCCGCACCGAGATCAGGAAGTCGGCGCCGAGGAACAGGTGCACCTCGCCGAACTCCACCCGCTCCTCGGCGTCGAGGTACCGGGCCGGGCGCAGGGCGACGAAGGTTGCCGTGCCGTACTTCTCCATCTTGGCGCGCTGGTGGCCGGCCAGGGCGTCCTCCACGGCGAGCGCCGGGAGGTCGAACTCGCGGGTGACGGCGTCGAGCTCCTCGGGGCTGGGGCGGTAGAGGCCGATCCAGGCGAAGCCGTGCCGGGCGCGCAGCACCTCGAAGGTCTCGTCGAGCGACTCGGGGTCGGCGGTGCGGCGGCCCTCGACGTAGACGGCGTTGTCGACGATCACGAGGCGGCCCGGATCAGCGCGAGCACGATCTGCGCCGAGCGCTCGGCGGTCAGGTCGGTGTTGTCGACGTGGTCGGCGGGGGCGTCGTCGGTGGCGAGGTCGGAGATGCCGCGCACGGAGGCGAAGCCGAGGCCGTTGGAGTAGCTGACCTGCGCGATCGCGGAGGACTCCATGTCGACGGCCGCGGCCTCCGGGAAATTCGCGCGGGCGATCGCGGCGCGGTCGGCGGTCACGAAGGAGTAGCTCGAGACGATGGGGCCGGTGCGGAGCGCCCAGTCCGCCCCGGCGTCGGGGGTGAGGGAGGCGACGGCGGCGAGCATCCGCTCATCGGCGTCGTAGACCGCGGGCATGCCGGGCACCTGGCCGAGGCGGTAGCCGAACACGCGCGCGTCGGCGTCGATGTTGATGTACCGGCTGCCGACCACCACGTCGCCCGCGGCCACGCCCGCGCCCAGACCGCCCGCGGTGCCGGCCGAGAGCACGAGCGGATGCTCGGCACCCTGCTCGCGCGCCCGCACGATCGCCGTGGTCAGCGCCGACGCCGCGTTGACGAAGCCGATGCCGCTGTGCACGAGCAGCACCGGGAGGCCGTCGAGCACGACGTGACGCAGCACGGCCTGCCCGACCCGCTCGCCCTCGCCGGCCGGCCCCCCGGCCGGGCCCTCGGCCCTGGCGAGGAACGGTGCGGCCTCGTCGGCCATGGCGACCTGCACGATGGCGAGGGGGGCGGGGGTGTGCTGCGCGTCCATCCGAGTGACGCTACCAGCGCCGACCTACTCCGGACGCCGGAACGGCGCGAGGTCCCGCCCGTCCCACTCCGTCACCCGCGCGCGCTCGGGCGCCTCGGCCGGCGCGGAGCCGTCGGTCTCCGGTCGGAGCAGGGCGCCGACCAGCACCAGCACCGGCAGGGCGATCAGCGCGGCCGAGAACACCGCCGGGGCGAGGGCCGCGAGCAGCAGGGCGAGCTGGGCCTCGACGGGGTAGACGCAGCCCGTCGAGGAGCAGACCCCGCTGTTCCAGAAGGTCTGCATCATCGGGTGCGAGGTGACGACGAGAACCGCGAACGAGAGTCCGAGGAGGGCGACGACGACGAGTGCGACGGGGCGCAGCGACCGCCCGGCGGAAGAGGACACGGAGGCTCCGATCGGTCGGGCGCGGACGACGAGGGCGGCGAGACCGAGGATCACGGCCAGCGCGGAGCCCGAGGCGACCGCCGACTGCACCGACCGCAGCACCTGGGCGAGCGTGTAGGCCACGTCGTCGGGTCGGGCCGTGCACTCCCCGGCGGCCTCGCAGTCGAGGCCGGTCGAGACGTTCTGCAGGAACAGGAAGCCCGCGAGCATCAGCACGAGGCCGGCCGAGCCCACGGCGACCAGGGTGATCGCGGCGGTGCGCACCGGTCGGGACATGCCCTCGACGGTATCAGGCGGCCTCGGGCGGGTCGGGGAGGAAGCGGTAGCCCATGCCCGCCTCCGTGACGAAGTGGCGCGGGCGCGCCGGCACGGGCTCGAGCTTCTTGCGCAGCTGCCCGATGTAGAGGCGCAGGTAGCCCGTCTCCTTGACGCGGTGCGTGCCCCAGACCTCGGTCAGCAGCTCCTGGTGGGTGACGAGCCGGCCGGGGTTCCGCACCAGCAGCTCGAGCAGCTTCCACTCGGTCGGCGTCAGCCGCACCGGGCTGCGGTCGTCGTCGTGCGTGACCTGGTGCGTCGCGAGGTCGACGGTCACGCCGCCGAACGCGATCACCGGCTCGCCCCCCGACGGGCCCGGGGTGCTGCGGCGGGTCAGTGCCCGGATGCGCGCCAGCAGCTCGTCCATGGCGAACGGCTTGGTGACGTAGTCGTCGGCGCCGGCGTCGAGCGCATCGACCTTGTCGGCCGAACCGGAGCGCCCCGACACCACGAGGATCGGCACCGCCGACCAGCCGCGCACCGCCTCGATCACCTCGATCCCGTCGAGCCGCGGCATCCCGAGGTCGAGCATGATCAGGTCGGGCGAGCTCTGTGCGGCCGCCGCGATCGCCTCGGCGCCGTCGGCCGCCGTCTCGATCTCGTAGCCCTGCGACCCGAGCGTGATGCGCAGCGCCCGCAGGATCTGCGGGTCGTCGTCGGCGATCAGGATCTTCATTCGTGCGCCTCCTGCGCCTCGTCGTCGTGCGCCACCGGCAGCGACACCACCATCGTCAGTCCGCCGCCGGGGGTGTCCTCGGCCTCGAGCGTGCCGCCCATCCCCTCGGCGAACCCCTTCGACAGCGCCAGACCCAGCCCGAGCCCCGTGAGGTTGTCGAGGTCGCCGAGCCGCTGGAACGGCACGAACACCTCGCTCCGCCGGTCGGCGGGGATGCCCGGCCCGCGGTCGACGACGCGCAGCTCCACCCGCCCCGCGAACGCGCTGGCCGACACCACCACCCGCTCCCCGGCGGGCGAGAAGCGCAGCGCGTTCGAGAGCAGGTTCACGAGCACCCGCTGGAGCAGCACCGGATCGGCCTCGAAGGCCGGGAGCCCCGGCGGCAGCTCGAGCTCGACCTGCTCGGGCCCGGCGCCGAGCTCGTCGAGCACCGCGGGCACGATGTCGTCGAGGTCGACCGGGGCGAGCGAGACGCCGAGAACGCCGGCCTGCACCCGGCTCACGTCGAGCAGGTCGGTGAGCAGTCGGCCGAGGGCGCCGAGGCTCTCCTCGGCGGTGCTCAGCAGCTCCTCGCGGTCGGCCTCGGGCAGCTCGGAGCGGAGGCCGGTCACGGCGGCCGTCGCGCTGGCCAGCGGGCGGCGCAGATCGTGGCCCACCGCGGCGAGCAGCGCCGAGCGCACCCGGTCGGCCGCCGCGAGCGGGGCGAGGCCGCTGGCGGTCTCGGCCAGGCCCTGGTGCTCGAGGGCGGCGGAGAGCTGCGCCACGATCACCGCGAGCATGCGGCGGTCCGCGGCCGAGAGCGTGCGGCCGTGCAGCTCGAGCACCGCGCCGTCGGGGTCGCCGTCGGAGTCGGGGTCGGGGTCGCCCTCGGCGGCGAGCGGCACCCGCGTCACGGCGTCGGTGTCGCCGGGCGCGGGCCGCGCATCCGCTCTGACCGGCCCGGCCGGCCCCTCGGTGGCGTAGAGCACCTGCCCGGCGCGCACGAGCCGCACCGCGGTGAGCCCGAACGCCTCGCGGGTGACGGTGACCAGGGCTTGCAGCGCATCCTGCCCCCGCAGCACGCTGCCGGCCACGGTCGCGAGCAGCTCCGACTCGGCGGCCGAGCGGCGGGCGGCGCGGGCCCGCCGGGCGGCGCGGTCGACCACGAGCGACACGAGCACCGCGATCACGACGTAGAGCGCGAGCGCCAGGGCGTGCAGCGGGTCGGCGATGGTGACGCTGTAGAGCGGTTCGACGAAGAAGTAGTCGAGGGTCAGCCCCGAGAGCACGGCCGAGAAGAGCGCGGGGCCGAGCCCACCGATCAGCGCCGCGACCACCACGAGAAGCTGGTACGCGAGCACCTCCGAGGTGATCGACTCGTCGCTGCGGACGGCCGAGAGCAGCCAGGTCAGCAGCGGGCCCGCGACGAGCGCGAACGCGAAGCCGCCGACCCGGCGGCGCACCGTCAGCGACCCGCGGGTGCCGGGCAGCCGGCGCCGATCGCCCGCGGCGGCATGGGTGACGATGTGCACGTCGATGTCGCCCGACTCGCGGATGACCGTCGCCCCGATCCCCGGCCCGGTGACCAGCGCGGCGAGCCGGCTGCGCCGCGACGCCCCCAGCACGAGCTGCGTGGCGTTCGAGGCGCGGGCGAAGCCGACGAGCGCGCCCGGCACGTCGTCCCCGACCACCTGGTGGAAGCTGCCGCCGAGGCTCTCGACGAGCGAGCGCTGGCGGGCGAGGGCCTCGGGATGCCGCTCCCGCAGCCCGTCGGGAGCGCTCACGTGCACCGCCAGCAGGCGGCCGCCGGCCGACCGCGCCGCGATGCGGGCGCCGCGGCGCAGCAGGGTCTCGCCCTCGGGGCCGCCGGTGAGGGCGACGACGACGCGCTCCCGCGCCTCCCACGGGGCGCCGATGCCGTGGTCGTCGCGGTAGCGCTGCAGGGCGGAGTCGACCTCGTCGGCGAGCCAGAGCAGCGCCAGCTCGCGGAGAGCCGTCAGGTTGCCGAGGCGGAAGAAGTTCGACAGGGCGGCGTCGATCCGGGACGCCGGGTAGACGCGGCCCGCGGCGAGCCGCTCGCGGAGCGCGCCCGGGGCGAGGTCGATGAGCTCGACCTGATCGGCGTCGCGCAGCACCGCATCCGGAACCGTCTCGTGCTGCGGCACCCCGGTGATCTGCTGAACGACGTCGTTCAGCGATTCGACGTGCTGGATGTTGACGGTCGTGATCACGTCGATCCCGGCGTCGCGGAGGGCCTCGACGTCGCGCCAGCGCTTCGCGTGCGCGAGACCGGGCGCGTTCGTGTGCGCGAGCTCGTCGACCAGCGCGACCTCGGGCGCACGCGCCAGCACCGCCTCGAGGTCGAGCTCGCCGAGCCCGACACCGCGGTGCTCGGCCCGTCTCCTGGGCACGACCTCGAGCCCCTCGGCCGCGGCCTCGGTCGCGGTGCGCCCGTGCGACTCGACCACCGCGATCACGACGTCGCGGCCCTCGCCGGCCAGCCGCCGCCCCTCGTCGAGCATCGCCACGGTCTTGCCCACGCCGGGCGCCGCCCCCAGCAGAACCCGCAGCGCACCCCGCCCCACGGGCATCCACTCCTCCACGGCCCCGCCGCACCGGCCGGGCATCTGACCTAGAGCGTAGTTCCGCGCCCCGACCGCCGTCGACCCGCCCGCGCCGTTCCGCCCGCCGCGCCTAGGCTGTCGCCATGAGGATGCGCCCCGGCACCGTGCCCGCCACCGCTCTGCTCGCCGCCGCTGTGCTGACCGCCGCCGTGGCCGGCTGCACGGCCACGCCGGCGCCGGCGCCCGCCCCGGCAGCCGCCACCCCGCCGGCGCCCACCTCGGCGGCGACCACTCCCCCCGCAGCGGCCGCGATCGCCCTGGCCCCCTCGACGGTCGACCTCGCCGACACGACGGAGGCTCCCGCGCTGGCGCGCGAGGTGCTCGGGAGCGCCGAGCCGGGCGACGACGCGCAGTTCGGCGCCCTGGTGACCGAGCTGTCGCTGCGGTTCCCGGGGCAGTACGTCGAGGGCGAGTGGAGGGCCGACGAGGTTCCGCCGGCGCGGGTCGTGCTGCTCGGAACCGCGACCGGCGAGCTGCGGCAGCTGCTGGAGACGGCACCGCTCGCCGTCGAGGTGGTCACCACGGCCGGGCCTTCGCTCGAGGAGTCGAACGCGTCGATCGAGCGAGTGTTCGCGCTGCTGAAGGAGCACGACGCCGCCATGTCCGCCTCGGGCGGGTACGAGCAGCTCGAGCAGCGGTACACGATCGACTACACCGCGGCGAGCCCGATCGACGCCGCGGAGGTGGGGCGGCTGCTCGACGGCGCCGCCGTGCGCCTGACCTGGCTGGGCACCGAGCCGGTGGCGGGCACCGGGCCGCAGGCCGAGGCGCTCTGAGTCGAGGTCGCGCGGGCGCGGGCCCGGGCGCGGGCTCCGCTCAGCGCACGGTGGCGGGGCCGCCCGAGGCGCCGCCGTGGGAGTGGCCGTTGCTGCCGCCCGAGCCGGGCTCCTCGGTGAACTGGAGGCCGCCGGAGCCGTTCGAGGAGGCGGTGAGCACGTCGAGCCACTCGCGGTTGATCGAGGGCACGCGGCCGCCCGCGAACTTGAAGTAGAGCGGGATGGACGAGTCGAGCCAGATGCTCGAGCGGCCGTCGCCGATGGCCGGGTCGTCCTTCCAGGAGAAGAAGAAGCTCTCCTTGCGGCGGAGCTTCGCGGCGATCACGATCTGCAGGTGGGTGAGGGTGCGGTCGTCGAACTCGATCTCGATGCCCGACGTGCCGTACAGCAGCTTTCCCATTGCCAGAGTCCTCCCGCGCGCGATGGTGTGAGTCCATTAACGCACGGAGAGCCGCCCCGGTGTGCGACGGGCTAGTGTTGCGATCACCAGACGAGATGAGGGCTCTTCGTGTTCAGGAAGAAATCGCCGCGCACCCCCGAGACGGCGGCGCTCCAGCCGGGCTCCGATCTCGAGGTCGGCGGCTCGAACAGCGTGCCGGGGGTGCGGATCAACGCGTTCCGCATCGGCCTCGTCGGCGGGCTCGGAGTGCTGCTCTCGCTCGTCATCGGTGCCGCCGTCACGCAGCTGAGCACGGTGCTGATCTACGTCGGCGTCGCCCTCTTCCTCGCCCTCGGCCTCGACCCCCTCGTCTCCTGGCTCGAGCGCCGCATGCCGCGCCCGCTCGCCATCGTGATCGTGTTCGCCGCGGTGATCGGCCTGTTCGTGGGCCTGCTGTTCGCGGTCATCCCGCTGGTGGTCGATCAGGCGGGCAACCTGTTCCGCCAGTTCCCCGATCTCGTCACCGACTTCGAGAAGAGCGACTTCGTCGCGACCGTGCAGACGAACCTCGGCGACTTCGTCGACATCAACAAGGCCGTGCAGTCGGCGACCGACTTCGTGCAGGATCCGAACAACCTGCTCGCCCTCGGCGGCGGCCTGCTCGCGGTCGGCAGCGGCATCGCCAGCGGCCTCACCGGCTCGGTCATCGTGCTCATCCTGACCCTGTACTTCCTCGCGTCGCTGCGCAGCATGAAGAAGGTCACCTACCGCTTCGTGCCGGCCAACAAGCGGGCCTCGTTCGCGTCCCTCACCGAGGACGTCACCGGCGCCGTCGGCCGCTACGTCGTGGGCCAGATCGGCCTCGCGTCGATCAACGGCATCCTGAGCCTGATCTTCCTGTCGATCATCGGCGCCCCGCTGCCCGTGCTGTTCGCCTTCGTGGCCTTCCTGGCGTCGCTCATCCCGCTCGTCGGAACACTCAGCGGCTCGCTGATCATCGTGCTGGTGTGCCTTTTCGCCTCGCCGGTCACGGCGCTGGTCGCCCTGATCTACTACCTGGTCTACATGCAGGTCGAGGCCTACTTCCTCAGCCCCCGCATCATGAACCGCGCGGTCTCGGTGCCCGGCTCGATCGTGGTCATCGCGGCGGTGGCGGGCGGCACGCTCGGTTCGGTGCTCGGCGCGCTCGTCGCGATCCCGGTCGCCGCCTCGGCGATCATCATCGTGCAGAAGGTCGTCTTCCCGAAGCAGGACGCCAAGGTCTAGCCGTACCGCCCCCGGCAGAGACGAGCGGATGTCGGCGCCCGGGCGTACGGTCGGTCTGGTCAGCGACGAAAGGATTCGTAAATGACCAGCACCATCGAACGCACTGTCGAGGCTCCCGCCGACGGCGGCGCCAAGACCACCCGACGCCAGAACGCCGAGAAGGGCTTCACGGCCTCCAAGCAGCTCACCGACGACCTCCAGAAGGTGCTCGTCGACCTGATCGAGCTGCACCTGCAGGGCAAGCAGGCCCACTGGAACGTGGTGGGCAAGAACTTCCGCGACCTGCACCTGCAGCTCGACGAGATCATCGACGCGGCCCGCGAGTTCTCCGACGTGGTCGCCGAGCGCCTGCGCGCCCTGCACGCCTCGCCCGACGGCCGCAGCGACACCGTCGCGGCCACCACGACGCTGCCCGAGTACCCGAACGGCGAGGTCGACACGGCCGAGACGGTCGACCTCATCACGCAGCGCCTCGAGGCGACGGTCGGCACGATGCGCGAGGTGCACGACGAGGTCGACGAGGAAGACCCGACGAGCGCCGACATCCTGCACGCGATCATCGACAAGCTCGAGCAGTTCGCCTGGATGGTCTCGGCCGAGAACCGCACCCCCAACCGCGCGAAGTAACCCGCGACTCCCCGAAGGCCCTCGCGTCGCCCACCGCGACCGGGGGCCTTCTCGCTGCCCGGCTCAGAGATGCACGACCGACACCCACGGACGGTCGGCGAACGCGGCGTAGACCTTGTGCAGCAGATAGTCGACCGCCATCGCGCCGAACGCATCGACGGCGAGCCGATTCGCCGTGCCCCGCGTGATCGTCACCACGGCCGTGTCGCTCTCCCGCACGAGGAAGGTGTGGGCGACGATGTCCACCCCCAGCCGACGGCCGGCGTCGGTCGGCATCGGCCGCCGCCCGAGAACCGTGTCTGTGCCGGTGTCGACGGTGATCACCGCGCTCGGCACCGAGACCAGGAGCTTCCCGTCGAGGGGGTCGACGACGACGTCTCCCGGCACCTCGCCGAGCGCGATGTCCGACACGACCCGCCCGGCCTCCAGGTCGACGACCGCGACTCGGCGGTCGTCCGTCGGCACGTAGACCTTCTGCCGCGTGAAGTCGACGGCGAGCCGGGAGCCGCTGCGGGGGATCGGGATCCCGGTTCCGACGGCTGCGCCGTTCTCGTCGAGGGTGAGGAGCTGATGACGGTCGTTCAGCACGTACAGGCGGGAGGCGTAGGGGTCGACCTCGACCTGGCCGATGTGGAGGCCGAGTGATGCCGAGACCGCGATTGTGGCTCCCGTCCTCCCGTCGAGGATCGTGAGCGTTCCGGCGTCGCTGTCGGTCAGCACCACCCGGTGACTGACGGGGTCGACCGCGACGAAGTCGCCGCCGGCGACGGCGACCGGGTCGGTGACGAGGGTGTCGGTGCGCGCGTCGATGGTCGCGAGGAGCCGACCACCCGGGCGGGCATCGTCGTCGCCGAGAACGAACACCCGGTGCAGCGGGGAGTCCACGGCGACCTGATCGGTCGAACGGTATCCCGGCAGTGACACGACGGGCTGGAACGCGGAGGCCGGCACTGCGGGCAGCACGACGAGAGCGGCGATGACGCCACCGGCGAGAGCCAGGGCGGGGAGGTGGCGGGGCATGGGCGTCCTTCGGATCGGCGCGCGGGCTGCGCATCCGGCGACGCTACAGCCGCTCGAGCCCGGGGCGGGATGAGCAACTTCTACTCACGGACGGGGTCGACACCGGGCGCTAGGCGGGCGCGGGGCCGGGCGGGGGCGCGGGCGGGTCGAGGGGGAAGACGAGGAGGGAGCTGGTGGCGGTGGCGAGCAGCGTGCCCGCCTCATCCGTCACCCGCCCCTCGGTGAAGGCCACCCGGCGGCCCGGCTTCACGACGCGGCCCTCGACGGTGATGCGCCCGGTGGAGTGCCGGAGCGGCCGCAGGTAGCTCACGTTCAGGTCGATCGAGGTGTAGCCGACGCCCGCGGGCAGCGTCGACTGCACCGCGCACCCGGCCGCCGAGTCGAGCAGGGTGCAGACCAGCCCGCCGTGCACGATGCCGATCGTGTTGTAGTGCGACTCGTCGGGCAGGCAGGTGAACACCGCCCGGCCCACCTCGACCTCGATCAGGTCCATTCCCATCAGGAGCCCCATCGGCGGCGGCGGGAACGTGCCGTCGATCAGCCCCCGGAGGTAGTCGATCCCGGCCAGCCCGGCGGCGGGGCGCGAGGTCTCGAACGGGTCGTCCCACTCGATCACGCGCCGTCGGCGGGGGCCCTCTGCAACGTCGTCGTCAGCCATGCCGACACTGTAGGGCGGGCCGCCCGCCGGGGGTGATCCGTTGTGGGAATCGTCAAGCCCGGGGGTGCGCTCCGGGGTGGGTGCGGTCGAGGGCCGCGCCCTCGACGTCGACGTTCGGGAGCAGCCGGTCGAGCCAGCGGGGCAGCCACCAGGCCGAACGGCCGAGCAGGTGCATCAGCGCCGGCATCAGCAGCATGCGCACCACGAAGGCGTCGAGCAGCACCCCGAACGCGAGCCCGAAGCCGATCGAGCGGATGATCGTCGACTCCGAGAAGATGAACCCGCCGAACACCGCGATCATGATCAGCGCCGCCGCGATGACGACCGAGCGGCCGGCCTGGAATCCCTGCGCGACCGCGAGCCGCGCATCCGCCCCGTGCACATAGGCCTCGCGCATGCCCGACGCGAGGAAGAGCTGGTAGTCCATCGCCAGCCCGAACAGGATGCCCACGAGGATGACCGGCAGGAAGCTCAGGATCGGCCCCGTGCTGTGCAGCCCGATCAGCTCCGCGCCCCAGCCGAACTGGAACACCGACACGATCAGCCCGTAGGTCGCGAACAGCGACAGCACGAACCCGCCGGTGGCGATCACGGGCACGAGCAGCGACCGGAACACCAGCACCATGATCACGAGCGACAGCCCCACGACCACCACGAGGTACAGCGGCAGCACGGCGCTCAGCCCCTCCGAGATGTCGATGTTCGTGGCCGCCTGGCCCGCGACCCCGAGCGTCATCGCGCCGGTGACGGCGTCGCTCGTGACCGGGGGCAGGTTCCGGATGCTCTGCACCAGCTCCTCGGTGGAGACGCTGTTCGGCCCCTCGGCCGGCAGCACCTGGAAGGCCAGCAGCGTCCCGTCCTCCGACGCGGCGATCGGCGCCACCGCCTCGACGTCGGACTGGGCGCCCAGCACCTCCGCGACCGCGAGCTGCGCGTCGGGCAGGGCGCCCTCGGAGACCCCCTGCTCGAGCGCCGCGGTCACCAGCAGCGGGCCGTTGGCGCCCTCGCCGAACTCGTCGTCGACGATCGAGAAGGCCCGGGCGCTGGTCGAGCCCTCGGGTTCGGTCGAGCCGTCGGGCAGGCCGAGCCGCATCGACAGGGCCGGGATCGCGATGACGAGCAGCGCGACGATGCTCACCAGCACGGTCGTCACGGCGCGCACGGTCGACATCGGGCGGGCCGGCTTCTGCTCCTTCTGGCGGCCGATCGAGGCCCGCGCCGTGCGGCGCAGCAGCCGCTCGCCGACGAGACCGAGGATGGCGGGGGCGAGCGTGATCGCGATCAGCACGGCGACCGCGACGCAGACGGCGCCGACGGTGCCCATCAGGCCGAGGAACGGGATGCCCGTGACGCTCAGTGCGAGCAGCGCGACGATCACGGTCGAGCCGGCGAACACCACGGCGGTGCCCGAGGTGCCGGTCGCGAGCCCGATCGACTCGCGCACCGGCACGCCGGCGAGCACCTGCTTGCGGTGCCGGTTCACGATGAACAGGGAGTAGTCGATGCCGACGGCGAGGCCGAGCATCACGCCGAGCACGGGGGTGACCGAGGCCATGTCGATGACGCCCGAGAGCGACAGCGAGGCGGTGACGCCCACGCCGACCCCGACGAGCGCGGTGACGATCGGCAGCGCGGCGGCCAGCAGCGAGCCGAGCATCACGATCAGCACGACGGCCGCGAAGACGAGGCCAACGGCCTCGCCGACGCCGAAGATCTGGGGCACGCCCTGCGCGATGTCGGTGCCGAAGGCCACGGTCGTGCCGGGCACCGGTGAGTCGTCGAAGTGGTCGATGACGCCCTGCTTGACCTCCTCCGACAGCTCGAGCCGCGGGTCGGTGAAGGAGACGTTGACGATCGCCGTCGAGCCGTCCTCCGACACCACGCCGATGCCGTTCGCGAGCTCGAGCAGCTCGGAGCCGGTCTCGAGCTGAGCGGCGCCGGCCTCGAGCTCGGTGCGGGAGGCGTCGAGCTGGGCCTGCTGGGCGTCGAACGGGGCGAGCTGCTCGGGGCCGGCGCCGGCGGCGACCGCCTGGTCGCGCGCCGCGGTGAGCTGCTGCTGCCCGGCGTCGAGCTGGGCGCGGCCCTCGGTCAGGCGGGCCTCGGCGGTGGAGAGGCGGATGCCCTGGTCCTGCTGCTGCTTCTGGGCGTCGAACGGGTCGATGACCGCGGCGACGCCGTCGAGCTCGGCGGCCGAGGCGGCGAGCTCGGAGATCGACTGCCGCTGCGCATCCGTGAATTCCTCACCGGAGTCGGTCTGGTAGACCACCGTGCCCGTGCCGCCCGCGGTGTCGGGCAGCTTCTCGGCCAGCTGATCGGTGACGGCCCCGGAGGCCGTGCCGGGGATGTCGAAGCTGTTCGTCAGCGTTCCGCCGAAGGCGAGGAACGCGCCGACCGAGACGCCGAGCAGCACCACCCAGGTGATGATCACCGCCCACGCGCGACGCGCGGCGAACGAACCGAGCCGGAACAGCGATGACGCCATGAGCGATCTCCCTCGTGACGGGTCGCCGTCGGGTCGGGCGCGCCGTCGGACTTTGATCATACGCGACGTCTCGTCTAGCTCCTGACACTATCCTGAGCGGATGACCGAGCACCGCAGCGGGCCCGTGCGCAGCGCCGCGGCGCGCGAGGCGATCCTCTCGGCGACGGCCAGGCTGCTCGTCGACGAGGGCTGGGACCGGCTCACCATCGAGGGCATCGCGCGCGCGGCCGGGGTGGGCAAGCAGACCATCTACCGGTGGTGGGCGTCGAAGGGCGCCCTCGTCGCCGAGTGCCTGCTCGACGGCCGGTTCTTCGCCGTCGAGCCCGCCGTGGGCGACACGGGCGAGCTGCTGCGCGATCTGCGGGACTGGCTGACCCCGGTGCTGCACTTCCTGAACACAACCACCGGCCGCTCGCTGCTGCACTCGCTCGTCGCGGCCGCCACCGAGGAGGCGGGCGTGGGCGCGCACCTCAGCGACGCCTTCGGCGCCGACCGCCTGCTCGCCGATCGGCTGCGGGCCGCCGTGGCGACGGGCGAGCTGCCGCCCGGCACCCCGGTCGACCAGCTCGGCCACGCCGTGTTCGGCGCCCTGATCTTCGAGGTGCTGAGCAAGGACGAGATCGACGTGCCGGCCTTCCTCGACCTGGTCGGGTTCCTGCTCGGCCCGCGGCCCGCGGCGGGCGAGCCGGAGACGCCGGGCTCGCCGGCAGAGCCCGCCTAGGCCGAGTCGCGCCAGACGATCGACGTCTCGAGGAAGCTGCCCTCGGCCTCGACCGTGCGCCCCTCGATCTGCGCGAGCACGAGCTCGGCGGCCCGGCGTCCGAGCAGGTCGGCCGGCTGGTGCACGGTCGACAGCGGCGGCTGCGTGCGCCGCGCCCAGGCGCTGTCGTCGAAGCCGACGACCCCGATGTCGCCGGGCGCGCTCAGCCCGACGTCGCGCATCGCGTCGAGGGCTCCGGCCGCGATGGCGTCCGACGACGCGAACACCCCGTCGACCCGGTCGTCGTGCGTGAGCAGCTCGCGCATCCCGGCGATGCCGCTGGAGTGCGCGAACAGCGGCACCTCGACCACCAGCCGCGGGTCGAAGCGGTCGCCGAGAGCATCCGTGAAGCCGGCGAGCCGGTCCTGACCCGAGTCGCGGTCTAGGCCCGCGGCGATCATGCCGATGCGCTGCCGCCCGGTGGCCATCAGCCGCTCGGTGACGGCCCGCGCCGCGCTGCGGTTGTCGATGCCGACGTAGGGC
This sequence comes from Herbiconiux sp. VKM Ac-1786, assembly GCF_015350805.1. GTDB lineage: Bacteria > Actinomycetota > Actinomycetes > Actinomycetales > Microbacteriaceae > Herbiconiux. Next base: position 1,873,197 of record NZ_JADKSG010000001.1, on the reverse strand, counting down.
ACGCCCTCGATGTCCATCGGATGCCCGACGAACGCCGCGGGCAGCCCCGACCGTGCCACAGCGATGCCGATCGGGTCGTTCTCGCGGGCCGAGATGATCACAACCCCGTCGACGTAGCCGCCCGTGAGGTAGGCGGCGACGCGGGCGCCGTCGCGGTCGGAGTCGACCACGAGCGAGACGAGCTGGTAGTCGGCCTCGGAGAGCACGGCGTTGATGCCGAGCAGGATGCTGCCGATGTTCGGGTCCTCGAGGAAGAGCGAGTGCGGCTCGTGCACGATCAGCCCGATGGCGCCGGACTGGCGCGTGACCAGGTTGCGGGCGGCCGCGTTCCGCACGTAGCCCACCTCGGCGACGGCCGCCTCGACCGCGGTGCGCGCGGCGTCGGAGACGTACGTCTCCCCGTTCAGCACCCGGGAGACCGTGCCGCGCGAGACCCCGGCGACCCGGGCGACATCGTTGATGGTCGCCCGCTGAACGGGCCGTCTGGGCGGCATGCGACCACCCTATAGCGGTCGGGGCGAGCATCCGGAGTTGACAGCGACCGGACGCCTGCTTACTCTGGGAGCGTTCCCAGACTCTCGACGAGGAGTTGTCGGCGCCACATCTGGGAGCGTTCACAGAAACGCTCCCGAGGCCGTCCTCCTCAACGCGACGACGGGCCCGACCACTGAGGAGCCCCCGCACCGTGACGACCACCCCCGTGTCCGCGCTGATCGACCCGCAGCACCCGCGGTTCACCTACGGCGCCGACTACAACCCCGAGCAGTGGGGCCCCGAGGTCTGGCGCGAGGACGTGCGGCTGATGCGCGAGGCCGGGGTGAACCTGGTCGCGGTCAACATCTTCGGCTGGGCGCAGCTCGAGCCGCTGCCCGGGCAGTACGACTTCAGCGGCCTCGACGCCGTGCTCGAGCTGCTGCACGAGCACGGCATCGCCGTGAACCTCGGCACGGGCACCGCCTCGCCGCCGCCGTGGCTCGCGGCCGAGCATCCGGAGACCCTGCCCGTGATGATCGACGGCACCGTGCGCTTCCCGGGCGGCCGCCAGGCCTTCTGCCCGAGCTCGCCGATCTTCCGCGAGCGCTCGCTCGCCCTGGTCGAGCGGGTCGCCGAGCGCTACGGCAGCCACCCCGCCGTGAAGCTCTGGCACGTCTCGAACGAGATCGGCTGCCACAACGCGCACTGCTTCTGCGAGGTCTCGGCCGCCTCCTTCCGGCGCTGGCTCGAGGCGCGCCACGGCACGCTGGAGGCCCTGAACGCCGCCTGGGGCACCGCCTTCTGGAGCCAGCACTACGCCTCGTGGGAGCACATCCAGACCCCGCGGCTCACCGTCTCGACCGGCAACCCCGGCCAGGCCGTCGACTTCAGCCGGTTCAGCTCCGACGAGCTGCTCGGGCAGTACCGGGCCGAGGCCGCGGTCATCCGCCGGCACAGCAGCGTGCCGGTCACCACGAACTTCATGGTCGCCGCGCACATCAGCAAGCAGGACTACTGGCAGTGGGCCGGCGACATGGACCTGATCGCCAACGACCACTATCTCGACCACCGCCTCGCCGACCCGCTGACCGAGCTCGCCTTCGCGGCCGACACCACCCGCGGCCTCGCCGGTGGCGAGCCGTGGCTGCTGATGGAGCAGGCCACGAGCGCCGTCAACTGGCAGCCCCGCAACATCGCCAAGGAGCCGGGCCAGCTGCTGCGCGACACGATGATGCACGTGGCCCGCGGGGCCGACGGCATCAGCTTCTTCCAGTGGCGCGCCTCGGTGCAGGGCAGCGAGCGCTTCCACTCCGCGATGCTGCCGCACGCCGGCACGGCGTCGAAGCTGTGGCGCGAGAGCGTCGAGCTCGGCGCCACGCTGTCCCGTCTCGCGCCCGTCGCCGGCTCGCGGGTCGTCGCCGACGTCGCCCTCGTCTTCGGCTGGGAGCCGTGGTGGATCACCGACCTCGACTCCCACCCGAGCACCGAGGTGCGTTACCTCGAGCAGGTGCACCGCGCCTACGCGGCCCTGCGCTCGCACGGCGTGACGGTCGACATCGTGCGCCCGGGCGCCGACCTCTCCGGCTACTCCCTCGTGGTGGTGCCCGCCCTGCACAGCGTGGCGGATGCGGTCGCCGACGAGTTCGCCCGGTACACCGCCTCGGGCGGCCACCTGGTCGTCACCTTCTTCAGCGGCATCACCGACGGCGACGACCGCGTGCGCACCGGCGGCTACCCCGGAGCCCTCCGCGACGTGCTCGGCATCAGCACCGAGGAGTTCTTCCCGCTGCACGCCGGCGAGAGCGTCGACCTCGACGACGGATCGTCGGCGACGATCTGGACCGAGCTGCTGCACCCCCGCGGCGCGGAGGTCATCGCCTCCTACCTCGACGGGCCGCTGCCCGGCGTCGCCGCCGTGACGCGACACCGCCACGGCGAGGGCACCGCCTGGTACCTCGCCACGAACCTCGACGCCGACTCGCTCGCGCGGCACCTCGGCCGGGCCCTCGGCGAGGCGGGCGCGGCGCGGCCGCTGCCCGACGCGCATCCGGAGCTCGAGGTGATCGAGCGTCGCGGTGAGAACGGTCGCTTCCTCTTCGTGTTCAACACCGGCACCGGCTCGCTCACCCTCGACCTGACGGGCCACGAGCTCATCAGCGGCAGCACCGACGACACCCACCTGATCGCGCCCGGCGGCGTGGCCGTGCTCCAGCTCGAGCGCGAGTACGCCGACTCCTCCTCCCCGTCCGCCCCCCACGAAAGGAGGGTCGCGCTGTGACCGCTCCCTCGATCGCGCCCTCCGCGCCGACCCGGGCCGGCGCCCGGCCGGCGAAGACGCCCCGCCGCCGCGTTCCCCACGCGCGCGCCGTGCTCGTCTTCCTGCTGCCCTTCGGCGTGCTGTTCGCGCTGTTCTACCTGCTGCCCATCGGCTACGCCGTCTACCAGTCGCTGCTCGTCGTCGAGCGCGACGGCACCTTCGGGCCTCCGGTCGAGGTGTTCGGCGGGCTGACCCAGTACATCGCCGTGTTCCAGAACGAGGCGTTCTGGTCGTCCGTCGGCCGGGTGCTCGCCTTCGGCGTCGTGCAGGTGCCGGTCATGCTGGGCGTCGCCCTGGTGCTGGCGCTGCTGCTGGACTCGCCGCTGGTGAAGGGCAAGAAGTTCTTCCGCCTGGCCTACTTCGTGCCGTACGCGGTGCCCGGGGTGATCGCCGCGATCATGTGGGGCTACCTCTACTCCCCCAACCTCTCGCCGTTCTCGGCGCTGACCAGCGAAGTCTCGTTCCTCTCGCCCGACTTCGTGCTCTGGTCGATCGCGAACGTCGTGACCTGGGTCTACGTGGGCTACAACATGCTCATCATCTACAGCTCGCTGCTGTCGATCCCGGCCGAGATCTACGAGGCCGCGAAGCTCGACGGGGCCAGCCAGCTGCAGATCGCGCTGCGGATCAAGATCCCGCTCGTGGTGCCCGCCATCACGCTCACCGCGATCTTCTCGATCATCGGAACGCTGCAGCTGCTCGCCGAGCCGCAGGTGTTCCGCAGCTTCACCTCCTCGGTGTCGAGCACCTTCACACCGAACATGGCCGTCTACGCCACCTCGGCCGTGCCGAACGTCAACCTCGCCGCCGCCATGTCGGTGGTGCTGGCCCTCGCCACCTTCGCGATGTCGTTCGCGTTCCTCAAGTTCACCCAGCGGAAGGCCGAGAAATGAGCGCGACCCTGAGCGCCCCCGCCCGCAAGCCCGACGCCTCGGGCGAGCCCGGCGCATCCCGTTCGAACCGAAAGCCCCGCGCCCCCCGCGAGAAGCTGATGTCGCGCTCGGCCGCGATGATCGTGATGGTCGTCTCGTGCTTCTACTTCTTACTTCCCGTGTGGTGGCTGTTCGTCTCCTCGACGAAGAGCCGCGAGCAGTTCGGTTCGACCAACGGGTTCCTGCTGGCCGACTTCAACCTGTTCCAGAACATCGGCAACCTGTTCGCCTACAACGACGGCATCTACCTGCGGTGGATGCTCAACAGCGTGCTCTACGCCGGAGCCGGCGCCCTGATCGGCACGGTCATCTCGGCCATGGCCGGCTACGCCCTGGCGAAGTACCGCTTCCCGGGCCGGGAGCTCGTGTTCAACGTGGTGCTCGGCGGCGTGCTCGTTCCGGCCACGGCGCTGGCGCTGCCGCTGTTCCTGATCTTCAGCCAGGTCGGAGCGACGAACACCTTCTGGTCGGTCTTCCTGCCGAGCCTCGTGAACCCGTTCGGCGTGTACCTCGCCCGCATCTACGCCTCGGCGAGCGTGCCCGACGAGCTGCTCGAGGCCTCGCGCCTGGACGGCTCCGGCGAGGTGCGCACCTTCTTCACCATCGCCCGCAAGCTGATGACCCCGGCGCTCGTGACGATCTTCCTGTTCCAGTTCGTGGCGATCTGGAACAACTTCTTCCTGCCGCTGATCATGCTGCGCGACGAGTCGCTGTTCCCGGTGACCCTCGGTCTCTACACCTGGAACTCGCAGGTCAACCAGATCCCCGAGATCCGCACCTACGTCATCATCGGCGCCTTCGTCTCGATCATCCCGCTGATCATCGCCTTCCTCAGCCTGCAGCGCTTCTGGCAGAGCGGCCTCGGCTCGGGAAGCGTCAAGTAGCTCCTCTCCCCGCATCACCTCCGCACCACACCACCCCACAGAAAGAGAAACCATGCTCCGCAAGAACAGCACGCGCATCGTCGCGCTCGGTGTGCTCAGCGCCCTGGCGCTCACCGGCTGCGCCTCGAACAGCGGTTCGGGCTCCAGCGGCTCCGCCGCCGCCGACTGCGCCCCCGCCGACGGGAAGGTGGAGCTGAGCTTCACCTCCTGGATCCCCGGCATCGACAAGGTCGTCGACCTCTGGAACGAGAAGAACCCCGACATCCAGGTCACCGTGCAGACCGGCCCGAACGGCAACGGCGGCACCTACAAGAACTTCTTCAACCAGCTCGAGGCCGGCAACGCCCCCGACCTCGGCCAGATCGAGTACGACGCGCTGCCGAACTTCCGCGTGCAGGACGGCCTCGAGAACATCGCGGCCTGCGACGGCGTGCTCGACTCGAAGGACCAGTTCATCGACTGGACCTGGAACCAGGTCACCTTCGGCGAGGACGACGCGGTCTACGCCGTGCCGCAGGACACCGGCCCCATGGCCATGTACTACCGCAAGGACCTGTTCGAGAAGGCCGGCATCCCCGTGCCGACCACCTGGGACGAGTACCAGGCGGCCGCCGAGAAGATCCGCGCGCAGGGCGGCTACATCACCAACTTCCCGCAGAACGACGTGAACTGGTTCGCCGGCCTCGTCTGGCAGGCGGGCGGCCAGTGGTTCAGCAACTCCGGCGATGCCTGGAACGTGACCCTCGACTCCCCCGAGTCGGCCAAGGTCGCCGACTACTGGCAGGGCCTGATCGGCGACGACCTCGTCTCCAAGGTCCCGGCCTGGACCGACGAGTGGAACAACGCCTACAACACCGGTTCCGACTGGACCTGGATCTCGGCCGTCTGGGGTGCGAACTCCATCTCGACCGGCGCCCCCGACACCTCGGGCAACTGGGCCGTCGCGCCGATGCCGCAGTGGAACGCCGGCGAGAAGGCCGCGGGCAACTGGGGCGGATCCTCGACCGCCGTGCTGAAGGGCAGCGAGCACCCCTACGAGGCGACGAAGTTCGCCCTGTGGCTGAACACCGACCCCGAGGCGCTGACCGCGCTGAACCAGGAGGCCAACCTCTACCCCGCCACGAAGGACGGGCTGACCCTGCCCGTGCTCGCCGACGGCGTGCCCTTCTACGGCGACCAGGCCATCTACGACGTCTTCGCCGAGGCCTCGGGCGAGGTGAACCCCGACTTCACCTGGGGGCCCACCATGACCCAGACCTACGCCGACGTGGCTGACGGCTTCGGCGGCGTGCTGGGCGGCTCCGGCACCCTCACCGAGGCGCTGAAGAACGGCCAGGAGAAGACCATCTCCGCTCTCGAGGCGCAGAGCATCCCCGTCGCGAAGTGACCTCAGCGATCCACCACCTCCGTGCCGCGGGCTCCAGCATCGTGCTGGACGCCCGCGGCACGGCGGTGCCCGCCGTCCTGCACTGGGGCGCCGACCTGGGCGCCCTCTCCCCCGCCGAGCTGGAGTCGTTCGCCGACTCGCTCGTGCCGGCCGTGGGGCCGAGCTCGATCGACGAGCCCTCCCGGCCCTCTCTTCTCCCCGCGGTGGTCGACGGATGCTCGTCCCGCCCCGGTCTCGCCGGCTTCGGCCTGCCCGGCGGAGCGCCCGCGGCGCTGCGCCTCGAGGCGGTCGAGGTACTGAGCCCCAGCGCGGTGCGCGTGGTGCTCGTGCCGCGCGGTGCCGCCGGGCATCCGGTGCGCGTCGAGATCGACCTCGAACTGACCCCGCACGGCGTGCTGCAGAGCCGCGCCGCCGTGCAGAACCTCGGCGACACCCCCTTCGCGCTCGACACCCTCGAGCTCGCGTTGCCGCTGCCCGGCCGCGCCCGCGAGCTGCTCGACTTCAGCGGACGCTGGCCGCGCGAGCGGCAGCCGCAGCGCCGCGCGATGGAGCACGGCACCTGGCTGCGCGAGAGCCGGCACGGCCGGCCCGGTCACGACGACGCCTTCCTGCTGGTGGCCGGCACGCCGGGCTTCGGCTTCCGCTCGGGCGAGGTCTGGGCGGTGCACCTCGCCTGGTCGGGCGACAAGCGCCTGTTCGCCGAGGCCTCGGCCACCGGCCGGCAGTCGCTCGGCGGCGGCGAGCTGCTCTCGCCCGGCGAGATCGTGCTGGCCCCGGGCGAGCGGTACCGCTCCCCGTCGCTGGTTGCGGCGCACTCCGACCAGGGCCTCGACGGCCTCACGGCTCGCCTGCACGCGCACGCCCGCGCCCAGTCGCCGACCGGCACCGAGCCGCGGAAGGTGATGCTCAACACCTGGGAGGCCGTCTACTTCGACCACGACCTCGAGCGCCTCGAGGCCCTCGCCGACGCGGCCGCCTCGGTCGGGGTCGAGCGCTTCGTGCTCGACGACGGGTGGATGCTCGGCCGAACCGACGACCGCCGCGCCCTCGGCGACTGGGTCGTCGACCCCGAGAAGTGGCCGGCCGGGCTGCATCCGCTGATCGACCACGTGACCACGCTCGGGATGGACTTCGGGCTGTGGGTGGAGCCCGAGATGGTGAGCCTCGACTCCGAGGTGGCGCGCGCGCATCCGGAGTGGGTGATCGGGCTGGAGCCCGGCGCTGCCGCCGGCGACCCCGCCTCGCCCGCGCCCGCGCCCGCGCCCGTCTCGTGGCGCTGGCAGCACGTGCTCGACCTCGCGAACCCGGCGGCCTTCGAGCACGTGCTCGGCCAGCTCGTCACGCTGCTGCGGGAGTACCCGATCGCCTACCTCAAGTGGGATCAGAACCGCGACCTGCTCGGCGGATCGGCCCACCGGCAGACCGCGGCGAGCTACCGGCTGATGGACGCGCTGCGCGAGCGCTTCCCGGGACTCGAGATCGAATCGTGCTCCTCCGGCGGCGGACGCGTCGACCTCGGCGTGATGGCGCGCACCGACCGCGTCTGGCCGAGCGACACCAACGACCCGCTGGAGCGGCAGGGCATCCACCGCTTCACCTCGCTCGTGGTGCCGCCCGAGTGCTTCGGCGCGCACCTCGGCGCCGCCACCGCGCACACCACCGGGCGCACGCACGAGCTGTCGTTCCGGCTGGCGACCGCGCTCTTCGGCCACGCCGGCATCGAGTGGGACCTCACCCGCGCGAGCGCCGAGGAGCGCGCGGCCGTCGCCCACTGGATCGAGGTCTACAAGGCCTCGCGCGAGCTGCTGCGCACCGGAACGACCGTGCGCGCCGACGGGCCCGACCCCGCGCTCTGGACGCACGGCGTCGTGGCGCCCGACCGCTCGCACGGGCTGTTCGCGGTCGTCACGGTGGCCGCGACCCGCGAGGCCGTCCCCGCCCCGGTGACGCTGCCCGGGCTCGACGATTCGCTGAGCTACCGGGTCGAGCCGGTGCTGCTCGGCGGCGGTCCGCGCCTGATCCAGGATGCTCCGCCGCCCTGGTGGCTCGACGGCGGCGTCACGGCCACCGGCCGCCAGCTCGCCCTCGTGGGCCTGCCCATGCCCCTGCTCGCCCCCGAGCAGTCCCTCGTGCTGCGCGTGACCGCGCACTGACCCGCGCACCCACACTCCCCACCCCCGCACCCGCACGTCCGCGCCGCCCGGGTCGCGCAAAGGGCCCTTCGCGCGCGGCGGAAGGGCCCTTTGCGCGACCCGGCCTAGACGACCTCGGAGTAGAGGTCGGCGGGGGCGTAGTGGGGGGCGCGGGAGACCGCGCCCCACGCGGCGCGGAGCGCGTGCACGCCGCGCTCGATGTCGCCCGGGCGGTGGATGATCGGCACGCGGAGGAAGCGCTCGAACGCTCCGTCGAGGCCGAAGCGGGGGCCCGCCGTGATGAGCAGCCCCTCCGTGCGCGCGGCGAGGGCGAGCTGCGAGCTGACGGGGGCGCCGAGGTTCACCCAGGCGGCGAGGCCGCCGTCGACGGGCGGCACCTGCCAGGTGGGGAAGTTCTGGGCGAGCATCCGGAGCAGGGTCTCGCGGCCCTCGCGCAGCTGCGCCGAGCGCCCGGCGAGCACCTGGTCGAAGTCGCGCAGCAGGTCCGCGACGATCAGCTGCTCGAGCACGGGGGTGCCGAGGTCCCCGGCGAAGCGCGCGCCCGCCAGCTTGCGGATGATCGCCGGCTCGGCCCGCACCCAGCCCACCCGGAGCCCGGCCCAGACCGTCTTGCCGACCGACCCGATCAGCACGGCCGAGGCGGCGGTGCCGGCGTCGCCGTAGGCCGCGAACGGCAGGAACGACTCGGCGCGGTCGATGTCGAGCTCGGCGGTGGTCTCGTCGACCAGCACGAGGGTGCCCTGCCGGGAGGCGTCGGCCAGCACCGTCGTGCGCAGCTCGGCGGGCATCGACTCGCCCGTCGGGTTGTGGAAGTCGGGCATCAGGTAGGCCAGCGTCGGGCTGGTGCGGGCGAAGGCCTGCTCGAGGCCGGCGGCGTCCCAGCCGTGCAGGCCCTCGGGGGCGGCGCCGCTGCCGCGGGCCGAGACCGTCACGGGCACGAAGCGCGCGCCGGCGGCCCGCAGCGCCTCGTAGGCGTGCGGATAGCTCGGCAGCTCGACGACGGCGCGATCGCCGCGGGAGAGCAGGGTGCGGGCGAGCAGCGAGATCGCGTGCTGGGCGCCGATCGTGATCATCACCTGCTCGACGCTCGTGGGCAGACCGCGCGCCGTGTAGCGGTCGGCGACCGCCTGACGGAGGGTCATCGAGCCGAACGGGTCGATGCCGGTGCCGCCGAGCTCGCGGGCGAACTCGTCCATCACCCGCAGGGTGGCGCCGTGCAGGGCCGGATGCGCGGGGGCGGTGGCCTTGGAGAAGTCGATGAAGTCACCCGACTCGTCGGTGCCCGCCACGGGCGCGCGGCCCGGCAGCCGGGTGACGCTGCCCGAGCCCCGCACGCTCGAGGTGTAGCCGGCGTCGCGCAGCTCGCGATAGGCGCCCGAGACCATCGTGCGGCTGACGCCGAGCGCCTGGGCGAGATCGCGCTCGGCGGGGAGCCGGGTGCCGGTGGCGATCCGGCCGTCGAGCACGAGCAGGCGGATGCGGTCGAATAGCGCCAGATAGGACGGACCGGCCGAGGTGCCACGCCAGTCGCCGAGCAGGGAGATGAGGCCACGGGTACCGATGCGCGGGTCAGTCATGGCGCCACTTTAGCGCGATTGGCATGGCGGGTCGAGGCCAATCATGCGATTGGATCTCTTCATGACCTTTCGCCTGCTCCGTCTCCTCGTCGGCCTCGCCCTCTACGGCTTCGCCGAGGCCCTGATGATCCGGGGCGCGATCGGCATCGACCCGTGGACGGTGTTCTCGCAGGGCATCTCGCGCAGCACCGGGCTGTCGATCGGCCTGCTGACGAACCTGATCGGGCTCGCGGTGCTGCTGCTGTGGATCCCGCTGCGGCAGCGCCCCGGCCTCGGCACCGTGCTGAACGTGCTGCTGCTCGGCCCGTTCATGGAGCTCGGGCTGTGGCTCCTGCCCGTGCCCGGCTCGCTGACGCTGCAGGTGCTGTCGTTCACGGCCGGGCTGCTGCTACTCGCGGTGGCGAGCGGGCTCTACATCGGGGCGCGGTTCGGGCCGGGCCCGCGCGACGGGCTGATGACGGGGCTGCACGCCCGGCTCGGCTGGCCGATCTGGCTCGGCCGCACGCTGGTCGAGGCCACCGTGCTCGGCGCCGGCTGGCTGCTCGGCGGCGACGTGGGGCTCGGCACGCTCGCGTTCGCGCTGCTGATCGGACCGCTCTGCGGGGTGACGCTGCCGCTGCTCGCGGGGCGGAAGGCGCCGGCGCGGAATGCGCCGGTGGCGGCCGGCGCCGCGCTGGAGGTGGCGGACGCCGCCGGGCCCGCTGCGGCCGGGCCGGTCAGCCCTTCGACGCCTTCGCCGCTTTTGCCTCCGCCTTCGCGGCCCGCTTCGTCTCGCGCACCCGCGTGAGCGAGTCGGCGTCGACGATGTCGGCGACCGAGCGGTGCGAGCCCTCCTCCCCATAGGGCCCGGCGGCCTCGCGCCAGCCCTCGGGCGTGACGCCGTACTGCTTGCCCAGCAGCGCCACGAAGATTCGCGCCTTCTGCGCCCCGTAGCCGGGCAGCGCCTCGAGCCGCTTCAGCAGCGCCTTCCCGTCGGACACATCGGCCCAGAGTGCGGCGGCGTCGCCGTTCCAGTCGTCGACGAGCGCCGCGGCGAGCGCCTGCACCCGCCCGGCCATCGATCCCGGGTACCGGTGCACGGCGGGGGTCTGGCGGAACACCTCGACGAGGGCATCCGGATCGTAGGACGCGAGGTTCTTCGCCGTGAACGGCCCGTCGATGCGGTCACGGATCTTCTTCGGCCCCTCGAAGGCCGCCTCCATCGCGATCTGCTGGTCGAGCAGCATGCCCACGAGCAGGGCGAGCGGGTCGGTCGAGAGCAGCTCGTCGGCGGCGGCGTCTCCGGTGATGTGCAGTGCGGGGCTCATGCCTCCATCATGACGGCCGTACGCGCGAGCCGCGAGCCGTCGCCGCCCGAACGCCCTAGGGTCGGAGCATGATCACCACCGCGGTCGCCGTGCCCGCCGGCCTGACGATCCGCCGCACGGACGAGGCCGACTGGCGCGAGGTGCGCCGGCTCCGCCTCGAGATGCTCGCCGACACCCCGCTGGCCTACCTCGAGACCCTCGCGCACGCGCACCGCCGCAGCGAGGCCGAGTGGCGCGCGAAGGCCCGTGAGGGCTCGTCGACCCGCGCGATCACCGTGGTCGCCGAGACGGCCGAGGGGCGTTTCGTGGCCACGATGCTCTCGTCGGTGCCGCCCGGAGCATCCGGTGCGTACCTGTTCGGCGTGTACGTCGCGCCCTCGCACCGCGGCGCGGCCGGGGTGACGGATGCGCTGCTCACGCGCATCGAGGAGTGGGCCCTCGGGCGCGGCGACACCCTCACCCTCGAGGTGCACGAGGACAACGCCCGCGCCATCGCCGCCTACCGCAAGCGCGGCTTCGTGGAGACCGGGGTGACGCTGCCGTACCCGCTCGACCCGAGCCGTCGCGAGCTCGAGATGCGCAAGGACCTCCGCGCGTGAGCGGCGCACGCCCGTTCGGCGAGGTGCTCGTCGGGCCGATCGAGCCGCCCGGCCTGCACGTGATGAGCTACAACGTGCGCCGGCCCATCCGGCACGTGATGCAGCGGAGCCCCGACCGCTGGGAGACGCGCCGGCCCCATCTGGCCGCGCTGCTCGAGGCCGAGCGGCCGAGCATCCTGGGCACGCAGGAGGCGATGCCCCAGACGGCCGGCTTCGTGCGCCACAGCCTCGGCCGGCACTACCGCTCGGTCGGGCACGGGCGGTCGGCGAACGGGGGCGGCGAGGGCTGCCCGCTGTTCTACGACCCCGAGCGGCTCGAACTGCTGGACTGGTCGCAGCAGGCCCTCTCGCCCACCCCCGACGTGCCGGGCTCCACGGGCTGGGGCAATCGTGTGCCGCGCATCCTGGTGGCGGCCATCTTCCACGACCGCGCGACGTCGGCGCACTTCCTCGCCGTGAACACGCACTTCGACCACCTGTCCCGGCGCTCGCGCGTGCTCGCCGCGGGCGCCGTGCGCGCCCTGGTGGCCGAACGCGGCCTGCCCGCGGTGGTCACGGGCGACCTCAACAGCGGCGCCGGGACGACACCGCTGCAGGAGCTGCTGCGCGACGGCGGACTGCTCGACGCCTACGCCGTGGCGGAGTCCCGGCTGACGCCCGAGTGGGGCAGCTTCCCGAACTACGGCACCCCGCGCCTGGACCGCAAGCGCATCGACTGGATCGCCACCACCCCCGACATCGAGGTGCTCGAGGGCGGCATCAACCCGCACCGCTACGCCGGCGGCTTCGGCTCCGACCACCTGCCCGTGCAGGCCGTGCTCCGGATGCCCGTGCCGGCCGCCGCCCCGTGATCCGGAACTTCCTCCGGCCCCCGCACGGCGCCGCCGAGTGGGCCGCCGACGCCGTGCGGGTGCTCGCCCTGCTCAGCGTCGTCGCCGCCTTCCTCTGGTGGGAGCCGACCGACGCGGGGGTGCTGGCGCTGGTGCTCCCGGGGGTGGTGCTGCCCCGCTTCGTGGGCGTGCATCCGCTCTTCGACATCGTCTACGGCCTGGTGCTGCTCGTGGCCGCGTGGAGCAACGTGTTCGACCTCTACACGCGCATCTGGTGGTGGGACATCGCCGTGCACCTCGTGGCGACCGGGGTCGTGGCCGTGATGGCGTACCTCTTCTTCGCACGACTCCGGATGCTCGTCGAGCCGTCTTCGCGCAGCTTCACCCTCGGCACCGCCCTGGTGCTCTGCACCTCCCTCGGGCTCGCGGCGAGCGCCGTGTGGGAGATGGTGGAGTGGCTCGGCAAGACCTACATCAGCTCGTCGATCTTCGTGGCCTACGACGACACGATCGGGGACATGGCGGTGGGCGGGCTCGGGGCGCTGGTCGCCGGGGGGCTGCTGTGGTGGCTGCCGCGGATGGTTGAAACTAAACATTCATGAATGTATAGTTAGGAGCCTCACCCGGAGGTCTCCATGTCTGTCATCACGCCCGCGCGCACCTCGTCGTCGCGGCGCTGGATCCTGCTCGCCGTCGTCTCGGCCGGGCTGCTGCTCATCACCATCGACAACTCCGTGCTCTACACGGCCTTGCCCACGCTCACCCGCGAGCTCGGCGCGACCGGCACCGAGAGCCTGTGGATCGTCAACGCCTACCCGCTCGTGATGGCCGGGCTGCTGCTCGGCGCCGGCACGCTCGGCGATCGCGTCGGGCACCGGCGGCTGTTCCTGATCGGGCTCGTCGTGTTCGGGGCCGCCTCGCTGCTGGCCGCGTTCTCGCCCACTCCCGCGGTGCTGATCGCGGCGCGCGCGCTACTCGCCGTCGGCGCGGCCGCGATGATGCCGGCGACGCTCGCGCTCATCCGGCTCGGCTTCGCCGACGTGCGGGAGCGCAACATCGCGATCGGCATCTGGGGCAGCGTCTCGGTGGTCGGCGCCGCCGCCGGGCCGATCCTCGGCGGGCTGCTGCTGGAGTGGTTCTGGTGGGGCTCGGTCTTCCTGATCAACGTGCCGATCGTGCTCGCGGCCCTCGTGGCGACCCCGTTCGTGGCGCCGCACACCCCGGGCGACCGCAGCCGGCCGTGGGACCTGGTGTCGTCGCTGCTCGCCATGGTCGGGCTCGCGGGAGTCGTCGTGGCGCTGAAAGAGGTCACCAAGGCGGGGCCGTCGTGGGTCGTCGTCGCGCTCGCCCTGGTCGTCGGCATCGCCGGGCTCTGGCTGTTCGTGCGGCGGCAGCGGCGCCTGCCGTACCCGCTGCTCGACCTGGCGCTGTTCCGGCGGCCCGCGCTGGCCGCCGGCGTGCTCGCGGCGGGTGTGGCGCTGTTCACCATCGCGGGAGCGGAGCTCGTGACGGCGCAGCGCTTCCAGGGCGTCGAGGGCTTCAGCCCGCTGAACGCGGGGCTCGTCGTGGCCTCGCTCGCCCTCGGCTCGCTGCCCAGCGCGCTCACGGCCGGGGCGCTGCTGCACCGGGTGGGTCCGCGGCCGCTGATCGCGGGCGGGCTCGGGCTCGCCGCCGTCGGCGCCGCGATCACGCCGCCGCTGCTGGCGTTCGGCTGGGGCGGGGTCGTCGCGGGACTCGTGGTCGCGGGCGTCGGGCTCGGCTTCGTGATGGCGTCGGCCTCGGCCGCGATCATCGGCAGCGCGCCCGCCCACCGCGCCGGCATGGCGTCGTCGGTCGAGGAGGTGTCGTACGAGCTCGGCGGGCTCGTGGCGATCGCGGTGCTCGGCGGACTGATCACCTCGACCTATGCGCCGTCGGCGGTCGGGGCGGTCTCGGCGACGGGGGCCGATCCGGCGTTCACCACGGTGATGCTCGTGATCGCGGGGGTGCTCGCGGTCAGCGCGCTCGCCACGGGGCGGTTGCTGCGCGACACCCCGGCCTCGGCGCTCTCGGGGCACTGAGCAGCGGCGGCCGGGCGGTCGGCATCGGGCCGCACCGGGCGGCGACCGTGGCGCGGTGGCCGCGCATCCTGAACCCGACGTCTACCCTGGAGGGACCATGCGCCCGAACAACCGCACCGCGATCCTCGACGCGGCCGTGCGGGTCGTCACGCGCGACGGCCTGCGCGGCCTGACGCTGGAGGCCACCGCCGAGGAGGCCGGCCTCACCCGCGGCGGCATGATGTACCACTTCCGCGACCGCGGCGCCCTCGTGCACGCGCTCAACGAGCACCTCGCCCGCGAGTGGGACGCCCGCCTCGAGGCCGCCGCGGGGAAGGCCGCCGGCGCGTGCACCCCCGACGAGCGCATCGCGGCCTACACGCTCGTGACCTCGTCGGAGGAGACGAACCCCGCGGAGCTCGCGCTCATCCTGGAGGCGTCGAAGAACCCCACCGACAGCGCCCTCTGGGACGAGGTGCAGCGCCGCTGGACGCCCACCCCCGCCGAGGCGGAGGCCGACCCCGCGGCCCTCGACCGCTTCGTGCTGCGGCTCGCGGCCGACGGACTCTGGGCCTACGACGCCATCAGCGGCGACGAGCTGCCGCCGGCCCTGCGCCGCCGGCTCGCCGAGCGCATCGCGACGCTGCTGGCGGAGTAGGGCGCCTCACCGCTCGCGCGACCACCCGGAGGCGGCGGCGCGGGCCGGGCCGCGCCGGGCCGCGGCGCCTACCCGAGGGTCGCCGCGTGGGCCGCCAGGGCGTCCCGCACGAAGGCGGCACCGGTCGCGCCGCCGTAGTTCGCCGCGAAGCGCTCGTCGGCCACGTACATCTCGCCGAGCCCCCGCAGGTAGTCGGGGTCGGGGTCCCCTCCGGCCCCGGGCGTGCCCGGGATGCCCGCCAGCCACGCGACGTGCCGCCGCGCCAGCTCCTGCGCCTCCGGCCCCGCCGGGTCGAGGCCCGCCCCCGCCGCGACGCGCCAGTCGGCGTTCAGCGAGGCGAGCCGCTCCTGCCAGGCCGTGCGCGCCTCCGGGCTGATCGAGGCCCACCAGTCGCCGCTGCGCTCGGCCGCCTCTCGGCCCCAGCGCTCCGCCACCTCCTCCTCGTAGCGCGTGTGATCGAAGCCGTCGAACATCGTCTCGGCCATGAGCGTTCCTCCTTCTTCCAGCGTGCGGATGGTGTGCTGCACCGACGCGATCTGCCGGTCGAGCCGGTCGCGTTCGCGGCGCAGGTGGTCGAGATGGCGGCGCAGGTCGGCGGGAGCATCCGTCGCCCCGTCGAGCAGCCGGGCCACGTCGCCGAGCCCGACGCCGAGCCCGCGCAGCAGCAGCACGCGCTGCAGCCGCACCAGGGCCGCCTCGTCGTAGTGGCGGTAGCCGTTCGCGCCGATGCGGCTCGGCGGCAGCAGGCCGATGCGGTCGTAGTGCCGCAGAGCCCGGCTCGTGATGCCGGTCAGGCGGGCGACCTCGGTGATCGATCTGTCCATGGGATGCTCCCTCCACGTCTCGGTTGAACCGACTGTACGAGTTGACGCCGCGTCAAGGTCAAGCGCCCGAGACGAGATCGTGACGCGAATGCCCTGCACCCCCGCTGCCGACTGTCGGACGGAGGCGGTAACGTCGGGATATGGCCCCCTTCCGCCGCCGTCGACGTGACGACGATCAGCGTGAGCCCCTGCATCCGAGCCCCGCAGCCCCCGATGCGGCGGGTGCCGTCGCCTCGCGCCGCGCCTTCCTCAAGGCCGCCGCCGTGGGCGCCGCCGGAGCAGCCGCCGCGGGCCTCGGCGGGGCGGCCATCGGCGCCGGCGTCTACGCCCAGGAGTCGAACCTCGACTTCGCGCCCGAAGCGAAGGAGCAGAAGCCCGGCTTCGAGCACCTCGTCGTGCTGATGTACGAGAACCGCTCCTTCGACAACGTGCTCGGCTGGCTCTACAAGAATGAAGAGCTCAAGGCCGGCCAGAAGTTCGAGGGCCTGCACCAGGGCCGCCGGTCGAACCCGGTGCCCGGCACCGACGAGGAGGTCGAGGCCCGCCCCTACTCCGGCTCGACCGACGAGATCATGCAGAGCCCCAACCCCGACCCGGGCGAGGAGTACCCGCACGTCAACACGCAGCTCTTCCAGCGTGTCGACCCCGAGGAGAACCGCGACCTGCACGCGAACGGGCTCTCGTACCCGTTCAACGCGCCCGGTCCGAACGACCAGCCCACCATGAAGGGCTTCGTCGAGGACTACATCATCAACTACCGCGAGATCACCAAGAACAAGAAGGAGCCGGGCCGCAAGGAGTACGAGACGGCCATGGGCGGCTTCACGCCCGAGATGCTCCCGGTGTTCTCGACCCTCGCCAAGAATTTCGCCGTCTTCGACCACTGGCACAGCGCGGTGCCCTCGCAGACCTTCTGCAACCGGCTGTTCTTCCACGCCTCCACCTCGCACGGCTTCGTCACGAACAAGGGCGAGGGCGGCTACGACAAGTGGCTCGACGCCTCGAAGGCCGAGGCGCCCACCATCTTCAACCGGCTTCAGGATGCGGGGCTCACCTGGCGCGTCTACTACGACGCCGCGCAGCTGGTCTCCATGACCGGGGTGCTGCACGCGCCCGTGCTCGAGCCGTACTGGAAGTCGCACTTCCGCGTGATGGAGCAGTTCTACGACGACGTCGCGAACGGCGACCTGCCCGACTACGCGTTCATCGAGCCGCGCATGGTCTACAACCACAACGACATGCACCCGCCGCACGGCACCCTGCGCGAGAGCGACGACGTCACCGACGACGGCGACGTGGTGATCGACGGTGCGTTGTCGGATGCGCGGGCCGCCGACGCCCTGCTGCACGCCGTCTACTCGGCCATCCGCACGAGCGACACCCCCTCGGGGTCGAACGCCCTGAACACGATGCTCTTCGTCACCTTCGACGAGCACGGCGGCACCTTCGACCACGTGCCGCCGCCCTCAGCCGTGCCGCCGTCGACGGGCGACCCGGGCGAGATGGACTTCACCTTCGACCGCCTCGGCTGCCGAGTGCCGGCGATCGCCATCTCGGCCTACACGGCGAAGAACACCATCGTGAACGAGCAGATGGACCACGGGTCGGTCATCGCCACGCTCACCAAGCTGCACGGCCTCAAGCCGCTCACGCGGCGCGACGCCGCCTCCCGCGACATGTTCGACGCGGTGAACCTGAAGGCGCCGCGCCCGGCGTCCGACTGGCCGCAGACCATGCCGCAGTACTCGCCGCCGAACCCCGAGGTGAGCTTCGACGGAACGTCCCAGGCGCAGCGCATCAAGCCGATCAGCAACCCCGCGAAGGGGCTGCTCGGGCTCCTCATCGCGAAGTTCGGCGTGAAGGGCGAGGCCGAGCCGCAGACCTACGCCGAGGCGTACGCCACCCTCATGAACACGCAGAACGCCCAGGGCCAGCTCTTCGGCACCCTCGACGGGGTCGACGGCACCCCCCGCCCGACGCCGTCCCCCTCCCCCACGTCCTGACGCGCATCCGCTCGCTTGCGGATCGCCAGGAGGTGGGGGACGGCGGGCTACGCGCCGACGAGGCGCTCGGCGAGGTAGCCCGTGAGGCGGTCGAGCGAGACGCGCTCCTGCGCCATGGAGTCGCGCTCGCGCACGGTCACCGCGTTGTCCTCGAGCGAGTCGAAGTCGACGGTGATGCAGAACGGGGTGCCGATCTCGTCCTGGCGACGGTAGCGGCGGCCGATGGCGCCGGCGTCGTCGAAGTCGACGTTCCAGTTCTTGCGCAGGTCGGCGGCGAGGGTGCGCGCGAGCGGTGACAGGGCCTCGTTCCGCGACAGCGGCAGCACGGCGGCCTTCACCGGCGACAGGCGCGGGTCGAGTTTCAGCACGGTGCGCTTGTCGACACCGCCCTTGGTGTTGGGCGCCTCGTCCTCGTGGAACGAGTCGACGAGGAACGCCATCAGCGAGCGGGTCAGACCGGCGGCGGGCTCGATGACGTACGGGGTCCAGCGCTCACCGGTGGTCTGGTCGAAGTACGACAGATCGGTGCCCGAGGCCTTCGAGTGCGTGGTGAGGTCGAAGTCGCCGCGGTTCGCCACGCCCTCGAGCTCGCCGAACTTGCTGCCGGTGAAGCCGAACTTGTACTCGATGTCGACCGTGCGCTTGGAGTAGTGCGACAGCTTCTCCTTCGGGTGCTCGTAGAGCCGAAGGTTCTCGGGATCGATGCCGAGGTCGGTGTACCACTGGAAGCGCTGGTCGATCCAGTACTGGTGCCATTCCTCGTCCTCACCCGGCTTGACGAAGAACTCCATCTCCATCTGCTCGAACTCGCGGGTGCGGAAGATGAAGTTGCCGGGCGTGATCTCGTTGCGGAAGCTCTTGCCGATCTGGCCGATGCCGAACGGCGGCTTCTGCCGCGAGCTGTTCAGCACCGCGTTGAAGTCGACGAAGATGCCCTGCGCGGTCTCGGGCCGCAGGTAGGCGAGCCCCGACTCGTCGTCGACCACGCCGAGGAAGGTCTTCAGGAGCCCCGAGAACTGGCGCGGTTCGGTCCACGATCCGGGCTGGCCCGTCTCGGGGTCGCGGATGTCGGCGAGGCCGTTGACCGGCGGATGCCCGTGCTTCTCCTCGTACTGCTCGAGCAGGTGGTCGGCGCGGTAGCGCTTGTGGGTGTGGAGCGACTCGACCAGCGGGTCGGAGAAGACCTCGACGTGGCCCGAGGCCTCCCACACCTGGCGCGGCAGGATGACCGCCGAGTCGAGCCCCACGACGTTGTCGCGCGACTGCACCATGAACTTCCACCACTGGCGCTTGATGTTCTCCTTCAGCTCCACGCCGAGGGGGCCGTAGTCCCAGGCCGACCTGGTGCCGCCGTAGATCTCTCCGGTCGGGAAGACGAACCCCCGGCGCTTGGCGAGGGCGATGACGGAATCGAGACGGGATGCAGGCATGCCCGAATTCTACCGGGGCGCCGTCGTCCCCTCTCGTCACGAGGCCTTGGTGCTCTTCTTCGCCGCCGGCTTCTTCTTCGCCGGAGCCTTCTCGTCCTTCTTCTCGGCGGTCGTGCCGGAAGCCTTCTCGGCGGTCGTGCCGGAAGCTCCCGACGACGAACCCGAGCCACGGCTCTTGTCGACCGACCGCCGCAGCGCCTCCATCAGGTCGAGCACCTCGCCGCCGTCGCTCTCGCCGGGCTCGCGCCCGAACGTCTCGTCGGTGTCGACCGAGTCGCCCTGGGCGAGCTTCGCGTCGATCAGCGTGCGCAGCTGCTCCTGGTAGTCATCGGTGAACTTCTCGGGCTCGAAGTCGCCCGCGAACTGGTCGACCAGCGACATCGCCATGTCGAGCTCCTGCGACGACACCCGCGTCGGCTCGTCGAGCGCGGGGAACGCGGCCTCCCGAACCTCGTCGCCCCAGAGCAGCGTCTGCAGCACGAGCACGTCGCCGCGCACCCGCAGTGCCGCCAGCCGGGTCTTCTGCCGCAGCGCGAAGTGCACCACGGCCGTGCGGTCGGTGGTCTCGAGCGTCTTCCGCAGCAGCGCGTACGCCTTCGGCGACTTCGAGTCGGGCTCGAGGTAGTAGCTCTTGTCGAACATGATCGGGTCGATCTGCTCGCTCGGCACGAACTCCACGACCTCGATCTCGCGGCTCTTCTCCTCGGGCAGCGACGCGAGGTCGTCCTTGGTCAGGATGACCGTGCGCTCCCCGTCGTCGTAGGCCCGCGCGATGTTCTGGTACTCGATGATCTTGCCGTCGATCTCGCACCGCCGCTGGTACCGGATGCGACCGCCGTCGGCGTCGTGCACCTGGTGCAGCGCGATGTCGTGATCCTCCGTCGCGCTGTAGACCTTCACCGGCACGTTGACGAGGCCGAACGTGATGGCGCCCTTCCAGATCGATCTCATACCCAATTAGACCGTGGATCGGGCCTTTCCGGCTAGAGCCCCGCAGAGCAGGATGGAGCCATGGCGGCGTCGAGCGCGAACGAGCAGACCGTGACGGTGGGCGGTCACCGCCTGCGCATCTCCAATCTCGACAAGGTGCTCTACCCCGAGACGGGCACGACGAAGGCGGATGTCCTGCGGTACTACGCCGAGATCGCGACCGTGCTCGTCCCGCACTCCCGCAACCGGCCGGCCACGCGCAAGCGCTGGGTGCACGGGGTGGGCAGCGACGAGCATCCGGGTCAGGTGTTCTTCCAGAAGAACCTCGACGAGGGCACGCCCGACTGGGTGAAGCGGGTCGACGTGCAGCACTCCGACCACGTCAACACCTACCCACTCGTGAACGACGCGGCCACGCTGGCCTGGCTGGCGCAGATCGCGGCGCTCGAGATCCACGTGCCGCAGTGGCGGGTGGATGCGCACGGCCGCCGCAAGAACCCCGACCGCTTCGTGATCGACCTCGACCCCGGCGAGGGCGCCGGCCTGCCGGAGTGCGTGGAGGTGGCGAAGCTGGCGCGGACGATCCTCACCGGGATGGGGCTCTCGCCGGTGCCCGTGACGAGCGGCAGCAAGGGCATCCACCTCTACGCCGCGCTCGACGGCTCGCAGACCTCGGACCAGGTCTCGGCCGTGGCGCACGAACTCGCGCGGGCACTGGAGGCCGATCATCCGGAGCTCGTCGTCAGCGACATGAAGAAGTCGCTGCGCACGGGCAAGGTGCTGGTCGACTGGAGCCAGAACAACGGCAACAAGACGACGATCTGCCCGTACTCGCTGCGGGGGCGGTCGCGGCCGACCGTCGCGGTGCCGCGCACCTGGCGGGAGCTCGCGTCGCCGTCGCTGCGGCAGCTCGAGCTCGACGAGGTGCTGGCGCGCATGAAGAAGCGGGACGACCCGCTGGCCGAGAGCGCCGATGCGCCCGGCTCGGTCGAGGCGCCGGCGGGCGAGTGGCACTCGAACAGAGGGGCCGATGACCAGCCGGATGCGCATCCCGCCGCCTCCTCGTCCGGCGCCGACCGCCTCGCCACCTACCGCGCCAAGCGCGACCAGGCGAAGACGCCCGAGCCCGTGCCGGTCGCCGCGCCGGTCTCGACCGACGGCCGCAGCTTCGTCGTGCAGGAGCATCACGCCCGCCGCCTGCACTGGGACTTCCGGCTCGAGCACGACGGCGTGCTCGTCTCGTGGGCGCTGCCGAAGGGCGTGCCCGACGACCCGGGCCAGAACCATCTCGCGGTGCAGACCGAGGACCACCCGCTCGAGTACGGCACCTTCGAGGGGAGTATTCCCGCCGGGGAATACGGGGCGGGGACGGTGACGATCTGGGACTTCGGGACCTACGAGCTCGAGAAGTGGCGCGACGGCAAGGAGATCATCGTCACGCTGCACGGGCAGCCGTCGGGCGGGCTGGGGGATCCGCGGAAGGTGGTGCTGATCCACACCGGGCGAGGGGACTCGGGGAAGAACAACTGGCTGATCCATCGGATGCTCCCGAAGGACGATGGGCCGGAGACGGGTGCCCCTCGGAAGGCGTCGGCGCGAGCATCCGCCACCCCCTCTCGCGCGTCGGCCGCGAGCAAGACGATCAAGCCCATGCTCGCGACGCTCGCTACGCCGGCCGACCTCGAGGACGAGGAGGGGTACGCGTTCGAGATGAAGTGGGACGGCATCCGCGCGATCGCCCGCATCGACCGCGGCGCCGTCACCCTGCACACCCGGAACGGCAACGACGTCACGCCCGCCTACCCGGAGCTGACCGACGCCCTGGCGGCCCTCTACCCCGACCGCTCGCTCGTGCTGGACGGCGAGATCGTCGCCCTCGACAAGGCCGGCCGGCCGAGCTTCGGGCGCCTGCAGCAGCGCATGGGACTCTCCAAGCCCCGCGACGTCGCGGCCGCCCGCGCGCAGGTGCCCGTCGACCTCATGGTCTTCGACCTGCTCGAGCTCGACGGCACGTCCCTCGTCGCGCGCTCGTACGACGAACGGCGACGGATGCTCGCCGACACCCTCCCCGCCGACGAGGGCCCCCTCCACCTCCCACCCGCGTTCGACGGCGACCTCGAGCACGCGCTCGACGCGAGCCGCACCCTCGGCCTCGAGGGCGTGATGGCGAAGCGCCGCGACAGCACCTACTCGACCACCCGCTCGCGCGCCTGGCTGAAGCTCAAGCACCACCTGACGCAGGAGGTCGTGATCGGCGGCTGGCGCCCCGGCCAGGGCCGCCGCGCCTCGCAGATCGGCTCGCTGCTGCTCGGCGTGCCCGACGCCTCGGGCACCCTGCAGTACGTCGGCCGCGTCGGCACGGGCTTCTCCGACCGCGACCTCGACGCCCTGACCGCCCGCCTCTCCCGCCTCACGCGCACGACCTCGCCCCTCTCGGACGTGCCCGCAGCCGACGCCCGAGACGCCGTCTGGGTCACGCCCTCCCTGGTCGGCGAGGTCTCCTTCGCGGAATGGACCTCCACGTCCCGCCTCCGCCAGCCCTCCTGGCGAGGCCTCCGCTCCGACAAGCCCCCCACCGCCGTCACCCGCGAACTCCCCACCTGACCCGCCCCGCAGTCCCTACCGAACATGAGCTTTTCTCTGCTAATCTCGGCGGATGAAGCCCGCCGCCGCTCCCCACCCCCGCCGCCGCCTCGCCCTCGCGGCGGCCCTGGCCACCGCCGCGATCGCGGCCGCCACCCTCGCCCCACCCACGGCACCCCCCGCCGCGGCCACCAACCACGTCACGGCCCTCATCGACCTCCGCACTCCGTCCAATACCGAACCCGTTCCGACTGACGTCGTCGTCGACTCGACGAGTGGGAAGGCTTACGTCTCGAACTTCAGCGCCGGCACAGTGTCTGTGCTTGACGCAACGTCGCGGTCTATCTCGGCGACGATCCTCCTGAGGAACGATGGATCGAATCCAGGCCCGACTGCTCTGGCTCTGGATACGGATCATCACCAGCTGTATGTCGCAAATTTCGACAGTTCGAGCGTCTCGGTCGTCGACATCAGAGGCGGCAATGTGGTTGCCGAGATCACGAAGGACGACACCCCTGGCATAGGCACACGCCCTTCAGCCCTCGCCTACGACGCGACGACCCAGAGGGTCTTCGTCACGAACAGCGGCGATGGAACGGTTTCCGTCATCGACGCCACGACCAATACCGTTTCCGGGGTCATCGCGCACGACGCGAAGACCGGCATCGGAGACTTCCCGATAGCCATCGAGGTCGACTCGATACTCGGAAAGGCCTACGCGCTTAATTTCAACGGGAGCCTGTCAGTGATCGCATGCGACTCCGCTTCGGTGACCCAGGTGATCCCACCCGCCCATCCCACGATGGGATCCACGGGTTTGGCTCTGTCACCCAAGACTCATCGCGCGTATGTTGCCTCCACGCTCAACGGGGTCAGCGTCGTGGACACCACCACCGACAGCCGAGTTTCGGCGATTTCAACCGGCGTACCGTTTGGCGCTCAGACGATGGCGATCGATGAGATCGGCGAGCGGCTGTGGGTTTCGTCAGCACGACAGGCCAGCGTCTACGACACCAGCACCGGTCAGCACCTCTACTCGTTCGACAACACCGGCGGCAGCAATTTCGGCCTGGGGATCGCCAGCGCGGCGGTAGACACGGCCCGCGGCGAGATCCTCGTCGCCGCACAAACGTCGCAGAGTGTGGCGGTGGTGGATTTGGAGTCGGTGCGGGGGTTGGTCAGGCAGAGCGGCGGGGATCGGTTCGCGAGTGCGGTGCGGGTGTCGGCGGCCGAGTTCGCGCCGGGGGTCGAGGCCGTGTACGTGGCGTCGGGCGAGAACTTCCCGGATGCGCTGTCGGGGTCGGCCGCGGCCGGCGCGCAGGGGGTACCCGTGCTGCTCGTGGGGAGGAACAGCGTGCCACCGGGGGTCGGGGACGAGATCGCGAGACTGAAGCCCAAGAGGATCGTGGTGCTGGGCGGGCCGCAGGCCGTCAGCACCGACGTCGAGACCGAGCTGGGCGGGTACGCACCGATCGCCCGGCTGACCGGCGCCGACCGGTTCGCGGTGTCGGCCGCGGTGTCGAGGACGAACTTCCCGGTGGGGCTGCCGGTGGCCTACGTGGCGTCGGGCGAGAACTTCCCCGACGCACTGTCGGGCGGCGCAGCCGCGGCGCACGGCGACGCTCCGGTGCTGCTGGTGTCGAAGAACGGAGTCCCGGTTCCGGTCGCGACCGAGCTGAAGCGGCTGAAGCCCGGGAAGATCGTCGTGCTCGGCGGCGAGAACGCCGTCAGCTCCGACGTGGCAGCGGCCCTCCGCGAGATCGCCCCGACCGAGCGCATCACGGGAGCCGACCGCTTCGTCGTCTCGGCCGGCATCTCGGCCGCGACGTTCCCGGGCGGCGCGAAGACCGTGTTCGTGGCCTCCGGGGCAGGGTTCGCCGACGCGCTGGCCGGCGGTCCGGCCGCCGCGGCGAACGGCGGGCCGGTGCTGCTGGTGCGCCCCGACGCGGTGCCCGACGCCATCGCCGCCGAGCTGCAGCGGCTGAAGCCCACGCGCATCGTCGTGCTCGGCGGCGAGCAGGCCGTCAGTAAGCCCGTCTTCGAGAAGCTGAGGGACTTCGTGAAGTAGCCTCGCGCACATATGTGCGGATCCTGGTCGCGGCGTGAGCGGTGGTGGTAGCTTCGCGAGCAGGCGCCGTCGGGCGTCGAACCGCGCCCACCAGCGCGCACGGCAACGACATCGAGGAGGATCTCATGACCGAGAAGCACGACAAGCACGAGGCACGCGGCGAGCGCGACGGCGAGTACACCGACACCGACAAGGAGAACGTCATCGAGCCCGAGCCGGAGTCGGGCGAGTACACCGACAGCGTCATCCCCGGCGACGAGTAGACCCGCCCGAACGACGGCCGCTCGGCCCCACCGCACCATCGAAAGAACGACGAAGAAAGAACGACGAAGAAAAGACGTAGAACGAGGGGCGGGAATATCCCGCCCCTCCCCCGACTTGACAGTGGGTTGCCCACGAGTAGTGTTCTCACTCGTGGTCAATGAAACCCGCTCGGCGAAACGCTGGCTGATCGGAGATCCGCTCCCGAGCGACAAGCTCGACGGCCAGCTGCTCCCCAAGCGGCTCGCCCTACCCATTTTCGCGAGCGACCCGCTCTCCTCCGTGGCCTACGCGCCGCAGGAGCTGCTGATGATCCTGCTCATCGGCGGCCTCTCCTTCCTCACCCTCGCCCCCTGGGTCGCGGCGGCGGTCATCCTGCTGCTCGTGGTGGTCGTGGCCTCCTACCGCCAGCTCGTGAAGGCCTACCCGAGCGGCGGCGGCGACTACGAGGTCGCCCACAAGAACCTCGGCGAGAAGGCCGGACTCGTGGTCGCCTCCGCCCTCCTCGTCGACTACGTGCTGACGGTGGCCGTCTCGGTCGCGTCCGGCGTCGACAACATCATCAGCGCGATCCCGCAGCTGAACCCGTTCCGGGTCGAGCTCGCGGTCGGCTTCGTCATCCTGCTGATGGCGGTGAACCTGCGCGGCGTCCGCGAGTCGAGCAAGGCGTTCGCCATCCCGACCTACATCTTCGTCGGCAGCGTCGCCCTGATGATCGTCACCGGCCTCATCCGCACCGCCGTCGGCGACGCCCCGGTCTCCGAGTCGGCCGGCTTCGACGTCAAGGCCGAGCAGCTCACCCAGGCCGCGATGGTGCTCCTGCTCCTCCGGGCCTTCTCGAGCGGATGCTCGGCCCTCACCGGTGTCGAGGCGATCTCCAACGGCGTGCCGGCCTTCCGCACCCCCAAGATCAAGAACGCCCAGCGCACGCTGGTGCTGATGGGCTCCATCGCCATCTGCCTGTTCGCCGGCCTCACCGCCCTGGCGCTGATCTCGAACGTGCACTACGCCGAGAACGCCTGCCACCTGATCGGCTTCGCCGACTGCGCGACGACTCCGCAGCGGAGCCTGATGGCCCAGGTCGCCGCTGCCACCTTCGGCAACAACTCGATCCTGTTCTTCATCATCCAGGCGGCCACCGCGGCGGTGCTGCTGCTCGCGGCCAACACCGCCTTCAACGGCTTCCCGCTGCTCGGCTCGGTGCTCGCGAAGGACGCCTACGCCCCCAAGGCCATGCTCACCCGCGGCGACCGCCTCGTCTTCTCCAACGGCATGATCCTGCTGGCGCTGGCGGCGACCGCCATCCTGGTGGTCTACCAGGCCAGCCTCACGCAGCTCATCCAGCTCTACATCATCGGCGTCTTCGTCTCGTTCACGCTCGGCCAGACCGGCATGGTGAAGCACTGGCTGACGATGCTGAAGAACGGATGCGCGGACCGCGGCGCCGTCTACCGCTCCCTCGCGATCAACGCCGTCGGCGCCGTCTTCACCGCCGTGGTGCTGATCGTCGTCACGATCACCAAGTTCACCCACGGCGCCTGGCTCGTCTTCGCGATCATGCCGATCCTGTTCATCCTGATGATGGGCGTGAACCGCTACTACCGCGACGTGAACAAGGAGGTGGAGGTCGACCCGACCACCACCTTCGGCTCCTCGGGCGACCACGCGATCGTGCTGGTCGGCCGCATGCAGAAGCCGGTGCTGAAGGCCCTCGACTACGCGATCGCCGCCCGCCACGACTCGATCGAGGCGGTGCACCTCTCCATCGACGAGGAGCAGACCCGCCAGCTCGAGGAGGACTGGCAGAACATGAACATCGAGGTGCCGCTCAACATCATCGAGTCGCCCTACCGCGACGTCGCCGTGCCACTGGCGAAGTACATCATGAAGCACCGCGCCGAGCACGGCTCCGAGGTCGTCACCGTCTACACCCCGATCTACATCGTGGGCCACTGGTGGGAGTCGATGCTGCACAACCACAAGGCCCGCCGCATCCGCAAGAAGCTGATGCTCGTGCACGGCGTGACGATCGCCCTGGTGCCCTGGCTGCTCGACTCCTCCGAGCTGCTCTACGGCCGCCGCTCGCGCCCGCTGCCGGGCCAGGAGCGGCGCGGCGAGCCCGTCCGTCCGGTGCCGCGGCGACCGCACGCGGGCGAGCCCACGGCCCACAAGCGGATGCGCGGCTGAGCTTCGGCTGGACGGCACCCGTCGCCCGCCCGGATGGGTGATGGCCGCGTGCTAAACTCACATTCGATTTCGTAGTTTATTCGTCTCATCCGGGCGGCAGAGCCCCCGGCCCGATTCGTGAGGGGGTCTCGCATGGGGCGTGGCCGTCAGAAAGCCAAGCACACGAAGGTCGCTCGCGAGCTGAAGTACTTCAGTCCCGACACGAACTATTCGGCGCTGGAACGCGAACTCACGGGCAAAGCCGGTGAGCCCGACTACTCGAAGTGGATCGAGGAGGACGACGACTCCGATGATGCGTTCGAGCCGACCGCGTTCGAACCCACCGCTCCCGACGAGCAGAAGCGCGCCTAGAGCGCCGTAGACGTGACAGAAGGCCCGACGCGAGTCGGGCCTTCTTCTGTTCGCGGGCCGAACACGCCGGCCTGGCGGGCGATCGGCGAGCAGCTAGGCCCGCGGGCCCTCGTCGCGCACCTGCACGAACTCCACGTCGTCGCCCGGCTCGGGAGCGTCGTGCTCCTCGTACTCCGCCGCGACGGTGCGCGCCCGCTTCGAGCTGCCCCGGTCGAGCAGGATGGCGACCAGCGCCCCGAGGGCCACGAACACGGCCGCGAGGAAGATGGCGAGGAAGCCGAACACCTGCAGCTGCGTGAACTGCTCCGACTCGGGGAACGCGAACGTGAGGATGAGCGCCACGACCACACCGAGCACGAGCCCCACCAGCATGAAGCGGTAGTACCGCGGTGCGCGCCGCACCTTCACCGAGGACTCGGGCGGTCGGGCGGATGCGCTGCTGTCGTCGGGCTGCTGACTCACCCCTCCATTGTCCCCCACCCGGCTGGGCGCCGGGCGCGAAACCGCAGATCCGGGAACGGTCAGCGCACCGGCACGTGCGCCGACAGGTCGGCTCGCTGCCCCGACGCGTGGATGCGCGCGGTCGCGAGACCGTCGGCCCACGCGAGCGTGCCGGTGGCGAGCTCCAGCCAGGTGCGGGCATCCATCTCGACCACGTTCGGCGGGGTGCCCCGGGTGTGGCCCGGCCCCTCGATGCACTGCACGGCACCGAACGGCGGCACCCGCACCTCGACCGAGTTGCCCGGAGCCTCGTCGGCGAGGCGCTGCAGCAGCCAGCGAACAGCGGATGCGCGGGTGTCCCGGCTCGCCGCCTCGAAGTCGCCCGTGGCCGCCGTGACGGCCGCCGACCCCACCTCGTCCGGAATGCGTGCCTTGCCCATGCCTCCAAGCTAGCCCGCCCCGCGGCCGTCGGCGGTGCTCGGTAGGCTGTGGGCGTGAAGATCCTCGTACTCGGCTCCGGCGCGCGCGAGCACGCCATCATCACGGCACTGCGGCGCGAGGGCGACGGGCCGGAGGGCGGGGCGCACGACATCGTGGCCGCCCCGGGCAACGCCGGCATCGCGGCCGACGTGCCGGTCGTCGAGCTTGACGCGAACGACCCGCAGGCGGTCACGACGTACGTGCTCGAGAACGACGTGCAGTTCGTCGTGATCGGGCCCGAGGCACCGCTGGTCGCCGGGGTGGCCGACGCGCTGCGCACGCGGGGCATCCCCGTCTTCGGGCCCGGCCGGGCCGCCGCCGCGCTCGAGGGCAGCAAGGCCTTCGCGAAGCGCGTGATGGAGGAGGCCGGCGTGCCCACCGGCGGCGCGTCGACGGCCTCGACGCTCGCCGAGGCGGAGGAGGCCCTCGCCGCGTTCGGCGCCCCCTACGTGGTCAAGGCCGACGGTCTCGCCGCCGGCAAGGGCGTGCTCGTCACGAGCGACCTCGAGGCGGCCACCGCGCACGCCCGGCACTGGCTGCAGCACGGCGACGTGCTGATCGAGGAGTTCCTCGACGGCGAGGAGGTCTCGCTCTTCCTGCTCTCCGACGGCCACTCGGTCGCGCCCCTCTCCCCCGCGCAGGACTACAAGCGCCTCGGCGACGGCGACGAGGGCCCCAACACCGGCGGCATGGGCGCCTACTCGCCGCTGCCCTGGCTCGCCGACCGCTTCGGCAGCGAGACCGCGTTCGTCGACGAGGTAATCGAGACGATCGCGCTGCCGACCGTGCGGCAGCTCGCCTCCGAAGACACACCGTTCATCGGCCTGCTCTACTGCGGCCTCATCCTCACGCCGCGCGGCATCCGCGTGATCGAGTTCAACGCGCGCTTCGGCGACCCCGAGACGCAGGTCGTGCTGCCCCGGCTCGAGACGCCGCTCAGCACCCTGCTGTTCGCCGCCGCGACGGGCACGCTGGAGGCGCAGCCCCGCCCCGTCTTCTCCGACGAGGTCGCGGTCACCGTCGTGCTCGCCAGCGAGAACTACCCCGGCTCGCCGGTCACCGGCCGCCGCATCACCGGCCTCGAGGGCGCCGTCGGCGTCGAAGGCGTGAGCGTGCTGCACGCGGCCACCGACCTCGACGAGGTGATGGATGCGGGGGGTCGCCCCGTCCTGCGGGCCACCGGCGGGCGCGTGCTCAACGTGGTCGCGACAGCGCCCTCGTTCGCCGTGGCGCGTGATCGCGTGTACGGGGTGCTGGAGGGAATCCGTCTCGAAGGGTCTCAGTACCGTCGCGACATCGCGGCCCGGGTCGCGGAGGAGGTTCTGTGATGGCTTCGGTGAGCAGTGCATCCGCCCCTGTGGCGCCCGGCTGGCGGCACGTCTACAGCGGCAAGGTGCGCGACCTGTTCGTGCCCGAGAACACGGTTCAGGATGCGCGTCCCGCGGCGCTCCTGGTCGTCGCGAGCGATCGCGTGAGCGCGTTCGACCACGTGCTGGAGCCGGGCATCCACGGCAAGGGCGAGCTGCTGACCGAGCTGAGCCGCTGGTGGTTCCATCAGCTGCGCACCGTGCCGAACCACCTCGTGGCCGTGCGGGACGGGCTGCCGCCGGTGCCGCCGGAACTTGAGGCGCGGTCGATGGTGGTGAAGTCGCTGGAGATGTTCCCGGTGGAGTGCGTGGTGCGCGGCTACCTCTCGGGCAGCGGCTGGAAGGAGTACCAGGCGTCGCAGAGCGTGTGCGGCATCGGCCTGCCGGCCGGGCTGCACGACGGCGACCGGCTGCCGCAGCCGATCTACACGCCCGCCTACAAGGCGCCGCTCGGTGAGCACGACGAGAACATCAGCTTCGAGCGCACCGTGGAGCTGATCGGGCTGGCCGACGCGACGGCGCTGCGCTCGCTGTCGTTGGAGATCTACGAGCGGGCGGCGGCGATCGCCGAGGCGCGCGGGGTCATCCTGGCCGACACGAAGTTCGAGTTCGGGCGCGATCCCGAGACCGGCGCGATCACGCTGGCCGACGAAGTGCTGACGAGCGACTCGTCGCGGTACTGGGATGCGGCGGCGTACGACTCGGGCGAGCGCACAGCCAGCTTCGACAAGCAGATCGTGCGCAACTGGCTCGCGGCGAACTGGGACCAGGTGGGGCCGCCGCCGACGCTGCCGCAGGAGATCGTGGAGCGCACGGCGGCCCGCTACGCAGAGCTCCTGCAGCGCCTCACCGCCTAGCCGCCGCCGGCTTCCCCGAGCGGGGGTTCCCGATGTCGGCGGTGGGGCGTAGCGTCGCTGCATGGACCTCATCCTCATCCCCGGCTTCTGGCTGAACGGCGACTCGTGGAACGACGTGGCGCCCGCGCTGCGCGACGCCGGGTTCTCCGTGCACACGCCCACGCTCGGCGGGCTGCACTCGGTCGACGACGACCGCAGCGGTGTCACGCTGGCCTCGCAGGTCGCCGAGGTGGTGGCGCTCGTCGACGCGGTCGACGCCTCGCGCGAGATCGTGCTCGTGGGGCACTCGGGCGGCGGCTCGATCATCCATGCGGTGGTGGATGCGCGGCCCGAGCGCATCCGGCGGGCGGTGTACGTCGACAGCTGGCCGACGGCCGACGGCGTCGCGATCAACGAGGAGCTCGAGGCGGTGGGCGACGAGGTGCCGCTGCCCGGCTGGGGCGAGTTCGGCGAGGCCGACCTCCGGGGGCTGACCGACGACCTGCGGGCGTGGTTCCGGGGCATCGCGATTCCGCAGCCGGTGCACGTGGCGCGCGATCCGCAGCGGCTGCACGACCCGCGCCGCTACGCCGTGCCGGTCACCCTGGTCGCGAGCACCTTCACCCGCGAGGAGCTCGACGGCTACCTCGCAGCCGGCCACCCCTTCTTCGCAGAGCTCCCGCACCTGGCGTCCCTCACGGTCGTCGAGCTCCCCACGGGCCACTGGCCCCAGTTCACCCGCCCGACCGACCTCGCCGCGGCCCTCGCGGACGCCGCCCGCGACTGACGAGCTCGGGCGGATCAGGCGGCGGGCGAGGTCAGGCGGCGGGCGGGGCGGGCGGCGACGCGATGGCGGCCGCGACCACGCGGGCCATGGGTTTGCGGATCATGTGGTCGCTGGCCGCGACGACGTGCGTGGTGACCCCGCGCATCCGCTCGATGATCGCCAGGTTGCCCGGCACGAGGAACTCGTCGAGCCGCCCGTAGACCACCTCGATCGGCCGCTCGACCCGGGCGAGGTCGCTGATCACCGTCTGCGACTCGATGCAGTGCTCGAGCGACTTCACGAACGGCGTCCAGTTCTGCTCGGTGATCTCCATCACGTGCTCCACCGGCAGCAGCTTCGCCACGAAGGCGGCCCGCGCGATGGTGAACTCCTTGTTCGCGCGGAAGAACTGCAGCGCCTGCAGGTACCCCGCCATCCTGAGCCGCACCCGCGGGTCGCCGATCTCGGCCGGCGAGAGGTAGACCGGTGGGCTCACGAGCACCAGCTTCGACACGTGCTCGAGGTGGGTCGCGGCGTAGCGCGCGCCGATCAGGCAGCCGAGCGAGTGCCCCACGAGCACGAACGGCTCGGCGAGGTGCAGCGAGCGGATGGTGCGCGCCAGCGCGGCGACGTGCTCCTCGAGCGTGTACTCCGCGCCCTCGGGCTGGGGGCTGCCGCCGAAGCCCAGCAGCTCGATCGCGATCACGCGCTGCTGCGGCTCGACCAGCGGCACCACGAAGTGGAAGGTGGCGGCGCTCGAGGCGATGCCGTGCACCATCACGACGACGGGCCCCGGATGCTCGACCGCCGGTTCGGCGGTGTCGATCGCCACGTGCAGCAGCGGGGCCTTCGGGTCGCGCAGCGCCTCGCGGAGCCCCTCGATCAGGTCGCCGACCCGGCCCATGGGGCACCCGCTCTCGTGTCGCGGGTGCGTCCCGGGTGGGCGCATCCGTCAGACCACTCTGCCCGCTCGGCGCACGAGGCGCCAGAGCGGGCAGAGGTGGGAGAGACGGCCGCCGCGGCGGCGGGCCGACCGGGCCGAGGCCGGAGTGCGGTCTACGCGAACGTCGACGCGTCGATCACGAAGCGGTAGCGCACGTCGGAGTTCAGCACGCGCTCGTAGGCCTCGTTGATGTAGTCGGCCGAGATCAGCTCGGTCTCGGGCGCGATGCCGTGCTCGGCGCAGAAGTCGAGCATCTCCTGGGTCTCGCCGATGCTGCCGATGCCCGAGCCCGCGAACGAGCGGCGGTTGCCGAACAGCGTGAACACGTGCAGCGGCAGGGCCTGGCCGGGGGCGCCGACGTTCACCATGGTGCCGTCGAGTGCGAGCAGCGAGAGGTAGGCGTCGAGGTCGATGACCGCGCTGACCGTGTTGATGATCAGGTCGAAGGAGTTCTTCAGGTCGCGGAAGGTCGCCTCGTCCTTCGTGGCGTAGTAGTGGTCGGCGCCGAGCTTCAGCCCGTCGTCCTTCTTGCTCAGGGTCTGCGAGAGCACGGTGACCTCGGCGCCCATGGCGTGGGCGATCTTCACGGCCATGTGGCCGAGCCCGCCGAGGCCGACGACGGCGACGCGCTTGCCGGGGCCGGCGTTCCAGTGGCTGAGGGGCGAGTAGGTCGTGATGCCGGCGCACAGCAGCGGGGCGGCCTTCTCGAAGGGGATCGACTCGGGCACGCGCAGCACGAAGTCCTCGACGACCACGACGTGGGTCGAGTAGCCGCCCTGCGTGATGGTGCCGTCGCGGTCGACGCTCGCATAGGTTCCGGTGTTGCCCTTCAGGCAGTACTGCTGCTGCCCGGCGAGGCAGTTCTCGCACTCGCGGCACGAGTTCACCATGCAGCCGACGCCGACGCGGTCGCCGACCTGGTGCAGGGTGACGTCGGAGCCGACCTCGGTGACCGTTCCGACGATCTCGTGGCCGACGGTGAGCGGGTACTGCTGGGGGCCCCAGTCGCCGCGCACGGTGTGGATGTCGGAGTGGCAGATGCCCGAGTAGGCGATCTCGATCAGCACATCGTTCGGGCCGAGGTCGCGGCGCTCGATGGTGGTCTTGACGAGCGGCTCGGTGGCAGAGGGGGCGGCGTAGGCGTTGACGGTCAGCATGGGTCTCCTGTTCGGGTGGGACCCTTCCAGCATGTCACCCTCTCGGGGCACCCGCGCTCCTGACGGGGGGTCTGCCGTGACCCCTCAGCGGACCCGGGCCGACGACCGGCGCCGCCGGATGCTCAGGCCGACTGCGTCGCGGCCCACTCCGCGACCCGGCGGGCGCTCTCCTCGGGCGAGACGTCCTCGACGCGGGTCATGATCGACCAGCGCACGCCGAACGGGTCGACGATCGACGCGAACCGGTCTCCCGAGACGAAGGTAGCCGGATGCTCGCGCACGAGTGCCCCGGCCGCCTCCGCCCGGGCGACCACGGCGTCCACGTCGGGCCGGTAGAGCGCGAGCGAGAACGACGACCCGGCGGCCGGGTCGGGTGCGACGAGACCGTAGCCGGGCAGGGCGTCGCTGAGGGTGAGCTGCCCGGCGCCGAAGTCGAGCACGGCGTGGGCGACGAGCTCGGTGCCGTCCTCCGTCGGGAAGCGGGTGACGTCGACGACCCGCGCGCCGAGCACGTCTCGGTAGAAGGTCAGCGCCGCCTCGCCGGGCGACACCACGAGGTGCGGGGTCAGGGACGTGGAGCCGTGCGGCAGCCCGTCGGTGGTGTGCACGCCGGTGGCTGCGGTCGGGGTGGTCGTCTCATCGGTCATGCCGCCATGCTAGGAACTGCGGCCCGGCCGCGTCTTGTACAAGTGCGACAGGAGGGGGTCGGATGCCCGAACCGCACTCCAAGGGTCACCTGAACCCCGGGGCGCCCGGCGTCGCCTTCGACCGCTTCGAGCTCGGCCCCGGTCTCGGCGAGCTCGTGCGTCACGTCTGGGTGGTGCGCTGGAACCTGCCCGACGGCGTGGAGCTGCCGCAGCGCGTGCTGAGCTACCCGGCCGTGAACGTCGTCGTCGAACCGCACCGGACGGTGCTCGCGGGGCCCGATCCACGGCTGTCGGTGCAGCGGTTGTCGGGAGCGGGCTGGGCGGTCGGCGTGCTGTTCCGGCCCGCGGCCGCGGTGCTGCTCTCCGACGATCCGCCGGCGGACGCGGTCGGGCGAGAGCTCCCCTACGCCGGGGGTCCGCTGCGCGAGGTGCGCGCGCTGATGACGCAGGCGCCCGCCGAGCGGGCCCGCGAGGGCCTCGTCGACACGCTGCGGCGCTGGCTGCTGCCGCTCGCCGCCGGGGTGGACGAGCGCGGCCGGCTGGTGAACGCGGTGTGCCGGCGGGCGGAGGAGGACGCCTCGATCCTGCGCGCGGCCGAGCTGGCGAAGGGCGCTGGGGTGTCGCTGCGCACGCTCGAACGGCTGCTCCACGAGCGGGTGGGGGTCGGGCCGAAGTGGCTGATCGAGTGCCGGAGGCTGCAGGAGGCGGCGACACGGCTGCACGCGCATCCGGAGACCCCGCTCAGCGACCTCTCGGCCGAGCTCGGGTACACCGACTACCCGCACTTCTCGCGTCGCTACGCCGCGGTGCTCGGCGAGACCCCCGACGAGACGCGGCGGGCCGGCCGCAGCGCCGCGCCCTGACGCGGCCCGGGGTCAGCGTGTCGCGGCCGAGGTCAGCGGGCGGCGGCCGCCAGGACGCGGGCCGCCTCGCGGGCCGCCCCCGCGTTGCTCACGCCGGCCCGGGAGCCGGCGAGCTTCGCGGCGATGTGCTCGCCGACGGTGACGGGCTCGTAGAGGTTCGGATGCTCGGCCGAGACGCACGACGGCAGCGTCGCGATCACCGCGTCGACGTCGCCGTCGTGGAAGAACGCGGCCGAGCGGCGGCGCTCGATCGTGCCGTCGACGATGGGCGGCTTCACGCGGTGCAGGGTCGACATCCAGCGCTCGTTCGTCCACCGGGCGGTGAGGTCGCCGAGGTTGATCAGCAGGGCCCCGTCGGCGGGGCTGACATCGTTCCACGAGCCGTCGGAGCCGAGCACCTGCAGCCCGCGCACCTGGTCGGCCCAGAGCACGGTGACGATGCCGTAGTCGGTGTGCTCGCCCATCCCGGTGAGCTCGCCGTCGAGGTCGACGGTGCCGGGCGGGAGGGCGTAGTTGTTCATCCGCAGCACGTCGAGAGAATGGCCCGTGAAGGCGTCGAAGAACCCTGCGGGGAGGCCGAGGGCATCCGCGAAGATGTCGGTCATCGTGTTCGCCACCCGGCGGGCCTCGGCGAAGTAGGCCTGCACGCGCGGCTCGAAGCCGGGGGCCGCGGCGCCCGGCCAGAGGTTCTCGGCGTAGTTCTCGGCGTCGAGCTCGACGCCGGGGTAGTCGCTCTGCGCGGCGCCGACGTTGAAGGCCTCGAAGAAGTCGTTCATGCGGCTGGCCGACTCCACCCCGAGGCTGAGGCTGAGCGACTCGGACTTCGGCGCGGAGTACCCGCGGTTGATCCCGGGCGGCGTGCGGAAGGTCTTCTTCGTCTCGAGGTCGAGGGCGAAGAACTCGTCGAGCGCGTCGGCGAGGCCCTGCTGCACGGCGGGCGCGATGCCGTGACCGAGGATCTGGATGAACCCGACCTCGGAGCACGCCGCATCGATCGCCCGCGCGACGGCGGCGCGCTCGCCGGCGCTGCCGCCCGTCACGTAGGGCGCGATGTCGACGACGGGTACCTGGAACGTCATGGCGGGCCTCCTTCGCCGGGGCTCGACGAGCCCGGGTTCGTGCGATCGAGGCTAGCGGCCCGCCGTTACGGGCGTATTACGCGCCCGCGGAGCCGCTCAGAGGTTCGACTCGGGGCGGATCTCGTCGTACTCGTCCTGATTCAGGATCTCGGAGACCTCGTTGAAGCGGTACTGCGCCGTCGCGGGGCCCTCGGCCTCGGGGGCGTCGGGAACGAGCGTGTAGACGACCTGGCCGTCGCTGTAGGGGAGCACGAGCTCCTCGGGCGCTCCGTCGTCGAGCGGGATGGTCTGGTCGTCGAGCGGGCCGCCGGTGAGGTGCGCGAGTGCGGGTGTAGTCATGCGACCAGGGTACCCGGATGCCCGGGGCGGCCGCTCGTCGTCTGGGCGTCGGCTGGGCATCCGGTGTGGGCTCGGGTGCGCTCGGGCACACTGGTCGCGAGCGAGGGGGTCGCTGTGGGTGGGGAACAGGAGCACGCGGAGCAGGAGCGCGGGCAGGTGCGCGGCACGGTGCGGATCGAGCCGAGGGGCCCGTTCTCGCTGGCGGCGGGCATCCGATTCCTCGAGGGGTTCACGCCGGCGGCCCGGGACGCGGTGGGCGCCGAGTCGCTCGACGCCGCCTTCGCGCTCGAGGGGTCGTGGCGCACGGTCGGCGTCTCGGCCACCCAGGACGACGGCGGCGGCGTGCGCGGGCGCCTGTTCGCGGAGCGCGCGCTCGGCCGCGCCGAGCTCTCGGCGGCCACGGCGCAGCTCACGCGCATCCTGTCGCTCGACGTCGACGGGAGCGGATTCGCCGCCGTGGGCGAGCGGGACGAGGTCGTGGGCTCGCTGCAGCGGCGGTACCCCGGGCTCCGGCCCGTGGCGTTCTGGTCGTGGTACGAGGCGGCGGCCTGGGCGATCATCGGGCAGCGCACCCGCATGACTCAGGCCGCGGCGCTGAAGCAGCGGATGGCCGCCGAGCTCGGCGAGACGGTGGTCGTCGACGGGCGGCCGCAGCAGGCGTTCCCTGCGCCCCGCGTGCTGGCGGGGCTGGAGTCGTTCCGCGGGCTGCCCGGCCCGAAGGTCGAACGGCTGCGCGCCCTCGGAGCGGCGGCGGCCGCGAACGTGCTCGACAGCGCCCGGCTGCGGGCCCTTCCGCGCGACGAGGCGCTGGCCGCGCTGCAGGAGCTGCCGGGGATCGGGCCGTTCTCGGCCGAGCTGATCCTGCTGCGGGGTGCGGGCGACTCCGACCACGCCCCCGTGCACGAGGGACGCCTCGCGCTCGCGGCGCAGCACGCGTACCGGCTGCCGCGGCCGCCGACGCCCGAGGAGCTGACTGCGCTCTCGGCCGGGTGGGCGCCGTACCGCACCTGGGTCACTCTGCTGCTGCGCGTGGCGCTCGACGCCGACTCGTAGGCGTCAGCGAGGGCGCGCCGCGTCGAGGGCGTCGGCCGCGAAGCGCGGCCAGAGCGCGGCGTGCTCGAGCGGCAGCGCCACCCAGTCCTTGAACGGGCGGCCCTTCCCCCCGGGATCGAGCAGCGCAGCGCCTTCGAGCGCCCGGGCCTCCACGAAGACGGGAGTGCCTGCGCCGAGCTTCAGCCCCAGCGCGTCGCCGTTCAGCACCGCGAACATCGTGCCGGCGAGGGTGAGCACGGGCCGCCCCATCATGCGCGAGCGCACGATGCCCGGATCGCCGAGCTCGGCCACCACGAGATCGAGCGCCTCGAGGGCCTCCTGCGAGCTGACCGGCGCCGCCATGCCGGAATGCTACTCCGCGGGCGGGCGCTCCGACAGCAGCAGCCCGG
The DNA here is from genome assembly GCF_015350805.1 of Herbiconiux sp. VKM Ac-1786. Lineage (GTDB taxonomy): Bacteria > Actinomycetota > Actinomycetes > Actinomycetales > Microbacteriaceae > Herbiconiux. The sequence goes on along the minus strand of NZ_JADKSG010000001.1, from coordinate 1,835,043 downwards.
CCCGCTCGGCGAGCGCCGCGACCGCGAGCGTGGTGCGGTCGCCGAGGTAGGGCCCGATCAGCTGCGCGCCGACCGGCAGCCCCGAGCGGCGGCCGAGCCCGACGGGGATCGCCGTGGCGGGGTTCCGCCCGATGGCCGCCAGGCGGCTCCAGTCGCCGACGAGCGACGACGGCTGCGCCTGCCCGTCCACGTCGATCGTGCGCCGGGCGGCGGGCACGTCCGAGTGCAGCGGGGCGGTCGTCGGCACGACCGGGGCGAGCACGACGTCGATGCCGTCCGCCCGCCCCGGCCCGCGGAACAGGGCGCTCCACCGCTCGGTGACCGTCCGCTGCCTCTCCCAGGCCCGCCAGACGTCGCCGATGCCCGGAAGGGGGTCGTCAGGGGCATCCGTCACCGTGTTCGCCAGCTCGATCTGCTGCAGCAGCGCGAAGAACTCGAGCGCCTCGGCCCCGGCGACGGGCGGATGCTCGAGCCCCACCACCTCGCACCCGGCCTCCTCGAGGCGGCGGGCGAAGGCGCCGATCGCCTCGGCCGTCTCGGCGTCGACCGGCAGCTCGGGATCGCTCCACAGCGCCACCCGCGTGCCGCCGAGGCCGGACACCCGGGACGCCGGCAGCGCCAGCCGCCAGCCCTCGGCGTCGGGCTCGGCGGGGCCGGCGACGACGTCCATCAGCAGGGCGAGGTCGCGCGCCGACCGGGCGAGCGGCCCCGAGGCCGAGAGCGGCGGTTCGAGCAGCCCGCCGCCGGGCCAGGGCAGGTGCCCGCGCTTGGAGACGGTGCCCGTGCTCGGCCGGTGCCCGAACACCCCGCACCAGGCCGCCGGGATGCGGATCGAGCCCGCCAGGTCGCTGCCGAGCTCGCCCGCCGCGAACCCCGCGGCCACGGAGGCGGCCGAGCCGCCGGAGGAGCCACCGGGGGTGCGGGCGGGATCCCACGGGTTGGCGGTGCGTCCGAAGTCGTCGTTGGCCGACTGGCTGTCGGCGAGGAGAAGGGGCACGTTGCTCTTGCCGAGCAGCACGGCGCCCGCGCGGCGGAGGCGGGCCACCGCGGGGGCGTCGTGGGCGGGCATCCGCGAGTCACTGAGCCGGCCCTGGCTGGTGCGCAGGCCCTGCACGTCGAAGGAGTCCTTGACCGTGACGGGCAGCCCGGCCAGCGGGCCGAGCGGCTCACCGGCCTCCCGGCGGCGGTCGGTCTCGGCGGCCTGCGCCCGCGCGCCCTCGGCGTCGACGGTGACCAGGGCGACGAGCCCGGGGTTCCGCCGACCGATCAGCGCGAGGTGCTCCTCGACCAGCTCGACGGCCGACACCTCCCGGCGCCGCAGCGCCCCCAGCAGGTCGTAGGCGTCGTACTCGTTCAGCGCAGCATCCACCGCGCCATCCTGCCCCACCCGCGTTGCGCGCGTGTTTCGCGCCCCGCCCGCCTATGCGAGCGCCGGGGTGAGGGGTCAGGAGGCGTAGGCCCCCACGAGCCGCACCGCGCCGCCGTCGACGCCCTTGGCGCCCTGCTCGAAGCCGTCGGCCGCCGCGAACGCGCGGGCCGCCGTCGAGACCGTGCCGACCGGCCAGGTGCGGATGCCCTCCGCCTCGATCGCCGCCGCGACCGCCGTCGCCGACGAGGCCGAGACCACCGCGAAGAAGCCGACGCCGAGGTTCCAGGTGCCCTCGGCCGACTCCAGCGTCGAGCCCGCGAGCGACGACAGCACGCGGAACACCGGCGCCGGCGACCACGTCGAGCGATCGACCTCGACCCACGCGCCGCGCGGCAGCACCCGCGCGAGGTTCGCCGCGATGCCGCCTCCCGTCACGTGCGAGAGCGAGTGGATGGCGCCCGAGAGCGCCGGCTGCGCGAGCACCCGCACGAGCGGCCCCGAGTACAGCCGGGTCGGCTCGAGCAGCACCTCGCCCACGACCCCGCCGAGCTCGGCCGAGTGGTCGGAGTAGGACAGCGAGGCGTCCGCGAGGATCTTGCGCACCAGCGAGTACCCGTTCGAGTGCAGCCCCGACGACTCCAGCGCCAGCACCACGTCGCCGTCCCGCACCCGCTCGGCACCGAGCAGCGCATCGGCCTCGACCGCGCCCACCGCGGCGCCCGCGACGTCGTAGTCGTCGTCGCCCATCAGCCCCGGATGCTCGGCCGTCTCTCCCCCGACGAGCGCCGTTCCGGTCTCGGAGCAGGCCCGGGCGATGCCCGCGACGATCGTGGCGATGCGCTCGGGCACCACCTTGCCGCAGGCGATGTAGTCGGTCATGAACAGCGGCCGCGCGCCCACGACGACGATGTCGTCGACGACCATGCCCACGAGGTCCTGCCCGATGGTGTCGTGCTTGTCGAGGGCCTGCGCGATGGCGATCTTGGTGCCCACTCCGTCGGTCGAGGTGGCGAGCAGCGGATGCTCGAACTGCTTCAGTGCCGACACGTCGAACATCCCGGCGAACCCGCCCACGCCGCCCAGCACCTCGGGGCCGTGCGTCCGCTGCACGGCCGCCTTCATCAGCTCGACCGCGCGGTCGCCCGCCTCGGTGTCGACTCCGGCGGCGGCGTAACTGTTGCTCATGCGCTCATTCTCCCAGGTCGGGGCGCCGGGATCAGAACGAGCAGGGCGCGAGCTGCTCGACCGCCGGCGTCAGGGCTGTTCCGCCCCCGAGCAGCACGACGTCGGTCGCGCCGAGCTCGGCGATGCCGGCCAGCACCCCGCGGGGCACGCAGGTGCCGGGCACCACGTACAGCGGAGCGTCCCGGAGCCCGGCGAGCACCCCGCCCGCGAGGGCGTCGGGGAAGTTCAGCCCGGTCGCCAGGTAGACCGTGTCCGCCTGGTCGAAGGCGTCGGCGTTCAGGGCGACGGAGGTCGAGTAGCGGTCGTCGCCGCTGACCCGGGTGACGGTGGCCGGCACTCCCGCGCTGAGCGAGTCGAGCACGCCCTCCGAGACGCTGAAGCGGCCGCCCGCGACGGTGAGCGAGCCGCTCTTCAGGGTCTGGAAGAGCTCGAGGGTGGGCGCATCCGCCGCCGCCGCCGGCCCGTTCACGAGCACGACCGGCTCGCCCTTCGAGCCCGCGGCACCGCCCGCCGAGAGGGCGTCGGCGAAGCCTCCGCCGGTGGCGACGTAGGCGTGGGGCTCCACCGAGAAGGCGTCGGCCACGACGGACCGGCTCGCCTCGTAGCGGTCGGCGCCGGCCAGGCGGTCGACCCGCGCATCCGGAACCAGCTGCTGGAGCGCCGCCCGCACCGAGTCGCGCACCGAGTCGGTGCCGCCGACGATCACGATGCGCGCCGGCTTCAGCGCGGCGATCTTGGCCGCGACGACCTCGGGCACCGTGTCGGGGAGCACCGGCAGCAGCGGGCCGCCCTTCGCGACGGCGGCGGGGCCGGCGCTCAGCGCATCCGGGTAGTTCGTGCCGGTGGCGACGTAGACCACGGGAGCGGTACCCGGGAAGGCCTCGTCGGCGACCGCCACGGCCACGTCGAAGCGCGTGGCGCCGTCGAGCCGGTCGACCGCGGGGCGATCGGCCACGAGCACGGTGCCGGTGACGGCCGGCGAGCGCTGGATGCCCGCGCCGTAGCTGGTGTACAGACTGACGCCGTGGCTGCCGGGGGTGAGGCCGGCCGCATCGGGGATCGACCAGCGCCCGTCGGCGCCGACGGGCACCAGCTTCTCGGGGCCGCCGTCGACGGAGAGGTGCACCGTGTTGCGCAGGCCGCCGCCCGGCACCGTGCCGGTGGCCGCCTCGCCGCGGTAGAGCGGCACGCCGCCGAGCAGGGTGTCGCTGGTGGGGACGGGCACCTCGACGAGGGGCTCCCACGAGGTCTGCACGTCGAGGGCGCTCTGGAAGAACTTCGAGTCGATCGGGAAGGAGCCGGTGGTGCGACCGGCCTCGCCGCAGCCGGTCTTGTAGTCGCCGAACGAGATCACGCCGACCGCGTAGGAGCCCGAGACGACCGCGCCGCCGCTGTCGCCGCTGAGGGCGCAGACGTTCGAGAGGAACGCGTTCACCTCGGTCGAGCCGATCGTCGACTCGACGTCGACGGCGCTCACCGTGCCGCAGGTCCAGCCGGTCTTGCGGCCCGACTTGCAGATGCTCTGGTTCACGACGGCGCGCGTGTAGTCGCGCACGGTCACGCCCTCGCCCGCGTCGGCCGGGCCCTGGTTGCCGCCCCAGCTGCCGACGGCGGGGAGCGGGGTCCAGGCCGGGGCCGTCGCGTAGAGGGCGGTGTCGTAGAAGTCGCCGAAGCGCAGGGAGGCGGGCAGGGGCGAGCCGAGGTGGGTGCCGGCGACGGGCGGCACCTGACCCGGGGCCTGCTGCTCGAGCGAGAAGACGCGGCCGCCGTACTCGGCGCCGGGCGTGACGCAGTGACCGGCGGTCAGGAACTGGGCGGCGCCGCTCGTGGTGTCGATGCCGTTGAAGCCGACGGAGCAGAAGTAGTCGTAGAGGCCCTTGTGGTCGTAGTACCCCTGACCGCCGACGAGGTCGCGCAGCAGCTCGGCGTCGGGGAGGTCGGCCGTCTGCCGGGCGGGTGCGCCGGGCGTGCCCGGCTGCTCGCTCACCTCGGCGACCGCGCCGGCCTCTTCGACGGCGTCGGCGTCGGCGTCGCTCGGCACCGACACCACGAGCTCGGTGCCCTCGAGCCGCGAGCCCAGCACGACGGTGCCCGCGGCCTCGAGCGCGTCGACGACTCCGCCGGCGGTGGCGGCCGCGTCGGCCTGGGCGAAGAACTGCTCGGGCGTGATGCCGAGGTCGCGCCGGAGCGCCTCGACCAGCTCGGGCGGGGCCTCGGCGGCCTCGGCGGCGTAGGCCTGCAGCGGGAACTCGCCCATCACCACGGGGCCGGGATCGACGGGCGCGGGCGTCTCGTCGGCGCGCGCGGCCGGGGCCGGAACCCCGAGGAGGGCCCCCGCGAGCAGGGCGACGGCGGTCAGCGACCCGGTGACGGCGGTGCGGACGGTCATGACTCTGCCTCTCGGTCGACCGAGGGCGCGTGCCGCCGCCCGAGGGCGCCCCAGTCGATCAGAGTCCCCCGGCTCGGATCCCCTTCATCGTACGGGGCGCACTCCGGCCCCGGTCAACCCCGCGGGCCGACCGCGTCGGCGGCCGCCGCGCCCCACGGGCCCGGCGACCGCCCCGCTCAGAACCCGCAGGGGGCCAGCGCCGCCACGGCCGGGCTCAGGGCGTTCACGCCGCCGAACAGCACGATCCGCGTCGCGCCGAGCGTCTTCACGTCGGCGAGCACACCCTGCGGCACGCAGTCGCCGGGCACCACGTAGAGCGGAGCATCCGACGTGCCGGCCAGCACGGCCCCGGCGAGGGCGTCGGGGAAGTTGGTGCCGGTCGCGAGGTAGACGGTGTCGCTCGCGGTGAACGCCGAGCGGTTCAGCGCGATCGACGTCTGGTAGCGGTCGGCCGCCGAGACCCGGTCGACGGATGCGGGAACCGCCCCGAGGGAGGTCTTCACTCCCTCGGACACCGAGTTGGGGCCGCCCACCACGGTGATGCTCGTCGTCGTGAGCGAGCGCAGGAGCGACAGGGTCGGAGCATCCGCCGCCTTCGCACCGCCGTTCACCAGCACCACCGGCTCGAGCGCCGAGCCGGCCGCGCCACCCGCCGAGAGGGCGTCGGGGAAGTTGCCGCCCGTGGCCGCGTACGCGTGCGTCGCCTCGTCGAAGACGGCGGCGACCACCGCGCGACTCGCCTCGTAGCGGTCGGCCCCCGAGAGCCGCTCGACCGTGACCCCGTCGACCAGGCCGCGGAGCGTCGAGACCACCGCCGCGGACACGGCCGTCGTGCCCCCGACCACGACGATGCGCTGCGGGGCCAGGGCGCGGATCTCGTCCGCCACCGCGGCCGGAACCGCGGTCGGGGTGACCAGCAGCAGCGGGCCGCCCTCGGCGACCGCCGCCGGGGCGGCGCTGAGCGCATCCGGGTAGTTCAGACCGGTCGCCACGTAGACGACCGGTGCGGTCGTCGGGAAGGACGCCTGGGCGACCTTCACGGCACCCTCGAACCGGTCGGCGCCGGCGATCCGCTGCACGTCGCCGACGAACAGAGTGCCCGAGACGGAGGCCGAACGCGACTGCGCGTCGTCGGGACCGAAGGTCGAGTACGCCGTGTAGCTGTGGGCGCCGGGCGTGAGGCCGGCCACCGAGACGTTCCAGGAGCGGTTGTCGAACACGTCGGCGAGGTAGGACGGGCCGCCGTCGACACTGATGGTGACGGCGTAGTTGCCGGTGCCGCCCGGGAGCGTGCCGGTGATCGGCTTGCCCACCGCGGTCACGGCGTTGACCAGCGGCCGGGGGGCCTCGACCTTCAGCCACCAGTTCGTCGCCAGGGTCACGATCGAGCCGTAGGGCTGGTCGCCCTCGGAGCCGCCGATCATGGGGAAGACCGCGGTGACGCCCGACGGCGTGCAGGAGTCGGCGGTGCCGCCCGAGATGAGACCCAGGGCGTACGGACCCGACACGACGGCGCCGCCGCTGTCGCCGTGGTCGCTGCAGAGCCCGCGCACGATGTCGACGTTGACCTTCTCGCCGCTCACGGGGATCAGCTGGTCGACCGCGTCGACGGTGCCGCAGCTCCAGCCGGTCGTGCGGCCCGACTTGCACAGGCTCTGGCCCTCGATGGCATCGCCGTAGTCGCGGACGGGCTGGGACGCGCCCGAGGTCACCGGACCGTTGTTGGCGCCGGAGTTGTAGGTGCCGACCACACCGCGGGAGTCCCAGCCGGACGCGGTGTCGACGAGGCCTCCGTCGAACTCGCCGCCGAAACGGAAGCTGCCCGCGACCTGCTGCCCCAGACGGGCACCGAGGCGGCCGTTCGGGTCGTTCGGGTGGCTCTCGATGATCTGGTCGACCCGGCCGTCGTCGCCGGGGAGCGAGCAGTGGCCGGCGGTGACGAAGCGCGCCTGGCCGCTCGCCCGGTCGATGCCGTTGAAGGCGGTCGAGCAGGCGTAGCCGCCGGTGGAGTCGGCGAAGTAGTAGCCCTGTCCACCCACGAGGTCGGCGAACGACTCGAGCTCGGTGCCGGCGTAGCGGTCGCGGCCGGGAGCCGAGCCCACCTCGGCGACGGCGTTCGCCGCCTCGACGGCGGGCACGTCGGCGGCGCTCTCGACCGTCACGACGAGCCGGGTGCCCTCCAGGCGGGACGAGGCCACCGCGACGCCCTCGAGCGTGAGCGCGTCGACCACCTGCGTGGCCGCGGCGGCCGCGTCGGCGTTCGCGAGGTACTCCTCGGGGGTCGAGCCGAGGTCGGCCGAGAGCGCCTCGACGAGCTCGGGCGGCAGCTCGGCGGCGGCCGCGGTGTAGGACTCGAGCGGGAGGTCGGGCATCACGGGGCGGTCGGCGGGCGCGGGGGCGGGCGCGACGGGGGCGGGGGCGGGCTGCTCGTCGGCGCCGGCGGCGACGGGGGCACCGAGGAGGGTGCCGGCCGCGAGGGCGGCGACGGTCAGGGTGCCGAGCACGCCGGCACGGCGGACACGGGGGCGGCGAGCGCGCAGGTGCACGGGAGGCCTCTCGATCGGGCCGAGAGCGGACGTCGCCATCCGGGGTGCCGCCACTGACGGTCGCGAGTCCCCCGGCTCGGATCGTGCTCATACTATGTCGGCCGCGGCCCGCGATCGGGGCCGCCCGACGTCCCAGTTCGGGGGTCAGCCCGGGGTCAGTCCTGCGACTCGAGCAGCGCCGCCGCGTCGGCCACCTGCCCGAAGAACAGCGCCTGGTCGGTGAGCTCGGCCGGGTCGTCGGAGGAACCCTGGATGCTGATGGTGAACGCCCGCCCGTCGGAGCGCTCCAGGTACCACGAGCCCGCCAGCACGCCGACCGAGCTGCCGCCCTTGAAGGCGATGTACGACCAGGCGTCGCTGCCCGTGATGTCCTCGCCGAGCCCGGGGTTGATCGCCAGGATCTCCCGCACCGGCGCCCCCGTCGGCGTCTCCGCCTTCTGCTGCAGCCCGCGGTGCACGGCGACCAGGTCGTCGGGCGTGGTGAACCAGTCGAGCCCCTGCTCCCAGACCGGGGTCGTCACGGCGGCGGCGTCGACGTCGAGCAGCCCCGTCGGGAGGCCGGCCAGCAGGGCGCGGCGGCCGTCCGCGTCGGCCGAGGCCCAGTCCGAAGCCGACGAGGGCGAGCCCCAGCCCAGCTCGAACAGCGCCCGCGTCGTCAGCAGCGGGGTGTTCTCGGCGGGGTCGTGGTGTCCGAGCTCCGCGAACGAGCGCTCCACCGCCTCGGGCCCCACCGTCGCGATCAGCAGGTCGGTCGCCGTGTTGTCGCTCTCCGAGATCATCGCGGCAGCCGCATCCTGAACCGTGATGACCGTGCCGCTCGGCTCGGTGCGGAGGTCGCCCGAGGGCAGGCTCTTCACGGCGTCGGTGAGGGTCAGCGGGGTGTCCCAGGCGAGGGTGCCGGCCGCGACCGCGTCGGCGACCGCGCCGAGCACGTAGAGCTTGAACATCGAGCCGGAGGGCTTCGACTGGTCGGCGTCGCTCTGGCCGGGGCTCGTGGCCTCGAGGATGCGCTCGCCGCTCGACACGTCGGTGACGACGAGCGTGGTGTCCGCCGCGAACTGCGCGACCGTGTCGTCGAGCTCCTGCCACGAGGCGGCCGGCACCCGGTCGGCGGCCGAGGGGCTGAACAGGATGCCGTTGATCAGCTCCTCGCCGTCGAGCGAGAGCTGCAGGTCGAGCTTCTGGCCGTCGCGGTCGACGATCGTTATGAGCGCCTGGCTCTCGGCCGACTGCACCGAGGTTGGCACCCAGGGGCCGGATGCGCGGAGCCCCGTGAACACCTCGGCCAGCTGAGCGGGCGTCAGCTGCGAGGCCACCGACGGCGAGAGGCGCTCGGCGACCTGGCCCTCGATCTGGTCGGGCTCGGTGGGCTCGGCGCTGATCGACTCGATCACCCAGGCGGCGTGCTCGCCGACCGGGGTCTCGGGCAGGGCGACCGCGGTGGGCGATCCGGTCGAGGCGGCGGAGGCCGCCGGGGTGCCGCTGGGTGTGCCTCCGCTCCCCGTGCAGCCCGCGAGCAGGGCAGCGGTCGTGAGGGCGAGGGCGGCGAGCGCCGTGCGGGCCGGGGCGGTGCGCGGTGTGGTGGGCATGACCCCAGCCTTCCGAGGGGGCTCCGGATGCGCATCCGGCGGCCGGGGGAACCCCCTCCCCCTGGCGACGGAACCGCCCGACCCGAGGGCCCCGAACGACCGGTAGAATCGTTGCAATGTGCGGCATCGTGGGCATCGTTTCGGCTGAGCCCGTCAACCAACTCGTCTACGACTCCCTCCTGCTGCTCCAGCACCGCGGGCAGGACTCGACCGGAATCGCCACCGCCGAGGGCAGCGTCTTCCACATCGTGAAGGCTAAGGGCCAGGTGCGGGAGGCCTTCCGCACGCGCGACATGCGGTCGCTGCTCGGCACCATGGGGCTCGGCCACGTGCGCTACGCCACCCAGGGCCAGGCCTCGCAGGAGCAGGAGGCGCAGCCCTTCTACGTGAACGCGCCGTACGGCATCATCCTGGTGCACAACGGCAACCTCACGAACACGCGCGAACTCACCAACGAGCTCTACAACATCGACCGCCGGCACCTGAACACCAGCAGCGACACCGAGGTGCTGCTGAACGTGTTCGCCAACGAGCTGCAGTCGCAGATCACCGGCCTCTCGCTCGACCCCGACCAGATCTTCACCGCCGTCTCGCGCGTGCACGAGCGCGTCGAGGGCTCCTACGCCACCATCGCGATGATCGCCGGGCACGGGCTGCTCGCGTTCCGCGACCCGTTCGGCATCCGCCCGCTGACCATCGGCAGCCGCCTGCTGCAGAGCGGCCAGATGGAGTACGTCGTGGCCTCCGAGTCGCTCGTGATGGAGAGCCTCGGCTACCAGATCGTGCGCGACGTCGAGCCCGGCGAGGCCGTCTTCATCACGCTCGACGGCGAGCTCATCTCCAAGCAGTGCGCCCCGAACGCACGGCTCATCCCGTGCTCGTTCGAGTACGTCTACCTCGCCCGCCCCGACTCGGTGCTCTCGGGCATCTCAGTCTACGAGGCCCGGCTGCGCCTCGGCGACTACCTCGCCGACACGGTCGCCCGCTACACGCCGATGGGCGACATCGACGTGGTCATGCCGATCCCCGACTCCTCGCGCCCCGCCGCGATGCAGGTGGCGCAGAAGCTCGGCGTCGAGTACCGCGAGGGCTTCTACAAGAACCGCTACGTCGGTCGCACGTTCATCATGCCCGGGCAGGCGGCGCGCAAGAAGTCGGTGCGTCAGAAGCTGAACGCCATGTCGAGCGAGTTCAAGGGCAAGAACATCCTGATCGTCGACGACTCGATCGTGCGCGGCACCACCTCGAAGGAGATCGTCGACATGGCCCGCCAGGCCGGGGCGAACAAGGTCACCTTCGCGTCGGCCGCGCCGCCCGTGCGCTACCCGCACGTCTACGGCATCAACATGCCGTCGCGGCACGAGCTCGTCGCGCACGACCGCAAGATCCCCGAGATCGCGGCGGCCATCGGCGCCGACCACCTCATCTACCAGGAGGTGGAGGACATGCGGAAGGCCATCACGCAGGGCTCTCCCGACGTGCACGACCTCGAGATGAGCTGCTTCACGGGCGAGTACGTCACCGGCACGGTCACGCCGGAGTACCTCGCGTGGGTGGAGAAGAACCAGCTCTCCTAGGCTTGTCGCATGCCTACCCCTGACTTCGTCCTGTCGCTGCGCGAGAAGATCGGCCACGACCAGCTCTGGCTGACCGGGGTGACCGCCGTGGTGCTGCGGCCGTCGACGGTTCCGGATGCTCCGGCCTCCGTGCTGCTCGTGCGACGCAGCGACAACGGAGCCTGGACCCCCGTGACCGGCATCATCGACCCCGGCGAGGAACCGGCCGTCGCGGGCGCCCGCGAGGTGCTCGAGGAGGCCGACGTCGTGGCCGAGCCGGTCAGCCTCGCGTGGGTACACACGCTTCCCGAGGTGGTCTACGACAACGGCGACCGCACGCTGTACCTCGACCTGTGCTTCCTGTTCCGCTACGTCTCGGGCGAGCCGTTCCCGGCCGACGGGGAGAACACGGAGGCGCAGTGGTTCGCGCTCGACGCGCTGCCGACGATGAGTGCGGAGATGCGCGCGCGCATCGACGCGGCGGTCGCCGGCGAGGCCGCGGCCCGCTTCGAGTTCTAGGCGCGGCGTTCCAGGGCGCCTCGGGCGTAGGCCGCCTGGCCGGCGTGCTGCAGGTCGTCGGAGAGCACGCTGACCAGGCGCACCGCGAGCGTGACCGGCGGGTCCCAGTTCTCGTCGACCACGCGGTCGAGGGCGGCGGCGTCGAGCGCGCGGAGGTAGGCGCCCGTCGCCGCGCGCACGGCGTCGTGGTAGCCGAGCAGGCTCTCGGCCGTGACGCCGGGGCCGGCCACCCGGCCGACGTCGGCGGAGCTCTGGCCGTAGCCCGTCGCATCCGGGGCGAAGGGCAAGGCGAAGCGCTCGGCCCACCCGCCCGCGTGCCACACCTGTTCGGAGCCGGCCGCGTCGGCCACATGGTCATCCTGAACCCGGGTGAGATGCCACACCAGCCAGGCGATCGTGTTCGCGTCGGGGTCGACCCGGACGGTCAGCAGCCCGGGGTCGATACCGTCGAGGGCGGCCGCCACCGTGTCGCGGATGCGGCCGAAGCCGTCGTCGAGGATGTCGATGCTCGTCGTCATGCGAACCACCCTAGACACGGGACGCCTCACCCGCCGCGGCGGGCCGTGACCCGCTTTCAGGCTCTTCCGAAGCATCCGTCGTAATCTGGCGGATATGCCCGAAGCACCGCACCGCCTCACCAGCGCCTTCCAGCGCCTGATCGACGGCACCAAGCGTCCCGTCGGCATGATGCTCGCCCTCGGCGTGGCGTCTGCCCTGCTCGTCACGGTGATGGCCGTGCCCGCCGTCGCCGTCACCGGGGTCTACGCCTCGCGCACCGCTGACGTGCTCGACACGCTGCCCGACTACATCCGGCCGTCGACGCTCGCGCAGAACTCCGAGATCTACGCCACCAACAGCGACGGCACCCAGGTGCTGCTCGCCACGGTGTTCGACCAGAACCGCCAGGAGGTGGGCTGGGACGACATCTCCCCCTATGTGAAGGATGCGGTGGTCACCACCGAGGACCCGCGCTTCTACGAGCACGCGGGCGTCGACATCGCCTCGACGCTGCGGGCGGCCCTCGGCAACGTCGCCTCGGGCGGCGTGGAGAGCGGCGCCTCGACGATCACGATGCAGTACGTGCGCAACATCCTCGTGCAGCAGGCGGAGTCGCTCGACACCAAGGCCGAGCGCGACGCCGCCTACGAGGCCGCGACCACCGAGTCGGTCGACCGCAAGCTCACCGAGATGCGGCTCGCGATCGCGCTCGAGAAGCAGTACTCGAAGAACGACATCCTGCTCGGCTACCTCAACATCGCGAACTTCGGCGGCTCGGTCTACGGCATCCAGGCCGCGGCCGAGTACTACTACGGCGTCAGCGCGAAAGACCTCTCGGTCGCCCAGGCCGCCTCGCTCGCCGCCACGGTGAACGAGCCGAACGGGCTGCGGATCGACGAGCCCGAGAACATCGCCGACAATCAGGCCCGCCGCGACGAGGACGTGCTCGCGTCGATGCTGAAGCACCAGGCCATCACGCAGCAGCAGTACGACGAGGCCATCGCCACGCCGGTCACCCCCGTGATCACGGCGCCCACCACCGGCTGCCAGGCCGCCGCCAGCGGCGCCGCCTACTTCTGCGACTACGTCACCTACATCGTGCGGAACGACGCCACCTTCGGCGACACCTCCGACGAGCGCTGGTCGAACTTCAAGCGCGGCGGCTACAAGATCTACACGACGCTGAACACCGACCTGCAGTGGAACGCCGACGCCCTGATGAAGGAGTACGTGCCGGCCACGAGCGACGAGGCCGATCTCGGCTCGACGATCGTCACGGTCGAGCCGGGCACGGGGCGCATCCTGGCCATGGCCCAGAACACGAACTACGCCTCCGACCCCGACACCCCGGTGGCCGGGTCGACCGCGCTGAACTACAACACCGACATCGACTACGGCGGCTCCTCGGGCTTCCAGGTCGGGTCGACCTACAAGGTGTTCGCGCTGGCCGAGTGGCTGAAGCAGGGGCACAGCCTCTCCGACCGGGTCAGCGGCAACGAGCGCGAGTGGGACCAGTCGACGTTCCCGAACAGCTGCCAGGCCCTCGGCGGCCCGTGGGAGCCGGCGAACGACGGCAGCGCGCGCCCCGGGACGATGTCGGTGCAGAACGCCCTCACCAACTCGGTGAACAACGCCTTCATCGCCATGGCGCAGCAGCTCGACCTCTGCGCCATCAAGGCCACGGCGGAGTCGCTCGGCGTGCACCGCGCCGACGGCAACCCGCTCGACACGCAGCCCTCCTCGGTGCTCGGCACCAACGAGATCGCGCCGCTGACGATGGCGGCGTCGTACGCGGCCATCGCGGCGAACGGCGTGTACTGCGCGCCCGTCGCCATCGACCGCATCGTCGGGCCCGACGGGCAGGACGTGCAGGCTCCGCAGGCGAACTGCCAGCAGACGATGGACCCGGCGATCGCCTCGACCCTCGCCTACGCGATGCTCGGACCGATCGAGAACGGCACCGCCGTCGCCTCGAACCCCGACGACGGCATCACCCACATCGGCAAGACGGGCACCACCGACAACGAGAAGGACACCTGGATGGTCGGCGCCTCCACCAAGGCCGCCACCGCGGTCTGGGTGGGCAACGTGACCGGAGACGTCTCGATGACCGACGTGTACCCGAACGGGTACCTCGGCTCGACGGTGCGGCACCGCATCTGGAACGGGATGATGACGGTCAACGACGACGTGCTGGGCGGCGACGAGTTCCCGGAGCCCGACGAGACGCTCGTCGACGGCACGTCGGAGCGCTTCGACTCCCCGTCGACGGACTCGTCCGACTCGGACTCGGACGACACCCCGTCGCCGACCGTCACCACGGCGCCGGCGCCGGTCACCCCGGCGCCTGCCGTGCCGGCCCCCACGGCGCCGGCCCCGGCCGCGCCGGCGCCCGCGCCGGCCGTCCCGGACGCCCCGGCGCCCACCCCCGCCGCGACCCCCGCGGGCTGACCCGCGGGCACCCACCCCTCCTCTCCCCTGGCGAGTGGTCACTTTCGGCGCGAAACACCCCGTTATGGCGCCAGAAGTGACCACTCGCGGAGGATGAAGGGGGACCCGCGGGCGGGCGAGAGGGTCAGCGGGTGACGTCCCCGTCGGTGGGACCGTCGGCGGAGCCGTCGGTCGCCGAGGCCGGCGGGGCGTCGGTGAGGATGCGGACCGCCGGGCCGTAGCGGGCGAGCAGGGTGTCGATCTGCGTCTGGTCGTGGCCCTCGAGCGAGAGCTCGAGCAGGCCGTCGACGCCGCTGCCCCAACCCACGAGGTCGACGCCCTCGAGGTCGCCGGCGTCGACGTCGGCGGTCACCGCGTCGGACGCGGCCTGCGCGTCGCGGGCCGAGACGTAGGACTGCTCGAACAGCACCTGATCGCGCTTCATGCCCGAGACGCTCACCAGGTCGTCCTCGATCGCCGGGTCGAGCTCGGTGAGGTAGATGCGCAGCACGTTCGGGTCGCCGCGGGTTCCGCTGGCGAGGCCCGTGTAGACGTCGGGATAGCGGCCCGGCGCGTATCCGCGGATTGCCTCGACACCGGCCACGAGCTCCGGCCCGATCATGGCCATGTCGTCCTCGGCGTCGCCCGAGCCGTACTCGGCGGGGTCGTAGTCGCCGACGTAGGGCACGACGAAGGGGGGCTCCGACGATGCGGCGTCGGTACCCGCGGGTGTCGGGGTCGCCGGCCCACCGCTCGATGGGGCGGAGGCGGCGGGCGGGGTCGGCGCCTCGGCGCCGGTGGACGGGTCGCGCTCGCCCGCGCATCCGGAGACCGTCGCCGAGAGGGCGAGAACGAGCAGCAGCCCCGTGCCGAGGCGGTTCGTTCGTGCCGACATGTGCGCGCCTCCGACCCGGTGCTACGCCGAGAGCTCGGCGAGCTTATGCTCGATGACCGTCGCCGCGTCGTCGATGAGGGCCTCGGAGATGACGACGCTGGGGAGGAAGCGGAGCACGCTGTCCCAGCTGCCGGAGTCGAGCACGATCACGCCGTTCGAGGTGGCATGCTCGATGACCGCCGCCAGCGCCTCGGGGTTGGGCTTCTTCGTGCCGGGCTGCACCAGCTCGACGCCGAACATCGCGCCCTTGCCGCGCACTTCCCCGACGATCGGGAAGCGCTCGGCCCAGTCGCCGATTCGGGCGAGGAACGCGCGCTCCACGCGCTGCGCCTCGCCGATCAGGTCGTCGCGCTCGATGATCTCGAAGACCTTGAGCGCCGCCGCGGTGGAGACCGGATTGCCGCCGAAGGTGCCGCCGATGCCGCCGGGCTGCACCGCATCCATGATCTCGGCCCGGCCGGTGACCGCCGCGAGCGGGAAGCCGCCCGCGATGCCCTTCGCGCTGGTGACGAGGTCAGGGACGACGCCGTGGTGCTCGATGGAGTACCAGGCGCCGGTGCGCGCGATGCCGGCCTGGATCTCGTCGGCGACGAAGACGATGCCGTTCTCGGTGCAGAACTCGCTGAGCCGCTTGAAGTAACCGGGCGCCGGGATGATGATGCCGCCGTCGCCCTGGATCGGCTCGACGAAGAGCGCGGCCAGCTCGGTGGCGCCGATGTGGGTGACGATGTAGTCGATCGTGCGCTCGGCCGCCTCGTCTCCCGTCATGCCCTCGGGGTCGCGGAAGGGGTAGCTGATCGGCACGCTGTAGATGTCGCCCGGCATCGGGCCCATGCCCGCGCGCTCGGGCCAGGGGCGGTAGGTCATCGCCATCGTGAGGTTGGTGCGGCCGTGGAAGGCGTGGTCGAGGGTCGCGATGACGCGGCGGCCCGTGTACTTGCGGGCGATCTTCACGGCGTTCTCGACGGCCTCGGCGCCCGAGTTCACGAGGATCGAGTGCTTCTCGAAGTCGCCCGGGGTGATCTCGGCGAGCTTCTCGGCGACCTTCAGGTAGGGCTCGTAGGGCGTGACCGTGAAGAGCGTGTGGGTGAGCTTCGCGGCCTGCTCGGCGGCGGCCGCGACGACTTCGGGGTGGGCATGGCCGACCGTGGTGACCCCGATGCCGCAGCCGAGGTCGATGATCTGGTTGCCGTCGACGTCGACCAGGATGGCGCCGGACCCGTGGTCCATGTAGATGTCGGCGAGCGTGCCGGCCCCGCGGGACACGGCCTTGCGGCGGCGCTCGTGCAGCTCGCGCGACTTCGGGCCGGGCAGCTCGGTGACGAGCTTGCGCTCCTGGGCGACGGTGAATTCGGTCGTGACCATGTTTCGAGCCTATGCCTCTCCCCCGACGGCGGCCTCTCCCCCGACAGCGGCCTGTCCTCCGACAGCGACCTCGGGTGTCTTCGCCGGGCAGCCCACCACGTGATCGTCGAAGACCCCCACGGCCTCGAGGTACGCGTTCACGATGGTCGAGCCCACGAAGGTGAAGCCGCGCTTCTTCAGCTCTTTGCTGAGGCGGTCGCTCAGCTCGCTCGTCACCGGCAGCTCGGCCGTCGACGCGGGGTGGTTCACGATCGGCGCCCCGCCGGCCATCCCCCACAGGTACTCGGCGAAGCCGCCGAACTCGCGCTGCACCGCGATGAAGGCGAGGGCGTTCTTGCGGGTGCCGACGATCTTCAGACGGTTCCGGATGATCGCCGACTCGTTCATCAGTGCCTCGAGCTCCTGGTCGCCCATGCCCGCGACGGCCTCGACGTCGAACCCCTTGAAGGCCGCCCGATACCCCTCGCGCCGCCCCAGGATCGTCGCCCACGACAGCCCGGCCTGCGCCCCCTCGAGCACGAGCATCTCGAACAGGTACGCGTCATCGCGCCGCGGCCGCCCCCACTCGTCATCGTGGTACCGCCGCATCGCCTCCGACCCGGTGGCCCACCCGCACGTCCCGTCGCCCGCCGGCCCTTGTTCGCTCATGCCCCCACTGTGGCAGCCACCTCCGACACCGGGCGCGCAGCCGCGTCAGCCGAGGTCAGCCGGCCTCAGCCGCCGGCCGAGGAGGAGGCGAAGCCGGACTTGCCCGAGGAGCCGAAGCCCGCCTTGAGGGGGGCGCGTTCGCCCGTGGTGGCGCCGGCGGGTGCGGGCGAGACCACGTCGGTCTGCAGGCGAGTGCCCGGCGCGGCGAAGCCGGCCGACGGCACGGGGGCCCAGCCCGAGACGCGGGGCGAGTTCCAGCGCGAGCCCGCGAACAGCAGCGGCCCGAGCCAGAGCCCGGCGTAGCCGGCGGTGGGGTAGCGGGAGGAGGGCTCGCAGAGCTCCTCCGGGGTGTCGACGATGTCCTGGCCCTGCTTCTCGAGCACGGCGATCTGCTCGGTGACGTCGGCGATGCAGTCCTCCTTCGAGGAGTACATCGGCCGCTCGGCGTCGGAGGGCACGACGTACTTCTGACCATCGGCACCCTCGAGCACGACGCCCTCCTCCGTCGGCGCGCAGCCCGACAGGGCGAGCACGGCCCCCGCGATCGATGCGACCGCGACACCCCGGGCCACCCCGGGCGACAGGGAGGTGAGGCCCGGCCGGTTGGCCGCGGCGATCCCGGTCAGCGACAGCGACGTCGACGCAGAAGATCTCACGATGTCTCCTCAGAAGCGATGTAGTGCGGCACGAACTCCGCGAGGTCCCCGGTGATCGGCCCGCTGGTCTCGCGCAGGTCGATGCCCGCGGGCGTCTCCCCCACGATCCAGCTCCCGATCACCGCGGTCTTCCCCGGGATCGGCGCGAACCGGGCGAGCTCCTGGTGCACGAAGCCCTCCGACCCGTACTCCCCGGAGGCGGCAGCGACGACGGCCCCCGTGGCGTCGTGCACCGAGACGTTCGCGCCCTCTCTGCCGAGCCGCGGCTTCGACACGAAAGGACGGCCGGACAGAGCATCCGGAGTCGCGAACGCGGGCAGCAGATGGGGGTGCCCCGGGAAGAGCTCCCAGAGCACGACGAGCAGCTGCTTGTTGCTGAGCAGCAGCTTCCAGGCGGGCTCGACCCACTGGGTGGCGCCACGGCTGACGGGCAGGAAGCCGCCGAACTGCTCGGTGATCATCCACTCCCAGGGGTAGAGCTTGAAGATGTGGCGGATCGGTTCGTCGGAGCCGTCGAGGAAGATCTGCCGGTCCATGCTCCAGCGCACGTCCTCCATGAAGATCAGCTTCGGGTCGAAGCCGGCGGCCGCGGCGGTCTCGGCCATGTAGGCGACGGTGTCGAAGTCCTCGACGATCAGCGAGCCGTCGCCCGAGTCGTGCAGCGAGGCGAGGTGCAGCCGCGCTCCCGGCGCGAGGCCCCAGCGGGCCGAACGGATGTGCGTCCACTGCTCCACGAGCAGCTCGTGCAGCCCGTTGAACTGGTCGGCCCCGGCCGGCAGCGAGCCGTCGCGGCGCCGTTCGTCGAGCCACTGCCACTGCGCGGCGGCCGTCTCGACCAGCGAAGTGGGGGTGTCGGCGTTGAACTCGAGCATCGTCACGGTGCCTGCCCCGTCGTAGGCGAGGTCGAAGCGGCCGTAGACCGTGGGGTCGTCGTCGTCCCAGGATGCGCGGACGAGCTCGTGGTACCGCCCCGGTATCCCGAACTCCTCGAACCGGCCCTGGCGCACCACGTGCTCGACGGCGTCCATGCAGCGGGCGAAGAGCTCGGCGGTGGCGGTCTCGATCAGCTCGATCTCGGGCATCGTGAAGACGTACGCCGCGGATTCGTTCCAGTACGGCCGGCCGCCCTCCGACTCGAGGTCGTAGAAGCTGAAGCCGACCGCGTCCAGGCGGTCGCGCCAGGCGGGGCGGGGCGTCATCTCGGTGCGGTGCATCCAGAAAAGCGTAGCCCCGCCGCGGGGGTGCACGGCGGGGCTTGCGGGTGGCGCTCAGGCCGGGCATCCGCTCGCTCGGGCGAGAAGCCGGCAGAGCGGATGCCCGCCCGCGCTACTTCAGGGCGTCGAGCTCGGCGAACTCGTCGTCGCTCAGCTCGATCGCGGCGGCGGCGACGTTCTCCTCGAGGTGCGCGACCGACTTGGTGCCCGGGATCGGCAGCATCACGGGCGAGCGGCGCAGCAGCCAGGCGAGCGCGAGCTGGCTCGGCGAGACGCCGTGGCGGGCGGCGAGCGAGGCGAGGGGCGAACCTTCGCCGCTCAGCTTGCCGGTGGCGAGCGGGAACCACGGGATGAACGCGATGCCCTCGGCGGTCGCGTACTCCAGCAGAGCCTCGGACTTGCGGTTGGAGATGTTGAACAGGTTCTGCACCGAGGCGATCGGGGCGACGGCCGACGCGGCCTTCACCTCGTCGATCGAGACCTCGGACAGGCCGATGTGGCGCACCTTGCCCTCGTCCTGCAGGGCCTTGAGCTCGCCGAGCTGCTCCTCGAGGGGCACCTTCGGGTCGATGCGGTGCAGCTGCAGCAGGTCGATGCGGTCGACGCCGAGGTGGCGGAGGTTCAGCTCGGTCTGCTGGCGGAGGTACTCGGGGCGGCCGACCGGGATCCACTCGTTCGGGCCCTGGCGGGTGAAGCCGACCTTCGTGGCGATGGTGACGCCCTCGGCGTAGGGGTGCAGCGCCTCGCGGATCAGGCCGTCGGTGACGTAGGGGCCGTAGGCGTCGGCGGTGTCGATCAGGGTCACGCCGAGCTCGACGGCGCGACGCAGCACCGCAATGGCGCCGGCGCGGTCGGCGGGCTCGCCCCACACTCCGGGGCCGGTGAGCTGCATGGTGCCGAAGCCGAGGCGGTCGACGCTGAGATCGCCCCCGATGGCGAAGGTTCCGGATGCGGCGGCGGGCTTCTGCGAGCTGGTGTCAGTCATGCAGGGGCCAACCGGGCGGGGCGTCCCACGATTCCCGCGCGCCGTTCGCCCGCCGCAGAACTCGGCCCCGCCCGCCCGCTCGGAAGTGGAGTAGCAATTGCTCATCACGCCCCCGGCCGTGAGGCTGTCATCCTGATCCCGCACCGCGTTCCGGGTGCACCGCGGCTCCTCCCGTGCATGTCCCCCACCTCACGTGTGGCCCTGCCGCCGCCCCGGAACGCGGTGCATCCCCCTGCCCGCCGCGCCGCCTGCCCGCCGCGCCGCCTGCCCGCCGCAGTGGGCGCCGATTGCCGGTTCGCTTGGCGAAGTCCGCCGGGACGGGTCAGACGGCTTGGGCGAAGGGGGCCGGGGCGTCGGCGAGGGTCGCGAGGCCCGCGGGCACGGGCCAGCCCTTGCGGCGCAGCGACTGCGCCCAGAGGCGGCCCGCCCGGTACGACGAACGCACGAGCGGCCCCGCGAGCACGCCGAGGAAGCCGATCTCCTCCGCCTCCTCGCGGATCTCGACGAACTCCTCCGGCCGCACCCACGACGCCACCGGCAGGTGCCGCGGCGAGGGCCGCAGGTACTGCGTCACCGTGATGATGTCGCAGCCCGCGTCGTGCAGGTCCTGCAGCGCCGACGAGATCTCGGCCCGCGTCTCGCCCATGCCGAGGATGAGGTTCGACTTGGTGATCAGCCGCGCATCCCGAGCCCGGGTGATGACCCCGAGCGACCGCTCGTAGCGGAACGCCGGCCGGATGCGCTTGAAGATGCGCGGCACCGTCTCGACGTTGTGCGCGAACACCTCCGGCCGCGACTCGAAGACGAGGTCGAGCAGCGCCGCGTTCCCGGAGAAGTCGGTCGCGAGCAGCTCGACCCCCGTGCCGGGGTTCAGCGCGTGGATCTGCCGCACCGTCTCCGCGTGCAGCCACGCCCCCTCGTCGGGCAGGTCGTCGCGCGCGACGCCGGTCACGGTCGCGTAGCGCAGGCCCATCGCCTGCACCGAGGTGGCCACCCGCCGCGGCTCGTCGCGGTCGTAGTCGGCGGGCTTCCCGGTGTCGATCTGGCAGAAGTCGCAGCGCCTCGTGCACTGCGATCCGCCGATCAGGAAGGTCGCCTCCTTGTCCTCCCAGCACTCGAAGATGTTCGGGCAGCCCGCCTCCTGGCAGACCGTGTGCAGCTCCTGCGTCTTCACGAGCGCCTGCAGCGCCTTGTACTCGGGCCCGAAGCGCGCCTTCGTCTTGATCCACTCGGGCTTCCGCTCGATCGGGGTCTCGGCGTTCCTGACCTCCAGGCGCAGCATCCGCCGACCGTCGGGGGCCGCGGTCACGACGCCACCGCCAGGGCCGGCGCCACGCCCGAGCCGACTGAGATCGGCGGATGCCCGCCCGCGGCCTCCCGCGGCGACACGAACCGGCTGACCACCGCCTCGACCACCTCGCGCGGCTCGACCCGCCGGCCGAGCACCTCGCTCAGCGTGGTGACCCCGGCGTCGCGGATGCCGCACGCCACGATCGCGTCGTACGGCTCCAGCGCGTTGCTGCAGTTCAGCGCGAAGCCGTGCGTGGTGACGCCCGAGGCGACGCGGATGCCGATGGCGCCGAGCTTGCACTCGAGCCCGTCCACCGTGGTCCAGATGCCGGAGCGTCCCTCGACGCGATGCGCGCCGACCCCGAGGGACGCGACGACGTCGAGCAGGAGCTGCTCGAGCATCCGCACGTAGGCGACGACGTCGATCGGGTCGGGCAGACGCACGATCGGGTAGCCGACCAGCTGGCCGGGGCCGTGCCAGGTGAGCTTGCCGCCGCGGTCGACGTCGATCACGGGCGTGCCGCCGCCGGCCTCGCCGACCGGACGCTCGGACGGCTCGGTGCGCTTGCCGGCCGTGTAGACCGCCTCGTGCTCGAGCAGCACCAGGGTGTCGGGCGCGGCGCCCGCGACGACCTCGTCGTGGAGCCGGGCCTGCAGGGCGAGCCCCTCGGGGTAGGGCACGAGCCGGTGGCCGACACCCTCGTTCAGAACATCCGTCATGCCCTGATCCTACATACTTGTACTCAGTACAAAAAGGCCGACGGGTCAGCGCGTCGTCACGACCGCCATGAAGTCGAGCGTCTTTTGCAGCGCCTGCTGCGCCTCGGGATAGTCGAGGTGGAACTGGTACTCGTGGGGCAGCGCCGGCTCGTGGTCCTCGGCCCAGAACAGCTCGGTGACCTCGACGTCGTGCGCCCGGAGCGCCTCGGCCATCGGCACCGACTGCAGCCAGGTGAGCCCGTCGCCGTTGCCGCCGCTGATGTAGGTGGGCGGGAAGTCGGGCGTGACGAAGTCGATCGTCGACATGGTCGCGCCCTCGTACGTCGCCGACCAGTCCTTCGTGCCGGTGTAGGCCCACAGCGAGGCGTCGAAGCCCCAGGCGACGACGCCCGAGAGGTCGGCCATGCGGTCGAGGTCGTAGACCCCGCAGTCCAGCACCGTGCCGACCAGCTGCTCCGGGTCGAGGGCGGGCTCGATGCCGACGAGGCTCGAGTACTCGGGGTTCGTCGTGAGCACCGCGAGCTGGCTGGCCAGCTGCGCCCCGGCCGAGTCGCCCGCGAGCACGATGCGCGTCGGGTCGACCCGCAGCTCGTCGGCGTGGGCGGCGATGTAGGCGAGGGCCTCGTTCAGCTGGCCGACGGCGGTCGGATAGACCGCCTCGGGCCCGACCGTGTAGTTCAGCCCGATGGCCGTGTAGCCCTCGGCGGCCAGGATCCGCAGATAGGGATCGACGTTGCCGGAGTCGCCCGAGATCCAGGCGCCGCCGTGGATCCACACGACGGCGGGGAGCGCACCCGAACCCGACCGCGAGTACGCCGACAGGGTCGTGTCGGGGCTCCCCTCGGCGTAGGCGACGGTGCCGAGGTCGTCGACCCCGGCGGCGGGGACGTAGGGGGTCATCTCGGCGACGGTGCCGGCGGCCCCCTGGGCGAAGACGCCGCGGATCAGGAGCGCGGCCGGCCACGGCGTCGCCTGCAGCACCGCCACCAATAGCACGGCGATCAGCGCGGCCAGGAGCAGCCGCCGGGTCAGCCTCCCGCGACGCGCGGCCCGGTGCTCGGCCGGGAAGGCGGTCGCGTCGTCGATGCCCCTGCTCGTCGCCATCCGGCCGCCCCCTCGCTGGGTCGACTCTACGGCAGGGCCCCGCGGTTCCGGTTTGCTCTCATAGCCCGACTCGATAGGGTCTAGGCGCGGCGCCGTGCGGCGCGGAACGCGGAACGAGGAGCACCCACGGCATGAGCCCCGCCACGAGCGACAAGAGCATCTACGACGGCATGTCGAAGAAGGACCGGCAGGCGCTGTCGCGGGAGCTGGCGCGCCTCAGGCGCATCGAGGAGCAGAAGCGGCGTCGGCGCAACCGCGTCATCGCGATCGTGGCCGTCGTCGTGGTGGCGATCGCCGTCCTCGCCGGTGCCGGCTGGGCGATCTACTCCTCGGTGCGGGCGAGCTTCACGGGGCCGGCGAACATGCTGAGCGACGGCGTGATCCTGACGGGCAGCAGCTCGGCGGTCACCGCCACCACGACCGACGCCATCCAGCCGGGTGAGCAGCCGGTGCCGTCCGAGCTCGACACGGCGAGCGTGCTGCGGCTGACCGAGTACGTCGACTACGGCAGTGCCGACGTCGGCACCTTCGAGACGACGAACGGCTCCTCGCTGCAGAACTACGTCAGCGCCGGCTACGCGAGCCTCGAGCTGCACCCCGTGGCCCTCGACGGCCCCGACAGCTACTCGGCGCGGGCCGCGAACACGATCGCGTGCGTGGCGAACGCGGTTCCGGATGCGGTGCTCCCGATCCACAACGCGCTGATCGCCAAGATCGCCGACCTGCCCGACGGCGGGCTCTCGAACGACGAGCTGGTCACCCTGGTGTCGGATGCGGGGCTCGCCGACGACTCGATCGCCTCGTGCATCCGCGGGAACGAGTTCTCGGACTGGGTGACCGACGCCACCGCGCGGGCGGAGGCGGGCATCCCGAACGCCGACGTCGAGACGCTGACCGCGGCGCCGCTCCTGATCGTGGACGGCAAGGCCTACACGGGGGCGCTCGACGACGCCGAGGCGCTGTCGACGTTCATCACCGAGACCTACACCGAGGTCGCCGACCCGCCGGCCACCGACCCCGCCGCCCCCACCGACGGCACGGCCCCCACCGACCCGACCGCCCCCGCCCCCGCCGGCTAGCGCCCAGCACCTAGTGGGCGGCGCCGAGCTCGATCACGAAGACGCCGACCGCGATCAGGGCGATGCCCACGATCATCCGGGGCGTGAGCTTCTCCTTGAACAGGATGCGCGCGAGGATCGCCGTGAGCGCGACCCCGCACGCGGCCCAGATGCCGTACGCGATCCCCACCTGCAGTCCCCCGGCGAGCGCGACCGCGAGCAGGGTGAACGCGATCACGTAGAACACCACCACGGGAGCGATCCAGCGCTTCTTGCGGAACCCCTCCGAGGCGCGGAGGGCCAGTGTCGCCGCGACCTCGGTGACGATCGCGCCGGCCAGCAGCAGCCAGATCACGAGGCGTCCGGGGCGGTCGGCCGCGCATCCTGAACCGGATGCGGGGAGCCGGTCTCGACCAGCACCACCCCGACGATGACGATGGCGATGCCGATCCCGATGGTCAGCGTGAGCTGCTCGCCGAAGACGAGCGAAGCCAGCACGGCCGTGAGCGCCACGCCCGCGGCCGACCAGATGCCGTAGATGACGCTGATCGGCGCTCCCCGACGCAGCAGGAGGGCGAGCGCGACGAAGGCGCCGGAGTAGCCGACGGCGGCGAGCGCCACCCACCACGGGTCGTCGACGGCGGCGCGCAGCGACAGCGTGGCCGTCACCTCGAGCCCGATCGCCGCCGCCAGGAAGAGCCAGTTGCGCAGGTCAGTCCCCATCGCTCCCACCAATCGTCGGCACCACCCTAGCGCCGGGGGAATAAGGTTGTCGGTACAACCGTTTCACCGAGTATGACGACGACCGCAGACCTGCTCGCCCCCGACACCGCCATGGGCGCGGTGACCCTCCGCGTCGGAGATCTCGACCGGATGATCGCGTACTACCGCGACGCCGTCACCCTCGACGTGATCGCGCAGCAGGGCGACTCCGCGGTGCTCGGCCGGGGCGGGGTGCCGGCCGTCGTGCTGCAGCACGCCCCCGAGCTGAGGAACCCCGAACCGCGCTCGGCGGGACTGTTCCACACGGCCATCCTGTTCGACACCGAGGCCGCGCTGGCCGCGGCGGTCTACTCGGTGGCCACCCGCTTCCCGCAGTCGTTCACCGGCTCCAGCGACCACCTCGTCTCGAAGGCCTTCTACTTCGACGACCCCGAGCACAACGGCGTCGAGCTCTACTGGGACCGCGACCGCACCGAATGGAGCTGGGCGCACGGCCAGATCGAGATGGGCACGGTGTTCCTCGACCCGAACGCCTATCTGCAGGAGCACCTCAGCACCGAGACGGTGGCCGACCCCCGCGTGGGCGGAGCATCCGTCGGCCACGTGCACCTCTCGGTCGGCGACGTCGCCCGGGCCCGCGACTTCTACGTCGACGCGCTCGGCTTCGAGACGACGATCGCCTACGGCTCGTCGGCCCTGTTCGTCTCGGCCGGCGGCTACCACCACCACATGGCGATGAACGTCTGGAACTCGAGGGGCGCCGGTCGCCGGCAGCCCGCGCTCGGGCTCGGCCAGGTCGAGATCATGCTCCCGGATGCCGACGGCGTCGCCGCGGCCGACGAGCGGCTGCGGGGTCGCGGTCTGCAGACGGCGAACGACGGGCTCCAGGTGACGGTGTCCGACCCGTGGGACAACACCATCCTCCTGAAGCCCGCCGTCTAGAGCAGAGGCCGAGGCTTACGCCTGGCCGATCCCCACCGCCTCGGGGGCGACGTCGGCGCCGGGAGCCGAGGGCTCGAGCGCCGCGGCCACGCGACGCGACAGCGTCACGTCGACGTTCGCCCAGTACTGCAGCACGCGCTCGCGCAGCTCGGGGATGGTGACCTTCGACACGTGGCCGGCGATGTTCGCCACCAGGCGGTCCCGCGCGGCGTCGTCGAGCACCTCGCGCACGAGCGTTCCGGCCTGGCCGAAGTCGTCGTCCTCGGGGTGCAGGGTCGCGGCGGTGCGCACGAGCTCGCCGTCAGCCTCCCAGCCCGCGTCGTTGCCGTGGCGCGCCGGGTCGGCGTGCGGTCCGCCGTAGGAGTTCGGCGCGTAGACGGGGCGCTCGGGCGACGCGAAGTCGTGGCGCATGGCGCCGTCCTTCGAGTACGAGTTCACCGGGCTGTGCGGCGCGTTGACCGGCAGCTCGGCGTGGTTCGTGCCGACGCGGTAGCGGTGGGCGTCCGCGTAGCTGAAGATGCGGGCGAGCAGCATCTTGTCGGGCGAGGCCGCGATGCCGGGCACGAAGTTCGAGGGGGCGAAGGTCGCCTGCTCGATCTGCGCGAAGTAGTTCTCCGGGTTGCGGTTCAGCGTCATGGTGCCGACCTCGATCAGCGGGTAGTCCGCGTGCGGCCAGACCTTGGTGAGGTCGAACGGGTTGAAGCGGTACGAGGCCGCGTCGGCGTAGGGCATGACCTGCACCGAGAGGGTCCAGGTGGGGAACTCCTCGCGGGCGATGGCCTCGGACAGGTCGCGGATGTGGAAGTCGGCGTCCTCTCCGGCGATCTGGTCGGCGTCGGCCTGCGAGAGGATCTCGATGCCCTGGTTCGTCTTGAAGTGGTACTTGACCCAGAATCTTTCCCCGGCGGCGTTGATCCACTGGTAGGTGTGCGAGCCGAAGCCGTCCATGTGCCGCCAGGAGGCGGGCAGGCCGCGGTCGCCCATCAGCCAGGTCACCTGGTGCGCCGACTCGGGCGAGAGGGTCCAGAAGTCCCACTGCATGTTGTGGTCGCGCAGGTGGGTGCCCGGCAGGCGCTTCTGCGAGCGGATGAAGTCGGGGAACTTGATGCCGTCGCGGATGAAGAAGACGGGGGTGTTGTTGCCCACGAGGTCGTAGTTGCCCTCGTCGGTGTAGAACTTCAGCGCGAAGCCACGGGGGTCGCGCCAGGTGTCGGGCGAGCCCTGCTCTCCGGCGACGGTCGAGAAGCGCGCGAGCAGCTCGGTGCTGGCGCCGGGCTGGAAGAGCGAGGCGCGGGTGTAGGCGCTGACGTCGTTCGTGGTCTCGAAGACGCCGAAAGCTCCGCCGCCCTTCGCGTGCACGACGCGCTCCGGAACCCGCTCGCGGTTGAACTGGGCGAGCTTCTCGACGAGGTAGTGATCGTGGAGGACGACCGGGCCGTCGGCGCCGACGCTCTGCGAGTGGTCGTCGCTGGCGACGGGGGCGCCCGAGTTGGTGGTGGTGAAGTCGGTCATGTTCTCTCCGGTTCGGTTGTGGTGATCGTCTCCGCCGCCTGGCACGCGGGGCACAGGCCCCAGAACGTGACCTCGGCGGTGGTGACGCGGAAGCCGCTCGTCGACGACGGGGTGAGGCACGGCGCGGCGCCGTGCACGCAGTCGACGTCGTCGACCGCGCCGCAGCCGGTGCAGACCACGTGGTGGTGGTTGTCACCGATGCGCCGCTCGTAGCGGGCGGGAGACCCCGCCGGCTCGATGCGCCGCAGCAGCCCGGCCTCGGTGAGGGCGTTCAGCACGACGTAGGTGGCCGGCAGCGACAGCCCGGGGAGCTCCCGGAGCGCCAGCCGCCGCACCTCATCGGCATCGGCGTGCGGGTGCGTCTCGAGCGCCCGCAGCACGGCCAGTCGCTGCTCGGTGACACGCAGACCGGTGCTCCGGATGCGCGTCTCGAGCTCACTGGTCATGGAACGACCGTAGCCGCCAATTATGAACGATTCATAATTGGCGGCTACGGTGGGCGTGTCGATCAGGTGACTAGCCGGTGCACACCGTGAGGTCGGCCACGGCCACCGGGAGGGCGTTCTCGCCACCCAGCAGCGTGACGCTCGTCGCACCCAGGTCCGTGATCCGCTTCAGCGTCTCGGCGGGGATGCACGAGCCGGGGACCGTGAACAGCGGGGCGTCGATGCGCGGCCCGTAGGCCGAGCCCGAGAGCGCATCCGGGAACCGCTCACCCGTGGCGAGCAGCACGCGGCCGGCCTCGTCGAAGAAGTACCGGTTGATGCTGCGCGAGGTCGCGTAGCGGTCGGCACCACCCAGGCGGACGGTCGGGGCGATGGTCGCCGCCTTGTTCAGGATGCCCACCGACACGGAGTCGGTGCCGCCCACGATCACGATCTTCGAGACGCCGAGCTCCTCCAGGAGGTCGGCGGTCTCGGAGTCGAGCTTGGAGGCGGGGCCGTTCACCAGCAGCACCGGGCCGGCACCGTCGACCGCGGCACCCGCGGACAGGGCGTCGGCGTAGGTGGTGCCGGTCGCCAGCACGGCGACCTCGGCTCCGTCGGGGAAGGCGGCCTTCGCGATGTTCCGCGAGGCCTCGAAGCGGTCGACGCCGCCGATGCGGGTGACCGAGCCGAGCTCCTTCAGAGCGGCCTCGGCCTCGGCCGACACCGCCTGCTCGCCGCCGACGATGACGATCTTCGTTGCACCGAGGCGCTGGATCTCCGCCTTCACCGAGTCGGGAACCGAGGCCCGCGTGCTCAGCAGCACCGGAGCGTCGGCCCGCGTCGCGGCGGGAGCCGCCGACAGGGCGTCGGGGAAGGTCTCACCGCTGGCGATGTAGACCGTGTCCGAGCCGTCGGGCCAGCCGTCCTTGGACGCGTTCACCGCGACCTCGAAGCGGTCGGCGCCGCCGATGCGGTCGACCTCGGGCGGGGTCGGCAGTCCGCCGGTGACGCTCACCGGGATCCGCACGACGGTGCCGCTCGGCTGGGCGGTCAGCACCAGCTGGCTCGAGGCGTAGGCGTCCGCGGGCACCTCGACGGTGACCGTGGCGCTGCCACCCGTCACCGGGGTGGCCTCGAAGGTCGCCGCCGACCCGGGCCAGGAGGCCTGGACCGTGGTGTTCTGCGGGCTGCCGAGCGAGGTCAGGTCGAGACCCGACACCGTGGCCGACACCTCGGCGCCGAGCTCCACCGGGCCGGCGGTGACGTCGGTCACCGCGACCGCCTGGCGGGCGAAGTCGGGCGTGAGGCCCGGGTTCGCCTCGAGGTAGGCGATCCACGCGTCGCGGTCGACCAGACCCGAGTCACGGGTGTCGGTGCCCTCCGCGAACTCGCGGAAGTTGTCGCCGCCCTGCAGCAGGAAGTTGAACGAGCCGATGCGGTACGAGGCCGCGGGGTCGATGGGCTTCCCGTCGATGAAGACGCCGGTGATGTGCGAGCCGCGCTCGGCGTCGGGGTCGAAGGTGTAGGTCACGTTCTTCGACAGCCCGAGCTGCAGGTAGGGCCGCGACGGCACGGTGCCGTCGGGGTTGGTCTGCCACTGCTGCTCGAGCACCGTCGTGAACTGCTCACCCGTGAGGGTCGTCGTCCAGAGGTTGTTGACGAACGGCAGCACCGCGTTGGCCTCGGCGTAGGTGACCACGCCGTCGGGGGCGAAGGTCAGCTCCTCGCGGAGTCCGCCGGGGTTGACCACGCCGATCTCGGCACCGCCGCGGTCGGCGGAGCCGAGCGAGGAGACGAGGGAGTCGGCGACCAGGTCGCCGAGCGTCGACTCCGAGGCGCGGTCGTCGCGCTTGCCCCCGGTGTAGACGCCGTCGACGTAGGAGCCGCCGCTGAAGGCGGTGGTGATGTCCGCGGTGACCGAGCCCTTGGGCTGGTTGCCGATCTCGGCGGCCTTGGCGAGCGCCGCATCCGTGATCGTCTTCACCTCGGCCACGGCCGGGTAGGTGCTCACCAGCTGGGCGTCGAGTGCGGCGCTCAGGGCGGCCGTCTCCTCGGGCGTCGCGCCGGTGGCGGCGGCGAGGCGCTTCACGTTCTCGGCCGTGTAGCCCTCGACCTCACCGGTGGCGGGGTCGAGCGAGAGCACGACGTGACCGATGTTCTCGCCGTAGTTGCCGGTCTGCAGCACGGGGCGGGTCTTGTCGCTGCCCGGGATCGGGCCGTCCCACGCGTACTGCTTGTGCGTGTGGCCGGTGAAGATCGCCGCCACGCGGGCGTCGGTCTCGGTCACGATCTTGGCGAACGCGCCGCCCTCGGCGACCTCCTGCTCGAGGGTCGCGCCCTCGACCAGGCCGGCGCCGGCACCCTCGTGGTAGCTGGCGATGATGACATCGGCCTCGCCGTTGGACTCGTCGCCGTCGCTCAGCTGGGCGGCCACGCGGTTGACCGCGTCGACCGGGTCGCCGAAGTCGAGGTCGGCGATGCCGCCGGGCGAGACGAGCGAGGGGGTCTCTTGGGTGATCGCGCCGATGATGCCGACCGTGAGGCCGCCCACCTCCTGCAGCGAGTACTCGTCGAGCGCCGGGGTCTGGGTGCCCTTCTCGTAGACGTTCGCGCCCAGGTAGTCCCACTTCGCGTTCCGCGCGTCGTCGGCACCGATGATGCGGTCGACGAGGTCGGAGTATCCCTGGTCGAACTCGTGGTTGCCCACGGCGCTCGTCTTCAGGTCGAGCGCGTTCAGCACGTCGATCGTGGGCTGGTCCTGCTGCACCGCCGAGGCGAACAGCGAGGCGCCCACGTTGTCGCCGGAGGAGATGAAGAGCGAGTTCGGACTCTGCGCCTTGATCTGCTCGACCGTTCCGGCGAACTTCACCGTGTTGGTGTCGATGCGGCCGTGGAAGTCGTTGATGTCGATCAGGTTCAGGTCGAGTGTCGAGGGCTGCTCGCCGGCCGACGGCGTGTAGCCGACGATCACCGGGTCGTGGTCGCTCGAGCGGAAGACGCTCTCGTCGTAGAAGTTCGTCGCGTTGTAGTTGTAGCGGCTGTACTCCTTCGCGATCGTCTCACCCGAGTTGATGTTCCAGATGTCGACGCCGCTCACCTTGGCGTCGGCCGAGGGGCTGGCGTAGACGTGGTCGAGTGAGCCGCTCGTGCCGCTGAAGGAGTAGCTGTACTTGCCCGACTTGGCGCCCTGGTCGACGTAGCCGGCGTCGGTGATCGTGACGGCCGGGTCCTCCTGCGTGTAGGCGTTGAAGTCGCCGATCAGGAAGACGTCGGTGGTGCCGAGCTCGGTCTGCAGCGACTTCGAGAAGCCCAGCAGGGCGGTCGCCTGGCGCACACGGTCGCCGTTGAAGTAGCCCTGCGGGCCGTCGGCGTTGTCGCCGGTGGCCGTGTCGGAGGACGACTTCGACTTGAGGTGGTTGACGATCGCGAGGAACTCGCCGCCCTCGACGCCGACGGGAGCGAACTCCTGGGCGAGGGGCTGACGGGCGTTGGCGAACGCGGGGTCGAGCAGCACGCGCGAGGCGCCCACCGGCGCGACGACGGCCTTCTTGTAGATGAAGGCGGTGCGGATGACGTCCTGCTCCTCGATCGGGGGCAGCGCGTCGGCGGCCGGCGAGGGCACGAAGGCCCACTCGTCCGAGCCGGCGGCGGCGTTCAGCGCCGCGACGAGGGTCGACAGGGCCGCGTCGCGGTCGGCGCCGAACTTCGCCGAGTTCTCGATCTCCTCGAGCGAGACGACCTCGGCGCCGAGGCCGTTGATCGCCGCGACGATCTTGGCCTGCTGGCGGGCGAGGTCCTCGGGCTCGGCGGCACCGCGGGCGTCGCAGCCGGAGTTGACCGTGACGGGGTCGTCGTCGCGGTCGGTGTAGAACGTGCATCCGGTGAGCGTGTCGCCAGTGGTCGTGAAGTAGTTGAGCACGTTGAAGCCCGCGATCTGCAGCGCGCCTCCGACGTCCTCGGGCTCGGCGTCCTGCTCGCCGGCGAAGGTCGCGGGGGCGGTGGCACCCGAGACGTACTGCGCGGTCGGCTGGAACTTCCAGGCGTTGTTGCGGTAGTCGAAGACGACCGGTGCCGCGAACGTCGCCGAGGAGCCCACGACGATGTCGGGGTTCTCGGTGAGGTAGGGCAGCGGGATGTCCTTGTTGGCGTCCGAGCCGAGGAAGTTGATGCTCGAGCCGTCGTCGAGCGTCACGGCACGGGCGGCGTTGTCGGCCACGGCGGCGGCGTAGGCGTCGGTGCCGGGACGCGCCAGCTCGGTGGGGGTGATCAGGGGGGTGTCGCCGGCGGCGAGGCCGATCTCGGCGTACTGGTTGGTCGTGTAGTTGTTCGTGACCGTGAACTCGCCCTGCGGGGCGACGAGCATGCTCTCGACGGCCTCGCGGCCGGCGGCGTCCAGCGGCAGCGTGAGCGCGAGCGGCGTCACGGCCTCGGCCGGGTCGAGCTTCACCAGTCCGTCGGCCGAGGCCACCTCGAACTCGGTCAGGCCCTGGAACTCGGTGACCGTGCCGGTGACCTGCACGTGGTCACCGATGGCGACGGATGCGACGGTCGCCTTCGAGTAGACGAAGATCGCGTCGCTGGCGGTGCGACCCTCGGTCTCGGCACCGGTGCCGGGCGTCTGGATGACGTAGCCGTTGAACCCGCCCACCGGATAGGCCGCGGTGACGACGCCGCTGGTGGTCACCACCGGCTTCTCGGCGGTGGCGAAGGGCGAGGCGTCGCCCGTGCCCTGGATCTCGGCGATGGTGTACTCCGCCGCGGCGGCGGGCGCCTCGGTGGCGGAGGCGCTGGACACGACGCCGACGAAGGGCGAGGCGAACAGCGCCCCTCCGGCGATCGTGGCGAGGACCGCTTTCAGCGACCTCGAGGGTGATTCGGACATGGATCTCCTAGACGAGAGGGCTCACACGGATGCCGTCATGCTAGGGGCCCTGGACAACGAAAGAAAGACTGAACATTTCGAGCAGGTTAACAAAGGAAAACTGAATCATTGTCACCCCGATGGGGGACAAGAAGCGTACCGCGCCTGCCCGCTGAACGACAACTGCAGACCACCCGAGGGGCTCGCTGTCCACATTCCGCACGGTGCCGGATAGGGTGTTGACAACGCGATGGAGCGGTCGAGCATCCGCTCGCCCTGGCACCGTCGCGAGGATCGTCTGTAACACGCTGACCCTGGGGGGGTCCAGGATGCCGGGTACCGCACGACGACGGATCGTCGGTGCTCCGTCGGAGAAGGTCGTCGGCCTCGATCGCGACCCCACGGAGATCGCCGAGCTGCTCGTCGACGGGGGCAGCGTCGTGATCGTGGGCGTGCCGGGCAGCGGCAAGAGCCACCTCACCCGCGCCGTCATCGCCGAGCTGCGCCGTCGCGGCGTCGACCCGGTGGTGCTGCGCGCGGGCCAGCCGGTTCCCGAGGGACTCGGCGAGCATCCGGTGCCGGGCGCTCCCCCGCTCGTGCTCGTGGTCGACGACGCCCCCGCGGTCGCCGAGGCGGGCCTCGAGGCGATCAGCCGCGCCGCCTACACGGGCTCGGCCCGGGTGCTGCTGACGGCCGACACCGACCCGTGCACCCAGACCTCGGGGCTGCCGCCGGTGCTCGCGCAGCTCTGGCTCGACGGCGTCGCCGTGCGCCACGACCTGCAGCTGCTCGACGACCTCACCGCCGACCAGCTGATCTCCTGCATCGTCGGCGACGACGTGCTCGACTCGGTCACGCGCGCCGTGGTCACCCAGCGGTCGGCGGGCTCCCGGATGCTCCTCAGAGAGCTCGCGCTCGACGCCGCCGAGGCGCAGCGCGGGGGCGGGCACGACCCGTGGGAGTCGCGTCGGGCACGGGCCGGATCGCGGCTCGCCGATGCCCTGCGCACGGTGGTCGACGCCTACGACGCCGAGCAGCAGCTCGCCCTGGCCCTGGTCGGCCGGCTCGACGGCATCGAGTACTCCACGCTCAGCCGGGTGGTGCGCCCCGCGGTGCTCGACGCCCTGAAGGCCCGGCGGGTGCTGCGCGAGACGGGGCCGCGCCGCCTGCTGCACGCCACCGCGCCGATCGCCCAGGAGGCCGACCACCGGCTGCCCCCGGGGCGGGTGGACGCGGTGGTCGACGAGCTGGTCACCCGCATGCTGACCGAGCCCGGCGTCACGCCGAGCGAACCCGTGATGCTCGCCGCGGCCGCGTCGTGGCACTCCGGGCGGGAGTCCGTGCCCTCGCCGGGCGACGTCGATCCGGAGCTCCGCGGACTCGTGCTCTCCACCGCGGCCGCCGCGGCCAACACGGGGGGCCGCGCGCAGCTCGCCCTGGACTACGTCGCCCTCGGCTTCGCGGTGGACGGGCATCCGGCCCTGAACCTCGAGGCGTCGCGCGCGCTCGCCCGGCTGCACGAGATCGACGAGGCGTACGCCCAGATCTCGCGGGTCGACGCCTCCACCGTGCCGGTGCCCGAGCTGCGCCGGCTGGTGCGGTGGTGGGCCAGCATGATCGGCTGGCACCCCGCGGGGCAGACGCTCGGCGACATCGAGGCGTGGCTCGCCGCGGCCGGGGTGTCGGATGCGAGCGTGCAGTGCGAGCTCGAGGCGCAGCGCGCCGAGGAGCACTACCTCGACCTGGACTGGACGGGCGGCGAGCAGCACGCACTGCGGGTGGTCGAGCACCCGGAGGCGGGCACGCTGGTGCGGCTCCGGGCCGCCGTGGTGGCCTCCATGTGCGCCGCCCAGCTCGGGCGGGGCGCCGACGGCCTCGCGATGCTGGCCCGCGCCGAGCGGATCAACCGCGATCCGGTCACCAGCCGGCCCGTCTCGCTCCGCACCGAGCTCGTGCTGATCTGCTTCCAGGCCTTCACGGGCGTGGTGGCCCGGAGCGTCCCGCCCCACCTCGACGCCCGGCTGCGCTACGCCGTCGGTGTCGCCGCGCAGCGGAAGGACCGCAGCGGTCTCGCCCTCGCCGGCATCGTCTCGGGCGTCGCCCTGGGCTTCGCGGCGGGCGACGACGCGCGTGCCGAGCTCGAGTTCGGCGCCGCGATCGACCGCATCGACCGCATCGAGTTCGCCGTGTTCCGGCCGCTGGTCGGCAACCTGCGGGCCAGCGCGCTCGCCCGGCTCGGCCGGGTGGCCGACGCCCGTCAGGTGCTCGACGAGATCGACATCGAGCAGCTGCGCACGCACCGGCTGTTCCGGTACTCCCGGCACATCGTCGAGTACGACATCGCCATCGCCGCCGGGGAGCTCGGCACGGCGGAGGCGGCCCTGGTCGCCGCCGAGACGGAGCGCGCCACCGGCGACGCGGCCGCCGGTCCCTCGGTGACCGACCTGAAGCGGCGCGAGAGCCTCGCGCGCACGATCGACAACCTCGCCCCCGCCGCCCGCGCGGACGGCCTGGCGAGCCGGGTGCTGACCGAGCGGGAGCACGAGATCGCCCTGCTGGTTGCCCGCCGGCTGAGCAACAAGGAGATCGCGCAGCAGCTGTTCCTGTCGGTGCGCACCGTCGAATCGCACATCTACGCGGCCCGCGGCAAGCTCGGCGCCGGGTCCCGCCGCGAGCTCGGCGAGCGGGTGCGGGAGCAGGACGCCCGGGACCGCGCGGCGGACGATAGACTGTAGGCCGTCCTCCCCCGTCACTCCCCGAGGAGCAGCCGTGCCGAAAATCGTCGTCGACGTCATGCCGAAAGCCGAACTCCTCGACCCGCAGGGCAAGGCCGTCGCCGGCGCCCTGACGCGGCTCGGCAAGACCGAGTTCACCGGGGTGCGAGTGGGCAAGCGCTTCGAGCTCACCGTCGACGGCGACGTCGATGCCGCGGTGCTCGCCGACGTGCGCGAGATCGCCGAGGAGCTGCTGTCGAACTCGGTCATCGAGGACGTCGTGAACATCACCGTGCTCGACGAGGCCGGCGCCCACAGCGCGGCCGCCTCCGGGGCGCTGGCATGACCCGCGTCGGCGTCGTCACCTTCCCCGGTTCGCTCGACGACCGCGACGCGCAGCGCGCGGTGCGCTTCGCCGGCGCCGAGCCGGTGGCGCTCTGGCACGGCGACCACGACCTGCAGGGCGTCGACGCCGTCGTGCTGCCCGGCGGCTTCAGCTACGGCGACTACCTGCGCTGCGGCGCGATCGCCTCGCACTCGCCGATCATGCGCGAGGTCGTCGCGGCCGCCGAGCGCGGCGTGCCGGTGCTCGGCATCTGCAACGGCTTCCAGATGCTCACCGAGGCGCACCTGCTGCCCGGCGGCCTGATCCGCAACGACCACGGCTCGTTCATCTGCCGCGACCAGGTGCTGCGCGTCGAGAACGCCGCCACGGCGTGGACGAACGCGTTCGAGGTCGGCCAGGAGATCACCATCCCGCTGAAGAACGGCGAGGGCGGGTACATCGCCTCGGCCGAGACGCTGGAGCGGCTCGAGGGCGAGGGTCTCGTCACGTTCCGCTACCTGGGGGTCAACCCGAACGGCTCGCTGAACGACATCGCGGGGGTCTCGAACGAGCGCGGCAACGTGGTCGGTCTGATGCCGCACCCCGAGCACGCCATCGAGGCCGGCTTCGGGCCCGACACGGCCGTGGCCATGCGCTCGGGTGTCGACGGGCTCGGCATCTTCACCTCGGCGCTGCAGTCGCTCCTGGCGGTCTGACCCTCCGCTCCTAGTGATGGTGCTGACCGGCGTCCCAGCTCGGGAACGGGTCGGGCAGCCGCTGTCACAGCTCCGGCCCGGCCAGCAGTTCACCGGGATCGAGCAGTGCCTCGTCGAGCAGGCCGATCAGCCGCTCCACGCGCATCCCCTCGCCGAAGAACACGAGCTCCTGACCGAGCGGCGCCGACGCGTGCCAGCTCGGCATCGACGTCGGGTCGAGGCTGAGCAGCTCCCCCGCGCTCGACCAGCTGCCCACGACGCCCGGGCGTGAGGCCAGCCGCGTCAGGCCTCGCGAGCGCACGATGCGCCCCACCTCCCCGGGCGTGAAGCGCTCGACCGTGCGCGCCAGCCGCTCGGGGTGGAACGGCCGCGGGTCGGTGAACACCAGCGTCTGCACGGGGCTCCCGGATGCCCGCCCCCGCGCCGAGGGGTCGAGCTCCCGCTGCCAGCCCATCGAGGCGGCGATCCGGTGCACGAGCCGCCGCTCGAGGCGGGCCGGCGCGGCGTGGACGGCGTCCAGTGCATCCCGCCCCAGCACCCTCGCCGCCGGGCACAGCCGCTCGAGCAGGGCGAGCACCCGGCGCGTCGGCAGGTCGTGCAGCACGATGAGCGAGGACGCCTCGAGGCGCGAGGCGAGGCGCTCCGCCGCGTCGTGCGGTTCGCCGTGGCTGCGGTTGTTCGCGTGGATGCGGCCGTCACCGCCGTCAGGGCGCTCGGGCGGGCATCCGAAGAGCAGGCGGTCGATGTCGGCCGACGTGGTCACGGCGACCACGTCACGCACCGCGATCGGGATCAGGTGCGGCTCGCGCGACTCGAGCAGGTGCTCGAGCATCAGCGCCGCCTCGAGCACGTCGACGCCCGGCTCGATCGCGATGACGCGCTGGCCGGAGCCGGTGGCGCGCGCGTCGGCGTCGAGCGCGTCGGCGAGCCCGAGGGCGAGGGCCGCGGCGTCGCCGTCGTCGCCCGCGAACTCCAGCTGCTCGGGTGCGACGGCCGTCGACGTCCCCGGCCCGGCGAGGCGCTGAGCCACCGCGTTCACCGCCGCCGAGGAGGCCCCGCTGACGAGCGTCACGGCGAGCACGGGGCGGAAACGGGGCGGAGTGACACGGTCGGGGCTCATGGTGGTACTCTATCGATAACCATTCTCAATAAGAAGTCGAGGAGACCGACATGAAGGTCCGCAACTCCCTCAAGTCCATGAAGACCATGCCCGGATCGCAGGTCGTGCGCCGTCGCGGCCGCGTCTTCGTGATCAACAAGCTGAACCCGCGCTTCAAGGCGCGTCAGGGCTGACCCGTCCGCCTGCACCGCGAGCGGCTGCTCGTCAAGCCCTCGCGGCCGATCCGCACCCCGGGTAGTCCTGATGGTGAGGAGCGATGCCACGAGGCACGGAGCTCCGGAGCACTGGAGGCATCGATGACGATCGCAGAACTCACGACCGACCCCACCGGCGGGCCCGACCGCGCCCCACGGCCCGACGTGGCCGCTCTCACCTGGCGCTGCCCGCAGCCCGACCTGTGGGTCGCCGTCGACGAGCACGGCCGGCCCGCCGGGATCGTCTCGCAGCGTCGCCGCACCCTCTTCGTCACCACCGCCGTGACGGGTCACGCGCTCGGGCAGCACGAGAGCCTCACCGAGGCCCAGGCCGCCCTCGAGCGGCACGCCCTGCCGGCGCCGTTCCCCCTGGCCGTGCCGAGCGCCCTCGGGGCATGACGGGGGCGATCACCCTCCTCCGAGCCGACATCACCACGGTCGAGGCCGACGCGATCGTGAACGCCGCCAACAGCTCGCTGCTCGGCGGCGGCGGGGTCGACGGCGCGATCCACCGCCGGGGCGGGCCCGAGATCCTCGCGGAGTGCCGGGAGCTCCGGCGCACGCGCTTCCCCGACGGCCTCCCGCCCGGTGACGCCGTCGCCACGACGGCGGGGCGGCTGCCGGCGCGCTGGGTCATCCACACCGTGGGCCCCGTGTTCAGTGCGACGGATGACCGTTCGGCGGTGCTGGCGTCGGCCTACCGCCGCTCGCTCGAGGTCGCCGAGGGGCTCGGCGCCGCCTCCGTCGTGTTCCCCGCGATCAGCGCCGGGGTCTACGGCTGGCCGGCCGACAGCGCAGCGCGGATCGCGGTCGAGACCGTGCGGGAGTCGCGCTACGCCGGGGCGGTGTCGTTCGCCCTGTTCGGCGACGCGATGCTGCGGGAGTTCGTGCGGGCGGTGGGGTAGAGCATCCGCTCTGCTCGTGGTCGGGCTCGGTGGGTTCGGGGTCGACGCGCCCCGGGGTCAGTCGCCCTCTGGCCCGCGCTCGACCGCGGTCAGCGCCTGGGTGTCGAGTGCCGCCGCCCCGCCGTAGCCGCTGCGGCGTCGGTGGAGGAACGTGATCGCCCAGAGCACGATGCCGAGCACGAGCAGGATGCCCGCGATCTCGTACTGCTCCGGCGGACGCCCCGAGGTCCACGGCAGCACGAGGTAGAGGCACGCGATCGCGCCGATCACGGGCAGCGCCGTCGGCGTGCGGAAGTGCTTGTGGTCTACCGGCTTCTTGCGCAGCACCAGCACGCTCACGTTCACCACCGAGAACACCGCGAGCAGCAGCAGCGAGGTCGTGCCGCCCAGCAGCACCGCGATCGGGTTGTCGGGATCGATCGACACGAACGCGGTGAGCCCCAGCGCGATGGCGGTGGTGAACAGGATGGCCGCCCAGGGCGTGCGGCGCTTCGGCAGCACCTTCGACAGGAACGGCGGCAGCACGCCCTGCTTGCTCATGCCGTAGAGCAGGCGGCTCGCCATCATCATGTTGATCAGCGCGCTGTTCGCGACCGCGAAGAGCGAGATGAACGGGATGAGCGCCGAGATCGGGAAATCGGGGGCCGCCGTCTGCACCACCGTCACCAGCGGGGTGTCGTTGCCGGCCAGCTCGCCGACGGGCACGATGGCGACCGCCACGATCGACACCAGCATGTAGATGACGGCCGTGATGCCGAGCCCGGTCAGCATCACCTTCGGGAAGATCTTCGAGGGGTTCTTCGTCTCCTCGGCCATGTTCACCGAGTCCTCGAAGCCGACCATCGCGAAGAACGCGAGCGAGGTCGCGGTCGAGATGGCGAGGAAGACGCTCTTGTCGTCGGGGGTGTCGAAGGCCACCACCCGGGAGAAGTCGGCCTGGCCGCCGAAGATGGCGAAGAAGCTGATGAAGATCACCAGCAGCAGGCCCGACAGCTCGACCAGCGTGAGCACGACGTTCAGGCCGACGCTCTCCGCGACGCCGCGGAGATTGACCGCGGCGATCAGGATCATGAACGCGAGCGCGATCACCAGCGCGAGCCCCGGGCCCTCGCCGAGCCCGAAGCCGATGGCGAAGTTGCTCGCGAAGGCTCCGGCGGCCGCCGAGGCCGAGGTGATGCCCGACGACATCACCGTGAAGCAGATCAGGAAGGTGACGAAGTGGATGCCGAAGGCCTTGTGCGCGTACAGCGCCGCCCCGGCCGCCTGCGGGTACTTGGTCACGAGCTCGAGGTAGGAGCACGCCGTGATGGTCGCGACGACGAACGCGATGAGGAACGGCAGCCAGGCGGCCCCGCCCACCTCGGCCGCGACCTGACCGGTGAGGGCGTAGATGCCGGTGCCGAGGATGTCGCCGATGATGAACAGGAGCAGGAGCTTCGGGCCCATCACCTTCTTCAGTTCCGGTTCGCTCGTCGAACTCGAGGGTGACGCTGCCGTGGCTGTCATGAGGCCACTATGCACCCTGTTAACCTTCGACGGGCATAATGCGGGCATGGCGAAGAAGACGAAGACTGCTCTGAAAGACCTCATCACGGCCCTCGAGAAGCACCAGGGGGTGCTGGAGGACAAGAAGAGCGGGCACGGCAAGCGCGACCGCGCGACCGCGAAGGTGCGCACCGCCGCCATCGCCTACGCCTCGGCCGTCTACTCCCGCACCGGCGGCGCGAGCCCCTTCCTCGACCTGCCCGACCCCGGGCTCGACGAGTCGACCGTGGCGTCGCTGAAGGCCGAGAAGGAGGCGCTCGTCGCCAAGCAGTCGCAGAAGAAGTCGTCGAAGCACGCGGCGCCCGAGGCGCCCGCCGCTGCCGCCGCCCCTGCCGACTCCGACGGCGCTCCGTCCGACGCCGCGGCCCAGGAGTCGACGCCCGCCGCCTCCTGACGCCGCCACGCGCGCCTCACGGGCGCGCGGTCGACTCCGCCGGGAAGCGCTCGCGCCCGAGCACGGCGAGCAGCTCGAGCTTGGCCGCGGCCTCCGTGCGAGGCGCCGCCGTGAGCACGAGGAGCGCCTGCCCCTGGTCCTCGGTGAACAGGGCCTGGCAGTCCAGCTCGATCGGGCCGAGCTCCGGGTGGATCAGCGTCTTGTGGTCCTCGAAGCGCTGCGCGACCACCTGCGTCTGCCAGATCGCGTCGAACTCCTCGCTGACGCCCCGCAGCTCGCGCACGAGCGACCCGGCGCGGGAGCGCTCGCCCGCGGCGCCGTAGGCGGCCCGCAGCCCCGAGACCTGGGCCCGGCTCTGCCGCGCCCGGTCGGCCTCGGGGTAGAGCTCGCGCTCGGCCGGGTCGGTGAACCACCGGTAGACCCCGCTGCGGGCCGGGCCCGTGAGACGCGAGTGGTCGCCCATCAGCGCCTTCGACAGCTCGTTCTGCAGCAGCGTCTCGCCGAGGCTCGACAGCACGAGCGCCGGCGAGTTCTCGAGCCGGTCGAGCACGCGCATCAGCGCCGGGGCGACGTGGGTGTCGAGCGGCGTGCGGGCCGGCGCGGTGTGACCGGCCTGGCGGTAGAGGTAGTCCCGCTCGTCCAGGCTCAGCCGGAGCGCCCGGGCCAGTGCGGCGAGCATCTGCTCCGACGGCTGCGGGCCGCGCACCTGCTCGAGCCGCACGTAGTAGTCGGTCGACATGCCGGCGAGCGCCGCCACCTCGTCGCGTCGCAGCCCCGCCACCCGGCGGCGCGCACCCGCCGAGAGGCCGACGTCCTCGGGCCGCAGCTCGGTTCGGCGGGCGCGGAGGAAGTCGGCGAGGGCGGCACGGTTCATCCTCCGATTATCGGCGCAGCGCGCATCCGGAGACAGGGATCGCCGATCCCCCGACAAGCGCTCCCCTCCCGCCCGGCGCCGGACGCGCGCAGGGTGGGGGCATGGACATCACAACCAGCACCGTCTTCATCCCCGGCGCCACCTCCGGCATCGGCCTCGCCCTCGCCCTGCGCCTGAAGGCCGCGGGCAGCACCGTCGTCATCGGCGGCCGCCGCACCGAGCTGCTCGTCGGCCTCGCCGCCGAGCACGGCTTCGATACCGTCGCCATCGACATCACCGACCCCGCCTCGGTCACCGCCGCCCGTGACACCGTGCTCGAGCGCCACCCGGAGCTCGACGCGATCATCGCGATGGCCGGCATCATGACCGCCGAGGACGTGCGCGACCCCGGCTTCCTCGACGACGCCCTGCGCGTGGTCGAGACGAACATCGTCGGGCCGCTGCGCCTCGTGTCCGCCTTCATCGGGCACCTGCAGACCCGCCCGCACGCGACCGTGATGACGGTGTCGTCGGGCCTCGCGCACGTGCCGCTCGCCACGACGCCCACGTACAACGGGTCGAAGGCCTTCATCCACCGCTTCAGCGAGACCATCCGCCTGCAGCTGGCGTCGACCTCGGTCGAGGTCGTCGAGCTCGTGCCGCCGGCCGTGCAGACCGACCTCATGCCCGGCCAGGCCGAGGAGCCGCACTTCCTGCCGCTCGACGACTTCGCCGACGAGGTCATGGCGCTGCTGCGGGCGAACCCGCAGGCGCCCGAGATCCTCGTCGAGCGGGTGGGGTTCCTGCGCTTCGCCGAGATCGAGGGGCGCTACGACGCGGCGGTCGCCGCCGTGAACGGCTAGCCCCCGTTACTGCTGGGGGGCGCCGCCGATGTTGACGAGCCAGTTGATGCCGAAGCGGTCGACGAGCATGCCGAAGCTGTCGCCCCACGGCGCCACCACCAGCGGCTCGGAGATCGTGCCGCCCTCGGCCAGCTTGTCGAACCAGTCGTGCAGCTCGTCGCTGTCGCCGGGGCCCCCGCTGAGCGACACCGAGATGTTGTTGCCCACGTTCAGCTCCATGTGGGTCGGCGTGTCGGAGAGCATCAGCACCAGCCCGCCCGCCGTGGTGAGCTGCGCGTGCATGACGAGGTGCTCCTCGCCCGGCTCGACGGGCATGCCGAAGTCGCCGAAGGTACTGATGCCGAGCTCGCCGCCGAAGACGGACTGGTAGAACTCGGCCGCCTCCTTCGCCTGGCCGCGGAAGTTGATGTAGGGGTTCAGGGTGGTCATCGACGGCTCCTCCGTGTGGTCGTGTGGGTACGGTAGCAGAGCATGTGAACGCTGTACACATCGTCTCGGTGAACGGATGCCCGGGCATCCGTCACCCGCCTCACCGCCCTAGGCGGCGCAGGCCCCCGACGGCACCTCTTCGGTCGACGCGACCGCCGCGAGCACCGGCGCGATCTCGTCGAGGGTGAGGGCGTAACCCGTCTCGGCGTCGACGGTGGAGCGCGCGAAGACCACGCCGACGACCCGGCCCGCGTCGTCGAAGAGGGGGCCGCCCGAGTTGCCGGGGCGCACGGTGGAGCGGAGGGAGTAGATCTCGCGGGTCACAGCGTCGGCCCCGTAGATGTCGCGGCCGACCGCGTCGACGACGTCGCGCACGCGGGACGGGATGACGGAGTAGGGGCCGTTCTCGGGGTAGCCCGCGACCGTGGCGGAGTCGCCCGAGGCCAGCTCGGTGCCGAGCGGCAGCGGGTCGGCGGGCAGGCCGGGCACGTCGAGCACGGCGAGGTCGCGCTGCGGGTCGAAGACCACGAGGCGGGCGTCGTAGAGGCGGCCCTGTCCGCCGAGCTGCACCGTGAGCGCGTCGCCACCCGCCACGACGTGGGCGTTCGTCACGACGCGGTCACCCGCCACCACCCAGCCGCTGCCTTCGGCGTCGGAGCCGC
This sequence comes from Herbiconiux sp. VKM Ac-1786, assembly GCF_015350805.1. GTDB lineage: Bacteria > Actinomycetota > Actinomycetes > Actinomycetales > Microbacteriaceae > Herbiconiux. The sequence goes on along the minus strand of NZ_JADKSG010000001.1, from coordinate 1,791,841 downwards.
ACCGGGGAGCGGAGGACAGGATGCGGACGACGCCGCCCGAGGCCTGGTTCACCGCATCCGGAACCGAGGGATCGGGCTCGGGTGCGCCCGGGATGATCTCCTCGCCGAACGCGAAGACCTCGGGGAAGCCGGCGCCGTCGAGCGCCTGGCCGAGCGTGCCGAGGGCGCTCTCGGCGGGCACGGGGGCGATGCGGTCGAGCGTCGCGACCACGCGCGAGGAGGCGACGGCCTGGGTGACCGGCGGGATGCCCGTCGTCTGCAGGAAGCCGGCCAGCAGCCAGACCACGACGGCCCAGGTGACGAGCCCCAGCACGCCGCCGCCGAGCGCGTCGATGCCGCGGCCGATCCTCACGACGCCGATCACGCGGCGCAGGAGCGACGCGACCAGGGTGAGCACAGCCGAGGCGAGCGCGATGCTCAGGATGAGCACGGCCGCCGCGGCGAGGGTGCGCTGCAGAGGGCTGCTCCAGCCCTGCGTCGCGAGCCAGTCGACGACGGGCGGGGCCACGACGCCCGTGAGCCAGGCGCCCACGACGATGCCGGCGAGTGCCGCGGCCGTCATCAGGGCGCCGCGCCGCCAGCCGCCGACGACGGCCAGCAGGGCGATCAGGAGCAGCACGAGGTCGATGAGGATGTCCATGTGCGGATCAGGCTACGCGGGCGGTTCCGGCGGTCGCTGGGAGTGTTCTGCGTCGCCTCTCGTCGTTGTCCCGCTCTCGGCTTCGCGGGGTGCGGCGGCGCGTAGGATGCGGATCATGGCACTCGACGACATCCCCCTCACCACGATCGACGGAGCCTCCTCGACGCTCGCCGACTACGCGCCCGTCAAGCTGATCGTGAACGTCGCGTCGCGCTGCGGCCTGGCCCCGCAGTACGAGAAGCTCGAGGAGCTGCAGAAGCGCTACGAGGCGCGCGGCTTCACCGTGCTCGGCTTCCCGAGCAACCAGTTCCTGCAGGAGCTCGGCGACACCGACAAGATCAAGGAGTACTGCTCGATGACCTGGGGGGTCACCTTCCCGATGTTCGACAAGGTCAAGGTCAACGGGCGCTCGGCGCACCCGCTCTACCAGGAGCTCACGAAGACCCCCGACGCCGACGGCAAGGCGGGGCGGGTGAAGTGGAACTTCGAGAAGTTCGTCGTCACCCCCGACGGCGCGGTGCACCGCTTCCGCCCCTCCACCGAGCCCGACGACCCGGCCATCGTGGCCCTCATCGAGTCCTCCCTCCCGCAGTAGCCCTCCCGTAGTCGATTAATCCTCGCTTCTTCGCTACGGTGGACGCGTCCGGTCCGTGGGGGCCGGCGCTTCCGATCGGAGAACCATGGCCTCGCCCCGCATCCCCTTCGCTCTGACCGCCGGGCTCGGCGCCCTGGTCCTGATCGGTGGGCTGGCCGCGCCGGCCTCCGCAGTTCCCGACGGCGTGCAGCGCATCGGCGGAGCCGATCGCTTCGAGGTCTCGGCAGCCATCTCCAACGACATCTTCCCCGCCGGATTCCGGCCGCCGGTGGCCTACATCGTCTCGGGAGAGACGTTCGCCGACGCCCTCTCGGCCTCGGCCTTGGCGGGGCTCCGCGGCGGGCCCGTGCTGCTCACGACCCGGGTCGCGCTGCCGCCGGCCGTTCGGGCCGAACTGGAGCGCCTAGATCCGGAGCGCATCGTCCTGCTCGGCGGCGAGGCGGCCGTGAGCGATGCGGTCTACCGGGAACTGCGCAAGGTCACTCCCGTCGTAGAACGGATCGGCGGCGCCGACCGGTATGTCGTGTCGGCCTCCGCGGCCCGATCGTTCTTCGGCGTCGTGCCGGCCGCGACGGCGTTCGTCGCGTCGGGCGAGAACTTCCCCGACGCACTCTCGGGCGCGGCAGCTGCCGCCCACCTCGGCGGCACCGTGCTGCTGACCCAGCGCGACTCGCTGCCGCCGGCGGCGCGTGCCGAGCTGCTGCTCGAGGAGCCCAAGTCGATCGCCGTCGTGGGCGGGCCGTCGGCCGTCGGTGCGGGCGTGCTCGCCGAGCTGACCGCGGTGCAGCCCCAGACCCGGCGCATCACCGGCGGTGATCGCTTCGCCGTGTCGGCCGCGATCGCGGCCGATGCCTTCCGCGCCGCCACCACCGTCTACATCGCGTCGGGAGAAGCCTTCCCCGACGCGCTCTCGGGGTCGGCCGCGGCCGCCCGCGTCGAAGCGCCCGTGCTGCTCGTGACCAAGTCCGCCATCCCGGCGCCTGTCGCGGCCGAGTTGCGGCGCCTGAAGCCGAGCAAGATCGTCATCCTCGGCGGAACGGCGGCCATCGGCACCGACGTCGAGAACGAGCTCCGCGGCTTCCTCGCGCCGTGACGGGTGGCGACCAGGGCCTGAAGGCTTGGTTCTCGGGCGGCTGAGTAGAGTGGCGCGCGTGGAAGCGACGCGCGGCGACGGGGTGAGGTGGGTCGTGGGGGCGCTGCGGGGTGGGGGGTGCGTGTTCGCCGAAGAGGAGGCGGCCGTGATCCTGGAGGCGGCCGGGGGCGACGGGGGCGAGCTCGAGCGGCTGGTGCGGGAGCGCGTGGCGGGACGGCCGCTCGAGCATCTGGTGGGGTGGGCGGCGTTCGCCGGGCTGCGGGTGGTCGTGGAGGCGGGGGTCTTCGTTCCGCGGCGGCGCACCGAGCTGCTCGTGCGCGAAGCGGTGCGGGAGGCGCCCGACGGCGCCGTCGTGGTCGACCTGTGCTGCGGGTCGGGAGCCATCGGGGCGGCGATCGCGGCGTACGGGGAGGGGCGCATCCGTCTCACGACCGACGCCGACGGCGACACCGTCTTCGAGGCCGTGCCGGCCGGCGGCGAGCGTGGGCGCGGTGGGGCGGTCGGGCCGGCGCGTGATGGGGAGGCCGGCGACGCAGGCGGTGGTGGAGCCGACGGCGAGCGCGGTGGTGGAGCCGACGGCGGGCCTGGCCGGGGCGGGTTCGGGGCGGTCGACACCGACGGCGAGGGAGAGTGGGGCGGGTTTGGGGTTGTCGACGGCGACGGCGAGGGAGGGCGGGGCGGGTTCGAGGTGGTGGCCGCGGATGTGGACGGGGCCGCGGTGGCGAGTGCTCGGCGGAACCTCGGCGCGGGGCGGGTGTTTCAGGGGGATCTGTTCGGGGCGCTGCCGGTGGGGCTGCGGGGGCGGGTGGACGTGCTGGTGGTGAATGCGCCGTATGTGCCCAGTGCGGCGATAGCGACGATGCCGGCCGAGGCGCGGCTGCACGAGGCCGGGATCGCGCTCGACGGCGGCGGGGACGGGCTCGACGTGCAGCGGCGGATCGTCGCCGGGGCGCGGGAGTGGCTGAGCCCCGGCGGGCGGCTGCTGATCGAGACCAGCGAGGATCAGGCTCCGCTCACGTCGGCGCTCTTCGAGGCCGCGGGGCTGGCGCCGCGGGTGGTTCGCGACGAGTCGCTCGACGCGACGGTCGTCGTCGGGCACGCTGGAGCGAGGGCACCGCAGCGCGAATGCGGCACCACGGCGCCAGGCCACCAGGGCGCTCGCTGCTCCAGGCGGGATGGCAAGCCAGAGCGCACGAGCCGGCGGGCCGACTAGCTGTTGTAGGGGGCCTTCACCATGGCGATGAGGGCGGCGAGGCCCAGCACTCCCGTGACCAGGCTGAGAAGCCCGATGAATCCGAGCAGCAGATCTCCGACCAGCATGTGCGCCTCCTAGAACGTCCGGGCCAGCCTAGCGTGCGCCGCCGAGCGGGCGGTCAGGCTCAGGGGGCGCTCAGGCCCAGGGGTCGATCAGCACCTTGCCGTCGAGGCGGCCCGCGGCGAGCAGCTCGAGCTGCTCGGGCAGGGCCGAGAGCGGCACGACGCCCGCGAGCAGCTCCGGCCCCACCACGCCCTCGGCGAGGATCTCGAGCGCCGGGCCCAGGTCGGCGTCGCAGACATGGGCGAGGCTCGAGTCGATAGTCACCTCGCGGAAGACCAGCGAGTGCACGTCGAGCTCCGGCTTCGCCTTGGGCAGCCCGACCGCGAGCACCCGTCCGCCGTCGCGCACGAGGGCGACCGCGGTCGCCAGCTGCCCGGGCGCTCCACTGGCCTCGATCACGATGTCGGGACGCGCCCCGTCGAACGCCGAGGTCACGGCGTCGAGGAGCTCGGGCACCGGCGCCGGGGCGAGCACGGCCGAGGCGCCGAACCGCAGTGCCCGCTCCTGCTTCGGCCCGGGGAACTCGACGACCACGACGGTCGCCGAGATCAGGTGCTGCAGCCCCGCGAGCACGAACGACGCGATCGCTCCGCCGCCGATGACCACCACCCGGTCGCCGTCCCGGGCACCCGAGCGGCGCGCGGCATGGATGCCGACCGCGAGCGGCTGGGCGAGCGCGGCATGGTCGAACGACAGCTCCGAGGGGATGCGCGCCAGCGTCCGCGCGGGCACCGAGACGTACTCCGCCATGCCGCCGTCGGTGCTGAGCCCGAGGGTCCAGTAGCGCTCGCACATGTTCGTGCGGCCCTCGAGGCAGCGCGCGCAGGTGCCGCACCACACCCCGGCCCCGCTCGCGACGCGGTCGCCGGGCTGGAAGCCGCTGTCCGCATCCGCCTCGACGACCTCGCCGACGAACTCGTGGCCCGGGATCATCGGGCCCGTGTGACCCGTGACGCGATGGGCCACCGCGACCGGGAAGACCTTGGGCCCGACGGCCCACTCGGTGGCGTCGGTGCCGCAGAGGCCCGAGCGGACGACCCGCAGGAGCACCTCGCCGGCACCGCGCGAGGGTGCAGGCACGGACGACACCCGGATGTCGTGGTCGCCGTGGTAGACCGCCGCGCGCATCAGACGAGCACCGTGCGGCGCCGACGTGCGACCGAGTAGAACACGGCGGCGATCAGGATGAGCACGCCCTGGAAGATGTACTGCCACATCTGCGACAGTCCCAGGAAGGTGGTCGCGTTGAGCACCTGGATCAGCAGGATCGAGCCGAACAGGCTGCCCACGAAGGTGCCGCGGCCGCCGAGCAGCGAGGTGCCGCCGAGCACCACCGCGGTGATGCTGGAGAGCGTGTACGACACGCCCTGGGCGGGGTCGCCGACGCCGATCTGCGTCATCAGCACGATCGCGCCGAGGAAGGCGAGCACCGAGGTGGCGACGTAGGCGAAGACCACCGTGCGGTCGATGTTCACGCCGATCCGGCGCGCGGCCTCCTCGTTCGAGCCGGTGGCCCGCAGGCGCCAGCCCCAGCGGCGCTTCCGGAGCGCCAGCTCGAGCAGCACCGTGAACACGACGAGCACGATGAAGATCAGCGGCACCGGCCCGACGCGGGTGGTGATCAGCGCGGTGAACGATCCGGCGATGTAGCCGCCGGGCGAGTCGCGCAGCAGGAAGCTCAGCCCCTGCAGCGCGATGTAGAGCGTCAGCGTCGCCGCGATGGCCGTGAACTTCCCGAAGCGGATGAGCGAGCCGTTCACGAGACCGGTCGCCACCGCCAGCACGAACATCAGCAGGATGCCGAGGCCCATCACCCCGAACGGCTGACCGTCGTTGACGAAGAACGACCCGACCACCACCAGGAAGCCGGCCAGCGGACCGACCGAGAGGTCGATGCCGCCGATCAGCAGCGAGATCGTCTGCCCGAGCGCGATGAAGCCGAGGGCGCTGACGAGCATCAGCACCGAGAAGATGTTGAAGTCGGACAGGTAGCGCACGTTCTGGCTGAAGATGAAGGCGCCGAGCACCGCGATCACGGCCACGAGCAACGCCGACGGCGCGTAGTCGCCCTGGATGAAGCGGCGCAGCGGCGTCGAGCGCGCGACCTTCTCGGTCGCCAGCTGCGTGTTGGCGGTGTGCGCGGTGGAGGTGACCGCCGTCTGCACGATGCGCGTCTCGGTGATGTCCTCGCCGGCGAGGGTGCCGACGGCGTTGCCGCGCGACATCACGATCACCTGGTCGCAGAGGCCCTCGAGCTCCTTCGCGTCCGAGGAGGCGACGACGACCGGGATGCCCGAGGCCGACACCTCGCGGAGGATGCGGTAGATCTCCAGCCGAGCCCCGACGTCCACGCCCTGGGTGGGCTCGTCGGCGATCACGATCGACGGCTCGGAGAGCAGCGCCCGGGCCATCACGACCTTCTGCTGGTTGCCGCCCGAGAGTGAGGAGACAACCGCATCCATCGACGACGCCTTGACCGAGAGGGAGTCGAGCGTCGCACCGACCGTGGTCACCTCGTCGCGACGGCTGACCAGCGCCCAGCGCTTGAAGCGCTTGAGGGCCGAGATGGCGGCGTTCTCTCGCACGGTCAGGGTCATCATCAGACCCTCGCTGTGCCGGTCGGAGGGCATGTAGGCGGTGCGGCCGAGCAGCTGCGAGGCCGAGAGCTCGCGCCCGCCGACCGCGACCCGGCCGGTGAACCCGTCGAGGCCGGCGAGCGCCCGGAGCAGCTCGCTCTGACCGTTGCCGACGACGCCCGCGATGCCGAGGATCTCGCCCCGCCGCACGGAGGCCGAGACGTCGACGAAGCCGTCGCCCGTCAGGTGACTCAGCACGAGGTTCGTCTCGTCGCCCTCGGTCGCCGTGTACTTCGGCGGGAAGGTCGACTCCATCTGCCGGCCGACGATCATGGTCAGCAGCTCGTCGTCGGTGACCTCGTCGACCCGGGCGATGCCGCGCAGCCGTCCGTCACGGAGCACGGTCACCCGGTCGGCGAGCTGGCGCACCTCGGCCATGCGGTGGGTGATGTAGACCACCGCGGTGCCGCGGGCGACGGTCTCGCGCACCCGGGCGAAGAGCAGGTCGACCGAGTCCTGCCCGAGCGGGGCCGTCGGCTCGTCGAGCACCAGCACGCGCGGCTCGAGGGCCAGCGCCTTGGTGATCTCGAGCAGATGCTTCTGCGCCACGCTGAGCGTCTCGACCCGGTCGCCGAGGTGGGCGGTGAGGCCCGACTCGCGGATGAGCCGGGTCGCGTACTCCTCGATCGGCCCCTTGCCCTCGAACACCGAGGGCGGCAGCGCCACCCGCAGGTTCTCGAGGATGGTCATGTCGGGCAGCACCGCCGGGTGCTGGTGCACGATCGCGATGCCGAGCTTCGCGGCGAGCGCCGGGCTGAGGCCGTCGATCTCCTCGCCGTTGACCCTGATGCGGCCGCCGTCGGGCTGGACGGTGCCGGAGGCGACGTTCATCAGCGTCGACTTGCCGGCACCGTTCTCCCCGAGGAGCGCATGCACCTCGCCCGGCAGCACCTCGAGCGAGACGTCGGTCAGCGCCGCGACGCCCGAGTACGACTTCGAGATGCCGGTCAGCGAGAGGACGGCGACGGTGGTGTCGACGTCGTGCAGTTGTGTGTCCACGGGGATGCCCTTGCGATCGATGCGTGCGTGAAGCGGTCGGTGCGGGGACGGGCCGGCCCCGTGCGGGGGCCGGCCCGGCTCCTACTTCAGGAGGTCGGCCTGGTCCTGGGGCGACATCTCGGCGGAGAGGAAGATGTCACCGGGCAGGTCGGCCTCGCACTCGACGGGGTTCGGGGTGCCGGAGACCGAGTCCTCGAACACCGGGGCGTCGAAGGTCGTGGTGTCGGGGAGCACTCCGCCGGTCGCCTTGGCCACCGCGTACTGCACGGCGAGGCGCACGTTGTCGTTGCCGGTGGCGACCGTCATCATCTTGAAGTCGGGGTTCGCCTCCTGGTTGTCCTTCCAGAAGCAGCCGAGCACGTTGCCGTCCGAGGCGACCAGGGCGGGGATGGAGCGGCCGCTCTTGGTGAACTCGGGCAGGGCGCCGACGAGCGACGGTCCGAAGTCGGAGACGATCACGTCGATCTCCGGGTTCTTCGCGATGGCGCTGGTGAGCACCTGCTGGGTGACCGCCGGGTCCCAGTTGGTCGGCTCGAACGGGGTCTCTCCGATGAACTCGTACTCGCCGCCGTCGCCGAGCACCGAGTTCATGCCGTCGAGCTCGTCCTCGCCCTGGCTGTTGCCCTTGGGTCCGGAGAGGAAGAGGATCTTGGCGCCGTCGGGGAAGTTGGTCTTGATCCACGTCCCCCAGTTCTCGCCGTCGGTGGTGAAGTCGGCGCCGATCCAGGCGTCGTAGTCGACGCCGTCCTCGCCGCCCGGGTTCACGCGGTAGGGAACCGTGACGACGCCGGCCTGGTAGGCGCTGCGGAGCGCGGGCAGCATGGCCTCGCCCGCATCCGGGAACACGACGAGCGCGTTGACGCCCTTGGCGACCATGCCCTGGATGTCGGCGATCGACTTCTGCGTGTCGCCCTGGCCGTCGGCGTACTCGTAGCCGGTGACGCTCGGGCACTTGGCGACCTCGTCGGCGCCGGCTGCGGTGGTGACCTTGCGCCAGCTGTTGCCGCCGAAGCCGTCGAGCAGGCCGAGGGTGATCTCGTTCGGCCCGCACCAGTCGGGGGCGCCGGCGACCGGGGCTCCGGTGGTGACGGTGTCGTTGGACGACGGGGCGCCCGAGCTGCAGGCGGTGAGCGCGAGGGCGAGCACGCCGATGCTCGCCGCGGTCAGTGCGATTCGTTTGCGGATGGCCATGGGATGGTTCCTCTCACTGTGCGCGGCGCCTCTGCCGCGGGTGATTCTCGGGTTGGGGTGTGTCGGGGTGATCAGGCGGCCGCGCCGACGCGCTGCCGGGAGCCGAGCCGTGCGCGGAGGCCGGCCCAGTCGATGGTGTAGAGCGCCACGCCGACGGCGAGCGCCGCGGCCTGGATGATCGAGCGCACCGCGAAGGGCACGCCCGCCGCCAGCACGAACTGGTCGAGCTGGCTGAGGAAGACCGCCGCCACGACGGTCGCGAGCGGGAAGCCGCGACCGCCGAGGAGGCTGGTCCCGCCGAGGACCACCACGGCCACGGCGGGGATCAGGTACGCGTTCCCCTGGAACGCGGTGGGCTGCGCCGTGATGCCGGCCAGCAGGATGCCTGCGAGGCAGTACAGCAGCTGGGCCCAGACGTAGGCCGCCGCCTGGTGGGTGCGCACGCGCAGTCCGGTGGCCCGAGCGGCGACGGGATTCGCGCCGACGGCTTCGAACCGCCGCCCGGCCACCGTCTTCTTCACCAGCACGGTGACGAGGAGGAACGCCGCGAGCGCGAAGAACACCGAGTTCGGAATGCCGAAGCTGAGGCCGCCGGCCACGTCGCGGAGCAGCCGGGTGGTCGTGGTCGGGCTGCCGCCCGAGATGCCGAGCACCACGGCGAAGAGCAGGGCGTTCGTGCCGAGCGTCGCGATGATCGCGTTCAGCCCGAGCCGCCCGATCAGCAGGCCGTTCAGGATGCCCGCCAGCACGGCCAGGCCGACGGCGAGCAGCACGGCCGGCACGAGCAGCGAGTCGTCACCGTTCGGGATGCGACTGACGACCACGATCGACAGCGACACCGCACCCGGGATGGACAGGTCGATACCGCCCTGCTGCACCACGAGCATCTGGCCGAGGCCGACGCAGGAGAGCACGGCGGCGAAGGGCAGCATGCCCAGCACGGCACCCTGCGAGACGCTCGACGGGGCGAACAGCGCGCTCACCACGAACAGGGCGATCACCGCGATGCCCACCGTGACGAGGCCCCGCGAGATCGACCAGCGCGAACTGGTCAGGGCGGGTTGCCGTCGCTCCGTTGCGCTCATACTGTCTCCCTGGTGGGTGGGCTGCCGAGGAACCCCTCGTCGGGCTCGTCGTTGAGTATAGCTTTACACTCGCGGCCAAGCGTTCACAACTGCTTTTGATAACTATTGGAGCAATTCGGCCTGTTCTCGGCGATCTTGGCCGAACTCCGCCGCATCCGCTCGTGGCCGCGTGAAGCAGAAGTGTACATTGGCTCTGAACAGACCGACGAAAGGGACGACGATGTCAACTGCTGGAACCGGGCGCCGCGCGCTGGTGATCGGATCGACCGGGATCGCGGGGCAGGCCCTCTGCCGGCTGCTCCTCGAGCAGGGCTTCGAGACCTTCGGGGTCTCGCGCTCGGCGACCGCCCCCGTGCCGGGCGTGCAGCCGATCGCCGCCGACCTGCTCGACGCCGCCGGCCTGACCGCCGCCCTGTCGGAGGTGCGTCCCGAGCTCGTCTTCATCACCGCCTGGATGCGGCAGCCGAGCGAGGCGCAGAACATCGAGGTCAACTCGGCCATCGTGCGGAACGTCATCGACGCGACCGCGGCCGGCGGCACCGTGCAGCACGTGGCCCTGCTCACCGGGCTGAAGCACTACCTCGGGCCGTTCGACGACTATGCGACCGGTGTGATGGCCGACACCCCCTTCGAGGAGGAGTCGGAGCGCCTCGACAGCCCCAACTTCTACTACGCGCAGGAGGACGAGCTGTTCGCCGGCGCCGCCCGGCACGGCTACGGCTGGAGCGTGCACCGCGCCCACACCGTCTTCGGCTACGCCGTGGGCAACGCCATGAACATGGCGCTCACCCTCTCGGTGTACGCGACCATCTGCGCCCGCACGGGCGAGCCGTTCCGCTTCCCGGGTTCCGCGACGCAGTGGAACGGGGTCACCGACGTCACCGACTCCGACCTGCTGGCCGAGCAGCTCGTCTGGGCGGCGACCGACCCGGCCGGCCGTGACCAGGCCTTCAACATCGCGAACGGGGACGTGTTCCGCTGGCGCACCCTGTGGCCGCGGATCGCCGAGCACTTCGGCGTGGCCTGGGAGGGCTTCGACACCGAGCCGGCACCCCTCGAGGGCCGGATGGGCCACGCCGACGAGGTGTGGCGGGAGATCGCGGCCGAGCACGGACTCGCCGAGGCCGACGTGTCGCGGCTGGCGAGCTGGTGGCACACCGACGGCGACCTCGGCCGCAACCTCGAGTGCTTCACGAGCATGAACAAGAGCCGCGAGGCGGGGTTCCTCGGCTTCCGCACCACCCCGGCGAGCTTCTTCGACAAGGTCGAGCGCTACCGGGCGTCCCGCATCCTCCCCTAGCGGGAGGTCCTGCCGTCAGCGGGAGGTCCAGGCGAGAAGCTGCGACAGCGGCCAGGTCGTCACGATGCGCTCCGGCGGGATGCCCGCCGTCGCCGCGCGCTCGGCACCGAGGTCGATGAAGCAGAGGTGGCCGGGCGCGTGCGCGTCGGAGTCGATGCTGAACAGGCAGCCCGCCTCGAGCGCGAGGGCGATCAGCTCGTCGGGCGGGTCCTGCCGCTCGGGCCGGGAGTTGATCTCGACGGCGACCCCGGCATCGGCGCAGGCCGCGAAGACGGCGTCGGCGTCGAACTCCGACTGCGGCCGGGTGCCGCGGGAGCCCTGCACGAGGCGGCCCGTGCAGTGGCCGAGCACGTCGGCGCGGCCGGAGCGGATCGCGGCGAGCATCCGTGCCGTCATCGGCCCCTTCTCGTCGCGGAGCTTGGAGTGCACGCTCGCCACCACCACGTCGAGCCGGTCGAGCAGCGCCGGCTCCTGGTCGAGGGCGCCGTCGGCGAGGATGTCCACCTCGATGCCGGCGAGCAGCCGGAACCCGTCGTCGCCCGAGGCGTTCACCGACGCGACCACCTCGAGCTCGGCCTCGAGCCGTTCGGCGGTGAGGCCGTGCGCGATCTTCAGGCTCGGCGAGTGGTCGGTGAGCGCGAGGTACTCGTGCCCGAGCGCACGGGAGGCGGCGGCCATCGAGGGGATGTCGGTGGTGCCGTCCGACCAGTCGCTGTGCGCGTGCAGGTCGCCGCGCAGCTGCGCGCGCAGCGCCTTCGCCTCGGGGCCGAGCTTCTCGCCGGTGCGCGCGCGCAGCGCCTCGAGGTAGTCGGGCACGCGGCCCTCCAGCGCCTGCAGCACGATCTCGAGCGAGCGGTCGCCGATGCCCTTCGTGCGGGCCAGACGGCCGTCGGATGCCCGTGCCGCGAGCTCCTCGGGCGAGAACTCCCCCGCCACCGCCGCGGCCCGGCGGAACGCCTTGACCTTGAAGCCCGGCGCGAGCTCCCGCTCGAGCAGGAACGCGGTCTCGGTGAGGGCGTCGACGGGGTCCATGCCCCCGACCCTAGCCCGGTGCCCGCGGCGCGACGAGGCGGGCCGGGGCGGGCCGGGCCAATCGGCGCACGGGGCGGCGACGAATGCTCGAGGGGGCATACCCTTCGACGAGGAGGTGGAGCATGGCGGCTCCGAGCGAGTACCTGCGGGCCCGGCGCGACCCGGAGTTCCGCGAGCGGGTGGCGCGGGGGTACGACGGCGCGCACGACGTGCTCGACGCGCTGTGGTGGCGCGAGCATCCGGGATCGCCGACGCCGGCCGGGGTGGAGTCGCCCGCCGCGCGCCGCACCGAGCTGCAGCGGATCGCGTTCGCGCCCGCGGCCAAGGGCAGCGCCGACGCCGTGCCGCGCGCGGATCGTGCGGCCGCCGAGCTCGCGCAGCTGGATGCGGCCCTCGACGAGGAGCGGCGGGCGATCGACCGGGCCGTGACCGCGGCGAGCGCCGTGGGATCGCCTGGCCCGGACGACGCCGGGGAGGACGTGGAACCCGAGGAGGACCGCAGCGGCGCCCTGCGCCCCCACCGGGGGCGGCGCCGGCTCGCCGCCGTGGCCGCCGCGGGCTTCGTGCTCGCCCTGGTGGGCGGGGCCGCCGGGTTCACCCTGGCCGCCGTCTCGGGAGGCGGTCTGCCCGGGCTCGGGGCGGGGAGCGGAGCGCCGTTCGCCGACGCCTCGGGTGCCCTCGCGATCTTCGACCGGCCGTCCCAGCCGGCCGACCAGCCGCCCGTGCTCTACGCGGTGCAGCTGCGCGAGGAGACGCTGCGCACGCTGTCGATGGCCGACACCCCGCTCTACGTCGCGCGCGACATCGACGACGACGTCTGCATCGTGCTGGTGCAGGACAACGGCACCTACACCGCGAACTGCGTGCCCCCCGACCGCTTCCCGGCGACGGGGTTGCTGATCCGCGGCTCGATCGCGGTGACGGGGCGGCCCTCGCAGGGCGACCAGCTTCCGCAGAGCTTCGTCGACGTCGAGGCCAGCTGGCTGCCCGACGGCACGACCGTGTGGGGGCAGAACCCGCAGACCCGGTAGCCCGGCGCGTCAGCGCGGCAGCGTCTGCGCGATCGCCGCCAGGGCCCGCTCGGCCGCCGGCCCGTCGGGTCGCCAGACGAGCACGGTGTCGCCGGCATCCGGCAGCTCGAGCCGGTGGAACGCGAGCGTGAAGGGCTCGGGCGAGTCGGCGCCGAAGACCCACGAGCCGCTCGGCCGCTGCCGGCCCGAATCGTCGGCGAAGGCGCGCGCGAACGCCCGGCTCCGGGCCGAGAGCTCGCCGACGAGCCGCCGGAACTCGGGATCGGCGTCATGCCGGTCGAGCTCGACACGGAGGGTCGCGGCGACGTGCTCGGCGAACTCGGGCCACGCCGTCTGGCTCTCGACCACGGAGTCGTCGAGGAAGGCCGCCCGCGCCAGGTTGACGCCCTCGCGGAAGAAGGGCGAGACGGCTCGGGCCAGCCGGGTCGCGCCGACGACGGTGAGATACCGGTCGTGCACGATCACCGGGATGCCGTCGAGCGCGCCGAGCAGGCCGTCGAGCTCGTCGTGCCGACGACGGGGCGGGGCTTCGGTCACGGTGCCTCCTTCGAACGATCGGTTCCTCCAGGTATAGGGCGAGCGGTGCCCCGTCGGCCCGACTGGTTGTCGGAATCCGGCGGCCCGGACGTAGGGTGTGCTGCATGGACGACGCGGAGCGGAGACGGCTGGCCGACGAGCAGGAGCGCCGCGCCCTGCAGGCCCTCGAGACGATCGTGCACGGGGGCGACCTCGGCGCCGAGACCCTGGCGCTCTCGAACGAGTTCACCGACCGCCACACCGCCCGGCTGAAGGCCTGGCTGGCCGCGCGGCTCAGGGGAGGGCGTGGCCCGCGGCCGTGAACAGCCGGTACCACTCCGGGCGGGTCAGCACGACGTCGGCGCCCGCGGCCGCGTCGGTGACGCGACCCGGGTTCGTGGTTCCGAGCACGACCTGGATGCCGGCGGGGTGCCGGGTGATCCAGGCCGTCGCGATGGCCATCGGCGTCACGCCGTAGGCCGCGGCCAGTTCGTCGAGCACGTCGTTCAGCTCGGCGAAGTGCTCGCGATCGCCGAGGAACACCCCGTCGAAGAAGCCCTTCTGGAAGGGCGACCACGCCTGCAGGGTGATGTCGTGCAGGCGGGCGTGGTCGAGCATCCCGAGGTCGCGGTCGATCGACTGGTCGAGGCGCACCATGTTCGCGGCGACGCCCTGGGCGATGATCGGCGCGTGGGTGAGGCTCAGCTGCACCTGGTTCACGACGAGGGGCTGGCGCACCGTGCGGGTGAGCAGGTCGATCTGGCCCGGCGTGTGGTTCGAGACACCGAAGTACCGCACCTTGCCCGAGCTCTCGAGCGCGTCGAAGGCCGCGGCGACCTCCTCGGGCTCGACCAGCGCGTCGGGTCGGTGCAGCAGCAGCAGGTCGAGGTGCTCGAGCCGGAGTGCGGCGAGCGACTCGTCGACCGTGGTCAGGATGTGCTCGGTCGAGAAGTCGAAGTAGCCGTCGCGGATGCCGACCTTCGACTGCACGACGACCTGCTCACGCTCGGCGGGCGAGAACGAGACGGCGTCGCCGAAGCGACGCTCGCTGCCGTGGCGCTCGCCGCCGTAGATGTCGGCGTGGTCGAACATCGTGATCCCGGCGTCCCGGGCGGCACCCACGAGGGTGCGGATCTCCTCGTCGTCGAGCTCGGCGATGCGCATCAGCCCGAGGACGACGGCGGAGACGGACAGGTCGGTACGGGCGATGCGCTGGCTCTTCACGGGCTTCAGCCTCCCGCATCCGACCCGATTCGGCCACCGGGACTCCCGTTCCGGCACCGGACCCAGTACCTTCTTGAGGAACCGTTGTTTTCTGGAGGGAATCACACCATGACCGCATCCGCACCCCAGGCCGCCCCCGCCGGCACCGACTACCCGGGCAAGACCCTCGGCATCGTCGGCCTGATCGTCGCCATCTTCTTCAACCTGATCGGCCTGATCATCTCGGCGATCGCGCTGAGCCAGTCCAAGAAGGCCGGCTACAAGAACACCCCCGCGCTCGCGGGCGTGATCATCGGCGCCGTGCTCTTCGTGGTCGGGCTGATCATCGGCATCCTGTCGGTCGTCGCTTCGATGTCGATGATGGGCACCACCACCTACTGAGCCCCGGCTCAGGCGCTCCGGCGCCCGGCGCCCCGCGTCCCCGTTCAGTCGGTGAGGCGGGGCGCCTCGTCGTCCCCGGGGGCGCGCAGCACCTGGGCCAGTGCGGCGATCAGCGGCCGCCGGGACGCCCCGCGCCGCACGGCCAGGGACACCACCCACGGCGGGGGCGGATCGCTGAGCGGCAGGCGCGCGCATCCGCTCGCCTCGATCACGTCGGGCACCACGGCCACACCGAAGCCCGCGGCCACCCACGGCGCCACGCTCGGCAGGTCGGGCAGCTCGGCGGCGAGGTGCCGCGCGAGGCCGCGGTCGGCGAGGGCCCAGTCGAGCTGCAGGCGGTTGCCGTAGCCCGGCAGCACGTCGACCCACTCCTCCCCGGCCAGCTGCGCGAGCGACACGGAGGCGCGCGTCGCCAGCGGGTGCCGCTCGGGCACGAGCGCCACGAAGTCGAACGTCGCGATGGGCCAGGCGTCGAGGGTCGGCGGCGCCGGCACCGCCAGGAACGCGAGGTCGAGCCGGCCGTGCCCGAGGTCGTCGGCCAGCCCGGTCGATCCGACGGGCGAGGACACCAGCTGGATGTCGACGAGCGGATGCTCGCGCCGGAAGCGCCCGAGCACCCCGGGGAGGTCGAGCAGCTGCATGCCGGTGAAGGTGCCGATGCGCACCCGCCCGCGTAAGCCGCTGCCCGACTCGGTGGCCGCCCGCCGCAGCTCCTCGGCGTCGTCGATCAGCGCCCGGGCGAGCGGCAGCAGCACCTCGCCCGCGGCGAGCAGGCGCACCGACTTGGTGGTGCGCTCGAACAGGGCGACGCCGAGCTCGCCCTCGAGGCTGCGCAGGCCCGCCGAGACGGTCGACTGCGCCACGAACAGCCGCTCGGCCGCGCGGGTGACGCTGAGCTCGTCTGCCACGGTCACGAAGTACTCCAGCAGGCGCGTCTCCATGCACCCGATCATAGAGCTGATCGATGAGACTTTGCAGCATAATTCGTTGGACACGATGACAGCGCGGGAGCATCCTCGAATCATGACCGCACTGCTCTCCGAGCCCCGCACCGCCTCCGTCCCCGTTCCCGCCACCGCTGCCGCTGCCGCCGACACCGCTCCACGAGGGCCGGGGCGAGGCCGAGGGCAGCTGCGGCTGCCGCACGCCGCCGGCTTCTGGGTGACCGCCGTCGCCTTCCTCGTGATGATGGCCTTCAACACGGTGCCGACGCCGCTGTACGCGCTGTACCAGCAGCGCGACGGCTTCCCCACCGTGGTCATCACGATCGTCTTCGCGGCCTACTCCACCGGGGTGATGCTCGCGCTCTACCTGGCCGGTCACCTCAGCGACCGGCTCGGCCGTCGGCGGGTCATCCTCACGGCCGCGGCGATCGAGCTCGTGGCGGCCGTGCTGTTCGTCGTGTGGCCGGATGCGGTGGGCCTCGTCGTCGCCCGCTTCGTCGCCGGGCTCGGCATCGGAGTGCTCACCGCCACCGCCACGGCCCACCTCGCCGATCTGCGGCGCATCGCCCGGCCGGGAGCCGGCATCGGCTTCGCCGCCACCATCGCGGGCGTCGCCAACATGGGCGGCCTGGCGCTCGGACCGCTGATCGGCGGCGTGTTCGCCGAGTGGGTCGGGGCTCCGCTCGTGACGCCCTACCTCGTCTTCGCCGCGGCGCTCGTGGCCGTCGGCTTCGCCTACGCCTTCGTGCCCGAGACGGTCACGCCGCCGACCGCTCCGGCGGCCTACCGCCCCCAGCGGGTGCGCGTGCCGGCCGAGAGCCGCGGGGCGTACTGGGCGGCGGGGCTCGGCGGGTTCGCCGCGTTCGCGATCACCGGCCTGTTCGGCTCGGTCGCCCCGACCTTCCTCGCCCAGCTGCTGCACCAGACCGACCACCTCGTCGCCGGCGTCGTCTCGTTCTCGGTGTTCGGGGCCGCGGCGCTCGCGCAGATCGTCTTCTCACGGCTGTCGACCCGGCGCCAGCTGGTCCTCGGCGTCGTCGGCATGGCCGGCGGGCTGCTCGCCCTCGGTGCCGCGGCGCTCGTGGCCGGGGCGGCGGGCGACGCCGCGGCGGCGACCGTGCTCTTCGTCGGCGGGGGCGTGGCGGCCGGTGCCGGGGTCGGCCTCGTCTTCCGCGGCGCCCTGGCCACCGCCGGGTCGCTCGCCACGGGTGGCAACCGCAGCGAGATCACCTCGGGCATCTTCCTGCTGGCCTTCGCCGGGATGACCGTGCCGCCGCTGGCCGTCGGCGCCGCCCTGCTCGCGCTGCCGCTCGTGCCGGTGCTGCTCGGATTCGTGGGGCTCGTGCTGGTGCTCATCCTCTGGGCGGGCCCGCGGATGATCCGCACCACCCGCTAGGAGTCGCCGCCCACCGCGGGCTCGCCCACGAACTGGTGCGCCTCGGTGGCGAGCTCGACCCAGTTCTGGCTGTCGGCGATGCCGACCCAGCGGCCGGCGACGCCCGCGGGAGCGGCCGAGGGCGCCTCGGCGGGCGCGGCCACGTCGCGGCCCACGAGGTCGTCGGCGCGATGCGCCGGAAGCGCCACGACGAGCAGCTCGCCGTCGAGGGCCGCGAAGACGGCTCCCTTCACCAGCAGGGTCGTGCCCTCCAGCGTCACGTCGTCGTCGGGGTCGGCCAGGAGGGCGCGGGTCACGTCGTCGAAGGCGGCGGGGTTCGTCATCGGTGCATCCGTTTCTCGCGGCCCGGCGAGCACCCGCTCTCGGGTGGGCCCGGCGACCGCATCGCCGCCATCATGCCCCACTTCGCCGACGGACGCCTCCTCCGATCGTCCACGACGGCGTAGGGTGCTCAGGGTCGGGCCGACGGGGCCGGAGCCGTTCGAGGAGGGATCGTATCGCCGAGATGCTGGACGATCGTGCCGAGCTGCTCGATTCGGGCGACGTGCTCGATGCCCTCGAGGAGTACCTGGCGTCACGCAGCGCACTGCGCCGGCTGATCCGCACCGAGACCGAGCTCTCCGACAGCGCCTGGAACGCGCTGCTCGAGCTGCGCGCCGAGGGCGAGCGCGGCGGCTCCCTCACCCCCAAGGAGCTGGCCTCCCGTCTCGACCTGCGGAGCGCCTCGATCACCGCCCTGGTCGACAAGCTCGTGCGGCTCGGCTACGTCGACCGCTCGGCGAGCAGCACCGACCGGCGCGGGCTCACGCTGGCCCTCACCCCCGAGGGGCGGGAGTTCACCGACCGCCACGACCGCGCGCACCTTCCCGAGCTGGCGGTGGCCGCCCGTCTCGCCCCCGCGGCGGCCGCCCTCGTCGAACGGGTGCTGGCCGATCTCGCCGACGCGGCCGGACGGTCGTTCCCCGTCACGGGATGACCCGGGATCGCTAGGCTGGGCTCGTCGCTCCGGCCTCGGAGCAGGCCGAGGAGCAGGAGGAGTCCGAGGTGCCGTTCCGCAGCAAAGAGGTGCTCGAGTCGTGGCTGAGCGAGTACCGACCCGGGTCGACGTCGGGCGGCCCCCGCATCGCCGAGTACGCCGACGTCGCCGTGCAGGACGGCAGTGACGGCTCCGACACCGGTCTCGTCGTCATCGCCCTGCGGAACGCCACCACCGACGTCTACATGCAGCCCGTCGCCCTCGGCGATCCCCACTGGGAGGTGACCTTCGCCGCCCGCGACCGCGACCTGGCCCTCAGCACCGAGGACGTCGTGGCGCTCTCGGAGGAGCTCGCCGCCGCGGCCGAGCTCTGCGCCTACCTCGAGCGCCGCTCCCTCGAGCACCTCCACTCGCTCGGGCCGGTGCCGGCGGGCGAGACCGCCGCCGAGTGACGCTCGAATCCCGCCTCGGCCTCGGTCTCGCCGCGGTCGGGCGCCCCGCCTACATCACCGCCGGCCGCGCCGCCGACCTCGGCCCCGCCGAGTCCCGGTCGGTCGAGGTGATGCGCGAACGGGCCCACTCCCTGCTCGACGCCGCCTGGTTCCTCGGCATCCGCTACCTCGACGCGGCCCGTTCGTACGGCCGGGCCGAGCAGTTCCTGGGTTCGTGGCTCGCCGCGCATCCGGGTCGCCGTGACGAGCTCACCATCGGCTCGAAGTGGGGCTACGAGTACCTCGGCGACTGGCAGGTCGACGCGCCCGTGCACGAGCGCAAGGAGCACAGCCTCCGGATGCTCGACCGGCAGTGGCCCGAGACGCTCGACGCGCTCGGCACCGCCCCCGACGTGTACCTCGTGCACTCGGTCACGCCCGACAGCCCCGCCCTGACCGACCGGGCGCTGCTCGACCGGCTGAGGGAGCTCTCCGCCGAGGGCGTGCGGATCGGCTTCTCGACCAGCGGACCCGCGCAGGGCGAGGTGATCGAGCGCGCCCTGGCGCTCCGGGACTCGCCGTTCTCGGCCGTCCAGGCGACCTGGAACCTGCTCGAGCCCTCGGCCGCTCCGGCGCTCGAGGCCGCGAACGGGGCCCGGTGGCTCGTCGTCGTGAAGGAGGTGCTGGCGAACGGCCGGCTCACCGCGGCGGAGGGCTCGGCCGAGGCGCTCGCCGCGGCCGAGGCCGACGGGCAGTCGCTCGAGGGTCTCGCCGTGGGGGCGGCGGTCGCGCATCCGTGGGCCGACATCGTGCTGAGCGGGGCGGTCACGAGAGCGCAGCTGCGGGCGGGCACCGTGGCGCGGGTGCCGGAGCTCGACGAGGAGCGGCTCTCCGCCCTGGCCGAACCGGCATCGCAGTACTGGGCGGCCCGCTCGGCGCGCTCCTGGGCCTGACGAGACGGATGCCCGGGAACGCCGAAGGCCGGCTCCGTGGGGCGGAGCCGGCCTTCGAGTCGGTGGGATCAGACGCGGCGGTTGCCGGTGAGGAAGCGCACCAGGAACACGATGATGGCGAGCACCAGCAGGATGGCGCCGACGTAGAGAAGGAAGTTCAGCGACGAGACGAACCCGCCCGTGAACAGCAGGATGACGGCGATGACGGCGATGATGATGACGAGGATGTTCACGAGTTCTCCTTTGTAGGGGTGAGGGCCGCAGGATCGCGGCCTCGTTTTCGACGCCTCGTGGGCGTACGGGGTGGGGCCGTCCTCAGACGAGCGGGTCGCTGTCGGTGGTGCGGCGGGTGACCTGCTCGCCGCTGGCCGGGTCGACGGCCGAGCGGGTGGTCGACACCGAGGAGCGGCGACGCAGCATGAGCACGAGGCTGATCAGGAACACGACGACGCCGGCCCCCATCAGGATGTAGCCGATCAGGGCGAGGTTGACGAACCCGCCCAGGTCGACGTTGACGGCGAAGGCCAGGATGGCCCCGATCACGAACAGCGCGATGCCGGTTCCGATACCCATTGAGATGGTCCTTTCGTCTGCGCCGGGGGGCACGATGATGGGGAACGACGATCTCCTGACAATCGTCTGACTGTCGCTCGCGAGCCGTTCTCCGTCCTGCCTACCATGATTGGGTCAGCAGCGATTGACTCAATGGAAGTTGTTTGAAGCGATGATCGATCTGAAGCAGCGGGCTGCGGTGTTCGCAGCGCTCTCCGATCCGACGCGGCTGTGGATCGTCGACCTCCTCGTATTGGGCGATCTGTCGTCGACCGAGATCCAGTCCGCACTCAGCGTCCCCTCCAATCTCGTGGCCCATCACGTGCGCGTGCTGGAGAAGGCGGGCATCCTCACCCGCACCCGCTCCGAGTTCGACGGCCGCCGCACCTACCTGCACCTCGTGCAGTCGGCGTTCGACTCGCTGATGCCCGGGCTCCTCACGCTCACCGGCCGGGTCGTCTTCGTCTGCACGGCGAACTCCGCCCGCTCGCAGCTGGCCGAGGCCGTCTGGCGCACGGTCAGCTCGATCCCCGCCGTCTCGGCCGGCATGCGGCCCGCCGCGGTCGTGAACCCCGGCGCCGTGGCGGCGGCCGAGCGGCACGGGCTGATCCTCGACCCGCACTCGGTGCCCCGGCACGTCGACGACGTGGTCGGCGAGGGCGACTTCGTGATCAGCGTCTGCGATGCCGCGCACGAGCAGCTGCACGGCGCCGACGACCTGCACTGGTCGCTGCCCGATCCCGCGGCCGACGGCAGCGACTCGGCCTTCGACCGCACCGTCCGCTCCCTGCGCGAACGCGTCGGCGCCCTGGTCACCCGGGTGGCCCCCGCCGCGTGAGCGCCCCCGCTCCGCGCGATCCGGGGTGACGGATGCGCGGCGACTCGTTGTGGCCGACGGCGACGCCTCGCTACATTGGGCCCATGCAACCGCTGCAGCGAGTGACCGCTCCGACCGTCGACGTGCTGACGGCGATGCTCGGCGGCACCGAGCCCATCTGGGGCCTGCGCATCGTGAAGGAGTCGGGCCGGCCCTCGGGCACGGTCTACCCGATCCTCGACCGGCTGGAGCGCCAGGGCTGGATCCGGTCGACCTGGGAGGAGCTCGGCAGCCGCGAGAGCCCGCCCCGGCGGCTGTACGAGTTCACCGAGGAGGGCGAGGCCGCCGCACGCGACATCCGCGACACCTTCCTCGCCAAGCACCGCGCCTGACGGCGACCGCGAGCAGTCGTTCCGGATGGCCGCTCCCCGGCTTGGGAGTCGCAGTCCCACCCGTTCTGCACTAGCTTCTGCACTGTGTCCACCGAACCGCCGCGCACCGAGCTCGCGCCCTGGCTGCGGCGGATGGACGTGTCCGACCAGATCTTCCTCACCGGCACGGTGCTGGTGCTGCGCGAGATCCGATCGCGGCGCGACGACCTCCCGGTGGCGTTCGACGAGCGGCGCCTGTGCACCACCCCCACGCCCGACGAGGCCGCCCGCTACGCCTCGGAGATCTCAGCCGCCTACCGCGACCAGCCGGCCCTCGCCGCCCCCGACGGAGTCGACGAGCACTGGCGCATCAGCAGCATGACGGGTGCGATCGCCGCGCGCATCCGCTCGGCGTACCCGCCCCTGGACTGAGGCGACCCCGTCGCGACGCCGCTCGAGCAGCCGCTCCAGCTCGGTCTCGTAGGCGTCGATCATGCCGCTGAGCGAGAACCGCGCCGCCTGCGCCCGCGCGACCGCCGGGTCGACCGCCGCGGCGGCCCGGATGGCCGCGGCCAGCGAGACGGGTGCGTCGTCGACGGCGACCGCGCCGGCCGCGGGGCGCACCAGGCCGAGCACCGTGCCCGCGCCCGGGGCGACGAGCTCGGGCACGGCACCGTGCGGCAGCGTCGCGACCGGCGTGCCCGAGGCGAGCGCCTCGACGACCGAGAGGCCGAACGGCTCCTCCCAGACGGGGCTCGCCACGAAGACCGATCCGGCGGCGTAGAAGGCGGGCAGGGCGTCGTGACCCAGGTGGCCGACGTACTCGACGTCGTCGCCGAGCAAGGGCTCGATCTCCTCCGCGAAGTAGCGGGGGTCGGCGATCGGGCCGGCCACGCGCATCCGGAAGCCCGCCTCGCGCGCCGCGGGGATGGCGATGTGCAGGCCCTTCTCGGGCGTGATGCGGGCGGCCCAGACGGCCAGGCGCTGCTCGCGCGGCACGTCGACGCGCCAGCGCTCGAGTGGGATGCCGTTCGGGATGCTCAGCACGCCCGGCAGGCGCGGCGCCCACGCCCGGGCGTTCCGCGGCGAGACGGCGACGTAGGAGTGCAGGGGGGACGGCGACCAGCCGGGGGCGTCGACCAGGGCGTTCACGTCGTCGAGCGTCGGCGGGGTGTGCAGCACGGTCATCATCGGGAGGTCGCGGAGGCCCCGGTACGGCAGGCTGCTCAGGGAGTTGTTGATGACGACGTCCCAGTCGCCGGCGGCGATCAGGTCGAGACTGTGCTGGCTGGCCTCGGCGAGGAAGCCGGCCTGCTGCCGGCGCACCAGAGGGGTGGCGGCGAAGACGAACTCGAAGTCGCCCGGCACCAGGGGGTGCAGCGCGGCCGAGGTGCGGGAGCCCTCCTTGGCGAAGAGCGTCACGTCGTGGCCGCGGCGCACCAGTTCGTCGGCGAGCATCGCCGTGTGGGCCTCGGTGCCGCCCTGGAACGGCTCGGCGATGGGGTGGTGCAGGTGGCACAGGATGGCGATTCTCATGCGGCGTCCGTTCGGGTGTCGGGGCGGCCCGCGGAGGCGGGCGCGGTGCGGGCGGTGAGGAGATGCGGCTCGGGCGTTCGGGCGTAGCGGTCGGTGACGGGGTCATGGCTGACGAGACCGAGCTCGGCGAAGGCGTCGAGCCAGCCGCGCATCGGCACGACGCCCCACCGGGCGGTGAAGCGGTCGGTGTTCCGCAGGATGTCGTCGAGGTGCTCGACGGGCGGATCGCTCACCGGGTGGTGCTGGTGGTCGGCCTCGGCGCCACCGACGAAGAGCAGCTCGACGCCGGCGGCCCGGGCGGCGAAGCCGAAGTCGGTGTCCTCGCCGCCGTAGCCGCGGTAGCCCTCGTCGAAGCCGCCGATGCGGCGCCAGGTCGCCGGGGTGCAGGCGAACGACAGCGACCAGAACAGCTCGTGGGCGGCGGGTTCCCGGATGCCCGGCTCGGGCCTCGGGCGGAAGCCGTGCACCGTCCCGACCGCCTCGAAGGTCGCGGGGCGGGCGTAGTCGACGCCCTCGGGGAGGTACGCGACCGAGCCGGTGAGCAGCGCGTCGGGCCGTTCGCGGGCGGCGTCGGCGTAGGCCTCGACGAGGCCCGGGCGGGGAAGGCAGTCGACGTCGAGGAAGACGAGCAGCTCGGCGCCGGCGGCGATGGCGGCCTCGGCCCCCGCGTTGCGGGCGGCCGCGAGCGGGAGGGGGCCGCCGGGCTCGATCACGCGCAGCACGGTGGCGGAGGGGGCGCTCGGCGTCTCGATCGGCTCGTCGTCCATGGCGACGACCACCCGCACGGTCCCTGCTCGCCGGCGACGGAGCAGCCACTCCTCCTGGCGGGCGAGGTGCCGACGGCGGCCCGCCACCGCGGTGATCAGGGCGATCACGCGGCGGTGCCGATGCGCTCTGGCCCGGCCGCGGCAGCGGTGGCGAGCCGCTGCAGGAGCTCCGCGATGCGGGAGGCGGCACCTCCGTCGTTCCAGAGCCGCCAGGCGGTGCCGTCGAGGGCGACGGCGGTGCGGTGGGCGGCGGCCCAGTCCGTGCGGGCGAGGTCGGCGGGGGCGACGACGACGCAAGGCAGCGGGGCCCTCGTCAGCGCCTCGGCGAGGTGCTCCTGCTCGGCGTGGGGGCGGGCATCCGGAACCAGGATGGCGGGGCGGCGGGCGGCGGCGATCTCGGCCACGGCGTTCGAGCCGCAGTGGGAGAGCACGAGCGGGGCGGCGCGGAGGGCGGCCCAGACCTCGGCGGGGCCGGCGTCGCGGAGGTGGCGCACGGGGTGGCCGGCCGCCTCGAGGCCCTTCGCGGCCGTGTCGAGCGGGTCGTCGCCTCGGCCGCCGGCGCCGTGGAGGACGAGCACCTCGGGGGCGGTGGGGCGGGCGGCCTCGGGGTGGTGGGTCGTGGGGTGGTCGGTCGCGGGGCTGTCGGTCGCGGTGCCGTCGGTCGCGCGGCCCGGGTCGTCGGGGGCGAAGCGGCTCAGGGCGCCGACGCGGTGGAGGCGGTCGGCGGGCACGGAGCCGGCGGTCGGACCGAAGGCGGCGGGCCAGGGGGCGATCACGGCGTCGGAGAGCTCGTAGGCGAGGCGGTGCGCGGGGTCGTCGCGGAGGCCGGGGAGCGTGAAGCTCACGACCGGCACGCCGAGCAGGCGCACGAAGGCCGCGATCTCGGCCGAGACGTCGACCACGAACAGCTCGGGGCGGGTCGCGGCGACCCAGGCGGCGATCGTGGCGAGGCGGTCGGTGTGGCCCGGGGAGTCGGTGGGCGCCCAGTGCAGGCGGCCGTGGGCGGTGCGGCCGCCGCCGATGTGCACGGGGCCGGCGGGGACCGCGGCGGGCGGCGTCGAGTCGAGCGGCAGGTGCACCGTGCGGGCACGGGGTGACGCGACGGGGCCGGCGGCGGAGGTGAACACCGTGACCTCGGCGTCGAGCAGGGGGATGACGGAGCCGGCCGTCATCCGGTGGCCCGCGCCGCGGTGGTGGACGTACCACCCGATGCGGAGGGGGCGCGGGGTCGACACAGGGATGGCGTTCCTTCCGGGAGAGGGGCCGAGATGGCCCTCTTCTCCGTCTACACGCATCCGGGCGCGATGGAAGGGGCTTGCCGCCCCGGGGCGATCAGGGCATGATCGCGGGCCCTCTAGACCGGCTCGCTCATGTTCTCGAGCAGCGTCGGCAGGGTGCGCTGCACGTAGGGCGAGGAGTGGAAGCCGGCGGTGTCGGCGCCGGTGAGCAGCCAGGTCTCGAAGGCGCGCTCGTAGGTGTCGAGGATGACCCGCACCGAGCGCACCGGGGAGCCCGCGAAGCGGCGGCCGAGCTTCGCCATCAGCTCGGAGTGCACGTCGACGAGGGCGTCGAGGAAGAGCTTCTCGGCCTTCAGCACGGCGCTGCCCCCGTCGCTGCGGCGCAGGGCCCTGGCCCGGCGGTCGGCGCGGATCAGCATGCCGTCACGGTCGAGCGGCCAGGAGTCGGCGAGCGCCACGGCCGCCTCGGCGAAGGCGACAGAGGACCCCCCGGCCGCCTCGGCGCTCGGCTCGAACGCGGCGACCCCGCCGCGCAGTCGCGCCGCGCAGTCCTCGACGAGCTGGTCGGTGACCGCGTCGAGGAAGGCGTCGTCGTCGGGGAACAGGGCCCGGAACGAGTGCGGGTGCACGCCGACCTGGCGGCAGACGTCCTCGATCAGCTGCGGGGTGACGCCT
Source organism: Herbiconiux sp. VKM Ac-1786 (assembly GCF_015350805.1). Lineage (GTDB taxonomy): Bacteria > Actinomycetota > Actinomycetes > Actinomycetales > Microbacteriaceae > Herbiconiux. The sequence goes on along the minus strand of NZ_JADKSG010000001.1, from coordinate 1,766,144 downwards.
CCGGATTCGGCCAGCGGCACCCGGGCCGCGGTCGCCAGCCGCGCCATCACGGCCTGGCGCTGAATCTCGATCCTGCTCACGCTGCACCCTCCTCCGTCAGCCTAGCGGCGGGCCCAGGTGGGAAAGCCCTGAACGTCGGAATCGCCCGGGAGGGGGGACGGTTCGGGTGAGGGGCGCGGGAGCGCCCTGCGATGCTGCGGACGGGCATCCGCTCGACCGCGAACCACCCGGAAGGCCCTCATGAAGCTGTTCACCCCTCTCACCGCCGGCGATCTCGAGCTGCCCAACCGCGTCGTGATGGCGCCGATGACCCGACTGCGGGCCGACGAGCACGGCGTGCCCACCGATCTGATCGCGGAGCACTACGCGCAGCGGGCGAGCATGGGGCTGATCATCAGCGAGGGCGTCTACCCGAGCGCCGAGTCGCGGGCCTACCCGGGGCAGCCCGGCATCGTCACCGACGAGCAGCAGGAGGGCTGGCGGCACGTGGCCGCGGCCGTGCACGAGGCCGGGGGGCGCATCGTGATGCAGCTGATGAACGGCGGCCGCGTCACGAACACCGCCATCACGGGCACGCCGCGGATCGTGGCGCCGAGCGCCATCGCGATCGACGGCGAGACCCACGGGCCCGACGGGTCGAAGGCGCCGTATGGGCTGCCGCACGCGCTGACCGTGGACGAGCTCGCCACCGTGCGCGCGGAGTTCGTGGCCGCCGCCCGCCGCGCGATCGACGCCGGCTTCGACGGGGTCGAGCTTCACGCGGCCAACGGCTACCTGCTGCACGAGTTCCTCTCGCCCGTGTCGAACGTGCGCACCGACGCCTACGGCGGATCGCCGGCGGCTCGGGCCGCGTTCGTGATCGAGGTGGCGACGGCCGTGGCGGCCGAGGTCGGGGCCGGGCGGGTGGGCATCCGCATCTCGCCGTCGCACAACATCCAGGACGTGCTCGAGACCGACGCCGACGACGTGCGCGCCACCTACACGGCGCTCGTCTCGGGCATCGCGCCGCTCGGGCTCGCGTACCTGAGCATCCTGCACGGCTCGCCCTCGGACGAGCTCGTGCAGTCGCTGCGCTCGGCCTTCGGCGGCGTCTTCGTGGTGAACAGCGGATTCTCGGAGATGACCTCGCGCGACGAGGCCCACGCCCTGGTTTCCGACGACCTGGCCGACGCCGTGGCGGTGGGCCGCGCCGCCATCGCGAACCCCGACCTCGTGGAGCGCTGGCGCGGCGCCCACCCCGAGAACACCCCCGACCAGGCCACCGTCTACGCCTCGGGCGCGGCCGGCTACACCGACTACCCCCGCCTCACGGCCTGACCCTCCCGTGGCCGACCGCCTTGTAACATGACGATATGTCAGAACTCAAGGTCGGCGGCTATTCCGATGCTCTGCTCGCACTGAAGCGTCGCGTCCACGAGGCGCGCTACGAGGTGCAGCGGCACGCGAACACCGCAATGGTGCTCCTGTACTGGGACATCGGCGCGGTGCTCGCGGAGCGAGCCGCGAACGCCGACTGGGGCAGCAAGGTCGTCGAGCGGCTGGCCCGGGATCTGAGCGCCGAGTTCCCCGAGACCAAGGGCTTCTCGCGCCGCAATCTGCGCTACATGCGGTCGTTCGCCGAAGCCTGGCCCGACCGCGGCCTAATTGTGCAACGCTCCGTTGCACAATTGCCCTGGGGCCACATCATCGAGCTGCTGACCCGGCTGCCGGGGCCCGACGACCGCGACTGGTACGCCGATCGCGACCTGGAGCACGGCTGGACGAGGTCGGTTCTGGCCCACCAGATCTCGACCCGGCTTCGGGATCGCGAGGGGGCCTCTCCGTCCAACTTCGCCGCCTCGCTCGAACGCTCGGACTCCGAGCTCGCGCAGCAGATCACGAAGGACCCCTTCACTCTCGGCTTCCTCGCCATCGACGCCGACACCAGCGAGCGGCAGCTCGAAGACCGTCTGGTCGAGCGGATCATCGATACGTTGAGAGAACTCGGCCCGGGGTTCTCCTTCGTCGGGCGACAGGTGCACTTCGAGATCGACGGCGACGACTTCTACGTCGATCTGCTCTTCTTCCACGTGCAGCAGCTGCGCTATGTCGTCGTGGAACTGAAGACGACGAGATTCGACCCGCGGCATGCCGGGCAGCTGGGCTTCTACGTGGCGCTCGTCGACGATCGACTGCGCGACCCGGGCAAGCATCAGCCGACCGTGGGCATGCTGCTCGTGAGCGAGAAGAACGAGACAGTCGTGCGGTACGCGCTCGCCGGGGCGGCGCAGCCGTTGGCCGTGTCACGGTACGAGCTGGCCGCGGCGGTGCAGGCGTCGCTGCCCAGCGAGGACGCCCTGGTGCGGATCGCGGAGGCCGGCGGCGGGCGCAGCGGGTAGCGGGTAGCGGGTAGCGGGTAGCGGGCGTGCCCGACCGCGGGCGCAGCCGGTAGCGTGGGGGGCGGCGTCGCCGTGGGGCGGGGCCGGCGAGGAGGGGTCGATGTCGGTCGGGTTGCTGGCGGTGGTCGACGACATACTGACGGCCGCGCTGAAGGCGAGCGCGAAGACCGCGGGGGTCGTCATCGACGACGCCGCCGTCACGCCGCAGTACGTGCAGGGCCTGACGCCCGCGCGCGAGCTGCCCGTGGTGTGGAAGATCGCGCTCGGCAGCCTCGTCAACAAGTTCGTGATCATCATCCCGATCGCGCTGCTGCTGTCGGCGTTCGCGCCGTTCGTGCTGCCGTTCCTGCTGATCATCGGCGGCACGTACCTCTGCTTCGAGGGCGCCGAGAAGGTGCTCGAGTGGTTCGGCCTGCACCACGACGCCGGCGAGACCGAGGCCCGCGACGAGAAGAAGCTGGTGTTCGGGGCGATCCGCACCGACCTCATCCTGAGCACCGAGATCATGCTGATCGCGCTCGACAGCCTCGACCCCGCGCTCGGCATCTGGATGACCCTCGGCGCCCTCGCCGTGATCGGCCTCGGCATGACCGCCCTCGTCTACGGCGCGGTGGCGCTGCTGGTGAAGATCGACGACGTCGGGCTGCGGCTGATGAAGAACCCGTCGCGGGGCGTGCGCCGCACCGGGGCGCGCATCGTGGCGTCGATGCCGGCGGTGTTCCGCGTGATCAGCATCGTCGGCACGGTCGCGATGCTCTGGGTCGGTGGGCACCTCGTGATCGAGAACCTCGCCGAGACGTTCTGGCACGGCCCGCACGACGTCGTGCACGCGATCACGCACTCGATCGAGGCGGCCGGGCCCGTCGTGGTGTGGATCGTCGAGACCGCCTGCTCGGCCGTCTTCGGCCTGGTGCTGGGGCTCCTCGTCGTGGGGGTCGTGATGCTCGTGCGCCGGGTGCTGCCGGGCGGTTCGAAGGCCCACGGCAGCACGTCCGGGCGATGAACGACGCGGTGGCGGTGGAGGTGCGCCGCGCATCCGTCGCCGATCTCGACGCGGTGGCCCCGCTCTTCGACGCCTACCGCGTGTTCTACGGCCTGCCGAGCGACCCGGCAGCGGCCCGCGCCTGGCTCGACGAGCGGATGCGCACCGGCACCTCCACCGTGCTCGTCGCCCACCGGCCCGACGCCGACGGGCGCACCGGCCGGCTGCTCGGTTTCAGTCAGCTCTACCCCTCGTTCTGCTCGCTCGAGCTGGCCCCGATCGTGGTGCTGTACGACCTCTTCGTGACTCCGGATGCGCGGGGAGAAGGCGTCGCCACCGCCCTCCTCGAGGCGGCCCGGGAGTTCGGCGAGGCGTCCGGCGCGGCGCGCCTGGAGCTGTCGACGGCGCACACGAACGTCACGGCGCAGCGCCTCTACGAGGCGCTCGGCTGGCAGCCCGACGAGGAATACCGCCACTACGAGCTGCCGTTGCGCTGACCGCTCCGCTCAGGACGCGAGCGAGGGCCGCTCGACCCGCGGCGAGATCTCGCCCCAGACCTCGTCGAGCGAGAGGCCGAGCACGCCGGCGATGGCCGCGATCGTCGAGAAGGCCGGCGTCGCGACCCGTCCCGACTCGATCTTGCGCAGGGTCTCGGGCGAGACCCCGGCGTCGAGCGCCGTCTCCAGCAACGGCCGCTCGCCGCGGGCCCGCCGCAGCAGGGCACCGAGCCGGCGCCCGCGCTCGACCTCGGCGGGAGTGAGCGGCAGCCGGACCATGCCTCGATCCTATCGTAAGCCGGGATAGTATTACCGGGATAGTTATTGGAACGAGGACGCATGATCGAGATACTGAACGCAAGCGAACTGCCGCGGGCGCGGGCCACGGGGGCACTGGTGGGGAGCATCCTGCGGGAGCTGAGGGGGCGGGCATCCGTCGGTACCGGCTTGCTCGAGATCGACGGCTGGGCTCGCGAGTTGATCCTCGAGGCAGGTGCCGAGTCGTGCTACGTCGACTACGCGCCCTCGTTCGGCCGGGGCCCCTTCGCGCATTGGATCTGCACCTCGGTGAACGACGCCGTGCTGCACGGGATGCCCTCGGCGCACGTCCTGGCCGACGGCGACCTCCTCACGCTCGACCTCGCGGTCTCGCTCGACGGCATCGTGGCCGACTCCGCCGTCAGCTTCCTGGTCGGTGAGGCACGCCCGGCGGAGAGCGTCGCGCTGATCGACGCGACCGAGCGGGCGCTGGCCGCCGGGATCGCGGCCGCCGTGCCCGGTGCCCGCATCGGCGACCTCTCGCATGCGATCGGCACGGTGCTCACCGAGGCCGGCTACCCCGTGAACACCGAGTTCGGCGGGCACGGCGTCGGCTCGACCATGCACCAGGATCCGCACGTCGCGAACACCGGCCGGCCCGGCCGCGGCTATCGCCTCCGCCCCGGCCTGCTGCTCGCGCTCGAACCCTGGGCGATGATCGGCACCGACCGCCTGGTCACCGATCCCGACGGCTGGACGCTCCGCAGCGCCACCGGCAGCCGCACCGCCCACAGCGAGCACACGATCGCGATCACCGACGACGGCCCCGAGATCCTGACCCTCCCGTAGCCGCGACTGCGACCGCGACCGAGCCCACGACCGGGACCGCGCCCACGCCCGCACGGGAACCGCCGAATGCCGTGCGGAGAACCGCCGACGCAGCGCGCACCCTCGACGCGGGCGCGCATCTGGAGGAGGGTGGGGTGATGCGACGAGCGACGATGCCCACGACCGCGACGACGAGACGGGGGGTGCGCCGGGCCGGGTGGTTGCCGGTGGTGGTGCTGGCGGTGGCCGCGACCGCCGGATGCACGGCCGACACCGCGAGCACCGAAGCCGGCTCCACGCCCACCCCCGCGACGACGCCGTCCGCCCCCGCGCCCGCGCCGAGCCCCACTCCCACGGCGGCACCCACGCCCGAACCCGCGGCGTGCGGCCCGGCGAGCGGCCAGGAGGCCGCCGCCTCGGGTATCGCCGCGCTGCCCGCCCCCGCCGGTCTCGAGGGCGCCGTCTGGGACGCGGCGAACGCCGACTACTCCGGCTACGACCCCTGCGCCGACCTCTCCTGGTCGCTCGTCACCCTCGAGTACGCCACGGTCAGCTCGCCCACGGCGGTGCTCCTGTTCCACGACGGCAGCTACCTCGGCACGGCCACCTCGAAGGCCTACGGCTTCACGCCCTCGGTCGAACGCACCGCCGACGACGCCATCGCCGTCACCTACCGCTTCCCCCAGGGCGACGAGGCCAACGCCGACGCCGCGGGCCGCGCCACCGCGACCTTCACCTGGAACGCCGAGACCGAATCGGTCGACCTCGCGGGCGACCTCCCGCCCACGGGCTGAGCAGCGGCGACGCCACCTCGGACTGCAAACCTCTTGACAGGCAAGTGAACACTTGCCTATGGTCATCCCGTGACCGATGTCTACAAGGCCCTCGCCGACGAGACCCGGCGCACCCTGCTCGACGTGCTGCTGGAGCGCGACGAGCAGACCCTGTTCGAGCTCTGCAGCACGCTCGCGATGCGGCACGGTCTGACCCCGTCACGCCAGGCCGTCTCGCAGCATCTCGACGTGCTCGAACAGGCCGGTCTCGTGCTCACCGAGCGCCGGGGCCGGTACAAACTGCACACCATCGACACGTCGCCGCTGACGCAGATCGCCGAGCGGTGGCCCGACCGGAAGGCCCTCCCGTGAGAATCCAGACCGTGAGCATCTTCGTCGACGACCAGCAGCGGGCGCTCGACTTCTACACCGGCCCGCTCGGCTTCGCCGTGGCCGCCGACGTGCCGCTCGGCGAGCACCGGTGGCTGACCGTGGTCGACCCCGATCGGCCCGACGGCACGCAGCTGTCGCTCGAACCGAAGGGCCACCCGGCGGTGGGGCCGTTCACCGAGGCGCTGGCGTCCGACGGCATCCCGTTCTGCCAGCTCGGGGTCGACGACGTGCGGGCCGAGCACGACCGCCTGACGGCGCTCGGCGTGACGTTCACGCAGCCGCCCACTGACTACGGCCCGGTGATCGTCGCCGTGCTCGACGACACCTGCGGCAACCTCGTCCAGCTCGCGCAGCCGACCGGCGCCGCGGCCCGGCCCGGCACCGAAGGTGCCTAGGCCGAAGGAGCCACCGGCGCCGGCGCCGAGAGTTCCACGTGGGCCTTGATGACGCCGCTCTGGGCGCGAGCGGTGGCCACCGCATCCGTCGCCTCGTCGATGCCGTAGACGTGGGTGATCAGGGGCGACAGGTCGATGCCCGAGCTCGCCAGGAAGCGGAGGGTCTGCGGCCAGACCCCGGGCGAGCCGATCGAGCCGGTGATCGTGAGCTCCTTCGACTGGATCAGCCCGAGCGGCGCCGGCGCCGAGCGCCCCACGTCGATGCCGATGTACGCGATCCGCCCGCGGAAGGCGGCCAGCTCGAGCGCCGTCGCCATCACCTCGGGCCGCCCCGAGCACTCCACCACGACGTCGGCGCCCCGGGAACCCGACAGTCGGTCGAGGGTGGCGGCGGCGTCATCAGGATGCACGGCCTCGACGGCCCCGAGCGCGACCGCGACGGCGCGGCGCTCCTCCGAGGGCTCGACGACCAGCGTGGTGGCCCCGAGCGCGGCCGCGGCGGCGGTCACGGCCAGGCCGATCGGGCCGGCGCCGAGCACGACGAGCACGTCGCTGCCGTTGACGTTGCCCACCCGCATCAGCGCGTAGTACGCGACGCTGAACGGCTCGACGAGGGCTCCGGCCGCCCAGGACAGCTCGGCGGGAAGCCGGTGCAGCCACGCGGGCTTGGCCACGAAGTACTCGGCAGCGGCGCCCGAGATCGAGAAGCCGAAGTGGTCGTCGCCGATCACGCACTCCCCCACGACCCGGTCACCCACGGCGAACTCGGTCACGGCCGAGCCGACCGCGGCCACCTCGCCCGACCACTCGTGCCCCGGAATCACCGGGTACTCGAACGGGATGATGTACCGGCCCTCGAGCAGCTCGATGTCGGAGTGGCAGACGCCGACCCGGCGGGAGGCGATCAGCACCTCGTCGGCGGCGATGGCGGGCACGTCGAGCTCGCGCACGGCGGCGCTGTCCTCCTGGACGAACTGCAGGGCCTTCATCGCGTTCCCTTTCCGGCCTGGATGAGCACCTTCACCTGGTCGCCGCGGGGCGAGAGCAGGGTCTCGAAGCCCTGCACGACGTCGTCCATCTGCACCTGGGCGCTGACGACCTTCTCGACCGGGTAGCGTCCCCGGGCGATCAGATCGATGATGCGGGGCCAGTCGGTCACGGGGTAGCACCAGGTGCCGGCGAGCGTGATGTCGTGCTCGGAGAGCACCATCGGGTCGATCGACGCCGCCTTGGTGTGCAGCCCGGTCTGCGAGATGCGTCCGGCCGAGCGCACCGAGGCGAGCGCCGCCTGCAGGGCGCGCTCGTTGCCCGAGCACTCCACCACGGCGTCGACGCCGACGCCCTCCGTGCGGTCCTTGAGGTAGGCGGGCACGTCGATCGCGGTGGGGTCGAGCACCTCTCCCACGTCGAGGTTCCGCGCGAACTCGGCGCGGTGCGGGTTGACCTCCGAGATGAAGACCGAGGCGCCGAGCGACGAGGAGTAAAGGGCGGCGAGGGCACCGATGGGGCCCGCTCCGGTGATCAGCACGGTGTCGCCCGGGCGCACCTGCGCGGTGTCGACGCCGTAGGCCGCGACGGCGCCGGGCTCGACGAGCGCGCCCTGGAGGTCGGTGACCGCATCCGGGAGCACGCTGACGTGGGTGGCCGGCACGACCGCCAGCTCGGCGATGCCGCCCCAGGCGAAGCTCAGGCCGATGCAGGCCATCCGCTGGCAGAGGTGGTTGAGGGCGCGGCGGCAGTAGTAGCAGGTGCCGCAGGAGAGCAGCGGCATCACCGAGACGCGGTCGCCGGCCCGCACGTTCGTGACGCCGGCACCCACCTCGACCACCTCGGCCGAGAACTCGTGGCCGAGGATCTGCGGGGCGGTGGCCCCGGTGAGCGCGTGCGGCGTGGCCGGGATGACGATCGGGCCCATCGCGTACTCGTGCAGGTCGGTGCCGCAGACGCCGCACCAGAAGGGGCGGAGGAGCACCTCGCCGGGGCCGGCGCCGTTCGGCTCGGCCACCTCTTCGACCCGGATGTCCTGTGCGGCGTGGAAGACGGCTGCCCGCATCCTCAGCTCCTTTGCGTCGTCGGAAAGTTCATCATTACTGTACACACCGGTCGAGAACTTTCGCCAACCGCTAGCGATGTGCGCCTCCGTTAAGCGAGGCTGTTCAGTGACACTACCCGAAGCAGAGGAGTCGACGATGACCTTCGTCCTGGACGGCGTGCACCACGTCGGCATCACGGTGCGCGACCTCGAGGCGTCCCGCGCCTGGTACGGCGACATGTTCGGCCTGACCCCGGGGCCGGTGAACCACGGGGCGGGGCCCGAGCTCGCTCGCGGCGTGCAGGTTCCGGATGCGCGGCTGACCTTCTCGATGCTCACCGTCGGCTCGACCCGCATCGAGTTCCTCGAGTACCAGGAGCCCGTGGGCGAGGACTTCGACCGGCGCAACTGCGACGTCGGGGCCGCCCACGTCTGCTTCGAGGTCGACGATCTCGACGCGGCGGTCGCGGAGCTCTCGGCCAAGGGCGCCGTGTTCAGCAGCCCGCCGAACACGATCGACGAGGGGCCGCTGGCGGGGTCGCGGTGGGCGTACTTCCGCGACCCCGACGGCATCCAGCTGGAGCTCTGGCAGTCGCCCCGCTAGCCCGCGAGCTCGGCGACGGCCTCGGCGACGAGGTCGGGGCGGGTCAGGAACGGGTGGTGGCCCGTCGGCAGCTCCATCGCGCGGGTCGCACGGGCCGCGTGCGTCCGCTGCAGGGCGGGCGTGGTGCTGCGGTCGTCGGCGCAGACGAGGTAGGTGGAGTCGACGCCCTGCCAGCCGGCCTGCGTGGTGGGCGTGACGAATGATTCGACGTGCTGGCGCGCGAGGCGCGCGAACGCCTCGCGCTGCTGCTCGGGCGTGCCGTCCTGGAGGAACCGCGCACCGAACGCCGCCTCGTCGTAGCCGTCCAGCGCGAGGGAGCCGTCGCCGACGGGGGCGATCGCGACCGGGTCGGGCTCGTCGGCCAGGATCGACGCCTGGGTGGTGCCCACCTCCGGCAGATACGACGAGATCAGCACCAGGTGCGCGATCGCGGGGTGGTGTCCGGCCTCGGTGATGACGGTGCCGCCGTAGGAGTGGCCGACCACGACGGCGCGGTCGACGTCGTCGAGGGCGCGGCGGAGGGCGGCGGCATCCGCCACCAGCCCGCGAGCCCCCTCATGCTGCTCTCCACACGAGGGCAAGGCGAGAGCTCGGCTCCGGATGCCCGTCCGCTCCTCGAGGAGGCGCGCCGTCGGCCGCCACCACCACTCGCCGTCGCGCACCAGGGCGCCGTGCACGAAGATCAGGTCCATGCCCCGACGGTACGCCGGCTCACTGGGCCACGGGGAGGCCGTCTGCTGTCGGCAGACGCCTACCCGACCGGGCGGGTGCGGCCCCGGGTCACCTCGGCGATCGACGCCCAGTCGAGCTCGGCCTGCCCGTCGTCGAGGGCCTTCTCGAAGACCCCGCGAAGGGCGCTCTCCGAGGGGAACGAGACTCCGGATGCCCGGGCCGCGTCGAGCGCGAGCATCAGGTCCTTGAACCCGAGCTCGGTCGTGAAGCCCGCCGGCGTGTAGCTGCCGCGGGCGATCGCCCCGCCGTAGCCGGAGTACACGACCCCGGGGAACAGGCTGTCGCCGAGCAGCTCGACGAACATTCCGGTGTCGACGTCGCGGGCCTCGAGCAGCGTGATCGACTCGGCGAGCGCCTGCAGCGCGTGGATGATCAGGTAGTTGACGCCGATCTTCACCACGTTCGCCTGGCTCGGGTCGTCGCCGATGGGCCAGACGCGCCGGCCGAGCGCCTCGAGCACGGGGCGGGCGCGCTCGACGTCGGCGGGGTCGCCGGCCGCGAGCACGGTGAGCGCCCCGGAGGCCGCCGCCGGCGGGCGGCCGAGCACGGGCGCGGCGACGTAGGCGACCCCCGCGGCCCGGTGCCGTTCGCGGAGGCGGGTGGCCGCCGCCGCTCCGACGGTGGCCATGTTGACGTGCAGCGCGCCGTCGGGCGCGGAGGCCAGGGCCTCGTCGTCGAACAGGTCGAAGACGACGGACTCGTTCGAGAGCATCGAGAACACCGTGCCGACGGCCAGCGCCTCGCCCACGGAGGCGGCCTCGACGGCACCCCGGGAGACGAGGTCGGCGACCGCATCCGGAGACCTGTTCCAGACCACGACCTCGTGGCCCTGCTCGAGCAGCCGCCCGGCCATCGCCGAGCCCATCGAGCCCAGGCCGACGAAGCCGACCCGCCCGCCCGCGGCCGAAGCACCCGGGCCCGAAGCGCCCGCGTCGCTCACGCCCCCGGCTCCCCGCGCCCGGCCGCCGTGTTCAGGTGCGACTGCGAGTCGCGCAGCGTCGGCAGGCTGCCGCCCACGGTGAAGTACCGCTTGCCGGCCACGAGCAGGTCCTCGGCGGGGAACTTGGTGATCACCTGGCACCCGTCGGCGGTCACGATGACCTCCTCCTCGATGCGCGCGGCGCCCCACCCGTCGGCGGCCGGCCAGTAGGTCTCGAGGGCGAAGACCATGCCCTCCTTCAGCTCCTCGGGGTGCTCGAGCGAGACCAGCCGCGAGAAGATCGGCTTCTCCCAGATCGACAGGCCCACGCCGTGCCCGTACTGCAGGGCGAACGCGGCCTCCTCGTCGGGGAAGCCGAACTCCTGCGCCGTCGGCCACACCTTCACGATGTCAGCCGTCGTCGCACCCGGGCGCACCAACGCGATCGCCCGGTCCATGTACTCGCGCGCCCGCTTGTACGCGTCGCGCTGCGCCGACGAGGCCGAACCGACCGCGAAGGTGCGGTAGTAGCAGGTGCGGTACCCGTTGAAGCTGTGCAGGATGTCGAAGAACGCCGGGTCGCCCGGCCGGATCAGCCGGTCGGAGAACACGTGCGGATGCGGCGAGCAGCGCTCCCCCGAGATGGCGTTGACGCCCTCGACGTACTCCGAGCCGAGGTCGTAGAGCTTCTTCGAGACGAGCCCGACGGCCTCGTTCTCGCGCACGCCCGGCCGCAGGAACTCGTAAAGGTCCTCGTAGGCGGCATCCACCATCGAGGCCGCCTGGGTGAGCAGGCCGATCTCGTCGGCGGTCTTGATGCGCCGGGCCTCCATGAACAGCTGCTGGCCGTCGACCACGCGGATGCCCTGCTTCTGCAGCGCGAACAGCACGGGCAGCTCGATCACGTCCACTCCGAGCGGCTGATCGGCCACGCCGAACTTCTCGAGCTCGCGCTTGATCTTGGACGCGACCCGGTCGGCGATCTCGGCGTCGGGGCTGAACGCGCCGCGGAGGGTCGAGATGCCGGCCCGCGAACCGCTCTCGGCCCGCGGTCGCACCGCACCATGATGGGGGGCGTGCGGATCGGCGTCGGCCTCGGCCGTCGTGGTGTCGAGCCACGGGTTGAACAGCCCGTGGTGCTTCGCCGCCGAGCCGAAGTCCCACATGATCGGGTCGGTGTTGCGGGTGAGCAGGCTGAACCGGATCAGCTTGTCCATCGCCCAGGTGCCGATGTGGGTCGAGGTCATGTAGCGGATGTTCGAGAAGTCGAACGCGAGCACCGCCCCCAGCTCGCTGCGGGCGAGCTCGGCCTTCAGCCGGGCGAGGCGCTCGCTGCGCAGGCGGTCGAAGTCGATCCGCTGCTCCCAGTCGACCGCGTTGGTGCCGCGGGTGGCGGTGGGGATGGTGGCGTAGCCGCCGGCCGGCGGCTGCAGCGGGGAACGGGCGCCGCCGCTGTCGGTTCCGGCGTGGGTGCCGTCGAGCTGTGTGGTCATACGAGGACCATCCCTCCATCGATCATGATCACCTGGGCGGTGAGGTAGTCGGAGTCGGACGACGCGAGATAGAGCGCCGTTCCGACGATGTCGTCGACGGTGGCCGTGCGGCCGCGGATGATGCCCGCGGCGAACTCGTCCATGGCCCCGCCGGCCGTCTTCGTCTCGCCGATGGCGAGCAGGTCCTCGTCGAGCTTCACCCAGAGCGGGGTGTCGACGACCCCCGGGGCGAAGGCGTTGACGGTGATGTCGTGCTCGGCCAGGGCCTTGGCCGCGGACTGGGTGAGCGAGATGACGGCGGCCTTGGCCGCGGAGTAGGGGGCGAACGCCGGGAAGCCCTGGCGACCGGCCATCGACGTGGTGTTGACGATCTTGCCGCCTCCGCCCTGGGCGATCATCTGCCTCGCGGCCTCCTGGGTGCCGATCAGCACGCCGAGGGCGTTGACCTCCATGATCGAGCGCCAGTTCTCCTCGGTCACGTCGAGGAACTTCATCGGCGCGTTGAAGCCGGCGTTGTTGAACCAGACGTCGAGCCGGCCGAACTCGGCGACGGTGCGTTCGACGACTCTGCGCACCTCGTCCCGCTTCGACACGTCGGCGCGCACACCCGCGGCCGCGAAGCCCTCGTCGCGCAGCGCCTGCGCGGTGGCCTCGGCGGCCTCCCCGTTCAGGTCGGCGATGACGACGGATGCGCCTTCCAGCGCCAGCGCACGGGCGATGCCCCGGCCCATGCCGCTGCCGGCTCCGGTGACCACCGCCACGGTGTCCGATACACGATTCGCCATTGATTCGTCCCCTTCGGTGTTCAGTCTAGCTTGTCACAGTGTTCACCATAGCAACACACTTCGTCGAGCCGGTGCGCGAAAGCGCTCGTCCGAGCGGAGGCCGGTCGTATACTCTTGCTGCACAAGTCCGCGAGCGAGGAGTGCGACCATCACTGACGACATCGGCCCCCGCCTCCGCGCGGCGCGCATCTCCCAGGGCCTCAGCCTCCGCAGCGTCGCCACCGCCCTCGGGGTGTCGGCGAGCCTGATCTCGCAGGTCGAGACCGGCAAGACCCAGCCCTCGGTCAGCACGCTCTACGCGCTCGTGAACCACCTCGGCATGTCGTTCGACGACCTCATGGCCGGCAGCGCCCGTGGCTCCGCCCCGGCTCCGGCGGCGCCCGTCGGCTCGCCCGCCGGTTCGCCCGCGCCCGTGCCGGCCGATGCCCCGCCGGCACTCCCGCTGAACGTGGAGCACCTGGGCATCGCCGTGCCGCCGCTCCAGCGCGGCACCGACAACCCGGTGCTCGAGATGGAGAACGGCGTGCGCTGGGAGCGTCTCGCCGCGAGCCGCGACGGCGCGGTCGATCCGCTGCTCGTCACCTACGAGCCGGGGGCGTCGAGCTCGATCGAGGGCCGCATGATGCGGCACAGCGGCGTCGAGTACGCCTATCTGCTCTCGGGCGAGCTCACCGTGAAGCTCGACTTCGACACCTTCGTGCTGCGCGCGGGCGACTCGCTGAGCTTCGACTCGGTGCGCCCGCACCTCTACCTCAACGAGGGTTCGGTGCCCGCGAAGGGCCTCTGGTTCGTCGTCGGGCGCCGCGAGTTCTCGCAGGAGATGGCGCCGTCGGGCCAGCCCGAGCGCGCCGGCGAGAACCTCGCGTCGGCCGTCGACGTGCTGCAGGCGATGGACCGCCTGGCCTGACGCCGGCGGTCGGCGGGGCGACCGGCGACCGCCCGCCCCGCCGGTTCCGCAGAGCCTGGCTCAGACCAGGATCGACAGCGGGTTCTCGACCGCCTGCTGGAACGCCGCCAGCCAACGCGCGGCGAGCGCCCCGTCGACCGCCCGGTGATCCACCGACAGCGTGCAGCGCATCACGGTCGCGACCGCCAGCTCGCCGTCCACGACGACCGGCTGCGGCGTCGCGGCTCCCACGGCCAGGATGCCCGAGTGCGGCGGGTTCAGGATCGCCGCGAACTCCAGCGTGCCGTACATGCCGAGGTTCGACACCGAGAAGCTGCCGCCCTCGAGCTCGCTCTGCTTGAGCTTCTTCGCCTTCGCCCGGCCGGCCAGGTCGGCGACGGCCGTGCTGACCGAGCTGAGGCTGCGCGCGTCGACCCCGCGCACCACGGGGGTGACGAGGCCGCCGTCGGTGGCCACGGCGACGGCGATGTCGACCGAGGGATGCACGCGCATCCCCTCGTCGCTCCAGGTGACGTTGGCCTCGGGCACCGCCTGGAACGCGGCGGCCACCGCCTTCAGCACGAAGTCGTTCACCGAGACGCGCACGCTCGAGGTCTCGTTGACCCGGGCGCGCAGGGCGAGCAGCTCGTCGACCCGGCACTCCGCCGTGAGGTAGAAGTGCGGCACGGTCGACTTGCTCTCGGTGAGCCGCCGGGCGATGGCCTTGCGCATCGCGGTGTGCGGCACGAGCTCGACGCCGTCGGGCGACGTGGTCTCCGGGGCGACGGATGCGCGTTCCGCCGCCGGGGCGGAGGCCGCAGCCGGTGCGGCCGCCGAGGGCACCGCCCCTGAGGCCACTCCTGCGGGCACCACGGCGTCCTCGACATCGCGCCGCACGATGCGGCCGCCGGGGCCCGTGCCGGTGATCGCCGCCGGATCGAGTCCGCGCTCCTTCGCCAGCTTCCGCGCGATCGGGCTCACGAACAGGCGCGCGGAGTCACCCTGAGGTGCTTCCTCCGACGCCGGGGAAGCCGCAGCGGGCATGCTGGGGGCCGCGGGCGCGGCCTCCTCGGCCGCCGCCTCGAGCGACTCGGCCTCGACCACGGGCGTGCCGCCGTCGGGGTCGCGCTCGGTCGCATCCGGCGCCGAGTCGGGCCCGGTGACCGCCGCCGCCGGCGCCTGCCCGAGGGCCGCGTCGATGTCGGCGTCGGTCTCGCCCTCGCTGATCAGCACCGCGATCGGTGCCCCGATCTCCCCGGCCTCGCCGGGCTCGAGCAGCACGCGCCCGACCACGCCGGCGTCCTCGGAGTTGTACTCCACGACTGCCTTCTCGGTCTCGATCTCGGCCAACGGGTCGCCGACCGCCACGGTCTGCCCGGGCGTCACGAGCCAGCTCGCGATCGCTGCTTCCTCGGAGCCCGCCAGAACACTGGGCATGCGGATGATCGTCGCCATCTCAGGCCCCCTTCCCGAATGCGGCGCGCACCCGTTCGAGCCCGACGACCACGTCGTCGGCCTTCGCGATGGCGGCCCGCTCGAGCACCTTGGAGATGCTCGGCGAGGCCTCGGAGCCGGTGACCCGCTGCACGGGCTGGTCGAGCCAGTCGAAGTACCGGCGCTGGATCTCGTCGGCGAGCCACGCACCGTAGGACGTACCCTGAGCGCCCTGCTCCACGATCAGCACGGCGTTGGTCTTCTGGATCGACTCGCCCACGGTGTCCCAGTCGAGCGAAGCACGGTCGAGGAAGCGCAGATCGATCAGCTCCGCGTCGATGCCCGTCTGCTCGATGGCCTTGGCACTCTCGCCGACCATCGACAGGTAGCTGATCACGGTGACGTCGGAGCCCGAGCGCCGCACCGCGGCCTTCCCGAACGGGATCTGGTGGTCGAGGTCGTCCGGGATCTCGCCCGACTCGGCGTAGAGGTCCACGTGCTCGATCATCAGCACCGGGTCGTCGATCGCGAGGGCCGCGTTCATCAGCCCGACGTAGTCGAAGGGCGTCGAGGCGGCCATGATGCGCCAGCCGGGGCTCGTGGCGAAGATGCCCGCCGGGTCCATCAGGTGCTGCGAGCCGTAGCCCGAGCCCATGGCGATCTTGGTGCGCAGCACGAGCGGCACCGGGTTGTCGCCGCCGAACATGTGCCGCGCCTTGCCGATCTGGTTGAACACCTGGTCGGCGGCGACCCACATGAAGTCGGGGTACATGAACTCCACGACGGGCCGGTAGCGGCCGTCGAGGGCGATCCCGCCGCCCAGGCCGGCGAAGGCGTTCTCGCTGATGGGGGTGCCGAGCACGCGCCCGGGGTACTTCTCCGACAGGCCCTTGGTGGCGCCGTTCGTGCCGCCCTTCAGGCGGTGGATGTCCTCGCCGAGCACGACGATGCGGTCGTCCTCGCCCATCCGGCGGTCCATCACCGCGGCCACCGCGTCGACGAACTTGCCCTTCGTGGTGCCGCCCGTGTAGTCGGCCTGCTCGAGCGTGTCGGCGTCGGCGATCTCCGAGAGGTCGCCGCGGATGCCCACGTCCACGAAGCCCGGGTCGGGCCAGAGCTCGGGGCGGATGCGCGTCACCCCCGGTTTGCCGTCGGGGTCGGGCTCGGTCAGGGCGTCGACCGCGAGGCGCACGGCCTCCTGGGCCTGGCGGCGCACGGCGGCGAGCCCGTCCTCGTCGATCCGGCCGAGGGCGGTGAGCTCCCGCGCCATCCGGAGCAGTGGGTCGCGGTCGCGCCAGGACTGCTCCTCCTCCTTGCTGCGGTAGCCGAAGGCGCTGCCCGGGTACGGGCCGTTCTGGTGGAAGTAGCGGTAGACCTCGGCCTCGATCACGGCGGGGCCGTCGCCGGCGCGCATCCGCTCGCTCGCCCGCTCCATCGCGAGGTGCACGGCCAGCGGATCCATGCCGTCCACCCGCCAGGCGGGGATGTCGAAGCCGAGCGCTCGGGCCGAGAGCCGCGGCTCGGCGGTCACCTCGCTGACGTGCGTGGAGACGGCGTAGAGGTTGTTCTCGATGAAGAAGCAGAACGGCAGCTTCCACGCGGCGGCGAGGTTCATCGACTCGAGCACCGAGCCGATGTTCACGGCGCCGTCGCCGAAGTAGCTGACGGTGAGGTCGGAGCCGCCGGCGGCGTCGGCGTCGGCGTCGGACGAGCCGGAGCCCGCCTGTGCCTCGGCCGCGTGCTTCTGCGCCCAGGCGTTCCCGGCGCCCATCGGCACCCCTCCGCCGACGATCGCGTTCGTGCCGAGCGCTCCCGCCTCGTGCCACTGCAGGTGCATCGATCCGCCGCGCCCCCGGCAGTAGCCCTGGGCGAGGCCGAGGATCTCGGCGAGCGTCCTCTGCAGCACGTCCTGCACCGCGGGGGTGACGAGCGCCGTCGGGTCGAGCCCCTCGGGGGCGACGTGCGCGAGCGCCTTGGCGAGGAACTGGTGGTGCCCGCGGTGCGAGCCGTTCACGCCGTCGCTCGAGCGCAGCCCGACGATGGATCCGACCGCGCCGCCCTCCTGGCCGATGCTCGAGTGCGCGGGGCCGTGCACGAGCCCGGCACCGGCGAGCTCGAGCACCGCCTCCTCGAAGGCGCGGATGAGGTGCAGCTGACCGAGCATCGTGTCGAGGAGAGCCGGATCGGCGGCCTTCCAGTCGGCGGCGGTCGTGCTCAGCTCGACCCAGGGGGAGCCGGGCTGGAGGCGTTTCTCGCGAGGCATTGCAGGTGCTCCTTTGCACGGGGGTGAAGCCGGTTGCTCAGCAGACTAGATCCCGAATGGATCCATTGCAAGCCTTCCGCCGACAATCGAGCGCGGCTATCGTGGCTACTGGATACATTGATCGCGAGGAGGCGACCGTGGCCCTACCCGGACTCCGAGGTGCCGAGCACCTGGGCTTCACCGTTCCCGACCTCGAGGAGGCGCACCGCTTCTTCGTCGACGTGATCGGCTGCACGCACGTCTACACGCTGCCCGCGATGCGCCGCGACGACGACTGGATGCGGGAGCACCTGAACGTCGACCCGCGGAGCGTGGTGCGGGAGATCCGCTTCTACCGCTCTGGCCACGGCCCGAACTTCGAGGTCTTCGAGTACGAGCCCGCCGCCGACCAGCGGCCCCAGCCGCGCAACAGCGACCTCGGGGGTCACCACGTCGCGTTCTACGTCGACGACCTCGACGTGGCCGTGGCGGCGCTGGAGGAGGCGGGCATCCGGGTGCTCGGTGCACCGACCGCGAGCCGCAACGCCTCGGAGGGCCAGCGCTGGGTCTACTTCCTCAGCCCCTGGGGCATGCAGTTCGAGCTCGTCAGCTACCCGCACGGCAAGCAGTACGAGCAGGAGGCGGAGGTGCGCCTGTGGCACCCCGCTCGCCCGGCGGAATGACCCGCGGTTAGTATTCGAGGCGATGACCGACACCAGCGTCACCCGCGACTCCGCGTACCGCGACAACGTCGCGAGCCACCGCATCGCCGAGAGCCTCCGCCGCGAGATCCTCGGCGGCACGCTGGCGCCCGGCACGCGACTGCGGCAGGAGGACCTCGCCGAGCGCTTCGGGGCGAGCCGCATCCCCGCGCGCGAGGCCATCCGGATGCTCGCCGCCGACGGTCTCGTCACCCTGGTCGCGAACTCGGGCGCCTGGGTCTCGCGGCTGAGCCTCGAGGAGTGCGTCGAGGCGTACTCGATCCGCGAGCGGCTGGAGCCTCTGCTGCTGCGCCGGAGCCTCGAGCACCTCTCGGCCGAGCAGCTCGACCGGCTCTCCGAGCTGGCGGATCGGATGGAGGCCAACACCGACGTCGACGCCTTCATGGCCGACGACCGCGAGTTCCATCTGCTGAGCTACGCCGGCGCGGCCACCGGCGAGCTCTGGCAGATCATCCACCGGCTCTGGAACACCACCCAGCACTACCGCCGCGCCTACGCCACGCTCGTCGGCGTCTCGGGCATCGGCGTGACCCACCTCGAGCACCACCTGCTGGTCGACTGCCTGCGGCGCGGCGATCCGGATGACGCCGAGCGGGTGCTGGTCACCCATATCCGGCGCACCCGGCTCGAGCTCGTGAAGCACCCGGAGCTGTTCGCGTGAGCGAGCGCGCCTGGCAGGGCCTCGCCGCGCTGCACGCGTGCGTCGAGGCCGAGCTCGAGCAGGCGCTCGCCCGGAGCGTGGGCCTGTCGGTGGTGGAGTACCGGGTGCTCGACGCCGTCGGGGCACCCGACGCCCATCCGCTCCGCATGCAGGTGGCGAGCGAGGTCGCCGTGCTGACCGGGAGCGCCACCACCCGGCTGGTGAACCGGCTCGAGGAACGGCAGCTGGTGCGCCGCGGGCCGAGCCCCGACGATCGCCGCGGCGTCGCGCTCGAGCTCACCGAGGCGGGGCGACTGCTGCTGGATCGCGCCCGGCCCGTGCACGCCGCCGCGATCGAGCGGGCCTTCGCCCTCGCCCAGGCGTCGCCCGGGCTGGCTCCGTTCGCGCGGGCGCTGCTCGAGGCACCGGCCCCGGGCGGCCCCGACGGGCGCACCCGGCGTTAGAGCCGGTCCTCGCGGAACTCCTCCGCGAGCTCCTCGCCGCGCGCGAAGGCCTCGTCCTCGCGCTGCCGCAGCTCGACCCGGCGGATCTTGCCCGAGATGGTCTTCGGCAGCTCGGCGAACTCCACCCGCCGCACCCGTTCGAACGACGACAGCGTCTCGCGGGAGTGGGCGAAGATCGCCGCCGCGGTCTCGGCGTTCGGCTCCCAGCCGGCGGCGAGGGTCACGTAGGCCTTGACGATGCTGTGCCGCAGGTCATCCGGAGCCGGCACCACCGCCGACTCGGCCACGGCCGCGTGCTGCAGCAGCGCGCTCTCGACCTCGAACGGCGAGATCTTGAAGTCGGAGGACTTGAAGATGTCGTCGGTGCGGCCGACGAAGGTGATGGTGCCGTTTCCGGCGCGCTCGGCCACGTCGCCGGTGCGGAAGTACCCGTCGGCCCGCGCGGCGGCCGTGCGCTCCTCGTCGCCGTAGTAGCCCGACATCAGGTTCGCGGGCTCCTGGGTGAGGTCGAGGCAGATCTCGCCGAGCTGCACCCCGTCGTCGGCCGGGGAGGGCTCGCCCGAGACCGGGTCGACGATCGCGATCGCGACCCCCGGCAGGGCCTGGCCCATCGCCCCGGGCACCACCGGAGCCCCGGGCGGGTTCGCGATGATCGCGGTGGTCTCGGTCTGGCCGTAGCCGTCGCGGATGGTCAGGCCCCACGCGTCCTCGACCGCCTTGATGACGCCCGGGTTCAGCGGCTCGCCGGCCGAGAGGATCTCGGTCAGCGCCCGCGGCTTCTTTCCGAGCTCGCTCTGGATGAGCATCCGCCACACCGTCGGAGGGGCGCAGAAGGTGTCGACGCCCGCGCGATCGAGCTGGGCGCGCAGGGCGGCCGCGTCGAAGCGACCGTAGTTGTAGACGAAGACCGTGGCCTCGGCGTTCCACGGGGCGAAGAAGCAGCTCCAGGCGTGCTTGCCCCAGCCCGGGGAGCTGATCGCGAGGTGCGTGTCGCCCGGCTGCACGCCGAGCCAGTACAGGGTGCTCAGGTGGCCCACCGGGTAGGACTCGTGGCTGTGCACCACCATCTTCGGCTTCGAGGTGGTGCCCGAGGTGAAGTAGATCAGGCACGGGTCGCCCGAGTCGACGACCACGGTCGGGCTGATGCCGGGGGCGTCGACCGACTCGGCGTAGTCGATCCAGCCCTCGGGCACCGCCTCGGGGTCGGCGCCGACGACGATCGGCGTGAAGTCGCCCTCGACCTCGTCGAACTTGGCGACCTCGGCGACGTCGACGATGACGTGCGCGATGCCGCCGCGCTCGATCCGGTCGGCGAGGTCGGCCGGTGAGAGCAGGGTGGTGGTGGGCAGGATGACCGCGCCGAGCTTCATCACGGCGAGCATCGACTCCCACAGCTCGACCCGGTTGCCCAGCATGAGCATCACGTGGTCGCCCTGCTCGACGCCCTCGCCGTGCAGCCAGGCGGCGACCTCGTCGGAGCGGGCGCGCATGAGGTCGAAGCTGACGACGGTCTCGCTGCCGTCCTCCTCGACGATGTGCAGCGCCGGATGGTCGTTGCCGATCGCGATCTCGTCGAACCAGTCGACGGCCCAGTTGAAGTGCGGGCCGACGTCGGGCCAGCGGAAGGCGGCGCGGGCGGCGGCCACGTCGGTGCGGTGCGCGAGCAGGGTGTCGCGGGCGGCCCGGAAGCTCTCGGTCGGGTTCATGGATCCAGTCTGGCCCACGCGCCCGGGCGTCAGGGCGTCACGGCGTCAGGGCGTCACGACCTCAGGCGAGCAGCAGGGCGATGTTCTCCGGCGAGCGCTCCAGCTCGCCCGCCTCGATCCGCCGGGCCAGCTCGACCACGCGCTCGTTCGCCGGAGCGCTGCCGCCCCGCTCGCGCTGCACGTCGACGACGAGGCCGTTGATCTCGTGCACCTCGTTGCGGCGCCCCTTCATCCAGTCCTGCAGCGACGTCGTGCGCGTGGTCGGCGAGGAGAAGCGCCGCAGCACCTGCTCGAACAGCTGCTCGGCGAAGACCTCGGGGTTCGTGAGGTCGGCGTCGGTCATGCCGAAGATCGGCCGCAGGGCGGAGCCGGAGTCGACGGCCGCCCGGGCCGCCTCGGTGCCGCAGCGCAGCATGAACTCGTACATGCCGGGAACCTGGATGGCCTTCGCGAGCTCGAGGTCGAGGATCGCCGAGGGCACCAGCTCGGCCGCGTTGACGATCAGCTTCCCCCACTTGGAGGAGCGGATGTCGTCGGAGATCTCGACCGTTCCGGCGTGCCGCAGCACCTCGGCGACCTCCTGCTCCCGCCCGATCACGGCCGGGTGGATGCCCCCGATCGCGAACCACGCCTCCTCGGGCGGGGTCTCGCGGTTGCAGACGCCCGGCTCCCACATGTTCGACGCCACCTCGATCACGGCCCCGACCGCGCGCTCCGGGCCCATCACGTCGGCGATGTCGTCGACCGACATGCCGTTCTGCAGCCCGACGACCAGGCCGTCCGGCTTCACCAGCGGCTTGATCAGCTCGCAGGCCCAGCGGGTGTCGTAGGCCTTCACGACGATGAAGACGAGGTCGAAGGGCTCCCGCAGGGTGGCGACCTCGAACAGGTCGTAGGCCGTCACCGCCGTGTTCTCGGTGCGGTCGGGCATCTTCACGGTGATGCCGTGCTCGCGCATGGCCGCGACGTGCGCCGGCCACTGCTCGATGAAGGTGACGTCGTGGCCGGCGCGGGTGAGGTCGGCGGCGATCGCCGCGCCGTTGGCGCCGGTGCCGACGAAGGCGATGCGGGGGGTGTCGATCGACATTGATCTGCTCCATTTGTTCAGCTGGACTGCACGTTGTTCAACGCTACTACAGCGTCTCCGTCCCGGAAGGCCCCATGTTTCGATCAGTCGACGATTCGGTCCGCGGGCCGGAGACCCTCGTAGGGTGAGCCCATGGCAGCGGAGTTGACGCTTGGTGCGGAAGAAGAGCTCCACCTCATCGATCTCGAGAGCGGGAAGCTGTCGGCCCGTGCGCCGCAGATCCTGTCGAGGCTGCCGGCCGAGAACTACTCCGCCGAGATCCAGCGCACCACCGTCGAGACGAACACCGACGTGGTCTCGACCCTCGACGGACTGCGTCAGGAGATCCTGCGGCTGCGCCGGGGCGTGATCGAGGCGGCGGCCCCCGACGGCGTCGGCATCGCCTGCGTCGGCACGGCCCCCCGCTCGGAGTTCGCCGACTTCGAGCTGACCACGACCGGACGCTACGGCCGGATGCAGGAGCAGTACCGCCTGCTGGTGGACGAGCAGCTGATCTGCGGAACCCAGATCCACGTCGGGGTGAGCGACCGCGACCTCGCCGTCGACATCGCCCAGCGGGTGTCCCGCGACCTGCCCGTGCTGCTCGCGATCTCGGCGAGCTCCCCGTACTGGAACGGCCTCGACACCGGCTACTCGAGCATCCGCTCGATCATCTGGCAGCGCTGGCCGAGTGCCGGCGCCACCGGTGACCTCGGCTCGGCCGCCGAGTACGACGAACTGCTCGCCGACCTGATCGCCACCGGGGTGATCGCCGACTCGAAGATGGCCTACTTCGAGGTGCGCCCCTCCTCGCACGCCCCGACGCTCGAGCTGCGGGTCTGCGACGCCTGCCCGATCGTCGACGACGCGGTGCTGATCGCCGGGCTCTTCCGCGCCGCCGTGCGCGCCGCCGAGGTCGACATCGAGCAGGGCCGACCCTACCACCCGGTGCCGGCGCCCATCCACCGCGCGGCCATGTGGCAGGCGGCCCGCGGCGGGCTGTCGGGCGACCTGCTCGACGACGGCCCGCATCCGCGCCCCACCGCCGCCGCGCACGCCGTGCGGCACCTCATCCGGCGGCTGCGCCCGCAGCTCGAGGAGCTAGGGGACTACGAGGAGGTCGTCGGCCTCGCCGAGACGCTGCTCGCCCGCGGCAACTCCGCCGACCGGCAGCGCGCGGCCTTCGCCGAGCGCGGCGACATCGACGCCGTGGTGAAGCTCGTGGTCGACGAGACGCACGGCCCGGCCGGGGGCATCCCGCCCGCCGTGCCCGCCCTGCGCACCTACCGCACCCGGGCCGGCGACGAGGCGGTCGGCCCCGGCTCGCGGCCCCGCCCCGCCTACGAGCAGCTGATCGCCTACTTCGAGGGCCTCAGCCCCGAGAAGGTCGACTCGGCCCGCTCGGCGGCCCGCGACTGGACGCGCGAGCACGGTCTCACCTTCCGCGTCGACGGCGAGGAGCGCCCCTTCGAGGTCGACCTCGTGCCCCGCGTGATCAACGCCCACGAGTGGTCCCAGATCACAGCCGGCCTGACCCAGCGCGCCCGGGCCATTGAGGCGTTCCTCCGCGACGTGTACGGCGAGCAGCGCATCGTCGACGACGGCGTCATCCCCCGCGCGGTCATCGAGGGCAGCCCCGGCTGGATGCCCGCGGCCCGCGCCCTCCCGGCCGACGTCACCCGCTCGGCCGTGTTCGGCTTCGACCTCGTGCGCAACGAGTTCGGCGGCTGGCGCGTGCTCGAGGACAACGTGCGGAATCCCAGCGGCGCCGCCTACGCGGTCGCGATCCGGCGGCTGATGGACGAGGTCGCCGACGGGGCTCCCCGCCCCGAGGCCATGCTCGATCCCGAGCGCGTCTTCGGTTCGCTGCGCCGCACGCTGCTCGCCGGCGGTCGCGTCGCCGCCGGTCTCGCGGCCGACTCGCACCGGGTGCCGGCCGCCGCCCTCGTGTCGAGCGGCCCGGCCAGCGGCGCCTGGTTCGAGCACCGGATGCTCGCCGAGACCTCCGGCCTCGCCCTCCTCGAACTGTCCGAGCTCGCGGTGCGCGACGGCCGGGTCGTCGTCGCGGCCGACGGCACCGTGCTCGACGCGCTCTACCTGCGCCTGGACGTCGAGCTGCCCGACGCCGCCGTCGACGGCGAACCGATCGGGGCACGCATCCTGGACGTGGCCGCCGCCGGCCGGGTCTTCCTCGCCAACGCCCCCGGCAACGGCATCGCCGACGACAAGGCGATGTACTGCCACCTGCCCGCTCTGATCGCCTACTACCTCGACGAGCGGCCGCTGCTCGAGCAGGTGCCGACCTACCGCACGAGCGACGAGGCCGAGCGGCGCACCGTGCTCGAACGGGTCGGCGAGCTCGTCACGAAGCCGGTCGACGGGCACGGGGGCGAGGGTGTGCTGATCGGACCCGCGGCCGGTGCCGCCGCGGTGGCCGAGCGGCGGGCCGCGATCGCCGCCGACCCCGAGACCTGGGTGGCGCAGGAGGTCGTGCCGCTGTCGTCGCACCCGACCTTCGCCGACGGCGCCCCGCCGATGCCCGGGGCCGAGGCGGCCGGCGTGCCCGGCGCGGCCCTCGAACCCCGGCACGTCGACCTGCGCGTCTTCGTCTACGCCACCGGTGAGGGCGAGTACGGGCTGGAGGTCGCCGATCTCGCGCTGACCCGGGTGGCCCCGGCCGGCAGCATGGTGGTCAACTCCTCCCGTGGCGGCGGGTCGAAGGACACCTGGATCACCGCGGCACCGGGGAGCGACTGAGATGTGCGGCCTCGCGGGCGAGCTGCGCTTCGACGGCCGGAGCGCCGACCTCGGCGCGGTCGACCGGATGACCGCGTGCCAGGTGCACCGCGGCCCCGACGGCACCGGGCTCTGGTCGAACGGCCGGGTCGCCCTCGGCCACCGTCGGCTCTCCATCATCGACCTCTCGGCCGCCGGCGCGCAGCCGATGGTCGACGCCCCACTCGGCCTCACCGTGGTGTTCAACGGCTGCATCTACAACCACCGGCAGCTGCGCGCCGAGCTCGAGGGCAAGGGCCACCGCTTCTTCTCCACCTCCGACACCGAGGTGATCGGCAAGGCGTATGCCGAGTGGGGCATGCAGTGCGTCGAGCACCTGCTCGGAATGTTCGCCTTCGTCGTCGTCGAGCACGCCTCGGGCCGCGCGATGCTCGCCCGCGATCGCCTCGGCATCAAACCGCTGTACCTCGACGAGCGGCCCGGGCGGCTGCGCTTCGCCTCCACGCTGCCGGCGCTGCTGGAGTCGGGCGACGTCGACAGCTCGATCGACCGCACTGCCCTCGAGCACTACCTCAGCTTCCACTCGGTCGTGCCGGCGCCACGCACGATCCTCGCGGGGGTGACCAAGCTGCCGCCGGCGACGGTGCGGATGATCGAGCCCGACGGCCGCGCATCCGACCACGTCTACTGGCAGCCCGCCTTCGAGCGCGACCCCGACAAGGCCGGCTGGAGCGACGAAGACTGGCAGGAGGCGCTGATCGCGAGCCTCCGCACCGCGGTCGAGCGGCGGATGGTCGCCGACGTGCCCGTGGGCGTGCTGCTCTCGGGCGGCATCGACTCGAGCCTGGTGGTGGCCCTGCTCGCGGAGGCCGGACAGACCGATCTCGCCACCTTCAGCATCGGCTTCGACTCGGCCGGCGGCGAGTCGGGCGACGAGTTCGAGTACTCGAGCCTCGTGGCGCGGCACTTCGGCACCGACCACCACCGCATCTCGATCGACTCCTCGCGCCTGCTGCCCGGCATCGACGGCACGGTCGCGGCGATGAGCGAGCCGATGGTCAGCCACGACTGCGTCGCCTTCTACCTGCTTTCGGAGGACGTCTCGAAGTCGGTCAAGGTGGTGCAGTCGGGGCAGGGCGCCGACGAGGTGCTCGGCGGCTACGACTGGTACCCGCCGCTCGCGGGTGTGCCGCGAGAGGGCGCCGTCGAGGCCTACTCGCGCGTCTTCGTCGACCGGCCCTGGGCCGAGCTGCAGCAGCTGCTCGGCCCGGCCTGGCGCGATGCGACCCGGCCCGACAGCGCCACGGCGTTCCTCGCCGCCGAGTTCGCGCGGCCCGGGGCCGAGACCTCGGTGGACGCCGCCCTCCGCAACGACACGATGACCATGCTGGTCGACGACCCGGTGAAGCGGGTCGACAACATGACCATGGCGTGGGGCCTCGAGGCGCGCGTGCCGTTCCTCGACCACGAGTTCGTCGAGCTGGTGGCGCAGATCCCGCCGGAGCTGAAGCTCTCCGACGGCGGGAAAGGGGTGCTGAAGCGCGCCAGCCGGGGCCTCGTGCCCGACGCGGTGATCGACCGCACCAAGGGCTACTTCCCGGTGCCGGCCATCCGGCAGCTCGAGGGTCCCTACCTCGAGCGCGTGCGGGCGGCGCTGCACGATCCGGCCGCCCGGGAGCGCGGGCTGTTCGACACGGCTAGGGTCGAACGGATGCTCGCCGACCCCAACTCCGACCGCACGACCCTGGGCTCGAACGCCCTGTGGCAGCTCGCGCTGCTCGAGATGTGGCTGCAGGAGCACGGCATCCGATGACGGGGGCGGTTCCCGCCGCCGGCGGATCGAGCGGACCCGGCGGATCCGGCGGCTCGGCCGGCCTCGCGGCGGCCCTTGTGGGCGCGTGGGGCAGCTGGGGCCCGTCCATGACGCCGGACGCGGCCCGGGTCGCGTTCATCAGCGACCGGGGCGGGGCGCCCGAGGTGTGGGTGCAGGACGTGGTGCTCGAGGGGCCGCGAGCGCCGGCCACGCGCATCCGCTTCACCGACGACCCCGTGATCTCGGTCAGCTGGTCGGCCGACAGCGCCTGGCTCGCCTGCGCGGTCGCGACCGACGGCGGCGTGCGCACCCAGGTCTGGGTGGTGCGCCCCGACGGCCGCGACGCCCGGCGCATCTCCGGCCCGCCCGAGCGGCACGTCGAGCTCGGGCCGTGGACGAGGAGCGGCCACCGCGTCGTGCTCACCGTGCCCTCGACCGAGGTGGGTGAACCGACGCGCGCCTACCTCGCCGACCCCTCCACCGGGGAGCTCGACCTGCTCGCGGTGGGCGAGCTGATCCACGTGCTCGACCTCTCGGCCTTCGAGCGGATGCTCGTGGTGCGCGACGGGCGCCGGGGGCACGAGTTCTGCGTGGTGGTCGACCGCGAGACCGACACCGACCACCCCGTTCTGCCGCATCCGGGGCGCGGGGCGACCGACCGGGCGTTCATCCGGCCCTCCCCTCCCGGAGCGGCGGCGCCGGCCGTCGTCTACGCCGCCACCGAGGTGGGGCTGCCCCGGCTGCAGCTCGTGGCCGCACCGGTCGATCCCGATGACTGGTCGCGACCGACCCGCACCCTGGCAGCCCGCGACGACGCCGAGCTCGAGGGGCTCGACGGCGACGACGCCGGACGGCTGCTGCTGCTCGTCTGGAACGTGGCCGGGCGCAGCGAGCTCGAGCTGTTCGACACGCACACGGAGACCTCGGTGCCGGTGCCCGGGCTGCCCGGCGCGGTGGCGACGAGCCCGGTGCTCAGCCGCGACGGCTCGAGCGTGCTGCTCGCCGTCGAGGGCCCGCTGCGACCGCGGGAGCTCTGGCACCTCGACACCGCGACGCTCGCCTGGACGCGGGTGAGCGACGTGCCGGCGCTGCCCGCCGTGCCGCTCGTGCAGCCGAGCCTCGAGCGGTTCCGGTCGCTCGACGGGCTCGAGATCACGGGGTGGCTGTACCGGGCCACCGGGGCCGGCACCGGGGCCGGGGCCGCCTCGCCCGGTCGCGCCATGCTGCACCTGCACGGCGGCCCCGAGTCGCAGGAGCGGCCCACCTTCAGCCCGCAGCACCAGGTGATGGCGGCGGCGGGCATCACCGTCTTCGCCCCGAACGTGCGCGGCTCCTCCGGCTTCGGTCGCGAGTTCGTGCACGCCGACGACGTGCAGAAGCGCCAGGGCGCCTTCGACGACGTGACGGCGGCGGCGCAGCACCTGATCGGCATCGGCGTCGCCTCGGCCGACCGAATCGCCGTCACCGGGCGCTCCTACGGCGGCTACCTCACGCTCGCGGCCCTCGCCTTCACGCCGGGGGTCTTCGCCGCGGGCGTCGACATCTGCGGCATGTCGCACCTGCTCACCTTCTACGCCGAGACCGAGCCGTGGATCGCCGCGGCCGCCGTGACGAAGTACGGGCATCCCGACCACGACAAGAAATTCCTGCGCTCCATCTCGCCGCTCGGGAAGGCCGAGCGCATCGACGTGCCGCTGCTCGTCGTGCACGGCGAGCTCGACACCAACGTGCCGATCGGCGAGGCGCACCGGATCGTGCTGGCCCTGCGCGAGCTGGAGCGGCCCGTCGAGTACCTCGAGCTCGCGGGCGAAGGGCACGAGTACCGACGGGAGTCGTCCCGCCTCGCCCTGATCGAGCGGATGCGCGAGTTCCTGCTGCGCGCGCTCTGACCTCCGGCGGCGACTCGAGAGGCGCCATCCGGTCCCGTCAGGCGATGGATGCCCGTCGGGGCATACGCAGCGCGAACAGAGCCGCCGCCCCCATCAGGATCGCGGCCGAGGCGAAGGCCGCCTCGTAGCCGAAGGCGTCGACGAGCAGCCCGGCGGCCAGCGGTCCGACGATGGCACCGGCATCCGCCACCGCCTGGAAGACCGCGACCGGCTGGCCGCCGCGCGCCCCCGCCGCGTCACCGACGGCCGCCGCCGGAGCGGTGCCCATGAAGGCGGCCGCGACCCCGTAGACCGACAGCAGCACGATCAGCAGCCAGATCGACGACACGAGCGGGATGGCGAGCATCACGAGCGCGCCCACTGCGAAGGCGCCGATGATGGCGGGCTTCCGCCCCACCGTGTCGACGAAGCGGCCCGCCGGGGCGAGCGCCAGCGTCTGCGCCACCGCCGCCACGGCGAAGGCGATGCCCGTGATCGCCGGCTTCTCGTGCAGCACCTCGACGATCAGCACGGGCACGAGCGCGCTGCGCACGCCCATCGCCGACCAGCCCTGCGCGAGGCTCGCGAGCAGCGCCGACTGGTAGCCGCGGTCGCGGAGCACCTCCCGGAAGGGCCGCGGCGGCTCGGGCACCACGTCGGGGTCGTGCGTGCGGCGCTTCAGCAGGGCGAGCCCGACGGCTCCGGCCACCACGAGCGTCCCGGCGTAGAAGAAGAACGGGGCATGCAGCGAGATGCCCGAGAGCAGCCCGCCGACGGCCGGACCGGCCATCCCGCCGATCAGGAACCCGCCCTGGTAGAAGCCGACCGCCCGGCCGCGCACGGCGGGCTCGGTGGTGGCGAGCAGCAGCGTCATCGCGGCCACCGAGAACATGGCCGAGCCGATGCCGCCGGCCCCGCGCAGCAACAGCACGGCGGGGTAGTTGTCGGCGAGCCCCACGAGAGCGCTCGACAGGGCGACGATGCCGATGCCGACCGCCAGCACCACGCGCTCACCCAGCAGGTCGATCAGCTTGCCCACGAACGGGTTCGCCACCAGGCGCATCACGGCGAAGGCGGACACGACGGCCCCGACCTCGAGGTAGCCGACGCCGAAGCTCCGCACGTACACCGGCAGCACGGGCACGACGACGCCGAAGCCGAGCATCACGAAGAAGGCGATGACACCGAGCACCATCACGTCCCGCGGAAGTCGGGCGAGACGGGGACGATCGGAGGTGCGTGTCACTCCAGAAGCGTAATCGCCCCGGAAGGGGAGGTGGTGCGGACAGCGGCATCGGGTCTGCCAGGGTAAGAGCCGTCCACACCACCTCGTCGGCATCCGGGGAGATGCCGGGGACGGCGCCCTGGGTGATGGGGCGGCACGTCCGGTTTCGGGGGTGATGAGCACGTTACCGACGCCCCGACACGATGTCCAGAGACCCCGGATCGGCCCGTCGGACCCCCACGGGCACCTCCCCCCACCCCGGGTTCGTTAGTGCTGACCAGGCCTTTCGGCTTTTCCATTACGCCGTATCGACCTCGGATCCGGCCCTCGAACTGGGCAGTTCTTGATCGAAAACTGAGGCACTCCTGGCGGTCGGTGGCGGCACGGGCCGCGGGGGCTAGGGTTCGAGCATGAGCTACGTTCAGCCCGGGGAGTTCACCCGCGACACCGCCTACATCGAGGATCGGATCACCCGGGACGCACGGGACGGCTGGCCCGTCGAGGCCGGCCGCTACCGCCTCGTCGCCGCCCGCGCCTGCCCGTGGGCGAACCGCACGGTGATCGTGCGCCGCCTGCTCGGCCTCGAGGACGCCATCTCGCTCGGCCTGCCCGGCCCCACCCACGACGAGCGCAGCTGGACCTTCGACCTCGACCCCGACGGCCGCGACCCGGTGCTCGGCATCGAACGCCTGCAGGAGGCGTACTTCGCCCGCTTCCCCGACTACCCCAAGGGCATCACGGTGCCCGCGATCGTCGAGGTGGCGAGCGGGATGGTCGTGACCAACGACTACCCCCGGATCACGCTCGACTTCTCGACCGAGTGGACGGAGTTCCACCGCCCGGGTGCCCCCGAGCTCTACCCCGAGCGCCTACGCGACGAGATCGACGCCCTGAACGCCGAGATCTTCCGCGACGTGAACAACGGCGTCTACCGCGCGGGCTTCGCCGGGTCGCAGAAGGCCTACGAGCGGGCCTACGACGCCCTGTTCGAGCGGCTGGACCTGCTCAGCGACCGGCTGTCGCGCCAGCGCTTCCTCGTCGGCGACACGATCACCGAGGCCGACGTGCGCCTGTTCACCACGCTCGCCCGCTTCGACGCCGTCTACCACGGGCACTTCAAGTGCAACCGGCAGAAGCTCGCCGAGATGCCGGTGCTCTGGGCCTACGCCCGCGACCTCTTCCAGACGCCGGGATTCGGCGACACCATCGACTTCGCGCAGATCAAGGCGCACTACTACGTGGTGCACCGCGACATCAACCCGACGGGCATCATCCCCAAGGGGCCGGATGCACGGGGCTGGCTGACTCCCCACCACCGCGAGGAGCTCGGCGGCCGGCCCTTCGGCGACGGTACGGCCCCGGCCGACCCGCCCGCGGGCGAACGCGTGCCGGCGCTGGCGTAGCGCCCGCGTCCGCGTCCGCGACCGGCGGCGGCCCGGCCGGCCCGGCTCCTAGGAGAGCACGTCCTTCGTGGCGAAGCGGGCGTACGAGAGCGTCCCGAAGATCGCCACGTAGGCCAGCTGCAGCCAGGCGTTGCCGGCGAACGAGCTCCAGTCGATCGGCTGGCGCAGCAGGTCGGCGAAGTCGAGCCAGTGGTAGCTCGGCAGGAACGGGTGCAGCAGCTCGGTCTGCGAGAGCTGGCCGAGCACCTGCGAGAGGATCGCCACGACGACCGTGGCGGCCATGGCGCCGACCGGGGCATCCGTCAGCGTGGAGATGAACAGGCCGATGGCCGCGAGGCCCACGAGGCCGAGAGCCACGTAGACCGAGATGAGCAGGGCGCGCAGCAGCGCCTCGCCCACGTCGACCGTGTTGCCCGAGAGCAGCGTCACCGGGCCGATCGGGAAGAGCACGGCGCCCGCCAGGATGCCGGCGAGCGAGACCGTCAGGGTCGCGGCGAGGCAGAACACCACCGCCGAGGCGAACTTCACGACGAGCAGCCGGATGCGCCCGACCGGCGAGACCAGCAGATAGCGCAGCGTGCCGGTGGAGGCCTCTCCCGCGACCGAGTCTCCGGCGACCACGCCGACCGTCAGCGGCAGGAACAGCGGGATCGAGACCACGAGCGCGGTCATGCCGACGAACAGGCCGTTCTGGCTGATGCGGTCGAGGAACGCCGGGCCGCGGCCGTCGCCGCCGGTCACCCGGATGGCCACGGCGATCAGGATCGGCACGGCCGCCAGGGCGCCGAGCATGGCCTGGGTGCGGCGCCGGCGGAAGAGGACGCCGAGCTCGCTGAGGAAGAAGCCCCAGCCGAGCGCGCGGCGGGGAGAGCGGACGGTCGCCGCGGTGGGGTCACTGGACGACATCGAAGCCCTCCCCGGTGAGGGCGACGAAGCTGTCCTCGAGCGAGGGGCGGTCGACGGCGACCCCGCGCACGCGCACTCCGGCGCCGACGAGCGCCGCCACCACGTGCTCGGGCGGGAGTCCGTCGGGGAACGGGGCCGCGAGGGCGGTGTCGCCGGCAGCCTCGGGGGCGACCTCGGCGGCCTGCGCCTCGGGAGCGGCCGCCGTCGTCACCACGATGCCGAGGGGGGCCAGCGTGCGCACGGCGAGCCGCGCATCCGGAGCCGCCACCGTGAGGTGCAGCGTCGCCTGACCGGCGGCGCGCAGCTCGTCGATGGTGCCCTGCGCCACCAGGCGCCCGCCGCGCATCACGCCGATGTGGGTGCACATCTGCTCGATCTCGGCGAGCAGATGGCTCGAGACGAAGACGGTCGTGCCGGTCGAGGCCAGCGAGCGGATGAGCCCCCGCACCTCGCGGGTGCCCTGCGGGTCGAGGCCGTTGGTGGGCTCGTCGAGCACGATCAGCTGCCGGGGCATCAGCAGAGCGTTCGCGATGCCGAGGCGCTGCTTCATGCCGAGCGAGTAGGCGCGCACCTTCTTGCCGCCGGCCTGGGTGAGGCCGACGCGGTCGAGCGCCTCGGCCACGCGGGTGCGGCGGGTCGCGCGCGGCGCCCAGCCGTCGGCCGCGTCGAGCCGGGCCAGGTTCGCGGCGCCCGAGAGGAAGGGGTAGAAGCCCGGGCCCTCGATCAGCGCGCCCACGTCGGGGAGCACGGTGCCGAGTGTGCCGGGCATCCGCTCGCCGAGCACCGTGATCTCGCCGGCCGTCGCATTCGCCAGCCCGAGCAGCATGCGGATCGTCGTCGTCTTGCCCGAGCCGTTGGGACCGAGGAAGCCGAACACCGCGCCGGCCGGGACGTCGAGATCGACGCCGTCGACCACCGTCTGGCGGCCGAAGCGCTTCGTCAGGCCGCTCGTCTGGATGGCGGCCGGCGCCGCGGTCACTCGGCCGGGCTGGCGGGGGTCGCCGCGGCCGCGCTCTGCAGCGCCTCGGCCGGCACGGCGCCCGCGAACACGCGGCCGTCGTCGGTCAGGAGCACCGACACGAGGGTGGTCTGCAGCAGGCTTCCGCCGTCGACCTTCGTAGTCAGCTGCGAGAACATCGGCGAGGAGGTGAGGTCGGCGGTGTCGGTGCCGATCGGCAGCTCGACGACGCTGGCCCAGCCCTCGCCGGTGACGACGGGCTCCGGATGCGCGGCCGACGCCTCGGGCACGTCACCCTTGGTCGGCAGGGCCTTCTCGGTCACCGTGGTGCCCTCGGGGGCGGTGAAGTCGAACAGCTCGGCCGACGGGATGTCGAGGGAGAGGTCGGAGAAGCCGATCTCGAAGGCCGGGCTGGACTCGCCGCGGGCCAGCACCTCGACCTGCAGCGGCATGCCGGTCTCGGAGTCGACCGCGATCGAGACCGAGCCGACGAGGGTGGCGTCGGTGCGCGGGGTGAGCACGAGGTCGTAGGCGTCGCGGCCGGCGACCGTGGTGTCGGCGCCGAGCGAGACGTCGGTGGAGGGGTCGACCGCGGCGAGGAAGCGCTGGGCGATGTCGGCGGGGGTGGGGACGGCGCCGGGGGTGGCCTCGCCGGAGCTGGCGTCGGCGCTCGCGTCGCCGCGCGCCGGCAGCGTCGTGTGCACGGCCGAGTCGTCGCTGGAGTCGTAGAGCCAGACGTCGTCGCCGTTCTTCACGACGTCGCGCTCGGCCAGCTGGTCGAGCACCTGCACGCGCAGCTTGTCGGAGCCGTCGGCGTAGACGCGGGCCTCGTGGCTGCCGGTGAGGAGCTCGAGGGCGGACTCGGGCGAGAGGCCCTGATCGGCGGCGGTGCCGCTGCCGTCGCTGCTGCTGCCGGACCCG
The DNA here is from genome assembly GCF_015350805.1 of Herbiconiux sp. VKM Ac-1786. Lineage (GTDB taxonomy): Bacteria > Actinomycetota > Actinomycetes > Actinomycetales > Microbacteriaceae > Herbiconiux. Next base: position 1,732,085 of record NZ_JADKSG010000001.1, on the reverse strand, counting down.
CCGCTGCCGCTGCCCGCGCCTGCGCCGCCGAAGCCCGACAGGTCGGGGAGACCGAGGTCGGAGCTCTGCTCGACCGTTCCCGAGAACGTCTGCACGTCGGCCTGAGCCGCCAGCTCGAGCACCTGCTCTGGCGTCTTCTCGGGCAGGTCGGCCGACGCGGAGGTGGCGAGCACCCCACCCGCGACGACCACGGCGACGACGGCAGGGGCCGCGATCGCGACCGCCCAGCGCTTCTGGTTACGAGCCATCTGGCATCACTTCTTCCGACGAACCGACGGCCGTTTGCTGCGCAGCCGCTCCGGTTGCAGCAACGGTACGCCGCGGAACCGAGAGTTGGCTCCGATTCGCGAAGGTCTCAGGCGCTGTCGCCGGCGTCGTCGCCGAGGTCGGCGGCCAGCTCGTCGGCGCTCAGACGCTCGCCCGGTTCGGGGCGGCGGAACGGGGTCGACTCGGCGTGCATCCGCTGCTCACCGGCCGCGCGGTCGGCGTCGGGATCGTCGACCGCCGCCACCGCCGCCTCGTCGTCGACGTCGGACGCGGTGTCGTCCTGCGGGTCGCCCGCGAGATCGCGCTCGCGCAGGGCCTCGTCGGCCTCGGCGTCGCGCGGGTCACCGACGGGCAGGAAGGGCTCAGAAGTCGACATGACCGGATGCTCGCACCCTCCGGTTACGAACGGGTGAACTCGCCGGCGTCGAACGCCGCGCCGCCCGTCGTGCGGAGCGGGGTGACCGTGGCGGTGTCGGCGTTCCAGTGGCGAAGGCCGACGATCTCGCCCGCGATGTCGCCGCCGAGCAGCGCCAGGGCCGCGGGCACCTGCTCGAGCCGGATGCGGCGGGCGAGCGTGACGTGCGGCGTCCACTCCCCGGGTCGCGTGTGCGGAGCATCCTCGCCCCCGCCTGATGCGAGCGTCTCGTGCACCGCCGCGTGCAGCGCCACCAGCCCAGCGGTCGGCAGCACCGACCGCACGAGCACCCGCCGCTCCCCCGCCCCGAACAGCATCGGCGCCCCGAGCATTACCGGCAGCGGCAGCGCCCGGGCCACCGCCGCGGGCAGCGCGAACGGCCCGAACCCGCCCTCGGCGGGCCGCACCGCGAACGTCAGGTGCGGCGCGTTGCTCGCCGAGGTGTGCCCCGCGAGGCTCGACATCCCGGCACCGGCGAGCGCCTCCCACTCGCCCCGCACGGCCGCCTCGACGCCCGCCCCGAACACCGCCTCCACGCTCACGACCGCCGCCATCCGCCCACCGTATCCCGCATCAAGTCGCACCGTGGTGTACCTTTTATGTTACGCTCACACCATGACCGAGCAGTTCTGGTCCGACCTTCGGTCCGACCTCGAAGACCCCGAATACGCGCGGGCCTACGCGGCGGAATCCGCCCGCATCGCCACCATCGACGCGATCGTGAACGCCCTCAACGACGCCGCGGCGACCGAGGGGCTCTCGAAGGCGGGGCTCGCGCGCGCGACGGGCATGTCGGCAGCCGCCGTGCGTCGCCTGCTCTCGGCGCCGAACGTCAACCCGACCATCGGCACCGTGGCCGAGCTCGCCGGCGCCCTGGGACTTCGCCTGACCCTCGAACCATTGACGGCCGCGGAGCGCGAATCCATCACGGTACCGATGCGCACCCCTGCGGCCTAGCGCTACACGCAGCTCCTCGGGTTGCGGCGCAGGTATTCACGCCCGAGGGCCCTCACCCGCTCGTAGTCCGCGTCGGAGAGCGTCGTCCGGAACGCCTTGCGTCGCGCATCGACGATGACGAGTCGCGCTCCGGCAGAGTCCCCAGCCGGCGAGATCCCTTCCAGGTCGAGCAGGCAGAACACGCGGAAGTGCTCTCGCCCGGGCCCGTCGACCCGCACCTCGAACCAGCCCGACATCGCCCCGTGCATCGCCTGCCAGTAGCCGCCGCCGGAGAATCGCGATGGCGGTGCGGCGGCAACCGCGACGAGCACCGCGGCGACCTTCGCCCTCACTCCGACCGGCCATCCCGCCATCTGCTCGCGGGCCGGAATCGACTCCGCCGGATCGTCGTCACGGTGACGTCGGAAGTACGCGATCGCGTGCGGATCGCCGGCCGACGGGCGCGTTCGCGCCGGTGCGGGATCGATGGAGTCCCGACCCCTCGAGCGATACGACATATCCTCACCTTACTCGGCGCGAGGAGGGGGCGGGGGGCCTTATTGTCGGAGGATGGTTACGATCGTCATCCCGTGGAGGCCGCAGCCCTCCCGCCTCGCCGCGTTCGACGCGGTGGTCGCCTGGTACCGCGAGGAGCTCGGCGACGTGCCGGTGCTGATCGTCGATTCCGAGGACGAGGTGTTCAACCTGGCGCGCTGCCGCAACCTGGGCGTGGGGCGGCTGGCCGACCCCGACGAGGTCGTCGTGATCGGCGACGCCGACACCATCCCCGAGGGCGGAGCGCTGCGCGAGGCGATCGCCGCGGCCGCCACCTCGGGGCGGGTGCACCTCCCGTACACCGAGTACCGCTGGCTCGGCGCGGCCGGCACGGCGCAGCACGCCGCCGGCGTGCCGCTCGCCGAGTGCGACCACGAGGTCGTGCGCGGCGCGTGCTCGGGCGTCTACGTCACCACGCCCGCCACCTGGGCGAGCCACGGCGGCCAGGACGAGCGGTTCCGCGGCTGGGGCTTCGAGGATGCGGCCTGGCACGTCGCCCACGAGACCCTGCTCGGCGAACCGCCGCGCCGGCACGAGGGCCGCGTCTTCGCGCTGCACCACGTGGCCGAGCTCCGCGAGGGCCCGAACTACGAGGCCAACGCGGCGCTGATGGCCCGTTACCGCGCGGCTGCCACCCTCCCGGCCGAGATGCGCCGCCTCCTCAGCGTCGACCCGCACCTGCCGACCCGCTCGCAGGCGCAACCCGTCGAGTAGCGCGGCGGTCGGGTCGGTAGCATTCGGGGATGACTCGCCTACTTCCTGCGGCAGGCGCCGTGCTGTGCGTCGTCCTCCTGTCGGGATGCACGCTGCTGTCGCCGCAGGCGGCGCCGGTGACGGTCACGGCCACGGTCGTCACGACGGCGACCGCCACGCCGACCCCCTCCCCGCAGCCGACGGAAGAGCCTGCGCCGGTTCCCGAGGTTCCGACGACGCCCCCGGAACCGCTGCCGCCGACCCGGCCCAACGATGCCGGCGGCCAGACCGACGGAGGCAACACCCCGAACACCCCCTGGGTGGAGGACACGGGCCCCGCGCCCTACGCGGACGGACCGGCCGAGCAGGTCAACGACTACGAGTACCGCTACACCGTGACGGACAACGACACCGTCCTCGCGATCGCCTCGCGGTTCCAGCTGCAGACGGCCGACGTCGTCCGCGTCAACTTCCCCTGCACCGACCCGCTCGCGGTGCAGCCGGGCGACGTCCTCGACATCCGCTGGCCGCTCGACACCGAGGTGCTCGGCAGCGGCCCGGGCTGCTGAGCACCCGCCCCGTCAGAACTCCTGGCGGACCGCCGCGCGGATGAGGGAGGCCGCCGCCCCGCGGGCCCAGTCCTCGAAGGTGTGCGCCCGTGTGACGAGTACGCAGTCGGCCGCCGCCCCGAAGGCGTGGGCCGCGAAGGTCGTGCGGATGGTGCGCTCGTAGAGCTCGAACTCCTGCATGCCCTCGCCCGCCACGAGCACCGTGTCCGGCCCGGTGAGGTTCGCCACGATGGCGAGCGCGGCGCCGATGGCGGTGCCCGCGCGATCGAAGGCGGCCACGGCGCCTGGCACGCCCTCCCGCGCCAGGCCGGCGGCCTCGGCGAGGGTGAGCAGCGGAGCATCCGTCGCCGCCCGCACCGCCCGCAGCACGGCCCCCGACGAGGCCACCGCCTCGACGCAGCCCCGCCGCCCGCAGACGCAGACCGCGTCGAGCGACGCGAGCGGCAGGTGCCCGAGCTCGCCGGCCACGCCGTGCGCCCCCGACACCACGTCGTCGTTGAGGTAGAGCCCGCAGCCGATGCCCGAGCCGATGGTCACGACCGCGAACGAGCCCGAGTCGCGGCCCACGCCGAACCAGTGCTCGGCGATGGTGAGCGCGCGCACGTCGTTGTCGACCCGCACCGGCACCCCGAGCCGGGCGGCGAGCGGATGCGCGAGCGGCACGCCCCGCCAGCCGAGGAGCGGTGAGTCCCGCACGATCCCGGTCGCGGTGTCGACGTCGCCCGACACGGCGACGCCGAGCCCGATCAGCCGGGAGGCCCGGTCGCCGAGCAGCAGCCCGAGCTCCTCGGCGACCGAGGCGACCGCCCCGATGACGGCGGCGGGCGACGTCGAGGCGAGCGGGCGCCGCACCACGTGCAGGATGCCCGCCGTCATCCCCGTGGCCACCCCGATCACCTCGTCGGGGTTGACCTTGACCCCCAGCACGAGCCGCGCCGAGGGCACGACCCGCAGGGGGTGCACCGGGCGGCCAGGCGCCGCCCCGGCCGGCACGGTGCCGGCCAGGGGGCGGTCGACGGCGACGATGCCGTCCAGGAGCAGGGGCGCCACCGTCTTGGTGACGGCCGCCTGCGAGAGGCCGGTCTGCCGGCCGACGTCGATCCGGCCGATCGGACCGTGGGTGAGGATGCGCGTGAAGATGTCGACCGAGGCCGGCGTCCTCAGCGTCAGCCGCGCATCCTCACCCGTGCCGGTGGCGATCACCCGGCCAGGATCTCTTTCGAGGTCGCCGCCATCTCGGGGAAGACGTCGTCGTCGCGCTCGTGCGTGAAGAACGCCTCCATCAGCGGCTGGATCGTCGTGCCCATCTCGGAGCCGTTGGCCGAGGGGTAGGCCGGGTAGATCCAGCCGTTCTTCGCCGCGTCGACGAAGACGCCGAGGTCGACGCCCTTGCTCAGCTGGTCGGCCGCGACCGCGTCCATGGCGCCGGGGATCGACGGGAAGAACGAGCCGCTCTGCAGCGCCGCCTTGGTCTGGCAGTCCTCGGAGCCCATGTAGGAGATCCACTTCCAGGCGTTGTCCTTGTTCTTCGAGCCCGCCCAGATCTCGTTGCCGTTGGAGTTCGACATCATCGAGCGGGTGGTGCCGTCGGGGCCGAGCACGGTCGGCGCGATGCCGACCTCGAGGCCCGGCAGCTGGGCGAAGGTGCTGGCCGACCACGATCCGCCCGAGGACATGGCCACCTTGCCCGAGCCGAGCTGCTCGGTGTCGCCGATCGTGAACTCGCCGAGCTTCGGCGCGATGCCGCGGTCGGAGAGGCCGCGCACCCAGTCCATCGTCTTGATGAACTCGGGGTCGTCGTAGCGGAACTGCGTGGCCCAGGCGGCCGGGTCGCCGATCTTCCAGCCCGTGGTCGAGATGAACGGGTTCCAGGTGGTCTGGCCGATGTAGTCCTCGGTGCCGAGGTTGCCGACGCCGTAGGTGGCGACCTTGGTCTTGTCGAAGCCGGGCTCGTCGCCGCGCACGCCGTTCTCGTCGATCGTCAGGTGGGTGGCGATCTGGTCGAAGGTGCCGCCGTCGTCGGGATTCCAGGTCATCGAGGCGATGTCGTCGGCGGTGTAGCCGGCCTGGGTGACCATGTCCTCGTTGAAGTAGATGGCGCTGGCTGCCCAGTCCAGCGGCAGGGCGTACTGCTTGCCGTCGGTGTACTTCCAGTTCTCGACGCCCACGTTGAACACGCCCAGGTCGTAGTCGCTCTTCGAGATGTAGTCGTCGAGCGGCTCGAGCTGCCCCTGCTTGGCGTAGGCGTCGAAGAACTGCACGCTGTTCTGGAAGGCGTCGGGCGCGTTGCCCGCCACGAAGCCGGCGGTGAGCTTGGTGAAGTAGTCATCGACGCCGTACTGCGAGATGTTCACGGTGACGCCGGGGTTCTCCTCCTCGAAGCCGGCCAGGCACTCCTTGTACGACACGGCCTGCTTCTCGTCCCAGGTCCACCAGTTCACGGTGCCGCCGGCGGAGTCTCCCCCGCCTCCTCCCGCGGAGCAGGCGGCGAGCGGTGCGGCCAGGGCCAGCACGGCCAGGGCGGGGATCAGTCTTCTCGTTCTCATGGTTCCTCTTCGATCATGATGTGCAGGGCGGTGAGGTGTCAGGCGCGGCCGACGGTCTCGGCGAGCACCCGGAGGGCACCCGCGAGGTCGTGCGACCCGCCTGCGTCGTGGCCGTTGAACGGCCAGGTGACGATGTGACGTTCGGCGGCCCACGCGTTGTGGACCGCGAACACGGTGGAGGGCGGGGTGATGTCGTCCATCAGCCCGGCCGAGAACCAGGCCGGCACCCGGGCACGGGTGGCGAGGTTGACGGTGTCGAAATAGGCGAGCGTCTGCAGCACCGGCGCCTCGAGGTGGCGGGCCCGGGTGAGCAGGTCGGCGATCTCGCGGTAGGGGTAGCGGTCGGTGGCGCCGACGGCCCGGGGCAGGTCGGCGAGGAAGGGGGCCTGGGCGAGCACGGCCCGCACGCCCTCCGACAGCACGCTCGCCGCGATCGCGATGCCGCCGCCCTGGCTGTTGCCGGCGACGGCGACCCGGTCGGGGTCGACCTCGTCGAGCCCGCGCACGGCGTCGACCGCCCGCGCCGCGTCGGTGAAGACACGACGGTAGTAGTAGGAGTGCGGGTCGGTGATGCCGCGGGTCAGGAAGCCCGAGGGCGCGATCGGCTCGAAGCCGGGGTCGACCGTACCGCCGTCGCCCTGTCCGCGGGTGTCCATCACGAGGTGGGCGTAGCCGGCGGTCGCGAACAGCAGGTCGTCGATCGGGGCGCCGCGCCCGGCTCCGTAGCCGGTGAAGTGCACGACGGCGGGCAGCGGGCGGTCGCGCATCCTGGGCAGTCGCAGCCACGCGCGCACGGGGTCGCCGCCGAAGCCGGGGAAGGTCAGGTCGAACACGTCGACCCCCACGAGGCCGGTGTCGACGGGGGTGCGGATGACCGTTCCGCCCGTGTCCCGGGCAGAGGCGATCGTGCCCGCCCAGAACTCGTCGAAGTCCTCGGGCACGGTCTGGCTGCTGCGGTACTCCCGCAGCACCTCGAGCGGGGCGTCGACGAGCATCAGCGCACTCCCGCCCCGGTCGGCACGAGCGCGGAGAGGTCGAGCACGGTCGCGTGGCTCTCCAGCGGCACGCGCATCCGCCGGCCCCGCAGCTCGACGTCGACGACGCGCGGGGAGGCCTCGGCCAGGCGCCGCACGACCACCTCGACCGGCTGACCGTGCGCCCAGCGGAGGTCGACCGTGAGGGCGCCGGGCAGCCGCCCGCCGAGCAGCTCGCCGTCGGCCCACGCCTCGGGCAGGGCGGGCAGCAGCTGCACCGCTCCCTCGGCCGTGCCGAGCACCAGCTCGCGCACGGCGGCCGCGAAGCCGAAGTTCCCGTCGAGCTGCACGGGCGGATGCGTCGAGAACAGGTTCGGCAGCAGCCCGCCCCACTCCGAGCCGTCGACGGGCGCGAGCCGCTGGTGGTCGCGCTCGAACGGGGCGCTCGCCTCGCGCAGCAGCTCGCGGGCGGTCTCGCCGTCGCCGAGGCGGGCGCGCAGGGCGATCTTCCAGGCCCACGACCAGCCCATCGCGCCGGGGCCGCGCCGGTCGAGGGTCGCCAGGGCGGCCTCGGCCAGCTCGGGTGTGGTGGCCGGGTCGATCAGGCCGAGCGGGTAGACCGCGATCATCTGCGACATGTGCCGGTGGTCGGGGTCGACCTCGACGAGGTCGGCGCCCCACTCGCGCAGCCGGCCGTCCGCGGTGGCCGCGAACCCCACGAGCCGGGGCAGCGCGGCGGCGATCTCGGCGAGCACCGGATGCTCGAGCCCCAGCACCCCGGCCGCCTCCGTCACGCGTCCGAACAGGGCCCGGATCAGGGCGATGTCCATGGTGGAGGACTGCGCGAGCGACTCGGCGTGGCCGTCGGGCCCGCGGAAGAGGTTCTCGGGCGAGGTCGACGGCATGGTGCGGAGCCCGCGGTTGCCGTCCCCGGCGCCGTCGGCGCCGTCAGCGGTCCGGGCGTCCTCGACCAGCCAGTCCAGCGCGAACTCGGCCGCGCCGACGAGCACCGGCCACGCCCGCTCGCGCAGGAACCGCTCGTCGAGCGAGTAGCGCCAGTGCTGCCAGAGGTGGTCGGTGAGCCAGAGCCCGCCCATCATCCAGATTGCCCAGGAGGGGTTGCCATGTCCGGCGCCGACCGGCAGCGAGTATCCCCACGGATCGGTGTTGTGGTGGGCGACCCAGCCGCGGGTGCCGTAGAGCCGGCGCGCGGTCTCGGCCCCGGTCACCGAGAGCCGCTCGACCAGGTCGAGCAGGGGCCGGTGGCACACGCCGAGTCCGCTCGACTCGGCGGCCCAGTAGTTCATCTCGGTGTTGATGTTGATGGTGTAGTTCGACGACCACGGCGGGCGCAGCTGGTCGTTCCAGATGCCCTGCAGGTTCGCCGGCGGCGAGCCCGGGCGCGAGGCCGCGACCAGCAGGTAGCGCCCGAACTGCGTGAGCACGGTCGCCGTGAGGGCGTCGTCGCCGCCGCGCAGCACGTCGCGGCCGACGTCGAACAGCCCGGCGCGCCGGGCGCCGATGCGCAGTGTCGAGGCGCCGAGCAGCGGCCGCACGTCGTCGAGGTGCTCGGCGAGCAGCTCGGCCGGGGCGGTCGCGGCGGCCCGCTCGGCGAGCCGCAGCGTGTCGGCGATCAGCGCCGGGCGCGCGGCGGCGGTGAGGTCGGAGCCGTCGCCCTGCCACCAGCGACGGCCGGTGCTGTCGGTGGCGATCGCGACGAGCGCCCGGCGCACGCCGGTGAGACGGATGCCCGTTCCGTCCGCCGTGGCGACCCCGTCGCTCCGCACCGCCACCGCGATCGCGGCGTAGGGGTCGTAGGCGGCGGCACCGGCGTGCCGCTCGTCGCGGTAGACCAGCGGTTCGGCGACCAGCTCCTCGTGCAGCGGGGCGCCGTCGATCGGCAGCCGGACGCCCAGGGCGAGCGACGCCGAACCCGAGTCCGCACCCGCGATCGTGCGCTCCAGCCGAAGCGGCGTCGAGAGCTCGAGCACCACGTCGCTCGGCTCGTCGTAGGCGAGGTGCACGAGCACGCAGGCCGCGGGGGCGGACGCCCAGACGGTGCGGGTGGTGCGCGATCCGTCGACGCCGGCCCGCTCGCGCACGATGGCGTCGTCGAGGTCGAGCTCGCGGGCGTAGGGGCGAGCGGCGTGGGCAGCGCCGGCGGCGCCCGAACCCGCGGCCCGCGCATCCGTCGGCTCGGTCACGACGAGGTCGCCGAGCGGCAGGAACTCCTGGCTCCACGGCCCCTCGAACGAGTAGAGCAGCCGCTCGGCCTCGCGGTAGTCGCCGCGGTCGATGGCGGCGCGCACCTCGGCCAGCCGCTCGGGACCGGCACCGCCCGCGACCAGCTCGTCGAGGGCCGTCGACCCGGCCGACGGCGTGCCCGACCAGACCGAGGAGTCGTTCAGCTGCAGCCGGGTGCCCGAGCGCCCGCCGAAGACCATGGCGCCGGTGCGGCCGTTGCCCACCGGAGCGGCCTCGACCCACTCGGCGGCGGGTTCGGTGAAGCCGAGGCGCAGCGCGTCGGCGCGCGGGCGCTCGTGCAGCGAGAGCTCGGTCATTTCAGCCCCGTGAATCCGATGGAGTTGACGATGCGCTTGCCGAAGACGAGGAAGAGCAGCAGCATCGGCAGCGCGGCGACGAGGGTGGCCGCCATCAGCCCGGCCCAGTCGGGCGAGGCCTGCGGCGACGACTGCTTGAACACGGCGAGCGCCAGCGTCAGCGGCCGCACCGAGTCGTCGCTCGTGACGAGCAGGGGCCAGAAGTAGTCGTTCCAGGCCGTGATGAAGCCGAGGATCGACAGCGTGATGATCGGCCCCGAGGTCATCGGCAGCGTGATCCGGAACAGCACCCGCAGGCGCCCCGCGCCGTCGATCAGCGCCGCCTCCTCGACCTCCTCGCTGAGGCCCAGCATGAACTGGCGCAGGAAGAAGATGTTGAAGGCCGAGAACAGGGCCGTCGGCAGGATCATCCCCGCGAAGGTGTTGAGCAGCCCCAGGTCCTTCACCAGCACGAAGTTCGGCAGCAGGGTCAGGATGCCCGGCACCATCAGTGCCGCGAGGAAGATCGAGAACATCAGATCCCGCCCCTTCCACCGCAGCCGCGCGAAGGCGTACGCCGCGATGGTGGAGAAGAACACGATCGCCACGGTCTGCACGGTCGCGTAGATCACCGAGTTCAGCAGGAAGTGCAGGATCTCGATCGAGGCGCCCGAGCCGCCCTCGGCGAGCGACTGCTCCTGGCTGGCGATGCCGAGCACCCGGGCGAAGGCGCCCCAGGTGAAGTCGACGGGCAGCAGCGATCCCGGGTCGCGGATGAGCGAGTAGTTGTTCGAGAAGGCGGTGCGGAGCATCCAGTAGAAGGGGAACACCGTGACGACCAGCACGATCACGATGTACAGCCAGGCCACGGCCCGGCCCGGTGAGAACCGGGAGATCGTGCGGCCGCGCGGCGTCTTCGGCCGCTCGGGCGTGGTGAGCACCTCGGTGGTCACGCGGGGGGTGGGCTTCAGGATGGTGGTCATCAGTTGGTGTCCGATTCGCTCGCCCGCATGAGCCGCATCTGCAGGAAGGTGATGATGATGAGCATCGCGAAGAGCGCGAGCGACATCGTGGCGCCGTAGCCGAAGTCGAACTGCCCGAAGGCCTTGTCGTAGATGTACATCTGCAGCACGTTCGAGGCGTTGGCGGGCCCGCCCTTGGTGGTGACCGCGACGATGTCGAACACCTGGAACGAGCCGATCACGGTGAGCACGAGCACCATGGCGAGGATGGGGCGGAGGAGCGGGAGCGTCAGGCGGCGGAACATCTGCACCTCGTTCGCCCCGTCGATGCGGCCGGCCTCGTAGATGGTGGGCGGGATGGTCTGCAGCCCGGCGAAGATGATGATCGCGTTGTAGCCCATCGACTTCCAGACGCTGATCATCGCGATCGAGGGGATGGCCCAGGCCCGCGACCCGAGGAACAGGATCGGCTCGCCGGTGAGCTGCTCGATCAGCATGTTCACGACGCCGAGCTGGGAGTCGAGCATCCACGACCAGGTGGTCGCGGCGACGACGCCCGAGATCAGGAACGGCAGGATGATGATGCCGCGCACGACCGTGTTCGAGGTGAGCCGGTGCAGCACCACGGCGGTGACGAGCGAGATCGTCATGCCGAACACCACGCTGAGCAGCACGAAGTAGACCGTGACGCCGAGCGACGACCAGAACACCTGGTCGCCGAACAGCCGCACGAAGTTGTCGAAGCCGGTGAAGGTCGGCGGCGTCAGCACCTTGAAGTCGGTGAAGCTCAGGTAGATGCCGCGGAGCGTCGGGTAGAGGAAGAACACCACGAAACCCACGAGCGCCGGGGCGATCAGCACCCAGGCGAGCCGCCCGTCGTGCCGGTGCGCCGGGGAGTGCGAATTGATCGCCCCCCGGCCCCGGATGCGGGTGCTCTTCGCGGCGCGGGTGCCGCGAGACGCTGTAATCGCCATTGATCTCGCCCATCTGGTAGGTCTTGCACGAGTTGCGCAGTCAGCATAAGTAGCAATAATTGATGCTGTCAAATAATTCGACGGAGAAGGACGAGATGAGCTCTGTACCCCACCGCATCCCCCACCTGCGCGCGGCGGGGGTGTCCCTCGTCGTCGACGCGACGGGCGACGCCCCGTCGGTGCTGCACTGGGGCCGTGATCTCGGCCCGCTCTCCGACGCGGAGCTGGAGGCCCTCCGGCTGACCTCGGGCACGGCCCGGCTGCACAACGCGCCCGACGTGGCGCGGCGGTTCCCGCTGCTGCCCGGGGAGCGCCACGACTGGTCGGGCGTGCCAGGGCTGAGCGGGCACCGCGCGGGCGGGGCGACGACGCCGCGGCCGGTGCTGCGCGAGGTTCTCGCCGATGTGCAGGATGCCGGCGGCTCGATCGAGTTCCGCTTCGACGACGCGGTCAGCGGCCTCGCGATCCGGCAGCGGGTGACCCTCGAACCCAGCGGTCTCGTCGGGGTGTCCACCTCGATCGACTCGATCGCACAGGCGGGCGACGCCCCCTACGACCTGGCCGGGCTCGTGGCGCAGCTGCCGCTGCCGGCCCGGGCCACGGAGATCCTCGACTTCACCGGCAAGTGGAGCCGCGAGCGCGAACCGCAGCGCACCCCGGTGCGCGACGGCCTGCACGCCCGCGAGGTGCGCCGCGGCAAGCCCGGCGTCGACTCGCCGTACCTGATGGCGGCGGGTACCCCGGGCTTCGGGGCGGGCCACGGCGAGGTCTGGGCGATGCACGTCGCCTGGAGCGGCGACCAGCGCTGGTTCGTCGAGCGGCTGCCCGAGGGTGCCGGCGCGGCCTCGGCCGTGCTCGGCGGCGGCGAGCTGGTGCGGCCGGGCGAGATCCGGCTGGCCGCCGGCGAGACGTACTCGACGCCGCTCGTGCTGTTCGCCTGGTCGGGCGAGGGCCTGGACGGGATCGCCGACCGCTTCCACGACCACGTGCGCGCCGACCGCCGGCGGCCGGGCGCCCAGCCGCTCGTGCTGAACACCTGGGAGGCGGTCTACTTCGACCACGAGCTCCCCCGGCTGATCGACCTCGTCGACCGCGCCGCCTCGATCGGCGTGGAGCGGATCGTGCTCGACGACGGCTGGTTCCGCGGCCGCCGCGACGACAAGGCAGGGCTCGGCGACTGGCAGATCGACGAGGGCGTCTGGCCCGACGGGCTCGGCCCGTTCGCCGACCGGGTGCGATCGCACGGGATGCAGTTCGGGCTCTGGTTCGAGCCCGAGATGATCAACCTCGACTCCGAGCTGGCGCGCGCGCATCCGGACTGGGTGCTCGGCCCGGCGGCCGGCCTCGGCACCTCGAGCCGGCACCAGTACGTGCTCGACATCGCGCATCCCGAGGCCTTCGACTACCTGCTCGAGGCCATCTCGGCACTGGTCGAGCGGTACGCGATCGACTTCCTGAAGTGGGACCACAACCGCGATCTGATGGAGGCCACCCGGCAGACCGCCGGCGGGGCGCCCGGCGTGCACGCGCAGACCCTCGCGCTCTACGCCCTGCTCGACGCGCTGCGGGGCCGCTTCCCCGCGCTCGAGATCGAGTCCTGCGCCTCGGGCGGCGGCCGCGTCGACCTCGGCGTGCTCGCGCGCACCGACCGCGTCTGGACCTCGGACTGCAACGACCCGATCGAGCGGCAGCGCATCCAGCGCTGGTCGGAGCTGCTGCTGCCGCCCGAGCTCCTCGGCTCGCACGTCGGCGCCGAGCGCTCGCACACGACGCACCGCTCGGCCGACCTGTCGTTCCGGCTCGCCACCGCGCTGTTCGCCTCGGCGGGCATCGAGTGGGACATCACACGCTGCACCGCGGAGGAGCTCGAGGCGCTCCGCCGCTGGGGCGGGCTCTACAAGGAGATCCGCGAGCTCGTCGCCACGGGCCGCCGGGTGCACGCCGACCTGCCCGACGACGAGACCCTGCTGCACGGCAGCGTGGCCGCCGACGGCTCCCGGGCGCTCTACGTCTGGGCCCGGCTCGACACCTCGGCCGCCGGCCAGTCGGGGCGGGTGCGGATGCCCGGGCTCGACGCCTCGGCGAGCTACCGGGTTGCCGTGCGCGACGAGCTCGGGGCCGTGGCGCTGCACCAGGGCGAGGGGCCGGAGTGGTTCGACGCGGCCCGCGCGGGCGGCGTGGAGCTGCCGGGCACGGTGCTCGCCGTGGCCGGGGTGCCGCTGCCCACGCTCGATCCGGCGCAGGCCGTGCTGCTCGATCTCCGGAGGATCGACGACTAGCGGGCGTCGCGGCCCCGCGACCGGCAGAATGGGGTGCACGACGGAAGGGTCGCGATGAGCAGCGTGCGGATCGGGCAGCGGGCGGACGAGGCGCTGCGCGTGCTCGGGGCCGCGTCGCCGGCCGCCGTGGACATCTTCACGGGCATCCTGACCCACGGCCCGCTCTCGCGCACCGACGTCGCCCGGGCCACGGGGCTGTCGCAGGCCGCCGTCACCAAGGCCGTGGCGCCGATGATCGCGGCCGGGCTGATCGTCGACCACGACCCGGCACCGCGGGGCGGCCCCCGCGGCCGGCCGGCGAACCCGATCAAGGTCGACCCGGCGTCGCTCGTGGTGCTCGGCATCAAGGTGAACCCCGGCGAGGTGATCGGGGTCGCCACCGACCTGGGGGCACGGCTGCTCGTCTCGGCCCATCAGCCGGTCGGCCGCTCCTTCGACGCCGTGGTCGAGGGCGTCGCCGAGATCGCCGAGCGGCTCTGCGCCCTGCTCGGCGACCGGCGCGAGCGGCTGGCCGGGGTGGGCGTCTCGGTGTCGGGCGACGTCGACTCCCGGAACGGCGTCGTGCGGGAGTCGGCCCTGCTCGGCTGGACCGGGGAGCCCCTCGGCGCCGCTCTCACCGAGCGGCTCGGCCTGCCCGTGCTGATCGAGAACGACGTGCGGGCGCTGACCGTCGCCGAGCACTGGTTCGGCGAGGGCGTCGGCACGAGCTCGTTCGCCATCATCACGATCGGCAGCGGCATCGGCTGCGGCCTGCACGTCAACGGCGAGGTCGTGGAGGGCGCCTTCGGGGTGGCGGGCGAGATCGGGCACCTGCCGCTGACGTCCGAGCGGTTCGTCTGCACCTGCGGCCGGCGCGGCTGCGTCGAGGCGGTGGCGTCGACCGGCGCGATCGTGCGCGCGGTGGCCGAGGCGGGCGGGGTGCGGGACGGGCATCCGGTCGCCTCGATCGACGAGGCCGTGGCGCTCGCCCACGAGGGCGACCCCGCGGCCGTCGAGGTGTTCGACCGGGCCGGCACCGTCATCGGCACGGCCATCGCGACGGTCGCGAACCTGACGGGGCCCGAGATCGTGCTGATCACGGGCGAGGCCGTCGCCGACTACGACCTCTACGACCAGCGGCTGCGCGCCGCCTTCGAGGCCCACGCGTTCGGCGCAGCGGGGCGCTGCCGGATCGTGCTGCGCCCGCACGCCTTCGAGGACTGGGCGCGTGGCGCGGCGGCCGCGGTGCTGCAGGGCATCGTGCAGCAGCGGCACCCGAGGGTCTAGTGAGCCGCGGCCTCCGTACCCAGCACCCGGCCGAGCGAGAGGTCGAGGTGCTCGCGCATCGCCTCGGCGGCCCGCTCCGGATCGGAGTCGCGGATCGCCCGCACGATCTCGACGTGCTCGTCGAGCGTGCCGTGCCCGTAGCTGCCCGCGTACGACAGCCGGAAGATGTGCAGGTGGCAGTGGGTGCGCGCGTAGGTGCGACTGATCAGCCGATTGCCCGCGGTGTCGAAGACCAGGCCGTGCAGCCGCTCGTCGTGCGCCGACAGCGCCCCGGCCGGCAGGGCGGCGGGATGCCCGTTGAGCGTCGCCAGCTCCGCGTCGAAGGCCTGGAGCGCCGCGTCGTCGCGGCGCCGGGCCGCCGAGGCCGCGGCCGCCGGCTCGAGCAGCATGCGCAGCTCGTAGAGCTCGATCAGCTCGTCGCGGGTGAGCAGCTCGGTGGTGCGGTAGCCCCGCAACGGCACCTTCACGACGAGCCCCTCCGACTCCAGCCCGGCGAGCGCCTCGCGCACCGGGGTGGGCGAGACGGAGAGCTGCCGGGCGGCGTCGTCGATGTTGATGCGCGCACCGGGCGGGATGGCGCCGGACATGATCAGCCCGCGCAGGTGCTGATGCACCTCGGTCGGCCGCGGAGCGCCGGGCACGGCGCCGAGCGAGTCGAGATACTGCCCCTCGAGCATCCGTCGCTCCCTCCTGCTTGACAGGACCCAATCTATCGTGGAGCATGGCGGAAATCCTATAGGATTCGAATGACGACCGATGATGACCTGATGGCCCGCACCGATGGAGGCTCAACGATGAGACGCACCACCCTTCCCCTCGCCGTCACGGCGATCACGGCCGCGGCGCTGCTGCTGTCCGGCTGCACCCCCCAGGCGTCGACGGGCGGCGGCGGCGAGGCCGCCGGACTCGACACCGTGAAGGTCGCGCTCGTGCCGGGCGGCCCGCACCCCTACTTCCAGCCGTGGATCGCGGCGGCCGACCAGGCCAAGACCGACTTCGGCCTGGGCGACGCGACCTTCAACGAAACCGCCGGGTGGGACCAGACGAAGGAGAACGACGTCATCAACTCCCTCGTGGCCAACGGCTACAACGCCTTCGGCGTGTTCGGCGTCTCGCCGACCGACATCAACTCGACGTTCCAGAACCTGAAGCAGAACGGCATCGCGACCGCCGCTCTCGGCTCGTGCCCGGCCGGCGACACCAACGACGCCGACTTCTGCCTCTCGACCGACACCGAGGCGGCCGCCTACAAGGCGGCCCAGGCCACCATCGAGGCGATGGGCGGCAGCGGGGTGCTCGCGCACCTCACCGGGGTCAACGTCGACTCCAACACCCAGCGCCGCATCGCGGGCGTGAAGAAGGCGGTCGAGGAGACGAACGGCGCGGTCACGCTGCTGCCCGACGTGACCGACATCGACACCGACATCACCACCGCCCAGAAGGCCGTCGCCGACCTGCTCGCCTCGAAGGGCAGCGAGATCACCGGCATCGTCTCGACCGCCTACAACCCGGCGGTCGCCGCGGCCACCGCGGTGAAGGAGTCGGGCCTGCCGATCACGCTCGTCGCCATCGACGACGACGAGACGATCCTGGCCGCGATCGAGGACGGCTCGGTCTACGCCACCATCGCGCAGAACCCGACCGGGCAGGCCTACGTCGGCAGCTACGCCCTGGCGAAGCTGGCCAGCAAGGAGTGCACGATGTCCGACCCGGGCGCGATCATCGACTCCGGCTCGTTCGTGGTGACGAAGGAGAACGTGGCGAGCTACGACGACGAGCGCACCGCCGCGAGCGAGCAGCTGATGAAGGACTTCGACGCCGACCACCTCGCCTGCTCCTGACCCGCCGCACCGTGACCCGCCGCACCCACTGACCCGCCGCACCTACTGACCCGCCGCGCTCGCGGCCCGTCCTTCCGGCCGCCCGCGGCCGCCGTCCCGGAGGCACCG
Organism: Herbiconiux sp. VKM Ac-1786; assembly: GCF_015350805.1. Taxonomy (GTDB): domain Bacteria; phylum Actinomycetota; class Actinomycetes; order Actinomycetales; family Microbacteriaceae; genus Herbiconiux. The sequence continues at coordinate 1,715,160 of NZ_JADKSG010000001.1, read as the reverse complement.
ATGCCGACCATCACCACCGCCCGCGCCCGCCTCGTCGACCTCGAGGTCGAGACCGTGCGCACCGACGCCGTGCAGAGCTTCGTCAAGCAGGAGACGGTCTTCGTCGAGATCGACACCGACGACGGCCTGACCGGAACCGGTTACTCGTACACGATCGGCACGGGCGGCCGGGCGGTGCTGTCGATGCTGCGCGACCACCTGCTCGACCTCCTGCCCGGCCAGGACGCGGCGAACGTCGAGGCGATCTGGCACCGCCTCTTCGCCTCGACCCGCGCGACCACGACGGGGGCGATCACCTCGCTCGCCCTCGCCGCGGTCGATACGGCGCTCTGGGACCTCAAGTCGCTCCGAGCCGGTGCGCCGCTCTGGCAGACGGCCGGCGGGTTCCGCCGCGACGTCCCGCTCTACGACACCGAGGGCGGATGGCTGCACCTCTCGACCGACGAGCTCGTCGAGGGCGCGCGGCGATCCCGCGCGGCCGGCTGGGCGGGGCTGAAGATCAAGGTGGGCATGCCCCACGTGGCCGACGACGTCGAGCGGCTGCGGGCCGTGCGCGACGCCGTGGGCGACCGGATGGACCTGATGGTCGACGCGAACCAGTCGATGACGGGAGCCGAGGCCGCGCGGCGGGCGCGGGCCTTCGAGCCGCTCGACCTGTTCTGGCTCGAGGAGCCGCTGCCGGCGGACGACATCGAGGGGCACGCCCGGCTGGCGCGCAGCACGAGCATCCCGATCGCGGTGGGCGAGTCGATGTACTCGGTGGCCCAGTTCCGCGAGTACCTCGAGCGCGGTGCGGCCGGAGTGGTGCAGGTCGACGTCGCCCGGGTCGGGGGCATCACCCCGTGGCTGAAGGTCGCGCACCTCGCCGAGGCCTTCAACGTCGCGGTCTGCCCGCACTTCCTGATGGAGCTGCACGTGAGCCTCGTCGGAGCGGTGCCGAACGGCCGCTACGTCGAGTACATCCCCCAGCTGCGCGCCATCACCCACGGGGAGCTGGAGATCGTCGACGGGCGGGCGCTCGCCCCGCTGCAGCCCGGTCTCGGCATCTGCTGGGACCTCGACGCGATCGACGACCGGATCGTCGCGTGAGATCCCGCCCCGCCGTGCTGCGCTGGCTGGCGACCCCGCGCTTCGTGCTGATCGCCATCATCGTCGTGCTGGTCGCGGTGCTGATCGTCCTCAAGCCGTCGTTCCTGAACGGCGCCTTCGTGCTCGCCCCCCTGATCACCTCGATCGCGGTCTTCACGGTCGTCGGGCTCGCCCAGATGACGGTGCTCTCGATCGGCCACATGAACATCGCGGTCGGCCAGATGGCGGCGTTCGGGGCGATGGTCTCGGGCATCTCGTTCGACCTGCTCGCCCTGCCGCTGGTGGCCGGCATCCTGCTCGGCCTCGTCGCCGGCGCCGCCATCGGGGCGCTGACCGGCTGGATCATCGCCCGCACCGGCGTCAACTCCTTCATCGTCACGCTCGCCATGAGCTTCGCGCTGCTCGGCCTCGTGCCCACGGTCTACTCGGCGCTCAGCACCGGCTCCGCCTTCGTGGTGAAGCCCGAGGGCTTCGACCTGCTCGGGCGCAGCTCCTTCGCCTCCGTCTGCCTCGCCGGCTGGTGCGGGCCGGCCGCCATCCCACTGATGGTCGTGCCGGTGCTCGTGGTGATGGCCCTGATCGGGCTGCTCTACCAGCGCACGCGCTACGGCCGGGAGCTGCTGCTGACGGGCAGCAACGTCACCGCCGCGGAGCTGTCGGGCATCCCGACCTCGCGGCGGATCGTGCTGGCCCACACGCTCTCGGGCACGCTCGCGGCGCTGGCGGGCATCCTGCTGGCCACCAGCATCGGCTCGTTCACGCCCTCGATCGGCGACGAGTTCATGCTGCAGTCGTTCGTCGGGCCGATCCTCGGCGGCACGCTGCTGGCCGGCGGCTACGTCTCGGTGGTCGGCACCTTCCTCGGCATCACGCTGACGCTCGTCATCCGCAAGGGGCTCGAGCTGTTCGGGGTCGGCATCGAGACGCTGAACGTGCTGCTCGGGGTCATCCTGCTCGTCGCGCTGTCGGCCGACCGGGTGCGGGAGATCCGGCTCCGGCGGGGCCGCACCCCCGACGCCGAGGAGGTGCCGGCATGAGCCGCGTGCGCCGCTCCGGCCGCCGCCCGGTGCTGCGGTCGCAGAGCATCACCCTGATCGCCATCGTCGTCGCCGGCACCGTGCTGCTCGGCATCGCCTCGGGCGGAGACCTCTTCTCCCCCGTCGGCATCCGCACCTTCTTCCAGTTCCTGGCCGTGCCCATCCTGATCGGCCTGGCGCAGATGATCACGGTCGCCGTCGGCCAGCTGAACCTCGCGGTCGGCGCCATCGGCGGGGTGGCCGCGGCCCTCGCGGCCGTGCTGATGGCCGACGTCGGCGTGCCGCCGCTGATCGGGGCGCTCGTGCCGCTCGTGGTGGGCGCCCTGGCCGGACTCGCCAACGGCTGGCTCGTGGTGCTCACCCGCATCAACGGCTTCATCGTGACGCTGGCGACCATGACCATCCTGCTCGGCGCCCAGTACGCCCTCGTCGGCACGCGCACCGTCTCGGCCGACAACTGGCAGCCGCTCGCCGCCGTGGGCCGGGCCACCGTGCTCGGCGTTCCGCTGATCTTCCTCGCCGCCGTCGCGGTCGCGGTGGTCGTCGCCTTGGCGTTCCGGTACACCCGGTCGGGCCGCCGGCTGCTCGCGAGCGGCGACAACCCCGAGGCGGCCCGGCTGCTCGGCATCTCCAACGACCGCAGCGTCGTGCTCGCCCACACCGCCTCCGGCCTGCTCTGCGGCGTCGCCGCGCTGGTCAGCCTCGCCGCTCTGCCCGGGGTGAACCAGAGCGTCGGCGGCGACTGGCTGCTGCCGAGCTTCGCCGCCCCGATCATCGGCGGCGTCGCGCTGACCGGTGGCACGGTCGCCGTGCTCGGCACGGTGCTCGCCGCCACGGTCGTGCGGCTCGTCGACACCGCGCGCGCCGAGTTCCAGCTCGCGCCCGCCTGGGTCAACTTCGTGATCGGCGCCGTGGTGCTCGGCACCGTCGCCCTCGACCGCGTGCGGCAGGTGCGCGCCGAGCGGCGGCGCGGCGCCGCCCGGGCTCAGGATGCTCCCGCCACCGACACCCTGGAGGCCGCCCGATGACCGTCCCCGCCCTCGAGGCCCGCACGATCTCGAAGTCCTTCCCCGGCGTGAAGGCGCTCGACGAGGTGTCGCTGACGATGCTGCCCGGCTCGGTGCACGCGCTGCTCGGCGAGAACGGCGCCGGCAAGTCGACGCTGATCAAGGCGCTCACGGGCGTGCACCGGCCCGACGGCGGACGCATCCTGCTGCCGGGCGCCGACGGCCGCCTCGCCGAGGTCCAGCTCACCGATCCGGCCGCCGCCCGCGACGCCGGGATCGGCGTGGTGCATCAGGAGCGGAACGTCATCCGCGGGTTCACCGTGGCCGAGAACATCGTGCTCGGCCGCATGCCCCGGCGGGCGGGCCGCATCGACTGGGCCCGCGCCCATGACGAGGCGGCGGCCTGCCTCGCGCAGCTCGAGGTCGACCTCGACCCCGCGACGCCGATCGCCGAGCTCTCGTCGGCCCAGATGCAGCTCGTCGAGATCGCCCGGGCGCTGTTCACCGAGACCCGGGTGCTGCTGCTCGACGAGCCGACCGCGTCGATCAGCGGCGCCGAGAGCGACCGGCTGTTCCGCGTGGTCGACCGGCTGCGCGACGAGGGGGCCGCGATCCTGTTCGTCAGCCACAAGCTCGAGGAGGTCTACGCGCACTGCGACACGGTCACCGTGCTCCGCGACGGCCGCTCGGTGCTGGAGTCCCAGCCGCTGTCGGCGCACTCGCACGACGAGATCGTCGACACGATGGTGGGGCGGGCGCTCGGCTCGCTCACCGTGCCCTCGCGGCCGGCACCCCGGAGCGAGGCCCCCGCGCTGGAGCTGTCGTCGGTGACGACGACCGCCGGGCACCACGGGGTGTCGCTCAGCGTGCGTCCCGGCGAGATCGTCGGCCTGTACGGCCTGGTCGGCGCCGGCCGCACCGAGCTCGCCCGCGCGATCGTGGGCCTGGAGCGGATCACCGCGGGAGAGCTGCGGGTCGAGGGGGTGCCGGCGCGCATCCGCTCGGTGCGTCAGGCGCTGCACCGGCATCGCATCGGCTACGTGACCGAGAACCGCAAGGAGGAGGGCGTCTTCCTCGAGCAGAGCATCACGCGGAACATCGCCGTGACGGTGTGGCCCGAGCTGCAGCGCGGGCCGGGGCTGATCAGCGCCCGGCGCGAACGCGAGCTGGTGGCGCGCTTCGTCGACGACCTCGACATCCGCATCTCGTCGCAGAGCCAGCTGGCCGGGCGGCTCTCGGGCGGCAACCAGCAGAAGGTCTCGCTGGCGAAGTGGCTCGCGGCCTCGCCGCGCATCCTGATCATCGACGAACCGACGATCGGCATCGACCTGCGCACGAAGCGGTCGTTCTACGAGCTGATCTGGCGGCTCGCCGACGAGGGCATGGCGATCCTGCTGATCTCGAGCGACCTCGCCGAGATGATCACCCTGGCCGACCGGATCGCCGTGATGGACCGCTTCGCCATCACCGGTGAGCGCACGAACACCCACGAGTACGACAGCATGAGCCAGGAGATCATCCGGCTGATCCATTCGCACGGGGCGGAGGCGGGGCCGGTCGGCGAGGAGGAGGGCATCGATGTCGCGGGCTGAGGTGACGACGACGGGCGTGAACCGGCGGGTGGCGGCCGCCGCGCTCGTGGGGTCGGCGCTGGAGTGGTACGACTTCTACCTCTACGGCACGGCCGCCGCGCTGGTGTTCAACCGGATCATCTTCACCGACGCCGATCCGACGGTGGCGACCCTCGCGGCCTTCGCGACGCTCGCCGTGGGCTACTTCATCCGGCCGCTCGGCGGGCTGATCTTCGGACGGCTGGGCGACACGGTCGGCCGCAAGAACGTGCTCGTCATCACGCTGCTGGTGATGGGGGTGTCGACGGTCGCCATGGCGTTCGTGCCGACCTACGAGCAGGTGGGCGTCTGGGCGCCGATCATCCTCGTGCTGCTGCGGGCGGTGCAGGGCATCGGGGCGGGCGCCGAGTTCGGCGGGGCCGCGATCCTCTCGGTCGAGAGCGCCCCGGCGCGCTCGCGCGGGCTGCAGGGGGCGTGGCCGGCGGTCGGCGTCTACCTCGGACTGCTGCTCGCGTCGGGGGCGTTCGCGCTCGTGACGCAGCTGCCCGAGGACGACTTCCTCAGCTGGGGCTGGCGCATCCCGTTCGCGGCGAGCGTCGTGGTGATCGCGGTGGCGCTGTTCATCCGGCTGAAGCTCGCCGAGAGCCCGGCCTTCCTCGAGGCGCAGGAGCGGGCGGCCGCCCAGCCGACCGTCAAGGCGGCGCCGATCGGCTCGGTCTTCCGCTTCGAGAAGAAGGCGGCGCTCGTGCTCATCGGGGCGCAGACGCCGCAGAACGTGCTCGCCTACGTGAACCTCACCTTCCTCACCGCGTACCTCGTCGGCACCCTGAAGCTGGCGAACTCCGTCGGCCCGATCGCCGTGACGGCGGCCACCTTCGCGACGATGATCACGCTGCCGCTGTTCGGCGCGCTCTCCGACCGCGTCGGCCGGAAGCCCGTGGTGCTGTTCGGCATCGGCTTCTCGGCCCTGTTCGTCTTCCCCTACTTCGCGATCATCGACGGCACCCGATCGCCGCTCGGCATCACCCTCGCCGTCGTCGTCAGTCTCGGCGTGGGCGTCGGTGCGATGTTCGGGCCGCAGGGCGCCTACTTCTCCGAGCTGTTCACCGCCCGGGCCCGCTTCACCGGCCTCGCGTTCAGCCGCGAGGTCGCCGGCGCGCTCTCGGGCGGCCTCACACCGCTGATCGCGGTGGCGCTGGTGGCGGCGGCCTCGGGGGCGTCGTGGCTCGTGGCGCTGTTCGTCATCGCGGCCTGCGCCGTCGGCTTCGCGGCCACCGCGCTCGGCCCCGAGACGCGCGGCCGCTCGCTCGAGGCGCTCACGCCGGTCGAGCTGGCGGCCTCGACCCCGCCCCGCGGCCCCCTCCCCCGCTGACCCGGCCGGTTCGCGCACGCCTCGCGGGCGCCGACCTCGTCACGGGCTCGAAGGCCCCGAGGAGTGCGGGGAGCATCCGCTCAGGGGGTGGGCATCGCGCCGTTGACGTTGAGGGTCTCGCCCGAGACGTAGCTCGACTCGGCCGAGGCGAGGAAGACGTAGGCGGGCGCGAGCTCGGCCGGCTGACCGGCGCGCTGGTAGGTGCTCTCGTCGTCGAAGGCCGTCATCTGCTCGTCGCTGACGCCGCCCGAGACCTGCAGTGCGGTCCAGGTCGGGCCCGGTGCCACGACGTTCACGCGGATGCCCCGCGGCGCCAGCTGCTGCGCCAGCCCCTTCGAGAGGTTGTTGATGGCGGCCTTCGTGGCGGCGTAGTCGACCCGCTCGGGTGAGGGCTGGTAGGCCTCGAGCGACGCGGTGCTGATGATGGATGCTCCGGCCGGCAGGTGCGGCAGGGCGGCCTTGGTGATCCAGAAGTTGGCGAAGACGTTGGTGCGGAAGGTCTGCTCGAACTGCTCGTCGGAGAGGTCCTCGAGCCGGTCGACCGCGATCTGCTTGCCCGCGTTGTTGACCAGGATGTCGAGGCCGCCGAGCTGCTCCACCGCGTCCGCGACGAGCTGCCGGCAGTGCGCCGCGTCGGTGATGTCGCCCGGCAGGCCGACACCGCGGCGCCCGGCGGCCTCGACGAGCTCGAGGACGTGGCGGGCATCCGCTTCTTCGTCGGGGAGGTAGGAGATGGCGACGTCGGCGCCCTCGCGCGCGAACGCGATCGCCACGGCGCCGCCGATGCCCGAGTCGCCGCCCGTGATCAGCGCCTTGCGGCCGACGAGCCGGCCGAGCCCGCGGTAGCTCTCCTCGCCGAGGTCGGGCACCGGCTGCATCGGGCCCTGCACGCCGGGCTCGGGCTGGTGCTGCAGCGGCGGCTCGACCCGCGCGTACCGCGTCACGGGGTTGTCGAAGCTGTACTGGTCGCGGGCGTCGTCGCTGCTGGTGGGGCTCATGTGGCCCACCGTACGCCGCCCGCCCCACCCCGGCGACGGGCTCCCGTCAGATCGCGCCCAGCCCGGCCACGAGGGGCGTCGCGCCGACCGCGAGGAAGACCGGGCCGCCCAGCACGCCGCACCAGAAGCTGGGGGCCGCGACCCGACGCGGCAGGAAGAACGCGACCACGCCGACTGCGGTGAGCAGCACGGCGGCGACGATCAGGATCGGCTGACCGAACACGACGGCGAGCGGCACGAAATGGATCCCGACGACGACCATCGCCGGGGCCGCGACCAGCTCGGCGCGCTTCGTGCGCATCAGCCACACGGCGACGGCGGCGATGACGACGACCTCGATCCACGCGACGACGATGTACCAGACGAGGGCGGGCGAGCCCGAGACGAGCGCCGAGGGCGCGTCCCAGTTCCGGAGGAGCGGCGGCAGGCCGATGCCGAGGAGCGCGAGCCCCGCGGCCTGGATCACGACCAGCACGACCCGCCAGAGCACGCCCCGCGGCGGGCGTTCGTGCGCCCACCCCGCCCAGACGAAGGCGACCAGGCCGAACAGCGCGCCGGTGAAGAGGAGGTCGCGCGGGAAGGTCACGTCGATCATGGGCTCGACGCTAGTCGATCAGTGCGGCGGGGTCACGAGGGGCGGGGCGGCGGATGCTGCCGCCCTCGCCCGCGCCGGGCCCGGCGCCGCGCGGAGCGACGCCGACAGCGCAGCGAGGCGCGCGGCGGGTTCGGGGGCGAGCGGCAGCAGCGCGGCGAGCGCCTCCGCGAGCGCGGACGGCGTCGCCGCGTTCGGGTCGAGCGCCCGCGCGAACCCCGCGTCGACGAGGGCGGCGGCCCCCGCGAACTGGTCGGTCGAGAACGGCAGCACGAGCAAGGGCACCCCGGCGGTCATCGCCTCGGTGACGCTGTTGTTGCCGCCGTGGGTGACGGCGGCGGCGGCCGCCCCGAGCAGCGCGACCTGCGGCAGGAACTCCTGCACCAGCCACGACGACGGCAGCTCCCCGAGCACCGCGCGGTCGGCCGAGCCGACGGCCAGCGCGACCCGCAGCGGGGTCGTGGCGGCGAGCGACCGCAGCGCCGAGACGACCCGCGCCAGCACGTCGTCGCGCACCGAGAGGAAGCTGCCGAAGCTGACGTACACGATCGGCTCGGGCGACGACGCGATCCACGCCTCCACCGCCCTGACCTCGTCCGCGTCCTCCGAGCGCACGGACGAGCCGATGAACGACGAGGCGGGGTAGAGGGCCCGGCGGCCGGCGTCCGCCAGCTCGACGGGGTAGTTGAACAGCAGCGTCTGGCCGTGCTCCTCGAAGGCGCTCGACGCGGGCGGTGCCGACGGGTTCAGCTCCCGCAGCGCGGCGTTCCACTCGGCGGTGAAGTTCGCGTCGACCTGCTCGCAGAGCGCCCGCAGATCCTGCAGCTCAGAAGACAGCAGCGACGACGAGAACACGGAAGGCCAGGCCGGCGGGAACCCGTACACCTCTCCCGATCCGGGCACGGGCAGGGCCGACGGATGCCCGAGCACCACGTCCACGTGCGGGATCCCCGCCGCCACCAGCGCCAGCCGGGCGCTGAACGCGAGATGGTCGACGAGGATGCGGTCGGGCGCCACGGCCGCGACCACCTCCTGCACCCGCCGCGCGGTGCGCACCGGCTCCCACATCAGATCCGACAGCCGCGCCGAGGCCTGGAACGACAGCGCGGCGACCATGCCGCGCCGAGTCGCGTCGAAGAAGCCGCGCAGCGCGTCATCCTCCCCCGCAGGCTGCTCCTCCGCCCGGATCACGCCCGGGTTCGACCCCTTGCCGAGCTGCAGCTCGACGCGCTCGAAGCCGAACGAGCGCACGATCGCATCCGTCGCCGGCCCGGTCGCGACGACGACCCGTTCGCCGGCCGCCTGCCACGCGGTGCCGAGGGTCGCGAGCGGCAGCAGGTGCGAGGCGTAGTCGGGGCTGATGATCAGCAGCGTCATGCGACGCCCGCCGCCGAGTACTCGACGTGCACGCCGTCGTAGACCCCGACCAGCGAGTCGGCCATCGCCTCGACCGTGAAGCTGCGTTCGACGGTCGCCCGCGAGGCCTCCGCCTGCCCGGGGTTCGTGCCCGACTGCGCGAGCGCGAACGCGTCCCACATCGCCAGGGCGAGCGACGAGACGTTCCAGGTCTGCGTCAGGATGCCCGTGACCCCGCGCTCCACGTAGGTCGCCGGCCCGCCGCCGTCGGGTGCCACGACGAGGAGCCCGGAGGCCATCGCCTCCAGCAGCGCGATGCCGAACTCCTCCTTCACGCTGCCGCAGACGTAGACGCCGCGCGGGGTGGCGAGCCCCGGCACGCCGAAGCGCGCCGCCGCGACCCAGCGGGCCACGGTGTCGTTCGGCCGGTGCCCCGGCAGCAGCAGCCCGTGCTCCAGCCGCAGCGCGGCCGGCACCAGCTCGTCCATCAGTGCGAGCTGCTCCCGCTCGTCGACCGAGGGGTTCTCGAGGTCGCCGCCGATCAGCAGCAGGTTCGCCTGGTCGCGGAGCGGACCGGTGGCCCACGCCTCGACGATCGACGCCATGCCCTTCACCCGGTGGAAGCGCCCGACGCTCACCAGCAGGGGCAGGCCCCGCCGCGCATCCGGAAGCCCCTCGAGCAGCGCCGAGAGCTCGGCCAGCGCGGGCGAGGCCGGCAGCCCGGAGGCGAGCGCGGCGGCCTCGGCGACCCCGCGGTCGACCACGCCGAGGTCGATGCCCTCGGGCACGACCGTGTGGCGCTCGGGGTGCGAGGTGACGTCGATGCCGACGAGCTCCCGCATGTCCTTCTCGAGCTGCGGCCGCGGGAAGAGCACGCTGTGCGCGGCGTTCGAGGCGAGCCGCTGCACCAGCCGGGTGCGGAACCAGAAGTGCTCGTTCTCGTCGACCTCGCCGAAGTTGGCGCGGGTCAGCTGGCCCGCGAGGTCCATCGAGCGGATGACGGCGTGCGGGTCGGGCGCGACCGTGAACACCACCGGCACGTCGAGCTCGCGCGCCACGTCGGCCGCGGCCAGCGAGCCCACGTCGGCCATGCGCAGGTGCAGCAGGTCGACCCCGCCGGCGGCACGCAGCATGCGACGGATGCCCCGCCGGGCCGCCACCCGCAGCGGCCACGCCGAGGCGCTGTTCACGGGGGCGCTGAGCAGCGGGATGCGGCCGTAGACGTGCCCCTCGGTGGTCGCCCGGATCGAGGCCACGCTCTCGACCGCGCCCTGCACCGAACCGCGCGACATCGTGATGACCCGCTCGACCCGCCGCTCGGAGCCCTCGTCGACGAGGGCGTCGCCGAGGCGCACGAGCAGGGTCGCGATGCCGCCGTTGTCGCCGGAACCGGCGTGGCTGAGGTCTGCGTCGATGTCGGCGTGCAGGAAGAGCTGGGCGACGGTGAGGTCGTCGTGCGGCTCCTCGCGCACGGCGGTGCCGCCCGCGAGGTCGACGAGGCCGAGCCGCGCGACGTCGGCGAGGTAACCGCCGCCCGCGGTCAGGCCGTCGAGGAAGGCGCGGATCTCGGCCGTCGCGGCCTCGTCGCGGCGCTGCCCGAGGGCGGAGACGGCGGCGACGCGCACCTGCTCGTCCTCGGTCTCGTCGGCCGCGATGGTGAGCAGGGGGCGCGTGGCGATCCGTCCGCGCACGAGGCCGAGGGTCTCGACGAGGCGGTAGCGCTCCTCGCTGCCGCGCACCCCGAGCAGGGCGCCCTCGAGACCGATGGCGATGTTCTCGGGGACGGGGAACGCCCACTGCTCGAGGGTGCGCTGGGCGAGCATCCCACCGAAGCCGCCGCCGACCACCATGGCGATCAGCCGGCCGATGGCGTCGAGCCGGGGGATGCGCGAGCCGATCGCCCACGCCGCGTGCTCGCGCAGGAAGGGGCGCTCGCTCGAGAGCAGCTGCGACAGGGCCCGGTCGGCCTGCTCGTCGAAGACCTGCGCGAGGGCGTGCGTGGCGGCGATGGCGACGAGCTGGTCGTCGTCGCGGAGGGCCGCGGACAGGATGCGGATGGTGCGCGCACCCTGGTCGCGATTGGCCTCGAAGGCCAGGTCGTCGGCCAGGCGCAGCGCGTCGACGATGTGCTCGGCGTCGCGGACGGCGTCCAGCGAAGTCTGGATTCCCATGGGGCCTCCCTCGGTCGGGCGGCCCGGGCAGGATCCGCCCGACGGGGCGGTGGACCACCCTTGATCCTAGGCCGCGGCGGCTGGGAGCAGGGCGCGATTCCGCTAGCGTGAATCCGGCGTTCCCGCCGCCCTCACCGACCCCTAGGAGCCTCGATGCGTCTCGTCCTGATCGGAGACGTCGGCGTCGTCGACGACATGATCCACATCGGCGACGAGGCGATGTTCGACGAGGCGCTGCACCAGCTGCGGCAGCGCGGCGCGACCGCCGTCACCGCGATCTCGGCGAACCCGGCCGAGACCTCCTCGCGCTACGGTGTCGACGCGGTCGCGCGCATCGGCTTCAGCGCGGGCGCCTCCCTCGACCGGGCCGCCGACGGCGAGCGGATGCGCCGGGTCCTCGACACGGCCCGCGGGCAGGGCGGCCTCCTCGCCCCCGGCGACCCCGCCCACGCGGTGATCGAGGCCGTGCGCGCGAGCGACGGCGTGCTGGTCTGCGGCGGCGGCAACATGGCCTCGACCTGGCCGCTGCACATCTTCGAACGCGCGACGCTCGGCGCGGTGGCCGAGGCGCTCGGCCGGCCGCTCGTGGTGAGCGGGCAGACGATCGGGCCCGAGCTCACGGCGGCCGACGCGTCGCTCGTGGCCTCGCTGCTGTCGTCCACGGCCGTGACCGGGCTGCGGGAGCCGTCGTCCTACGGGCTCTGCCGCGAGCTCGGGGTGCCCGAGCGGCTGCTGCGGGCGACCGTCGACGACGCGAGCTTCGTGGGGGACCGGGCATCCGTCGACTCGGCAGCCGCCCCGTACTGCGCGGTGACCTTCTCGACGCACCTGAACGGCGCCTCCCGCGACCTGTTCGCCGACGCCGCGGCCCGGCTGCTCGACGAGGTCGCGCTGTCGACCGGACTCGCGATCGTGTTCGTCGCCCACTTCGGCAGCCTCCTGGCCGACGAGGTACGGGGCGACTCGGTGCTGCACGAGGCGGTGGCCGAGCGGATGCGCGTGCCCTCCTCCGCCGTCGTGCCCCCCGACTCGGTGGCCGCCGCCGGCCTCGCGCGGCAGGCCTCGCTCGTCGTCACGAGCCGCTACCACCCCGCCGTGTTCGCGGTGTCGGGCGGGGTGCCCACGATCGGGATCGCGGTCGACGACTACACGACCGTGAAGCTGACGGGGGCGCTCGGCAACCTGGGGCAGGACGCGGTGCTGCAGCTCGGGGAGGTGCTCGGAGGGGCGGGCGGCGCGGTGCTCGACGGGGCGGGCGGCGCCTCGCGGGTGGCCGCCGACCGGGTGGCTGCCGTGTGGGCCGACCGGGCGGGCATCCGCTCGCGCGGCCTCGCCCGGGCCGAGGTCGCCCGCGCGTCGTCGGCCGCCTGGTGGGACGAGCTCGCGGCCCTGCTCGGCGGCGTCACGAAGCAGCCCGACGTCGGACGCACCGCGTAGCCTCGACGCATGCCCGCATCCGGAACCCCGCTGAAGCGCCTCGGCTTCCTCACCATCGGCCTGTTCGACCCGGCCGATCCCGCCGGCGGCCACGAGACCACGCTGCGCATCATCGAGCGCGGCGAGCAGCTCGGCTTCGACAGCGCCTGGCTTCGGCAGCGGCACCTGCAGCACGGCATCTCCTCGCCCACGGCGGTGCTCGCGGCCGCCTCGCAGCGCACCAGCCGCATCGAGCTCGGCACGGCGGTCATCCCGATCGGGGCCGAGAACCCGTTCCGGCTCGCCGAAGACCTCGCGACCGTCGACGTGCTCACCCGAGGTCGGCTGAACCCCGGCTTCTCGGCGGGGGTGCCGATGAACCTCGACCACTACCGCGACGCGATCTACCCGCACACGAGCGAGCAGGAGGACTTCGGCTACGAGCGCCTGCTGCGCTTCCGCGACTTCGTGCGGGGCGACGTCGTCAGCGACTTCTCGGGCCGCCAGGGCATCGAGGAGTTCGCCGACACCGTGCAGCCGCACGCCGAGGGGCTCGCCGACCGGCTCTGGTACGGCGGGGGCAGCAGCCGGTCGGCGTCCTGGGCGGGCGAGAACGGGTTCCACTTCCTCACCTCGAGCGTGGTGCAGGGCGAGGAGGGCGACGACTTCGCCACGAACCAGCGTGCTCAGATCCTCGCGTACCGGGCCGCGCATCCGCTGGGCTCTGCCGCACGGGTCTCGCAGGGGCTCGTCGTCATCCCCACCGACTCGGCGAGCGCCTCGCAGCGAGCGCGCTACGAGGCCTACGCCGCGAGCCGGGCCGGGCGTGTGGGCGTGCCGATGGGTCCGAAGCGGATGCTCTTCGCCGCCGATCTGGTCGGCACCTCCGCCGAGCTCGCCGACGCCCTGCACGCCGACCCGGCCTTCCAGCTCGTCGACGAGGTGGCTTTCGCGCTGCCGTTCTCGTTCGAACCCGAGGACTACGCGCAGATCATCACCGACATGGCGGAACGGCTCGGGCCCGCACTGGGGTGGGAGCCCGCGGCGCGGTAGCGTCGGAGCACGGCTGAACGAGGAGGACCATGAGCGACAGCGGCAGCACCCCACCCCCGGTGCCCCCGACCGGTGGGTACGGCACGCCGCCGCCCCAGCCTCCTTACGGCCAGCCGCCGCAGCCGCCGTACGGTGGCCAGCCGCCGCAGTCCCCCGGCCAGCCTCCGTACTACGGTCCGCCGCAGAACGGCGACTTCCCGGGCCGCACGCTCGGCATCGTCGGCCTCATCCTGTCGTTCTTCACGACCCTGGTCGGCCTGATCATCTCGGCCATCGCGCTCAGCCAGTCCAAGAAGGCCGGCTACAAGAACGGTCCGGCGCTGGCCGGCGTGATCATCGGCTCGGTGCTCTCGGGCCTCGTGGTGATCTTCGTCGTGGTGTCGATCATCATCAGCGTCACCACCAGTCTCGCCGTGATCGGTGTGGCCGCGGGGGCGGGCGGCGGAGCATCCGACGACCCCCTCGACGAGCCTCTTTCCACATCGGAGCCGTTCGCGAGCCCCGAGCCCACGCCGAGCGAGTCGGGCGAGCCGGGCGACGGCACCGGCACCGACGTCTTCGACCTGGTCGTCGGCGACTGCTTCGACGAGTGGTCGGGCGACACCGTCTACGAGGTGCCGGTCGTCGACTGCGCCACCCCGCACGACTGGGAGGTCTACAGCGACTTCGAGGTGCCCGACACCGCCGACGGCGCCTTCCCCGGTGAGGACAAGGTCGACGTCGCCGCCGACGACGGCTGCCTGACCGCCTTCGAGACCTTCCTCGGCGCCTCCTACGCCGACACGGTCTACGACTACAGCTACCTCGTGCCCACCGCCGACTCCTGGACCGAGTCGGACGACCGCCTGATCACCTGCATCATCACCGACCCGGCGGGCAAGACCACGGGGTCGCTCGAGGGGGCCGGCGCGGGCACCGGTGGAGGCGCCGACAGCACGGGGTACTCGCCCCGGTAGAATCGACGCGCATCCCACCCCTGCAACTCAAGGAGTCCTGGCCGCGTGAGCAATGCCGATACCGTCGAGAACGCCATCGCGACCCCGGAGCGGGAGCAGCCCTACGAGGCTCTCGGCCTGAAGGCCGACGAGTACGCGAAGATCCGCGAGATCCTGGGCCGTCGCCCCACCTCGGGCGAGCTCGCGATGTACTCCGTGATGTGGAGCGAGCACTGCTCGTACAAGTCGTCGAAGATCTACCTGCGCCAGTTCGGCCAGAAGGTCTCACCGGCGATGAAGAAGAACCTCATGGTCGGCATGGGCGAGAACGCCGGCGTGGTCGACGTGGGCGAGGGCTGGGCCGTCACCTTCAAGGTCGAGAGCCACAACCACCCCTCCTACATCGAGCCCTTCCAGGGTGCGGCCACCGGTGTCGGCGGCATCGTGCGCGACATCATCTCGATGGGCGCCCGCCCGGTCGCCGTGATGGACCAGCTGCGTTTCGGCAAGATCGACGACCCCGACACCGCCCGGGTCGTGCACGGCGTCACCAGCGGCATCTCGTTCTACGGCAACTGCCTCGGCCTGCCGAACATCGGCGGCGAGACCTACTTCGACCCGGTGTACCAGGGCAACCCGCTCGTCAACGCGCTGTCGGTGGGCGTGCTGCGGCACGAGGACCTGCACCTCGCCAACGCCCGCGGCGTCGGCAACAAGGTCGTGCTCTTCGGGGCGCGCACCGGAGGCGACGGCATCGGCGGGGCGTCCATCCTCGCCTCCGACACGTTCTCGGCCGGCGGCCCGACCAAGCGCCCCGCGGTGCAGGTCGGCGACCCGTTCGCCGAGAAGGTGCTCATCGAGTGCTGCCTCGAGCTGTTCGCGGGCGACCTCGTCGAGGGCATCCAAGACCTCGGGGCCGCCGGCATCTCGTGCGCCACCTCGGAGCTCGCCTCCAACGGCGACGGCGGCATGTTCATCGAGCTCGAGAAGGTGCTTCTGCGCGACCCGTCGCTCACCGCCGAAGAGATCCTGATGAGCGAGAGCCAGGAGCGCATGATGGCGGTCGTGCAGCCCTCGAAGCTCGAGGGCTTCCTCGCCGTCACCTCCAAATGGGACGTCGAGACCAGCGTGCTCGGCGAGGTCACCGACACCGGGCGCCTGCAGATCGACTGGCACGGCGAGCGCATCGTCGACGTCGAGCCGCGCACCGTCGCGGTCGACGGCCCGGTCTACGAGCGCCCCGTCGCCTACCCCTCCTGGCAGGATGCGCTTCAGGCCGACTCCGCCTCGCGCCTGCCCCGCGCCACCTCCGGTGACGAGCTGCGCGCCGAGTTCCTGCGCGTCGTCGCCTCGCCGAACATGGCGTCGAAGGAGTGGATCACCAACCAGTACGACCGCTACGTGCTCGGCAACACGGCGCTGTCCTTCCCCGACGACGGCGGCATGATCCGCGTCGACGAGGAGTCGGGGCTCGGCTTCGCGCTGGCCTCCGACGCCAACGGCCGGTACTGCCAGCTCGACCCGTACCGCGGGGCGCAGCTCGCCCTGGCCGAGGCGTTCCGCAACGTCGCCGTCACCGGCGCGACCCCCGTGGCCGTCTCCGACTGCCTGAACTTCGGCTCGCCCGAGAACCCCGAGGTGATGTGGCAGTTCTCGCGCGCCGTCGAGGGGCTGGCCGACGGCTGCCTCGAGCTCGAGATCCCCGTCACCGGCGGCAACGTCTCGTTCTACAACCAGACGGGCTCGCAGCCGATCCACCCGACCCCGGTCGTCGCCGTGCTCGGCGTGATCGACGACGTCGCCCGGCGCATCCCCTCGGGCTGGCAGGACGAGGGCTCGAACCTCTACCTGCTCGGCACCACCCGTGCGGAGCTCGACGGCTCGGCCTGGGCCGGGGTCATCCACGACCACCTCGGCGGACTGCCGCCCCAGGTGTCGCTGCCCGGCGAGGTCGCCCTGGCCGAGCTGCTGCGCGCCGGCGCGGTCGAAGGGCTGATCGACGCGGCGCACGACCTCTCCGACGGCGGCCTCGCGCAGACCGTCGCCGAGTCGGTGCTGCGCTTCGGCATCGGCGCCCGCATCTGGCTCGACGAGATCGTCTCCCGCGACGGTGTCTCGGAGTCCGACGCGCTGTTCAGCGAGTCGACCGGCCGCGTGCTCGTGTCGGTGCCGCGGGAGGACGACGTGAAGTTCCGCGGCCTCTGCGACGGGCGGGGCATCCCCGCGCTCCGCATCGGGGTGACGGATGCGCTGGCCGGCTCGCTCGAGGTGCAGGGCCTGTTCACCGTGCCGCTCGCCGAGCTCTCGGGCGCGCACCGCGCGACGCTGCCGCAGCACTTCGGGCCGGTCGTCGGCGGCTAGCGCCGCCGCCCGCCGCGGCCGCCGCCTCGCGCGGCGGGCCGCCGGGCCGGCGGCCGGCTAGGAGTCCTTGGCCGCGATGCGCTCGTGGTGGTGGATGACCTCGGCGACGATGAAGTTGAGGAACTTCTCGGCGAACGCCGGGTCGAGGTGCGACTCCTCGGCGAGCCCGCGCAGGCGGGTGATCTGCCGCTGCTCGCGCTCGAGGTCGGCCGGCGGCAGCCCGTGGTCGGCCTTCAGCCGCCCCACCGTCTGCGTGAACTTGAACCGCTCGGCCAGCATGTGGATGAGGGCCGCGTCGATGTTGTCGATCGACTGGCGGATGCCCTCCAGCTGCCCGTAGACGTCCGCCTCGCCGATCTCGTGCTCGTTCACCATGGGAACGACTCTAGCCAGCTTCGGCGGCCGTCTTCTCGGCATCGCGGGCGACACGCCCGGGCCCACGCCGGTGCGGCAGCCGCAGCCTCCCCTGCGCGAGCAGGATGCCCGCGAACACGATCACCGCTCCGACCGGCGCGTTCCAGCTGAGCGTCTCGCCGAGCAGCAGGATGCCGAGCGCCACCCCCACCACCGGCGTGAGGTAGGTGACCGTCGACGTCGCCGTCGGCCCCCACGCGTTCAGGATGTTCATGTACCAGTAGTACGCGAGGCCGGTGCCGAGCACCCCGAGCAGCACGAGGCTGACGACGATCGGCACGTCGAGCGCGATCGGCCCGAGCGCCACGAACGGCGTCAGCACCAGCAGGATCGCCGCCCCCATGCCCACCTGCAAGAAGGCGGCCGTCAGCCCCGACACCGGGTGCCGGTTGCTGATGAACCGGCGGATGTACCCGAAGGTGAACCCGTAGCAGATCGCCGAGCCGATGCAGGCGAGCTGACCCGCGAGCTCGAGCAGCAGATCGCCGTGCGCGGCCTCGCTCGCGACGAAGCTCCACGGCCCGATGATGACGATGACACCCAGGATGCCCGCCACGACCCCGAGCACCCGCGAGCGGTCGAGCTTCTCGACCCGGAACACCAGGGTCACCATGAGCGCCGTGGTGATGGGCGTGACCGCGTTGTAGATGCTCGCGAGGCCGGACGTGACGTACTGCTCGGCCCATGCGAACAGCAGGTACGGGATGGCGCAGCCGAAGGCGCCGATGACCACGAAGTGCAGGTAGACGATCGGCTCGCGCGGCAGCCTCGTGCGCAGCACGAGCATGACGAGGCCGAGGGTGAGGGCGCCGAGCACGAGTCGCGTCCACGCGACCTGCCCGAACGAGACCCCGCCGAGCGCCACCTTCATGAACAGGAAGCTCGCCCCCCAGAGCAGCCCGAGCGCCGAGAACTGCAGGGCGGTGGACAGGCGGTTCGAGCTCACTCTGCGACAGTAGCGCCCGGCTCCGACATCGGCGCCGGGTACGACGACGGGGTGCACGCTTTGGCAGTCGTGCACCCCGTCTTAGGCAGGATCGCCTCGGTGAGGCGTCGCCCGGGCGTGGGCCCGGGCATCCGTCATCGACTACTCGACGACGTTGACCGTGACCTCGATGTTGCCGCGGGTGGCGTTGGAGTAGGGGCAGATGGTGTGGGCCTTGTCGGCGACCTGACGGGCCTGGTCGGGCGACACGTTCGGCACGTAGACGTCGAGCTCGACGGCGAGGCCGAAGCCGCCCTCACCGTTGGAGCCGATCGAGACGCTGGACGAGACCGCCGCGTCCTTCGTGTCGAGCTTCAGCTCGCGGCCGGCGGCGTGCACGGCGCCGAGGAAACAGGCGGAGTAGCCGGCGGCGAAGAGCTGCTCGGGGTTCGTGCCCTCACCCGAGCCACCCATCTCCTTGGGCGGGCGGGTGTCGAAGTCGAGACGGTCGTCCTCGCTGCGGACGTGGCCGTCGCGGCCGCCACCGGAGGCGTGGGCGATTGCAGTGTAGATAGCTTCCATGGCTCTAGTTCACCACTTCTCCGGAGCACTCGGTCACGGCTCGCCGTTTCCCAGCATCCGTTCGCTCTCTGTACGACAGGTGCACAGCAGGACTACAGCTGCACAGCTCGGCCGGCGCCCTGGTTGTCCACACGTTCGCGCAGACGCGCCTCGACGTCAGGCCAGTCGTCGATGATGACCGAGAAGACGGCGGAGTCGCGCCACGACCCGTCGGCCCGCGGCCGGTCGCGCCGCACGATGCCCTCGAAGGTGGCACCGAGCTTCGCGATCGCCGCCCGCGAGCGGGTGTTCAGAACATCCGCCTGAATCTTCACCCGACCGAACCCGTGCTCGAACGCCGCACCCAGGAGGAGGAGCTTTGCCTCAGGATTCACGACCGTGCCCCAGACCCGCGGGTCGTACGCCGTCCAGCCGATGTGGGCCGCCTCGTACGCCGGCTCGATGTCGCCGAGCGTCGTGGTGCCGACGACCCGGCCCGCGTCGGGACCGCCCACCAGGCGGATCACGTAGGGGTTGCCGACTCCCCATTGGTAGTAGCCCTCGGCGAACTCGACGAAGCCCTCGACGCTGTCGCGGTAGCCCTGGGGGCCGCCGCCGTAGCCTCCGGCGAAGACCTCAGGATGCCCGATGGCCTCGTACAGCTCAGGCAGCACCTCGTGGGTCAGCCCCTCGAGCCGCACGTATCGCCCCTCGAGGGCCTCGTCGGGATCGGGTCGCACCGCATTCATGCGACGACTCTAGCGCCGGGCGGGGCAGGCGGTCAGGGCAGAGTCGCCGTCTGGGTCAGCGCGCCGGCCAGCTCGGTGCGGCCGCGCACACCCAGCTTGCGGTAGACGCGCAGCAGGTGGGTCTCGACGGTGCGCACGCTCAGCACCAGCCGGTCGGCGATCTCGCGGTTCGAGCATCCGTCGACCGCGAGGCCGGCGATCTCGCGTTCGCGCTGCGACAGTGAGACCGGATGCTCGGCGGGGATCAGCGGGAGCCGGGCGAGGCCGCACTCCGCGAGGTTGCGGTCACGGAGGCGCCCGCAGGCGGCGCCCGCCCGCTCGGCGCCGGCGCGGCGGTGCAGGCGCGCCGCGTGATCGAAGAGCTCGGCCGCCACGATGAACTGCTCGACGCCCTCGGCGGCCGCGCCGACCGCCTCGAGCTCCGGCGCCAGGCGGCCGGCACCGAGGGCGTCGTCGGGGTCGAGGCGCTCGCGCTTCGCGAGCACCCGCACGAGGTCGATGCCGATCTCGAGGCACTCGCCGTCCATGTCGCGCCCGAGCTCCTCCACGCGGTCGAGCACCTCGACGGCGTTGCCCGCGCGGGCCGCGTCGGTGAGCACCGCCATGCTCGGCAGGCGGAAGCCGCCACCCTCGAAGATCGCGGCGGAGCGGAGGAAGGCGGAGCGGGCCTGCTCCCAGCGGCCGGCGCCGGCGTGGATCCAGCCCTGCACCTTGAGGAGCTTGCCGGTGGCGGCGGGGCCGGCGCCGTGCGCGGCGGGGCCCGCGGGGTCGGCGCTCGCGTCGGCGGCTCGATCGGGGTCGGTTGCGTCACCGTCGCTGTCCGTCCACGGCAGGGCGTCGAGCGCCAGCTGCTCCTCACCGGCCAGGGCGTGGGCGAGGGCCAGGTCCATCGCGACGAGGGCGCGGGTGCGGCCGAAGCCGGCCTCCTCCACGATCCGGATCGCCGTGCGGAACTCCTGGATCGCCGCGTCGATCGAGCCGGCCGAGGCGAGGAGGTTGCCGATGGCCCAGCCGAGCATCCCCTCGGCCAGGGGCTGCCCGAAGACGCCCGCCGCATCCCGCAACGAACGCACGGTGCGGAGCGATTCACGCACCCGGCCCCGCAGCACGCCGATCTGCATCCGGAGCATTTGCAGGTGCGAGGCGTCGGCCGAGCAGGCCGCGTAGGCCCGCTCGGCCTCGTCGAGCGCCTGCTCCGCCGAGGTCAGCCGGCCGAGCGACAGCCGGATGGCGGCCACGTGGAACCAGGCCTCCGCCTCCTCGAGCCCGGAGAGCGCCGGCAGCGCCGGCTCGATCAGCGCCAGGGCGGCGGCCGGCTCATCGAGGCTGAACAGCATGAACCCCTTGAGCGCGTCGCGCCGAGCGTCGGCGGGCACGAGTCGGTCCCACGAGGAGTCGTCGATGACCGGCGCGGCTCGCACGGCGCTCTCGCGGACGTGGCGGATCATCGCGTGCAGCGCATCCGTTCTCTGGATGTCGTCGGAGGCCGTGTCGACGAGTCGCTCGAGCCGGTCGGACGCACGGCCCGCGAAGCCCGCCTGGGCCTCGGCCGCCGCCAGGGTCAGCTCGGCGTCGAACCCGCCACCCGCCTCGACGGCGGCCGAGGCGATGCGGAGCGCCGAGCCGGCGTCGGGGGAGCGGAGCGCCGACTTCGCGGCCGCCACCAGCACCTCCGGGGCCGGGGGGACTCCGAGGTCGAGCCCGTATCGTGCGAGCGAGACGAGGGCGGCGGGCCCGAGCTGCGCGGGGTCGCTCTGCGAGAGCACCTCGACCACCGCAGCCGCGATCCGGCGCCGGCGCAGCACACCGACACCGGCCGCGAGGATCTCCTCGTCGATGCCGTCCCGCACGTAGAGCGCCTCGTGCGGCGACGACGGCACGATGGCGAGCATCGACCGGTCCTCGAGCCGCTCGAGCGCGGCCTCCGCCTCGGCGGCCGGGGTGCCGAGGCGGGCGAGCACGGCGATGACGGTGTCCAGTGCGAGACCGGGCGCGAGGGCCAGGAGCTCGAGCGCGGCCTCGGCCACCTCGGTGCCGGCCGCATCGCCGCTCGCCCCGTCGCGCGGCTCGACGGCAGAGCGGTCGAGCACGAGGGCCCGCAGGCGGTCGCTCCTCGGGATCGGCGCCCGGAGCGACCAGACGCCCCCGGCCTCGACCAGGGCGCCGCTCGAGCGGCACCAGGCGATCCACTCCTCGAACGCTGCGAGGTGCCCGCCGCCGCGAGCCGAGACGAGCTGCGGCACCGCATCGTGGTCGAGCCGGCCGCCGAGCTCCGTCTCGGCGATGAGGAGCAGCTCCCGCGGAGTCAGGACCGTCAGTTCGACGACCTCGACGAGACCCTCGCGCCGCAGCGCGTCCAGGGCCTCCGGCAGGCGCCGTCGTGACGAGGCCTCCGCGACGAGCAGGAGCTCACCGGCCCGCACCGCACTCGCCAGGCGGTCGGACTGAGCATCGTCGAACCGGTCGATCTCCCGGCCCACCCAGGCCCGCGAGGCCGGCTCAGCCGCGAGGGACGCGACCAGTGCGCGCACGAGATGACTGCGCCCGGAACCCGGTTCGCCGACGACCACGACACCTTGCCCGCGCCGGAGGGCGGCGGCGGCGCGCTCGAACTCGGCAGCCCGTCCGACGAGCCCCGCCGGCCGCGCGACGGCCTGCCCGGATCCACCCCCTGCGGTCATGCCTGTCTCTCTATCACACTGCACCCGGCCGCACCAGTCGCCGGGCCCGATGGGGCGCGCGGATCGCGAGCTCGGGCGCATCCTCCCCGGAACGGCCTCGGGAGGGCCCGAGGCATGCCACGATATGCAGATGGGCAGTGCCGCCGCGTTCCACCAGTCCGCCACCGCGTTCCACGCGCTCGTCGCGCGTATCCCCGACGACGCCTGGGAGACCGAAGCGCTCGGGGAGTGGTCGCTGCGCTCGCTCGTCGGGCACACGACCCGGGCGATCCTCACCGTCGAGAGCTATCTGCGACTCGACGACCCCGGTTTCGAGAACGTGCCCGACGCCGAGCACTACTACTCCCGCGTCTACCGCGACCTCACCGACCCGGCGTCCGTGGCGGCGCGGGGCGTCGAGGCGGGCATCTGGCTGGGCGACGATCCGGCACAGGCGGTGGCGGATGCTCTCGGCCGCGCCATGGCCCTCGTCGACGCCGCGCCGGCCGAACGCATCGTCTCGATCGGCGGGCTCGGCATCGCCCTGCCCGAGTACCTGCGCACCCGCATCTTCGAGCTCGTGGTGCACTCCCTCGACATCACGCGGGCCACGGGCATCCCGCACGGCCAGCCGGCGGCCTGCGTCGCGGCGACGCTCGCGCTGGCCGCCGGGGTCGCGGCCACCCGCGGCGACGCCGAGGAGCTGCTGCTCGCGCTCACCGGCCGCGGCACCCTCCCCGCCGGCTACACCGTCGTCTGACCCCTTCCGTCGCCGCACGGCGCGGGGCGGGGCGGGGTTTGCGGTGCGCCAGTGGCGGGGGCGGCGCCGCCGTCAGGCGCCCTCGACGCTCGCGACCGTGAGGCGCAGTGCCGCCACGACGGCGGCGAGCTCGGCGGGCGGGATACCCGCCACGAGCTCCGACTCCACCGCGAGCAGCTGCGGGAAGACCTCGTCGATGAGGTGCTCGCCGGCGGAGGTGAGGGCGATCAGGGCGCCGCGTCCGTCGTGCGGGTTCGGCGTGCGCACCACGAGGCCCCGCGCCTCGAGCGCTTGCAGCCGCTTCGTGGTGGCGGGGCCGGTCGCGAGCGAGACGGTGCGGAGCGCCCCGGGCGACCTCGGTGCCCCCGCCCGGCGCAGCGCCGCGAGGATGTCGAACTCCCCCCGCCCGAGCCCCCACCCACCCAGCACCTCGTCGCCCCGGCGCGTGATCACGGCGGCGGCGCGCAGCACCCGCCCGACCACGTCGACCGCACTCGTGTCGAGCTCCGGCCGCAGCCCCGCCCACCCCTCGCGGATCTCGTCGACCACGTCACGAGCCCCCGACTCCGGTGCAGCATCCATGCGAGCAGTCTAAGATAGTTCACGAGTGAATTACATTCGGTCGACGGAGACCCGCCCCTGCTGCTCGCTCCGTCACCCGAGAGGTCCCTCATCGCCACCGGTCTGCTGCCCCACCCCCGCCGCCTCGTCGAGTTCGGCCCGCACGCCGGCGCCCACCGGGTGGCCCTCCGCGCCGGCATCGCGATGGCCGTGCCGCTCCTCACGCTCTACGCCGTGGGCCGCATCGACCTCTCGCTCTACGCCGTCTTCGGCGCCTTCACCGCGCTCTACGGCCGCAGCCACACGCACGGCACCCGGCTCCGGATGCAGGCGGCCGCCGCGGTCGCCCTGATCGGCGTGGTCGTGCTCGGCACCGCCATCGGCGTCTCGCCCGCACGCGAGTGGCTCGTGGTGCCGGTGGTCGCCGTCGTCGCCGCGGGGCTCGCCTTCGTGGCGGACGCCCTCGACTGGCACCCGCCCGGCGCGCTCTTCTTCGTCTTCGCGCTGGCGGCGTGCGCATCTGTGCCCGCCGAGCCCGGCACGGTGCTGGTCGCGCTCGGGCTGGCGACCGCGAGCGCGCTGTTCGCGATGCTCGTCTCCACCATGGGCGTGGTGCGACCGTCGGCCCGGATGCGCCCGGCCACCACGATGGCCGTGTCGTTCCGGGCGGTGGCCGCGAAGCCCGGCCAGGCGCGCAAGATCGCCTCGGTCGGGCTCGCCGTGCTGGTCGCGGGGGCGATCCCGACGGCGACGGGGCTCGGACATCCGTACTGGGCGATGGTCGCGGCGGTGGCCGCCCTGGGCGCGGCCGACACGGCGGGGCACCTCGTGCGCGCCGGTCAGCGGATGCTCGGCACGCTCGTCGGCGTCGGGCTCGCCGCCGCGCTGCTCGCCGTCACGTCACCCGCCCTCCTCGGCCCGGCGTCGACGCTGGTGCTCGTGGTGGTCGTGGTGCTGCTGCAGGTCGGAGCCGAGCTGTTCATCGGGCGCAACTACGCGGTGACCGTGGTGTTCGTGACACCGTTGGCGCTGATCATGGCGCAGCTCGCGCATCCGGTCGACGAGTTCGGCATGCTGCGCGACCGCACCCTCGAAACCCTCCTCGGCGCCGCCGTCGCCCTCGCCATCAGCCTCACCTCCGCCCACCTAGCGCCGCCACCCGCTCCGCACCTCCCCCACCGCCACCTAGCGCCCCCGCCGCGGTAGCGCAAAGGGCCGCTCCCGGCCCAAGGAAGGGCCGTTTGCGCGACCCCGCAAGGCGTGGGCAGGGGGTGCGGGGACACCCGAGGGTGGCCACCCGCGAGCGCAAGTTCACGCGCGCCACGCAGGCCCGGCGCGGTCGCGCAAAGGGCCGCTCGCTGCCCCAGGAAGGGCCGTTTGCGCGACCCCGTGCAGCGTGGGCAGGGGGCGCGGGGACGCACGCGGCCCCAGGGGGCGGGGGCGCGGGGCCGCGGGGCGGCCCGCGGGTCAGGTCAGGAGGTCGTGGCGGGTGATGATCGCGTCGCGGTCGGGGCCCACGCCGATGGCCGAGATGCGCGAGCCGCTCATCTCCTCGAGGGCCAGCACGTAGCGCTGCGCCGCGGCGGGGAGGTCATCGAAGGTGCGGGCGCCCGTGATGTCCTCCGACCAGCCCTCGAACTCCTCGTAGACCGGCTTCGCGTGGTGGAAGTCGCTCTGCGACACCGGCACCTCGTCGACCCGCACGCCGTCGACGTCGTAGGCGACGCAGACCGGGATGGTGGACAGCCCGGTGAGCACGTCGAGCTTCGTGAGCACGAAGTCGGTGACGCCGTTGATGCGCGAGGTGTAGCGCGCGATGGGAGCGTCGTACCAGCCGGTGCGGCGCGGCCGCCCCGTGGTGGTGCCGAACTCGAAGCCGCGCGAGCGCAGGAACTCGCCCGACTCGTCGTGCAGCTCGGTCGGGAACGGCCCGGCGCCGACGCGCGTCGTGTAGGCCTTGATCACCGCGATGACCCGGTCGATGCGGTTCGGGGCGACGCCCGAGCCGGTGGAGGCGCCGCCGGCCGTGGCGTTCGAGGAGGTGACGAACGGGTAGGTGCCGTGGTCGACGTCGAGCATGGTCGCCTGACCGCCCTCGAACAGCACGGTCTTGCCGGCCGTCAGCGCGCGGTCGAGCACGAGGGCCGTGTCGGCCACCATCGGCCGCAGCCGCTCGCGGTAGGAGAGCAGGTCGTCGACGACCTCCTCGGCCGCGATCGCGCGCCGGTTGTAGACCTTCACCAGGATGTGGTTCTTCAGGTCGAGCGCGCCCTCGACCTTCTGCCGCAGGATGCCCTCGTCGAACAGGTCTTGCACGCGGATGCCGACGCGGTTGATCTTGTCGGCGTACGCCGGCCCGATGCCGCGGCCGGTGGTGCCGATCTGCCGCTTTCCGAGGAAGCGCTCGGTGACCTTGTCGATGGTGCGGTGGTAGTGCGTGATGACGTGCGCGTTGGCGCTGACGAGCAGCTTCGACACGTCGACCCCGCGCGAGCCCAGCGCCTCGAGTTCGTGGAAGAGCACCTCGACGTCGACGACGACGCCGTTGGCGATGACCGGCGTGACACCCGGCGTCAGGATGCCCGACGGCAGCAGGTGCAGCGCGTACTTCTTGTCGCCGACGACCACGGTGTGGCCGGCGTTGTTGCCGCCGTTGAACTTCACGACGTAGTCGACACGGCTGCCGAGCAGGTCGGTGGCCTTGCCCTTGCCCTCGTCGCCCCACTGGGCGCCGATCAAGACGATCGCTGGCATGTGGATTCCCTCCAGTTGACAATCGATCCTATCGTCGGCGCGCCCGAGGCCCGGCTGGAGCGGCCGCCTGGGGAAGAACGACGACCCGTCGAGCGTTGTGCAGGAGAGGAGGAACCATGCCCGAACTGAGCCTCACGCTCTACTCGTCGAGCTTCTGCGGCGCCTGCGCGAGCACCCGTCAGTCCCTCGAACAGGTCGGCGAGCTCCTCGGCGACCGCATCGCCTGGCACGAGGTCAACGTCGCCACCGCCCCCGACGAGAGCGAGCGGGCGGGCATCCTGGCGACGCCCACCGTGATCATCGCGGGCCCCGACGGCGAAGAGCGGATGCGCGCCGCCGGCGTCCCGACGACGCCCCAGCTGCTCGCCGCCATCGCCTCAGCGCTCCCCGCGGCGTCAGCCGAGCTACCGCGGCAGTGACGTGACCCTGATCTCCTGCAGCGCCCAGGTGTTGCCGTCGGGATCGGCGAAGAAGGCGTAGAGCACGCCGCCCATGTCCTGCACCTCGCTGACGGCGAGGCCACGACCGACGAGGGCGGCGCGCTCCGCCGCCACGTCGTCGACCACGAGGTGCAGGTTCGAGACGGGGCCGCCGCTGCCCATGCCGACCCCGAACGCGATCGAGCAGGCCGAGCCCGGCGGGGTGAGCTGCACGACGCGCATCCCGTTGCCGGGTGAGACGTCGTGGTCGAGCGTGAAGCCGACCACGTCGCGGTAGAAGGCGATGGCGGCGTCGACGTCGCTCACGGCGATGGGCACGAGTTCCAGGCGCATGGTCATGGCCGAACGCTAGCGCGCGCCGAAGGCGACCACCAGCACCGTCACGTCGTCGTCCACCGCCGCGACCTCCACGCGCGCCGCGACGCCGTCGAGGAAGCCGCCGACGTCGGGCCGGGAGCGCAGTTCGCCGGCGAGGCGCAGCAGCGAGTCGAGGGTCGAGTCGTCGAGCTCCAGCACGCCGTCGGTCACCGAGATCAGGGTGTCGCCGGGCTGCAGCTGCACCGTGCGCGGCGTCCAGCCCGAGGCGGCGTCCTGAACCCCGAGCGGCAGGTCGCGGGAGGCGAGGCGCTCGACGGGGTCGGCGTCCGACGCCGGGACGATCAGGGTCAGGCCGTGCCCGGCGTCGACGTACTCGACGCGCCCCGAGTCGTCGATGCGCGCGTGGAACAGCGTCACGAACGCTCCCAGCGAGGCGAGCCGCGGCTCGAGCGACGCAGCCGCCCGGGCGAGGGCGACGGCGGGCCCGGAGGCGGATGACGACGAAGCCAGCCCCGCCCGCAGCTCCTCGGCGAGCGCCCCGGCCACAGCCCCCTTCCCCATCACGTCCCCCACCGTGACGGTCACCGCCGACCCGCTGCGCTCCCACGCGTGCAGGTCCCCGCTGACCTCCCCGAACGGCAGCGAAAGAGCCGAGACCGAACCGTCCGACGAAACCGAGACCGAGACCGAAGCCGAACCAGACCCAGAACGTCCCCACGAACCCGACCCGCCCCGCAACTCCCCCTCGGCCCACCGCCCCAGCTCCCCCAGCCGCACCCGCTCGGCCGCACTGAGCGACCGCGCCTCCGGATGCATCACGCACAGCGTCCCGACCGCCTCCCCGTCGCCCGCCCGCAGCGGCACGCCGGCGTACGAGCGCACCCCGAACTGCGTCACCGCCGGGGTCTGCGCGAAGCGCGGGTCGGCCCGCGCATCCGGAACCTCGAACAGCCCGGTGCCATGAACCGTGTACTCGCAGAACGCCGTGCCGTACGGGTACCTCGGCGCGGGCTCGCCCACGACCTGCGGCGACTTCACCACGAGCGAGACGTCGTCGACCAGGTTCAGGTACGACATCGGCGCGTCGAGCAGCTCCTGCGCGAGCCGCGTGATGCGGTCGAAGCGCTCCTCGGGCCCCGTTCCGAGCAGCCCGGTGGCCTCGACGGACGCCAGCCGACGAGCCTCGGCCTCCCCGCCCCCGCTCACGCCGACACCGCCACGAGCGCCCCGGTCTCCATCGCGACCCACACCGTCCCGTCCGCCCCGACGGCGAGCCCGTGCGGCTCCTCGTGCCCCGTCTCCGCCAGCGACACGAACGAGAACGTCCCGTCGAGCGTCACGTGCCCGAGCTCGTTCGACCCCCAGAGCGTGAACCAGCAGCCCCCGTCGGGCGTCGCGTCCCGCACGATCGCGTGCGGCTTCGAGTGCCGGTCGGGCAGCGGATGCTCGATGACCCGCCCCCCGCGATCGACCCGCCCGATCTGCCCGGCCAGGATCTCGGTGAACCACGCCGCCCCGTCGTCACCGACCACGATGCCCACCGGCCCCGCCTCGGACGTGGGCAGCGGGAACAGCGCCGGCACAGCATCCGCCCCTCGCACATACCCCACGACGTTGGCCTGGTTCGCGGTGAACCAGAGCGAGTCGCCCGAGGCCGCGATCATCGAGACCACGCCGTCGACGGTTCCGGCGGCGAACTCGGCGACCCCGCCGAGGATGCCGATGCGGCCGAGCGAGTCGTTGCCCATCTCGGTGAACCAGGCGGTGCCGTCGTGCAGCGCGGCGACGCCGTAGGGCTGCGCGCCGGGCGACGGGGCGTCGGTGCGCCGCAGCACGCCCGAGGGTCCGACGAGCAGCACGGCGTTCGCGGCCATGTCGGCGACCCAGACCGAGTCGGAGCCCGCGGCGGCCACCTGGGCCGGCTGCGAGGAGTCGCCGAGGGGCAGCACCACGACCGATCCGTCGCGGTCCCGCCGCAGCACGGCTCCGGCATGGACGAGAGAGCACCACACCGCCCCGTCGGAGGTCACGGCGACCGAGTACGGGCCGCCGTCGGCAGGGTCGATCGGATGCACGGCCAGGGAGCTCATGGGCCGAGCCTACCCAGCGCCGGGTAGACTGGGGGCCCTGCCCTCTCCCCGACATGAGGAGTCCGCGTGATCCTGGTCCTGCTGCTGTTCGCGGGACTCTCAGCGCTCACTCCGCTTCTCACGCGCATCCTGTCGACCCGGGTCTTCTACCTCGTCGCCCTGCTGCCGGCGGCCGCCTTCGTCTACACCCTGAGCCAGAGCGGCCGGGTGCTGGCGGGTGAGCAGGTCACCCAGTCGGTGCCGTGGATCCCGCAGCTCGGCATCGCGCTGAGCTTCCGCGTCGACACCCTCGGCTGGTTGCTCGCCCTCGTCGTCACCGGCGTCGGCGCCCTCGTGCTGATCTACTGCGCGCGCTACTTCTCACCCGACGAGCCGTCGCTCGGCCGCTTCGCCGCGCTGCTGCTCGCCTTCGCGGGCACGATGTACGGCCTCGTCACCGCCGACGACATCTACATCATGTTCATGTTCTGGGAGATCACGAGCGTGCTCTCCTACCTCCTGATCGGCCACTACACCGAGCGCAAGGAGAGCCGCGGCGCCGCCCTGCAGGCCCTCCTCGTCACGACCTTCGGCGGCCTCGCCATGCTCGTCGGTGTCATCCTGCTGAGCACGGCGGCCGGCACCACCTCGATCGCCGCCATCGTCGCCGACCCACCCGCGGCGAGCGCCCTCGTCACCACCTCGATCATGCTCATCCTCGCCGGCGCCCTGTCGAAGTCGGCACTCGTGCCCTTCCACTTCTGGCTGCCGGCCGCCATGGCCGCGCCCACCCCGGTCAGCGCCTATCTGCACGCCGCCGCGATGGTGAAGGCGGGCATCTACCTGATCGCCCGCCTCGCCCCCGGCTACGCCGACACCCCGGGCTGGACCGAGGTGCTGGTCGTCATCGGCGTCTGGACCATGCTGCTCGGCGCCTGGCGCTCCCTCCGCCAGTACGACCTCAAGCTGCTGCTGGCCTACGGCACGGTCAGCCAGCTCGGCTTCCTCACGGTCGTGGTGGGCTTCGGCTCGCGCGACGCCGCTCTGGCGGGCGCGGCCCTGCTGCTCGCGCACGCCCTGTTCAAGTGCACCCTCTTCCTCGTCGTCGGCATCGTCGACCACGACGAGGGCACCCGCGACCTGCGCGAGATCTCCGGCCTCGGCCGGCGGCGCCCGGTGCTGGCCGCGGTGGCGATCGTCGCGGCGGCGTCGATGGCGGGCATCCCGCCGCTCCTCGGCTTCGTCTCGAAAGAGGCCGTGCTGACCGCCTTCCTCGAGGCCGGCGAGCACGGTGAGCCCTGGGGCTGGGTGGCGCTCGTCGGCGTGACCCTCGGCTCGATCCTCACGGTCGCGTACAGCGCCCGCTTCGTCTGGGGCGCCTTCGGCACCACGAAGGCGACGGATGCGCGGGCCGCCGCAGCCCCGCACGACCACCACGCGCCCGACCCGCTCATCCTGATCGCCCCCGTCGTGCTCACGGTCGCCACCGTCGCCGGAGGCTTCCTCGCCGCCCCGATCGGCCACGCCCTGGAGGGCTACGCCGACACCGTCCCGGGCGAGGGCGACTACCACCTCGCGCTCTGGCACGGCTTCGAGCCGGCGCTCGGCATCTCGGTGCTGGTGATCGCGGCCGGCCTCGCGCTGTTCGCCGTGCGCACCCGCTTCAGCCGGCTGCAGAAGAAGGTGCCGGTCGTCGTCGACGCCTCCCGCAGCTACTGGGCCATCGTGCGGGCCGTCGACGCGGCCGCCGCACGAGTCACGCTGTTCGCCCAGAAGGGCGGCCTGCCGCAGTACCTCAGCACGATCCTGCTGGTGTTCGTGCTGTGCCTCGGCGCCACGACGGCGATGAACCGCACCTGGCCCTCCGAGTTCGTGCTCTTCGACTACCCGGCCCAGGTGTTCGTGGCCGCCGCGATGGGCGCCGCCGCCATCATGGCCGCGCGGGCCACGCACCGCCTCGCCGCCGTGCTGCTGGTGGGCGCCACCGGCTTCGGGCTCGTGGTGCTGTTCTCCTTCCACGGCGCACCCGACCTGGCGCTCACGCAGGCGCTCGTCGAGACGGTGACGATCGTGGTCTTCGTGCTGGTTCTCCGCCGCCTCCCGCCGCGCATCGCGCAGCACAACAAGCCGATGAAGCGCGGCCGCCGCATCGCCATCGGCGCGTTGGTGGGCGTCACCATGGGCGTGGCCGGGCTGGTCGCCCTGGGCGCCCGCCAGGCCGGCACCCTCACCGACGAGCTGGCGCGGCTCTCGGTCGAGGAGGGCCACGGCAAGAACATCGTGAACGTGATGCTCGTCGACATCCGCGCCTGGGACACCATGAACGAGCTCTCGGTGCTCATCGTGGTCGCCACCGGTGTCGCGAGCCTGCTCTTCGTCACGGGCCGGAACGTCAGCATGCCGCGGCTCCGCGAGTCGCGGAAGCGGCGGCAGACCACGCAGCGCGTGAAGCTCGTGAACGACCCGCACACCTCGTCCGAGGCCCCGGACGACCGGCAGCACTCGTGGCTGCTCGGCGGCCGCACGCTCGCCCCCGAGAACCGCTCGCTCATCCTCGAGGTGCTCGTGCGGCTGATCTTCCACCCGGCGATCGTCGTCTCGGTGTATCTGCTCTTCGCCGGGCACAACGCCCCGGGCGGCGGCTTCGCCGGCGGCCTCGTGGCGGGGCTCGCGCTGATCGCGCGCTACCTCGCCGGTGGCCGCTACGAGATCGGCGAGACCCTGCCGGTCGGGCCGGGCGCCCTGCTCGGCACCGGCATGCTGCTCGCCACCGGCACCGCCGTCGGCAGCCTGTTCCTCGGCACCGACGTGCTCACCTCGGCCTACTTCGAGACCGACCTGCCGCTCCTCGGTCACGTCTCCTTCGGCACCAGCACCATCTTCGACATCGGCGTCTACCTCGTGGTGATCGGCGTCGTGCTCGACGTGCTGCGCGCGCTCGGCGGCGAGGTCGACCGGCAGCAGGCCGAGGCCGAGGGCGGCGGCGACCACGCCGACGAGCACTCGGTCACGGCGGAGGAGGCACGATGAGCGCGTCGATCACCCTCGTGGTGCTGATGGCCGTGATGTACGGTGCCGGGGTCTACGTGATGCTCGAGAAGAGCCTCACGCGCATCCTGATCGGCTTCCTGCTGGTGGGCAACGCCACCAACCTGCTGATCTTCATCATGTCGGGGCGGGCCGGCGACTCGCCGATCGTCGACGGCAGCAGCGCCGACACGGTCGACCCGATCCCGCAGGTGCTGATGCTCACCGCGATCGTGATCAACTTCGGCGTGACCGCGTTCATCCTGGCGCTGATCTACCGCTCGTGGTGGCTGTCGAACCTCGGCGACGAGGGCGACGACGTGGCGGCCGACGAAGACGAGGACGAGGCGATGGAGATCGACCAGGCCGGCGTGTTCCACGCCTCGCTCGAGGACGACGACGCGGCGGTGCGCACGATCCTCGACGAGGGCAGCGACCTCGGCGACGACGACACCGCCTTCGCCTCGGCGGGCGAGGAACCCAGCGAGGGCGACCGGGACGTGATGCGATGACGAACACCCTCGTGCCCCTGCTGGTGATCATCCCCCTCGTCGGGGCGGCGGTCACCCTGATCCTCGGCCGCCACCCGCGGCTGCAGATCCTGATCAGCGTGCTCGCCCTCACCGCGGTGACCGCCGCGGCCGCGGTGCTGCTCGCGATCGTCGACAGCACCGGCACGCCCGCGGTGGTGGAGGTCGGAGGCTGGGAGCCGCCGTTCGGCATCGTGCTGGTGGTCGACCGGCTCTCGGCGATCATGGTCGTCGTCTCG
Organism: Herbiconiux sp. VKM Ac-1786; assembly: GCF_015350805.1. Lineage (GTDB taxonomy): Bacteria > Actinomycetota > Actinomycetes > Actinomycetales > Microbacteriaceae > Herbiconiux. Next base: position 1,682,195 of record NZ_JADKSG010000001.1, on the reverse strand, counting down.
GCGCTGGTGCTGCTCGGCGTGCTCGTGTTCGCGGTGGGCCAGGGCTACGCCGACCGCGACCGCGACACCCCGGTGTCGATCTTCCACCCGACCTACCTGATCCTCGCGGCCGGGCTGTTCGACGCCTTCATCGCGGGCGACCTGTTCAACATGTACGTCGGCTTCGAGATGCTGCTCGCGGCCAGTTACGTGCTGCTGACCCTCGGCGGCACCGGGTCGCGCATCCGGGCCGGGGTGACCTACGTCGTGGTGAGCTTGGTCTCGTCGCTGCTCTTCCTCGGCGCGATCGCGCTGATCTACGGCGCCACGGGCACCGTCACCATGGCGCTGCTCAGCGACCGCATCCGGGAACTGCCGCTGGATGTGCAGATGATCCTCTGCGCGGCCCTGCTGATCGGCTTCGCGGTGAAGGCGGCGGTGTTCCCGCTGTCGTTCTGGCTGCCCGATTCCTACCCCACGGCGCCGGCACCGGTCACGGCGGTGTTCGCCGGGCTGCTCACCAAGGTGGGCGTCTACGCGATCATCCGCACCGACAAGCTGCTCTTCTTCGACGTGCCGCTGCAGGTGCCGCTGCTGATCGTGGGCGGGCTGACGATGCTCATCGGCATCCTCGGCGCCCTCGCCCAGGCCGATGTGAAGCGGCTGCTGTCGTTCACGCTCGTCAGCCACATCGGCTACATGATCTTCGGCGTCGCGATCGGCACCGAACTCGCCTCGGGCGCCACGATCTACTACATCGTGCACCACATCCTGGTGCAGACCGCCCTGTTCCTCGTGGTGGGGCTGATCGAGCGCAAGGGCGGCTCGACGTCGATCACCGAGCTCGGCGGCCTGCTCAAGGCGGCGCCGTTCGTGGCCATCCTGTTCTTCATCGGGGCGCTCAACCTCGGCGGCATCCCGCCGTTCTCGGGCTTCCTCGGCAAGGTCGGCCTGTTCGAGGCGGGCGCGGCGAGCCCGAACCCGCTCGTCTACGTGATGATCGGCGCCGGCATCGTCACCTCGCTGCTCACCCTCTACGCCCTGATGCGGGTGTGGAACATGGCCTTCTGGCGGCCCAAGAAGGACGTCGAGGGCTACGAGTCGCCGCTGATCGAGTCGCTGCAAGAGGGCCCGACCGGCTCCGTCGGCACCATGACGGGCACGGCGACCGCCACCGACACCCAGACCCGCACCTCGCCGCTGATGATCGGCGCCGCCACCGGCCTGATGGCGCTGACCCTCTGCCTCACGGTCTTCGCCGGGCCGCTGTTCGACCTCGCCCAGCGCGCGGCCGGCAACGTCTCGACCCCCGAGCCCTATGTCGACTCGGTCTTCCCCGAGGGTTCGCTGGTGCCCATCTCGGTGAACGAGGGGGGTGACGGATGATCGCCCGCATCGTCAGCGGACTCGTGCCCTTCCTCGGCCTCGTGCTGATCTGGGTGCTGATCTGGGGTCAGGTCACCTGGCTCGCCCTGGTCACCGGGGTGGCGCTCGCCCTGCTCGTCTCGGCCACCTTCTACCTGCCGGCCGTGCGCCTGAGCGGGCGCATCAACCTGTGGTTCGGGCTGCTGTTCGTGCTGCGGCTGCTCGGCGACATCGTGCTCGCCTCGCTGCAGATCGCCTGGATCGCGATCGGGCCGGGCTACAAGCCCTCCAACGCCGTGATCGCCGTGCCGCTGCGCACCCGCTCCGACCTGATCATGACGTTCACCGCCGAGGCGGTGTCGCTCGTGCCCGGCTCGATCGTGCTCGACATCGACCGCGAGGCCTCGACGCTGTACCTGCACGCGCTGAACGTGAAGTCGGTCGAGGAGATTCCGGCGCTGAAGCAGAAGGTGCTCGACACCGAGCGACGGCTGATCCGCGCGGCGGGCTCGGCCGACGACCTGGCGCGGCTGTCGGAGGGCCGCGTCGCCGCAGCCGAAGAGGAGGGCGCCTCGTGATCGTCGTCGTCATCGTCGCCGGGCTGCTGATGGGCGCGGGCGCCATCGGCGCGCTCGTGCGCATCATCCGCGGGCCCTCCGCACTCGACCGCATCATCGCCTCCGACGTGCTGGTGGCCACCGCCATCTGCGCGATCGGGGCCGAGATGGCCATCAACCGGCACACCGACACCCTGCCGGTGCTGCTCGGGCTCGCGCTCTTCGGCATCGTCGGCTCGATCTCGGTCGCCCGGTTCCTCGCGGCGAGGGACGACACATGAGCGCGCTGGAGTGGGGCTTCGACGGCATCGGCGTGCGCGACGTGGTGACCGGGGTGCTGGTGCTCGTCTCGGCGCTGATGTGCTTCGCCGCCGGGGTCGGCCTGCTGCGCTTCCCCGACGTGCTCTCCCGGCTGCACGCGGCCACGAAGCCGCAGATCCTCGGCGTGATCGCGATCGTGGCCGACGTGGCGGTGTCCAACCCCTCGCTCGCCACGATCACCCTCGCGGTCGCGATCGTCTTCTTCCAGAGCCTCACCGCCCCGGTCTCGGCGCACATGGTGGGCCGGGCGGCCTACCGCACCGGGCACTTCCGCACGGACATCCTGGTGACCGACGAGTTCAGAGGCCACGACTGACCGGTTCCTGAGTGCGGGGTGTGCGGGGGTTGGCAGTCGGCCCCGGGCGTCGTTGGGTAGGGAGTACACCCAGAGACGAACACGAAGAAGGAGTACCGCCATGGCCCAGATCATCGAGACCGTCGACGTCGAGGTCCCCGTGCGCACCGCGTACAACCAGTGGACCCAGTTCGAGTCGTTCCCCAAGTTCCTCGACTTCATCGAGACGATCGACCAGCAGGACGACACCCACACGCACTGGAAGGTGAACATCGCCGGCCAGGAGCGCGAGTTCGACACCGTGATCTCCGAGCAGCACCCCGACGAGCGGGTCGCCTGGACGAGCACCGGCGGCGAGGTCGACCACGCGGGCGTCGTCACCTTCCACAAGCTCAGCGACACCACGTCGCGCGTCACCGTGCAGATCGACTGGGAGCCCGAGGGCATCGTCGAGAAGATCGGCTCGGCCGTCGGCGTCCCGACGCACGCCGTGAAGAAGGACCTCGAGAAGTTCAAGGAGTTCATCGAGTCGCAGGGCTCCGAGACGGGCGCCTGGCGCGGCGACGTCGAGGCCTGATCTGACCGCCCTTCCGGGCGCGACCCCCTAAGGGGGGTGGACTGTACTCGAATGTGAACGAAATCAACAGACTTCACTTCGGCTGAGATTCTCCGCATAATCAACGGATACTCACACCGATCTGTGATGTTCGTCGTTTACCCCTTCGAGAAAGCAGCCCTACGTGCCCCCTGCCTCCGCGAGTCCCCTGTTCCGATCCGATCCGGGCGGGAGGCCACGAGGCCGCCGTACCCGGCAGGCTGCCGCGCTCGTCGCGGTCGCCGGTGTCGTCGCCGCCGGCGCGTTCGCCTTCTCGAGCGCGTCGGCGGCGCCGGTCGGTTCGGCCGTGAAGCCGCCCGTCGGCCCCTCCGTGCCGACGAGCTACGAGGACGGCAGCTACATCGTCACCCTGGTCGACGACCCCGCCGCGACCTACACCGGAACCGACCAGCGCTTCGCCCAGACCGCCCCCGAAGGCGGCCGGCAGCTCGAGGCCGCGGCCCCGGCCGTCGAGGCGTACTCCGCGCACCTGGCGAACCAGCAGGACGCCGTGGCCTCGTCGGTCGGCGCCTCGGTCGGCTACAGCTACACGCTGACCCTGAACGGATTCTCGGCGAACCTCACCGCCGACCAGGCCGCCGAGCTCGCGAACCGTCGCGACGTCGCGGCCGTCACCAAGTCCGAGGTCAAGCACCTCGACCGCGCTCCCGTCGCCGCCCCCGCGGCACCGGTGGAGGCCGCGGCCCTGACGCCGTTCCCCCAGACCGGACAGCAGTCCTCCACCGACTTCCTCGGCCTCAGCGGCGACGACGGCCTCTGGTCGGAGCTCGGCGGTCAGGCCCAGGCCGGTGCGGGCATCGTCGTCGGTGACATCGACAGCGGCATCGCGCCCGAGAACCCGTCCTTCGCGGGCGACACGCTGGGCACGGCGGAAGGCGCCGAGCCCTACCTCGACGGCGACCGCATCGTGTTCGAGAAGTCCGACGGCCAGACCTACTCCGGCATCTGCCAGCCCGGCGTCGACGGTGACCAGCAGTGGACCGGCGAGGAGTGCAACACGAAGCTCATCGGCGCCAGCTGGTTCCTTCCCAAGTCGCTCTACGACCTGGTGGGCACCCCCGATCGCCCCGAGTTCCTCTCGCCGCGTGACGGCGACGGCCACGGCTCGCACACCACCTCGACCGCGGCGGGCAACGCCGACGTCGACGCCACCATCGGCGACTACGACTTCGGTGACATCTCGGGCGTCGCCCCGGCCGCCAAGGTCGCGGAGTACAAGGTCTGCTGGAACGGCAACGGCGTCGAGACCGACGACGGCTGCTACACCGAGTCGATCCTCGCCGCCATCGAGCAGGCGGTCGCCGACGGTGTCGACGTGATCAACTACTCGATCGGCGGCGGCGCGGCCACCTCCACGTTCGCGCTGGAGGACCAGGCGTTCTTCGGTGCCGCGGCGGCGGGTGTCTTCGTCTCGGCCTCGGCCGGCAACTCCGGCCCCGGTGCGAGCACGCTCGACCACGCCTCCCCCTGGTACACCACGGTGGCCGCCTCCTCGATCCCGACCTACACGGCGACCGCGGAGCTCGGCAACGGCGAGAAGTTCGCCGGCGCCTCCATCACCGTGCACGAGCCCGTCACGGCTCCGCTCGCGCTGAGCGACGACGTGGCCGGAGACGACGCCGACCTCGACCCCACCGTCTGCGAGCCGGGCAGCCTCTCGCCCGCGCTCACGGCGGGCAAGATCGTGGTCTGCGAGGCCGGCGTCACCGCCCGTGTCTCGAAGTCCGCCGAGGTCGCCCGGGCCGGCGGTGTGGGCATGCTGCTCGTGAACCCGTTCCCGAACGCGAACCACGCCGACGACCACTCGGTGCCGTCGATCCAGATCGACTCCGACCACTACGACGCGATCTACGCCTACGCGGCCACCGCCGGCGCCACCGCGACGCTCGTGGAGGGCAACACCTCGGGTGAGGAGCGCCCCGTGCCCCAGGTCGCCGGCTTCTCGTCGCGCGGCCCGGCCGAGGCCGACGGCGCCGACGTGCTGAAGCCCGACATCACCGCCCCCGGTGTGTCGATCCTCGCCGACGGCGCGAACCAGCAGGGCGACGACCCGGCCTTCCAGTTCGAGTCGGGCACCTCGATGTCCGCCCCGCACGTGGCCGGACTCGCGGCGCTGTACCTGACCAAGTTCCCGAACGCCTCGGTCTCGACCATCAAGTCGTCGATGATGACCTCGGCGTACGACTCGGTCGAGCAGGACGGGTCGCCCTCGAGCGACGTGTTCGCGCAGGGTGCGGGTCACGTCGACCCGAGCCGCATGCTCGACCCGGGACTCGTCTACGACAGCGGTGTGCCCGACTGGATCGCCTTCCTGCAGGGTGAGGGCTACGTCTTCGCCGAGCCGACCGGCGTCGAGCCGATCGACCCGTCCGACCTGAACCAGCCCTCGATCGCCATCGGCTCGCTCGCCGGGCTGCAGACGGTCACCCGCACGGTCACCTCGACCGCCGCGGGCAGCTACACCGCGTCGCTCGACATCCCCGGGGTCGAGACCACGGTCACGCCCTCGACGCTGTCGTTCGACGGCCCCGGCGAGACCGCCAGCTACACGGTCACCTTCGACGTCGCCGACGCCCCGCTCGACGAGTTCGCCACCGGCTACCTCGTCTGGTCGGGTGACACCGGCGAGGTGCGCAGCCCCGTGGCCGTGCGCCCCGTGGCGCTGGCGGTGCCCTACGAGGTCGCCGGCGAGGGTAACTCGGGATCGGTCTCGGTTCCGGTCACGCCCGGCATCGACGGCAACCTGCCCCTCGCCGTCACCGGTCTCGCCGAGGGAACCCTCGTCGAGGACGCCAGTGCCTCCGACGGACACTCGGGCTCGCTGCCCAAGGGCGCAGCCTTCGTGTCGACGGTCGAGGTCGCGGAGGGGACGACGTTCGCGCGGTTCGATCTCGACGCCCTCGCCGACACCGACGACCTGGACCTCGTCGTCGACCGGATCGGGGAGGACGGCAAGCCTGTCACCTCGTACACCTCGGCGACGGGATCGGCCGACGAGCGCGTGGACATCGAGAACCCCGAGGCCGGCACCTACCGGGTGACGGTGGACATCTACTCGGTGACCGATGGCTCGGACGCGTCGGTGTTCGACCTGGTCGAGTATCTGCTGGGCACCGGCGAGACCCCGGGCGGCCTGACCGCACCGGCCTCGCTCGACCTGACCTCGGGTCAGGCCACCAGCTACGACGTGAGCTGGACGGGCCTCGACGGCCCGGCCCGCTTCCTCGGCTCGGTCGCCTACGGTGACACCGGCCTGTCGACGCTGGTCTCGGTGACCACCACCCAGGCCCTGCCGACGCCGACGCCCACGGAGACCGCGACGCCCACCCCGGCGCCGACCGGCGCTCCCGCCCCGGGTGACCCCGGAGCGACCAGCGCCCCGGCGCCCGGTGGGGGCGGCAGCGGCTCCTCGGGCCTCGCCAACACCGGCTTCGCCGGTCTCGGCATCGGCATGATCGCGCTGGTCGTGCTGGCCGGCGGGATCGCCGTGGTGCTGGTGATGCGCCGCCGCGCCTCGCGCAGCTAGGCAGGACACACACGAAGGGGGCGGGCCGTGAGGCCCGCCCCCTTTCGTCGTCCCCGGGTCAGCCGGGGAGCGTGAGACCCGTCAGGCCCCGTCAGGCCGGCAGCGTCAGCACCCCGTCGACCCGGCGCGGGATGCCCGTGAAGCCGTCCCGCAGCTCCTCCGGCAGCGCCGCCTCGGGCGCGTTCTGCCACGCGAGCGGGCGCAGGAAGCGGCGCACCGCCGTGACGCCCACCGAGGTGTGCTGCGAGTTCGTCGAGGGCCACGGCCCGCCGTGCTGCTGGGCCCAGGCGACGCGCACCCCGGTCGGGTAGCCGTTGAAGACGACCCGGCCCGAGCTCGCCTCGAGCGTCGAGGCGAGCGAGGAGACCACGTCGGGCTCGTCGTCCTCGACGTGCAGCGTGGCGGTCAGCGACCGGGGGATGCGGCCGAACGCCTCGCGCACCTCGTCGAGCGAGTCGTACCGCGCGACCACCACGAGCGGGCCGAACGCCTCCTCTGCCAGCTCGGCCCCGAGCGTCTCCGCGGTGGTCTCGAGCAGTCGCGGCGACACGGCGAACCCCGACCCCTCCTCCGGCGAGCCCCCCGAGGCCCCGACCACCGCTCCGGCGGCCACGAGCCGGTCGGCGATCTCGCCGAACGAGGTCTGGATGCGGTCGTTCAGCAGCACCTGCGGCCCGGCCGCCGCGGTGAGCGTCTCGAGGGCGTCGACGACCGCCTGCCCCTCGGGCCCCGAGGGCACGAAGGCGATGCCGGGCTTGGTGCAGAGCTGCCCGGCCGAGCCGGTGTACGAGGCGAACAGGCCCTCGGCGATCGCGCCGCCGCGCGAGGCCGCGGCGCCCGGCGACACGACGAGCGGGTTGATGCTCGACAGCTCGCCGAAGAACGGGATGGGATCGGGCCGCTGGTCGATGGCGCGCTGCAGCGCCTCGGCCGCGCCGAGCGACCCGGTGAAGCCGGCCGCCTTGATGGCCGGCTCCTGCACGAGCGTCACGCCGGCCTGCTGACCGTAGACGATGCCGAAGGTGCCGCGTGGGGCGCCCACCGACTCGGCGGCGCGCTGCAGCACCTCGTACGACAGCTTCGAGGTGAGCGGATGCGAGCCGTGCGCCTTGACGACCACCGGCGATCCGGCGGCGATCGCCGACGCCACGTCACCCCCGAGCACCGAGAAGGCGAAGGGGAAGTTGCTCGAGCCGAACACCGCGACGGGGCCGATGGAGACGAGCATCCGTCGCACGTCAGGAGCTGCGCCGAGCGGGGTGTCGCCCGCGTGGTCGATGGCCGCCTCGACGAACGAGCCCTCGCGCACCGCTTCGGCGAAGAGCGAGAACTGGAAGGCGCTGCGGCCGGCCTCTCCCGTCAGCCGGGCGGTGCCGAGCCCGGTCTCGGCGTCGGCGGTGGCCACGAGCTCGTCGCGGGCGGCGAGCACCCCAGCGGCCATGGCGTCGAGCAGCTGCGCGCGGAACTCCCGACCGCGCGACTGCAGCTCCTGGGCGGCCGACTCGGCGCGCAGCGCGATCTCGTGCACGGCCTCGGGCGAGGTGGGCGCCAGCGAGGTGGCAGCGCTAACACCGGTTCGCGGATCTGTGGTGGTGAGCATCGATACTCCTTCAGGGGTGGGGTGCGGGAAAGGTCAGGCGCTCTCGCGCGCCACGACCGAGAAGCCGAGGTCGATCTCGGCGGTCTCACGGGTGCCGCCGGTCATCCGTGCGAGCAGCAGCTCGCCCGCCGCGGTGCCGATCTGGCGGTTGGGCACGGCGACCGTGGTGAGGGTCGGCACGAGGTGCCGCCCGATCTCGAAGTCGCCGAAGCCGGTCACGGCGATGTCGCCCGGCACCGAGATGCCGGCGCGGGCGCACTCGAGCACGGCGCCGGCGGCGAACACGTCGCTGGCGAACATCAGCACGTCGGTCTCCGGATGCGCGGCCCGCGTCTCGCTGAGCAGCCGCCGCCCGGTGTCGTAGTCGACCGTCGCGGTGCCCGAGTCGACGACCCGCACGGGCTCGCCCGGGAACAGCTCCCGCACCGACTCCTCGAAGCTCGCGCGCCGCGCGAGCGCCCGGAAGTCGCCCGTCTGGAACGACCCGGCGAACGTCGGATGCCGATAGCCGCGATCGCGCGCGAACTCCACGAGTGCCCGGATGGCCGCACTGTTCGAAAAGCCGACCACGCTGTCGATCGGGGTGTCGGTGAGGTCCCAGGCCTCGACCACGGGCACCTTCGACTCGCGCAGCAGGTGCCCGGTGTTCGGCGAGTGGTCGGTTCCGACGATGAAGATGCCGTCGGGGCGGCGGCCGAGGAAGGCCCGGACGAGCTCCTCCTCGTGGCCCGGACGGTAGGACGTCGAACCGATGAAGAGCTGGTACCCCTCGGGGGCGAGCACCTCCTCGAGGCCCTGCAGGGCATCCGCGAACACCGAGGCGGAGACCGCGGGGATGATCGCCGCGACCGTCATGCTGCGGTTGGAGGCGAGGTTAGAGGCCGCGAGGTTCGGCACGTAGCCCGTCTCGCTGATGGAGTTGCGCACCCGCTCGAGCGTGAACTCCGAGACGAGCTGGGGGCTGCGGATGGAGCGGGAGACGGTCTGCGGCGACACCTGCGCGTGCCGCGCGACGTCTTCGAGGGTGACCGAGTGCGTCGAGCGGCGCGAGGGGCGCGTGACCAGTGCGGCGACGGCCCCGTCGCTCACAGCAGCGCCCGGCTCGCGAGGTTCCTCATCAGCGAGCCGATCCCGAACTCCCACGGTTCGCACCTCTCGCTCGCCTCGACCTGGTTGACCAGACTACCCAGTTCGTCCGAGGAGATCCGCACGATGTCGCCCCTCTTGTGGGTGAACCCGCGGTCGACGTCGTCGCGGTCGACGATCGGCGCGAACATGGTGCCGAGCATCAGCACGGCGCCGTCGGGGTAGCGGTGCTGGGGGCCCTCCAGCTGGGCGACCAGGTCGAGGGGGTCGCGGCTGATCTGGCTCATCTCCGAGGTGCCGTCGAGGTGGAAGCCGTCCTCCCCGTCGATCTCGAGCGTGACGCTCATCCGCCGCACCGCGTCAAGGTCGAAGCCGTCGTCGAAGAGCCGCACGAGGGGACCGAGAGCGCACGAGGCGTTGTTGTCCTTCGCTTTGGGCAGCAGCAGCGCCGAGCGCCCCTCGACGTCGCGGAGGTTCACGTCGTTGCCGAGGGTGGCGCCGACGATGCGGCCGGCGCGGTCGACGATCAGGGCGACCTCCGGCTCGGGGTTGTTCCAGAGCGAGGTCGAGAGCACGCCCACCTGGTCGGCGGTGCCGACCGCCGAGAGGGTCGGCCCCTTGGTGAAGATCTCGGCGTCGGGCCCGATGCCGACCTCGAGGTACTGGCTCCAGAGGCCCTCGCCCACGAGGTACTCCTTCAGCGCCACGGCAGCCGCCGAGCCGGGCACGATCTCGTGCAGGTCGGCGCCGATCTGCTCCAGGATGCCCGCCCGCATCCTCGCGGCCGCCTCGACGTCGCCCCGCACCCGTTCCTCGATCACCCGCTCGATCATCGACACGGCGAAGGTGACCCCGGCGGCCTTGAGGGTCTGCAGGTCGACGGGGGCGAGGAGCCACGGACGATCCCGGTCGCGGCCGGCCGGAGCGGTGTTCGCGTAGACGTCCTCGAATGAACCGAGGCGGGCACCGGCCGCCGCCCGCGCCGCCGCGGCCGGCTCGGCATCGTCGGCGAGCGCGCTCAGCGTCGGGAAGCTCGCGCTGAGGTCGAGCACGCCCTCCGCGGTGACGAGCACGGGCGAGGGGCCGTTCACCGCCGGGTTCCAGACCCGGCCGACGAGCGTGCCGGCGGTGCCGTCGGCCGGCAGTGCCGCCGCGGCGTCGCCCGCCCAGTCGGCGCGGGGGGCGAGGGGGGTGGTGTCGGTGAGGCTCATGGGTTCTCCGTTGCGAGAGGGGCGGGCGGGGGCTCGGCGTGGCGTCGGTCGGGGGCGAGGGGGTCGGCGGGGCGTCGGGTCGGGCTCAGCGCCGACGGAAGACGCCGGGCCGCTTCTCGGCGAAGGCCGCGCGGCCCTCGGCGGCGTCGTCGGTGGCGAAGGTGACGGTCTGCAGGTCGCGCTCGTAGGCGATCGCCGCATCCTGGGGCAGGTTGTAGGCGGCCCGCAGGTTGGCCTTCGCCGTCTCGGCCGCGATCGGCGGGCGGGAGGCGATGGTGCGGCCGAGCTCGACGGCCCGCTCGAGCAGCGCGTCGGGCGCCACCAGCTCCGAGACGAGGCCCCAGGCCAGTGCCCGCTCGGCGTCGATCGGGTCGCCCGTCATCAGCATCAGCGCCGCGTTCGACGCGCCGATCGAGTGGGCGAGGAAGGTGCTCATGCCGCCGCCGCCGATCCAGCCGAGCTTGATCTCGGGCGCCGCGAACGACGCCGTGGTCGACGCGAGGCGGATGTCGCAGGTCATCGCCGTCTCGAGCCCGCCGCCGAAGGCGTAGCCGTTCACGGCCGCGATCACCGGCTTCCGCAGCAGCCGCAGGGCGTCGCAGTAGTCCTCGCGGTTGCGGAAGTCCCACGGGGTGGCGTACTTGTCGAGCGAGCGGATGTCCGAGCCGGCGCAGAAGGCCCGCTCCCCCGCCCCGGTCAGCACCAGCACGCGCACCTCGTCGCTGTCGTTCGCCCAGCCCGCGAGCTCGACCAGCGCATCCGACATCTCCTGGGTGACGGAGTTGAGCTTCTGCGGACGGTTCAGGGTGACGACGGCCACCTGGTCGACGAGCTCGACGAGGATCTCGTCGGTGGCGGGCACGGGTGCGGTCATGACAGGACTCCTCGGGGGTGGGTTCGCGCACGCGACGCCGGCACCGGCGCGCGCACGGGCTCGGTGGCCGCCGACCGTGCGCGAACCGACACGCGGAAGGCGGAGCGCAGCCGCTCGAGCCCCTCGGCGACGGGCAGGGCGCCGGCCACGACCTCGCGCACGAGCGCCGAGGCCGCCGACTGGAACGGGATGTAGCCCGAGTAGCGCGGCCGCACCCAGGACGACTCGATCGTCGCGAGCGTCGAAGCGTAGAAGCCGCTCGCGGCGCGGTCGACCTCGGGATCGGTCCAGGCCGAGCGGGCCGAGGGCTGGCCGGCGTGCCGGGGGATGAAGTCGCGCTGCGTCTCCTCCGAGAGCAGCCGCGTGATGTGCGCGACGAGCTGGGGGGTGACCTCCGCGCGGCGGCTGACCGCGATGCCGGTGCCGCCGATGGTCGAGCCGCGTCGGCCGCCGGGGAGGGCGGCGGGAGCATCCGCGAATCGCAGCACGGGCGTGGAGTAGGTGACGTAGCCGTAGACGAGGGGGAGGTACGCGATCTCGTCGGTGGACGTCATGCGCTCGAGCAGGGCGATCGGGTTCTGGGTGGCGCTGCCGGCGGGGGCGCGCCCACCGATCGAGCGCAGGATGTCGAGGGCGAGCGAGCCCGTGATGGTGGAGACGAAGGGCAGATCGGGGTGGTCGGCGACGGGTTCGCCGAGGGCGGCGCAGATCGACGCGAAGCTGAGGAACGCGTGGGGCCCCGCGAGGGAGAGCGCGACGGGCGCCTCGGCGGCGAGCTGCTCGACCTCGGCCCAGGTCGCGGGGGCGGCGACGCCCGGCAGCAGGTCGGTGCGGAGGGCGGCGACCTGAGTGGCCGCGTCCAGCGGCAGGGCCCACTGCCGGCCGAGCATCCGGTACGACTCGAACGACGGGCCCACCGAGGCGCCGGCCCAGCGCTCGAGGAGCTCGGGGCCGACGACGTCCTCCATCGGCTGCAGCGAGCCGAGCTCGAGCGCCTCGCCGAGGTGCGGGTGGTCGAGCACGATCAGGTCGAAGTCGCGGGCGAGCTCGTCGATCGGATGCGACTCGAAGTGCTCGAGGGAGTGCGCCTGCCAGTCGAGCTCGAGCGAGGCATCGGCTGCCGCGGCGGCCCGCAGAGCGTCGCGCCCGCGCGGGTGGTCCCAGGTGATGCCCCGGTAGGAGGGCGCCGTGCCGGTCATGCGGGTTCCGCGACCTCGGCCACGCCCGGCTCGGCCGCCACCACGCCCGCGTCGAGCAGGGCGTCGACCCGGTCGGCGGGCAGGCCCAGCTCGCCCAGGATCTCGCGCGTGTGCTCCCCCGTGAGCGGCGCCCCCCGGTCGATGCGCGCCGGCGTCTCCGACAGCTTGTACGGGAACCCGGGCGTCTTGACGAGCCCCTCGGTCGGGTGCTCGTACTCGATGAAGGTGCCGTTGTGCTTGATCTGCTCGTCGTCGACGAGGTCCTGGTAGCCGTAGACGGGCCCCGCCCAGATGCCGGCGGCGCCGAGCGCCTCGAGCCACTCGGCCGTCGAGCGCGTCGCGAGCCGCTCGGCGGTCTTGGCGTAGATCTCGTCGCGGTGGGTCCAGCTGTCGACCTCGGTGTCCATGCCGAGGAACCACTCCTCCTCGAGCACCTCGCCGAGCGTGTGCAGGTCGGGCATGGCGAGGGCGAGGTAGCCGTCGGTGGTCGAGAAGGTGCCGTAGGGCGCCCGGATGTAGACGTGCGCGTGCGGCTGCTCGCTGCGGTGCTGGCCCACGCCGCCCACGGTGAAGACCGAGAGCTCCTGCATCTGCAGCGTCGTGATGGCGTCGAGCATGTTCACCGAGACGAGCTGCCCCTGCCCGGTGCGCTCACGGTGGAACAGCGCGGCCAGCACGCCCTCGAACGCCGTCGAGGCGGTGACCGCGTCGACGAGGTACTGCCCGGCGGGGGTCGGCGGATGCCCGGCACTCCCCGAGGAGAGCATGGCCCCGCTCATCGCCTGCAGCAGCAGGTCCTGGCCCGGGCGGTTGCGGTAGGGCCCGTCCTCGCCGTAGCCCGAGATCGACACGTAGACGATCGACGGGTTGATGGCCCGGAGCGTCTCGTAGTCGACGCCGAGCCGGGCGGCGACGCCGGGCCGGTAGTTCTGCAGGAACACGTCGGCAGTCTTCACCAGCTCATAGAGGATCTCGCGGCCCTCGTCGGCCTTCAGGTCGACCCCGATGGAGCGCTTGTTGCGGTTCAGAGACAGGAACGAGACGTTGATCCGGTTGCCGGTCGCCCCGCCCGCCGCCGCGTGCCGCTGCCACTCGCCGCGGGTGGGCTCGACCTTGATCACGTCGGCGCCGAGGTCGCCGAGGCGCTGTGCCGCGAAGGGGCCCGCCATCGCGATCGAGCAGTCGAGCACCCGGATGCCCGAGAGCACCTCGGGGGCCGCCGAGGGGTCGCCCGACGGGGAGGCGGGGGTGGTGGTGTCGGTCATCGGTGACTCCTCGGTTCACGGGGGCCGCGCATCCGCTCGTCGCGGACTGGCAGCGCTAACATAAGACTATCGCCGGAGGCGGGAACAGGCACGGTGGCGCCTACTCGGGCTGTCCGTGAATGGCGCGGATCGCCTCGGTCGAGGCCCGCGTCTCGGCCGAGCCGTCGAGCACCCGCACCGTGGTGGAGTACTCGCGTCGCTCGCCGTGCTCGAGCCAGATCATCGACCCGTTCTCGCGGGCCGCGGCGTCGCCGTCGACGTGGTGGGTCGAGGGCTCGAGGCCCACGGCGTACTGGCCGCTGCGCAGGTTCTGCCACTCGAAGAAGTGCGGCATGCCCTCGGCGCTCCAGCTGACCTCGACCCCGCGGGAGTCGTCGGCGGCGACGAGCGCCACGCGGTGCCGGCCGTCGGCCCCGGCCACGAGCTCGTGCTCGAAGACCTGCTCGACGAAGCCCGGCTGCGGGGCCGGCAGCGTGCGGTACGACACGCCCTGCTCGGCGGCCGAGTCGGAGGACCAGAGGGTCTTAGCGATCGGCGCGACGAGCCGGGTGCCCTCGTCGACGAAGGGCCAGCCGATATTGAGGTGGTAGAGGAACATGTGCGGCGTCCGCTCGAAGCCGAGGTTCTCGACCGTGTCGTTCCAGCGGATCTCGCGACCGGTGAAGTCGAGCTCGACCGTGCGGGTAAGCTTCAAGTGCTCGCCGAACGAGGTCGCCTGCACCACCTCGCCGACGACCCGCAGCACCGAGTCGCCGGTGTCGGGGTCGACGATCTCGCGCGCCTCCAACAGCTTCGCCGGAATGGCGGTGAGCCGGCCGTGCAGGCCGTGGGTGACGCTCTGCTTGGGCGGGTAGCCGTACTGCTGCGCATCCACCTCGCCGCCGAAGAGGGTGTGGTCGAGCCCGCCGGTGACGAGCAGGCCGTCGAGGGCCCGCAGCCACGACAGGCCGCCCTCGTCGCTGTGCTCGTGCAGCCCGGGGTGCCGGAAGCCGTTGCCCGAGCGCCAGCCGAACGGCACGCCGCGAAGCCGCGCCGAGCCGAAGTCGAAGGCCCGGTCGACGAGCACCTCGAGCTCGAGGCCGGCCGCGGTGCGCAGCTCGAGGGCGCGCACACCCCGCTCCACGCCGTCGTCGAGAACCACCGAGCGGATGCCCGCCACCGCCGACAGGTCACCCGTGCGTTCGGCGAGCTCACGCCGGCTCAGCTGTTGCCCGAAGATCTCCACTGCATTCCTCATTCCATGATCCAGCCGCCGTCGACGTTGATGGTCTGGCCCGTCACGAACGACGAATCAGGGCCCACCAGGAACGATATGACGGCCGCGAGCTCGGCGTCGCTCCCCCGGCGCTTGAGCGCCTGGTGCTCGATGACGTGGGCCGAGTACTCGGCCGCGTCGCCCTGGATCTCCTCGGCCTTCGTCGGGAAGGCTCCGGGCGAGACCGCGTTCACCCGGATGCCGTGCTCGCCGAGCTCCCGGGCGAGCGCCCTCGTCAGCGCGACGGCGGCGCCCTTCGTCGAGACGTAGCTCGCGAGGTTCGACCAGCCGCCGTGCCAGGTGATGCTGCCGACGTTCACGATGGCACCGGAGCGGCGCGCGACCATGCCGCGCGCCGCCACCTGGGCGGCGTAGAAGTAGCCGCGCTGATTCACCGTGACGACGTCGTCGTACTCGGCGAGCGGGATCTCGAGGAAGGGGGTGCTGGGATAGATGGCCGCGTTGTTGATCAGCGCCTCGACCGGGCCGAAGTCCCGTTCGGTGCCCGCGACGGCCGCCTCGATGGCGTCGGAGTCGCGCAGGTCGACCTCGAGCATCCGCACCGGGAAGCCCTCGGCCTCCAGCTGCGCGGCGGTCTCGGCCAGATCCGCGCTCGCCCGACCGAGCGCACCGATGGCGAAGCCGTCGGCCCCCAGCCGGAGTGCCGTGGCCCGGCCGAGCGCGCCGCCCGCACCCGTGATGATCGCTACCTTGTCCTGCACGTGCATCCCTCTCGTGTCACCCGTCTCGCCGTCTGCCCCGCCGACCCGCCTAGATGTTGTACTTCTTGAGCGTATCGACGACGAACTGCTTGGCCCGCGGGATGTCGCTCTCGTCGAGGTGCTCGATGATCAGCGGCGCGTTCGGGTTCTGCTCGCTGAGACGCTGCAGGTAGAGGTCGTAGTCGAGCGAGCCGAGGCCGGCGGCCGGCAGCTCGATCTCGCCGACCCCGCGGAAGGTGTGCGAGGCCAGTGCGTCGTCGTCGCCGATGTCGGCGTGCTTCTCGCTCTTGTCGTCGCCCGCGCGCTTGACGTCCTTGGCGTGCGCCACGCGCACCCGGTCGCCCAGCACGTCGAAGACCTCGTTCAGCACGCCGGCCTGGTCGTCGATGTTGGTGGCGTCGAAGTAGTTCGTCGGGTCCATCAGCAGCTCGAGGCCCGGGGTGCGGATGTCGTTGAAGACGCGGGCGGTCTCGCGCACCGAGCCGATCACGTTGTTCACGTAGGTCTCGAGCAGGAAGGTCGCGCCGTGGTCGTAGGCCGTCTGCGCCAGCTCGGCGAGCACGGTGCGCACCTGCTCGTAGGCGTCCTCGGAGCGGTTGTGCGGGTCGTGGTCCCACTCGCTCTCAGCGTTGAAGGTGCCCGACTCGGAGATGACGTACTTCGAGCCGAAGTTGCGGGCGTTGCGGATGATCTCCTTGAGGTACTCGACGTTCGCCTTCCGGTGCTCGGGGTCGGGATGCACGATGTTCGTGTAGCCCGAGATGGCCGAGATCGGCAGGTCGTGGTCGCGGAAGGTGTCGCTGACGAGCTTCGCCTTCTCCTTGGTGATCTGGCCGGCGCCGAGGTCGAGATCCTTGAAGTGCAGGTCGAGCTGCACGGTGTTGAAGCCGTGGGCGCGGATCTTCTCCGCGGTCGTTTTGAGGTCGTAGGGGTAGTAGGCGGTGAAGATGCCGAGCTGAATCATGGCGTCGTTGCTCCTTGGTCGATTCGAGTGGGGTTCGGTGCTGCGTCGTTCGGTCGGGGTCGTACGTCGTGCGGGGTCAGACAGGGAACTCGTCGAGGCGCACCGGGCGCTTCTCGGCGATCGAGCGGTAGCCGGCCTCGATCAGCGCCATGGTGCGCACGTTGTCGGCGACGCTGAGCTCGGGGGCCGTGCCGGTCTCGACGGCGTGCTGCACCTGCTCCATCACGCCGATGAAGGCGTGCGGGAACCAGTGCGTGTCCCAGCTCGGCTCCACCCATTTGCCTCCGGTGGCGTGGGTCGAGGCATAGCGGATGCTCGACGGCACCCCGTGCGGCCAGCCGATGGTGCCCTGCGCGATGCCCGCGGTGCCCTCCACCCGCCAGCGGATGTAGAAGTCGTCGTCGAAGCCCTCCTCGCGGGGGCCGCCCCAGACGTCCTCGACGCTGAGCGCCAGCACGTCCCCGGGGAAGCGCAGCGTGGACACGACGATGCCGTCCTCGTGCTCGAACGTCGTGCGCGGATCGCGGCGGGTCACGGTGGAGATCTCGGAGGGGTCGCCGAACAGGAAGCGCAGCGCGTCGAGGTGGTGCACGCTCATGTTCGCCAGCGTCAGCCGGTCGTAGCCCTCGAGGAAGCCCTGCCAGTGCGGCACCGCGTGCATGTCGATCTGGGCGAACACGGGGTCGCCGAGCACGCCCGCGTCGAGCAGCTGCTTCAGCACCCGGATCGACTGGTCGTAGCGCATGTTTTGGTTGACGCTCAGGATGGTGCCGGCCGCGGCGGCCTCGTCGCGCAGGGCGATCGCCTCGTCGAGGTCGAGCGCCAGCGGCTTCTGCGCGAGCACCGCCTTGATGTGCGGCTGCGCCAGGGCGGCGCGGATGATCGCCGGCTGCTGATCGGGCGGGAACGCGATGTCGAGGATCTCCACGTCGGTGTCGGCGAGCAGCGCGTCGACGGTGTCGTGCACGGTGGGGATGCCGTAGCGCTCGGCCACGGCCCGGGCGTTCGCCGGGGTGCGGGAGGCGATGGCGACCACGGGGAAGCCCGCCTGCCGGTAGGCCTCGAGGTGCTGGTCGGCCATGATCGCGCCGGCCCCGACGCAGCCGATGCGGTGGCTGCGGGTGCGGATCGGCACGTCGGGCTCGAAGCTCACGGCCGGTGTCGTCGTCGAGGTCACGGTGTCTCCTATCGCGTCGTTGCGACTCGTCTGCTGCGAACCTAGTGGATCACAATGGGAAATGCTAGCGCTACTGGCAGCGCTGCCATTAATCGGCTAGTGTGCCGACCACGCCCTGCACCATCGGCGATTTCAAAGGAGAAATCATGCAGCGACCCCAGCACGCCCGTCACTTCGCGAGGGGAGCCGCCGTCCTCGCGGCCGCCTCCTCGCTCGCCCTCCTCGCCGGCTGCACCAGCGCCCCGGCCGAAGGAGGCGGAGGTTCCGACGCCGCCGGCGGCGACGGCAAGTTCGTCATCGGCTTCGAGCAGCCGCTCGGCGGCCAGGCCTGGCGCGAGATGGGCCTCGCCTCGCTGCAGGCCCTCGCCAACTCGCCCGAGTACAAGGACAAGGTCGAGGTCAAGATCGTCCGCACCAACGACAACGACGCGGCCCAGCAGAACGCGGCGATGCAGAACCTGATCGCCGACGGCGTCGACCTGATCCTGTTCGACCCGGCCTCGTCCTCCGGCGCCGACGCCGCCATCACCCAGGCGACGGCGCAGGGCATCCCGGTCATCGCCAACGGCGGCCCCTACGACAGCGACGACGTCTACGTGGTCTCGACCGACTGGGCGAACGCCGGCACGATCGGCGCCGACTGGCTGCTCGAGAACCTCGGCGACGACAAGAACATCGCGGTGCTCGAGGGCCTGGCCGGAGTGCCGCTGAACGAGGGCACCATGCCCGGCGTGATCGAGACGCTCGAGGGCGGCGGCGCGACCGTCGTGGCGCAGGACACCAACGGCTGGAACGAGGCCACCGCCCAGGAGGCGATGTCGACCATCCTGCGCTCGAACCCCGACGTCGGCGGCGTGTACTCCTTCCTCACCGGCGGCCAGGGCGTGCCGGAGGCCTTCAAGGCGGCCGGGCTGCCGTTCGTGCCGGTCGTCGGTGGCTCCGGCTACAACGGCGAGGCCTGCACCCTGGCCGAGTACGCCCCCGACGGCCTCACGGGCAACATGGTCTTCGGCCAGCCCGCCATCTACGCGAAGGGCCTCGAGCAGGCCGTCGCGCTGCTCGAGGGCGAGGAGATCGAGAAGGAGCAGTACTTCCCGCCGCTGGAGATCACCGAGGAGAACGCCGCCGACTACTGCCTTGCCGACATGCCGAACAACTTCCAGCTCGGCTACGACTTCCCCGGCCTCGACCTCACGCTCGACCAGGTCATGGAGTACTACTCGGGCTCCTGAGCCCGGGCGCCGACCTCTCGGCGGATGTCGCGGCTCAGGCCGCGGCATCCGCCCTCCTCTCCTCGACTCCCACCGAATTCTGGAGGCTTCCGTGTCGACACCGACACCCGCACCCCCCATCGCGACCGGCGCTTCGACGGCGTCGGCGAGCGCGCCGCAGACCGCCCCGCCGGATGCCCGTCCCGCCGCCCCTCCCGCCGACGCCCTCCTCGTCGCCACCGACCTGGTGAAGAGCTACGGCCCCGTCAAGGCCGTGCAGGGCGTCACCTTCCACTGCAACCCCGGCGAGGTGCTGGCCCTGGTCGGCGAGAACGGCGCGGGCAAGAGCACCGTGGCCAAGATGCTCGCCGGCGCGGTCACCCCCACCAGCGGCACCATCATCGTCGGCGGTGAGCCGCTCGCGTCGGGCAGCGTCAAGCAGTCCCGCCTCTCCGGCGTGCGCTGCGCCTTCCAGGAGCTGGCCCTCGTGCCCGACTGGACCGTGGCCGAGAACCTCTCCCTCCCCGACGGCGCTCCCCTGCGCGGCTTCTCGCAGAAGAAGTCGGTGGCGGCAGCATCCGCTCTGCTGAGTGCTTTCGACCTCCCCCACATCGACCCGCGCGCCGCCGTCGGCACCCTCTCGCTCGCCGACCGGCAGCTGGTGGAGATCGCCCGCGCGCTCGCCGGGAAGCCCCGCCTGCTCATCCTCGACGAAGCCTCCTCGGCCCTCACGCCGCCCGGCGTGCAGTGGCTGTTCACGCGCATCCGGGAGCTCACCGCCGCCGGCGGCAGCGTGATCTACGTCTCGCACCGCCTGGGTGAGATCGCCGAGATCGCCGACCGCGGCACCGTGCTGCGCGACGGCCAGGTGGCCGGCGAGTTCGTGCGCGGCGGCTGGACCGACGACGAGCTCATCTCGCTGATGGCCGGCCGGGAGGCCGAGCGCTTCTTCCCCGATCCGCCCGAGCGAACGACGGATGCGGTGGCCCTGTCGGTCACCGAGCTCCGTTCCGAGGGCCTCGACGGGGTCAGCCTGTCGCTCGGCGCGGGCGAGATCCTCGGCATCGGCGGCCTGCAGGGCCACGGCCAGGCCGAGCTGCTGCGCGCCCTCTTCGGCGCCGCCCCCGCGGTCGCCGACGAGTGGACGATCGCCGGCCGCCGCATCAAGGGCACCACCCCGGTGCGCTCCGTGCGCCACGGCCTCGGCTACGTGCCCGAAGACCGCAAACGCGAGGGCCTCGCCCTCGAGATGAGCGTCGGCGAGAACCTCCTCGCCCCCTGGCTGAAGGCCTACCAGCTCGGTGGGCGACCCCGCCTGGCGATGGAGCGAGGCTGGATCGACGGCATCCTGAGCGCTCTGTCGGTGCGCACGCGCGGCTCGAACGAGCTGGCCGGATCGCTCTCGGGCGGCAACCAGCAGAAGCTCGTGTTCGGTCGCTGGATGGATCGCTCGCGGACGGTCATCCTGCTGCACGACCCCACCCGCGGCATCGACGTGCGCGCCAAGCAGGAGCTCTACGGGGCGATCGTCGACCTCGCGAAGCAGGGTGTGGGCATCCTGTGGTTCTCGACCGAGGTGGAGGAGCTCGTGCACGTCTGCCACCGGGTGGTCGTGCTCTACCAGGGCAAGGTCGCCGACGAGCTCACCGGTGGGCGGCTGACGGCGGATGCGATCGTCGGCGCCGCGGTCGGCTCCACGGGCTCCATCAGTCTCACCACCGACGAGGAGGATCTCCGATGACCGCCATCTCCCCGCCTCGCGCACCATCCACGCCGCCTCCTCCGCCGCCGCCGCCGCGCCGTCGCGGCTGGAACAGCACCGGCCTCACCCGCCTGCGCCGCGAGGGCGCCATCGCGCCGATCGCCGCGTTCGCGGTGTTCTTCGTGGTCTACGTCATCATCAACCCCGAGCTGCTCACGCGGTTCCAGCTGCAGACGGCCTCGAACCTCGTGGTGCCGCTCGCCCTGGTGGCGCTCGGGCAGCTCGTGGTGGTGCTCGTCGGCGGCATCGACATCTCGATCGGCGCCGTCATGAGCCTCTGCAACGTGGTGTTCGCCACGCAGCTGCTCACCCTGCCGGTGCCCGTGGCGATCCTGCTCGCGGTGCTGGTGGGGCTCGGATGCGGCCTGTTCAACGGCTTCCTCGTCGCGTACGCCGGGTTGCCGGCCATCGCGGTCACCCTGGCGAGCGCGTTCATCTTCGGCTCGCTGGCCCGCGAGGTGCTCGACCGGCCGGGCGGCGGCGTCACGAAGGAGATCTACCTCGCCACCAGCGGCGAGCTGCTGCCCTTCGTACCGGTGGCGCTGGTGTGGCTCGCGGTGATCGCCGTGGGGCTGTGGCTGCTGCTGCAGCGCACGGCACTCGGCCGGCACATCTACGGCGTCGGCTCGAACATGGAGAGCGTGCGTGCCGCCGGCATCAACGCCCGGCTCACCAAGCTGCTCGCCTTCGGACTGGCCGGCGTGCTGACCTCGTTCGGCGCCATGATGCTCGCCTCCTCGACCGTCACGGGCGACCCGCGCTCGGGCGACCCGTACCTCCTGTCGTCGATCGCCGCCGTGGCCCTCGCGGGCGCCGCCTTCACCGGCGGGCGCGGCAGCATCATCGGCACCATCCTGGCGGCCTGCACCCTGGGTCTCATCGGCAACCTGCTGTTCTTCGCCGGGGTCAACTCGTACTGGCAGTACGTCATCAGCGCACTGATCATCGTGGCGGTCGTGGGACTGCCCGTCGTGTGGCGCAGAGTCGCGTTCCGCGTGAAGGGAATCCGTTCATGACCACCGTCGCTCCTCCCTCATCTCCTTCTCCGTCGTCCTCTTCGTCGCCGTCTCCGGATGCGGGCACGTCGACCACGGGCGCCGTCGGCCGACCGTCGTTCGGTTCGATCCTGGGCCGGGTCCCCCGCGCCGTCTGGCCGCTGGTGGCGTTCCTGGTGCTGTTCGCGATCGGCGGGCTGATCCGGCCCAACCTGGTGACCGTGGAGTCGCTGATCGGCACGGCGACCTTCGCGATCATCCTGGCCATCGCCTCGTTCGGGCAGACGATCGCGGTCATCCAGGCGGGCATCGACCTGTCGGTGCCGAACACGATCGGCCTGTCGGCGCTGGCCTTCCTGGCTCTGGTCGGGCCGCTCGGCCCGCTCGGCGCCTTCGTGGCCGCCCTGGCAGCGGGTGCGGTGATCGGCTTCTTCAACGGCGCCGTGATCGCCAAGCTCGGCCTCACGCCCATCGTCACGACGATCGCGATGAACGGGCTCTTGTTCGGAGTCATCCTGCTGGCGTTCAACTTCTCGGAGCTCACCGTCACGCCCGACTTCGTGATCGCGATCACCTCGGCCAAGCTCTCCGTCCTCGGCATCTCGATGCCGGCGGTGCTCCCGCTCGGCCTCGCCCTGATGGTGGTGCTGCAGCTGGTGCTCTCGTTCACCGGCTGGGGCCGCTCGCTGTTCGTGGTGGGAGCCGCGGCCGAGACCGCGCGACTGGCAGGGCTGCCGGTCGACCGCATCCGCATCACCGGCTACATGCTGAGCGGCGCCCTCGCGGCCTTCGCCGGCATCGTGATCGTGGGCTACTACCAGCAGGCCTCGGCCACCATGGGCGCGAGCTACCTGCTCTCGTCGGTGGCGGCGGTCGTGGTGGGCGGCGCCTCCATCTTCGGCGGCCGCGGCTCGGTCGTCGGCACCGTCGGCGGAGCGCTCGTGCTGGCGCAGGTGGCGACGCTCGTCACGGTGCTGAACCTCGGCTCGAACATCCAGCAGCTCATCTACGGGGCGATCATCCTCGTGGTGATCTCGCTGTATGGCCGCCGCCGCGCGGCCTGACCCGAGTGGCCGTGAAGCGCTCGGTGTTTGAGCACTCCACGACAACCATCGGCGCTCCTCGCAGGGTCTGCGCCGCGGTCATCTGCCCAGAAACGCAAGCCATCCGAACAGGCCCGCCGCCTCGTCATGAGCCTGTTGTCAGCGGCTCGGGCGTGCCGTCCGTTGCTGTCTGGGTGAGACCGATCAGTTGGGCACGGCCGATGATGTGCGGGCGCAGGCGGAGGCCGACGATCGCCGGGGTCACGTCCGATGCGACCTCGAGGGTGGGCACATCCAGGGCACTGAGCGTGTAGGTGTAGCGGTGGGGACCGGTACCGGCGGGCGGCGCGGCGCCGATGAACACGTCGGTGCCGTACTCGTTGCGGCGGCGAGCCGCGCCGGCGGGCAGGAGGGAATCATCGGTGCCAGCGCCGGCGGGCAGCGAAGTGACGTCGCCTGGGATGTCAATGAGGGTCCAGTGCCAGAAGCCGGAGCCGCTCGGGGCGTCGGGGTCGAAGACGGTGAGCACGTAGCTCTTGGTACCGGCGGGGGCGCCTTCCCAGTGGAGCTCCGGGGAGCGGTCCTCGCCGCCGGCAGCTGCGCCGCGCACCCAGAGCGGCAGTTCGCCGCCGTTGGTGAAGTCGGGGCTGGTGAGGCTGAAGGCCGGAACGCTCGGGAGCTTCCAGTTGGGATCGTTGGTCATGGCAGTGCCTCTCGTTTCGGGGTCATCGGTCGGGGGTCAGGGGGCGGGGATCAGGCGTCGCGGCTGCCGAGGGGGATGATCGACCGGCGCCAGGTGGCGTTCACCACGGAGGCGAAGCATCCGTAGAGGCCGAGCACGCCGACGATGAGGCCGGTGTAGCCGGCGATCCGGGTGATGCAGGGCACGATCATAAAGGTCGTGAACACAGCCCAGAGCATGAGGAATGTGCCCATCCCCGCTCCCCGGCTTCCTTGAGGATCTCGGGGTTGGTGATGGTCCACCAGCAGGCAAGCCAGAACGCCCCATAGGAGACGAACGCGAGGGCGCCGAAGGTGTTGGCCTGCACGAACTCCCAGATGCCAGCGATCAGCTGGGCGATGCCGCCGTAGAACAGGCCGAGGCCGAGCACGGCCGTGGCGGGGGTGGTGTCGGTCATGGTGCGGGTCTCTTTTCAGGGCTGATGACGGGGCTTGGTGGTTCGTGCCGCTGAGTGCGGCGGGCATCCCTGTTCGGGAGTGCCTGCACGGCGACGCCGATGACGGCGACAGCGACGACCGCGGCCGCGTAGAGCAGGACGGCAGCTGAAAGTCCAAGGGGCGTGATGAAAAGACCCGCGCCGATCGCGGGGATTCCGAAGGCGAGGTAGTTGACGACGTAGATCGCGGAGAACAGCTCTCCGCGTTCGTGAGCTCGGGCATGCGGGATGACGAGCCCGACGGCGCCGGCGAATGCCATGCCGAAACCGGCGCCACTCACGACGGTTCCGATGATCAGGAGCACGACCGAGCCGTTCTGGATCGCGAGAATGCCGCTGAGCATGCCCAGGGCGATCAAGAGCACTCCGATGGTCGCGCCGGTACGGGCGCGGAGTCGCTGGCTGATGATGACCGTGACCGCACCTGTGGCGGAGAGGCCAGCGATGAGGAGGCTGGTGTCGAGTTCATCGGTGATGGCGAGCAGGTCTCGAGCTGTCTCGCCGACGACGGAGAGGTAGAACCCGCCGGCCATCCATACGGCGACCGCGATGGGGATTGCCTTCCAGAACGCCCGTCTGGCTGCGCGGGGAACGGCGACTCGCGGGGTGAGGCTGCGGGCTGCGCCTGGCCGCTTGGATGACGATTCCCGTACCGCTGCGATCCCGGCCAGGCCGATCGCGAAAAGGACTGCCAGGACGGCGAAGATGACTGGTTTGGGGTCGGGCTGGAACTCGGCGATAGTTCCGGCGAAGACAGCTCCTGCGGCAAGGCCTGCGAGCGGTCCGACGCTTCCGAGGGTGGCGGTTAGACGAGCGCGGTGTTCGCCCGCGAAGTCGGCGATGGCGGCGGAGATCGCACCGGTCGCTGCTCCTGTTGCGAGTCCCTGCAGGGTGCGAGCGATGACGAAGACCCAGATGTTCTCGGAAACCAAGAAGATGATCATGGATGCGAGCTCGAGGGTTGTGGCGGCCAGGATCACGGGGCGGCGGCCGATGTGGTCGGAAAGCCGCCCGACCACCAGTAACGCCACCAGAATGGCGAGGGCGTAGACCGCGAACGCGAAGGTGAGAAGCCACGGCTGAAATCCCCACTCCTTCAATAGGAGGGGAAGCAGGGGGGACGGTGCTGCTGCCGCGGCGAAGAACAGGAAGAGGACGCTGGTCATCGCTGTCAGCCCGTAAGTGTCGGAGTGGCGACCTCGTCGCCGCTGCGGCGCGTGCCGGGTGGTGGTCGCGCTGCGCTGCGCTGATGGTGCGATGGGGTCCTCGCCGGGGCCGGTGAGGTGGGGCATGCGGCATTGTCCTTTGCTCGGGCGGCAACGTCTGGACCCGGAGGGTCTGCGCTGGTCAGAGCGACAGTAGAAGCAGCGTTGCCGAGCTCACATCCCCCGGTTTGGCCGCCGACCTCACCTGGTCGGTTCGATTCGGCTAGGACTGGTCCGGACCGGTGAGCTCGGCAAGACGCTGCAGAGCGGCTCGGGAGTCGTCGTCGGTGCCGCGCAGCACGGCGAGAGATAGATCGAATTGACCTGGCATTGTCATCGCTTGATAGGTGAGGGAGAGCGGCCCGACCTGTGAGTGATGCACGGAGAACGGCAGAGGTTCAACTGTGTCGGAGGCTCCAGCCCACGCTTGCACGAATTCAGGGCTGGCGGCGGATAGCTCCTCCACAAGCTCTTCGAACTCCGCGTCCCACTCGTACAGGGCCAGAGCCTCTTTCAGCTTGTCAGCGAGCTGCTGAGGAACAGTCTGCACTCCGGCTGGCAGCTGCCCCGCGCAGAAAACGACCCGGACGAGGTTCACGCCCTCGTTGAAGATCGGCGAAATCTCTTTGGCGAGGTCGTTGGACGCGATGACGTTGAGGTAACGGTCCCTGATGAAAGCCGGGACCGCGGTCCACGCGTTGATCATCTGCAACGCTTCAGCGGGAACGACGCCCGGTGAACCCTCGTCGCGCATGCCCCAACGCTATTCACTCCGCCCGTGCCCAAGGTAGTAAAACCGGGGTCACCTTCACAGCCGCCGGTTGTCCCGAACCAGGCCACAGACAGCCGTTTTCGCCCCCGCCAGATATGTCTTGTAGGGAAGAATAAATCCTATAGTCACACCCATTTCTGGAGGACGTCGCATGCGCTCGATCGGGCCCGAGAACACGCTGGGCGCCTTCCTACGCGCTCGTCGTGAGACGGTGCAGCCCGAAGATGTCGGCATCCTGCGACTCCCGGGCCGTCGAGTCCCAGGACTTCGACGAGAAGAAGTCGCCGACCTCGCCGGTGTCAGCCTGGACTACTACCTGCGCCTTGAACAGGGCAAAGACAGCCGCCCCTCGGACCAGGTCGTCGTCGGTCTCGCTCGTGCGCTTCTGCTCGACGGGGAGGGCCGGCAGTACCTGATGAAACTCGCCCAGCCGCAACCCTTCATTCGTGCTGCCCCCGAAGAGCAGATCAACGACGCTGTGGCGGAGCTGCTCACCCAGTGGTCGCACATGCCGGCCTATGTCTGCGACGCCAACCAGAACGTCCTAGCCGTGAATCCGCTGGCCACTGCGCTCGCGTCCAGCATTCTGGTGCCAGGGATTAACCACCTGGTCGCCGCCTACGACGACTATGCAGCCTTCTGCGCCCAACCCTCGGACTATGACCGGCGCACTGTCGAAGAGGCCGGCTGGGAAGGCGCGCTTCGCAATCTGACGGCCGCTCTCCGATTCAACGGCGACCCCGCCGACCCGAAATTCCGCGAGGTCCTTGGCCTCCTCTCCGAGCGCCACCCCGCGTTCCGACGAATCTGGGCGCTGCACGAGGCAAAACCGCAGCTCAGCGGCACGAGCATGTTCGAGGTGGAGACCTTCGGCTGGGTGGAACTCAGCTGGCAGACGCTCAACGTTCCCGGACCGGCCAACCTCTCCGTCACCCTGCACTTCGCTGCAGCGGGCTCACGAGGAGCCGACGCCCTCGCCTATCTCGCCGCACGCGGCAAGGCAACCAATCATGGTGCCGAGCTACGTGACCGGCCGGGTCAGTTCGAAACCGACGAGCTCGCCGCCAAGCGTTCAACCGCCTCCCGTCCGGCAGCGTCAGAGGGGACGAACACGAGGACTGCGCAGTCGTCCTGACCTGACACACCCAGCACACTGTATGTGCAGGTAACTGTTCCGGCGGGGGTTCCTTCGAACACGATTGGGCCTGTTGTGGGCATCCGCGTGTTGGGGTCCGCCCACATTTCCGAGAAGTCGCGCGATTCGGCCGCCAGCTCCCCCAGGATGCGCTGGGAGGCGCGGTCGCCGTCATGCTCGTCGACGAAAGAGCGGAGAAGGCCAGCAGTTGCGGATGCCGCCTCCCGCCAGCTCGGGTGCGCGGGCTGGCTATCCGCTGATAGGAATGTGAACCGGGCCATGTTCGCCCCGATCTGAAAGGCCCCCGAAAGACTCTGAGCGACGTCAGTCGCTGCGAGCACATTCAGTCGGCGGTCGATCACAACTGCGGGAAGGGGCCGCCAGGGGTCCAGCAGTTGCTCCCACGGTGCCGCGTCACCGCGCAGGTGATTTTGATCACTCATGCTTCAAAGCTACGAGTCGTTCGAGTCGCCTGACTGGCCCCCTCACTCCACCCCTCAGTGGTTGCCCGAAATCAGGTTGCCGCTCTCGTTCGGGTTCGGGTGCGGGGTGCGAGCACGACGATCAGGAGAGCGACCGCGAGCACCGCAGGGATGATGGCGGCGTGGTCACTGAAGAGGGTAGCTCCCCCGGCACCAATCAGGCAGCCGCCGATGAACCCAGCCAGGAGTGGCCAGCTCGCAGTCCACTTCGCCCTGGCGTCAGGCGCTTCGCCGCGGGTGCGAAGAATGTCGGTGGCGGCAACGGTCGCGGCAACGAGGTTGCCGGTCATCACCGCGGTGGACAGCGCCCTCGGCGGGACGATATGCAGGTAGGCGTTCTGGAACGCCATCGCACACACCGCGCAGATCCCGATCACGATGGCCATCCCGTCCTTCGGATGCGCCGACGCGACAGTCGTGAACGAGAGCACGCCGGCGGACACCAGGAACGCGGCCTGCGCACCGAACAGCACCGTAGTCACCCGGGGAGCGTTCGAGCCGATCCGCCGGGCGACGACAGTCGCGATCGCCGTGGTGAGGATGAACACGGGGATCGCCAGCAGAGCGACGATGTCGGGCCGGGTGCCGGTGACGATATCGGCGGCGATCACGACCAGGTTGCCGGTGACGTGGGCGGAGAAGAACCCGCCGAGCAGCAGCCAGCTGGTGACGTCGGTCACGCCGGCGATCAGGCTGAGCGCGGTCGGGATGAAGATCGCCCTGTTCATGCGCGTGCCCCGCGTCGTGATCGTTGCTGCTGCAACTGCCCGTAGAGGTGCATCGGCACGGCCAGACCGACTGCCATCGCCATGATGATGAGCACCGCAGTGGTGCCATCGGAGATCCCGCCGAGCAGCTGCGGGTCAGCTCCCCCGAACGGCAGGCTGTCGAGGGCGTCGATCGCCCGGAACACGAACACCCCCGGCACGAGCGACACCACGGCCGCGAAGCCGATGCCGGCGAAGGGGATGTGCAGCCGGTGCGCGACCGGGGCGAGCACGATCCCGACGAGCAGGCAGGCGAGGAACGCGCCCACCACGATGTTCATGTCCCAGACGCTCATCGCCCACCACCGCAACCCGTGCGCCACCGCCCCGATGATCACCGGCCAGACGATGAGCCGGTAGGGCATCGAGAAGTACACCGGGTACGACGCTGCGGCGATCGCGGCGGCGACGACGTCGAGCCAAAACGGTACGGTGCGACCGGCCGGGTCGGTGGGCAGGTTGGTGCCGAAGAGCGCCAGCGCGATCGCCAGGCCGGTGCCGATTGAGAGCAGCAGGAGTGCGGCGTACCCGAGTCGGGCGAAGCCGAGCGGGATGCGCAGGGC
Source organism: Herbiconiux sp. VKM Ac-1786 (assembly GCF_015350805.1). Taxonomy (GTDB): domain Bacteria; phylum Actinomycetota; class Actinomycetes; order Actinomycetales; family Microbacteriaceae; genus Herbiconiux. The sequence continues at coordinate 1,653,070 of NZ_JADKSG010000001.1, read as the reverse complement.
CAGCAGGTCGAGGGCACCGTTCAGGATGTGCGGGCCGGGCACCAGGATCATCGCCGGACACACCGCGATCAGCCGCAGCGACGAACTGAGATCGGCCTGCACCGCGAGCCCGCCGATGATGCCGGCGAGGAACGCGGCGGCGAACACCTGGCCGATCGGTCCGATGTGCGCCCGGCCGAGCAGACGCCTGATCGCACCGCCGAGCGCGGCGCTGCCGGCGGCCAGCAGTACCGCCGTGGCATCCTGAGCGCCGAAGATGATCGCCAGGGAGCCGGCCCCGGTTGCGCAGGCGATCAGGAAGATCCAGAGGTTCGCGGGCCGCACTGCGTGGGCGCGGCCGAGCGTTGTGACCAGGTCGGCCCGGCCGGCCGCTTTGTCGCCGAGCTGGTCGATGGTGCGCATCAGCACGGCGACGGCCCGCATCGAGATGCCGGTCGGCGCTGCCGGCACGATCCTGGCCGGCAGCGCGTTCTGTGCGGACTGGTCGGTGACGGTCACCGACGTCCATCCAGGGACCAAGGCGAAGTCGGTCCCGAGGCCTCGGTTCATCCGTTCCACGGCGGCGAGAGTCACCGAGGTGGATTCTCCGGAGGCCTGCAGCAGGGCTGCCGCCCCGGCGACGAGATCCTGATCGGATTCGCTCGTCGCCGGGGCCGCAGCCCGAACGGTCTTCTTGATCATCAGGCGCCGCCGACGCCGTTCCCGACGAGGGACGCGGGGACGACGATCTTGTCGAACTGCTCCGCGGTGACTTTGCCCGAGGCCAGCGCCGCTTCGCGGAGGGTCTGGTCGTTGGCGAGGGCGCTCTCGGCGATGTGGGCGGCGTTCTGGTAGCCGATCACGGGGCTGAGGGCGGTGACGAGCATCAGGCTCTCGCCCACGTAGGAGGCGATCTTCTTCTCGTTCAGCTCGGTGCCCTTCACCGAGTAGGTGAGGAACTTCTCGACCCCGTCGCCCAGGATGCGGGCCGAGTGCAGGAAGTTGTTGATGATGATCGGCCGCATCGCGTTGAGCTCGAAGTTGCCCTGCGAGCCCGCGAACGCCACCGCCGAGTCATCGCCCAGCACCTGGATGGAGATCATCACGATCGCCTCGCACTGGGTCGGGTTCACCTTGCCCGGCATGATTGACGACCCCGGCTCGTTGGAGGGCAGCACGAGTTCGGCGAACCCGGTGCGGGGGCCCGAGGCGAGCCACCGCATGTCGTTGGCGATCTTCATCAACGACACCGCGACCCCGCGGAGGGCCGCGTGGGCGCGCACGATGGCATCGAGGGAGCCCTGCGCCTCGAACTTGTTCGCGGCGGTGACATATTTCTTGCCCGTCAGCTCCGCGATCTTCGCCGCGACCTTCTCCGAGAACCCCGCGGGCGCATTCAGGCCCGTGCCGACCGCGGTTCCACCGAGCGCGAGCTGCAGCAACCCCTCGCGGGAGTGCTCGACCTCACGGATGACGCCCTCGAGCATCGCCGCATAGCCCGACCACTCCTGGCCCACCGTGAGCGGCACGGCGTCCTCGAGGTGGGTGCGGCCGATCTTCACGACGCCCATCCACTTCTTCGCCTTCGCGTCGATCTCGGCGTGCAGTTCGCGCAGCTTCGGGAGGAGGCGCTCGTCGATCTCGGTGATCGCAGCGATGTGCATCGCGGTCGGGAACGAGTCGTTGCTCGACTGCGCCATGTTCACGTCGTCGTTCGGGCCCACCGGCACCTGAGAACCCAGCGTGCCGCCGAGCAGCTGGATGGCCCGGTTGGAGAGCACCTCGTTGATGTTCATGTTGCTCTGCGTGCCCGACCCGGTCTGCCACACGTACAGCGGGAACTCCTGATCGAGCTTGCCGGCGATGGTCTCGTCAGCGGCCTGCACGATAACCTTCGCCTTCCAGTCCGGGAGTCGGCCTGCTTCCTGGTTGACCAGGGCGGCCGCTTTCTTCACGATGCCGTAGGCGCGGTACACCTCGATGGGCATGTGGTCGTTGCCGATCGAGAAGTGCTGCAGCGACCGCTGGGTCTGCGCACCCCAGTAGCGGTCTGCAGGGACGTCGACGGTGCCCATGCTGTCGAACTCGGTGCGCTGCCCCGTCGCGTCGATCCCGACCGGGACGTCGGTGTAGACGGGAGTGGCGGGGGCGTTCTGATCGATGGTGGTGCTCATGGTTGGAACCTCCTGGTGGGTGTGGTGGTGGGTCGAACAAGTCCTTCGCGCTCTTCCAGGAGCGCTCTCCAGTTCCGGGGAGACGATCTGCCGGTCTTGGAACTGTTTGTGGGTGGGGGTGGCTCTCGGGCGGTGTCAGGCTGGTGCGGTCGTCCCAGAACCAGTCCTCGCCCGGCTCGAAGCTCTGAATGACCGGGTGGCCGGCCCCTTCGGCGTGGCAATCGGGTCGCGGGGATTGTTCCGCGGCACGATGAGCGGGTCGATGGGGGTGAACGGGAACTCCGGCAGCTCTCGTTCGGGGACTTGGAACGTGGCGGCGAGCACCTCCCGGGAGAAGGCGGTCGCGGTGGCGCGGTAGCCGACGTCACCGGGGACGAACTGGTCGAAGAAGATCAGGAATTCGATCCCCTCCTCGCTGAGCGCTTCGATGTGGTGCGGGTATGCACGCGGTACGAAGTACGCCTGGCCGGGGTTCAGCTCGTAGGTGTCGACGGTGCCGTCCGGGTCCAGGACGGTCATGCGGGCGTGGCCGCTCTTGACGTACCCGAGCTCGGCGGTGATCGGGTGCCAGTGCGGTTCGCGCATGCCGCCGCCGGTGATGTTCAGGGAGTACATCGACAGGTCTTCCAGGGCTGCCCAGAACTGTTTGCGGGCCAGCTTCGCGTGTCCGTACGGGTAGGCCAGCGGGGCGATCTGCCCTTCGGCGTCGAACAGGTGGGCGTTGGGCAGACCGACGTTGTCGGGGATGCTGGCGGTACCAGTTCTGCGGATGATCTGCGGGGCGTCACCGCGCGGGAACCCCTCGAATGCGGAGTCCGGCTGGTCGTAGGTGTTGCCGAGCACGGCGTTGCTCATCACGTTGACGCTGTTCTGGAAAGAGAAGTGCTGCGGGTCGCCGGTGCGGAGGGCGGCGATGATCTCCGCCTGCCCCTCCCCCACGTTCTCGATGTGGTAGATCGCGCCGGAGGCGACGTGATACATCTGCCCGGTCTTGACCAGGAACGTTGCGAACTCGTCGCCGGTGGCGAGCATCGATACCAGCACGGTCCCGCGGGTGACGTAGGCGATCTGGTTCGAGTTGACGTTCCACTGCGGTTCCCGGATCGCACCGGGCTCGAGCACGATCCTCTTGAGGGTCATGCCGTCCAGGATCGGGAAGTTGCCGGTGCTCAGTTGGGCGACCGAGCCGAGGTCGCTTTCGAAGGTGGGTGCGGCGTCGACGAGGGACGCGACGTGGCGGGAGGGGGTGCTCATGACGTTCCTTTTGAGTGAGAGGTGATCGGGGATGGTCGATTTAGTGGAGGTGGTAGCCGGGAACGGATAGCCCGGCCTCGAATGCGGGTGTGCGGAACCCTGCCGCAGTTCCGGTGGTGGGCGCGAATGTGTTGAGGATGGATGGAATCTGGCCACCGGTCGCGGCGTTGATGCGTTCGGTGAGCACCTCGAGCGCGGCTTTCACCGTCGAGGCGGTCTCCGGCCCCCAGCCCGAAGTCGCCGTGCTGGAGCAGCCGACTCAGTTGCGGGATGCGGGGTTATGAGTGCACCCGGCCCCACGTCAACTCGACGTGGAAGCTTCGGCCGTCGGGCGTGATCGCGGGGAGTGTCTTGCCGTAGAGCAGGTTCCCGTGGACGGTGAAGGTGCGGACCTGGGTTCCGCCCTGCCATCCGGGGAACAGGGCGATGTCGATGTGGTGGGTGACGGTGTCCGTGTCGGAGTCGAGGGTGAACGGGCCGCCGTAGGCGATGAAGTCGCGTGCCATGGCGACGATCTCCGCGTCGGTGGCGGTCTCGGGGGTGGGGGCGCTGCTGGCCGGGCGGGTCATGCTGCCCAGGACCGCAGTGACGATGCCGTTGGGGCTGTAGCTGAGGTACCCGTCGGCTTTCGGGCCGAACTGGGGTCGGCATTCGCCGTCGGCGAAGACTTCCTCGGAGCTGACGAATCTCCAGGCTCCGACGAGGTCGTCGATGGTGGTGGTCATGGCTGGTTCTCCTGCTTCATGTGGTGACGTCGGGCGATCTGAGTTGAGGTGACGGGGAAGGCGATGCGGGTGCGGCCGACTTGGATGAGGTGGTGCACGTCGATGGTTGAGGCGAGGGCGCTGGCGGTGTGGATGGTCTCGTCGTCGTACTGGGTGGGGCGGGTGCTGTGTTGCTGCAGGTGCTCCTGCCAGCTCCCCACCCCGAAGACTTCAACGAGCTCGCCCGGGCTCTCACGGTCCTGGTAGAGCGTCCACGTCCGGGCTCCGGTGCGCCGGCGGCTGTGTTCCACGAGTCGCATCTGCTCCACGAACGCCGCCCGGTTCTCCTCGGGCACGTCGTAGCGGACGAGCACGAGGGTCAGCCCTTGGGGATCGATGTCGGCGCCTTGGTCGGGTGCGAGCGGGAACGGTGCGGTGGGGCGCTTCTTCTCGGCGGTCGGGAGAAGGGGCCACAGCAGCTGTGAGGCGGTGACGACGATCACGATGATGCCGGCGGCCGCCGTTGTGATGGCGGTGCCGGCCCAGCCGGCGACTCCGCCGCTCCCTGCGGCTCCGACGGCGAGGGAACCGAACAGCACCATCTGGTAGATGGACAGCCCTCGAGCTCGAACCCAGACGGGGAGGAAGGACTCGACGACCCCGTTGAGGGTGGCGACGACTCCGATCCAGGCGGCGCCGACGACGGCGAGCACCGGCAGAGTCAGCGCTAGAGACGGGGAGAGGGCCACGACCACTGTTCCTGCGCCGAACAGTGCTGAGGAGATCAGCACGGTGTGGTTGGGTCCGAACCGGTCCCGCACGATCGGGGCGAAGAATGCTGCCGCAACGCTTCCGACGCCGAGACCGGCGAGGAGGACCCCGTAACCGGCGGAGTCCAGGCCCAACTGGTCGGTCGCCAGTACCGGCAGCAGCGCGTAGAGGACGCTGCCCGGCACGACGAACAGGCCCAGCCGGACATAGAGGCGGCGAACGACGCCGGAGTGGGTGACGTAGCGGACGCCAGCCCGGGTCGCATCGATGAATCGTTCGGGCTGGTGCAGGTCGGGGCGGTAGCTTCGCCACCCGATCAGCACGATCAAGAACACCGCGAAGGAGGCGAGGTTCAACGCGAAGACGAACGCAACGCCGAGGCTGGACAGCAGCAGGCCCGCGATGGCCGGACCGATCGCTCGGGCGAGGTTCACGGAGATCGCGCTAAGAGAGGCCGCATTCGGGATCATGCGTGTCGGCACGATCTCGGCGGAGATCGCTTCGTAGGCGGGCAGCTGCACCGCGGATGCGGCGCCCAGCAGCAGTGTCAGCACGAGCAGCAGGTAGGGGGTCATCTCTCCCGCCGCGGTGAGGGCGACGAGGCCGGCGCTGATGAGCACTTGCGCGGCCTGCACCCAGATCAGCAGGCCCCGTCGGTTGAGGAGCTCACCGAGAACTCCGGCGGGGATTCCGAGCAGAAGCACGGGTGCGGCGGAAGCTGTCTGAACGAGTGCGATGAGCAGCGGTGGGCTGTTCTGCTCGACCATGAACCATTGCGCGCCAACGGTCTGCATCCAGCTGCCGATGTTGCTGACCAGGGCGGCGATCCACAGTGCGCGGAAGATCGGCACCGTGAACGGCGCGAGCACTCGAACCGGACCGGTGGCGGTGTCGGCGGCGGTGTCAGTCATGATTATGGTCTCTTAGCGGGGCCGGTGACGACTGGTTTCGAGGACGACTTTCCCGACTGTTCGGCCCGACTCGAGCAGCTCGTGGGCGAGGGATGCTTCGGCAAGCGGGAACACAGTGTCGACCACAGCACGGATCTCGCCCGCCTCGAGCAGGGGCAGCACGTCGCGGGTGACGCCGGCGACGATTGCTGCTTTCTGGTGTGCGGGGCGGCCTCGTAGGAGGGTGGCGGAGATGCTCGCGCGGCGGGAGAGCAGCTCCCACAGGTCAAAAGTGACCGGTCCTACCGCTCCTCCGATGATGACCAGGTGCCCGTCGTCGGCGAGGCACTCCATGTTGCGGCGGAGGTAGGTGGTGCCGACGATGTCCAGGATCGCGTCAACGCCCCGGCCGTCGGTGGCGTCCAGGGTCGCGCTGACGAAGTCCGCGGCGCGGTAGTTGACCGCTTCGACCGCTCCGAGGTCGAGCGCCGCTTGGGTCTTCGCCTCACTGCCGGCGGTGGTGATGACCTGTGCGCCGATCGCGGTCGCCCACTGAATCGCGAACGAACCGATGCCCCCTCCGGCGCCGTGGATGAGCACAGCCTGCCCGGCCTTCAGACCGGCGATCATGGCGAGGTTGGAGTACACGGTGCAGGCAACCTCGGGTAGCGCGGCCGCTTCGATCATGCTGAGGCCGGCCGGAACAGGCATCACCTGGGCTGCGGGCGCGATCGCTGCCTCGGCGTAGCCACCTCCGGCGACGAGGGCGCAGACCCGGTCGCCGAGCTTCCAGGTGGTGACCGCGCTGCCGAGCGCGGTAATGGTGCCGGCGACCTCGAGTCCGAGGCCGGGTGGGGCGTTCGGTGGCACGGGGTAGTGCCCGCGCCGTTCGAGCAGATCGGCGTTGTTCACCCCGGCCGCGGCGACCTCGATGCGCACGTCGTGCGGTCCTGGTTCCGGCGGTTCGACCCGCACAAGGTGCAGGACGTCAGGGGGACCCGGGTGAGTGAAACGGATCGCAAAGGACATCGAGGTTGGTTTCCCTTCTGGGCGCGGCCGTGATCGAAGGGGGCTCGTAGCCCCCTTCGATCAGCTGGCTACTCAGTGCTCGTCGTAGTGGTCCCCGTGCAGGGCGTGACGGTGCGAGTCGTGGATGTAGTCGACGTGGTCGCCGTGGGCGACCGCTTCATGTCCGCATCCTTCGCCGTGTTCGTGCACCTCAGTGGTGTGGTGCTCGTCATGCACGTCGTCCGTGGTCATTTCTGATCCTCGGGCGCGGCTCAGGCCTTGGCCGCTTCGGCCTCGGCTGCGCGGGCCTTCGCGAACGCAGCGATGCTGCGGGCGTAGTGCGGGGTCTCGACCTCGCAGTGGGCGCCGGAGGCGTGCTGGCGGGCGGCGGCGGCCTCCTCGAACGTCTGGCCGCTGTCGATGATGAACTTCAAGAAGTCCTCGGTGGGGTGCGAGGTGACGGTGTTGACGTAGCGGAGCTGGTCGCCCTCGAGCTGCTCGATGCCGAGCTCCCAGATGACCTGGGTGGTGGTCCAGCCGGCGGCCGAGTAGACGTCGGAGATCGAGACCATCTTGCAGTAGGTGGGGCTGGCGACCTCGTAGCGGTACTGCTGGATGACCAGGCCGGTGCCGATCATCTCGACGTTGATCGACATCGGGGTGCCGTCGTCATCCACGGTGTAACCGGCGGCCTTGTGGTCGCCAGGCGCACAGCGCTCATACTCGTGCGTCGGCAGGGTCTTCAGCCACTGCTCGATGTCGACGTACTCGAACGGTGCGGTCACGTCGGCGGTGACAACGGCGTGCGAAAGCACGAGGTCGTCGCGAACCATAACGCTCATTGGATTTTCCTTCCGGTTGTGCCGGGTTCCCGGCGGGGATGCGTGACCGGGGGCCACTTCATCGGGTCTGAAACCCGCATGTGGAACCGTAGATTCGGCCCCGGGATCCCCACATCCCCCGGTTCTGTCGCGGATATCGCATGGTGCTGAGGGTGGTTGTGAGGGGGCCAGGTCCAGCCCCAATCGGCTCGATACCGTGGAGGGGTGCTTGCTGATGGCCGTCAGGCGCGCCGACTCGGCCTCGACGCGCTCTCTGGAATGGGTGCCGGCCGCTACCACGCGGCCATTCGCGGCCGTGAAGCCGAAACCCGTCAGATCGAGCACGGCTTCGACGTCGCCGCTGCCGGCGATCAGGCCGTCACGTTCATCTCCGGCGACCCGGGTATCGGGAAGACGCGACTGTTGCAGCACGCATTGCACATTGCGGCAGATCGCAACTGGACAACCATGGTCGTCGCGCCCGACATCGACTCGGCTCTCTCGCCGCTGGGCGCGCTGATCGGCGCGGCAACACGAACCGATCCGCCCCTGGTGACCAACGATGACCTGGGCCCGCTCATGCTCTCGCCGGCACCGAAATACTGGCTGACCCGCATGATCGCCGAGTCGCTGGAGAGCCAAGCCAGCAAGTCCGGTGCGCTGGTCATAGTCGATGACCTGCAGTGGTTGGACGCAGGATCTCTCGGCGCCATCACCGCACTCATCCACGACCTGCAAGGCGTCCCGGTGTACTGGCTTCTGGCCAGCCGCACCGGGGTCTACAGTGCAGCACATCAACGATTCCTCGCACGGATCGGCGAACTCACTCCCACCATCGACCTCCCGCCGCTGGACAAGATTGCGGTTGATGACATGGTTCGAGACGCGTTCGGCAGTCAGCCTGGGCCACGAGTCGAGCAAGCTCTCACTCGCGCCGCCGGGTATCCCCTGCTCGTCCTCGAGCTCCTCCGCGGCCTGGAGGAGGAGGGTCTGCTCCAATCTGCCCGCGGGGTCATCGATCTTGATGACGACACCCTCCCCGCTCGTTTCGGAACATCTGCCAGGGACCGGCTGAGTCATCTGAGTCGCGATGCGCTACGGATCGCGCAGATCGGGAGTCTCTACGGCAGGGACTTCCCCCTCAGCGGAGTACTCGACATCCTGGGCCAGACCGCTGCTGCGGCCGCACCCGCGCTTCAAGAGCTTCTCGACCTGGGTTTCGTGGTCGACACGAGCACGTCCTTCGCCTTCCGTCACGACACCGTTCAGGCGGCGGCGAGCGAGAGCTTGTCGCCCTCGCTTCGCCGGGCCATGACCCGTGAGGTGATCCACCGTCGCCTCCGCGCCGGGGAAGGGGTTGCCACTCTCGCGTCGGCGATCGTGTCGGTCGCTGAGGCCGGCGACGATGAGTCGATCGAGCTTCTCTTCCTCGCCGCTCAGCAGCTTTCCTCCACGGACGTGCAAGGAGCCGCTGAACTCGTCATCACCGGCGCTCAACTCACCTCCGGTAACGCGGCTCATGCCGACCGAGTCGCGGCCATGCTTCCCCTCGTCCTCGCTGGAGGACGAATCGAAGAGGCCATGGAAATGAGCCGCACGCTGAGGCCGCTTCTCAGCCCTGACGCTCGCGCGCGGGTCAGTCTCGCTCTGGCACGCCAACTCACCGAGTCGGACTTCGACGGCGCACTCCGCGAGTCTGCGGCGGGTCTTGCCATACCGGGCATCTCGGACGAGTCACGCGTCGGGCTGCTCTCCGTCCGCGCCCTCAACTTCGCCAACAAGGCTGATGAACAAGGGCTGCGCACCAGTCTGGCTCTCGCTCGGGAGGCGTCAGACGACGGCCGCGATGGGCTCGCTTTGGCCACGCTCGACGCGACAGAATCCGTGCTGGTCTTCTACCAAGGCGACTTCGACACGGCCGAACGGCTACAGCGGCAAGCGCTGGACCGTGTAACCCACCTCGGTATCCCGACCGGACTCTGGCTCCCGGAAGGCCTCTGGTTGGCTTTCATGCGGAACAGCACAGGCCACTGCGACGAAGCTCTTCGGCTCACCGACGACGGTCTGGCAGAAGTCCGCGCCGCAAAGAACGTCCTCGCCGAGGCCTATTGGATGATGGTCCGATCGCGGGTTCTGTACAGCCTCGGCCGGTTGGACGATGCCCGGGCACAGGCCGAAACTGTCCTCGAGCTTGGAGAGCAGCTGGGGCTTGGCGACTTCATGAACGCCACCGCAGGAGTCGTTCTACATCGCATCTCCCTCCGCACCGGAGACGTACCGCTGCGAGAGAGGGTCCGCCCACTCATCCAGAGTCTTGCCGACAGCGTGGGTCTCACACGCACCGGCAGATGGAGTCTCGCCATGGAGGCACAAGAGCGGATGAAGCCAGACGAAGCGTACGAATACTCCCGCCTTGCCATCGCGACGCTGCGGGACGCGACTCCCTCGATGACCACCCCCGCTGATTTCGCTGACGATTTCGTGCTCGCCTTCATCTGTCAGGTCGCCGGCGACCTTGATGCCGTTGACGTCGTCGTCGAGGTTGCACAGGACCGTGCCGACAAGAATTCAACGAACGTCTTCGTCGCCGCCGTCGCTCGGGCCGCGCGCGGTATCCGGGACCGCTCCGCTAACGACCTCCTGGCCGCTGCCGAACAACTTCGGGACGAATGCCGCCCTCTCGTCACGGGAACCCTGTTCGAGGCCGTCGGCATCTACTCAGCGACCCCGAAACAAGCCACAACTGCCCTGACCGACGCGTTGCATTTCTATACGCGCTGCGGTGCCACCCGCGACGCCACCCGCGTGCTCCAGATGCTGAGAAGCAAGGGTGTTCATCAGCGACCCATCAGCCCCACAGATGCCAGGGATGCAACAGGGCTGTCCCCCCGGGAACGTCAGGTCGCAGCGTTCATCAGTTCCGGCCTCACGACGCAGCAAATCGCCGATGAACTGCTGGTCTCTCCGCACACCGTCGTCACCTACATCCGACACATCTATGCGAAGTGGGGCCTCAACACGCGACGGGAGGTAGCCGAGCGCTACGCCGAGTTGGGCCCCATCTAGCCGACCGAGTGCACTTCACGCATGGGTAGATTCGCGCGGTAGTCGTCAGGTCGGCTACCGCCTGGTGCAGCTCACACTCGGCTTCAGCCGGGTTATAGCGCGGGGCGCGACCACTGTCCAGGGCGGGCGGGAATCGGTCAACGGGTGCTGACTGGAGTCAGGAGCACGGTGGCGTGAGCCCGCCGTCGACGGAAGGACTCAGCATGACCATGTCAGACCCCGATCGCAGGGCCGGCTCGGTGCCGGCGGACTCGACCACCGGATCGGTGCCGGCCGGATCGGCGCCCGCAGGGTCGGTTCCCGCAGGATCGGCGGCCACCGGCTCGACGGTCGCCGGATCGACGGCAGCAGGCACCACGGCCGGCGGCTCGGTGCCGCTCGAGGAGCGCAGCACCCTCCGCCAGGACGTCGTCGAGCGCGAGCGCCGCGAGTTCGGCGGCTTCAAGTTCGGCTCGGCCTTCTTCGGCTGGCTGACCGCCACGGGCACCGCCGTCATCCTGACCGCGCTGGTCGCGGCGACCGGGGTCGCGATCGGCCTCGGCATCCGCGATGACGGCAGCGTGCAGGTCAGCGACGAGCAGGCCACCACGGTCGGCATCGTCGGCGCCATCGCGCTGGTCGTGATCATCCTGATCGCCTACTTCTGCGGCGGCTACGTCGCTGGCCGGATGGCCCGCTTCGACGGCCTCAAGCAGGGCCTCGCCGTGTGGATCTGGGCCATCGTCATCGCGGTCGTCGTCGCCATCGTGGCGGCGATCGGCGGCAGCCAGGTCGACGTGCTCGGCAACCTGAACAGCTTCCCGCGCATCCCGGTCAACGAGGGCGCACTCACCACGACCGGCATCATCACCGCCGTGGTCGCGGCCGTCACGAGCCTCGTCGGCGCCCTCCTCGGCGGGGTGGCCGGGATGCGCTTCCACCGCAAGGTCGACCGCGCCGGATTGGGGCGCTGACGATGCTGCCCTCCTCCAACATCCAGAGCATCATCGGGGCCACTCTGTTCGGCGCCGACGACACCAAGATCGGCCGCATCACGACGGTGCTGGTCGATGCGGCCGACGGGCATCCGACCTTCGCCGAGGTGCACACGGGCTTCCTCGGCCACGCCACCCGGCTGGTGCCCCTCGACGACGCCCGCTGGGAGCGCGACGACGTCTACGTCTCGTACCCGGCGGCCCTCGTGAAGGACGCGCCCCGCCACGAGGCCGCCGGCGGCATCAGCCCCGAGCAGGAAGACGAGCTCCGGCGTCACTACGTGGGCGAGGCTCAGGATGCGCGTGCCGACGCCGCTCCGGCGGCCGCCGTCGGGGAACCCGCCGCCCGCGAGGCTGCCGACCGTGACGCGGATCGCGTCCACGACCGCCGGGACGGCGACCGCGACCACACGCCCGAGCATGCGGCGGGCGACGTGCCGCCGGTGCCCGACATCGAGGAGGGGCAGGTGCTCCGCGAGGAGCGCCTCGTCGTGCGTCGCGAAGAAGTGCCCGTCGACGACGACTCCTCCGCGCGCCACGCGGCCCCTCCCGGCGACACGCCGCGCATCTGAGCGCGAGCTTCGAACACCGGTTGTTCACAGGCTGTGGATGGATCTGTGGAGAACGCGTGCACAAGACGGGGACAACTTGTCAGAAGCGCGAATCTCCGCCGATCCAGGGTGTGGAAACTCCCCCTCCCCAGCCTGTGAACACCGCCCGGAGCGTTAGAAGCAGTTACACCGCTGTCATTTCGAACGCGACTTCGAAGCGACCGCTGCCCGTTCGGCCAGCTCGCCGAACGCCGCTCTGAGCTCCGCCGGCTGCACCTCGCTGATAGCGGCGTCGAAGCGGGCGAACGAGGCGGCGAGCGCCGGCCACGACCAGGCGCCCGCCTCGACGCGCACCCTTCCGTCGTCGAGCGGGGTGACCGCGTCGTCGCCGACGAACGACTGCACCTCCTCGACAGGGCGGTCGAGCACCACTGAACCCCGGCACGGCCACTCGTCGCCCGCGGTCGAGCCCTTGAACCGTGCCGCGACGAAGGCCCGCACGTCTCCCCCGGGCACCGCTCTCGGTGCGAACCGGGCGCCCGCGGGGGTGCGCAGCGCGAGTCGGTCGGCGCGGAAGATGCGCCAGTCGTCGCGATCGAGATCCCACGCCACGAGGTACCAGCGCCCGGCCGAGGCGACGAGGTGGTGCGGTTCGACGCGTCGGGGCGGCGGCGGATCCTGGTCGGCGTCGGCCCCCGGCTTCACGTGGTCGACCCGCAGCACCTGGCGGGCGCGGACGGCGGTGGAGAGGGCGATCAGCAGCTCGGGATCGGTGGGCGGAGCATCCGGAACCCGCGGTTTGAGGGTGGTGAAGCGCAGGGCGTCGAGCCGGTGACGCAGGCGCGCGGGCAGCACCTGGCGCACCGTGGTGAGAGCGCGGACGGCGGCCTCCTCGACCCCGGCGCCGGCGGCCGTGGCGTGCTGGAGGGCGACGGCGAGCGCGATCGCCTGGTCGTCGTCGAAGAGCAGCGGGGGCAGCTCGGATCCGGCGTCGAGTCGGTAGCCGCCGTCGGGGCCCTTGACCGCGCCGATGCGGTAGCCGAGCTCGCGCAGCCGGTCGACGTCGCGGCGCACGGTGCGGGGGCTGACCTCAAGGCGCTCGGCCAGCACGCCGCCCGGCCAGTCGCGGCGGGTCTGCAGCAGGGAGAGGAGCGTCAGCATCCGCGAGGTCGAGCTCATGGGTCCACTGTATTTCGAGAAGCGGACTGGAACTGACCGCTTCTGCCGAGAGAGTGGAGCCGTCGCGGCAGGTCGTCGCGGCGTGGCCCGGCGGGAGCGCTCGCCGGGCATCCGCTCATCGAAGGAGACACCATGGCGATCGCCACCACCCCCCACCTGAACTTCCGCGGCGACGCCCGGGCGGCGCTGGAGTTCTACCAGTCGGTGTTCGGCGGCCAGCTCGCCGCCGTCAGCTACGCCGACGCGCACGCCGTGACCGAGCCGGCGGAGGCCTCGCAGCTCCTGTGGGGCCAGGTCGAGTCGCCGGACGGCTTCCGGGTGATGGCGTACGACGTGCCGTCGCACACGGAGTACGCGCCGGGCGTGATCCCGCTGTTCGTGTCGATCCGCAGCAGCGACGCCGCGGAGATCGAGCGGTACTGGGGCGCCTTCGCCGCGGCCTCGACGGTGCTCGTGCCGCTGGCGCCGGCGGCCTGGGCGCCGCTCTACGGCATGGCGACCGACCCGTTCGGGGTCACGTGGGTGTTCGACGTCGAGATGGCCTGGGCGGGCTGACCTCGCTGGCGGTGGCGCCGGGCCGCCCACCCGGTGTCGACCCGGCGCACTGCAGGCCGCTGCGCTCACGTGTCGCCGCTCGCCGATCGGGAACCGGGCACCCGATGCCGGACACTCCTAAGTGTGACCAGCCGAAGCATCGACGAACCCGCCCTCTGGGAGCGCGCCCGCGCGGGAGACCCCGACGCCTTCGGGGAGGTGTTCGACCTGCACCACGCGCGGGTCTTCCGTCAGGCGCGGCGCCTCAGCGAATCCGTGCACGACGCCGAGGACCTCACCGCCCTCGTCTTCCTCGAGGCGTGGCGCCGCCGGGAGTCGGTGCGAATGGTCGACGGATCGATCATCGCCTGGCTGGCCGTGACCACGAACAACCTCGCGCGGAACGCCCGCCGCTCGCGCCGCCGCGCCGACGCCCTGATCAGACGGCTGCACACGGCCGACGGGTCGTCCGCCCTCGCGGAGGACCACGCCCACCGGGTCGACGAGCGCCTCGACCGCTCGGCTCTGGCATCCCGCACCCTGACGGCGCTGCGACGACTGCCCGCCCGAGACCGCGACGTGATCGCGCTCTGCGTCATCCAGGGCGTCTCGACGGCCGACGCCGCCGAGCTGCTCGGGGTCGCACCCGGCACCGTGAAGTCGCGCCTCTCCCGCGCGCGCCGGCGACTGAGCGCCGACGTGCTGACCGACCTGACCACCTCGAGCGCCGGAGGTGCGCAATGAACCGGATGCCCGGCAGCCCGATCCCCGATGACTCGACGAGCCCGTCCGAATCCGACGAGCTCCAACCCGCGCAGCGGCGCCTCCTGCGCTCCCTCCTCGTGGAGCACGCCCGCGAGGACCTGCGCCGCGCCCCGGCCCGGGCGGGCCGCCGTCGGCTCGCGGCGGCCGCGGGCGGGTTCGCGGGGGTGGCGGGCGTCGCGGCGATCGCCGTGGTGGTCGTGGTGACGGGGGTGCCGCTGCTCCCGGGCGGCGGAGCGCCGGCGGGGCCCGGCCCGGTGACCGTCGCGCCCAGCCCCACCGCGAGCCCATCCCCCACACCGCCGCCATCCACGCCGACGACCCCGTCCGACGAAGAGGGCGCCGGCAGCGATGGAACCGGCACCGGCACCGGCACCGACACCGGGACTGAGTCAACCCTGACCGCCCAGACCGCCTTCGACCTCTGCGTGGCGGCTCCCGACCCGTGGGACACCGACCGGACGACCCCCGACGGCACCCTCATCCCGGCGGCCCCGACGACCTCGACCGCGACCTTCGCCGACAGTCGGGTGACGGAGTACGTGCCCGGAACCTGGACCGTCGTGATCCCGGTGCAGCGCGCCCACACCGACCGCGACCCGGAGGGCATCAAGGTCTGCACGGTCTCGGGCCCGCCCGCCGACCCCGCGGTCGCGGTAACCGATGCCCTCGACTGAGTCCGAGGTCGCGGCGCGCAGACCGCGCTGATGCCGGGCCGCTACCCTCGCGTCGGCCCGACCTGCCGCGACGCCGGTCGGGCCGGGCGTCGGTCGGCTGCGGCACCGGGTCAGCCTCCGCTCACTGCCCCGGCCCCTGCGACTCGCGCTCGGGAAACCTCACCCGTCAAGGCGGGAAGTCAGTCGAGAACCCTCGAGAGCCGCAGAGTGGCACTGTCGTTCTCGAGCCGGTCGGAGATCCGAGCGGCGATCGAATTGATGACGGACAAGGGCTGGGGGCGCTGTTCCACCGACGCCGTGATGCCGCGAGCACGTGCCTGATCGAGCACGGCCGCCTTCAGCGGATCGTCTCCGAACCAGAGCAGCCGGGTGGCGGGGTGGGCAGCGTCATTGACCTGATCGATGTAGCCGCTCTGCTCGACCCCTGGTTGCTCCAGGATCCACCCCTTCAACTCACCCAGGATGCGCTGGTTGTCGATGAACTCCTGGCCGACTTCGGCAATGAAGTCGTTCGTCGGGTCGTCACCACGTCGAACAGCCGGATCGCCGTACGTATGAGACGGCGGATCGGAACCCATCACACCGCAGGTCAGCGCGACAGCCCAGAGGACGACCCCGACGATCCGAGTTCTCGTGCGCATGGGCCACTCGTCTCTCGTGTCGTCCTCGTGGAAGTCGACTGTACCTGACTATTCCTCCGCTAACGACGAGTACCGCGTGGGACCCATCAAAGTCCGCGTGTCCGAGGGCGGGGCGGGGCGAGGGGCGCGGGCGCGGCGGGTCAGAAGTCGGTGTGGCCCAGGTCGGGTGACGCGACGAAGGTCGCCGTGGCGGCCGCCGCGTGCAGCTCGAGCAGCACGAGGGTGTTGCCCGTCGGGCGGAGCAGCGGCGCCGGGACGATGAGGGTGTGCTGCGGGCCGCGCGACCAGTAGCGGCCGAGGTTGAAGCCGTTCACCCAGACCGCGCCCTTGCCCCAGTCGCGGGTGTCGAGGTAGAGGTCGGCACCCGGGTCGACGTCGAACGTCGCGTAGCCGAAGGCCGGGCCGGCGAGCGCACCGGCGAGAGGCCCGGTGACGGATGCGGCGGTCGCCTCGAGCGCGCCCGTCACCGCCTCGAGGTCATCGAGCGGCAGGGGCAGCACCGTCCAGCGCCGCAGCTGCTCGCCGTTCAGGCAGGCCGGCCCGATCAGGCCCTTGGGCTCGCCGATGCGGGGGCCGTAGTCGACGCGGCCCTGGTCCTCCACGAGGATGTCGAGGGTTCCGCGCACCCCGGCCGGCAGCGCGATGCGGCTGTCGTGGTGGTCGCGGGCGAGCACCCCCAGCGTGACGCCGTTCAGACGCACGAGCGCCCGGTCCCGCACCTCCCCGAGCTCGAGCACGGGAGCAGAGGCGGAGAACGAGGACGAGGAAGTCGTGTCGATCTCCGTCCGATACAGCGCGAACCCGCGGAACAGGCCGAGCGCGTCCATCGTCGGCAGCGCATCCGACGCCACCCACTCCCCGAGCAGGTTCGTCGCCGCATCGAGCGGCAGCGCCGCGGTGAGCGGCACCCGGAACGCGGGGGCCGACGGCGCCACGGAGGGCCGAGCATCCGGAAGAGACGGGTTGTACCTCGCCAGCACCTCTCGGAACGCCCAGTACTTGGCCGTCGGGAACCCGGCCTCGTCGAGCGGGGCGTCGTAGTCGTAGCTCGTGACGATCGGCTGGTAGACGCCCTTGTCGTTGGCGCCGTTGGTGAAGCCGAAGTTGGTGCCGCCGTGGAACATGTAGATGTTGACCGACGCCCCGAGCGCGAGCAGCTCGTCGAGGTCGGCGGCCGACTGCGCGGTGGAGGTCGTGTGGTGGTGGGCGCCCCAGAAGTCGAACCAGCCGTCCCAGAACTCCGAGCACATCAGCGGCCCGGTGGGCTGGTGCTCGCGCAGGGTGGCGAGGCGCTCGGCCGAGCGCGATCCGAACGAGCCCGTCTTGTGCAGGCTCGGCAGGCTGCCGTTCGCGAGCATCTCGTCGGTGGGCTGGTCGACCGTGGTGAAGGGCACGGTCAGGCCGATGCCGCGGTTCATGGCGACGAGCTTCTCGAGGTACACCGGGTCGGAACCGTACGCGCCGTACTCGTTCTCGATCTGCACCAGGATGATCGGCCCACCGTTGTCGATCTGCCGGGGCACGAGCACGGGAGCGAGCTGCTCGAGGTAGTTCTGCACGGCGGCCAGGTACTGGGGCTCGTCGCGACGCACCCCGACGGTGCCGCTGGTGAAGAGCCACGAGGGCAGGCCGCCGTTGTCCCACTCGGCGCAGATGTAGGGGCCGGGGCGCACGATGGCGTGCATGCCCTCGGCCGCCACGTCGTCGAGGAACCGCCCGAGGTCGAGGCCGCCGCTCAGGTCGAACTCGCCCTCGCGGGGAGCGTGCGCGTTCCAGGCGACGTAGGTCTCGATCGTGTTCAGGCCCATCTCGCGCGCCTTGCGGATGCGGTCGCGCCACAGATCGGGGTGCACCCGGAAGTAGTGCAGCGCCCCCGAGAGAATGCGCACGGGCTCTCCGTCGAGCTCGAACTGCTCGGGGCCGATCGAGAACCGCGAGGCGGGGCCGGCGGCGGGGGTGGACTCAGACATCGAGCTGCTCCTCAGAGTTCAGGGCGCCCGAGGGCGCGAGCACCACGACCGACCACGACAGGGCCGGCAGGGTGGCGGTGAGCAGGGCGCCGTCGAGGCTCACCCCGCGAAGGTCGGTCATCCCGACAGGCTGGGCGCCGGCGTCGTTGACGGTGTGGCGATCACCGCCGGGCGGGGTGCAGAGCGTCTCGGCGCTCACCAGCTGCAGAGCGGATGCGCGGCCCGCCGACCCGGCGCCGCCCACGACGTCGCCCAGGGCCACCTCGAGAGCGACCTCCTGATCGAGCGAACGGTTCGTGACGAACAGCACGATCCCGCCGTCGTCCCGCACGGTCGCGACGGCGTCGACGAGCGGCGCCTCCCCGTGCACGGCGGTGCGGATGCTAGGCACCTCGACCACGGGCGTGACGACCCGCCCGTGCGCGAGCGCCGCGGCGCGCTGGAACGGGAAGAAGGTGCTCTGCCGCCACGCCGGCCCGCCCGGCTCCGAGCGGATGGGTGCGATCACGTTCACCAGCTGCGCCAGGTTCGCCATGGTCACGCGGTCGCCGTGGCGCAGGAGCGACACGAGCAGCGAGCCGACGACCACGGCGTCCGTCACCGAGTACGCGTCCTCGATCAGGCGCGGATGCTCGGGCCAGGCGCCGTTCATCACCACCGGCTTGTCGATCTCGTTCCAGCGCCGCTGGTACCAGACGTTCCACTCGTCGACGCTGATGCCGACCGGATGCTCGGACTCCGGCCCCGCGCCCGCCTCGTCGATGATCGCGGCCACCTGCTCGATGTACCGGTCGAGGGCGGTGCCCGAGGCGAGGAAGCTGGCGGCGTCGCCGTCGGACTCCTCGTAGTAGGCGTGCAGCGAGATGTGGTCGACGAGGCCGATCGTGTGGCGCAGCACGGTGCGCTCCCACTCGCCGAACGTCGGCATCTCGGCGTTGGAGGATCCGGCGGCGACGAGCTCGACCCCGGGGTCGACGAACTTCATCAGGCGGGCGGTCTCGGCAGCGAGCCGACCGTACTCGTCGGCCGTCTTGTGGCCGATCTGCCAGGGGCCGTCGACCTCGTTGCCGAGACACCAGAGGCGGATGCCGAAGGGCTCCTCGGCCCCGTTCGCGCGCCGGCGCTCGGCGAGTGCGGTGCCGGCCGGGTGGTTGGCGTACTCGAGCACGTCGGCGGCCTCTGCGATACCGCGGGTGCCGAGGTTGACGGCGTACATCAGCTCGAGCCGGGCCTCGCGGGCCCAGTCGGCGAACTCGTGCAGGCCGACCTGGTTGGTCTCGACGCTGTGCCAGGCGGCGTCGAGCCGCACCGGGCGGCTCTCGCGCGGGCCGACCCCGTCCTCCCAGCGGTAGCCCGAGACGAAGTTGCCGCCGGGGTAGCGCACGGTGGTGGCGCCGAGCTCCTGCACGAGGGCGAGCACGTCGGCGCGGAAGCCGTCCGGCCGCGCATCCGGGTGGGTGGGCTCGTAGATGCCCTCGTAGACGCTTCGGCCCATGTGCTCGACGAAGGTGCCGAAGAGCCGCCGGGGGACGACGCCGATCGACGTGCCGGGGTCGATCGAGAGTCGGGCGGAGAGCATCCGGAGCCTTTCTGGAGGTGCGTGTTCGGGGTCGCGCGCGCTGATGGAGCGCTTTCCCGGAGAACGGACGAAGCGCGGCGGCCGGGGTCGCCGACCGCCGCGCTCCGAGGGACTACTTGACGGTGAAGCCCTGCTGGCTGCCGTAGTCGGCCAGCTGGTCCTGCCAGGTGGTGAGACCCTCGTTCAGGTCGCCCTTGTTCTCGTAGGCCTGGCCGACGGTGTCACCGAAGATGCTGTTGGCGTAGACCTGGTAGGGCAGGTAGTGCCAGCCGGTGGGCACGTTCTTCGACGCGTCGACGAGCACCTCGTTGATGGCCTGACCGCCGAAGTACTCGGGGGTCTGGGCGAGGAACTCGGGCGACTCGAGGTCGGCCGTGGTGGCGGGGAAGCCGCCCGAGGCGAGGAACACCTTGATCGACTCGGGGTCGGAGTTCAGCCACTTCAGGAAGCCGGCCGCGAGGGCCTGGTTCTTCGACTGCTTCAGCACGACCTGTCCGCCGCCGCCGTTCTCGGCGGTCACCGGGGTGCCGTCGTAGGTGGGCATGGGGGCCACGCGCCAGTCACCGGAGGCGTCGGCCACCGAGGACTCGAGCACGCCGGGCATCCACGCACCGGTCAGCAGCGTCGCGATGCTGCCGTCGCCGAGGCCCTTGTACCACTCGTCGCCCCAGCTCGGGGTGCTGGAGAGCAGGCCGCCCTCGTTGAGCTTGTTCCAGGTGTCGGCCCACTTCTTGGAGCCGTCGTCCTGCAGGTCGATCGAGACGTCGGTGCCCTCGGCGGTGAACGGCTTGCCGCCCGCCTGCCAGATCATGCTGGTGGCGAAGCCGGGGTCTCCCGTGTCGGAGGTGATGTACTTCGACGGGTCGGCCGTGTGCAGCTTCTCGGCCGCGGCGACGTACTCGTCGTAGGTGGTGGGCACGGCGATGCCGTACTGGTCGAAGACCGTCTTGTTGTAGAACATGGCCATGGGGCCGGAGTCCTGGGGCAGGCCGTAGATCTTGCCGTCGAAGGAGACGGAGCTCCACGGGCCGCCGCTGTACTGGTCTTCGAGGTCGCCGAAGCCGTAGGAGCTCAGGTCGACCAGGGAGTCGGAGAGCGCGAACTGCGGGATGGCGTAGTACTCGACCTGGGCCACGTCGGGGGCACCGGAGCCGGCGGTGATCGCGTTCTGCAGCTTGGTGTACTCGTCGGTGTTGGTGCCGGCGTTGACGAGCTTGACGTCGACGTTCGGGTAGGCCTTCTCGAAGGCGGCGACCTGGGCCTCGCCCGAGGGGGTCCAGCTCCAGTAGGTCAGCGTGCCGCCCTTCTCGAGCGCGGCCTCGATGTCGTCGGCCGAGCCGGAGCCGCTCGACGAGCTGCCGCCCGAGGCGCAGGCCGCGAGCGAGAGCCCGAGGGCGAAGGTGGTTGCTGTGGCGAGGGCGACACGGCGCAGTGTCGACCTCCGGGACGTGATCTTCATCGGGGGTTCCTTTCGAACTTCTTCGTTGTGGAGGGGTGCTGGGGGTGATCGTGCGTCATTGCTTGACGCTTCCGGCGCTCAGGCCCGACTGCCAGAAGCGCTGGAGGAACAGGAAGGCGATCACGATCGGCACGATGGTGAGGAGCGCACCGGTGATCACCAGGTTGTAGATCGGCTGGGCCGCGACGCCGCTGGCCTGCGCGCTCCACTGGCTGAGGCCCACGGTGAGCGGGTACCAGGTGGGCTCGGAGAGCATGATCAGCGGGAGGAAGTAGTTGTTCCAGGTCGCCACGATGGCGAACAGCAGCACCGTCACGATGCCGGGCGAGAGCAGCCGAAGCGAGATGGTGAAGAAGGTGCGGATCTCGCTCGCCCCGTCCATCCGCGCCGCCTCGAGGATCTCGGTGGGCACCGCGTCGACCGCGAAGTTCCAGATCAGGTAGAGGCCGAACGGGCTGATCAGCGAGGGCAGGATGACCGCCCACGGCGTGTTGGTGATGCCGAGCTGGCTGAACATCAGAAACGTGGGCACCGCCAGCGCCGTGCCGGGGATGGCGACCGCACCCAGCACCACGGCGAACACCGCGCGCCGGCCGGGGAAGTTGTACTTGGCCAGGCCGTAGCCGGCCACCGTCGCGAGGAAGGTCGCGCCACCGGCGCCGACGACGACGTAGAGGAGCGTGTTGCCGAACCACTGCACGAAGATGCCGTCGCGGTAGGTGACGGTCTCGACGATGTTCTGCCAGAGGTTGAAGTCGCTGCCGAACCAGAGGCCGAAGCTCGAGAACAGGTCGCCCTGGTCCTTCGTGGCGTTCATGACGAGCCAGAGCAGCGGCACGATCGAGTAGATGACGACGATCGCCATGACGATCGTCAGCACGATCGACTTGCGCTGGCGCGGTGCCTTGCTCGGCCGCACGTAGTTCGGGCGACGGGATCTCTTGACGGTTTCGGTGACGGCGCTCAACTCAGCGCACCTCCTGACGGGAACCGCGCAGCTGCACGATGTAGGCGATGACGGCGGTGATGATGCCCATCACGATCGCGACGGTGGCGGAGTAGTTGAACTGCTGACCGGCGAACGAGAGGTTGTAGGCGTACATGTTGGGCGTGAAGTAGCTCGAGATGACGTTCGGCGCGAGGTTCTGCAGCAGGTTCGGCTCGTTGAACAGCTGGAAGCTGCCGATGATCGAGAACACGGTGGCGATGACGATGGAGCCGCGGAGCGCGGGCAGTTTGATGCCCGAGATGATGCGGAACTGCCCGGCACCGTCGAGCTCGGCCGCCTCGTAGAGCTCGGTGGGGACGACCTTCAGCGCCGCGTAGAAGATGAGCATGTTGTAGCCCATGAACTCCCACGTGACGATGTTGCCGATCGAGGCCAGCACCCACTGCGAGCTGAACGGCTGCAGCAGCTCGAAGCCGACGAGGTCGTTGATCGAGCCGGAGAGGCCGAACTGGTTGCCGTACATGAAGCCCCAGATCAGGGCGGCGACGACACCGGGAACGGCGTAGGGCAGGAAGATCGCGATGCGGAAGAAGCTCGAGCCGTGCAGCCGCGCGCTGTCGACGGCGAGCGCCACGAACAGCGACAGCGCCAGCATGATCGGCACCTGGATGACGAGGAACAGCGTCACGCGGAACAGGGACTCCCAGAACTTCGCGTCCTGGAACAGCTGCACGTAGTTGCCGAGGCCGACGAAGCCGGAGCCGCCGACGAGCTGCTGGCGGAACAGCGACAGCACGATCGCGTAGACCACCGGCGCGACCAGCACCGCGAGGAACACGATCATGAACGGGCCGACGAAGCCCCAGCCCCGCCAATCGCGTCGGGCCCGCCGCATGGGGCGGGGTGTGGCTGCTGTCGCCGACGTCATCGTCCACTTCCTTCGATGGGGGAGTTTCGCTCGTTCTGCTCGGGTTGACCGTATGTTTGCGTCAACATGAACGGCACGAGCATAACATGTTGACGTAACCATGCAAGCGTCGACGGGGGTCGATGCGTCTCGCACCACTCTCGAGGGGAATCCGTGACCGACACGCTGAAGTCCGGCCAGCGCCGGCCGCCGTCGATGGCCGACGTCGCCCAGCACGCCGGCGTCTCGTCGCAGACCGTCTCCCGCGTCTCGAACGGCCTCACCAACGTCGACGAGTCGACGCGCGACCGGGTGCTCGCCTCGATGCAGGCGCTCGGCTACCGCCCGAACGGCGCCGCCCGCGCCCTCAAGCGCGGCCGCTTCAACAGCATCGGCGTGATCATGTTCACCCTCGCCACCTTCGGCAACATGCGCACGCTCGACGCCATCGCCACCGAGGCCGCCAAGGCCGACTACTCGGTCACGCTCATCCCGCTCGCCGACCAGACCCTCGGTGCGGTCTCCGGCGCCTACCGCCGCCTGAACGACCAGGCGGTCGACGGCGTCGTCATCGTCTTCGAGGCCCACCTCATCGACCGCGGCGAGATCGCGCTGCCGCCGGGCCTGCCGGTGGTGGTCATCGACTCCAACGCGGGCTCCGGATACGCGGTGGTCGACAACGACCAGATCGAGGGCGCGCGGCTCGCGACCCAGCACCTCCTCGACCTCGGCCACCGCCAGGTGCACCACATCGCCGGGCCGACCACCTCGTTCTCGGCGATGCACCGGGAGGACTCGTGGCGCTCGACGCTGCGTGCATCCGGAATCACACCGCCGTCGGTGCACCACGGCGACTGGTCGACCGAGTCGGGGTACCAGATCACGCTCGCGCTGGCCGCCGACCCCACCGTCACCGCGATCTTCGCCGCCAACGACCAGATGGCGCTCGGCGCGATGCGGGCGCTGCACCAGCTCGGACGCGACATCCCGGGCGACGTGAGCGTCGTGGGCTACGACGACATGGAGGAGGCGCACTCGTTCTGGCCGCCGCTGACGACGGTGCGGCAGGACTTCCACTCGGTGGGGCGGCTGGCGATGGAGCGGCTGTTCGAGCAGATCGCGGCGGGGGGCGCGGCGCTGTCCGGGCCGTCGGGTCTCGGCGGGGTGACGACGGTGCCGACGGAGCTCGTGGTGCGGGAGTCGACGGGGGCGGCGCGGGGGGTCTCGGGGCGGTAGGCGGCGCGCGCATCCTTCCACGGACGCTGATCGTGACGAGCACGATGCGGCGCCCATCCGCACGGGCCGTCTATCGGCCCGTCAGCAGGAGCACCAGCGCGCCCGCGAGCGCCACGGGCAGCACCGCGAACGCGAGCACTCGCGCGCGCAGCCGCGGGCGCGGGCGGCCCGTCGCGCCGCTGGTGCCCACGTGGTAGCCGGCCAGCACGATCAGCGGCCCGCCCACGAGCCCGAGGAACGTCGCCGCACCCGGTGACGCGCCCAGCTGGCTCACCGTCGCGAAGAACCCGAGGGCGCCGAGCAGGGCGAGGACGAAGCCCAGCGGCCGCGCCACGACGAGCCACCACGGGCGCACCTCCGAATTGCTCACCTGGAACGTCCCCTCGTCGCTCTCATTCAAGCCGTGAACCTGCCCGGCTGCCAGCCGGAGGTCTGCCCGCCCTGACGGCGCCTCCCGCAGTTCAGCACGGCCTGAATACAGCAACTGCTGTATCGTCAGGACATGACCACCGCGACGCTCACCCACACGGCCGCACTCTCGCGGCTCGGTCACGCTCTCGCCGACCCGACCCGCGCGGGCATCCTGCTCGCGTTGCGGGAGGCGCCGGCCTCCCCCTCGGCTCTCGCCGACGCGCTCGGCGTCTCGCGGCAGGTCATGTCGAACCAGCTCGCGTGCCTGCGCGGCTGCGGCCTCGTCGAGTCGATGCCCGACGGCCGGCGGGCCTGGTACCGCCTCACCGACACGCACCTGACCTCGGCGCTCGACGAGCTGCTCCGCGTGGTGCTCCGCGTCGAACCCGACTGCTGCGACGGCGACGGGTGCACCTGCGCATGACGACCACGCCGGCTCTCGCCGAGGGGCGTCGCGGGGTGCTGCAGCGGCGCATCCGTCTCATCGTCGGCGTGACCATCGCCTACAACCTGGTGGAGGCCGTGGTGGCCGTCACGGCCGGGTCGATCGCGTCGTCGGCGGCGCTGATCGGGTTCGGGCTCGACTCCGTGATCGAAGTGCTCTCGGCGGCCGCGGTGGCGTGGCAGTTCACCCGTCGCGACCCCGAGCGGTGGGAGAAGGGCACGCTCCGCGTCATCGCGGTCGCGTTCTTCGCCCTCGCCGCCTACGTGACCGTCTCGTCGGTGCTCGCGCTGGCCGGGCAGGAGCCGGTTCGGCACTCCCCGCTCGGCATCGCCATCACGGCGCTCAGCGTCGTCGTCATGCCGTTCCTCTCGTTCGCCGAGCGCCGCGCCGGCCGCGAGCTCGGTTCGGCCACCGCGGTCGCCGACTCCAAGCAGACGCTCGTCTGCACCTGGCTCTCGGCCGCGGTGCTGGTCGGCCTCGTCGCGAACAGCCTCTTCGGGTGGTGGTGGGCGGATGCGGTGGCCGGCCTGGTCATCGCCGCCTTCGCCATCCGCGAGGGCGTCGAGGCGTGGCGTGGCGACGCCTGCGCGACGTCGGTCGGCATGCTGCTCGAGAACGACGCGGACGAACACGACCACCACGACCACGAGCACCACCACGACCGGTGAGCGCTCCGGTCCTTGGTGGCCGCGTCTTCTACGCGGCGGACTTCGCGGCGTCCAGGAGCGCTTCGAGTCGCGGCACGGCCGCATCCGTCTTGAGGACCCCGAAGTCCACGTCTCTGACGATGTCCACGAGTTCCAGTCGGAGCCGCGCGCGTTCCGCGGACACCGCACCGCGATTCCCGTCGAGCACGAGGGCGATGTCCATGCGGAGAAGGAGAGCCGCAGTGCTCCAGTGTCGTTCAGCCACCGTCGCACAGTAGGCACCGCAGGTGAACGGGACATGACCACTCCGGCGGCAGATCACGAGTACTGAGGCAGAGTGGTTCCCGGATGCCCGTGGTGGGCGGAGAGCACGGGGGACGCATGACGGGGTTCGAGCACACGCAGCAGGCCGAACACGATCGCGCCTCCCGCTGGGTGCGGTTCTGGGACGCGGGCACGTGGTGGAAGGCGCTGCTCTTCCTGGTCGCGTACTGGGGGGTCTACCAGCTTCTCGCACTCGGCGTGACGACCCTGGCCGCCGGGCTCGTCGAGCGCGACGACATCCTGAGCACGCCGCTGAGCGTGCTCCTCGGCGTCGCGGTGCCGATCCTGCTCGCCGGGGTGCTGCTGCTGCTGTTCGCGCAGTCCCTGGGCTGGCTGCGCCCGCTCTTCGCGCGGCAGCCCGTTCGGGGACGGGCCTGGATGTGGGTCGCCGTCGTGCTCGTGCTCATCCCGATCGTGGTGCGCCTCGTGGCGACCCGGTGGTCGGCGTGGTCGGTCGCGCAGGTGCTCGCGATCCTGTTCCTCGGCCTCTGCATCGGGCTGACCGAGGAGCTCGCCACGCGCGGCATCATCGTGCGGATGCTGCGCGGCGGCGGCTACCACGAGCGTCTGGTCTTCGTGCTCTCCTCGCTGTTCTTCGCCCTGCTGCACGCCGGCAACATCATCAGCGGACAGGACGTGGCCACCGTCGCCCTCACCGTCGTCTACGCCTTCGGGTTCGGCGCGATGATGTACCTCGCGCTCCGTGCCACGGGCCGTCTCGTCTGGGTGATCCTGCTGCACGCCGCCACCGACCCCACCACGATCCTCGCGGCGGGAGGCATCGACACCCACTCCCCCGCGGCCGGCGGCTCGACGGGCCTGCTCAGCATCGCCGGCCTCTTCAGCATCGCCTACATCGCCGTCGCCCTGCTGGCCGTGTTCCTCGTCACCGACCGCACACGCGACCGCGACCCCGACCGCGAAGCCGACCGCACGGCGCGCCCGTAGCCGGCGCCGAGGCGGCGGGCCGTCAGATCAGCGGCGGCACGGTGGGGTCGATGGGCACCTCGATGAGGTGCGGGCCGCCGGCTTCCAGCGCCTCGAGCACGGCGTCGCGAACGGCGTCCGCGCCACCGTCGACCCGATGGCCCGGCACCCCGTAGGCACCGGCGTAGGCCACGGGATCGAGGCCGGGGAGGTCGAGGCCCGGCACCCGGTCGACCTTCTCGAAGACGGAGTACGCCTTGAGGATGTCGTAGGCGTCGTTGCGCATGACGATGGTGACGACGTCGGCGCCCTGCTGGGCGGCGGTCCAGAGCGCCTGCCCGGTGTACTGCAGCGAGCCGTCGCCGATGGTGGCGAGCACGGGGGTGCGCGGATCGGCGATGGCGGCGCCCACGGCGGCGGGCAAGCCGTAGCCGAGGCCGCCGTTCGGGGAGTTGAGGTAGCCGGCCGGCGCGAAGGTCACCGGCATGTGGGCGTGGAAGTCGGCGAGGTTCGACGGCGACTCGTTGGTCAGGCGCAGCCGGGCGGGCAGGGCCGGCCCGAGGGTGGCGAACAGCTCGGCCGGCGTCACCGGCTGACCGGCGGATGCGCCCTGCGGAGTCGGGGCCGGGGCGCGCCGTGGCGGCGTGGGCCGGTCGGTGGCCGGGGCGCTGTCGGCCGCCCGACGGAGCGCCGCCAGCGCGAGCGCCGGGTCACCGAGCAGGGCGTCGCCGAGCGGGGCACGGGCGAGTTCGTCGGGGTCCTCGCTGATCTGGATGAGCCGGGTCCCCGTCGCCACGACCCGGCCGGGCACGTCGGGGTAGGTGGTGAACACCGCCGCCCCGACGACCAGCACGAGGTCGTGGCCGGCCAGCGCGTCGTTGATGAGCTGGTAGCCGAACGGCAGGTAGCCCGCGAAGAGCGGGGAGTCGCTGGGGAAGACGCTCCGCCCGCTGCTCGGCGCCGCCCAGACGGGCAGGTTCTGGCGCTCCGCGAGGGCGATGGCGTCGTCGCGGCCGCCGAGGGCGTCTGCCGAGAGGCCGAGCACGAGCACCGGGTTGCGGGCCGCGGCGAGCGCCTCAGCCACCTCGCGCAGCGCCGCCGGGTCGGGGGCGGCGCGCAGCGCCATCGCCCGCGCGGCCAGGTCGGCGGTCTGATCGTCGTCGGCGGTCTGGTCGTAGTCGTCCATCGGCAGCGAGAGGAAGACCGGACCCCGGGGCGGGGACATCGCCAGGTGCACGGCCCGGGCGAGGGCGGCCGGCACGTCCTGCGGTCGCGGCGGCTCGAAGGCGAACTTGACCGCCGGCTTGGGCAGCAGCGTCGGTTCGTCGT
Organism: Herbiconiux sp. VKM Ac-1786; assembly: GCF_015350805.1. Taxonomy (GTDB): domain Bacteria; phylum Actinomycetota; class Actinomycetes; order Actinomycetales; family Microbacteriaceae; genus Herbiconiux. The sequence goes on along the minus strand of NZ_JADKSG010000001.1, from coordinate 1,624,902 downwards.
TCGTCAGCCACTGGCGCGAGGTCTGCATCGAGCGCACCTGGTTGCCGGCCGTCATGACGAGCGGTGCGCGACTGTCGCGCGCGGTCAGGAGGGCCCCCATCGCGTTTCCGATGCCCGGGGCGGTGTGCAGGTTCACCAGCACCGGGCCGCCGGTGACCTGGGCGAACCCGTCGGCCATCGAGGTCACGGCGCCTTCCTGCAGGCCCAGGACGTAGCGCAGGTGATCGGGGAAGTCGGCCAGGTACGTCATCTCGGTCGACCCCGGGTTGCCGAACACGGTCGTCATGCCGAGCTCGGCCGCGAGGCTCCAGAACTGTTCGCGAACTGTACTCATCGGTCGCCCCTGTCGTCAGATGAATCGGTCGTTCAGATGAACCGGCTGGTCAGATGAACTGGCGGAAGTTGGTCGACGCCAGGTCGAGCAGCTCGTCCCCGCGCCCGCTCAGCACGGTGCGGATGGCGTAGAGCGTGAAGCCCTTCGCCTGCTCGAGGGTCACGTTGGGCGGCATCGAGAGCTCCTGACGGTCGGTGCGCACCGAGATCAGGGCCGGGCCGTCGTGGGCGAGGGCCTTCGCCATCGCGTCCTCGAGCTGGTCGGATTCGTCCACCCGGAAGCCGGCGATTCCGATCGCCTCGGCGACGGCGGCGAAATCGGGGTTCTTCAGCTCCGTGCCGAAGCTCGGGAACCCCGCCGCCTTCATCTCCAGCTCGACGAAGTTCAGTGACGAGTTGTCGAAGACCACGATCTTCACCGGCAGATCGTTCTGCACGATCGTGATGAGTTCCCCGAGCAGCATCGTCAGCCCTCCGTCGCCCGCCATGGCGACGATCTGCCGGTCGGGGAAGGTCGACTGGGCGCCGATGGCGTGCGAGACCGCGTTCGCCATCGAGCCGTGCACGAACGAGCCGATCACCCGGCGCTTCCCGTTCATGGTGAGATATCGCGCCGCCCAGATCACCGGCGATCCGACGTCGGGGATGAACACGGTGTCGTCGTCGGCGAGGCGGTCGAGCACCCGGGCGACGTACTGCGGGTGCAGCGGCTTCCCGTGCCCGGAGGGGACGGCGAGGTCGTCGAGCTTCTCCCGCGTGCGGCGGTAGTGCGCGCGGGCCTCGTCGAGGTGGTGGCTGTGACGCGAGCCGGTCAGCAGGGGGAGGAGGGCCTCGGCCGTGTCCTTGACGGTGCCGACGAGCCCGATGTCGATCGGGTGCCGCCCGCCGAGCTGCTCACCGCGGATGTCGACCTGGATGTACTTCGCCCGCGAGGGGTAGAACTGCTGGTAGGGGAAGTCGGTGCCGAGCATGAGCACCACGTCCGCGTCCTCCATGGCCCGATAGCCGGAGGCGAAGCCGAGCAGCCCGGTCATGCCGACGTCGTACGGGTTGTCCCACTCGATGTGCTCCTTGCCGCGGAGGGCGTGCACGATCGGCGCCTGCAGGCGCTCGGCGAGGGCGATGACCTCGTCGTGGGCCCCCTGAACGCCCGCACCCGCCAGGATCGTGACCCGGCTCGCGTGGTTGAGCATCTCGGCGCTGCGCCCCAGCTCCGCCTCCGAGGGCAGGATGCGCGGCTTGGCCTGCTCCACGCGCACCGCGCGGTGGTGCTCGGAGTGGGCGAGCAGCACGTCGCCGGGGATGACGAGCACCGCGACCCCGCGCTTCTCCACCGCGGCCCGCATCGCGATCTCGAGCAGGCGCGGCATCTGCGAGGTGTCGGCCACGTACTCGACGTAGACCGAGCACTCCCGGAAGAGCTCCTGCGGATGGGTCTCCTGGAAGTAGCCGGAGCCGATCTCGGCGGTGGGGATGTGGGCGGCGATGGCGAGCACGGGCACGCGCGACCGGTTCGCGTCGTAGAGACCGTTGATCAGATGCAGGTTGCCCGGGCCGCAGCTCCCGGCGCAGACGGCCAGCTCTCCCGTGAGCTCGGCCGAGGAGGCCGCGGCGAAGGCGGCCGCCTCCTCGTGCCGGACGTGCACCCAGTCGATGCGGCCGTCCTTCCGCAGCGCATCCGTGAACCCGTTCAGCGAATCGCCCGGCAGACCGTAGATCCGGCGGATGCCGTTCTCGCGAAGCGTGGCGACGATGGTCTCGGCGACGGTCGACATGGTGGCCCTTCTCCCTGCGTGAGTGGAACATCTCCAACACTTGGAGAAGCCGCCCGGTTTGGCAAGCGAGTCGACCGGGTTCTCGACAATGCGCGCACGGTGTTGCGCGCACGGTCCAGTGACGGCGGGAGCGGGCATCCGTAGGTTTTCGACACCAGGGGCACTGCCGGCCCCTCTGTGACGAAGGAGAGAACGGATGCTCGAGATCGAACCGTCCCGCAGCGCGAACCACGTCCTGGACATCGTGTCCTCAGCCGGAGTGAAGTGGATCTTCGGCATCCCCGGAGCGAAGGTCGACGCCGTCTTCGACGCGACGAACGACGAGGGGCCGGAGCTGATCGTCTGCCGCCACGAGCAGAACGCCGCCTTCATGGCGGCCGCCGTCGGCCGCCTCACGGGGGTGCCCGGAGTCGTGCTGGTGACCTCGGGCCCCGGCACCACGAACCTCGCCACCGGCCTCCTCACCGCCAACACCGAGCAGGACCCGGTCGTGGCCCTCGCCGGTGCCGTGCAGCTCTCCGACCGCCTGAAGCGCACCCACCAGTCGATGGATGCAGCCGCCTTCCTCGGCACGGTCACCAAGTCCACCGTCGAGTCGACCGACCCCGACGACGTGTCCGAAGCGGTCGTCAACGCCTTCCGCTCCGCGATGACCGAGCCCAAGGGCGCGACGGCCGTCGTGCTCTCGGCCAGTGTCATGGCCGGGGCGACCACCGCCGTGTCCGAGGGGGGCCGGATGCTCGCCGTGCCGAAGCTCGGACCTGCCGCCCAGGCCGACATCGACCTCGCGGCGGGGTTGATCCGCGCCGCCGAGCGCCCGGTGCTGCTGGTCGGCCTCCGCGGCGCCGACGTGGAGAGCACCCGCGCCCTGCGCGCCCTGCTCACCGAGACCGAACTGCCGGTGATCGAGACCTTCCAGGCCGCCGGCCTCGTCTCGCGGGAGCTCGAGGACCACTACCTCGGGCGGGTGGGCCTGTTCAAGAACCAGCCCGCCGACATCACGCTGAACGAGTCCGACCTCGTGATCGCCGTCGGCTACGACGCGGTGGAGTACGACCCCGTGATCTGGAACTCCGAGGTCGAGCGCCGGGTCATCCACATCGACTCCGTCCCGGCCGCGTACGACAACCACTACCGGCCGAGCCTGGAGCTCCGGGGCGACGTCGCCGCCACCGTCGACGCGCTGCGGCCCGCCATCGCAGGGCTGAAGCTCTCCGCGGCCGCGGCCGAGAGCGCGGCGAAGCGCCGCCAGGACCTCGCCGCCATCGACGACGCGGCGCGCGAGGCCGACGCGGGCGAGGGCCTCGTCGACCCGGCACGACTGGTGCTGCAGCTGCGCGAGATCCTCGACGACGACGCCACGGTCGCGTGCGACATCGGCTCGAACTACATCTTCATGGCCCGCCACTTCCGCGTCTACGAGCCCCGGCACCTGCTGTTCTCCAACGGCCAGCAGACCCTCGGCGTCTCGCTGCCCTGGGGCATCGCGTCGGCGCTGGTGCGGCCCGGCACGCAGGTCGTGTCCGTCTCCGGCGACGGCGGCTTCCTGTTCTCGGCGCAGGAGCTGGAGACCGCCAAGCGGCTCGGCGTCTCGTTCACGCACATCATCATGCGCGACAACACCTACAACATGGTGGCGTTCCAGGAGCAGCTGAAGTACGGCCGCACCTCGGGCATCCAGCTCGGCGACTACGACACGGTCGCCTTCGCCGAGGCGTTCGGCGCGAAAGGACGCCGGGTCACGGGCTACGAGGAGTTCGAGGCCGCCCTGCGGGAATCGCTCGCGGAGGACGGGGTGTCGATCATCGACATCGCGGTCGACTACAGCCGCAATGCCGACATCGCCGCCGAGCTCGACGAGGAGTCCTTCGAATGAGCTCCTCCGTCGACACCCAGGACGACTACGCCGTCTACCAGACCTCGACCATGGCGGCCCTGCTGTCGGGGCTCTACGACGGCGACGTCACCATCGAGCAGCTCCTCACGCACGGTGACTTCGGGCTCGGCACCTTCAACCACCTCGACGGTGAGATGGTCGTGCTCGGCGGGATCTGCTACCACCTCCGCGATGACGGCAGCGTGCACATCGCGTCGCCCACGGACAAGACGCCGTTCGCCGCGGTGATGCACTTCCGCAGCACCCAGAGCTTCGACGTCACGGTGCCGACCTCGTTGGCCGACCTCACGACGCGGATCGACCACGTCACCGACGGCGTGAACCTGCCCGTGGCGGTGCGGGTCGACGGCACCTTCGCGCCGCTGCGCACCCGCACGGTCGGCGAGCAGCAGAAGCCGTACCCGCCGCTGACCGAGGCCGCCGCGCACGAGGCGATCAGCACCCTCGACGAGACACGGGGCACCGTGGCCGGCTTCCGCACCCCGTCGTTCGAGGCCGCGATCTCGGTGGCCGGCTACCACCTGCACTACGTCGACGACAGCCGCAGCCACGGCGGGCACGTGCTCGACCTCACCCTCACCGGGGGCCGGGTCTCGATCGCCCCCATCTCGGAGCTGCGGCTCGTGCTGCCCGACACGGCCGACTACCGCGCCGCGAGCATCGACCTGGCCGACCTTCAACGGCAGGAGCAGCAGGCGGAGGGATCGGCGGGGGCGGGGCGTTCCGGCTGACGCGCGGCGCGGGCGCGAGCATCCGCACCTATCGACACGGTCAGCGGCCAGACGGTCAGCGAGCCGATTCGTCGTGTCGGCGGGTGCTCTGCACGAAGCGGCGCAGGGCCGCGTAGCGGTACTCCTGGTAGAGGCCGTGCAGCACGGCCAGGAGCGCAGCGGTGCCGAGGCCGATCAGGATGGACGCGGTGGGCAGGGACGTCGTCTGCACGACGATGATGGCGACGCCCGCCCCCGCGACCATCGAGTTCACGACGGCGATCACGGTGGCGGTCGTGAAGAAGACGCCGATCCAGGACTGCCGGCGGCCGATGGGCAGCATCTCGTTCGGGCCGTGCGGGCCGGTCGGGCGCGGGAAGTACTTCGCCGCGCCCGGCAGCGTCGTCGCGTAGACCGCGCGGATGCGCTGGATCGCCTCGAGGGCGGCGACGTCCTCGAGGGAGATCTCGACGAGGCGCTCGTACGAGAAGATGCCGAGGAGGAAGATCACCGGGATCACGACCATGAGGAACCCCAGCGCGTAGTCGGTCTGCGCGAGGAAGCCGAAGGCGACGAGGCTGCTGGAGAGCGTCGTGAGGTACAGGGCGGCGCGGCTGCTGGCCTCGCTCACGGTGATGCCCCGCGCGGACTCCAGCACGAAGTGCTCGTTCATCAGCGCGCTGTAGAAGGCGCCGGCCCGGTCGGACAGCGCCGCGATCGCCTCGTCGGCGGTCGGCAGCTCGCCGGGCTCGGCCGGCTGGGGTCGCGCTCGCGCGTCGTCGTCAGTCATCGAGGCCGAGCCTAGGCGTCCGCGGCGCGGGGAGGGAGACCCGCACGCGGACTTGCACCTTCTGTCGGACGCTTCAGGCTGGCTTCAGCGGCGGGTCGGCAGTGTGGGGGTGTTCGCACGCAGTGCGTGTCCACTCGCTTCACGAAGGAGAACCCCATGCAGAAGAAGACGAAGATCATCGGCGGAGCGGCCCTGGCGGCCGTGCTCGTGCTCGGCGGCACCGGGATCGCGTATGCCGCGACCGACGGGTTCGAGGGGTCCGACGCGCTGACGGGGGGTGACCTCGACCGCGCGGCGACCGTGGCCTCCGAGGAGATCGGCGGCGGGTCGGTGACCTCGGCCGAGCGCGACGACGACGGGTACGAGCTCGAGCTGAAGGGCGACGACGGGCGGTACTACGAGGTCGAGCTGGACGGGTCGTTCGGGGTCGTGTCGAGCAGCGCGGACGACCGGGTGGGTGACACCGGCGGCACCGATGACGTCGGTGCCGCCGCGGGTGCGGGCAGCGCATCCGTCTACCCCGACGACCTGCAGGGCGAGGAGCTCGAGAAGGCCTCGGCCGCCGCGATCGCCGAGGCCGGCGGCGGCACCGTGACCGACGCCGAGACGAGCGGCGACGCCGACCACGCCTACGACGTCGAGGTGCGACTGGATGACGGCACCGAGGTCGACATCGACCTCGACGCCTCGTTCGGGGTCGTGCGCACCGAGAAGTAGGGGCGAGACCCGGGGCGGGCCGGCGATGTCGGCCCGCCCTTGTAGCGTTGACGGAGCGGAGGGAGACCGGATGCGCATCCTCGTGATCGACGACGAGCTGAACCTGCTGCGCGCCGTCGAGACCGGGCTCGAGGCCGAGGGCTTCGCCGTCGATACCGCCACGAACGGCACCGACGGGCTGTGGCTCGCCCGCGAGAACGACTACGCCGCCATCGTGCTCGACCTCATGCTGCCGGGCATGAGCGGGTTCCGCATCTGCTCCGAGCTTCGGCGGGCTGGCGACTGGACGCCCGTGATCATGCTCACCGCGAAGGACGGCGACCTCGACCAGGTCGAGGCGCTCGACACCGGGGCCGACGACTACCTCACCAAGCCGTTCTCGTTCCGGGTGCTGGTGGCGCGGCTGCGGGCGCTGATCCGACGTGGGGGTGCCGAACGACCGACCGTGCTCACCGTCGGCGACCTCGCGCTCGACCCGGCGACCAAGCGGGTCACGCGTGGCGACGTGCCGATCGAGCTGACGACGCGCGAGTTCAGCGTGCTGGAGTTCCTCGTCTCGCGGGCGGGTCAGGTGGTGTCGAAGCGCGAGGTGCTCGGGGCGGTGTGGGACTTCGACTTCGAGGGCGATCCGAACATCGTCGAGGTGTACGTGCGGCACCTGCGCAACAAGGTCGACCGGCCGTTCGGGCGGGCGTCGATCGAGACGATGCGGGGGTCGGGGTACCGGGTGGTCGACGATGGGTGAGCGCCGCCGCTTCCGCTCGGTGCGGGCGCGCATCACGGTGATCACGACGCTCGTGGTGGCGGTGTCGGCGGGGCTCGGCGGGGCGGGGTTCGCGTTCGTGCTGTCGCAGAGTCTGCTCGACCAGGCGACCACCGCCGCCGAGCTCGAGCTCGACCGGTTCGAGGCCGCGGTCGACGCGGGTGGACCGGGTGCGCTCGCCGAGCTCGACGGGTACGCGCAGGTGGTGCGCGACGGGGTGGTGCTGGGGGCCTCCGACGAGCTCGAGGATGCGCCGCCGCTCGTCACGGCCGGCGACGACGACGGCGACGGCGATGCCGGCGACCTCACGGGCCGGGTGGTCTCCGTGCCGGGCGACGACGATCGGCTCGTCGTCGCGGCCAAGGAGGTCGACGACGGGCTGCTCGTCGCCGGCGTCGACGACGGGCCGCGCGCCGAGGCCGTCGGCACCACCGTCGTGCTGCTGCTCGTGGCCGTGCCGCTGCTCGTCGCCGCCATGGCCCTCGTGACCTGGCTCGCCGTGGGGAGGGCCCTGCGGCCGGTCGAGCGCATCCGTCACGACACCGAGCAGGTGACCGCCGCCGACCTCGGCCGCCGCATCGCCACCCCCGGATCGGGCGACGAGATCGACCGCCTCGCCCAGACCATGAACCGCATGCTCGAGCGCCTCGACGAGAGTCAGCGCCGGCAGCGCCGCTTCGTGTCCGACGCCTCGCACGAGCTGCGCTCCCCCATCAGCGCCCTGCGCCAGAACGCCGAGGTCGCCCTCGCCTACCCCGACCGCCTGCCGGTCGAGCGCCTCGGGCGCACCGTCGCCGAGGAGTCCGCCCGGATGGCCGAGCTCGTCGACGGCCTGCTGCTGCTCGCGCGCGCCGACGAGCGGGGCCTGGTTCCGGATGCCCGTGACGTCGACCTCGACGACCTCGCCCTCGCCGAGGCGCGGCGGCTCCGCGCGCTCGCTCCCCAGCTGACGATCGACGCGACCGGCGTCTCGGCGGCGCGCACGCACGGCGACTCCCGGATGCTCGAGCGAGCCCTCCGCAACCTCGGCGACAACGCGGCGCGGCACGCCCGCGGGCGCATCGCGATCGCGTGCACCGTCCTCGACGGCGCCGCCGTGCTCACCGTGGACGACGACGGACCGGGCATCCCGCCCGCCGAGCGCTCCCGCGTCTTCGAGCGCTTCGTGCGGCTCGACGACTCGCGTGCGCGCGACAGCGGCGGATCGGGGCTCGGCCTGCCGATCGTCGCCTCGATCGCGGCGGCACACGGAGGCACGGCCACCGCCGCGGCGTCGCCCCTCGGCGGGGCCCGCCTCGAGCTCCGCCTCCCGCCCGCCTGACCCCGCGCGGCCATCGACCCGTCGCAAACCGCCCTCTCGATGCGCTGAGAGGGCGGTTCGCGACGGCTCGGTGGGAGAAGGGCCCGGCCCGGCCCGAAATGGTGGGATGCGGCATACCAGGGTGCTCCGCGCACGCCTGGGCGGCGCCGCCGCTCCAGGGGGCGCGGTGCCGGCCACGCGTGTCCGAGCCCTCGCCCGAGACGCGGATGCGGCGCACCGGGGTGGTGCGCCGCATCCGTGTGGGTGGGCCTGGTTCAGGCCTGGTGGGTGGGGTCAGGCGCGGCGGTGGCGGCGGAGGCCGAGGGCCAGGCCGCCGAGGAGCAGCGCCAGGAGGCCGCCGGCCACGAGGGGCAGCGGGGCCGCGCCGGTCGAGGCGAGGCCGCCGGAGCCCGAGCCGCCGGAGCCGGAGCCGGAGCCACCCGAGCCGGTGCCGCCCGAGCCCGAGCCGTCGCCGGGACCACCGGGCGCGCCGGGAGTCCCGGGCGTCCCGGGCGTCCCGGGCGTTCCGGGCGAACCCGGGGTGCCCGGGGTGCCGGGGTCGCCGGGCGTGCCCGGGTCGACCGGCGGCACGACCGCCGCCGCGATGGCGACGGCTGCCGAATCCGCCGTCGCCGCGCGGTACCCGTCCGCGCCCGCGGTGACCCGCGCCGAGACGGTGTGGTCCGCATCCGCCGCGACCGGCGTGTACCCGAGACCGGTGGCCCCGTCGATGGGGGCCCCGTCGCGCATCCACTGCACCGAAGCAGAAGCCGCAGCCGGGTCGGTCGTCACGACGACCGAGAGCGGCGAGCCGACGCGGTACGCCCCGTCGACCTGCGTGCCCGACACCACCGCCGACACCGCGACCGCCCGGTCGAAGCGCACCGTGTAGCTCGTGACGCCGACGCCGTCGGGCGCCGTGACGGTCACGGTCGCGACCGCGCCGTTCGCATCCGTCGCCGGATCGATGGCCACCGTCGCGTCGGTGTCGACCGCGAAGGCCTGCAGCACCGGGATGCGCGACCCCGACGACGGCACCGTGTACACGGTGGTCGCCGGGTCGAAGCCCTCGATCGCCACGCCGTCGACCGCGAGCCGCGCGAGCTGCGACACCGTCGAGACGCCGGCCGCGGTGGCGTAGATCTCCACCTCCGACACGATCATGTGCGTGTCCGGTTTCGCCGTGAGCGTCGCCCGCACCGCCGAGGCCTGCACGCCGCCGAGGGCGACGTCGACCACGGGAGCGGTTCCGTCGGGCGAGACGACGGCGGTCGGAGCATCCGGAGCCGCCACCCAGTCACCCGCCGGCGTGCGGTACTCGACGGTCAGCGAGGTCGGCCAGGTCTCGGAGGACCCGTCCTTCCAGAAGCGCAGCGTGACGCTGTCGACCGTCTTGACCGAGCCGAGGTCGTAGCTCAGCGTGTCGGACTCGCGCTTCGAGCTGCTCACCCAGTTCGACCAGCCCTTGTCGTCGAGCACCCGGTTGCGGGTGGCGTCGACGCTGTAACCCGGCTCGGTGAAGGTGGCCGAGGCGGTCGTCGCCGCATCCGGAGCCACGTTCGACGAGCCCGGCACGGTGACGATCAGCGAGAGCGTCGCCGAAAGAGCCGGAGCAGCGGGGTCGTTCGAGACCGCCTCACCCGGCACCGTCACCACGCCGGCCGACATCAGATCGGCAGAGGTGACACCCGAGAAGTCCCAGGTCACGGCTGCGTCGTAGCTCGTCGGGCTCGCGCCGATGCGGGCGGGCACAGTGGCCGGCGCCGCGTCGATCACGCTCTGCAGCTCGGCCCCCTCGTAGGTGGTCAGCGAGACCGGGTCGGTCGACGTGAAGCCGCCGACCTCCACGGTGGCGGATGCGCTGTCGAACGCCGTGCCGAACGCGTCCGTTCCCGAACCGGTCACCGTGACGGTGCCGGGGGTGCTCCAGTCCAGGCCCTCGGTGTTCCAGGTGACCGGCACCGCGATGCCGGCGCCCGAGCCGTAGATCGGGGTGACCGTCGCGGGCAGCACCGGAGCGACCCCGGCGACCGTGTTCACCGTGACGGGCTGGAAGCCCTGCAGCGCCGTGTCGCGGAAGCCCCACGCCTGGTTGGCGCCGTTGTTCGACTGGTAGACGTTCACCGGGGCGCCCTCGTCGGTCGACTGTCCGGGCACCTCCAGGGCGGTCGCGGTCTGGGCGTTGACCAGCGACCAGCTCGCGCCGGTCGAGGTCGTCAGGATCCACTGGCTCGACCGGTCGGCCGCCGCCTGCTCGGGCGTCTGGTCGCGCAGCACGACACCGTCGGACGTGGCGGCGAGCACCTGCCCGTTCGCACCCCGGAGCACGTAGCGCTCGGAGTTGCTGAGGCCGTCGGTGAGCTTGTCGACCGTCCAGAGCTGGCCGGCCGCGTTCTCAGCGGTGGTGGCGGTGATGACCGCGCCGGGCGCCTCACCGGTGGCGATGGCGCCGTTCGGCGTCAGAGCCTTGCCGCTCTGCGTGCCGACGATCTGGTAGGCCGAACCGTCCTCGAGCGGGATCGCCGTGTCGGCCACGCCGCTGACGCCCGACACCACGAAGGTCGACACCGAGCGGGCGGGAACCGTGACGGTGACCGTCTTCGACGTCGCGTCGACCGGCACCGCCGCACCCTCGACGAGGGCGTTCGCCGTCACGTCGTCGGCGGGCGACTCGGTGGTGACGATCGGGGTGAGGGTGGCTCCGGGAGCGATGGTGCCGAACTCCGACAGGTCGACCGTGACCGCGCGGTCGCTGGTCGACGGGTTCGCGTGCACCAGGGTGACGCCGCTGCCGTCGGCCTTCAGGGCAGTGGTGGTCTGCGCATCCGTCGAGGGGATGATGTGGTCACCGGGACGGATGTAGTGCGTGAAGTTGCGGATCGTGTTGTACTTCGCGTTCGTCTCGACCTTGCAGCTCGGGTCGGCGTCGCCGTCGGCGAGGCGCCGCACGCTGTCGCCGTCGGCGTTGCAGTCGAAGTCGATCTGCACGCTGCCCCAGTTGAGCTTCTCGACCTTCTCCATGTTGTAGGCGTCCTCGACCGGCTGCCAGAGCACCCAGGCGCTCGGCTCGAGCTCGCGCAGGTCGTCGGTGATGCGGGCCGCGACGCCCAGGCCGTTGGCGATGTTGGTCTGGTTGTTGACGCCGGAGCCGTCCCAGTCGCCCTCGATCTCGCTCATCCAGAGCGGCTTGTCGGCCGCCTTGGCGATGTCGCGGGCGTAGGGGCGGCCGCCGGTGCCGTAGGTGTGCACGTTCAGCTGGTCGACCTCGGCCTTGGCCTCGTCGCTCCAGGTGTTCCAGTTGGTGGCGAACAGGCCGGGGTTCGTCTCGTCCATGGCCGAGATCACGGCGTCGGTGGTCGTGGTGTCCTCGGCGAGCTCGGCGGCGAGGGCCTTGATGACCTCGTCCTGCACCTCGGGGCCGATGTGGGCGCCCTCCTGACCGCCTTGCTTGGGCCATCCGGTCGACTCGTCAAGGTTCGTGCCCCAGTAGTTCGTGTTGGGCTCGTTGAACGGGTCGACGGTGTCGAAGCGGATGCCCTCCTGCTCCTCCACGGACTGCACCACCGTCTTCAGGTAGGCCACGTAGTCACCGATCGCCTCGGGCTTCAGCTGCTCGGCGCTCGAGTCGAAGCCGCCGGAGACGAAGCCGCTCTCGGTCATGAAGTAGGGCGGGGAGTTGTTGAAGGCCTCCCATTTGGTGATGCGGCTCTTCAGCTGCTCGACCCACCAGCGCTGGGTCTCGTCGGCGGAGAAGTCGTAGGACGCCGGGTCGTCGGGGTTCCAGGCGGCGGCGTAGCGGTCGCGGTCGGCGTAGTCGGAGGTGATGGGGCCGTCGGCGTCGCTCGCGTCGAGGTCGGGGTTCCACCAGCCGTCGACCGCCGCGCCCTGGCGGAGGTAGGGCGGCACGTCGGAGGCGTTGCCGCCGCCGATGTTGTAGCGGGCGATGTTGAGGTTCAGGCCGTCCTCGCCGAAGACCTTGTCGAAGAGGTCCTGGCGAACCTCGGCGGGGTAGTCGCCGGTGGCGTTGGCGAACCAGACGAGGCTGGTGCCCCAGCCCTCGAAGGCCTGGTTCTGGTAGGCGGGGTTGGGGGTGATGGTGAGGGGGGTTGGGGCTGCGGCCTGTGGGGCTGCGGCTGCGGGGGCTCCTCCACTCGAGGGCGAGGCGGAGGCGGAGGCCGCGGCGCCGCCGCCGAGCGCCGAGGCGCCGAGCAGCAGAGCGATCGACCCCGCCACGGCGGCCGTGCGGGCGCGTGACGACGATGTCATGGAAGTCCTTCGTTGGAGTGCCTGTTTGCGTGAACATCATGGCACCCCCCATTGTGGTCACGCAAACATTTCCGCCACATCCGTCGTGCTGGTTCGTCACGCGGCCGCACCCGGGCCACCTGCGGCCGCGGTCGACCCTCGGCCCCCGAGCGCGTGACCGCCACCGCGGACCCACGGCCCCGTGAGCGTGACTGCCAGCGCGGTCCCTTGCCTCCGTGCGTGTGCCGCTGCCACAGTGGGGACGGCAGCCGCCGCTGCCTCGGACTCGGGTGGGGACGTGACTCAGACGCTGACAGGCACCACCGGGCCACGCACCGGACGGCGGGCGGGCGCGTCGATCGGGCTGTATCTCCTGCTCGTGGTGGCCGGGCTCGTGGTGGTGACGCCGTCGCTCCTGGCACTGCCGGATCCCGAGTTGACGACCCGCATCAGCCTCGGGCTCACCACGCTTGCGCTGGGTGCGGCCGGTCTCGTGCTGCTGCCACGGTCACGCCTCCGCGTCGCGACGGTGCTCCCGGCGCTCGTGATGGGCGCGTCGTTCTGTGCCGGCAGCGCGTTGACGCTGGATCGGCTCGCCTCGGGTCCTCGGATGAACGAGCAGCTGACGGGGCCCTTCGCCGAGGAGATCGTGCTGCTGATCGGGGCGGTCTCGGCGCTGCTGGTCGCGCGCAACCGGCTGCACGGGCCACTGGACGGACTCGTCATCGGTTTCGGCGTCGGCACCGGGCTCGCCGTGATGCAGGTCGTCCTCTCCGCTGCCGAGCCACCCGAGGCGGCATCGGTCGGGGTGGTCGTGCTCTGGCAGGTGCTCTCGGGGCTCGCGACCCAGGCGGTGCCCGGTGCCGTCCTCGGGGCGACCGCCGCCTACGTACTGGTCTCGCGCGGTCGTCGCTGGGACGTCGTGATCGCCGGACTCGCCGCGCTACTCGTGCTGCACCTCGGCTGGGAGGCGTCGCTGCTTGTCCTCTCCGGCCGTCGGGCGGTGCCGGTGGTGCTGCTGCTGTTCGCGGTCGGCATCGCGCTCCTGCTGATCACCCGTCGGGTCGCCACGCGGTTCGAGGCGCAGGAGGCTGCCGCCGTCAGACCGGCGGTGCGAGGGTGAGCCAGCGTTCGTCGACGATGTAGCCCAGGGCGTGGGAGGCGGCGAGGCTCGCCGCGTTCTCGGTGGCGCCGCCGGTGCGGAAGCGGCGGTGGCCGTCGGCGAGCAGGGCCAGCACGGAGGCCGCCTTGACCGCCGAGCCGAGGCCGCGGCCGCGCCAGTCGCGCGCCACCACCGTGAAGTCGGTCTCGACCGCCTCGACCGCCGTCGGGTCGGCGGGGTCGGCGGGGTCGGCGGGGTCGGCGGATGCTCGGGCGGCAGCGGGCTCGGCGGTGAAGGTCATGGCGAGCAGCGAGGGGGCGGCGCCGGGGGCGAGGGCACGGGCGAAGGCGCCCCAGGCTCGGCGGGCGGGGGCGGGGCGGGCGGTCGTCGGGGTGAGGGGGTCATGCTGGGTGGCCGGGCCTCCGGGGTAGTCGGGGAGGGTGGCGCGGTCGAGGGCGAGGGCGGCGTCCGCGTCGGCGGGGGTGAGTTCTCGGATGCGCGCGAGCGGCGACACCCGCGCCACGAGACGCTCGAGGCGGGCGACGACGGCCGCCTCGTCGGCAGCGGACACCCGGAGTTCGGCGGCCCACGAGGACGCGACGGCGGTCCAGCCGGCGCGGACGAGGTCGGCGGTGGCGGGAGCATCCGCTCGCACCGTCACCGCACCCGGCGGCACCACCGCGGCGAGTGGCGCGGCCGCGGCCACCGGCACGACGGCGGCATGAGGATCGACGGCGGCACCGGGCTCGGCCGCGGCCAGCGGCACGACGGCGGCAGGAGGGTCGACGGCGGCACCGGGCTGGGGCGCGGGCGGCGGGGCGGCGGTCACGGGGCCGTGAAGGTGCCCCAGAAGAAGCCCGAGAGCCAGATGGGGGCCGTCGAGACGATGGCCGTGACGACCGCCGCGATCAGGAGCGCCACGACCGGGACGATGACCGCGAGCAGCACGCCGAGCGAGATGCCCGCCTGGGCCGCGCGCACGCCGGGGCGGTCGGGGACGTCGGTCTCGTTGTCGGCGATGAGGCGCGTGAGCTCGTCGGCCTCCGGCGCGGCGCCGGAGCCTGAGCCGGAGCCGGGGCCGGGGAGTGGAGCGGGGGTGCTGCCGGGGTGGGACATGGTCGTCCCATCCTACGGACGGCACCCCCGACACGCCCGGACGCCGAGCCCACGACCGCGCCGACCGACAGCGCAGCCGGCAGGCCAGCGAGCCAGCAGGCCAGCGGGCCCGCGAGCCAGCGGGCCAACGCGCCGGCCGCTCAGCGCGCCAGCGCCCCCATCCACTCCTCCACCGCGGAAGGCGTCCGCGGCAGCCCCGCCGACAGCAGGATCGACGACGTCTCCGTGACCACGAGGTCGTCCTCGATCCGGATGCCCATCCCCCGCAGCTCGGCCGGCACCGTCAGATCGCCCGGCTGGAAGTACAGCCCCGGCTCGACCGTGAGCGCGTGGCCCGCCGCGAGAACCCCGCCGAGGTAGCTCTCGTGGGGCGCGTGGTTGCAGTCGTGCACGTCCATGCCGAGCATGTGCCCGGCCCGCGAGATGCTCCAGCGCCGGTGGTACGACGCCGAGGGCGCCATCGCCTCGTCGACCGAGCAGCGGATCAGCCCCAGCTCGATCAGCCCCTCCGTCAGCGAGCGCCCGCAGGCGTCCTGGTAGTCCTGGAAGCGCACGCCGGCCCGCAGCGCGTCGATGCCCGCCTGCTGCGCGCGCAGCACGATCGAGTAGACGTCGCGCTGCAGCGGCGTGAAGGTTCCGCTGACGGGCAGGGTGCGCGTGATGTCGGCGGCGTAGAGCGACGGCAGCTCGACCCCCAGGTCCATCAGCACGAGCTCGCCGTCGACGAGCGGGCCGGCGTTGCGGGTGTAGTGCAGGGTCGTGGCGTGGGATCCGGCGCCGACGATCGAGCCGTACGCCGGCCCCTCCCCCTCGACGAGGGCGCGGCGCGCGAAGGTGCCCTCGAGGTAGCGCTCGCCTCGGGGCTCGGCACGCGCATCCTGCCAGGCCTCGAGGCAGTCGTCGAAGCCCCGGGCGGTGCCGTCGACGGCGAGCTGCAGCTGGCCGATCTCCCAGTCGTTCTTGATCAGGCGCAGCTCGTCGAGCGCGGCCTTCAGCGCGAGGTGCGGCCCGAACGCGGTGCCGCAGGTCTGCCGCACGAGCTCGTCGACCCCCTCGTCGAGCGTGGGCAGCACCCGGATGCGCCGGGCCCGCCTGGCCGCCCGTTCGAAATCGCGGGCGAAGTCGGTCAGCGACCGGGTCTCGATGCCGAGCGCCGCCTGCGTCTCGGCCAGCGTCGGACGCGGCCCCACCCAGAGGTCGCCGAGCGCGTCGTTCTGCCAGAACTCGTCGCCGTCGCGGCCCGAGGGCGCCCGCAGGTAGAGGATCGACCCCGCCTCGCCGCCCGTGGTGTCGACCACGAGCACGCTCTCGGCGACGTCGTTGCCGGTCAGCCAGACGTGGTCGGTGCCCGGGCGGAAGCGGTGCTCGCTGTCGTTCGAGCGCACCCGCGGCAGGCCCGCCGGGATGATCAGCAGCTCGGCCGGCAGCGCCTGTGCGAGCCGCGACCGCCGCTCGGCCGTGTAGGCGATCACCGGGTCGTCGGGGTCGGTCACCGGCTCGGGGTCGTCCCAGCCCGCGGTCATGAACGCGCCGTCACCCGGCAGCGGGCTGCGGTTCACGGCCCGGGGCATGGTCCACAGAGCGGATGCCGCCGGCACGCCCTCCTCCAAGGGGGTCACGCGGCGGTCCGCTCCAGGGCGGCGGGCAGGTCCTCGAGCCAGCTCGCCCGGTCGGCCTCGGCCGGGGCGAGGGGCAGCCGGCCCAGACCGTCGGGAAGCGGGATCGCCGCCAGCAGCGCCCGCGTGTACGGGTGCAGCGGGTTCTGCCAGACGGTCTCGGTGTCGCCCGACTCCACGACCCGGCCGCGGTACATCACGAGCACGCGGTCGGCGATGCGCCGCACCACCGAGAGGTCGTGCGAGATGAACAGCAGCCCGGCGCCGGCCTCGACGCTCAGCGAGCGCATCAGCGCGGCGACGCTCGTCTGGGTGGAGGCGTCGAGGGCGGAGATGGGCTCGTCGGCCACGAGCATCCGCGGCCGGGCCGCGAGGGCCCGCGCGATGGCGATGCGCTGCTTCTGCCCGCCCGAGAACTCGTGCGGGTAACGGGTGATCATCGCCGGATCGAGCCCCACCCGGCGCAGCCAGTCGGCCGGGTCGGAGCCCTCGTCGCCCCGGGCGAGGGCCGCGCGCACGCCGTCGGCGAGCTGCTCGCCGATGCGGCGGCGGGGGTTGAGGGAGGAGTTCGGATCCTGGAACACCATCTGCATGCCCGTCATCGCGGGACTGCGACGGCGGAGGCCCAGCGGCGGCACGTCGAAGCCGTTCAGGCGCACGGCGCCGGCGCGGCGCTTCTCGATGCCGACGACGGCCCGCGCGAGGCTCGACTTGCCGCAGCCGCTCTCGCCCACGAGCGCCACGACCTCCCCGGCGGCGACTCGGAAGCCGACCCCGTCGACCGCCCGGAGCGGCGGCCGGCGGCCGTACTCCACGACGACGCCCTCGGCCTCGAGAACCGTGTCCGCGCTCATCGCGCACCCCCTTCGACGTCGTCCGCACCCTCGACCAGCTCCTCCACGAGCTCCTCCGGGCTCTCCTCGAAGCTCGACCCCGGCAGCGCCGCGAGCAGCGACCGCGTGTACGCGTTCTGCGGCGCGGTGAACAGCTGCTCCCGCGGCGCCGACTCCACGACGAGCCCCTGCCGCATCACCGTCACCTCGTCGGCGACGGCGCTCATCACGCCCAGATCATGGGTGACGAGCAGGATGCTCAGCCCCCCGTCATCGACGAGCTCGCGCAGCAGCTGCAGCACTCCGGCCTGCACGGTCACGTCGAGCGCCGTGGTCGGCTCGTCGGCCAGCAGCACGGTGGGGTCGCAGGCGAGCGCCACCGCGATCGCGATGCGCTGACGCTGACCGCCCGAGAACTGGTGGGGGTAGCGGGAGAGGGCGGCACGGGCATCCGGAACCCGCACCCGCTCGAGCAGGGCCTCGGCCTTCGACCGCGCGGCGGCCTTGGAGAGACCGAGGTGGTGGCGCAGGTGGTCGGTGAGCTGACGGCCGACGGTGAGCTGGGGGTGCAGGCTCGTCGACGGGTCCTGGAAGACCATCGCGACCCGGCGCCCGCGCACCGCCCCGAGCACCTGCCGCGAGGCGCCCACGAGCTCGATGCCCGGGCCGTCGGCGGGAGAATCGGAGGCCAGCCGGATGCTCCCGCTCGCCGTCATCGACCCGGGCAGCAGCCCGAGCACGGCCAGCGCCGTCATGGTCTTGCCCGACCCCGACTCCCCGGCCAGCCCGTGGATGCCGCCGCGCGTGAGCGCCAGGTCGATCCCGTCGACGATCGCGTGCGTGCGGGTGCGGATGCGTAGCCCGCTGATGGTGAGTGCATCGGTCACAGCGTGGTGCCTCCCCCGCGGATGGTCTGCGACTTCGGGTCGAGGGCGTCGCGCAGGGCGTCGCCGACAAAGTTGAACGCGATCACGACGGTGAGGATGGCGAGGCCCGGGAATACCCCGATCCACCACGCGTCGAAGTTCTGGATCGCATCCGACACCATCGACCCCCACTCGGCGGTCGGCGGCTTCGCCCCGAGCCCGAGGAACGACAGGCCCGACAGCAGCAGGATGGCCGTGCCGATGTCGAGGCTCGCGAGCACCAGCACGGGCCCGACGATGTTCGGCGCGATGTCGCGGCCGAGCGAGCGCAGCGGTGAGAAGCCGAGCAGCTGCCCCGACACGACGTAGTTCGAGGAGCGGAGGCCCAGCACGAGCCCGCGGGTGAGCCGGGCGTAGGCCGGCCACGAGACGATCAGCGCCGCGAGCACCGCGTTCAGCAGCGAGGCGCCGAGGGCCGCCGCGATGACCATGGCCAGGATGACCGTGGGGAACGCCATCACCAGGTCGGTGACCCGCATGGCCACCTCGTCGACCGCGCGGCCGAAGAACCCGGCGACGGCCCCGACGATCGCACCGATCAGCACCGACATCACGACGAGCAGCAGCGCGAGCGGGATCGTGACGCGGGCGCCCCAGATCACCCGGGAGAACACGTCGCGGCCGAGCGCGTCGGTGCCCATCAGGGTGCCCTCGCCGGGCGCCTGGAGGATCGGCAGGTCCTGCGCGAGCGGGTCGTGCGGGGCGATCACGGGGGCGAGCAGGGCGACGAGGATCCAGAGGATGCCGACGGCGGCGCCCAGGAGGCCCAGCGGCGCCGACCAGCGGCCGAGCCGGAGGCGGGGACGGCGCCAGCGCGGGCCGGCGGCGGAGACCGGGTCGAGCATCCCGGCGCCGACACCGTCGCGGGGGCCGGCCGGGGCGCCGTCGCGCGGATCGGGCCGGGTGGTTCGCGCATCCGTCACGAGGCCAGCCTCACTCTCGGGTCGAGCACGCCGTAGAGCAGGTCGACGATCAGGTTCACCAGCAGGTACATCACGCCGATCAGGAGGCCGACGCCCATGATGCCGGGCAGGTCGAGGTGTGAGGCGGCCTGGTAGGCGTACGAGCCGATGCCCGGCCAGGCGAAGATCGCCTCGACCAGCACGGTGCCGCTGAGCAAGCTGCCGAAGGCGAGACCCACGACGGTGAGAATCGGGATGCTCGCCCCCCGCAGCACGTACGAGAAGACCACCGTGCGGGTCGGCAGACCCTTGGCGCGGGCGGCGCGAACGTAGTCCTGGTCGAGGATCTCCAGCACCGCCGTGCGCACGAACCGGGTCAGCAGGCCCACCGTGTAGAGCGTCAGCACGAGCACCGGGAGGAACAGGTGCGAGGCCGCGTCGAGGAAGGTGTCGAGCTGACCGGCCAGCAGGGCATCCACCGTGTAGAGGCCCGTCACCGTGGGCGGCGTCGTGAAGTCGCTGCTCAACCGGCCCGAGCCCGGGGCGATGTGCAGCTGGAAGTAGAAGACGTAGTAGAGCACCAGCGCGAGCCAGAAGGTCGGCACGCTGAGGCCGGCCAGCGACACCACGCGGAGCACGTGGTCGGAGGCCTTGCCGCGGCGGTAGGCGGCGATGGTGCCGAGCACCACGCCGATGACCACGCTGAGCACGATGGCGCCGAGCGCGATCTCGAGGGTGGCCGGGAGGGCCTTCGCCAGGTCGTCGACCACGGGGTTGTGCGTGGTGGTCGAGACGCCGAGGTCGCCCTGCAGCAGATTGCCGAGGTAGGTGAAGTACTGCACCACGAGCGGCTGGTCGAGGCCGTAGGTGGCGCGGAACTGCGAGACGATCGCCGGGTCCTCCGCGGCGCGCTGGCCGAGGGCCGCCGCTACCGGGTCACCCGGCACCAGATTCGTCAGCACGAAGGTGACGAGGGTCACGCCCACCACGAGCAGCAGCGAGGTGAGCACGCGGCGCAGCGCGTAGCGGAGGAACGGGTGGGCCGCCCGGCCACCGCGCGAACGCGGTGACCGGACGGCCTTCGTGCTGGTGGACACGAGCTACTTCGCGGCGAGGGCCGCGATGTCGATGGTCCACACGGCGTTGTAGACGACGCCCGTCACGTCCTTCGCGGCGGCGATGTTGTTGCCGGGCTGGAGCAGCGGGATGAAGGGGCCGTCGGCGTTCAGCGCGGTCTGCAGCTCCTCGAAGCGCGACTGGCGCTCCTCGTCGGAGCCGCCGGCGGCCGCGGCGTCGGCCAGCGTGGAGATCGCGGGGTTCGCGCCCTCGGCCCAGCCGGAGCGGAGGCCGACGACGTTGCCCGGGGTGAACACGAGGTAGTCGCTCGGGTCGGGGTAGTCGGGGCCCCAGTACCAGAGGCCCATGGTCTCGGTGCCGTTGCGGTAGGCGTCGAGCTCGGTGGCGACGGGGGCCGGGGCGAGCTCGACCGTGATGCCGGCGTCCTTCAGCTGCGACTGGATGCGCTGGGCGATCGTCGGGAAGTCGATGCCGTTCAGGCTGATGTCGCTCGGGAAGTTGAGCGTCACCGACTCGCCGGCGTAGCCGCTCTTGGCGAGGTCGGCCTTGGCGGCGTCGAGGTCCTGCGTCAGCGCTCCGCTCTCGGGGAGGGCACCGAGCAGCATGCTCGGCACGACGCCGGAGGCCTGCGCGGTGCCGGTGCCGGCGATCGAGACGAGGTCGTCGTAGTCGATCGCCTCCTTGACGGCCTTCACGAAGTCGGGGTTCGAGGTGATCGCCGAGACGCTCGGGTTCTGGTTGAGCAGCAGGAAGATCACGTTCGCCGAGGGGTCGCTCGTGACCTCGACCGAGTCGCCGAGCGCCTCGGCCTGGGTGCCCGAGAGGTCGAGCGCCACGTCGGCGCTGCCGCCCTCGACGTTGATCGTCTGGGTCGCGCCCTCGACGTTCTGGATGACCACGCGGCCGTAGCCGGGGGCGTCGCCGTCGTAGTTCTCGTTCGCGGTCAGCACAACCTGCGAGGCGAGGTCGAGGGTGTCGAGCACGTACGGACCCGAGCCGGCGGAGGTGGTGTTGAGGAACTTCTCGGCGGTGTCGGTCTCGTCGGTGGTGCCGCCGTTCTCCTTCACGACCTTCGAGTTCAGGATGCCGAGGGCCGGGTTCGCCAGGATCGCCGGGAGGGCGGGCGTCGGGGTCTCGGTGGTGAGCACGACGGTCTTGTCGTCCTGCTTCGTGACGGTGACGCCGTCGAGGAGGAAGGAGGGGTTGCCCTTCAGGCCGATCACGCGCTGCAGCGAGAAGACCACGTCGTCGGCGGTCATCGCGGTGCCGTCGGAGAAGGTGTGCTCGCCGGTCAGGGTCAGCGTGAACGTCTTGGCGTCGTCGGACTGCTCGAGGCTCGCGAGCCCGTCGACGACCTTGGAGACGTCGCCGCCCTCGAAGGTGAGCAGGGTCTCGTAGAGCGCCTTGTCGACCAGCTGGCCGGTGGGCTCGTACATGCGGCCCGGATCGGCCGTCTTGAGGTCGAACGCCTTGTTGATGGTGAGCGTCTTGCTGCTGCCGTCGGCGGTGTCGGTGCGGCCGGAGGAGCAGCCCGCGACGAGGAGGGTGAGCGAGACCGCTGCCGCGGCGATGGCGACCCTCGTCGGGGTGGAGCGCGTTGTGCGTGTGGTGCGGAAAACCATGGAGGCCTCCTGGGAATGGGTCGGCTGGACGTGTTGGGAAACTGTGGCACAAATCGACGCAGTCCTTTTTCCCAGAGGCACTATCGTGGACGAAATGCCGCCGTCGGCGGGTGAGGAGTCGGATATGTCGATCACCGATCAGGCCGTGACCCCGGCCGCTGGACAAAGCGGGGGCGGCCTCGACGAGGTCAATCTGCGCATCCTCGCCATCCTCCGGGAGAACGGGCGCATCTCGATGTCGGCCCTCGCCGAGCGTGTCAACGTCTCGCGGGCGAGCGTCTACAACCGGGTCGAGCAGCTCACGGCCTCCGGGGTCATCACCGGGTTCTCGGCCCAGGTCGACCCGGGCAAGGTGGGGCTCGACGTCTGCGCGCTGGTGTTCGTGACGGTGCATCCGCAGTCGTGGCACCGGTTCCGGGAGGGCATCCTGCAGATGCCCGACGTCGAGTACTGCTGCATCACGACGGGTGAGCACGACGCGATGCTGCTGGTGCGCTCGCTCGACATCGGGGGCGTGCACGACTTCGTCACCGGCGTCGTGGCGGCGCGGCCCGAGGTGAAGTCGGTGGTGTCGGTGGTGGTGCTCGACGAGGTGGTGCGGAAGGCCTATCTGCTGCCCTCGGACATCCCCGACCGCTCGGGATCGACGAATCGGCTGGGGATGACGCGGTTCACGACCGCGGGGAACGGGCGGGACGCGGCGCGCAGCTGAGGCGGGTGGGCGCTCGCACGCCGGCACCGGGCAGGCCCCTGCCGATGGCTCCGGTCAGACCTCGACGCAGATGCTGACGTGGTCGACGCCGTCGATCTCGAAGTCCTCGACGAGCCGCACGCGGCCCTCGGCGTCGAGCTCGACCCGGCTTCCGCCGGTGCCGCTGACGACGGTGACGCCGTCGAGCATCTGGTGCGCGAACGAGACCTGCAGGGCGTCCCCGGTGCGCGTGCCGACGAAGCGCCCGAAGGTCACGGTGTCGCCGTCGTAGTCGCCCCAGATCACGCCGTCGCGCTCGAAATAGTGGAACCGCGACGGCGACGCGGGGTCGACCGCGCTGTTGGTCGAGGACTCCATCACGAACTCGCGGCCGTCGAGACTGGGGGCGGTGGGGGCTTCGTTCACGTCAAGGAGTATGCCCGACGACGGGTGTCGTCCTGATGCATCGGGCATTTCGTCGAATCCTTCAGGCCACGTTCGCGACGATCTGGACGAAACCGTCCCGGCGGGGCCGCGGCCCGTGCGATTCGTCTCAGAGCGCCTCGACCAGCTCGGCCAGCGCGCGGTCTGGGGTGCCGAAGCGGTGGGCCGTGATCGAGACCGCCTGCTCGCGCAGGAACGGGAGCAGCTCGAGGCGACCGGCCTCCGTCACCGGGCCGGCCCAGAGGGCGACGTCGGGGCGTCCGGCGGTGGCGGCCACGACCTCGTCGGCGGGGGTGCCGATCAGGCGGATGCGCGCCGGCGCCTGCCCGGCGAGGGACGCCGCCCACTGAGCATCCGTCTCGACCTGCACCGTCAGTGGCAGCCCGCCCGGCAGGCCCTCGAGCAGCGCGGCGAGCTCGGGGGCGCCGATGCTGACCGTGGCCGCGTCGCCGCTGCGGAGCGCCGCTGCGACGACGCGCAGCACCTCGACCGCCGGAGCCGCCGAGCCCGCCCGCACCACCGTGCCGCCCGCCGCGCGATAGCGGAACACGTTGTGCTCGGCGGCGACCTGCGAGACGTCGACGGCGGCGCCGAAGCGGTCGCTCCAGACGCGGGCGTCGCTCCGCGCGGCTCGGGTGAGGAACGCCAGGGCGTCGTCGTCGACGAGGGGCGATCGACGGGCGGCGGCCAGGACGGCGGTGACGGCGGGGAGGAGGGCGGGAGCATCCGGAACCGCGTCGGCGGAGGGCGCCGAGCCGGTGGCTGTCGCCGAGCCGGTGGCTGTCGCCGAGACGGTCGCCGGCACCGACCCGATGGTGGCAGCGGGCGCCGCCGGCACCCACGACCCGAGGTTCACGAGGTAGTTCGGTCCGCCGGCCTTGGCGCCCGCGCCGACCGACGACTTCTTCCAGCCGCCGAAGGGCTGGCGCTCGACGATGGCGCCGGTGATGCCGCGGTTGACGTAGAGGTTGCCGGCCTCGATACGGTCGAGCCAGGTCGAGATCTCGCCGCGGTCGAGCGAATGCAGGCCCGAGGTGAGGCCGTAGTCGACCTCGTTGACGATGTCGATGGCCTCCTCCAGCGTGGCCGCGGTCATGATGCCGAGGATCGGGCCGAAGTACTCGGTGCGGTGGAACGCCGAGCCGCGGGCGACGCCGTCGCGGAGGCCGGGGCTCCAGAGCCGGGCGTCGTCGTCGCTCAGGGCGCGCGGGCGGATCAGCCAGGACTCCCCCGCGCCGAGGGTCGTCAGCCCCTCCCGGAGCTTCGGGCCGGGCGCCTCGATCAGCGGGCCCATGCGGGTCGACGCGACGTGGGGCAGGCCGACCGGCAGCGAGGAGATCGCGTCCATCAGCTGCGAGCGGAAGCGGGGCGAGGACGCCACCGAGCCGACCAGCACCACGAGCGACGCGGCCGAGCACTTCTGGCCGGCGTGGCCGAAGGCGGAGGCGACGACGTCCTTGACGGCGAGGTCGAGGTCGGCCGAGGGGGTGACGATGATCGCGTTCTTGCCGCTCGTCTCGGCCAGGAGGGGCAACGACGGGCGGAACGAGCGGAACAGCTCGGCCGTCTCGAACGCGCCGGTCAGGATGACCCGGTCGACGGCGGGGTGCGAGACCAGCTGGCGGCCGAGCGTCTCCTCGTCGACGTCGACGAGCCGCAGCACGTCGGCGGGCACGCCGGCGGCCCAGAGCGCCTCGGCGACGAGCGCGCCCGAGCGGGCGGACAGGCCCGCCGGCTTGAACAGCACGGGTGAGCCCGCGGCGAGCGCCGCCAGCGCCGAGCCGGCCGGGATGGCGACGGGGAAGTTCCACGGCGGGGTGACGAGCGTCAGGCGGGCGGGCACGAACGTCGCGCCCTCGACGGCCTCGAGCTCGAGGCCGCGCTCGGCGTAGTAGTGGGCGAAGTCGACGGCCTCCGAGACCTCGGGGTCGGCCTGGTCGATGGTCTTGCCGGCCTCGGCGGCCATCACCTCGATCAGCTCGGCCCGGCGCTCCTCGAGCACGTCGCCGGCGCGGTGCAGGATGGCGCCGCGCTCGGCGGCCCCCAGCTCCGCCCACGCGCGACCGGCTTGAACGGTTGCGGCGACGATGCGCTCGAGCTCGGCCTCGGTCTCGACGCGTGCCGCTGCGACGGTGTCGATGCCGAGGGTGCTGCCCTCGATCTTTGCCAGGATCCCGTCGGCCCACTCGCGGTGGACGGCCACCGACGGGTCGGTGTCGGGCGTGCTGACGAAGCGGCCGGGCGCCGATCGGCCCACCTCCGCGAAGCGGTCGGCCACCCGGCGGGCCGGCGGCACCGCGGTGTCGAGGGCCTCGAGCGACGCCGTGAAGCGGCTGCGCTCGCGCTCGAACAGCTCGGGCCGGTCGTTCAGCTCGAAGACGGCCGACATGAAGTTCTCCTGCGACGCGCCCTCCTCCAGGCGCCGGATCAGGTACGCGATCGCCACGTCGAACTCCTTCGGCGACACCACCGGCGTGTAGAGCAGCAGCGAGCCGACCTCGCGCTTGACCGCCTCGGCCTGGCCCTGCGCCATGCCGAGCAGCATCTCGAACTCGAGGCCGTCGCGCACGCCGCGGCGGCCGGCGACGATCCAGGCGTAGGCGAGGTCGAAGAGGTTGTGGCCCGCGACGCCGAGCCGCACGTTGCCGATGCGGTCGGGGTGCAGGGCGTAGTCGAGGACGCGCTTGTAGTTGGTGTCGGAGTCCTGCTTCGTGCCCCAGGTGGCGAGCGGCCAGCCGTGCAGCGAGGCCTCGACCTGCTCCATCGGCAGGTTCGCGCCCTTCACCAGGCGCACCTTGACGCCGGCGCCGCCGTGGGCTCGGCGCTTCGCCGCCCACTCCTGCAGGCGCATCATCGCGGCGAGCGCGTCGGGCAGGTAGGCCTGCAGCACGATGCCGGCCTCGAGCTGCCGGAACTCGGGCCGGTCGAGCAGGCGCATGAAGACCTCGAGGGTGAGGTCGAGATCCTTGTACTCCTCCATGTCGAGGTTGATGAACTTCGCAGGCCGGCCGTTCTTCAGCGGCTTCGCGGCCTCGGCGAAGAGGGGGATGAGCTTCGCCACCACGTCGGCGACCGAGTCCTCGAAGGCCCAGGGCGCGTGCGGGGCGACCGTCGACGAGACCTTGATCGAGACGTAGTCGACGTCGTCGCGGCCGAGCAGCCGGATCGTGCCGCCGAGCCGTCGCCCGGCCTCCTGCTCGCCCAGCACGGCCTCGCCGAGGAGGTTCACATTCAGGCGCGTGCCCGGCTTGCGGATCTTCGCGATCGCCGGCCCGAGCTTGGTGTCCGTGGCGTCGATCACGAGGTGGCCGACCATCTGCCGCAGCACACGGCGCGCGATCGGCACCACGACGCCGGGCAGCACCGGCGCCATCACGCCGCCGAGGCGCACCGCGGCGCGGAGCGGCAGCGGCAGGAACGCGGGCACGTCGGGGGCGATGCGGGCGAGCGTGGCGGCGGCGACCTTCAGGTCCTCCGGGCGCACCACGCCGTCGACGAACCCGACCGTGAAATCGAGGCCCTTGGGGTCGGCGAGCACGCCGGCCAGGCGCGTGGCCGAGGCGTCGGACTCGTGGCTCGCGGCCTCGGTCAGCCAGCGGCGCACCAGCGCGACGACTTCGTCGGCGAGGGCGGCGGTGTCGGTGCTTTGCTCGCGGCGGGCAGCGGCGGCATCGGTCGTGGCGGCTCCGGTCACAGCGGCATCGGTCGTGGCGCGGGGCGCATCCGTCAGATCGGTCATGCAGCAATGCTCCGTCACGGCAAGCCTCAGCAAAAGCGATGGTTGCTGATGCATATGCGTAAGCTGACGTGAACAGAGAAGGGTCCGGATGCTCGACGTGCGCAAACTCGTGCTGCTGCGCGAACTGGCGATCCGCGGCACCATCGCGGCCGTCGCCGAAGCGCTCAGCTTCAGCCCGTCGGCCGTGTCGCAGCAGCTGAGCGCCCTCGAGCGCGAGGCGGGCGTGCCCCTGTTCCGCCGCACCGGACGACGCCTGCAGCTCACTCCCCAGGCCGAGGTGCTGGTGGCCTCCGCCGCCGAGCTGCTCGACACGCTCGAGCGCGCCGACGTGGCGCTGCAGTCCTCGCTCGACACGGTCAGCGGCACCCTGCGGGTCGCGGTGTTCCAGTCGGCGGCGCTCACCCTGATGCCCCCGGCCCTGCGATCGATGACCGACGAGCATCCGAACGTGCGCATCGAGATGGCGCAGCGCGAACCCGGCCAGGCGCTGCACGACACCTGGGCGCGGGAGTTCGACCTCGTGGTCGGCGAGGAGTACCCGGCGCACTCGGCCCCCTGGCTCAGCGGTCTCGAGCGGCACGACCTCACCAGCGACGCGGTCGAGCTGGCGCTGCCGGGCGAGGCGGCCAGCCCGCATCCGCTGGCCACGATGCAGGATGCCCGCACCATGCCCTGGGTGATGGAACCTCAGGGCACCGCGAGTCGCCACTTCGCCGAGCAGCTCTGCCGCGTCGCGGGCTTCGAACCCGACGTGCGCTACGAGACGGCGGATCTGCAGACGCAGATCCGGCTGATCGAGACGGGCAACGCCGTGGCGTTCATGCCCGAGCTGGTCTGGGCCGGGCGGCCCACCACCTGCCGGCTGGTCACGCCGCCCGGCGCCCCGCGGCGCACGATCTTCACGGCGCACCGGGCCTCGGCGAGCGGATCGTCGGCGATCAGCGCGCTGCGGGCGGCCCTCGAGGCCTCGGCGGCTTCGTGGCGGGCGTCCACCACGGGATAACTTGCACAGTAGTGTGCAAGTTAGTAGAATCGGGGGCGTGTCCACCACTCTCTCCCCCCGCGCCCCGCGGCGTGACGCCCTCGAGAACCGCGAGGCCATCGTGCTCGCCGCCTCGGTCGTCTTCCGCCGCGACCCCGAGGCGTCGCTCGACGCCGTCGCCGCCGAGGCCGGTCTCTCGCGCCGCGCCCTCTACGGCCACTTCTCCTCCCGCGACGAGCTGCTCGCCGAGCTGCTCACCCGCGGCGGCACCCGCATCTCCGAGGCGCTGGCCGACGTGCACCACGACGACCCGCGCATCCACCTCGCCCTGATCGGCGCCGCCATCTGGGCCGAGGTGCAGCAGGTGCGCGTGCTCGCCCAGCTCGCGGTGCACGGGCCGCTCGAGCAGACGGTGGCGTCGGCCCTGTCGCCGGTGCGCGCATCCGTTCGCCGGGCCACCCGCGCGGGCGTCTCTCAGGGTTATTTTCGCGAGAGCGTGCCCGTCGAGTCGCTCGCGCAACTGATCGAGGATGCGGCGATCGGCGTGCTCGACGTCGCCGTGCGCACCGACCTCGACGAGGCCGAGGGGCGGCGGCTCGTGATGACCGTCGGGCTGTCGGTCGCGGGGCTGTCGTGGCGGGAGGCGGATGCGCTGGTGGAGTCGATCCCGGCGGCGGTGCTCGCGCCGTGGAGTGCCGGGGACACCGACTCCTCTGACGCTTCTGACGAAGGGGGCCGGGCATGAGGATCGTGGCGCAGGGCGTGAGCAAGGGGCACGCGGGCATCCCGCTGCCGCAGCGCGACGTGGAGTTCGAGACCGGGCGGGTCACCGTCGCCGAGGCCGAGGTCGGCGACCAGCCGACCGTGCTCTCGCTCATCCTGAGCGGGCGGATGACGCCCGACAGCGGCTCGGTCACGCTCGACGGCGTGGACGACTCGGCGCGCATCCGGGAACTCGTCGCCCTCGTCGACGCCCCCGACGTGAGCGAGCCCGCCGCCGACCTGCAGCTGCGCGACGTCGTGCGCGAGGAGCTGATGTTCTCGGATCGCGCCGCTTCCCGCGCGGCCGTCGCCCAGATGCTGGCCGACGCCGGTGCCGGCGACTACGCGACGGTGCGGGTGGGGGACGTGCCGGCGGCGCTGCGCATCCGGCTGATGGTGGAGCTGGCCGCGTTCCGGCGCGGGGTGCGGGCGCTCGTGCTCGCCTCGCCCGACCGGCACGGCGGCGACCCGCACGAGTGGCTCGACATCGCCGACGACCTCGCGGCCCGCGACTTCGCGGTGCTCGTGGTCTGCGGCGCCCCCTCGGCGCAGCTCGTGCGCCCCCTCCTCGACGCCCGCGAGGCCGCGGCCCGCGAGGCGGCCGCCCGCGCCGCCGCCGAAGCCGCGGCCGCTGAGCCCACGGCCGCCGCGAGCGCCCCTCCCGCGCATCCTGCCGCCCACCTCGCCGCGCCACCCGCGCCGGCGCCCACCACTGAACTCACCGACACCGAACCGGAGTCACACGCGTGAAGATCTACCACCTCGTCGCCACCGAGCTGAAGCGGCTCACCGCGACCGGCATGGCGAAGCTCGCCCTCGTCGCCCTGATGCTCGTGCCCGTGCTCTACGCCGGGCTCTACCTCTGGGCCAACAACGACCCCTACGGCAACCTCAAGGACGTGCCCGTCGCGCTCGTCGTCGAGGACACCGGCGCCACCGTCGACGGCGAACCGGTCGACTACGGCACGCAGGTCGAGAACCAGCTTCTCGAGGACGAGTCCGTCGGCTGGATCGTCACCGACGCCGACACCGCCGAACAGGGCGTGCGCGACGGCACCTACGACTTCATCCTCACGCTCGGCCCCGACTTCTCGACCGCGCTCACGAGCGCCGAGGGCGACGCCCCTACCCAGGCCGTCGTCGAGCTCACCACGAACGACACCAACAGCTTCCTCGCCACCACGATCGCCGGCCAGGTCGCCGAGAAGGTGCGCGCCAGCATCACCGAGCAGGTCGGCAAGGAGGCGGCGCTGAAGCTCCTCGACGGCTTCGCCACCGTGCGCCAGAACCTCACGACCGCCGTCGACGGCGCCGACCAGCTCGCCGACGGCACTGCGACCGCGAGCGACGGCGGCCAGCAGCTCGCCTCGGGGGCGGGCACCGCGAACATCGGCGCGCTCCAGCTCGCCGACGGGCTGCAGCAGCTCCAAGCCGGCTCGGCCGCGCTGCCCGACCAGGCCAATCAGCTGAACGACGGCGCCCAGCAGCTCTCGGGCGGGCTGCAGCAGCTGCAGGCCGGCTCGGCCTCCCTGCCCGACGACACCGCGCGCCTGAACGACGGCGCGCAGCAGGTCGCGGCGGGCAACGCCCAGCTCGCGACAACGGCCTCGGGTCTCGCGACCCAGGTTCAGGATGCGGTGGACCAGGCTGCGGCCGTGCGCACCGACGCCGAGGCGGCCATCGCCGCCGCCCCCGGCCTGACCGACGCCGAGAAGCAGGCGCTCCTCGCCGACATCGCGCAGATCGCCACCGCCGTGGACGACGGCAACACCAAGGTGCAGGCCGCCAACACCCAGATCGGCCAGCTCGCCGCCGGAAGCGCAGCCGTCGCCGCCGGAACGCAGCAGCTGGCCGACGCGGCTCCGCAGCTCTCGGGCGGCATCGCGACCGCCGCCTCCGGAGCCTCGCAGCTCGCCGCCGGAACCCAGCAGCTCGCCGACGCCGCCCCCACGCTGACGAACGGCATCGCCTCCGCGGCGTCCGGTGCGTCCCAGCTGGCGGGCGGAGTGACGCAGCTCGCCCAGGGCTCGCTCGACCTCGCGGGCGGACTCGGCACCCTCGACAGCGGGGCGGACGAGCTGCGTGACGGCCTCGCATCCGGACTCGACGACGTGCCGAACCAGACCGCCGACCAGCGCGAGACCGCGGCCCAGACCATCTCCGACCCGGTCGCGGTCGACAACGACGCCGTCACCAAGGCGAGCAACTACGGGGCCGGCATGGCGCCGTTCTTCATCAGCCTCGCGGCCTGGATCGGCATCTACGCGCTGTTCCTGATCGTGAAGCCGCTGTCGCGCCGCGCGCTGACCGCGATGAAGAAGCCCTTCACGGCGACCACCGCCGGCTGGGCCGCGCCTGCGCTCCTCGGTGCGGTGCAGATGCTCGCGGTGTTCGGCATCATCACGCTCGCGCTCGGCTACCAGGTCGAGCACCCGTGGGGGATGCTCGGCTTCATGGTGCTCACCTCGGCGACGTTCGCGACGATCATCCTGGCCCTGAACATCCTGCTCGGCAGCGTCGGGCAGTTCCTCGGGCTGGTGCTGATGGTGCTGCAGCTGGTGACGGCGGGCGGGACGTTCCCGTGGCAGACGCTGCCCGGGCCGCTGCAGGTGCTGCACCAGGTGCTGCCGATGAGTCATGCGGTCGACGGCATCCGGCAGCTGATGTACGGAGGCGACGTGTCGCTCGCGGGGGCCGACGCCGGGGCGCTCGTGTTCTGGCTGCTCGGGGCGCTGCTCGTGTCGTACCTCGGGGCGCGGCGCATGACGCGGCACCGCACGCTGCGCGACCTCCGCCCCTCGCTCATCGGCTGACGCGGGCCGGCGCCCGCGCCCGCCACACCCCGCGCCCGCGCCCGCCACCCCTCCCCCTCCCCCTCGCCCCCTTCCCCTTCGCGAGTGGTCACTTTCGGCGCGAAGTCGCAGCGTGTCACCGCCAAAAGTGACCACTCGCGAAGGTTCCGGGGTGCGGGCGGGCGGGGGCGGGGCCCAGGGCTAGGAGACCGTGAGGGTGCGGGTGTGCCAGCCCGAGGCGCCGTCGGGGGCCGGGGGCGCCTCGTCGGAGGTCTGGGTGTAGCCCGAGCGGTCGGTCGCCCGCACCGAGACGGTGTGGTCGCCGGAGGTGGCGTCCCACTCGTAGACCCACTGCACCCAGGTGTCGATGCCGGCGGTGTCGGCGAGCCGCGCATCCGCCCAGGGGCCGTCGTCGACGCGCACCTCGACCTTCTCGATGCCGGTGTGCTGGGCCCAGGCGACGCCCGCGATCGGCACCGTGCCGGCCGAGATCGAGGTGCCGGCGCGCGGCACGTCGATGCGCGACTCGGTCTTGACCGGGCCGAGGGCCGACCAGCCGCGGGGCGTCCAGTAGCCCTCGGATTCGGCGAAGGTCGTGAGCTGCAGCTCGGTCACCCACTTCGTCGCCGAGACGTAGCCGTAGAGGCCGGCGACGACGACGCGCACGGGGAATCCGTGCTCGACGGGCAGCGGTTCGCCGTTCATGCCGACGGCGAGGATGCCGACGCGATCCGGGTCCTGCAGCACCTCGAGCGGGGTTCCGGCGGTGAAGCCGTCGATGCTGCGGCTGAGCACCATGTCGGCGCCCGGCAGCGGCTTCGCACGGGCGAGCAGCTCGCGAATGGGGTAGCCGAGCCAGAGCGCGTTGCCGATCAGGTCTCCGCCGACCTCGTTCGAGACGCAGGCGAGGGTGACCGGATGCTCTTCCAGCGGCAGCGCGACGAGATCGTTCCACGACAGCTCGATCTCCTCCTCGACCATGCCGGTGATCTTCAGCGACCACGTGCTCGCGTCGACGCTCGGCACCTGGAGGGCGGTGTCGATGCGGTAGAACTCGGCGTTCGGGGTGATGTAGGAGGCGAGGCCGTCGAGGCCGAGCTCGGCTCCGGCTGGGGCGGCGGGCGCGGGGGTGGCGGCGGCGGGGAGGGTGATGGCCTCGCGGGCGGCGGTGACCGCCGACGCCGCGGCGTTCATGCTGCGGGCGATGACGCCGGCGAACACGGCGCCGACGGCGGTCACGCCGGTCGCGACGAGGAACCGCCGCCGATCGACGCGGGCTGCGCCGGGCGCGGCGGCCGGAGTCGCGGTCTGGGTGGCGGGGCCGGCGGAAGAGGGGGACGCGCTGTCGGCGGCCGGGCCTCCGGGGACGGTGGGGGCCCGGGTCGCATCCGCAGTGGTGGAGGCGCGGGAGGTGGCGGGGACGGTGGGGGCCTGGGTCGCGTCCGCGGAGGTGGAGGTGCGGGAGGCGCCTGGAGCAGCGGCCGCCCGGGCGGCGACGGGCACGCGGGCGGGGGCGGCGAGGGGGCGGGTGGTGGAGGCCTGCCAGGCGCGGAGGCGCTGGGCGAGCATCCGGAGCAGGAGGGCACCGGCGATCATGCCCACGACCGTCGGCAGGCCCGAGAGGGGGCCGGCGCCGGAGCGGGTGGTGACCGCGAGCACCGCGATGCCCGAGACGAGCACGAGGAGGGCTACGCCGAACGGGGTGCGACGCCGTTCGAGCAGGCCGGCGAGGGCGGCGAGCACCGCCACGACCACGCCGAGCAGCGTCAGCAGCGCGGCCTTGTCACCGGTGCCGAAGAGCTGGATGACCAGGTCTTTCACGCCGGGTGGGGCGAGGTCGATGACGAGGGATCCGACCGCGAAGAGCGGGCTCGTCGACGCGCCCGCGAACACCGCGATGACCTCGGCGATCGCGAGCACGGCGGCGGCCGAGGCGAGGCCCGCGGCGGCGGCCCAGAGTTTCCAGCGCATGCCTCATCTTCGTACCCGGGCCTGGGGGTGCGCCGTGCGCGGTGGTGGCGCGGGCGTGGGCGTGGGCGTGGCGCGGCCGGCGCGGTGGTGGCCCGGGAGGTGCGGCCGTTCAGCGGCGGCGAGTCAGGGCACGCGGTCAGCGGCGGCGGGCGCGGAGGCGGCGCACGAGGGCCGCGATCGCGCGCCAGCCCACGAGGAAGACGCCCAGCACGATCGTCGTCACGATGACGAA
This sequence comes from Herbiconiux sp. VKM Ac-1786, assembly GCF_015350805.1. Lineage (GTDB taxonomy): Bacteria > Actinomycetota > Actinomycetes > Actinomycetales > Microbacteriaceae > Herbiconiux. The sequence goes on along the minus strand of NZ_JADKSG010000001.1, from coordinate 1,591,565 downwards.
GCTCAGCTGCACGCCCTGGCCGCTCGCGACGCGCAGCAGCATGCCGAGCACGACCGCCGCCAGCCACACCACGACGCCGGTGGGCCACACGGCGAGGGGGCGGCGCCAGCCGAGAGAGGCCAGCCAGCCGACCGCCGCGCCCGCGACGAAGGGCCACGCGGTGACGGCGAATCCGGCGAGCGCGTCGCCCTCGTCGTGGCTGCGTCGCCCGATCGCCACGAACAGCAGCACCAGCACGAGGTCGACGACGGCCGCGATCACGACGGCCCGAGCGGATGCGCGGCGAGCGGTCGGGGCGGCGGAGGAGGTCACCGCTCGATCCTAGGCGCCGCCGCCCCAGCGGCGGATGGGAGGGGCGGGGCACCACGAGTGGGACGGGCAGCAGCAGCGGCGGGCGCGCGGCGCCACGAGGGGGGCGGGGCCCGGGCGGCGCGGCGCGCATCCGGATACCGTGACCCGCATGACGAGCGACGTGAGCGGATGGGCCGAGGTCGGCGACGGGGTCTTCGTGCGGCGGTACGAGCCGGTCGACGTGTCGGTGGGGGCGATCGTGGGGCCGACCGGCGTGACCATCGTCGACACGCGGAACAGCCCCGAGGAGGGCGACGAGATCCTGCGCGACGTGGTCGCCGAGTTCCGGCGCCCGGTCGTCGCCGCGATCAACACGCACGCCCACTACGACCACACCTTCGGCAACGAGCGCTTCGCCGCGCACGGGGTCGGCATCTACGGGCATGTGCTCGTTCCGCGGCACTTCGAGCAGCACGAGGCCCCGCGGCTCGCCGCCGTGCAGGCCGACCCGACCCGCGAGCCCGACAAGAACTGGGCGGGCGTGCACCTGACCCCGCCGACAGTGCTCGTCGACGCACCCCTCACGATCGACCCGGGCGAGCGGATGATCGAGCTGCTGCCGATCGACCCGGGACACACCGACACCGACCTAGCCGTGCACGTGCCCGACGCGGGGGTCTGGTTCCTCGGCGACGTGATCGAGGAGTCGGGCGCGCCGATGTTCGGCTCGGGCTCGTTCCCGCTGGGGTGGCCGGCGGCGCTGCGCTCGGTCCTCGGGCGGATCGGGGACGGTGACGTCATCGTGCCGGGGCACGGCGCGGTGGTCGACCGGGCGTTCGGCGAGCGCCAGGCCGACCGGCTTGAGCAGGTGGCGTCATTCGTGCGGCGGGCCCACGACTCCGGTGCGACGGTCGCGGGCGCCGAACTCCCGGCCGAGCTGCTCGGGCTGTGGCCGGACGCGTCCCTGCGCTCGGCACTCCGCGCGGGCTACGCCGCCCTGTCGGCCGAGGGCTGACGCCCCGGGTTCATCGGCCGAGGGCTGACGCCCGGGTCAGCCCGCCGAGACCTCGCCCGCGACGATTGCGTCCGCGTACTTCCGCACGTCCGGCCCCGGCTCGTAGTCGATGAACCGGTCCTTGAGGAGCCGGTTCAGCTCGGCGTACGCCTCGTCGGAGGTGGCGTCGGAGTGGGAGGCCGCGACGGCCGAGACGGCCTCGCGCAGCACGTTGTCGGCGTCGTCGAGGATCTTGGCGCGCGCTTCGTCGTTCCAGCGGATGTCTGAGTTGTCCATGCCCTCACGCTATGCCGGTCATCCCGACCCGCAAGGGGCTCGGCGCCACGAAGCCCTTCAGCGGCCGGACGCCGGGACGGGTCAGGCCCGACTCAGGCCCGCGACTCGGCACGACGCAGGCGCGACTCAGGCCGAATGGACTCAGGCCGGCGCGAGCTGCAGCACCGGCTTCGCGGTGGCCGGAGTCGCGCCCGGCGCGCTCGGCGCGATCCACTGCGCATTGACCGTCACCGGTTCGGTGCCCGCGGCGAACGCGACCGGGAAGTCGAACGTTCCGGCGGTCGTGAGCGGCCCGGAGAAGAGCTGGCCGCCCAGGTACGGCTCCTCGAACGTCCAGCCGCTCGGCAGGGTGACGACCGAGTCCTCCGACAGCGGGGTGATGATGAGCACCCCCTGGTAGCCGAGCGCATAGCTGTTCGACGGAACCGTCAGCCGCAGGGTCGACGTGCCTCCGTGCACCGCGGGGTTCGTGGTCCAGGCCATCGTCGGGAACCCGCGCGGACCGACCTCGATGCTCGAGGTCACCGACCCGGTGGCGCCGCTCTCGGTCCAGGTCGCGAGCGTCGTCCAGTTGCCCGACAGCTCGCCGAACTCGACGTTGAACCCCTTGGCCCCCGCCGTCACGCCGGGCGGGGCGACGATGGTGATCGAGCGCCCGTTCTTCGAGACCGTCCAGCCCGACGGCGCGACGACGTCCTTCGCCGGCTCGGCGTAGCCCTCGACCACCGTCAGGGTCAGCGTGCCGGTTCCGCGCACCACCGGTGCGCCGCCCACGCCGGGCTTCAGCGTGAGCAGCAGCAGCGACGACTCCTTCTGCACGCCGGGCGGGTCGACCCAGGTCAGCGTGGCGGTGAGCCCGCCGTCGCTGGCGGCGGCGAGGGGAGCGCCGACGGCCGCGAGGATCACGGGGGCCGACCAGGCCGCGCCCAGCAGGGTGCGCCGGCCGACACCGGAGGGCACGGGGGCGAGGGAGTCGATGGTCATCACAGCCGAGTCTCACGGCGGCCCGGGCCCAGGACAACCGCCGCTTCCGGACATGTCCGCAACAGGACAGGCCGCCTCGCACACCCGCCTCGCACACCCGCCTCAGCCATCCGCCTCAGACATCCGACGGATGCGCGCCCGCCGCCTCTGCGTCAGACTGAGGCGATGACCCACACCGACATCACCGTGCTGAACTACACCGTGAACGCCGACGTCTACGCCCGCTACGGCGCCGACTTCGACACCGAGGCGGTGAACGACGAGATCCTGCGCATCGTCAACGCCGAGGCGCCGGCCGGCGTCACCGTGCACCGCAACGGCAAGGTCGTCGCCGAGGACGACGCGATTGACGCCGCCCGCTCCTTCGACTGGGCCGGCCTCCTGAAACGCATCGACCTCGACACGATCCTCGCCGAGCACGGCCGCTGACCCTCGCGCGGCGGCTCGCGGGCGCGGGTGACGAGCGGATGCGCGCACGGCACCCGCGCCGCGGCCCCGCCGCGCATCCGCCCCACTGTGAACCTGCGCCACATCGTCGGTGAAGCGATGATCGCTTGTGCAGCCGGACGCCCACCGCGAGGCTGACACCGTGCCCCTCCGCGATCGCCTCCTCGCCGCCCTCGTCGCCGTGCTGTGGGGGGTCAACTTCGTGGCGATCCACTTCTCGCTGGAGCACTTCCCGCCGTTCTTCCTGGTGGCGCTGCGGTTCCTGGTGCTGGCGATCCCGACGGTGCTGTTCGTGAAGTGGCCCGGCGTGAAGGTGCGGTGGCTGCTCGGGTACGGGCTGGGGTTCGGCATCCTGCAGTTCGCGTTCCTCTACGCGGGGATGTCGGCCGGCATGCCGCCCGGGCTGGCCTCGCTCGTGCTGCAGGCCTCGGCGCCGTTCACGGTGGTGCTGGCCGCGCTGTGGCTTCGGGAGCGGCTGACCGTGGTGCAGGGGGTGGGCATCCTGATCGCCGTCGCCGGGCTCGGCGTGATCGCGGCCGAACGGGCGGGCGTCTCAGCGCTGCTGCCGGTGGTGCTGACGCTGTTCGGCGCGCTCGGCTGGGCGTTCGGCAACATCTGCAGCCGCCAGGCGAAGCCGGTCAGCCCGCTCGGGCTCACGATGTGGATGTCGGTCGTGCCGCCCGTGCCCCTGCTCATCCTGTCGCTGCTCGTCGAGGGGCCGGAGCGCATCGGCGAGTCGCTCGCCACCGCGTTCACGCTCGACGCGCTGCCCGCTCTGATCGGGCTCGCCTACACGGTGCTGCTCGGCACGGTCGTCGGCTCGGGCATCTGGGTGACGCTGATGAAGCGCAACCCGTCGAGCCGCGTCGCGCCGTTCTCGATGCTGGTGCCGGTGGCGGGGTTCACGAGTGCGTGGCTGATCCTCGGGGAGGTGCCGAACGTCGGCGACCTGGTGGGCGGCGCGATCGTGATCGCGGGGGTGCTCATCGCGACGGTCCCGTGGCGCGGCCGCCGCCCGCCCCGTCCCGCGCCCGCCGGGCCGCCCGTCGGCGAGCGCGCCGCCGCCGCCGAGCCGCCCCTCGGCGAGCGCCCCGCCGCCGTCGGCACGGGAGGAGAATCCGGGCGATAGCCCGTATACGGGCCCATCGGCGCGATTCTCCTCCCGTGCCGACGGTCAGAAGGGGTGGTGCTGGAGGATCCAGGCGTGCATCGCCACCGCCGCGGCTGCCGAGGCGTTGATCGAGCGGGTGGAGCCGAACTGGGAGATCTCGACCACCGCATCCGCCGCCGCCAGCGCCTCGGGCGAGAGGCCCGGGCCCTCCTGGCCGAAGAGCAGCAGGCACCGCGACGGGAAGTCGAACGTCTCGATGATGACGCTGCCCGGCACGTTGTCGATCGCGATGATCGGCAGCGACTCGGCGGCGCAGTACGCGACGAGTGCCGCCACGTCGGGGTGGTTCTGCACGTGCTGGTAGCGGTCGGTCACCATGGCGCCGCGTTTGTTCCAGCGGCGGCGGCCCACGATGTGCACCGTCTCGGCCGCGAAGGCATTGGCGCTGCGCACGATCGAGCCGATGTTGAGGTCGTGCTGCCAGTTCTCGATCGCCACGTGGAAGGGGTGCCGGGTGCGGTCGAGCTCGGCGACGATCGCGTCCATCCGCCAGTAGCGGAAGCGGTCGACCACGTTCCGCGTGTCCCCGCGCTCGAGCAGCTCGGGGTCGTACCAGGGGTCGGTGGGCCGCTCGCCGATCCAGGGGCCGACGCCGCCGGCGCTCAGCTCGTGGCTCGGGCCGGGGCCGGGCTCGGGCGGCGTGGGGTGGTCGGCGGATGCTCGTCCCTCGTCGTTCGCGCGCGCATCCGTCACCCGCCCAGGCTACCGGCGATGATGGAGGGTGCCCCCGCACGCGGAAGCCGCACCCCGCGCCCGCGCCCGAACCCCAGGAGACCGATGAACCGCCCCGTCACCCGCTGGAGCCGCGTCGCCGTGGTGAGCGTGCTCGCCGCCGCCGTGGTCGGCGTGTTCGTGCTCGCCTTCACCTGGCCGTCGGTCACATCGACCGTGCACGCGGTTCCCGTGGTCGTCACCGGCGAGGGCGCGGCGGCCGAGGCGCTCGCGCAGCAGCTCGACACCGTGGCGTCGGCGACGTTCGACGTGAGCCGGGCATCCTCGAGGGAGGACGCCGTCGCCCTGATCGAGAGCCGCGCGGTGCTCGGCGCGGTCATCGCCGACGAGTCGGTGCCCGAGGTGCTGACCGCCTCGGCGAACGGGGTCGCGGCGAGCCAGGTCTTCACGCAGCTCGCCGCGCAGCTGCAGGGCGTCTTCGCGCAGCAGCTCGAGGCGCAGGGCGTCGCGGCCGATGCCGTGCCCACGATCGAGGTCACCGACGTGGTTCCGCTGGCGGCGACGGATGCGCGGGGATCCGGTCTCACGGCCCTCGCCTTCCCCCTGGTGATCGGCGGCATGATCGGCGGCATCGCGGTCTCGCTGCTGGTCGCGGGGGTCTGGCGACGGCTCGTCGGGGTGCTCGCCTACGGGGTGGTGGTCGGCGCCGTGGTGGTGGTGATCGGGCAGGGGTGGTTCGGCATCCTGCAGGGGAACCCCGTGCTGAACGGGCTCGCCGTGGGGGCCGCGGTGGTCTCGGTCAGCGCCTTCATCGTGGGCATGACCTCGCTGATCGGCCCGCCCGGCATCGCAGTGGGTGCGGTGCTCGCGATGCTCGTCGGCAACCCGATCTCGGGGGCGGCGCAGCCGGTGCAGTTCCTGCCCGCGCCGTGGGGTGCGGTGGGTCAGTTCCTGCCTCCGGGGGCGGGGGCGACGCTGCTGCGCGACCTGTCCTACTTCCCGGCCGCGCCGACGTGGGCGGCGTGGCTGGTGCTGGCCGCGTGGATCGCGCTGGGCGTGCTGCTCATGACCCTCGGGCACTTCCGCCGACGGGCCGTGCTGCCGCGGCACGACGGCCTCGAGCCCGGGGGCGGCCGAGCATCCGCCCCGATGCCGGCCGAGGGCAGCTAGAGCCGGCCGAAGTCGACCGGAACGGCCGAAAGCGGGCGGCTACAGCCAGCGGTTGCGCTTGAAGACGAGGTACAGCCCCACGCCCATCCCCACCATCGCGACGAGCGCCAGCGGGTACCCGAACGTCCAGTGCAGCTCGGGCATGTGGTCGAAGTTCATGCCGTAGACGGTGCCGATCAGGCTCGGCGCGAACAGGATGGCCGCCCACGCCGAGATCTTCTTCACCTCGTCGCCCTGCTGGATGCTCGTCTCCGACAGCTTCCGTGTGTCATCCGCGAGCGCGAGACTCGCCTCGGAGATGCGCCGCATCTCGTCGTTCTGACGCTGCGTGGTGAGCGTCGAGTGAACGGTGAGCGCGTTCTGCAGCGTCGCCCGGAAAGCGTCGGCGTGCCCCGCCACCGCCAGCACGTGGTCGAGCACGTCGCGCAGCCCCCGCTGCACCTCGAGGTCCACCGCGTACTTGTCGGCCCCGCGCAGCAGCGCCTCGAGCATGGTGATCAGCGGATGCACGGCCCGCTGGAAATCCATCACCTCACCCAGGAGGTCGTAGATGCGCCGCGACACGTCGGTGTCGCCGCCGAACAGCTGCTTCTCGATCTCGTCGATGTCGTTCTGCAGCCCGCGCACCACGGGCGAGTACTCGTCGACCACCTCGTCGAGGATGGCGTAGAGCACCGCCTCGGGCCCGAGCGCCAGCAGCTCGGGGTTGCCCTCGAGCCGGTGCCGCACCGCCGCGAGGTTCGGCGACTCGGCGTGCCGCACGGTCACCACGAAGCCGGGCCCGATGAACACGTGCACCTCGCCGAACTCTACCTCCTCGCTCGAGTCGACGTAGCGGGCCGGCCGCAGCACCACGAACAGGGTCTCGCCGTAGCGCTCGAGCTTGGCGCGCTGGTGTCCGGTGAGGGCGTCCTCGACGGCGAGGTGGTGCAGGTCGAACTCGGTCTCGAGCGAGTGCACCTCGGCCTCGTCGGGGCGGTAGAGGCCGATCCAGGCCATGCCGCCGTCCTGCCGCATCAGCGCGTAGGTGTCGTCGAGGCTCTGGGGGGTGCGGGCGCGGCGGCCGGCGACGTACACCGCGTTGTCGATCAGGGGCATGGGGGCGAGCGTACGTCGGGCAGATGAACGCATGGTGACCGGGCGGATGCGCGGCGGCGCCCGCCTCGGACGCCCACCCCGCGCATCCGCTCGCCCGGCCCGCGGGGGCGGGGTCGCCGACCGCGATGGGCCGGCCCGCGCATCCGTCGCCGCCCGCGGTTGCCCGTGTCGGGGGTGCGTGCGAGGGTGTCGGTAGCCCGACCCGCGAGACCCAGGAGGTGCCGATGCCCGGATGGGACGGCGAGCGCTACGCCGAGGTCGCCACCCTGCAGCACGAGCTCGGGCGGCGGTTCGCCGAGGCGCTGCGGCCGGTCGCGGGCACGGGCGGTCGGGCGGCCCGGGTGGTCGACGCGGGGTGCGGCGACGGGGTCGTGACGCGGATGATCGCCGCGCTGCCGTGGGTCGGTGACGTGCTGGGGTTCGACCCGTCGCCGCTGATGGTGTCGAAGGCCTCGTCGTCGTCGTCGGGTGTGGCGGTCGAGGGGGCCTCGTCGTCGGGTGCTCCCGGCGTCGTGTTCCAGGCGGGAGACGTCACGACGTTCGTCGCCGAGGATCCGTTCGACCTCGCGGTCTCGCTGAACGCGCTGCACTGGGTGCGCGACTCGGCCGCCGCGCTGGCGCACCTGCGCGACGCGCTGCGACCCGGCGGGCGGCTCGTGGCGCAGTTCGTCTCGGAGGGCGCGCGGCCCTCGCTCGAGGACGTGGCCCAGAGGGTGGCGACCGGTCCGGCGTGGGGGTCGCACTTCGCCGGCGTCGACGCGCCGCACGTGCACCGCACGGCGTCGGAATGGCGCGCGCTCGCGGCCGGCGCCGGGCTCGCCGTCTCGGGCGCGGAGGTGAGCGACCTCGCGTGGGACTTCGGCACCGCGCCGGCGTTCGAGGCCTGGTGCACTGTGGGCTTCACGGCCTGGACCGAGCACCTCCCGGCCGACGCGCGGCCCGCCTTCGTGCGCGAGGTGACGGCTGCCTACGCCGAGGTCGCGGGCTCCGACCACGTCTTCCGCTTCCAGCAGCTGCGCCTCGAGGTCGCGCGCACCTGACCCGCGCCTTCGCGCGGTCGCGCAAACGGCCCTTCGTGGCCGCGGGGAGGGCCCTTTGCGCTACCCCGGCTGCGCTCAGCCCGCGCCCGTGAGGGTGAGCACGATGAGCACCACGTTGAGGGCGACGATGAGGGCGGCGACGGTCCACGCGGCGATGCGCACGGGCATCCGGTCGACGAAGCCGCCCATCACGCGGCGATCCCCGGTGAGACGGATGAGCGGGATCAACGCGAAGGGGATGCCCACCGACAGCAGCACCTGACTGAGCACCAGCGCCCAGGTCGGGTCGATGCCGGCCGCCAGCACCGCGAGCGCCGGGATCAACGTCACCGCGCGGCGCAGCAGGATCGGCACCCGGATCGTCAGCAGCCCCTTCATGATCACCGAGCCCGCATACGCTCCGACGCTGGTGGACGCGAGGCCCGACGCGAGCAGGCCGATCGCGAAGATGGTCGCGATCACGGGGCCGAGTGCCGCGCGGATGGCGTCGTACGCCCCGGGGATGGTGTCGGTGCCGGCGACTCCGCGGAGGCTCGCGGCGGCCAGCAGCAGCATCGCGATGTTGACGACGCCGGCGAGCAGCAGCGCGATCAGCACGTCGGTGCGCGTGGCGCGGAGGAGGGTGCGCAGCCGCGAGACGTCGGCGCCGTGCGGGCGGGGATCGGCGGCGACACAGTCGGTCGCGCGGCGGGGGTCGGCAGCGCGACGGGGGTCGGCAGCGCGACGGGGGTCGGCAGCGCGACGGGGGTCGGCAGCGCGGCGGGGGTCGGCTGCCTCGTCGGACGGGGCGGCGGGGGTGGGGGCGGCCGGCGACGCGGGACGGGCATCTTGAGCAGTGAAGTCGGTGCGTTCGGCCACCCGCGCCCACTCGGCGTGGTGGCGGTCGCGGGCGAGGGCCGAGTGCAGGTAGATCGCGTGCGGCATCACCGTGGCACCGAGCATGCTGGCGGCGAGCAGCACGGTTCCGGTGCCCTCGAAGCGCGGCACCAGGCCGGCGGCGGCGTCGGGCCAGCTGACCGGGGAGACGACCGTGCCGGCGAGGAAGCCGACGACGATGACGGCGAGCATCCCGATGATCACGAACTCGAAGGTGCGCTGCCGCCGCGACGACTGCACGAGCAGCAGCCCCATCGACACCACGCCGACGATCAGCCCGCCGAGCACGAGCGGCAGCCCGAACAGCAGGTTCAGCGCGATCGCCCCGCCGATCACCTCGGCGATGTCGGTCGCGGCGGCCACCAGCTCGGCCTGCAGCCAGTACGCGCGCCGGGGCCAGCGACGGATGCGCGCCCCCACGTGCTCGGGCAGCGTGCGCCCCGTGACGATGCCGAGCTTCGCCGACTGGTACTGGATCAGCATCGCCATCAGGTTCGCCAGCACCAGCACCCACACGAGCAGGTAGCCGTACTGCGCGCCCGAGGTGAGGTTCGCGGCGACGTTGCCGGGGTCGACGTAGGCGATCGAGGCGACGAACGCCGGCCCGAGCATCGCCAGCGGGTGCCACCAGCGGGGGCGGGGGGCGGATGCACGGGGCGGGCCCTCGGGCGTCGCTGCCCGCTCGGCCTCGTCCACATTTTTAGGCATGCCGAAAAATTAGCACGTCAAGCCCCCGGCGCCCAGGGGTCGCGTCACGACAGAATGAGGAGATGACCGACGACCACGCCGCCCCGTCCCTGCTCTGGGCGGGGTCGTACACCGCCGAGTTCCCGGGGCGCGGCCTCGGCTTGACGCCGCTCACGCGCGACGACTCGGGCGGGCACGCGGTGGCCGGGACCGCCCACACGACGGCGTCGCCGAGCTTCGCGGTCGCGCATCCGTCGCTCGCGGTGCTGTACACCGCGGACGAGAGCCGCTCGACGGTCTCGGCGTTCGCCGTCTCGGGCGCCGCGCTGACGTCGCTCGGATCGCAGCCGGCCGGGCCCGCCGTGTGCCACGTTGCGGTCGACCCCGACGGCGGGTTCGTGGCGGCGACGTGCTGGGGGGACGGGCGGGTGCTGATCTATCCGCTGGACGGGGCGGGGCGGCTCGGCTCGCCGGTGCTCGCTGCGGCCGCGTCCGACCCGTACGCCGCCTCGCGCCCGGCCGTCGACGGGCACACCGGGGCCGCACCGCGCAGTCAGGCGCACATGACGCTCGTGCTCGATCCGCTGGCCGACGGCTCCCGGATGCTCGCCACCACCGACCTCGGCTACGACCTCGTGCGCTTCTGGGCGTGGTCGCCGCCCGCGGTCGCGGCGGGCACGGCTTCGGCCTCGGATGCCGATGCCCCGGGCGCTGCCGCCGCACCGACCGCAGGCCCGGCCGCCCCGGATGCCGCCGGCCCGGGGTCGCTCTCGCCGCTCGGCGAGGTGGTGCTCCCGCTCGGATCCGGGCCCCGCCACCTCGTCCGCACCCCCGACGGGCGCCTGCTCGTGGTGACCGAGTACTCGGTGGAGGTGGCGGTGCTCGAGCCGACGACCGCGCCCGGCGCCCCCTACCGTCTGGCGGGGATGGTGCCCGTGCTCGCCGACGGCCCCACGCCCGGCGACAGCGCCGCCGAGATCGCCCTCTCCCCCGACGCCCGGCACGTCTACGTCGGCGTACGCGGCAGCGACCTCCTCGCCACGCTCGAGCTCGACGGCCCCGCGCTGCGCCCGGTCGCCCAGGTACCGAGCGGCGGACGCACCCCCCGCCACCACCTCATCGACGGCGACCGCCTGCACGTCGCCCACCAGGACTCCGACGAGCTCACCACCCACGCCCTCTCCCCCGACGGCCTGCCCACGCAAATCGTCGCCCGCCTCCCCCTCGGCTCGCCCACCGTGCTTGCGGCGGAACCCGCCCGCGCCTAGCATCGAGGTCTACCTCGTCGCGGGCCGCGACGTCGGTGCGGCCACCACACCGGCCGACCGGACGGCTCGCGGACACGGGGGCTCCCCGCACGGAAGATCGGCTCTTGCGCAACGTCACCGGTACTGCGTCCACGACGCAGCAGCTGCCCTCGCACTGACGCCGTCCGCCGCCGCCCGCTGACCGGGCGGGGCCCGCGCTCCCGCCCCTCCTGCCGGAGCCCGGTCGTCGTCGTGCGCCGACGCGACCACCGGGAGCGCAATGCCCAACCCCTCCAGCACCCTCAGCACACCGTCCATCGTCCTCACCGACTGCTCGTTCGCCTGGCCCGACGGGTCGGTCGTGCTCGATCACGTCACCGCGGCCTTCGGGCGCCGCCGCACCGGCCTCGTCGGCGCGAACGGCGCCGGCAAATCAACGCTGGTGCGGCTCGTCACCGACGAGCTCCGGCCCACCGGGGGCAGCGTCTCGACGACCGGCACCGTCGACCTGTTGCCGCAGCGCTTCGCGCGGGGCCCCGACGACACCGTCGCCGACCTGCTCGGCGTGCGGGAGCGCCTCGACGCCCTGCAGGCCGTGCTCGCGGGCGACACCGATCCGCGGCACCTCGACGCCCTCGAGGACGACTGGGACGTCGACACCCGGGCCGTCGCCGCGCTCGGCGAGGCCGGCCTCGACCTCACCGTCGACGAGCTGCGGCGACCGGTCGCGACCCTCTCCGGCGGGCAGGCGGTGCTCGCGGCCGTCACCGGCGTGAAGCTGCGCGGTCACCCGGTCGCGGTGCTCGACGAGCCCACGAACAACCTCGACCGGCGCTCCCGGGAGAGGCTGCTCGATCTCGTCGACCGGTGGCCGGGCGTGCTCGTCGTCGTGAGCCACGACCGGGAGCTGCTCGAGCACGTCGACGAGATCGCCGAGCTGCGGGACGGGTCGCTGCGCACCTTCGGCGGCACCTGGTCGGCCTTCGAGAGCCGTCTCGACGTCGAGCACGCGGCCGCGGAGCGCGACCTCCGCGCCGCCGAGCAGGTGCTCCGCTCCGAGCGCCGACGAAGGGTGGAGGCCGAGACCACGATCGCCCGGCGCGCGAAGGCGGGCGAGAGATCCGCCGGATCGATGCCGAAGATCCTCGCCAACGGCCGGCGCAACCGCGCCGAGACGACGGCCGGAAAGCTGAGGTCGGGCCACGCCGACGCCGAGGCGCGGGCCCGGGAGCTGGTCGACGCGGCCTCCGGACGGGTGCGGCACGACGACGACGTGAAGATCGACCTCCCCGACCCGGGGGTGCCCGCCGCGCGACGGCTCGCGGAGTTCACCGTGCGGGGCCGACCGACCGTGCTCCAGTGGCCCGAACGCCTCGCGGTCGTCGGCGCGAACGGCACGGGCAAGACCACCCTGCTCGAACAGCTCGTCGGCGCGGACGGCCGGCGGGCGCATCCCCTCCCCGACACCGGCGCGACGGCGTTCACCGACCGCATCGGCTGGCTGCCCCAGCACCGCGACGGCCGACTCGGCGACGATCGCACCGTGCTCGAGCACATCGCCCGCGAAGCCCCGACCGCCACCGCCCGCGAGCTTCGGGACGCGCTCGCCCGCCTGCTGGTGCGCGGCGAGGTGGTGACCCGGCCGACGCGCACGCTGTCGGGCGGCGAGCGGTTCCGGGTCGCGCTCGCCGGCCTCGTGCTCGCCCGCCCCGTGCCGCAGCTGCTCGTGCTCGACGAGCCGACCAACGACCTCGACCTGGCGACGACCGACCATCTCGTCGACGTGCTCCGCGCGTGGCGGGGCGGCCTCGTCGTCGTGAGCCACGACGAGCTGTTCCTCGACCGCCTGGGGCTGGATGCGCGGCTGACCCTCGACGGGCCGACACCCTGAGCGGCCGCCCGGTGCCCGGGCCGACACCCTGAGCGGCCGCCCGGTGCCCGGCCCAGCACGGCCCGGTTCGGTTTCGGGACGGGGGTGGCGCACGGGGGACGCGCGGCCGGGGCGATGTCTGCCATGATCGCGCCATGCTGATCTCGACGATGAACGATGTGCCCGGCCGCCAGATCACCGGGGTGCTGGGGGAAGTGACGGGGCTGACGGTGCGGTCGCGGAACGCGGGGGTGCAGTTCGGCGCCGGGCTGAAGGCGCTCGTGGGCGGCGAGCTCGCCGGGCTGACGAAGCAGCTCATGCAGAGCCGCGAGGAGGCGAAGCAGCGGCTGATCGAGGCCGCCACAGCCCTCGGCGCCGACGCCGTTATCGCCATGCGCTTCGACGCGAGCGAGGTCGGGCAGAACGCGCAGGAGGTCGTGGCGTACGGCACGGCCGTCACGCTGGCCTGACGAGGTCGCAGGGGCGGGCATCCGCTCGGCGGGCGGGTGGTCGGCGGGCCGAACTAGGCTGATCGGGTGACCGCACCGCTGAACGCCGCCGCCCTCGAGTTCGTGACCGTGCGCCATCTCGCGACGCTGACGACGCTGCTGCCCGACGGGTTCCCGCACGTGGTGCCCGTGGGCTTCACGTTCGAGCCGCGGGCCGAGGCCGGCGCCGAGGCGGGGCCGGGGGGCTCCATCGGCACCGTGCGCATCATCACGAACGGGCCGTCGCAGAAGGTGCTGAACGTGCGCCGCGACGGGCGCGCGAGCGTCTGCCAGGTCGACGGCGCCCGCTGGATCACGCTCGCCGGCACCGCGCGCATCCTCGAGGAGCCCGACGCCGTGGCCGACGCCGTCGAGCGCTACGCCGGCCGCTACCGCCAGCCGCGCGAGAACCCGCAGCGCGTGGTCATCGCGATCGACGTCGAGCGCGTGATGCAGTCGGGCCTGCTGGCCGACTAGTCACGCGGATGCTCGCCGCACCCATGCGGCCGACGAGCTCCTTCCGCCGGCGAACGAGGGCGGCTACCGTGATGGCGTGCCCTCGCCCCGTCTCCGCCGCATCGTCGCGGCCGCCGCCGCCCTGCCCCTCGTCGTCGGATCCCTGGCGCTCGGCGCCCAGGCGGCTTCGGCGCACGGGGCGGGCCGCGCATCCGTCGCCGACCCCGTGCAGTACGTGGCCCTCGGCGACTCGTACTCGGCCGGTTTCGGGCTCGTGCCGTTCAGCGACGAGCCGGCGGCGGGCTGCTACCAGGCGGTCGCGAACTACCCGCACCTGGTGGCGGATGCGCTCGGCCTCGCGCTGACCGACCGGACGTGCAGCGGGGCGGTGACGGCGAACATCCGGGACACGCCGCAGACGACGATCACCGGGGCCGGCACGGCGCCCGTGCAGTCGGAGGCGCTCAGCGCCGACACCGACGTGGTGACCGTGACGATCGGCGGCAACGACCTCGGCTTCTCGACCGTCGCCACCGCGTGCCTCGCCCAGTCGGCGGAGGGGCCGCTGCTCGCCCTCGACCTGCCGAACTGCCGCGCGCTCTACGTGGAGGGCTCGGGCGAGTTCGAGGTCGACACGCTGAAGGCGAAGCTCGACGGCACGGTGGCGCCGGCGCTCGCGCAGACCTTCGCGCTGATCGCCGCGAAGGCGCCGAACGCGCGGGTGGTGGTGGTCGGGTATCCGTCGATCGCGCCCGACGTGGCGAACGTGCCGGCGGGCGGATGCTTCACGCCTCTCGTCACCGGCGGGAGCACCTTCCCCGCCAACGCGTTCCCGTTCACCGACGTCGACACCGGGTACCTGCACGAGACGGAGGTGCGGCTGGACGCGGCGATCCGGGCGGCGGCCGAGGGGGCCGGCGCCACCTACGTCTCGACCCTCGCCGCGACGGAGAGCCACTCGGCGTGCTCGACGACCGATCCGTACATCGACGGGGTGACGCTCACCGTCGGCGCCGGAACGCCGTCGGGCGTCGACGGGCTGTCGGTGGCGCTGGGGGCGCTGCATCCGAATGCAGCCGGGGTGGGGTTCCTGGCGACGGAGGTGGGGGCGGCGGTCGCGGAGGCGGTCGGGCCGACCGCGCCGTCGCCCGCGCCGTCGCCCGCGCCGTCGCCCGCGCCGTCGCCGTCACCCGCGGCGCCCTCGTCGGCTGCTCCGGCGCCGACGTCGTCCGCCGGCCCCTCGGTCGGGGCGCCTTCGGGCGCGGATCCGGGCGCCGACGCCCTGCATCCCGCCCTCGCGGCGACGGGCCGCGACCCCCTGCCGCTGGTGCTCGCCGCCCTCGCGGTGCTCGCCGCAGGCGCCCTCGCGGCAGCCGCCGCCGCCCGCCGCCCCCACGCGGCCCGTCCCCGCCCCTAGCCCCCGCTCCCGCCGCGGCGCGCGGTGATCCGCTGGCCCGGCCGCTCGGCCTGCGATCCCGGGCGCCCGCGCCCAACCGGCCGGCCGCGCCCACGCCGCCCCGCCTACTCCCGCGCGACGCCCTCGAGGAGGCCGCGGACGCGGTGCGGCATCGCCTCCACGAGCGACAGCGCCGTGCTCGTGCGCATGACGCCGTCGATGCGCAGCATCCGGCTGGTCAGGCTGTGCAGGTGCTGCGGGTCGCGCGCGACGACCTTCGCGAGCAGGTCGGCGTCGCCGGTGGTGGCGTGCATCTCGACGATCTCGGGGATCTCCGCGAGGCTCGCCATCGCCGCGCTGTCCGAGGCCTGGCTGATCGCGATCCAGACGAAGGCCACGAGCGGATAGCCGAGTGCCGCCGGCGCGATCCGCTTGCTGAACGAGCCGAGCGCGCCGCCCTCCGTCATGCGGCGCAGGCGCGCGTGCACGGTGTTGCGCGCGACGCCGAGGGTCTGGGCGAGGTGCATCACGGTCGCATCCGGGTTCTCGTCGAGGGCGAGCAGGATGCGGGCGTCGAGGTCGTCGAGGAGGTTCACGCTGGTCATTCTGTCACCCAGAACGCGCAGAATGCACAGGATGCTCAACGGAGGCCGAGGCGATTGCGCCGCTGCGCATCCGTTCTCAGACTGGGCTCATGCCCGAAACCCCCGCCCGCGCCCCGCGCCCCCGCGACGCCGTGCTCGCGCTGCCCGCCTACGTTGCCGGACGCCGCGCCGAGCACGAGCTCACCGCCGCCCTCGCCTCGAACGAGAGCCACCACCCGCCGCTGTCGGCGGTGCTCGAGGTGCTGGCGCACTCGAGCGCGGCGGTGAACCGCTACCCCGACACGGCCGCGACCGCACTGCGCGAGCGGCTGGCCGAGCTGTTCGGCGTGAGCGTCGAGGAGACCGTGGTGGGGGCGGGGAGCACGGGGGTGCTGCAGCAGATCCTCGCGTCGCTGTGCGACCCGGGCGACGAGGTGGTGTTCGCGTGGCGGTCGTTCGAGGCGTATCCGATCCTGGCGCGGCTCGCGGGCGCGGTGCCGGTCGCGGTGCCGCTGCGGGCCGACGAGGCGCACGATCTCGAGGCGATGGCGGCCGCCGTCACGCCGCGCACGCGGGTCGTGCTGCTCTGCACGCCGAACAACCCCACGGGCGTGCCGCTCGATGCCGCCGAGCTCGACGCGTTCCTCGCGCGGGTGCCGAGCGACGTGCTCGTGGTGATCGACGAGGCGTACATCGAGTACTCGGGCTCCGGAGCGGTCGACTCGGTGGCGCTCTTCCGGCGGCATCCGAACATCTGCATCCTGCGCACGTTCTCGAAGGCCTACGGGCTGGCCGGGCTGCGGGTCGGCTACGCGATCGCCGCACCCGTCGTGGCCGACGGACTGCGCCGCACCGGGCTGCCCTTCGCCGTCAGCGCCCTCGCGCAGCGCGCCGCCCTCGCGTCGCTCGAGCCGGCGGCGGCGGCCGAGATGCGCCTGCGGGTCGCCGAGGTCGTGGCCGAGCGCTCGCGTCTGACGGCGGCCCTTCGCGCGCAGGGCTGGGTCGTACCCGACAGCAGCGCCAACTTCGTCTGGCTCCGGATGCCCGATGCCGACCGCGAGGCCCTCGTCGACCTGCTGGCGGCGAACCACATCCTCGTGCGGGGGTATCCCGGCGACGGGGTGCGCATCTCGATCGCCGACGCGTCGGCCACCGATCGGGTGGTGGCGGTGCTGGCCGGGGTGGCTCCGGGTGCCGCGCTGCCCACGTCGGAGGTCTTCGCGTGACCTCGCTCGATCGTGCGGGGCGAGCATCCGACCCCTCGGCCGCGCCCTCGCCCGCCCCTCACGGCGCCGACCCCGCCGCCTCTGCCTCTGCCGGCCCGGCGGCGGCCACGCGCAACCCGTTGCGCCACTCGTTCGCGGAGGACGTGCTCGGGGTGCTGACCGGGACGTTCACGGCCTCGCTCGGTCTCTTCCTGCTGAAGTCGAGCGGGGCGGTGACCGGCGGCACCGCGGGGCTGGCGCTGCTGCTGAGCTACGTCGTGCCACTGCCGTTCGGGGTCGTGTTCTTCCTGCTGAACGTGCCGTTCTTCGGGCTCGCGCTGTGGATGAAGGGGCTCTCCTTCACCCTCCGCTCGATCGCGAGCGTCGCCCTGCTCTCGGCGTTCTCGCTGCTGAACCCGCTCGCCCTCGTCGTCGACCGGCTCGACCCGGTGTACGCGGTGCTGGCCGGGAACCTGCTCGCGGGCATCGGGCTCCTCGTGCTGTTCCGGCACCGCTCGAGCCTCGGCGGGTTCAACATCCTCGCGCTGATCGCGCAGGACAAGCTCGGGTGGCGCGCGGGGTACGTGCAGATGGCGCTCGACGTCGCGGTCGTCGTCTGCGCCTTCGCGGTCGTGCCGCCGCTCACCGTCCTCCTCTCGGCGGCGGGCGCGATCCTCCTCAACCTCGTGCTGGCCCTCAACCACCGCCCGGGCCGCTACACGGGAGCCTGAGCATTCCTCTTCTCTTTCGCGTCCGTTTCGGGTACAGTGAACCCGCTCGCTCCTGCTGGGAGGTCGAGAAGTAAAAGCCGGCATCCCCGCCCTTTGACGGGACCCGGCTTTCGCGCTTTCTAGAGATCGATCTGCACGATCGAGACCCGGTCGGAGAGACCGTCCAGGGAGTCGACCATCCGGCGATCACCGGCCAGCTGCTCCCCGACGACCCCCAGGGCGATGTCGGCGGCCCAGAGCATCGGCTCGGCGCTCGGCAGCCGATGCTCGATACGGATGCCCGGCTCGATGGAACGCCGACCGCGGAGGTACTCGATCGTCTGGTCGTCCTTGCGCATGAGCCTGGTCGACCTGGCCTCGAGGAACGCCCTGGCGACACCGCGCTGCTGCAGCTCCCATGCCAGTCGCTCGAGACAGATCGCCCTCGCCCGCTCCTGCTTACGAAGGTCCATCGGCGCTGCGACGACGACCATGAACTCCGCTCGGAAGCCCGCCAACACCTCTACGGCGCGACGCCGGTGACGAGAGTCGAGGTCGCGCCAATGGAGTTTGACGCCGGTGGTGCGGAGCCGGGTGAGCTCGGCGCGGTAGGGGTCGCAGAGGGTGGGGTCGGTCAGGAGGCCGCCCAGGAGGTAGGAGGGGCGGGGGACGCCGACAGTTCGCATGCTCTCGTCGATCCAGGCGTGGAGGACCGGGTGGGGCATCCGGCGATGGTGGCAGGGCGGCCGGGCGCGTGGGGAGGCGCGGTGGGATCTGTGGATAACTCGGCGAGGGCTCGGCGTGGTGCGGTGGGTCTGCGGGTGGCTCCGTCAGAGGGCGAGCACGTTGAGGGCCAGCGCGAGGGTACCGAGGGCCGCGCCCGCGAGGGCGATAGCGGTCGCCGCGAGCGCTGGCGTGAGCGCCGGGCCAAGGCCGGATACGTGGCCGGATAGGTGGCCGGATGCGCCGGGCATGCGGGTGGCGACCGCGAAGGCGGTGGCTGCTGCGTCGGCGTCGGTGGCGACATCGCTGGTCGCAGTGACAGCGTCGGCGGTGGCGAGCATCGTCGCATTGGTGGTGGGGGGCACGTCGGAAGCGGTGGGGGGTGGGGTGAGGGAGGACTGGGCCGCGCGGAGGGTGGGGTGGGGCGGGCGGGGGTGGCCGGTGGCGTCGGTGACCTCGTAGTGGCCGGCGGTGAACTCGACGTAGCCGGCGAACTCTCCGGACAGGGTCGCAACCCAGAGCTTCGTTTCGGGCGACGTCCAGACGAGGGTCGGCGCGGTGGCTACGGGCGGCGCGGTGGCGGTGGGGGCGGTGGTGGCGGTGGCGGTGGCGAGCGAGGCGGCCATGGGGAGTCCTTTCGGAGGCATGGGTCCAGACTTCCGCGTGCGAGCGAGCGGCGGATCGTCCTGAGGGACCGGGTCGGCTACTGCAGCCGCGGTACCCAGGTGCCACACGCGGCCACGGTCAGCGGCGCCCGAAGAGGCCGCGGCGGGGGCGGGGGCCGGGGGCGGGGCGGGCGGCGGCGCGGTAGAAGGGCGCCACCCCGTGCAGCAGGTGCCGCGCCCCCGGCGACGCGTAGAGTACGTCGACCGGCGCCGCCGTCGAGAACGTCGCGAGCGCCCGGCCGAGGTCGGCCGCCAGCGAGGAGCGCAGCGACGGCGGCCCCACGACGACGAGCAGGTAGCTCGAGTCCGAGGGCGGCGTGACCGTCCACCCGAGCACCGCCTCCGAGACGTCCGGATGCCCCGCGAACACCGCGGCGAGCGCGTCCGTCATGCCCGGCGGCACCTGCGCCGGCTCCCCCACGAGCACCCGCGTGCCGGCCGGAACCTCTCGCGGTGTCAGCGCCGCGGCCCCGTCGAGCAGCTGCCCGATCTCCCCCGGCAGGAACTCCTTGCCGTACGGCGAGTGCGGGTTCAGCACGAGAGTCGCCCCGCGCGTCATCTCCCAGAGCGCCCGGCACGGCATCCCGAGGAACGCCCGCTCGAACCCCGGCACGGCCTCGAGCGTCTCGCGCAGCCGCTCCTCCGAGGTGTAGAACGGCTGCACCGAGCGCCCGTCGGGGCCCCGCAGATCGGCCAGTGTGACGGTGCGATCATCGGATGCCCGTCCCGGCACGATCACCGTGCTCTCCCGCAGCGCCTCCACGAACGCCGGCGCGGCACCCCGGTCGGTGGCCGCGGCCTGCAGCAGCTCCTCCAGAGACGACGAGGACGACGAAGGTGAGGGAGATGCAGCGCTCATCCCCCGAGCGTATCCCCGGGCATCCGCTCGCTAGGCTTGACGCATCATGAGCCAGGACACGGCCACCGAGAACTACCTCAAGGCCATCTACGCCCACACCGAGTGGCAGCCCGTGCCGATCAGCCCCTCGGTGCTGGCGGGCCGGCTCGGGGTCGCGCCGTCTTCGGTGACCGAGATGGTGAAGAAGCTGGCGGCGGGCGGGATGCTCACCCACGTGCCCTACGGACCGCTCACCCTCACGGCCGAGGGCCGGCTGCGCGCGATGGGCGTGGTGCGCCGGCACCGGCTGATCGAGACCTGGCTGGTGCGCGAGATGGGCTTCGGCTGGGACGAGGTGCACGACGAGGCCGAGGTGCTCGAGCACGCGATCAGCGAGCGGCTGCTGGAAGCGATCGACGAGCGGCTCGGGCATCCGCTGCAGGATCCGCACGGCGACCCGATCCCCACGGCGAGGGGCACCGTGCCGAGCTTCGACGCGCTGCTGCTGGCCGACGCGCCCGCGGGCCACGAGGGGCGGGTCGTGCGCATCAGCGACCGCGACCCGGCGCTGCTGCGCTCGCTCGCGGCCGAGGGCATCGGGCCGGGCACCGCGGTGCGGGTGGCGACCGAGCCGGCCGTCACGCTGCAGCAGTTGGACGCGACGACGACGGCGTCGGCCCGAACCGAAGTCCCGGCCGACGCCCTCGACGCCATCTGGCTGACGGCGTAGACGCGCGAACCTCTACCCCTCCACCTCCCGAAGGTGCCGGTACTTCCCCTTGAAGTACAGCAGCGGGTCGTGCCTGTGCCACGACGCCGGGCTCATCTCGTTCACCCGCCCGATCACGATCAGGTGGTCGCCCGCCTCGTGCTCGGCCCAGATGTCGCAGTCGAGCCACATCAGGGTGTCGGCGATCACGGGGTTGCCCGAGGCGGCGGGCGACCAGTCGATGCCCGCCCACTTGTCGGTGCCCGAGCGCGCGAACTGGTTCGACACGGTGTGCTGGTGGTGCGAGAGCACGTTCACCGAGAAGCGGCCGGTCGAGCGGATGCGCGGGTAGGTCGTCGACGTCGTCATCACGCTGAACGACACCAGCGGGGGCTCGGTCGAGACCGAGTAGAACGACTGGCAGGTGAAGCCGACGGGGGCGCCGTCCTCGATGCCGCCGATGATGGTGATGCCCGAGGCGTAGTGCCCGAGCGTGTCGCGGAACACCCGCGGGTCGATGGCCGCCGGGGCGAGGCCCGGGGCGCCGCCCGAGGCGATGTCCGGTGCGGCGCCCGAGAGCGCGCGGTCTGGTGCGATGGTCATGTCCGTCTCCTTGCGGTCACGCAACCGGTGCAGAGGAAGAAGCGGCGGCGCCGGCCACCACGGCCAGCCGCGCGAGGTTCCGCGCATACTCCGCCGCGGCCTGGGACACGATCTCGTCGAGATGGTCCATCTGGCCGGCGACGAAGTAGAACCCGCGCCCCGGAACCACCGCACCGAGCTCGACGAGCAGCGGTGCGAGGTTCACGGTCGGGCCCATGGCGTGGGTGAGGTCGCCCCCGGTGTGCACCGGGATCGCCGTCACCCCCGCGAGGCCGTTCGCGGGATAGCGGTCGAGGAACGCCTTGAGGAGCCCCGTGTACGTCGCCTTGTAGGTCGGCGACGCGAACACGGCCAGGTCGCTCGCGGCGACCCGCTCGTTCAGGGCGGCCATCGTCTCGGAGGGCCACGCGAAGATCTCGCCCGTGTGATCGGCGAGGTCGATGATCTCGAGCTCGTACGATCCCGGCACGAGCAGCTTCTCGACCAGGGTCTCGGCGACCTTGAGCGTGCGCGAGCGCGGCTTCGGGTTGCCGACGACGATGGTGACCTTCAGTGCCATTGCTTCTCACTTCATACCGATTGACAGGAAATGAGGAAGCGGTGACGCGAGCCGCAGCGCGAGACATCCACTTCGCTCAACACTCCACCGAGGTCTTGTGGCTCGGTGGGCCCGCAACGGCTTACGTTGCCCTTCCAGTATCGGCACCCGAGGTTTCGGGCGTATTTCGCCAGTAACAATCCGTCAGAGAGCGGATGCGCATCCGCTCGCCGGGCCGGCGCCGACGGTGGCGCAGCCGCTCGCCCGCCGCGCGTTCTGGCGCGGAGGAAGTGGCGCAATCGATCCTTCGCGGTGCCGAAACACCGGTGCAACGACGGCAGGACAGACTGGCTCCGCTCGCACCACCTGCACCATTCCCGCGCCTCCGCCCCACCGGAGCGCCCTTCGACAGATGGAGACGCCATGCCCCGATCCGTTCCCCGCCTCGCCTCAGCCGTCGGCCTCGTCGCCGTGACGGCTCTGGCTCTCAGCGCCTGCAGCTCCGGCAGCTCGGCCGAGGAGTCCGGCGGCTCCACGCCGGCGGCCGCCGTCGGCGACGTCGACCTGTCGGGCGTCTGCCCGGCGACCGTCGTCATCCAGACGGGCTGGAACCCGGAGGCCGAGCACGGCCACCTCTACGAGCTGCTCGGCCCCGACCCGGTGATCGACACGACCGCCAAGTCGGTCTCGGGCCCCCTCTACTCGGCGGGCGAGTACACCGGCGTCGACGTCGAGATCCGGGCGGGCGGCCCGGCGACGGGGTTCCAGCCCGTGTCGAGCCTGATGTACACCGACCCCGACATCCTGCTCGGCTACGTCTCGACCGACGAGTCGATCGCGCAGTCGGCCGAGATGCCCACGACGGCCGTGTTCGCCTCGCACGACATCAGCCCGCTGATGATCATGTGGGACCCGGAGACCTACCCCGACGTCACGACCGTGCCCGAGCTGGTGGAGTCGGGGGCGATCATCCGCTACTTCGCCGACACCGCCTACATGCAGTACCTGACCTCGGCGGGCGTCATCCCCGCTGAGCAGACCGACGCCTCGTACGACGGCACCCCGGCCAACTTCGTGGCCGCCGATGGCAAGGACGCGCAGCAGGGCTACGCTTCGGCCGAGCCCTACATCTACGAGAACGAGGTGGAGAACTGGATGAAGCCCGTGGCCTACCAGCTCATCGACGACCTCGGCTTCCGGCCCTACCAGGACCCGGTGGTCGTGCGCTCGGCCGACGTCACCGAGCAGTCCGAGTGCCTGAAGGCCATCGTGCCGGTGCTGCAGCAGGCGGAGGTCGACTACTTCGCCGATCCCGCTGAGGCCAACGCGCTGATCCTCGACCTGGCGGAGCAGTACGACACCGGCTGGGTCTACTCGCAGGGCGTCGCCGACTACGCGGTGAAGACGATGATCGAGGACGGCATCTCGGGCAACGGCGACAACGACACCCTCGGCGACTTCGACGAGGCCCGCGTGCAGGACCTGATGGACAAGGTGATCCCGGTCTACACGACGCAGGGAGTCACCCCCGCCGACGGTCTCACCCCGGCCGACCTCGTGACGAACGAGTTCCTCGACACGACGATCGGGATGACCGACTGACCGACCGCACCCCCGGCCCCCTCGCGGGGCGCCCGCTGGGCATGAACGCGCAGGCGATCCTCGTCTGCGCGTTCATCGCGTCGGCGCAGATGACCTGGGGCGTCATCGTGCCGGCCCTGCCGCTGCTGGTCGAGCGCTTCGGCATCGGCACGGGCAGCATCGGGCTGCTGATCGCGGCGTTCGCGATCGGCCGCGTGATCGCGAACGTGCCGGCCGGGCTGGCGCTCCGGCGGGTGCCGCCGCGGCGCTTCCTGCAGCTCGTCTCGGTGCTGCTCGCGCTGGTCACCGCGGTGACCGGGCTGCTGCCGAGCGAGCCGCTACTGCTGGTCGCCCGGCTGGTGGCGGGCGTGCTCGGCGGGGCGGCCGTGACGATCGGCTTCTCGGTGCTCGTCGCGGGTGCCCCGCCCGAGCGCCGGGGCCGCACCATGTCGACGGCGACCGTGGTGATGATGAGCGGATCCGCCGTCGGCGCCTTGCTCGGCGGCGCCGCGGTCACGGTGCTGGGGGTGGCCGGGGCCTTCGCGGTGGCGGTGCTGCCGCTCGTCGCCTGCCTCGTCGTCGACCTCGCGCGGCCGGCGACGCACTACTGGGCGGCCTTCGCGCCGAAGCCCTCCGCCCCCGATGCGGGCGACGAGACGACGGATGCTCGCGCCGCCGCCTCCCGTCCGCGCCGCCGTCTCCCCACCGGCGCCGGCGCCCTCGTCGTGGGGCTCGTGGCGGTCTCGTTCGCCACCTTCCTGGCCCGCTTCGCCGGCGAGCAGGGACTGATCCCGGTGCTCGCGTACGACACCGGCGGACTCACGCCGCTGACCCTCGGCGTCGCGATGGCCGCCGGCACGCTCATCAGCATCGCCGCCCTGCCCGTGGTGGGCCGGGTCGTCGACCGGGGCGCACGCTTGAGCGTGCTGCTGCCCTCGGCGCTCGTGGGGGCGGGGGCCCTGATGCTCTTCCCGATCGTGAACGCGCCGCTCGCCTTCGGCGCCGTGATCGTCGTCTACTACGTCTCGACCAGCGTCGCCGGGGTGGTGCCGAACGTCGTCACCGGCGAGCGCTTCGAGCCGGCGGCGGCGGGCGCGGTGGTGGGGCTCACGCGCACCGCCGGCGACGTCGGCGCGGCGGTGGGTCCGCTCGCGGTGTTCGCGCTCGCCGACGCGGCGGGCGCCCTCGCGGCGGTCTCGGTCATCGCGGCGGTGCTCGTCGCGGCGCTCGTGCTGCTCGCGCCCGCGGTGGCCCGCCGCCCCGGCACGCCGTGACCGGCCCTACAGGTCGCCGCGCGACGGCTCCAGCGCGATCCGCACCTGATCGGAGCGCTGCCGCCCGTGGTAGATCATCACCACGGTACCGCCCGGCTCCCGCACGGTCGTCTCGATGAACAGCAGCGGCGTGCCCACCTCGGTCGCGAGCAGCTCGGCGGCCGAGAGGTCGGCCGAGATGGCGCTGATCTGGCGGTCGGCCGTCAGCCGCTCATGCCCGAACCGGCTCTCGATGATCTCGAACACGTCGTCGTTCGCGTCGGCCCGCCCGAACTCGTCGCCGGGACGCAGCGGCAGGTAGTAGGTGCGCAGCGAACCGGCCCGCCCCTTGTAGAGGATGACCCGCTCGAACACGGCCATCCGGTCGACCGTCTCGTCGAACAGGGCAGCCATCGGAGTCGGCACCGCGGTGGTCTCGCGCCAGCCGATCAGCACGTAGTCGTGGTCGAGCGGCGCCGGATCGATTTTCAGCTGATCGAGCAGCCGGTCGGTGCGCCAGGTCAGCGGGCGCGGGTTCGCGTAGGTGCCCTGGCCGGCGGTGCGGCCGATGGTGTTCTCCTGCACGAGCATCTGCATCGCGATGCGGGCCGTGTTGCGGGTGCACGAGAACTCGCGGGCGATCTCCTCGTCGCTCGGCAGCCGCTCCCCGTCGGTCGCGCCCGAGAGCACGAAGGCCGAGACGAGGTCGCGCAGGCGCCGCGCCTCGTCCTGCCGGCGGTGCTGGCCGAGGTCGAGGATCTTGTCCTCGGTGAAGCTGCGCCGCCGCGGCGGTCCGGCGGGGCGGCCGGTCGGGTTCTCGGGGCTCACGGTCTCAGACTCTCACGCGAAGGCGGGCACCCCGAGGGTGTCGCGGAGGGTCGTGCCGTCGTAGCGGGTGCGGAACCGTCCGCGCCGCTGCAGCTCGGGCACGAGCAGCCCCACCACGTCGATCAGGTCGCGGGGCGTGACCTGCGGATGCGCGACCATGAAGCCGCCCCGGCTGCCGGTGGCCTCGTACGACTCCTCGAGGTAGTCGGCCACCTCGGCCGCGCTCCCGGCGACCGTGTGCTCGTAGCCGGTGGCGACCTTCCAGAGCGAGTCGAAGAACTCCTCCCGGCTCAGCTCGGTGTCGGCGCCGTGCTCGTTCACGAGGTCGCGGAAGCCCATCGGGCTGGCCTGCTTCGCGATCACCTCGGCCGTCAGCTCGGTCAGCGTGAACCGGGCCGGCAGCTTGGCGAAGTCGTAGCCGGTGTTGTTGGCGAACTGCGCCGCGGCGGCCTCGGGCGGCAGGAGGTCGGCGAGCTGCCGCTTGCGGCGGAGCGCGTCGTCGGTGGTCTCGCCGACGATCAGCTGCAGGTCCCAGAGGATGCCGACCCGCGACGGGTCGCGCCCCTGCTCGAGCAGCGCCTCGTCGAGCGCGGCGCGATGCCTCGCGCGGTCGCCGTTGTCGAAGGCGCCGCCGAACACCACGTCGGCGAAGCCCGACGAGGCCCGGATGCCCCGCGGCGACCCGCCCGCCTGGATCAGCACGGGCGCCTGCTGCGGGCTCGGCACCGAGTTCAGCGGCCCCTTCACCTGGAAGAACTCCCCCGCGTGATCGATCGGCCGGATGCGGCCGGGCTCGGCGACCATCCCCGTCTCCTTGTCCCAGACGAAGGCGTCGCGGTCGACGCTCCGCCAGAGCTCCTGGCAGACGGTGACGAACTCCTCCATCCGGCGGTAGCGGGCGTCGTGGTCCATCAGGGCGTCGAAGCCGTAGTTGGCCGCATCCGCTCCCCGGCTGGAGGCCACCACGTTGAACGCCATCCGGCCCTGGGTGACGAGGTCGAGCGAGTTCAGCAGCCGGGCGACGTAGAACGGATGCATGAAGGTCGACGAGTAGGTCAGCCCGAAGCCGATGTGCTGCGTCTGCTGCGCGAGGGCCGCGATGAACGGGCTCATGTCCTGGCGCGGGTAGCCGATGCCCCACTCAACGGCCGCGTCGATCGAGTCGCCATAGGTGGAGGGGATGCCGGAGCCGTCGCCGAAGAACACCATGTCGAGGCAGCCGCGCTCGGCGGCGAGCAGCAGCTCGGTGTACATCCGCAGGTCGGGGAAGGTGCGGCCCTCCCACGAGCCGGGCAGCCGCCAGCGGCCCTGGTGGTGCGAGAACGAGAGGTCGAGGGCGAGGCTCATCTGGTAGGGCACGGGCGGGTCAGCCTTTCGTCGGCAGGTGGTCGAGCAGCGGCATGACCTCGGTGCCGAAGCGGTCGAGGCCCTCCTCGAAGTCGTCGAAGGTGAGCATTGTGCCCGCAGTCCCGGGCACCGCCGCGATGGCGTTGAGGTGGTCGGCCACCGTCTGCGGCGAGCCGACGAGGGCGCGCCCGCCGTAGAACGGCGAGACGTCGGCGCGGTGGCTCGCGGCGACCGCCGCGCTCGAGCCGTCGGTGCTGGTGTCGTTGGAGTACTCGCG
This sequence comes from Herbiconiux sp. VKM Ac-1786, assembly GCF_015350805.1. Classification (GTDB taxonomy): domain Bacteria; phylum Actinomycetota; class Actinomycetes; order Actinomycetales; family Microbacteriaceae; genus Herbiconiux. The sequence continues at coordinate 1,564,520 of NZ_JADKSG010000001.1, read as the reverse complement.
CACCATGCCCTCCACCGCACCCCGGTCGACCCCGCGCTGGTAGAGCTCGACCCTGCGGGCCGCATCGGCATCCGTGTCGCCCATCACGACGAGGGTCGTGGCGAAGGAGCCGGGCGTGCGGCCGAGGCTCTCGCTCTCGGCCGCGAGGTGGGCGTTCGAGGCGGCCACCTCCTCGGCGCTCTGGCCCGAGCCGAAGTGGTAGTCGGCGTACTCGGCCACGAAGCGGCGGCCGCGCGGCGAGGAGCCGGCCGAGATGAGGTCGATGTGCCCGACGGGAGTGGGCAGCACCTCGCAGTCCTCGATGTCGAAGTACTCGCCGTGGAAGGTGACGCGGCCGGTCTCCCACGCGGTGAGCAGGATCTGGGTGAACTCGCTGAGGTAGTCGTACCGGTAGCCGTAGTAGTCGTCGCCGCGCCAGGCGCCCATCTGGGCATACTCGCTGCGGTTCCAGCCGGCCACGAGGTTGATGCCGAAGCGGCCGCCGGAGACCTCGTCGATCAGCTGGGCCATCTTCGCCACCACGATCGGGTTGTAGCTGAGGGGGGAGACGGTGGCGTAGAGCTTGATCCTGCTGGTGATCGGGGCGAGCGCGGCCATCAGGGTCATCGGGTCGATCGTGTGGTTCCAGTGCTGGGTCTCACCGCCGTAGCCGCGGTACTTCAGCATGGCGAGGGCGAAGTCGAGGCCGTAGTGCTCGGCCTTCTCGACGATGCTGCGCTGCAGGGCGAAGGTCGGCTCGTACTGGGGCGAGGTGGTGGAGAGGATCCAGCCGTTGTTGCCGACGGGGAGGAAGACGCCGTAGCTGACCATGGTGGTGCTCCTGTTCTGGGTGCTGACGATGGGCTGGGCGGCTCGGCCGCCGGCACGGCTAGTGGGTGTCGAAGATGGTCTGGTACTCGGCCACCGCGGAGCGGATGGCGTCGAGCTCGGCCGGCGTCGGCGCCTCCGGGTCGGCCGGCAGCGGCAGCGCCCCGAACTTCAGCAGGCACGCCATCAGCAGGATGCGGGCCTTCGGCGCCGAGAGGTTGCTGCCCCGGATGAACAGTCCGCCGATCGTCGACTGCCCGAACGCGTAGCCGCCTCCGCCGCGGCCGACCGCCACCACGGGCATCCCTCGGAAGACGCCCTTCAGCAGCGACGCCCGCATCGACTCGTAGACGCCGCCGTAGGGCGCCGAGCCCTCGGCCACGAGACCGGAGAGCGGATGGTCGCGCAGGTTCTTCTCGATCCGGGCGAGGATCTCGACCTCGCTGTCGGCGCTGTCGCTGAAGTCGTCCTGCCCGTAGTTGACGTAGCGGGCGATGGTCACCTTGGGCATCGCCTCGGGCCGGAGGTGCCCGGCGTCGTCACGGGTCACGACGGCGTCGCCGTGGAGGCCGGTCACGGCATCCGGAAGCCGGTCGAGGCGGAGCGCCGAGGTGGACGTGTGGCGGGCGACCGGCACGAAGGAGAGCACCGGGTCCTCGACCGTGTTGCCCACGATGCCGCCGTGGCCGCCGTAGGCGATGTAGCCGCCGGGACGGGCATCCGCCTTCTGCACCTCGCGGCTGGTGAAGACCTGGCCGTTCTGGATCATCACGGCGCCGACCCGGTCGTCGCCCTGCTCGTCGGCCCAGACGCCCGAGGCGATGTAGTTGACCGACTGCACGAGGTTGTGGTCGCCGTCGTTGCCGAAGACGCCGTGGCCGTACTGCGAGCAGTTGCCGATCAGCGGGCGGCGGGTGGGGATGACGAGGTTCAACCAGTAGACCGTCTCCTCGGTGGTGGGGCTGCCCTCGAGCCAGATGGCGCCGTCGTAGTCACCGTTCGTCAGGGTGTCGTAGACGATGTTCGTCAGGGCGGCGAGCGTCGGCAGCGCGGGCTCCTGGCGCATCGGCATGTAGGGGAAGAAGTCCTCGCCGAGCACCTCGGGCGGCAGGTCGCCGTGCTCGCTTCCGAGGAGCGCGGAGTCGGTGCGCTCGGCCGCCGGCTGCCCCTTCGTGTAGCCGCCCGAGGGCGCCGCCCGCACGAAGTCGAAGTCGGCCACGCCGCTCATCAGGTTGTTGCCGCCGTAGCCGTCGAGGCCGAAACGGTCGATCTCGGCCACGATGCGCGAGGCGTCGGGGTAGAACAGCTGCCGGGCGGTGCCGTTGTCGTCGAACGGGCCGTCCCACGGCTCGCCGTTCGCCTGGGTCGCCGCGTAGGGCAGCGGGAACGGGCCCTTCGCGGGGTCCAGGGTGACCTCGTAGACGGGGGTCCAGCCGTCGCGCGCGTCGGCGCTGAACTCGCCCGACGCCGGGTCGAGCCAGCCGTCGACCGGGCCGTACAGCTCCTGAGCGTCTTTCTCGAGCGGATGCGCGGAGAAGGCCTTGACGTACGCGGTCACCGGCGCGGCCAGCTGCTGGGCGCGCAGCGACTCGGGCAGGCTCGCATCGGCGCCGGCGAGCCCGCGCGCCTGGCGCACCGACTGGCTCGTGCGCAGCGCTGCACTGTTCTGGATGGTGGCGCGGGGCCCCGAGAAGATCACCACGGAGGCGCGGGAGGCGGGTGAGAAGGTCACGCTCGAAGAGTAGGACGCCCCTGTTTCACCCGCGTTGCGGCCGTGTGTTGGCCGCGCTTCGCCACCCTGGGCCGGCGGCGCGGCCCGGGATCACGGGGGCGCGACCGCCCCGGGGCAGGGCTGCGCCGGTCGGCGCCGGTGCCCCCCACCCCGCTCGGGCTCAGGCCCGGGTCGGCACGGAGGCCGCCGTCCGGCCGCGCTGCGCAAGCTCGCGCAGCCGGGCGGCGAGGGCGAGGCGGGAGGCCTCGGTGTCGACGTCGAACAGCAGCAGCTCGGGCAGCGACGTCGCGAAGTAGTCGACGGCGTCCTTCTCGCGTTCGACCGCGGCGGCGCGCTCCTCGAGGGCCGTCCAGACGCGCTCCGCGGCGTCGGGCTCGCCGAGGCGCAGGTGGGCGACGCCGACCCAGTAGTCGGCGGGCTCCGCCGGGCGCGGTGCGACCGCGAGGGCGCCGGCGCCGTCCCGGGCCCGGCGCCAGGCGGCAAGGGCCGGCTCGGTCTCCCCGGCCCGCTCCAGGGCGTCGCCGAGGAGCACGAAGCGCTCGGCCAGACTGTCGGCCGGGTGGCGTCCCTCCCCCAGGTTGGCGGGGACGGCGACGCCGGAGCGCAGGAGCTCGGCCGCCTCGCGCGGCTGCTGCTCGAGCATCCGCCTCGCCACCTCCATCGTGGCGGCGTCGTACACGGCGATCACCCGGCCCTCGCCGCCCTCGAACGGCCGGAAGGTGCGCGTGGCGAGCACGACGAGCGCGTCGTCGGGGCTGCCGGTGGCGACGAGCAGTTCGAGGTGGTTGACCGTGAGGTCGTCGCGGCGCAGCACGACCGGGAGGCCGTGCCGGTCGAGTTCCTGCAGTCGTTCCGCGGGCCCGATGCCCCGGATGCGCGCCAGCACGTCCCGTTCGAAGACCAGGCGCGGGTCGGCGGGGCTCAGCTCGAGGGCCCGCGCGAGCAGCTCGTCGGCCGCGTCGCCGGAGCCGCCGGTGTTCACGGTCGCGATCGCCGCGTTCCGCCAGGCCACCGGATCGGTGCTGCCGAGCGCGAGGGCGTCGCGCAGGGCTGCGAGGGCGTCCTCGGTGCGTCCGGCGTCGAGCAGCCACGACCCGAGCAGGGCCGGGGCGACGGGGTCGGTCGCGTCGGCGGCGATCGCCGCGCGGAGGGCGTCGTGCTCGTCGAGACCGAAGGGGAACGCGAGGGCGGAGTCGGCGGCGCGCGCGGCACGGCGCTCGGCGGCGGCGCGCTCCGGCTCCCCGAGGGCCTCCCACCAGGTCGCCCGGAGGTAGTGCGCGACGGGGACGGGGTTGCCGAAGGCGTGGCCGCGAGAACCTCCCGCGCCCCCGGCTGATGCGGCGAGCGCCTCGGTCGCGGCGAGCGCCGCGCGCCACTGCCCGCGGCGGGCCAGGTCGACGGCGACCGTCAGGACGGTCTTCGGGTCGGCGAACCCGGCGACCTCGCCCTGCTCCAGGCCGGCGAGCACCGCGGCGACCGCGTCCAGAGGATCCGACTCCCGGCGGGCGGCGAGCGCGGAGGCGGCTTCGGTGTCACGGCCGAGCGCGCGCAGGGCCAGGATCGCCAGGTGCGCCGCGTCGGGGTTCGAGGCGTCGTGCGCCTCTGCCGCGCGGGCGTGCCGCAGAGCATCCTCACCCCGCCCCTCGCGGAGCGCGATGCGGGACAGCGCGAGCTCGGAGGGCAGCGCCCACGCCGCATCCCATCCGGCCTTGCCGACGTGCACGGCGGCGGCCCCGAGCTCGCCCTGACGCTCGAGCACGAGCCCCAGCCGGTAGCTCGCCTCGCCGCTCGCGGGGTTGAGGTTGCGGCGGGTGAGGCGCTCGAGGGCGCGCTCGAGGTGCGATCGCGCGGCGTCGTACTCGCCGCGACGGTAGGCGACGGCGCCGAGGGCGACGGACGCCCGGGAGTCGCCGGGATCACGCCGCAGCACCTCCTCGAAGTACGGCACCGCCGAGCGGGTCGGGTGGCGGTTCTGCTGAAGGTGCACGCCGGTGAGGTAGAGCTCGTCGACGCTCTCGATCTCGCCGGGCTGCGGCGGCTCGGTGGCCGCCCACGGCTCGGGCCGGTCGTCGTCGGCACCCTCGGCGTCGGCCGCACCGGACGCGAACGCGATCAGCTCCTCGTCGCCGCGCAGCACGCGCAGGGTCAGGGCCCCTCCCTGGGCTGCGACCGGGTGCACGGCGAGGAAGGGCTCCCCCGGCCCCACCGTGATCGTCCACTCGGCGACGACCGCGGGCGCGCTTCCCTCGGCGCCCTCCGCCGCGCGCTCGAGCACCAGCCGCGCGTCGACGAGCCGCACCGCGCTCGCCACGCCCACCCGCACCTCGGGGCCGTCGACGTCGAGCCGCACGGCGAGCTCCTTCGTCGCCTGGTGCGCCGGGCCGATCTCCTGGATCGGGAACCAGTACTGGCTGAACGTGCGGGTCTCCCCGGGCGCGAGGTAGCTGAAGTCGGGCTGGTTGTCGGTGAACACCCCGGCCATCAGCTCGACGTACGGCCCGTCGGAGTCGGTCAGCTGGGCGTCCCATGCGTGACCGATCGGCCCGTCGCCCCAGGTCCACTGCTTCTTGCCCGGCGAGATCGAGCGGTCGGCCCAGTGCACGAAGCCGGCGCGCTCGCGGTGGTCGTAGCCGCCGAAGAAGCCCTGCTCGGTGTCGGTGACCATGTACGAGGTCGGCACCGGGATGTTGCCGTAGAAGTCGATCCGGTCGGCATCAGGCTGCTCGGCGTCCGCCAGCGCGGGGTAGTCGACCCCGTAGTAGGGCCGATCGGCCCGCGGGAACGCCGTGATGGCGCGCCGGGCGTGGTCGGCCACAAAGCGCACGTCGGTCGGGAAGAACGACTGGTAGTCGTCGTGCGAGCGGGCCGCGACGTTGGCCCACCAGAGGAAGGTCTGGGGCTCGTCGGTGCGGTTGTGCAGTCGTGCCGCGACCTCGATGGCGGCGCTGTCGCCCCGCAGCCGCACACCGTGGTCGCCGCGCATCCGCTGCAGGGGATCGAGGTCGCTGTGCCACACCGTCACGTCGCCGGGGCAGGCGCGCTCGATGCTCGTCTCGACCGGGAGGAAGGTGGCCGGGCGGTGGTGCTGCGGCCAGTTGAACTCGACGCCGCCCGAGATCCACGGGCCCGCGAGGCCCACGAGAGCGGGCTTGATGACGTTGTTGCGGTAGAAGAAGTCGTAGCCGCGGGTCTTGTCGTAGCCGATGTGGATGCGCCCGCCGATCTCGGGCAGGAGCATCAGCCGCACCCAGCGGTTCTCGAGGTGGATCGCCCGCCACCGACGGGGCGTCTTCTGCGCGGCGACGCTGTCGACGAACGGGATCGGGTAGACCTTGCCGCTGGACCCCTGGTAGACCCGCCGGTCGAGGAAGAGCGGATAGCGGTCGGGCTCGCCCGGCTCGTAGCTGTCGATCTCGATCTCGCTCGTCCAGCAGGCGACCCCGCCCTGGTCGATGAGGGCCTGCTGCTCGGGCGGCGCAGCGGGCAGGTCGATCAGACTGAGGGCGTCGTCGGCTTTCGTCACAGCGTCGAGGTTAGGGAGCGCGGGCCGGTGCGCGCCATAGTGGCCTTCCCGATGAACCTGGACAAATCGCTGATGAGGTTGTCTAGACTGTCGCCCGTGCTGATTCGAGACGGATTCCCCGGGCAGCGCCTGCGGGTGCTTCCGAGGCCGCGGGTCGCCGAGGCGCTGTCGTCGCCCATCACGGGGCGGATGCTCGTGACCGACGCCGGCCACTTCCCCCACGCCGCGGCGCACGGCCGTGATCGGCCTCGGGGCGCGGAGGAGGTGGTGGTCATCCTCTGCACCGGAGGGGCCGGTCACCTCGAGGTGCGCGGGGAGGAGCATCCGATGTCACCCGGCGAGGTCGCCGTCATCCCGCGGGGCGAACCCCACCGCTACCGCGCCGACCCGCGCGACCCATGGACGATCTGGTGGATGCACGTGACCGGCGCCGACGCCGACGACCTCGCGACCGCCATCACGCAGGCCGCGGGTGACTTCATCCCCGTGATGCAGGTGCACGACCCCTACGCGGCGAAGGCGGCCCTCGAGCACGCCCTCGTCTCCCTCGAGCGGGACGAGACGGTCGCGAGCCTGTTCGCCGCCGCGGGCGCCGCCTGGGGGCTGCTCGCCCAGCTCGCCGCCGACCGGGCGCGGGGCGCGAAGGAGACGGGCGATCCGATCCTCGCCGCGCAGGACTACCTGCGGGAGCATCTCGAGACCACCACGAGCGTGGCGGAGCTCGCGACCATCGCGGGGCTCAGCATCTCGCACTTCTCGGCCCGGTTCCGCCTGGCCTCCGGGATGGGCGTGGTGGAGTACCACAAGCGCCTCCGCAGCGCCCGGGCCCGCGAGCTGCTGATCACCACCGAGGCCACCGTGGCCGACATCGCCCGCGCGGTCGGCTACGACGACCCGTTCTACTTCTCGCGCCAGTTCCGCGCGATCAACGGCACCAGCCCCAGCAGCTACCGCCTCGCGGCCCGCGACCGCGCGCACCCGCAGCCCTGAGGTGATCCGTCCAGGCGATCGCACCGCGGTCGCCGTGTGATTGCGCCTGAGCGCCCGGGAGTCGATCGCCCGTTCGTCGATATGTCCAGGCCGATCATCCGTTCTGTCTATCGTGACGCGCCGTCGCCGCTCCGTAGGATCGCTCGTTGTAGCCCGCGGGCTATCCGACCCGAGGGAGTGTTCATCTCATGGCTGTCACCGTCGCCAGCGGATCCAAGGCCCCGGCGCGACCCCGTCGCCGGCCGGTGATCTCCAGCGGATGGGCCTTCGTGATCCCGTTCCTGATCTTCTTCGCGATCGCCATCCTCGCGCCCGTCGTCTACGCGATCTACCTGAGCCTGTTCCGCGACCAGCTGGTCGGCGGCTCGAGCTTCGTGGGCCTCGCCAACTACGCCCAGGCGCTCACCGACCCCGACTTCTGGTTCGGTGTCGGCCGGGTCTTCGGCTTCATGATCATCCAGGTGCCGATCATGCTGGTGTTCTCGCTGATCGCGGCCCTCGCGATCGACAGCGGCCGGCTGCGGGCGCCGGGCTTCTACCGCATCCTGCTCTTCCTGCCCTACGCGGTGCCGGGCGTCGTCGCGGTGCTCATCTGGGGCTTCATCTACGGCCCGCGATTCGGGCTGGTGGGCTCGATCAACTCGTTCCTCGGCGCCCAGATCTTCACGCCCCTCACCCCCGAGTGGGTGCTCGGCTCGATCGCGAACATCGCCGTGTGGGAGTTCGCCGGGTACAACATGGTGATCTTCTACGCCGCGCTCCGCACCGTGCCGAACGAGCTCTACGAGGCGGCGTCGCTCGACGGCGCGGGGGCGTTCCGCACGATCCTGTCGATCAAGCTGCCCGCGCTGCGCGGCGCCCTCGTGATCACCACGATCTTCTCCATCATCGGCAGCTTCCAGCTCTTCAACGAGCCGAACCTGCTGAAGCCGATCGCCCCCAACGCGATCACCAGCACGTTCACCCCCAACCTCTACGCCTACAACCTCGCCTTCACCGGTCAGCAGTACAACTACTCGGCGACGATCGCGATCGTGATGGGACTCATCACCGCCGTCATCGCCTACGTCGTGCAGCTCCGGGGCACCCGGAAGGAACTCCGATGAACGCCGCCCCGATCGAGCGCCGGCGCTCCCGGCTGGCCCCCCGCTCCTCCATCGCCCTGACGATCGTCATGGTCGTGCTGGTGCTCTACACGCTGGTGCCGCTGGCCTACCTGCTGATCAACTCGACCAAGTCGCAGGACGACTTCTTCACCTCGTTCGGGCTGGCGTTCGGCTCCAGCTTCAACCTCTTCCAGAACATCGGCGAGGTCTTCAGCTACAACGACGGCATCTACTCCCGCTGGTTCCTCAACACGGTGCTCTACGTCGTCGTGTCGGCGGGCGGCGCCACGATCCTCGCGGCACTCGGCGGGTACGGCATCGCGAAGTTCCGCTTCCGCGGTCGCAGCGCCGTCTTCGCCGTGGTGCTCGGAGCAGTCGCCATCCCCGGCACCGCCCTGGCGCTGCCGACCTTCCTGCTGTTCAGCTCGATCGGCCTGGTGAACACGCCCTGGGCGATCATCATCCCGTCGCTCGTGAGCCCGTTCGGCCTCTACCTGATGTGGACCTACGCCAGCGAGGCGGTGCCGAGCGAGATCCTCGAGGCGGCGCGCATCGACGGGGCCGGGGAGTTCCGCACCTTCTTCACCGTGTCGATCCGCCTGCTGGCGCCCGGCCTCGTGACGGTGCTGCTGTTCTCGATCGTGACCACGTGGAACAACTACTTCCTGCCGCTGATCATGCTGAGCGATCCGAAGTGGTACCCGCTGACGCTCGGCCTCGCCCAGTGGAACGCGCAGTCCACCGGAACGAACGCCGACCCGATCCAGAACCTCATCATCACCGGGTCGCTGCTCGCGATCATCCCGCTGGTGGTCGTGTTCCTGCTCCTCCAGCGCTACTGGCAGTCGGGACTGGCCGCCGGGAGCGTCAAGGCCTGACCGCGCAACCGCACCGGCTCCGCACTCGCACCCGCACCCGCACTCTTCACCTCGCACCACCCGAGAACCCCTACACAAGGAAGTGACACCCGTGAAACGCACCAGGATCGCAGCAGCAGTGCTGACCGCAGCGCTCATCGGCACCGGCCTCGCCGCGTGCTCGCCCGGAGGAGGCGCCGGAGGCGGAGCCGCAGCCGGCTCCGGCTCGCCCGCCGACCTCGAGGCAGCCCTCGAGAAGGGCGGCGAGATCACCTACTGGGCGTGGGCCCCCGCCTCCGAGGCGAAGGCCAAGGCCTTCGAGGAGAAGTACCCCAACGTCACCGTGAACTACGTCAACGCCGGCAGCGGCGTCGACGAGTACACCAAGATCACCAACGCGATCAAGGCCGGCACCGGCGCTCCCGACGTCGCCCAGATCGAGTACACGGCGATGCCCCAGTTCTACCTCGCCGACAACCTCGTCGACCTCTCGGGCTACGGCTTCGGCGACCTCGAGGACGACTACATCCCCGGCTCGTGGAGCGCCGTCGCGTCGGGCGACAAGGTCTTCGGGCTGCCGGAGGACTCGGGCCCCATGGCGATGTTCTACAACAAGCGCGTCTTCGACCAGTACGGCATCAGCGTGCCGACCACCTGGGACGAGTTCAGCGCCGCCGCCGAGAAGCTGCATGCGGCCGACCCGAACCAGTACCTCACCTCAGACGGCGGCGACGGCTACTTCGCCAGCAGCATGATCTGGCAGGCGGGCGGCCACCCGTTCCAGGTCGACGGCACCGACGTGACCATCGACCTCCAGGACGAGGGGACCGCCAAGTGGACGGGCGTCTGGAACGACCTCGTCGAGAAGAAGCTGCTCTCGCCGACGCCGAGCTACACCGACGACTGGTACAAGCAGCTGGGCAACGGCCAGATCGCGGCGCTGATCAGCGGCGCCTGGATGCCGAGCCTGCTCGAGTCCGCGGCGCCCGAGGGCTCCGGTGACTGGCAGGCCGCCCCGATGCCGACGTACGACGGCACCGCCGCGTCCGCGAACTTCGGCGGCAGCGCGCAGGGCGTCATCTCGCAGACGAAGAACCCGGCCCTCGCCGCAGCCTTCGTGCAGTGGATCAACGACACCCCCGAGGGTGTGCAGATCCTGCAGGACTCGGGCAGCTTCCCGTCGACGGTGGCCGCGCTGACCGCCCCGGAGTTCGCCGAGGCCACCTCGGACTACTTCGGCGGCCAGCAGGTCAACAAGGTGCTCCTGGCTGCCGCGGACACGGTGCCGGAGGGATGGCAGTACCTGCCCTTCCAGACCTACGCGCAGACGATCTTCGCCGACTCGGTCGGACAGGCGTACGCGAGCAACTCCGATCTGAACCCCGGCCTCATGAAGTGGCAGGAGTCGCTCGTCAGCTACGGCAACGAGCAGGGCTTCACGGTGACGGGCAAGTAGCACCCGGCATCTCGCACGCAAGAACGGCCCGGCTCGCGAGAGCCGGGCCGTTCTTTCGTGCGCGTCGTCTTCGTCGTCGTCGCTCAGGCGGTGACGCGCACGAGCCGGGAGCGGTGAAGCCGCGCTCCGTGCACGGCGAGGCGCTCGCGGTCGGCGAGCGGGCGCACCCGGGCGTCGAGGTGCACGGCGCTGTCGGGGCTCCACGGGAGCAGCGCCAGCTCGAGCTCGCCCGACAGGCCCGTGACGTCGATCTCCCACGAGCGGCCGCTCCAGAACTGGTCGGACACGAGCAGCCCGTCGTGGTGGGCGCGACCGACGTCGCCGACCCAGTCGAGGTCGAGGATGACGCGGTCGCGCGGCCCGGCGCCCTCGGCCGCCTCGGGCGTCTCGGGCGTCTCGGCCGTTTCCGGGGCCTCGGGCAACCGCAGGCGGTAGCGCGCGGCGAGTGCGAAGTCCTCGTCGAGGGGCGCCGAGAGCCGGCCGCCGCTGCCGCCGTGCCGCACCGGTGCCGTGCCGCGCGCCTCGCTCACCAGCTCGACCACCACCTCGTCGGCCGTGCCGTCGGCGCCGTCGAGTCCGACCCGGTACACGCCGCCGAGGCCGTCGGGGCCCTCGAGCTGCTGCACCCCGGCGCCGAGGCGGGAGAGGGCCGGGATCGTCGTGAGGGTCTGGGGGCCGTCCGCGACGCGGATCGACAGGCCGCCGTCGAAGCCGACGTCGGCCGCGCTGAACACCAGGTGCTCGACACCGTCGACCTCGCCGCGCCAGAGCGTCTCGGCGGTGGCGGCGTCGAGCACGATCATCCGCGCGCCCCCGAGCTCGAGGCCGTTCCCGACGGTCGGCACGGCCACCGGATGCACGGGGTGGTGGTCGGTGCGGCCGGCGACCGTCTCGTGGACGACCTCCACCGGCAGCCCAGCCGTCTGGACGAGCACGACCGTGGGCACGCCGTCGAGCTCGAGCTCGGTCACGAGCTGCGCGGTCGCCGAGAAGCGGCTGCCGTCGGGGAGCAGGCGGCGCACCGGCCAGACGAAGGAGGCGCCCGAGGGCACCTCGGCCGCCTCCGACGGCACGACGACCGTGTGCTCACCGAGGGTGAGCTCGAACTGCACGGTCTCCGCGGGGAGCGGGGCGACGGCGGGCTGGTAGGTCGAGAAGAACAGGAAGCCCTGCTCCTCGTCGGCGCGGAGGGACGCCCGCGGCTCGCCCTCGGCGAACGACGGCACGGCCGGCGCCAGGACGTCGGCCGCCGTCTGCGCGAACAGGTGCTGCAGCCGGAGCAGGTCGGCGTGGCGCCGGCGCTGGCCGAACGAGCCGAGGGGCGCGGCAAAGTCGTAGTCGCGGAGGGGGAGGTCGTTCGGGTAGCCGGTCGCCTGCGACTCCTGCGTGCCCGGCACCTGCACCCCTCCGTGGTACATGTAGTAACCCTGGAACACGGAGCCGCTGGCGAGCTTCGCGAGCGCGACCGCCGCGACGTCCTCGGGGTCGACGTGGGGGCGGCGGTGGTAGGCGACGGGCATGCCGCCGCCGAGCTCGCAGGTCGCGTAGGGGACGGCGCCGGTGCCGGGGTCGATGCCGGTGCCGGGGTCTGCGACTGCGTTCGCGTCGGCGTCGGCGTCGGCGTCGGTCTCGCCGGCCGCGCCGGCGGCGCTCGCGGCCCGCACGTCGGCCCCCACCCCGAGGTCGTCGCGCTCGTCGCTGAAGCGGAAGTGCATCGCGTAGTTCGCGGGCCAGCCCGCGTCGCTGTCCTCCCAGAAGCCGTCGACGTACCCGGCGTAGACCGGCAGGAACTCGTCGGGCGGAAGCTCCGCGCCGCCCCAGCCGGTCGCGGTCCAGAGCGGGGCGCTCATCCCGGCCTCCTCGGCCACGCGCCGGAGCGTGCTCAGATGCCCGGGCTGGTCGTAGAGCTCGTTCTCGACCTGGATGGCGATGATCGGGGCGTCGGGGGTCTCGGCGCTCCGGAACAGTCCGCGCAGCTCGTCGGCCATCGCCCCAATCCACGGGGTGACGAGCTCGAGGTAGGCGGGATCGTCGGTGCGCAGCTCGACGTCGGCCGACTGCACCCAGTCGGGGAAGCCGCCGTTGCGGGTCTCACCGTGCACCCACGGGCCGATCCGGAGCACGACCTCCAGCCCGACCTCCCGGGCGGTCTCGACGAAGCGGCGCAGGTCGAGGGCGCCCGACCAGTCGATGGCCCCCGGGGTCGGCTGGTGCAGGATCCAGATCGCATAGGTCGAGACCAGGGTGACGCCGTTGCTCCGAAGGGCGGCGAGGTCCTCGCGCCAGCGCGCCGGGTCGGTGCGCGAATAGTGGTACTCGCCGGCGACCGGGAACCACGGCCTCCCGCCCCGTTCGAGGTGGGTGCGGCGCACGACGACGGCGTCGCCCGGGACGGAGTCGCCGAGTCGCAGGGCGGAGACCGAGGGATCGGCGGGGGCGGAGGTGAGCCGGATGCGCCGCGGCGCTCCGGACGTGCTGAGCTGGGCCACCTCCCGATCCTTCCGTGCCGGCGCCGCCGACGGAATGCCTCCTGCGCGGGACCGCCTGGATGATTCGACGCCCCGGCGCGATCAGCGGAACGTCCAGGGGTTCCGCCGGATCGCCCATGGAGGCGGGCAGCCTCCCGGGTGAGGCTGGAGCACCACCCGTCGAGGTGCGACTGCGACGAGGTGGACGACCGCGATGATCACCGGGATGACCCCGAGCACAGGCGCTCGTCTGCACCTGCGCGGGATGCGCGACGGGCGGCTGATCGAGGCCGTCGTCTCGCGCCGGGCCGCGGCGCTGCGGCTGCTCACGGTGGACGGACTGCACCTCGTGGAGCCGACCGCGTCGACGGAGCCCGCCCCCGGGGCGGCCGGCGCCGTGCTCGCCCCGTGGCCCAACCGGGTGGAAGGCGCCCGCTGGACGCTCGACGGCGTCGAGCGGCGGCTCCCGGTCGGCGATCCCGAGAACGGGCACGCCAACCACGGGCTCCTGCTCGACCGCGACTGGGACGTCGCCGGGCACGACGACGACGCCCTGACGCTGCGCACGGTGCTCGAGCCGAGCCCGGGGTATCCCTTCCGGCTGGAGCTGACGACCCGCTACGCCCTGGACCCCGGGAGCACCGGGAACGCAGGCGACGCCGCGAACCCCGGCGGCACCGGTGCCGGCGTCTCCGTGCAGCACGACGTGGTCAACCGCTCGGCGGAGGCGGCGCCGTTCGCGCTGGGCGCGCATCCGTACCTCTGCATCGGCGACCGCCCGGGAGACGAGCTGACGCTCACCATCGAGGCCGACCGCGCGCTGGTGCTCGACGAAGGATGGATCCCGCGGGGCGAGCGGCCGGTCGAGGGCACCCGGTGGGACCTGCGGGGCGGTCGTCGGCTGACGGAGATCGACCCGCACTCGGGCTACACGGCGCTGCGCCGTCGGGGCGGACAGGTGGTGCACCGGCTGGAGGCCCCCGACGGCACCGCGGTGGAGCTGTGGGCCGATGCCGTGTTCGGCTGGGTGCAGGTCTACCGGGCTCCGCAGTTCGCGACCGACCGCGGCACCAGGAGCGCCCTCGCCGTCGAACCCATGTCGGCGCCGCCGAACGCGCTGCGCACCGGCCGCGGGCTGCACTGGATCGGGCCCGGAGAGGCCTGGAGCGCCCGGTGGGGCATCCGGCTCGGGCCGGAGCCGTCGTCCCGAGCATCCGTCACCACCATCGAGGAGCGAGCATGAACCCCGTCACCACCACCCCGATCACCCTCGGAGCCTCGCGGCTCGGCGAGCGGCCCGACGCCGAGGACCTGGCCGACGCCTTGATCGCCTCGCCGCTCGGCCACGTCGACACGAGCAACATGTACGCCGAGGGTCGCAGCGAGGCGCTGCTCGGCCGGGCGCTGGCGAGGGCCGGCGGGCTGCCGCCGGAGAAGCTCATCTACTCCAAGGCCGACCGCGACGTCGCGACGGGCGTCTTCGACGGCGACCGGGTGCGCCGCTCGCTCGAGGAATCGCTGAGCCGGCTGGGCGTCTCGAGCCTGCCGCTCTACCACCTGCACGACCCCGACACGATCACCTTCGCCGAGGCGATGGCGCCCGGTGGGCCGGTGGATGCCCTGCTCGCCCTGCGCGACGAGGGCGTGATCGGCGCCGTCGGCATCGCCGCGGGCACGATCGGCCAGGTGCACGAGTACGTGGCGACCGGCGTGTTCGACGCCGTGCTCTCGCACAACCGCTTGACCCTGGTGGACCGCTCGGCCGAGCCCACCTTCCGCCTCGCCCGGGAGCTCGGGATGACGGTCTTCAACGCGGCGCCCTTCGGCGGGGGCGCGCTCGCCAACGGGTCCTCGGCGGACTACGGCTACCGGCCGATGCCCCCGGAGTTCGCGGCGCACCTGGCCGCGGTGCGGGCGCTGGCGGACGACGCGGAGGTCGACCTCGCGGCCGCCGCCCTGCAGTTCTCGCTGCGCAGCCCGCTGGTCACGACGACCGTCGTGGGCGTGCCGACGCCCGAGCGGCTCGCCGACCTGCCCCGCCTTCTGGCCTCGCCCGTGCCCGACGGGTTCTTCGCGGCGGTCGAGGCGCTCGGGCCGCCGCCGGCGAACGGCAACGACTGACACAGCGCTCGCGCGCCGACGCCGCGATCTACGTGATCGAACGGATGACCGGGGCCGGGCACCGCGTGGCCGGGTCGGGTGCCGCGGAGAGCTGATTGACGAGCGGCGCGGCACCGAGCATCCTTATCTGGAGACCCGGCTCCAGAAGACGGGGTGGTCCGTCCGAACGAGGGAGTCGCGCGAGTGTCAGCGGAGCTTCTCGCCTTGGGCGAGTTCCTCCGTGCACGGCGCAACGTCACCCAGCCCGAGGACGTGGGGCTCGAGCGGGCGCCGAGACGGCGGGTTCCGGGGCTGCGGCGCGACGAGGTCGCGCGGCTCGCGGGCATCAGCGAGCAGTACTACCTGCGGCTGGAGCAGGGCCGCAACACCCGGCCCTCCGACCAGGTGCTCAACACGCTCGCCCGGGCACTGGTGCTGGACGCCGACTCCCGCCAGTACCTGTTCCGCGTGGCCAGCGGCGAGCACCGTCACCCCGAGCCTCCCGCGGCGGACTCGGCCGACCGCGTCGCCCGCGTGCTGAGCCAGTGGACCCACACCCCGGCCTACGTCTCCGACAGCAACCGCGACATCGTCGCCTCGAACATCCTGGCGACGAACCTCGGCCACGGAGGCCTCGCGACCGGGTCGAACGTCGTGGTCGACCTGTTCAACGAGCGGATGAAGCGCACCCTCGTCGAGTGGGAGCAGATGGTGCCGTCCACCGTGGCGGGCCTGCGGCGCGACGCCGACCCGTTCTCCCCCCGCCTGAAGGAGCTCGTCGAACAGCTCTCGGTCGACGAGGACTTCGTGCGGCTGTGGTCGCGCTACGACGTCTCGGGCCCCGAGGAGGCCCACTTCCACATGCTCATCGAGGGCGTCGGAACGCTCGAGATCGACGTGCAGAACTTCGCCGTGCGCAGCATGCCGGGCTACCTGCTCACGGTGCTCTCCGCACCGCCCCAGAGCCTCACGGCCGCGGTCTTCGCGAGCATGGCCGCCGCCCTCCTCCCTCCGGCCACTGCGATTCCTGCACCAGGCACTAGCTGACGTCGCGATCGAGCGGTTAAGGTGTGCCCATGAATCTGGAGCAGACGCTGGCCGAGTCCCGCACGGTGATCCGGGCGATGCTGTCGAGCTGGCACGGCGTCCCCGCCCTGCTCTGCGACCGTCACTTCACGGTGCTCGAGTCGAACGCGATGGCCCGGGCCCTCTCGCCGGGCTTCGCCGTGGGCATGAACCTCGCCCGGTTCACGTTCCTCGAACCGGCCGTCGACCGGGAGCACGCCATGTACGGCGTCGCCGCCGACCAGGTGGTGACCCTGCTGCGGGAGTCGCTCGACC
The DNA here is from genome assembly GCF_015350805.1 of Herbiconiux sp. VKM Ac-1786. Classification (GTDB taxonomy): domain Bacteria; phylum Actinomycetota; class Actinomycetes; order Actinomycetales; family Microbacteriaceae; genus Herbiconiux. Next base: position 1,548,140 of record NZ_JADKSG010000001.1, on the reverse strand, counting down.
AGCACAAGGGCGACCGGGAGTTCCGCGAGATCGTGGGCGAGCTCTCGGCGAAGAGCCTGGGCTTCTCGGTGGCGTGGGCCGACGACACGCTCGCCGCGAAGAGCCGCGACCTGATCGTCTTCGACAAGACGCCGGTCGGGCCCGTCCGGCTGTACTACCAGGTGCTGCGGGTTCCCGAGAACACCGACGACTCGCTCATCGTGTGGGCCCCCGCCGACGAGGACTCCCGTCAGGCGCTGGAGCGGCTCGAGCGCACGCGCTAGCGCGCCGGCCAGCCCCGGAGCGGCCCTCGCACCGGCCGCCCGGTGAGCGCGTTCTCCCGGATGCACGAGAGCACCTCGAAGGCACGCGTGCCCTGCGCCACCGGCCAGACGGTCATGAAGAACCCGCCGGGCACCTCCAGCACCTGCCACGGGAACTCGACCAGCTCGTCGTCGCCGACCACGAGGAGGATCGTCCCCTGGGACATCGGCCGGGCGTCGTGCCGGGCCCACAGCCGCCGGAACACCGCGCTGGTGATCGACAGCTCGCCCACGATCTCCTGGAACCGCTTGTTGTCGGGGTCGCCGTGGTACCTCAGCGCCGCCACCGCGCGGCGGGCGATGTCGTGGATGCGCTCCTCGTCGACCTTGGCGAACGCCGCCAGGGCGAGATTGCCGTCGAACAGCTCGACGCTCGGGATCAGGACGTCGGCCATCTCGTTGATGGCGACGACGTCGAGATTGCTGTCCTCGACGAACGCCGGCACGTCCGACCAGGTGTCGAGCAGCGACAGCACCGCGTCGCTCACGGGCGTCGGCTCCTCGCGCGGAGCCGACGGCGAGAAGCCCGGCCGGGCGATCCGGTAGAAGTAGCTCCGCTCGAGGGGATCGAGGCAGAGGGCCTCCGCCAGGCTGTTCAGCACCTGGTGCGAGATCTGATGGTTCTGGCCCTGCTCGAGGCGGATGTAGTAGTCGCGGCTGATCCCGGCCAGAGTGGCCAGCTCCTCCCGCCGCAGCCCCGGCACGCGCCGGCCGTCGTCGACGAGCCCGAACGACGCCGGATCCAGCTGCGACCGGCGGGCACGCAGGTACTCCGCGAGAACCGAGGATCGGGCATTCATGTCGGGATCACTCCGATCGGAGAGGGGATCCGCTCACGGTACCTCAGCGGGCGGCGCCGGAGCAGATCCCCACCAGGGACACCTTCCGGCCCCGCCCGTCAGCGCACCGGCACCGCCCGTCAGCGCACCTGCCCCGCCCGTCAGCGCACCTGCACCGCCGTGAACTGCAGCTGCGGATGCGCGTACGCCTCCTGCGCCTCGACCAGCTGCAGCTCGCGCCGACCCGAACGGTGCGTCGCCTCGATCAGGTCGAAGACGCTCGACACGGTGCGCTCGAGGGCCGTCGCGGCCGAGCCGGTCGAGCGGTAGTGCGCCGTGAAGAGCGCCGCCGTGACATCGCCCGACCCGTTCGCCTTGAACGGCAGGAGGGGGGTCTGCACGATCCAGGCACCGGCGTCGTCGACCACGAGCATCTCGATGGTGTCGGGGGCGCGGTCGGGGCGCTCGACACTGGTGACGAGCACGGTCGACGGGCCCATCGCGCGAGCGAGATCGGCCGAGGCCAGGGTCGACTCGAGCGAACCCGGCTCGGTGCCGGTGAGGTAGCCCAGCTCGAACTGGTTCGGGGTGATGATGTCGGCCACGGGCACGACCCGGTCGCGCAGCAGCTCGGGGATCTCGGGGGCCACGAAGCAGCCCGACTTCGCGTTGCCCATCACGGGGTCGCAGGCGTAGACCGCCGACGGGTTGGCGGCCTTCACGCGCTGCACCGCGTCGACGATCACGTCGCCGATGCCGACGCCGCCCTGGTAGCCCGAGAGCACCACGTCGATCTCCGGCAGCACACCGCGCTCCTCGATGCCGAGGATGACGTCGTGCACGTCCTCGGGCGAGATCAGCGGACCGCGCCACGCGCCGTACCCGGTGTGGTTGGAGAAGTTCACCGTGTAGACGGGCAGCACCTCCACCCCGATGCGCTGCAGGGGGAACACGGCCGCGGAGTTGCCGACGTGCCCGTAGGCCACGGCCGACTGAATCGAGAGGATCTTCACCCCTCCATCCTCCGCCCTCCGCGCACCTCCCGTCACCTTTCCCGGCGAGCAGGCAGCACCCGGGCGGCTCCGGACACGGCGCCGAGGCGGCCCGCCTTATAGGGTCGGAGGATGGGCCGACGCGCGAGGACGACCGGGGCCGACGGGGCGCGGGTTCCGCGGTCGGCGAGCGACGTGGTGCGGGGCACCCTCGCGATGGTGCCCGCCTTCGTTCTCACGATGGTCGCCGAGGTCGTCGTGATCTTCACGACCGAGATCACCCAGGCCGAGCTGTGGGCGACGTCGATCCTGCTGTTCTGGGCGCTCTACGGGGTGAGCGCGATGGTGCTCACCTGGCACGCCTTCGGTCGAGTGCCGGCCGAGGAGCTCGAGCGGCGCATCCGGGCGACCGCCCCGCCCGAGGGGCGGGCGCGACGCGCGCTGTGGGCCTGGTTCGGCGGCGGGGCGGTGTCGTGGGCGCTGACGGGGTCGATCATCGCGGTGATCGCGGTCGTCTACCTGGCGCTGAACCCGGCGATCGCGTCGTCGCCGTTCGTGTCGTGGAGCGCGGTCGCGGCGATCGCCGCGTCGTGGGCCGTCACCAGCACGGCCTACGCCGTGCGGTTCGCGCGCGAGAACGTCGCGCAGGGCGGCGCCGACTTCCCCGGCGGAGCGCGGCCGACGTTCACCGAGTACGTCTACCTCGCGGTGCAGCTCGGCACCACGTTCTCGTCGTCGGACGTGACCATCACGACCTCGGCCATGCGCCGCGTCGTCATCGGCAACAGCGTCATCTCGTTCGCGTTCAACACGGTGATCGTGGCGCTGTTCGTGAGCGTGCTGATCTCGCGCGTCGGCTGAGCGGGCGAGCACGGGGCCCGGTCAGCGCAGGGTCGCCAGCGATGCGATCGTCGCCTCGAGCGAGGCCGCGGCGGCCGCGAGATCGTCGGCCGTCGTCGCCGCGGTGAAGGTGAAGCGCACGGCGGTCCGGGCGACGGCGGGGTCGAGTCCGATCGCGAGCAGCACCGGCGAGGGCTCGTCGCTGCCGGCGGCGCAGGCCGATCCGCTCGAGACGATCACCCCGCGCTCCTCGAGGCCGAGCAGCACCGCCTCGCCGCTCGTGCCCGGGAAGCAGAACGAGGCGATCGAGGGCAGGCGGGCATCCGGATGCCCGGTCGGCACGGCCCCGTCGACCCGGCGCAGCACCTCAGCGACGAAGCCGTCGCGCAGGGCGGTCGTGCGCGTGACGGCGGCGGCCCGGCCCGGCTCCGCGAGCTCGACCGCGCGGGCGAGGCCCACCGCGAAGGCCACGTTCTCGGTGCCGGAGCGGCGGCCCCGCTCCTGGCCGCCGCCGTGCAGCACCGGCTCGAGCGGATGGCGGCCGCGCACCGCCACCGCGCCGATGCCCTTGGGCGCGCCGAGCTTGTGACCCGAGATGCTCACCGCGTCGACGCCGAGCGTGTCGAGGCGCAGGTCGAGCCAGCCGGCGGCCTGCACGGCATCCGTGTGCACCGGCACGCCCCGGGCGTGGGCGATCGCCGCGAGCTCGGTCACGGGCTGCACCGTGCCGATCTCGTTGTTCGCGAGCATCACGCTGGCGAGCGTGGTGTCGTCGCGCAGGGCATCGGCGAACGCGGACGGGTCGACGAGGCCCGTGCCGTCGACGGGCACGACGGTGACGTCGAAGCCGTGCAGCCTCCGCAGGTGGTCGACCGACTCGACGACCGCCGGATGCTCGACCGCGCTCAGCACGACGTGCCGCCCCCGCGGGCTGCCGAGCGCCAGCCCCTTCACCGCGAGGTTGGCGCCCTCGGTGCCGCCCGAGGTGAAGACGAGCTCCGCCGGACGGCAGCCCAGCCACTCGGCCACCGTGCGCCGCGCCCCCGCCAACGCGCGGGAGGCGGCGTCGCCGAGCGCGTGGTGGCTCGACGGGTTGCCGAACTCCCCGGTGAGGAACGGCCACATCGCCTCGAGCACCTCACGCCGCACGGGCGTGGTGGCGGCCGCGTCGAGGTGGATCACGGTCGCGCCGGCGGGGCGGCCGGACGCGCCTCCGGGAGCCCGATGTCGAGACCGAGGTCGAGGGCGCGCACCGAGTGCGTGAGCGCGCCGACCGAGATGAGGTCGACGCCGGTGCGGGCGATCGCGCCGACGCTGTCGAGGGTCACGCCGCCGCTCGCGTCGACGAGGGCGCGGCCGGCGACGAGAGCGACGCCCGCGCGCAGCTCGTCGAGGGTGAAGTTGTCGAGCAGGATCGTGTCGACGCCGCCCGCGAGCACCGGCTCGATCTGGTCGAGGCGGTCGACCTCGACCTCGAGGTGGGTGGTGTGCGAGAGCTGCGCCCGCACCGCGCGGATGGCCTCGGTCACGTCGCCCCCGTGCTGCTGCGCGAGCACGGCAAGGTGGTTGTCCTTGGCGAGCACGGCGTCCGACAGCGAGAAGCGGTGGTTGTGCCCACCGCCCGCCCGTACCGCCGCGCGCTCCAGGGCCCGCAGGCCTGGCGTGGTCTTGCGCGTGTCGACGATGCGCGCACCGGTGCCCGCGACCGCGGCGACGTAGCGGGCGGTCTCGGTCGCGATGGCGCTCATCCGCTGCACGAGATTGAGCGCGACCCGCTCGGCCCGCAGGATGCCGCGGGCCGGCCCCTCGACCGTCGCCAGCACGGCGCCCGCCTCGAAGCGCTCCCCGTCGTCGACGAGCAGAGCCGAGCGGATGCGCGGGTCGACCCGTCGCATCGTCGCCTCCCACACGGCGCCCCCGCTGAACACCCCGGGCTCCCGGGCCTCGAGGCGCGCCGACGCCCATGCCTCTTCGGGAATGAGCAGCTCGGAGGTCAGGTCGCCCCAGGGCGCGTCCTCGGCGAGAGCCCTGGCGACGACGTCGTCGATGATGTGGGTGGTGAGCATCAGACGCTGACCTCTTCTCTGGTTCGGCGGGGTCGGGTCGCGAAGTCGGGCGAGGGCAGCGGGAAGTCGGCTCGTGCGTGCGCCCCGCGCGACTCCTCGCGTGCGAGTGCGGCGCTCACCAGCGCCCGCGCGAGCTGCAGCAGATTGGCGGTCTCGAGCCGCTCGACGTCGGTGCTGCGGGACGTGTCGACGCTCCACGAGTCGAGCGTGCGCTGCGCCTCGAGCAGGCCGTGCGCCGTTCGGAGGAGACCGGCGTGCTGCCACATCAGGGCCTGGAGCTCGGCCCGGGTGGGTTCGTGGGAGGGTGCGGTGGGCCGCGCATCCGATGCCGACGGCTGGCTCGGGGCGATCATGCCGCTCGGGGAATGCAACTCGGCGCAGAGGGCGGCAGCCGCCCGGTGGGCGAAGACGAGACCCTCGAGCAGGGAGTTCGAGGCCAGGCGGTTGGCCCCGTGCACCCCGGTGCAGGCGACCTCGCCGACGGCCACGAGGCCGGGCACCGAGGTGCGGCCGTCGAGGTCGGTGGCGACGCCGCCCATCCAGTAGTGGGCGGCGGGCGCGACCGGCACGGGTTCCCGCGCCCAGTCGTACCCGGCCGCCCGGCAGGCCGCCGTGACCGTCGGGAACCGGGCCTCGAGGTCGTCGACCGCGGTGGCGTCGAGCAGCACCGGGGCGCCGGTCGCGAGCATCTCGGTGGCGATGGCCCGCGCGACGACGTCCCGCGGGGCGAGCTCGGCGAGCGGATGCACGTCGACCATGAATCGCGTCCCGGCCGAGTTCCTCAGCACCGCCCCGTCGCCGCGCACGGCCTCGGATACCAGCGGGGAACCCGGCACGGCGAGCGCCGTCGGGTGGAACTGCACGAACTCCAGATCGGCGAGGCGCGCCCCGGCCCGCAGCGCGGCGGCCGCCCCGTCGCCAGTCGCGACGGAGGGGTTCGTGGTGAACGGGTACAGCTGGCCGGCGCCGCCGGTGGCGAGCACGACGGCGTCGGCCGTGAGGTCCTCGATCCGTCCCGCGCGCAGCACCCGCACGCCGACCACCCGGCCCCGCCCGTCGGCGCCCGAGCCCGCGCCCGCGCCCGCGCCCGGAGCACCGTCGGTCAGCAGATCGACGAGCATGGTGTGCTCGAGCACCCGCACCGCGGAAGCCCGTACCGCCCGCACCAGCGCCGTCTCTACCGCCAGCCCCGTCGCGTCGCCGCCCGCGTGCAGGATGCGCCGCCGCGAGTGCGCCCCCTCGAGCCCCGCGTCGAAACCGCCGCCCGGGTCGCCCTCGGCGCGGTCGAAGGCGACACCCCGCTCGATGAGCTCCCGGATGCGCGCCGGCCCCTCCGAGCAGAGCACCCGCACGGCCTCGGGGTCGCCGAGCCCCGCGCCGGCCGCGAGCGTGTCGGCGACGTGCGCGGCGACGGAGTCGCCCGGCATCACGGCCGCCGCGATGCCGCCCTGGGCGTACCGCGTGCTGCCGTCGTCGACGGCGGCCTTCGTGACGACGACGACGTCGGCCTCGTCCACGAGCCCGAGTGCGGCGACCAGGCCGGCGATGCCGCTGCCCACCACGATCACCCGCGGCCGCCGGGAGCGCTGCGCCGAAGGGGAGGCCGTCGTCATGGCCGGGCCGCGAGCATCCGCTCGAGGGCGACCCGCGCCGGCTCGGCCACCGACGCCGGCACCGAGATCTGGTTCAGCACCACCCCGTCGACGAGCGACTCGAGCACCCAGGCGAGGTAGCCCGGGTGGATGCGGTACATCGTCGAGCACGGGCAGATCACGTCGTCGAGGCAGAAGATCGTGTGCTGCGGGTACTCGTTCGCGAGGCGCTGCACGAGGTTGATCTCGGTGCCGATCGCGAAGGTCGAGCCGGCGGGGGCGGCGGCGATGGCCTTGACGATGTAGTCGGTCGAGCCGGCGCCGTCGGCCGCGTCGACCACCGGCATCGGGCACTCGGGGTGCACGATCACCCGAACGTCGGGGTGTGCGGCCCGGGCCCGCTCGATCTGCGCGACCGTGAAGCGCTTGTGCACCGAGCAGAACCCGTTCCAGAGGATGACCCGTGCGTCCGTCAGCTCGGACGCGGTCGAGCCGCCGAGGGTCTTCCGCGGGTTCCACAGCGGCATCCGCTCGACGGGCACGCCCATCGCCTTGGCGGTGTTGCGCCCGAGGTGCTGGTCGGGGAAGAACAGCACGCGCTGCCCGCGCTCGAAGGCCCACTCGAGCACCGTCGCCGCGTTCGACGAGGTGCAGACGATGCCGCCGTTCCGGCCGCAGAAGCCCTTCAGCTCGGCGGAGGAGTTCATGTAGGTGACCGGGATGACCGGCACCCGCCCCTCGGCGTCGGGCTCGGATCCGTACACGGACGTCAGCTGCTCCCAGGCCTCCTCGACCGAGTCGATGTCGGCCATGTCGGCCATCGAGCAGCCCGCGGCGAGGTTCGGCAGGATCACCGCCTGCGACGGCTGCGCCAGGATGTCGGCGGTCTCGGCCATGAAGTGCACGCCGCAGAAGACGATGGCGCGGGCATCCGGCCTAGTCTTCGCAGCGTTCGCCAGCTGGAACGAGTCGCCCACGAAGTCGGCGTACTGCACCACCTCGTCGCGCTGGTAGAAGTGGCCGAGCACCACGACGCTGTCGCCGAGCGTCTCCTTGGCACGACGGATGCGCGTGTCGAGCTCGCTCTTCGAGGCCGTCGTGTACTCCTCCGGGAGCACACCCTGCCGGCGCGCCTCGGCGGGGAGCGGGTCGGCCATCGAGGCGCCGGGGCCGTAGGAGGGCGTTTGCAGGTCGAAGACCCAGGGGCCCTCGGCGAGCTCGGGGGCGCACGTGCTCCCGGTCGAGCCCGGCGCAGCGGCCGTGTTCGCTGCGATCAGCTGGATCTCTTCGTCGACGGACAGGAGGCGTGCGGTCATGGTCGCGGCTTTCTCGGGAGGCGGTCGAGCGGCCCGCGGTCGACGGGCGCGATCGAGGTGTTGTAGCGGTAGAGGCGCGGCGGCCGGTAGCTCGTGCCGAGCACGCGCTTGCCGGTGGGCACGACGGAGTTCGACGACTCGATCTGGCGGCGGAAGTTCGCCGGGTCGAGCGAGCGCCCGAGCACCGCCTCGTGCACCTCGCGCAGCTCGGCGAGGGTGAAGGTGTCGCCGAGGAAGGCGTGGGCGATGCGGCTGTACTCGACCTTGTTGCGCAGGCGCCAGAGCGCGTACTCAATGATCACGTCGTGGTCGAAGGCCAGGTCGGGCAGGTCGTCGACCGAGAACCAGCTGACGTTCTCGGGGTTGGCGCCGACGCTCGTCGCCACCTCGTCGGAGCTCACCAGGGCCCAGTAGACGATCGAGACCACGCGGTCCTCGGCGCCCTCGGGCGAGCGGTCGAGGGTGCCGAAGGCGTAGAGCTGCTCGAGGTAGCCGGGCTCGAGCGCGGTGGTGTCGCCGAGGGTGCGGGCCGCGGCGTCCTCGAGGTCCTCGTCGATCGTCAGCGGGCCGCCGGGCAGGGCCCAGTCGCCCTCGTACGGTAGGCGGATGCGCCGCACCAGCGGCAGCCACAGCCCCGGGGGCGCGTCGGGCCGGTCGGGCCTGAGCGCGAAGATCACGGTCGACACGGCCAGCGCGATGGCTCCCGGTTGCTCGCCCATCTCGACTCTCCGCCCTGCGACCACCACCGGCCGCCCTAAAGGTAGCCCCGACTATAACCCTTAAGGTCACCGCAACCCAAACCGGGGTCTCGCCGGGGCGTCTGAGGGGTGGTCGCAGGGCCTCCCTCGGCGGGCGGGGGCGGCGTAGCGTCGGCGGCATGAGCATTCCGAACTTCACCCTGAACAACGGCGTCGAGATCCCCGCGATCGGGCTCGGCGTCTACCAGAGCGCCCCCGAGGAGACCGCCGCGGCCGTCGAGACCGCGCTGCGCACCGGGTACCGGCACATCGACACCGCGGCGGCGTACCGCAACGAGCGCGAGGTGGGCGAGGGCATCCGTCGTTCAGAGGTCGATCGCGACGAGGTCTTCATCGAGACGAAGGTCTGGGTGAGCGACTTCGGCTACGACGAGACCCTGCACGCGTTCGAGAAGGCGACCGGCAAGCTGGGCTTCGACACGCTCGACCTGCTCATCCTGCACCAGCCCGCGCCGGGTCGGTTCGCTCGCACGGTCGGGGCCTACAAGGCTCTCGAGACGTTGCTCGGCGACGGGCGCGTGCGCTCGATCGGCGTCAGCAACTTCACGCCGGCGCACCTCGAGCGGCTGCTCGCCGAGACCGCGGTGGTGCCCGCGGTGAACCAGGTCGAGCTGCACCCGTACTTCGCCCAGCCCGCGCTTCAAGAGGCGGATGCGCGGCTGGGCATCCTGACGCAGGCCTGGTCCCCGATCGGCGGCATCACCTTCTACCCCGGCTGGGGCGAGAAGCGCGTCAGCGTGATGGAGGACGAGACGATCGCCGCGATCGCTGCCGACCACGGGAAGAGCCCGGCGCAGGTGATGCTGCGGTGGCACGTGCAGGAGGGGCGATCAGCGATCCCGAAGTCGACGAACCCCGCCCGGATCGCGTCGAACTTCGACGTGTTCGACTTCGAGTTGAGTGCGGAGGAGCTGGCCCGGATCGATGCTCTCGACACCGGCCGCCGCAGCGGGCCCGACCCCGACGTGGAGCGGCCCGAGATGTTCGACATGGAGATCGCGGAGGCCTGAGCGGCCCCGTCTGCCGCGCGCCGGCGCGTCAGCGCCCCGCGAGGTCCCACGACGCTGCGAACTCCTCGGGCGAGCTCGTCTCGAGCTCCAGCAGGATGCGCTCGTGCAGGTTGCTCAGCTCCCCCACGTCCGACGGGGTGATCCGTCGGAGCTCGACGCCCTCACGCCGGATGACCAGCTCGGACACGGCCGGCGCCATCGTGCCGCCGTCGAGCAGCCCGGCCACGAGTGTGCCGCCCCACCGCGCGGCCCGCCTGAGCGGCCCGCCCTCCCGATCGACCATCACGACGTCGTACACCTCGGCGGCCCGGCGGTCATCCATCCCCCCACCCTGCCAGATGGTCTCCCCTCAGGGCGTCGGTTCGGGACAGATGCCGAACGGACAGGGGAGGTGGATGACCGGAGGGTCGTAGAACCACGCGGGCGGGGTTGGCGGGGCGAGGGGCGCGGAGGGATCGAGCGAGCCCGTGTAGTCCGACGAGCCGGAGGATTCGGCAGCGGCAGCCGCCTCGGCCGCGAGGCGCGCCTGCTCCTCGAGGTAGGCGGCCTGAGAGGTCTGCGCCGCGCGGGCCTGCTGCACGAGCTCGAGCAGGAGCCGCGGGGTGTCGGCGGTGGGGGCCGCCGTCTGCACGGGTTGGATCGCCGCGAAGACCGCGTCGCGGAGCGGCTGCTCGGCCTGGGCCGCGTCGACGTTCACGACCTGGCCGGCAGTGGTGACGACACCGTCGCGCACCGCGCCGACCGCCGCGAGCAGTTCGGCCGTGTGGGTCGCGAGCAGCGCCTCGTCGACCGGAGGGGTGGCCTGCGAGGCGGCCGGGCCGCCGGCCATCGACAGCTGAACGACCTGGATGTCGGCGTCGAGCCGATCGGCGGCCGCGAGCAGGGCGGTGCGCGCGTCTCCGGGGGCGAAGCCGTCCGTGCCGGCCACGAGGTCGCGGGCCGCCTGCACGAGCTGCGGCGCCTCGGGGTCGAGGGGCACCACCTGCTCGATGGGCCGCGGGGAGGGGGAGGACGACGGGGAGGAGACCGGGGCGGCGACGGGAGCGGCGGGCGCGCATCCGCTCACCCCACCGAGCAGCGCGACCGACAGCAGGGCGACCGCGACGGCGGAAGGGAGGCGAGGCACAGCTCATGGTAGGCCCGACCGGCCCCGATGCTCAGGCGGGGCCGCTAGCCTGGGCGTGACGACGAAGGAAGGACGAGCATGCCCCGCCGCGACGAGATCGAATGCTGGCTCACCGACATGGACGGCGTGCTCGTGCACGAAAACCATCCCATCCCGGGGGCCGCCGAGCTGCTGCAGCAGTGGCGCGACCAGGGCAAGCCCTACCTGGTGCTCACGAACAACTCCATCTTCACGCCCCGCGACCTGAGCGCCCGCCTGCGTTCGAGCGGCCTCGAGGTGCCCGAGGAGTTCATCTGGACGAGCGCCCTGGCGACCGCCACCTTCCTCGCCGACCAGATGCCGGGCGGCAGCGCCTTCGTCATCGGCGAGGCCGGCATCACCACCGCCCTGCACGAGGCCGGCTTCATCATGACCGAGACCGCCCCCGACTACGTGGTGGTCGGCGAGACCCGCAACTACTCCTTCGAGGCGATCACCAAGGCCATCCGCCTGATCGGCAACGGCTCGCGCTTCATCGTCACGAACCCCGACGCCACCGGCCCGAGCACCGAGGGCCCGCTGCCGGCGACGGGTGCGATCGCCGCCCTGATCACCAAGGCCACCGGCAAGGAGCCCTACATCGTGGGCAAGCCGAACCCGATGATGTTCCGCTCGGCCATGAACCGCATCGGCGCGCACTCCGAGAACACGGGCATGATCGGCGACCGCATGGACACCGACGTGGTCGCCGGCATCGAGGCCGGCCTGCACACCATCCTCGTGATGACGGGCATCAGCGACGAGAGCGAGATCGCGAAGTACCCGTTCCGCCCCGACGAGGTGCTCGACTCGGTCGCCGACCTGCTCGTGACCGAGCCCTTCGAGACCGAGCTCTAGGCGGTGGCGAACCGATCCGCCCAGCTCCTGGGCGCGGCGCTCGTGGCCGGGGCGCTGCTGGCGTCGATGAGCGGATGCGCGCCCGGCGGCGACATCGTCTTCACCAAGACCCCCAGCCCGACCCCGAGCGCGGCAGCCGCGACCACACCGCCCGAGCCGGCGCCGACGGTGGCCGCCCCGGAGTCGCCGGCGGTCCCCTCCGGGCTGGCGCTCGTCGTCGTGCTGCCGGGGCTCGGATCGGCCGGCGCCGAGCAGGCCGACGCCGTGCGCCAGGAGGTCACCGGGCTGGCGACCGCCAACGCGGCCTCCGTCACCCTGCTCGACCTCGCGGTGTCCTCGAACGCGGGCACGATCTACGAGCGGGCGCTCGACTCCGACCCCGACGTGGTCGTCACGGTGGGTCCGACCGGGCTCGATGCACTGCAGCAGGTGGCCGCGTCCGCCCCCGAGCGGCAGTTCCTCGTGGTGGGCGCCCAGCCGCTCGCCCCGGCGCCGAACATCACGGCGGTCGTCTGGCCGGGCTCCGACGCCCAGCCCGTCGCGCCCGACCTCGCCGCCCGGGTGGCGCAGGCGGTCACGGTCGGCGCCTCCGAGATCGCGGCCGAGCGCCGCGGCCTCGTCATCGCCCTGCCGTAGGCGCGGCCGGGCGCCCGAGCCCGAGCCCGAGCCGATTCAGCCGCGCGTCGGCCCGTCAGCGCAGCGACAGCCCGTCGATGTCGACGGTCTGCTCGTCGCCCGCCGGGATCGGCGCGGCCACCACGACCCGGCTGCCCGCGACGAGCTCGTCGGCCTGCTCGTGCAGCCGCTGCACCAGCGCGTCGTCGACGATCTCGTCGTACGGGCTCTCCTCGGTGTCGGCGACCATCTGGCTCGCCGGCCCGAGCAGCAGCGTCGACCGGCCCACCGCTCCGTCGTCGAGCCGGGTCGGGATCTCGACGGTCTCCGCCGTCTGCGCCTGGGCCAGGGCCCGGGCGAGATCGAGCAGCGCCTCGGCGATCGCGCTGCCCGTCAGGACGGAATCGCCCACGTAGTGAATTCTGTCCATACCCCTACCCTGCGCCCGCAAAGCCGATCCCGCAGGGACTGTCCTACGGGCGTCGAGTGTGCATGCCGCCGCTAGGCGATGCGGATGAGCTTCTTGTTGACGAACTCCTCGACCGCGAAGCGCCCCATCTCACGGCCCGAGCCCGAGCGCTTGACGCCGCCGAACGGCAGCTCGGCCGCGTCGCCCAGCACCAGGTTCACCCAGACCATGCCGGCGTCGATGCGGTCGGCGACCCGCAGCGCCTGCTCCTCGTCGGTCGTGTAGACGTAGGAGCCGAGGCCGAACGGGGTGTCGTTCGCGATCGCGATCGCCTCGTCCTCCGACGAGACGCGGTAGAGCGCGGCGACGGGGCCGAAGAACTCCTCGCGGTACGCGTCCATGGTGGGGCTGACGTCGGCGAGCACGGCGGGCGGGAAGTAGTTGCCTATGCGCTCGCCCTTCGCCAGCACGGTGGCTCCCTGCGAGATCGCGCGGTCGAGCTGCTCCTCGAGACGGTCGGCGGCGGCCGCCGAGGAGAGCGGGCCGAGCAGGGTGCCCTCGGCGAAGGGATCGGCGGGCTGGGCATCCGTGAACACCGAGGTGAACTTCGCCGCGAACTCCTCGTAGAGGTCGTCGATGACGATGAAGCGCTTGGCGGCGTTGCAGGACTGGCCGTTGTTGTCGAGGCGCGCGTTCACCGCGTCCTGCACGGCGGCGTCGAGGTCGGCGGTCGAGAGCAGGATGAACGGGTCGGAGCCACCGAGCTCGAGCACGACCTTCTTCAGGTTCTGCCCGGCCAGCTGCGCCACCGCGGCGCCCGCCCGCTCGGAGCCGGTGACCGAGACACCCTGCACCCGCGGATCGGCGATCACGGTCGCGATCTGCTCGTTCGTGGCGTAGATGTTCACGTAGACGCTGTCGTGCGCGCCCAGCTCGGCCTCGGCGTCGTCGAAGATCTGCGCGATCGCCGCGGCCGACTCGGGGCACTGCGGCGCGTGCTTGAGCAGGATGGTGTTGCCCGCCACGATGTTCGGGCCGGCGAAGCGCGCCACCTGGTAGTACGGGAAGTTCCACGGCATGATGCCGAGCAGCACCCCGAGGCCCGCGCGGCGGATGAAGGCCTGCCCCGTGCCGTCGCTCAGCTCGATCCTCTCGTCGGCCAGGAACTCCTCGGCGTGGTCGGCGTAGTACTGGTAGATCGCCGCGGCGAACTCCACCTCGCCCACGGCCTGGTCGAGCGGCTTGCCCATCTCGCGCACGATGATCTCGGCGAGCGCGTCCTTGCGCTCCTCGTGCAGCGCGGCGACCCGGGCGATCAGGGCGGCCCGGTCGGCGACGGATGCGCGGCGCGACCAGTCCTCGAACGCCGACGACGCGGCGCCGATCGCCTCGGTCAGCTCGGCATCGGTGATGGTCGGGTACTCGCTCAGGGTCTCCCCGGTGGCGGGGTTGACGACGGCGTACTGGCTCATGCTGATGCTCCTTCGGTCTGGACGGATGCTTCTTCGAGGATCTCGCGGGCGAGCCGGCGGCCCACCCGGATGGCGCCGTCGACGTGCTGGTACCCCTCGGCGGCGAGGTCGCTCGACCCGAACCGGATCGGGCCCACCGGCTCGAGCTGCAGCGCCCCGTAGCGGGTCAGCCCGCCGAGGTCGAAGCTCGCGGCGTAGGCGCCCTGCGTCCACTCCTCGGCGGCCCAGTCGCTCTCGTAGTAGACGACCGGCTCGAGGGCCTTCGGGCCGTAGTACGCGGCGAGGGAGTCGAGGATGGCGCGGCGGCGGTCGACGGCCGAGAGCTGCAGCAGCGCATCCGCCTTCTGGTCGCTGACGAAGCCCACCAGGGTGCCTCGTGTCTCGCCGTGGTTGGAGTTGTCGTAGGCCTCGTGCACCAGCTGGTAGGGGCTGAAGGCGGTGCCCGAGAGCCCGTCCTCGCGCCAGAAGGGCGTCTCGTAGGTGGCGTGCACCTTGATCACGAGGCCGAGCGACTGGTGCTGCTGCAGCTGCTGACGCAGGCGCGGCAGCGGCGGCACGTAGGTGATGCGGTCGTAGAGGTTCGGCGGAACGGCGACGATCACGTGGCGGGCGGCGACGGTCAGCGCATCCGTCGACACGGTGACACCGCCGTCGGCCCACTCGATGGTGCGCACCGGATGCCCGAGCCGCACGTCGTCGCCGAGGCCCTCCGCGAGGCGCAGCGGCACCTGCTGCAGCCCGCCGACGACCCGCTTGTCGAGGATGAAGTCGGCGTCGACCAGGTGGCTGAAGCTGCCCGCGGAGGCCGCCATCAGGAGCGCCTGGAGCAGGGAGAACGAGTGCGCGGGCTTGGTGAGCATCGCGTCGGCGATGAACAGGGCGATGTTCTCGACGGCCTCGGAGTCGTCGCTCTCGGCCTCGAGCCAGGCCCGGAAGGTGATGCGGTCGAACTCGGCGGCGCGGGGGTGCTCCCAGGGGGCGGCCGGGTCGGTCTGGGCGACGAGCTCGTCGAGCAGCGCGATCAGGCGCTCGAGCTCGGCCTGGGTGGCGTCGGAGGCGGGGAAGATGTCGCCGGTGAAGCGCGCGGCGACCCCGCCGGGGCCGACGTAGACGCTCTCGCCGTCGCGGAAGCGCTCGTAGGTGGGCAGGCCCAGGGTCTCGAGCGTGTCGATCAGGGCGGTCTGGTCGGGCGAGACCCACTGGCCGCCGAGCTCGTACATCTGGCCGTCGATCTCGTCGGTGTGCAGGCGCCCGCCGACACGGTCGCGGGCCTCGAGCACGATGACGTCGAGGCCCGCCGCCTTGAGCTCGGTGGCAGCGGTCAGGCCGGTGGCGCCCGCCCCCACGACGACGACGTCTCGGTTCAGGTGGAGCATCACGACTCTTTCCGCAGTGTTTGTGGTGTCAGAATGACGAATCAGTAACCATGGTGGCACCCGACCGTGGAAAACGATAGCCGACGGGGGTGAAAGGCAGATGATGGAGCTCCTGTTCGAGAACGGGTCGGTCTTCACCGCGGGGATGCAGCGCAGTCGGGCCGCTTCGGTGCTCGTGCGCGACGGGGTGATCGTGGCGGTCGGCGAGGCCGGGGAGCTGCGGTCGCGGGCCGGCGAGGGCGGCCGGGCCGTGACGCGGGTCGACGTGGGCGGGGGACTCGTGCTGCCGGGGTTCCAGGACGCGCACGTGCATCCGCTGCCCGCGGGGATCGAGATGCTGCAGTGCGACCTGTCGGAAGCGGTGTCGGCGGCGCACGCGCTGGAGCTCGTCGGAGCCTACGCGGCGGCGCACCCGGCGACGGACGGGCCCGGTAGCTGGATCCTCGGCGGCGGCTGGACGATGGACCACTTCGCCGGCGGCGCACCGACCCGGGAGGCGCTCGACGCCGTGACCGGCGGCCGGCCCGCCGTGCTGCTCAGCCGCGACCACCACAGCGCCTGGGCGAACTCGACCGCGCTCGCCCTGGCCGGCATCACCGCCTCGACGCCCGACCCGGCCGACGGGCTGCTCGAGCGCTCCGCCGACGGAACCCCGTCGGGCACCCTGCACGAGGGCGCGATGACCCTGCTCGACGGCGTGAAGCCGGTTCCGGATGCGGCGCTCGCGCGGGCCGGGCTGCTCGCCGCTCAGGAGCACCTCCTCTCGCTCGGCATCACCGGCTGGCAGGACGCGCTGGTGGGCTCGGGGCTGGGCTTCGTCGACGCCTTCCCCGTCTACCGCTCGGCCGTCGAGTCGGGCGAGCTGCGCGCCCGGGTCACCGCCGCGCTCTGGTGGGAGCGGTCGGAGGGCGCGTCGCAGATCGACCGCCTGGTCGCGCGGCGCGACGAGGCGGAGGCGCTCGGGCAGCCCGCCCTGTTCCTCGCCGACACGGTGAAGATGATGCTCGACGGCATCGTCGAGAACCGGACCGCCTCGATCCACGGGCACTACGGGGTGCACCCGCCGTCGTCGGGCATCGACTTCATCGATCCGGCGGCGCTCGGCGGGTACGTCGCGGCGCTCGACGCGCGGGGGCTGTCGGTGCACTTCCATGCGCTCGGCGACCGTGCGGTGACGCAGGCTCTGGATGCGCTGCAGGGGCTGAGGGCGGGCGGCGGCCGCGCATCCGCTCGCCGTCACCAGCTGGCGCACCTGCAGCTCGTCGACCCGGCCGACATCCCGCGCTTCGCCGCCGTCGGGGCGATCGCGAACCTGCAGGCGTTCTGGGCGCGCACCGACGAGCAACTGCTCGAGCTGTGCCTGCCGTTCCTGCCGGCGCACGCGCTGTCGCGCACCTATCCGTTCGGGCGGCTGGCGCGGGCGGGAGCGGCGCTCGCGTTCGGCAGCGACTGGCCGGTGTCGACGGCCGACCCGCTGGCGGCCGTCCACGTGGCGGTGAACCGCACCGGCTTCGACGCGGCGCCCGAACCGCTCGGTGGAATGGTCGACGCCCTCGACCTGGCGACCGCGCTCGCGGGCTTCACGGCCGGCAGCGCGCACGCGAACGGCCGCGGCAGCACGACGGGCCGCCTGGCGCCGGGCTACCTCGCCGACCTCGCGGTCGTCGACCGCGACCTCTTCGAGCTGCCCTCCGACGCGCTCGGCGAGGCCCGCGTCACCGCCACCTACGTCGGAGGCGCCCCCGCCTGACGGCGCGTCGGGGCAGGATGGGGGGATGAGCTATGTCGCCGACCCTGACCGGTACGAGTCTTTCCCCTATCGCCGCGTGGGGCGGAGCGGGCTGAAGCTGCCCGCGGTGTCGCTGGGGCTGTGGCAGAACTTCGGCGACGACAAGCCGATCGAGACGCAGCGGGCGATCCTGCGGCGGGCGTTCGACACCGGGGTGACGCACTTCGACCTCGCGAACAACTACGGCCCGCCCTACGGCAGCGCCGAGACGAACTTCGGGCGCATCTTCGCCGAGGACTTCGCCGCGCACCGCGACGAGATCGTGCTCTCGACGAAGGCCGGCTACGACATGTGGCCGGGGCCGTACGGCAACTGGGGCTCGCGCAAGTACCTGCTCGCCTCGCTCGACCAGTCGCTCGTGCGGATGGGCGTGGACTACGTGGACGTCTTCTACTCCCACCGCGCCGACCCCGAGACCCCGCTCGAGGAGACGATGGGCGCGCTGCACACGGCGGTGCAGTCGGGCCGCGCGCTGTACGCGGGCATCTCGAGCTACTCGCCCGAGCGCACGCGGGAGGCGGCGCGCATCCTGAGCGATCTCGGCACGCCGCTGCTGATCCACCAGCCCTCGTACTCGATGTTCAACCGCTGGATCGAGGACGGGCTGATCGACACCCTCGGCGAGCTCGGCGTGGGCTGCATCGCCTTCTCGCCGCTCGCACAGGGGCTGCTCACCGACCGCTACCTGAACGGCGTGCCCGACGACTCGCGGGCGGCCCGCGAGGGCTCGATGTCGACGCGGATGCTCAGCGACGACACCCTGGCCCGCGTGCGCGGGCTGAACGAGATCGCGTCGGGGCGCGGGCAGACACTGGCGCAGCTGGCGCTGTCGTGGGCGCTGCGGGACGAGCGGGTGACGAGCGTGCTGATCGGGGCGTCGTCGGTTCGGCAGCTCGACGACAACCTGGCAGCCGTGCAGAACCTGGCGTTCTCGGCGGAGGAGCTGGCGGCGATCGACGAGTTCGCGGGCGACCGGGACATCGACCTGTGGGCGGCGTCGTCGCAGGTGGGGTGATGCTGCTCGCTCTCGCGGGCGGCGGTGCGGGCGGCGGTGCGGGCGGCGGTGTGGGCGGCGGTGTGGCTGGCCGGGCGACGGGCAGCCGCGGTCAGGCCGCCGTGCGGTCGGCGTCTCGGCGGGGCACGAGGGGCAGCGCCGCGAGGGGCGCGAGCGCGACCAGCGCGAACGCGAACGGGTAGCCGACGAGCGCGATGAGAGCGCCGACTCCCGGGCCGACGGCCGAGGCCGCGAGGAACTGGCCGGTGTTCTGCACGCCGAGCGCCCGGCCGGCCCACGCGGGGCCGGCGGCCTCGGCGACCGAGGTGAAGGCCAGTCCGTTGTCGGCCACGCTGACGGTGGTGGCCAGCACGAAGACGATGGCCGCGGCGACCGTGAGCTGCAACCCGCCGAGCACCGCCATCGCGGCCAGCAGCGCGATGCCGGCGACGCACACGGCGCGGAGCACTCGCACCCGGCTGCCGACCCGGTCGCTCAGCGCGCCGATCGCGATGCGCCCGCCGGCGCCCACGAACTGCGAGACCGACACCACGAGCCCGGCGACGAGCGGCTCGACCCCGAGCCCGGCCACCAGCCAGAGCAGCCCGAACGTCGAAAGCGTGAACTGCGGCAGCACGAGCAGCACCGACACCGCGTGGATGCGCACCAGGAACCGATCGCGCCGGTAGGGGTTCGCCGACCGCTCCGGGCCCGCGGCCGACGCGGCGGCAGTGCCGCTGGCAGGGGCGGGCGCGGCGGCGGTGGCCGGGCGGGGCGGGTTGCGGATGCCCAGGGCGCACCCCACCGCCAGGAGCGCCGCGGCGACCGCCGCCACGGCGAGCGGCGCCCCGAAGCCGGCGCTCGCGGCGAGCGGCGGCACCACGAGGGCGGCGACGGCGGTGCCGAGCGGCTGCGCCATCTGCCGGATGCCCATCGCCAGCCCGCGCCGCTCGCGCGGGAACCAGCCGACGACCACCCGGCCGCTGGCCGAGTTCGTGCTGGCCGACGCCGCTCCACCCAGCACGAGGAAGAGCACGAGCAGCCCCGGTGCGGCCAGGGCTCCCGGCGCGGACGCCGCCCATGCCGCCAGCCCGGCGAAGACGGCCGTGAGGGCCAGCCCGCCGGCGATCACCCCGCGCTCCCCGAGTCGGTCGGCGAGCGCACCCCAGGCCACCAGCGTGAGCACCATGCCGATCGTCGGCGCCGCCGCGAGCCAGCCGGCGGTGGTCAGGGCGACGCCCTGCTCGACGTGCAGGTACGGGATCAGGAAGGCCGGGGTGCTGACGAGGAAGGTGCCCGCCGACTGCCCGGCGACCCCGAGCCCGAGCATCCGCCAGGCACCGGCGGGAACCGTGGTTCGGGAGGTTCGGAGTGAGTGGGGCGCGGACATGGACGGCTCCGTTCTGATGGGGTACCGTGATGGTATACCAGTTGACGGGAAACGGGGATGATGATGGCGGAGGCGGGGCGGAGCCCTTACGCGGTGCTGCGGGCGGGCATCCTGAACCTCGACCAGGTGCCCGGGGAGCGTCTGAGCGAACGCGGGCTCGAGGGGCTGCTCGGGGCGTCGCGCACGCCGATCCGGGCGGCGCTGATGCGGCTGGAGGCCGAGGGGCTCGTGCGGCGGGAGGGCCGGGGCTGGCAGGTGACGCCGATCGACCTCACCGAGGTGCGGGCGGTCGCCGAGTACCGCGAGGCCGTGGAGGGCGCCATCGCGCTGCTCGCCGCGACCCGCGCCACCGACGACGAGCTCGAGGCCCTGGCCGAGCTCGCCCGCGCGGAAGCACCGGGCGGCGACGACGAGGAGGCGGGGGTGCGGGCCGGCGACGCCTTCCACCTCGCGCTCGCCGGGCTCGGCGGCAACCCGTTCCTCGTGCAGGCGATGCGCGACGTGCTCACGCGGCTCAGCCGCACCCGCTGGCTCGACGTGCGCACCGCCGAGTCGCGCGCCTCCGCCCGCCGGGAGCACCTCGCGATCGTCCAGGCGCTGGCCGCCCGCGACGGCGAGCGCGCCCGCGACCTGGTGGTGGCGCACGGCCGCGGCACGCGCGACCGCATCCTCGCGCACCTCACCGACGAGCGGCGACGGATGCGCGGCCGCGGCATCGCGATCGTGGAGTCGACGCCGGCCTGACACCACCTGACACCACAACGGTGTTGACGTGACACCACTGTGGTGTCATAGTGGTGACATGGACATCGGACAGTACGTCACCGAGCTGCAGCGTCAGCTCACCGACACCGCCGAGAACGGCACGGGCGAGACCCGGGCCGTCGCGGAGCGGATCGCGGCCGGGCTCGACGCGGCGACGCGGATCGTGCTGCTCGACGCCCTGTCGGCCGCCGCCGGCGAGATCACGCGCGACCTCGCCCCCGGATCGGTCGACCTCCGCCTGCGCGGCCGCGAGGTCGAGTTCGTGGTCACGGCACCCGGTGCCGAGGCCGAGCCCGACGAGCAGCCCGGTGCGACCGTCGACCTGAACGACGCGAGCACCTCCCGCACCACGCTCCGCCTGCCCGACGCCTTGAAGTCCCAGGTCGACGACGCCGCCGCGGCCGACGGCCTGTCGGTCAACACCTGGCTGGTGCGCGCGGTCGCCTCGGCCCTCCAGCCCAAGCAGCGCCGCTCGGCGCAGCGCAGCCTCCGCACCGGCGACAACTTCGCCGGCTGGGCGCGATAGCTCACCGCACCCACCCCACAACCGCCCCACCACATCGCCGAGCCCCGCCCGCCGCGGGGTCGATCGGTCGCGCCCTCCTCCACTCCTCCACGCCCAGAAAGGGTCGCTTCAGCATGCCTGTCTTCGACACCCCCTCCCCCATCGACCTCGCGATCGACCTGCCCGTCGGCGCGATCGACGTCGTCGCCTCCGACCGCGCCGACACCGTCGTGACGGTCACCCCCACCAATCCCGCCAAGGCCGTCGACCGGCGCGGCGCCGACGAGACGCGGGTCGACTTCGACGGCACCCGCCTCACGGTCACCGGCCCGAAGCCGCGCCTCAGCTGGATCGGCCCCACCGAATCCGTCGACCTCCGCGTCGAGCTCCCGGCGGGGTCGCGGCTGACGGCCGAGATCGCCGTCGGCGGCGTGCGCAGCTCGGGCCCACTCGGCGCCACCCGGGTCAAGAGCTCCACCGGCTGGGTCGAGCTCGACTCCACCGGCGACCTCTGGGTGCGGGCCGGCCACGGCAACGTCACGGTCGCCGCCGCGCAGGGCTCGGCCGAGATCACCGCCGACCACGGCCAGATCCGGCTCGGGGCGGTGAGCGGCGACACCCTGCTCAAGGCCTCTCACGGCACGGTCACGATCGGCGAGTCCGGCGGCGACGTCGATGCGAAGCTCTCCTACGGCGACCTCGAGATCACCCGGGCGCTCGCCTCGGTGACCGGCCGCACCGCCTACGGCAGCGTGCAGCTGCACGAGGTGTCGAGCGGCTCGATCCAGGTCGACAGCGGCTACGGCCAGCTCACGATCGGGGTGCGGGCGGGCATCCCGGCCTGGCTCGACCTCGCGTCGAAGGAGGGCCACGTGCGCAACGGACTCGAGGGCGACCACGCCCCGGCCGCCGGCGAGCAGACCGTCGCGGTGCGCGCCCGCACCCAGTTCGGCGACATCACCATCCGGAGGGCCCGATGACCCGCCCGGCCGCCTCCGCAGCCGCCGCGCGAGGTGCAGCCACGGCAGGGGGCACCGCCATCACCCCCGCCATCGAGGTGCGCGGCCTCCGCAAGTCCTACGGCGACAAGGTCGTGCTCGACGACGTCGACCTCACGGTGGCACCCGGCACGGTCACCGCCCTGCTCGGCCCGAACGGCGCCGGCAAGACGACCGCGGTGCACATCCTCTCGACCCTCGTGCGACCGGATGCCGGTTCCGTCACGGTCGCGGGCCACGACGTCGTGCGGGCCACGGCCGCGGTGCGCGCATCCATCGGCCTGACCGGACAGTTCTCGGCCGTCGACACCCTGCTCACGGGCGAGGAGAACCTGCTGCTGATGGGCCGCCTGCGCCACCTCGGCCGCCGCGCCGCGAAGGCCCGCGCGACCGAGCTGCTCGAGCAGTTCGACCTCGTCGAGGCCGCTCGCAAGCCGCTCGCCACCTACTCGGGCGGCATGCAGCGCCGCCTCGACCTCGCGATGACCCTCGTCGAGCGGCCCGCCGTGATCTTCCTCGACGAGCCCACCACCGGCCTCGACCCGCGCAGCCGCCGCACCCTCTGGGGCATCGTGCGCGAGCTCGTCGCCGAGGGCACGACCGTGCTGCTCACCACGCAGTACCTCGACGAGGCCGACGCCCTGGCCGACCGCATCGCGGTGCTCGACGGCGGCCGCATCGTCGCCGAGGGCACCCCCGAGGAGCTGAAACGGCTCGTGCCCGGTGGCCACCTGCGCCTGAGATTCGCGGATGCTCCCGCCTACGACTCCGCCGCCACCCTGTTCCCCGGCGCCGCCCGCGACGACTCCTCCCTCGTGCTGACCGTCCCGAGCGACGGCGGCACGGGCACCCTCCGCACCGTGCTCGACCGCCTCGACGCGGCCGGCGTCGCGATCGAGGACCTGAGCATACGCACCCCCGACCTCGACGACGTGTTCTTCGCGCTGACCGGGGCCGGCACGACGAAGGGATCGGCATCATGACGACGATCACTCCGCAGCGGCCGTCCCACGTGATCGCCGACGCGGTCACCATGCTCGACCGCACGATGCTGCACATGGTGCGCTACCCCGGCCTGTCGATCTTCACGATCATCGGCCCGGTCGTCATCCTGCTGCTGTTCGTGTTCGTGCTCGGCGGCACCCTCGGCGCAGGTCTGCCGGGGGTCGACCCGGCGGGCGGGCGGGAGGCCTATCTCGCCTACGTGCTGCCGGGCATCCTGGCCATCACCATCGCGGGCACGGCCGGCGGCACCGCCACCACCGTCTCGATGGACATGACCCAGGGCATCACCGCCCGCTTCCGCACCATGGCGGTCGCCCGGTCGGCGGTGCTCGCGGGGCACGTGCTCGGCAACACGCTGCAGGCGCTGATCGCCGTGGCGCTCGTGCTCGGCGTCGGCCTCGCGATCGGCTTCCGCCCGACCGCCGGGCCGCTGGAGTGGGTCGCCGTCGCGGGGGTGCTCGCCCTGACCGCCTTCGCGATCACCTGGCTCGGCGTCGCCATGGGCATGCAGGCGAAGTCGGTCGAGACGGCGAGCAATCTCCCCCTCGTGCTGACCTTCCTGCCCTTCCTCGGCAGCGGCTTCGTGCCCGCCGACTCGATGCCCGGCTGGCTGCAGGGCTTCGCCGCCTACCAGCCGTTCACGCCGATCATCGAGACCCTGCGCGGGCTGCTGCTCGGCACGCCGCTCGGCTGGAGCCCGGTGCTCGCGGTCGGCTGGTGCCTCGTGCTCGCGGTGGGCGGGTACGTGTGGTCGCGCATCCTGTACGAGCGCCGCTCGGTGCGCTGAGCGGCGTCAGGCGCTGTCGCGGATGCCGAGCGCGAACGCCCGCACGTGCATCCGGAGCCCCTCGATGCGCTGCAGCCGCGCCGCGTCGCGATCGAAGCCCGGATAGGCGAGCGGCGGAAGCTTCCGCACGTTCGCCGAGCACTGGAACTCGTCGCAGACGAGTGCCCCGACCGTGTCGCCGTTGCGCCCGGCCCGCCCGCCGCGCTTGGCGCCGAAGAACACGACGTCGTTCGGCAGCGTGACGTCGTCGCACCACGAGCACTGCGGCCGGCTGCGGGTCGAGGCCTCGGCCTGGCGCAGCAGCACGCCGACGGGCTCGCCGTCGACATCGGCCACGACGTAGCCGAGCTGGGGCTGGCGGCGGTCGCGCCAGCCGAGGTAGTCGAGATCGTCCCAGCGGAGCTCGGCGAGGGCACCGGGGCCGCCGGCCGCGCCGGGCAGCACGATGCCGGCCCGCTCGCGCTGGGAGGTGTTGACGAAGGAGGCACGCAGCTGCGCGTCGGTGAAGGGGGTCATGGTCATCCTGTTCCGGTCGCCCGGGCACGCGGCCGCGGGCTGGTCTCGTTCAGGGCGCGGCGACAGGCCGCGCCAGGCGGCACCGGGGTGCCGAAGGTGCGCGAGAGGGAACGGCTCTACCTGCCGCCGGCCGAGCGGCCGACGACCTCCTGCCGGCCCGAGGCCGTGAGGGGTGCCCCTGAGGGGCGCGAGACGAGCGGATGCACGCTGAGAAGTCTACGCCCGGGTCGACGTCACCCGGCCGTCCACTTCTCGTCGGGGCCGAGGGCGGGTGCCGTGGCGCAGCCGGCACGGACCGGCACGCGGCGGTAGCCGTCACGCAGCACGACGACCACCGAGGCGACGACCGCGACGGCCGCCAGGACGAGGAGCACGAAGAAGAAGGTCATGGCAGCAACGCTACGGAAGGGGCAATCCCGCCACGAGTGGCAGGACTGCCCCAGTCCGCTCATTTACTGCCAAACACTCAGTCGGTCGCCAGCGCCAGCGCGAACCCGGCCGCCGGCAGCCGCACCGTGGTGGGCCCGTCGATCGACTGCGTGGCGACCAGCGCCCCGCTGCCGTCGTAGACACTGAGGGTCTGCGCGCTGCCGGCCGAGCCGACCACCGCGTCCTGGGCCGAGGCGAGCGAGTTCTGCACCAGCGCCGCCGAGCCGCCGTTCGCGCCCGATGCGCGGAGGCTCGACACCGTCGGCCGCACGAGCAGTGCGTCGATCTTCGTCTCGCCGCCGATGCCGCGCACGGTCAGCGCCGAGGTACCCGCCGGCACGAGCCGGTCGAGCGCCACCGGCAGCAGCGCGCCCGGAACCGCGGTGATGCCCTGCGGCCCCACCTCGGCCTTCACCGTGCCGAGCGGCTTGTTCCCCGCCTTCCACTGCGACTTGGGCGTCGGGGTCGTGCCGCCCTTCTCCACCTGCCACAGCACCGGCTCGACGATGCGGTCCGCCGCCTGCCCCGAGGCCGGCGCGGGCAGCGCGAGGCTCGCCGTCTGCCCCTTCGCCACCGCGAGGTACGAGCCGCTCCACGACGACTCGCCCGTCCAGCTCGACTCCGGGGTCCCGACCGTGCCGCCCGATCCGGCGGTCTCGGCCTCGACGACGGTGAGCCCGTCGCGGGCCTCGAGCGTGGTGAGCGACGTCGCCAGCGCCGCGACGTCGGGATGGGCATCCAGCGCCAGCATCGACAGCAGCCCGTGGATCGTCGACTCGGCGCCCGAGTTGCGGTTGATCGACCCGTCGGGCTGGATGCCGTCGTAGGTCACCCCTGTGGCCGGGTCGTACATGGGCTCGGCCGCCGGGTTGAGCCCGAAGAACCAGGCCGCCTGCACGCCCGCGAGGTCGGCGAGACCCGGCAGGCCGGCGGCGTCGGCCGTGGCGAGCAGGTTCTGCACGCGCGAGTCGGCGCCGTAGGCGATCTGCACCCGCTCGGTCGGCGAGGGGTACCAGCCGTTGTCGGGCCCGCCCGCGGTGAGCAGGGTCGGCGCGAACTGGGCGCTCTCGACGATCGCGGGCGCCCGAAGGCTCTCATCGTCCAGGGCGACGGATGCGCGCGCCAGGGCTCCCGCCATCTGCGACGACCAGGCGTGCCACATCGACCGCGACTCCGCCCAGGGCAGTGCCGCACCGTAGGGCCACGACTGGGCGGCGTCCCCGCTCGAACCCGCCCCGCCGGAGCCGCGTGCCGCCTCCCCCGAGGCACCTGCGGTGATGCCGGCGTACGCCGCGACGCCCTCGGCGAGCTTCGCCGTGCTGTCGCGCACGGCCTCGTCGCCGGGTGCGGCCTCGACGTAGGCGGAAAGGCCGAGCACGGCCTCGGCCGTGGCATCCGCCCCGTTCACGATCAGCCAGGCCGGCACCTCGACGCCGTCGGCCTGCTCGTACTCGCCGTAGCGGTCGAGCACCTCGCGGTCGACCGCGGCGACGCCGAGCTGCAGGCGCTGCTGCAGGAACGCCGCGAACGCGGGGTCGCTGTCGCGGAACGCCGCGTAGCCCTCGCCGAGGGCCCAGAGCGAGCGGGCCAGCCAGTAGCTCTCCTCGGAGTCGCTCGGGTCGGGCAGCTCGACCGGCTCGGCGCTCGGGTTCAGCTCGCCGTCGGGCTGCATCCAGAGCACCACGTTGCCGGTGTCGGCTCCGGTCGTCGTCTGGAAGTAGGCGAGCGCGCGCAGCACCTCGTAGGCCTTCTCGCGGCTGGCCTCGTCGCCCGTCTGCTGCCAGTGCCGCAGGTAGACCACGGCGGCACGGGAGACGTCGTCGCTGTTGAAGGCACCCTGGCCGTAGTCGCCCGTGGCGGGGTCGAGGGGCCCACCGCCGACGCGCTCGAAGGTGCCGGCGTCGCGGGCGTCGGCATAGGTCCAGGGCAGCGTGAGCGACGGGTCGGCGTCGAGCCGGTAGCTCGAGTGACCCTCGACCGCGGCCGGGCTCACCTCGTCGAGCAGGAAGTCGAGGTGCGCCGTATTGGTCAGCGCACCCGGTGGGCTCCCGGCGGCCGGGGTGCCGGGAGCCGCCGACGCCGGGGCCGCGACGGCCGCACCCCCCGCCACCAGCGCCAGGGCCGCCAGGGCGGCCGTCGTTCGTCTCGTTCTCAGCGTGCTCGTCATCGAATGCGCCTTCCAGTGAGGGGGGTGGGTCGGTCTAGGTGTGCAGCAGCCGGGCGACGCCGATCTTCGAGTCGGCCATGCCGTAGAAGACGAAGTGCTGCCCGTCGATCTCCTCGATCGCGGTGGGGAAGACGACGTTCGGCACGATGCCGCTGCGCTCCTCCTCGGTCTCGGGCGCCAGCAGCGGCACGGCCGTGCGGGCGATGACCTTCGAGGGGTCGTCGCCGTCGAGCAGGATGGCGCCGGCCGCGTAGTTCACCCTCTGCTGCTGCGCGAAGGCGTTGTCGATCACGCCGGTGACGCCGTGGTGGATGAGCAGCCAGCCCTCGGGCACCCGGAGGGGTGCCGGCCCGCCGCCGATCTTCACCTCCTCGAAGTCGAACTCGGGGCCCGCGAGGAAGCGGTGCCGCGTCCAGCGCGTGAGCTCGGCGAGGTCGCGCTCGACGGCCTCCACGGGCACGTAGCTGATCCAGATGCTCTGCCGGGCATCCGTCACCCCCGCCGGGAGGCGAACGCCCTCGCCGGGGCGCGTCTCGCCGAGGTCCCACATGGGGCGGTGCAGCACCGCGTACGACGGGGTTCCGTCGGGGGCGGTGACGGGCTCGGGGAAGAACACCGTGTCCTTGTTGTGGAACAGGCCGAGGTCGATGTCGAGGGCGTCGTCGTAGGTGAAGGTGACGGGGCCGAGGCGGCGCCACTCCCGCAGGTCGTCCGAGACGGCGATCGCGGTGCGCGGGCCGAGCGGCCCGTACGCGACGTAGGTCATGACGTGCAGGCCGAGGGCCGGGATGAACGTCACGCGCGGGTCCTCGACACCGGCGTTGTTCGCGCCGCGCTCGAAGCCGCGGTCGGGGGCCAGCACGACCCCCTCGCGCTCGACGCCGACCGGCACGCCCTCGTCGGAGACGAGGACGCGGGCGAGGCCGACCCGGGAGACGTTGCCGGTGGCGACGAGCCGGGGCAGCAGGTACAGCGCACCCGAGGCGTCGTGGCCGGAGCCGGGGTTCAGCACCCCCTCGGCCTCCAGCTCGTTGCCGGGCTCCGGCTCCATCACGATGCCGGCGCGCTCGAGGCGGTAGGGGACGTTCGTCGAGGTGGTGGTGGGCATGGTCATCCTTTCACTCCGGATCCGAGTTCGTTCGACACGAAGTAGCGCTGGAACACGATGAACAGCACGACCACCGGGGCCGCGAGCACCACCGCGCCGGCGAGGATCGCGCCGAAGGGGTTGTCGGTCGACGCTGCGACCGTGGAGATGTAGTTGGCGAGCGACACGGCGAGCGGCTGCAGCGACGCGTCCTTGGTGATCAGGAACGGCCAGAGGAACTCGTTCCAGGGGCCGATGAAGGTGAGCAGCACGGCGGTGACGAGCGCCGGCCGCACGAGTGGCAGCGCCACGCTCCAGAGCAGGCGCAGCTCGCCCGCCCCGTCGATCCGGGCCGCCTCGAAGAGCTCCTTCGGAAGCTGCAGGAAGTACTGCCGGAAGATGATCACCGCGGTGGAGTTGATGGCGAACGGCAGGATCATGCCGAGGTGCGTGTCGGCGAGACCGTAGTCCCGGGCGATCAGCACGTACAGCGGGATCTGCAGCAGCTGGAACGGGATGACCTGCACCAGCAGCACCAGCGCGAACGTGGCCTTGCGGCCCCGCCACTCCAGCATCGCGAGGGCGTAGCCCACGAGCACTCCGAACACGACGGTGCACAGCAGCACCCCGCCGGTGAAGATGCCCGAGTTGACCAGCCCGCTGACGAGGTCGATGCGCTCGTTGACGTTCACGAAGTTGTCGAACGAGAGGTTCGACGGGTTCGGGAACGCTCCGGCGAGCGTCGGGTCGGGCTTCGTCTGCAGCGCCCCGACCACCATGTAGTAGAAGGGGAACAGGAACACCACGGCGCCGAGCGCGAGCACGACCCCGCGCAGCACCGTCTGGAAGCGGCTCATGCCGCCGACCCTCGCCCGACGGGTGGCGGGCGCTTTCTGGACGGTCGTCATGACTCCCTCTCCCCGACGAAGCGGTTCTGGATGAACGCGATCACGAGCACCCCGAGCACCAGCACGATGCCGATGGCCGAGGCCACGTCGGGCTGCCCCTGCTGGATGCCCAGCTGGTACATCATCAGCACCGGCGACGCCGAGGCGCCGTTCGGTCCGCCGCCCGCCGTGAGCAGGTACGGCTCGGTGAACAGGTTGGCGCCGGTGACCGTGGAGATCAGCAGCACCAGCAGGGTCGCCGGCCGCACGCCCGGCACGGTGACCGAGAAGAACTGCCGCACCTTGCCGCCGCCGTCCATCTCCGCCGACTCGTAGAGCTCCTTCGGCACGTTCTGCAGCGCGGCGAGGTACAGCAGGATGTAGAACCCCAGCTGCTTCCACGTCACGTACAGGGCGATGATCGGCATCGCCAGCTTGTCGTTGATCAGCCACGACGGGTCGGGCGCCAGCGGCCCGAGCATGCTGTTCACCAGCCCGTTGCCGTTGAACAGGAACAGCCACACCGCCACCACCGCGACGCTCGCCGTGACGTAGGGCACGTAGTAGCTCACCCGCAGGAAGGTACGGGCGTGCACCACCTTGTTCAGCGCCGTCGCGAGCAGCAGCGCCAGTACCACGGTGAGCGGCACGTTGATGATCAGGAAGACGCCGACGTTGCCGAACGAGCGGATGACCGCGGGGTTCGAGAAGGCGGCGACGTAGTTGTCCAGCCCCACGAAGGGCCGGGCAGGTTCCGCGCCGGGGGCGGCGAAGAAGAAGTCGTGGAACGAGATCCACACCGCGTAGACGATGGGGAAGGCGAACACGACCATCACGAACGCCAGGTACGGCGAGCTGAACAGCAGTCCGAGCGGCTGCCGGCCGAGGATGCGCTTCATCAGCGCCTCCTACGGCTGGGTGGCGAGAGTATCGATGCTGGAGGCCGCGTCGTCGAGGGCGGTCTTCACGTCGCCCTCGCCGAAGATGACCGACTTGCTCCACGCGTCGCGGAAGGTCTGCATCATCTGCACCGTGTTCGGTCCGGCCGGCACCTCGACGGTGCGGCTGGCCTGGTCGCCGAAGGCCACGTAGGCCGGGTTGGCGGCGAAGTAGTCGGCGTAGACGGTCGGCAGGTCCTGGCGGAGCGGCATCTGGCCGGTGGCCTCGAGGAACTGGCCGTCCTGCTCCTGGCTGGTCGCGAACTTCAGCACCTCCCAGGCGGTGCCCTTGTTCTCGCAGGCCGAGAACAGGCCGATGTTCTTCGCGTCGCTGAAGGTCCAGGTCTCATCCGCCGGGGTGCCCTCGGGGGTCGGCACCGGAACGGAACCGAAGTTCACGCCCTCGTAGACCGAGATCGCCCACGGTCCGACGATGGCCATCGCGGCCTGCGCGTCGGCGAAGGAGTCGCCCTGGTACTGCTCCTGGCCCGAGAGGCCCTGGTCGTAGAGGTCGCGCCAGAACTGGGCCACCTCGTAGCCCGCGTCGTCGGCGAAGGTGGCCTTGCCGTCCTCGACGAGCTGGGTGCCGCCGGTCGCCGCCGCGTAGAGCGGGTAGAAGTCGAACTGCATCTGGAAGAACTCGCTCGTGGGAGCCGGCTGGATCGCGTACGGGGCGACCCCCGCATCCACCAGCTTCTTCGAGGTCGCCAGGAAGTCGTCGTAGGTCGACAGCGGCGGGTTCTCGGCGTCGATGCCGGCCTTCGCGAACAGGTCCTTGTTGTAGAAGATGACCACGGGGTTCGACTTCCAGGGGAACTGGAAGTAGTCGCCGTCGGCGTTCTGGTACTGCTTCGCGAGGTCGCCGGAGCGCTCCTCGATGTAGGAGGCGCCGTCGGGGAAGTCGGAGAGGTTCACCAGCCCGCCCTGCTTCTCGAACTGGCCGACCGCGCTCGGCGCGGTGTTGAGCACCAGGCAGGGGGCGTTGCCGGCGGTAATCGCGGCGCCGATGACCTCTTCGCTCGACTTTCCGGCGGGGATCTCCTGAGCGGTGACCTCCTCGTCGGGATGCTCGGCGTTCCAGGCCTCGACCATCTGCTTGCCCCAGCCGACCTCGGCCTCGTTGTTGGAGTACCAGATGGTGATCGGGCCGGTCGCGGTCAGGTCGTCGGAGGCCGCGCCGCCTCCGCCGCCCGAGCAGGCGGTGAGGGCGAGGCCGGCCGCCACGGTGGCGGCGAGGGCGATGGTGCGGCGAGGGGTGAGCCTCCTCGGCACTGAGGGGTTCTTCACGATGTGCTCCTTTCGGTGGCGGCGTCGTCGCCGCGATTCGGTGGGCCCCGGAGGGCGGTTCAGTGGGCGCCGCCGGGGCGGCCGGAGGGGGACGGCACGGGGCCGGAGGGGGTCGGCACGGGGCCAGTGGACGTTGGCACAGGGCCGGTGGAGGCGCGCACGACGAGCCGCGCCGGCGGCAGGGCGACGTCGTCGGCCGAGCCGGTGGCGACGAGCTGCAGCAGCGTGCGCGCCGCCTGCTCGCCCCAGACGAGCGGGTCGGAGCGCACCGAGGTGACGGAGGGGAAGACGTAGCGGGCGAGCTCGGAGTCGTCGAAGCCGGCGACCGAGAGGTCGCGCGGCACCCGCAGCCCGCGCTCGTGGGCGATGCCGATGCCGGCGATGGCCATCGGGTCATTGCCGAACACGATCGCGGTCGGCGGGTCGGCGAGGTCGAGCAGCCGCTCGGTGGCGGCGGCGCCCTCGGCCGCGGTGAAATCGGTCTCGACGACGATCGGAGCCGGGCAGCCGGCCTGGGCGAGCGTGCCGGCGAAGGCGGCGTCGCGGCGGGTCGCGTGCATCATGCGGCGCGGGCCGATGACGTGGGCGATGCGGCGGTGGCCGAGCTCCGCGAGGTGGCGGGCGAGCTCGACCACGCCCGGGGTGTCGTCGAGCACGACGGAGGGGAACGGATGCGCGGGGCGCCCCGACCCGTCGGCCGACGCCGGGGCGTCCGCCCGCGCATCCGGATCACCCAGCGTCACGGCCGGCATGCCGAGCGACTGCAGCAGCGGGATGCGGGGATCGTCATGCCGCAGGTCGGTGAGGAACATGCCGTCGACGCGGGAGTCGGAGGTGAACGTGCGGTACACGGTCTCCTCGTGCGCGTCGTCACCGACCACGCTCAGCACCAGGGCGCGGCCCTCGGTCGAGAGCACGCGCTCGACGCCCGCGATGAAGGAGGGGAAGAAGGGGTCGGCCCCGAGGATCTCGGGGTCGCGGGCGATGACGAGCCCGAGCGCGTAGGAGGTTCGGGTCGAGAGCGACCGGGCGCTGAGGCTCGGCCGGTAGTCGAGCTCGCGGGCGACGTCGAGGATGCGGTCGCGGGTGTCGGGCGAGACGCCGGGGCGGTCGTTCAGGGCGAACGAGACGAGGCCCTTGCTGACGCCCGCCGCCCGGGCGACGTCGGTGATCGTGGCCTTGCGCTTCATCGTCCACCTCCTCGTGGTCGCCTCGACCGGTTCCACGTCGAGCGCGGTTGAACCGGTTTAGGTCAAAACTATACCGGTTTAGTGACCCCCGCAAGAGGGTCACCGGGTGAATCCTGCCGCCCGACACGGCTCGGGGAGGCTGGGAGAATCCCCGATGACGTGATAGGAGGCTCGGATATGATCGACCGCTGACCCCCGCACCACACCGAAGGACAGCTGCGTGAACGAGACCGACCGACGCCCCCGGCGCCCGAGTTCAGGCCCCGTGCGGCACGGCCGGCTGCGCAGCTCCTCCCCTGTCGCGACGGCCCTGAAGGGCCTGGCGGTGGTCGCCGCCGTCGCCCTCGTGAGCGTCGGCACCATCACCGCCTACGCGGTCAGCAGCGTCACCACGCAGTTCACCGCGAACGCCGTCGACATCAGCAACGGCGAGGCGGCCCCGGCCCCGCCGCCCCTGCTCTCGGCGTTCGAGGGCGGCTTCAACATGCTCGTCATCGGCACCGACAACGACCCGAACCAGGGCGACAGCTTCGGCGAGCGCGACGCCACGCTGAACGACGTCAACATCCTGCTGCACGTCTCGGCCGACCACAAGAACGCCGTGGTCGTCAGCTTCCCGCGCGACCTGGTGATCTCGCACCCCGACTGCCAGGACCCGGAGACGGGCGAGACCTTCGACGCCATGAGCGCCCAGCCGCTGAACGACGCCTACGCGCGCGGCGGCATCGCCTGCGTCGCGAACACGGTCTCGAACCTCACCGGGCTCTCGATCCAGTACGCGGCCGCCACCTCCTTCGACGGCGTGATCGAGATGACCAACGCCGTCGGCGGCGTGCCGGTCTGCCTGACGGCCCCCATCTTCGACTCGGACTCCGGCCTCGACCTGCCCGCCGGCACCAGCGTGATCGAGGGCCAGATGGCGCTCGCGTTCCTGCGCAACCGGCACGGCGTCGGCGACGGCAGCGACCTCTCCCGCATCGGCTCGCAGCAGCAGTACCTCTCGTCGCTCATGCGCACCATGAAGAGCGCCGACACGCTGAGCGACCTCGGCAAGCTCTACGGCCTCGCCCGGGCGGCCGCGTCGAACATCAAGCCGTCGCAGTCGCTCGCGAGCCCCGACGCCATGGTGTCGCTGGCGCTCACCCTGAAGGACGTCGACCTCAACAACATCGTGTTCGTGCAGTACCCCTCCGAGGAGGACCCGGACGACGTGAACAAGGTGGTGCCGGCCCAGTACCTGGCCGACGCCATGTTCGCGAAGATCGTCGCCGACCAGCCGTTCACGCTCGGGGCCGACGCGACCACGACGGGCTCGACCGTGGTGGAGGACCCGGCGGCTCCCGTCGAGCCGGCGCCCGACGCCACTCCGGCTCCCGACGCGACCGCCGCGCCCGCCACACCGGCCACCGAGGCGGCGCCCGAGGTCATCGAGGGGCTGAAGGGTCAGACGGCCGCGCAGCAGACCTGCGCGAACCCGAACGACAACTGAGGCCGGCGGCGTCCGGCCGGGTGGTGGTGCCCGGGTGCGATACGCGGCACCGTCGATCTCAGACCCGGGTACCACCGCGATGAGCCCGTGGTCCGATGAGCGGATGCCCGGCCCTGCGTAGCGTCGAAGCATGACGACTTCGACCCCCACCCCCGACCAGACCACCTCCACCCAGACCACCGCGGTCATCCCCCTCGACGAGGCGGAGACCACCGGCGGCGCCGGTGCGCCTACCTCGGGCCCCGGCACCTCGGGCACCGGCGGCTACGCCGGCGCCGGGCCGGCCACCGGGAGCGGCGCGCCCGCCTTCCCCGGCCAGCCCGTCGCGGCGCAGCCGGCATCCGTTCTGCCCGCCCAGCCCCGCACCAACGTGCTGGGCATCATCACCCTCGTGCTCGGCGTGCTCGGCTTCGGCCTCGTGCCCGTGATCACCGGCCACATCGCGCTGAACCAGATCAAGCGCACCGGCGAGGACGGGCGCGGGCTCACGCTCGCCGGCCTCATCCTGGGCTACGTGACGCTGGCCGGCTGGCTCATCGTGGCGTTCTTCTGGGTCGCGGTCGCCGGCCTCGCCGTGATCGGTGCGGCCGCCGGCGCCGGCTACGGCTACTAGGCCGTCAGGCGCGGGCCGAGCCCGCGCCCCTTTCGACCGGGGCGGGGGAGCTGAGTCGGGTCAGACTCCTCCGCCCCCACCTCCTCCTCCGCCGCCACCCGACGAACCGCCGCCGCCCGAGAATCCGCTCGAGCTGCTCGACGAGCTGCCCGAGTAGGCCGAGGCCGACGTGGAGCTGAGCGACGACATGCTCGACGCGAACAGTGCCGCGTTAAAGGCGCCGCTGCCGCCGTACCAGTCGGGCTGGCTGCCGAGGCTCTCGTAGTAGGTGCCGAGCACCTTCGCCCACTCGGTCTCGAGGTTCAGCAGCACCGCGTAGGGCAGCAGCTTCTCGTAGAGCTTCACCACCTGGCCCCAGTCGGGTGCGTCGACGCCCGTGCGGAGTGCCCCCTCGGGGCTCTGCAGCACCCGGAAGCGCTCCTCCTCGGCCCACTTCACGTACATCTCGATGCCGGCGATGTAGTCGCGCAGCTCGGCGCCCTTCTGCGTGAGCGGCGTGCGGAACGCGACGATGCCGGTGAACACCATCAGCACGAACAGCAGCACGACCATGAGGACCGGAAGGCCACCGCCGAGCCCCGCCTCGCCCGTGACGATGCCGGTCACGAATCCCACGGCCGCGAGCACGATGGCCGCGATCAGCAGCAGTGAACCGATGCCGGTGACGCTGCGACCGAGGTAGCCCTCGGTGCGGGCCCGCTTGCGGGTCTTCTGCAGCAGGGCGTAGATCTCCTTGGCGAGCTGCGCGTCCTTCTTCTTCAGCTCGCGCCAGCTGCCGGGAGCGAGACCCGGACCGAACAGGGCCGCCGCCAGTTCGCGTTCGTTCGGGTTCAGCGTGTCGGCCGACTTCAGCTGCAGCCAGTACTGGGTGGAGGGGCCGAACAGGCCGGGCTCGGTCTGCTCGACGATCTGCAGCACCCGGCGCACGGCGTAGTCGACGAACGACGCGGCCGCGGCCCGGTTGGTGCGCTTGGTGACCACGGAGGCGATCAGCAGGTCCTCGCCGCGCGGCGGCGTGTACTCCGGCACGATCACCGGCCGGCCCTTCGCGTCGCGGAGACGCGTGAGCCGGTGGACCAGGGCGGCGATCGCCGTGGCGATCGCGAGCACCACCGCGACGAGCTGGATCCAGCCCGACGGCGCCGAGAGGTAGCCGGTCTCGCGCTCGGTGAAGGTGCCGGGGGCGAAGGCGATGCCGATCGTGACGTTCTCGCCGGCGGCCAGGTTCTGGTTGTCGGTGGTGAAGACGGCCGCGCCGTCGGCGATGGCCTCGTCGATCTCGACGGTGCCGTCGTTCGCGCTGCCGCTGCCGGCGCCGCTGCCCGTGTCGGTGCCGAACTCGGCGGTCGGGTCACCCTGCGCCTCGACGATCTCGCATTGGGCGGTCGAGCCCTCCTCGCCCACGAAGCAGCCGGTGTCACCGGTCAGCGCGTCGACGAGCTCGGGGGCGACGACGGTCGTGGTGCGGTGCTCGGTGAAGGGCTGCTTCCAGAGGGTGCCGTTGGTGTCCCAGTAGAACTCGTCGTCGTCGGTGTTCGCGAAGTAGGCCGTGACGTCGCGCTGGGTGTAGGTGAGCACGTACGTCTGCTCGCCGTGCACGTAGTCGTCGGCCGCGATCGTGACGACGAGGTTCTCGTCGTCGGTCTCGGTCTCGTAGTCGCGCGGGGTTCCGTCGCCATCGGTCACCGAGACCAGCTCGAGATCGGTCGGATGCCCCTGGTAGACCCGGGGGATCGCCCGCTGGATGCCGCGGTTCTGATCGCTCTCGGGGAACCGCGCCACGAAGGTCTCGGTGGTGCGCAGCGTCGAGTGGCCGTCGTCATCGATGCCGAGGTCGTAGCGGGCGTCGAACGAGTCGAAGCTGAAGTCGTTGACGTCGCGGGGCACGGCGGCGAGTGCCTCGGCGGCGGGCGCGGCCGGCACGGCGACGGGGGCCGCTGCGAGCGCGGGCGCCTCGGCGGCAAAAGCGGGGGCGGCGGCGGCCGCCTCGGTGGCCGCCAGGGCGGGGGCGGCGACGAGCAGGAGGGCGGCGAGCATCCGGAACCGGGCGAGCGTGCGCATGCGCCCAGCCTACCCGCGGCGAGCAATCCTCAGCGGGTGGGTTCTGCGGGGGTGGAGCCGATCAGGGCACCAGCGAGCCGGTCAGCGGCGCGCCCGAGGCCGTGCTGAAGAAGCACTGGAAGACGCGGTCGCCGGCGTCCCAGGCCTCCGCCGTCGCGGGGAAGGATGCCTGCCAGCGCAGGTCGGCCACGTCGGGCACGGCTGCCGTGTTCAGCGCGGTCGGGGCGGTGCAGAGCAGGTTCAGGCGCGACGCCAGGGCCGCCTCACCGGGGTACGCCGTTCCGGCGGCCTCGGGGAAGAGCCCCCGCTGAGTGAGCTGCGCCGGATGCTCGGCGGCGCAGTCGACCACGGTGAACGTCTCGGCCCAGGGCGAGGCGAAGGCGCCGAGGCACTCGCCGCCGAACAGCTCGGTGAACGGATGCTCGCCGGCCGCCGCCGGAGCGGTGGGCGCGGGCGGCAGCGCACCGACGCCCGGGTCGGGCTGAGCATCCGGCGCACCGCTCGCACCCGGCGCAGCCGTCTCGCTCGCGACCGCCGTCTCGCTCGGCACGGCCGTCGCGGCTTCGCCCGCTCCCACGCCGGCGCCGCTCGTCGTGTCTGCGCCCCCGTCGCCCGCCCCGCCGCCCGGCCCACCCTGCCCGACCCGCAGCCCGAGCACGAACAGCCCCACGACCAGCACCGCCGCGAGCAGCACCCCGCCCCCCACCATCAGGCGGGTGCGGCGGCGGCTCGTCGGCGCCATCGGCTACTCCAGCCCGAGGTCGCTCAGGCCGATCGCGTAGTGGTAGGGGTAGCCGGCCTCCTCGATGCGCTCACCGGCACCGGTGTTGCGGTCGACGACCACGGCGACACCCGCGATGATCGCGCCGGCCTTCTCGAGGGCGGCGATGGCGGCGAGGGGAGATCCGCCGGTGGTGGAGGTGTCCTCGAGCACGATCACGCGCTTGCCGGCGACGTCGGGTCCCTCGACCTGGCGGCCGCGGCCGTGGTCCTTCGGCTCCTTGCGCACCACGAAGGCGTCGTACTCGAGCCCGCGGGCGGCGCCCTGGTGCAGCACGGCCGAGGCGATCGGGTCGGCGCCCATGGTGAGCCCGCCGACCGCGGCCACGTCGTGGATCGGCGCGATCAGGTCGAGCATGACCTGCCCGATCAGCGGCGCGACCCGGTGGTCGAGCGACACCTTGCGCAGGTCGACGTAGTAGCTCGCCTTCTTGCCGCTGGTGAGGGTGAAGTCGCCGTGGAACACGGCATCGGCCTTGATGTACTCGATGAGTCTGCTGCGCGCGTCGGTCACCCGCCCAGCCTACCGACCGGGCCGCCGGCCACGCGCCCGTCGGCCGGCCCGTGCGCGTGCCGCCGAGGCTTCGCGCACGCGGGGTAGGTGCCGACCGCTAGACGGGGTCGGCGGCCGGCTGGGGTGCGCGGGCGGCCTCGAGCAAGGTGCGGAGGGACAGCGGCGGGTGCCCGGTGAGGCGTTCGACGTCGGCGGTGGTGCGCGCGAGCTCTCCGGTCGCGATCGCCGTGTAGGTGCTGACCCAGGCGTCGAGCTGCCACGGCGGCGCCCCGTAGGAGGCGCGGGAGGCGTAGGCCTCGTCGATCGTCTCGTCGTGGAAGACGACGGGCCCGCGGCCGCCGAGCTCCGAGACCAGGCCGGCGACCTCTGCGAGCGTCAGCGCCTCGGGCCCCGTCAGCTCGTAGACCGCCCCCGCGTGCGGCGAGGTCGCGCCCGCCCCGCCCGCGTGCAGCTCGCGCAGCACCGCCACCGCCGAGTCGGCCACGTCGGCCCGCGCCACTGCGGCGACCCGCCCGTCCCGCGCCGGCCCGCGGATGACGCCGTCCTCCCCCGCCAGCAGCGGCAGGAAGTCGGCGTAGAAGTTGTCCCGCAGCGCGGTGAAGCCCAGGCCCGATGCGCGCAGCAGCTCCTCCGTCGCGAAGTGGTCTCGCCCCAGTGTGAAGACCGCGTCGGGCGCCGCCCCGAAGAACGAGGTGTAGACGAGATGACGAACTCCGGATGCCCGTGCCGCCTCGATGAACGCGGCGTGCTCCGCGACCCGGTCCGCACTCTCCGCCGCCGAGACCATGAAGACCAGCTCGACCCCCTCGAGCGCACGCCGCACCGCGCCCGTGTCGCCGTAGGACGCCTCGGCGACCTCCACCGGGGCCACGCCCGCGAAGTCCGGTGCCCGGGATGCGTCGCGCACCACGAGGCGCAGCGGGATGCCGGCCGCGTGCAGCTGCTGCGCGACGCGGCCGCCGACGGCGCCGGTCGCGCCCGTGACGGCGACGGGAGTGGGAGAGGTCATGCGCTAATCCTCCGCCCCCGACGCCCGGGAGGCCGGCAGCGCGGCCGTCGGGCGCGCCGACTCGAGCGAGCGCAGCTCCTCGAGCGCGGCGTCCCGCCGCCAGCGCGCGGCCGCCCGGCGCCACCAGCCCGCCGCGTCGAGCTCGCGCTGCGCGTCACGCAGCCGCACCTCGGCCGCGATCAGCAGCGCCTCGTGCTCGAGCGCCGCCTTCTCCGCGGCGCTCGGCTCGTAGAGGCTGCCGCCGTGGTCCTCGGTGGCGACCGCGATCCAGGCGGCGGCCACGAGGGTGACGACGCTGGTCAGCCGGAACCAGAGCAGCAGGGCGATGAAGACCACGAAGGTCGACAGCAGCGGGTTGCGGCTCGCCCCGCCGAGCAGGGTGCTGCCGAGCAGCTGCAGGCCGAGCAGGGCGGCCCCGCCGAGGAGGGTGCCGCCGAGCATCCGTCGCAGTGTCAGTCGGGCGTCGGCCAGGAAGCGGAACAGCACGCCGAGGGCCGCCGCGTCGATGAGGTAGACGACCAGCAGGCTGACCGCGGTGACCAGCGGGCGCGACCAGTCGCGGAAGCCGCCGCCGAGGAAGGAGGTGAACCAGTCCACCGCCGAGGTGCTCGCCACGCTGAGGAACGCCGCCGCGAACAGCACCAGCCCGATCACGAGCGAGACCACGAGGTCGCGCGCCTTCAGCAGGAGGTAGGAGCGGGAGTCGCGGGGCATGCCGAAGATGGTGCGCACGGCGATGCGGGAGTAGGTGATCCAGCCGATGGCGGTCCAGATCAGCACGGGGAGGGCGACGACGCCGGTGATGGTGAGGAGCGAGGTGCTCGACGTGGCGATCATCGAGAGGTCGGCGGGCGAGATGATGCCCTTCTCGCCGATCAGCCGGGGCACGTAGGTGTTGATCAGGACGACCAGCGCATCCATCGTCTCGGGTGACTGCACCAGCCAGATGCCCGCCCCCGCGAAGACGAGGTAGACCGCGGCGAACACCGCGAACAGGGCCTGGTAGCTCATGCCAGAGGAGAGCAGGAAGCCGTTGCCCGCGAGGAAGCGGCGCCAGACGCGGGTGGGGAAGAGGGCGAGGGTCTGCTGGGTGACGTTCGTCACGCGCTCGAGGGGCAGCTCGAAGCGCTGCTCGAGACGGGCACGCAGGGTCTCGTCGTCGTCCCGGCCCGCCATGCCGTCAGCCTACGCGCCGCCGGGCTCGGCATCGCCGGGCGGTAGCGTGGAGGCATGCGTGTTGCGACCTGGAACGTGAACTCGATCCGAGCCCGAGTGGGCCGTGTCGTCGACTGGCTGGTGCGGGAGGACGTCGACGTGCTCGCCATGCAGGAGATCAAGTGCAAGGAGTCGCAGTTCCCGTTCGAGGCCTTCCAGGAGGCGGGCTACGACGTGGTGCTGCACGGCCTGAACCAGTGGAACGGCGTCGCCTTCGCGAGCCGGCTGCCGATGGAGGACGTGGCGAACACCTTCACGGGCATGCCCGGCTTCGGCAAGGCCCTCGACGACGGCTCGCTGCCGCTGGAGGCCCGCGCCCTCGGGGTGACGGTCGACGGCGTGCGCCTGTGGAGTCTCTACGTGCCCAACGGCCGCGCCCTCGGCGACCCGCACTACGAGTACAAGCTGACCTGGCTCCGCGAGCTGGCCACGCAGACGGCCTCCTGGATGTCGGCGCACCCGACGCAGCCGCTCGCCCTGATGGGTGACTGGAACATCGCGCCGCTCGACAGCGACGTCTGGGACATCGGCGTCTTCGCCGAGTCGACCCACGTCTCGGCCCCCGAGCGCGCGGCCTTCGCCGAGTTCGAGCGCATCGGCCTGGCCGACGTCGTGCGCCCCCTCGTGCCCACCGGCTACACCTACTGGGACTACAAGCAGCTGCGCTTCCCGCGCAACGAGGGCATGCGCATCGACTTCGTGATGGGCTCGCAGCCCTTCGCCGACCTGGTGACGGATGCGCGGATCGACCGCAACGAGCGGAAGGGCGATGCCCCCTCCGACCACGTGCCGGTCGTGGTCGACCTCGATCTCGACCTCTCGTCGGAGCTCGCGATCGACGACGACGACCGCCCCATGATCTTCGGCTGAGAGCCGCGATCCCCGGCCGATCCGGAGACATAGAGTGAGCGCATGAGTTCACCCACGGTCGGCGCCGGTTCGCCGCTGGTGCCCGGGCAGCCGTGGCCCGATGCGCCACCGCCCCCGAGCCGCCTGCGGCGGTGGCTGACCGACGGGCTGCAGGACACCGCGGGCCGGCATCCGGGGCCCGGGGCGTCCAAGCCCGAGAAGACCCACTCGTGGTGGCGCGTGATGTGCCTGACCGGCGTCGACTACTTCTCGACCCTCGGCTACCAGCCCGCGATCGCCGCGCTCGCCGCCGGGCTGCTCAGCCCGATCGCGACGATCGTGCTGGTGCTGGTCACCCTGCTCGGCGCCCTGCCGGTCTACCGGCGGGTGGCCCGCGAGAGCTTCAAGGGCGAGGGTTCGATCGCCATGCTCGAGCGGCTGCTGCCCTGGTGGGGCGGCAAGCTCGTGGTTCTGGTGCTGCTCGGCTTCGCCGCCACCGACTTCATGATCACCATCACCCTCTCGGCGGCCGACGCCTCGGCGCACGCCATCGAGAATCCGTTCGCCCCCTCGTGGTTCGAGGGCAACGAGGTGCTGCTCACGCTCGTGCTGGTGCTCGCCCTGGCCGTGGTGTTCCTCCGCGGCTTCAAGGAGGCCATCAACATCGCCGTCGTGCTGGTCGCGGTCTTCCTGCTGCTGAACGCCGTGGTGATCGTCGTCTCGCTCGTGCACGTCGCCGAGAACACGGTCGTGATCGGCAACTGGTGGACGGCGCTGACCGCCCAGCACGGCAACCCGCTCGTCATGGTGGGCATCGCGCTGATCGCCTTCCCGAAGCTCGCGCTCGGGCTCTCGGGCTTCGAGACCGGTGTGGCCGTGATGCCGCAGATCGACGGCGCCCCGGGTGACACGCCCCAGAAGCCCGTGGCGCGCATCCGCGGGGCGAAGCGGCTGCTCACGACGGCGGCCATCACCATGTCGGCGTTCCTCATCACCTCGTCGATCGTGACGACCCTGCTGATCCCGCAGAAGGACTTCGAGTCGGGCGGGCCGGCCAACGGGCGGGCGCTGGCGTACCTGGCGCACCAGTTCCTCGGCGACGGCTTCGGCACGGCGTACGACATCGCCACGATCGCGATCCTCTGGTTCGCCGGCGCCTCGGCCCTGGCCGGGCTGCTGAACCTGGTGCCGCGCTACCTGCCGCGCTACGGCATGGCCCCGCACTGGGCCGCGGCCGTTCGCCCCCTGGTGCTCGTGTTCGCGGCGATCGCCGTGGTCATCACCCTCGTCTTCCAGGCCGACGTCGACGCCCAGGCCGGCGCCTACGCCACGGGCGTGCTGGTGCTGATCACCTCGGCCTCGGTGGCCGTCACGCTCTCGGCCGCGCGCAAGAAGCAGCGGGCGGCGGCCATCGGCTTCGGCGCCATCGCGGTCGTCTTCCTCTACACGACCGTCGCGAACATCATCGAACGGCCCGACGGTGTGCGCATCGCGGGGCTGTTCATCCTCGGCATCATCGTGGTCTCGATCGTGTCGCGCGTGCATCGCTCGTTCCAGCTGCGGGCCACCTCGGTGACCCTCGACGCCATGGCGCTCGACTTCGTGCTGAGCGACGCCGACGAGTACGACTCCATCCGCATCATCGCGAACGAGCCCGACGACGGCTCGGCCGAGGAGTACCGCCAGAAGATCAGCGAGGAGCGGCGCGACAGCGGCATCCCGATGCGCTCGCCCGTGATCTTCCTCGAGGTCTACCCCTCCGACTCCTCCGACTTCGAGGAGGACCTGCTGGTGCGCGGCGAGGCCGTGCACGGCTACCGGGTGCTGCGT
Source organism: Herbiconiux sp. VKM Ac-1786 (assembly GCF_015350805.1). GTDB lineage: Bacteria > Actinomycetota > Actinomycetes > Actinomycetales > Microbacteriaceae > Herbiconiux. The sequence continues at coordinate 1,505,517 of NZ_JADKSG010000001.1, read as the reverse complement.
GTGACCAGCGGCAACATCCCGAACACGATCGCCACGGTGCTGCTCGAGATCCGCGACCTGACGGGCGTCGTGCCCGGCATCTACTTCGAGTGGACCGAGGGCAGCCCCATCTCCAACATGTTCAAGTACCTCGTCACGGGCACGGGCGAGGTCGCTCCGGTGACCCGTGAGGTGCTGCGCCGGGCCGAGCACGACCGGCGCCATCGGCCCGAGGTGCATGTCAGCTGAGGCCGGGTGGGGGTTCCGGATGCTCGGGGGGCGGCTCGCGCATCCGGAAGCTTTAAGGCACGCCGGGTGTTGAATGGAGCATGTCCACGAAGACTCTGACCATTGACAACCACGACGAGACGGTCGCCGACGGCATCGTCCTGATCGACTTCTGGGCCGACTGGTGCGGCCCGTGCAAGCAGTTCGCGCCCGTCTTCGAGAAGGCGTCCGAGGCGAACAGCGACATCACCTTCGCGAAGGTCGACACGGAAGACCAGCAGCAGCTGGCCGCGAGCTACGGCATCACCTCGATCCCGACGCTGGTCGGCTACCGCGACGGCATCCCGATCTTCGCGCAGCCCGGAGCCCTGCCCGGCCAGGTGCTCGACGACGTGATCGCCCAGGTGCGCGCGCTCGACATGGAGGCCGTGAAGAAGGACTACGCCGAGGCCGTGGCTAAGCAGCAGGCCGGCGAGCAGCCGGTCGGCGAGTAGCCGCACCGCTGGAACGACGAAGGGCCCCTACCTCGCGGTGGGGGCCCTTCGTGTTATCGGTGCCGGCTCTACGCGGCCTGCTGCTCGGCCTCGACGGCGTCGAGCGAGGCGGCGAAGGCGTTGATGAACTCCTCGAGCTGGGCGACGATCTCGGCGTCGTCCTTCGGGTGGGTCTCGGCGAAGCGCACGACCGAGTTGGGCACCGAGAGGGTGGGCTCGATGACCTTCGCGCCCGCGATGCCGAGGGCCTTGCGGGCCTCGTCCTGGGCCCAGACGCCGCCGTACTGGCCGAACGCGGTGCCGATCACGGCGACGGGCTTGCCGACGATGGCGCCGGTGCCGAAGGGGCGCGACGACCAGTCGATGGCGTTCTTGAGGTTGGCGGGCATGGTGCCGTTGTGCTCGGGGGTGACGACGAGCACGGCGTCGGCGGCGGCCACGGCCTCGCGGAAGGCGACGACGGAGGCGGGCAGGGTGCCCTCGACGTCGATGTCCTCGTTGTAGAGGGGCAGCTCGCGGTGCTGGTCGGAGATGGCGAGCTCGATGCCCTCGGGGGCGAGATCGACGGCGGCCTCGGCCAGCTGACGGTTGGTGGAGGCGGCACGAAGGCTGCCGACGAGGACGAGGACGGACTTCTGGGTCATGATGTCTCCTGGAGTGGATAGGGCAGGCTGATGCCCGCGGTCACGGGGTACAACCGGACTCTGGTCCGTTTATTCCCGGATGCCCCGTGCTACAGTCCGGGCATGGATCCGATCGGCGCCCCACCCGGCGCGCTGACCCCCACGATCGGGCCCCTCGCCCCCGAGCGGTCGGACGCGGCGCGCAACCGCGAGCTGCTGCTCTCGACGGCCCGGCGCCTGATCGACGCCGAGGGCGTCGGCTCGCTCACGATGGACGGTCTCGCCGCGGCCTGCGGCGTCGGCAAGGGCACGATCTTCCGCCGCTTCGGCTCCCGGGCCGGACTGTTCCAGGCACTGGTCGACGAGTCGGAGCGCACCTTCCAGGCGGGCTTCCTGAGCGGACCGCCGCCCCTCGGCCCCGGCGCACCGCCGATCGAGCGCCTCGTGGCGTTCGGGCGGGAACGGCTCGCCACCGCCGCGGGCCAGGTGCCGCTGCTGCGCGCCGCCGAGCGCCCGGCGGCCGAGCGCTACGCCGTGCCGGCCCGCCGCCTGGCGGCGACGCACATCCGCGGGCTGCTCACGCAGGCCGCGGTCGAGGGCGACCTGCCGGCGCTGTCGTTCGACCTGCTCGCGATCCTCGACGCGGTGGTCTGGCTGCCCGACGAGGACCTGACGCTCATGCTCCCGCGGATCGCGGACTCGTGGGAGCACATCGTGCGCCGCCTGGCCTGAGCGGCGGCACGAGCACCGAGCGCCCGGGTGCAGACTGGGCCCATGGCCTCTTCCGCCCCCACCGCCACCCTCGCCGGCTGGGCGCGCAGCCCCTTCAGCGCGGTCGGAATCACCCACGACTGCTACGAGAAGGGCGCGGGCCCGGGCGTCGTGCTCATCCTGGAGCTCCCCGGCATGACGCCCGAAGTGCTCGGACTCGCCCAGCACCTCGTCGACGAGGGTTTCACCGTGGTGGTGCCGTCTCCGTTCGGGGTGCCGGAACGGGCATCCTCGCCCGGCTACGTGCTCGGCACCGTGGCGCGGCTGTGCGTCAGCGCAGAGCTCCGGGCCTTCGCGGTCGACGCGAAACGCCCGATCACGGCCTGGCTGCGCGCGGTCGCGGCGGACCTCGCCGGCCGCACCCCCGCATCCGGAGTCGGCGTGATCGGCATGTGCTTCACCGGCGGCTTCGCCCTTGCCACGGCGGTCGACGACAGCGTGCTCGCCTCGGTGGTCAGCCAGCCGGCTGCGCCGTTCCCGCTCGGGCGGGCGCGGCAGGCCGACCCCTCGATGTCGCGAAACGAGCTGGCCCGCGTGGCCGAGCGCTCGCGCGAGACCCCGTTCTGCGCGATCGGCCTGCGCTTCTCCGAGGACCGCAACGCTCCTCGCGCCCGCTTCGACACCCTCGCCGCGGCACTCGGCGACCGCTTCGAGGTGATCGAGCTCGACTCCTCGCCCGGCAACGCCGGCGGCTTCTCGAAGACGGCCCACTCGGTGCTGACGAGCGAGGTGCGCGACGTGTCCGGGCACCCGGCGCTCGTGGCCCGGGAGCGCGTGGTGCGCTTCCTGCGCGAGCAGCTGACGTAGTCGACGCCGCGCGGGCATGGTGGACTTGACGCATGCGCAATCGGGTCGTGTTCACCACCGGGGTCTCGGGATCGGGCAAGTCGACGATCGGCGTTCTGCTCGCCGACCGGCTCGGCTGGGCCTTCGTCGACGCCGACGACCTGCACCCGGAGGCGAACGTCGAGAAGATGGCGGCGGGCATCCCGCTGACCGACGACGACCGCTGGCCGTGGCTGCGCGCGGTCGGGGCGGCCGCCGCCTCGGGTGTCGAGCAGGCGGATGCGGCCGGCACCGCAGGCACCTCCGGCGAGCCCGCCGGCGTCGTCGTCGCGTGCTCGGCCCTGCGCCGCGTCTACCGCGACGTGCTGCGCGAGGCCGATCCGGGGGCAGTGTTCGTGCAGCTCGTCGGATCGGCCGAGCTGATCGGCGACCGACTGCGCGCCCGGCAGCATCACTTCATGCCCGCGACGCTGCTCGGCTCGCAGCTGGCGACGCTCGAGCCGCTCGGCGCCGACGAGGCGGGCCTCGCCGTCGTCGTCTCGGCGGGGCCGGAGACGGTCGTCGCCGAGATCATCTCGGGTCTCACCCTGACGTAGATAAACGAGCATTCATCAGCTGTTTCTGATAGAATCTCAGCATGAGTTCAGTCGCCCGCCTCCTGGAGATCGCCGCCGAGGTCTGCGGCCGTTCCGGCGCGGGTCTGGCTGGTCTGGGCGACGATGAGCTGCTCGAAACGATGGCCGCCTACGAGGCCATCGGCCGGGCGGTGTCGGCGCAGCAGGTGCGGTGTGCGGGTGAGGTCGGGGTGCGGTCGCGCACCGAGCTCGGCGACGAAGGGTTGAGCCGGTCGCAGAACTTCACCACCCCGGTCGCGCTCGTTGCGAAGGTCACCGGTGCGTCGGCGCGGGCGTGCAAGGCGCGGCTCGAGCTGGGGCGGAAGCTTCGCGGGTCGGTGCTGCTGGGTGGGGGCGAGGGCCCGGCGCCGTTCCCGGTGGTCGCCCGCGGGTTGGATGAGGGCGTGCTCGGCGTCGAAGCCGCGGCGAGCATCGTCGGGCGGTGCACCGAACTGGCCGATCTCGGCTGCTCGGCCGATGTCGTGGCGACGGCCGAGCAGACCCTCGTCGACGAGACCATCGCGTGCCGGCTGTCGGCCGACGAGACCGCCAAGCTCGCCATCCACCTGCGCGAGGTGCTCGACCCCGACGGCGCCGAACCGCGCGACGAAGTGCTGCAGATGCAGCGATCACTCACGATCACGCAATCGGCGGATGGGATGTATCGGGGGAAGTTCGCGCTCACCCCCGAGCAGGGCGGAGTGTGGTTCTCGAGCATCCGGGCGATGCAGAGCCCACGAGTGACGAGGCCGCGGTTCGTCGATGGGGACGAGTACGTGACTGCCGATGGCCGCACTCAGGCGCAGAAGAACGCCGACACGGTGACCGAACTCATCGCCCGCGCCGCTGCCGCGGATGACATGCCTCGCATCAACGGCGCTACCACCGTGAATGTGCACATGACGCTCGACGATCTCGAGAAGGGCCGGGGCGTCGGGTGGATCGATGGCATCGACCAGCCCGTTCCCGCCTCGACCGTGGCGCAGTTGCGGTGCTCGTCACCGGTCGCGGCGACACTGTTCGGCGACAAGGGCGAGATCCTCTACCACGGCAAGGCCAAGCGGCTCTTCACCGCAGCGCAAAACCGGGCCCTCGCCGCCCGCGACGGCGGGTGCGTGTGGCCCAGTTGCGACCGGCCACCCTCGTTCTGCGAGACACATCACGCGAACGAGTGGGTCTCGGACGATCATCCGCCCGGCAGAACCGACATCGACAACGGCGTGCTTCTCTGCCACTTCCACCATTCCCACCTGCACAAATCACCATGGAGACTGACCATGCAAGGCGGGGTGCCCCACCTGATTCCGCCGAGATGGGTGGACACGGAACAGAAGCCGATCCCGACCACCCGCCGACGCACCATCCACCGACCCGCCGCTTAGCCGACCACCGCATCCCGAGGGCAAGCGCGAAGCGCGCGGCAGCACACCCGGCTGCCGCGCGCTGACGCGCTTGCCCGAGATGGGTATGGCTGGGTCGGAGAGTGGCTAGGGCGATTCGAGAGGCAGGCTGCGACGCGAGACCCGCGGCAGCACGACCCACAGCGCCAGCACGATCACGAGCACCACCGCCCCCACGACGATCCCCGCCACGCGCCCGAGCACGAAGTCGAAGATCAGCAGCGCCGTGCCCGCGAGCGTGATCGCCACCCCGATCATCGTGAACTGCAGGATGCGGTCGGTCAGGTGCACGATGCGATCCTTCGCGCGCATCCGGAACAGGGCCCGGTGCAGACTCACCGGGGCGAGCCCGAAGACCGTCGTGAGGATCGAGGCGACCACGAGGCACAGGTAGACCGCCCGCTGGTAGTCGTCGAGGTCCTCGAAGCGCGACTGGAAGGCGGCCGCGAGCAGGAAGCCCGTGAGGATCTGCGTGCCCGTCTGGATGACCCGCAGCTCCTGCAGCATCTCGTTCCAGTTGCGGTCGAGGCGCTCGTTCTCGCTCTCGTCGCGCCCGTCGCCCGGGCTGGCGTCGACATCACTCATGGAATGTATCTACCACGGCCCGCCCGCGCCGTCATGCCCGTGGCGGCAGTGGCACGAGTGAGACGTCGCGCAGCACCCCGTCGTCGGCGACCGCCGTCATCATCGTGCAGACGGGCTGACGGCGCCGGTCGGTCGGCGACCCAGGGTTGAGCAGGCGCAGCCCGCCGGGTGCGGTGCTGTCCCACGGGATGTGGCTGTGCCCGAACACCAGCACGTCGGTCTCGGGGAACGCCTGCTCCATCCGCAGCTCCCGCCGCTCGCGCGCCCCGGTCTCGTGGATCATCGCGAACCGCAGCCCCTCGAGCTCCACCCGCGCGATCTCGGGCAGCCGCGCCCTCAGCCCCGCGCCGTCGTTGTTGCCCCACACCCCGACGAGCCGCGCAGCCCGCTCCGAGAGCGCGTCGAGCGTCGCCTCGTCGACCCAGTCCCCCGCGTGGAACACGACGTCGGCGGAGTCGACCGCCCGCCACACCTCGTCCGGCAGCACCTTGGCCCGCTTGGGCAGATGGGTGTCGGCGAGCAGCAGCAGTCGCGTGGGCATGCCTCCATCGTGGCCCCGTCCGGGCGCTCCCCGTAGGCTCGGGGCAGGTTCGACGGCGGGAGGTCGGGTGGATCCGCTCGAGCAGGCGGCGGGGCAGCTCTACGGGGAGGCCCCCTCCGGGTTCATCGCGGCGCGCAACGCCCGAGCCGCCGAGGCCAAGGCGGCGGGTGAGCGCGAGTTGGCGGCGGGCATCCGTTCTCTGGCGAAGCCCTCGGTCGCGGCCTGGGCCGTGAACGCGCTGGTGCGGCACCGGCACGGCGACGTGCAGCCCCTGCTCGACCTGGGCGAGCGGATGCGCGACGCCACCGACTCCGGCGACCGCGACGCCGTGCGGCAGCTCGGCCGCGAACGGCAGCAGCTGCTCGCGACGGCCGCGTCCGCGGCGCGCGCGCTCGGCGCCGAGCTCGGCGTACCGGTCTCGCACGCGGCAGCCGTCGAGGTGCAGCAGACGCTGCAGGCGGCGGTGGTCGACCGCGCCGCCGCGGCCGCGGTGCGCACCGGGCTGCTCGTGCGGACGTTCTCGAGCACCGGGGTCGACCCGGTCGACCTCGACGGCGCGGTGGCGCTGGCCGGGGCCGGCGCCGTGGAGCCGGTCGCCACGTCATCACCCGGCTCCCGTCCCCGCGCCGCGGGGACGAAGGCACCAGGGAAGACGGCGACGACCCCGAACGCCACGGGGGAGTCGCGCGAGGAAGCCCGCGAGCGCGCCTCCGACGAACGCGCCGAGCGAGCGCTGGCCGTCGCCAAGCGCGAGGCGGAGGAGGCGCGCCAGGACGCAGAGGACGCCCAGGCCGAGCTGGCGACGCTCGACCTGCGCATCCGCGAGAACCGCGCGCGGCACGAACAGCTGGCCGACGAGCAGCAGGAACTGCGCGAACGCCTCGACGAACTGCAGGGCGAGCTCACCGACACGAACGTCACGGCCGCCCGCCTGCGCAAGGAGCGAGCCGCCTCCGTGCGCTCCGCCGAAGCGGCCGAGCGTCTCGCCGCCCGCGCCCGCACGCGGCTCGACCGACTCGACGACTAGCGGATCAGGCCGGTTCAGGCCGGTTCAGGCCGGATCAGGCCAGCAGCGCCGCCACCGCCACGAGCAGCGGCACCGACCCGATCGTCGTGACGAGCACGGTGTCCCGCGCCAGTGTGACCCCGCGCTGGTACCGCGCCGCGAAGTTGTAGATGTTCTGCGCCGTCGGCAGCGACGCCAGCACCACGACCTCGAACACCTGGTGCGCCGGCAGGTGGAACGCGAACTGCGCCAGGAGATATGCCGTCAGCGGCATGACCACGAGTTTCACCGCGCTGGCGACGATGATCGCCGCCCGACCCGAGCCCGGCGCGAGCGGTTTCTGCCCCACGAGCGACATGCCGAAGGCGATCAGCACCAGCGGCACCGCCGCCCCGCCGATCAGCTCGAAGGGCGCCAGCACCGGTGCGGGCAGCTCCACCCCGAGCAGCGCGAGCAGCAGTCCGATCAGCGAGGCGATGATCATCGGGTTCCGCACCGGCTGCGACAGGATCGCCCCCACCGACGCTTTCCCGCGCGTCGCGATGTCGAGCACCGTCAGCGTCACGGGCGCCAGCACGATCAGCTGCAGCAGCAGCAGCGGCGCCACGAGCTGGGCGCTGCCGAGCACGTAGATGGCGACCGGCAGCCCGATGTTGTTCGCGTTGACGTACCCCGACGAGGCCATCCCCACGGCGGTCTCGGCGACCGGCTGGCGGAACCAGATCCGCGAGGCCAGCAGGTACACCGAGGCCGACACGACCACGCTGATCAGCGTCACGAGCAGCGGCGCCGAGAACACGGTGGCCGGATGCGAGCGCGACAGCACGGTGAACAGCAGGGCGGGGGTCGCGACGAAGAAGGCGATCCGGTTGAGCACGAGCCGGGCATCCGGGGGCAGGATGCCCAGCCGCTGCACCCCGTAGCCCACCGCGATGACGAACCCGATGATGCCGAACCCGGTCAGGACCCCCAGCATGCCGACCGGCCTCAGCGCCCGATCGCGTCGGCCATCGCGCGGCCGAGGAACGGCTCGAGCGTGAACGCGAAGGTGCGGGTGAGGTGGTCGACGTCGCGGTAGACGTTGGCGCCGCCCACGACGGCGGGGCACTCGTCGGCGGTGCAGTAGGTGTCGCTGAAGTCGAGCAGCGTGACGTCCCGGCCTTCGGCGACGGCGGCCGAGGCGGCCATCGCGATCGGGTCGAAGGTCGCGAGACCGTCCTCCCGGGGGGTGGTGCAGAGCGAGGCGTCCTCGGTGCGCAGGCACTTGTTCGGGTCGTCGTCCCAGGCCGGGTTGTCGACGACGGTCACGATCGGGGTGCCGGCGTCGAGCACGGTGGTCCAGGCCTCGCCGTAGCCGGCGGCCGCGACGGTCTCGTCGTCGGAGGTGCCCGGCACGTTGCGGTCGGTCAGCGCGGCCGTGAACACCGCGTCGAAGGGCTCGTGCGACGTCAGGGCCGAGGTGAGCGATGAGCGCCACGAGTCGCACGAGGCGGCGAAGGCGTCACGCGCGGCCAGCGGGGTCGTGGTCCACGGGCATCCGCCCTTCAGGTACGTCGTGAGGTGCCAGCCGTTGGTCTCGGCCATCTGGATGAACGGGTCCATCAGGGCGTAGGCATGGCTGTCGCCGATCAGGGCGATCTGGGGCGCGTCGGCATCGTCGCTGCCGAACTGGCAGTCGCGCACGGTGGCGTCGTTGAGGGTGGAGAGGCAGTCGGGGTGCTCGGGGCGGTCGGCGTTGCCGAAGCCGGGGCTCGGGATGATCAGGCCGTCGAGCTCGGGGTTCGTGCAGGCCGGGTCGATCGGCGCGAGACCGTCGGTGGGGCCGGAGGCGGCGCCGAAGCACTCCGGCGGATCCGCGAGGGTCTGCGCGAGCTGTGTCGCCTCGGCGTCGTACTTCGGCTGCTGCACGGCCCAGGCGCCGGTGACGAAGAGCGTCGACACGGCCATCGCGGCCAGCACGCCGATCAGCGTCGTGCGCGGGCGCCGGGTGGTGAAGAAGCGCCAGCCGCGGGCCGGATCCTCGATGAAGCGCTTGGTGAGCCAGGCCAGCACGAAGCAGAACAGGAACAGCGCGATGCGGTTGTAGATGCTGAGGCCCCAGCCCGGGATGTACGGGGCGATCACGATCAGCGGCCAGTGCCAGAGGTAGAGCGAGTACGAGATGTCGCCGATGAAGCTGACGGGGCGCCAGCTCAGCACGCGGCCCGCGTCCCACGGCTTCTCCCGGTGGTGCGCCACGATGATCGCCGCGGTGCCGAGCACGGGCAGCGCCGCCATGTAGCCCGGGAAGGGCGTCGCGGCCGTGAAGAAGTAGCCGCAGCCGAGCACCACGGCGATGCCGCCCCAGCCCAGGATGTTCGACTGCCACGCCCGCGTCGGCCGCAGCCTCGGCAGCAGGGCGAGGGCGCCGCCCACCGCGAACTCCCACACCCGGGTGTAGGTGACGAAGTAGGCGGCCGCCGGGTCGGTCGCGGTGACGAACACGGACAGCGCGAAGCTGCCGATCCCGACGATCGCGAGCACGGCCATCAGGCCGACCCACTTGCGGCGCTTCAGCACCTTCACCGCGAACACCGAGGCGGCCAGCATCACCACGGGCCAGAACAGGTAGAACTGCTCCTCCAGCGAGAGCGACCAGTAGTGCTGCACGAGGCTCGCCTCGTTGGCCGCCGCCAAGTAATCCACAGAGTTGAGGGCTAGGACCCAGTTCTCCACATAGAACGTCGAGGCGAGGATCTCGCGCACGTTCTCGGTCAGACTCGACAGCGGCATGATGAACAGCGTCGCGAGGCTCGCGAAGACGAGCACCGTGACGGCGGCCGGAAGGAGGCGACGGGCCCGCTTGGCGTAGAACGACGGCAGGGCGATGCGATCGGTGCGCTCGAGCTGGCGGGCGAGCTGCTGCGTGATGAGGAAGCCCGAGATCACGAAGAAGACGTCGACGCCGATGTACCCGCCGGTGAGGCGGCCGGGCCAGAAGTGATAGACCACCACGAGCAGCACGGCGATGGCGCGCAGGCCCTGGATGTGCGGGAGGAAGTGGTCGGGTCGCTCGGCCGCGGCGCGGTGTCTCGCCGGGGGCGCGGCCGTGTGCTTCTCCATCGGGTCTCATGGTACCCGGGGGCCGGTGGCGTTCCTGAGCGCGCCGCGGGTGGGGCGAGACGGCGTCGTTTCGTGCGTTCGGTGGTTCCTTGCGCTCATCCGTGGCTCTGGCGCAGCTAATCGCCGCCGCTGTCAAAGAAGAGCGGATGCCCTGCGCCTAGGCTCGGGAGAACGACCGATTGGAGGTTCCACCATGTCCGCACGCCCCGTCTCCGCCGTCAGCGCCGAGTCCATCATCGGAGAACCCGAGGTCGTGGAGGACCTCGCCCAGCTGCCGGCCTGGCTGAGCCTCAAGGCCGCCGTCGCCGCCCTGCAGCCGCTGCAGGTGAAGGACGGCTCGGTGCCCGATCCCGTCGACCACCCCGCCGCGCGCGCCCATGTCGAGACCATCGTCGACGCCGTCGCCGAGCTCGCCCCCCACTTCCCGCACGACGCCGCCTACCTCGAGGCCGTGCGCGAGGACTTCGCGCGCTGGGTCTCCTCGGGCTTCACGGTGCCCGACTTCCTGGCCTCGCTGGTCGCCTTCGCGCCCGCCTCGCACCGTGCCGACGGGGTGCGCCACCTCGTGGTCTTCCCGATGTACACGCAGAACGGCAGCACCGACCGGCACGTCGAGGCGGTGCTGATCGAGGTGCTCTGGCCGTCGTTCATCGCCGAGCTCGAGGCCGGCGACTACTCGAACGCGCTGTTCCTGCCCATCCGCTTCCTCGACTTCACGGCGGGCTACGACACCAACTCGGCCGTGCTCTTCCCCGAGTCGGTGGCGACGTCGAGCATCCCGGCGTACACCTGGGGCGGCATCTTCGCCGACCGGGAGGCCGCGCGTTTCCGCCGCGTGGTGCGGGCGGCGGCCGAGGTCACCCGGCTCGAGCTGCCGGCCGACGCGGCGCGCCTGCTCGACGACCAGGAGCTCACCGAGCGCACCTTCGTGATGTGGGACCTCATCCACGACCGCACCCACATGCGCGGCGACCTGCCCTTCGACCCGTTCATGATCAAGCAGCGGATGCCCTTCTTCCTGTACTCCCTGGAGGAGCTGCGGTGCGACCTCACCGCGTTCCGCGAGGCCGTGAAGATCGAGCGGAGGCTGGCCGCCTCGACCGCCGCACTGTCCGACGAGGACGCGACGCTGCTCGAGCACGCGAAGCTCGTGCAGTACGCGGTGCTGTTCGACCGCATCTTCCGCTTCGCCATCACCGGTTCGCGGGTGCGCAACTACGACGGGCTCGGCGGGCAGCTGCTGTTCGCCTGGCTGCACCAGCGCGGTGTGCTGCACTGGACCGACACCCGCCTCACCATCGACTGGCCCGAGGTGGCCGACGCCGTGACCGCGCTCGGCGACGCGATCGACGAGCTCTACTGGCGTTCGATCGACCGGCCGAAGACGGCCCACTGGCTGGCCGCCTACGAGCTGATCACCGCGACCGTCACCCCGAACCCGGCCTCGGTCTGGGCCGAGGGGCCGAAGGCGCTGCCCCTCGACGGTCCGCCGCGCGGCCTCACCGACGCCGTGCTCGACGACGAGTTCCCCCTCTCGATGTTCTACGAGGCCCTCGAGAAGAAGATGCGCGACGTCATCTCCTCGACGGCCGGCATCACGGGCCGCGGCTGATGACTGCGGCGGGCGGGCCCGGGGTGGCCGGGCGGCACGTGCTCGTGACGGGTGCGACGAGCGAGTCGGGCGTCGCGGTCTGCGCCGCGCTCGTCGCCGCCGGCGCCCACGTGGTGGCCGTGGGCTCGAACGCCGAGCGGGTGGCGGCGGTCGCGGCGCGCGTGCCGGGCGTGGCCACCGAGGTCTGCGACCTCAGCGACAGTGCCGCCGTCGACGCGCTCGCCCTCCGCCTGCTGGCCGCAGGAACGGAGGTCGACGGGCTGATCCACCTCGTGGGCGGCTGGGTCGGCGGTGCGGGCATCCCGGGGCAGAGCGACGAGGGCTGGGCGGCGATGGAGCGGTCGTTCCGCACGCTGCGCAACGCCCTGCGCTCGTTCTACCCGGCGCTCGTGACGTCGCCGGCCGGCCGCGCCGCCTTCGTGTCGTCGGTCTCGGTCGACGCGCCCACCGCGTCGGGGGCCGACTACACCGCGGCGAAGGCCGCCTCCGAGTCATGGCTGCGCTCGGTCGCCCAGGGCTTCGCGAAGAGCGCCCCCGATGCGGCAGCCGTGATCTTCGCCGTGCGATCGCTGGTCGACGAGCGGATGCGCGCTGCGGCGCCCGAGAAGACCTTCGCCGGGGCCACCGACGTCGGCACCCTCGCCGAGGCGGTCGTCGGGCTCTGGAACGCCCCCGCGGGCGAGCTGAACGGACGGCGGCTGGTGCTGGAGTAGCAGCAGCCGCGCATCCGCTCGGCAGGTTCTTCGGGTGGGGCTACTTCTTCTTGACGTTCGTCACGGCGTCGGCCGAGTGGTCGGCCTTGTCGCTCTTGGCCTTCTTGTCGGCGCGCTTCTCTTTGAGCGATCGGGCGGCCGGCTTGGCCACCGCCTTGCGCTGGGTCTTCTCGGCCATGATCGTTACCTCCATCGCGGGCCACGGACGGCTCGGTACCCGAAGGGTATGGCCTGCGAGCGCGCCCGCCGGCCGCCCAGGCGGATTGCCAGGGTGGCCGGGACGGGACGGGACGGGCCGGACCGGGGCCGGGCTCTCGCGCTACTGGGCCGCGTAGCCGCCGTCGACGAGGTGGTAGCTGCCCGAGATGAACGACGCGGCGTCGCTGGAGAGGAAGGCGACGAGGGCAGCGACCTCCTCCGCGGTGCCGAGGCGGCCGAGCGCGTGCTTCGCGGCGAGCGCCTGCTGCGCCTCGGCGGAGAGGTTCGCGTCGACGAGCGGGGTGTGGATGAAGCCGGGGCCCACCGCGTTGACGCGCACGTTCTGGGCGCCGTACTCGAGGGCGGCGTTCTTGGTCAGGCCGACCAGGCCGTGCTTCGCGGTGACGTAGGCCGACGACATCGGGATGCCCACCGAGCCGAGCACCGACGCCATGTTGACGATCGCGCCGCCGCCGTTCTTCGCCATCGCGGGCAGCTGCGCCTTGAGGCCGTAGAACACCGCGTTGAGGTTGATCTCGATGACCTTGCGCCAGCCGTCGAGCGAGTAGTCGCCGATCGTGGCGGCCTCTCCGCCGATGCCGGCGTTGTTCACCGCGATGCCGAGCGGGGCGAGCTTCTCGGCGGCCACGACGCTCGCCTCGGCGAACTCGGGGTCGCTCACGTCACCCACGAGCACCTCGGCGGTGCCGCCGGCGGCGCGGATCTCGTCGACGACCGCCTGGGCCGGCTCCTCGCGCACGTCGCTGACGAGCACGGCGGCCCCGTTCGCGGCCAGTTCGAGCGCGACGGCGCGCCCGATGCCCGAGCCGGCTCCCGTCACGATCGCGGATCGTCCGGCGACGTCGTATGCAGCCATGATTCTCTTCTCTCTCTTGTCAGTGGTGTTCTGTGGTGTCGATATATCCAACGTTTGTCGGATAATTGTATTCCCCTTAGGCTTCCTGCGGAGGATCCATGGATGCACGTCACAGGCGCAGCCGCGCCAAGCTCGCGGAGGCGGTGCTGCGCCTGGCCTCGGAGCGCCCGATCGACGAGGTCACGGCGTCCGAGATCGCGGCGGCGGCCGGGGTGAACCGGTCGACGTTCTACGCCCATGCCGCCTCGCCGCTGGCACTCCTGGAGAGCGTGCTGCGCGAGGAGCTCGATACCCTGCGGGACCGGCACCTCGCCTCCGTTCCACGGGCCGGAGCGGCGGAGGCGGTGACCGCCGTGACGCTGGCGGTGCTGTCGAACATCGAGTCGCACGCCGCGATCTACGAGCGCGGGCTGCTCGCCGATGGACGCGCCGACGGGCGCGCCGACGGCGGTCATCGCGGAGAGACCAGCCTGCGCCCGATGCTCGCGGCGCACTTCGAGGAGTCGAGCCGGCAGCTGCTCGCCCAGCACGCGCTCTTCCCGAGCGACGAGGACGAGGCGGCCGACCCCCTCCTCGCCGCCATGGTCGGGCCCTTCGTCGCGAACGGCAGCGTCGGGGCGATCGCGGCCTGGCTCGAGCAGCCCGAGCCGCGCGACCCGGAGGCCTTCCTTCGGAGCTACCGGCGGCTCGTCCCCTCCTGGTTCCCGCTCGCGCCCCACTGACGCACGCCGGTGCGCGTGGCCGCTCCTGCACCGCCCGCCGGTCGCGCCCGGCTCTCCACATCCGCCGAGCGAGGGATGGGCGCGGGGCGGCCGGTCGCTAGCGTGGAGGCATGAGCACAGCCCCCGACGACTGGCAGCGGCCCCGCCCCGGCGCCGCCGGCTACCGGCGCGACGCCGTCGCGGCCGCCGGGCTCGCCGTCGCGACGTTCCTCAGCTGGCTGCTGTTCTCGAGCGCCATGACCGGTCAGACCCACGCGCCCTGGTGGGGCGCGGCCGTCTTCTCGGTGCTGGTCGCGGGGTCGCTGGCGTTCCGGCGGCGGTGGCCCGAGATCGTGGCGCTCGTGGTCGCCGTCACCTTCGTGGTGGCGCAGTACTCGGGCATCTGGGAGCAGCTGTTCAACAACATCTGCCTGTTCATCGCGCTCTACACGGTGGGCGCGTGGGGCCGCAACCGAACGCTGGCGACGGCGCTGCGCATCCTGATCAGTGTCGGCATGCTGCTCTGGCTGGCCGGCGTGCTGATCTTCCAGGCGCTCAACCCCGACACCACCCCCGACGTCTCGCGCGACGGGCCGCTGTCGCAGTTCGCCGCGATCGGGCTGATCCAGATCATCACGAACCTGCTCTACTTCGGCGGTTCCTACGTCTTCGGCAACGCCGCCTGGGCCTCGGCCCGGCAGCGCGAGGCGCTCGAGCAGCGCACCCTCGAGCTCGAGCGGGAGCGCGAGGTGAGCAGCCGCCAGGCCGTCGAGCTCGAGCGCTCGCGCATCGCCCGCGAGCTGCACGACGTCGTGGCGCACCACGTCTCGGTGATGGGGCTGCAGGCGGGTGCCGCACGGCGCGTGCTCGAGCGCGGCCAGGCGGGGTCCGGCGTCGACCCGCGGGCGGTGCAGGCGCTGTCGGTGATCGAGGAGAACGGCCGCGAGGCGGTCGACGAACTGCAGCGGATGCTCGGGGCCCTCCGCGAGCGAAACGACGACCCCTCGACCACCACCTCGACCCGAGGCGTCGCGCAGCTCGACGAACTCGTCGACGAGGCCCGCGCGTCGGGCCTGCCCGTGAGCTTCTCCACCGTCGGAGCCGAGCGCCCCGTGCCCACCGCCGTCGGTCTCACCGTGTACCGCCTGGCTCAGGAGTCGCTCACCAACGTGCGGAAGCACGCCGGCCCGCGCGCGACGGCCGACGTGCGGCTGCGCTTCCTCGCCGACGCGGTCGAGCTCGAGGTGAGCGATACGGGCGCCGGTGCGGGAGCGGCGTCGCCCGGCGGGCCTGCCGGAGGCGGTGGCGGGGGTGGGGGCGGCGCCGGCGGCGCGCACCTCGGCCAGATCGGCATGCGCGAGCGCGTGGCCGCCGCCGGCGGAGAGCTCGAACTCGGCCCCAAGCCCCGTGGGGGCTACAGGGTGCGAGCCCGGCTCCCCCTCGCTCCGAAGGAGACCGCATGAGCACCCCGATCCGTGTGCTGCTGGCCGACGACCAAGACCTGGTGCGGGTCGGCCTCCGCATCATCCTCGAGTCCGAGGACGGCATCGAGGTTGTCGGCGAGGCCCGCAACGGCCGCGAGGCCGTGACGCTCGGCCGCGAGCTCGCCCCCGATGTCATCTGCATGGACGTGCAGATGCCCGAGCTCGACGGGCTCGAGGCCACGCGGCAGCTGCTGCGAGAGGGCACGGCCGCGGGCATCCTGATCCTCACGACCTTCGATCGTGACGACTACCTGTTCGCCGCCCTCGAGGCCGGCGCGAGCGGCTTCGTGCTGAAGAACTCCTCGCCCGAGAGCCTCGTCGACGCGGTGCAGGTGGTGGCCCGTGGTGACGCGCTGCTCTCGCCCGACGTCACCCGGCGCGTGATCGAGAGCTTCGCCCGCCGCCCGGCAGCGCCCGCGACCGCTCCCGCCGGAATCAAGGCACCCGCCGGAGTCAAGGCGCCCGCCGGAGAGCCCACCCCGACCCTCACTCCCGCCCCCGAGCTCGACGCCCTCACCGATCGCGAGCGCGAGGTGCTCGAGCTCCTGGCCGCCGGCCGCTCCAACGCCGAGATCGCCCGCGAGCTCTACCTGGGCGAGGCCACCGTGAAGACCCACGTCTCCAAGATCCTGCAGAAACTCGGCCTCCGCGACCGCATCCAGGCCGTCGTCTTCGCCTACGAGACGGGGGTCGCCGTGCCCGGCCGCCCCTGAGGATAATCGCCCGGAATCGAAAACAGTGCGCAAACTGCAACTTCGGCGTACGTTCTGTCTCGCCGCCGGCGTCGCTAGCATCCGCATCCGCAACCGCCCGCTGACCGTCCGGCGAGACGGAGGTGCGCTGTGGCTGCGAAGACAGATGCTGCGGGGGGATCGCCCGCGTCCAAGGCCGTCCGGAGCCTGGTCCCGGCCAGGATGGACAGGCTGCCGTGGACGAGGTTCCACTGGATGGTCGTGTTCGGACTGGGGGTCTCCTGGATCCTCGACGGCCTCGAGATCCAGATCATCGCCTCGAACGGCTTCCAGGAGTCGCTCGGCATGGACTCGTCCCAGGTGGGCCTCGCCGGAACCATCTACCTCGTCGGTCAGGTGGTCGGAGCCCTCGTCTTCGGGCGCCTGAGTGACAAGTGGGGCCGCAAGAAGCTCTTCATCATCACCCTCGCGATCTACCTGGTCGGATCCGCCCTCGCCGGCCTCAGCCCGAACATGGAGTTCCTGTTCGCGATGCGCTTCGTCGCCGGTCTCGGCATCGGCGGCGAGTACGCCGCGATCAACTCGGCGATCGACGAGCTCATCCCGAGCCACTACCGCGGCCGCGTCGACATCGCGATCAACGGCACCTACTGGGGCGGCGCCGCCCTCGGCTCGGTGGCGAACCTGTTCTTCCTGAACCCCGACAACTTCGCCGAGAACATCGGCTGGCGGCTGGCGTTCTTCATCGGCCCGGTGGTCGGTCTGATCATGATCTACATGCGCCGGCACATCCCCGAGAGCCCGCGCTGGCTGATGACGCACGGCAAGGAGGAGATCGCCGAGAAGACCGTAGACGACATCGAGGCCCAGGTCGAGAAGTCGACGGGCAAGAAGCTCGATCCGGTGCCCGACGACCAGTCGATCGAGGTCACGCCGCTCGACCGCATCCCGTTCAAGAAGATCGCCAGCGTGCTCATCCGCGACTACCCCAACCGCACGGTCGTGGGCCTGACGATGATGATCACGCAGTCGTTCCTCTACAACGCGATCTTCTTCACCTACGCGCTGGCGCTGCAGAACTTCTACGGTGTCGAGAACGACGCGGTGCAGTACTTCTTCTTCCCGTTCGCCATCGGCAACCTGCTCGGGCCGCTCGTACTCGGGCACCTGTTCGACACCTGGGGCCGGCGCAAGATGATCCTGCTCACCTACGGGCTGGCCGGCATCATCCTGACGATCTCGGGCTTCCTGTTCCAGGCCGACGTGCTGAACGCGACCACGCAGACGATCTTCTGGTGCGTGTCGTTCTTCTTCGCCAGCGCCGGGGCCTCGTCGGCCTACCTGACCGTGAGCGAGCTGTTCCCGCTCGAGATGCGCTCGCAGGTCATCTCGTACTTCTTCTCGATCGGCCAGATCGTCGGCGCCATCGCCCCCGTGCTGTTCGGCACCCTGATCGGCGACGGCTCCGACCGCGGCCCGATCTCGATCGGCTACATCGGCGCCGGCATCGTGATGCTGATCGGTGGGATCGTGGCCTTCATCTTCGGGGTCAACGCCGAACGCAAACCGCTCGAGGCGATCACGAGTCCGCTCTCCGCCGTCAACCCCGGCAAGGTGAAGGTCGAGGGCGAGCGCACCACCCGCGAGCGCGCGGCACGCAAGTAGTCCTCACGGCTGAGGGCGGGGTGGGTTCAGGATGCCCGCCCCGCCCTCCGCCGCGCGGCGGACCCTTTCGCGCCGAGACCCGTCTCGCGGCTGATCCGCCGCCGCGCATCCGCTCGTTAGCGTGAAGGCAGCGCGGCACCTCGCGGCGCGGGAGCGGAGGGCAGCATGCTCGAGATCGAGAACGTGAGCCGGTCGTTCGGCAAGAACCGGGTGCTCGACGGCGTGAGCTTTACGGTCGGCGACGGGCGGATGACCGGGTTCGTCGGCGGCAACGGGGCCGGCAAGACCACGACGATGCGGATCATCCTCGGGGTGCTCGCGAGCGACACGGGCACCGTGACCCTCGACGGCACGCGGCTGACGCCCGCCGATCGTGCCCTCTTCGGCTACATGCCCGAGGAGCGCGGGCTGTACCCGAAGATGAAGGTCGCCGAGCAGATCGTCTACCTCGGGCGCCTGCACGGCATGTCGGCCTCCGCCGCGAAGGCGAGCACCGACGACCTGCTCGAGCGCCTCGGCCTCGGCGAGCGCGCGAACGCCACCGTCGAGAGCCTCTCGCTCGGCAACCAGCAGCGTGCCCAGATCGCCGCGGCCCTCGTGCACGACCCGAGCGTGCTGGTGCTCGACGAGCCCTTCTCGGGCCTCGACCCGATGGCCGTCGAGACCGTGCAGACCGTGCTCACCGAGCACGCGGCGACCGGGGTGCCCGTGCTGTTCTCGTCGCACCAGCTCGACATCGTGGAGCGCATCTGCGACGACCTCGTGGTGATCGCGGGCGGCACGATCCGCGCGCAGGGCTCGCGCGAGGAGCTGCGGGAGCAGCACTCCGAGGCCCGCTACGAGATCGACCTGGCGCACGACGCCGGGTGGGTGCGCGAGATGCCCGGGGTGCGCGTGGTCGAGCTCGACGGCGACTACGCCGTGTTCGAGGTCGACCGAGGCGCGCCGGGCGAGTCGAGCCAGCCGGGCCAGTCGAGCCAGCAGGGCCAGTCGAGCCAGCAGGGCCAGGATGCCGCCCAGGCCGTGCTGCGCCGCGCCCTCGAGACCGGCCCCGTGCGCCGCTTCGCCCCCGTCCTGCCCACCCTGTCCCAGATCTTCAAGGAGGTCGTGCGATGAGCGCCGACACCCGCACCACGCGCCCCGCCCGCCCCGCCGCCCTCTCGGCGGTGCAGGGCACCCGCCTCGTGGCGTCCCGCGAGATCTCGATGCGACTGCGCAGCAAGGCCTTCCTGATCTCCACGGGCATCCTGCTCGTCGTCGTGCTCGGCTCGATCGTCGCCAGCGGCATCTTCGCGGCGAACGCGGGGGCGCCGAAGGTCGCCGTGGTGCCGCAGACGGCGCCGCTCGTCACCGGCCTCGGCGACCGCCTCGATATCACCCAGGCCGCCACGGTCGCGGATGCCGAGCAGCTCGTGCGCGACGGCGACGTCGAGGCGGCCATCGTGCTGCCCGGCACGGTCGAGGGCGCGACCCCGGCGGCCGGAACCGGCAGCACCGGGACCACCGGCACCACCGGCACCACCGGCACACCCGGAGGCCCCGAGGCCGCCTACGAGGTGCTCGCCCTGAGCGACACCCCCACCACCGTGGTCTCGCTGCTCAGCCTCGCCCCGCCCGTGCAGCTGCTCGAGCCGGGCGACTCCGACGGGTTCCTCGCCTACATCGTCGGCATCGCCTTCGGCATCGTGTTCTTCATGGCCGCCGTCACCTTCGGCTCCACGATCGCGCAGAGCGTGGTGGAGGAGAAGCAGACGCGGGTCGTCGAGATCCTGCTGTCGACGATCAACGCCCGTGAACTGCTGGCGGGCAAGGTGCTCGGCAACAGCGTGCTCGCCTTCGGGCAGACGGCCCTGATCGGCCTGGCGGCGGTGCTCGGCCTCGCCACCACCGGACAGTCCGGCCTGCTCGGCCTCCTCGGCCCGGCCATCGCCTGGTTCGTGGTGTTCTTCGTCTTCGGCTTCGTGCTGATCGCCGCACTGTACTCGGCGAGCGCCGCCCTGGTCTCGCGTCAGGAGGACGTCGGCTCGGTCACCTCGCCGGTCACCACCCTCGTGATGCTGCCCTACTTCCTGGTGATCTTCTTCAACTCGAATGAGACGGTGATGGCCGTGATGTCCTACATCCCGTTCTCGGCGCCGATCGGCATGCCGCTGCGACTGTTCCTCGGCGACGCCGAGTGGTGGGAGCCGCTCGTCTCGCTCGTCATCCTGCTCGCGACCACCGCGGTCGTCGTGGTGATCGGCTCGCGCATCTACGCGAACTCGCTGCTCCGCACGGGCCCCCGCGTGAAGCTGGCCGACGCCCTCAAGGGCTGACGCCCAGCCCGAAAGGGGTCACGCCAGGCGGGCCTCCCTCGCCGCGACGGCCGCCCGCACCAGGTCCTCCTCGCCGAGGAGCGGGACGAAGCCGAGCAGCTCGCGCGCCCGGGCGTTCGAGGTGCGGTAGCTCGGCGCACTGACGGGGAGCATCACGTCGACGGTCCCGAGTCCCGCTGCCGCCGCCAGGCGCCGCGCGAACGCGCCGAGGTCGGTCGGCTCGTCCGGTCCCAAGCCGATCACCTCGTGACCGGTCGTCGACGCCTCGAGCGCCAGGACCACTCCCCGTGCGAGGTCGGCCGTGGCGAGGATGCCCATCTGCACCGGTTCGCCGTCGGCCCGCGATGCGACCAGCAGTGTCGAGTCGTCGTCGGCGTACGGCTCGAGCACGTCGGCGACCTCGTCGTGTCCGGCGGCCCGCTCGCGCGGGAGGCGCCGACCGGCGAAGAACCGCGGGCCCGAGAAGAAGGAGTCGGGGTCGAGCAGCTCCGCCGGATCCTGCGTGTGCGAGAAGCGCAGCACCACGGTCGCCCAGCCGTTCGCCCGGCCGGCGAACGCCGTGATCTCCTCGGCCAGCACCTTGCTCAAGCCGTACCAGGTGACGGGGAGCCGCGGATGCTGCTCGTCCAGCGGCTGGTACACCGGCGCGTTCTCGGGATACACCTCCCCCGTACTCGCCAGCACGAATCGCCGGAGCGCCGACCCGTCCAGCGCCCGCACGAGACGCTGCGTGGCGGTGGCGTTCGCGTCGTACACGCGCGACGCGTCCTCCGGTCGCCATGACATGAACGCCCCCAGATGGGCGACCGCCTCGACGTCGGCCAGACGTGGGTCCTGGGGCGGCAGCTCGGCGAGGTCGCCGACGAGGTAGTCGACCCCGGGCACGGGGGCCGCGGGTGCCACGAGGTCGAGGCCGAGCACGTGATGCCCGCGTTCGACGAGCAGCGCTGCCACCGCCCGTCCGACCCGACCCGAGGCGCCGGTCACGGCGATCCTGCTCATCACGCCTCCGATCGCAGCGGCAGCTTGGCGGTCTCACGGGCGCGCAGCACCACCACGAGGCTGATGGCCGCAGCGGCCATCACGTAGAACGCCGGTGCGAACGAGTTGCCCGTGGCCCCGATCAGGAAGGTGGCCAGCAGCGGCGTGATGCCGCCGAACACCGCCACCGAGAGGTTGTAGGCGATCGCCATCGAGCCGTAGCGGATGTTCGTGGGGAACAGCTCGGCCATGGCCGCGCTCGACGCCCCGTCGTAAGCGGCCATGAAGATGCCGAGGAGGATCATCGCGACCGTCGCGCCGAGGAAGTTGCCCCCGCTCATCAGCATGAGCGCCGGATAGGTGAGCAGGATGAAGCCCGCGCAGCCCGCGATCATCACGGGCTTCCGTCCGATGCGGTCGCTGAGCAGGCCCATGAAGGGCACGAGCACGGCGATCACGAGCAGCCCGATCACGGTCGCCGCGTAGCTGAGCGGCTGGGAGAATCCGAGCGTGGTCTGCAGGTACGACGGCATGAACGTCTGGAGGATCCAGTGGCCCACCGCCTTGATCACGACGAAGCCCACGCAGAACAGCAGCGCGCGCCACGACGTCCGCAACGATGTGCGCAGCGGCGCCTTGGCCACCTCGCCCTTCTGCTTCACGGCCTGGAACTCCGGGGTGTCCTCGAGCTTCAGCCGCAGGTAGACCCCCACCAGGCCGAGCGGCAGGGCGAGCAGGAACAGGACACGCCAGCCCCAATCGTTCAGCGCGTCGGATCCGAGCGTGGCGGTGAAGAGCAGCACGAGCCCCGCCCCGACCACGAACGCGGCGAAGCCGAACACGTCGACGAAGCTCGTCACGAAGCCGCGCCGGTTCGATGGGGCGTACTCGGCCAGCAGGGTGGTGGCGCCCGAGCTCTCGCCGCCGGCGGCGAAGCCCTGCACGAGGCGCACGAGCACCAGCAGGAGCGGCGCCCAGATGCCGATCATGCCGTAGGTCGGCAGGATGCCCATCACCACGGTCGCTCCCGAGGTGACGAGGATGACCGTCGCCAGCGTGGACTTCCGTCCGACACGGTCGCCCAGCGAGCCCCAGAACAGCCCTCCCAGCGGCCGCATCACGAAGCCGGCGCCGAACACGGCGAAGGCGGAGAGGAGCGCCGCCTGCGGATCGCCCTGCTGGAAGAAGTTGAGGCTGATCACCGTCGCGAGCGTGCCGTACAGGCCGAAGTCGAACCACTCGACGAAGTGGCCGGTGCCGGCGGCCAGGATGACCTTCCGGACACGCCGCGCCCGTGAGGCGTCGTCGAGCGGTGCCGCTTCGGCGACCGCGACCGGGCTTGAGGAATCTGTCATGCGTGTCTCCCACGTCATTGTCGGGGTTGGAGCGGCTGTTCACCACTGGTTGCGAGCACGTTACCACTGAGCGGTACTTAAGCACCACTGGGTGATACAGTCGGACGCATCATGCAGAAGCGAACCATTGCGAGCGACATCGTGGTCGTGGGCGGAGGACTGGCCGGGGTATCGGCCGCCGTCGCCGCGGCGCGGCTGGGCGCATCCGTCTCACTGATCACCAACAGGCCCGTCCTCGGCGGCAACTCCTCGAGCGAGGTGCGCGTGTGGGTGGTGGGCGCCACCGCTCACGGACACCAGCGCTTCGCGCGGGAGACCGGCATCATGGGCGAGCTGTTCCTCGAGAACCAGTACCGCAACGCCGAAGGCAATCCCTACTACTGGGATCAGGTGGTGCTCGATCTCGTGCGCGCCGAACCGAACCTCACCCTGCACCTGAACACCGACGTGCGTCAGCTCCGGATGCACGAGACCGCCCGCACCGGCGAGGCCGCCGCCATCGCCTCCGTCACCGGCTGGACGATGGGCAGCGAGATCGAGACCACCTTCACGGCCCCGATGTTCCTCGACTGCACGGGCGACGGGCTCGTGGGACACCTCGCCGGAGCCCCGTACCGCATCGGCCGTGAGGCTCGGAGCGAACACGGCGAGAGCTGGGCGCCCGAGCAGGCCGACGGGGAGCTTCTCGGCAACTCGATCTTCTTCTACACGAAGGACACCGGGCGGCCGTCGAAGTACGTGGCGCCCAGCATCGCGAAGGACATCGCGGCCACACCGATCCTGCGCAACAGGGTCATCCGCACGGGTGACAACGGCTGCGACTACTGGTGGATCGAGTGGGGCGGTGAGCTCGACACGGTCACCGACAACGAACGGATCCGCGACGAGCTGTGGTCGGTGGTCTTCGGCATCTGGGACCACGTGAAGAACTCGGGCGACTTCGATGCCGACACGTTGAGCCTGGAATGGGTGGGCTCGGTGCCCGGGAAGCGCGAGTACCGACGGTTCGTGGGTGACTACACCCTCACCCAGAACGACATCGTCGAGCAGCGGGAGTTCGACGACGCGGTCGCGTTCGGCGGCTGGTCGATCGACCTGCACCCGGTGCAGGGCGTGTACTCCGAGACGGCAGGTGCCGAGCAGCGCCACCCCGCCGGCACCTACGGCATCCCGTACCGCTCGCTCTACTCCGCCACCGTGCCGAACCTCCTGTTCGCCGGCCGCGACATCTCGGCCTCGCACATCGCCTTCGGGTCGACCCGGGTGATGGCGACCTGCTCCACGCTCGGCCAGGCGGCCGGCACCGCGGCGGCACTCGCGGTGTCCCTCGGCGTGACACCCCGCGAGCTCGGCACGCATCACCTCGAGCGCCTGCGGCAGACCCTGGCCCGCGAGGACGCCCCGGTCGTCGGACTCCGGGCCGACGATCCCGACGATCTGGCACCGTCGGCGGCGGTCACGGCCTCGAGCGCTCTGACCACCCTCGCCGTCACGTCCGACTCCGGCTTCGAGCCCTACCCGCTCACGCGCGACGTCGGACTGCTGCTGCCCGTCGACCCCGCCCTCGACTCGGTGACCTTCGAGCTGGACAGCGAGCACGACACCGAGGTGACCGTGGAGCTCTGGGGCACCGGGCGCCCGCAGAACTACGTCCCCCTCGACCACGTGCTCACCCGTACGGTGCCGGTCGTCGCAGGGCCGGGCACGGCCACCGCCCGATTCGACTGGCACCCCGCGACAGCGCAGAACGCGGTGGTCGTGCTCCGTGCCGCACCCGGAGTCTCGGCCCGCCTGGTCGGCGAGCGCCCCTACGGCGTGCTCGCCCTCGAGCGCCGGATCGACGGCGACCGACCCTTCGACGAGCACATCCCCGAGGCCGCGGGCGATCCGGTGCTCGACTGGGTCGCCCGCGGGCTCCGCCGCCGCGCCTTCGCGTTCTCGGCGACTCCGGCCACTCGGGCGTACCGGCCGGAGCGGATCACGGACGGCCTGCAGCGCCCGTACGGCGGGCCCCACCTCTGGGCGACGCCGTCGACGGCGCCCGGACTGGCGTCGCCGGAGCACGTGCAGCTCTCGTGGGCGCATCCGGTGACCATCGCCTCGGTACGGCTCGTGTTCAACGACGACGTCGACGAGGACCTGATCAACCTGCACCACCACCGCACCGACTACGACGTGGTCCCCGAGCTGGTCACCGACTACCGGCTCGAAGCCTTCATCGACGGCGCCTGGCAGGCGATCGCCGAGGTGGCGGGCAATCGGCAGCGTCACCGGGTGCACCATGTCGGCCCCGTTCTGACGGATGCGCTGCGCCTCGTCTGCCTCGCGACGGGCGGAGCGCCGTACGCCTCCGTGAGCGCGGTCAAGGCCTACCCGGTCGCCGTCGGCAGGGAGCGATAGAGTTCCCGACATGGCCGGAGAGGTGCAGCAGGGGATCGGACGGGCCGCCGCCGTGCTGACCGCCCTCGGCGACGCGAAGTCGGGCGCGCTGCGGGCGAGCGACATCGCTCGCGCGATCGGCCTCGGGGCGTCGACCACAGCACGGCTGCTGGCCTCGCTCGAGGAGCTCGGCTACGTGAGGCGCGAACGGGATTCCCAGCTCTATGCGATCGGCACGGCCATCCTGTCGCTGGGGTCGCAGGCTCTGAACCACAACCCGGTGCACCGTGAGTCGAGAGCGGCGGCCGAAGCGCTCGCCCAGCGCACGGGCCTCGGTGTGAACGTCGGGGTTCTCGACGGGACGAGCCTGGTCTACCTGTGCCACTTCGAGGGAGCCCTCGCGCCCAAGTCGCACACCATGGTGGGCATGCGCCAGCCGCTGCACGCCTCGGGGCTCGGGAAGTGCCTGCTGCTCGATCTCGACGAGGCCGGACGACGGGCCCTGCTCGGCGACGACCTCGAGCGGTACACCGTGCACACTCTGACCGACCACGCCGCCTTGACCGCCGCTCTGGCCGAATCGGCCGAACGCGGCTACTGCACCGAGAATCAGGAACTGGCCCTGGGGCGCCTGTCGGTCGCGGCCCCGGTGCGAGACGCCGACGGGCGGGTCGTCGCGGGCATCTCGGTCTCGGGCCGGCTGTCGGTGGTGCGCGAACTCGACCACGACGAACTGGCCGAGCAGCTGATCGAGACGGCCGACCGCATCAGCGTCGGTCTCGGCATGATCTCGGCCGTGCCCACCGCCGCCCGCTGATTCCTCGGCCGGCGCTGTCGGTGGGGAAGCGCTAGCGCTGCCCGCGGTACAGGCGCAGCAGCACGATCACCGAGACCCACACGATCGCGAGCGTGGCGAGGCCCAGCAGGCCGATGTAGAACATCTCGAGCCAGAAGTACGGGTCCGGCTCCGTCTCGGTCATCATCATGGTCGCGAACCTACGCCTGCGCCGCCCGGCGCACACCCCCTTGCGCTCACCCTCCTGCGTCGACCGCCCGTTCCTGCGTCGACCGCCCGTTCCTGCGTCGACCGCCCGTCTCTGCGTCGACCGCCCGTCGGCGGATGGCAGAATCGATGGGTGACCGAGACACTGCACGACCTGGACTACCGCGGCTTCGCATCCGACAACTACGCCGGGGCGCACCCCGAGGTGCTCGAGGCGATCGGCCGGGCGAACGGCGGGCACCAGGTGGCCTACGGCGAGGACGTCTACACCGCCGAGCTGCAGAAGGTCATCAAGGGCCACTTCGGCGACCGGGCCGAGGCCTTCCCCGTGTTCAACGGCACCGGCGCGAACGTCGTGGGCCTGCAGTCGATGCTGCCCCGCTGGGGTGCGGTGGTGTGCTCGACGACCGCGCACATCCACACCGACGAGAACGCCGCCCCCGAGCGCGTCGCCGGCCTGAAGCTGCTCACCGTGCCGACGCCCGACGGCAAGCTCACGCCCGAGCTGATCGACGTCGAGGCCTGGGGCTGGGGCGACGAGCACCGCGCGCAGCCGCTGACCGTGTCGATCACGCAGACCACCGAGCTCGGCACGGCCTACACGCCCGACGAGATCGCCGCGATCAGTTCGCACGCTCATTCGCTGGGCATGACCGTGCACCTCGACGGCTCGCGCATCTCGAACGCGGCCGCGTCGCTCGGCGTGCCGCTCCGCGAGTTCACGACCGATGCCGGGGTCGACGTGCTGTCGCTCGGCGGCACCAAGAACGGGCTGCTGTACGGCGAGGCGGTCGTGGTGCTGAATCCGGATGCGGTGGCCGGCATCCCCTTCCTCCGCAAGCTCGACATGCAGCTCACCTCGAAGATGCGCTTCGTGTCGGCGCAGCTGATCGCGCTGTACGGCTCCGACCTCTGGCTGCGCTCGGCCTCGCACGCCAACGCGATGGCGGCGCGGCTGCGGGCCGCCGTCGTCGACCTGCCCGGCGTCACCCTCACGCAGGAGACGCAGGCGAACGCCGTGTTCGCGATCGTGCCGCCCGGGGTGGCCGACGCGGTGCGCTCGTCCTATCGGTTCTACGACTGGAACGCCGCGGCCGGCGAGGTGCGCTGGATGTGCGCCTTCGACACCA
Organism: Herbiconiux sp. VKM Ac-1786; assembly: GCF_015350805.1. Classification (GTDB taxonomy): domain Bacteria; phylum Actinomycetota; class Actinomycetes; order Actinomycetales; family Microbacteriaceae; genus Herbiconiux. The sequence goes on along the minus strand of NZ_JADKSG010000001.1, from coordinate 1,478,283 downwards.
CCGAGGCCGACGTCGACGGGTTCGCGGCGGCGCTCAGGTCGGCGCTCGCAGTTCACTCCTCGTAGACCGAGTCGGGCGTGCATCCGGGTGGCTCGGAGTTGCCGCTGAGGGTGAACTCGCCGCAGGTCATGAACCGCGCCTGGTTCGCGCCGAGCAGGAACGACGTCACCGCGACGAAGGCGACGACGCCGATCACCACGAAGCGTCGCCGCCGCGACACCTCCTCCCCGAACTCGGGCCAGATGATGCGGGCGAGCACCCACACGGTCGTCGGCACCGCGAGCACCGCCACCAGGGCGCCCAGCACGGCGACGGCGAGGGTCGCGGCGTCCTCGGCGTCGGGCTGCACCACGAAGTTCGCGGCCAGGTAGAGGCTCGGGGCGAGCAGCGCCGCGGCGCGCCACCAGCGCCGTCGGCTGCGGCCGAACAGCACCACCACGAAGAACGCGCCGGTCGCCGCCGCCCAGATCGTGAGCAGCTGGTCGAAGAAGAAGTCGCCCCAGGCACCGAGCGTGAAGGCGGGCCACCAGACGGCGGCGCACATGCCCACGACGATCACCCCGGCGATGCGCGCGGCCTTGCCGTCGCCGTGGTCGCGGCGGTCGCCCACGGGGGTTCCGGATGCTCGAGCCTCAGTCACGCGCTCACGGTAGCATCGCGGCCGCCCGCTCCGCGCGGACGTTGCGCGGTACCCCCCAGGGGTATAGCGTGGACGCCATGCCCGAGCACCAGCACTCCCCTGCACCCCAGCACGACGCGCACGAGCACGCCGACGCCCACTCCGAACACGAGGACGGTCACGGCGGGCACGACGCGCACGCCGGGCACGATCACGGCGGGCACGACGCGCACGACCACTCCGCCCATGCGGGTCACGGTGGCCACGGGGGGCACGACGGGCACGACCACTCCGGCCACGTCGCCATGTTCCGGCGCCTGTTCTGGGTGATGCTCGTGGTCGCCGTGCCGGTGGTCGCGTTCAGCAGCATGTTCGCCGAGATCCTCGGCTACGAGCTGCCCGCCGACGGCCCCACGACCTTCATCTCCCCCATCCTCGGCACCGTCATGTTCGTCATCGGCGGCCGCCCCTTCCTCACCGGCGGCGTCGACGAGCTTCGCGCCAAGCAGCCCGGCATGATGCTCCTGATCGCACTCGCGATCACGGTCGCCTTCGTCGCCAGCTGGGGCGCCACGCTCGGCCTCCTCGACCACCAGCTCGACTTCTGGTGGGAGCTCGCACTCCTGATCGTGATCATGCTCCTCGGCCACTGGATCGAGATGCGCTCCCTCGCCCAGACCACCTCCGCCCTCGACTCCCTCGCGGCCCTCCTCCCCGACGAGTCCGAGCGCATCGACGCCGACGGCACCGGCACCACCACCGTCGCCCCCGCCGACCTCGTCGTCGGCGACCTCGTGATCGTGCGCCCCGGCGGCCGCGTCCCTGCCGACGGCGAGATCGCCGAGGGCACCGCCGACCTCGACGAGTCCATGATCACCGGAGAGTCCAAGCCCGTCACCCGCGGCCCCGGCGCCCACGTCGTCGCCGGAACCGTCGCCACCGACACCGCCCTGCGCATCCGCATCACCGCCGTCGGCGACGACACCGCCCTCGCGGGCATCCAGCGCCTGGTCACCGAGGCGCAGAACTCGAGCTCCCGCGCCCAGCGCATCGCCGACGTCGCCGCCGGCTGGCTGTTCTGGTTCGCCCTCGGCTCCGCGATCATCACGGCCGTCGTGTGGACGCTCGTCGGCAGCCCCGACGACGCCGTCATCCGTACCATCACCGTGCTCGTCATCGCCTGCCCGCACGCCCTCGGCCTCGCCATCCCGCTGGTCGTCTCGATCGCCACCGAACGCGCCGCGAAGGCGGGCATCCTGGTCAAAGACCGCCTCGCCCTCGAGACCATGCGCACCGTCGACACCGCGCTCTTCGACAAGACCGGCACCCTCACCAAGGGCGCCCCGGTCGTCACCTCGATCACCCCGGCCGCCGGCATCGACGAGTCCGAACTGCTCGCCCTGGCGGCCGCCGCCGAATCCGACAGCGAGCACCCGCTCGCCCGAGCGATCGTCGAGGCCGCCCGGATGCGCGGCCTCACCCTCCCGGCCGCCACCGCCTTCACCTCATCCCCCGCGGTCGGCGTCTCGGCCCGCATCGCCGACGCCAGGGGCCGCACCGCGACCGTGCACGTGGGCGGCCCCCGCCTGCTCGAGCAGCACGCCGCGCATCCGCTCGCCGCACCTGCGCGCGAGGCGACCGCCCGCGACGCCACCGCTCACAACGCCACCGCTCACGACACCACTGCTCACGGCGCCACCGCCCACGACGCCACCGCTCACAACGCCACCGCTCACGGCACCACCGCTCACGACGCCACCGCGGTCGCGACGGCCACGAGCGACACCGTGCTTCACGTGCTGCGCGACCACGAGGTGATCGGGCGGATCACCCTCGCCGACGAGATCCGTCCCGAGTCGCGCACCGCGGTCGACGGTCTGCACCGTCAGGGCGTCGAGGTCGTCATGATCACCGGCGACGCCGAGCCGGTGGCCCAGGCGGTCGCCGCCGAGCTCGGCATCACCCGCGTGTTCGCCGGCGTGCGCCCCGAGGACAAGGCGGCCAAGGTCGCCGAGCTCCAGTCCGAGGGCCGCACGGTCGCCATGGTCGGCGACGGCGTGAACGACGCCCCGGCGCTGGCCCGCGCCGACGTCGGCATCGCGATCGGTGCCGGAACCGACGTCGCCATCGCGTCCGCGGGCGTCATCCTGGCGAGCGACGACCCGCGCTCGGTGCTGTCGGTCATCCGCCTCTCGAAGGCGGGCTACCGCAAGATGACCCAGAACCTCTGGTGGGCCGCGGGCTACAACCTGCTGTCGGTGCCGCTCGCGGCCGGGGTGCTGGCCCCGATCGGCTTCATCCTGCCGATGTCGGTGGGCGCGATCCTGATGTCGCTCTCGACGATCATCGTGGCCCTCAACGCGCAGCTCCTCCGCCGCCTCGACCTCCGCCCCGCGCCGCTCCCGGCGGCGAATGCATCGACGACCGGCCCCACCGGCGCGCCCGCGGCCGACACCACCGGCGCCCCATCGACGAGAATCGACGCATGAGCACGTCGCCCGCATCCCCGCACTCCACCGAGATCGAGACCACGACCGGGGCCGCCCTCGCACCGACTGAACCGCCGACCACGACGCCTGCCACGCCCGGCCGCCGCCCGGGCCCCGGCCCGGTCGACCTGATCCACGAGCACCACGGCTACATCGCCGACAAGACCGCCTACCTCAAGCGCCTCAAGCGCATCGAGGGCCAGGCGCGCGGTCTGCAGAACATGGTCGACGACGAGAAGTACTGCATCGACATCCTCACCCAGATCTCCGCGATGACGAGCGCGCTCGAGTCGGTCGCCCTCGGCCTCCTGAACGACCACCTGAACCACTGCGTCGTCGAGGCCGTCGCCGAGGGCGGCCCGGTCGCCGAGCAGAAGCTCAAGGAGGCCACCGACGCCATCGCGCGCCTCGTCCGCTCCTGACTCGAGCCGCACGACGCGTTCACCGCCGCCCGACCAGCGGCCGCCCCACGGGCCCGGCGCCGAGACGGTGGTCACCGCGCCGCGGCCCGGCGCCGAGACAGCGGCCGGCCCGCGGGCCCGGCGCCGAGACAGCCGCCGCCGCACGGGGCCAGCGCCGAGACGGTGGCCGCCGCACGGGGCCAGCGCCGAGACGGAGGCCGCCGCACGGGGCCAGCGCCGAGACGGAGGCCGCCGCACGGGG
>NZ_JADKSG010000001.1:0-1474412 GCF_015350805.1 Herbiconiux sp. VKM Ac-1786 | reverse complement strand
GGCCGCCGCACGGGGCCAGCGCCGAGACGGAGGCCGCCGCACGGGGCCAGCGCCGAGACGGAGGCCGCCGCACGGGGCCAGCGCCGAGACGGAGGCCGCCGCACGGGGACCCGCACGCGCATCCGCAACCCCGCTTCAGGCTGACTTCAGCCGCCGTCAATAGAGTGAAGGCATGAGCCTGGCGCACGCCGACCCACTGACCCTCACCTCGAACCTCGCCGCCGCCGACTCCGGCAGCGCGAGTCTCGGACCGATCGGCGACTGGGTGGTGGGCCTGATGGAGACGCTGGGCGCCCCCGGCGCCGGCCTCGCCGTGGCGATCGAGAACCTCTTCCCGCCGATCCCGAGCGAGGTCATCCTGCCCCTCGCGGGATTCGCCGCCAGCCAGGGTGACCTGAACGTCGTCGCAGCGATCGTCTTCACCACGATCGGCTCGCTCGTCGGCGCCCTCGCGCTCTACGGCCTCGGCGCCTGGCTCGGCCGCGAGCGCATGCGCACGATCGCGCGGCACATCCCCCTCGTCGACGTCGACGACGTCGACCGCACCGAGGCCTGGTTCCAGCGCCACGGCCCCAAGGCGGTGTTCTTCGGCCGCATGCTGCCGCTGTTCCGCAGCTTCATCTCGATCCCGGCGGGCATCGAGCGGATGCACCTGCTGAAGTTCGCCGCCCTCACCACCGCCGGCTCGCTGATCTGGAACACGGTGTTCATCCTCGCGGGGTTCTGGCTGGGCGAGCAGTGGCACGTGGTGGAGCAGTACGCCGAGATCTTGCAGTACGTGGTGATCGCGGTCGTCGCCGGAGCGGTGATCTGGTTCGTGGTGAAGCGGGTGCGCAAGCACCGCGCGGGCCGCACCGACGGGCCGATCTGAGGCGATCCGCCGCCCATGCCGAGCGGGAATAGGAGGGGTCGACACAGCGTTCCACTCCTCATCCGGACTGAAGTCCGGTTACGACCGCACGACGAGGTGCGGCACTCCCACCTCGACGAACGGACAGCCCCATGACGATCACCGACACCACCCGCCCCGCCTTCGATCGCGCCGCCTCCACCAGCGCGCCGATCCTCCCCACGCTCGCCGAGCGCTGGAGCCCCCGCTCCTTCGACGCCGCGAAGCCCATCGACGAGACCGTGCTGACCGCCTCCCTCGAGGCCGCCCGCTGGTCGCCGTCGGCTGCCAACTCGCAGCCGGCGCGCTTCATCGTGGCCCGCCGCGGCACTCCCGAGTTCGACGCCGTCGCCGCCACGCTGATGGGCTTCAACTCCGTCTGGGCCGGCTCCGCCGCCGTGCTGATCGTCGCGGTCGCCGAGGTGGTCGACGCCGACGGCAAGCCCCGCCGCTGGGCCGAGTACGACCTCGGCCAGGCCGTGGCGCACCTCTCGGTGCAGGCCCACCACGACGGACTGCACGTGCACCAGATGGGCGGCTTCGACGTCGCCGCGCTGACCGAGGCCTTCAGCCTCCCCGACGCGCTCGTGCCGATCACCATCACGGCCCTCGGCCACCTGGCCCCGGCCGACGCGCTCCCCGACGACGCCCTCCGCTCCCGCGAGACGGCCCCCCGCACGCGCCTCCCCCTGGCCGACCTCCTCCTCACCAACGCCTGACCCCCACCCCTGGCCCCTCACTGACCCCCGAGCCCCGGGCCTGACCCCCGCGGGCCGCTCCCCGGGTCGCACAAATGGCCCTTCCCGAGACTGGGAAGGGCCATTTGCGACACCCGGGCAGAGCGCTGGTGGGGGCGGGCTAGTCCGCGGGGTCCGCGCGGCCCGCGGGGTCCGCGGGGTCCGCGAGGCCCGCGGGGTCCGCGAGGTGGGGGCGGGCTAGTCCGCGGGGTCCGCGCGGCCCGCGGGGTCCGCGAGGTGGGGGCGTGCTAGTCCGCGGGGTCGCGCGCGGCCCGCGGGGTCCGCGAGGTGGGGGCGGGCTAGTCCGCGGGGTCCGCGGGGGCCGCGGGGTCGAGCGCGGCGTCGGGCAGGGCGGCGAGCGGGACGGGGGCGACCGTGAGGGCGTCGCCCGAGGGGGCGACGTCGACGCGGACGGTGTCGCCGTCCCGCACCGCGCCCGAGAGCAGCGCCCGCGCCAGGCGGTCGTCGATCTCGTGCTGCATCAGCCGCCGCAGGGGCCGGGCGCCGTAGATCGGGTCGTAGCCGTGCGAGGCCAGCCAGGTGCGTGCATCCGGAGTCACCGCCAGCGACAGCCGCCGCGACGCCAGCCGGCGCGAGAGGCGGTCGACGTAGAGCGAGACGATCTGCGCGAGGTCATCGGCCGAGAGCGCCGAGAACACGACGATGTCGTCGAGCCGGTTGACGAACTCGGGCTTGAACGCGGCGCGAACCGCGTCGAGCACCAGCGAGCGGGCCGAGGACGGCGAGAGCGTCGGGTCGACGAGGTACTGCGACCCGAGGTTCGACGTCAGGATCAGGATCGTGTTGCGGAAGTCGACCGTGCGGCCCTGGCCATCGGTCAGCCGGCCGTCGTCGAGCACCTGCAGCAGCACGTCGAAGACCTCGGAGTGCGCCTTCTCGACCTCGTCGAGCAGGATGACCGAGTAGGGCCGGCGGCGCACCGCCTCGGTGAGCTGGCCGCCCTGCTCGTAGCCGATGTAGCCGGGAGGGGCACCGAGCAGCCGGGCGACCGAGTGCTTCTCGCCGTACTCCGACATGTCGATGCGCACGAGCGCCTTCTCGTCGTCGAACAGGAACTCGGCGAGCGCCTTGGCGAGCTCGGTCTTGCCGACACCGGTGGGGCCGAGGAAGAGGAACGAACCGGTGGGACGGTCTTCGTCGGCGATGCCCGCGCGGGAGCGGCGCACCGCATCCGCCACCGCACCGACGGCCTCGCGCTGGCCGATCAGCCGGCGCCCGAGCTCGGTCTCGAGCTTCAGCAGACGCTCGGTCTCGCCCTGGGTGAGGCGGTCGACCGGGATGCCCGTCCACGCCGCGATGACCGCGGCGATGTCGTCGGAGCCGACCTGGTCGTTCACCATCCGCTCGGTGCCGTCGGCGTCGACCTCCGCCGCCTCGGCTTCGGCGAGCGAGCGCTCGAGCACCGGGATCTCGCCGTAGAGCAGCCGCGACGCGCGCTCGAGGTCGCCCTCGCGCTGCGCCTTCTCGGCGCGCATGCGGGCGGCGTCGAGCTTCTCCTTCAGCTCGCCGACCCGGTTGAGGGCGGCGCGCTCCCGGTCCCAGCGCTCCTGCAGCCCGGCGAGCTCGGCCGAGCGGCTGGCCAGGGTGGCGCGCAGGGCGGCGAGGCGCTCCTGCGAGGCCTCGTCCTTCTCCTTCTTCAGCGCGAGCTCTTCCAGGCGAAGACGGTCGACCGAACGACGCAGCTCGTCGATCTCGACGGGTGCCGAGTCGATCTCCATGCGCAGCCGCGACGCGGCCTCGTCGATCAGGTCGATGGCCTTGTCGGGCAGCTGACGGCCCGGGATGTACCGGTTCGACAGCGCGGCCGCCGCGACCAGCGCGGAGTCGGCGATCGCGACCTTGTGGTGCGCCTCGTAGCGTTCCTTCAGCCCGCGGAGGATCGCGATGGTGTCCTCCACCGACGGCTCGCCCACGAAGACCTGCTGGAAGCGGCGCTCCATCGCTGCGTCCTTCTCGACGAACTCGCGGTACTCGTCGAGTGTGGTGGCGCCGATCAGGCGCAGCTCGCCGCGCGCGAGCATCGGCTTCAGCATGTTCGAGGCCGCGACGGAGCCCTCCCCGCCGCCGGCGCCCATCAGCGTGTGCAGCTCGTCGATGAAGGTGATGATCTGGCCGTCGGCGTCGTTGATCTCCTTCAGCACCGCCTTGAGGCGCTCCTCGAACTCGCCGCGGTACTTCGCACCGGCGACGAGCGCCGCGAGGTCGAGCGAGACGAGCTGCTTGCCCTTCAGCGAGTCGGCGACGTCGCCGGCCACGATGCGCTGGGCGAGCCCCTCGACGACGGCGGTCTTGCCGACGCCGGGCTCGCCGATGAGCACGGGGTTGTTCTTGGTGCGGCGGGTCAGCACCTGACTGACGCGCCGGATCTCGGCGTCCCGGCCGATCACGGGGTCGAGCTTGCCGCTCGCGGCGATCTCGGTCAGGTTGACGCCGTACTGCTCGAGCGCGCTCTGGCGCTCGTCGCCGTTCGGGGTTCCCTGGTTGGTTGCCATTCGGTGTGATTCTCCTGCTATCTCAAAGACTTGAGTCGGGTGGACTCAACTTATCAGAACGTCCCGGCGGCCACCAGCATTCCCACGGTGTTGGGCTGTTGTCCATCCCACCGTGGTAAGAACGGGAACGTGCGCGTTCTCTCCCCCTCGGTGCGATTCCTGCTCGGCCTCGCCGGGTCGATCGCGATCGCCCTCGGCTCGTTCGGGGTGGGCTGGATCGGGCCCGACTCGACGCTGCACGACTGGGCCGCCCTGGAGTTCATCCGCAACTCGCGCGGCGGCGTCACGATCGCCGGGCTGCTGGTGGTGCTCGGCGCCCTGATGCTGCTCGTCGCGTGGATCGCGCTCGGCCTCTCCCTGCTCGAGCGACGGAACGGCAGAACCAGCACCAGCACCACCAGCACCGCCGCCCGCCGCACCTCCCTCAGCGAGGTCGTCGCATCAGCCGCCGCCTGGGGCGCCCCGCTGCTCGTCTCGCTCCCCCTGTTCAGCCGCGACATGTTCGCCTACGTCGGCCAGGGCCGCCTGATGGCCGCCGGCCTCAACCCCTACACCTCCGGCATGGCCGCCCTGCCCGGTTGGTACGGCATCGGCGTCGACCCGCTCTGGGCCGACACCAGCACCCCCTACGGCCCCGTCTTCGTCTGGCTCGAGCGCGTGGTCGTGCAGTCGACGGATGCGCTTCCCACCGAAGTGGCCGTGTTCGCCTTCCGCCTGCTGGCCGCGGCCGGTCTCGCGATGCTGGCGTACTACGCCTGGCGCATCGCGCGCCTGCGCGGCCTGAACGAGGCCGGCGTGCTGTGGATCGTGGCCGCCAGCCCCCTCGTCATCATGAACTTCGTGGCGGCCGGCCACAACGACTCGATCATGCTCGCCTTCATCGTCGGCGGCGTCTACTACGCCCTGCGCGACCGCCCGCTGCTCGGTACGGTGTTCATCGCCGTCGCCATCGGGGTGAAGCCGATCGCGCTGATCGCGCTGCCGATCATCGGCCTGATCTGGGCCGGTTCGGCCGCGGGGTGGGGCGCCATCATCCGCCGCTGGGCCGCGGTCGCCGGCATCGCGCTGGGCGGCCTGGCACTGGTCGGCTGGAGCATGGGCATCGGCATGGGCTGGCTCGGAGCGCTCGCCACGCCCGTGAGCATCTCGTCGTGGTACGCCCCCGCGAGCATCCTGGGCATCGGTGTCGGCGGTCTGTTCCAGGGCATCGGTCTCGACGGCGGTCTCGCGCAGGAGATCGTGAAGCTCGCCCTGCTGGGGGCCGGATGCACGCTGGCCGCGTACCTCGTGATCGCCCGGCGCCGCCTCGAGCCGCTGACGCTGCTGCTCGGCGTGTTCGCGGCGATCGTGCTCGCGTCGCCGGTGATCCACCCCTGGTACGGGCTGTGGCTGCTGACCCTGCTCGCACTCACCGGCGCCGAACGCCTCTGGAGCATGCGCACCGTCGTCTACTCGACCGTGTTCTTCATGCTGATCGGGCTGACCGAGCCGCTCGACCTCATCCCGCGCCTCGAGACCGACACGCGCATCCCGGTGATCATCATCGGCGTGGCGCTCGTGGGGGCCACCGCGGTGCTGATCGGCAGCGAGCTGCTCGTTCGGCGGCGCCGCGCGGTGCTCGGGTTCCGGATGCCCGAACTGGCCTAGCCCGCCCCGGCCGCCCCGGCGGCGCCCGCGCGGCCGCTCTGCGCCGTCGCGGCGCCCGTGGTAAGACATACTGTGCTCTCCGCCCATCATCGCCTCCGGCTCGCGATCGGGCTCGTGGGGTCGCTGATGATCCTCGCGGGGTCGGTCGTCGGCGGGTGGCTGGCGCCCGGATCGGGGCTCTGGGACGTCGAGCTCGTCGCAGCGCTGCGCACCAGCCGCGGGGCCGTGTACGTCGCCGCGATGCTCGTGGTCGGCGGGGTGCTGCTGCTGATGTTCGCGTGGTTGTCGCTCGGACTGTCTCTGCGGCGCCGCGAGGGGCAGGCGGCCGCCGGCGCCGACGGAGGGGCCACCGGAGCCGCCCCCGGCCCCCTGCGCCGCGTCGTCACCGCGATCGCCGTCTGGGCCGCCCCGCTGCTGTTCGCGCTGCCGCTGTTCAGCCGCGACAGCTACGCCTACATCGGCCAGGGGCGCCTGCTCGCCTCGGGCCTCGACCCCTACGCGCACGTCATGGCCGAGCTGCCGAACTGGTACGAGACCGGCGTCGACTACAAGTGGTCGACCACGGTCACGCCCTACGGCCCGGTCTTCGTCTGGCTGCAGAACATCGTGGTGCGGGCCACGGACTCGCTGCCCCTCGAGGTGACGCTGTTCGCGACCCGGCTCGTGGCCGTCGTGGGTCTCGCCCTGCTCGTGTACTACGCCTGGCGCATCGCCCGCCTGCGCGGCTACGACGAGGCCGCCGTGGTCTGGGCCGTCGGGGCGAGCCCGCTGGTGCTGATGGACTTCGTCGCCTCCGCCCACAACGACGCCCTGATGATCGGGCTGATCGTGGCGGGCGCCTACCACGCCCTGCAGCGGCGGCCCCTGCTCGCGGCGGTGCTCGTGGGGCTCGCCATCGGGGTGAAGCCGATCGCGGTGGTGGCGCTGCCGGTGATCGGCATCATCTGGGCGAGTCGCCGAGCCGACTTCGGCTGGCCGCGTCTGATCGCCTGCTGGGCGGCGGTCTCCGCCGTCGCCGTCGGCGGGGTCGTCGCGTTCGGGGTCGGCATCGGCTCGGGCCTCGGCTGGGCCGTCGGGCTCGGCACCCCGCTCGAACTCGGCTCGTTCTACTCGCCCTCGCGCATCCTCTCGCTCGCCGCCCGCGACCTGGCGAACGGCGCCGGCCTCGACGGGGCGCTCGCGCAGCGGGTGGTGGTCTGGGCGTTCCTGGCGGCCGGATGCGCGATCGTCGCGTTCCTCGTCACCGTGAAGCGGCGCAGCGATCCCCTTCGGCTGCTCGTCGGCAGCTTCGCGGCGATCGCCCTCTGCTCGCCGATCCTGCACCCCTGGTACGCCCTCTGGGTGCTCAGCCTGCTGGCGGTCGCGGGCATCCGCCGCACGTGGCAGCTGCGCGTGCTCGTCTACGCGACCGCGTTCTTCGCGATGGTCGGCATCTACGGTGAGCAGCTCGACATGATCGATCGCATCCGCGCCGATCCGGGAATCCCGACGCTCTACGGCTGGGTCGGGGTGATCGGCTCGGCCGGGCTGCTGGTGCTCTTCGAGCTGGCCCTGCGCCGGGCACGGCGACGGATGCCCGCCCCGACGCACCCCGAGCTGCCGATGCTCAGCGCTTCGTCGACACCATCACCGTGAACTTGGCGTTCCGCGCCACCTGACGGGTCTCGCCGACGGCGCGCTGCAGAGCGGCGCGGTACGAGAGGTGGGAGTTGAAGACCGTCCACAGCTCGCCGCCGGGGGCGAGCACGCGGCCGGCCGCCTGGAACAGCTTCAGCGCGATCCCGGCGTGCACCGTCGAGCCCTGGTGGAAGGGCGGGTTCAGCAGCACGAGGTCGGCGCCGCCGTCGTCGAAGGTGCTGAGGGCGTCGTCGCGCACCACGTCGACGTTCTCGACGTCGTTGGCGGCCATCGTGGCCCGGGCCGACTCGACCGCGGCGGCGGACTGGTCGGTCGCGAACACCGTGAGCTCGGGGCGGGCGCGCGCGAGATAGGCGCTCAGCACGCCGGTACCGCAGCCGAGATCGACGGCGGTGCGCGCATCCGGCCGCATCTCGCCGAGGTGCTCGAGCAGGAAGCGGGTGCCGATGTCGATCTTGGTGCCGGCGAACGCCCCGCCGGTGGCGCAGACCCAGAGGCCGGGCGCGGGCTCGGCGTGGAACTCGCGTCGCATCGCCACGGGCTCGGCGTGCGGATGCGGCTCCGACGCCACGAGCACCCGCGACTTCTGGCGGGCGAGCGTCGCGGTCACTCGCCCGAACGAGCGCTCGAGCACCTCGTTCATCGCGGGGGTCATGTGCTTCAGACGCCCGCCGGCGTAGACGACGACCTCGGGGTCGGCCCAGGCCGCGATCGCGTGCGCCAGCTCGTCGAGCTCGGCGAGCGAGCGCGGCAGCTGCATGAGCACGACGCGGGCGCCCGTCAGCAGCTCGGGGCCGAGGGGCAGGTTCTCGAAGCGGTCGCCGAGGTCGCGATCGGATGCGCGGCGCGCGTTCTCGGCGAGGGCGAGCTCTCCGGCCCGCGAATCCTGGTGCACCCGGATGCCCCGCAGATCGAGCACCGCCGCCGCCCCGAGCGTGAGGGCCCCGTAGGAGTCGCCGATGACGACGACCCGTCCCGGCCCGCCGGTCTTCGCACTGGCGGCGGCTTTCGCGGCCCTCGCGGCCTTCGCCTCGGCCTCGAGCGCGCCCAGCGCCTCGTCGAGGATCAGCCGGTCGCTGGCGTCGGCGGCGAACAGGTTGTCGGCCTCGACGTCGGGATGGCGGCGGAGGGCGTCGAACGAGAACTCTGGCACGCTCCAACGTTACGCGCTGCGCCCCTCCTCCCCCGAACCTCCGACCGGCTCGGCATTCGCGAACACCACCGCGAACAGCACGCCGATCGCCGTGGACAGCAGCACGGCCAGCGCCGACACCAGCACCACGGCGGTCACCGCGATGTCGTCGGCGTACTCCCCCGACCAGATGACGAGTGCCGAGAAGACGCCGACCATCACCGCCACCCACCCCGCGACCACCGTCAGCACGGCCACGAGCACCGTCGACAGCGCGAGCGACCACGACACGATCGACCGCGCCCGCCTCAGCCCGCGCCGCCGCAGCAGCGCGCGCCCCGCGAACCATGCCCCGGTGAGCACCACGACGGCGAGCGCCAGCACGAGCCACCCGCCCACGCTCTGCTCGGCCTCGTCCCACCCGCCGACGCTCCACCAGCTGAACCCGGCTACCAGCACGACGAGCGCGCCCCCGTTCACCAGCCCGGCGAGCGCGGCCCCGCCCACCTGCGAGCGCCCGATCGCCCGTCGTCGGCCGTGCCCCCGCGGCGAAGAAGTCGTCATCCCCCCAGCCTCGGGCCCCCCGACGACCTCGTCAATGAGTAATCGTCAGATCCGCACGACGCCCGTAGCCACACCGGGCACTCACCGGCGGAGCAGCCGTCCGAAGAACGCACCCAGCAGCACCGTGCCTGTCAGAACGAAGAGCATCGCCGCCGCCGTGGACACTACGACGATACCGATCACGACCAATGCCACATCGGGGAACGACATCACTGCGGCCACGAGCACCATCGCCCCCACCTGACCCAGGATCCCCACGACGACCACCCACAGGACGACCGCTGCCACCAGGGTGCACGACGTGACGGCCACCGGCCGATCCACGGCGGCCCATTGCGCAGTGAGGGCTCCGGCCAGCCAGGCGAGTACAACCATTGCGATCGCCTCGACGATCAGCGTCAGCTCGCCGAGGAAGAAGCTCGATTCAAAAAAGGCCAGGTGCACGGCGAGCATGATGACGCCCACGCAGAGCGGCAGGCCGATGGCGAACCCGCAGGTCACGACATTCCGAGGGTACCGCTGCACGACGCTGATCCTGGGTGGCGACGTCATCCTCTCAGCCTGGGCCGCGCATCGCGGGTCGTCAATGAGTAATCGTCAGGGGAAGGGGAGGGAGGGTCAGAGGTCGAGGTCGGGGCGCGGGGTCCAGACCATGAGCTCGGTGCGGCGCTGGGTGCGGGTGCCGTGCTTGAGCGAGATGACCTCGCCCTCGACGCCGGCCGCGAAGACGCGGCGGCCGGGGCGGTTGAGGAGCTCGTCGGCGAGGGCACCCTCGAGCTCGCGCACGCGGGCTCCCAGCTGGGCGACCTGGTTCTCGAGCTGCAGGATGCGCGCGATGCCCTCGAGGGAGACGCCCTCCGACGACAGCCGGGCGATCTCGCGCAGCTGCACGACGTCGCGCATCGAGTAGCGGCGGGACTTGCCCGCCGTGCGGGTGGGGCGCACCAGCCCCAGGCGGTCGTACTGGCGCAGCGTCTGCGGGTGCATGCCCGCGAGCTCGGCCGCGACCGCGATGGCGAACAGCGGCGAGTTCTCGTCGACCCCGTCCATCTCGCCCTCCGTCCTGTGGTGATCGTCCTGTGCTGATCGTGAATGAAGAATGCGAAAGCGGCCCCGGCCGGTTCCAGAGAACCGGCCGGGGCCGTTCGCTACTCGCGCGCCTTCTCGAGCAGTTCGACGCGCGGGTTCTCGGGCGGCTCCACCGCGTGGAACGCCTCGAGCGCCTCGCGCTGAGCCGGCGACAGGTGCGACGGAACCGCGACCTGGACGACCGCGAGCAGGTCGCCGGTGCCCTTCGAGGTCGAGACCCCGCGGCCCTTGACCCGCAGCACGCGCCCCGAGGGGGTGCCCGCCGCGACCTTGAGCTTGACGGGGGATCCGCCGAGCGTCGGCACCTCGATGGTGGCGCCGAGCGTCGCCTCGACGAACGTGACCGGCACGTTCACCCGCAGGTTCAGCCCGTCGCGCTCGAAGACCGGGTGCTTCCGCACCGAGACCGTGAGCACGATGTCGCCGGGCTCCCCGCCGTCGGGCGAGGGCTCGCCCTTGCCGCGGAGCTTGATCTTCTGCTGGTCGGCCACGCCCGCCGGGATCTTCACCGTGATCGGCTTGCCATCCGCCGTCTGCAGCTTGATGGTGTCGCCCTTGACCGCGGTGACGAAGTCGATGGTCGTGCGCGCCGTGACGTCGCGACCCCGGGTGGGACCGTAGGCCCCGCCGAAGCCGGCCCGACCGCCGCCGCGCCCGAACATGCCGCCGAGGATGTCGTCGAAGCCGCCGGGAGCCTGCTGGTAGCTGTAGCTCTGCCCGCGGGCACCGCCACCGCCCTGGCCGAACATGCCGCCGAAGACGTCTTCGAAGCCCCCGGCCTGGCCGCCGCCGCCCGCCGTGAAGCGCGCGCCGGAGCCCATGGCCCGGATCTGGTCGTACTCCTTGCGCTGCTCCGCGTCGGAGAGCACCGAGTAGGCCTCGCTGATCTCCTTGAAGCGCGACTCGGCCGCGGCGTCGCCCTGGTTCGAGTCGGGGTGGTACTGCCGGGCCAGCTTGCGATAGGCCTTCTTCAGGTCGGCGTCCGAGATGTCTTTCGACACCCCGAGCGTCTTGTAGAAGTCCTTGTCGAACCAGTCCTGGCTAGCCATTGGGCACCGCCACCACGACCTTGGCGGCGCGCAGCAGCGTTGACCCGAGGTAGTAGCCCGACTCCACCACGTCGGCGACGGTCGGAGCCGTCACGTCGGCGGTGGGCTGCTGGAAGATCGCCTCGTGGATCTGGGGGTCGAACTCCTCGCCCGCGGTCGCGAAGGGCTTGAGGCCCACGCGCTCGACGGCCGAGCGGAGCTTGCCGGCGATCGCGGTGAACGGACCGCCCTCCTCGAGGTCGCCGTGCTTCGCAGCCCGGTCGAGGTCGTCGAGCACGGGCAGCAGCACCTTCACGACGTCACCGACGGCGCGCTCGCGATCGCTGTCGCGGTTCGCCTCGGTGCGCTTGCGGTAGTTGGCGTACTCCGCGGTCACCCGCTGCAGGTCGGCCAGCCGCTCGGCGGCCAGCTCGTCGGCCGAGCTCTGCCCCGAGAGGAACGAGAGGTCGGCGTCGGAGAGCGAGGTCTCCACGTCCGGTCCTTCAGCCTGGATGAACCCGGAGTCGGGGGTCTCCTGCTCGGAGGCCCCCGACTCGTCAGCAGGCTGACGACCGTTCTGGTTGTCGTCAGTCATGGCTTACTTGCCCTTCGGCTCGTCTTCGTCTTCGACGACCTCGGCGTCGACCACGTCGTCGTCGTTGTTCGACGTCGACTCGGTCGGCTCCCCCTGCTCGCCGGCAGGCGCCGCGGCGTCGGCCTGTGCAGAAGCATAGATGGCCTGGCCGAGCTTCTGCTGGCTCTCGTTGAGCTTGTCGAACGCGGTCTTCACGGCCCCGTCGTCCTCACCCGCGAGCGCGGTCTTGAGGGCGTCGACATCGGCCTGCACGTCGTTCTTCACGTCGTCGGGCAGCTTGTCGGCGTTGTCCTTGATGAGCTTGTCGGTCGAGTACGCGAGCGTCTCGGCTTGGTTGCGCACCTCGGCGGCCTCGCGGCGCGCCTTGTCCTCGGCGGCGTGCTCCTCGGCCTCGCGCACCATGCGCTCGATGTCCTCCTTGGGCAGCGACGAGCCGCCCGTGATGGTCATCGACTGCTCCTTGCCGGTGCCCTTGTCCTTCGCCGAGACGTGCACGATGCCGTTCGCGTCGATGTCGAAGGTGACCTCCACCTGCGGGATGCCGCGGGGGGCCGGGGCGATGCCGGTGAGCTCGAAGGTGCCCAGGTTCTTGTTGTCGCGGGTGAACTCGCGCTCGCCCTGGAAGACCTGGATGGCGACCGACGGCTGGTTGTCGTCGGCGGTCGTGAAGGTCTCGCTGCGCTTGGTCGGGATCGCGGTGTTGCGCTCGATCAGCTTCGTCATGATGCCGCCCTTGGTCTCGATGCCGAGGGACAGCGGGGTGACGTCGATGAGCAGCACGTCCTTGCGCTCACCCTTCAGCACGCCGGCCTGGAGGGCGGCGCCGACGGCGACGACCTCATCGGGGTTGACGCCCTTGTTCGGGTCTTTTCCACCGGTGAGCTTCTTGACGAGCTCGACCACGGCGGGCATACGGGTCGATCCACCGACGAGCACCACGTGGGCGATGTCGTTGACCGACACACCGGCCTCGGCGATCACGTCGCGGAAGGGCTTCTCGGTGCGGGCGAGCAGGTCGCTCGTCAGCTCCTCGAACTTGGCGCGGGTGAGGGTGGCGTCGAGGTTGGCGGGGCCGTTCTCGGTGAGCGAGAGGTAGGGCAGCGTGATGCTGGCCGACATGCCCGAGGAGAGCTCCTTCTTGGCCTGCTCCGCGGCCTCCTTGAGGCGCTGCAGGGCGATCTTGTCCTTCGAGACGTCGACGCCCGTGGTGTCCTTGAACTGCTTGATCAGGTACTCGACGACCCGCTGGTCCCAGTCGTCGCCGCCGAGGCGGTTGTCGCCCGAGGTGGAGCGCACCTGGATGGTCGAGAAGTCGTCGTCCTTGCCCACTTCGAGCAGCGAGACGTCGAACGTTCCGCCACCGAGGTCGAAGACGAGGATGAGCTCGTCCTCCTTGCCCTTGTCGAGGCCGTAGGCCAGGGCGGCCGCGGTGGGCTCGTTGATGATGCGCAGCACGTTCAGGCCCGCGATCTCGCCGGCCTCCTTCGTGGCCTGGCGCTCCGAGTCGTTGAAGTACGCGGGCACCGTGATGACGGCGTCGGTGACGGTGTCGCCCAGGTACGACTCGGCGTCGCGCTTGAGCTTGCCCAGGATGCGGGCCGAGATCTCCTGCGGCGTGAGCTTCTTGCCGTCGATGTCGGCCTTCCAGTCGGTGCCGATGTGGCGCTTCACGCTGGAGATGGTGCGGTCGACGTTGGTGACGGCCTGGCGCTTCGCGGTCTCACCGACGAGCACCTCCCCGTCTTTGGCGAACGCGACGACGGAGGGCGTGGTGCGGAAGCCCTCCGCGTTGGCGATGACGGTGGGCTCTCCACCCTCGAGCACGGCGACCACCGAGTTGGTGGTACCGAGGTCGATTCCTACTGCACGAGCCATGTGGCTGTTCTCCTTCTGTCGGTAGTGCTGAATACTGAAAGCCTGTGAGGCTTGAGCCTCGTGTGCTCAAGTTTTCCACCCGCGCCATCCGGCGTCAAGTCCGGGTGCCAAAACTTGAGTGCATACGACTCAACTCTCAGTGGTCCCTCAGTATTCCCCGGCGTCAGGCTGCCGGTCCGGCGATCAGGGTGACGTCCACGGTGCCACTGGTTCCGGATGCGGTGGTCACCGCGAGCGACACCGTCTCGCCGGGCTCCATTCCGCCGAGCACCGCGGTCAGCTCCTCCGCCGAGGCCACCGCCGTGCCGTTCACCGCGGTGATGACGTCGCCGGCGGTGAGACCCGCGGATGCGGCGGGGGTGCCCTCGATCACCGAGGCGACGCCCGCTCCGGCGCCCGTGCCCGTGTCGGCCACGCCGATGCCGAGGAAGCCCGGGTAGCCGATCTCGACGGTGGCGGTGTCGGCGCCGGCCTCGATCTGGGCGACGATGTCGAGCGCATCCTGGATCGGGATCGCGAAGCCGGTGATGTCGGACGTGCCCGAGGAGGCCGCGGTGTCGATGCCCACGACCTCGCCGTCGGCGTCGAGCAGCGGGCCGCCGGAGTCGCCCGAGACGATGTCGGCGTCGACCTGGATCAGCCCGTCGAGGGTCTCGCCCGAGATGCCGTACTCGCTCTGCGTGGTGATGGTCTGCTCGAGCGCCGCGACGGTGCCGGCCGCGGCCACGAGGTCGCCCGTGCCCTGGGCGTTGCCGACGGCCGTGACCGCGTCGCCCGCCGCGAGGGTGCCGGAGGTGTCGAGGGCGGCCGTCGTGAGGCCGCTCGCGCCGTCGAGCTGCAGCACGGCGATGTCGTTCGTCTTGTCGGTGCCGACGACGGTGGCGGAGTAGTTCTCGCCCGTCAGCTCGTCGGTCACCTGGATGCTCGTGGAGCCCTCGATCACGTGGTTGTTCGTGAGGATCATCCAGTCGGAGGTCAGCACGATGCCCGTGCCGGCCGACTGGGCGCCCTGGTAGCCGAGGTCGGAGACGATGGTCACGACGCCGGCGGTCTGGGCGGCGGAGGCGGCGACCGCCGAGGTCTGGGTGCCGGTCGAGGCGCCCGAGGACGAGCCCGTCCCGCGCCCGTACGGCGACGGGTAGCCCGAGCCCGGCAGCTGCGTCGACGGCAGCTCGACGACGGTCGACGACGTGCCCGTCTGGGTCGAGGCGGCCGTCGCGGCGGCGAGGCCGGAGGCGTACGAGGCGCCCCCGACGATCAGCAGGGTGGCGGCGCCGAACGCGGCGAGGCTCGAGACGATGGCGACGCGTCCGCGCCGGCTCCGCCGCCGGGCGGCGCGGTTGGTGAGAACGGGGAAGGGCGGGAGATCACGGGGGGCGTTGTCGGTCATGCCTCCATTCCACGGCGGCCGCCCGAGGGCCGGCTTCGACCCGGCTAAGAGCTTCTTATGACCGGGGTGCGGCGCGAGCATCCTGAGCCGTTTCACGCCACCGCCTGTTCACCGGCCGGCAGTACGGTAGCCCCATGACCGACGGCGCACCCCTGACAGAGACGTCCCCGGCCGCGGTGCGGCCCCAGCGTCGGCACGTGCTCGCCTGGGGGCTGTGGGACTGGGGCTCGGCCTCGTTCAACGCCGTGATCACGACCTTCGTGTTCACCGTCTACCTCACCAGCGACGCGTTCGGCGGCGAGACCGCGGTGTCGGCCCAGCTCGGCATCGCCATGACGATCGCGGGCGTGCTGGTGGCCCTGCTCGCGCCCATCACCGGTCAGCGCAGCGACCGGCGCGGCCGTCGCAAGCTCTGGCTCGCGGTCAACACCTACATCGTGGTGCTGCTGTCGGCGCTGATGTTCTTCGTGGCGCCCGACGCCTCGTTCCTCTGGCTCGGGCTCATCCTGCTCGCGGTCGGCACGATCTTCTTCGAGTTCGCCTCGGTGAACTACAACGCGATGCTCTCGCAGGTGTCGACGAAAGCGACGGTCGGCAAGGTCTCGGGCCTGGGATGGGGGCTCGGCTACGTCGGCGGCATCGTGCTGCTGCTGTTCGTCTACTTCGGCTTCATCGAGCCGATCGGCGGCTCGGCGCTGTTCGGCGTGCCCTCGACCGACGGCCTGCCGGTGCGCGTGACGGTGCTGGTCTCGGCGATCTGGTTCGGCGTCTTCGCGCTGCCCGTGCTGCTGACGGTTCCCGAGAACCGGCCGGTGGCGGATGCCCGGGCCGCCGAGCCCCGCGTGGGCATCGTCGAGTCGTACCGCATCCTGTTCCGGCACATCCGCACGCTCTATCGCGAAGACCGGCAGACCGCGTACTTCCTGATCGCGAGCGCCGTCTTCCGGGACGGCCTGACGGGCGTGTTCACCTTCGGTGGCGTGCTCGCCGCCGGATCGTTCGGCTTCACCTCGGGCGAGGTGATCATCTTCGCCATCGCGGCGAACGTGGTGGCCGGGGTGTCGACGATCCTGGTGGGGCTGCTCGACGACCGCTTCGGGCCGAAGCCCGTCATCGTCACGGCACTGGTGGGGCTGCTGGTCTGCGCGGCGTGCGTGTTCGCGCTGCACGACGGCGGGCAGGTCGTGTTCTGGACCTTCGGGCTCGCCCTCTGCGCCTTCGTCGGCCCGGCGCAGTCGGCGAGCCGCTCGTTCCTGTCGCGGCGCATCCCGGCCGGGCGGGAGGGCGAGCTCTTCGGGCTCTACGCCACCACCGGGCGGGCCGCGTCGTTCCTGGCTCCGGCGATGTTCACGGTGTTCATCGGCATCGGCGCCGCCGTGAGCCCCGCCGGGGCGAACGTGCAGTACTGGGGCATCGCGGGGATCGCGCTGGTGCTGCTCGCGGGGCTGCTGCTGCTCATCCCGGTGCGCTCCCGCGCGTAGCCGCGGCCGGGTCGGGTCTGGTCGGGTCGGGCCCGCGCCGCGGTGAGGCCGTGGTCAGGACGCGGGGAGGGTGCCGAGCCAGAGGCCGAGGGTCGCGACCGCGACCGACGCCACGAGCATCCCGAGCCCGTTGGCCAGGGCGGCGCCCGGGCGGCGCAGCTGCAGCAGCCGAACCGTCTCGAAGCTCGCGGTGCTGAACGTCGTGTAACCGCCGAGCAGCCCCGTTCCGAGCACGAGCAGCCACTCGTCCGAGACGAGCCGGGACAGCGCGAGGCCGGTCAGCAGCCCGAGCAGGAACGACCCCGTCACGTTGATGATCGTCACCCCGACGGGATAGCTCGAGCGGATGCGCGCCCGCACCACCCCGTCCAGGACGAAGCGCAGCGCCGCGCCGACACCCCCGGCCGCCGCCACGGCGAGGAACAGCAGCGGCGTCACCGCGGATCTCCCGACGCGTCGGAGTCGACGGGCATCCGGTCGCGGCCCTCTGGACTGCCGAGGGCCGCGCCCAGGGCGATGCCGCCCCAGCTCGCGAGGGCCCCGAGGAGCACGGTCGCGAGGCCGTAGGCGAGGGCCAGCGCGAGGCCGCCCGAGGTCAGCAGCACGGCGCTGTCGGAGGACAGCGCGCTGTAGGTCGTGAACCCGCCGAGCACCCCGGTTCCGACGAACAGGCGCAGCGTGCGCCGCCGCCCCGTGTCGGCGCCGCGCGCGGTGAGCGCCTGCAGCAGCATCCCGAGCACGAAGGCGCCCACGATGTTGATGCCGAAGATCGCCACGGGGAACCCGCCGACCGGATGCACGACCAGCGCGATCCCGGCCCGCAGCGCCGTGCCCACGGCTCCCCCGGCGGCCACGAGGGCCACCGGCCCGGCCCGGAGGTGGTCGGCCCGTCGCGCTCTCGTCACGCGCTCAGGCTACTCCGACCTCCGCGCCGGCCCGGTCGCCCCGGCCGCCGTCTCAGGCGCTGGGACGCCGCCTCAGAACGACCGCCAGCACCACGACGACCGCGACGAGCAGCAGCACGGCCGCACCGACACCGACGAGCACGAGCGGCAGCGCGGAGGTGCCGTCGGCCGCAGCGGCCTCGGGTGTCGCCGTGGCCGCGGGCGACGAATCCGGTGCCACCGGCTCGGCGTCGGCCGTCTCGCTCGCTGACGCACTCGGTGCGGCCGACGTCGGTGCGGCCGACGTCGGCGCCGCCGCCACGGGCCCCTGGTAGTCGAAGGTGTACTCCCCCGACACCGGATGCCCGTCCGACGACACGGTCTGCCAGATCACCGTGTACGAGCCCACCGTGGTCGGTGCCACAGCGATGCCGAGCGTGCTGTCGACGATCGACACCTCCCCGCTGGAGACGGTGGCCCCGGCCGGGTCATTCACCTGGATCGCGATGCCGGCCCCCAGCTCGGTCAGCGGCGGCTCGTTGAACGTCAGCGACACCTCGCTCAGTGCCTCGCTGACCGTCGTGTCGGCGGCCGGTGTGGTCGACACGAGGAAGTCGTGGGCGGATGCGGCCGAGCCGCCCGCCACGAGCCCCGCCAGGCCGAGCCCGGCCGCGAGCACCCCCGCCGCCAGACCGCGCACCAGGCGCCTCATCGGCCGGCCGTCCCGGCTCCCGCGGCACCGGACGCCGACGGGCGCCGGCGCACGAGGGCGACGCCCGCCAGCACCAGGGCAGCCGCTCCCAGCACGAAGCCGCCGATGCCGAACCCGAGGCCGAGGGCCCCGAGGTCGTCCGGTCCCGACCCGGAGGCCGATGCCGAACCCGATCCCGACCCGTCCGAGCCCGCCGTCATCGGGGCCATCCCCGCGTGCTCGTCCACCGGCGGGGCGTCGTTCACGTACAGCACGGGCGCCGGGTGCTCCTGCTCCGAGCCGTCGTCGCCGAGCGGCTCGTCCCAGTCCACGACCGAGCCGTCCGAGTAGCCCTGGTGCGCGGGCAGCGCGATCGACCCCGTGTCGGGCACCGGTCCGACCGAGATCGGGAAGAGCTGGAACTCCCCGTCGCCGATGCCCTCGCCGGTCGCGGTCCAGGTGACCGAGACCGGCGCCTGGGTGATGGTGGCGTCGCCGACCTCGATCGGCTCGGGCAGCGCGGCCTCGGTGACCTCGGCGGTCCAGCCGGGCACGGGCTGGTAGCTGACGCTGGTGAAGGGGGCGTCCGTCGGCAGGTCGACCGTGAGCGAGGTGGTGCTCGCCGTGGCCGACTCGTTCGGCACCTTGAAGGTGAGGGTGGTGTAGCCGCCGGGAGAGGCCTGTCCGGGGTCGACGCGCACGTGCGCGCTGGCCGAGAGCGGCGCCGCGATCGCGAGGGCGAGGGCGGCGAGACCCGAGAGGGTCGCGATTCCGGTCGTGCGGGCACGCCGGGAAGTGGTCTGAGTCGTCATGGTTCCGATTCCGTTCGAAGTGGTGAGGGGTCGCGTGAGCGCGCGCACCCGCACCGTCCGAACCCGGCCGGGCTCAGAACGAGGGATGCGCGGCGAGCGCCCGCGGCGGCCCCCGGTGCCCGAGGCTGCCGAGCGCGAGCATCCACTCCTTCAGGGCGGGCCCGACCGCGACGCTGAACTGCCTCAGCCGGTGGATCTCGGGTGAATTCTCGGTGACCGCCGAGTGCAGCACCGCGGCCAGCCGGGCGAGCGTCGCCCCGGCGACCCGTCCGGCGAGCACCCGCACGGGCTCCCAGACACGGTGCCGGCCGAGCGCCACGAGCCGCCGCGCGACGAGCTCGCCGCGGGCCAGCACGAGCACCGTCAGCACGGCCGCGACCGCGTGCGAGGCCCACATCCAGCCCGAGGTGTGGGCGTGCGCGGGGGCGGCGGCGAGGGAGTCCTGCAGGGCATCCGGAACCAGGGTCGAGACCGGCCGACCGTGGTGGTGGGCCGTCGCCACGGCGAGCCCCGACCCCGTGCCGCTGCCGACCGCGAAGAGCAGGTGGAAGGCGAACTGGCTGATCAGAACCGCGATCGCCAGGCGCGGCACCGAGAGTCGGCGGCCGGCGAGACCGACGCACACGAGGGCGGCGAAGGCTGCGGCGAGCGCCGCTCCGGCCTGCCCGGGCGCCCCGCCCCCGGCCGCCACGTGCGAGAGAGCTGCGAGGAACAGGGCGATCGAGGCGGCCGCGAGACCGCGCGCGGCCCTCGTCGTCCTGCTCGTCATCCGGCCCGTCCTCCCGCGTGCGCGAGGGGCGCCGCACCCTCGATCTTAAGTCGTGAAACGAACTGAGCCGCACGCCGCTTGACTTAACTTCTGACAGACGAGAAGTTAGACGAACTAGATACATGGCGTTAAAGCCGACGAAAGTCAACCCCCCTTGTCCCCATTAGGGGGCACAGGCGGAGGCGGGCTAGCCTGCCGATACGACCGGGATGAACGCACTGCACCGCACGGCTCGGTTGCAGTCGCAGTGCAAGCGAAGTAGTCGAAGTAGTTACGGAGATGAAGATGTCACGCTCAACAGTCACGACCGCACCGGAGATCGACGAGGCCGAGCCGCAGGCACGGCTGAGCGACATCCGAGGGGCTTCCGAAGACCCCGTGAAGGACTACCTGCGCCAGATCGGGCGCACCGCCCTTCTCACCGCCGAGGACGAGGTCGACCTCGGCCGCCGCATCGAGGTCGGCGTCATCGCCGACGCGAAGCTCGCCGAGAACCCCGTCATCGACGCCACCCTGAAGCGCGAGCTGCAGTACCTGGCCCGCGACGGCCAGGCCGCCAAGCGCCAGCTCATCCAGGCGAACCTCCGTCTCGTGGTCTCGATCGCCAAGCGCTACCTCGAGCGCGGCCTGCCCTTCCTCGACCTGATCCAGGAGGGCAACATCGGCCTCGTGCGGGCCGTCGAGAAGTTCGACTACCAGGCCGGCTTCAAGTTCTCGACCTACGGCTCCTGGTGGATCAAGCAGTCCATCAACCGGGCCCTCGCCGACAGCGGCCGCATCATCCGCATCCCGGTGCACACCTCGGAGAAGATCTCCTCGATCACCCGCATGCAGCGCCGGCTGATGATCGAGCTGGGCCGCGAGCCCTCCATCGACGAGGTGGCCGCCGCGGTCGACCTGCCGCCCGCCAAGGTGCAGGAGCTCATCCGCCACGGTCGCGACACGGTCTCGATCCACACCCCCGTCGGAGACGACGACGCCGAGCTCGGCGACCTGATCGAGGACACCACGCAGGCCCAGCCGTTCGACGCCGCCGCCGCCACGCTGCAGCACCACGACCTCTCGGTCGCGCTGGCCACCCTGCCTCCCCGTGAGGCCCGGGTCGTCTGCATGCGCTTCGGTCTCGACGGCGAGGACCCGATGTCGTTCGACCAGATCGGCGACGTGCTCGGCGTCTCGCGCGAGCGCGCCCGCCAGATCCAGCGCCGCGCGCTCGGCATGCTGCGCGACGAGGCCCTGCACGACTACTTGATCGCCTGACGCCCGCCGTCACCCGGTCGCATCTCCTCTGACGCCCGTCCCTCCGGGGGCGGGCGTCAGCCGTGTTCGGGGCCAGACTGGATGGAATGACCTCACACGACGCCCGCCCGCCCCTCGATCTCGTTCGGGTGCGGGGCGCCCGCGAGCACAACCTGCAGGGCGTCGACGTCGATCTCCCCCGTGACGCCCTCGTCGCGTTCACGGGGGTCTCGGGGTCGGGCAAGAGCTCGCTCGCCTTCGGCACGCTCTACGCCGAGGCCCAGCGCCGCTACTTCGAGTCGGTCGCACCGTACGCCCGCCGGCTGATCGACCAGGTCGGCGTGGCCGACGTCGACTCGATCGAAGGCCTCCCTCCCGCCGTGGCGCTGCCGCAGCAGCGGTCGGGAGGCAGTGCCCGCTCGACGGTGGGCAGCGCCACGACCATCTCCAGCGTGGTGCGCATGCTCTTCTCCCGGGTGGGCAGCTATCCCTCCGGCGCGCCGATGCTCTTCGCCGAGGACTTCTCGCCCAACACGGTGCAGGGCGCCTGCCCCACCTGCCACGGCATCGGCCGCGTGTTCGACGTGCCGCTCGAGTTGATGGTGCCCGACGACTCGCTGAGCATCCGTGACGGCGCCCTGGCCGCCTGGCCCACCGCCTGGCACGGCAAGCAGCTGCGCGACAGCCTGATCTCGCTCGGCTACGACGTCGACGTGCCGTGGCGGGAGCTCTCGGAGGAGCAGCGCGACTGGGCGCTGTTCACCGACGAGTCGCCGCAGGTGCCCATCTTCACCGACCGCTCGCCGGCCGAGGTGCGGAAGGCCGTCGCCGCCGGCCGGTCACCCCGGTACATGAGCACCTTCCTCGGGGTGCGGCGCTACGTGCTCGACACCTTCGCCAACTCCAAGAGCGCCCGGATGCGCGAGCGCGCGTCCACGTTCCTGCGAAGTGTGCTCTGCCCGAGCTGCGGCGGGCGGCGGCTGAAGCCCGAGGCCCTGGCCGTGACCTTCGAGGGGCGCACGATCACGGATCTCGTGGCCCTGCCGCTCGACGAGGTGGCCGAGCTGATGGCCGCGGCCCTGGAGCCCACGTGGGAGCCCCTCGGTGCGGGTGCGGGTGCGGGTGCGGGTGCGGGCGAGGCCGGGCCGCTCCCTCCCGAGAAGCGCCTGGCCGCCCAGCGGCTGGTGGGCGAGCTGCTCGCCCGGCTCTCCCCCATCACCGACCTCGGTCTCGGCTACCTCTCGCTCGACCGCACCACGATCACCCTCTCCTCGGGCGAGCTGCAGCGGATGCGCCTGGCCACCCAGGTGCTCTCCCAGCTGTTCGGCGTGGTGTTCGTGCTCGACGAGCCGTCGGCGGGGCTGCACCCGGCCGACACGACGGCCCTGCTCGGCATCCTGCGCCGGCTGCGGGACAGCGGGAACACGGTCTTCTTCGTCGAGCACTCGCTCGACGTGATCCGCGAGGCCGACTGGATCGTCGACATCGGTCCGGGTGCGGGGGCGACGGGCGGGCGGGTGGTCTACTCGGGCGGGCTCGAGGGGCTCCGCGACGTGGACGAGTCGGTCACGCGCCGGTACCTCTTCGCCGAGGGCGCCGGCTCGGCCGGAGCGCCGGCCCGGGCATCCGCCGGTCGCGACACGGGCACCCGAATGGAGTTCACTGACGTGACCCGGAACAACATCGCGGGGCTGTCGGTGTCGTTCCCGCTCGGCTGCCTGACGGCGGTGACGGGGGTCTCGGGGTCGGGCAAGTCGACGCTCGTGAACCAGGCGGTGCCCGAGCTGCTGCGCGCGAGCCTGTCCAGCGAGGTCGACGAGCGGGACTCCGGCACCGAGACAACGGTCGAGGATCCGGCCGCCGACGCGCTCCTGCTCACCCCCTCCCCCGTCGCCACCGCGGGGCGCGCCTCCGGGCCGGCGGATCGGCTGCGGCGCATCGTGCAGGTCAGCCAGAAGCCGATCGGCCGCACGCCGCGGTCGAACGTGGCGACGTACACGGGGCTGTTCGATCGCATCCGCACCCTGTTCGCGGCGACCCCGGAGGCGAAGAGGCGGCGCTACGCCGCGAGCCGCTTCTCGTTCAACCTGCCGAGCGGCCGGTGCCCGACGTGCAAGGGGGAGGGCACCATGGAGGTCGAGCTGCTCTTCCTGCCCACGGTGCACGCGCCCTGCAGCACCTGCCACGGCGCGCGGTACAACGACGAGACGCTCGAGATCCGGTTCGAGGGCGCGACGATCGCCGAGGTGCTCGGGCTCAGTGTCAGCCAAGCCCGCGAGCTGTTCGCGGGAGACGCCGAGGCGGTGCGCCACCTGGACGCCCTGCTCGACGTGGGGCTCGGCTACGTCGCCCTCGGGCAGCCGGCCACCGAGCTCTCGGGCGGCGAGGCGCAGCGCGTGAAGCTCGCGTCCGAGCTCCGGCGGGTGCAGCGCGGAGACACGCTGTACCTGCTCGACGAGCCGACGTCGGGGCTGCATCCCGCCGACACCGACCGCCTGCTGGAGCATCTGCAGCGGCTGGTCGACGGCGGCAACACGGTGATCATGGTGGAGCACGACATGCGGGTGGTGGCGCAGGCCGACTGGGTGATCGACCTCGGCCCGGGTGCCGGGGACGCCGGCGGCGAGGTGATGGCCGAGGGCACGCCGCGCGAGGTCGCCCGGGCGGAGGGGAGCGTCACGGCGCCGTTCCTCGCGGCCGCCCTTCCCGGCGACTGACCGCCCGCACCACGAGCCGCCCGCCGAGCCCCAGCACGACCACCGCGGCCCCCGCGACGACCGAGGGCACGGGCAGCGTCAGAACGAGCAGCACGCAGCCCACCGCGCCGAGCACCTGGAGGGCGCGCGGGTACCGCCGCGCATCCGGAGCCTGGGTGAACGCCGCCGCATTCGCGACGAAGTAGTAGAGCAGCACCCCGAACGACGAGAAGCCGATCGCCCCGCGCAGGTCGACCGTCAGCACGATCAGCACCACCACCGCGCCCAGCACGAGCTCGGCCCGCCGAGGCACCCGGTACAGCGGATGCACGGCCGCGAGCCCCCGCGGCAGGTCGCCCTCGCGCGCCATCGCCAGCGCGGTGCGGCCCACCCCCGCCACCAGCGCGAGCAGAGCCCCGAGGCACGCGAGCGCGGCGCCGACGCGCACGACCGGCGCCGCCCAGTCCCACCCGTTCGCGCGCACCACGGCCACGAGCGGATCCGCCTGACCCGCCAGTCCGGCCGACCCGAGCGCCCCGAGGGCGACCGCGGCGATCACGGCGTAGAGCACGAGCGCGATGCCGAAGGCGAGGGCGATCGCGCGCGGGATGGTGCGCGCCGGGTCGCGCACCTCCTCCCCGAGGGTGGCGATGCGCGCGTACCCGGCGAAGGCGAAGAAGAGCAGCCCCGCACCCTGCAGCACGCCGTAGAGGCCGGGCGCGGCGGCCGGGTCGCCCGCCCCCGACGCCTCGACGACGCCGCCGTCACCGCCCACGCTCCCGGCGAGCCCCGACACGGCCACCAGCACCAGCACGGCGATCACCGCCACCACGAGCACCCGAGCCAGCCGCGCGGTGCGGGTGATGCCGAAGGAGTTGACCGCGACCAGCGCCGCCACGGCGAGCGCCGCCACCGGCTGCTGCCAGGCGGGCGGCACGGCGTACGCGGCGAAGGCGAGCGCCATGGCGGCGCAGCTCGCGGTCTTGCCGATCACGAAGCACCAGCCGGCGGCGAAGCCCCACCACTCCCCCAGCCGCTCGCGCCCGTAGACGTAGGTGCCGCCGGCCGAGGGGTACTGCGCGGCGAGCTGGGCCGAGGAGCTCGCGTTGGCGTAGGCCACCACGGCGGCCACGAGCAGGGCGACGAGCAGCAGCGGCCCGGCGGCGCCCGCGGCGGGGGCGAGCGCCGAGAAGATACCGGCGCCGATCATGGCGGCCAGCCCGATCACGACGGCGTCGCCGAGCCCCAGGCGTCGGGCGAGCGGTGCGGAGGCGGTCACGCCCGCACCCTACCCGGCCCCCGTGAACGCCCGACGGCGACCCCGCGCCCATGCCCCGTCAGAGGCGCGGCACCGGCACCAGGCCCGCGATGATCGAGTGGCCGCGCGCCGAGAAGTGGATGCCGTCCGCGTCCACGTCGGGCCGCAGCAGCGAGGGCTGCAGAGGGTCGCGCAGGGCGTAGTCCGCGTCGATCACGCGGTCGATGCCGGGCGGCACGAGCCCGAGCCACGCGTTCCAGTCGAGCCGCGTCTGCTCCTCGGCGGGGCCGAGATCGCGGGGCGGCTCCGTCATCGCGTACACCCGGGCATCCGGCCACAATCGCTTCACCGTCGACACGATCGCCGACCAGTCGCGCTGGATGTCGGCCAGCGGCCGCCCGTGGGCGATGTCGTTCGAGGCCGTCCAGATCGTGACGACGTCGGGGTCGAGCTCGCCGTACTCCTGCCACTTCGCGGAGGCGGGCGCGAACACGGGCGTCTGCGCCCCCGGCGACGCGAAGGTCACGGCGGCCGCGTCGTTCGACAGTGCCCACTGCTGCGGCCAGGCGGTGGCCTGGCCCCGGGTGGGCGAGGCGGCCTCGTCGTAGCTGCCGGGCGCGTTGAGCGAGTGCCCGACGCTCACCAGCACCGGCACGTCGGGATCGACCCGGTACTCGATCCAGACGTCGAAGTAGCCGAGCGACACCGGCTGCCCCACCGCGCCGGCCGCGGCGAAGCGCCCGGAGGCCCCGCCGGTGTCGAGCCACGAGACGCCCGGGGTCGTGGCGAGCGTCGCCCCGGCCGGGGTCGTGAAGCCGAGCCCGAGCAGGTAGCCCGTGTGCGCCTCGAGCGCGAACCGGTCGGGCTCGATCCAGTCGGTGACGATTCCCTCCGCCGCGAGGTTGACCGTGGCCGAGACCTCCACGGGCGTGCCGTCGAACTGGCCGGTCAACCCGGTGACGGATGCTCCGCCCGCCCCGATGGGCGCCGCCAGCTGCTCCCCCACCGCCATGCCGGTGATCGTCACGGGGTCGGTGAACACCTCCTCGGTGTTGAACTGCCAGTTGCGCAGGTGGATGCGGAACGCCGTCGCGTCGGCGCCCAGCTCGAACGGCACCCGCATGCTCGCGTCCAGGCGCGCGGACGGGCTCGGCACGACGTGGTCGATGGTGTGGCCGAAGCTGTAGTCGACGGTGCGCTCCGGGCTCCCGGCCTGGCGCTGCAGCGTCAGCCCCGATGGCCCGGGCCCCTCGGCGACGAGGGTGGGCTCGGGCGCCGGCTCGGAGGCCACCGCCCAGACCGAGACGCCCGTGGCCACCAGCGCGAGGGCGGCGGAGGCCGCGGCGATGCCGATCAGCAGCCGCGGCCGGCGCTCGGCGACCGGTCTGCGTTCCATCCCAGAAGTGTAGGCAGAACCCGCCGGCGCCTACGGACGCAGCACCCAGGTCCAGATCAGGAGCATCGTCACCACGAAGCCGCTGAGGAAGTTGAACCAGAGGAACCGCTTCCAGCCCCGGTTGGCGGTCTCCGCATCCTCGTCGCGCACCGACCAGTACGGCACGACGCTCAGCGCGTAGGGCAGAGCGAGCACCGCGGCGATCGGGCCCGGCCACTCCGAGGCCAGCAGCAGCAGCCCCGCGAGCACGTAGCAGGCGAAGGCGAACCGCACGGTCGCCCGCCCGCCGATGACGGTGGCGATCGAGGAGATGCCGCCCTCGCGGTCGGCCACGATGTCCTGAACCGCCCCGAAGGCATGGCTCGCCACTCCCCAGAGGAAGAAGGCGCCGAGCACCGCCCAGAGCGCCGGGGTGAACACCGCCCCCGCCAGCACGAGGCCGTAGACCAGCGGGCTGACGAAGTGCGTCGACGAGGTGAGCGAGTCGAGGAAGGGCCGCTCCTTGAAGCGCAGACCCTTCATGCTGTACGCGATCACGGCGAACACGCTGATCGCGAGCACCAGCCACGACAGCGGCGACCCCACCGCCACGAGGTACACGAGGAACGGGACGTTCGTGATCACCACGGCCCAGAGCGTGACCTTGTGCAGCGACCGGTCGAGCACCGCGCCCTCGACCCCGCCCTTCCGCGGGTTCCGCAGGTCGGACTCGTAGTCGAAGACGTCGTTGATGCCGTACATCGCGAGGTTGTACGGGATGAGGAAGTAGATCGTGCCGAGCACGAACACGAGGTCGACCTCGCGCGTGGTCATCAGGTAGCCGGCCGCGAACGGGAACGCGGTGTTCACCCACGAGAGCGGGCGCGACGAGACGAGCAGCTGGCGGATCATGCGCGGCTCCTCGTGCCGAGCAGCAGCCAGAGCGAGGGCAGCAGCACGGCGGCGGCGAGCGCGTAGGCGAAGTCCTCGAGCGGTGCGATGCCGATGAAGGCGCCCGAGATGCGTCCTTCGTCGTAGCCCACGAGGCCGATCGCGATCATCACGTTGTCGAACAGCGCGGTGAGCACGAGCAGCAGGCCGGCCGTGAGACCGAACACGCCCAGAAGGCCGCGGCGGGCATCCGGATGCGCGCGCCGGACCACCACGGCGGCGAGCACCGCCACGACCGCCACCACGGCGAGGAACACGGCGTTCAAGGCCCAGTAGGTCATGCCGTCCTCCGCCGCTCGAGCAGGAGCTGCGCCCCCCGGAACACGTTCATCGTCAGGTAGCAGAGCAGGGTGAGGAAGAACAGCTCCTCGACCGGCAGCTCGGGCGCCACCTGCAGCCCGGTCATGAACGACGTCTCGCCGCGGAAGAAGATGCCGAGGCCGATGCCGAACAGGTCCCACACGACGAAGAACAGCACGCCGACCACGAGCACGATCGCGGCCCGGCCGGGCCGGTCGAAGAAGAACAGCCGGAACCGCCGGTCGAGCACGACCATGCCGGTGAGCGACACCAGCAGGGCGGCGAGGTACAGGATGCCCATGCCGGGCGCGCCCTAGAGCGCGAGCGGCTCGGGCAGAGCCGTCGTCGTGGTGTCGCCGTGCAGGCGCTTCAGCACCAGCTCGGCGCTGATCAGGCACATCGGCAGGCCGATGCCGGGCGTCGTCGACCCGCCGGCGTAGTAGAGGCCGTCGACCTTGGTGCTGACGTTGCGCGAGCGGAACATGGCGCTCTGGCGCAGCGTGTGCGCGGGGCCGAGGGCGGTGCCGCGCCAGGCGTTGAGGGTCTCGAGGAAGTCGGCCGGACCGATGGTGCGGCGCACGACGACGCGCTCGGCGAGGTCGGGCACGCCCGCCCAGGTGGCGATCTGCTCGATCACGGCGTCGGCGAGCTCCTCGATGCGGGGGTCGCCGGCACCGTCGACGCCGCCCTTGCCGATCGACGGGTCGGGCGGCAGCGGCACCAGCACGAAGAGGTTCTCGTGGCCTTCGGGCGCGACACCGGGGTCGGTGGCGCTGGGCTTGCAGACGTAGAGCGATGCCGGGTCGGGCACCTCGAGGTCGTCGAAGATCTTGCTGAAGTTCGACTTCCAGTCCTTCGTGAAGAACAGGGTGTGGTGCTCGAGCTCGGGCAGCTCGCCCTTCACGCCGAGCAGCACGAGCAGGGCGCTGGGGCCGGCCGTGCGCTTCTCCCAGTACGACTCGGGGTAGGTCTGCAGCTCGGGCAGCAGCAGGCTGGTCTCGGTGTGCCAGAGGTCGGCGGTCGAGACGACCACGTCGGCCTCGAGCGAGTGGGCGCGGCCCTCCCGGTCGGTGTAGTGCACGCCGCCGACGTGCGGGCGGCCGGCGGCCGGGGCCTTCTCCTCGGCGTCGCCCTCGCGGGCGGGCTCGCCGCCCGGCTCCTCGCCGGCCAGCAGGCGGGCGAGCTGATCGCGGTCGATCACGTCGGTGTCGTACATCGTGGTCTCGTAGTCGAAGGCGTCGACCGGCTGCGGCACGTCGGCCGCGGCCCCGTCGACCGCGGTGACGATGCGCTTCACGTCGGCGCCGGTGACGATCTCGACGCCCTCGGCGCGGGCGATCCGCTCGATCGCGGCGATCACCGTCGTGATGCCGCCCTGCGGGTACAGCACGCCCTCGTCGAGGTCGAGGTGGCTCATCAGGTGATACATGCTCGGAGCGGCATACGGCGAGCTGCCGAGGAAGACGGCCGGGTAGCCGAGCACCTGCACGAGCCGCGGATCCTTCACCGTGCGGCCGGCGAAGGAGTTCAGCGGCTCGGTCAGCAGCCGCAGCAGGCGCGGCAGGCGCTTCAGCACGGGCTTCGCGGTGAAGACGGGGCCGAGCTTCTCGAACGTGGAGTAGAGGAAGTACTCCTTGGCCAGCTCGTAGGTCTGCTGGGCCGAGTCGAGGTAGCCGGCCATGCGCACGCCCGCTCCGGGCTCGAGCGACTCGAACAGCTCGAGGT
Source organism: Herbiconiux sp. VKM Ac-1786 (assembly GCF_015350805.1). Taxonomy (GTDB): domain Bacteria; phylum Actinomycetota; class Actinomycetes; order Actinomycetales; family Microbacteriaceae; genus Herbiconiux. The sequence goes on along the minus strand of NZ_JADKSG010000001.1, from coordinate 1,445,134 downwards.
TCTTGGCGCGGTCGGCCTGCAGGTCGATCGCCTCCTCCTCGCCCTCGAAGTACACGCGGTAGCCGGGGTCGAGCTTGACCAGCTCGAGCTCGGCCTCGGCGGTGGTGCCGAAGAGCTTGAAGAAGTGGTCGAACACCTCGGGCATCAGGTACCAGGAGGGGCCGGTCTCGAAGTGGAAGCCGTCCTTCTCCCAGGTGCCCGCCCGGCCGCCCAGCTCGTCGTTCTTCTCGAGCAGGGTCACCGTGTAGCCGTCACGGGCCAGCAGCGCGGCGCTCGCGAGTCCGCTGATGCCGCCGCCGATCACGAGTGCTGTCTTCGCCGTCACTTGGTCGTGTCTCCCTCGGTGGCCGCTCGGGCCGTGGTGGTCGCGTTCCGTTCGCGGGGCAGTCGCCCCACCGCCGCCGAGAGCGCGAGCCGCGCCTTCACCGGGTTGGGCACGCGGATGCGCGAGGTCGCCAGCACCTCGGCCGGCGTCGCGCGCAGCCGGTCGGTGAGCTCCTCGAACAGGCTCTGCGCGAGCGCGACCGCGCGGCGGCTGCTCGCCGGCAGCCCCGGCAGGCTCGCCCGGGCGATGCGCAGGTCGTCGTCGATGTCGGCGATGATGCGGATCTTCTCGGCCTCGGTGAAGGTGGTCACGTCGATGCCCGGGAAGTAGCTGCGACCGAGCGCACCGAAGTCGGCGGCGAGGTCGCGCAGGAAGTTGATCTTCTGGAAGGCCGCGCCCAGGTGGCGTCCGCCGTCGACCAGCACCGTGTGCTGCGCGGGTGTCACCCGCTCGCCGTGGAGGAAGGCGGCCAGGCACATCAGGCCCACCACCTCGGCCGATCCGTAGACGTAGTCGGCGAACGACTCGGGCGTGTGCCGGCTGGCTGAGATGTCGGCGCGCATCGAGCGGAAGAACGGGGTCGTGAGCTCGTCGCCGAAGCCGGTGCGGCGGGCGGTCAGCACGAAGGCGTGCACGACCAGGTTGGTGCTGTAGCCGCAGCGCAGCGCACTGCAGGTCTCGCGCTCGAGGGCGTCGAGCCGCTCGGTGATCTCGGCGGCGCTCAGCTCGGCCGAGGCCGCGACCCCGTCGACCACCTCGTCGGCGAGGCGCACGAGGGCGTAGATGTTCTCGATGTCCTGGCGCACGGCCGGCGCGAGCAGGCGCGAGGCCAGTCCGAAGGAGGTGGAGTAGCGACGGATGACCACCGAAGCGGTCTCCATGGCGACCTGGTCGTAGAGGCTCGGCCCGGTCATGGCCTCAGCGTACCCGCCCCAGCACCGAGGCGACCACGGGCTGGAACTCCTGGCGGACGGTCTCGGGCAGCGCGTCGGTGACGAGCGCCTCCCAGGCCCGGTTGGCGAAGTCGCGGGCGAGCGCCTCGGCGAAGCGGCGCGATCCGCCCTCCTCGAGCACGGCCCGGATGCGGTCGGCGCCCTCGGCGGTGAGCTCGGGCGAGCCGAAGAGCGGAGCGACCGCCTCCCAGCCCGGCTGGGTCACGGCGTGGGCGAGCAGCACGGTTCGCTTGCCCTCCCGCAGGTCGCCGATCGTCGTCTTGCCGGTGTCGCTCTCGTCGCCGAAGACGCCGAGCAGGTCGTCGACGATCTGGTAGGCGATGCCGATGCTGCGGCCGAACATCCCGAGTGCGTCGACGGCCTCACCGGAGGCGCCCGCCAGCACGGCGCCCGCCTGCAGGGGGCCCTCGAAGGAGTAGCCCGCCGTCTTCAGCCGCTCCATGTCGACGATCTCGTCGACCGTCGGCGGCTCGGCGCGGATGGAGAAGTCGACGTCGTAGAGCTCGCCGGCGGCCGAGACGAACATCGCCTCGTCGAGGATGTCGTGCAGTCGCGTGCGCACCACTCCCTCGGCGCCGGAGCGGTCGAGCAGCCGGTAGCTGTTGAACAGCGCGAGATCGCCCGCGATCACGGCGACGGACATGCCGCGGTGCTCGGCGGTCGGCAGCGGGATGCCCGCCGTCGTGGCGATGTCGCGGTAGCTGCCCGAGACGTTGGGACCGCCGCGCCGCACGAAGTCACGGTCGATCACGTCGTCGTGCACGATCAGGGCGGTGTGCAGCAGCTCGAAGGACGCCCCGACATGGGCCGCCGCGTCGAGGTCGGTGCCGCCGAGGGCCTCGTAGGCCGCCATCACCATGCGGGGCCGGAACAGCTTGCCGCCGGAGGCGTTGCGCTCGAGGGTCTCCCAGAGCGCCGCGTACGGTTCACCGAGTGCCCTGGCACGATAGAGGGAGTCGCTGAAGAACGACGTCAGAACCCGTTCGACGTGCTGCTGCCGGCGTTCCGACACCGCGACCAGATCGTGCGTGTCCACGGCTCAACATTACATGTCTGCCTGGTAATAAAGGAGAATAGCGAAATGACCCGAGTGATCGAACAGGTCGTCCTGCTCTCCGACGACGGCGCTCCCATCGGCGTGGCCGACAAGAGCGCGGTGCACACCGAGCACACGCCGCTGCATCTCGCCTTCTCCTGCCACGTCTTCGACGAGGAGGGGCGCATCCTGGTCACCCGGCGGGCGCTCGGCAAGCTGACCTGGCCGGGTGTCTGGACGAACTCCTTCTGCGGCCACCCCGCCCCGGGCGAGTCGATGACGGATGCGGTGGTGCGGCGGGCCGAGAAGGAGCTCGGTCTCGAGCTCACGGCCCTCGAGCTGGCGCTGCCCGACTTCCGCTACCTCGCGATCGACGCCTCGGGCATCGTGGAGAACGAGATCTGCCCCGTCTTCACGGCGCGGGCCGCGTCGGCCGTGCATCCGAACCCCGACGAGGTCGCCGAGTGGCACTGGGCCGACGCCTCGGAGCTCGGCACCGCGGTCGAGCTGACACCGTGGGCGTTCAGCCCGTGGCTGACCCTCCAGCTGCCGCAGCTGCAGGCCCTGCCGACCCGCTGAGACGCCCCCGGGCTGGGGGGTCCCGGCGACCCCCGCGGGCGGCGGCGCTGTGCGAAGCTGATGCCATGGACGCCCACGAGATCCGCAACTCCTACCTCGCCTTCCTCGAGAAGAACGGGCACACGGTGATCGAGCGGGCACCTCTCGTGCCGCGCGGCGACACCAGCACGCTCTTCAACGGCAGCGGCATGCAGTCCCTGCTGCCCTACCTGCTCGGCGAGCCGCACCCCGCCGGCAACCGCCTGGTCGACTCCCAGCCCTGCGTGCGCGCCCAGGACATCGACGACGTCGGCGACAACCGCCACACCACCTTCTTCGAGATGCTCGGCAACTGGTCGCTCGGCGACTACTTCAAGGAGACGCAGATCCGGCAGTTCTACGCGTTCCTGACCGAGATCGTGGGCCTGGACCCCGAGAACATCTACGTCACCTGCTTCATCGGCGACCAGGCGAACGGCATCCCGCGCGACGACGAGGCCGCGTCGATCTGGGCGCAGGTCTTCGCCGAGAAGGGCGTCTCGAACGGGATCGCCGAGATCGGCTCGCAGGCCGACGGCGACGCCCGCGGCGTGAAGCCCGGCGAGCGCATCTTCTTCTACGACGGCGGCGAGAACTGGTGGTCGCGCGGCGGCTCGCTCGAGGCGACGCCCATCGGCGACCCCTGCGGCCCCGACAGCGAGGTCTTCTACGACTTCGGCGCCGACAAGCAGGACCCCTCCTACGGCCTCGCCCACCCGGCGAGCGACGGCGGCCAGTTCATGGAGATCGGCAACCAGGTCTTCATGCAGTACCAGCGGCTGGCCGACGGCTCCTTCGAGGAGCTCGCGAAGCGCAACGTCGACTTCGGCGGCGGCCTGGAGCGCATCGCCGCGGCCTCGCTCGGCTCGGACGACGTGTTCCGCATCTCGCTGCTCTGGCCCATCGTGCAGAAGCTCGAGGAGCTCACCGGCCGCTCCTACGACGACGAGACAGCCGCGATGCGCATCATCGCCGATCACCTGCGCGGAGCGACCTTCCTCGCGGTCGACGGCGTGCGCCCCTCGAACAAGGAGCAGGGCTACGTGATGCGCCGGCTGCTGCGCCGCGCCATCCGCCTCGCCCTGTCGCTCGGCCTGAGCGAGAACTTCTTCGGCGAGATCGTGCCGGTCATCGCCGACCTCTACGCGGCCGACTACCCCGAGGTCGCGGCCTCCCGCGACGAGGTCGTGGCCGTGCTGGTCAAGGAGGAGAACGCCTTCCGCCGCACGCTGGAGGGCGGACTCGCCGCGCTCGCGCTCTACGGGGGCCAGACGCTGACCGGCACCGAGGTGTTCCGGCTCTCCGACACCCACGGCTTCCCGAAGGAGCTCTCGGTCGAGGAGGCGCGACGCCTCGGCATCGACGTGGCCGAGGACTGGGAGGCGTCGTTCGCCGAGGCGCTCGAGGAGCAGCGGGCGCGCTCGCGCGGCGCGACGCGGCTCGGCGCGGCCGGCCTGCCGGGCGGCGCCGCGAAGTAGGGCCCTACTCCCCCGCCGACCCCTCGGTCAGGGTCGAGACGTCGGTGCGGTGGAAGTTCAGGTGCGAGCGCGAGGCCGTCGGCCCGCGCTGCCCCTGGTAGCGCGAGCTGTACTCGGTCGAGCCGTAGGGACGCTCGGCGGGGCTGGAGAGCTGGAAGAAGCACAGCTGACCGATCTTCATGCCCGGCCAGAGCTTGATCGGCAGCGTCGCCACGTTGCTCAGCTCGAGGGTGACGTGCCCCGAGAAGCCGGGGTCGATGAAGCCCGCGGTGGAGTGGGTCAGAAGGCCCAGTCGACCGAGCGAGCTCTTGCCCTCGAGGCGCGCCGCGAGATCGTCGGGCAGGCTGACGCGCTCGTAGGTCGCGCCCAGCACGAACTCCCCCGGGTGCAGGATGAACGGCTCGTCGGGCTTCGCCTCGATCAGGCGGGTCAGCTCGGGCTGGTCGGCCGCGGGGTCGATGAAGGGGTACTTGTGGTTGTCGAACAGCCGGAAGTACCGGTCGAGCCGCACGTCGACCGAGGAGGGCTGCACCATGGCCGGATCGAAGGGCTCGAGGCTGACCCGGTTCTCGCGGATCTGGGTTCGGATGTCGCGGTCGGAGAGGAGCACGCAGTCAGTGTATAGACTTGACGCGTTCGCCCGCCGTGGCGGATGCGCGGATGTAGTTCAATGGCAGAACTTCAGCTTCCCAAGCTGATAGCGCGGGTTCGATTCCCGTCATCCGCTCCGAACGGAGCATCATTGCTCCATGGCCTTCCCCTTCCGCACCATCGCCCGCGTCGCCCTCGGCTCGGCTCTCGTCTTCGCCGGCACCAGCCACCTCACCTTCGCCCGCCGCGACTTCCAGGCCCAGGTGCCCGAGTTCGTGCCGGTCGACACCGACACCGTGGTGCTCGCCTCGGGCATCGCCGAGATCGCCCTCGGCACCGCGCTCGTCGCACTCCCCCGGCACGAGAAGGCCGTCGGCACCCTCGCGGCGCTGTTCTTCACCGCGATCTTCCCGGGCAACGTCTCGCAGTGGCTGCACGGTCGCAGCGCCTTCGGCCTCGACACCGACCGCAAGCGCGCGGTGCGCCTCGTCTTCCAGCCCGTGCTCGTGGCGTGGGCTCTCTGGTCCACGCGCACCCCGCGCTAGATTGGGGCCGTGGCCCACCGTGTACTGCTCGACGTCGACACCGGCGTCGACGACGCCCTGGCCGTGCTCTTCGCGGTCGCGCATCCCGACATCGAGCTCGTCGGCATCACCTGCGTGGCCGGCAACACCTCGCTCGAGAACGTCGTCGCCAACACGCTGACCGTGCTCGACATCGCCGGCGCTCCCGAGCTCCCGGTGGCCGCCGGGGCGCTCCGGCCCCTGATCGAGCCGCCGCGGGCCTCGCACGTGCACGGCACCGACGGTCTCGGCGACCTGGGTCTCCCGGTCTCGACGCGGGTTCCGGATGCGCGCCACGCCGTCGATCTCGCCCGCGACCTCCTGCTGGCCTCCGATCACCCCGTCACGATCGTCGCGCTCGCCCCGCAGACCAACCTCGCCCTGCTGCTCCGCCTGCACCCGGAGGTCGCCCCGAAGATCGAGCGCATCCTGTTCATGGGCGGCTCCGCCTCCGGCGGCAACGCGACCGCGGTGGCCGAGTTCAACGTCTGGCACGATCCCGAGGCCGCGGCCGTGGTGCTCTCGTCGGGGGTGCCCGCGTTCATGTACGGGCTCGACGTGTTCAATCAGGTGACCATCGACGAGCCGGCCGCGCGGGCCCTGCTCGCGTCGTCGTCCGCGTCGGAGCGGCTGGCCGGAGCGCTGCTGCACTTCCAGATGGCCGACCCCGAGTCGGACGACGCCACCGACCCGGCCGCGTTCGGCGGGCACATCGGCGACGCGGGAGCGCTCTGCGCCCTGGTCGATCCGGATGCCCTGCGGGTGGAGCGCCATCCGGTGCGGGTGGAGCTCGGCGGCGAGAGCCGGGGGCAGACCGTGGTCGACCGGCGCCGGCGGGTGGGCGAGGACACGGTGCACGCCGGGGGCGGTTCGGCCGCGCATCCGATCGACGTCGCCCTCGATGTCGACGTCGAGCGCTTCGCCCGGCTGTTCCTCGAGACGATCAGCCGGCTGCCGTGAGCGGCACACCCGTGGCGGGGGTCGAGGCGGTCAGCGAGGACGAGTTCCGCGCCGAGACGTCGGGGGAGGGTCTTCCTCCCCTCGCCCGGGTGCGGGACGGGCTGCACGTGCTCCCCCAGGCGCTCGGTTCGACGCACTCGCCCCGCTACACGCTGAGCTACCTGGTGCTCGACACGGCGGGCGGGGTGCACGTGATCGATCCGGGGTGGGACTCCGACGAGAACCGGGCCCGCCTCGAGAACGCGCTCGACTCGCTGGGACGCTCGATCACCGACGTGCGCAGCACCGTCTCGACCCACCTGCACCGCGATCACCTCGGGCTCGCCGACCACCTCCGCGACCGAGTCGGCGCCGTCATCGTGCTGCACGAGCGCGAGCAGGCCGCCATCGAGAGGCTCGCCGACGCCCGCGACCGGCAGACCCCGGGTGCGGCGACCGCGCGGCTGATCAGCTGGGGGGTGCCGGCCGGACGCCGGGCGGAGCTCGAGCCGATGTCGATCGAGGTGACGGCGGCCCGTTCCTCGGCCGACCGCCTGGTCTCCGACGGGGACGTGCTGGACATCCCCGGTCGGCGGCTCGAGGTGCTCGACACCCCCGGGCACACGCCGGGGCACATCGCCCTCGTCGACCGGGACGAGCGGCTCGTGTTCACCGGCGACCACCTGCTGCCCTCGATCTACGGCGGGATCGGCCTCGGCGGACCGGTCGAGGATGCTATCGGAGACCAGTTGGCCTCCCTCGACCGACTGGAGCAGCTGGAGTCCGGTCAGTCGTATGCCGTTGACGGCATGTTCGAGGTCCTGCCGGGTCACGGCTTTCGTTTCACCGGGCTGACCGCGCGCGTGCGGGACACCCGCGAGCACCATCTGGCCCGCTCGGCCGAGGTCGCCGAGCTGCTCGGGCAGAGCTCGGGTGCCTCGGTCTGGCAGGTCGCGGAGGGGGTGCGCTGGTCGGCGGGCTGGGCGAACCTCCGGCCGTTCCACCGCTTCTCGGCACTCGCGCAGACCGCGATGCACGTGGCCCACCTCCGCCTCGCCGACGAGAAGGGAGTCGGCTGATGCCGGCGTTCATCGACATCCCCTCGCCCGGCTGGCCGCTGCAGTTCGGCGAGGCCGGGAACCCCGCCGTCGTGATCGTGCACGACGCCTACGGCCGCCTGCCCTACCTCGAGGCCTACGCCCGTGCCCTCGCCGGTCAGGGCTTCTTCGTGGTCGTGCCCGACCTGTTCGACGGCGTCGCGACGATCGAGGCCGACGGCGCCGCCGAGCTCGAGGGGCGGCTGGACCCGGGCTTCGCCCTCGCCACGCTCGACGACGCCGTGGCGCTCGCCCGCACGCCCGACGGCCCGGGCACCGAGGCCGACTCGCCCGCCGACCGCGCCCGGGTCGGCCTCATCGGCCTGGGCCTCGGCGGTCGCTACGCACTGCGGCTGGCCCAGCGCGGGTCGGCGGATGCGGTGGTGGCCTACCACGCGCTGCTCGGTGACGACGAGGGCGGCGTCATCCCCGCGCCCGTGCTGCTGCACCGCGCCGAGAACACGGCGTGGGCCGGCGGAGTGGACGTCGACGGCTTCGTCAGCCGCCTCAAGGAGCACGGCACGCCGGTGACCCAGCACAGCTACGCCGGAACCTCGGCGGGGTTCGCGAACGCGACCGTGCTGCCGCTCGTGGACCGCAACGCCGCCGCGCTCGCCTTCGCGCGGAGCACTTATTTCCTTCAGGCCCAGCTGCTGGACTAGCGTTCCGGAGCATGACCGCATTCGCTCCCGAGGTCGTCGAGGCGATCCTCCGCCACATGAACGGCGACCACACCGACGACAACGTCCTGATCGCACGCGCCTTCGTCGACCCGAGTGCCGAGGCGGCCGAGATGGTCGGTCTCGACGGAGACGGGGGAGTGTGGGACGTCACCACCGCGCGCGGCGTGCACCGCGCATCCGTCGCCTGGCCCGCCGGGGCGATCACCGAGCGCGGGGAGGTGCGCCGGGAGATCGTGGCGCTCTACGACGAGGCCTGCGCCGTGCTGGGCGTCGAACCCCGCGCGCATTCCTGAACATCACTGGACCTCGGCAGGGGTCCCTCCGCTAGAGTTAGGCACACCTAACCTCCGACGGCTTGGACTGAACGCATGGCTGCAGTGATCCCCTTCTCGCAGGCGCTTCGCGAGCGCACCTGGACCGGACATTCCGACAGCGAGGGCGCCGGCTTCATGACCGACCTGATGAGCGGCAAGGGCTCGCGCGACGACTACATCGCGCTGGTGGCCCAGCACTTCTTCATCTACGAGGCGCTCGAGGCCGCGGCCGACCGCATGAAGAACGACCCCGTGGCCGCGTCGTTCATCTCGCCCAAGCTCACCCGGCTGCCCGCGATCGTCGAAGACCTGCGCTTCCTGATCGGCGACGACTGGCGCGAGCAGATCGTGCCCCTGCCGACCACCGCCCGCTACGTGCGGCGCATCGACGAGGTCGCCGCCACGTGGAACGGCGGCTTCATCGCCCACCACTACACGCGCTACCTCGGCGACCTCTCGGGCGGTCAGATCATCCGCACCCTGATGCAGCGCCAGTTCGGCTTCGAGACCAACGGCGTCGGCTTCTACCTCTTCGGCGACATCGCGAAGCCGAAGGAGTTCAAGGAGACCTACCGCACCCAGCTCGACGCGGTCGACTGGGACGCGGCGGAGCGCGAGCGGGTGATCGACGAGGTGCTGGTCGCCTACCGGTTCAACACCGAGCTCTTCCTCGACCTGGCCCAGGCCAAGGCCACGCAGGTCGCCTAGGCGGTCGCGGTGCGGCGCCCGGCCGCGAGGGCCGGCGGGGCCGTCACCACGACGACGTCGCGCGAGCGCTGCCGCGAGGCGGCCACCAGGCTGAGGGCGAGTCCGATCAGCCCGAACACGGCGAGCGCCGCCGCGGCACCGAGCACCGTGTCGAGCGACCCGCCGGAGAGCAGCGCCTGCAGCCCGGTGATGGCGTTCGTCAGGGGCAGCAGCGACGCCAGGCCGGTGTAGAGCGACGAGCTCAACCCGGTCGGGATGATCACGGCCGCAGCCGCCACCTGCACCGCCAGCAGGGCGATCGAGAGCACCCGCCCCGTCTGGCCGAGCAGCGCGATCAGCCCCTGGTGGAGGGTGACGAACACGAGCGACATCAGCAGCGAGAACAGGATGCTCCCGGCGAGGCGGGCGGGGTCGGCCCCCACCGCGAACAGCACCACGGCCACGACCGCCGCCTGCACGAGACCGAGCACGGCCGCGGGCACGAGTGCGGAGACGACGACCCGGAGGGTCGACGCGGTGGAGTCGAGCGCCCGGCGCGTGAAGGGTGCGAGCAGGAGGTAGACCGCGAACGCGCCGAGCCAGAGCGCCAGCGGGATGACCACGGCGGCGATCGCACCGGCGGGGGAGGGGGCGACCCCCGTGCTCGACTGCGCCGTGAGGATGGGCTGGGTGACGACGGTCGCCAGCTGCGCCTTCTGGTCGTCGGTGTACGCCGGGATGGCGTCCGAGCCCTTCTGCAGGCCGGTCGCCAGCTCTTCCGGGGCGGTGCTGAGCTGGTGCAGGCTGCCGCCGAGGTCGGAGGCGCCCTTCGCGGCGTCGCGGAGGCCGCCGGTCAGCGACTCCATGCCCGTGGCCAGCTGGGACGAGGCACCGGCGGCTCCGGAGATGCCCGTCGTCAGCAGGGGGGTCGCGGCGGCGAAGGCCGACTGGGCCTCGCTGAGCTCGGTGGAGTACTTCTCGAGCTCCCCGACGCCCAGGGCGTCGGCACCCAGCGCGAGCGTGACGGTGAACGACGAGACCCGGATCCCGGCCGCCGTCTCCTGCAGCTGTGCGAGCCGGGCCTGGGTCTGCTCGGGCGTCAGGGTGGGCACGTCGGCGCTCAGGGCGGCGATGTCGGCTTCGAGCGCCTTCTGGCGGTCGTCGATGGCGTAGCTCGCGGCCGTCTCCGTGTCGAGCACGGTCTTCAGGAACGAGATGCCGCTCGAGATGCCGGAGGAGGCCTCGGCGAAGCCGTCCGCCACCTGAGGCAGGGGTGCGATGACGGTGGACAGCGTGCCGAGCCCCGAGGACAGCTGCTGCATGCCCGTGGTGAGCGGCGCCGCTCCCTCGTCGACCGCCTTCGTCAGGCCGCCGGCGAGCTGGTCGGCCCCGGTGCCGGCCTGGTCGACGTAGCCGGCGATCTGGGTCGCACCGCCCGCCGCCTGCGACAGACTCGTGCGCACGTCGCCGAAGGCGTCGAGCGACTTCGTGACGTAGCCCGAGGTGATCTGCCGGGAGACGGCCGCCTGGAGGTCGGTCGAGAGGGCGTTCGCGAGCAGCTGGGTCGCGTAGCTGCTGCCGGCGTTGGTCTGCACCTGCAGCGTCGACTGCGCCGGGGTGGCGGTGCCGACCGACTGGAACGACGCACTGAAGTCGGAGGGGATCGTCACGACGGCGGCGTAGTCGCCCGACGCCAGACCGGCCGAGGCGGTCTTCGCGTCGGTGAGGGTCCAGCTGAAGCCCGTGCCCGAGGTGCCGTCGGTGAGGTCGGTGGTCAGCAGCTTGCTGAACACCGCCTTCGACGTCGTCCCGTCCGCTGCCGTGACGTCGACGTACTCGTCCTCGTTCACCACGGCGGCGGGCAGCAGGGGCGCGGTGCTCGCGGCCGACCCGGCGGCGGTCGAGCCCGTGTCGGCGTCCGCCGGGCTCTGGAACGCGCTGACGGCCACGCCTGCGATCAGCAGCGGCGTGAGCACGGCGAGGCCGATGGCGATGCGGCGCCCGAGCGGGGAGACGGGCGCGGTGTCGCCGCGGCGCGCGAGGGATCGGAGGCTCGTCATGCGGTCACTTCTTCTCGGGGGGTGCTGTCGGTGGGGGCGGCCGGGTCGTCGGCGGTGTCGGCCGGGTCGGCCGGGTCGGCCTCGAGCGCGGCGGGCGCCGCCGGGGCGGCGAGCTCCTTGGCCGGCAGGTGCGCCGTCAGCTCGAGCCCGACGGGCGCGGGGGAGAGCTCGAGCACCCGCACGCTGCGGCCGCTCAGCTCGAGGCGCGCCCCGTGGTGCGCCACGGCGAGGGTCGCGGCGAGCGGCAGGGCGTCGTGCAGCACGGCGAGCGCCCGCTGCAGCAGCGGGGTCGGGATGCCCGTGGCGTCGATCGCCACGAGCCGCGCCCGGGTCGCGGTCGCCACCGCGAGGCTCCGCAGCCACTCCTCGGCGACCGGCGCGCCCCAGAGCTCGTCGAGCTCGGCCCCGAGCTCGCGCTCGAGCAGGGTGAGCACCCCGGGGGCTCCGGACGGCAGCGCCCCGGCCGGATCGCCGGGCGATCCCTCGACGGGCCGCCGCACCAGCACCGAACTCCGCCGCAGCGCCGCCGCGTGGAACGGCAGCGGCTGGTCGAGCACCCGCAGGTGCCCGCCCCGCAGCTCCTGGCGCCCCGCGAACGCGGCCACCACCGCCTCGGGATGCGTCGACGACGCCCCCGTGACGAGCACGAGCTCGCCCGCCTCGGCGCTCAGCTCGAAGGGCGCGGCTCCCGCCCCGGTCACGACGGCGCCCGAGGCGGCCACGGCGTAGGGCCTCCCGGCCTCGTCGAGGGGCCGCCACTCGGTGGCGGCGAGCAGCTCGCGCACGCCCTCGCCCTCGAGGTCGACGTTCGGCAGGATGCGCCCGAGCCACGCGGGCAGCGCCCAGCCCCAGCGACCGAGCAGGATCATCACCGCGGGGATGAAGGTCATGCGCACGAGGAAGGCGTCGATGAACACGCCGGCCGCGAGTCCCAGCGCGATCGGCTGCAGCACCGCTCCGCCGCCCGGCACGAACGAGGCGAAGACCGCGAACATGATCAGCGCCGCGGCGGTCACGACGCGCGCGGCGCCGATGAAGCCGTGCCGCACCGCGGTGTGCGGGTCGCCCGTCTTGACGAACTCCTCGCGCATCCGGGAGACCAGGAACACCTGGTAGTCCATCGCCAGCCCGAACAGCACGGCCATCAGCAGGATCGGGAAGAAGCTGATCACCGGCCCGACCTTCGCGACGCCGAGCACGTCGGCGAGCCAGCCCCACTCGAACACGGCGGTGACGATGCCGAACGACGCGAACACCGACAGCAGGTAGCCGATGGTGGCCGTGACGGGCACGGCGAGCGAGCGGAACACGATGGTGAGCAGGATGATGCACAGGCCCACCACGACGATGCCGTAGGGCACCAGAGCGCTCTGCAGCCGGTCGGAGACGTCGATGCCGAGGGCGGTCTGGCCGGTCACCCGGTAGCCGAAGCCGTTGGCCTCGGCGAACGCCGGCTCGTCCGAGCGGATGCTCTGCACCAGGTTCTGGGTGGCGGCGCTGTCGGGCGCCGATTCGGGCGTGATCGAGACGATGAGCATGTCGGCCGTGGCGTTCGGCACCACCTGGCTCACCGCCTGCACGTCGTCGAGCCCGCTGAACCGGTTCTCGAACGCGCTGATCGCGTCGCCCAGCTCGGCCGCCGCGACGGTCGAGACGTCGGCCGTCACGAGCAGTGGCCCGTTGAACCCGGGCCCGAAACCGTCGTTCAGCAGGTCGTAGCCGGTGCGCGAGACCGAGCCCTCGGGGTTGTAGCCCGCATCCGGAAGCGTCAGCCGCATCGAGCCGACGGGCAGCGCGACGATCACGAGACCGATCACCACGACCGCGACGGTGATCACCGGTTTCGCCGTGACGATCGCGACCCAGCGCGCCCCGAGGGTGCGGTGCGTGCCCTCGGCCGCGAGCTCCCGCTTCGCCGAGCGCGAGGTGGGCTTGGGCACCAGCCGCCGCCCGAACAGGCCCAGGATGGCCGGCAGCAGCGTGAGCGCCACGAGCACCGCCACGACCACCGCCACCGCGGCGCCGAGCCCCATCACCGTCAGGAAGGGGATCTGCACCACCGCGAGGCCGAGCAGCGCGATCACGACGGTGAGCCCGGCGAACACCACCGCGCTGCCCGCCGTGGAGGTGGCGACGGCCGCGGACTCCTTCGGATCCATCCCCCGGATGAGCTGGGCCCGGTGCCGCGAGACGATGAACAGGGCGTAGTCGATGCCCACCGCGAGGCCGAGCATCGTCGCGAGCAGGGGAGCGGTCGAGGAGACGTCGGCGAAGGCGGTCGAGAGCACGATCAGCGAGTAGGCGACGGCGACCCCGATCACGGCCGTCACCAGCGGCATCCCGGCCGCGAGCAGCGAGCCGAAGGTGATCAGCAGCACCACGAAGGCGACGGCGAGGCCGATCAGCTCGGTGTCGGCAGCGGCCGTGGCGGCGTCGGTGAGGCCCGAGTACGCGACGGTCATCCCGCCTGTCGCAGCCGTCTCGGCAGCCGCCTTCAGCGCCGTCGCATCGGCCGCCGTGAAGTCGGAGCTCGCCACCTTCAGCTGCACCGTGCTGAAGGCCAGCCGGCCGGCGTAGTCGCCGGAGTCGGAGACCTGGCCGGTGACGCCGTCGTCGAACGGACCGCTGACCCCGACCACGTCGGGGGAGGTCGCCATGGCGGCGTCCGCGGCCGCGATCTGCGACTCGAAGTCCTGGATGCTCGACCCCGCCGGCACCTCGAAGATGACCCGCACCGAACCGCCCGCGGCCTGGGGGAAGCGCTGGTCGAGCATATCGATCGCCGTCTGCGACTCGGTGCCCGGGATCTCGAACGCCGAGGCGAAGGACTTCTGCAGCAGCTGTCCGCCGCCGACGATGAGCACGAGCAGCACGATCCAGCCCACGATCACGACGATGCTCCGTCGTGCGGCGAACCGGCCGATGCGATACAGCACAGTTGCCATGGTGAACCCCCTCGCCGCAAGGCTATCGGCGCTCCCTCGCCCGTGCCGGGCCGGGCCCTGCCCCAGTAAGGGGGGCGGGTCAGGCGCGCGCGGCGGCGGCCTCGTCGCGACGGCGGCGCATGAACGCCTGCACGGCAGGATCGACGATGATGTCGGAGGGCCGCAGCGGCCGGGTGAGGTAGAGCCCCTCGAGCGAGGTGAGCCGCGAGAGCGCCACGTAGGTCTGGCCCGGGCTGAACACGCGGGCGCCGAGGTCGACGACCGCCTCGTCGTAGGTCTGGCCCTGCGACTTGTGGATGGTGACCGCCCAGGCCAGGCGCAGCGGGAACTGCGTGAACTCGCCGATCACCTCCTTGCTGAGCTTCTTCGACTCGGGTGCGTAGGAGTAGCGGTGCTTCTCCCAGGCCACGGGGTCGACCTCGTGCACCTCGCCGTCGACCTCGACCCACACGGTGGAGGCGATCTTGGTGACGGTGCCGACCGTGCCGTTCACCCAGCGCTGGTCGGCGTCGTTGCGCAGGAACATCACCTGCGCGCCCACCTTGAGCTCGAGGTTGAGGTCGGCCGGGTAGGCCCGGCCGCCGAAGTCGCCGCTGATCTCGGCCTTGGCGCTGAGCACCCGGCCCGGCAGCCGGCCGAGTGCCGTCTGGTTGATGCGGTTGACGGCGTCGTTGCGGGTGGCCAGGGTGATGGCCGAGTCGGGTGCGGGGGAGCGGGCGCCCGTTCCGTTCAGCACGTCGGCGATCTCCTTCGTGACCATGCCGAAGCGCACGGCGTTCAGCATGTGCTTGAACTCGTCGTCGTGCTGGCGGTGGATCTCGGTCAGCTCGACGATCTCGAGCTCCGTCTCGTCCCACACCTTGGCGTCGAAGAACCACATCGAGCGGTAGTGGTCGGCGAAGTAGGCGCGCTCCTCGCCGTCTCCCGGCACGGGGGCCAGCTGGTAGGGGTCGCCGAAGAGCACGACCTGCACGCCGCCGAACGGCTCCGACCGGCGCCCTCGCGCCTGCCGGAGCGACCGGTCCATCGCATCCATCAGATCGGCGTTCACCATCGAGACCTCGTCGATCACGAGGGTGTCGATGGTGTTCAGCAGCTTGCGCACCTCGGCGTTCTGCTCGATCTCGCTGTCGGCGACGACCCCGATCGGCAGCCGGAAGAGCGAGTGGATGGTCTGACCGCCGACGTTCAGGGCGGCGACCCCGGTGGGGGCCGAGATGACGAGCTGCTTCTCGGTGGTGGAGGAGAGGTGGTTCAGCAGGGTCGACTTGCCCGTGCCGGCCCGGCCGGTGACGAAGACGTGCTTGCGGGTGCCCTCGATCAGCTCGTAGACGCGCTGCTGCTCGGCGGAGAGGGTGGGCCTGGCCATCCCTCCAATCTACCCGCCGCCCGGGGCGGTCTCCCGGCGCCCGCCTAAACTGTGCACATGGATGCGGGAGGTGTGGACGGGCGCGAGGCCCTGCACCGATCGATCGTGATCTGGGTGGGTCTGTTCGTGCTCACGATCGCCGCCCTCGTGTCGGCCGTGGGCATCCTGAACCGTGAGCTGTTCAGCGCCAGCAGCTTCGTGCGGGTCTACCTCGAGGCGCTCGCCGACCACGACGTGCCCGGCGCGCTGGCGACCCCCGGGGTGGCGCTGACGAGCGGCGACGAGGCCGGCACCGGCGAGGCGGCCCTGGTGACCCCGGATGCGCTCGGCGGCATCACGGGCATCAGCGAGGTCAGCGACACCGAGATCATCCCCGGCCGTCACCGCATCGTCTACTCCTACACGCTCACCGGAACGGGCGAGCAGCAGGTCGAGGGCCAGACCGAGTTCGATGTCGTGCAGACCGGCAGCAGCTGGCTCGTCTTCCCCGAGTGGGAGTTCCTGCGCTCGCCGACCGCGCGGGCTGAGGTCACCGTCTCGCACGCCAGCACCTTCACCGCCGGCACCGTGCAGGTACCGGCGGGCGATGCGGGCGCGTTCCGGGCGAACCGCAGCTACGACCTGCTGGTGCCGAGCCTCACGGTGCTCGGCCACACCTCGCACTACCTCGGCGCGTACCCCTCGAAGCTCGTCGCCACCAGCACCGGCAGCTCGGTGAGCGCCATCGTCGACGTGCAGCCCACCACGCGCTTCCTCGACGAGGTGCAGACGACGGTGCACGACTTCCTGGCCGACTGCGCCACCGAGACGCTGCTCTACCCGCCCGGCTGCCCCTTCGGGCTGGAGGTCGACGACCGGATCGTCTCCGAGCCCGACTGGTCGATCGAGAC
Source organism: Herbiconiux sp. VKM Ac-1786 (assembly GCF_015350805.1). Taxonomy (GTDB): domain Bacteria; phylum Actinomycetota; class Actinomycetes; order Actinomycetales; family Microbacteriaceae; genus Herbiconiux. The sequence goes on along the minus strand of NZ_JADKSG010000001.1, from coordinate 1,428,607 downwards.
CTTCCCCGCGCTGACGATCATCGCCGGGCAGGACAGCTGGGTGGTGCCCACGGCGTCGGGGAGCGCGCACGTGCGGGTGGACATCCGCTCGCTGTTCGACGGCACGGTCACCACGATCGACCGCTCGATCCCCTACGACGTGACCTTCGCGCTGAACATCGAGCCCGACGGCGCCATCCAGTTCGCGCCGCGCGGCTGAGCAGGCGGCGCGCGGCGCGGCGCTCTAGCGGGCCGTGTCCTTCTCGGCCAGGCGCTCGAGCATCGCGTTGTACTCGCCGAGCTCGGCCTCGTTCGTGCGGTCGGCGTTGCGGTCGCGCCGCTTCGTCTCCTTCTTGTCGACGCGGCTCCACTGGATCGCGACGATCAGGGCGAGGGTGAACGTCGGGATCTCGCCGATGCTCCAGGCGATGCCGCCGCCGTTCTGCTGGTCCTGCAGCGCGCTCGGGCCCCAGTCGCGACCGGTGGCGCCGAACCAGTCGGCGAGCAGGAGGCCGGTGCCCTCCATCAGCGCGAGGCCGAAGAAGGCGTGGAACGCCATGGTGCCGAGCAGCAGCAGCAGCCGGAACGGGTAGGGCAGCTTGTACGGCACCGGGTCGACGCCGATCAGGGCCTGCACGAAGAGGTAGCCGACGATCAGGAAGTGCACGATCATCCACTCGTGACCGAAGTGGTTCTCGGTGGCCCAGCGGAACAGCGGGGTGTAGTAGAAGGTGACGAGGCTGGTGGCGAACAGCACGCCGGCCACGACCGGATTGGCGATGACCGTGGCGACCTTGGAGTGCACCGCGAGCAGCACCCACTCGCGCACGCCCCGGCTGCCGTCGGTGCGCTTCTTCACGGCGCGCAGCACGAGGGTCACGGGGGCGGCCGGCACGAGCAGCAGCGGCACCATCATGCTCAGCGTCATGTGCCCGAACATGTGCACGCTGAACAGGAACTTCTCGTAGACGTTCAGGCCGCCGTTGGTGACGTAGAACAGCAGCAGGATGCCCGCGATCCAGAGCACCGTGCGGTACCAGGGCCAGCGGTCGCCGCGGCGGCGCAGGCGCAGCACGCCCGCGATGTAGAAGAAGATCGCGAAGGCGCAGACGAGCACCCAGATCAGGTCGAAGTTCCACTGGGTGAGAAAATTGGTGACCGTCAGCTCGGGCGGCAGCTTCTCACCGCTCAGGATCTGCGCGGCGGTCTGGGTCTCGGGCACCTCCTGCGGCACCGGGGTGGCGGTGCGGGCGAGGGCGGCGGCGAAGCCGGTGGCGATGCCCATGAAGCCGAGCTCGGCGACGACGAGCCACCAGAAGTGCCGCCGACGCTCGGTGGTGCCGAGCTTGCCGATGACGTAGCGGCGGTGCAGGGCGCCGATCAGGCCGAGCGCGAGCAGCGCACCCACCTTGACCAGCACCAGCACTCCGTACGGCGTCAGGAGCCGGTCGAGCGACCCGACCCGCAGCTCGGCGCTCACGTAGCCCGACGCGGCCACCACGATGAAGCAGACGATGGCCACCGTGGAGTAGCGCGCGACGACGTCGACGAGCACCGGGGTGGTGAGCTGGCGGCTGAGCAGCACGATGACGACGAGCCCGCCGAGCCAGGCGGCGGCGAAGATGAGGTGCAGGCCGAGCGCCGTGATGGCGGCGTCGTGGCCGTCGACCCCCGCGGCATGGCCCTGCTGGGCCATCGGCACCAGGCAGACGACGGCGAGCAGGCCGACGAACACCAGCGCCGTGTGGTTGCGCACCGCGAAGCAGAGCACGGTGACGACGGCTCCGAGCAGCGTGGTCTGCAGCCAGGCCTGGCCGAGCTCGATCTGGGTGAGGAACTGCCCGAGGCCCTGGCTGAAGGCGTCGTCGAAGCTGAGGGCGCGGGCGGTCACGCTGAGGTAGCTGAAGAAGCCGGTCAGCGCCGCCGCGACGGTGAACAGCCCGGCGGATGCGGCGGCGACGTCGAGGGCACGTCCCCAGGCCGGGCTCGACGGCGGGAGGGCGAAGACGACCAGGCCGATGGCCCCGATCATGCCGGCGGCCGAGATGTTGACGAGCGTCGAGGTGATCGGCAGCCCGAAGCGCACGACGGGCCCGGGATCCTCGAGCAGCTGCGGTGCGGCGCCGCCGCCGATGGCGAGGGCGATCAGCAGGGCCGCGAAGGCGGCCACCACCAGCACGGCGGGGCCTGATACGCGGACGACTCTCAGCACCCGTCCACTGTACGCGCGTCGGCCTGGGCCTTTGCCGGAACGGCGGCAACCGCGGGGCCGTTGCCAGCAGGGCCGTTAACAGCGGAAGGGCGACGGCCGAAGCCGTCGCCCTTCTGAGCTGGTGGTGAAGCGACTACTTGGCAGCAGCCTTCAGCTTCGAACCGGCCGAGATCTTGACCGAGTGACCGGCCGGGATCTCGATGGTGGCGCCGGTCTGCGGGTTGCGGCCGGTGCGAGCGGCGCGCGAGGTGCGCTCGACGGCGAGCCAGCCCGGGATCGTGACCTTGGTGCCCGAGGCGACCGAGTCGGCCAGCGTCGAGAAGAGAGCGTCGAGCACCTCGTTGACGGAAGCCTGCGTCTGGCCGGAAGCGGCGGCGACGGCTGCGACGAGCTCGGTCTTGTTGAGTGACTTGTCAGCCATTTAAGGTGTCCTCCTCGGACCTCTTCGCTACCTGGGTAGCTTTTTCAGTGGAACGGTCCCGGCCACAGGGCCAGTTCGGTTGGTCGGTACGACCGTGGGTAATTTACCAGCTGGACTTCGTAATGCCCGGCAATTCGCCCCGGTGAGCCATGTCGCGGAAGCGGACACGGCTGATGCCGAACTTGGAGAGGTTTCCGCGGGGACGGCCGTCGACGGCGTCGCGGTTGCGCACGCGGATCGGCGAGGCGTTGCGGGGGAGCTTCTGCAGCCCCAGGCGGGCGGTCTCGCGCTCCTCGTCGGTGGACGTGGGGCTGACGAGGGCCTTCTTCAGCTCGAGGCGCTTCGCGGCGTACCGCTCCACGATGACCTTGCGCTGCTCGTTCTTGGCGATCTTGCTCTTCTTAGCCATGTGTTTACCGCTCCTCTCGGAAGTCGACGTGCTTACGGATGACCGGGTCGTACTTCTTCAGCACGAGACGGTCGGGGTCGTTGCGACGGTTCTTCTTGGTCACGTAGGTGTAACCGGTGCCCGCCGTCGAGCGGAGCTTGATGATGGGACGGACGTCCTGCTGCTTTGCCATTAGATCTTCTCCCCACGAGCGAGGAGGTCCTTGACGACCGACTCGATTCCACGAGCATCGATGACCTTGATGCCCTTCGCCGACAGGGTCAGCGTGACGTTACGGCGAAGCGAGGGCACGTAGTACTTCTTCTTCTGCACGTTCGGGTCGAAGCGGCGATTCGTTCGCCGGTGCGAGTGCGAGATGTTGTGACCGAAGCCGGGAACGGCTCCTGTCACCTGGCAGACTGCTGCCATTGCTTCCTCCATTTGGTTACCGTGAGACGAGCGTCTCACCCAAGATGACTTGTCGACAGGCCCGACTCATGACGGGCCCGCAGAGGGCGGAGGATTCCACCCAACCTCGCTAGCTTACACCATCGCCCGCCGGGCGCGGGAAGCGGTCAGGGGGTGGGCACGCAGGCCGAGCAGAAGCCGAAGATGTCGACGACGTGCTCGGGCCGGCTGAAGCCGTGCAGGGTCGCCGTGCGCTGCGCCCACGACTCGACCTCGTCGGCCTCGATCTCGACCGTGAGACCGCAGCTGCGGCAGATCAGGTGGTGGTGGTGCGCCAGCGAGCAGGCGCGGTAGAGCGCCTCGCCCTCGGGCGACTGCAGCGAGTCGGCCTCGCCCTCCTGGGCGAGATCGGAGAGCGCCCGGTAGACGGTCGCAAGACCGATCTGCGAGCCCGAGTTCTTCAACGAGGAGTGCAGGCTCTGCGCGCTGACGAAGCCCATCTGGGTTCCCAGGGCGCTGCGCACCGCTTCGCGCTGCCAGGTGTTCCTCTTCACTGCATCACCGTCCTCGTCGTCAACGGTACCCGCCCCGACAGGCCCCGACGTCGGCGCCGCCAGGACACCAGGCGGCAGATCAGGTAGATCGTGAACGAGATCGTCGTGACGTAGGGGCTGATCGGCACGGAGGCGCCGAGTGCGAGCATGATCCCGCCCACCAGCGAGAGCACGGCGAACAGGGTGCTGAGCAGCGGCACCACGACGGGCGACGACGACAGCCGCAGCGCGGCGGCGGCCGGTGTGACGAGGATCGAGAGCACCAGCAGCGAGCCGACGATCTGCACCGAGACCGCGACGGCGAGCCCGAGCAGCAGCATGAAGACGATCGACAGCCCGCGCACCGGCACGCCCCGCGCCGAGGCCACGTCGGCGTCGGCGCTGGCGAAGGTGAGCGGTCGCCAGACGAGCAGCAGCCCGAGCACGACCACGATCGAGATGGCGATCAGCGAGTTCAGCCGCGGGTCGTCGACCGCCACGATCTGCCCGGTGAGCAGCCCGAACTTGTTCGCCGACCTGCCGGGGTAGAGCGAGAGGCAGAGGATGCCGAGCCCCAGCCCGAACGGCATCAGAACCGCGATGATCGAGTTGCGGTCGCGAGCCCGTGAGCCGAGCAGCCCGATGATCAGCGAGGCGATCAGCGACCCGATGATCGAGCCCTCCACGACCCCAATGCCGAACAGCAGCCCCGCCGCGGCTCCGGCGAACGAGAGCTCGCTGATGCCGTGCACGGCGAACGCCATGTCGCGCGACATCACGAAGACGCCGATCAGGCCGCCCACGATCCCGAGCACGGCGCCCGCGATGATCGAGTTGCGCAGCAGCACCACGAGCTCGCCGTAGTTCGCGAAGTTGAAGACCTCCGACCAGATGTCGCCGTTCACGGCAGCCCTCCCAGCAGCCCGGGGGAGGGCCGGTGGTCGTGGTCGTCGTGGTGGGCGAGCTGGTCGTCCGGATGCCCGTGGGCCCCGTCGGGCGTACCGACGACGATCACCCGTCCGTGCGTGCGGATCACGTCGACCCGCGAGCCGTAGAGCTCGCTCAGCACCTCCGAGCGCAGCACCTCCTCCGGCGTCCCGATCCGGAAGCCGCCGCCGGCCAGGTACAGCACCCGGTCGACCATGTCGAGGATCGGGTTGATGTCGTGGGTGACGAAGAGCACCCCGAAGTCGCGCTCGCGCCGCTGCCGATCGATCAGCTCGCTGACCGCGCGCTGGTGCGTGAGGTCGAGCGAGAGCAGTGGCTCGTCGCAGAGCAGCAGCCGGGGCTCCCCGGCGAGCGCCTGGCCGATCCGCACGCGCTGCTGCTCGCCGCCCGAGAGGGTGCCGACGCCGACGTTCGCGTAGTCCGTGGCCCCGACGGCCTCCAGCAGGGCGTCCACCTCGCGGCGACGGGCGGCCGAGGGCAGCGGCACGCCCCAGCGGTGTCCCGACAGCCCGAGGGCCACGAGGTCGCGGGCGCGCAGCGGGGTGCCGTCGTCGGCGAGCTTCTGCTGCGGCACGTAGCCGATTCGGCGGTCGCCGCGCTTGCCGGGTGCCCCGAGGAACGACACCGAGCCACCGCTCAGCCGCTGCTGTCCGAGGATGACCTTGAGCAGGCTGGACTTGCCCGAACCGTTCGAGCCGAGCACCGCGATGAACTCGCCCGGCTGCACGTCGAGATCGAGCCCCGACCAGAGGGTGCGGGGCCCGAACGCGAGGCTCGCGTCGCGCAGGGTCAGCACCGGGTCGGTCACCTTGACACCCTACTGCCGCGGGCGCGGGGCCTAGCCGAGGGCGTCGGACACCGCCTTCAGGTTCGCCGTCATCCACTCGACGTAGTCGACACCGTCGGGGAGGGTCTCGGTGACCGGCACCGCGGGGATGCCGTTCTTCTCCGCGGCCTCGAGCACCGCATCGGTCTGCGGGCCGCCGGTCTGCGCGTTGTAGACCAGCACGTCGACGCTCTTGTCGTCGAACAGTGCGAGGGTCTCGTTCAGCACCAGGGGCGGCACGTCGGTGTCCTCCTCGATGGCCTCGCTGAACTCGTCGGGCGTCTTGTTGTCGAGCCCGGCGGCGTCGAGCAGGTACAGCGGCACGGGCTCGGTGATCGCCACCCCGGCGCCCTGATGGGCCGAGGCGAGCTCGGCCTCGCCGCTTTCGAGGGTCGTCAGCTGATCCTTGAGCTTCTCGCCGTTGGCCGAGAAGTCGGATGCGCTTCCCTCGTCGAGCGCGCTCAGCTCGGTGACCAGCTGATCGACCAGCTTCTGCATCGTGGGGAAGTCGTACCAGAGGTGCTCGTTGAACTCGCCCTCCGCCGGCTCGGTGTCGTAGCCCGAGATGTCGGTGACGTTCAGCACCGTGGCGCCGGAGTTGTCGGCGGCCGAGAGCATCGTGTCGATGAAGTCGTCGTAGCCGCCGCCGTTCTCGATCACGAGCTGCGCCTTCGAGAGCGAGAGCTGGTTCTGGCCGTCGGCCTGGTACTCGTGCGGGTCTTTGTCGGGGCTGTCGATGATCGACGTCACCGTGGCGGCGTCGCCGGCCACGGCCTCGGCGATGCTGCCGTAGACGTTGGTGGAGGCGACGATGCTGATGCCGTCGGAGGGTGCGGCGGTGGTGTCGGCCGACGAGCCGGACGAGCATCCGGCCAGGCCGAGGGCGAGCACCGCGGAGGACGCGAGGACAGGAAGGAGTCGGGAGGTCACGCGACCAGACTATTGATAGTGATTATCAATAGCAAATCAGCACGCGGTGCAGCAGGCGGCGCAGCGCACCGGGTCAGTCGAGCAGCAGCGCCGGCTCCTCGAGGATCGAGGCCACGTCGGCCACGAAACGGCTGGCCACGTCGCCGTCGACCACGCGGTGGTCGAAGCTCGCACCCACGGTGGTGACGAAGCGCGGGCGCACCTCGCCGTCGACGACCCAGGGGCGCTGCTTGATGGTGCCGAGGGCCACGATCCCGACCTCGCCCGGGTTCAGGATGGGGGTGCCCGTGTCCATGCCGAAGACGCCGATGTTCGTGATGGTGATGGTGCCGTCGGCCATGTCGGCGGGGGAGGTGCGCCCCTCGCGGGCGGTCAGCGTGAGCTGCTCGAGCGACTCGGCGAGGGTGCGCATCGACATGTCCTGCGCGTCCTTGATGTTCGGCACGATCAGGCCGCGCGGCGTGGCCGCGGCGATGCCGAGGTTCACGTAGTTGCGCACGATGATCTCCTTCTCGGTGAACGCCGAGTTGACCATCGGGTTGCGCTGCACCGCCCAGATGATGGCCTTCGCCATGATCAGGAGGGGCGAGATCTTGACGCCCGTGAAGTCGGCGGAGGCCTTCAGCCGCTTGACGTAGTCCATCGTGCGGGTGGCGTCGACGTCGACGAACAGGCTCACGTGCGGCGCCGTGAACGCGCTCGCCACCATCGCCTTCGCGATCTGCTTGCGCATGCCCTTCACGGGGATGCGCTCCTCCCGCTCGGGCGCCCACTGCGGCGTCTCGATGTTGTGGAACACCTTCGCCTGCTCGGCGTGCCGCACGACGTCGTCGCGCGTGATGTCGCCGATCAGCCCGGTGGGCGTGACCTCGTTGAGGTCGACGCCGAGGTCTTTCGCGAGCTTGCGGATGGGCGGCTTCGCGATCACGGGGAGCCCCGGGATCGGCTGCTGCACGCGGGCGACCCGCTCGGTGGGCCGGGCGCCCTCGGGGGTCTCGCCGATCGCCGGGATGGCGCTCGTGCTGCGGCGCGAGGAGCGGCGGCTGGCGACGTGGCCCTTGATGCCGTAGCCGACGAGCACGGCTCCGGGCTTCTCCTCCGCGGAGGCGGTGCGCTCGGCCGTGGCGGTGCGCTCGGCGGTGGCCACCATCGACTCGGTCTCGGTGAGGTCGGCCGCGGGAACGACGCGGATGGGGGCTGCCGGAGCATCCTGAACCGGCGCCGCCGAGCCCGACGGGGGCGTTGCCCCCGACGACACCGTGATGATGGGCGTGCCGACCTCGACGGTCGTGCCCTCCTCGACCAGCACGCTCTCGACGGTGCCCGCGAACGGCGAGGGGAGCTCGACGAGCGACTTGGCGGTCTCGATCTCGACGATCACCTGGTTCACCGTGACGGTGTCGCCCGGGGCGACCTTCCACGAGACGATCTCGGCCTCGGTGAGGCCCTCGCCGACATCGGGGAGGTTGAACTGCGACGACATGGGTTCTCCTGACGTACCTGGTCGGATGCGGGTGGCCTAGTAGGCCATCACGCGGTCGACGGCTTCCATGACGCGGTCGGCGTCGGGCAGGAAGACGGTCTCGAGCTTCGCGGGCGGGAAGGGGGTGTCGAAGCCCGCCACCCGCAGCACCGGGGCCTGCAGCGAGTAGAAGGCGCGCTCGGCGACGGTCGCGGCGATCTCGGAGCCGACGCTGACGAAGCCCGAGGCCTCCTGCGCCACCACGAGGCGGCCGGTCTTGGTGACCGAGTCGACGATGGGCCCGTAGTCGATCGGGCTGATCGAGCGCAGGTCGATGACCTCGAGGCTGATGCCCTCGGCGTCGGCGATCTCGGCGGCCTGCATCAGCACGCTGACCATGGCGCCGTGGGCGAGCACGGTCACGTCGGTGCCGACGCGCACGACCCGGCTGGCGTGCAGCGGGGCGGCCGATCCGGTGAAGTCGACCGGGCCCTTGGGCCAGTAGCGGCTCTTGGGCTCGAAGAACATCACCGGGTCGTTCGAGCGGATCGCCTCCTGCATCATCCAGTAGGCGTCGTTCGGCGTCGACGGGCTGACCACGCGGAGGCCGGCGGTGTGCGCGAAGTACGCCTCGGGGCTCTCCTGGTGGTGCTCGACGGCACCGATGTGCCCGCCGTAGGGCACCCGGATGACCACGGGCATCGAGAAGGCGCCGCCGCCGCGGTTGGTCAGCTTGGCGAGCTGGCTGGTGATCTGGTCGAAGCCCGGCCAGATGAAGCCGTCGAACTGGATCTCGCAGACCGGCCGGTAGCCGCGCATGGCGAGGCCGATGGCCGTGCCGATGATGCCCGACTCGGCCAGCGGGGTGTCGACGACGCGATCGGCGCCGAACTGCGCCTGCAGGCCCTCGGTGACGCGGAAGACGCCGCCGAGACGGCCGATGTCCTCGCCCATCAGCAGCACCTTGGGATCGTCGGCGAGCGCCTTGGCGAGGCCGAGGTTCAGCGCCTTCGCCATCGGCAGCTCCTGCACCTCGGGGGCGGCGGCTGCGGTCGTGGGGTTCGACGGGTTCACGGTGGTCATGCCTGCTCCTCCTGGAACGACGACTCGTAGCGCTCGAGCCACAGCTTCTGCTCGGTCATCACCGGATGCGGCTCCGAGTACACGTGGTCGAACATGGTGCCGATCGGCGGGGCCTCGAGCACCAGCGTGCGGGCCCGGATGTCGGCCGCGAAGTCGTCGGCCTCGGCCTTCACGCCGTCGAAGAAGGCGTCGCCCTCGCCGAGCGAGCGGAGGTACTTCTCGAAGCGCACGATCGGGTCGCGCTTCACCCAGAACTCCTGCTCGGCGTTCTCGCGGTACTTCGTGGGGTCGTCGGAGGTGGTGTGCGCCCCGATGCGGTAGGTCAGCGCCTCGATGAACTGGGGGCCGCCGCCGCCGCGGGCGTCGTCGAGCGCCTTCGCGGTCACCGCGTAGCTCGCGAGCACGTCGTTGCCGTCGATCTGCACGCTCGGCACACCGAAGCCGCGGGAGCGCAGGTACAGCGGCACGCGCGACTGCACGCTCACCGGCACCGAGATGGCCCACTGGTTGTTCTGCAGGAAGAACACGTTCGGCGTCTGGCTCGAGGCCGAGAACACGAAGGCCTCGCTCACGTCGCCCTGCGAGGTGGCGCCGTCGCCGAAGTAGCAGAGCACGGCCGCGTCGACCTCGGGGTCGCCCGTGCCCACCAGACCGTCGCGCTGGAGGCCCATGGCGTAGCCGGTGGCGTGCAGCGAGTGCGAGCCGATCACCAGGCAGTAGCCGTGGAAGTTGCCGTTCGTCGGGTCGGCCGGGTCCCAGCCGCCGTGCGTGTTGCCGCGCAGCAGCTCGACGATCGCAAGCATGTCGATGCCGCGCACCAGGCCGACCGCGTGCTCGCGGTAACTCGGGAAGAGGTGGTCGTGCGGGCGGGCGGCGTAGGCGGAGCCGACCTGGGCGCCCTCCTGGCCGTGGCTCGGCACCCAGAGCGCCATCTGGCCCTGCCGCTGCAGGTTCGTGGCCTCGCCGTCGAAGCGGCGCACCACCACCATCTTCCGGTAGAACTCCTGCAGGTCGGTCTCGCTCAGGCGATCGAGGTAGGAGCGGTACTCCTCGGCCGACTCGGTCGGGGCGAACTCGCCCTCGACCGAGAGGAACTGCACCGTCGGGGTCTCGGTCATCGGAGGATCCTCGCTATCTCGTCGGCGGCGGAGAGCACGTTCTGCACGCTCTCCTCCTCGCCGATCGTCAGTCGGACGCCGTCGGGCAAGTAGCCACGGGCGATGATGCCGTGCCGGCGGAACACCTCGAGCACCTCGGGGGTGCGCTCGCCCACCGGGAACCAGACGAAGTTGCCGTGCGGCTTCGGGATGCCCGTCCAGCCCTGCTCGAGCAGGGCCTCGTACACGGCGTCCCGTCGCACCGCGATGTTCGCGACCCGCTCGCGCAGCTCGTCGCCGCGGTCGAGCGAGGCGAGGGCGGCCACCTGGGCGTGGTCGGTGAGACTCAGCGGCACGATCGTCGTGCGGGCCGGAGCCAGCACCTCGGGCCGGCCGATGCCGTAGCCGATGCGGAGGCCGGCCAGGCCGTAGGCCTTGGAGAAGGTGCGCAGCACGACGAGGTTCGGGTAGCGGCGCACCAGCGCCCGGCCGTTCACCGCCTCGGGGTCGGTGACGAACTCCGCGTAGGCCTCGTCGAGGATGACCAGCAGGTCGGCGGGCACCGACGCCATGAAGGCCTCGAACTCGGCCTTCGTGACGGCGCTGGAGGTCGGGTTGTTCGGGCTGCAGACCAGCACGAGCCGCGTGCGGTCGGTGATCGCGGCGGCCATCGCGACGAGGTCGTGACGGTGGTCGGGGGTGTTCGGCACCGGCACCGCAGTGGCGCCGGGCAGCACCGTCATCCACGGGTAGACCTCGAACGAGCGCCAGGAGAAGACGACCTCGTCGCCGTGGCCGGCGGCCGCCATCGTGAACTGCATCAGCAGCGCCACCGATCCGGCCGCCACGATCACCTCGTCGGGTTCGACGCCCCACTCCTCGGCCAGGCGGGCCGTGATCTCGGGGGCGGCGGCGTTCGGGTAGCGGTGCAGCTGCCGGGTGGCGCGGTCGACGGCCTCGAGCACACCGGGCAGCGGGTCGTACGGGTTCTCGTTCGACGACAGCTTGAACCCGGTCGGCGCGGCCTGGCCCTGGCGGTACGCGGGCAGCGCGAGGATCTCGGGGCGCATCCTCACCGGAACGGCGGGGGCTGCTTCGGAGCCGGAGGTCATCCGTCCAGTGTAGTTCGCGGGCTCATCCCGCCTCGGGAATATGCTCCGGGCGGTACTCATGCTCCAGCAGCGCGTAGACGAGGGTGTCTGTCCACTCCCCTTTGAAGTGCTCGTCCTCGATGAAGAGGGCCTCCCGACGCATCCCGAGCCGCTCCAGCAGGGCGGCGGATGCCCGGTTCCGGGCATCGAGGCGGGCGATCACGCGGTGCAGGCCGAAGCCGGTGAAGGCCAGGTCGAGAACGGCCCGGGCGGCCTCGGTGGCATAGCCGTGCCCCTCGGCGTCACGGGCGATGGCGTAGCCGAGCTCGCCCCGGGCATCCGCCTCGCTGTCGAACTTCAGGAGCACCTCGCCGATCACCCGGCCGCCCTCGCTCAGCCCGACGTCGTCGCGCAGCTGGATCGCGAGCACCAGCCACTGCCCCTCCTCGGTCACCGCGCCCTGGCGGGTGCGCGAGTCGAGCGCCGCCTCGGTCTGCTCGCGTGTGCGCACGGGCCAGGGGATGTAGCGCACCACCTCGGGGTCGGAGTGGTAGCGCAGGAGGTCGTCGAGGTCGCCCGCGCGATGGGGGCGCAGGGCGAGGCGGCCGGTCAGGATCGGGTGGGCCGGCTGCCAGGGCAGGTTCACCATGCCTCGACTCTGCACCACGCAGCCGTTCCGCGCGACGGGCCGTTCTGGGATAGTGGGGGTCATGCGCAGATTCCTGGTCTCCCTGGTCGTCAACGCGATCGCCCTGTGGCTCACCACCCTGATCGTCGCCGGGGTGAAGATCGACCCGATCGGCGACGGCGGAACCGTCGAGACCATCATCAGCTACCTGCTGGTGGCGCTGGTGTTCGGCATCGTGAACGGCATCATCGGCAGCATCATCCGGGTCGTGGCCTTCCCGCTCTACATCCTCACGCTCGGCATCATCTCGTTCTTCGTGAACGCGCTGCTGCTCTGGCTCACCTCGGTGTTCACCGGCCTGTTCGGCTTCGGCCTCACCCTGGCCGGCTTCTGGTGGACCGTGCTCGGCGCCCTGGTGCTGGCCATCCTGTCCGCGATCATCGGCGCGATCCTCCGGCCCCTCGCGGGCCGCCGCGACCGCCGATGAGAGACTAAGGGCATGTCGCGCGAGCCCGAAGATCCCCCCGAGGCCGCCTTCCGCATCTGCATGGTCTGCACCGGCAACATCTGCCGCTCCCCGATGGCCGAGATCGTGCTGCGCGACCTGGTCGAGAAGGCCGGGCTCTCCGGCCGCGTCGTCGTCACCTCGGCCGGAACGGGGGAGTGGCACGTCGGTGAGCACGCCGACCCCCGCACGGTCGCCTCGCTGAAGAGCCGCGGCTACGACGGCAGCACGCACCGCGCCCGCCAGTTCGACCCCGCCTGGTTCGACTCGCACGACCTCGTCGTCGCGCTCGACCGCAGCCACGAGCGCGTGCTGCGCTCCTGGGCCCGCACCGAGGAGGACCGCCAGAAGGTTCGGCTGCTGCTCTCCTTCGACGCCGACTACGCCGGCCGCACCGACGTGCCCGACCCCTACTACTCCGACGCCGCCATGTTCGACTCGGTGCTCGCGATGATCGAGCACGCCGACCGGGCGCTGTTCCGGCAGCTCGAGCCCGCGTTCCGCCAGCCGGCCGCATCCTGAACCCCGCCCTCCTCACGGAAAGCCCCCGCCCCGCCATGCCCCCTCTGCCCCCTCAGCCGATCAGCCCGCTCGACGGCCGCTACCGCCCCGCCGTCACCGAGCTCGGCGAGTTCCTCTCCGAAGCCGGCCTCAACCGCGCCCGCGTGCGGGTCGAGATCGACTGGCTGCTCTTCCTCACCGAGCACCGGATGTTCGGGGCCACCCCCCTCGAGCCGCAGCTCGTCACCGAGCTGCGCGCCGTCGTCGACGACTTCGGCCAGGCCGACATCGACCGCATCGCCGAGCTCGAGGCGACGACGCGGCACGACGTCAAGGCGGTCGAGTACTTCGTGCGCGAGAAGCTCGCCGAGCTCGAGCTGAACGACATCGCCGAGCTCACCCACTTCGGCTGCACCAGCGAGGACATCAACAACCTCAGCTACGCCCTGACCATCCGCGACGCCGTCGAGGGCGTCTGGCTGCCGGCCTTCGAGCGCGTGATCGCCGAGCTGCGCCGCCAGGCGGTGCTCTACCGCGACGAGCCGATGCTGGCGCACACCCACGGCCAGCCCGCGACGCCCACCACCATGGGCAAGGAGCTCGCCGTCACCGTGCACCGCCTCGAGCGGGTGAAGGCGCAGATCGAGGACACCGAGTTCCTCGGCAAGTTCAGCGGCGCCACCGGTACCTTCGCCGCCGACCTGGTCGCCGATCCCTCCGCCGACTGGCAGCGCATCTCACGCGAGTTCGTCACCTCGCTCGGCCTCGTCTGGAACCCGCTGACCACCCAGATCGAGTCGCACGACTGGCAGGCCGAGCTCTACAACCGCATCAGCCACGCCAACCGCATCCTGCACAACCTGTGCACCGATGTCTGGACCTACATCTCCATCGGCTACTTCACCCAGATCCCGGTCGCGGGCGCCACGGGCTCCTCGACCATGCCGCACAAGGTGAACCCGATCCGCTTCGAGAACGCCGAGGCGAACCTCGAGCTCTCCAGCGCGCTGCTCGACTCGCTCGCGGCGACCCTCGTCACCTCGCGGCTGCAGCGCGACCTCACCGACAGCACCACCCAGCGCAACATCGGCGTGGCCCTCGGGCACTCGTTGCTCGCGCTCGACAACATCCTCGGCGGCCTCGGCCAGATCTCGCTGAACCGGGATGCGCTGGCCCGCGACCTCGACGAGAACTGGGAGGTGCTCGGCGAGGCGATCCAGACCGTCGTGCGCGCCGAGATCACCGAGGGACGGTCGCAGATCAGCGACCCCTACGCGCTGCTGAAGGAGCTCACCCGTGGGCGCCGCATCGGCCAGGCCGAGCTGGTGGCGTTCGTCGAGGGCCTCGACATCGAGGCCGAGGCCAAGGCGCGGCTCGTGGCGCTGACCCCGGCGGGCTACACGGGGCTCGCGTCGGCGCTGGTCGACCACATCCTCGACTAGGGCACGGCTCGCGGATGCCCGGTCGTGCCTAGTGGCCGGCCGGGCCCTGCGGCTCGTCGCCGTCGATCTCGTGCTGCTCGCGGTCGTTCGGCTTGATCGAGAGCGACAGCATCGCCATCACCACGAGCACGACGATGAAGGCGACACCGAAGAAGATGCCCGCCAGCAGGAACTCGCGCGAGACCATCAGCACCACCAGCCCGACGAAGGCCGAGAGGATGGCGGACAGGACGATCAGCTCGGCCGGCTTCAGCCGGTCGCGCCTCGTTGGTTGGTTCACGATGCCCTTCTGGTGGGTTCAGGCCCGGTGGCGGTGACGGAGGCGTGGGTTCCCCAGCGCAGCGACAGACCGCCGATCACGAGGAACAGGCCGATGACGGCGGAGTAGGCCCCGAGCATCCCGACCGCGAAGACCGGGTCGGTGGGGAAGAAGATCAGCACGAGCGCGAACACCACGGTGAGCCCGCCGACGACCGCCCAGTCGCGGCCGGCCGGGTTCTTGCCCGCCTTCAGGCCCGCGTAGAGCTCGAGGAAGCCGCCGATGGCGGAGTTCATCGTGGCGCAGAACAGCAGGAAGCCGAGGCCGCCGGCGTTGAAGCCGAGCGCCAGAGCGCCGAACAGCACGCTCGCGACACCCTGCACGAGGAAGACCACCCGGGTCGACTTCACCTCGATGGTGCGCCACGACAGCACGGCGACGATGAGCCCCGTGACGACGGCCAGCACCCCGTAGGCGAGGAGCCCGACCTGCGCCGAGTGGTTCGGGCTGAAGGTGATGACGAGGGCGGTCACGATGAACGGGATCGCCCGGGCCACCGGAACGCCCCAGTAGGGCGATCGCTCGGTGCTGCGGCGGGTCTCGGTCACTCCGGATGCCTCGTTTCGACGGTAGGGATGACCCCAGTCTATTTCGCCGCGGCTGAGTGCCGGTCGTGCCCGGCGTGCCGCTCCTGCCCGACGTGCCGAGCCTGCGCGACCGCCGCTGCCGGCTTCGAGGGCCACCAGAACCGGTCGCCGGTCAGGAAGACGAGCGCCGGCACGAGCACCGTGCGCACCACGAGGGTGTCCAGCAGCACGCCGATGCAGACGATCACTCCGATCTGGGTCAACGCGACCACGGGCAGCACCCCCAGCACGGCGAAGACGGCGGCGAGCAGGATGCCCGCACTGGTGATCACGCCGCCGGTGCTGCTGAGCGCCCGGATCATCCCCTCGCGGGTGCCGTGCTGCCCGGCCTCCTCCCGGGCCCGCGTGGTGAGGAAGATGTTGTAGTCCACGCCGAGCGCCACCAGGAAGAGGAACGCGAACAGCACCACGTTGGAGTCGAACGCCGGGAACCCGAGCAGGTTCTGGAACAGCACGTTCGAGGCGCCGAGGCTCGCGAAGAACGTGGCCAGCACGCTGGCGATCAGGAGCACGGGAGCCACCAGCGAGCGCAGCAGCAGGGCGAGGATGACGAAGACGATCGCCAGGATCAGCGGGATGATCAGCGCCTGGTCGGCCTCCGAGGCCGTGTTCGTGTCGAGCGCCGTGGCGTCGTTGCCGCCCACGAGGGTGTCGGCCAGCTCGCCTCCGGCGTCGGCATAGGCGCTGCGGAGCGCGCTGATCGTGGCGAAGGCCGCGTCGCTCTCCGGCTCGGCGTCGAGGGTCACGTCGAGCCGGGTCACGCCGGCGGCGCTCTCGCCGGGGCGCACCGACTCGACTCCGGCCACGCCCTCGGCGAGCTCGCTCGCGTCGGTGACCACCGCATCCGGGGTCAGCACGACCGTCTGCCCGGTCAGGCCCGCGTTGAACGACTCGTCGATCACGGTCTGGGCCTTCACCGAGTCGGGCTCGCCGATCAGCTGGTCGGTCTGGGAGAGTCCGACCTGCACCCCGATCAGGCCGAGCGAGAGCACGCCGATGCCGAGCACGGCGACGATCGCCACGACGGCGGGGCGCTTCGCGACGCCGCGGCCGAGGCGCATCCAGACGCCGGGCTTCCGCGGATGGGCCGCCGCGTCGGCCTCGCTCTGCACGCGGGGCACGAACGGCCAGAACAGGCCGCGGCCGCAGACGACGAGGGCCGCCGGCAGCACGAGCAGGGCGAACAGGATCGCGATGGCCACGCCGACCGCGCAGGCGAAGCCCAGGGCGCGGTTGCCCGAGAGCTGCGCCAGCAGCAGGGTGAGCAGGCTGAGCGCCACGGTTCCGCCGCTCGCCGCGATGGCGGGGCCCGCGCTCCGCCAGGCGGTCAGCATCGCGGCGTGCCGGTTCTCGACCCGGGTGAGCTCCTCCCGGTAGCGGGCGACGAGCAGCAGGGCGTAGTTCGTGCCGGCGCCGAACACCAGCACTGAGAGGATGCCCCCGATCGACGCGTCGATGGTGATGCCCAGGGGCTCGGCCAGGGCGGTCACGACGACCCGGGCGAGCCCGTCGGCGAGGCCCACGACCGCGAGCGGCACGATCCAGAGCACGGGGCTGCGGTAGGTGACGATGAGCAGGAATGCGACCACCAGCACGGTGACGAGCAGCAGGCGGAAGTCGGCTCCGGCGAACGCGTTGGAGATGTCGGCCTGGAAGCCGACGGGGCCCGTGAGCAGGGCGGTGAGGCCGTCGACACCCGGGTCGGCGTCGGCGCGGAGCTCGTCGGCGATCGCCCCGACGTCGGCGTCGGCATCCGCTTCGAGGGGAACGGCCACGAGCGCGGCGGTGCCGTCGTCGCTGAACTGGGGCACGACCGCCTGCGGGGCGAGGGAGCCCTCGGCGAGCCGGCCGGCCGCCTCGGTGATCGCGGTGCGGTCGACGTCGGTGAGCGCGTCGCCGCCCCGCGAGTAGACGACGATGCCGGCAGTGGTGTCGGCGTCGGGGAACTGCTCGAGCAGCGCCGACACCTGGGCGGCCTCGCTCGAGTCGGGGAGGCCGGAGGGCGGGAACGCATCGCTCTCGCCCTGGGGGAGCAGCGCGAACAGCAGCGCCACGGCGATCGCGGTCAGGGCCAGCGTGACCCAGGCCGTGCCCCGGCCGCTGACGAATCGGGCGATGCCGCGCATGATGTCTCCTCTTCGACCTGAAAGATCCTTTATTGCTAAGCAGCTTAGCTACATATGGGATTAGCATGTCAGTCATGACTGATGCCCGCAACTCCTCGAGCGCCATGCCGTGGTCGCGCGACGAGCTGCCCGACAGCGGGATGCCCGTCGTCTCCCCGATCTCCCAGCAGCTGCGCGACGTCGACGCCCTCTCGCGGGCCTTCGAGCGGCGGCTGGGCAGCGTGCTCACGGTGAACCAGACCGACCTCACCGCGATGGAGCACCTCATCCAGGACGGGCCCCTCACGCCGAGCGAGCTCGCCACGCGCCTGAAGGTCTCGACCGCGGCGTCCACCCTCGTGGTCGACCGCCTGGTGGCCCTCGGGCACGCTGAGCGGCACCCGCACGAGCGCGACCGGCGCAAGATCGTCGTGGTGCCCGCGCGAGCCTCCGTCGATCGCACGGTGCAGGAGCTGCTGCCCGTCATCCTCGGCGTCGCCGCCATCGTCGAGGACATGTCGGAGGAGGACCGCGCGGTCGTCTCGACCTTCCTCGACCGCGTCGCGTCCGTCTACCGCGCGGCCGTCGCCGCCCCGTAGGCCGCCCGGCGCCCTCTTGCGGACATGTCCGCTACCGGGCGTCGTCGGGGCACCTGCTCACCCTTCGAGCCTGTCTAGCGTGGACAGGTGACCCGAACCGACCCGAACCCGCCCACCCCCTCGCCGGGCCCCACTCCCGCAGGCCCTTCCCGCCGCGCCGTGCTGCACAGCGCCTGGGCGGCCCCCGTGGTGCTCGCCGCCGTCGCGGCCCCCGCGGCCGCCGCCTCGACGCCCGACCCGAAGCCGACGCTCTACGTCTCCTTCACCGGATCCGGTGACTCGGGCTACGTCTTCGTCGAACTCCTCGGCCCCGACGGCACGCCGCTGCAGCAGTCGTTCGACATCGAGGGCATTCCGCGTGGCACCGACGCCTGGGTCGCGGTCTTCCGCCCCTCGACCCGCGCCGACGGCACCTTCTCCTCGACCATCCCCTCGGGCATCACCCAGAACTACTCGGCCGTCCGCATCGCGGCGACCGTCCCCGGCTACCCCACCCTCATCTCGCAGACCCAGCAGCTCCCCTTCTCGGCCTGACCGGCCGAGCGCCGATCGGCTAGGCGGGGGGCATGTCCGCGAAACGGGAGAAGTGGCCGTGGAAGCCGACCGTGATGGTGGCGGTGGGGCCGTTGCGGTGCTTGGCGACGATGAAGTCGGCCTCGCCGGCGCGGGGGTTGTCTTTTTCGTAGGCGCCCTCGCGGTGCAGGAGGATCACCATGTCGGCGTCCTGCTCCAGCGAGCCGGATTCGCGGAGGTCGGAGATGGCCGGCTTCTTGTCGGCGCGCTGCTCGGGGCCACGGTTGAGCTGGGAGAGCGCGATGACCGGCACCTGGAGCTCCTTGGCCATCAGCTTGAGGGCACGGGAGAACTCCGAGACCTCCTGCTGGCGGCTCTCGACCTTCTTGCCGCTCGTCATCAGCTGCAGGTAGTCGATGACGACCAGCTTGAGGCCCACCTTCTGCTTGAGGCGCCGGCACTTGGCGCGGATCTCGACGAGGGTCATGTTCGGGCTGTCGTCGATGTAGAACGGCGCGTCGTTGATGCGACCGCGGGTGGAGGCCAGAGTAGTCCAGTCCCGGCCCTCGATGCGGCCCTTGCGCATGCTCTGCAGGGGCACCGAGGCCTCGGCCGAGAGCAGACGCATGGCGATCTCGGAGCGACCCATCTCGAGCGAGAAGAAGATCGACGGCATGTCGTTCTTGATCGAGGCGGCCCGGCAGAAGTCGAGCGCGAGCGTCGACTTTCCGAGCGCGGGGCGGGCCGCGACGATGATCATCTGGCCGGGGTGGAAGCCGTTGGTGAGGTTGTCGAGGTCGGCGAAGCCGGTGGGCACACCGGTCATCGAGCCGTCTTTGCCCGCGGCCGCCTCGATCTCGTCGATGGCCGCCGTGACCGCGACGGTGAGCGGCACGTAGTCTTCGGCCTCGACACCGCCGTTGACCGCGTAGACCTCGGCCTGGGCGTTGTTGACCAGGTCGGTGACCTCGCCCTCGCTGGCGTAGCCCATCTGCACGATGCGGGTGCCCGCCTCGACGAGCCGGCGCAGCACGGCCTTCTCGGAGACGATCTGGGCGTAGTAGCCGGCGTTCGCGGCCGTGGGCACCAGACCGGTGAGCGTGTGTAGGTAGTCGGCGCCACCGGCCCGGCTCAGCTCGCCGCTCTTCGTGAGCTCGTCGGTGACCGCGATGACGTCGGTGGGCTCGCCGTGCGAGTAGAGGTTGAGGATCGCCTCGAAGATGACCTCGTGCTTGGGGATGTAGAAGTCGACGGCACGCATGACCTCGACCACGTCGGCCACCGCGTCCTTGGACAGCAGCATTCCGCCGAGCGCGCTCTGCTCGGCGAGCAGGTCGTGGGGCGGGGTGCGGTCGCCGGCACGGGGTGCGCCCTGGCGCTCTTCACCCGCGAGACCGAGATGGGCGATCGACAAGGTCTGCTCCGCTTCTGCCGCCGGGGGCGGCTCTGTTCACTTCTAGCGCCCGCCACCGACATCGGCGGTGGTGAGGGGCGCCGGCCCAGACTACGAACGGGCACTGTCCACAATCAAACCGGCCTGTGGATAACTCTGTGGAGGATCTGCGCGAAACGCCGACGCTCGTGTGCAGAAGGTGTGCACTCTCCTGTGGAGAGATTGTGCATCCTGAGATCAAAAGTGACTCTGACCAGGTATTTGTAGATTCCACAGAGTGTGGGTCCGCACATCCCTCGACCACCGGTTGAACCTTGGCCTGAGGGCCTGTTCCTGTGTACAGATGTGGGGAGAATCCGGGCATGGAAAAGGGGTGCCAGAGCCTTTCGGCACCTGACACCCCTTCAGGGGACGGCTACTTGGCCGCGACCACCTGGAGCGAGATCGTCGCCGAGAGGTCGTCGCGCAGACGCACGGTCGCCTCGTGGTTTCCGGTCGCCTTGATGGCGTTCGGGATCTCGATCTTGCGCTTGTCGAGCGAGCCGATGCCGGCCTCCTGCACCGCGTCGGCGATGTCGGAGGTCTTCACCGAGCCGAACAGACGTCCGCCCTGGCCCGCCTTGACGGTGAGCTTGACGACGGCGTTCTCGAGCGACTGCTTGAGGTGCTGCGCCTCTTCGATGGTGGCGAGCTCGCGAGCGGAGCGGGCAGCCTTGATCTGCTCGACCTGCTTCTCGCCGCCACGGCTCCACGACACCGCGAAGCCCTTGGGGATGAGGTAGTTACGGGCGAAGCCGTTCTTGACCTCGACGACGTCGCCGGCCGAACCGAGTCCGGTCACCTCGTGGGTGAGAATGAGTTTCGACATGCTGCTGCTCCTTAACGGCCTGAGCCGGCGTAGGGCAGAAGTGCCATCTCGCGGGCGTTCTTGACGGCACGGGCGATGAGGCGCTGCTCCTGGACGGAGACACCCGTGATACGGCGGGCGCGGATCTTTCCACGCTCCGAGATGAACTTGCGAAGGGTCGCGACGTCCTTGTAGTCGATGACTCCGACGCGGATGGACTTCGCCGGGGCCGCGTTCTTCGCGCCCTTGGCGCCGCGGAGCGGCTTGCGGCGATCGCCGCTTGACTTTCCAGCCATGGTTGTTTCCTGTTCTGAAAGAAGAGAAGTTTAGAAGGGGGTGTCGTCGGCGTAGCTGCCGGGAGTGTTCCAGACGTCGTTGCCGCCGCCGCCGTTGCCGGACGCGGGGGCACTGGCCGCCCAGGGCTCCTCGACGGCCGACTGGCCGCCGCGCTGACCGCCGCCGTTGAAGCTCCCGCCGCCGCCACCGGCACCGCCGCTGGAGGCACGGGTCACCTGGGCGGTGGCGTAGCGGAGCGAGGGACCGATCTCGTCGACCTCGAGCTCGATCGAGGTGCGCTTCTCGCCCTCTTTCGTCTCGTAGGAGCGCTGACGCAGACGACCGGTCGCGACGACACGGCTGCCCTTCGTGAGCGACCCGGCGACGTGCTCGGCGAACTCACGCCAGACCGACGCGCGGAGGAACAGCGCTTCGCCGTCCTTCCAGTCGTTCGACGCGCGGTCGAAGGTGCGAGGCGTCGAGGCGATCGTGAAGTTCGCGACCGCGAGCCCGTTCTGCGTGTAGCGCAGCTCAGGATCGGCGGTGAGGTTGCCCACCACGGTGATGACGGTTTCGCCGGCCATGACGGACTACTCGCCGGCCTCGGCCTTGACGGCGGGCTTCGCGGGAGCGGCAGCCTTGCGGGCGGCCTTCTCTGCGGCCAGCTTCGACGCGGCGGCGACCTGGGCCATGCCCTCTTCGGCCCGCAGCACCTTGGTGCGCATGACGGCCTCGGACAGCTTCAGCTGACGGTCGAGCTCCTTGGTCGCGTCGGCCGACGCGGTCAGGTTGACGACGGCGTAGATGCCTTCGGACTTCTTGTTGATCTCGTAGGCCAGGCGACGGCGGCCCCAGATGTCGACCTTGTCCACGGTGCCACCATCCGTGCGGATGACGTTGAGGAACTTGTCGAGGCTCGGTGCCACGGTGCGCTCGTCGATCTCGGGATCGAGGATGACCATGAGTTCGTACTGATGCGTCACAAACCCACCTCCTTCGGACTAGAACGGCCACAGAATCTCTGTGACAGGAGGGTTATGCATCTGTCTCGCACCCGCGTGGAGAGTTCCACTGGGCACAGGACAACTTCCACATCCTACCAGAAGCACCCTTCCGAGCGCTCCTGTGTCAGGGTCGAAGCGTGCCTGAACCCCGCCGCATCGCCCTCGTCTCCCTGCACACCTCCCCGCTCGACGCCCCGGGCACGGGCGACGCGGGCGGCATGAACGTGGTGCTGGTGGGCCTCGCCGACGCCCTGACCGCCGCCGGCCACGACGTCGAGCTGCTCACCCGGGCCCGCTCGGCCGACGAGACCGAGGGCAGAACGGTGGGGGGCACGCTCGTGCGCTTCCTCGAGGCGGGGCCCCGCGCATCCGTCGCCAAGGGCGAGCTGCCGGCGCACCTCGGCGAGTTCGGCGAGCGGATGCGCGAGCTCGAGCCCTTCGACCTCGTGCACTCCCACTACTGGCTCTCGGGCGCCGCGGCGCTGCCTGTCGCCGAGGAGTGGGGCGTGCCGCACGTGCAGAGCCTGCACACCGTCGCGGCGCTGAAGAACGCGCATCTCGCGCCCGGCGATCGACCCGAGCCCGCGTCGCGCGTGGCAGCAGAGCGGATGCTCGTGCACGCCTCCGAGCTCACCCTCGCCCTGAGCGCCGCCGAGCGCGCGGCCGTGCTCGACGCGTACGCCCCACCCGGCGAGCGGGTGCGCGTGCTCGCGCCGGGTGCGGACACCGCCCTCTTCCACCCCGCGGCAGCGGCCCCCGCCGCCCGCCCCACCCTGCTCGTGCTGGCGCGCATCCAGCCGCTGAAGGGCGTCGATCTGGCGGTGGAGGCGCTCGCGCTGCTCCCGGAGCCCCGCCCGCGCCTCGTGATCGCGGGCGGCACGAGCCCCGGTCACGACGACTACGCCGCCGCGCTGCACCGTCGGGTGCACGAGCTCGGGCTCGACGACGACGTGCAGTTCCTTCCTCCTCAGACCCGAGCAGAGGCGGCGGCGCTGCTGCGCGAGGCGACCCTCCTGCTCGTCCCCTCCCACTCCGAGACCTTCGGGCTGGTCGCGCTGGAGGCCGCGGCGAGCGGAACGCCGGTGGTGACCTCGGGGACGGGCGGACTGGCCGAGTCGGTGCCCGACGGCGTCAGCGGTGTGCACGTCGGCAGCCGGCGGCCCGAGGACTGGGCCGAGGTGCTGGGGCGACTGCTGGCGGACGAGGCGGGGCTCGAGAGGCTCGGGGCGACAGCGCTGCAGCACGGCCGGGCACGGGACTGGGAGGCTGCCGCCACCGAGCTGCTTGCCGAGGTCGCCGCGCTCGAGCCCGACCCGACCGCCGTCTTCGGCGAGCGCCCCGTCTTCCTGCACGCGCACCCCGACGACGAGTCCATCTCGACCGGAGGCACCCTCGCCGCCCTCGTCGCCGCCGGCCGGCACCCGGTGATCCTCACCGGCACCCGCGGCGAGCGCGGTGAGGTCGTGCCGGGCGAGCTGCACCATCTCGAGGGCACACCGGAGCTGGCTCCGCACCGCGAGCAGGAACTGGCGCGCGCGCTGCACGAGCTCGGGGGAGTGCCGCAGAGCTTCCTCGGCGCGTATTCCGATTCGGGCATGGAGTGGGGCGACGACGGCTTCGCCCGGGCCGCCGACGACGCTCCCGCTGCGGCGCTGAGCCTGGCCCCGCTCGAGACGGTCGTCGGCGCCGTGATCGGCGGCGTCGAACGACTGGCCGGGGGAGCGCCGACGAGCGTCGTCAGCTACGACGGGCTGGGCGGGTACGGGCATCCGGACCATGTGCGCATGCACGACGCCGCACGCGAGATCGCGCGCCACTACGGGGTGCCGTTCTTCGCGATCGTCGAACCCCGGGTGGACGGGTCGGTGGTCGCCGACGTCGTCGTCCCGCTGCAGGGCGAGCCGCTCCGCCGCAAGGTGGCCGCGATGGCCGCCCACGCGACGCAGCTCACCGTCGCCGGGGATCCGCCGCGCTTCACGCTGAGCGGCGCTCAGACCCACGACGTCGCCGACGTGGAGCGGTACCGGTTCGCCGGCTGAAGGGCGGCCCCGGTGCGCTGCCGGGCCCCGCGCATCCGTCACTCAGCTGATCAGGCATAGGATCGTGGAGTTTTGACACAACGGAAAAGGGCTGACGGAATGAGCATCAAGGTCGCGATCGCGGGCGTCGGTAACTGCGCGAACTCTCTGATCCAGGGGGTGACGTACTACAAGGACGCTGACGAGACCGAGTCGGTGCCCGGCCTGATGCACGTGCGGTTCGGCCAGTACCACGTGGGCGACATCGAGTTCGTGGCGGCCTTCGACGTCGACGCGGCCAAGGTGGGCGCCGATCTGGCCGACGCCATCTGGGCGAGCGAGAACAACACGCTGAAGTTCGCCGACGTCGCACCCACCGGCGTGACCGTGCAGCGCGGCCCGACCCTCGACGGGCTCGGCGAGTACTACGTCGAGATGATCGACGAGTCGGAAGCCACGCCCGTCGACGTCGTGGGCGCCCTGCGCGAATCGGGCGCCGACGTGCTCGTCTGCTACCTGCCCGTGGGCTCGGAGGAGGCCGCGAAGTTCTACGCGCAGGCCGCTCTCGACGCCGGGGTGGGCTTCGTGAACGCCATCCCCGTGTTCATCGCCTCCGACCCCGAGTGGGCCGCGAAGTTCGTCGAGGCCGGGCTGCCGATCGTCGGCGACGACATCAAGAGCCAGGTCGGCGCGACCATCACGCACCGCGTGCTCGCCCGCCTGCTGGAGAGCCGGGGCATCCAGCTCGACCACACGTACCAGCTGAACGTCGGCGGCAACATGGACTTCAAGAACATGCTCGAGCGCCGACGCCTGAACTCGAAGAAGATCTCGAAGACGCAGTCGGTCACCTCGAACATCGACATCGACCTGCCCGCCGGTGACGTGCACATCGGCCCGAGCGACCACGTGCCGTGGCTCGACGACCGCAAGTTCGCTTTCGTGCGCCTCGAGGGCCACGGGTTCGGCGGCGCCCCCATGAGCCTGGAGTACAAGCTCGAGGTGTGGGACTCGCCCAACTCGGCCGGCGTCATCATCGACGCCGTGCGCGCCGCGAAGGTGGCGCTCGACGCCGGCCTCGGCGGCCCGGTCGAGCCCGCCGCCGCCTACTTCATGAAGTCGCCGCCGGTGCAGATGCCCGACGACGTGGCGCGCACCGAGCTCGAGGCGTTCATCGCGAAGAACACGCCTGCCGCCTAGCCGGAACTGACTGAGCGCAGCTCAGTCAGCACTGGCGTCGCGGGATTGCGATGCAATCCCCCTAGCTCCAGCGTGCCACCACGTCTGCAACCGACGGGTGGCCTCCTCCTCACCGAGGGGGCCCTCGTCGAGCCGCAGCTCGAGCAGGAACGCCCGAGCCTCGCCCACCTCGCGCCCCGGCTTCAGGTTCAGGATGCGCATGATCTGCTCCCCGTCGAGATCCGGTCGCACCGAGTCGATCTCCTCCTGCGCGGCGAGCGTCGCGATGCGGTCCTCGAGGTCGTCGTAGGCGAAGGCCAGCTGGTCGGCCTTGCGGCGGTTGCGCGTGGTCACGTCGGCGCGGGTCAGGATGTGCAGGCGCTCGAGCTGGTCGCCCGCATCCCGCACGTAGCGGCGCACGGCGGAGTCGGTCCACGCCCCGTCGGTGTAGCCGAAGAAGCGCAGGTGCAGCTCGATCAGGCGCGACACCGCGGCGATGGTGTCGTTGTCGAAGCGCAGCGCCCGCAGCCGCTTGCGCGCGAGCTTCGCCCCGACCACGTCGTGGTGGTGGAACGACACCTGCCCGCCCGGCTCGTTGCGCTTCGTCGCCGGCTTGCCGATGTCGTGCAGCAGCGCCGCGAGGCGCACGACGAGGTCGGGGGAGGAGAGCTTCCCGCGCGACTTCTCGAGGTCGATGGCCTGGTCGAGCACGGTGAGGCTGTGCTGGTAGACGTCCTTGTGGTGGTGGTGCTCGTCGCTCTCGAGCTGGAGCGCCGGCACCTCGGGGAGCACGATCTCGGCGAGGCCGCTCTCGACCAGCAGCTCGACGCCACGCCGGGGCGCATCCGTCTTCAGCAGCTTCGAGAGCTCGTCGTTGACCCGCTCGATCGAGACGATGCCGATCGAGTCCTTCATCTCGGTGATCGCCACGGCCGTGTCGACGGCCACCGTGAAGCCGAGCTGGGCGGTGAAGCGGATGGCGCGCAGCATGCGCAGCGGGTCGTCGCCGAACGAGACCTCGGGGGCCCCCGGCGTGCGCAGCACTCCCGCGATCAGGTCCTCCATGCCGCCCGAGGGGTCGATCAGGGTGAGCGACGGCAGCCGGAGCGCCATGGCGTTCACCGTGAAGTCGCGGCGCAGCAGATCGCCCTCGAGCGAGTCGCCGAACTCCACGGCGGGCTTGCGGGTCGTGTGGTCGTACTCGTCGGAGCGGTAGGTGGTGATCTCGACGCTCTCACCGTCGATCCGGGCGGCGATGGTGCCGAAGGCGCGACCGACGTCCCACTGGGCCTGCGAGATGGGGGTCACGATCGCGAGGATCTCGTCGGGACGCGCATCCGTCGTGAAGTCGAGGTCGGTGATCGGCCGGCCGAGGAACGCGTCGCGAACCGGCCCTCCGACGAGGGCGAGCTCGTGCCCGGCGGCACTGAAGGCGGCGGCGAGCTTCGCCACGGGGCCCTCGCCCGCGAGCGTCGCGAGGAATTCCAGGGACTGCTGAACGGACTGCACCGAGCCATTTTAGCCGCGCGCCCCGCCCGACCCCGGCGGTTCCCCGATCTCCCAGGCCGATCCTCCTAGAATCGGGTCTACGGATGCGGGTGCCACCGAGCGCGCCCGTCACGGCCTATGACATCACCTGCGCGTCGACTGAAACGAGTTGCGCCCGCGATCGCAGCCAGCGCGCTGATCGCCGGTGCCGTGTTCGCGACCCCGTTCGGAGCGGCCGCCACAACGCCTCCGCCCACCCCCTCCTCCAGCGCCCCCGCACCGGTGCCGACGACGACCTCGGACGACTCCGCGTCGCCGGTGACGCTCGCCCTCGCCGCCTCGGGCAGCGGTGTCGTAGCCCCGGGAGCCGACCTCACGGTGACCGTCGAGGTGAGCGGTCCCTCCTCGGGCGGCACGATCTCGCTCGCCCTCGACGACAGCGCCCTGCGCAGCTCCTCCTCGCTCAGCAGCTGGCTCGACGGCGGCGAGGCCGGATCGCTCGTCGCCCTGGCCACCGCACCGGCGCCGAGCGGTGGCGGAACGGTGTCGATCACGGTGCCCGCCGCCCAGCTGCCCGGGGGACTCGGTGGAGCCCACGGTCTGGTGGCCACCCTCGACGGTGCCGGCGGCGACGCGGTCTCGGCGCGCGGCACGGTGGTCGTCGACGACGGCATCTCGGCGCGCGCCGACGTCACGGTGATCGCCCCGATCACCTCGGTCGCCAGCTCGACCGGCCTCATCCAGCCCGCCGCGCTGGACGCCTTCACGAACGACACCGGCGTGCTCACCCGCGAGCTCGACTCGGTGATCGGCCGGCCGGTGACGATCGCCGTCGACCCGCGCATCATCGTCTCCATCCGAGCGCTCGGCTCCACCGCTCCCGAGTCGGCCGTCGCCTGGCTCGAGCGGCTCGAGTCGGCGTCGAACCCGGTCATCCCGCTCAGCTACGGCGACTCCGACCTCTCGGGCGAGCGCCAGGCCGGCGCCACCTCGGCCCTGCAGCCCACCTCGTTCGACTACGCGCTCGATCCGGCCGACTTCACCGACGTCGACCCGCTGATCGAGCCGACCGCCACACCGACCTCTCCTGCGCCGACCCCGAGCGCCTCGCCCACGCCGGCAGCGCCCACGGTGCCGACGCTCGAGCAGCTCACCGACTGGGACTACGCCTCGACGACCATCGCCTGGCCGCGCGCCGGCTCGGTGACCGCGGCCGACCTGCCCTTCCTCTCCGCCTCCGGCTACTCGGCCAGCATCATCGACTCGCAGCAGCTGACCCCCGCCTCGGGCGACGCGGGCGAAGCCCTGCAGGCGGTGGCGACGACGGGGTCGCAGACGGTGTTCGCCGCCGACCACGCCGTCTCGCAGGCTGTTCAGGATGCGGTGGCCGCGTCGACCGACACCGCACGCGGGCAGGCGGTCGGCGAGCTCGCGGCGGCCCTCGCCCTGGCGGCCGAGACCGGGGGCGGCACCCCGGAGGACCCCACTCCCGTGCTGGCGGTGCTCGATCGGGCCGCGATGAACCTGAACAGCATCGACCAGGTCGTCTCGACCGTGCAGGCGCTGCCGTGGAGTGCCCCGGGGTCGTTCTCGGAACTCGTGCAGCGCACCCCCACCCAGACGGTGTCGCTCGTCGACGCCCCTCAGCCCGACGAGCGTGTCACCCGCATCGCCAATCTCCTGCTCGGTGGCCAGCAGATCGACTCCTACTCCTCGGTGCTGTCGAACCCCCAGCTGCTCTCGGGCCGGCACCGCGCCGACCTGCTCACGCTGCTGTCGAACGCCTGGGTCGCGAACGAGGGCGGCTGGAGCGTGGCGACCGACGCCTTCAACGAGGAGACCGCGACCACGCTGAAGGGCGTGCAGATCGTCGAGGGCTCCGACATCAACCTGCTGTCGAGCTCGGCGCCGCTGCCCTTGACCATCAGCAACGAGCTGCCCTACCCCGTATCGGTCATCGTGCACGTCACGGCGTCGAACGGACGCCTGCTGATCGAC
Source organism: Herbiconiux sp. VKM Ac-1786 (assembly GCF_015350805.1). Lineage (GTDB taxonomy): Bacteria > Actinomycetota > Actinomycetes > Actinomycetales > Microbacteriaceae > Herbiconiux. The sequence continues at coordinate 1,399,827 of NZ_JADKSG010000001.1, read as the reverse complement.
CAGAACGACGTCGGCGTGGTCGTGGAGGCGAACTCGCGGAAGAGCGCCCAGATCCCGGTGACCGCCGTCGCGAACGGCTCGGTCGTGCTGAGCTTCCAGCTCACAAGCGCGAGCGGGGTGCTGATCGCGAACCCGTCGCCGGTCGCGGTGAACGTGAGCGCCGACTGGGAGACCTGGGGCACCGTGATCTTCGTGGTGGCGCTGGTGCTGCTGTTCGGCGGCGGGCTGGCGCGGAACATCCTGCGGCGGCGCAAGGAGCGGCGGGCTTCAGCGGAGGGGACCTCGTGAGCCCGACCAGCATCGGCCGCGCCAGCGCGTTCCTCGCGTCGGGCACGATCGTCTCCCGCATCATGGGCTTCGTCCGGGCGATCATCCTGGCTCAGACCATCGGCGTGGTGAACAGTGCGAGCGGTGACGCCTTCGCGATCGCCAACCAGCTGCCGAACAACATCTACGCGATCATCGCGGGCGGCACGCTCTCGGCCGTGCTGGTTCCGCAGATCGTGCGGGCGATGCTGCACCAGGACGGCGGCCGCGGCTACATCAACAAGCTGCTCACGATCTCGATGGTCATCCTCGCCGGCACCACCCTGGCCGCGACCATTCTCGCGCCGGTGCTGGTGACCATCTCGGCGCCGACCTGGAGCGGCGAGCAGCGGGCCCTCGGCATCGCCTTCGCCTACTGGTGCCTGCCGCAGATCTTCTTCTACGGGCTCTACACCGTGCTCGGCGAGGTGCTGAACGCCAAGGGCGTCTTCGGCCCGTTCACCTGGGCGCCCGTGGTCAACAACATCGTCTCGATCCTGGGGCTCGTCGCCTTCATGCTGCTCTTCGGGCTCGACCCCGAGGGCGAGCGGCTCGTCACCGACTGGGGGCCCGACAAGATCGCGCTGCTCGGCGGGTCGACCACCGCCGCCGTGGCGGCCCAGGCGCTGGTGCTGTTCCTGTTCTGGCGGCGGGCGGGCATCCGCTACCGCCCCGACTTCGCCTGGCGCGGCGTCGGTCTCGGCGCGGCCGGCAAGCTGGCGGGCTGGACCTTCGGCATGCTGCTCGTCAGCCAGGCCGCCGGGCTGGTCGAGACCGCCGTCGCCGCCACCGCCTCGGGCGACGGGGCCTCGGTGTTCGCCCTGCAGAACGCCTGGCTGATCTTCATGCTGCCGCACTCGCTGATCACGGTGTCGCTCGTCACCGCCTACTTCACGAAGATGAGCGGGCACGCGAACCGCGGCGAGACGGCCGACCTCCGGCGGGACGTCTCCTCGGCGCTGCGCATCACCCTGCTGTTCATGGTGCTGGGCACCATCGTGCTGATCGTCGCGGCATATCCCTTTGCGAGCATATTCACCGAGACCTATGCCCAAGCGGTCGCGATGGGCGACGTGCTGATCGGATTCCTCGTCGGTCTGGTGCCGTTCAGCGTGCTCTTCGTGCTGCAGCGGGTGTTCTACTCGCTCAGCGACACGAAGACCCCGTTCTTCCTGCAGGTGCTGCAGGCGTCGATCTTCGTGGTGCTCGTGCTCTCCTGCCTGCTGCTGCCGGACGGTCTGGTGGCGGTCGGCATCGCCGTCTCCCTCTCCCTGGCCACCGGCGTGCAGGTCATCGCCGCCGCCGTGATCATCCGGCGCCGGCTCGGAGGCACCGGGGGAGGGCGCATCGCCCGCAGCTTCGCTCGCTTCCTCGTGGCGGCGATCCCGGCGGCCGGGGCCGGCGTGCTCGTCTACCTCGGCATCCAGTCGCTCCTCGGGGTCGAGTTCCTCACCTCGGGCTACGTCACCCCGCTCGTCTCGATGGCGGTGATCGGCGTCGTCATGCCCGCGGTCTACCTCGGGGCCCTGGCCCTCGTGCGATCGCCCGAGCTGGCGGATGCGCTGGGCCCCGTGCGGGCGCGGCTGACGCGCTCGCGCTGACCGCGCACTCGCCCTGTCTGCCCCTTCTGCGGCCGCACGAGGCACCCCTGCTGAGAGCCCGCTCAGCGCCCCGCACCCGCGGAATACCGCGCGGATAGGATGTGTTGTACCGGTCAGCGCCGCACGCTCCGGTGTGCCCGCGACCACCCTCCGAGGAGACAGACCACATGCGCGAGATCATCATCATCGGCTCCGGCCCCGCCGGATTCACGGCAGCGATCTACGCCGCCCGAGCGGGCCTCAAGCCCCTCCTCCTCGCCTCGAGCGTCGAGGCCGGCGGCGAGCTGATGAACACCACCGAGGTCGAGAACTTCCCCGGCTTCCCCGAGGGCATCCAGGGCCCCGAGCTCATGCTGAAGCTGCAGGAGCAGGCCGAGAAGTTCGGCACCGAGGTCGTTCTCGACGACGTCACCGCCGTGCACCTCACGGGTGACGTCAAGTCGGTCGAGACCGGCTACAGCGGAACCTTCGAGGCGCGCTCGCTGATCTTCGCGACCGGATCCGCGTACCGCAAGCTCGGGCTGCACGACGAGGAGCGGCTGTCCGGCCGCGGCGTCTCGTGGTGCGCCACCTGCGATGGCTTCTTCTTCAAGACCAAGACGATCGCGGTCGTCGGTGGCGGAGACTCGGCCATGGAGGAGGCGACCTTCCTCACCCGCTTCGCCGAGAAGGTCTACGTGGTGCACCGCAAGGACTCGCTGCGCGCCTCGAAGATCATGCAGGAGCGCGCCTTCACGAACGACAAGATCGAGTTCGTCTGGAACTCCGAGGTCGTCGGCATCTCCGGTGAGAACGCCGTCGACGGCCTGCAGCTGCGCAACACGGTCGACGGCTCCACGTCGGAGCTGCCGGTGCAGGGCCTGTTCGTCGCGATCGGCAACGACCCGCGCGTGCACCTCGTGCACGGCCAGCTCGACCTGACCGACGAGGGAACCATCGCCGTCGAGGGCCGCTCGTCGAAGACCAACCTGCCCGGCGTGTTCGCCGCCGGAGACGTCATCGACCCGCACTACCGCCAGGCGGTCACCGCGGCGGCGTCCGGAACCGTGGCGGCGCTCGACGCCGAGGCGTTCCTCGCCGCCCTCGACCAGGCCGAGGCCGAGGCGAGCGACCTCGTCACCGCCTCCTAGCATCCGATCCGTGCTCGCTGCCCACCGCGGCCCGCACCCCTCACATCCGAACCTCACGAAAGAAGGAACCATGTCCAACGCCAAGGCCGTCTCCGACGCCAGCTTCGAGGCCGACGTCATCAACTCCGAGAAGACGATCCTCGTCGACTTCTGGGCCGAGTGGTGCGGCCCCTGTCGCGCCGTCGCCCCGATCCTCGACCAGATCGCCGCGGAGCACGGCGACAAGATCGAGATCGTCAAGCTGAACGTCGACGACAACCCCCAGACCGCGATGAAGTACCAGATCACCTCGATCCCGGCGCTCAAGGTCTACAAGGGCGGCGAGGTCGTCAAGACCATCATCGGCGCCAAGCCGAAGGCGGCCCTCGAGGCCGACCTGGCCGCGTTCATCTGATCGCGTCCCCCTTACTGGGGCGGGCTGTAGCCAGTCCCAGCCGAGTGGCCCGTCGCATTCACGCGACGGGCCACTTTTGCATGTCATACGATGGGAATTCGGTCAACGTCGGGATGTACGTCAGTGAAAAGCCAGAACCCCCCACAGCAATCGGGTAACAACCTCGATCCCTGGTACTCCAACTACGCCGCGCGCACCGCCGGTCTCGCCGCCTCCGAGGTGCGGGCCCTGTTCGCCGTGGCGTCCCGGCCCGAGGTGGTGTCGCTCGCCGGAGGGATGCCGGCCGTCTCGGCGCTCCCGCAGGAGCTGATCATCGAGTCGATGAACCGCGTGATGCGCGACCAGGGCTCGGTGGCCCTGCAGTACGGCTCGGGGCAGGGTGTGCCGAAGCTCCGCGAGCAGATCCTCGACGTCATGGCGATGGAGGGCATCAAGGCCAGCGCCGATGACGTCGTCGTCACCACCGGATCGCAGCACGCCCTGGAGCTCGTGTCCAAGCTCTTCCTCGACCCGGGAGACGTGGTGCTGGCCGAGGGCCCGAGCTACGTCACCGCCGTCGTGATCTTCAAGTCGTTCCAGGCGCAGACCCACCATGTCGCAATGGACGAGCACGGCATGATCCCGGAGTCGCTCCGCGAAAACATCGCGCGGCTGCGGGCCGAGGGCAAGACCATCAAGTTCCTCTACACGATCCCATCCTTCCAGAACCCGGCCGGAGTGACCCTCAGCTGGGAGCGCCGGCTCGAGATCCTCCAGATCGCCAAAGACGCCGGCATCCTCGTGCTGGAGGACAACCCGTACGGGCTGCTCCATTTCGACACCCCGCCGCCGCCGGCGCTCCGCTCGATCGAACAGGAGGGCGTCATCTACCTCGGCACCTTCTCGAAGACGCTCGCACCGGGCTTCCGCGTGGGTTGGGCACTCGCCCCGCACGCCATCCGCGAGAAGCTCATCCTCGCGAACGAGGCGGCCGTGCTCTCCCCGAGCTCGTTCAGCCAGCTGATCGTCTCCGAGTATCTGGACAACATCGACTGGCGCGCTCAGGTCGACCGTTTCCGCGGTGTGTACAAGGAGCGAAAAGAGGCGATGATCGGGGCTTTGAACGACTACCTCCCGAGCCTCACCTGGACCGACCCGAGGGGCGGCTTCTACGTCTGGCTGACGCTGCCGCCTTACCTCGACTCGAAGCAGATGCTGCCCCGGGCCGTGAAGGAGCTCGTCGCCTACACGCCGGGCACCGCGTTCTACGCCGACGGCAACGGCCACAGCAACATCCGGCTGTCGTTCTGCTACCCGACGCCCGAGGCGATCCGCACGGGCATCCGTCGCCTGCAGACCGTCATCAGCGGAGAGACCGACCTGGTCGAGACCTTCTCGAAGACCGGACCTCTCGGCACCGTCCGCGACCGCAACTTCTCAGCACCGCCCCCGAACCTGAATTGAGCTCATGAGCGACACAACTCCTCACACCGTGGTCGTGCTGGCCGGTGGCATCTCGCACGAGCGGGACGTCTCCCTCCGTTCGGGGCGTCGCGTCGCCGACAGCCTCGCGGAGCGCGGCCACACGGTCATCCTGCGCGACCCCGACGCCAGCCTGCTGCAGTTCCTGGACGAGACCCGTCCCGACGTCGTGTGGCCCGCCCTGCACGGTGCCAGTGGAGAGGACGGTGCCCTGCGCGCCCTGCTCGACGCCCTCGACATCCCCTACGTCGGATCGACCTCCGACCCGTCGCGCCTCGCCTGGAACAAGCCGACCGCGAAGGTGCTCGTCTCTCGTGCCGGCTTCCAGACCCCGCGCTCGATCACCCTCCCGCGCGACACCTTCCGTGAGCTCGGCGCCACCGAGGTGCTGGCGCGGGTCTCGGCCTCGCTCGGCACGGACCTCGTGGTCAAGCCCGCGCAGGGCGGCTCGGCCCTCGGCGTCGGGATCATCGACTCGGCCGACGACCTGCCCCGCGCTGTCGTCGACGCCTACACCTACGGCGAGGTCGCGCTGATCGAACAGCGAGTTCGTGGCGTCGAGGTCTCGGTGGGCATCCTGGACTTGGGGGAGGGGCCGTTCGCCCTGCCCGGCGTGGAGATCGAGCCCCGTTCGGGCGTCTACAGCTTCGAGGCCCGGTACAACGCGGGGGAGACCCACTTCTTCGTGCCGGCTCGCCTCGACGAGGAGACCGCGGCGCTCGCGGGCGAGTCCGCCCTGCGCATCCACGAGACCATCGGGCTGCGCCACATCTCGCGTATCGACCTGATCATCGACGACGCGGGGGTGCCGTGGTTCCTCGAGGCCAACGTGCTGCCCGGGCTGACGGAGACGTCGATGGTGCCGCAGGGGATCCTCGCCACCGGGCGGTCGCTCGGCGAGGTGTACAGCACGCTGAGCGGCGTCGCTATCGCGGAGGCTGCTGCGCGGCGGTAGTGGGGATGTTTCACGTGAAACGTCCGGCGCCTTCGGGTGGCGGGCGTTTTTCATTATGGTGCCGCCTGACCGCTCCGCGGGGCCCGCGCGCTTGGGCCCGTAGCCGTCTACTAACGCCTGCACCGATCGTCATCCAGGCAGGCCGATCGATAGCCAGTCGCCGAGCACCTGGTGCCCGAAACCACCCGTCGCCGCCCCGCACCTACATCCGCCTGGCCCCGCGTTCATCCAAGGTGGAACTCCCGCGCCGTCACGCCTCCGCCTGGGCTCAGGCCCCCTCTGTGCGCGACGGCACACTCAGACGAAGTGCGGGCCCTGTGTCTTGGCGGCGCCGAAACCCTCTTCACCCAGTTCGGTGAGGATGCGGTTCAAGTCCTGAATCGTCGCGAAATCGATCACGATCTGCCCCTTCGACCGGCCGAGGCTCACTCGCACCCGCGTGTTCAGCCGGTCGCCCAACCGCTCACCGATCTCGTCGAGGTGCCCGCGCTTCTGACCCGCCGTCGTCTTCGCGCGGGTCTGCTTCGGAGCCGACGACGCCAGCGCCTCGGCAGCGCGAACCGACAGGTCCTCGTTGACGATCTTGTCCGCCAGCTTGTTCATCGCTTCGACGTCACCCACCGCGAGCACCGCGCGAGCGTGCCCCGCGCTCAGCACCCCTGACGCCACCCGGTTCTGCACCGCTGGCGGAAGTCTCAGCAACCGGAGCGTATTGGTGATCTGCGGCCGCGAACGACCGATGCGCTCGGCCAGCGCGTCCTGTGTAATGCCGAAGTCCTCGATCATCTGCTGGTAGGCCGAGGCCTCTTCCAACGGGTTGAGCTGCGACCGATGGAGGTTCTCCAGCAGGGCGTCCCGCAGCATGTCCTCGTCGGCGGTGTTCTTCACCACCGCCGGAATCGCATCGAGACCAGCTTCCTTCGTCGCCCGCAGCCGACGCTCACCCATGACCAGCTCGTACTGCTGCTCGGCGTCGCCCTCACGGGGGAGCTCGCGCACGACGATCGGCTGTAGGACGCCGATCTCCTTGATCGAGTGCACCAGCTCGGCCAGGTCGGCCGGGTCGAAAACGCTGCGCGGCTGCTTCGGGTTCGGCACGATGGACGCCGGATCGAGCTGCGCCAACCGCGCCCCCGGAACGGCGACGAGCTCGGGAGCATCCGACACCGCATCACGACGAGGAGCGTCGAAGAACACGTCGACGGGCCGGGACCCCTCGACCCGTGGCTCGTCAGTGGGGATCAGGGCGCCGATGCCGCGGCCGAGGCCGGTTCTCTTCTTAGTTGCCACGGTTCGGGGCTCCTCTTTCTGCGATTTCTGCGGCTGCCTCGAGGTACGAGATGGAGCCGGGCGATCCCCGGTCGAAGCCGATGACGGTCTGCCCGTAGCTCGGCGCCTCGGAGATGCGCACGGAGCGGGGGATGACCGCGGCGAGCGTCTGCTCGGGGAAGTGGGTGCGGACGTCTTCGGCGACCTGGAAGGCGAGGCGGGTGCGTCCGTCGTACATGGTGAGGAGAATAGTCGACACGGCGAGCGTCGGGTTGAGGTGACGCTCGATCAGGCTGATGTTGTTGAGCAGCTGACTCAGACCTTCGAGCGCGTAATACTCGCACTGGATGGGGATGAGCACCTCGCGTGCGGCCACGAAAGCGTTGATCGTGAGGAGTCCAAGTGAAGGCGGGCAGTCGATGAGGACGTAGTGGAACATCTCGCCGGCCTCGGACTTCTCGGCCAGGAAGCGGTCGAGCGCGCCGCGCAGTCGCTGCTCACGAGCGACCATCGGCACGAGCTCGATCTCGGCCCCGGCCAGGTGGATCGTTGCCGGCAGGCAGTACAGATTGGGCGACTCCGGGCTCTGCTGGATGATCTCGGACATCGAGCCATCCCGAATAAGGACGTCGTAGACGCTGGGCTGGTCTCCCCGGTGGTCGACGCCGAGGGCTGTGGAGGCGTTGCCCTGTGGGTCCAGATCGATCACGAGCACCCGGGCGCCCTCGCTCGCCAGTGCTGCAGCGAGATTGACGGTCGTCGTGGTCTTGCCGACGCCACCCTTCTGGTTAGCCACGGTCAGGATGCGCGTGACATCGGGGAGGGGGAATTCCCGCACAGCCAGTGCCCGCTTTCGCTGCGACAGGTTCGCGAGTTCCCGAGCCAGTGGAGTCGACGCATCAAAGGCGGTGGGATCACTGGTCAATGCACTAAATCCTGTCGATATGTTTCACGTGAAACATGGGCGAGCGAGAAGCCCGAACGGACGACTTCGATCGTACCGAATAACACTGACAGTGGCGGACTACCGAACGGCTACTCGAAGGTGACCTGGTGGGTGGGGGATGGATGAGGCTGCATCGCATAGAACAGCCGACACGACACGAGTCAGGCCACGGTACCTAGGTTGCCCGAGATAGCTGATCTACATTGCCTATCGCGCCACGGTCGGTACTTCCACATCGGAGGCAATGTTTCACGTGAAACCCCCGATGCGGCAGATGGCGGCGCCATGATCGACCTGCAGAACTGGCGAGCATGCACGCGGCTCCCGACGCCGATCACGAGTGATCGGTGTAACATCCGCATTCTCTGCCGGTATCCGACCATGGGCTTCATCAGCGCAGATTTGTTCGATGTGCTGCGCCGAAATCGCGCGCAGCACGCGGTTGCAGCTGCACTGTCCACTACACGACCTCAGTCGAGAGGTCTGTGTGGGCGTAGTGCGCGGGGCGCGGCAAACTGCGTCCCGGAACGCCTACGCACAGCGCTCGATGGCGCCCTGGCGCGACGAGACCGGGCTTCGGCGTCGACTGTGCCTCCGACCGCTTCCTCCGCATCCCGATCACTCACCGCCGACGGACGGAGCCCGCCAGATCGGGGTTTTAAGCGCAAGCACGCCCGGGGCCTCATCTCCCTGCTCTGCGAATGGCGTGGCAGCTCGGCGGGCCCGTCCTATGTGGCGCTGTTCGACCGCGCCCGCCTCCAGGTGCTCGACGGCCGGATCGCCACCGGCACCCGACTGACCGCCGAAGGCGACCTGGCGCAGGCACTCGTCGTCAGCCACAGGATGGTCTTTGGCGCCTACCTCGAGCTGCGCGACGCGGGCTACAACTCGAGCGCGGGATATGGCGCAAGAACGATAGCCCCGCGTGCTGAGCAGCCCCTCGCCCGGTACGCGCCGCAAGCGCGAGCTGCGAGCTGACGGGGCCGCCGGGATTCCCCCAAGCACCGGGGCCTCCGAGGGTGGGGTCGGATGAGTGTTAGGGGAGGGCGACTGGGCACCCTACTGCACGCAGCGGCAGGTGCCAGGGAAATTCTGAAAGCAACCTAGGCCGTGCAGTGCGCTTCGGGCGACCGCACGCAGTTCAGCTGTGGATCCGTCACTTGAGATGAGCGAGCGCCGGGACGACGCGGGGCCGGCGCCTAAAGCACGGCCAGGTGGGCAGGTAAGCGTGCCACTCTCGCGACAACCCAACTTCTGGGGAGCTGGGGCGAGTCAGGGGACGCGGGCGCGGATGACGCGGGTGATGTCCACGCCGACGTCGGCGCCGAGCTCCACGACCTCCACGTCCGAGAGCTTGTACTTGCGGATCGCCTTCTCGGCGGCCGCGATCTCGGCGGCGGCCGAGGCGCCCTTCATGAGCACGAGTTCGCCGCCGGAGCGGACCAGGGGAGTGGCCATCGGAATCAGCTTGCTGAAAGCGCTGACCGCGCGGGCGGTGAGCTGGTCGAGGCGACCCTTCGGGTACTCCTGCGCGCGGTCGCGGACGACGGTGACGTTGGCGAGGCCGAGGTTCTGCTTCTGCTCGTTCAGCCAGGAGATGCGGCGCTCCATGGGCTCGATGAGCACGAAGTCGACGTCGGGGCGGGCGATCGCCAGCACAATGCCTGGCAGGCCGGCACCACTGCCGATGTCTCCGACGACACCGGGGTAGAGAAGCGGGGCGACGAGGCCGCAGTTGATGATGTGGCGGCTCCAGAGGCGGGGAAGCTCCAGGGGGCCGATCAGTCCGAGTTCCTCACCGCGAGCGACGAGGTCAGCGGTGTAGGCGCGGGCCAGGTCGATGCGGTCGCCGAACACGACTGCGGCTGCGGCCGGTTCGACTTCGGGGGTCACGTCCACGGCGGCCGACCGAGAATCTTCGGAGCGGCGGGTTGGCTCGGGGGAGGGGGCGGATTCCGCCGGGGTGCCGGTCACGCCGACACCCCAAGTTTCACGTGAAACATCCCTACGCGCGCGTGATGACCGTGTGGCGGTCCCGGCCCTCGCCCTCGGACTCCGAGGTGAGGCCGCGCGTGGCCACGATGTCGTGGACGAGCTTCCGCTCGTACGAGGACATCGGCTCGAGGTGCGCAGCGTCGGAGCCGCCGTCGAGGCGGGCGACCGCGTCGTCGACGAGCTTCTCGAGCTCACGCTGGCGCTGCTCACGGCTGCCGCCGACGTCGAGGATCAGGCGGGAGAACTCGCCCGTCTTCGTCTGGACGGCCAGGCGGGTCAGCTCCTGCAGGGCCGCGACGGTGTCGGGACGCGAGAGGATGCGGAGGTTGCTGTCGCCCGAGGCGTTGACCGAGATGTAGGCTCGGCCGTCGGTCACCTCGATGTCGATGTCACCGTCGAGGTCGCAAATATCGAGGAGCTCCTCGATGTAGTCGGCTGCGACGTCGCCCTCGTCGTCGAGGGAGGCGGACGAACGGGCCGGCGCAACGCCCTGGGTGCCTGCCGCATCCGCGGGGGCGCCGTCGTCGATCAGGGCGGAGGCCGGGGCCGACGCGAAGGCCGCAGCGGCTGCGGGGGAGGGGGTGGCGGCCGGAGCGGGCACCGCGGCAGACGATTCGTGCGAGGCGGACGACGCAGACGCCGAGGCGGAGGGAGCAGCGGGCGACGTGGAGGAAACGGCGTCCGCCGAAACGTCTGACGACACCGACGCGTCGTCCTGCGCGGGATCGGTAACGGCTGCGTCGGCCGACTCGTCGAGCGGCGTGGTCGCGGTGGTCGTCTCGGTCACATCACTCATTTCTTGTCACCCTGCTTCTTCGCCCGGTTCTTGTTCACGGGCTGCTGTCGTTGCGTGGTCTTGGGGGCCTCGGGGATGGTCTCGATGGCCGGCGCGCCCTTCGTGGGCTCCAGCTTCCCCTTCTTCGCCAGACGTGCCTCACGGGCCTTGGCGGCCTCCGAGCCGGGGGTCGGCATGTTGCGGATGACCAGGAACTGCTGGCCCATGGTCCAGAAGTTCGAGGTGAGCCAGTAGAACATGACGCCGAGGGGGAAAGCCACACCCGAGAAGACGAACACCAGGGGGAGGATGTACAGAAGGATGCGCTGCTGGCGGTACATCGGGCTGGCCTTGGCCTCGGGCGACTGGTTCTTCGCCATGATCTGCAGCTGCGTGTAGAACTGCGAAGCGGTCATCAGCACGACCATGAGGCCGGCGATGAGCATGACCTGCCACGGGCCGCCGGCGTTGAAGGAGCCGATGAAGGTGTCGTGCAGCGGGGCCACACCGAACAGCGTGGCGTCACCGAACTGCTTGCCGAGGTTCGCATCGAGCGGGCCGACTCCGGCCTGGCCCTTCTGGGCGTTGTTCAGCACGGAGAACAGGCTGAAGAAGATGGGCATCTGGAGCAGCAGCGGAAGACAGGACGCCAGTGGGTTGGTGCCCGTCTTGCGGTAGAGCTCCATCGTCTCGCGCGACATCGCCTCCCGCGAGAACTGGTCCTTCTTGCCGCGGTACTTGTCCTGGATCTTCTTCAGCTGTGGCGCGACCTCCAGCATCTTGCGCTGGCTCTTGATCTGGCGCACGAAGATCGGGATGAGGGCGGCACGGACGACCAGCACCAGACCCACGATGGAGAGCACCCAGGTCAGGCCGGCCGCGGGGTCGAGGCCGACGAAGGTCCAGACGTAGTGCCATGCGACGAGGATCAGCTCCACGACCCATTTGATGGGCCAGAGGATCGTATCGATGAGCGGGATTTCCATGGGGTGGGGTCAGCCCTTTCCGTGGCTAGCTGGTATGACGAAACCGAACGACGTGAGCCGGTATCTCTGCCGGCGCACGGGCGGCACGTCGTCGACGCCGCCCTTCGCCCAGGGGTGACAGCGCGCGATGCGATAGACCCCCATCGCCGAACCGACGATGACACCCCGCAGCTGGATGGCCTGGAGAGTATAGGAGGAGCACGAGGGGTAGTAGCGGCAGACGTCTCCGTACAGCGGAGAGATCACGGCGCGGTAGCCGCGGAGCAGGAGCACCGCGAGATTGCGGGGGAGCAGTACGATCGCCGTCACCACTGACATCATGCGAGTACTGATCCTTTGGTGAGAGAACGCGACAGTTCTTCGAAGAGTACGCCGTAAGGCTGTGATGCAGCTTCGGGCAGAGCGCGCACCACCACGTCGGTTCCGGGGGCCAGCAACGGCAGCAGCGCGAAGCTCGCCGCCTTCAGTCGGCGACGCACGCGGTTGCGGACGACGGCGACGCCGACCGATTTAGCCACGATGAACCCGAAACGCGCATCCGACGACGAATCATCGGATGCGCGAATGTAGGTGACGGTGCTGGGACCGACGTACTTCTTGCCGCGTCGCACGGTGCCGCGGTAGTCGGCACCCTGCGTGATGCGGTTGCTCTTGGCCAGCACCGCGGATCAGAGACCTACGCGGAGAGTTCGGTGCGACCCTTGCGGCGACGAGCCGAGAGGATCGAGCGGCCGGCACGGGTGCGCATGCGCAGACGGAAGCCGTGCACCTTGGCGCGGCGACGGTTGTTCGGCTGGAAGGTTCGCTTGCTCATAATGATCTCCGATGGGGCAGGCCTTCAGGGTGAACGCCCGGCTTAAGTAAGAGGTGTGGCTGCAAACCACACAAGTCAACTGATTAAACCTACGGCCTGAAGCGCCCGCGGTCAAACCCGAGCGGCCAAAGGATCAATTATCCACATGCTGTGGACAAAATCTGTGTATGACACGCAGCCCGTCAATACAGCGAACTTGCCCTGCGTCGTGGCAGTCATTAGCTTAGATGCCTACAGTTACTAACAGCCGTCCCGGGGGCAGGGATGACGGCGGGGTCGAACGCAACGGTTCGGCGAAGACGAGCGCGTTCGACAGGAGTTCCATTGGCAGACGGTGCCGCTTCGACGGAGGACAACTGGCGAACGGTCCTCCAGGTGCTGTCGTCGGATGAACGGATCACCCCGCAGCTGAAGGGCTTCCTCGGCCTGGTGGTGCCGAAGGGCATCCTCGGCGGTTCCTTCTATCTCGAGGTGCCGAACGACTTCACCCGCGACATGCTCGAGCAGCGCGTGCGACCCTCCCTCCTCTCGGCGCTCGGCACCCTCGACGACTCCCTCGCCGTCTCGAACTTCTCGGTGGTCGTGAACCCCGACATCGACGACTACGACAGCAGCACCGACAGCAGCGCCCCCGTGGCCGCGCCCGGCCGGCCCGACGAGCTCACCCAGCCCGTCGTCACGTCGAGCTACGCCGAGTCGATCCCGCACGCGCAGGAGACGGTCGGCCCGGCCCGCAACAACGACACCCGGCTGAACCCCAAGTACAGCTTCGACAACTTCGTCATCGGCGGCTCGAACCGCTTCGCCCATGCGGCCGCCGTCGCGGTGGCCGAGGCGCCGGCCAAGGCCTACAACCCCCTCTTCATCTACGGCGACTCGGGGCTCGGCAAGACCCACCTCCTGCACGCCATCGGCCACTACGCCATCTCCCTCTATCCCGGGGTGCGCGTGCGCTACGTCAGCTCCGAGGAGTTCACGAACGACTTCATCAACTCGATCGCGAACAACCGGGGCGCCGCTTTCCACAGCCGCTACCGCGACATCGACCTGCTGCTGATCGACGACATCCAGTTCCTGCAGGGCAAGGCCGAGACGCAGGAGGCCTTCTTCCACACCTTCAACACCCTGCACGACCACAACAAGCAGGTGGTCATCACCTCCGACCTGCCGCCGAAGCACCTCACGGGCTTCGAGGACCGGATGCGCACCCGCTTCGAGTGGGGCCTGATCACCGACGTGCAGACCCCCGACCTCGAGACCCGCATCGCGATCCTGCGCAAGAAGGCGCAGAGTGAGCGGCTCCGGGTGCCCGACGACATCCTCGAGTTCATGGCGTCGAAGGTGTCGAGCAACGTGCGCGAGCTCGAGGGCACGCTCATCCGCGTCACCGCCTTCGCCAGTCTGAACCGCACGCCGGTCGACATGCAGCTCGTGCAGACGGTGCTGAAAGACCTGATCACGCTCGACGACGACAACGTCATCGCGCCGGTCGACATCATCAATCACACCGCCGAGTACTTCAAGCTCTCGGTCGACGACCTGTACGGCTCGAGCCGCTCCCAGGCGATCGCCACCGCTCGCCAGATCGCCATGTACCTGTGCCGTGAGATGACGAGCCTGTCGCTGCCGAAGATCGGCCAGCTGTTCGGCGGCCGCGATCACACCACCGTGATGTACGCCAACAACAAGATCGGCAAGCTGATGACCGAGAAGCGGTCGATCTACAACCAGGTCACCGAGATCTCGAACCGCATCAAGCACAATCAGCGCTACAAGAGCGCCTGAGAGCCGACTGACCGCGTTTTCCACAGATTGTGAAAAGGGTGTGGAGAAACGGCTCCAGGATGTTGAACACCACCCCGATCGTGTGGAATCGTTCTCCGGCCGTTCAATCGGCTTCATCCGCTGTCACCATGTCATTCACACGGCGCCAACAAGTCACACGGTTGTAGTTCCGCCGGATGTCGAGCTTTAAACAGACTTATCCACATATCCACAGCGGTTAAGACTGTTAAGAATTAATCATTAATGAAAATCACATCCCACAACCTTGTGATTCGAGCCGGTCACGACGCGTCACAGCCGTCGTCGCCGCATGCGGATAACATGAATCCGACCCCAGGTCTCAAATGCCGACAGAGGTGACTGCGTGAAGTTCCAAGTAAACCGAGACGTCTTCAGCGAAGCAGTGTCCTTCGCAGTGAAGCTGCTCCCTCAGCGCACCACGCTGCCGATCCTGAGCGGAGTGCTGATCGAGGCCACCGACGACGGGCTGAAGCTGTCGTCCTTCGACTACGAGGTCTCGGCGCAGACGCAGATCGCCGCCGACATCGAGGAGCCGGGTGTCATCCTCGTCTCCGGTCGACTGCTCTCCGACATCGCGAGCCGGCTGCCGAACGCCCCGGTGCGCTTCAGCACTGAAGACTCGCGCATCGTCGTGAGCTGCGGCACCGCCCGCTTCACCCTGCTGAGCATGCCGGTCGAGGAGTACCCCACGCTGCCGCAGGTCGGCGCCGAGTCGGGCCTGCTGCCGGCCGAGCAGTTCGCCGCCGCCGTGGCCCAGGTCGCCGTCGCAGCCTCGCGCGACGACGTGACCCCGGTCATCACGGGCGTGCAGCTCGAGGTCAGCGAGAACAGCATCTCGCTGGTGGCCACCGACCGGTACCGCGTCGCCGTGCGCAACATCGACTGGGACTCCAACGACTCCGGCACGACGACCGCCACCGCGCTCGTGCCCGCGCGCACCCTGCAGGAGGTCGGCAAGACCTTCGGCAACGCCGGCACCATCTCGGTCGCGATCACGAACTCCGACGACCGCGAGCTGATCGCCTTCAAGAGCGACAAGAAGACCGTCACCACGCTGCTGATCAAGGGCAACTTCCCGCCCGTGAAGCGCCTGTTCCCCGAGAGCGTCGACAACTACGCGGTCATCAACACCGCCGACCTGATCGAGGCCACCAAGCGCGTCTCGCTGGTGCTCGAGCGCGAGGCCGCGCTGCGCTTCACCTTCACGATCGACGGCGTGACGCTCGAGGCCATCGGCTCCGAGCAGGCCCAGGCCTCCGAGTCGATCGACGCGCTGCTCACCGGGCAGGACACCGTGGTCTCGCTGAAGCCCCAGTTCCTGCTCGACGGGCTGAGCGCCGTGCACTCGGAGTTCGTGCGCATCTCGTTCACGAAGACCGACAACCCGAACAAGCCCGGCCCGGTGCTCATCACGAGCCAGTCGTCGAAGGACCAGCCCGGTTCCGACGACTACAAGTACCTGCTGCAGCCCAACCTGCTGCTGCGCTGAACCACGGCAGCACTGACCCACCTGCTGCGCTGACCCACCGGCACACCACCCCCGCGACACGACTACAGAAGGAGACGGCCATGGAGATCGGCCTCATCGGACTCGGCAAGATGGGCAACAACATGCGTGCCCGCCTCAAGAAGGCCGGCATCGGCGTCGTGGGCTACGACACCAACCCCGCCGTGAGCGACGTCGCCGACCTGGCCGCGCTGGCCGCGGCCCTCCCGGCCCCCCGCATCGTCTGGGTGATGGTGCCGGCCGGCAAGATCACCGACAGCGTGATCGACGACCTGTCGAACGTCCTCGACGAGGGCGACCTCATCATCGACGGCGGCAACTCGAAGTGGACCGAGGACTTCAAGCACTCCGAGCTGCTCAGCCCCAAGGGCATCCAGTTCATGGATGCCGGTGTCTCGGGCGGCGTCTGGGGCCTCGAGAACGGCTACGGCCTGATGGTCGGCGGCACAACCGAGATGGTCGAGCGCGCCATGCCCGTCTTCGACGCGCTGCGCCCCGAGGGCCCGCGCGACGAGGGCTTCGTGCACGTGGGCGAGGTCGGCGCCGGCCACTACGCCAAGATGGTGCACAACGGCATCGAGTACGGCATGATGCAGGCCTACGCCGAGGGCTACGAGCTCCTCGACGCCAAGAAGGACATCATCAAGGACGTCACGGGCACCTTCAAGGCCTGGCAGCGCGGAACCGTCGTGCGGTCCTGGCTGCTCGACCTCCTGGTGCGCGCCCTCGAGGCCGACCCCGAGTTCGACCAGATCGAGGGCTACGTCGAGGACTCCGGAGAGGGTCGCTGGACCCTCGAGGAGGCCATCGAGAACGCCGTGCCGATGCCCGCCATCAGCGCCGCCATCTTCGCCCGCTTCGTGTCGCGCCAGGAGGACTCGCCCTCCATGAAGGCCGTCGCCGCGCTGCGCAACCAGTTCGGCGGCCACGCGGTCAAAGAGCTCGACTGAGCTGACGCACCCAGGTCGTGATCGTCCGTCATCTCAGCCTCACCGACTTCCGCAACTACCGCACCGCGGAGGTGGGGCTGGAGCCGGGCGCGAACCTGTTCGTGGGCCGGAACGGTCAGGGCAAGACGAACCTCGTCGAATCGCTGGGGTACCTCAGCACGCTCGGCTCGCACCGGGTCTCGAACGATCAGGCCCTCATCCGCGCGGGTGAGGACGCCGCGATCGTCCGGGCCCGGCTCGAGCACGAGGGCCGGGAGCTGCTCGTCGAGCTGCAGCTGAACCGCTCGGCGGCGAACCGCGCGCAGGTCAACCGCGCGGCGATCAAGCCCCGCGAGCTGCCGCGGTACATCTCCACCGTGCTGTTCGCGCCGGAGGACCTGGCGCTGGTGCGGGGCGAGCCGTCCACCCGGCGGCGGTTCGTCGACGCCCTGCTCGGGGCGAAGGCACCGCGCCTGCTCGGGGTGTTCGCCGACTACGAGCGGGTGCTCAAGCAGCGCAACGCCCTGCTGAAATCGGCACGGGCATCCGGTCTGAAGGATGCGAAGCTGAGCACCCTCGAACTCTGGAACGAGCGGCTCGTCGAACTCGGCTCCGAGATCATGGCCGAGCGGCTCGCGATCGTCGACGCGCTGGGGCCCTTCGTGCGCGAGGCGTACCAGGCGGTGGCGGGGTCGGATCAGGAGCCGACACTCGAGGTCGTGATGAGTGTGCTGTCCGAGCATCCGGAGACCGACGACGACGCCGTGGGCGACGCCACGACGAGCGCCGCCCCGGCACTGTCGCGCGAGCAGCTCGCCGAGGCCTTCCGCTCCGCGCTCGAGCGGGTGGCCCGGGCCGAGCGCGATCGCGGCATCACGCTGGTGGGGCCGCACCGCGACGATGTGCTGTTCCGCCTGAACATTCTGCCGGCCAAGGGGTACGCGAGCCACGGTGAGTCGTGGTCGTTCGCGCTCGCGCTGAAGCTCGCGTGCGCCGAGCTGCTGCGGGCCGACTCCTCGACGGGTGACCCGATCGTCATCCTCGACGACGTGTTCGCCGAGCTCGACCAGCGCCGGCGGGGGCGGCTGGCGGATGCGGTGAAGGACTACGAGCAGGTGCTCATCACGGCCGCGGTGTACGACGACGTGCCCGAGGCGCTGACGGCGCACACCGTGCGCATCGAGGCGGGTGCGATCGTGGAGGCGCCGGACGCGCCGGACGCGCCGGAAGCGCCGGACGCGCCGGACGCGCCGGCGGACCCGGATGCTGCCGAGGCGCGAGATGCCTGAACCCACCCGCCGCAACCCCGAGTCGCAGAACGTCTACCTGCGCCTGAAGACCGCGTTCGGCGACCCCACCTCCCGGGCCGCCCGGTGGCGCGAGAAGAAGACGAGGGCCCGCGGCGACGACGAGGCGAGCGTGCCCTACGGCGTCGGCCGCGACCCCAAGGGCCTTGGCGACGTGATGTCGGGGCTCGCCGGCGAGCTCGGCTGGGGATCGTCGCTCGCGAAGAGCGACCTGCTGCTCGCCTGGACCGAGATCGCCGGGCCCGAGACCGCCGAGCACAGCCGGCCGATCGGCATCACCGACTCGGTGCTGACGGTGCAGTGCGACTCGACGGCCTGGGCGACGCAGCTGCGGCACATGCGGGTGCTGATCATGACGACGATTGCTCAGCGGTTCCCCGAGGCCGGCATCGAGTCGATCCGCTTCGAAGCCCCCCACGCCCCGTCGTGGAAACGGGGCTCCAGATCGATTCCAGGGCGGGGTCCTCGCGATACCTACGGTTGACGGGGCAAATATGGTCACGGCTGTGGAGAAATCTCCTCTACGGGGCGTCTGACCGCTTTTTCCCATCCCGGGTTTGATAGAATTAAGGGTCGCCTGCCCGGCCGTTGGGCGCGGCACTGAGGAGCCCATTTCCATATGTCTGAATCGGACAAGGTCCACCCCGACAACGAGTACGGCGCCGACCAGATCCAGGTTCTCGAAGGCCTCGAAGCGGTGCGCAAGCGCCCCGGCATGTACATCGGCTCGACAGGGCCTCGAGGCTTGCACCACCTGGTATACGAGATCGTCGACAACTCCGTCGATGAGGCGCTCGCCGGCTACGCCACCCACATCGAAGTGGTCATGCGCAAAGACGGCGGCATCACCGTCACCGACAACGGCCGAGGCATCCCGGTCGACATCCATCCCGTGCAGAAGAAGTCGACCGTCGAGGTCGTCCTCACCATCCTGCACGCCGGTGGAAAGTTCGGCGGTGGCGGCTACGCGGTCTCGGGTGGTCTGCACGGTGTGGGCTCGTCGGTCGTGAACGCGCTGTCGAGCGAGCTCGACGTCGAGGTGCGCCGTCAGGGCAGCGTCTACCGCCAGAGCTACAAGATCGGTGTGCCCCAGGCCCCCCTCGAGAAGGGCGAGTCGACCACCGAGACCGGCACCCGCATCACCTTCTGGCCGAACGCCGACATCTTCGAGACCGTCGAGTTCGACTACGAGACGCTGCGTGCGCGCTTCCAGCAGATGGCCTTCCTGAACAAGGGCCTCGCCATCAAGCTGACGGATGAGCGGGATGGCGAATCGGGCGACGAGGAGGAGACCTCGGTCACCTACCTCTACGAGAACGGTCTGAAGGACTACGTCGAGTACCTCAACCGCTCGAAGAAGGCCGACCTCGTGAACGAGGAGATCATCTCCTTCGAGCAGGAGGACACCGAGCGCAAGATCGCACTCGAGGTGGCGATGCAGTGGACGACGGGCTACACCGAGAGCGTCCACACCTACGCCAACACGATCAACACGCACGAGGGCGGCACCCATGAGGAGGGCTTCCGCGCGGCGCTCACCTCGCTGGTGAACCGCTACGCGCGTGAGAAGAACATCATCAAGGAGAAGGACGACAACCTCTCCGGCGACGACGTGCGCGAGGGTCTGACGGCCGTCATCTCGATCAAGCTCGCCGAGCCGCAGTTCGAGGGCCAGACGAAGACCAAGCTCGGCAACACCGAGGCGAAGGCCTTCGTGCAGAAGGTCGTCGGCACCGAGCTCACCGACTGGTTCGACCGCAACCCGGTGCAGGCGCGCGACATCATCCGCAAGGCCATCCAGGCCTCGCAGGCCCGCCTCGCCGCCCGCAAGGCTCGCGAGCAGACCCGCCGCAAGGGCCTGCTCGAGGGCGGCGGCATGCCCGGCAAGCTGAAGGACTGCTCGAGCCGCGATCCCGCGAAGAGCGAGATCTTCATCGTCGAGGGCGACTCGGCCGGCGGCTCCGCCATCCAGGGCCGCAACCCCGAGACCCAGGCCATCCTGCCGCTGCGAGGCAAGATCCTGAACGTCGAGAAGGCGCGCCTCGACCGGGCCCTCGGCAACAACGAGGTGCAGGCGATGATCACGGCGTTCGGCGCCGGCATCGGCGAGGACTTCAACCCCGACAAGGCGCGGTACCACAAGATCGTGCTGATGGCCGATGCCGATGTGGACGGCCAGCACATCACCACGCTGCTGCTGACCCTGGTGTTCCGCTACATGCGCCCGCTGATCGAGCTCGGCTACGTCTACCTCGCGATGCCGCCGCTCTACCGCCTGAAGTGGTCGAACTCGCCCCACGAGTACGTCTACTCCGACGCCGAGCGCGACGCGCTGCTGGTCGACGGACAGGCCGCGGGCAAGCGGATGCCCAAGGAGAACGGCATCCAGCGCTACAAGGGTCTCGGCGAGATGGACTACCGCGAGCTCTGGGACACCACGATGGACCCCGACACGCGCACCCTTCGCCAGATCACCCTCGACGACGCGGCCGCGGCCGACGAGATCTTCTCCACCCTGATGGGCGAAGACGTCGAGTCGCGCCGCAACTTCATCCAGAAGAACGCCAAAGACGTGCGCTTCCTGGACATCTGACCCTTCGATCGAGACTGACACATGACTGACGAAATCACTCCGCCCGCCGGCGATCGCATCGAGCAGGTCGATCTCCAGCTGGAGATGCAGCGCTCCTACCTCGACTACGCGATGAGCGTGATCGTCGGGCGCGCCCTGCCCGACGTGCGCGACGGGCTGAAGCCCGTGCACCGCCGCGTGATCTACGCGATGTACGACGGCGGCTACCGCCCCGACCGCGCGTTCTCGAAGTCGGCCCGCGTGGTCGGCGAGGTGATGGGTCAGTTCCACCCGCACGGCGACACGTCGATCTACGACACCCTCGTGCGTCTCATCCAGCCCTGGAGCCTGCGCTACCCGCTGGCCCTCGGCCAGGGCAACTTCGGCTCGCCCGGCAACGACGGCGCCGCCGCCCCCCGGTACACCGAGACGAAGATGGCCCCGCTCGCGCTCGAGATGGTGCGCGACATCCAGGAAGAGACCGTCGACTTCCAGGACAACTACGACGGCCGCACGCTCGAGCCCGTCGTGCTGCCGAGCCGCTTCCCGAACCTGCTGGTCAACGGCTCGGTCGGCATCGCGGTCGGCATGGCCACGAACATCCCGCCGCACAATCTGCGCGAGGTCGCCGCCGGCGCCGTCTGGTACCTCGAGAACCCCGAGGCCTCCCGCGAGGAGCTGCTCGAGGCCCTGATGCAGCGCATCAAGGGCCCCGACTTCCCGACCGGCGCCCAGATCCTCGGCGTCAAGGGCATCCACGACGCCTACCGCACGGGCCGCGGCTCCATCACCATGCGCGCCGTCGTCAACGTCGAGGAGCTCCAGGGCCGCACCTGCCTCGTCGTCACCGAGCTGCCCTACCAGGTCAACCCCGACAACCTGGCCATCAAGATCGCCGACCTCGTCAAGGACGGTCGGCTCTCGGGCATCGCCGACATCCGTGACGAGACCTCGGGCCGCACCGGGCAGCGCCTCGTGATCGTGCTGAAGCGTGACGCGGTCGCCAAGGTGGTGCTGAACAACCTCTACAAGCACACCTCGCTGCAGGAGAACTTCGGCGCCAACATGCTGGCGATCGTCGACGGCATCCCGCGCACCCTCCCGCTCGACGGCTTCATCACCGAGTGGGTCGCGCACCAGATCGACGTCATCGTGCGGCGCACCCGCTTCCGCCTGCGCGAGGCCGAGGCCCGCATGCACATCCTGCGCGGCTACCTCAAGGCGCTCGACGCACTCGACGAGGTCATCGCGCTGATCCGCCGCTCGCCCACGGTCGAGGAGGCCCGCGACGGCCTGATGGAGCTGCTCGACATCGACGAGCTGCAGTCCCGCGCCATCCTCGAGCTGCAGCTGCGCCGTCTGGCCGCCCTCGAGCGCCAGAAGATCCAGGAGGAGGCCGAGGCGCTCCAGCTGAAGATCGACGAGTACAACGTCATCCTCGGCAGCCCGCAGCGTCAGCGCGAGATCATCACCGAAGAGCTCAGCGAGATCGTCGAGAAGTTCGGCGACGACCGGCGCACCGAGATCATGTTCGGCTTCGACGGCGACATGAACATCGAAGACCTCATCCCCGAGGAGGAGATGGTCGTCACCGTCACCCGCGGCGGGTACGTCAAGCGCACGCGCAGCGACAACTACCGCAGCCAGCACCGGGGCGGCAAGGGCGTCAAGGGCGCCCAGTTGCGGGCGGATGACGTGGTCGAGCACTTCTTCGTCACGACGACGCACCACTGGCTGCTGTTCTTCACGAACCGCGGCCGCGTCTACCGCGCCAAGGCGTACGAGCTGCAGGAGGCCGGACGCGACGCCAAGGGGCAGCACGTCGCCAACCTGCTCGCGCTCGCGCCCGACGAGCAGATCACGCAGATCCTCGACATCCGCGACTACAAGACCGCGCAGTACCTGGTGCTCGCCACCAAGGGCGGTCTGCTGAAGAAGACGTCACTGACCGAGTACGACACGAACCGCTCCGGCGGCATCATCGCGATCAACCTGCGCGACGACGACGAGCTCGTCTCGGCGCTGCTGGTCGACGAGGACAGCGACCTGCTGCTGGTGTCCAAGAAGGGCATGTCGATCCGCTTCACGGCGAGCGACGAGGCGCTGCGGCCGATGGGCCGCGCGACCTCCGGCGTCATCGGCATGAAGTTCCGCGGCGACGACTCGCTGCAGGGCGCCTCCGTCGTCTCCGACGAGGGATTCGTGTTCATCGTCACCGAAGGGGGCTACGCCAAGCGCACCTCGGTCGACGAGTACCGCGTGCAGGGACGCGGCGGACTGGGCATCAAGGTGGCCAAGCTGCAGGACGCACGGGGCGATCTGATCGGCTCCCTGATCGTCGGGGAGGACGACGAGGTCCTTGTGGTTCTTGCCAGTGGCAAGGTGGTACGCTCTGCCGTGGCCGAAGTTCCGGCCAAGGGACGCGACACGATGGGCGTGGTCTTCGCCCGCTTCGCGGACGATGATCGCATCATCGCGGTGGCCAAGAACACCGAACGCAACCTGGAGTCCGAGCTCGAGGCGGGTGCAGAACCCGTGTTGACCGAGGCACTCGAGGAGAGCGCAGACGCCGGGTCTGCGCCTGGAGAGGACGTAACGACGGATGAGTAATCTTGGCGACAAATTCGCGAAGAAAACGGCAAGAGTCGCCAACACCAAGCAGGTCCGGCTGAAGCTGGTCTACATCGACTTCTGGTCGGTGCTGAAGATCTCGTTCCTGCTCGCCATCATCCTCGGCATCGTGACCGTGGTCGCCAGCTTCCTGGTGTGGTCGGTGCTGAACCAGACCGGTGTGTTCGACTCGATCAACACGCTGCTGCAGGACATCGCGGGCGCCGGCAACTTCGACCTGTTCGACTTCGCGTCGCTTCCGCAGGTGATGGGCTTCTCGATCGTCGTGGCCATCCTGAACGTCATCGTCATCACCGCGCTCGGAGCGATCTGGGCCGCGCTGTACAACCTGGCCGTCCGGATCACGGGCGGCATCATGCTCGGCTTCACCAACAAGTGACGCCCGACCGGCTCGATTGTGTGATCGGGCACTGCGTAGGGTAATCTCTACCCTGGTCAAAAAAACGGGGCTATAGCTCAGGCGGTTAGAGCGCTTCGCTGATAACGAAGAGGTCCAAGGTTCAAGTCCTTGTAGCCCCACCCATAGATCCACTCCCCGAAAGGGGCCTTAGCTCAGTTGGTAGAGCGCCTGCTTTGCAAGCAGGATGTCGGGAGTTCGATTCTCCCAGGCTCCACTCGACGTGAACGTCGCAGCAGCTGAAACGAAGAAGCCCCCCACCGGTCGGTGAGGGGCTTCTGTCGTAGAGGGGCTGGGGTCAGCTCTCGGGGTTGGTCTCGGGCTCCGGGTCCTCGTCGGCGATCCAGAGCTCGTCGTCGGCGCGGAAGGTCTGCCAGAGGGCGTAGCCGACACCGACGAGGGCCACGACGCCGAGGCTGACGACGAAGGCCGTGCCGACCTTCGAGCCGCCCGACTTCGGGGCCGACTTCTTGACGGCCTTGCTGGCCTGCTTGACCTTCTTGCCGGCGTCCTTCAGGAACTCCGGGTTCTTCGAGGACTGCAGCACCGCTGCGGCGGAGCCGAGCGTCGAGGCGAGCGCGGGGACGACCTCGGAGGAGAACTGCTTCTTCACGGTCGAGCCGGCCACCTTGACCTCGGCGACCTTGCGGCTCACCGTGGGGGCGACGGAGTCGACAGCGCTCTTGACGCGGGGCTTGACCTGCTCCTCCGAGAGGTAGCCGGCCTGCTTGCCGGCCTCACGGATGATCGTGTTGGCACGGTCGAGCACATCCTGCTGGTCGAGCCACAGTTCTTCTGCCGAACCCTTCAGGCGCTTGAGCGCCTTGCGACGCTTGCGGGAAAGACTCATGGGAAACCTCCATCGGCGAAAGCACGGACAACTTCATCTTGGCACGCTCTGCACCGCGGCAGTAGTTCGCGGCCCTGATCATCCGCTCCCCATCGCCTGGACCTTCACTGGATGACGCGTGCCGATGTGACAGAATCGACCCATGCCCGCACACACCCATGTCGCCACCATCACCACCAACCACGGCCCCATCGTCGTGAACCTGTACGGTCACCAGGCTCCCAAGACCGTCAAGAACTTCATCGGCCTCGCCACCGGCGGGCTCGAGTGGACCGACCCCAAGACCGGCAAGCCCACCACGGCGCCGCTCTACGAGAACATCGTCTTCCACCGCATCATCCCGGGCTTCATGATCCAGGGCGGCGACCCGCTGGGCAACGGCACCGGCGGCCCCGGCTTCCGCTTCGACGACGAGATCAACCCGGAGCTCGACTTCACCGAGCCCTACATCCTGGCCATGGCGAATGCCGGCCTCCAGGGCGGCAAGGGCACGAACGGCTCGCAGTTCTTCATCACCGTCGGCCCGACCACCTGGCTGCAGGGCAAGCACACCATCTTCGGCGAGGTCGCCGACGACGCCTCGCGCCGCATCGTCGACAAGCTGGCCGGTGTGGCCACCGACGCCTACGACCGTCCGCTCGACGAGGTCGTGCTCGAGAACGTCACCGTCACCGAGGTCTGAGACCAGCACTGCTGACCCTCCGATGACGAGCGCCCCGGTCTCGGCCGACAACTACTGCTACCGCCACCCCGGCCGGCAGAGCTTCGTGCTCTGCCAGCGCTGCGGGCGCACCGTCTGCCCCGAGTGCCAGGTGCAGGCGGCGGTCGGTGTGCACTGCGTCGAGTGCGCGCGCCGAGACCGGGCGAGCATCCCCCGCCCGAAGCGCAGCCGCGCGTTCGCCCGGAGGCTGACCGGGGCCGACGCCCCCGTCGTCACCTATGCGCTGATCGCACTCTGCGTCGTGGTCTTCGGGCTGCAGCTCATCCCGGGGCTCGGTGTCACCAACGCCCTGCTCTTCGCCCCGGCGTACGTGCAGCCCGAGACCGGCGCCCCGCTCGAGCCGTGGCGCATGATCACGGCGATCTTCACGCACTCCACGGCCTCCCTGCTGCCGCTGCACATCCTGCTGAACATGTACTCGCTGTTCATCTTCGGCGGGGTGCTCGAGCGGATGCTCGGGAGGGGCCGCTATCTCGCGCTCTACCTGATCGCCGGTCTCGGCGGCTCGGTGGCGGTCGACCTGCTCGGCGACCCGATGCAGGGCACAGTCGGAGCGTCGGGAGCGATCTTCGGCCTGATGGGCGCCTTCTTCATCATCAACC
This sequence comes from Herbiconiux sp. VKM Ac-1786, assembly GCF_015350805.1. GTDB lineage: Bacteria > Actinomycetota > Actinomycetes > Actinomycetales > Microbacteriaceae > Herbiconiux. Next base: position 1,373,873 of record NZ_JADKSG010000001.1, on the reverse strand, counting down.
GGCATCTGGGCGGCAACAGCATCCAGTTCGTGGTGCTGGTGGTGCTCAACCTCGCCTGGGGCTTCTTCGTTCCGGGCATCTCGTGGCAGGCGCACGTCGGCGGCATCGTCGCCGGCGGGCTGGTGGCGCTCGTCTACGTGCGCACCCGCAACCGGCGTCAGCGCACCGTGCAGATCGCCGGTGTCGCGGGCATCGCGGTGGCCCTGGTGGCCCTCACCGTGGTTCGCGCACTCGTCTGATTGCTAGAACGACTAACAGAGTTATCCACATTGTGGAATTCTCCACAGGAGTTTCCACATTGGGGATAATCACACCGGTGTAGTTCAGCGCCACCTGGTGGTCATGATGAAGCCGATGAAGGCGATGCCGAAGCCGATCAGGATGTTCCAGCTGCCGAGGTCGGGCACGGGGAACAGGCCCTGGCTCACGTAGAACACGATGATCCACAGCAGACCGACGATCATTAACCCGAACATGACCGGCTTGAACCAGACCGGGTTGGGCGCCTGTGCCGAATCGTCGGAGCTGGTGCGCTGGACGTCGCGGTTGCGACGGGCGAGGTCCTTCGTGGATGCTTTGTCTCGGGCCATGCCGATGATTCTAACGGGGATTCATCCCCCGTTCTCCACCGGTTCTCCACAGGCTGCCGCCTTCGTGGCCGCTGCCCAGCCACAACTCCTAGGATTGTGGGCATGACCGACAGCGTGCAGGGCGAGCTCCGGCGTCCGCGACGGCGCAAGCGCGGCCTGGTCTCCCGCATCGTCGGCGTCTTCGGCGAGCTGCTGATCACGGCCGGGGTGCTGGTGCTCCTCTTCCTCGGCTGGCAGTTCACGCTGAACGGCGTGATGCTGAGCAACCAGCAGGCCTCCGACGCCGATCAGCTCATCGACGGCTGGCAGTCCGGGGGCGACGACGCCGTGCCGGCTCCCGCCGCTCCGGCCACCGACGGCACGACCGCGACCCCGGCCTTCGCCTACGGCGAGCCCCCCGCCCCCGCCGGCGAGGCGGCACCCGGCGATGCCGAGGAGTTCGCCGTGGTCTACGTGCCGCGCTTCGGCTCCGACTTCAAGAAGACCATCGCCGAGGGCGTCGACCCCCGGTCGGTGCTGAACAAGGGCGGCGCCGGCCACTACACCTCCACGCAGATGCCGGGCGAGGTCGGCAACTTCGCGATCGCGGCGCACCGGGACGGCTGGGGCAGCCCGTTCCTGAAGATCAACGAGCTGCAGCTGGGCGACAAGATCTACGTCGAGACCCAGGCGGGCTGGTACACCTACACCTTCCGAGGTCTCGAGTACGTGACGCCCTACGGCGTCGGCGTGATCGACCCCGTGCCCCAGGTGCCGAACGCCGCACCGACCGACCGCATCCTCACCATGACGAGCTGCAACCCGCTCTACGTGGCGAGCGAGCGCATCATCGCCTACTCGGTGCTGACGGACTGGACGCCGAGGTCGGCCGGGGCTCCGGCCGAGATCTCCGGACTGGTGGGAGCCTGATGTACGCGACGCTCTGGCGACTGATCCCCGGGCCGGTCTGGCTGCGCATCCTGATCGTGCTCGTGCTGCTCGCGGCGGTGCTCTACCTGCTGGCCTTCTTCGTGTTCCCCTGGGTCGATCAGATGACGGCCCCCGCCCAGGAAGTGACGGTGGATCGATGACCCGCGTGCTCGTGATCGACAACTACGACAGCTTCGTCTACACGCTGAACGGCTACCTGCAGCAGCTCGGCGCCGAGACCGAGGTCGTGCGCAACGACTCCTTCGAGGCGTCCGACGCGGCCGAGACCATCGCGGGCTACGACGCCGTGCTCGTCTCTCCCGGCCCCGGCAAGCCCTCCGACGCCGGGGTCTCCATCCCGGTCGTGCTGGCCGCACTCGAATCGGGCACCCCGCTGCTCGGCGTGTGCCTCGGGCACCAGGCCATCGCCGAGGCGCTCGGCGCCACGGTCACGAACGCCGAAGAGCTCATGCACGGCAAGACCTCGGTCATCCGGCACGACGACGACCCGTTCTACGACGGCGTGCCCGACGGCTTCACGGCCACCCGGTACCACTCGCTGGCCGTGGTCGACGGCACGGTTCCCGACTCCCTCGTGGTCACCTCGCGCACCGACGGCGGCGTCATCATGGGCGTGCGTCACGTCACCGCACCGGTCTACGGCGTGCAGTTCCACCCCGAGTCGGTGCTCACCGAGGGCGGGTACCGGATGCTCGGCAACTGGCTCGCGACGGCCGGCCTCGCCGAGGCTCCCGAGCGCGCCGCCACGCTCAACCCGCTGCTGCGCGCGGTCTGACGCCGGCGCGCCCCGGCGGCGTCACGCTGCCGCAGGGCGGCGGCCCACGTCGTGAGCGGGCTCAGGCGCCGCTGCAGTAGAAGATCGTGATCGCCGACTTCTGAGCGGCGTCGCCCTCGCGGATCGACTGGCTCGACACCGGCTGGCTCACGCCCGGGCTCTGCGGGGTCGCCGCGCAGCCCGGATCGGGCTGCACCGTGACCTCGAGCTGCAGGCCGGCGAGGGTCGTCTGCGCGTCGGTGTAGGGCTCACCGGTGACGTCGGGCACCGAGACGAGCCCGGTCGAGACGACCAGGTCGATCGTGTCGCCCGCGAAGCCGCCGGTGCCGCCCTCGGGATCGGTGCGGATGACGATGTCCGACGGCACGTCGGGGGAGTTCTCCTTGACGGTCTGGCCGACCGAGAAGCCGGCCGTCGTGAGCGCCGTGCTCGCATCCGTCGCCGACTGACCGCTGACGGTGGGCACCGTGACCGACTGGCGGCCCTGCGACACCCGCACGTCGATGACCGTGCCCGGCCCGACGATCGTGCCGGCGGGCGGGTCGGTGTCGACGACCTGGCCCGCGGGCACGGTGTCGCTGTAGACGTCGTAGCGCGCGGTCACCAGGTCGAGCTGCTGCAGCGTGGCGTCGGCCGCCTCGTAGCTCTGCCCGGTCATGGTGGGGATCTCACGCGAGGTGGAGGGCAGGGTGTCGGTGGGGGTGAGCGTCAGCACCCAGAACACGATCGCCACGAGGATGACCGCGACCGAGACGACGCCCGCCCAGATCCAGACCACCGGGGGCCGGGACTGCGTGCGCACCGAGTACTCGTCGTCGCCGGCGAGCTGGGTGAGCGCGGAGTCGGTGCCCTGCGTGAGGCTCGGCGGCGCTCCGAAGAGGGAGGACTGGAAGTCGTCGGCCGGCACGCGCTTCGACGGGATCTTGCCCGCGCCGGCGATCTGCAGGTCGGTGCGGAACTCGACCGCGTTCTGGAACCGCGCGAAGCGGTCCTTCGCGAGGGCGTGCAGCGTGACCTGATCGATCGCCGGCGACACCTGCGCGTTGATCGTCGACGGCGCGACCGGCATCTCGCTGACGTGCTGATAGGCGACGGCGACGGGGGTCTCGCCCTTGAAGGGCGGCTGGCCGGTGAGCATCTCGAACAGCACGACACCGGTGGAGTAGAGGTCGGTGCGGGCGTCGACCGACTCGCCACGGGCCTGCTCGGGCGAGAAGTACTGGGCGGTGCCGAGGATCGCGGTGGTCTGCGCGACGGTCGCCGAGGAGTCGGAGATGGCCCGGGCGATGCCGAAGTCCATCACCTTGACCTGGCCGCCGTGCGTGATCATCACGTTGCCCGGCTTGATGTCGCGGTGCACGACGCCGGCGCGGTGCGAGTACTCCAGCGCGGTCAGGATGCCCTCGGTGATGCGGATCGCCTCGGCCGAGTCGACCGGGCCCTCCTTGATCACGTCCTTGAGCAGCTTGCCCTCGACGAACTCCATCACGATGAACGGCACGATGCCCTCGAAGCCACCGGCTTCGGCCACCCGCTCCTCGCCGGCGTCGAAGACGCGCACGATGGTGGGATGCGCCATCCGCGACGCGGCCTGCGCCTCCTGGCGGAAGCGGGTGCGGAACACCGGGTCGCCGGCGAGCGAGGACTTCAGGAGCTTGATGGCCACCTGACGGCCGAGCCGCTCGTCGCGCCCCGAGTAGACGTTCGACATGCCACCGCGCCCGATGAGCTCGCCGATGCGATACCTCCCGGCGAGGAGGCGGGTGTCGTCGGTCACAGGTGCTGCTCCACGGGGATCGTCAAACGGACAGGTGTCGAGGTCAGGCTACCGGTCGAGCTCAACCTTCGGGCGTCTCGGTGGGCTTGGGCGTCGGGCCGCCACCGGAGATCGAGAGGGTGAGTGCCGGCGAGAAGCCCGAGGCCGAGCCGGAGCAGGTGACCTGGTATTTGATCTCGATGGTCGAGGTCTCGGCACCCGTCGCCGTGAACTCCGCGCTCGTGGCGGTTCCCGGCTCGGCCTGCAGCGTGGCGTTGGTGGCCTGCAGCGTGTACCCGTCGAGCGTGGTGCCCGAGGGGCAGCTGTAGGACGACCAGGAGACCGTGAAGTTCTCACCCGGTTCGACGCTGCCCGAGTTCGTGGTGGGCGCCGAGGTGGGCGAGTCGGGCACGATCACGTCGCCGTAGACGGTGAGCTGGATGGTCGTGCCAGGGTCGACGTTGCCGACGGGGGTGGCCTGGTAGACGACGTCGACCTGGTCGGCGGAGGGGGCGGCGTTGCCGACCACGCGGCTGGCCGAGAGGCCCATGCCCTCCAGGATGCCCGAGGCGTCGGCGAACGACTTGCCCTTCAGCTCGGCCTCGGAGACCGGGATGCGGGTGTTCGACGGCGTGGGCGTCGGAGCCGTCGTGGTGGGGGCCGCCGAGGTGGGCGGCGCACTCGTGGGCGTGGTCGCGGGGACCGCGTTGCCGCCGCCGTTGTTCTGGAACAGCACGGTGACGAGCGTTCCCACGCCGATGACCAGCAGGATGATGATCAGCACGATGAGCGGCCAGGTCCACGGGCTGCGCTTCTTCGGGGCCTCCTCGACCGCGTCGGTCTCGGGATCGCTCGGGAACAGCAGCGGGTTGGCCGCGGCCGCGGCCGCACCTCCGGCGGCACCGGCACCCGCCGCGGCGAGCACGGTGGTGGCCTGGGTGGCGTCGTTGTTCGTCGGCATGACGGTGGTGGCCGAGGTGGGGGGCAGCGGCTCGTCGCCGAGCACGGCGGGCACGGCGGCGGCGGCCGAGGCGATGTCGCCACGACGCAGCGCCATCGCGGCGCGCGCCAGGGCGCCGGTCGAGGACGGGCGGTCTTCGGGCTTCTTCGCGATGCAGGAGAGCACGAGGTTGCGCACCGGGGTGGCGATCGTGGTCGGCAGGTCGGGCGGGGTCTCGTTGATCTGCGCCATGGCGATCGCGACCTGCGACTCGCCCGTGAACGGGCGCTTGCCCGCCAGGCACTCGTAGGCGACGATGCCGAGCGAGTAGATGTCGGTGGTGGGGGAGGCCGGCTGACCGCTCGCCTGCTCGGGCGAGAGGTACTGCACGGTGCCCATGACCTGACCGGTCGCGGTCAGTGGAACCTGGTCGGCGATGCGGGCGATGCCGAAGTCGGTGATCTTCACGCGCCCGTCGGGCGTGATCAGCAGGTTGCCGGGCTTGATGTCGCGGTGCACGAGGCCCGCGGCGTGCGCGGCCTGCAGGGCCAGCGCGGTCTGCGCGACGATGTCGAGCACCCGGTCGGTGGAGAGCACGTGCTCGCGCTCGAGGATGGTGGAGAGCGCCTCACCGGGCACCAGCTCCATCACGAGGTAGGCGCTGCCCTCCTCCTCGCCGTAGTCGAAGACGTTCGCGATGCCCTCGTGATTGACGAGCGCGGCGTGCCGGGCCTCGGCGCGGAAGCGCTCGAGGAAGCCCGGGTCGCCCAGGTATTCGTCTTTCAGGATCTTGATCGCGACGGTGCGGCCGATCACGAGGTCGGTCGCCTGCCAGACCTCGCCCATGCCGCCGATCGCGATGCGATTCGACAGCTCGTACCGGCCCCCGAAGGTCACCCCTGCTGTGGGTCTCATTTACTCAGCACCGCCTCTAGTACTCGTTTCGCGATCGGCGCGGCCAATTCGTTGCCTGTGCCCGATTGGCCCAGCCCACCGCCGTCTTCCACGACCACAGCGACGGCGACCCGAGGGTTGTCAGCCGGGGCGAAACCGGTGAACCACAGGGTGTAGGGATCGTCTTCCCCGTTCTCTGCGGTGCCGGTCTTACCAGCCACACTGACGCCGTCTATTCTTGCATTAGTAGCCGCGCCGTTATCGACCGCCTCGACCATCAGCTTCGAAAGTTCCGAAGCTGTTACATCGGTCAGTGGGGTCGAGAATTCCTTCGCCTCGAAGCTCTGCAGCACGCTCAGATCGGGGGCCCGGATCTCGTCGATGAGATCGGGCGTCATGATCGTGCCGTCGTTGGCGACCGCGGCCGAGAGCATCGCGACCTGCAGCGGCGTGGCCACGTCGCTGCCCTGGCCGAAGGCCGAGAGGGCGAGCTGCGCGTCGTCGAGGCCGCGGGGGTACTCGCTGGTCGAGACGTCCATCGGGATGGACAGCTCGCTGCCGAAGCCGAAGGCGTTCGCCATGTCGCCGAGCGAGGACTCGCCCATCTCGATGCCGAGCTCGGCCATCGGGATGTTGCAGGAGAGCACGAACGCGGTCGCGATGGTGACCGTGTCGCCGCCGCCGCAGGTGCCGCCGCCGGCGTTCGCCACGGTCGCGTCGCTGCCGGGCAGGGGCAGCCGCGCGAGGTTGGGCTCGGTGTGGTCGACCGGCAGACCCGAGTTCTGCAGCGCGGCCGAGGTGGTGACGATCTTGAACGTCGATCCGGGCGGGTTCAGGTCGTTGATGGTCTTGTTGATCAGCGGGTCGCCCGGGGCGGCCAGCAGCTGGTCGTAGGTGTCGAGCACCTGCTGGCTGTCGTGCGCGGCCAGGCTGTTCGGGTCGTAGTCGGGCTTGGAGACCATGGCCAGGATGCGCCCGGTCGACGGCTCGATCGCCACGACGGCGCCCTGGTAGCTGCCGAGCGCGTCGTAGGCGGCCTGCTGGACGACCGGGTCGATCGTCAGCTCGACCGACGCGCCCTGGGGGTTCTTACCCGTGACCAGGCGGTCGAGGTACTCGAGGAACTGCGAGTCGCTGGTGCCGCTGAGGTAGTCGTTCATCGACTGCTCGATCTGGCTCGAGCCCTGGCCGAGCGTGTAGTACCCGGTGACCGCGCTGTAGAGCGGGCCCTGCGGGTAGCTGCGCTGGTACTTGAACTCGTCACCCGTCGGCACCGAGACCGCGATCGGCTGGCCGTCGACGAGGATCGGCCCGCGCTCCACGTCGTAGCTGGCGTAGATGGTGCGGGCGTTCCGGGCGTCGCTCGCGAGGTTGTCGGCCTGGAAGAACTGGATCAGCGTCGTCGAGACGAGCAGGGCCAGGAACATCACGAACACGACGATGCTCACGCGCTTGAGTTCTCGGGTCACGGCCCTAGATCACCAGCCTCGGCTGATTGCGCACTGTGTCCGACAGGCGCAGCAGCAGCGCGACGATGATCCAGTTGGCGACGAGCGAGGAGCCGCCGGCCGCGAGGAACGGGGTCGTCAGACCGGTCAGCGGGATCACCCGGGTGACGCCGCCGATCACGATGAAGCACTGCAGCGCCAGGGTGAACGACAGGCCGACGCCGAGCAGGCGGCCGAAGTCGTCCTGCCCCGCGAAGCTGATGCGGAGGCCGCGCGAGATGAACAGCAGGTAGAGGCCGAAGATGGCGAACAGGCCCGCCAGCCCCAGCTCCTCGCCGAGCGAGGCGATGATGTAGTCGCTCTGCGCCAGCGGGGTGATGTCGGGCCGGCCCTCGCCGAGCCCCGTGCCGATCAGCCCGCCGTTCGCCAGGCCGAACAGGCCCTGCACCAGCTGGTAGCTGCCGCCCTGGGCGTCGTAGCTGGCGGGGTTGAAGGCGTCGAGCCAGTTGGTGAAGCGGTCGTTGACGTAGACGAGCACCTGGCTGGCGATCACGCCGCCTGCGAGGAAGAGCCCGACGCCCAGCACGACCCAGCTCGCCCGCCCGGTGGCGACGTAGATCATCACCACGAACAGGCCGAAGTAGAGCAGCGCCGTTCCGAGGTCGCGCTGGAAGATGATGATCGCCATCGAGAGGGCCCAGAGCACGAGGATGGGGCCGAGGTCGCGGCCGCGCGGGAAGCGGAGGCCGAGCATCCGTCGCCCCACCATCGAGAGGCTGTCCCGGCGCGAGACCAGGTAGCCCGCGAAGAAGACGGCCAGGGCGATCTTCGCCACCTCGCCGGGCTGGAAAGAGAACGAGCCGACGTGGATCCAGACGCGGGCGCCGTTGATCTCCTGGCCGAGCACCGGCAGCATCGGCAGGAGCAGCAGCACACCCGCGACGAGCCCCGCCACGTAGGTGTAGCGCTGCAGCACGCGGTGGTTGCGGATGACGACGATGACGCCGATGGCGAGCGCCACGCCCACCGCGGTCCAGACCACCTGGCGGAGCGCCGTCGACTCCCAGCCCGTGAGCTTCTCGGCGATGTCGATGCGGTAGATCATCGCGATGCCGATGCCGTTCAGCAACGAGGCGATCGGCAGGATGAACGGGTCGGCGTTCGTGGCCACCAGACGCAGCGCGATGTGCATCGCGAAGACGAGGACGGCGAGCCCCGCGCCCAGGGTCACGACGGTCAGATCGGCCGAACCCAGCGCACCGAACTGCACGATCACGACCGCGAAGGCGTTGACCGCGCAGACGAACAGCAGCAGGAACAGCTCGAGGTTGCGCAGCTTCTGGGGCACGCGGATGCGCCGGATGCCCTTGCCCGGCGTGGCGGCCGGGGTCGGGGAGACGGGAGCGGTGGGGGCGGCGGACATCACGGGGCCGGGGTCTCGGTGGGGGTGGGCGCCGGGGTTCCGCCGGGTGCGGGGGTGGGGCTCGGCGTGGAGCTCGGGGTGCCCTCGTCGGTGGGGGTGGCGGAGTTCAGGCGCTCGACGATCTCGCGGGCATCCTGAACCGAATCGGCGCTGATGGTCTTCTCGACCTGGTTCTGCGCGTAGGGCGTGAGCGCGTCGGACTGGATCTCGGTCTGCTGGTAGACGTGCGAGAGCGAGATGGGCCCGACGCCCTGCTGGATGCCCTGGTAGATCGAGACGTAGCCGTCGGACTCGCCGACGTAGTAGCGGGTCTGCGTCCAGCGGTAGCCGGCCCAGAGACCCGCGGCGACCAGGGCGACCACGAGGATCGTGCCCACCAGCCAGGTGATCTTGCGGCGGCGGCTGCGGCGACGGTCTTCCTCGATCAGCTCGTCGAGGTAGTCCTCGGAGCCGGGCTCGAAGTGGCTCGGCTCGGTGCTGGCGGGGCCACGCGGGTGCAGGCGGAGGCCCGGGATGCCGGCCAGGTTGGTGGAGCGGGTGGTGCGGCGGCCGGTGCGCTGCTCGAAGGCGATGGGGGAGGCGGCCGAGCCGACGATGACCGGCTCGACCTCGGGGGTCTCGAGCGACTGGTGAACGTCGACCACGACGACGGTGACGTTGTCGGGCGCGCCGTGGTCGAGGCTCTCCTTCACCAGCGCGTTCGCGGCGTCGCTCGGCGAGATCTGGTTCTTCAGGATCTTCTCGATGTCGTCGTGCTCGACCACGCCCGAGAGGCCGTCGGAGCAGAGCATCCACCGGTCGCCGGGCCGCGTGTCCATGACCTGGAGGTCGACCTCGGGGGCCGCGTCGACGTCGCCGAGCACGCGCATCAGCACGGAGCGGCGCGGGTGGGTCTTGGCCTCCTCGGGCGTGATGCGGCCCGAGTCGACGAGGCGCTGCACGAAGGTGTGGTCGACGGTGATCTGCGTCAGCACGTCGTCGCGAAGGCGGTAGACCCGCGAGTCGCCGATGTGGGCGAGCGCGACGCTGTGGCCCACGCGCACCAGGGCGCTGAGGGTGGTGCCCATTCCGGTGAGTTCAGGATGCTCGTACACCGTCTCGGTGAGCACGGCGTTCGCGGCGACGATCGCCTCCTGCAGCGCGAACTCGGCGTCGACCGCCGAGCTGTACTCGCCGTCGATCTCGGCCAGCCGCTGGAGGGCGAGGGCGCTCGCCACGTCGCCGCCCGCGTGCCCGCCCATGCCGTCGGCCACCGCGAAGAGCGTCTCGCCCGCGAACCCGGAGTCCTGGTTGTTGGAGCGGATCTTGCCCACGTGGGACACGGCCGCGCTCACGGTCACGATGGCCACAGGCTACCGCCGCAGTTCGAAGCTCGTGGCGCCGATGCGGATCGGCGTGTTCAGGGGAACGTGGACGGGGGAGGTGACGCGCTGGCCGTCGAGGAAGGTGCCGTTGGTGGAGTCGAGGTCCTGGATGACCCACTCCTCGCCCCAGACCATCAGGCGGGCGTGATGGGTGGAGGTGTAGTCGTCGCGGATGACCACGCTGGAGTCGCTCGAGCGGCCGATCGTGAGCGGCTCGGTGCCGAGCGGGATCTCGCTGCCGTTCTTCGGGCCGGAGGTGATGACGAGGCGGCCGGCGTTCGCCGTGCTGGCACGCGGCGGGCCGGAGAGCTCGGTGCCGGGGGCCGGGACGAAGGTCGGGACCTTCGGGGCGGGCGGGGCCGGCTGGGCGGGCTGGGCGGGCTGGGCCGGTTGGGCCGGTTGGGCCGGAGCGGAGGCGGCCTGGGCGGCGGCCGGAGCCTTCTGGGCAGCGGCGCCGGCGGCGGCGGGAGCCGCGTCGCCGCGCAGCTTGCGCACGCGCTGGCCGAACAGATCGGAGCGCATCGCGTAGACGACGATGAAGATGAACACCCAGAGCAGCGCCAGGAACGCCAGCTGCAGGATGAGGAGGGTGAGTTCGCTCATGTGCCCGCTACCGCCAGAATCCGCCGGCATCGGGGGCGCCGCCGCCGGGCGCGCTTCGGGGGGTGCTGCGGGGGGCGCTCCGCGGGGCGGCCGACCCGGGCACCGTCTGCGGGACGATGCGGAAGACGATGGTGGTGCGGCCGATCTGGATGACGGAGTCGGGGTCGAGGTTCGCCCGCTGGAACGGGCTGCCGTTCAGCTGCGAGCCGTTCGTGGAGCCGAGGTCGCGCGCCTGGGCGTGCTGCCCGTCCCACAGGATCTCGACGTGCTTGCGGGAGGTGCCGGTGTCGTCGATCGTGATGTCGGCGTCGCTGCCGCGCCCCACCACGGTGCGTGCCTTGGTGATCGGGTGGCGGCGGCCCGCGACGTCGAGCACGGGCATCCAGCTGACCTCGCTCTGCACGTTGGCCGAGTCGATCTGGATGACGCCGGTGGTGAGCTTGGGGTCGTCGACCAGCTCGATGGAGACGCCGCCCGCGAACTGGAAGCCCTGCTGGGAGGCGTGCTGCTGCACGATCTGGTTGAGGTCGTCGACGAGGGTCGGGCCGATGCCCGTCATGCGCTCGTAGTCGGCCGAGGCGAGCAGCACGCGGAAGCTGTTGGGCGCGAGGATGCGGTCGCGAGAGACGACGGCCGCCTTCGTGTCGAGCTCGCGCTTCAGCGCGGAGGAGATCTCGACCGGCTGGAGCCCCGAGCGGAAGGTCTTCGCGAAGGCGCCGTTGACGGCGCGCTCGAGACCCTTCTCGAAGTTGTCCAGTATTCCCACGTCTCTCCGTTTCCTGTTCTCCCGGCATCGCTCGGCCCCGGGAGGGAGGCGTCGGGATGTCGGTCGAAGCTCCGCGCAGGCGGCGCGGGCTCTTTAAGGCGTGAATGCTACGACGATGTTACTTGTCTTGGGTGTTAATGCACTCCCAGCGCTCCGGGGGGCCGATTCCCGCCTCCCGCCCGGTTTCGCACCTGCCTTCCGCGCGTGCTAATCTCTCCTAGTTCGCGCGAGTGGCGGAATTGGCAGACGCGCTGGCTTCAGGTGCCAGTGCCCGCAAGGGCGTGGGGGTTCAAGTCCCCCCTCGCGCACGGACGAATGGGATGCCGGTCGGCTGGAGGAGTACCTCCGGGGGCCGGCATTCGTCGTTCCGCGTCGCTTCGGTGCCGGTCAGGGGGCGGCGAGGAAGTCGTCGAGGGCGGTGGTGAGCCGGGCGCGCATCCGCTGGTCGTCGATCGAGGCCGTGCCGTCGCCCGGTTGCGGGCCGTAGTCGCCGAAGGAGGCGTGGTTCGCGCCCTCGATCTCGACGAAGCGGGCGTCGGCCGGGAGGTCGGCGCGGGAGGCGTCGATCTTCGCGGGGGTGCTGAGGCCGTCGTCGCTGCCCGAGACGGAGAGGACGGGCACGGCCTGCTCGCTCAGGTCGCCGGCGCAGTAGGAGCCGAGGAGCACGAGGCCCCGCACGCCGGGGTCGGTCGCGTACTGGCAGGCCTTGACGCCGCCGAGCGAGTGTCCGCCGACGTACCAGTCGGTGACGCCGGGGGCGAGGTCGGTGAAGGTGCTGAGCGGCCGGAACTCGAGGATCGCGAAGTTGAGGATCGGGCGCACGATCACCACGGTCGTGCCGGCGTCGACGACGCCGCTGAGCGTGTCGGCGTAGGCGAGGGGGTCGACCTTGGCGCCCGCGAGGAAGACGAGGCCGGTGCTGTTCGCGGGGCCGGTGGGAGTCATCACGACGTCGCCGTGGGTCCAGGCGATGTCGACGGCGGGGTCGGCGGCGACGGCCTGCACGGGTTCGAGTTCGGCGGAGTAGGTGGTGTGGGCGTCGACGAGGAAGGCGAGGACGGCGGCGATCAGGAGGGTCGCGAGCGCTAGGGCCAGGGCTTTCAGGATGTGGACGAACGGCCGTCGCGGTCGCTGTCGGCCGGTCGTCGTCATCGCTGCCTCGTCGCGGTCATCGCGCGTGCATCGTGTCGTAGCGGGCGAGGGCGTCGGCGTCGGTCGCCAGGGTGGCGGCGCGGCGGGCGCCGTCGAGGGCGGCGACCGGGTCGGACTCGAGGCGAGCGAGCTGCAGCTCGCGCTCGGCGGCCGCGAGGCGGGTGCGGGCATCCGTGCCGACGCCGGCCCGGCGGGAGGAGATGAGTTCGCTCGCCTGGCGGATGTGGCTCTCGGCGATGGCGAGGGCGCCGACGAGGGCCTCGCGGGCGGAGTCCAGGCGCTGCTGGGCGGTGCGCGCCGTCGCGAGGGCGTGGTCGAGCTCGGTGGTGGCGGCGTCGAGGGCGTCGATGTCGGCGGCCGGATGCGCGGGGTGGCGGGTCTCGGCCAGGGCGACGGTCTCGCGCATCCGCTTCTCGGCGTCGGCGATGCGCTGGGCCGCGTCGGGGTCTGTCGCCTCTTTTCTTCGCAGCTCTTCGGCGTCGTCCAGGCGGGCCCGTGCACTGTCGAGGGCCGTCGCGCGGTCGAGGCGGGCCTGGCGGAGGGCGTCGCGGGTGCGGTCGACGGAGTCGAGGCGGGTCACGGCGTCGCGGAGGAGCTGCTCGGCGCGCTGGACATCCTTGGCGACCGGGGCCACGGCGGCCGTGCTCAGCGCCTGTGCCGCGTCCTCTCGGGCTGCGTCGGCCTCGTCGAGGGCTCGCCGGGCGCGATCGTCGGCGCCCTCGACCGATCGGAGCGCGGCGCTGTCGTAGGCGTCGTGGAGTTCGGCGAGGGTAGCCGTGGCGAGCTGCAGGCGGGCGCGGGCCTGGTCGATGCCGTCCTTCAGGCGCGTGAGGGCGTCGGGGGCGGCGGTCTCGGCGCGGCGGCGGTCGGTGACGGCGCGGGTCTGAGTGGTCACGAGGGCCAGGGCCGAGTCGCTGAGGGAGAGGATGCGCTTGCTCCAGTCGCGCTGCTCCTGCTCGGTGTCGATGACGGAGTCGTCGAGGCGCTGCTTGAGGGCGAAGGCCTCGGAGGCGCGCTCCTTCGCGGTCGCGAGGGCGTCGGCGAAGTCGTGCACGGCCGAGTCGCCGAACTCGGCGCGGGCGAACTCGAGCTCGTCGGCGGCGTCGCGGATGGCGTCGTCCATCTGCACGAGCTGGATGTTCGCGCGCTTGACCAGCTCGTCGGCCGGGACGCGGGCGGGGGCGACGGTGCGGCGCTGGGCCTCGGCCGTTCTCTGCTTCGCGCCTCGGCGGCGGAGGACCGTGGAGGCGGCGGCCAGGGTCAGGAGCACCGCGCCGAGGACGATCGCGCTCGGGAGCAGGTCGAATCCGTCCATGGGTCCAGCCTACGGAGGCCTGCTGGGTGGAGGCTCGTTGAGTAGTGATTGCTCATAACGCCCTCTCGCGATTCTGCGGCAGTTTGGGGCCATGTTCTCTCTCCATCGCTCCCGTGCTGCCGCCGTCTTCGCGGGCGCCCTCTTCGCGGCGGCCATGCTCGGCGGGGCGGTCGCGCCCGCTTCCGCCGCCCCCGGTGACCAGATCTCGGTGTCCCTCCCTGGATTGACCCCAGACTTCGGGTACGTGAAGCAGGGGAGCGTAGTCCCGCGCACGATCGAGCTGCTGAACGACGGCATCGACTCGATCACCATCGATCCGGCGCCGCTGTCGGCCCTGACGTCGCCCTACTCCTTGGTCTCGACGACCATCGCGGCCGGAGACGTAATCGCACCGGGCCAGCGTCGAACCATCTCGGTGACGCTGACCGCGCCGCCGGCGCCGACGGTCGCGAATCAGCCTGTGACGCTGATGATGGTGTCGAGTGATCGTCCGGGCATGACACCGCTCACTCTCGCCTTCCATTCGGAGTCGCTCACGACTGCGCGGGCCCACTTCGACGTCAAGACGCCGGATGGGGCGGCGACGCTCGGGTTCGGGTCGGTGACGGTGGGCACTCCCGTCAGCAAGCGGCTGACGCTCACGGTCGCGGGGATCGACCCGCTGTCATTCAGTGAGGGCGACGTCAGGGTCACCGACAGCGGCGGTGCGACCGTGGGTACCGTTCGGGTGACGGGGTCGTCATTCGGTGCCGGCACGACGTATCGGCCGATGGAGAGCGCGACCGTCGACCTGACCTTCACCCCGACCGCGGCGGGGAGCGTCTCGGGAACCATCACGATCACCGGGCGCACCATGAGCGGCAACCCTGAGGCACCGAGCGTCGTCGTGGCGCTTCCGTTCACGGCTGCGGCCGCGGTCGGCCCGACGCCCACCCCGACTCCGACGTCCACAACCTCGCCGTCGCCGACTCCGACCTCAACCGGTACTCCGCAGCCGACGTCATCGGCGTCGGCGGCTCCTGGGGCCGGTGGTTCGGGGTCGGGCGGCGTGGGTGCGGGGTCCGGGCGGGGTGGGACGACCAGGCCGGGGGCCTCGCTCGCGAGCACGGGGGTGTCGCCCATGGTGGCGTCGGGCTTCGGCCTCGTGATGCTGCTGGGTGGGGCCGCGGCGGTGGTGCTGGGCATCCGTCGTCGCCGCTTGCACGGCTGACACCGGGCCCCGGAGGTCGGGGCTAGAGGAGGGAGGTGCGGAGCTGGTCGACCGAGTGGACGACCGCGATCGCGCCGACCGACTCGGCGGGGGAGCCGTAGCCCCACTCGACCATGATGACCGGCACCCCGTGGGCCGCGGCGCCGATGATGTCGTGCTCGCGGTCGCCGACCATCACGATGTTCGTAAGGTCGATCGACTGCTCGCGAAGGCGGCGGAGCGCCTCCTCCACGACGTCGGCCTTGGCGCTACGGGTCTCGTCCTCCGACGAGCCGCAGATGACCTCGAAGCAGTCGGCCACCTCGAGGTGCTCGAGGATGCGCAGCGCCTGCGTCTCCGACTTCGACGTGGCGATCGCGAGCGGGATGCCCGCGGCGTGCAGCGCCCGCACGAGTCCGATCATCCCGGGGTACACGCGGGAGTCGTCCTGCGGACCTTCCGAGGCGGCGAGCCCGCGGTAGACCACGAGCGCCTCCCGTGCCTCGGCCTCGTTCATCGACGCCACGTCGCGGAACCCGTCGAGGATCGGCGGCCCCACGAACGCCACGAGCTCCGCCGGCAGCGGCACCGGCCGCCCCATCGCCTGCAGGGTGCGCGAGAGCCGGCCGATGATGCCCGGGGCGGAATCGGTGATGGTTCCGTCGAGGTCGAAGAGGATGCACGACCACGGCTTGGACGGGTTCTGCTGAGTCACCCGCCCAATCCTAGAGTCGCCCCGCGGCTGATCGGAGCGGGCCCGCAGCTTCGCAGCCCTAGACTCCACCTGAAATGGTCGCATCCCTCGCACGCCGCGCCCCCGTGGCCATCACCCTGCTCCTGCTCGCCGGAGCGGTCGTCGTGGTCGCCACCGGCGTGCTGCCGTGGCCCGAGTTCACGGCGCTGGTCGAACGCGTCGCCCCGGTGCTCGCCTTCGTCATCGCCATCACGATCGTCGCCGAGCTCGCCAGCGACGCCGGGGTGTTCACGGCGCTCGCCGAACGCATCGCGGGCTGGGGCCGCGGCCGCATCTGGGCGCTCTGGCTGCTCGTGATCGCGCTCGCCGTGGTCAGCACCGCCTTCCTCTCGCTCGACACCACCGCCGTGCTGGTCACGCCCGTGGTCGTGGTGCTGGCGCTGCACGTCGGGGTCTCGCCGATCCCGTTCGCGCTCGCCACGGTCTGGCTCGCGAACACGGCCTCCCTCTTCCTCCCGGTCTCGAACCTCACGAATCTGCTGGCGGCGCGCTCGTTCGACGGCGGTCCGGTGCAGTTCCTCGGCATCGTCTGGGCGCCGGCGCTGGTCGGCGTGGTCGTGAGCGTGGCGATCCTGTCCGTGGTCTACCGCTCGCGGCTCGTCGGGCGCTACCTCGCCCCGGAGCGCACGCCCATCCGGGATCGCGGCCTGCTCGTCTACTCGGCCGTCATCGTCGTGCTGCTGCTGCCGATGCTCGTCTCGGGCCTCGAGGTCGCCTGGGTCGCCGGGGTCGCGGCGGTGCTGCTGCTCGGCGCGTTCCTGCTGCGCCGGCGCGAGGCGATCTCGGTGTCGCTCGTGCCCTGGCAGGCGCTCGGCATCGCGTTCGGGCTCTTCGTGCTGGTCGAGGCGGCGCACGCGAACGGCCTCGAAGACCTGCTCGCATCCGTCAGCGGCACCGGCGACGACCCTCTCAGCCTGCTGCACCTCGCGGCGGTCGCGGCGGTCAGCGCCAACGGCATCAACAACCTTCCGGCCTACCTCGTGCTCGAACCGCAGGCCGGCAGCCAGCTGCGACTGGTCGCGCTGCTGATCGGCGTCAACCTGGGGCCGCTCGTCACCCCGTGGGCCTCGCTCGCGACCCTGCTCTGGCATCAGCGCCTCACGGCCCTCGGCGTCACGATCTCGTGGCCGCGCTTCATGGGGCTCGGCCTGATCGCGGTCGTGATCATCGTGCCGCTGGCCACGCTGGCGCTCGCCTTCACGGCCTGACCGGCGACGTCGCGGCGCCGGGCGTCCGCGGCGTCCGCCACCCGTTCGCGGTCGTGCCGGGCGAGCGGATGCGCGAGCCGCCCTCAGGCCTCGACGAACTCCCGCTTGACGACCTGGCCCAGGGTTCCGGCGTCGAACTGCACGGCGACGAAGTCGGCGGTCGAGACGAGGGCCAGAGCATCCGGAGCCGGCAGGATCATCGCCTGGGCCGCCGCCCGCTGCTCCTCGGGGACGGCCAGCCGCAGCTCGGCGATCGAGGTGAACAGCGGCAGCACGAGCTCACCCGTCGTGGACAGGACGGTGCGCAGCTGCGGGTCGGCCGCATCCGTCGTGCCGGTGATGTCGACCACGAGGCCGCCCGTGCGCATCGCGGTCAGGAGGGCGTCGAGCGTCGTGCGGTTCGGCAGCGCCGCGAAGGTCTCGAGCGCCTTGCGCAGCGGCCGGTTCGAGTACGACTTGGGGAAGGCGGGTCTGCGGGAAGCCACCCCCCAACCCTATCCAGGCCGCTGACTCAGAAGAGGCGGGAGTCGGCGTCGTCGAGGCCGCGCATGGCGTCGTAGTCGAGCGTGACGCAGCGGATGCCGCGGTCGAGCGCCAGGGTGCGCGCCTGCGGCTTGATCTCCTGCGCGGCGAAGACGCCCTGCACGGGGGCGAGGTGCGGGTCGCGGTTCATCAGCTCGAGGTAGCGGGTGAGCTGCTCGACGCCGTCGATGTCGCCGCGGCGCTTGATCTCGACGGCGACGGATGCCCCGGCCGAGTCGCGGGCCAGGATGTCGACGGGGCCGATCGCGGTCATGTACTCGCGTCGCACCAGCGTGTGGCCGTCGCCGAGGAGCTCGATCTGCTCGGCGAGGAGCTTCTGCAGGTGCGCCTCGACGCCGTCCTTCACGAGGCCCGGGTCGATGCCGAGCTCGTGCGCCGAGTCGTGCTCGATGTCGTAGAGGGAGACGACGAGCACGTCGTCGGTCTTCTTCTGGGTGACCTTCCAGAGCTCGGTGATGCCGGCCTCGGCCTGGTCGGCGTCGGGCTCCTGCACGGTAATGCTGCAGGGCGGGCTCATCCAGTTCAGGGGCTTGTAGCTGCCGCCGTCGGAGTGCACCAGGATGCTGCCGTCGCTCTTCAGCATCAGCAGACGCTTCGCGAGCGGGAGGTGGGCGCTGAGGCGGCCGGCGTAGTCGACGGAACAGGTGGCAATGACGAGACGCACCAGTAGAGCGTAACCGCCCGGGGCGAGCTGCCCGCCCGGCCGGACAGGTCCGCCCGGCCGGTCGGGCCCGGCCTGCCTGCCTGCCGGGTCAGGGGCGGGGCGCGCGCTCCCGGGCCGCGGGCGAGGCGAGCCCGGCGAGCAGCACGAGCACGAGCACGAGCAGCAGCGCGTGCAGGATGCCGAACTCGTGCCCGAGCAGGCCGATCACCGGCGGGCCCACGAGGAAGGCGGTGTAGCCGATGATCGCGACCGCGCTGACGCGGGCCGCCGAACGCTGCGGGTCGGGGGTGTCGGCCGCGGCCGACATGCCGACGGGGAATCCGAGCGACGAGCCGAGCGCCCAGAACGCGGCGCCGACGAAGGCCAGCCAGGGCGCGGGCGCGAAGATGAACAGCAGCAGTCCGAGCACGGCCAGCCCGGCGCTCCCCCGCAGCACTGGCACCCGACCGAAGCGGTCGAGCACCGGGCCGCCGGCGACGCGGCCGATCGTCATCGAGACGGTGAAGACGCCGAACGCGATCGCGCCCGTGGTGTTCGACTGGTCGTAGCCGTCGACCATGGCGATGGCCAGCCAGTCGTTCGCCGATCCCTCCGCGAAGGCCATGCCGAGCATGATGATGCCGATGGCGAGCAGGCGCACGTCGCGCCAGACGCCGAGCGAGTCGGCTAGGCGCTCGCGGAGCGGCTTCTTCGGGGTGTCGTCGAGCTCGGCGGCCTCGGCGCCCTTCGGCACGAAGCGGATGGCGACGAACGCGGCCACCAGCACCACGACGGCCATCACCGCGAGGTGCGCCACGACCGGCACCGAGAGGGCGGAGGCGAGGGCCCCGATGCCGGCGCCGGCGACCGTTCCGAAGCTGAAGAACGCGTGCATCAGCGGCATCAGCGTCTTGCCGATCGCGCGCTCGGCCGCGGCGCCCTCGACGTTCATCATCACGTCGACCGCACCGTTGCCGAAGCCGAAGACGGCGAGGCCGATCGCGACGACGGCCGGGGTGACGAGCGTGTCGGTGCCGAGCCCGATGCCCACGAGGCCCACCGAGACGAGGCCCAGCACCAGTACCATGCCCGCTCGGGCGCCGATGCGCGCCATGATCGGCGGGGCGGCGATCAGCCCGATCACCGATCCCGCCGACATGGCGAAGATCAGCAGGCCCACCTGGGCGGTGTCGATGCCGAGCTGGTCGCGCACGGCGGGCAGCCGGGCGACCCAGCTGGCGATGGAGACGCCGCTGAGGGCGAAGATGACGAAGATCGCGTTGCGCCAGGCGTGCAGCTGGCGGAGCGTGAGCGTCGTGGTCGTCATGGGAATCCTCGCTGACTCGGGGTGGGGCCGGGCAATCGTCGGGAAAATCGAATCGTTTCGATCGAATCGATTCGACTACAGTATCGACCATGACCCGCGACTCGCAAGGCGCGCACCGCGCGACCCTGTCGCACGTGGCGGAGCGCGCCGGCGTGTCCCGTTCGACCGCGTCGCTGGCCTTCAGCGGCGCCGGGCCGGTCTCGCCGGCGACGAAGGACCGGGTGCTCGCGGCGGCGGCCGAGCTCGGCTACGGCGGTCCGGATCCGCGGGCCCGGTCGCTCCGGCAGGGGCGCTCGGGGGTGGTCGGCATCGTCTTCGACGAGAAGCTGCTGCACGCGTTCCGCGACCCGGTCAACGTGCAGACGCTGGACGGCATCGCCGACGGTCTCGGCGTGGACAGCAACGGCCTGCTGCTGCTCACCGAGACGGGAGCGGTGGGGGAGGGCATCCGCTCGGCCGCGGTCGACGCCGCCGTGCTGATGGGGTGCAGCACCGTGCTCGACGACGTCATCGCCTCGTTGGGGCGGCGGGGCATCCCGCTCGTGTCGATCGAGGGTGGGGAGCGCGCGGGCGTGGTCGACATCGGGCTCGACAACGTGAACGCCTCGGAGGAGCTCGCCCGGCACCTGCACGGGCTCGGGCACCGGCGTGTGGGCAGCGTGCTGCTCGGCGTCGATCCCGAACGCGCCGCGCGTCGGGTGAGCCTCGACGAGCTTCCGGACATCACGGCGCCGGTGACGGCCGACCGGCTGCGCGGGGCGGCCCGGGTCTTCCCCGAGCTGACCGCGTACACCGCGGGGTTCAACCTGGTCGAGAACGGCGCCGCGGCCGCCGGTGCACTGCTCGACGTGCCTCCCACCGAACGGCCGACCGCGATCATGGCGCAGAGCGACTTGCTCGCGGTGGGCGTGCTGCGGGCGGCCGAGGAGCGCGGGCTCCGGGTGCCCGGCGACCTCTCGGTGACCGGCTTCGACGGCGTGCGCATCGACGGCCTGACCGGCCACGAGCTCACCACGATGCGCCAGCCCGCCGCCGACAAGGGCCGCGAGGCGGGCGAGGCGGTGGCGGCGCTGATCGCGGGCGCGGAGGTGCACTCCCTCCAGTTCGCCTGCGAGCTCCGCCTCGGCGACACGACGGGCCCCGCCCCCGCCTGACCGGCGATCTGGCGTGCCCGCCCGCCCGGACGCTACTGTCATGCCAGGTGCCGCCGGGCGCCGCGGGAGGGGTCGCTGCAGATGGGTGCAGAGCGGGCACGTGTCACGACGGCGGCCGGGAGCGCGGTAGGCGGGAGCGCGGCGGGCGGGAGCGCGCCCGCGCGCGGCGGGCTCGTGCTGCTCGCGCTCATCCTCGCGTCGGGCGTCGCCAACCTGAACCTGTCGGTCGCGAACGTCGCGCTGCCGTCGATCGGGCAGGCCTTCGACGCCTCGCAGACCGCGCTCAACCTCGTGGCGGTCGGCTTCTCGCTCGGCCTCGCCGGCTCCGTGCTCTACCTCGGCGCCCTCGGCGACCGCTACGGGCGAAAGCGGATGCTCGTTCTCGGCCTCGCGCTCAGCATCCCCGCGGCGCTGATCGCCGCCCTCGCGCCGGGCATCGAGGTGCTCTTCCTGGCCCGCGTCTTCGGCGGGGTCGCCGCCGGCATGGCCTACCCGACCACCCTCGCGCTGATCGCCGCGCTCTGGACCGGCCCGAAGCGCATCGCCGCGATCGCGCTGTGGTCGGGGCTCGGCGGCGCCATCTCGGCCCTCGGCCCGCTCGCGTCCGGCTACCTGATCGGCGTCTTCGACTGGAGCGCGGTCTTCCTGATGACCATCCCGCTCGCGGCGGTGACGCTCGTGATCGTGCTGCTCGTGGTGCCCGCGAAGGTGAACGAGGGCACCGATCCGGTGGACAACCTCGGCGGCGTGCTGTCGATCGTGCTGGTCGCCGCGCTGGTGCTGGCGATCAATTTCGCCGCGGTGCCCGGGGCGCAGCTGTTCGCCCTCGGGCTCGGTGCCGTCGCGGTGGTGGCGGGAATCGGGTTCGTGCTGCGGCAGCGGCGGGCCGCGCATCCGCTCTACGACCTGCGCATCGCCGCCCGCCGCACCTTCTGGGTGGCGGCCGTCGGCGGCATCATCGTGTTCGGGTCGCTGATGGGCGCGATGTACGTGGGGCAGCTGTTCCTGCAGAACGTGCTGCAGTACTCGGCGCTCGAGGCGGGGGCGAGCATCCTGCCCGCGGCTCTGCTGATGGTGCTCGCGGCGCCGCTGTCGAGCCGGCTGGTGCTGCGGTTCGGGGCGCGCGTGGTGTTCCTGCTGGGGTTCGCGTTCTGCCTGCTCGGGTTCCTCACGATGCTGCTGTTCTGGGACGTCGGGATCAGCTATCTGCCCGTCGGCGTCGGTTACGCCCTGATCGGCATCGGGGTGGGGCTCGCCGGCCCGCCGTCGTCGCGCTCGCTCACCGACTCGGTGCCGGTCGAGCGGGCGGGCATGGCCTCGGGCACCTCCGACCTGCAACGCGACCTCGGCGGCTCGATCATGCAGTCGGTGCTGGGGGCGATCCTCACGGCCGGCTACTCGGCGGCCATCGCGCGGTCGATAGCGGATGCTCCCGCCGACGTGCAGTCCGAGGTGACCTCGAGCGTGGCCGCACAGCTGCAGAAGTCGTTCGACGGGGCGGTGTCGATCGCGAAGCAGTACCCCGACTACGCCGACGGCATCGTCTCGGCCGCACGGCAGTCGTTCCTCGACGGGGCCGACTGGGCCTACGCGACCGGGATGCTCACCATGCTGATCGGGGCGGTGCTGGTGTTCCTCTTCTATCCGCGGCGGGAGCGCGAGCACGAGCTGTTCCGCGAGTACGCCGGCGGGAACCCGGAGCCGCGCACGGGAGGATAGGAGCATGCTCCTCACCGTGCTCGGCACCGCGACCCCCTACCCGCGACCCGACGAGCCCTGCTCGGGCTACCTGCTGCAGGGCGAGCCCACGGCGGACGACCGTCGCACGAGCGTCTGGATCGACGCCGGCACCGGCACCTTCGCCGAACTGCAGCGGCACGTCACCCTCGAGCGACTCGACGCGATCGTGATCTCGCACCGTCACGCCGACCACTCGGCCGACCTGCTCGTGGCCTACTACGCCCTGAGGTTCTCCGAGCACCGGCCGAGCGGCCCGATCCCTTTGATCGCGCCCAAGGGGATGCTCGATCGACTCGCGGCCTACCTCGGCCCGAGCTCCGTCGACGAGCTTCCGCGTGTGTTCGACCATCGGCCGATGAGCGGGTTCGGTGAGGCGTCGATCGGCTCGCTGCGCCTGGAGTGGGGACCGGTGCAGCACGGCGTCCCGGCCTTCGGGCTCACCGTGGAGGAGGACGGTCGGCGCTTCGCCTACTCCGGCGACTCGGCGCCCTGCCTGTCGCTCGAGGAGATCGGGGAGCGTGCCGACCTCTTCCTCGTGGAGGCCGGCTACGACACGGCGCCCGACGGCGTGCCGGCGCACCACACCCCGGAGGACGCCGGGCGCACCGCCGCGGCGGCGGGGGCCGCACGGCTCGTGCTGACGCATCGCGCCGAGACGCTCACGGCCGACGAGGCGCGGGTGCGGGCATCCGCCCACTTCGACGGGGACATCGACGTGGCCGTGCCCGGGCTGTCGATCGCCTTCTAGCGGGCCGGCGCCCCCGTCACGATCCACCGCGACCCCCGCGCCCGGAGGCCCAGGGTCAGCGCCCGCGCCCCGATGTAGCCGAGCCCGAAGGCGAGCCACAGCCAGACCAGACCGGCCGTGCCGGGTGGATGCACGACCTCGACGGCGAGCAGCAGCGGCAGATAGGCCACGAGCGTGACGAGCCCGGCCAGCGCGAGGTAGCGGGCGTCGCCGGCACCGATCAGCACCCCGTCGAGCACGAACACGAAGCCGGCCAGCGGGATGCCGATCGCCATCGTCAGCAGGGTCGCCGTGACGGCCTGCTGCACCGCCGGCGACGAGCTGAACACCGGCCCGGCGAACGGTGCGGCCACCGCGACGAGCACGCCGAGCACCACGCCCGCGCCGAGCCCCCAGCGGATCAGCCGCCGCGTGACCGCGTGCACCCGGTCGACCTCGGAGGCCCCGAGGCCGTGCCCGATCAGCGCCTGCCCGGCGATGGCCAGCGCGTCGAGGATGAACGCCAGCGTCGAGTACACCGTCAGCGCGATCTGGAACGCCGCGAGCTCGGTCACCCCGAGCGACGACGCCACGACCACCGAGCCCACGAGCGCCGCGCGCAGGCTGGCCGTGCGCAGCAGCAGCCAGCCGCCCGCCAGCGCCGCTCCCGAGACGCCGTCGACGCCCGGCCGCAGGGGCACACCGGATGCCCGGGCCGCCCGCACCGCCATCACGACGTAGACCGCCGCCATGCCCCACTGCGCGATCACCGTGCCGGCGGCCGACCCCGCGATGCCCCACCCGGCGCCGTAGATGAGCACCGCGTTGAGCGCGGCGTTCGCGGCGAACCCGGAGACGGCGACGACGAGCGGCGTGCGGGTGTCTTGCAGGCCGCGGAGCAGCCCGGTGGCCGCGATCACGACGAGCATGCCGGGCAGGCCGATCAGCGACACCGTGAGGTAGGTGACCGCCTCGGCCGAGACGGCGCCCGTGGAGTTGAACAGCCCCACCAGCGGGCCGGCGAGCGGCCAGGCCACGAGCGCCAGCGCGACGCCGATGGCCAGGGCGAGCCACATGCCGTCGATGCCGGCCTTGATGGCCCCCGGCCGATCGCCGGCTCCGAGCCGCCGCGCGACCGCCGGGGTCGTGGCGTAGGCGAGGAAGATCAGCAGGCCCACCGCCGTCTGCAGCAGCGTGCTGGCGACCCCGAGGCCGGCCAGCGGCGTCTCACCGAGGTGGCCGACGAGGGCGGTGTCGGTGAGGAGGAACAGGGGCTCGGCCACGAGCGCACCGAGCGCGGGCACGGCGAGACGCAGGATGTCGCGGTCGAGGCTCGGCATCCCGTCAGCCTAGATCGGGCCACCGACGTCGGGCGGGGCGGGGCCGGCATCGCGCACCGACCCTGGATGGGTGTCAGGGGTGGGTGCGTAGAGTTGCCTCGTGACTGCTTCCGGAATCGACCTCACCGAACTCGACCCCGCCGTGCGCGCACAGGACGACCTGTTCCGCCACGTGAACGGCAAGTGGATCGCCCGCACCGCGATCCCCGACGACAAGGCCCGCTACGGCTCGTTCTACGTGCTCGCCGAAGAGGCCGAGAAGGCCGTGCGCACGATCATCGAGGAGTCGGTCGACGCTCCCGAGGGCACCGAGGCCCGCAAGTTCGGCGACCTCTACACCAGCTTCATGGACGTCGAGCGCATCGAGGCCCTCGGCGCCGCCCCGCTCGAGCCGCAGCTCGCGCTGGTCGACGCGATCGATGACCGCGCCTCGCTCGCGCGCACGCTGGGGCGTCTCGAGCGGCAGGGCGTGCCGGGCATCCTGAGGCTGTTCGTCGACAACGACCCGGGCGACCCCGAGCGCTACCTCGTGTTCGCCGAGCAGGGCGGCATCTCGCTGCCCGACGAGAGCTACTTCCGCGACGAGAAGTTCGCCTCGGTGCGCGAGGCCTACGTCGGCCACATCGAGCGGATGCTCGGGCTCGCCGGTCTCGACGAGGCCCCCCGCCGCGCCCAGCGCGTGCTCGAGCTCGAGACGCTGCTCGCCTCCGCGCACTGGGACAACGTGCGCACCCGCGACGCCCAGGCCACCTACAACCTGCTGAGCTGGAGCGAGCTGCTGTCGCTGCCGGCCGCCCCGTCGTCCTCGTCCGAGACCTCGGGCGCCGATCTCCTCGGTCTCTGGCGCGACGCGCTCGAGGCCCCGGAGGGCGTGTTCGACGAGCTCGTCGTGCGCGAGCCGAGCTTCGTCACCGGCCTCGCGGCTGCCCTCGTCGAGGCGCCTCTGGAGAGCTGGAAGGACTGGCTCGCCTGGAACGTCGTGCACGGCTGGGCGCCCTACCTCTCGGGCGACTTCGTCGAGGAGAACTTCGACTTCTACGCCCGCACGCTCACCGGCACCCCGAGCATCCGCGACCGCTGGAAGCGCGGCGTCTCGTTCGTCGAGGGCTCCATGGGCGAGGCGGTCGGCCGCATCTACGTCGAGAAGCACTTCCCGCCCACGGCGAAGGCGGCGATGGACGTGCTGGTCGAGCACCTGATCGAGGCCTACCGCCAGTCGATCTCGACCCTCGAGTGGATGAGCCCGGCCACCCGCGAGCGCGCGCTCGAGAAGCTGGCCAAGTTCACCCCGAAGATCGGCTTCCCGGTGCGCTGGCGCGACTACTCCGCGCTGTCGATCGACCCCACCGACCTGATCGCCAACGTGCGGGCCACCAGCGAGTTCGAGTTCCAGCGCGAGCTCGGCAAGATCGGCAAGCCGCTCGACCGCGACGAGTGGTTCATGACGCCGCAGACGATCAACGCGTACTACAACCCCGGCTTCAACGAGATCGTCTTCCCGGCGGCCATCCTGCAGCACCCGTTCTTCGACGAGAACCGGGATGCGGCGGCCAACTACGGCGCCATCGGCGCGGTGATCGGGCACGAGATCGGGCACGGCTTCGACGACCAGGGCTCGCGCTTCGACGGCGACGGGCGGCTCACCGACTGGTGGACCGAGGCCGACCGGGAGGCGTTCGAGAAGCTGACCTCGTCGCTGATCGCGCAGTACGACGCCCTCGCGCCGGCGCAGGTGCCCGACCACCACGTCAACGGAGCGCTCACCATCGGCGAGAACATCGGCGACCTCGGCGGGCTCGGCATCGCCTGGAAGGCGTACCTCCTGTCGCTCGACGGTGCGGAGCCGCCGGTCATCGACGGCCTGACGGGCGCGCAGCGCTTCTTCCTCTCCTGGGCCCAGGCCTGGCAGCAGAAGTCGCGCGACGAGGAGGTCATCCGGCTGCTCTCGATCGACCCGCACTCGCCGAACGAGTTCCGCGCCAACCAGATCGTGCGCAACATCGACGAGTTCTACGCCGCCTTCGATGTGGCGTCCTCCGATGGACTCTGGTTGGACCCAGCCGACCGTGTCACCATCTGGTGATCCGAACGGGCAGGAGCAGCTGAGCATGCCGGAATCGATCCGCCGACGGGCGCGGGAGGACCGCGACGAGGCCGCTCCGCGCGGCCGGCGCTCCGACGCGATCGAGAACGACGGCGGCATCTTCCGCAAGGGCTTCGCGTCGCTGACCGAGCTGGCGCTCTCGGGCGTTCAGGTGACGGCGTGCGCCGTCGACCTGGGCTCGGGCAAGGTGCTGTTCTCGGTCGACGACCACCTCTCGGTGCCGACCGCGTCGATCGGCAAGGTTCTGCTGCTGATCGAGGTGGCGGCGCGCATCTCGGCGCGGGACGGGGCCGGCGGCGACTCCGGCGCGCCGGGCTCCTCGGGCTCCTCGTTCGACGCCGCGCGGCCGGCGTCGCGACCGCGGCCGGTTCGGCCCGGGCCGGGAGCGGAGGCACTGAGCATCCTGAACCGCACGGCCAACGATGAGATCGGCGACTCGGGCCTCTGGCAGCACCTGCAGGTGCCGGCGCTGCCGGTGAGCGATCTCGCGGCGCTGATCGGAGCGACCAGCGACAACCTCGCCACCAACGTGCTGCTGCGCCGGATCGGCCTCGACACCGTGCGGGCGCGGGCCGAGTCGCTGGGTCTCCGCCGCACCCTGCTGCTCGACATCGTGCGCGAGGAGCGCGGCCCCGACGACGCGCCGCAGCTGTCGGTGGGGTCGGCGCGGGAGCTCGCCATCCTGTTCGGGCGGCTGCACGCGGGCACCGTGGTCGATGAGACGACCTCGCGGCTGGTGCGCGGCTGGCTCAGCCTCGGCTCCGACCTCTCGATGGTCGCGGGCGCGTTCGGGCTCGACCCGCTGGCGCACGTCGGGGCCGACCACGGGCTGCGGCTGTTCAACAAGACGGGCACGGATGCGGGCATCCGCTCGGAGGCCGGCGTGATCACCGGGCCGCGCGGCGGGATCTCCTACGCCGTGACGATGCGGTTCAACGACGCCGAGCTGTCGGGGCGCCTCGCGGTGCTCGACGCGATGCGGGTGCTCGGCACCGACTTCCTGGAGTACGTGTACTGAGCCTGCGCCCGCGCGCCGTGCCGGTGGCGCGTTCGCTCGCTGGTCGACGGTTGGCGCACGCGAGACGCGCACCGGGGGCCCTGCGGGCGCGGTGGCCGGCATTCGTGCGTCAACCGACCTCGCGGGGCGCGGAGGGGCGCCGGTGCCGGTTCGGGATGGGGTTCAGGGTGAGCGTCGTGAGCAGGCGCAGCGTCTCGGCGACGGCCGGGATGTGCTCGGCGCCCGGGCGGGTGACGGCGACGAGCATCCGGTGGTCGCCGGCGCGGGTGCGGTGGGCCTCGACGCCGGGCGGGAGCGCCGAGGCCGAGATCGCCAGCTCGGGCAGCAGGGCGACGCCGAGGCCGGCCGCGACCATGCTCATCACGGCGACGAAGTTGTCGGTCTCGAACGAGATGCTCGGGGCGAAGCCCGCGCGGGCGCAGGAGTCGAGCAGGTGGCCCCGGCAGCGCGGGCACCCCGCGATCCAGTTGTCGCCCCGCAGCGCCGCGAGGTCGACGGCGCCGTCAGCGCTGGTGCCGTCCGCGCGGGTGCCCGTGCCGCCCGCGTCGGCACGGCCGCTCCCGATGCCCGGGTGCCCCGCCGGCGCGAGCAGCAGCACGTCGTCGCGCGCGAGCTCGTGCACCACGAGACCCTCGGCGCTCGCGTCGAAGGGGTCGTGCCGGTCGGCCGGGTGCCGGAACGCGATCGCCAGGTCGCTCACCCCGTCGCGCACTCCCGCGACCGCCTCGGGCGGCTCGGCCTCGAGGTAGGTGAACTGCACCCCGGCGTGATCGGCCGCCATGGCTCCGATCAGCCGCGGCACGATCGTCGACGACGCCGAGGGGAACGCCGCCAGCCGCACCCGCCCCGAGCGCAGCCCCGACAGGTCGGACAGCTCACCCGCGGCCGCGTCGAGCGCGGTCAGCACGGCGTCGGCGTGACGGGCGAGCACCTCACCCGCATCCGTCAGCCGGATGCCCCGCCCCGACCGCGTCACCAGCGGCATGCCGATGCGCGCCTCGACCCGCTTCAGCTGCTGGCTCACGGCCGGCTGGCTGTAGCCGAGCACCGCGGCGGCCCGCGTGATCGAGCCGTATTCGGCCACGGCGGCGACCACCCGCAGGGTCTGCGAGTCGAGGTCGAAGCTGCCGGGCAGGGGCGTGAGGGTCATGCTCGGGAGCGTAGCGCATCCATAAGCAGCCGTGATGAAGACCATGAGCGACTGGTCATAGACCAATGGATGCGCGGCCGCGATGCTGGAGGCATGACGCTCCTCGACGCCGCCCCGGCCCTCTCGGTCACCGAGCTGCAGCAGCACTTCGACGCCCGCCCGGGCTACCTCTCGGCCTGCATGGTCGGAGTGCCGCCGACGGAGACGGTGGCCGCCCTCCGCGACGACCTCGACGCCTGGGCCGAGGGACACCGCTCGCCCGGCGCCTACAGCCTGGCGGTCGAGCGCGCACGGGCGGCGTACGCCGACCTCGTGAACGTGCCGGTCGAGTGGGTGGCCACCGGATCGCAGGTGTCCGCGACGGCGGGGGTGGTGGCCGCGTCGTTGCCCGAGGGCTCCGAGGTGCTGCTGGTCGAGGGCGACTTCAGCTCGATGGTGTTCCCCTTCCTCGTGCAGCAGCAGCTCGGGCGCATCACGGTGAGGTGCGTGCCGGTCGAAGGGCTGGCCAAGGGCATCCGCTCGTCGACGACGCTGGTGTCGTTCTCGCTGGTGCAGTCGGCGACGGGCGCGGTGGCCGACGCGGAGGCGATCGTCGCGGCGGCCGAGCGGTACGGCGCGGCGACCTTCTGCGACACCACCCAGGCCTGCGGGTGGATGCCGGTCGACGCCTCGCGCTTCGACGTCACCGTCTGCCACAGCTACAAGTGGCTCTGCGCGCCGCGCGGGGCGTCGCTCACCACGGTGCGGCCCTCCTACCTCGGGCGCGTGCAGCCGCTGCTCGCCGGCTGGTACTCGGGCGACGACGTCTGGGGCTCGTGCTACGGCCCCGCGATGCAACTGGCTCCGGATGCGCGGCGACTCGACCTCTCGCCCGCCTGGCCCGTGTGGGTCGGCGCGGCCGCGTCGCTCGAGCTCTTCGCGTCGGCCGACCTCTCGGCGGTGCGGGAGCACTGCGTCGGGCTGGCGGATGCACTGCGGGAGCGGCTCCGGGCGGCGGGCGTCGCGTCGGTGGGCAGCGACGACTCGGCGATCGTGACGTGGCCCGACGCGGACGGGTCGGCGATCGCGGCGCTCGCGGCGGCTGACGTGGCGGCGTCGGCGCGATCGGGGCGGTGCCGGGTGGCGTTCCACGTGTGGAACACGGCCGACGACGTGGAGCGGGTCGCGGCGGCGCTCGGCGCCTGAGCGCGGCGGTCGGTCGATCGGCCCGGGTCAGTCGATCAGGCCGAGGGCGGCCAGGCGCGCGAGCGTCTCGGCCCCCGCTGGCGGGCAGCGCGGCGAGTCGGCGGTCGTCACCCAGTGCACCGCGTCGACCTCGGCCGAGGGCCGCGGCTCGTCGGGCGTCGACCCCGCGAAGAGCTGCATCTCGACGAGCCGGCCGACGGGCTCGCCGTGGGCCTGCACCGTGACGGTGAAGAGCGGTTCGAGGGCGGCCGGGTCGATCGTGAGGTCGACCTCCTCGTGCGCCTCGCGCGCGGCGGCCTCGGCGGCGCTCTCACCCGGGTCGATCTTGCCGCCCGGCAGGTAGAGCACGTCGCGCGCCCGTGCCGTCACCATGAGCAGCCGTCGTTCGCGGATCAGCGCGAGGGCAGCGACACGGATGGTGGGCAGCGCCGTGCCCTCGACCGCCATCGGGGCCGGGTCAGCCGTCGGCGCGGCGGTAGGACTCGAGCGAGACGGGCGCCGCGTCGAGGGCAGGGGCCGCGGCGGCCGCGCGTGTCGCGGCGGCGGCACCGAGGCCGAAGAGCGTCTCGACGGCGGCGAAGACCTCGGCCGAGCGGCCGTCACGCGCGAGCTCGCGGGCGCGCACCGAGGGGGAGTGCAGGATGACGCCGACGAGGTGCCGCAGCGCCTTCTGCGTCTCGTCGGAGTCTCCGCGGTCGCGCGAGCGGGCCAGCTCGTCGTCGAGCAGGTCGAACAGGTGCGAGCGCAGGGCGACGACGGCCGGGGTGACCTCGGCCTCGGCCTTGCCGGCACGGTATTCGGCGGCGGCGCGGTCGACGAGGGCCCGCGCATCCGACTCGGCGTTCAGTTCGTCGAGGGGGGCGTGCAGGCTGATGGTCTCGAGGTCGAGCAGCTCGGCCCCGCCGACGCCCGACACGAGCGGGTCGACGTTGCGGGGCAGGCCGAGGTCGATCACCAGGCGGCGGGTGAACGCCCCGGGAACCGAGGACGCGGCCTGGAGGTGCGTGGCGTCGAGCACGTAGGTCTCGGCGGTGGAGCAGGTGATGACGACGTCGGCGGTCGCGATGGCGCCGAGGTAGTCGCCGGCGGCCACGGGGGCGATCTGCTGCTTCGCCGCGAAGGCGACGGCGCGGCCCGAGGGCGAGTAGACGCGGATGTCGGTGACCCCGCGGTCGCGCAGGTTCGCCAGGGTGACCCGGGCGTACTGGCCGGTGCCGACGAGCAGCACCCGGGTCTGCGCCCAGTCGGTGACCCGGCTCTCGGCCAGGTCGAGGGCGAGCCGCACGAGCGAGCGCCCGGCTCCGCCGAGGCCCGTCTTCGTCTTGACGTCGCGCGAGGTGTGCGAGGCGCGCTGGAACAGACGCTCCAGGTCGCTCGAGGTGGTGCCCGACAGCCGCGCGGTGGTGAGCGCGCGCTTGACCTGCCCGGCGATCTCGTCCTCCCCGACGACGACCGACTCGAGGCCCGACGACACGGCGAAGAGGTGGTCGGCGACGCTGTCGCCCGAGAGCACGGTGAGGCTGTCGCGCAGTTCGCCGACATCGGCTCCGGATGCGCTGCCGAACGTCTCGGCCGCCTCCTCGACCGCGAGCGAGATGCCGGCGGTGAGCGGCTCGTCGATGTCGAGGTAGGCCTCGAAGCGGTTGCAGGTCGCGAGCACGACCGCTCCCTGCACGAAGTCGCTGTGCTCGACGAGGCCCTTGGCGACGTCGGAGGTGCCGATCGAGAGCTTCTCGAGGAGGTCGAAGCTCGCGTTGCGATGGTTCGCGGTCAGGCAGATGAGCACCAGATGATTGTACTCCTGCAACGACCGTCCCTTGCCGGGAGCGAGCGGATGCGCATCCGCTCACCCCCGGCCGGTGGCGCCTCGGGGTCAGTCCCAGAGCACCGTGGGGTTCTCGGCGGCCATGTCGATCGACGGGCTGCCGAGCGACGGGCCGAACAGCACGTCGCAGGTGCCGGTCGCACCGTTCTGCGTGCACTGGCCGGAGGTGGAGACCGAGCCGATGTACTCGCCCTGCGCCAGGGTCGGGTTGTCGTAGCTCAGCGTCGGCACCATGTTCTGGATGGTCACGGTGGCGTCGGCCGAGATGCTCCGGCTGATGGTGCCCTCGGTGAGCTGGGTGCCGTCGTCGAGCGTGGCGGGCAGGTCGAGGCCGCAGCCGGCGGCCAGCGTGGTCGAGGCGATGCACGCGTCGACCGCCGACTGCACGAGCGAGCGGAACTGGCCGAGCGCCGCCTCGCTCAGGCCGGGCTCGATGTCGCTGACGTCGAGGGATCCGAAGGGCTCGGTGGCCGCGACGGTCGTGGTGCCCGAGAGGGTGAAGTTCGGCAGGGTGGTGGCGAGCTCGTAGGTTCCGGGGAAGACCTGCAGCTCGCCTCCGGTCACCTCCTGGCCGTTGACGGTGACGCCGAGGCCGTCGAAGCGGTCGACGTTGAGGTAGCTCAGACCGCCTGTGATCATCCAGCCGTCCTCGTCGTAGTCGTCGACGCTGTACTCGGCCGTGACCGGGGTGCCGCCGAGCGAGTAGCTGACGGTGACGTCGCCGTAGCCGTTCTCGGTGGTGTCGTCGACGATCGCGAAGCCGGTGATCGGGGCGAGCTCGTTCGAGGCGGCGAGCACCTCGTCGGTGAGCAGGGTGTCGTCGTCGGGCGCCTGGCTGATCATGCCGAGCGCCGTCTCGGCGTCGGCGTCGGAGAGGGCGGTGAAGAACGCCTCGACCGTGTCGGAGGCGGTTCCGGTCTCGCCGCCGCCGCTGCCGCCGGAGGAGGAGCTGCCGCCACCGCCGCCGACCAGGAGGCGCGAGACCACGACCGCGATCACGACGATCACGATGATGACGAGCAGCAGGCCGCCGCCGACGATGCCGAGGATGGCGCCCGTGCCGAGGCCCTTCTTCGGCGGCTGGCCCGGCTGGCCGGGC
The DNA here is from genome assembly GCF_015350805.1 of Herbiconiux sp. VKM Ac-1786. Classification (GTDB taxonomy): domain Bacteria; phylum Actinomycetota; class Actinomycetes; order Actinomycetales; family Microbacteriaceae; genus Herbiconiux. The sequence goes on along the minus strand of NZ_JADKSG010000001.1, from coordinate 1,340,911 downwards.
TGGCCCTGCTGGCCCGGCTGGCCCGGCTGGCCGGGCTGGTTCGGCTGACCCTGCTGGCCGAGGCCCGGGTAGCCCGGGTGACGCGGCGGCTGCTCGGGCTGCCCCGGGTTCGGCTGCTGCCACTGCTGCGGAGGAAGCGGCGGCAGGCCGTTGTCGCTCGGACCGGACGGGGGCGTAGGCGGGGTCTGACTCACGACACCTGTCTACCATCGCGCCCGTGATCGGCCCATGGGGACTTCTCCCCGCTCGGTCCCGGAGCGAGTCCGTATCATCGGGGGGTGACCCTGCCCGCGACGCATCCCCTCCTCGACGGCCGCACCGCCGCATCCGCTCTCGTGACGACCTACCGGGGCGTGCGCGGCGACCGCACCCCCGTCTGGTTCATGCGCCAGGCCGGCCGCTCACTGCCCGAGTACCGCGAGCTGCGGGTGGGCACACGGATGCTCGACGCCTGCCTCGACCCGGCCATGGCCAGCGAGATCACGCTGCAGCCGGTGCGGCGGCACGGTGTCGACGCGGGCATCTTCTTCAGCGACATCGTCATCCCCTTGAAGCTCGCGGGCGTCGACGTCGAGATCGTCCCCGGCCGTGGCCCGGTTCTGGGCACGCCCGTGCGCACGCTCGCCGACGTCTCGGCCCTCCCCGATCCGGATGGCGCCGACTTCACGGCCATCGAGCAGGGCGTCGCACTCACGGTCGCCGCGCTCGGCAGCACCCCCCTGATCGGCTTCGCCGGCGCCCCCTTCACCCTCGCGGCCTACCTGGTCGAGGGCGGACCGTCGAAGGACCACATCCGCGCCCGCACCCTGATGCACGCCGACCCCGAGGCCTGGGAGGGGCTGCTCTCCTGGGCCGCCGCGGTCACCGGCCGCTTCCTGCGCGCCCAGCTGCTCGCCGGGGCGAGCGCCGCGCAGCTGTTCGACTCCTGGGTCGGCTCGCTCTCGAAGGCCGACTACGTCGAGCGGGTCGCCCCGTTCTCGAAGCTGGCCCTCGAGCCGATCCGCGACCTCGACGTGCCGGTCGTGCACTTCGGTGTCGGCAGCGGTGAGGTGCTCGCACCGATGCACGACGTCGGCGCCGACGTCGTGGGCGTCGACTGGCGGCTGCCGCTCGACGAGGCGTCGCGGCGGCTCGGCGGCGGCGTGACCCTGCAGGGCAACGTCGACCCCGCGCTGCTCGCCGCGCCCTGGCCGGTGCTCGAGGCCCACGTGCTCGACGTGCTGCGCCGCGGCCGGAGCGCTCCCGCGCACGTGCTGAACCTGGGGCACGGGGTGCCGCCCGAGACCGACCCCGACGTGCTGACGCGCATCGTCGAGCTCGTGCACGAGCGGGGCGGGGCGGCGGCCGAGGAGTCGCGATGACCGGGCCTGACACCGGCGTGACCGAGGGCGGCGTGACCGACGTCGACGTGCTCGTCATCGGCGGCGGGGCCTCCGGGCTCGTCACCGCGCTGCAGCTCGCGAAGCTCGGCCACTCGGTGCACGTCGTCGAGGCCCGCGAGCAGCCGGGCGGCTTCGTGGGCGCGCACGAGCTGGCGGGTATCCGCCTCGACTCGGGGGCCGAGAGCTTCGCCACCCGCAAGGGGACGGTGGCGGCGCTCGCCGCCGAGGTGGGGCTCGGCGACGAGGTCGTGGCGCCGAACCGGGCCGGCGCGTGGGTGCGCTGGAACGGCGGCACCGCGCCGCTGCCGGCAGCGGGCATCCTGGGCATCCCCGGGGTTCCGCTGGCCGACGACGTGCGCCGGGTGATCGGCTGGGGCGGCAGCCTGCGCGCCTACCTCGACCGGCTCATGCCGCTTCTCCGCGTGCGACCGGAGCACGACCTCGGCGACATCGTGCGCCGGCGGATGGGCCGCCGCGTGCTCGACCGGCTTGTCACCCCGGTGGTCGCGGGCGTGCACTCGGCAGACCCCTCCGACGTCGACGTGCGCACGGTCGCACCCGGCCTCACCCAGGCGATGACGACCCAGGGATCGCTCTCGGGCGCCGTGATGGCGCTGCGCGAGCAGGCGCCGGCCGGCAGCCAGGTGCAGGGGGTCGTCGGCGGCATGCACCGGCTGATCGCCGCCCTCGAGGAGCAGCTCGCGTTCTACGGCGGCACCCTCGAGACGGGCACGCGGGTGGTCTCGCTGCAGCGGCTCGGTGAGCAGGGCCCCGACGAGGGGGCGGATGCGCGGCCGCGCTGGAGCGTGGAGCTCGCGCCGTCCGCGCCGGCGCCTGTGCCTTCGTCGGTGTCGCCTTCGGCCGCCTCGCCTGAGTCCGCGCCGCCGTCCGCCCCGCGCCGCCTCACGGCCCGTGCCCTCGTCGTGGCCGCCGGATTCCGGCCCGCGCTGGCGCTCCTGTCCGACGCCGGGGTCGCCGCCCTGCCCGCGGCGGACGCCTGGCCCGAGCCCGCCTCGGTCGCGATCGCGACGATCGTGGTCGACGACGCCCGGCTCGACGCCCACCCCCGCGGCACCGGCGTGCTCGTGGCGCCCGGCACCACCGGCGTCACCGCGAAGGCGCTGACCCACTCGACCGCCAAGTGGTCCTGGCTCGCCGCCCGGCTGCCGCCGCACCGCCACGTGCTGCGGCTGAGCTACGGCCGCGGCGGCGAGACCCTGGTGGAGCCGGAGCTCGGCACGGTGCTCGCCGACGCGTCGACCCTGCTCGGCGTGCCGCTCTCGCGTGCCGACGTCGTCGACTCCGACCTTGTGCGCTGGGACGACTCGCTCGCCTTCGCGACCGTGGGTCACAAGGCCCGGGTCGCGCAGCTCGCAGAGGCCGTCTCGGCCGTTCCGGGCCTCGACGTCGTCGGCGCCTGGGTGTCGGGCACGGGCCTCGCCGCCACCGTCGAGCAGGCGAAGGCGAGCGCCTCGGTGGTCGCCGCCGAGCTGCGCGGCGACCACCGACTTCCCGGCTAGAGCCGCCGCCGACCGCGCCCATGCGGGTGCGGGACGGGGGGACTACGCTTTGGAGCACCCTGTCCCCGACCTATCGGAGTTCACACATGCGCGGAAAGATCATCTTCGTCGTCGGGCTGTCGACGGGCTACGTGCTCGGAACGCGGGCCGGCCGTCAGCGCTACGAGCAGATCAAGGCCGGCGCCGACAAGGTGTGGAGCACTCCCGTCGTGCAGTCGGGTGTCGCGAAGGTGCAGGAGTTCGCCGGTGCCCGGGTCGACTCCGTGAAGGTCGAGCTGTCGAAGAAGGCGCGCAAGGCGCTCGCCGCGTTCATCGGCCGCGAGCCGCTCGACGGCCCCCAGCAGAGCGCCGCCGCCGCGAAGGCCGGCTCGACCGCGCCGCGCACGCCGGCTCCGAAGAAGCCCGTCGCGACGAAGCCCGCCCCCGCGAAGCCGGCGACGAAGCCCCGCACCTCCACCACCCAGCCCAGCACCTCCACCACCCAGCCCTCCGACGACTAGACGACCAGAAGGACGCCGATCGTGACCGAAGAACGCGACAAGAAGGCCCGACGCTCGCTCGTCTCGCTGCTGGCCGAGCTGCCCACCCTGATCATCCAGCTGCTGAAGGACGAGCTCGAGAACTTCAAGCGCGAGATCACCGCCAAGCTCGCCAAGCTCGGCATCGGTGTCGGCCTGTTCGTCGCCGCCGCCCTGCTGGCGTTCTTCGCCTTCGCCACCCTGATCGCCGCCGCCGTGCTCGGCATCGCCACCGCGCTGCCGGCCTGGCTCTCGGCGCTGATCGTGGGCGTCGCCCTGCTGCTGATCGCGGGCATCCTGGTGCTCATCGGGGTGCGGTCGCTGAAGAAGGGCCTGCCGCCGGTGCCGGAGCAGACCATCGAGAGCCTGAAGAAGGACGTCAACACCGTGAAGGGTCTCGGCCAGTGAGCGACAAGGCCCCCGCCGAGCGCAGCACGCCCGCCCTGCACGCCGACATCCAGAAGACGCGCGACGACCTGCGGTCGACCCTCGACGCGATCGAGTTCAAGCTGAACGTGCCGAAGCAGGCCCGCCACGCCGCGCACCGGCTGAAGAGCCGCTTCAACCGGCTCCGCGCCGAGAATCCGGTCGCGGTCTACGCGGGCATCGGCGGTGCGGTCGCGGTGCTGGCCGGAGTGGCCGTTCTCGGCTTCCGTGCCGCTTCGAAGGGGTAGCGTTGTAGTCGAGGCCCGGGCATCCGCTCGCCCCGGCCCGTCTGAACCGGCTTCGAACCGGTCGTACGGGCGCGCCACCGCCTCGCGTACCGCCAGCGAAACGAAGAGGGATCATGACTGACCCGACAGTCCGAACCGACGAGACCACCCGTGACGTCGAGGACTCGGAGGAGGTGCCCGCGCTCGGCTACACGCTCTGGGCGGTCTTCCGCCGCAACCCCGAGCGCGCTCTGGTGCTCGACGGCAGCGAGGTTCCGGATGCGGTGGCCGAGCTCGACGGGGCCGTCGCCACGATCGAGGCCGAGGACGTCATGGTCCGCGGCTTCTACGACGTCTCGGGCCTGCGCTCCGACGCCGACGTGATGGTCTGGCTGCACGGCAGCGTGCCCGAGACCCTGCAGTGGGCCCTCCGCCAGTTGCGCCGCACGCAGCTGTTCACCCCGCTGCTGCCGACCTGGAACGCGATGGGCGTGCACCGCGACGCCGAGTTCTCGTCGAACCACCTGCCCGCGTTCATGCGCGGCAAGGAGCCCCGCGCGTGGGTCACCGTCTACCCGTTCGTGCGCTCGTACGACTGGTACATCCTGCCCGAGGAGGAGCGGCGTGCGATGCTCGCCGACCACGGCCGCAAGGGCGGCGCGTTCCGCTCGGTGCTCGCCAACACGGTCGCCTCGTTCGCCCTCGGCGACTACGAGTGGATCCTGGCGCTCGAGGACGATGAGCTCACGAACCTCGTCGACATGATGCGGGCCCTCCGCCAGACCGAGGCGCGCCGCCACGTGCGCGAAGAGGTGCCGTTCTACACGGGCCGGCGCATCGACGCCGCCGAGATCGTCGAGGTGCTCCAGTGACCCTGTCCCCCGAAGCCGTTCCCGCGGTGCGGAACGCGAGCCCCGCTGCGGCGGCCGGGCCCGAGCACGTCTCGGAGCCGACGGCGTACGACGCCATCCTGCTCGCCTCCTTCGGCGGGCCGGAGGGGCAGGACGACGTCATCCCCTTCCTCCGCAACGTCACGCGCGGCCGGGGCATCCCCGACGAGCGCCTCGAGGAGGTGGCGCACCACTACCGCGCCTTCGGCGGTGTCAGCCCGATCAACGCGCAGAACCGCTCGCTCAAGGCGGCGCTCGAGGCCGAACTCGCCACCCGCGGCATCGACCTGCCCGTGCTCTGGGGCAACCGCAACTGGGACCCCTACCTCCCCTCGGTGCTGAGAGAAGCGGATGCCCGGGGGCTGCGCACCCTGATCGCCGTCGCCACCAGTGCCTACAGCTCCTACAGCTCGTGCCGGCAGTACCGCGAGGACTTCGCCATGGCGCTGGACGAGACCGGCCTCGCGTCGACCATGACGATCGACAAGGTGCGCCAGTTCTTCGACCACCCCGGATTCGTGCAGCCGTTCATCGACGGCCTCGGCGCGGCACTCACCGGCATCCGGGAGAAGTTCGACGACATCGACCTGTCGACCGAGGTGGAGGTGCTGTTCAGCACCCACTCGATCCCCAGCGCCGACGCGGAGCGCTCGGGTCCGTCCTTCCGCGAGCTCGGCCCCGAGGGCGCCTACGCGGCCCAGCACAAGGCGGTCGCCGAGGTCGTGCTGATGGCGGCGACCTCCGGGCTCGAGGGTCAGCCCGACGTGCCGTGGCAGCTCGTCTACCAGTCGCGCTCGGGCCCGCCCACGCAGCCGTGGCTGGAGCCCGACATCAACGACGCGATCGCCGAGCTGCCCGCCCGCGGCATCCGGGCCGTCGTGATCGTGCCGCTCGGCTTCGTCAGCGACCACATGGAGGTCATGTGGGACCTCGACAACGAGGCCCTCGAGAGCTGCGCCGAGCACGGCCTGTACGGTGTTCGTACGCCGACGCCCGGCGTCGATCCGGCCTACGTCGCCGGTCTCGTCGATCTCGTGATCGAGCGCATCGAGGGCACGCCGGCCGCGTCACGACCGCATGTCACCGAGCTCGGCCCGTGGTACGACGTGTGCCGCGCGGGCTGCTGCGAGAACGTGCGGCTCGGCTTCAAGCCGGCCGTGTCGGGGCTGACCCCCTGAGCACCGCCGCAGTCGCATCAACAGAGGTATGAAGGAACAGCAGTCATCGTGAACAGGAAGCTTCGGGTCGCGACGCGAGGGAGCGCGCTCGCGCGCGCCCAGACCGGGCACGTCGTCGCGGCGCTGATCGAGGCCACCGGGGTCGAGGTCGAGACGGTCATCATCACCTCGGAGGGCGACCGCTCGAAGGAGTCGCTGTCGTCGCTCGGCGGCACCGGAGTGTTCGCCAGCGCCCTGCGCGAGGCGCTCGTCGCGGGTGAGTGCGACATGATCGTGCACTCTCTCAAAGACCTGCCGACCGCCCGCTACGAGGGGCTCGTGATCGGGGCCGTCCCGCTGCGCGAGGACCCGCGCGACGTGCTCTGCGCCCGCGACGGCCTCACGCTCGACGAGCTGCCCGAGGGCGCCCGGGTCGGCACCGGATCGCCCCGCCGCGTGGCCCAGCTGCGGGCGCTCCGGCCCGACCTCACCGTGGTCGACATCCGCGGCAACGTGGACACGCGACTCGGCCGGGTGCGCGACGGCGACCTCGACGCGGTGGTGCTGGCGTCAGCGGGGCTCACCAGGCTCGATAGGCTAGACGCAGCATCCGAGATCTTCGCCCTCGACCTCTGGCCGACGGCGCCAGGTCAGGGTGCCCTCGCGATCGAGACCCGAGAGGGAGACAGCATTCCCGAGTTGCTCAGCATCGAACACCCGCCGACGCGCACGGCCGTGCTCGCCGAGCGCTCGGTGCTGGCCGCCCTCGAGGCCGGCTGCGCCGCCCCGATCGGCGCCACGGCCACCGTCTCGGGCGATGAGCTGATGCTCTCGGCCACGGTCTACCAGGCCGACGGGGCCGTCGAGCTCGGCTGCGAGCGGTCGGCGCGGCTGCTCGGAGACGACATCCACGTGGCGTCGCTGCTCGGCGAGGCCGTGGCGCGGCAGCTGCTCGACGACGGCGCGGCCGAGCTCGCACCCGTCGGCCCCGCGGCCGACGGCGGAGCCGACCCCACCACCGCCGCGCGCTGGCCGGGCGGCACCGAATGACGGCCTGGGCGCAGCGGCCGCTCGGCGGCTGGCGCATCCTCGTTCCGCGCGGCGGCCCCTGGGGCCACGGCGTCGCGGCCGATCTGCGTGCCGTCGGGGCCAAGCCGATCGTCGCCCCCATGATCAACTTCGCGCCCACCGAAGACGACGAGACCCTGCAGCAGGCGCTGCAGGCGCTTGCTGACGGCCGCTTCGACTGGCTCACCATGACCAGTGCGACCACCGTCGACGTGCTCACCGCGCACCAGGCGGTCGTGCCGCCCGAGACCCATATCGCCGCGGTCGGCGAGACCACCGCCGCCGCACTGTCGGCGGCCGGCTACAAGGTCGACCTGGTTCCGCCGGAGGACAACTCGGCGGCCGGACTGCTGCGCGAGCTCAAGCGCTTCGAGCAGTTCGGGCCCGAGCTGAAGGTGCTGACGCTGCGCAGCGACATCGCGAAGCCGGTGCTCACAGAGGGGCTGATCGCGCGCGGGCACACCGTGGAGTCGGTCGTGGCGTACCGCACGGTCGGCGTCGCGGTCGATCCGCAGATCCGCACCGACGTGGCCGAAGGGTCGATCGACGCGATCTTCGTGACCTCCGGCTCGGTGGCCGAGCAGGTGCAGCTGCAGCTCGGGCCGATCCCGTCGTCGACCCTCGTGGCGGCCATCGGCCCGCGCACGGCCGAGGACGCCCGGGCCTACGGGCTGCGGGTCGACGTGATCGCGAAGGGCCGCTCGGCCGAGTCGCTGATCAACGCGGTCATCGAGGTCGCCAAGTCGCGCCGCGCGGCCGACGACGACGCCGACTGACCCGCGCCCGCGTCCCGCGCACCTCGGACTCCCGCGCCCCCCGTCGCGCGCCTCCCACGTCCCGCGCGCCCCACGCCCCGCGCATCCCACCGACCGGGTCGCGCAAACGGCCCTTCCCGTCCCCACGAGGGGCCCTTTGCGCGACCCCGAGGGGTGGCGAGGGGTGGGTGGAGGGGCGTGAGGCTCGCCGGGTCGCGCAGATGGCCCTTTACAGCTCCACGAGGGGGCCTTTGCGCTACCCCGAGGGGTGGGTGGGGGAGGGAGGGGGGGTCAGCGGGGCCAGTTGGGGCGGAACTGGATGCTGATGCGGGGGCCGACGGCCTGCTTCGTCTTGAGGATGGCGTGCTCGTGCGTGCGCTGGCAGCTGCCGCCCATGACGATGAGGTCGCCGTGGCCCACGGGGAAGCGCAGCGTCTCGCCCACCGCCCGGCCGTTCACCGGCTTCGCCCGCACCGAAAGCGTGCGCGCCGCTCCCACCGAGACGATGGCCACCATGGTGTCGCGGTCGATCGTGCGGCCGACCCGGTCGCCGTGCCAGGCCACGCTGTCGCCGCCCGTGCGGTAGAAGCAGAGCCCGGCGGTCTCGAACACCTGGCCCGGAGGGCGCCCGTAGTGGTCGTTCAGAGCATCCTGCGCGCGCGTCAGCACCAGGTCGGGATAGAGCGAGCCGACGCCGAAGCGCGATACGAGCCGCGGCACGTCGATCACCCGGTCGTACATCTCGCGCTTGTCGGCCTGCCACGGCACGTCGACCGCGAGCCGCTCGAACAGCGCGTCGGAGTTCGTGACCCAGCCCGGCCGGAGGTCGACCCAGGCGCCGTCGCCGAGCATCGTGCGCTCGACCGTGCCCCCCAGCGGCTCGAGCCCGGGGTCGGCGTCGAGGTCGTCGAAGAGCGAGGTCTGGAAGTCGATGTTCATGTCTTCGATCCTACGCACATTCGAACATGTGTTCTAGTAGCCCGGCATCGATCCAGGCAGGCCGATCTAAGCTGGAGGTCATGAACTCCGGCTCCTTCCCCGAGATCCGACCGCGCCGGCTGCGCGGCACTCCGGCGCTCCGGCGCCTGGTCGCCGAGACCCGTATCGACCCCGCCCAGCTCGTGCTCCCGCTGTTCGTGCGCGACGACGTCGACGCCCCCGTTCCGCTGAACTCGATGCCCGGCGTGCTGCAGCACACCTTCGACAGCCTCCGCGGCGCGGTCGCCGAGGCGGCCGAGGTCGGGCTCGGCGGCGTGATGCTCTTCGGCGTCCCCGCCGACGCCGACAAGGACGCGGTGGGCACCGCCGCCACCGACCCCGACGGCGTGCTGAACGCCGCCACCCGCATCGCGGTCGAGGAGGCCGGCGACGCCCTGGTCGTGCAGACCGACCTCTGCCTCGACGAGTTCACCGACCACGGCCACTGCGGGGTGCTGGATGCGCGGGGAGCCGTCGACAACGACGCCACCATCGTGCGCTACCGCGACATGGCCCTCGAGCAGGCCCGCGCCGGCAGCCACCTGCTCGGCCTCTCCGGCATGATGGACGGCCAGGTCGCCGCCGTGCGCGACGCCCTCGACGGCGAGGGCTTCCAGGACGTCGCGATCCTCGCGTACGCCGCCAAGTACGCCTCGGCGTTCTACGGCCCGTTCCGCGAGGCGGTCGGCTCGACGCTCCGCGGCGACCGCAAGACCTACCAGCTCGACCCCGCGAACCGCCGCGAGGGCATCCGCGAAGCCGTGCTCGACGTCGAGGAGGGCGCCGACATCGTCATGGTGAAGCCGGCGCTCAGCTACCTCGACCTCGTCGCCGACGTGTCCGCCGCGGTGCCCGTGCCGGTCTGGGCGTACCAGGTGTCGGGGGAGTACGCCATGATCGAGGCGGCGGCCGCCAACGGCTGGATCGACCGGGAGCGGGCGATCCTCGAGTCGCTCACGAGCATCCGTCGAGCCGGCGCCGAGGCCGTGCTCACCTACTGGGCGGTCGAGGTCGCCCGAACCCTGAAGGGCCTGTGATGACGAGCGAGATCGACCTGGGCGGCACCGACACGAGCGGCACCGACGCGAGCGGCACCACGACTGCGGGCGTCAGCCCAGCAGCGCCCGAACAGGGCGCCAACGCCCGCGAGTTCGCCCGCGCCCAGCGCTCCATCCCCGGCGGCGTGAACTCCCCCGTCCGGGCCTTCCGCTCGGTCGGCGGCACGCCCCGCTTCATGGTCTCGGCCCAGGGCCCGTACATCACGGACTCCGAGGGCCGCGAGTACGTCGACCTGGTCTGCTCCTGGGGCCCCGCGGTGCTCGGGCACGCGCATCCCGAGGTCGTCAAGGCGGTTCAGGATGCGGCGGCCCGCGGTCTCTCGTTCGGGGCCACCACCCCGCCCGAGACCGACCTCGCCGAGCTCGTACGGGCCCGCGTCACGGCCGGTGGCGTCGCCCCGATCGAGAAGCTGCGGCTCGTCTCGACCGGCACGGAGGCCACCATGACGGCCATCCGCCTCGCCCGCGGCTTCACCGGACGCGACGTGCTGATCAAGTTCGCCGGCCACTACCACGGCCACTCCGATCCGCTGCTGGCCGAGGCCGGCTCGGGTCTCGCCACCCTGGCGCTCCCCGCCTCCGCGGGCGTGCCGGCGGCCACCGCCGCGCTCACGATCGTGCTGCCGTACAACGACCTCGACGCCGTGCGCACCGCCTTCGAGGAGTTCGGTCAGCAGATCGCCGCGATCATCGTCGAGGCCGCTCCGGCCAACATGGGCGTCGTGCCGCCGGCTCCGGGGTTCAACGCGGCGCTCGCCGGCCTCGCCCACGACCACGGCGCGCTGCTGATCGTCGACGAGGTGCTCACCGGGTTCCGGGTCGGTTCCGCCGGCTGGTGGGGGCTCGAGAACGCTCCCGCCCCCGATGGTGTGGTCGTGCATCCGTACACCCCCGACCTCGTCACCTTCGGCAAGGTCGTCGGCGGCGGCATGCCCCTCGCCGCCCTGGGCGGCCGGGCCGACGTGATGGACCACCTGGCGCCCCTCGGCCCCGTCTACCAGGCGGGCACCCTCTCGGGGAACCCGATCGCGGTGGCCGCGGGGCTCAGCACCCTGCGCCTGGCCGACGCGGCCGTCTACGAAAAGCTCGACGCGGCGTCGCTGATCATCTCCGACGCCGTCTCGGCCGCGTTCACCGAGGCCGGCGTCGCGCACAGCCTGCAGCGGGCGGGCAGCCTGTTCAGCTTCACCTTCGGCTCCGACGTCGCCCCCCGCGACTACGCCGACGTGCAGCGCCAGGAGGCCTTCCGCTACGCGCCCTTCTTCCACAGCATGCTCGACGCGGGCGTCTCGCTGCCGCCCTCGGTCTACGAGGCGTGGTTCGTCTCGGCGGCCCACGACGACACGGCCATCGGCCGCATCGTGGATGCCCTGCCCGCCGCCGCCCGCGCGGCCGCCGCCGCGACGCCCGCCTGATGCCGACGATGACGCTGAACCTGATGCCGGTGTCGCCCACGGTCCCGCCGATCCCTCGAATCGTTACCGCATACTCGGGCCGGAGCCTCCCGCTCGCCGGGTCGCCCACGGCAGGATAGAGGCATGGCCGTTCTCTTCGTCCACACCGATCGTCTCGAGATCCGTCTCACGCGAGCCGAGAAGGTGCTGTCGTTCCGCCGCACCGACATCGTGGTGCCCCTCGACAGCATCCGCTCGGCCGCGCTCACCGACGACCCGTGGGTGTGGGTGCGCGGCATCCGGGCGCCCGGGGCCGCCGTGCCGCTGACGCTCGCGGTGGGCACCTGGAAGTTCCACGACGGCAAGGACTTCCTGCTCGTCAAGGGCACCCGCACCTCGGTGGTCATCGACCTCGAGGGCCAGGAGTTCTCGCGCATCATCGTCACGACGTCGCACTCGATCCAGCTGCTGCGCGCGCTGCGGCTGCCCCCGCTGGAGGGCACCGAGGTCATCCAGTAGCAGCGGCCGGCGTCGCCGGAATCCGAGCCCGACCCCGTGGTCAGCTGCCGACGGTCACCACGGTGCGCCCCCGCACCTCGCCGGCGAGGATGCGCTCGGCCACCTCCGGCACGTCCTCGAACGCGACACTGGTCGTGAGCGAGTCGAGCAGCGCGAGGTCGAGCTCCCCGGCGAGGGCGGCCCAGGCGCGCTCCCGCAGCGCCCGCGGGGCCTCGACCGAGTTGGCGCCGGTGAGCGTGACCGAGCGCAGGATGAACGGCAGCACCGTCGTCGGCAGCTCCGAGCCCTGCGCCAGCCCGCACGCCACCACCGTGCCGCCGTAGCGCGTCTGCGCGAGCACGTTCGCCAGGGTGTGGCTGCCGACGCTGTCGACGGCGCCCGCCCAGGTGGCCTTCTGCAGCGGCCCGCCCTCCTCCGAGAGCGCGGAGCGGTCGATCACGCGGGACGCCCCGAGCCGGCGGAGGTAGTCGCCCTCCGCCTCGGCGCGGCCGCTGGAGGCGACCACCGTGTAGCCGCGGCCCGCAAGCAGCGCGATCGCGATCGATCCCACCCCGCCGGCGGCGCCCGTCACGAGCACCTCGCCGTCGCCCGGCTGCACGCCCGCGTCGGCCAGCGCCAGCACGGCGAGCATGCTCGTGAAACCGGCGGTGCCGACGGCGGCGGCCTGCTCGGGGGTGAGGCCGGCGGGCAGGGGCAGCAGAGCATCCGCCCGCACCCGCGCGTGCTCGGCCAGCCCGCCGTGCCGCGTCTCGCCGAGACCGTCGCCGTTCAGCAGCACCACGTCTCCGACCGAGAAGGCGGATGCGCGGGACGCCGTGACCCGCCCGACCACGTCGATGCCCGGCACGAGGGGGTAGCGGCGCACGATGCCGGGCCTGCCGGTCAGCGCCATGCCGTCCTTGTAGTTGATGCTCGTGGCGAGCACGTCGAGGTCGACGGTGCCGGCGCCGCTCTCGTCGTCGCCGAAGATCTCGCTCAGGTCGCGGTCGACCAGCTCGGCCGCCGCACCCTTCTCGGTCACCAGGTAGGCACGGGACATGATTCCTCCTCGAATCGGAGCGGTAGGGACGGTCGGAGCGACGGATGCCGCAGGGTCAGGAGACGTCGCGCCGCCAGCTCGTGGCGGAGCCGATCAGGGTGGCGACCGCGGCGATGGCGGCGAGCACGAGCCCGCCCTGCCACCACTCCAGTGCCACCGACGTGGTGCCCGACATCGCGGTGTAGATGCTCGACCCCACCAGCGCGTCGCTCGCCGACCCGGGCAGGAACTGGCCGATCTGCGCCGACCAGTCGGTGATGGTGGAGCCCAGGCGCAGCAGCGGCTCGACGAACTGGGTGAAGGCCAGCACGATCACGATCGCGGCGACCTGGCTCGGCACGAGGGTGCCGAGACCGACGCCGATCGCGGCCCAGAGCGCCATCGCCAGCAGCGAGCGGCCGACGAAGGCCCAGGTGTCGGGGTCGCCGAGCAGCGGATCGATGCCGAAGCCCGCGAGCACGGCCGCCCCCGCGCCCATGGAGGCGATCAGCGCGAGCACGCCGAAGCCGGCGCCCGCGAGGAAGAGCGTGATCAGCTTGCCCGTGAGCACCACGCCGCGGCGCGGGATCGCGAGGAAGGTGGGGGTGAGCGACTGGAAGCGGAACTCGCTCGTGACCGCCAGGGCGCCGAACAGCACCGGGAAGACGTAGCCGACCGAGGTGGCGAAGCTGTAGATGAGCAGCGGGATCTGCGCATCGGGCAGCACCGGCCCGGTCGTGTTGGTGCCGAGGCCGCCGAAGATCGCGCCGAGCCCGCCGGCGCAGAGGCCGACGTAGCCGACCATGATGAGGGCCAGCACCCACCACAGGCGCGTGCTGGTGATCTTGGTGGTCTCGGAGCGGACCGTGTGCACGAGGCTCACAGCGAGCCCTCCTCTCCGACGAGCGTCAGGAAGCTCTCCTCGAGCCCCGTGCGCTTCTGCGACAAGCCGGTCAGCGGGATGCCCGCGTCGAACGCCAGCCGCCCGATCTCGCCGGCCTCGGCGTTGTCGACGAGCACCCCCGAGCGCAGGTTCGAGACGGTGTAGCCCGCCTCGCGGAGGATCTCGGCCAGTCGGTCGCGGTCGGCGGCGTTCACCTGCACCTGCTTCGTGTCGGAGGTGTCGAGGGTCGACAGCTCGCCGCGGTGCACCAGGGTGCCGTGCGAGATGATGACGACCTCGTCGACGGTCTGCTGCACCTCGCTGAGCAGGTGCGAGCTGATCAGCACAGTGCGGCCCTCGGCGGCCATGGCGCGCAGGAGCAGCCGGATCCACTTGATGCCCTCGGGGTCGAGGCCGTTGATCGGCTCGTCGAGCACCAGCACGCCCGGGTCGCCGAGCAGGGCGAAGGCGAGGCCGAGGCGCTGGCGCATGCCGAGGGAGTAGCCGCCCACCCGGCGGTTCGCATAGCCGGCGAGGCCCACCTTCTCGAGCGCCGCATCCGGAGCCGTCTTCGGCAGGCCGGCGGCCTGCGCGTACACCGCGAGGTGATTGCGGGCCGAGCGGCCGGGATGGAAGCTCGCGGCCTCCAGCGACGCGCCCACGGTCGACAGGGGCGAATCGAGCTTGGCGTAGGCGGTGCCCCCGAAGCTCGCGCTGCCCGCGCTGGGCTGCACGAGGCCGAGCAGCATGCGCAGCGTGGTGGTCTTGCCCGCGCCGTTCGGCCCGAGGAAGCCGGTGACCTGCCCGGGTTCGACGGTGAAGGTGAGGTCGGAGACCGCAGCCACCGAGCCGAACCGCTTCGTGAGGCCTGAGAATTCGATGGGTACGCCGGTGGGCATGGATGCCTGTCCTGTCGGTGTCCGGAAGGGGAACGCGCGGCCGCCACCGCTCATCCAGCCTAGGGTGGCGGTCGCGGCTTGTCACAGGAATCCCGGGAATCTGAGAGAATCCCAGAGACGAAAGGATGCTGTGGATGGCTCCACGGGACGCCGACGCGGCTGAGCGCGAGCTCGAGGACTCCTCGCTCGCCGAGCACATCCGTCGCCGTACCCTGCGCGCCTCCGTCGGACTCGTCGTCGACAGCGTGTTCTTCTTCTTCGGCACCGTCTCGATCGGCTGGCTCGCCTTCCTGGTGGTGACCGAGTCGTTCGCCCGGGGCTGGCAGCAGCTGTGGTTCCTGCTGGTGTTCTGGGTGGTCGTGGCGTACCTACTGCTCCCGCGGGTGCACAGCATCCTGACCCTGTTCTACGTGCCCGACTACTTCATCGGGCGGGCCCGCACGCGTGAGGGGCTGCTCGGCGACCCGGTCAACGTGGCGCTTCGGGGCAGCGAGGAGCAGATCCACGAGGCGATGATCCGGGCCGGCTGGCACCGGGCCGACGACATGGGGCTCACCTCGGCGCTCCGCACCGTGCGCGGCACGCTGCTGAACCGCAGCTACCCGGGCGCGCCCGTCTCACGGCTCTACCTCTTCGGCACGGTGCAGGCCTTCACCTACCAGCAGGAGGTCGAGGGCACCCCCTCGAAGCGGCACCACGTGCGGTTCTGGCGCTGCCCCGCGGGCTGGCTGCTGCCCGGCGGGCACGAGGCCGACTGGCTCGCGGCCGGCACCTACGACCGCAGCATCGGCATCTCCTTCTTCACGTTGCAGGTGACCCACCGCATCGACAAGGAGACCGACAAGGAGCGCGACCACATCGTCTCGACGCTGGTCGACGGCAATCCGGATGCGTCGGTCGAGCTCATCCGCAACTTCTCCACCGGCTACCACCACATCAACGGCGGCGGCGACGCCATCGTCACCGACGGCGACCTGCCCGTCGTCGACCTGACCGTGGTTCCGCTGCCGAGCTCCGACGAGGCCGCGGCCGACGGGCTGCCGCACGCCGAGAAGCCGGTGGCGCCGAGCCCCGCGGCCGTCTTCTCGGAGTCGCCCATCGCCGGCACCGGGCGGCCGGCCTCGATCTACCTCGGGGTGCTGCTGATGGCGGCGCGGGTGGTCGCGGCGCTGATCGCGGTGATCGTCGTGGCGTTCTCGATCGGCGACGGGCAGCTCGACTTCCGCACCCTGACCGGGGCGCTGACGCCCGCCGACTCCGCGTATCTGTCGTCGCTCGTGGCGGCCGTGTTCGTGGCGCTCGCGCTCGTGATCAGCGCGCTGTACTCGGTGCTGGCGTTCCTGATCTTCCACGGGCACAACTGGGCGCGGTTCACGGCGATGGGGCTCGGCACCACCGCCATCCTGATCACCGCGGTCGACTTCTTCGGCGGGGGGCCGCAGATCACGCTGCAGACGAACCTGGTGGGGCTGTCGTTCGACGTGCTGGTGCTGCTGGCGCTGTCGGGCACGGATGCGCGGCGGTTCTCGCACCGTCGGGCGCTCGAACGGCGCGAGGCCCGGGCGGCGCGGCGCGGTCGCTGACCGGCGGCGCGGGGGGCGGGCGGCGCGGCGGCGCGGCGGCTCAGGTGAGCAGCTGCGTGCCCGGCGGCAGCTGGCCGCCCGCGTAGAGCTCGAGGGCCGACTGCTGGAGGGCGGTCAGGGCCACCCGCTGCGGCCACGGCCCGTACGAGATGCGGGCGATGCCGAGCTCCTCGTAGCGCTTCGGCGAGAGCGACCCGGGCACACCGATCACGCTCACGCGGCGCTCGCCGATGCCCTCCACGAGCCGGGCGGCCAGCTCCTCGTCGATCAGGCCGGGCACGAACACGCAGGCGGCGCCCGCGTCGAGGTACGCCCGCCCGCGCTCGATGGCGTCGGCCACCGCGTCGTCGAGCGGTCGGTCGCCACGCAGCAGCAGAGCATCCGTTCTCGCATTGAGCACGAAGCGCACGCCCTCGGCCTCGGCCGCCTTGACCACCTCGGCGACGTTCTCGACCGACTCGATGTGCGGGCGCATGGCGTCCTCGAGGTTCGCGCCGACCACGCCCACGCCGATCGCGCGCCGCACGGTCTCGCCCGGGTCGCCGTAGCCGGCCTCGAGGTCGGCGCTCACGGGCAGCGACGTCGACAGCGCGATGCGGCCGACGGCCTCGATCATCAGGTCGACGGGGATGCGCTCGCCGTCCTCGTAGCCGTACGAGGCGGCGATCGCGTGGCTGGCCGTGGCCAGCGCCTTCGTCTGGGGCAGGTCGGCGAGCACGCTCGCGCTCGCGACGTCCCAGACGTTGACCACGGTGAGGATCTCGGGCGCGTGGTGCAGCGCGAGCAGGGCGTCGGCGCGGTCGTGCACGAGCTCGTGGCTGGGGTGGGCGACGGCGGGGTCGTAGGCGTCGGCGCTGCCGGCGGCGGTGGTGCGCTGCGGGTCGGTCATGGTGCGAGCATACGGCTCGGGTCGTGGCTCGTGCCGGGTCGGCGCTCGTGTCGGGTCGGATGCCGGGCCGCTCAGCTCGGCCGCGGCACCCAGGGCTCGTCGGCGTGGCTGAGCCAGACCTCGTGCGGGTCGAGCGCGAGGATGAGCCGCTGGCCCTCGGTGGTCGGCTCGTCGAGCTCACCGCCCCAGACGGCGGTGTCGCCCGCGATCACGACGAGGCCCCGGTCGGTCTCGACGGTGACGATCTGCGAGCCCGCCGTGTGGCCGGGCGCGGGCAGCAGCCGCACCCCGGGCAGGAGCTCGAGTTCGCCGTCGACCTCGGTGTAGTCCACTCCGGGTGCCTCCACCCACTCCCGGATCGTGTAGTCGTCGAGCGCGCGGGCGTCCTCGAGCTCCCGGCGCTGCACGTGCACCGGCGTGCCGGCGAAGAGGTGGTTCCCGCCGCAGTGGTCGAAGTGCAGGTGGGTGTTGACCACCGCGGTGACGCTCGCGAGGTCGAGGCGCTCGTCCGAGAGGGGTTGCAACTGCGGATCCATGTCGGCGACCGCGGGGTGCAGCTCGGTCAGGCCGGTGTCGACGAGCACCCGCCCGAGGGGGTGGTCGACGAGGTGCACGTACATGGGCATCCGCTCGTCGCCGGCGAGCAGGGTGCCGACCAGGATCGGGGTCACGGTGGCAGTCATGTGGACACCGTACACTTCTGCGGCGGCCAGCGCATCCGGCGATCTCAGGCGGGGGTCGGGGCGTGGGCGGCGCAGTGCAGCGGAGGGTGGGCGGCGCAGGCGACGAGCTGCTCGCGGCAGGAGGGGTCGGCGCAGTTGCGCAGGGTCGAGGTGGGGGCGTCGCAGACGGTGCAGCGAGCGATCGGGGCCGGGTCGCGGCCGAAGCCGAGCGAGCCGCGGCCGTCGAAGACGTAGAGGGCGCCCTTCCACAGGCCCCGGTCGGCGAAGGCCTCGGCGTAGCGCACGATGCCGCCGTCGAGCTGGTAGACCTCGCCGAAGCCGCGCGCGGTCATCAGCGCCGAGAGCACCTCGCAGCGGATGCCGCCGGTGCAGTACGTGACGACCGGCTTGTCCTTGAGGTGGTCGTACTTGCCGCTGTCGAGCTCGGCGACGAAGTCGCGGGTGGTCGCCACGTCGGGCACGACCGCTCCCTCGAAGCGGCCGATCGCGGCCTCGAAGGCGTTGCGGCCGTCGAAGAACACGACCTCCTCGCCCGCGGCGCGCTTGGCCTCGACCAGCTCGTGCAGCGCCTCGGGTGCGAGACGGGTGCCGCCGCCCACGACGCCGCCCGCGTCGACCGTCAGCTCGCCCGGGGCGCCGAAGCTGACGATCTCGTTGCGCACCTTCACGCTCAGCCGCGGGAAGTCGATGCTCGCCCGGTACACCGTGTGCTTCGAGGCCGGCCCCTCCTCGAGCCCGGTGCCCTCGCTCCACTTCACGTCGAGGCCTGCGAACGGCGCGAACTCCCGGGTCTTCCGCACATAGCGCTTCACCGCGTCGAGCTCGCCGCCGAGCGTTCCGTTGATGCCGTCGGCCGAGATCAGGATGCGCCCCCGCAGCCCGAGCGACTCGGCCAGGTCGCGCTGCCACAGCCGCACGGCGTCGGGGTCGGGCACGGGCGCGAAGACGTAGTAGAGGATGATCTTCGGCACGGGCATCCGCTGATTTTAGTCGTCGGGGCTGGACGACCGGGCCCTCGGCGCCCTCTCTTTTTGTAGGTGTTCACAGCGGTCGGTCTGGTCTGCCGCAGGATGTCTACGATCGCTGCGTGCACTTCTTCTTCCGGACCCTGGTCGGCATGCTCAGCGCGCGCCTGCGCTCCCCGCTCGGCATCTGGGACGTCGGGAGCCGGCCGTTCCGCGTGCTGCCGACCGACCTCGACGTGCTGCGGCACATGAACAACGGGGTCTACTTCTCGCTGCTCGACATCGCCCGGCTCGACCTGCTCACCCGCAGCGGGCTGTGGCCCGAGCTGCAGCGACGCGGGTGGTACCCGGTGGTGGTGGCGGAGACGATGAGCTTCCGGCGGTCGCTCGAGCTGTGGCAGCGCTTCGAGGTCGAGACCCGGATGCTCGGGTTCGACGAGCGCTCGCTCTACGTCGAGCAGCGGTTCGTGGTGAAGGGGGAGGTGTACGCGCGGGCGTTCATCCGGGCGCGGCTGCTGAAGCGGGCCGGGGGGATCGTGACGGTGCCGGAGGTGATGGGGCTCCCCGGGGTGGGGGCGGCGCCGTCGGACGGGCGGATGCCGTCGTGGATCGCGGGCTGGGCCGACGGCACGCAGCTGCCGTCGACGAAGGTGCCGGCGCGCAGCGACTGGAGCTGAGTCAGGCGTCGGTCTTCCAGTAGCCGTTGAGGGCGACCTGGGCGGCCGGGAGGGCGAGGTCCTTGCGGAGGTGCTGGCGGAGGGGGACGAGGGCGGCGGCCTCGCCCGCGCCGAAGACGAAGGTGTGCGCGTCGAGGGGGCCGAGGCCGCGGAGTGCCGCGAGGAGCTGGCCGGCGCCGTGCTCTCCGAGGAGCCAGAGGATGTCGGCGCGCATCCGGAGCTCGTCGGGGAAGTAGGAGCGGGCTCGGGCGTCGGTGACCTCGAGCAGGGCGGTGATCGGCGTGCCCTCGGGCAGCTGTTCGAGCCAGCGGGCGATCGCGGGGAGGGCGGACTCGTCGCCGAGGAGGAGCACCGATCCGGTGTCGGCGGGGAGGGCCTTCGAGACACGGGGGCCGCCGACCACGAGGCGGTCGCCGGGGCGGGCGGAGGCGGCCCAGGTGGAGGCGACGCCGGTGCCGTGGAGGAGGATGTCGAGGTAGAGTTCGGCGGGGCAGGCCTCCGTGGCGGGGTGGTCGGCGGTTGCCGGGCGGGCCTCGGTGGCGGGGCGGAAGGCGCGCGGGGTGTAGTCGCGGGCGAGGACCTCCGCGCGTGGGGTCTCGAGGTCGGCGCCGGGGAGGCGCGGGCTCGGCACCGTGATGTCGCCGGTCTCGGGGTGGGGGAAGAAGACCTTGACGTGGTCGTCGGGGCCGGTGGTGGGGAACGCGTCCAGGTCGGGGCCGGTGAGGGTGACGCGCGCGAAGACAGGGGTGATGCGGGTGACGGCGGTCACCGTGAGGTGGCGGAGCGCGGGGAGATGGTGGGTGGTGGGGCGATCGAAGGGGGCGGGCATCCGGAATCTGCTTCGGGTCGGTGGTCACGGGGAGTGGGGCTCTTTGTCGGAGGTGGCGGCCGGTGTCGGGCGGGGTCAGGCGGTGGCTTCGAGCACGGCCATCGCCGCGCTGTGGCCGCCGAGGCCCGAGACGCCGCCGCCGCGACGCGAGCCGGCGCCGCAGAGCAGGATGCGCGCGTGCCCGGTCGCGACGCCCCAGCGTTCGGCGGGGGTGCTGCGCGGGGCGTCGTCGGACAGGAAGGGCCAGCTCAGCGGGCCGTGGAAGATGTGCCCGCCGGGCAGGCCGAGCGCCTGCTCGAGGTCGGCCGTGGTCTTCGTCTCGATGCAGGGGCGGCCGGCCGCGTCGGTGAGCAGCAGGGGCTCGATCGGTTCGGCGAGCACGCTGTTCAGCGAGGCGAGCACGGCGGCCTGCAGCTCGGCGCGGGAGGCGGCGAGGCGATGCGGGGTGTGCAGGGCGAAGACGGTCAGGGTCTGCGCGCCCTGCTCCTGGAGCTCGGGCGACAGGATGCTTGGGTCGGTGAGCGAGTGGCAGTAGATCTCGGCGGGCACGGGGCTCGGAACGCGTCCGGCCTCGGCGTCGCGCACCGCCTGCTCGAGCTGGGACGCGAGCTCGTTGATGTGGAAGGTGCCGCCGAAGGCCGCCTCGGGGGCGATCGCGTCGTCGCGCAGGCGGGGGAGGCGGCGGAGGAGGAGGTTGACCTTGGTCTGGGCGCCTTCGGGTTCTGCGCTGGGCTCGCTCGGCCCGGTCTGCACGGTCTCGTCGCCGGGGAGGAGGCGGGCGAGCACGGAGGGGGCCACGTTGGCGAGGACGTGGTCGCCGTGCACCTCACGGTCGTCCACGCTTCCGGCGCGGTACGTGACCGTGCCGGTGGGTGACACGGCCAGCACCTCGGCGCCCGTGCGGAACTCGACGCCCGCCTCGCGCGCCACCCGCTCGAGCTCGCCGGTCACGGCCCCCATGCCCCCGACGGGCACGTCCCAGTCCCCGGTGCCGCCGCCGATCACGTGATAGAGGAAGCAGATGTTCTGCTGCAGCGACGGGTCGTCGAGCGAGGCGAAGGTGCCGATCAGGCCGTCGGTCGCGACCACGCCGCGCACCAGGTCGTTCTCGAAGCGGTCGCGCAGGGTGCGGCCGAGTGGATGCTCGAACAGCTCCATCCACAGGGCGTCGTCCCCGAGCATCCGTCGCACCTCGGACTCGGTGGGCAGCGGGCCGGTCATCGTGGGCCAGACGGCCGCGGCGACCCGGGCGAGGTCGGCGGTCAGGGCGTCGAATGCGTCGGCGTCGTGCCCGGCTCCGATGTCGGCGAAGGATGCTCGGGTGGCCGCCGGGTCATGGTTGTCGATGAGGAGGCCGCGGTCGGATCCGGGTTCGGGAGTGTAGGAGGAGTAGCGGCGGCGCACCAGCTCGAGGTCGAGCCCGAGGTCGTCGATGATGGAGCTGGGGAGGAGGCTGACGAGGTAGGAGTAGCGGCTCAGGCGGGCCTCCATGCCGTCGAAGGCATACGCCGAGACGGCGGCGCCGCCGAGCACGTAGTTCTTCTCGAGCACGCAGACGGAGCGGCTGGCTCGGGCGAGATAGGCGGCGGCCACGAGGCCGTTGTGTCCTCCACCGACGACCACGACGTCGAAGTTCTGCACAGCGGGCATGCCCTGAGCCTAACGGCGGTGCACCCGATCTATCCTCGGAGCATGACCGAGCTGCACTCCCACCCGTCCCAGCCTGCTTCGGGCGAGCCTTCGGACGACGGGACGGCGGCGGGTGCCCTGCGGGTCGACGGTGCGGGTGAGGCGGGGGGTGACGCCGGGGTCGTCGCCGCGGTGGCTGGCGATGCGGCGGCCGTCGATGCATCGGTCGTCGACTCGTCGGTGCCGCTCGCCGAGGCGGCGGTGGCGTTGGCGCGGCGGTGGGTCGACGAGAGCGCGGGGGCGCCGGTGGATCCGGCGGCGGCGCGGCTGGCCGGGGTGCTGAAAGACCCCGACGGGCTGGGCTTCACCGTGGGCTTCGTCGACGGTGTGGCGCGGCCCGAAGACCTCGCGGTCGCCGCGAAGAACCTGAAGCGGCTGGCGGAGCGGGTGCCGCACTTCCTCCCGCCCGCGCTCCGGGCGGCGGTCGTCACGGGCGGTGCCGTCGGCGAGGTGCTGCCGCAGGCGGTGGTGCCGCTGGCCCGGCGCGTGCTGCGGGCCATGGTCGGTCACCTGATCGTCGACTCCCGGCCCTCCAAGTTCGGGCCCGCCGTCGCCAAGCTGCGCGAGGCCGGCGACGGTGCCGTGCGCCTCAACATCAACCTCCTCGGCGAGGCCGTGCTGGGTGACCGTGAGGCCGAGAACCGGTTGAACGGCACGAAGAAGCTGCTGCAGCGGCCCGACGTCGACTACGTCTCGGTGAAGGTCTCCTCGGTCGCGGCCCAGCTGTCCATGTGGGCCTTCGACGAGACGGTCGAGCGGGTGGCGCAGACGCTCATCCCGCTCTACCGCATCGCGGCGAAGAAGAGCCCGCTCGGGCTCGAGGCGCCGGGCGAGCATCTGGATCGCACCTTCATCAACCTCGACATGGAGGAGTACCGCGATCTCGACCTGACGATCGCGGTCTTCCAGCGCATCCTCGACGAGCCCGACTTCCTCGACCTCGAGGCCGGCATCGTGCTGCAGGCCTATCTGCCGGATGCGCTGCCGGCGCTCCAGCGCCTGCACGAGTGGTCCGCCGAACGTCGCAGCCGCGGCGGAGCACCGATCAAGGTGCGCGTCGTGAAGGGCGCGAACCTCGCGATGGAGCACGTCGACGCCGTGCTGCACGGCTGGCCCCAGGCCACGTACGACTCGAAGCAGCAGACCGACACCAACTACAAGCGGGTGCTCGACTGGGCGCTGCGACCCGAGCACGTCGACGCGGTGCGCATCGGGGTCGCCGGGCACAACCTGTTCGACCTCGCCTGGGCCTGGCTGCTCGCTGAGCGGCGCGGGGTGACGGAGGCGGTCGACGTCGAGATGCTCCTCGGCATGGCGACCGGGCAGGCCGAGGCCGTGCGCAAGACGGTCGGCTCACTGCTGCTCTACACGCCGGTCGTCGCGCCGAAGGAGTTCGACGTCGCCATCGGCTACCTGGTGCGCCGGCTGGAGGAGAACGCGTCGGACGCGAACTTCATGTCGTCGCTGTTCGAGCTGGCCTCCACCCCGTCGGCTTTCGACAAGGAGCGCGACCGCTTCCTCGCGTCGCTCGCCGACCTCGAGGCGGAACTGGGTTCCGCCGCTGCCGCTGACGCGGCGCCGTTCTCGGACCCGGCGGGTGACGCCGATGCGGAGCGCCCACCGCTGGCCGAGGAGGACGCGGCGCTGCTGTCGGTTGCTGACGTCGATGGGGTGCAGTCGCCGGTGGCGGGCGACGGTGTTTCTGCTGAGTCGCCGGTGGCGGGCGACGGTGCTTGTGCTGAGTCGCCGGTGGACGAAGTCGATGCGGGCGCCGTGGTCGGGGAAGCGGAGCTGTCGGAGCTGGAGCGGGAGGCCCGGGAGGCGCTTCGCGTGGCGCTGGCGGAGCTGGAGGCCGAGCAGGCACGGCAGGTGTCGCTCGCCGAGCTGCGGGCGGAGACCGCGGCGATCGTTCTGGACGACGAGGGCGGCGAGGATGCGTCGGAGCCGGCCGCGGAGATCGCGGGTGGGGGCTCGAGCGCCTCGGCCGCGGTCGCGGCGGACGGACCGGTGGGCGAACGCTCACCGGCCGGAGTGGCGGAGTCAGCCTCCGCCTCCACCGGTTCGACCGGTCGGGCTGCGTCGGGCGCCGGCGATTCGGAGTTCGAGGTCAGTGGGCCGGGGGCTCCGGGGGCTCTCGGAGCAGTGGGCGGTGGGGCGGGTGCGCCGCTGGGGGCGCGGCGGACGCAGGATCGGATGACGGGCGATCTGGAGCCGGCGGCGGCCGAGTTCCGGAACACGCCCGACACCGACACATCGCTGGCCGCCAACCGGGTGTGGGGGGCGCGGATCCTCGCGCGGGTGGCGGGGTCGACGCTCGGGGCCGAGACGATCGAGTCCGCGCGGGTCGACGACGAGGTGCAGCTCGACGGGATCGTCACGGCCGCGGTCGCCGCCGGGGAGCGGTGGGGAGCCAGGAGTGCCGCCGAGCGCGCCGGGTACATCCGCCGGGCCGGCTACGCGCTCGAGGCGAACCGCGACCGGCTGATCGAGGTGATGGCTGCGGAGACGGGCAAGACCATCGACCAGGCCGACCCTGAGGTCAGCGAGGCGATCGACTTCGCCCGCTACTACGCCCACACCGCTCTCGAGCTCGACACGGTCGACGGCGCGGTGTTCGTGCCCTCGCGCCTCACGGTGGTGGTGCCGCCGTGGAACTTCCCGGTCGCCATCCCGGCCGGTGGGGTGCTCGCGGCGCTCGCCGCCGGAAGCGCCGTGATCATCAAACCCGCTCCGCAGGCTCGTCGCTCGGCGGCGGTCATGGTCGAGGCGCTCTGGGAGTCGGGCATCCCGCGCGAACTCCTCACGCTGGTCGACGTCGACGAGGGCGACCTCGGGAAGCAGCTGATGTCGGACGAGCGGGTCGACCGGCTCATCCTCACCGGCTCGTACGACACGGCGGCCCTGTTCCGCTCGTGGCGGCCGACCCTCCCGCTGCTCGCGGAGACGAGCGGCAAGAACGCGATCGTCGTGTCCCCGAGCGCCGACCTCGACCTCGCCGTCGCCGACCTCGTGTCGAGCGCCTTCGGGCACGCGGGTCAGAAGTGCTCGGCCGCGAGCCTCGTCATTCTGGTCGGCTCGGTGGCGCGTTCGGAGCGCTTCCGGCGCCAGCTCGTCGACGCCGTCACCTCGTTGAAGGTGGGCTGGCCCACCGACCCCGAGAGCCGGATGGGCCCGCTGATCGAGCCGGCGAGCGGCAAGCTCGCCGAGGCGCTGACGACCCTCGGGCCGGGCGAGCGCTGGCTCGTCGAGCCGAAGCAGCTCGACGGCAGCGGGCGGCTCTGGTCGCCCGGCGTGCGCGAGGGCGTGCTGCCGAACTCCGACTTCCACCTCACCGAGTACTTCGGGCCCGTGCTCGGCATCCTGCACGCCACGAGCCTCGAGCAGGCGATCGAGCTGCAGAACTCTGTTCCCTACGGGCTTACCGCTGGGCTGCACTCGCTCGACTCCGACGAGATCCGGCAGTGGCTCGCGAAGGTCGAGGCGGGCAACCTCTACGTCAACCGCGGCATCACGGGCGCGATCGTGCGGCGACAGCCCTTCGGTGGCTGGAAGAAGTCGTCGGTGGGTGCGGGCGCCAAGGCCGGCGGGCCGAACTACCTCGTGCACCTCGGCGACTGGCGCACCGAGCCGGGCGAGCCCGGTGAGGGCCCGAACCTGGCGGGTCTCGTGCCGTCGGTCGTGCAGCTGCTGGAGTCGGCGACCGCCGGTCTCGACTGGGCCGACTTCGACTTCGCCCGCCGCGGGGCCAAGAGCGACCAGGCCGCCATCACGTCCTTCTTCGCGCCGAGCGACCCGTCGGCGCTCGGGATCGAGCGCAACGTGCTGCGCTACCGACCGGTGCCGGTCGCCATCCGGCTGTCGGAGGGGCGGCCGCTGCACGAGCTCGTGCGCGTTCTGGCCGCAGCCACCCTCGCCGGGGCGAGGGTGTCGGTGAGCTCGGCGAGCAAGCTGCCGCGGCCGCTCCGGGTGCTGCTGAAGGAGCGGGGCGTCAAGGTCGTGATCGAGAAGGACGCCGCGTGGATCAAGCGGGCGCCGCAGTTCGTGGGGGAGGTGCCGCGCATCCGGCTCATCGGCGGAGATGCCGGGGCGCTCGCCGTGGCCCTCGACGGCTCGCCCGAGCTGGCGGTGCACGCGGGCGAGGTCACCCGGGCCGGCCGCCTCGAGCTGCTCCCGTTCCTGCGCGAGCAGGCGGTCTCGGCGACGGCCCACCGCTTCGGCAACCCCACCCCGCTCCTCGACGGCCTCCTCTAGCCGCGGCCCGCGGCCGTAGGCGGCGGCCCGCTGTTCGCCCAGATCTGGCGTTGTCCGCGGAATGAAGGTGCCGGTCAGGGGCGAAGGCCGAGGGCGGCTGCCACGAGCGCCGCCGCCTCCGCGGGCGCCACCCCGAGGGCCGCCGCGCGGTCGGCGTAGGCCCGCGCCGCCGTCTGCATCTCCCGCTCGACGGGCGACCCCGTGGCCGCCACGAACGAGCCGAGCCGCCCCCGGGTCTCGATCAACGCATCCGCCTCGAGCTCCCGGTACGCCCGCGCCACGGTGTTCACCGCGACCCCGGTCGAGGCGGCGAGGGTGCGCACGGTCGGCAGCCGGGCTCCCGCGGCGAGCGACCCCGAGACGATGGCGTCACGGATGCCCGTGCGCAGCTGCTCGAACGGAGGCGTCGAGACGCCGTGGTCGATGGTCAGCGAGAAGACGGGCGGGGTCGCGGCGGGCATCCGCTCACCGCCTGATCAGGTTCGAGAGCACGATGGCACTGCGCGTGTGGTCGACGTTCGGGGCGATGCGCACCCGTTCGAGAGCATCCTCGAGGCTGGGGATGTCGCGCGAGCGGATGTGCACGATCGCGTCGGCGCTGCCCGTCACGGTGCCGGCGTCGACCACCTCGGGCACCCCTGCGAGGATGCGCTTCAGCTCGGCCGGCGCCACCGTGCCCCGGCAGAACAGCTCGACGTACGCCTCGGTGACCGTGCCGTCGAGCGCCGGGTTGAGCTGGATCGTGAAGCCCGTGATCACGTTGTCGGCCACGAGCCGGTCGATGCGCCGCTTCACCGCCGAGGCCGAGAGGCCGACGACCTGCCCGATGTCGCCGTAGCCGCTGCGGGAGTTGATCTTGAGGAGGTCGATGATGCGGTGGTCCAGGGCGTCCATGATCGACGAGCCTACGGCAGATTCGTGCGTCAACCCGCACCACACGCATGAAACGCGAGCCGGATGCGCGGCATCCGTCGGATCGTGCGTGCGACACTGGGAGCGGCGTGCCCCGGTCGGGGCCTCAGGACAGCACGCTGGTCCGCCATCCGCCTCTCGCACTTCACCCTGTAGGAGAACGTATGTCGACGCCCACGCTCGAAGAGACCACGCATCAGACGCCGGAGGCCCGCACCGCGAGCCCCCGCCACTACCTGATGTGCCGCCCCGACCACTTCACGGTCGCCTACCGCATCAACCCCTGGATGGACCCGGCCGTCCCCACCGACACCTCCCTCGCGGTGCGCCAGTGGCAGACCCTCTACGACACCTACGTCGGCCTCGGCCACACCGTCGAGCTGATCGACCAGATCGAAGGTCTGCCCGACATGGTCTACACGGCCAACGGCGGCTTCGTCATCGACGGCATCGCCTACGGCGCCAGCTTCACGCACGAGCAGCGCCAGCCCGAGGGCCCCGCCTTCATGCGCTGGTTCGAGCAGCGCGGCTACCGCGTCGTCGACCCGCAGAACGTCAACGAGGGCGAGGGCGACTTCCTGCTCGTGGGCTCGCGCATCCTCGCGGGCACCGGCTTCCGCAGCGCCACCCGCAGCCACGAGGAGGTCGCCGCGTTGTTCAACCGCGAGGTCGTCAGCCTCACCCTGGTGAACCCGAACTTCTACCACCTCGACACCGCGATCTCGGTGCTCGACCCGCTCACCGACGACGTCACCGCGAACATCGCCTACCTGCCGAGCGCCTTCGACGACGCCAGCCGGGCGAAGCTCGAGCAGCTGTATCCGGATGCGATCCTGGTCTCCGAGGAGGACGGCTCGGTGCTCGGCCTGAACTCCATCTCCGACGGCCTGAACGTCGTGATCGCCCGCCGCGCGACCGGCTTCGAGCAGCAGCTGCGCGAGCGCGGCTACAACCCGATCGGCGTCGACCTGTCCGAGCTGCTGCTCGGCGGCGGCGGCGTGAAGTGCTGCACCCTGGAGCTGCGCGCATGAGCGCCGCGACCGGCCAGGCCCTCGCCACCGAGGCCATCCGCCAGGTCGACGAGCACGCCGCCCACAACTACCACCCCCTCCCCATCGTGGTCGCCACCGGCGACGGTGCCTGGGTCACCGACGTCACGGGCCGCCGCTACCTCGACTGCCTCGCGGCGTACTCGGCGGTGAACTTCGGGCACGGGCATCCGCTGCTCGTCGACGCCGCCAAGGAGCAGCTCGACCGCGTCACCCTGACCAGCCGCGCGTTCCACTCCGACCGCCTCGGCCCCTTCGTCGAGGAGCTGGCGGCGCTCGCCGGCAAGGACATGGTGCTGCCCATGAACACCGGTGCCGAGGCCGTCGAGTCGGGCATCAAGGTCGCCCGCGCCTGGGGCTACCGTGTCAAGGGCGTGACCGAGGGCCGGGCGACGATCATCGTGGCCGACGGCAACTTCCACGGCCGCACGACCACGATCATCAGCTTCAGCGACGACGCCACCGCCCGCGACGGCTTCGGCCCGTTCACCCCGGGCTTCGTGCGCGTGCCCTACGGTGACGCGGATGCTCTGGCCGCCGCCCTGGCCGCGAATCCCGACACCGTGGCGGTGCTGCTCGAGCCCATCCAGGGCGAGGCCGGCATCATCGTGCCGCCGGCCGAGTACCTGCCGCGCGTGCGCGAGCTCTGCACCGAGCACGAGGTGCTCTTCATCGCCGACGAGATCCAGTCGGGTCTCGGCCGCACCGGTGCCACGTTCGCGTGCGATCTCGTGGGCGTCGTGCCCGACGTGTACCTGCTCGGCAAGGCGCTCGGCGGCGGCATCGTGCCGGTGTCGGCGGTCGTCGCGAACCGCGACGTGCTCGGCGTGCTGCACCCGGGCGAGCACGGCTCGACCTTCGGCGGCAACCCGCTGGCGGCCGCCGTCGGCCTCGCCGTGGTGCGGATGCTGGCGACCGGCGAGTACCAGGAGCGCGCCGCCCGCCTCGGCGAGCACCTGCGCATCCGTCTCGAGGAGCTCGTCGGCCGGGGCGTCGTCACCGTGCGCGGCGCCGGCCTCTGGGCGGGCATCGACATCGACCCCGAACTGGCCACCGGCCGCGCGGTCTGCGAGCTGCTGATGGAGCGGGGCGTGCTCGCGAAGGACACCCACGGCTCCACCATCCGCCTCGCGCCGCCCATCGTCGTCGAGCAGCACGAGCTCGACTGGGCGGTCGACCAGCTGGCCGAGGTGCTCACCTCCCTCCACGCGCAGCACTCCCAGCCCGCCACGGTCTAGGCCCGGGTCGCGCAAACGGCCCTTCCGGGCGAGCGCAAGGGCCGTTTGCGCGACCGCGGTCGGCCGGGCGGGTTCTGCTGTGAGCAGAAGGGCGGGGCGAGCGGATGCGCGTCCCGCCCTTCGGGGCCTAGCCTGACCTCATGCTGCTGCGCCACGCGATCGGGCACGTGCTGAGACGACTGCGTCTGGAGCGCGGGTTGACGCTGCGCGGCCTCGCCGAACGGTCGCGCATCTCGCTGCCGTACCTCTCCGAGATCGAGCGGGGTCGCAAGGAGGCGTCGTCGGAGATCCTCGCCGTGCTCTGCCGCGTGCTCGACGTGTCGGCGGGCGAGCTGCTCACGGCGTCCGCCGCGGTGCTCGCCGAGGACGATGCGCGCAGCGCCCGCACGGTCGCGCCGGTGCTGCGCCTGGATCTCGGGCCCGCCCACGCCCTGGCCGGCCCGGCCGCGGAGAGCCGGGGCGCATCCGCCCTGCTGCTCGCGGCCTGAGCCGCCCCGCCCGGATCCGGCGTCTGCGCCCCGCCGCGCCTCGCGGCTCGACCCCCGCCGGGCCACGATAGGAGCACGCCCGGCCCGCCGGCCGCTGACAGGAGCTCCGCCCATGACCGCACCCCGCCGCGCCCTCGTGATCATCGACGTGCAGCAGCAGTACTTCGACGGTCTGCTGGAGATCCAGTACCCACCGCACGCCTCCTCCCTACCGCGGATCGTCGAGGCCGTCGACGCGGCGGTTGCGGCCGGCATCCCGATCGTGGCCGTGCAGCACAGCTCGGGGGCGGGCGCCCCCGTCTTCGACCCGGAGTCGGCCGAGTTCGTGCTGCGGCCCGAGATCGAGAGCCGCGCATCCGGTGACTGGAAGCTGCTGACGAAGGAGTACTCGTCGGTGTTCGCGGGCACCGACCTCGCCGCGTGGCTGCGCGAGCGCGACGTCGACACCGTGACGTTCGTCGGCTACATGACCAACAACTGCGTGCTCGCCTCGGCGGTCGAGGCCGAGTACCTCGGCTTCACGATCGAGGTGCTGTCCGACGCGACGGGCGCGATCCACCTCTCGAATGCGGCGGGGTCGGCGGATGCGCGCACGGTGCACGAGACCCTGATGACGCTCCTCGGCTCGAGCTGGGCGCGCGTCGCGACGACCGACGCCTGGGCGGCCGCTCTCACCTCCGGCGCCGAACTCCCGGGCGGCGACCTCGGCTCCTCGGCCGCGGCCGGAGCCGCCGACGCCGCCCGCGCCGCCCGCGCCGCGGAGTGACGGGCGCCGTCAGGGGCGGGGGTCGAGGATGAGCTTGCCGCGGAGGTCGCCCGAGGCGAGGGCGCTCTGCGCGGCGGCCGCCTCCGCCAGGGGGTACACCGCCGCGATCTCGATCTCGAAGCGGCCCTCGGCGATGAGGTCGGCGGCCACGCCGTAGGCCTCACGGCGCCAGGCCTGCTCCTGGTCGGTGAGGGGGTGCGGGCTGCCGCCCATCCAGGCGCGGATGCCGAGGGCGTCGGCCTTGGCTCCGACCACGATGGTGCCGATGTGCGAGCGGTCGTCGACGACGGCGAACGAGACGTCGAGCGCCTCGTCGGTGCCTGCGGCGTCGAGGACACGGTCGATGCCGTCGGGAGCAGCATCCTGAACCCGTTCGAGCAGGCCCTCGCCGTACTCGACCGCGATCGCGCCGAGCGCCCGGAGGCGGTCGAGGTTGCGGGCGCTCGCCGTGGCGACGACGGTGGCCCCCCAGTCGCGCGCGAACTGGATGGCCGCCTGGCCGACCGCGCCCGAGCCGCCGTGCACGAGCAGGGTCTGACCGGCCGTGACGCCGAGCGAACGCAGCGCCTGGTAGGCCGTGCCGACGGGGATGCCGATGCCGGCGGCCTCGTTCCAGCCGACCGCGGCGGGCTTCGCGACGAGCTGCGAGGCGTCGGCCGGCAGGTGCGTGCGGTACGCCCCCGCGGCGTCGCGCACGATGACCTCGTCGCCGACCTGCCACCGGTCGCCGGCCGACCCGTCGACGGACACCACCACGCCGGCAGCATCCGACCCCGGCACCCGCGGCTCGGTGATCGGCGGGCTCGGCCGCAGCCCCGACCGGAGCTTCAGGTCGATCGGGTTCACGCCGATCGCGCGGGTCTCCACGACCACGCCGCCGGGCGGCGCGACGGGGGTCGGCACGGTCACGAACTCGAGCACCTCGGGGCCGCCGAGGGTGCGGTACTGGATCTGCTGGGCCATGCGCACCATTCTGGCCCCGGTGCCCGGGAACGCGCCCTCTGAATGCAGTGCCGCATCCGTCACCGCATGCGACGGCACCGCACCGGGCCCCACCCCCGGAACCGCGGGTAGAATCGACCCGAAGGCAGGTGATGGATGGCCACGGGCACCGAGACGGGCAGCCGCGTCGACGACGCGTACGAGTGGCTGCTCGCCGAGATCACGGGGTTCCGGCTGCGGTCGGGGTCGCCCCTGTCGGAGAACCGCCTCGCGAACCAGCTCGGCATCAGCCGCACCCCGGTGCGCGAGGCCCTGCAGCGGCTCGAGAAGGAGGGGCTCGTCAAGCGCACCGACAATGCGCGCTTCACGGTCTCCCAGCTCACCGCCACCGAGGTCAACGACGCCTGTGACCTGCTCGAGGTGCTCGACACCTACATCGCCCGGAAGGCCTCCTCGACGCTCACCGACGAGGGCGCCGCCGCCCTCAAGGGCTACGTCGACGACATGTACCGCGCGGCCTCGAACGACGACCGGGCCTCCTGGGCGCTGGCCGACCAGCTCTTCCACCGCAAGGCGAACGCGCTCGCCGGCAACGTGCTCGTGGCCGAGACGGTGCGTGAGACGCGCCGCCGTATCCAGCGCTTCTGGCTGCGCGCCGCCTCGCTGCAGAGCCGGCTGCTCTCCTGCGCCGAGGAGTATGACGAGCTCTACCAGGCGATCGTCGCCCACGACTACGCGGGCATCGAGCCGGCGGTCAAGAAGCACATCGGGCACATGAGAGAGCGGATGCTCGAGATGATCGCCGCGGCCGCCATCCTCCTCGGCGACGACTGAGGCCCCGCCGCGCATCCGCTCGTTCTCGTTCTCGCTCGTTCCGGCTCGAATCGGTCAACCGTGATTGACCGAACCGTGGTAGGCAGGACTCGAGGCTGCTTCGGCCCGTGAGGCCGGACGGCGAGAGGGCGGTGCCATGACGACGCTGCGGTCGGGCCGCCTGGCCGTGTGGAACGAGAAGTTCATCGTGGAGGAGCGCTACCTTCCGGCCGCCGCCCGGCACCGGCTCTACGTCACCGCCGTCGTGCTGATGATCGTCGGGGCGATCGCGTTCGTCGCCCTGCTCGCGGGCGTCGTCACCCAGACCGGCTTCGAGCGCCTCGACCAGCCCGTCGAGGACTGGTTCGACTCCACCGTGCGCGAGTCGACCACGTCGTTCATGATCGTGCTCGCCGTGGTGTTCGGGCCGGTGGCGCTGCCGATCATCATCCTCGTGGTGCTGATCGGCTGGATCGTCGCGGCCCGCCATCTCTGGCGCCCGTTCCTCCTGGCCATCGGGATGGTGACCGGTGTCGTGCTGGCGCAGGTGATTGCGCCGATCGTCGAGCACCCGCGGCCGCCCATCGGCGAGATGCTCTTCGGGCCCGACCGATCGTTCTCATTCCCCTCGGGGCATGTACTCGGAACCTGCGACTTCCTGCTGATCACGGCGTACCTCCTGGCGAGCCGGCTGCAGCGCACCTGGTTCACCGTGGCCGCCTTCTCGGTGGCAGTCGTGGCGATCGCCGCCCAGATCGTCAGTCGCCTCTACCTCGGCTACCACTGGATCAGCGACACCACCGCCTCGGTCGCCCTCTCCCTCGTCATCCTCGGCGCGATCATCGCCGTCGACACCCACCGCACCGTGCGCATCGCGGGCGAACCCGTCACCGGGCCCGCCTCGCAGCCCCAGCGCGACGGCACCTGACCCTCTCCTGACCCTCCCTGAAAGGCATCCCATGAGCACACGTGCCGGTTCCACCGCCCGCCGCGCCGCCTCGAGCGCCGGCAACAGCCGGGCCCTGCAGATCCTCGCCCGCGTCGGCTTCGGCGCCAGCGCGCTGGTGCACCTGCTGCTCGGCTACCTCGCCATCCGCGTGGCCGTGAACCAGGGTGGCGAGTCGTCCGACCAGTCCGGCGCCATGGCCGAGATCACCAAGCTGCCGGGCGGCGCGATCGTGATCTGGGTCGTCGTCGTGGGCCTGTTCGCCCTCGGCCTCTGGCTGATCGTGCAGGCCGTGCTCGGCATCGGCTCCACCTCGGACAAGCGCTGGGTGCGCAGCCTCATCCCCGCCGGCAAGGCCGTCGCGTACATCGCGCTCGGGGTCACCGCGCTGACGTTCGCGCAGGGTGGTTCGACGAGCAACAGCGACTCGACGCAGCAGGCGAGCGCGAGCATCCTGTCACTGCCCGGCGGGCCGCTGCTGCTCGGCGTGGTGGGCGTCGCCGCGGCCGGCATCGGCGGCTACTTCGCGTTCAAGGGCGTCACCCGCAAGTTCGAGGAGGACCTCAGGATGCCCTCCGGCACCGCGGGCAAGGCCGTGCGGGTGCTCGGGGTGGTCGGCTACGTCGCGAAGGGTGTCGCGGTGTTCGTGATGGGCGTGCTGATCGTGGTCGCGGCCGTGACGGTCGACCCGAGCAGCTCGACGGGTCTCGACGGGGCGCTGAAGTCGCTGGCGTCGCTGCCGTTCGGCGTGGTCATCCTGGTCGCGGTAGGGGTCGGCCTGATCGCCTACGGCGTCTACACCTTCGTGCGCGCCCGCTACGCGCGGCTCTGAGCCTTTCCTCCGTACCCGCCGAGGGCGCGGAGGCCGCCCGCTATCGTGAGGGCATGTCCGGAAACGTCGCAGTCTCGACATCGTCCCGTCCGCTCGGCACGACCGCTCTCGTCGTCGGCCTCGCCGCCATCGTCGTCGCCTCGTTCGGCTGGGTGCCGCTCGTCGCGGCCCCCGGGTCGCTCACGGCGATCACCGTCATGACGATCCTGACCTACCTGCTGCCCGTCGCGGGCGTGGTCGTGGGTCACGTCGCCCGCCGCCGCGAGGGTCGGAGCCTGCGGGCACTCGCGGGGCTCGTGCTGTCGTATCTCGCCGCGGTCGTCGTGGTCGCCCCGATCGTGGTGGGGCTCGTCGACCTCGCTCTGCAGCGCTGACGCCACCGCCGTGGCCGACACCCTCTTCGACTACTTCTCGACGCCCGAGCTGCCGACGCCGACCCTCGGCATCGAGGAGGCCGAGCAGCTCACGCGGTCGGTGTTCGGCCTCGACGCCCGGCTCGAGGCGCTCGGCAGCCAGCAGGATCAGAACTTCGTGGTGCGGGCGGTCGCCGACGGGGCGCCGCTCGGCATCCTGAAGATCAGCAACCCGGTCTTCAGCGAGGCCGAGATCGAGCTGCAGACCCTCGCCGCCGCCGTGGTGGCCGAGCGCGAGCCGTCGCTGCGCATCCCCGTGATCGTCGAGGGGCGCGACGGGCCGCTGGAGGCGTGGTGGTCGACCACCGAGGGGCGCGTGCACGCCCGAGTGATCGAGTTCATGGCCGGGTCGACCCTGACGGGGTCGGGCTACCTGTCGCCGCGGGTCGCCGAGCGCCTGGGCGAGCTCGCCGGGCGGGTCAGCCGGGCGCTCGCCGGCTTCGCGCATCCGGCGGCGGCCCGCACGCTGCAGTGGGACTCGCAGCACGCCGAGCGGGTGATCGACCTCCTCCTCGCCGACGAACCGGATGAGGGGATCCGGTCGTTCGTCGAGCGGGCCGTGGCCCCGGCGCGCGCCCTGGTGGCGGCCGTCGGCAACCGGCTGCCGCGTCAGCTCGGGCACTTCGACCTCACCGACGACAACGTGCTGCGTCCCGAGGGGGGTGCGCTGCCGGATGCGGTGATCGACTTCGGCGACGTCATCGAGTCGTGGGCGGTGGGCGAGATCGCGGTGACCGTCTCGTCGCTGCTGCATCACGACGGGGCCACGGCGCTCAGCGCGCTTCCCGCGATCCGGGCGTTCCACGCCCTGCGGCCGCTGTCCGACGACGAGCTCGCGGCGCTCTGGCCGCTCGTCGTGCTGCGCGGGGCGGTGCTCGTGCTGAGCGGGCGCCAGCAGGTGCGGCTCGACGCGGCGAACGACTACGCGAGCGGGGCGCTGGAGCGGGAGTTCGAGATCCTCGAGCGGGCGGTGTCGGTGCCGTGCGGGGTGATGGAGGCGGTCATCCGCGATGCGCTGGGGGTGGCGACGGCCGTCGAGCCGCCGGTGTGGGCGGCGGGCGCGGTGTTGAGCGTGGGCGGCGACGGCGGCGGCCGGGGCGGCGGCACGGGCGACGACCCCGAGCCCGCCGGCGGGCGCGGGCCGGCCGTGCTGCTCGACGCCTCCACCACGGCGCCCCTCAACGACGACGGCGCCTGGCTCGACGCCGGAACGCTCGACGACGCGGCGCTGCGGCTGCTCGACGGGGGCGCCGGGCTCGTGCTGCTGCCCGGCCTGCGGCCCGTGCTGACGGGCGCTCCCCGGCGCACGCCCGGCTCCCCGGCGACGGTCCCCACGTCCAGCCGCCTCTGGCTCGCGCGGGCGGCCGCCGTCACGCCGCCCCACGGTGTCGAGCTGCTCGAGGAGCCCGACGGCGTCGGCCTGCGCCACGGTGGCACCGTCCTCCGGTTCCGCCTCGCATCCGCTGCACCAGCCGGGCGCGCGTTCGAGCTGCCGGCCCGCACGCCCGTCGAGGTCTCCCTCACGACCGTGGGGGCTCCGGATGCCCCGCCGCAGATCGAGGCCGCGCTGCTGCCGGGCTGGCGAACGCTGCTCGGCGACCCGTCACCGGCGCTCGGCGTCACCGAGACGCTCCCGCCGCCGGCCCGCGACCTGCTCGCGCGCCGCGACCGGGTGCTCGCCGACGTGCAGGAGCACTACTACGCCGACCCGCCGCAGATCGAGCGCGGCTGGAAGGAGTACCTCGCCGACACGGACGGTCGGGTCTATCTGGACATGGTCAACAACGTGGCGAGCGTCGGGCACGCGCATCCGCGGATCGCCGACGCCGTCGGCCGCCAGCTGCGGCTGCTGAACACCAACTCGCGCTTCAACTACGCCGCCGTGGCCGAGTACGCCGAGCGCATCGTCGGCCTGCTTCCCGAGGGGCTCGACACGGTCTTCTTCGTGAACTCGGGCTCGGAGGCGACCGACCTCGCGCTGCGGCTCGCCCTCGCGAGCACCGGTCGGCGCGACGTCGTGGCCATGACCGAGGCGTACCACGGGTGGACCTACGCGAGCGATGCCGTGTCCACGTCGATCGCGGACAACCCGAACGCCCTCGCCTCCCGTCCGGACTGGGTGCACACCGTGGCCGCGGCGAACAGCTACCGCGGGGAGCACCGCGGTGCCGAGGCGGCGCGCTACGCCCCGGCGGCGGCGGCGCGCATCCGTGCCCTCGCCGCGTCGGGCCGCCCGCCCGCCGCCTTCATCTGCGAGACCTACTTCGGCAACGCCGGCGGGGTGGCGCTGCCCGACGGGTACCTCCGGGAGGTCTACGCCGCGGTGCGCGAGGTCGGCGGGCTCGTGATCGCCGACGAGGTGCAGGTCGGCTTCGGCCGCCTCGGCAGCTGGTTCTGGGGCTTCGAGCAGCAGGGCGTGGTGCCCGACATCGTGGCGGTGGCGAAGTCGGTGGGGGCGGGGCATCCGCTCGGTGTCGTCGTCACGAGCCGCGCGATCGCCGAGCGGTACCGCACGCAGGGCTACTTCTTCTCGTCGACCGGGGGATCGCCGGTGTCGTCGGTGACGGGGCTGACCGTGCTCGACATCATCGAGGACGAGGGGCTGCAGGAGAACGCGCGGGTCGTGGGGGCCCACCTGAAGTCGCGGCTGCGCGAGCTCGGCGAGCGGCACGCGCTGATCGGCACCGTGCACGGCGACGGCCTCTACCTCGGGGTCGAGTTCGTGCGCGACCGGGCGACCCTCGAGCCCGCGACCGCCGAGACGGCCGGCATCTGCGACCGGCTGCTCGAACTGGGCGTCATCATGCAGCCGACGGGCGACCACCAGAACGTGCTGAAGATCAAGCCGCCGCTGTGCGTGACGGCCGAGTCGGCCGACTACTTCGTCGACGCGCTGGATCGGGTGCTGACGACGGGGTGGTGACGAGGGCCGCCGCCGCGACGACTACGCGGGCCGGATCTCGCCGGACCCCCGCTCGATCAGGCGGGTCGGCACGACGAAGTCCCGGGCGGCCTCGGTCTCGCCGTCGAGCCGCTCGAAGATGCGCCGGGCGGCGAGAGCGCCGATCGCCGACGGGTCCTGGGCGATGACCGTGACGGCCGGGGAGAGCAGCGATGCCATCGGGACGTCGTCGAATCCGACCAGCGCCACCCGGTCGGACACCCCGTGCGCACGCAGGGCCGTGATCGCCCCGATCGTGATCAGATTCTGGGCGCTGAAGATCGCCGTGGGGGGATCGTCGAGCGCGAGGAGGGACCGGACGGCGGATTCGGCCTGCACCTCGTCGCCGAGGTTCTCGATCACGAGGCGCGGGTCGGGGGCGATGCCCGCAGCGCGGAGTGCGTCGAGGTAGCCTCTCCGGCGCTCCTTCACGGTGTAGATCTCCTCGCTGTCGCCGAGGAAGGCGATGCGGCGGTGGCCGGCGTCGAGCAGGTGGCGGGTCGCCCGCGCGGCGCCGTCGAGGTTGTCGGTCAGCACCGTGTCGGCCATCACGCCGTTCGGCTTGCGGTCGACGAAGACCACGGGCATGCCCTGCTCCAGCTGGGGCCAGAGATAGGCCTGACTGGGCTGGATGGTGGTGAGGATCAGGCCATCGACGCGCCGCCGCAGGAACGCCTCGACCGAGGCCCGCTCGCGCTCGGGATCGTCGTCGAGGCTCGAGGCGAACACGGCCACGTGGCGCTGCACGGCGGCGTCCTCGACCGCCCGGTGCACCGCGGCCGAGAACGGGTTGGCGACGCTGCCGACCAGGAGGCCCAGGGTGTCGGTGCGGCGATCGGCGCGGCGCAGATTGCCGGCCTGCACGTCGGGCTGGTACTGCAGCTGCTCCGCGGCCCGCATGACCCGCGCGATGGTGTCGGCCGAGACGTAGCGCTCCTGGTTGATCACTCGGGACACCGTCTTCACCCCGACCCCGGCGAGGTCGGCCACGTTCTTCATGGTGGGGCGCTTTCGAGGGCGACCCGAATCTGATAACGATGTCATAAACGCGCTTCCTGCTTGCTTTCCAGGGTTGACTCTATCGGCCGACCCGGTCTATACCTAGATCTGACATCGTTGTCGGAGACGACAGGTCTCCCGATTGCAGAAGAGGACTTCAATGAAGAATCGCACGTCGACCTCCGCCCGGCTGGGCAGCCTGGCCTCCATCGCGCTCGTGGCCTCGGTCGGCCTCGCGGCCTGCTCGAGCGGCAGCAGCAGCGGCACCTCCGACTCCGGCTCGGCCGGCGACGTGGGCGTCTCGCTCATCGTCAAGACGACGACCAACCCCTTCTTCGTCGCCATGGAGGACGGCGCCAAGGCGGCCGCCGACACGAACGGAGTCAGCCTCACGCTGGCGGCCGGCAAGGAGGATGGTGACGAGGACACCCAGATCCAGGCGATCGAGAACGCCATCTCCAAGGGCGACAAGGGCATCCTGATCACCCCCAACGGCCCGTCGGTGGTCGACGCCATCCAGAAGGCGCGGGATGCCGGACTGTTCGTGATCGCCCTCGACACCGCTCCCGACCCGACCGACGCGGTCGACATCACCTTCGCCACCGACAACTTCACCGCGGGTGAGTCGATCGGGAAGTGGACCGCCGCGCAGCTCGACGGGAAGAAGGCCACCATCGCGATGCTCGACCTCTTCGACGACAAGGTCGTCTCGGTCGACTACAACCGCGACCAGGGCTTCCTCACCGGCATGGGCATCGACACCGCCGACGCCGAGAAGAACGGCGACGAGGCCGCCAGCGGGTCGTACAGCGGCGGCGACTACGAGATCGTCGGCAACGAGGCCACCAACGGCGCCGAGGACGGCGGACGCACCGCGATGGAGACGCTGCTGTCGAAGAACTCCGACATCAACGTCGTCTACACGATCAACGAGCCGGCGGCCTACGGCGCGTACCAGGCGCTCCAGGCGGCGGGCAAGGAGAAGGACGTGCTGCTGGTCTCCATCGACGGAGGCTGCGCCGGCGTGAAGAACGTCTCCGAGGGCGTCATCGGCGCCACCGCCCAGCAGTACCCGGTGAAGATGGCCGAGCTCGGCGTCGAGGCGATCGCGAAGCTCGCCACCGACGGCACGAAGCCCGAGACCAGCGACGGCCTCGACTTCTTCGACACCGGTTCGCAGCTGGTGACCGACACTCCGGTCGACGGCCTCGACAGCATCACCTCCGAGGCGGCCACCGACCTCTGCTGGGGTGAGTGATCCCCGGCCGGAGGGCGTGAACCGCGCCCTCCGGCCCCCTCCCGCTTCCCCTCCTCCAGAAAGGCTCCCGTGAGCACTCAGACACCGGCGTCGACACCGCCGACCTCCTCGCTCGACCTCGCGTCGGAATTCCTCGACCGCCGCACACCGCTCGACCGCATCCGCGGCGTGCTGCACCGCTACCCGGCCGTCAGCCCGGCCGTGGTGCTCGTCGTCGCGATCATCGTGTTCGGCATCCTGAACGACCGCTTCCTCGCCCCGGCGAACCTCTCGCTGATCACCCAGCAGGTCGCCGTCGTCGGAACCCTGGCCGTGGCCCAGACCCTGATCATCCTCACCGCCGGCATCGACCTCTCGGTCGGCGCCGTGATGGTGCTCGCCTCGATGGTGATGGCGCAGACGGCCACTCAGAACGGGGTGCCGGCCGTGCTGGCGCTCGTGATCGGGCTGATCGTCGGCCTCGCCGCAGGACTGTTCAACGGTCTGCTCGTGACCCGGCTCAAGCTGCCGCCCTTCATCGTCACCCTCGGCACGCTGAACATCTTCGTCGCACTCACGCTGCTCTACTCGGGCGGCTCGACCGTGCGCGGGTCGGACATGCCGGGCCTGCTGCCCTGGACCGGCCAGACCTTCGACCTCTTCGGGGTGCGGGTGAGCTTCGGCGTGGTGATCATGCTCGTGCTCTACGTGGTCGTCGCGTTCATCCTGGGCAAGACCGCCTGGGGCCGGCACGTCTACGCCGTCGGGGACGACAAGGAGGCGGCCCGCCTGGCGGGCATCAGCGTGAACCGCGTGCTGCTCAGCGTGTACCTCGCCGCCGG
Organism: Herbiconiux sp. VKM Ac-1786; assembly: GCF_015350805.1. Classification (GTDB taxonomy): domain Bacteria; phylum Actinomycetota; class Actinomycetes; order Actinomycetales; family Microbacteriaceae; genus Herbiconiux. Next base: position 1,300,235 of record NZ_JADKSG010000001.1, on the reverse strand, counting down.
AGCGATCCTCGCGATCGGCGCCTGGATCCAGATCGGCCGCACCAACGCGGCCAGCCCCAACGCCGGAGCCGACCTCAACCTCGACTCCATCACCGCCGTCGTGATCGGCGGCACCAGCCTCTTCGGTGGCCGCGGAACGGTCTGGGGCACCCTGCTCGGCGCCCTCATCGTGGGCGTGTTCCGCAACGGGCTGTCGCTCGCGGGTCTGGACGTGCTCTACCAGACGCTGGCCGTCGGCGTCCTGATCATCGTGGCCGTCTCGGTCGACCAGTGGATCCGAAAGGTACGCAAGTGACTCTCACCGACAACAGCTCCCCCGAGGCCCAGACGCGCACCCCGGTGCTGCAGGCCCGCCGCCTGGTGAAGACCTTCGGCCGGGTGGTCGGCCTCGACGGGGTGAGCCTCGAGCTCTACCCGGGCGAGGTGCTCGCGATCATCGGCGACAACGGCGCCGGCAAGTCGACCCTGATCAAGTGCCTCACCGGCGCCGAGATCCCCGACGAGGGCGAACTCTTCCTCGACGGCAAGAAGGTGTCGTTCAAGCGGCCCCAGGATGCACGGGGTGCCGGTATCGAGACCGTGTACCAGAACCTCGCCGTCTCCCCGGCGCTCGACGTGGCCTCGAACCTGTACCTCGGTCGCGAGAAGCGCCGGGCCGGCATCCTGGGCTCGGTGTTCCGGATGCTCGACACCGCCGGCATGCGCAAGGCGGCGAAGGACGAGCTCACCACCCTCGGCATCTCGACCCTGCAGGACGTCACGGTGCCGGTCGAGAACCTCTCCGGCGGTCAGCGTCAGGCCGTCGCGGTCGCTCGCGCCGCCGCGTTCGGCTCGAAGGTCGTGGTGCTCGACGAGCCCACCGCCGCGCTCGGTGTGCGCGAGTCGAACCAGGTGCTCGAGCTCATCCGCAACCTGCGCGACCGGGGGGTGCCGGTCATCCTGATCAGCCACAACATGCCCCACGTCTTCGACGTCGCCGACCGCATCCACATCCAGCGCCTCGGCAAGCGCGCGGCGACCATCACGCCGCAGTCTCACTCGATGACCGACGCCGTGGCGATCATGACGGGCGCGGCCACGGCATGACGGTGCTCGTCGCCGAATTCACGGCGCTGCCGGGCGAGGAGGAGACCGTGGCCGTACTGCTCGGCGACCTCGCCGAGCAGGCGCGGGCAGAGCCCGGGTGCCTCGAGTTCGCGCCGACCCGGCACGCCGATCGGCCCTCGCGGTTCCTCGTCTACGAGGTCTACCGCGACGAGAAGGCCTTCCGGGCCCACCTCGACGCTCCCTACGGCGCCGAGTTCAACGCCCGGCTCGGGCCGCTGATCGTCGAGGACGGATCGCAGCTCACCTTTCTCCGGCCCCTCGCAGGCTGACCCCGACCGACGGCTCCGCCCGCGACCCGCGCGCGGGCGGAGCCGTCTCCACGCCCGGAAGGCCCCGTCGTGTCCCCCCTCCCCACCTCCGTCGTCGCGATCGGCGAGTCGTTGATCGACGTCGTGCTGCGGCCCGGCACCCGACCGGTCGAGCACCCGGGCGGCTCGCCGATGAACATCGCGCTCGGGCTCGGTCGTCTCGGTCGCCGGGTGACGCTGATCACCCGCATCGGTCAGGATGCGCGGGGCGAGTCGATCGCCACCCACCTCCGCTCCGCCGGGGTCGAACTCGCTCCCGGTTCGACGCGGCCCGAGGCGACCTCGACGGCCACGGCCCGGCTCGCCCCCGACGGGTCGGCCGGCTACTCCTTCGACCTCCGGTGGTCGCTGCCCGCCGGGCTGTCGGCGGCGCATCCCGTGCTGGCCTCGGCGGGCATCGTACACGCCGGGTCGATCGGGGCGTTCCTCGAACCCGGCGCGACGGCCGTCTGCCGGCTGCTGCGGGAGCTGGCCGGCACCGGCACCCGCACCGGCACCGGCGCCTCTGGCCGGGCGCCGCTGATCACGCTCGACCCGAACATCCGCCCCTCGATCGTGCCCGATCGCGCCGCGGTGCTCGAGCGCTTCGGAGAGCTCGCCGGGTCGGCCGCCGTGGTGAAGCTCAGCGACGAGGATGCCGACTGGCTCTATCCCGGAGCCGACCCCGACGAGGCCGCCGATCGCATCCTGCGCCTGGGCCCCGGCCTCGTCGCCGTGACCCGGGGCGGGGAGGGGGCCCTGCTCGCCACGGGCACGGCACGGCATTCGGTGCCCGGGATCGCGGTGACCGTGGCCGACACCATCGGTGCGGGCGACTCGTTCATGAGCGCGCTGATCGACCGGCTGGCCGCGCTGCTCGACGAGGGCGTGCCGGTCGGGGCGCTGCGTGACGGGAGTGCTCTCGACCCGGCCGTCCTCGCCGAGATCGGTGACTTCGCGGTGCGCGCCGCGGCGATCACGGTGTCCCGCCCGGGCGCCGACCCGCCCACCTTCGCCGAACTGACCCGCCGCCGGGCTACTGCGGCTCGGTGACGAAGTCGATCAGCTGCTCGACCCGCCCGAGCAGCACCGGCTCGAGGTCGGTGTACGTCGACACCCGCGACAGGATGCGCTTCCACGCCCGCGCGATGTCGGCCTGCTCCTCGTGCGGCCAGCCGAAGGCCTCGCAGATGCCGTGCTTCCACTCGATCGACCGCGGCACCGTCGGCCAGGCCGTGATGCCCATCGCCTTCGGCGTCACCGACTGCCAGATGTCGACGAACGGGTGCCCCACCACGAGCACGTGCTTCCCGAACGGCCCGCGCTGCACCGCCTGGGCGATCCGGCTCTCCTTCGAGCCCGCGACGAGGTGGTCGACCAGCACCCCGATGCGCCGATCGCGCGTGGGGGCGAACTCGCGCACGATGGCGTCGAGGTCGTCGACGCCCTCGAGGTACTCCACCACGACGCCCTCGCCGCGCAGGTCGTCGCCCCAGACCTTCTCGACGAGCTCGGCGTCGTGCCGGCCCTCGACGTAGATGCGGCTCGGCCGGGCCACCCGCGCGCGCTCCTCGGGCCCGGCGATGCTGCCTGACGCGGTGCGCTTCGGGGCGGATGCGCGGCTCGCCACCACCGGATGCACCAGCTCGATCGCCCGCCCCTCGAGCAGGAACCCGGCCCCGAGGGGGAAGACGCGGCGCTTGCCGTGCCGGTCCTCCAGCTCGACCGTGCGGCCCTCGACCCGGGTCACGCTGCCGCAGAAGTCGGTGGCGACCTCCTCGACGACGAGGTCGAACTCGGCCGGCACCTTGGGCAGCACCACGGGCTTCGCGCGGCGCTTGTAGTCGGCGAGAACGTCGGATCCGTAGCGGTCGTAGTCGGGCACCGCCCAAGGCTACGTGGCAGCCAGGCCGCCGCCGCGCATCCGCTCAGCGCGCCGCGAGCTCGCGCAGCGCCACGGCCACCCTGTCGAGGAAGTCGTCGACCTGATCCTGGTCGTACCCCTGCCGGAACTTCGTCGGCGCGAACCGAGCGTTCACCACCTCGTCGGCGGTCATCGCGTCGACCGCGGCCGGCCGCCCCTGCTCGTGCTCGGCCAGCGTCGTCGACACCCGCTCGAGCACCGCGTCCACCTCGTCCATGTCGTAGCCCTGACGCCACTTCGTGACGGCGAACGTCTTCTCCTGCACATCCCGTGCGTTCATGCACACCCCCCCTCAGCTCGGCTCGATCCTGCCATGCCGGCCGGTCGTCGCGCCCTAGACTGGCGGCGTTCGGCGCGAGCGGCCGCCGGCAGCAGAGAGGCCCGGCATGAGCGACGTCACCCCCGCCCCGCAGTCCACCGCCCCGATCGCGGGCTCCACCGCGATCGTCGCGATCGGCGAGGCCCTGGTCGACGTCGTCGCGCGCCCGGGCGCCGAGTCGGTCGAGCACCCGGGCGGCTCGCCGATGAACATCGCCTTCGGGCTGGCCCGCCTGGGGCGTCCGGTGACGCTGGTCACCGAGATCGGCACGGATGCCCGGGGTGCCGCCATCGCCGAGCACCTCCGCTCGGCCGGGGTGTCGCTCGCGCCCGGGTCGATCCGCGACGAGCCGACGTCCTCGGCGACGGCCCACCTCGGTGTGGACGGCTCCGCCTCCTACACGTTCGACCTCCGCTGGTCCCTCCCCGCCGGCCTCACGGCTGCCGACCCCGCGCTGGCGGCCGCCGGCATCGTGCACGCCGGCTCGATCGCGGCGTTCCTCGAGCCGGGCGGCTCCGAGGTGGCGGCGCTGCTCGCCGCGCTCGCCGCGAGCGACGCGGCGCCGCTGATCACCTTCGACCCGAACATCCGCCCCTCGATCGTGCCCGACCATGCGGCGGTGCTGGCCCGCTTCGAGGAGCTCGCCGCGCTCGCCGCCGTGCTGAAGCTCAGCGACGAAGACGCCGCCTGGCTCTACCCGGGCGCCGACGCCGACGAGGCGGCCGACCGCATCCTGGCGCTCGGCCCCGGCCTCGTCGCGGTCACCCGCGGCGGCGACGGCGCGCTGCTCGCGGCGGCCGAGCACCGTCGCGCGGTGGAGGGCATCGCGGTCGAGGTGGCCGACACCATCGGCGCCGGCGACTCCTTCATGAGCGCGCTGATCGACCGCCTGGCGAGCCTCGTCGACGAGGGCGTCCCCCTCGAGTCGCTCCGCGACGGCCACGCCTTCGACTCGGGCCGCCTCGGCCTCCTCGGCGACTTCGCGGTCCGCTGCGCCGCCATCACCGTCTCCCGCCCCGGCGCGAACCCCCCCACCCGCGCCGACATCGCCGACTGACCCCGCCCCCCGGTCGGCAGGGAATGACGACCGCACTGCGATCGTTCCCTTCATCAGCAGGAGTCGCTATAATTCGTGCAGAGACAACGCGCGTCGTGACAGCCGTACACCGGCCCTCTCGATGCGCGGGCTCCCTCGGTTCAGGTCCGTCCACCGAGGGGCTGTTTCATTTAAGCGATGACGCGGTGCCCGTCATCCCTGAGCCGTCGACTCGATAGATCGTCGTCACGCTCAAGAGCGGATCGAACCAGGCCTCGTCGCGCACGAGTCGTCGTTGCAGCGTCCACGCGACGATGTCCGGCCCCCACAGGAGGGGTTCCGACCCCGACCAGGCGTCGACGATCGTCAGGCGCTCGAGGCTCTTGCGCAGGGCGGTCGCCGTCTCGCTGTCATTGCCCTGCTCCGTCCCGGGTCGGCGTCGCTCATAGACGACGAGCTCCACGTCGTGCTCATCGTGCAGGATCTCGACCATCGTCGTGAAGCACACACGACGAGCGCTCTCGACGTCGTCCCGATCCGGTCCTGCGTCGATCTGGACGACGATCACCACCGGGTCCGCTTCGGCCACGAGGAGGTCGACGAATTCTGCGATCTCGTGGCTGCGGCCGTCTCGGAACCTCTCCGTCGTGTGCCACTTCTCATGGCCGGCGCGTTCGGCGTACGCCCACCGCACGGAGTCGAGGTCGTCGGACGGGATGAGGACCGCTGTCATCGCGTAGTAGAACGGAACGCCCGCTACCGGGACGGACAAGTAGCTCTCGTCGAGGAACGCGACCAGCGCCGACTTCCGTTGATACAGCCTCTTCAACTTCGAATCGGTCGTCTTGGTGAAATCGGTCACCGGAGCACCCTATCGATGAGAGATGCTCACGGAGGCTATGAGGCAGGCGGCGTCAGGTGCGCGCCAGTGCCCGGCCCATGATGGCCGAGGTGAGGGCCGCGACCGCGTCGGGCGGTGCCGAGGGGTTGGAGAGCAGGGTGAAGTCCACCTCACCGAGGTCGGGCAGCGAGAACCGGTTGCTCACCTTCACGAGGTCGTCGGGGATGAGCGTGTGCGGGTGCGCGGCGATCCCGAGCCCGGCGCGCACGGCGGCGAGCATCCCGTTCACCTCGCGGGTGTTGCAGGTGATGCGCCAGGTGCGGCCCGCGGCCTCCAGCGCCTCGATCGCGAGGCGGCGGCTGATCGACGGCGTCTGGTACGTGATCAGCGGCACCGGTTCGCCCGGCTCGATCAGGGTGCGCTCCTCCGCGAGCCAGACGAGGGTGTCGCGGCGCACGATCGTTCCCGTCTCCGGGATGAGGTCGTCGCGCGCGTCCGGGATCTTCTTGATGAAGATCAGGTCGAGGTGCCCCGACTTGAGGCGCCGGTACAGCGGCAGGCTCTGGTTCACGGTGAGCTCGAGGTTCACCTGCGGGTGCAGCTGCCGGAAATGCCTCAGGATGCGCGGCAGCTGCGTCGCGGCCAGGTCGTCGGCGGCGCCGAACCGCAGGCGCCCCCGCATCGCGGAGCCCGAGAAGTAGCTCGTGGCCGCCGCCTCGGCCGCGAGGATCGTGCGGGCGAACCCCGCCATCGCTTCGCCGTTGTCGGTGAGCGAGACGCCGTGCGTGTCGCGCGAGAGCAGGATGCGCCCGGCCGCCGTCTCGAGCCGGCGCACCTGCTGGCTCACCGTGGGCTGGCTGAGACCGAGCTGCTCGGCGGCCCGGGTGAAGCTGCGGGTCTCGGCGACGGCGAGGAAGGTGGCGAGCAGAGCGGGGTCGAACACGGGGCTCCCGGCGGTCGGTATTCGAAGAACCAATGGCAGTCATAGCGTTGATCGGCTCGATCAATGACCCTGCCGAGCGTACCGTCGAAGGTGACCCACGACCACAGGAATCTTCATACGTGACTTCGACTCTCGCTTCCCCCGCTCCCGCCACCGAACCCATAACCGTCCTCAGCGCCCCTCCGCCCTGGCGGCACACGCTCCTCTCGCTGAGTGTGCGCAACTACCGCATCTTCGCCGGCACCTCGCTGGTCGCCCTCACCGCGCTCTGGATGCAGCGCATCGCCCAGGACTGGCTCGTGCTGCAGCTCTCGGGCAGCGTCGTCACCGTCGGCATCACCACGGCGCTGCAGTTCGCACCGATGCTGGTGCTCGGCCTCTTCGGCGGACTGATCGTCGACCGCTACCCCAAGCGCGTGCTGCTGATGATCACGCAGAGCGCCTCGGTGCTGACGAGTGCGGCGCTCGCGATCCTCGCGCTCACCGGCTGGATCGAGGTGTGGCACGTCTACGTCGTCGCCGTCGTGCTCGGGCTGATCACCGTCGTCGACAACCCGGCGCGGCAGGTGTTCACCAACGAGCTGGTCGGGCCGTCGATGCTGCGGAACGCGATCAGCCTCAATTCCTCGACGTTCCAGCTCGGGGCGCTGATCGGCCCGGCGCTGAGTGGAGCGCTGCTGGTGGCCGTCGGCGCGGGCTGGTCGTTCGCGATCAACGCGCTCGCCTGCGCGCTGGTGGTGGTGGCGCTGACCCGGATGAACCCGGCCGAGCTGCATCGCGCCCCGCGCTCGCCGCGAGCCAAGGGGCAGCTGCGGGAGGGGGTGCGCTACGCGATCGGGAAGCCGGCCATCCTGTACACGCTCGTGCTGCTGGCCGTGCTGGCGGTGTTCGCCCAGAACCTGCCGGTGCTGCTCGCCGCGTACGCCGACGACGTCTTCGCCACCGGCGCGGGCGGCTACGGGCTGTTCAACTCGCTGGTGGCGGTGGGGGCGCTGACGGGCGCGCTGCTGTCGACCCGGCGGCGGGCGGTGCAGCTGCGCACGGTGGTGGTCGCGGCGATCGGGTACAGCGTCGTGCAGGCCCTCTGCGGGCTGATGCCCGGGCAGCTGCCGTTCTCGATCGCGCTGGTGCTGCTCGGCTTCGGCTGGCTGCTGTTCATCACGGCGGCGAACTCGCTGGTGCAGATGTCGACGAACATGGGGGTGCGCGGGCGGGTGATGGCGCTGTACATGCTCGTGCTGCTCGGCGGCCAGGCCGTGGGCGGGCCGCTGATGGGTGCCTTCGTGGAGCACGTCGGGCCGCAGCTCGGCATGCTCGTCTCGGGCGGGGTGCCGGCTCTCGTGGCGCTCGCCGTGGGGGCGCTGCTCTGGCGGCGCGGCCTGCTCGCGCGGGCGGCCTGAGACCGGCTGCCTGATCCGCCGGCGGCCCGACCCGGCGGCCCGACGCGGCGGCGGTGGCGCGGTTCAGGGGGCGAGCGTGCGGGCCAGGCGGGCGCCGGCCTCGGTGAGCCAGCGCAGGGGGTCGGCGAGCGAGGCGGCGGCGCTGCCCGCGAGAACGGGGTCGACGAGGGCGACGGATGCGGCGAAGCCCGCAGGCTCCGCGTCGATCAGCCCGGCCACGAGAGCGGGTCGGGCGCCGGCCGCCGCGGCGAGCTCCCGCACGTGCGTCGGCACCTTGCCGGCCTCCGACTGCCCGTCGAAGCGGCCCTCGCCGGTGATCACGACGTCGGCTCCGGCGATCGCCTCGGCCAGGCGCAGCTCCCGGGCGACGGCCGCGGCCCCGGGCTCGAGGGTCGCGCCCCAGACGAGCAGCCCGAAGCCCGCGCCGCCGGCGGCCCCGGCGCCCTCCGTCGTCGAGAGGGCAGTGGGCGCGAGGAGCTGCGCGTAACGGGTGAGGGACGTCTCGACCGTGGGGGAGGTGGCCGGGGTGAGGCCCTTCTGGGGGCCGAAGACCGCGACGGCGCCGGCCGGGCCGAGGAGCGGCGAGGTGACGTCGGTGAGCACGATCGCGCCGCCGGGCGGCAGCGGGCGGAGCGCCGAGAGGTCGGCCTGCGCGAGGGAGTCGAGGCCGCGGGCGCCGGCGGGGATCGGGGTGCCGGCGGCATCCGTCAGCCGGGCGCCGAGCGCCGTGAGGAGACCGGTGCCGCCGTCGGTCGAGGCGCTGCCGCCGATGGCGAGCACCAGGCGGTCGACCCCCGCGTCGAGGGCGGCCGCGATCGCCTGACCGAAGCCGAGGGTGTGGGCGTCGAGGGGGCGGAGCGACGTGAGCAGTTCGATCCCGCTGGTGCCCGCGAGCTCGACGATGCCGGTGCGGGTTCCGTCGGACGCCGTGACGAGCAGCCAGTGCGCCGCCACCGGGGCGTCGGCGGGGCCGAGCACGGTGACGGGCATCCGCTGGGCTGTCGGGTTCGCCACCGCCAGCGCGTCGAGCGTGCCCTCGCCGCCGTCGGCCATCGGGCGCAGCACGAGCTCGTCGCCCGGGCGCGCAGACCGCCAGCCTGCGGCCAGGGCCGACGCGACCGCGACCGCGCTCGCCGACCCCTTGAACGAGTCGGGCGCGACCACGACCCGCAACGCGGCACCGGGGGAAGCGCCGTCGGCCGAGCCACCGACCCCCGAACCCATCAGGCGTCGGCGCCGGTCGCGGCCTCGGCGGCCGTCACGGGCTTGGCCGGCTTGCGCGCCGTGTTCGTGGTGGAGGTGGCGGGCTTGGAGGCCGCCGCCGAGGCGCGGGAAGCGCCCGAACCCGAAGCGCTCGACCCCGCAGAACCCGACCGCGCCTTCACGGCCCGAGCCCGCGCCGGCGCCTCAGAAGCCGCCGCCGCCACCGCCGGCGACACCGCCCGCGGCGCCAGCCGCTCCAGCTGCGTCACGTGCGACGGGTTCAGCTCCTCCAGCGAGTTCACGCCGAGCAGCCGCATCGTGCGCGAGATCTGCTCGCCGAGGATCCCGATCATCCGGTCGACGCCCTCGCGCCCGCCGGCCATCAGCCCGTAGAGGTAGGCCCGCCCGACGAGCGTGAACCGCGCCCCGAGCGCCACCGACGCCACGATGTCGGCGCCCGACATGATGCCGGTGTCGAGGTGCACCTCGTACTCCGAGCCGAACTCCCGCGCGACGTCGGGCAGCAGGTGGAACGGGATCGGCGCCCGGTCGAGCTGCCGGCCGCCGTGGTTCGACAGCGTGATCGCATCGACGCCGAGCTCGGCCAGGCGCTGCGCGTCGCCCATCGACTGCACGCCCTTGACGACGATCTTGCCGGGCCACTGCTCCTTGATCCACTCGAGGTCCTCGAAGGTCACCGTCGGGTCGAACATGGTGTCGAGCAGCTCGCCGACCGTGCCCGACCAGCGGTCGAGCGAGGCGAACGAGAGCGGCTCGGTGGTGAGGAAGTTGATCCACCACTCGGGCCGGGGCAGCGCGTTGATCACGGTGCCGGGGGTGAGCTGCGGCGGGATCGAGAAGCCGTTCCGCTTGTCCCGCAGCCGCGCGCCGGCCACGGGCACGTCGACCGTCACGAGCAGCGTGTCGAACCCGGCGGCGGCGGCGCGCTCGACGAGTGCCATCGACCGCGGGCGGTCCTTCCACATGTACAGCTGGAACCAGTTGCGCCCGGTCGGGTTCGCCTTCTTCACGTCCTCGATGGCCGTGGTGCCCATGGTCGACAGCGAGAAGGGGATGCCCGCCGCCCCGGCCGCGCCGGCCCCCGCGATCTCGCCCTCGGTCTGCATCATGCGCGTGAATCCGGTGGGCGCGATGCCGAAGGGCAGCGACACGGGCGCGCCGAGCACGTCCCACCCGGTCGACACCGTGGACACGTCCCGCAGGATCGCGGGGTTGAACTGGATGTCCTGAAAAGCCTGACGCGCCCGCTGCAGGCTGATCTCCGCCTCGGCCGCGCCCTCGGTGTAGTCGAAGGCGGCCTTCGGGGTGCGGCGCTTCGCGATGGTGCGCAGGTCGTCGATGGTCAGCGCTGCGTTAAGCCGGCGGCGCTTGGCCTGCAGGTCGGGCGCCTTGAACTGCATGAGCGGCGCGAGGTCGCGGACTTTGGGGATGCGGCGCTGGACCATGGGGATCGCTTTCCTTCGTTCTGGGTGAGTGGGTGTCAGTGGTCGTGGATGCTCGAGACGTTCGTCTCGGCGTGATAGGTCTCGATGTGGTTCCGGATGCGCGTCCGCGCCCCCTCGGCGTCACCCTCGTCGATGGCGCCGACGATGGCGCGGTGCTCCCGCGCCAGCCGCTCCTGCGTCGCCGCCCAGACGGGCAGCACCGAGGCGCCGACGCGGATGTACTGCTCGATCGAGTCGCGGAGCCCCGACATCATCGACGCGATCACCGCGTTGCCCGAGGCGGCCGCGAGGGCGAGGTGGAAGGCCTGGTCGAGGGTGAGGAACTCGTCGCGGGCGAGCGGCCCCCCGTCCGCCCCCGGCTGCTCCATCGCGTCGAGCAGCTCGCGCGCCTCGGTCAGCGGCGGCCGGCCAGCGCTCAGCTCGGTGACCACGGCCGACTCGAGCACCACGCGCGTGGCGACCACGTCGGGCACGGCGAAGCCCTGCGCCGCGACCTGCAGCCGCACCAGCGCGCTCATGCCGCCGGTCGGCCGCGCGATGATGACGGCCCCCGACTGCGGGCCCGACCCGGCCCGCGTGCTGATCAGCCCGAGCACCTCGAGCACCCGGATGGCCTCGCGCACGCTCGACCGCCCCACCCCGAGCTCTGCGGCGAGGGCGCGTTCGGCGGGCAGATGGTCGCCCGGCTTCAGGATGCCCGCCACGAGGTCGCCCTCGATCCGCCGCAGCACGACCTCCCACGCCCGCGCCCCGTCGGCGGCGGGGGTGACCTCGGCGACGGCGCTCACGCGGTCCTCCTCGACGGCTCGTGTGGTCTGACCATGTGGTCTGACCACACGGTATCAGAAAGGCGCGGAGCTGTCAGCGTGGTCGAGCAGGGCGCGGAGCCGCTCGTCGACCGCGGTGGCGAGCACCCGCTGTCCGGCGGCGGTCGGATGCGTGTCGTCGAACTGCATCAGGTCGAACCGGCCGGCCAGCGGCTCGCCGACGTCGAGCCAGTCCGCGCCCTCGGCCTCGGCGGCCGAGCGCACCGCGTCGTTGATCTCGTCGAGCTCGGGTGGCGGCGCCTGGTCACCCCAGATGGCGCTGAGCCCCACCAGGGCGGTGTCGGGGAAGGCGCGGTGCAGCGCGGTGAACGCCTTCTTGGCGCCGTGCTCGACCTTCCCCGGGTCGTGGCCGAGGTCGTTGCTGCTGGCCGAGACGATGATCAGGGCGGGCGCCTCCGCGCCGGCGGGCACCTCGTCGATCGTCTGCGTCACCTGCTCCGCGAAGGTGCGGCCGTCGTCGCCCGGCTGCACGAAGCCCGAGCCGTCCTCGGCGAGGTTCGTGAGCTGCCAGCCGTCGGCGCGGGCGAGCACGGCCGGCCAGGCCTCGTCGGTCTCGAGCCCGTTGCCCGACATGATCGAGTCGCCGATCGTGACGATCTCCTGCGCGCCGGGGCCGGATGCCGGAGCGTCGCCGCCGGCGTCGATCACCCACGGGCCGGCGGGCGCGGGGCCGGTCGCCCCGAACTCGGGCGTGCCCGCGGCGAGGGCCGAGCATCCGCTCAGCAGCATCGCCGTCACCACGGACGCGGCCAGGGCGAGGCGGCGGACGCCCGGGCGGCGACCCCGCTGACGTCGCTCGTTCCGCACGTCTCGCAGTCTCGACCCCGAGGCTGGGAACCCGGCCCGAGCCGCCCGGGAGCGGGCAGAGCGAACGAGCGGAGCGGGCGGGCAGGCGCTTCCGCCGACTCGTCCGGACGTGGGCGCGGTCAGCAGCGCTTGAGGGCCAGCACCTCCGCGCCGAGCGACGCCGGGCCGCCGACGAGCGTCACGTGATCGGTGTCGAAGCGGTCGAGAGCGGCCAGCACGTCGTTGGCCACGCACGAGGGCTGCACCACGTAGAGCGGGGCGCCGAAGCGGGCTGCGACGGGGCCGCCGGCCAGGGCGTCCGCGAACCCGGAGCCGCTCGCCAGCAGCACCCGCGCCGTCGGCGGCGCGAAGTAGGCGGCGTTGATCGCCGCGCTCGTGGCGTAGCGGTCGTCGCCGGCGAGGCGCGTGATGCGCTGCATCGTGGGCACCTGGTAGAGGTCGCTCTCGAACTGCGACGAGACGGTGAGCTCACCGCCGACGATGGCGGTGTCGGTCGTGACGAGCTTCGTCAGGAGCGAGGTGGTCGCCGCGTCGAGCCCGCCCGAGCCGTTCACGAGCACCACCGGCATGGCCGACTTCGCACCCGCCGCTCCGGCCGAGAGGGCGTCAGGGAAGTTCGAGCCGGTGGCGAGGAAGACCGACGGGGCGGTGGGGAAGGCGGCGGCGACGATCGCGCGGCCGGTCGCGTAGCGGTCGTCGCCCGCGAGCCGCGTGACGGGAGCGATCGCCTTCGCGGCGTCGGCGACGGCGGCCGAGACGCTGTTCGGTCCTCCGACGATGACGATGCGGTCGGGATCGAGCCGCTGGAGCTCGGTGCGGACGGCGGGCGGCAGCGCCCCCGGGGTGGTGAGCAGCAGCGGGCCGCCCTGCTTCGCGGCGGCGGGACCGGCGGCGAGGGCATCCGGGTACGTCGTGCCGGTGGCCAGGTAGACGACGGGCGCGTGCACCGGGAAGGCCGCCTTCGAGAGCGCGATCGCGGTGCCGTAGCGGTCGGCGCCCGAGAGGCGGTCACGGGTCGTCACGCCCGAGACGTCGACGGCGCCGAGGGTGATCGACACGGTCGCGCTCGAGGCGGTCAGCGCGCCGACCGACACCGTGAGGCCGCCCAGGTCGGTGGTGAGGCTGTCGCCGGCGGCCAGGAAGCGGCGCCGTTCCGACTCGCTGGCCGCCGTGTCGAAGAGCGCGGCCGACGACTCGTCGACGAAGCCCCCCTCGAACCGCTCGACGCGCAGGCGGAGCACCCGCACACCGACACCGAAGCTCGGATCGTACGACCCGACGGTGCGGTAGTAGGTCTCGGCGTCGCGGCCGTTCGCCACCGAGGTGCCGGTGCCCGAGCGGTACTCGAGGTAGTAGCTGTCGCCGGTTCTCGGGTCGGTGACGGCGATGCCGCGGGTGCCCGAGGTCGACGAGGCGGCGGCCAGGGTCGCCGAGACGGTCGACGCCGCCTGGCCGCTCGGCAGGGCGACGGTCTGCAGGCCCTTGCCGGGGGCGAGCACGCCGAGGTGCACCCGGTGGGTCACGTTCAGCGCCGGGACCTCCTCGGTCGTGGCCAGCACCGTTCCCGTGGAGGTCTGCAGCCGGAAGCCGCCGCCCATCACGTCGTAGTAGTCACCGTAGCTCTGGTCGGCGCACGGGGGCGCGCTCTCGAGAGTGCCGGGCGAGCCGGGGCAGACCACGGTGTTGGAATGGCCGAGGGAGATGTTGTGGCCGAACTCGTGCGCCGTCACCTGGAGCTCGTCGAGGCCGGGGTCGACGACGGCCCAGATCTCGCCGCCGTCGTGGATGCCCGCCCCCACCGTGCCGAGCCCGGTGCCCGCACCGCAAGCCGCGCTGGCGATCACGACGAGGTGGGCGGGGGTGCCGCGGCTGCCGTCCCAGTAGGACTGCTCGGAGGCGCCGAACGAGCCGGCGGCCTTCGACCAGGCCGCGCCGACGTCGCAGCCGGTCTGGCTGAAGCGCTTGTAGCCGCCCGTGGCGGCGAGGGAGGAGACCTGGCCGCCCGACTGCTGCACCCAGAAGGCGCCGAGGTCGCCGACGATGCGGTTCAGCACGCTGTCGGGGAAGACGGCGGCCGAGTTCTCGCCGGGCTGCGTCATCACCGCGACGTTGAGCACGTGGGATTTGGGCGCGGCGGCGGTAGCGGCGGCCTGGCCCTTGGTGGCGAGGGTCGTCCACTCGATGATCGCGGGTGCGGGTGCGGGTGCGGGTGCGGGTGCGGGTTCGGGCTCGTCCGCTCCGGCGGTGCTGTCGTCGGGCTGCGCGAGTTCGACCTGCACCCGGTCGCCGGTGGCCGTGCCGGCCGGGGCGTCGGGCAGCGGCACGGCGACGCCGCTGTCGGTGACGATCGAGTAGTCGAATCCCGTCGGCGCCGGGGGCGGCACCGCCGCCGGGTCGTCGGTGACGAAGACCGGCGCCTCCTTCGGCACCACCCGCACCAGGCCCTCGACGGTGACGGTCCCCGATCCGTCGGGCGCAGCGGGGGCGGCGGGCGCGGCGGCGGTCGCGGTCGCCGTCCCGGCGGCGAGGGACAGCCCGAGCGCGAGAGCCGCGACCGTTCCGAGGGCGAGCGAGCGGAGCGACGTTCTCATGGGCGGTCTCCCGGAGGGGCGGTGCGCGGCACGACCTCGCGGCGACGGCGCAGCGGGCTGACCCGCATCCTACGGCCCGGCCGCCCCCAGCACTAGGCTGGCGCGATGCGACCAGACCCCGCGGGCGTGACCCCGCAGCAGGCGATCGAGATCGTGCTCACGGTGGTGGGCGTCTCGGTGGGCGCCCTCGCCATAGCCGTCGTGCTCGGCTGGGTGCTGATGGGCTTCGCGCTGATGGGCCTGTTCCGCAAGACCGGCGTCAAGCCGTGGATCGCGTGGGTGCCGGTCTACCGCACCTGGGTCTGGCTCGAGCTCGGCGGGCAGCCCGGCTGGGTGTCGCTGCTGAGCCTGGTGGGCGGCGGCACGGTGACGAGTGTCTTCCTCTACCTCGCGATCTACCGCATCGGGCTCGCGTTCCGGCAGGAGTCGGGCTTCCTGGTGCTCGGCATCTTCCTGACGGTGGTGTGGGCGTTCATCCTGGGCGGGCGCGCGTCGGTCTACGAGCCCGGTCTGCTGGCCTGGCACGGCTTCCCGCCGCCGCGGGTCGGGTACGGGTCGGTGACGCCCTCGTTCGCGACCGACCCGCGGGCCGTCCCGACTCCGAGCTGACCGTCAGCCGAGGCGGGCGAGCTCTTCCCCGGACAGCTCGAGCCCGAACGACTGCACCAGGGCCGGCAGCTGCTCCACCGTACGGGCGCTCGCGATGGGCGCCGCGACGGTCCTCTGCTGCCGCAGCCAGGCGAGCGCCACGGCCGCCACGGGCACCGAGCGGTCGGCCGCGATGGCGTCGAGGGTGCCGAGCAGCTCCACGTTCGCGGGGTCGTCCAGGTACGCGGATGCTCCGCCCGCCCGTGCCGAGTCGACGGCCTGGCCCGGCCGGTACTTCCCGGTGAGGAACCCGCTCGCGAGTCCCGAGTAGGGCAGCTCGACGATCCCGAGGTCCTGGAGCGTGTCGCGCAGCGAGGTCTCGAACGAGCGGTCGACGAGGTTGTACTGGTCCTGCGCCACGGTGAAGGCCGCGAGCCCGGCGTCCTTCGCGATCGACACCGCCGAGCGCAGCCGGTCGGCCGAGAAGTTCGAGGCCCCCGCCTCGAGGATCTTGCCCGCCTGCACGAGCTCGTCGAACACGCCGACGTACTCCTCCTGGGCGACCGAGTCGTCGTCGCGGTGGGCGTAGTAGAGGTCGATCCGGTCGGTCTGCAGCCGCCGCAGCGAGTCTTCGACGGCGGCGCGCACGTTGGCCGCCGACAGGCCGGGGCGCTCGGCGAGCGAGAAGACCTTCGTGGCGATCACGACGTCGTCGCGGTGGCGGCTCCGCGCGAACCACTCGCCGATCACCGTCTCGGACTCGCCGCCGGAGTTGCCCGGCACCCAGGCCGAGTACACGTCGGCGGTGTCGATCGAGCGGCCGCCGGCCTCGACGAAGGCGTCGAGCACGGCGAACGACTCGTCCCGATCCGAGGTCCAGCCGAAGGTGTTGCCGCCGAGCACGAGGGGTCCGAAGTCGAGCGAGGTCATGGTGTCCTTCCGAGGATGAGCAGTCCTCTCACGCTACGCCCGCGACCTGGGCCCGGCCCACCCGCATCCGCTACCCTCGCCGCATGCCCCTCGCGACGATCGGTCTCATCCCGCACCCGAGCAAGGACGTGACGCGCTCGATCCGGCTGCTCCGGGAGTGGGACGCCGCGCATCCGGCCACCCTGATCGCGCTCGAGAGCGACGCCGCACGGGTCGGCGACGGCATCGAGCTGGTGACCGAGGCGGCGTTCCTCGATCGCGCCGAGGCGGTGGTCGCGCTCGGCGGCGACGGCACGATGCTCGGCGCGATGCGGCTGGTGGCCGGGCACGAACCGGCCACCCCGGTGCTGGGCGTCAACTACGGCAACCTCGGCTTCCTCGTCGAGGTCGAGCCGGCCGAGCTGCCCGAGGCGCTCGACCGCCTGGCGGCCGACGACTTCCAGCTCGAGGGCCACCACGCGCTCGAGGTCGTGGTGCGGGGCGCCGACGGGGCGGTGCGCGCCGAGTCGCTCGCCTTCAACGACGTGGCGGTGGCCCGGATGCCCGGGGCCGGCGTCGTGACGGCCGACCTCCGTGTCGACGGCCGACCCTACGGCTACTACCGGGGCGACGCCGTGGTGGTCGCGACCAGTGCGGGCTCCACCGCCTACAACTACGCGGCCGGCGGCCCCGTGATGTCGCCGTCGCTCGTGGCGGCGGTGATCAGCCCGGTCGCTCCGATGACCGGCATCGATCGCGCCGTGGTGCTGAGCGCGCGGGAGCCGATGGAGTTCGAGCTGGGCGACGGCACCCGCGGGGCCGCGGTGGAGATCGACGGGAGGGTGGCGGCCGAGGTGTCGGCGGGTGATCTGGTGCAGGTGCGGCTGCGGGCCGACGCGGCCACGGTCATCCGCTTCGACGCCGAACGGCACGCGAGCCGCGGACGTGTGAAACTGAGCCTGCTCGACCTGCCCCTCAGGCAGGACCAGCTGCTGCAGCTCGTGCCCGAGGCCGTGCGCGCCGAGGCGGCCCGCCGCCGCCGCTGAGCGATCGGGAGCGGTCGGGCGGCAGTGGGAGGCGCTAGTCCTCGACCCCCGCGACCACCAGGATCGGCAGGTGGTCGCTCTCGCCCTGGGGCAGCGTGTCGATCGAGTCGATGCGGGTGTGCGCCGAGGTTACGAAGTCGAAGTGCCCCTTGAAGTACTTGTACCGCGCGTAGGTCGGCTTGTCGCTGAAGGAGAGCAGGTAGCCCGACTCCTCCATGCGCTCGCTGAGGTTGCTGCGGAACCATGGGTAGTTGTAGTCGCCGACCATGACGGTCGGCAGGCCCGGCCCCATCACCCGCAGCGCGCCGTGGGCGGCCGCGATCTGCTTGCGCCGCAGCGAGTTCGTGGCGGTGAGCGGGGCCGCGTGGAACGAGCCGACGAGGATCTCCTTGCCGAGCGAGTGGTCGTACAGCTTCGCGGCGAGCAGCCGCTCGTGCGCCGGCGCCATCACGCGGTCGTGCATCGACTTGCGCAGGGCGAACACGCGCGTGCCGCGCAGCTCGAAGCGGTCGGCGCGGAAGTAGATCGCGAGCCCGAGCCGGTTCGTCTTGGTGGAGTCGGCCAGCACGAGGTGCTCGATCACCGGGGGCATGTCCTCGGTGTCGCACTCCTGCAGGCAGAGGATGTCGACGTCGTAGAGCTTCGAGAGGTCGATCAGCTCTCCGCTCGCGTGGTGCTTGCGGAGGTTGTAACTGATGATGTTCAGTTCACGTCGCATGGTCGTCGGGCACGCACCTTCTGTCGCCTCAGCCGATCGGTTCGGCGAACGGGTCGCCCGGCTGTGGTCACGATTCTGTCACGGCCGGACGACCTCTACCCTGAGTGCCGCCCGCGAGCAGGCTCGTAGCGCACCGGGCGGAAGGTGCGCGCCACCAGGGACCGCAGCGCCTCGAGCGAGGAGTCCCCGGCCACGAGGCCCTGCGCCCGCGCCTGCACGAGCACGTTGCCGATCGCGGTCGCCTCGACCGGCCCGGCGAGCACCGGGCGCCCGGTGCGGTCGGCGGTGAGCTGGCAGAGCAGGGTGTTCTGCGACCCGCCGCCCACCACGTGGATGGCCGAGACCGCGCGCCCCGAGAGCGCGGTGGCCGCCTCGATCGACTGCGCGTAGGCGGCGGCGAGGCTCTCCAGGATGCTCCGCACGAACTCGGCCCGGGACTGCGGTGCGGGCATCCCCCGCGAGCCGAACCAGTCCGCGATCCGCGCGGGCATGTCGCCCGGCGCCACGAACACGGCGTCCCCGGCGTCGAACACCGGCACCTCCGTCGTGACCGCCGCGGCCTCGGCGATCAGCGTCGGCAGGTCGATCGGCACCCCGTCGCGCTCCCAGGTGCGCACCGACTCCGACAGCAGCCAGAGCCCCGAGACGTTCTGCAGGTAGCGGATGCGCCCGTCCACTCCGCCCTCGTTGGTGAACCCCGCGAGGCGCCCCTCCTCCGAGACCACCGGATGCTCGAGCTCCACCCCCACGAGCGACCACGTGCCGCTGGAGATGTACGCGATGTCCTCGGCCGTCGACGGCACGGCGACCACCGCCGACGCGGTGTCGTGCGAGCCGACCGCGCTCACCGGGAGCGACGCCGGGGCGCCGAGCTCCGCGGCCACCGCGGGCAGCAGCGTTCCGACGGTCGAACCGGGCATGACGAGCGGCGGCAGGATGCCCGCCGGCAGCCCGAGGCGCTCGACGAGCTCCCCGTCCCACGCGCCCGAGTGCACGTTCAGCAGTCCGGTCGTCGACGCGTTCGTGACCTCGGCCCGCCGCTCGCCGGTGAGCCAGAAGTTCACCAGGTCGGGTACGAGCAGCATCCCGTCGGCGAGATCGAGGGTTCCGGATGCGCGGTCGGCGGCCAGCTGGTACAGCGTGTTGAAGGCGAGGAACTGCAGGCCGTTCGCGGCGTACAGCTCGGCGGGGGAGACGAGGGCGTGCGTGGCCTCGACACCCTCGGCCGTGCGGTCGTCGCGGTAGTGGTACGGGGTGCCGAGCATCCGCCCGCCCCGGAGCAGCGCGTAGTCGACCGCCCAGGAGTCGACCGCGATGCTGCGCACGTCGGGCTCCTCGCGCAGCGCCGACGCGAGGCCGGCGGTGACGCTGCGGTAGAGCTCGAGGATGTTCCAGTGCAGGCCGTCGATCACCCGCACGGGGGTGTTCGGGAAGCGCGCGACGGGCACGAGCCGCAGCTCGTCGTGCCCGACGTAGCCGAGCATCACCCGCCCGCTGGTCGCCCCGAGGTCGACCGCGGCCACCGCTGCCGTCATGCCCGGAGCCTAACGGAGGAAGGCCGCGGCGACGCCCGCGTCGACGGGGATGTGCAGGCCCGTGGTGTGCGTGAGGTCGCTGCCCGTGAGCACCGCGACCGCGTTGGCCACGTTCTCGGGGAGCACCTCGCGCTTCAGCAGCGTGCGCTGGGCGTAGTAGGCGCCGAGCTCCTCCTCGGGCACGCCGTAGACCGCGGCACGCTTGGCGCCCCAGCCGCCGGCGAAGATGCCCGAGCCGCGCACGACGCCGTCGGGGTTGATGCCGTTGACCTTCACGCCGTACTCGCCGAGCTCGGCCGCGAGCAGCCGCACCTGGTGGGCCTGGTCGGCCTTCGTCGCCGAGTAGGCGATGTTGTTCGGGCCCGCGAAGACCGAGTTCTTCGACGAGATGTAGATGATGTCGCCGCCCATCTCCTGCTCGATCAGCACCTTCGCGGCGGCCTTCGAGACGAGGAAGGAGCCCTTGGCCATCACGTCGTGCTGCAGGTCCCAGTCCTTCTCGGTGGTCTCGAGCAGCGGCTTCGAGATCGACAGGCCGGCGTTGTTCACGACGAGGTCGAGGCCGCCGAACTGCAGCAGCGCCGCCTCGATGCCGGCCTGGATCTCGGCCTCGCTGGTGACGTTCGCCTGCACGCCGATCGCGACGTCGGTGCCGCCGAGCTCGGCGGCCGCCGCCTCGGCCTTGGCCAGGTCGAGGTCGGCGATCACGACGCAGGCGCCCTCGGCGGCGAGACGGGTGGCGATGGCCTTGCCGATCCCGGATGCGGCACCGGTCACGAGGGCCACCCGGGTGGCGTGCGACTTCGGCTTCGGCAGGCGCTGCAGCTTGGCCTCCTCGAGCGCCCAGTACTCGATGCGGAACTTCTCGGCCTCGTCGATCGGCGCGTAGGTGCTGAGCGCCTCGGCGCCGCGCATCACGTTGATCGCGTTGATGTAGAACTCGCCGGCGACGCGGGCGGTCTGCTTGTTCGCGCCGTAGCTGAACATGCCGACGCCCGGCACGAGCACGATGGCGGGGTCGGCGCCGCGCATGGCGGGCGAGCCCTCGACGGCGTTGCGGTCGTAGTAGGCGGCGTAGTCCTCGCGGTAGGCCGCGTGCAGCTCCTTCAGGCGGGCGATCGAGTCCTCGACGCTCGCGTCGGCCGGCAGGTCGAGCACGAGCGGCTTCACCTTGGTGCGCAGGAAGTGGTCGGGGCAGCTGGTGCCGAGCGCGGCGAGGCGCGGGTGCTCGGCGCTCGCCAGGAAGTCGAGCACGACGTCGGCGTCGGTGAAGGAACCGACCTGCGCCTTGTCCGTCGAGGCGAGACCGCGGATGGTCGGCGCGAGGGCGGCGGCCTTGGCGCGACGCTCGGCGGGCTCGAGGGCGCCGTAGCCGTCGAGCGCGGGGCCGAACGGCTCGGGCCGGCCGTGCGCGGCGATGTACTCGGCGGCGGTGTCGATGATCCAGAGCGAGTTGCGCTCGCTCTCCTCGCTGGTGTCGCCCCAGGCGGTGATGCCGTGGCCGCCGAGGATGCAGCCGATCGCCTCGGGGTTCTCGGCCTTGATGGCGGCGATGTCGAGGCCGAGCTGGAAGCCCGGGCGGCGCCACGGCACCCAGACCACCTTGTCGCCGAAGATGGTGCGGGTGAGCTCTTCGCCGTCGGCCGCCGTGGCGATCGCGATGCCCGAATCGGGGTGCAGGTGGTCGACGTGGTTCGCGTCCACGAGGCCGTGCATCGCCGTGTCGATCGAGGGGGCGGCGCCGCCCTTGCCGTGCAGCGTGTAGTCGAAGGCGGCGACCATCTCGTCCTCGCGGTCGACGCCGGGGTAGACGTTCACGAGCGCGCGCAGGCGGTCGACGCGCAGCACGGCGAGGCCCGACTCGGTCAGGGTGCCGAGGTCGCCGCCGGAGCCCTTGACCCACATCAGCTCGACGTCCTCGCCCGTCACGGGGTCGACCTCGAGGCCCTTGGCGGAGGTGTTGCCGCCGGCGTAGTTGGTGTTCTTCGGGTCGGAACCGAGTCGGTTCGAGCGCGCGATCAGATCGGCGGCGGCCTGCGAGGTCATGGATGCTCCATCGGATGTCATGGCGTGTGAACTTCACAAAACATAACACCGGGCCGCGCGGCGGTCAACGGGCGGGCACCGGGAGCGGTCGAAACGGCGGTCGGTTCAGCGCAGCTCGACGAGGTCGCGGAGCGGGTCGAGCCGCGCATCCGCCGGATCGAGCTCTGTGACGAGGATCGAGATGCCCGACCACGGGATGGCCACGGCCATGGCCCGGCGCGACAGCTTCGAGGAGTCCAGCAGCAGCACGGTCTCGCGGGCGGCGCGCACGAGCTCGCGCTTGACCTGCGCCTCCTCGATGATCGTCTCGGTGGTGCCGTGCTCGGCGTCGACGGCGCTCGCGCTGGTGAAGAAGCGGTCGTAGGTGAGCATGCCGGCCGCGGCGCAGGCGATCGGGCCGACGAAGCTCTCGGTGCGGGGCTCGAGCTCGCCGCCGAGCAGCACGGCGCGCACGCCCCGCACGGCGCGGGCGCGGGCGTGGTTGTGCGCCGAGTTGGTGGCGACCACGAGATCGGTGGCCGGGCGCAGCTGCGCCAGCAGGTGGCCCGAGGTGGAGGAGGCGTCGACCGCGATCGACCCGGTGGCGGGCACGAGGTCGAGCGCCTTCTGGGCGATGACGGTCTTCGCGGCGTCGTCGACGCCCTGCCGCTCGGTGAAGGAGCGGGCCTTCACGGTCGCGACGGCCCCGCCGCGCACCCGGGCGACGACGCCCTCGTGCTCGAGCGCCTCGAGGTCGCGGCGCACCGTCATGGTCGAGACGCCGAGGGCGGCCGCCGACTCCTCGAGCCGGATGATGCCGTGCTCGGCGAGCCGCGCCAGCAGCAGCTCGCGGCGCTCGGCCCCGATCACAGAGGCACCCCGATCACTGCGATCACGCGGGCGCTCACGCCCACATGCCCGCCGGGTCGGCGAGCAGCTGCTCGAAGGCGATCTCGGCCGCGCCCACAACGAGCAGGCGCGAGCGCAGCTGGGCCCGCTCGATGGTGAGCTCGTCGGCGAGCTGGGCGAACGACGCGGCCCGCACGCCCTCGACGATGCGCTCCGGATGCGCGGCGAACAGCGACCCGAGGAACCCCCCGAGCAGGATGCGCGAGGGGTTGAACACGCTCACGAAGTCTGCCAGCGCGAGCGTCAGCACGTCGAGCTGCCGGGTGATCTCGGCCTCGACGGCCGGGTCGGAGCTGGTCAGCAGCAGCTGGTCGAACTCGTCGGCGTCAAGGTGGTCGCGCCCCATGGCGGCGAGGAGCCCCGCGAGGTGCACCTCGGTCTCGAGGCAGCCGACCCGGCCGCAGTGGCAGTCGATGCCGCTGCCGGCGACGCTGATGTGGCCGAGCTCGGCGGCGTAGCCCTGGGCCCCGCGCAGCGGCACGCCGCCGACGAGCACGCCGCCGCCGATGCCGCTGGCGCTGCCGTTGACGTAGACGAGGTCGTCGATCCCGCGTCCGGCGCCGTAGACGCTCTCGGCGATGATGCCCGCCTTCGCGTCGTTGGCGACGGTGGCGGGGTAGCCGAGCGCCTCGGTCACCAGCTCGGCGAGCGGTTCGTCGTGCCAGTCGAGGTGCGGGGCCAGGGTGACCACGCCGGTGCCGGCGCGCACCAGGCCGGGCACCGCGATGCCGACGCCCGCGATGCGGAAGGAGGCGTCGAGCTCGCTGCGCATCCCGTCGATCACGGCCTTGACGATGTTGACCGTCTCGCGCACGGTCGGCACGCCCGCGGTCTCGTAGCGGATGCGCTTGTGCACGACGCCGCCGAGCCCCACGAGGCCGATGATGATGGCGTCGGTGTCGGGGTTCACCGCGATGGCCGCGATCTGCTCCGAGGGCGTCACGGTCGGGCTCGGCCGGCCGACGCCGCCGTGCTCGGTGCTCGCGGTCTCGTGGGCGAGGCCGAGGTCGACGAGCTCGCCGACGAGGGCGGCGATCGTCGAGCGGTTCAGGCCGAGACGCCGGGTGAGGTCGGCCCGCGTCTGCGCCCCGCCGTGGTGCAGGGTGGTCAGGATGGTCGACAGGTTGTGCCGGCGGGTCTGGTCGTTGCTGTTGCCGACGCCGGCGCTGACCGGGCGCGGAGTACCGAGGACGGACACGGCGACCTCCTCGAGCGGCGACGGATGAGCGGGTGGGCGGACAGCGGGATGGTGCGGACGGTGGGGATGCGAAGGGGGCGGCCGCTGTGACGACCGCCCCCGAAGCTTAACGCCGGGTGACCGGCGCGCGTGTCAGCGGCCCGACCGCCGCTTGTTGATGATGTCGAACGCCACGGCGAGCAGCAGCACCATGCCCTTGATGGCCTGCTGCCAGGCGGCGTCGACCGAGAGGATCGACAGGCCCATGTTCAGCACGCCCATCACGAGACCACCGATGACGGCGCCGACGACGGTTCCGACACCGCCCTGAACGGCCGCTCCACCGATGAACACGGCGGCGATGGCGTCGAGCTCGTAGCTCTGGCCGGCGCTCGCGACCGCCGATCCTGCGCGGGCGGTGGCGACCACACCGGCGAGGGCGGCGAGCACTCCCATGTTCACGAAGATGAAGAAGTTCACCCACTGGGTCTTCACACCGCTCATCTGCGCGGCGAACAGGTTGCCGCCCATCGCGTAGACGTGCCGGCCGAACACGGTGCGGTTGAGCACGAAGGTGTACAGCAGGATGAGCACGGCGAGGATGATCAGGATGATCGGGGTGCCCGAGTAGGCGCTCAGCTGCCAGGCCAGCGCCATCACGGCGATGACCAGGATGGCGCTCTTGATGATCGCCGAGACGGCGGGCTCGCGCGGCAGCTCCAGCTTGCGCAGGGTGGCGCGGGTGCGCACCTGCTGCACGATGAAGGCGGCCGAGGCCAGTACGCCGAGCACGAGCGTCAGGGTGTCGCGGCCGTCGAGCGCCTCACCGAGGAACGGCGGCAGCCAGCCGGCGCCGATGGCGGTGAACTCGTCGGGCAGGCCCGAGATGGTGCCGCCGGTGAGCAGCACGAGGGTCAGGCCGCGGAAGATCAGCATGCCCGCGAGGGTCACGATGAACGCCGGGATGCCGACGAAGGCGACCCAGAAGCCCTGCCAGGCACCGATCACGGCGCCGACGACGAGGGCGAGCAGCACGGCGGCCCACCACGGCAGGCCCCAGCTGTTCATGGCGAGGGCCGCGACCGCTCCCACCAGCGCGACGACCGAGCCGACCGAGAGGTCGATGTGGCCGGCGATGATGACGATCACCATGCCGATCGCGAGGATCAGCACGTAGGAGTTCTGCTGGATCAGGTTGTTGATGTTGCCGGGCATCAGCAGGCGCCCGTTGGTGAGCACCTCGAACAGCAGGATGATGATCGCCAGGGCGGCGAGGATGCCGTACTGACGGAGGTCGACCCGCATCCGGCGGGGCGACTTGACCGGGGCCGGGCCCGAGGGCTCGGTCGGTGCTTCGGTGGCTGTGTTCGTCATCGGGGTCAGTCCCTTCCCGCGGTCATGTAGTGCATGAGTGTTTCCTGCGTCGCGTCCTCACGGACGACCTCGCCGGTGATCCGGCCTTCGGAGATGGTGTAGATGCGGTCGGAGAGACCGATCAGCTCGGGCAGCTCCGAGGAGATGACGATGACCGCCTTGCCCTCGGAGGCGAGCTGGTTGATGATGCCGTAGATCTCGTACTTGGCTCCCACGTCGATGCCGCGGGTGGGCTCGTCGAGGATCAGTACGTCGGGGCCGGTGAACATCCACTTCGACAGCACGACCTTCTGCTGGTTGCCGCCCGAGAGCTTGCCCACGATGGACGACACCGAGGGCGCCTTGATGTTCATCGAGGCGCGGTAGCCGTCGGCCACCTTGTTCTCCTGGTTGCGGTCGACCACCCCGCCCTTGGCGAGCTTGTTCAGCGCGGCGGCCGAGATGTTCTCGGAGATGTCGCCGATCAGGTTGAGGCCGAACTTCTTGCGGTCCTCCGTGGCGTAGGCCAGGCCGTTCTGGATGGCCTCGCTCACGGTGCGGGTCTGGATCTCCTTGCCGCCCTTGAAGACCCTGCCCGAGATGTTCGTGCCGTAGGAGCGGCCGAAGATGCTCATCGCGAGCTCGGTGCGCCCGGCGCCCATCAGTCCGGCGAAGCCGACGATCTCGCCCGCCTTCACGGTGAAGGAGGCGTCGTCGACGACCTTCCGCTCGGTGTCGACCGGGTGGTAGGCCGTCCAGTTCTCGACCCGGAAGTACTCCTCGCCGATGTTCGGCGTGCGGGGCGGGAACTGGTTGTCGAGGGGGCGGCCGACCATCGAGCGGATGATCCGCGACTCGGTCGCATCCGCCTCCTTCATCGAGAAGGACTCGATCGTCTTGCCGTCGCGGATGATCGTGACGGTGTCGGCGATCTTGCGGATCTCCTTCAGCTTGTGGCTGATGATGATGCAGGTGATGCCCTGCTCGCGCAGGTGGTTGATCAGGGTCAGCAGGTGCTCGGAGTCGTCGTCGTTCAGCGCGGCGGTCGGCTCGTCGAGGATGAGCAGCTTCACGCGCTTGGACAGCGCCTTGGCGATCTCGACCAGCTGCTGCTTGCCGACGCCGAGCTCGAGCACCGGCGTGGCCGGGTTCTCGTTCAGGCCGACGCGGGCGAGCAGCACGGCCGCCTCGCGGTTGGTCTTGTTCCAGTCGATGATGCCGCGGCTGGCGTTCTCGTTGCCGAGGAAGATGTTCTCGGCGATCGACAGGTAGGGGCTCAGGGCGAGCTCCTGGTGGATGATCACGATGCCGTCGTGCTCACTGTCGTTGATGGTCTTGTAGGCGGTCGGGTGGCCTTCGAACTCGATGGATCCGCCGTAGCTGCCGTGCGGGTACACGCCGGACAGGACCTTCATCAGGGTGGATTTTCCGGCGCCGTTCTCACCGCAGATGGCGTGCACCTCACCGCGCTCCACGACGATCGAGACGCCGTCGAGCGCCTTCACACCGTTGAAGTCCTTGGTGATGTCGCGCATCCACAGAATCGCGTTGCTCATGGGTCGCGTCGCTCTCTTCAAGCAAAGGGGGGTTGAACAGGATGATCGGCGGCGGCCTCAGGGAGGCCGCCGCCGATGGTGTCAGCGCTTCAGCGCAGGTCAGAGACCGATGTCCGAGGCCTTCAGGAAGCCGGAGTCGACGAGCTTGGTCTGCACGTCGTCCTTCACGACCACCTCGGGGTCGAGCAGGTAGGCCGGCACGACCTTCTCGCCGTTGTCGTAGGTCTCGGTGTCGTTGACCTCGACCTCCTCGCCGGCGGCGATGGACTGGACCATGTCGAAGACGCGGTCACCGAGGGCACGGGTGTCCTTCCAGACGGTCATCGACTGCAGGTCGTTGAGGATGGCCTCGACGTTCGCCTTGTCGGCGTCCTGACCGGTGATGACCGGGTAGTCGGCACCGGCGGTGTAGCCGGCCGACTTCAGCGAGGCCTCGATGCCGAGGGCCAGGCTGTCGTTGGGGGAGAGCACCACGTTGACCTTCTCGCCGCCCGTGTAGAAGGAGGAGAGGCGGTTGTCCATCTCGGCCTGGGCGTCGTCCGAGCCCCAGCCGAGGATGCCGATGGCCTTCCAGCCGTCCTCGCCCTCGGGGTTCTTGCCCGAGGGGATGACCAGCTTGCCGCTGTCGACGTAGGGCTGCAGCACGTCCCACGCGCCGTGGAAGAAGAAGCCGGCGTTGTTGTCGTCGGGGCTGCCGGCGAAGGGCTCGAGGTTGAACGGACCCTTGCCGTCCTTCAGACCCAGCTGCTCCTCGATGTACTGGCCCTGGAGCTGGCCCACCTTGTAGTTGTCGAAGGTCGCGTAGTAGTCGACGTCGGGGGTGCCGTTGATCAGGCGGTCGTAGGCGATGACCGTGATGTCCTGCTTCTTGGCGTCGGCGAGCACCGGGCCGAGCGTCTCGCCGTCGATGGCGGCGACCACGAGGATCTTCGATCCGCCGGCGACCTGGTTCTGGATCTGCGAGATCTGCTGCTCGGTCTTGTTGTCTGCGTACTGCAGGTCGACGGTGCAGCCGGCGTCCTGGAGCTTCTTCTGCAGGCCTTCGCCGTCGTTGATCCAGCGCTCGAGGCTGCGGGTCGGCATGGAGATGCCGACGTTGCAGTCGGCGACCTGGGCGCCGCCGGTGCTGCCGGCGTCGGTGGAGCCGCCCGAGCTGCAGGCGGCGAGGCTGGCGGCGAGACCGCCGACGACGGCGAGCGCCATCAGTTTCTTCGTCATTGACATGGTGGTGTCAGTCCCTTTCGTGATGTGAAGGGGAAGGCATGAAGCCATTACTCCCTTGTAAGGCGTCAACTCCTGGTGCATCTTTGTTGACTCACGAAACATATACCCCTGTCGAGCGCAACGCAAAGCTTTGATAGAGCGCGATCATCCTGTTTCCGAATCGTGATCTTTGACACCGGATGCTCGTTCCGAATATGTTGGGACCGATAACTTTTGCGCGCGCTCCTCGCCGGAGCGACTCACCAAAGACGTTGAACTGGAGCTCCGCCATGTCCTACACCCCCACCCGCGACGACAAGTTCTCCTTCGGTCTGTGGACCGTCGGCTACAACGGCGCCGACCCGTTCGGCGGCCCCACCCGCGCCCCCCTCGACGTGGTGCACGCCGTCGAGAAGCTCTCCGAGCTCGGTGCCTACGGCCTCACCTTCCACGACGACGACCTGTTCGCCTTCGGTTCGACGGATGCAGAGCGCCAGACCCAGATCGACCGCCTCACGCAGGTGCTCGCCGACACGGGTGTGATCGTGCCGATGGTCACCACGAACCTGTTCTCGGCCCCCGTCTTCAAGGACGGCGGCTTCACCTCGAACGACCGCGCCGT
The DNA here is from genome assembly GCF_015350805.1 of Herbiconiux sp. VKM Ac-1786. Classification (GTDB taxonomy): domain Bacteria; phylum Actinomycetota; class Actinomycetes; order Actinomycetales; family Microbacteriaceae; genus Herbiconiux. The sequence goes on along the minus strand of NZ_JADKSG010000001.1, from coordinate 1,271,843 downwards.
GCGCCGCTTCGCGCTCCGCAAGGTGCTGCGCAACCTCGACCTGGCCGCCGAGCTCGGCGCCAAGACCTTCGTCATGTGGGGCGGCCGCGAGGGCGCCGAGTACGACGCCGCGAAGGACATCCGTTCGGCCCTCGAGCGCTACCGCGAGGCCGTGAACCTGCTCGGCGACTACGTCACCGACAAGGGCTACGACATCCGCTTCGCCATCGAGCCCAAGCCCAACGAGCCCCGCGGCGACATCCTGCTGCCGACCGTCGGTCACGCGCTGGCGTTCATCGAGACCCTCGAGCGCCCCGAGCTCGTCGGCGTCAACCCCGAGGTCGGCCACGAGCAGATGGCGGGCCTGAACTTCGCGGCCGGCATCGCCCAGGCCCTCTACCAGGGCAAGCTCTACCACATCGACCTCAACGGGCAGCGCGGCATCAAGTACGACCAGGACCTCGTGTTCGGCCACGGCGACCTGCACAACGCCTTCGCGCTGGTCGACCTGCTCGAGAACGGCGGCCCCAACGGCGGCCCGTCCTACGAGGGCCCCCGCCACTTCGACTACAAGCCCTCGCGCACCGAGGACGAGACCGGCGTCTGGGAGTCGGCGAAGGCCAACATGCGCACCTACCTCATCCTCAAGGAGCGCGCCGCGGCCTTCCGCGCCGACCCCGAGGTGCAGGAGGCGCTCGCCGCCTCGCGCGTGCCCGAGCTCTCGGTGCCGACCCTCGGCGAGGGCGAGTCGTACGACGCGTTCCTGGCCGACACCGCGGCCTACGAGGAGTTCGACGCCGACGCGTACTTCAACGGCAAGGGCTTCGGCTTCGTGCGCCTGCAGCAGCTCGCGCTCGAGCACCTCACGGGCGCCCGCTCCTAGCGCGCCCCGCCCCCCGGCCCGGCGCTAGCGCTGGGTGAAACGGCTCAGGATGCCGGCGAGGTCTTCGGACTCGCCGGCATCCTGCGTGAGGGCCCGCTGCTCGACCGCGGCGATGTGCCCGTCGACCAGCCGCTGGGCCTCGTCGCCGTCGCCCGCCCGCAGCGCCTCGACCAGGGCGACGTGCTCGGCGAGGCTGTCGTGCTGCGGATGCGCCTGCCCGTACACCGCGAGGATCAGCGTCGTGCGCCCCACCACCTCCTCGAGGTAGCGGCGCAGCAGCGCGTTGCCCGTCAGCCCCGCGAGCAGCATGTGGAACTCGGCCCCGAGCCGCACCGAGCGCTTGTGGTCGCCCTCGTCGGCCGCGAGCCGCTCCTCGTCGATCTGCGTGCTCAGGATGCGCTCGCCCTCGTCGCTCCAGCGCAGGGCGACGAGTCGCACCACCTCCCGCTCCAGGGCGCGGCGCACCTCGAAGGCGTCGAGCGCCTCCTCCCGGCTCGGCTGCGCGACCGTCGCCGACTTGGTCTTGCCGATGTCGACGAGCCCCTCGCCGGCCAGCCGGGCGAGGGCGGCGCGGATGAGCGTGCGGCTGACCCCGAAGTGCTCGCCGAGGTCGCTCTCGGGCAGCTTCGTGCCGGGCTTGAGGGCATTCTCCATGATCGCCTCGCGCAGGGCGGCGTAGGCGTTCTCGGCGCGGGGCATGCTGCGAGTATACGGCGGCAGCGGTCGCGCCCCGCCTGTAACGTGCACGAAACGCAGAGTTTACGTATACCAAAACGCTCTGTACCGCATACTGAATGCATGACCGATCTCCTCACCCGCCTCGAACTCAGCCTCAACCAGCAGCAGCGCGAACTGCTCGACCGCAGCCTCACCGCCGGGGAGGCCGACGACCTGTCCGGCCTCGTGGCGCGGGCGCTGCGCGAGAGCGCCGACGACGCGATCGTGCCGCTGCCGGTGCCGGCCGTGACGGGGCGGGTCGACGACTGGACGAGCCGGATCGAGCATCCGGTCGCCGACGAGCGCGAGCTGCTCGAGGAGTTCGTGCTCGAGCCCGGAACCGGCAAGGCCGTCGAGGTGCGGGCCGGCGAGCTGCTGCGCGTCGAGCAGCTCGACGGGGCCCAGTGCGTCGACTTCAACGTCTTCAACCTTCACGACTACCGGGAGTTCTTCCACACCGGCCGCACCCGCACGCTGCACGGCATCAACCCCGGGGCGGGCGACTTCCTGTGGTCGTCGCCGCCGCGGGAGCGGGCGATGATGTTCATCCTCACCGACACCGTGCACGTCAACGACGTGGTGTTCCCGCGCTGCAGCGCCAACCTCTACGAGACGGCCTACGGCTTCGCGGCGCACACCAACTGCGCCGACATCCAGGCCGAGGCGCAGCGCGAGTACGGGCTCACCCCCGACGACGTGCACGACTCCTTCAACCTCTTCATGAGCACGACGGTCGACGGGGGGATGCCCGCCATCCACCACCAGTCGTCGCAGCCGGGCGACCACGTCGAGCTGCTCGCGGTGATGGACGTGCTCGCCGTGCCGAACATCTGCGGCGCCGACGTGATGAAGACGAGCAACTTCGCGATCAAGCCGGTGCGGATCACGCGCTGGCGGGCATCCGCCGCCGACCTCGCGGCCGTGCCCGAGCTGAAGGCCTACGACACGCAGCGCACGCCGGCGCAGTTCCGGCAGCCCGTGATCCGCACCGAGCGGGCGCTGACGCGCGACCCGTCCTACGTACCGGCGTTCGTGAACACGCCGATCCGGTACGAGGCGGTGCCCGTCGTGCTCTCGGAGGCTTCGGCCGAGCTGCTCGAGCGGCTCTGGCGGCGCGACCTCTACACCTCGGCGGGCGACGCCCTGCGCGACGTGCTGCTCGCGTGGTGGGCGGCGGCGCACCGTGCCTGACGTCGACTTCACGGTGCTCGGCGAGTACGAGCGCTACAAGCTGATGGCGAGCCTGATCGTGCCGCGCCCGATCGCGCTCGTCACCACGGTCGACGCGGGCGGGGTGGTCAACGCCGCCCCCTTCAGCATGTTCGGGATGATCGGCGAGGAGCCCCCGCTCGTGATGCTGAGCCTGAACCGCACGAGCCCCACCGGCCGCCGCGACACCGCCCGCAACATCGACGCGAGCGGGGAGTTCGTCGTGCACCTCGTCGACGAGCCGCTCACGGAGGCCGCGGACCGCTGCGGCGAGAACCTGCCGCACGGGGTGAGCGAGCTGACCGCGGTGGGGCTCGCCACGACGCCGTCGCTCGTGGTCGCGCCGCCGACCATCCAGGCCGCCCCCGTCGCGCTCGAGTGCGTGCTGCACGAGAAGCTCGAGACCGCGAGCCGCGAGGTGTTCTTCGGGCGGATCGTCTCGCTGCACACCCGCGACGACCTGATCGACACCGAGACCTGGCGGGTGCGGCTCGCCGGCTACGCGCCCGTCGCCCGGTTCGGCGCCAGCTTCTACACGACCACCCGCGACCGCTTCACGGTCGGCGGCGCCGCCACGTCGACCACGGTCGACGAGCTCTGACCTCCCGCTCCATCTCGTGCTCCACCCCATTCAAGGAGAACCCATGTCCCGCACCCGCACCGCCCTCGCCGCCGGCGTGCTCGTCGTCTCGGTGGCCGCACTGACCGCCTGCTCGGCCACCGCATCCGGAACCGACTCGGCGAGCCCCGACCCCTCGCTCACCATCGGCTCGGTCGACCTCTCGGCCGACTGCCCCGCGACGGTCGTGATCCAGACCGACTGGAACCCCGAGGCCGAGCAGGGCGACCTCTACCAGCTGATCGGCCCGGATGCCCGCGTCGACGCCGGGGCCAAGTCGGTCTCGGGCCCCCTGTTCGCCTCGGGCGAGTACACGGGCGTCGACGTCGAGGTGCGCTCGGGCGGCCCGGCGATCGGCTTCCAGAGCGTGACCAGCCAGCAGTACTCCGACCCGAGCATCACGCTCGGCTACGCCAACACCGACGAGGCCGTGCAGCTCTCGGCCGACATGCCCACCACGGCGGTCTTCGCGCCGTTCGAGGTCGGGCCGCAGATCATCATGTGGGATCCGGCGACCTATCCCGACGTGAAGACCATCGCCGAGCTCGGCGAGACGGATGCGGTGGTGCGGTACTTCGGCGGGGCGACGTACATGGACTACCTGACCGGGTCGGGCATCCTGCCCCTCGACCACGTCGACGGGGGCTACGACGGCACCCCCGCGAGCTTCGTGGCGGCCGACGGAGCCGACGCGCAGCAGGGCTTCGCCACCGTCGAGCCCTACGTCTACGAGAACGAGCTCGAGGACTGGCGGAAGCCTGTGGCGTACCAGCTGATCCACGACGCGGGCTACCCGATCTACGCCTCGGCGCTCTCGGTGCGGAGCGGCGACCTCGAGTCGCTCTCGCCCTGCTTGACGAAGCTGGTGCCGGTCATCCAGCAGGCGACCGTCGACTACTACGCCGACCCGGCGGCCACCAACGCGCTCATCCTGAAGGCGGTCGACGAGTTCGACAACGGGTGGGTCTACACCCAGGGCGTGGCCGACTACTCGGCGGCGACCCAGGTCTCGCTGGGGCTCGTGGGCAACGGCGACGACGACACGGTCGGGAACTTCGACCTCGACCGGGTGCAGAAGATCATCGACATCACGACGCCGCTGTTCGAGAAGCAGGGGGCGACCACCGCGCCCGACGTCGCGCCCGAGACGATCGTGACGAACGAGTTCATCGACCCGTCGATCGGGTTCTGAACCGGTCGCTCCCTGGCTCCGGCTCGACCGGCTAGGGCGTGATCTCGGCCACGCGCTCCAGCGGCGGCCGGGGGCGGTCGCGCTGCGTCGCGATGGCGGTTCCGGCCGCCACGCAGACCAGCGCGATCGCGATCACCTCCAGCACGGTGAACTGTTCGCTCAGGATGAGCCAGCCGAACACCGCGGCCACCACCGGGCCGAACGCGGTGATGATCGCGTAGAGGCGGGGCGTGATGCGACGCAGGATGAACGTGTCGAGGCTGTAGGGCAGGGCCGACGACAGGATGCCCACCCCGACCAGCAGGGCGACGACCCCCCAGTCGAAGGCCCCCGCGTCGAACGTGGCGATCGCGAACGGCAGCAGGAGCACGAGGCTGACGATGCCCGCCACGCTCAGCCCCTCGAGCCCCGGGAGGCCGACGGCCACGCGCCTCGTCAGCACGATGTACGCGGCCCAGGCCGCCGCCGCGGTGAGGGCGAGCAGCACGCCCCATCCGTCGATCGTGCCGTCGAGCCCCGTGAGCATCACGACCCCGATGCCCGCGGCCACCGCGCAGACCACGTCGAGCAGCCGCCGGCTCGCCACCAGCGCGAGCGTCAGCGGGCCGAGGAACTCGATCGTCGCCGCGATGCCGAGGCCGAGCAGATGCACCGACTGGTAGAACGAGACGTTCATCACCGCGAGCGCGACGCCGAGGGCGAGGGCCGGCCACAGCCGCGCCCAGGTCAGCTCGGCCCGCTTCGGCCGGTAGAACGGCAGCACGACGGCCGCCATCACGAGCTGCCGCGCGGCCACCACGACGAAGGCGCCCACCACCGGGATCACGAGGCCCGCCAGTGCCGAGCCGAGGTTGATGCTCACCTCGGTGCCGAGCTGGGTGGCCGCCCCTGCGGTCGTCCGCCCCCGTGCCGCTGCCGCCTCGTCCTTCACCCTCCGACCCTACGGCCTCTGCGGGCGCGCGGAAGCGGCCCGGGTCTCCCACCACCGGAGACCCGGGCCGCGGCTCGGGGGTGCGGCGCCGGAGCGCCGCAGGACAGGGGCTAGGCGCCCCAGCTGGCCTGGGCGCCGCCGACGCGCTCGGCGACGATGCGCTCCTGGTACCCGGAGGCCTTGAAGGCCGCGATCGGGTCGCCGGCGAGGCCGCGCGACTCACGCCAGGCGGCGAGCGAGGGCCGCACGTCAGTGTAGAAGGCGTCCATCAGGATGGCGTTCGCCCCCAGCACGTCGTTCGCGTTCTGCGCCTCGAGCAGCGCGGCGCGGTCGACGAGCAGCGCGCGCGCCGTCATCTCCTGCACGTTCAGCACCGAGCGCATCTGGCCCACGATCTTCTCCTCGACGTTGTGGCACTGGTCGAGCATGAACGCCACCGGGGAGTCGACGTCGTAGCCGCCGCCGCGCACGACCTCGTAGAGGATGCGGAACAGCTGGAACGGATCGGCCGCACCGACGATCAGGTCGTCGTCGGCGTAGAAGCGCGAGTTGAAGTCGAACGAGCCGAGCTTCCCGAGGCGCAGCAGCTGCGCGACGATGAACTCGATGTTCGTGCCGGGCGCGTGGTGGCCGGTGTCGAGGCAGACGAACGCGCGGTCGCCGAGCGCCGCGACGTGGGCGTACGAGGTGCCCCAGTCGGGAACATCCGTGTGGTAGAAAGCCGGCTCGAAGAACTTGTACTCGAGCACGAGCCGCTGCTCCTCGCCGAGCGCGCCGTAGATGGTCTCGAGCGAGGCGGCCAGCAGGTCCTGACGCGAGCGGATGTCGCCCTGCCCCGGGTAGTTCGTGCCGTCGGCGAGCCAGATCTTGAGGTCCTGCGAGCCGGTGAGGTGCATGATCTCGATGCACTCGAGGTGGTGGTCGATCGCCTTCTGGCGGGTGGCCGGGTCGCTCGAGGTGAGCGAGCCGAACTTGTAGGCCTCGTCCTGGAAGGTGTTCGAGTTGATGGTGCCGAGCTCGACGCCGAGGTCGTTCGCGTAGGAGCGGAGGGCCGAGTAGTCGGACACCTTGTCCCACGGGATGTGCAGCGCCACCTTCGGGGCGAGGCCCGTGTAGCGGTTGACCTCTGCTGCATCCGCGATCTTCTCCTCAGGAGTGCGCGGGGTGCCCGGCGTGCCGAACACCTTGAAGCGGGTGCCGGAGTTGCCGAAGGCCCAGGAGGGGAGCTCGATCGCCTGGCGTTCGAGCTCGGAGGCGATGTCGCTGAACTGCACCATGGGAAATTCGTCCTGTCGTCGTCGAAGGGAGCGTGAAACGATTCAATACTACGCGAGTTGGTCCTCGAGATGGAAGACCTCGGTCAGCCGGAGGAACCCGGTGTCGGGTGCTCCCTCGAGCGCGACGAAGAACTCGCCCATCTCGGCCTGCCAGCGCGCGTTGACCTCGGTGGCCGCCATCCCGGACTGCGCCTCGGCGAGCGAGGGTGTCTCGAAGTAGCCGATCAGCAGCCCGTCGTCGCGGAGGAACAGCGAGTAGTTGTTCCACCCGGTCGCCTTGAGGGCGGCGGCCATGTCGGGCCAGATCGCGCGATGGCGCTCGGTGTACTCGGGGATGCGCTCGGGCTTCACCTGCAGCTGGAAGCAGACACGTTCCATCGTCTCGGCCGTCATGATCGTGCATCCCCTCGTCGTCGAGTCTGGTGAATCGATTTAACCATCGATCGCCCCGATGCGCCAGCACCGGCCCTGCGCTACTCTCGTGAAACGTTCTACCCATCGCCGGGACGACGGCGCCGAACCCTTGAGGTGTGCATGACCACGGCCAACGTGCGCGATGTCGCGGCCCTCGCCGGGGTGTCGGTGGGCACCGTGTCGAACGTGCTGAACCGGTCCAAGCCCGTGGCGGCCGACACCGCGAAGCGCGTGCTCGACGCGATCGACAAGCTCGGCTTCGTGCGCAACGACGCCGCGCGCCAGCTGCGGGTCGGCCAGAGCCGCACGGTCGGCATGATGGTGCTCGACGTGTCCAACCCGTTCTTCGCCGACGTCGAGCGCGGGGCGGAGGACCTGCTCGGCGAGCACGGCCGCCCGCTCATCCTCGGCAACAGCGGCGAGTCGATCACCCGCGAGCTCGCCTACCTCGACCTGTTCGAGGAGCAGCGGGTCTCGGGGCTCCTCATCACGCCCGTCGGGCAGGTGCAGCGCCGGCTCGAGCGGCTGCGCGAGCGCGGCTCGCCCGTGGTGCTCGTCGACCGGCACGATAACGCGCAGAGCTTCAGCTCGGTCTCGGTCGACGACCTCCGCGGGGGCGAGCTCGCGGCGGGCCATCTGCTCGACCTCGGCCGGCGCAACCTCGCGTTCGTCGGGGGCCCGCCCGAGATCCTGCAGGTGTCCCAGCGCGCACGCGGGGCGCAGCAGGCGGTGCTCGAGCGCGATGCGGGGCGCATCCGGATGCTCGAGCTCGACACCATGCGGGCCGAGGCCGGCCGCGCGGCGGGGGAGCAGCTGCTCGCCCTGCCCGCCGCCGACCGCCCCGACGCCGTGTTCGCGGCGAACGACCTGATCGCGATCGGACTGCTGCAGGCCCTCACCCACGCCGGGGTGCGGGTGCCCGACGACATCGCGCTGATCGGCTACGACGACATCTCGTTCGCGGCGAACGCGGCGATCCCGCTGTCCTCGATACGGCAGCCGGCCCGGGAGATGGGGCGGGCGGCCGCCGAGCTGCTCCTCGCCGAGATCGAGAACCCGGGCCGCGGCGAGTACCGCCACATCGCGTTCCAGCCCGAACTCGTGGTGCGCGAGTCCACCGCGGGCCGCTGACGCCCCCCGCCCCCGCACCCTCCCCGGGCGGGGTCGCACAAAGGGCCCTTCCCCGCGGCGGGAAGGGCCCTTTGCGCGACCCGGGCAGGCCGGCCCGGGATGCGCGGTCAGGGGTGGGGCGGGTGGGGGCGTTAGGGCGCAGGGGTGAGCACCAGGTCGCCCGCGCTCGTCTCGAACGAGTACACGCGGTCGGCACCCGGAGTGCTGGGCACTCCGAGCTGCACCCGGCCGAACGAGGTGTCGGTGCGGAGCTCGTACTCCCCGTCGGGCAGCGCCACCGTCACCGAGCCGGCCGAGCTGTCCACCGAGATCGACGCCGGCAGCGAGGCGAAGGAGAGGGACGTGTCGCCCGCCGAGCTCTCGCTGACCACCGGGCCGGTCACCACGAGCCCGGTGCCCGTGATGCGGCCCGCCGAGGTCTCCAGGTGCAGCGAGTCGGCCGAGCCGCTCAGCTCGACGTCGCCCGCCGAGCTCTCGAGCGAGAGGGCGGCGAAGTCGCCGTCGACCCGCACGGCGCCGGCCGAGGAGTCCACGGCCAGGGCCACCGGCTCCGCGGAGCGCGGCAGGGTCACCGCGAGCGACGCGTCGCCGAGCGACGAGAGGTCGAACAGGCGGATCGGCCACCAGCCGCGATCGCCGACGGTGACGCGCAGGGTGTCGCCGAGCATCCGCTGGTCGAAGCGCAGCGACGAGCCGCCCGAGTCGAAGTCGAAGCGCGGCTCGGCGACGTCGGCGTAGCTCACCGTGACGGAGGCCGCGCTCACGTCGACCTCGAGGCTGTCGAACGGGCCGGCGGCGGGGTAGCTGCCCGAGTCGTCGCCGCGGTTCGCGTTCGCCGCCGACTGCACGAGCTGCAGCATGCCCACCCCGACGAGCAGCAGCACGAGCGCCGAGCCGATGGCGAGCAGGGCGATGCGCAGCGAGCGGTCGCGGGGCGGCGGGGTCGGGGCGGGGGAGGGGCCGCCGGTCATCGGGGGTGGGGTGGGGGTCTGGACGCTCATGATTCCTTCTTTCGCAGGGATGGGTGGGGAGTCAGCGCGCGTCCGCGCCGAGGTACTTGAGCACCGCGAGGACGCGGCGGTTGCCGCTGTCCTCGGCGGGCAGGCCGAGCTTGCCGAAGATGGCCGAGATGAACTTCTCGACCGCGCCGGGGGTGATGTGCATCCGCTCGGCGATGCTGCTGTTGGAGCGGCCCTCGGCCATCAGCTGCAGCGCCTCGCGCTCGCGGGCGGTGAGGGTGTCGAGCTCGCGGGAGCGCCGGGAGCGGATGACGATCTGCGCCACCACCTCGGGATCGAGCACCGTGCCACCGCCGCCCACGGTCTCGACCGCGGCGAGGAAGTCGTCGACCTCGGCCACGCGGTCCTTCAGCAGGAAGCCGAGGCCGGCCGAGTCGCCGGCGATCAGCTCGGCGGCGTAGCGCTCCTCGACGTACTGCGAGAGCACGAGCACGGGCAGCTTCGGGGCGCCGGGACGGGAGCGCAGCAGCACCGCGGCTCGGATGCCCTCGTCGGTGAAGCTCGGCGGCATCCGCACGTCGACGACGGCGAGATCGGGCCGGTCGGCGTCGACGCCGCGGATGAGCTCCTCGGCGGTCGCCGCCGACGGCAGCACCTCGTGGCCGGCGTCGGCGAGCAGGCGTTCGAGTCCGGCGCGCAGCAGCACGTGGTCCTCGGCGATCAGAATGCGCACGGTACCTCCACGGTGAGAACGGTCGGACCGCCGGCGGGGCTGTCCACGGTGAGGCTGCCGCCGGCCGCGCGCACGCGGTCGGCCATGCCCGAGAGTCCGGTGCCGCCGCCGCGGCCGACGGCGGCTCCGCCGATGCCGTTGTCGAACACGACGGCGCGCACGGCGGTGGGGGTCGCGGTGACGCTGACCGAGCATCCGGAGGCCCTCGAGTGCTTGCTCGCGTTGGCCAGGGCCTCGGAGACGGCGAAGTAGAGCACGGCCTCGGTCTCCTTCGAGGGGCGCTGGGGCAGGTCGACCCGCACGCTGGTGGGCACGGTGCAATGCGACGCGACGGCCGAGAGGGCCGCGTCGAGACCGCGGTCGGTGAGCACCGCCGGGTGGATGCCGCGGGCGAGGTGCCGCAGCTCGGTGATCGACTCCTTGGTCTCGCGGTGCGCCTCGTCGAGCAGCGCCTTCGCGCCCTCGGGGTCGTCGGCGAACTTCGAGCGGGCGAGTCCGAGGGTCATCGCGACCGAGACCAGGCGGGGCTGCACCCCGTCGTGCAGGTCGCGCTCGATGCGCTGCCGCTCGGCCTGGGCGGAGTCGACGGCGCCCTGCCGCGCATCCTGGAGCCGGTCGACGCGCTGCTCGAGGGCCGCCTTGGCGCTCGCCCCCAGGAGCGAGACGCTCAGGTGCCGGTCGAGCAGGCCGGCGCCGGCGGTGTAGGCCACGAGCACGGCGGCGGCCACCACGGCGGCGAGGGCGACGAGCGCCGGGTTCGCGAGCGTGCCGCCGAACCGGCCGGTCGCGAGGTCTCCGACGAGGTCGATCGCGCTGCCGATCAGGCCCCAGAACACGAGGCCCAGCACGGTGGTCGTGAGGTGGTGCAGGATGCCCTTCCACAGGGTCGCGCCGAAGGTCTCGACGAACGTGCCCGCCAGCCAGCCGCCGAACGTGGTGGCCGCGGGGCGCGCGGGCGGCGGCACGATCACCACGCCGTACAGCGCCTCGGCGCGGCGCCGCTCGACGAAGCGGATGCCCCGCCCCAGCTGCACCGTCAGCCACAGCAGCCCGATGCCGATGCCGAACGCGGGCACCGCGCTCACGCCGGTCGCGAGCAGGCTGAGCATGATCGTCAGCCAGGTCACGCCCAGCAGGCCGTCGATGGCCAGGTCGGCCGCAGCGGCCCACAGGAACAGCAGTCTCTTTCGCACGCCACCAACGTTAGGGCGGCCCCCGGCGCGGCACGATGGGGCGTCCCGCCCCCTTCCCCCGGGGGTTAACCCCCGCCGGCGGGCCCGGATCCCGCGCGCGGCTGCCCGAAACACCCGCGCAACACCCGCGCAGTAGGGTCGACGCATGGTTGACCTGTTCGACGGCTACGGTGCCACTCTGCTCACGCGATCGCGGCGTGCGGGGGCGAGCCCGTGGGACGAGATGTTCCCCGAGCCCAAGTCGCAGGACGGCGTCGAGGCGCGCGCCGCCTACAAGGACATCTACAACGCCCTCGCCCGCATGACGCAGGAGGAGCTGCGCGGCCGCACCGACGCGCTGGCCAGCTCCTACCTCGCCCAGGGCGTGACGTTCGACTTCGCCGGCGAGGAGCGGCCGTTCCCGCTCGACGCCGTGCCGCGCGTGATCGAGCAGAGCGAGTGGGTCGACGTCGAGGCCGGCGTGAAGCAGCGGGTCAAGGCGCTCGAGGCCTTCCTCGCCGACATCTACGGCTCGCAGGCCGCGGTGCGCGACGGGGTCATCCCGGCGGCGCTGATCAGCTCGAGCAACCACTTCCACCGCGAGGCCGCGGGCATCGTGTCGCCGAACAACGTGCGCATCCAGGTCTCGGGCATTGACCTGATCCGCGACGAGAACGGCGCCTGGCGCGTGCTCGAGGACAACGTGCGCGTGCCGAGCGGCGTCTCCTACGTCATCTCGAACCGCCGCGTGATGGCGCAGACGCTGCCCGAGCTGTTCGTCAGCATGCGGGTGCGACCGGTCGGCGACTACCCGAACAAGCTCCTGCAGGCGCTGCGCGCATCCGCCCCCGCCGGTGTCGACGACCCCACGGTCGTCGTGCTCACCCCCGGCGTCTACAACTCGGCCTACTTCGAGCACACGCTGCTGGCCCGCCTGATGGGCGTCGAGCTCGTCGAGGGCCGCGACCTGTTCTGCTCGGGCGGCCGGGTGTGGATGCGCACGACCGCCGGCCCCACCCGCGTCGACGTCATCTACCGCCGGGTCGACGACGAGTTCATCGACCCGCTCCAGTTCCGCGCCGACTCGATGCTCGGCAGCCCGGGCCTGCTGCTCGCCGCCCGACTCGGGAACGTCACCATCGCGAACGCGGTCGGCAACGGCGTGGCCGACGACAAGCTCGTCTACACCTATCTCCCCGATCTCATCCAGTACTACCTGGGCGAGAAGCCGATCATCCCGAACGTCGACACCTGGCGGCTCGAAGACCCGGGCGCCCTCGAGGAGGTGCTCGACCGGCTCGACGAGCTCGTGGTGAAGCCGGTCGACGGCTCGGGCGGCAAGGGCCTCGTGGTGGGCCCCGACGCCTCCCCGAAGGAGCTCGAGACCCTGCGCAACCGCCTGATCGCCGACCCGCGCGGGTGGATCGCGCAGCCCGTGGTGCAGCTCTCGACCATCCCGACCCTCGTCGAGGACGGCATGCGCCCCCGGCACGCCGACCTCCGCCCGTTCGCGGTCAACGACGGCAACGACGTCTGGGTGCTGCCCGGCGGCCTCACCCGCGTGGCCCTCCCCGAGGGCCAGCTCGTGGTGAACAGCTCCCAGGGTGGCGGCTCGAAGGACACCTGGGTCGTCGGACAGGACCCGTTCTCGACCCTCGCCTCCGTCTCCCGCGACGCCCACGACATCCAGGGCCTCGTCGCCGAGCAGGCCGCGAACACCCAGGCCATCCCGATCATCGGGCACGGGCACACGCCCGACCACTCACCCGAGGACGCCCCGCGCAGCGATCAGTCGCAGCAGCAGCAGCAAGGCCGAATGACGACGGATGCGCCTCCCGCCCCCGCCACGAAGGGAGACGTGTGATGGCCATGCTCTCCCGCATCGCGGAGTCCCTGTTCTGGATCGGCCGCTACATCGAGCGCTCCGACGGCACCGCGCGCATCCTCGACGTGCACCTGCAGCTGCTGCTCGAGGACCCGTGGATCGAGGAGAACCTCGCCTGCCGTTCCCTCCTGTCGGTGATGGGCAGCGACGTGCCCGACGACAACCGCTCGCTCACGCGGGCCGACGTGCTCGCGCTGCTCGCGGTCGACCGCACGCATCCGGCCTCGATCGCCTACTCGCTCGGCGCCGCCCGCGAGAACGCCCGGCGGGCCCGCGAGATCGTCTCGACCGAGCTCTGGGAGTGCCTGAACACCACCCGCGCCCGGATGCCCCGCAAGATCGCGGGCGAGAAGACGCACGAGTTCTTCGGCTGGGTGCGCGACCGCTCGGCGCTCGCCGTGGGCATCATGGAGTCCAGCGCCAGCCGCGACGAGGCCTGGCACTTCTTCACCCTCGGCCGCTCGATCGAACGCGCCGACATGACCGCGCGCCTGCTCGCCACCCGCAGCCTCACCGAGGCGAGCGGCCCGTCGTGGACGACGATCCTCCGCTCCTGCGGCGCCTACGAGGCCTACCTCCGCACCTACCGGGGGGTGCCGAGCGCGCGCAACGCGGCCGAGTTCCTGCTGCTGGACCGCCTCTTCCCCCGCTCCATCCTGTACTCGGTCTCGCGTGCCGAGCAGTGCCTGCGCGACCTCGGCCCCCGCAACGAGCGGCTCGGCGTCACCGACAGCGCGCAGCGGCTGCTCGGGCAGATCCGCTCGCAGCTGGAGTACCGCCCGATCACCGACATCCTGCACGAGCTGCCCCGCCACATGGACAGCGTGCAGGACGCCACGAGCGCCGCCAGCGAAGCCGTGCGGCAGCGCTACTTCCCCACCAACACGGCCCCGAGCTGGATCGGAGAGAGCGCATGAACCGGCTGCGCATCCGGCACATCACCGGGTACCGCTACGAGGGCGAGGTTCAGGCCTCCTACAACGAGGCGCGCATGCTGCCCGTGAGCTCGGAGGCGCAGTTCGTGCTGCACTCCTCGCTCGAGATCGCCCCCGTCTCCTCGAACCACGGCTACATCGACTACTGGGGCACGCGGGTGTCGTCGTTCGAGGTGCTCACGCCGCACAAGGAGCTCTCGCTGACGGCCACCAGCCTGGTCGAGGTGCGCAACCGCCCGCACGCCCCGCATCCGCTCGACTGGGCGGGGCTCGCGGCGCAGGCGTCGACGTCGACCACCTACGTCGAGCAGGCGAAGCAGACCAGGCTCACGGCACCGGCCGACGACCTCGTCGTGCTCGCCGAGTCGATCGCCGCGGCCCACACCTCGCCGTGCGACGCGGCGCTCGAGATCTGCACCGAGATCGGCCGCCAGGTCGAGTACGTGCAGGGCGTCACGGGCGTGCAGTCGACGGCGCGCGAGTCGTGGAAGGACAAGCGCGGCGTCTGCCAGGACATCACCCACATCGCGATCGGCGCCCTGCGCTCGGTCGGCATCCCGGCCCGCTACGTCTCGGGCTACCTGCACCCGAAGCCGGGCGCCGCGATCGGCGAGACGGTGACGGGCGAGTCGCACGCTTGGGTCGAGTGGTTCTGCGGCGAGTGGCGCGGCTTCGACCCGACCAACCTGATCGACATCGGCGAGCGGCACGTCATCGTCGGCCGCGGCCGCGACTACAACGACATCGCGCCGCTGCGCGGGGTGTACGCCGGCCCCTTCGGCTCGCAGCTCTTCGTGAAGGTCGAGATCACCCGCGAGTCGTGAGGGGTGGATGCGCGACTGCTCCGTAATGGGGGTGCCGCCGCTCCGGGGCGGCGGTGACCCGCATGCCACAATGACGTATGCCTGAGCAGCCGCCGCCGAGCGCGCACTTCACCGCCGTGTTCGAGGACGAGCAGGGCATCGCCATCACCTACTACGGCTGGACGGTCGAGCAGCCCCGCGCCGTCGTGCAGATCTCGCACGGCCTCGGCGAGCACGCCCTGCGCTATGCCGCCCTCGCGGCCGAGCTGAACGAGGCCGGCTACAGCGTCTACGCCGCCGACCAGCGCGGGCACGGAGCCACGGGCCTCGCCCAGCACGGCGGCGACCGCACGAAGCTGGGGCGCCTCGGCCCGGGCGGCCTGCGGGCGACGGTCGACGACATCCGTCAGCTGGGCGTGCAGATCGCCCGCGAGCACCCCGAGGTGCCGCTCGTGCTTCTCGGGCACAGCTGGGGCTCGCTGATGGTGCAGATCCTCGTGAACACCCCGGCGCTCGCCCACTACGCGGGTGTCGTGCTGGTGGGCACGGCGTACCGGATGCCCGGGTCGATGGACGGCGGAGACCTGACCCGACGGCACCGCCCTGCGAAGGGCAGCCCGGGCGCACCCGGCAACGGCTTCGAGTGGCTCTCGCGGGACGTCGAGGCGCAGCAGCGCGCCGCCTCCGACGAGCTGATGTTCCCGGCCGAGGTGCTGAAGCTGTTCGGCGTGGCCGACGGGCTGCGGCTGTTCGGCCGGCCGTCCCGGCACCTGGTCGCCGACGTGCCGGTGCTGATCATCGTCGGCGACGACGACATCCTCGGCGGGCGGGCGAGCGCCACCAAGCTGCGGAACGCCTACCTCGGGCGCTCCGGGCTTAGCGACGTCGAGCTGCATGTGTATCCGGATGCCCGGCACGAGATCCTGAACGAGACCAATCGAGACGAGGTCGTGGGCGACCTGCTCGCGTGGCTCGATCAGCGCGTGGCACCGTCGTCGACGGAGCCGTCGTCACCGCCATCTCCGACGGCGGGGGAGTAGACCATGGACGCCCTGCTCGACCTGCCCATCATCGACGGCCCCCTGATCTGGATCGTCGTCGCCCTCTCGGTCGTCGTGCTCGGCTACCTGCTCGTGCGTCCGCCGCGCATCCGCTGGCTGCTGACCGTGCTGATCGGTCTGCTCGCCGGGGCGATCGTCGCGTTCGGGGTGATCGCCTGGGCCGAGCTCACCGACGCCTTCGGCATCGCGCTTCCCGTCCAGGTGAAGGCCATCGCGGTCGCGACCTTCGCCGCCCTCGGGGTCGCGGTGGTGAACCTGTGGCGCTCGCGCTGGTGGCGCAAGGTGATCGCCGTCGTCGGCGTGCTGCTGTTCGCGGCGTCGGGCACCCTCGGCGTCAACGCCTACTTCGGCCTGAATCCGACGGTCGCGTCGCTCCTCGGCATCACGGTCGAGCATCCGATCGTCATCCCGACGAACTCGCCGCAGCCGACCTCGACCGACGACCCGGATGCGGGCAAGCCCCTCTACGAGACCTGGAAGCCGCCGGCCGGCCTGCCGACGGTGGGCACCCAGGGAACGCAGGTCATCCCGCCCACGGCCTCCGGCTTCACCTCGCGCCCCGCCGGCATCTACCTGCCGCCGGCCGCGCTGGTCGAGGGCGCCCCGGCCCTGCCGTTCCTGCTGCTCATGATGGGCCAGCCGGGCAATCCCGAGACCGACTTCGTGGCGGATGCGCTCGACAAGTACGCCGCAGAGCACGACGGCCTGGCACCGATCGTCATCGTCGCCGACCAGCTGGGCGACCCCAACCAGGACCCGGTCTGCGCCGACACCGCGGCACTCGGTAACGCCGAGACGTTCATCACGCAGGACGTGGTGAACTGGGCGCGCTCGAACCTGAACATCCTGAAGGACCCGGCCCACACGACGATCGCGGGCTACTCCAACGGCGGCGGATGCGCGTTCAAGTACGGCGCGAAGTACCCCGAGATCTTCGGCAACGTCTTCGACATCTCGGGCGAGGAGTACCCCGGCTCGGAGGAGCCCGACCAGGTCGTCGCCACGCTCTTCGGCGGCGACGCGGCGGCCTTCGAGGCGCAGAAGCCGGAGAGCATCCTGACCTCGGGGGCGCACGCCTACCCCGACACCTTCGCGATCTTCACGGTCGGCGGCAACGACCCGGCCTTCATGCCCGAGGCCGAGAGCGCCTCGAAGGCGGCCACGGCGGCCGGCTGGAAGACGACGTACTACGTGGTGCCGGGAGCGGGGCACGTGCAGGACGCCATCCGCGGCGGGATGGACTACGGCTTCGGGCTGCTGTACCCGCGGCTGGGGCTCGCGCCGCCGGGCTGACCGCCGGTCGGCTAGTCGAAGCCGACGATCGACTCCGGGTCCTCGACGTCGGAGACGATCGTGGGCATCGACGCGGTGATGACCGAGCCGTCGCCGCGCACGGTGCCCTCGATGTCGGAGGTGGTGGGCGCGCCCTCGATGGTCGGCCGGTCATCCGCCAGCGGAACCGTGACCGGCGTGCCCGGCGTGAGCAGCACGCGCTCGCCGCGCACCCAGACCTCGACCGAGCGGGTCGAGCCCGAGTGCGGGGAGGCGTAGGCGATGGTCGACGCGGTGTCGCCCGCCCCGCCCGCCGTGGCGTCGGCACCGGCGGCACCGGGCGCACCGTCGATCGCGGCCGCCGGAGACGGCGCGGAGGGCCCGAGGATCGTGAAGGTCATCGCGTCCTGACGCAGGTCGACCTCGATCAGCGAGCCGTGGATGGTGACGTGGAACACCATCGACTCCCACTCCTCGGGCAGCCGCGGGTCGAAGGTGAACTTGCCGAGGTAGTCGCGCATGCCGCCGAAGCCGAACGCCAGGGCGCTCCACACGCCACCGGTCGAGGCGACGTGGATGCCGTCGGCCGTGTTGTGGTGCAGGTCGCCGAGGTCGACGAACAGCGCCGCCTGGAAGTAGCCCAGCGCGAGCTCCCGGTAGCCCACCTCGGCCGCGATGATGGCCTGCGTCGACGCCGACAGCGTGGAGTCGCCGGTGGTGAGCGCGTCGTAGTACTCGAAGTTCGCGCGCTTCTCCTTGGTGGTGAACTCGTCGCCCTGCAGCAGCAGCGCGAGCACCACGTCGGCCTGCTTGATCACCTGGAAGCGGTAGATCACCAGCGGGTGGAAGTGCAGCAGCAGGGGCCGCTTCGAGGCGGGCGTGTTCTCGAGGTCCCACAGCTCCTTCTCGAGGAACTGCGCGTCCTGCGGGTGGATGCCGAGGTCGGCGTCGAAGAGGATGTGCATGGCCTCGGCCGCCTCCGACCACTCCTCGATCTCGTCCTCGGTGAGGTCGAGGCGCTTCGCCATGGCCGCGTAGTCCTCGGGCCACTCGTGGCGCAGCCGCCGGGTCTGCCGCACGGCCGCGCGCAGGTTGGCGCGCGCCATCACGTTGGTGAAGAGGTTGTCGTTGACGACGGTGGTGTACTCGTCAGGCCCGGTGACGCCGTGGATGTGGAAGGTCTGCGGCCCGTGGTCACCCTCGCGCCCCCGCCAGAAGCCGAGGTCGGCCCACATGCGCGCCGTCTCGACGAGGATGTCGATCGCGCCGCGGCGCAGGAAGTCGTCGTCGCCCGTGGCCGCCGCGTACTGCGAGAGCGCGTGGGAGATGTCGGCGTCGATGTGGTACTGCGCCGTGCCCGCCGCGTAGTACGCGGAGGACTCCAGCCCGTTGATCGTGCGCCACGGGAACAGGGCGCCGCGCTGGTTCAGCTCGACCGCGCGGTCGCGGGCGGCGGGCAGCATGCCCTGCCGGAAGCGCAGCGCGTTCCGCGCCACCTGCGGCGACGTGTAGGTGAGGAAGGGGAGCACGTAGATCTCGGTGTCCCAGAAGTAGTGGCCGCCGTAGCCCGAGCCCGAGACGCCCTTGGCCGCGATGCCGCCGCCGTCGGTGCGCGCGGTCGACTGCGCGAGCTGGAAGATGTTCCAGCGCACGGCCTGCTGGACGGCCGGCTGCCCCGGGATGACGACGTCGGAGCGCCGCCAGAAGTCGGCCAGCCACTCCTCCTGCCGCGCGAACACCTCTTCGATCGGCGTCTCGCGGATGCGGTCGAGCGTGCGGTTCGCGCGGTCGGCCAGCTCGGTCGTGGGCACGGTGGAGGAGGTGTGGTACGCGATCGTCTTGACCAGACGGATGCGCTGGCCGGCCTTCGCACGCACGCGATAGACCTGCTTGGCGATGTCGTCGTCGATCTGCGCCGACTCGTCCCACTCGTTCGTCGTCTCGAGGTGGTGCTCGGCGCCGACCGCGAGGGTCATGCCCGAGTTGGCCGTGCGGTAGCCGAGCACGTAGCGGCCCTCGTGGATCCACTTGAAGCGCGGGAGCAGCACCCGCTCGCTGAACGAGGACGCCTTGCGCGGGTCGCCGATACCGGCTCCGCCCGCCCCGGCGACGGGGGTGTACTCGTCGACTCGGTCCTGCCGGTTGAGGATCTGGCTCGAGATGAGCACCGAGGCGTCGGAGTCGAGCATGGTGACCTCGTAGTCGATGACGGCGAGGTGCCGGTCGGTGAACGAGACCAGGCGGCGCGAGCGGATGAGCACCCGCTTGCCCGAGGGCGTGCGCCACTCCACGACCCGCTCGAGCACGCCGGTGCGGAAGTCGAGCGTGCGCGAGTATTCGATGGTGTCGGCATCGGCCACCACGAACGGCTCGTCGTCGACGTAGAGACGGATGACCCGCGCATCCGGGACATTGACGATCGTCTGGCCGACCCGGGCGAAGCCGTACGCCTCCTCGGCGTGCTTGATCTGCCAGGTGTCATGGAAGCCGTTGATGAAGGTGCCCTCGGCGTAGGCCTTGTGCCCCTCCTCGAAGTTGCCGCGGAGGCCGAGGTAGCCGTTGCCGACCGCGAACAGGGTCTCGGTGCGGCCCTGCGTGGCCGTGTGGAACTCGGCTTCGGTGAGCGCCCACTCGTCGAGCGGGAACTGGCTGCGGTCGAGCGGGTCGGAGGCGATGGGGTTCATCGGATGCTTTCTCGGGGAGGGAACGCGGTGACGGGTCGATCGATGCTAGCGGCGTCAGCGCAGTGACGGCAGCAGTTCGTCGAGGTCGTCCACGACGATGTCGGCTCCCGAGTCGAGCAGCTCCTGCGCACCGACCCCGCGGTCGACGCCGATCACGAGGGCGAAGTCGCCGTCGCGGCCGGCCTGCACGCCCGAGTGCGCGTCCTCGACCACGATGCAGTCGCTCGTCGCGAGCCCGAGCAGCTCGGCGGCGCGCTGGTAGGTGTCGGGCGCCGGCTTGCCCGAGATGCCCTCGGCGGCCGCGACCAGGCCGTCGACGATCACGTCGAAGCGGTCGCGGATGCCGGCCGTCGTCAGCACGGCCACGGCGTTGCGCGAGCTCGACACCACGGCGACCTCGTAGCCCGCGGCGATGGCTCGGTCGAGCAGCACGGCCGAGCCCGGGTAGGGGGCGATCCCGTCCTCGCGCAGGGCGGCGGCGAAGGCGTCGTTCTTGCGGTTGCCGAGCGCCCACACCGTGCCCTCGCCCGCCGGGTCCTCCGGCGTGCCGTCGGGCAGGGAGAGCCCGCGCGAGTCGAGCAGCGACTTCACCCCGTCGAAGCGGGGCTTGCCGTCGATGTGGAGGTAGTAGTCGTCGTCGGTGTAGGGCGCCGAGCCCTGCGCCTCGAGGTAGGGGGTGAAGAGCCGGGACCAGGCGCGCATGTGCACGTCGACGGTGGGGGTGAGCACTCCGTCGAGGTCGAACAGGAACGCTTTCGAGGAGGCGATGCGCGTCTGGTCGCGGACTGCGGTTTCGGTCATGCTCAAACGCTACGCGCTCGACGTGAACGACGTGTAATCGCCGTGTTTCGATCGCCGCATCAGCCGATGCCGATGGCGCCGATGCCCACGCCGACCGCGAGCATCACCAGCGCCACGACGACGGCCCGCCAGAGCACCTTCTTGTGGTGGTCGCCGAGATTCACCCCGGCGAGCGAGACGAGCAGCAGGATGGCCGGCACCAGCGGGCTCTGCATGTGCACGACCTGGCCGGTGATCGAGGCGCGGGCCATGTCGACCGGGTCGATGCCGAAGGCCGAGGCGCTCTCGGCGAGCACCGGCAGGATGCCGAAGTAGAAGGCGTCGTTCGACAGGAAGAAGGTCATCGGGATGCTCAGCAGCCCGATGATCACGGCCGAGTACGCCCCCAGCGAGGCAGGGATCGAGGAGGCGACCCAGGCGGCCATCGCGTCGACCATGCCGGTGCCCTCGAGCACACCGATCAGCACGCCGGCCGCCAGCACCATCGACACGACGCCGACGATGGAGGGGGCGTGGGCGACGATGCGCTCCGCCTGCTGCGAGACCCGCGGGAAGTTCACCAGGATCGCGACCGCGCTGCCCGCCATGAAGACGTAGGCGAGCGGCAGCACGTCGGCGACGAGCAGCACCATCACGGCGACGGTCAGCACGAGGTTGAACCAGAACAGCTTCGGGCGGAGCGTGGGGCGGTTCGGGTCGAGCATCGTGTCGGCCATCGCGGTGTCCGCCGGGTTGACGAGGGCCTGCAGGGCGCCGGTCGAGATGCGCTCGACCTGGGTGGCGGTACCGCCGCGGCCGCCGCGGGACGAGCCGCCGCGGGGCGACGCCGGGCGGCGGAACAGGCCGCCGCGGGACGAGCCGGCACGGGCATCCGGAACCTCGCCCTCCTCACCGGGCAGCGCCAGCGACCCGAGCCGCTTGCGCTCGAGCCGGCCCAGGTGCCACGCGAACAGGAAGATCACGGCGAGCCCGGCCAGCATCGACGGGATCATCGGCGTGAACACGTCGCTCGGCGAGAGCTCGAGCGCCGCCGCGGCCCGGGCGGTGGGCCCGCCCCAGGGCAGGATGTTCATCGTGCCGTTGGCGAGGCCCGCGACGCAGGTCAGCACCACCGGGCTGAGGCCGAGGCGCAGGTAGATCGGCAGCAGGGCGCTGGTGACGACGATGAAGGTGGTCGACCCGTCACCATCGAGCGAGATGACCGAGGCCAGCAGCGCGGTGCCGACCACGACCTTCACGGGGTCGTTGCCGACGAGCCGCAGGATCAGGCGCACCAGCGGGTCGAACAGCCCCACGTCGATCATCAGGCCGAAGTAGATGATGGCGAACATCAGCAGCGCCGCGGTGGGGGCGAGCCCGCCGATCGCGTCGAGCGCCATGTCGCCGATGCCGAGCCCGGCGCCCGCGAACAGGCCGAAGATGGTCGGCACGATGATCAGGGCGAGCACGGGCGTCATGCGCTTGGTCATGATCAGCACCATGAAGGCGGCGACCATTCCGAATCCGAGTAGTACGAGCACGGGAGACTCCTTCGTCTGTTTCCGGAAGACTAGGAAGACGGCCCGGCTCGGCGCGCGCTACTGCGCATTTGCCGCGAAGAGCGCGTTGAGCGCGTTCTGCGCATTCTGCTCACGGGGCGGTCGGCGGCGGGGTTAGCATTCGGGCATGGCGACGAGGCCCCCCTTCACCACGCAGGTCAACCGCTCCATCGTGGCGGCGATGATCCTCGTCTCGCTGATCACGGTCGCGCTGTTCGCGCTCACCGGCTTCAACCGGCTCGTGCAGCAGACGCAGGAGTCGGCGCTGCGGGTCGCCCAGAGCGTCGCCGAGACGCCGTCGGTGCGGGCGGCGGCGGAGGCCGAGAGCGATCGGCCGACCCCGTCCACCGACGCCGAGTTGGTCGACGGCACGGTCGACGACTACGCCCGCGCGATCGAGCAGCGCACCGGAGCACTGTTCGTGGTGGTCACCGACGACACGGGGCGGCGGCTCGCGCATCCGAACCCCGACGAGATCGGCGACCCGGTCTCGACCAGCCCCGACGCGGCGCTCGCCGGGCAGGAGACCGTCAGCTGGGAGAGCGGCACCCTCGGCGACTCGGCCCGCGCGAAGGTTCCGGTCTACGGGCTGGCCGACCCCACGCGGGTCGTCGGCGAGGTGAGCGTGGGGCTGCCGCCCGCCGAGGTGTGGTCGACGGTGCTGACGGATGCTCTTCCCGTCGGCCTCTCGACCGCCCTCGCCCTCGGCGTCGGAGCGGTGCTCGCGGCGTTCATCACCCGGCGCCTGCGCGCGACCACCCTCGGCCTCGAGCCCGAGGAGCTGCTCAGCCTCGTGCAGGACCAGCAGGCGGTGCTGCAGGGGGTCGACGACGGGGTCGTGGGGCTGTCGGTGGACGGGGTGGTGACGGTGTGCAACGACCGGGCGGCGGCGCTGCTGGGGATCTCGCTGCCGGGCGCGGTGGGGCGGGCGTTCGAGGACGTGGTGACGGATGCGGGGGTGCGGGAGCGGGTGGCGGGTGGCCCCGGTGCAGGGCCTGCGGCGCTTGCCGAGCCGCTGCTCGTCGCCGGGCACCTGCTCTACGTCGACGTGCACGAGGTGCGACGGGATGCGCGGCTGCTCGGCCGCGTCGTGATCGTGCGCGACGTCACCGACGTCGAGGACCTCACCCGACGCCTCAGCGCCGTCGGCACGCTCGCGGGTGCGCTGCGGGAGCAGCGGCACGAGTTCGCGAACCGCATCCACGTGGTGTCGGGGCTCGTGCGGGCGGGCGACACGGCGCAGGCGCTGGAGTACCTCGATCAGGTCGCGGGGCACGGGCCGGTGCGGTTCCCGGTCGAGAACGCGCAGCTCGTGCGGGAGCCGTACCTGCAGGCCTTCCTCGGCGCCAAGGCGGCCGAGGCCGAGGCGCGTGGGGTGATGCTGCGGGTGGGGCCGGACGCCGACGTGGTGGGTTCGCTCGTGCATCCGGAGGACGTCACGACCGTGCTCGGCAACCTCGTCGACAACGGGATCGACGCCGCCGCGCGCTCGGAGCGCACGCCTCGGTGGGTGGAGGTCGAGGCGCTGCGGCACGGGGACGAGCTGCATCTGTCGGTGATGGACTCGGGGGACGGGGCGGGGGGGCCCTCGTCCCCGCCGCCCGCCCAGCCCGAGTGGCCCGAATCCGTGCACGGCCACGGCATCGGCCTGCGCCTCTCGGCCGACGTGGCCCGGCGCCACGGGGGCCGGCTGTGGCTGGCGATGGCGGGGGCATCCGACCACGGAGCCGTCTTCTGCGCCGAGCTGCACGGCCAGTTCGAGAAGGAGGACGGCTCATGAGCGAGCTGCGCGTCGTCATCGTCGACGACGACTTCCACGTCGCCCGGCTGCACACCCGCATCGTCGAGGCGGCCGGGGGCTACACGGTGGTCGCGACCGCCGGGTCGCTCGCCGAGGCGCGCACCGCCATCGAGCAGACCCGCCCCGACCTGCTGCTCGCCGACATCTACCTGCCCGACGGTTCGGGCCTCGACCTCGTGCGCGGCTACGACCTCGACGCGATCGTGCTGAGCGCCGCGGTCACGGCGGCGGCCGTGCGCACCTCGTTCCAGCGCGGGGCGATCGCCTACCTCGTGAAGCCGTTCGCCGACGAGGCGCTCGCCGAGGTGCTGCGCGGCTACACCCGCTACCGCAATCTGCTCGACGCCCAGCCCGAGCTCGACCAGGAGACCATCGACCGCGCCCGCCGCGTGCTGCACGGCTCGGCGACCCGCGATGCGGCGGCGCGGCGCTCGCCCACCGAGCACTCGGTGCTCGAGACGCTGGCGGGGTCTCCGGATGCGCTGTCGGCACCCGTGGTCGCATCGCGCCTCGGCATCTCCCGTGCGACGGCGCAGCGGTACCTGTCGGCGCTCGCGCACGACGGGCAGCTGCTCGTCGAGCTGCGGTACGGCAGTACCGGGCGGCCCGAGCACCGGTTCCGGCTGCCGCGGTGAGCGGCCGCGCATCCGCTCGTCTGCCTTCGCGCCCGGCATCATGTCGCGGGCCGGGGCTACGCTGAACGCATGCACGGTGAATACAAGGTGCCAGGAGGCAAGCTGGTGGTGGTCGACCTCGACGAGGTCGACGGCCGCATCCAGAACTTCCGGCTGGCCGGCGACTTCTTCCTCGAGCCCGACGACGCTCTGCCGCTGATCGACGCGGCGGTGAACGGGCTGCCCGCCGACAGCGACGCGGCCACGATCGCGGCCGCCGTGCGCGGAGCCCTGCCCGAGGGCGCGGTGCTGCTCGGCTTCACACCCGAGGCGGTGGCCGTCGCGGTGCGGCGCTCGCTCGCCCGGGCGACGAGCTGGGACGCGTACGAGTGGCAGCTCATCCACACCGGCCCCGAGACGCCGCAGATGCAGCTCGCGCTCGACGAGGTGCTCACGAACGAGGTCGGTGAGGGGCGCCGCAAGCCCACGCTGCGCATCTGGGAGTGGAACGAGCCGGCCGTCGTGATCGGCAGCTTCCAGTCGCTGAAGAACGAGGTCGACCCTGCGAACGCGTCGAAGTACGGCTTCGAGGTCGTGCGGCGCATCTCGGGTGGCGGCGCCATGTTCATGGATGCGAACTCGGTCGTCACCTACTCCATCTACGCCCCGGCGGCGCTCGTGCAGGGCATGAGCTTCGCCGACTCCTACGCCTTCCTCGACGAGTGGGTCATCACGGCGCTGAAGTCGCTCGGCATCGAGGCGTTCTACCAGCCGCTCAACGACATCTCCTCGGTCAAGGGCAAGATCGGCGGCGCCGCGCAGAAGCGTCTCGGCAACGGCGCCGTGCTGCACCACGCCACCATGAGCTACGACATGGACGGCGAGAAGATGACTCAGGTCTTGAGAATCGGCCGCGAGAAGATGAGCGACAAGGGCACCACCTCGGCCGCCAAGCGCGTCGACCCGCTGCGCAGCCAGACCGGCCTGTCGCGGGCCGAGATCATCGACCGGCTGATCGCGACGTTCACCGGGCTCTACGGTGCGGTGCCCGACTCGATCACCTCGGCCGAGCGGGCCGCCGCCGAGGAGCTGGTGCGCACGAAGTTCGCGACGGCCGAGTGGATCGGACGGGTTCCGTGAGCGCCGCCGCCGCTTCCTCCTCCCTCCCCGTCTTCACCGTGGACGACCTCGAGGAGGCGCCGGTGTTCGACGCCGAGTCCTTCTCGAAGTCGGATGCTCTGGACCTCGGTGTGATCGCCGCCGACCTCGTGCGCTCTCGCGGTCTCGACCTCGCGGTCGACATCGTGCTGGCGGGCGACCTGGTCTTCCGGGCGAAACTCGGAGCGACCGGGCCGGAGAACGACTTCTGGCTCGCCGGCAAGGCGGCCGTCGCGGTCTACTTCGGCGTTCCGTCGTTGCTGGTGCGCCGTCGCCACGAGGCGGCCGGCACGCGCTTCGACGAGCTCGACGAGCCCGCGGTCGACCACGCGGTGATGCGCGCCCACGGCGGCTCCATCCCGCTCTTCGTGCGCGGAGAGCTGCTCGGCACCATCACGGCCTCGGGCGAACCCGACGTGGTCGACCACCAGCTGGCGGCGGATGCACTAGCCGCGTTCCTGGCCCGCTAGCTCTCTGTAACCCGGCCGTGCCCATCTCGGGCAAGCGCGTCAGCGCGCGGCAGCCGGGTGTGCTGCCGCGCGCTTCGCGCTTGCCCTCGGGATGCGGTGGTCGGCTAAGCGGCGGGTCTGTGGATGGTGCGTCGCCGGGTAGTCGGGATCGGCTTCTGTTCCGTGTCCACCCATCTGGGTGGGATGAGGTGAGGCACCCCGTTCTGCATGGTCAGTTTCCATGGTGATTTGTGCAGGTGGGAGTGATGGAAGTGGCAGAGGAGGACGCCGTTGTCGATGTCGGTTCGGCCGGGCGGATGATCGTCCGAGACCCACTCGTTCGCGTGATGTGTCTCGCAGAACGAGGGTGGCCGGTCGCAACTGGGCCACACGCACCCGCCGTCCCGAGCAGCGAGGGCCCGGTTCTGCGCCGCGGTGAAGAGCCGCTTCGCCTTGCCGTGATAGAGCACCTCGCCCTTGTCGCCGAACAGTGTGGTGGCGACGGGTGATGAGCACCGGAGCTGCTCGACGGTGGAGGCGGGGACGGGCTGGTCGAGGCCATCGATCCATCCGACGCCGCGGCCCTTCTCGAGATCGTCGAGTGTCATGTGGACGTTCACGGTGGCGATCGCACCATTGATCCGGGGCATGTCTTCGGCGCCGGCCGCGCGAGCGATGAGCTCAGTTACCGTGTCGGCGTTCTTCTGCGCCTGAGTGCGACCATCGGCGGTCGCGTACTCGTCTCCATCGACGAACCGCGGCCCGGCCACGCGCGGGCTCTGCATCGCCCGGATGCTTGCAGACCACACTCCGCCCTGCTCGGGCGTGAGCGCGAACTTCCCCCGATACATCCCATCCGCCGATTGCGTGATCGTCAGTGATCGCTGCATCTGCAGCACCTCGTCGCGCGGTTCGGCACCGTCGGGGTCGAGCACCTCGCGCAGATGGATCGCGGCCCGGAAGGTCTCGTCGGCAGACAGCCGGCACGAGAGAGTCTGGTCGACGAGGGTCTCCTCAGCGAGGCTCACGACGTCGGGCGAGCATCCGCGGTCGGCGAGCACCCCACACTGCTTCACGATCGCCGCCGCCGCCTCGACCCCGAGCACGCCCTCATCGAGCACGCGGCCCACCACCGGGAACGGCGCCGGCCCCTCGCCACCACCCAGCAGCACCGCACCCCGCAGCTTCTGCCCGAGATCGAGGCGCGACTTGCATTCGCGTGCCGACGCACCAGTGACGTGTGCGACCAGCTTCACGGGGCTGGTGAAGTTCTGCGACCGGCTCAGGCCCTCGTCGCCGAGCTCGGCGCGCGACCGCACCCCGACTTCGCCGGCGCTGTGCACCTGCCCGGCCGTGGCCAGCCGCCCGATGGCCTCGAAATCGGCCATCAACTCCAGCACCGCGTCGTCGGAGAGCCCCGCCGTCGTGGCACGAGCAGCCCCCAGCGCGACCCGAAGATCGCTGGCGATCTTCTTGAGGCCGACGTCTGTTTGCATACTGAGATTCTATCAGAAAACCCTGATGAAAGCTCGGTTCATGCACTCGGATTCACCCGTATTCGCTGTCGAGCGATCCGGGATTCCGGCGCCCGGCTACTTGTTCAGGGCACCCAGCAGCTCGGGCCAGACATCCGCCTGCACCGGGTAGGGCGTCGAGAACGACAGCCGCTGCACGACGCCCTCGAAGCGATCCCGCAGCTGCGCCGCGACCTCGCTCGGCGACCCCACGACGGCGAACTCGGCCAGCACCTCGTCTGTGACCAGGGACGTCATGGCGTCCCACTCTCCCTTCACTGACCCCGCGTGCATCCGCTCGTGTAGTTCGCCCCAGCCGTGCAGCTCGAGCACGCCCTTGTAGGCCGGCGTCGAGCCGTAGAAGGCGATCTGCTTCTTGATGGCGGTGATCGCGGTGTCGAGCTCGGCATCGCTGCGGCCGACGGCGACCAGCGCGGGCAGGCTGACCTCGACCGGCTCGCCGACCCGACCAGCGGATGCCCGCCCGCGCTCGAGCGCCGGCAACGACACCTCGCGGAGGTACCGTGCCGTGGTGAAGCTGTGGCTGAGGAACCCGTCGGCGACCGCCCCCGCCGTCTCTGTCATCAGCGTGCCGACCGCCGCGAGTGCGATGCGCGGGTTGCCGTGCGGATTCGGGCCGGGGCTGAACACCGGCGACATCAGCGTGTGGGAGTAGAACTCGCCCTCGAAGCGCAGCCGCTCGCCGGTCTCCCAGCTCGCCCAGATCGCTCGGATCGCCTCGACGTACTCGCGCATGCGCTTCGCCGGGTGCGACCAGGGCATGGAGAACCGCCGCTCGATGTGCGGCTTCACCTGCGAGCCGAGTCCGAGCACGAACCGCCCGTCCGACACGAGCTGAAGGTCGTTCGCCAGCATCGCGGTGTTCATCGGGTTGCGCGCGAACGCCACCGCGATCGCGCTCGACAGCCGCACCCGCTCGGTCGCCCGCGCGGCCAGCGTCAGCGCCACGAACGGATCGTGCCGCGTCTCGGTGACGAGCACCCCGTCGAACCCCTCCCGCTCGGCGACCCGCGCTGCCTCCTCGAGCTGCAGCGGCGTGCTGGCGATATCACCCCCGGCATCCACGGCGAACCGCCGCCCGCCGCCAACCCCGTTCGCACCGTCGCTGGCGTCGTCATCGTTCGGGGTGTGGTCGTTGTTCTCGTCGGTGAGCATGCGGCAATCGAACCACACGCTTCGCAACACTCGCAGGTCGCTGTGGATGCCCCACAATCACAGCCCCGCTCACGCCTTTCTGCCTGTTCCCGGCTCCTCACCGATGGTCGCGACAGAGGTCTTGGCCGCATCCGGGTGGATGGCGGGCCCATCGCGGAGTGGGGCCGCTCGCAGGCGCTGGGCGAAGCGGTGGGCGTGGCTCTCGACGAGGCGGTGGAAGGCGGCGGCTGCGGCGAGGGAGAGGGCGATCGCGACGGCCGCCGTCACCGCGATGCCGAGCGGGCCGAGGTCGGCGAGGGCTGAGCCGGCCACGACGCCGTCGGGCGTCGCCGGGGTGGGAAGGCAGAGGCCGACGGTGCAGGCCGCGTCGGCGAGCGGGGGCGCGAGGCGCACCACCGCGAGGAGCACGGGCTCGTGCACCAGGTAGAGGCTGAACGAGACGAGGCCGAGCCACTGCAGCGGGCGCGACGCGAAGGCGCGGCGGACGGGCGGCCAGACGCCGGCCAGCACGATGAGCAGCATCGCCGCGACGAGGTGGCCGACGGTCTCGACCGCCGAGCGGAGCGGCGGCGGCATGAGAAGCGCCCCGCTGAGCTGCCATCCCAGGAAGGTCGCCTCGGCCGTCACCGCGAGTGCGAGCACCGTCGCGACGACGAGGCCACCGCGCCGTCGTCGCACGATGGTCTCGAACGCAGAGGCCGCACCGGCGAGGGGAGTCCAGGCGAGCGCCAGCACCACGCCCAGCCCAAACATCGGCAGGTAGAGCAGCGTCGGATTGCCGAGCACGCCGCCGAGCGCCGACGTCGCGAGCAGCAGCGGCAGCGAGACGAGTGCCGGGACGCGCTGCAGCACCGCGAGGTAGAGCACGAGCAGCAGCGAGAACAGCACCTCCCACTGCAGCGTCCACAGCGGTGAGAGCGCGCCGCTCGTTCCGGTCAGCAGGGTCGCGTCGTTCATCAGCGCCCAGGGGTCGAGGTGCGTCGGATGCCCGTCCACCCAGTCCCCGAAGCCGACGCTCGTGCGCCGCATCAGCAGCGCCGTCACCACCACGAACGCCAGCGCCGCCCAGACGGGCAGATAGAGACGGGCGAGCCGCGACAGCGTGTAGCGCCCGTAGTCGAACCCGCCCGGCGGCCCGCGCGTCGCGAGCTTCGTCAGCACCACTCCCGAGAGCACGAAGAACAGCCAGACGGCGTGCGAGGCGGCGATGCTGAAGCCGTTCGTCGACACCCCGAGCACCGACGGCCCGAACCAGTCGGCCACGACGTTCTCGCGCACCACGAGCAGCGCGTGCCCCAGCGCCACGGCCAGCGCGGCGAGCCCGCGCAGGCCGTCGAGCGCCGGAAGCCGCGACGAGGCGACCGGGGGCGGAAGGCGGATCGGGGGCGGCACCGGGCCACCCTACCGCTTAATGAGGAAAGATCATGAAAAGAGTTCGAAACCGGAGAGACGCTCCAGCGCCCGGTCGAAACGGGCCACCTCGTCGGCGAGCGAGGGCGATGCCGACGCCCCGTGACGGGCGACCTCGTCGAGGTCGGCGGCGAGGTTCGTGCGGGCACCGGTCAGCGCGGCTCGCAGGGCGGCCGCCGCCACGACGACGTCGGGCCGCAGGAAGGCCGGCGCGAGGCCGGCCACCGACTCCAGGTCGTTGAGCGCGTCCAGCGCGAGCTCGCCGAGGTCGGCCGAGGTGCGGGCGGCGGCCGATCCGGCTGCGCGCACCGTCGCGTCCCGGGTCTCGCCGCGCGGCTCGTGATAGGCGGCGCCGAACTCGGCCGACTCGTGGGCGTCGAGGTCGCTCAGCTCGAGGGCCCGTTCGCGGCGGGCATCCGCTCGCTCTGCCACTGCCGACGCCTCGAGCGGATGCTCGTCCCGCGAGTACCCCGCCACCATCGACGTCAGCGCGCAGGCCATCGCCAGCATCACTCCCGACGCGGCACCGCCGCCCGGGTCGCCCACCGGCTGCGCGAGCCGACGCACCCAGTCGTGGACGGACGACCCGCCCGTGCTCGCACGGATCTCCTCGGCCATCGGCATCCGCCTCTCGGAGGGGTTCGGGGACGTCGGAAGGGTGACCGCGCGGGTCAGCCGCGGTCGACCAGCTCCTGGTAGTCGGGGTGGGCGTCGATGAAGTGCGCGACGAAGGTGCACTGCGGTACCACGGTGAGAGCGCTCGAGGTGCGCACGTCGTCGAGGGCGTACTCCACCAGCGCACCGGCGAGCCCGGCCTTGCGGCGGCGGGGGTCGACCTCGGTGCGGGTGAAGACGATGCGGGAGCCTTCGAGCCGGTAGTCGGCGAACCCGGCGACCTGATCGTCGAGGGCGATCGTGTAGCGGTTCTGCCCGGGCTCGTTGCGGATCATGGTGCTCATCGGGGGCGACGATACGCCGCCGACCTTGGAACTGCCAGAATTGCACAATGCCAGTCGCCGGATCGCCTCTCGACGACTTCGCCGACGACGCCCGGGGCGAGGGGCTCGTCATCCTCGCCGACAACCTGCCCGTGCTCGGCGGGTTCGCCGACGGGTCATTCACGCTGATCTACCTCGACCCGCCGTTCAACACCGGCCGCCCGCAGGCGCGTCGCTCGACCACGGTCAAGCGGGTGCCGCTGCCCGAAGCGGTGGCCGGGCATCCGGATGCCGCCGGCACCGTCGAGACCCCGGTCGCCGCCGCGGGCGCGCCCCCCGCAGTCCCCGCGTCGCCCACCGCGGTCCCCGCGTCGCCCGAGGCCAATCCCGCGTCTCTCGGGGCGGCCGACCCGGTGCCCGGCCGCTACGCCGGCTTCAAGGGCCGCCTCTACGACCGCATCAAGGGCGACCTGCTGCAGTACGACGACCGCTTCGACGACTACTGGTCGTTCCTCGAGCCTCGGCTGGTCGAGGCGTGGCGGCTGCTCGCCGACGACGGCACGCTCTACCTGCACCTCGACTACCGCGAGGCCCACTACGCGAAGGTGCTGCTGGACGCGCTGTTCGGGCGCGAGTGCTTCCTGAACGAGATCATCTGGGCCTACGACTACGGGGCCAAGTCGAAGAACCGGTGGCCGACGAAGCACGACACGATCCTCGTCTACGTGAAGAATCCGGCCTCGTACTACTTCGACTCGGAGACCGTCGACCGCGAGCCCTACATGGCGCCCGGGCTGGTGACGCCCGAGCGCGCGGCGCGGGGCAAGCTGCCGACGGACGTCTGGTGGCACACGATCGTGTCGCCGACCGGGCGCGAGAAGACGGGGTACCCGACGCAGAAGCCCGAGGGCATCCTGCGCCGGATCCTGCAGGCCTCGAGCCGTGAGGGCGACTGGGTGCTCGACTTCTTCGCGGGCAGCGGCACGACGGGCGCGGTCGCGGCGGCGCTCGGGCGCAACTACGTGCTGGTCGACCGGAACGAGGCGGCCATCGACGTGATCCGCCGCCGGCTGCCGGCCGCGCGGTTCGTCGAGGCGCCGGCCGTACCGTCGGTCGAGGCCCCGCCCGTCGCCTGACCTCCCGGTCTCCGACGTGGCACCCCGTGGCGATGTCGGTCGCCCGTGGTCGACTGGGTGCACGACCGCGCAGGGTGCCGGTGGTGGAGGAGGAGTCGTGAGCCAAGACGAGACCGTGACGGTCGCCGAGGGGGAGGCCCGGGCATCCGTCGTCGAGGGCGCACCCTGGTGGCGCCAGGCCGCCGTGTACCAGATCTACCCGCGCAGCTTCGCCGACGCGAACGGTGACGGGCTCGGCGACCTGCCGGGCGTGACGTCGCGCGCCGACTACCTCGAGCGGCTCGGGATCGACGCGGTCTGGCTGAGCCCGTTCTATCCGTCGGAGTTGGCCGACGGGGGCTACGACGTCGCCGACTACCGCGACGTCGACCCGCGACTGGGAACGCTCGCCGACTTCGACGCGATGCTGGACGCGCTGCATTCGCGGGGCATCCGGGTGGTCGTCGACATCGTGCCGAACCACAGCTCCGACCGCCACGTCTGGTTCCAGGAGGCGCTCGCCGCGGGGCGCGGCTCGGCGGCGCGCGAGCGGTACATCTTCCGCGACGGCACGGGCACCGACGGCGCGGAGCCGCCGAGTGACTGGCAGTCCGTGTTCGGCGGGCCCGCGTGGGAGCGCGTCGCCGACGGCCAGTGGTACCTGCACAGCTTCGCGGTCGAGCAGCCCGACCTGAACTGGTCGAACCCCGAGGTGCGGGCCGACTTCGTGCGAACGCTGCGCTTCTGGTCGGATCGCGGGGTCGACGGCTTCCGCATCGACGTCGCCCACATGCTCACCAAAGACCTGAGCGAGCCGCTGCCCTCGGCGGCCGAGCTCGAGCTGATCCCGCGCGACGGCGATCACCCGTTGCTCGACCGCGACGACGTGCACGAGGTCTACGCCGAGTGGCGCGCGGTGTTCGACTCCTACGACCCGCCGCGCACCGCCGTCGCCGAGGCGTGGGTCGACAAGGCGCGCGTGCCGCTCTACGCCCGGCCCGAGAGCCTCGGCCAGGCCTTCAACTTCGACCTGCTCGAGGCCGACTTCGACGCGGCGCAGTTCCGCGCCGTGGTGCAGGAGAACCTCGAGCTCGCCGCCGCGTCGGGCTCGTCGAGCACCTGGGTGCTGTCGAACCACGACGTGGTGCGGCACGCGAGCCGGTACGGGCTGCCGCATCCGGCGCGCACGGCCGACGGTCATCCGGCGCAGAAGCACGGCAGCGAGTGGCTGCTCTCGGGCGGTACCTCGCCTGTTCTCGACCGCGAGGCGGGGGAGCGCCGGGCCCGGGCCGCGACCCTGTTCGTGCTCGCGCTGCCCGGGTCGAGCTACCTCTACCAGGGCGAGGAGCTCGGGCTGCACGAGGTGGCCGAGATACCGGATGCCGAGCGGCAGGATCCGACATTCTTCCGCAGCCGGGGTGCCGAGATCGGGCGGGACGGGTGCCGCGTCCCGCTGCCCTGGGAGCCGTCGGCGGAGACCGCCTTCGGGTTCGGCAGCGGCGGCTCGCACCTGCCGCAGCCGGAGTGGTTCGGCCGCTCCGCTGTGTCGGTCGAGGAGGGTGACCCCGACTCGACGCTGTCGCTGTACCGGCGGGCGCTCGAGCTGCGGCACGCGCTGCAGACCGCCGAGTCGCTCGAGTGGGTCGAGACCGGGCGCGCCGACGTGCTGCGGTTCCGGCGGCCCAACGGGTGGGAGGTCGTGACGAACTTCGGCGGCTCGCCGTTCCCGCTCGACCGGGCCGACGCCGTCGTGGCGAGCGTGCCGCTCGTCGAGGGCGCGCTGCCCGCTGACGCGACGGTGTGGTTCGGGCCGGTGGCCTTACGCGTCGGTGCGGGTCGGCGTCCTGACCGCCGGAGTGGGCTGGTCCCGCGTCTTGACGGGCTGGTGCGGGACGGTCTGGCATCCTGACGCGTCGGTGGGGGCGGGTCAGTCGGCCCAGCCGCCGAGGTGGGCCGCGAGCTCGGGTTCGGGCGGGAGGGCGCGGAGGCGCGCCGAGCGGCGTTCGACCGTGAACTCGTGCGCGTCGGGGCGGCGCTCGCAGCGGTGCTCGGCGCGCTGGGCGGCGACGGTGACGGTGAGGGCGGTGGCGGGGTCGTGCAGTTCGACCCATCCGAGTTCGCCGGCGCCCACGTCGTCGGTCGCCCGGGCCAGGGCGGCGCAGAAGGCGGCGCGGTCGGCGCGCGGCACGGTGACGAGGGAGTCGAGGGTGACGGTGACCCGGGCATCCGCTCTGCTCGTGGCGGGGGAGGTTCGCCCCTGCATGCGGTCGTCGCCCGGGAAGAGTGCGGCCAGCGCGTCGTCGAGCACGAGGCGGGCGGCGGGAAGCGCCTCGAGGAGGAGGTCGGCGCAGACGGCGGTCGCGGCGGGCGTGCCCGGCGGCAGGGTGACGACGATGTCGGGGGAGGCGCTGCGGAGACCGCGGCCGACCGAGCCGGGCACGCCGATGCGGTTGAGGAGGAGGAGGGTCTCGCGGTTCATCCGGCGGCGGAGTTCGTCGGGGTCGTCGCTGCGCCCGCTGACGTCGGGGCCGTTGTGCCAGGCGACCGCGGAGGGCACGTGGGCGAGCACCGCACCGCGGGTGAAGGCGCGGTGGGCCCACTCCCAGTCCTCGCCGCCGTACTCGTCGAAGCTCTCGTCGAAGCCGCCCGTCGCGGCGAAGAAGGCGCTCGAGCAGGCCAGCACCGAGGAGATGACGTAGCGGTACGAGCGCTGATCGGCCTCGAGCAGGTCGCGGCTCCGGGCGTAGGCGTCGCGCAGCCACGCGGGTTCGCGCAGCTCGGCGAGCGGGCCGGCGACCTCGACGGGAGCGGCTGCGGCGGCTCCGGCCGCGTCGATCCCGGCCGCGTCGGGTGAGGCAGGCGCGTCGCCGAAGTCGGCGTGCCGTCGCCGCCCCACCGTCACGGCGTCGTCCCGCACGGCCGGCAGCCGCGTGAGCTCGGCGACGTACGAGGGCTCGGGCGCCGTGTCGGCGTCGAGGAAGCACAGCACCGACCCCCGGGCCGCGGCGGCACCGCGGTTGCGCGCGGTCGCCGCCCGGAACCCCCGATCGGGCAGCCGGATCAGCTGCACCCCCGGCGGCACCACCGGTGCCGTGGCCGATCCGTCGTCGACGACGATCACCTCGAGCAGCTCGGCCGGGTGGGTCTGCCGGGCGAGCGCCCCCAGCGTGCGCGCGAGATCGCCCGGCTGCTCGTAGTGCACCACGACCACCGACACGAGCGGCGGATGCTCGGCCCGCACTCCATCGAGCACCGACCAGTCGTTCCCCGGCACCCGCACACCCGCCCCTGCCCCGGCACCGGCCCCGGTCCCGTCGGCGGCCCCGGCCCCGGCGGCGGCACCCGCCCTGGCGGCGGCACCAGCCCCGGCAGCGCCACCCGCCCCGCTCACCACGCGACCTCCCGCCAGAACGCCCGGTACAGCGCCGCGACCTCAGCCGTGTCGGGCCCCAGCTGCGCCCGCGCGCCGGCGTCGAGCCACGTGCTCTCCGGATCGGCGAGGGCGTGCGCGATGGCCGATCCCAGCCCCTCCGCGCTCGTCAGCGTGAGCGACCCGCCGTGCAGCTCGGCCATCTCCTCCATGTACGGACTCGCCACCACCACCGGCCGCCGCCCCGCGCTCAGCCACGACGCGAGCGACCCCGACGCCGACACGTGCTCGTGCGCGATCACCGGCACCGCCGTGCGCCGGCTGCGCGCCAGCAGCTCGGCATCCGAGAGGTAGCCCGTCACGACAAACCCCACGCCGAGCTCACCGGCGAGTGCCGCGAGCCCCTCGAGATCGCGTTCGTGACCAGCGGATGCCCGTCCCAGCACCTCCACGTCCGCCGCCCCCGCCAGTCCGGCCACGGCCCGGATCACCCGGTCGTGCCCCTTCCCCGGGTACACGAACCCCAGCACGCCGACGGTGGGATGCACGCCCGGCACGACCGTCACCGGCGGGTGCGGATCCACCGGCAGCGGGATGACCGCCGCCCGCGCCGCCCCCGAGGTGTGCCGCCGCAGCAGCCGCAGCTCGTGCTCGCTGTTCACCACGACCCCCGCCGCGGCGCCGACCACGCGCCGATATGCCTCCGAGCGGAGCCGCAGTCCGTCGTCGCCGTCCGAGGGCTGCGGCACGTCGTGCAGGGTCACCGTCACGGCGCCCTCCGCGGCGATCCGCTCGACGGCGGCCGCGGCGGCGCCCGGGTCGTCGCCGAACAGCCGGTCGGTGAAGTGCAGATGCCGGCGGTGCGGATGCGCGGCCGCCGCCGAGGCCCCGAGCGCGTCGGCCAGCTGCTGCGCATACCGCGTCACCCCGTGTCGCGGGTCGGCCCCGATGTGCAGGCGCGGCAGCGTGCCGCTCACGACGCGCCCTCGCGCACCCCGAGCAACCCCAACGTCGACGCGTGCCGCGCCAGCCCGGCAGCGACCGCCCCCGGATGCCCCGCGTACCACTCGAGGTGCGCCGCCCGCACCTCCTCCACCGAGACGGTCCGCCCCTCGACGACCCAGTCCGCCACGGGCGGATCGGCCAGCCCGAACGCCTCGATCACCGCGGAATCCCGCGGCGCGTGCACCGAGTCGAGCAGCGGCAGGCCCGGATCGGCCGCCGGCCCCGGCAGCCCCAGCTGCGCCAGCACCCGCTCCCCGAGCGCCGCCCAGACCGGGTTGCCCGGGTGGTTGATCGTGCGCATGAGGTCGAACGTCGGCGCCGCGAACAGGTCGGAGGCCACGACCGTCCCGTGCCGCTCCTCCCGCGAGCGCAGGGCGGCGACCGACTCGGCGGCGACCGCGCGCACGGCGTCCGGCGTCAGGGCGGGCAGCCGCAGCCCCGCCGCCTCAGCCAGCACTCCGGCGTCGTGGTACGCGACGATCGGCGGGGTCGCCGACGGGTCCTCGGGCGGTCGGATGATCAGGTGCCGCGGGTACAACCCGGCGAAGCGGATGACCGGCAGCACGGCCCGCCGCGTTCCGGGCCGCGTCTGCGCGAACAGCTCGCGGGTGCCCAGCGGCAGCTCGCGGTAGCCGTCGCGGATCGGCTGGGCGACCACCGCATCCGCCCGCTCGAGCCAGGCCGCGAGGAACGGCAGGTCATCGGCGACGAGCTCGTGCACCGGCGGGATGCGCACGGTCGTCGCCGTATCGGCCGGCACCACGAGACGCAGCGACTCGGCCTGGCAGTTGCCGAGCGCGAGCAGCACGGTGTCGGAGGCGCCGACCGCGGGTGCCGCGTAGAACGTGCCGTAGTGCCGACGGCGCGCATCGTCAAGGGTCGGGTTCACTCTCTCCACTCTCCACCGAAAGGCAGCGCCCCGCACGAGCGGAACCCCCCGCTTCGGCCTAGCGTCGAACCCGACATGAGTGCGCGCCCGAACCCGATCCGCGTGGCCAGTGTCCCGGCCGGGCATCCGTACGTGCGGTCCGTCGCGCCGGGGCCCGAGGTCGCCCGTCTGCTGCCCGACCCCGAGCTCGGCCGGCCGCCGGGGCAGTGGTGGCCGCCGGCGCAGTTCGACCCGTCCTGGCTCCGCGCGAACCTCGACGGCTTCGACCTGCTGCACGTGCACTTCGGCCTCGAGTCGGTGCCCACCGCTCAGCTGGTCGAGGCGCTCGCGCTCGTGCGTGCCGCCGGGCATCCGATCGTCTTCACCGTGCACGACCTCGAGAACCCCCAGCTCACCGACCAGGCCGTGCACCGGGCGCAGCTCGACGTGATGGTCGCCGCCGCCGATGAGCTGATCACACTGACGCCGGGTGCCGCCGCCGTCATCCGCGAGCGCTGGGGCCGGGCCGCGACGGTCGTGCCGCACCCGCGCATCGCCGAGCACGACCCCCTCGTCGACCTGGTTCCGGATGCGCGCCCGCGCCTCGGCGCGCACCTCCGCGACCTCCGCCCGAACATCGACGCGCTCGCGGTGGCACGCTCGCTGGCCGCCGGCGCCCGGGCGCTCGCCGCGGCGGGGCGACCGGTCGACGCGGTGCTGCGGCTCGACGAGCGGGTGCGTGACGCCGCGACGGCCGCCGAGCTCGAGCGCTTCGTGCGGGACGGCGGCGGCCTCACCCTCGAGCGCGGCCCCCGCCAGGGCGACGTCGAGCTCGAGCGCTGGATCGCAGGGCTCGACGTCGCCGTGATGCCCTACTCGCACGGCACCCACTCGGGCTGGGCCGAGCTCTGCTGGGACCTCGGCGCCGTCGTGGTCGACGACGGGCACGGCTTCATCGCCGAGCAGCTGCCCGACGGCGTCGTGGTGGGCGCTCCGGGGGAGGCGCCGGCGGCGCTCCTCGCCCGCGCCCTCGCGCTCGCGACCCCGCCCGGATCGCCCGAGCGCCGCGCGGTCGTCGCCCGGCGGAAGGCCCGGCGGCACGCCGAGCAGATCTCGATCGGAGAGGCGCACGCCGCCGTCTACCGTCGCGCCCTCGGGAGCAGCGTGCATAATTAGGTAATGCTTACCTATGTGCCCCGCGCCGAATCGGACCGCGACGGCCGCCCCTCGTACCGTCCGTTCCGGGCCGAGGTCGTGCGCATCGTCGAGCTCAGCCCCTGCTTCCGCCGGGTGACCTTCACCGGCCCCGACTTCGGCGACTTCGGCACCGCGGGCCTCGACCAGCGCATCAAGCTCGTGCTCCCGCACGCCGACGGCAGCTACGGCGACTGCGGCTGGGACGACCCGGAGGTGCTCACCGACGGCACCTGGTACGAGCGCTGGCGCACGCTGCCGGAGGCGGCGCGGAACCCCATCCGCACCTACACGGTGCGCGCGATCCGCCCGGCCGAGCGGGAGCTCGACGTCGACTTCGTCGTGCACACGGATGCCGCGCATCCCGGAGCCGACGGCCCCGCCGCCGCCTGGCTCGCCGGTGCGAGCGCGGGCGACGAGCTGATCATCGTCGGCCCCGACGACCGCAGCCGCGACTACGCCCTGGGCCTCGACTGGCGGCCCGGCGAGGCCATCGACTACCTGCTCGCGGGTGACGAGACCGCCGCCCCGGCGATCTGCGCCATCCTCGAGTCGCTGCCCGCCGGCACCCGGGCGCACGCGTTCATCGAGGTGCCCTGCTCGGCCGACGAGCAGCCGGTCGAGACCGCCGCCGAGGGGTCGGTCACCTGGATCGCCCGCGACCGGGGCGGCCGGCTGCAGGATGCGGTGCGCGGCTGGCTCGACACCCACCGCGAGGCCATCGCGCCGGCCCTGGCCGCCGGCGTGCAGGAGCTCGCCGAGATCGACGTGGACGTCGACATGCTCTGGGACTCGCCCGTCGACGTGCACGGGCGGTTCTACGCCTGGCTCGCCGGGGAGTCGGCGACCATCAAGGGGCTGCGCCGGCTGCTCGTGAGCGAGGTCGGGGTCGACCGCCGGAAGGTGGCGTTCATGGGGTACTGGAGACTCGGCAAGGCCGAGGGGTCATGACGCGGGCCGCTCCGGCGGCCGCATCCGCTCGCCCTGCCCGACCGGGACGGCGGGGCCGGCCGGTGCGCGTGCTCGGGCTGGTCGGGCTGCTGCTCGGGGTCGTGGTGGCGGTGGCGCTGAGCCTGCTGCTCGGGTCGCGGTCGATCGACTTCGGTGCGGTGCTGGGCGCCTTGACGAGCGGGGGTGGCAGCGGGTCGGATGGGTCGACCGAGCAGATGGTCGTGCTCGACCTGCGCGTGCCGCGCACGATCATCGGTCTCGTCGCGGGCGCGGCGCTCGGCCTGGCCGGAGCACTGATGCAGGGGCTCACGCGCAACCCGCTCGCCGACCCTGGACTGCTCGGCGTGAACTCGGGGGCGTCGCTGGCGGTCGTCGTCGCGATCTCGGTGTTCGGCGTCGCGAGCCCGATCGGCTACATCTGGTTCGCCTTCGCGGGCGCCGCCGTCGCCGCGGTCGTCGTCTACGCCGTCGCCTCGGGGCGCACCGGGCCGACGCCGCTCAGCCTCACCCTCGCCGGCGCCGCCGTGACCGCCGTGCTCACCTCGCTGATCACCCTCGTGCTGCTGCGCGACCTCGACACCCTCGGCCAGTACCGGTTCTGGTCGGTCGGCTCGCTGGTCGGCCGCGACGCGTCGACGGTGCTGCCGCTCATCCCGTTCCTCGTGGTCGGCGCGGTGCTCGCCCTGGTGCTCGGGCGCGGGCTGAACGGGCTCGCCCTCGGCGACGACGTGGCGCGCGGGCTGGGGCAGCGGGTCGGGCTCACCCGGGTCGTGGCGGGGGTCGCGATCATCCTGCTCTGCGGCTCGGCGACCTCGCTGGCCGGGCCGCTGGTGTTCGTCGGGCTGGTCGTGCCGCACCTGGCGAGGCGGATGATCGGCACCGACTACCGGTGGATCCTGGCGTACTCGGTGCCGCTCGGTGCCATGCTGCTCGTGCTCGCCGACACCGTGGGGCGGCTGATCGCGCAGCCCGCGGAGCTCGAGGCCGGCATCGTGGTGGCGCTGATCGGGGCGCCGGTGCTGATCGCGCTGGTGCGCCGCGACCGGGCGGTGACGCGGTGAGCGGGAACGCGACGGGCGGCGCGGCGGCTGGCGGCGCGGCGGTGGGCGGCGCGCCCGTGGGCGGCGCGCTGCGCCGTGTGCGCGCTGCCGGCCTGCACCGGCTCGTCGTGGTGTGCGGGCTCCTGGCCCTGCTGCTCCTCGCGATCGCGGTGCTGGCGCTGATGCTCGGCGACCGCGTCGTGGCCCCGCAGGACGTGCTCGCCGCCGCCGTCGGCCAGGGCTCGGGAGGCGACCGCTTCGTCATCCTTGGTCTGCGAGCACCTCGGCTCGCCCTGTCGCTGCTCGTGGGCGCATGTTTCGGTCTCGCCGGAGCCGTGTTCCAGAGCCTGCTCGGCAACCCGCTCGCGAGCCCCGACATCATCGGCATCTCCCAGGGGGCGAGCGCCGCCGCCGTGACCGCGGTGCTGCTGTTCGGCGCGAGCGGTCTCGCGGTCTCGGGCGCGGCCTTCGGCGGGGCGGTGCTCGCCGCCGGCCTCATCCTGCTGCTGGCCGGTCGCGTCGGCCGCTCGGGCGCGGTGGGGTCGGGCGGCGCCGCCGGATCGCGCTTCGTGCTGATCGGGATCGCCCTCGCCTTCCTCGCCCAGGCCCTGATCGGCTACCTCCTCACCCGCGCCGACGTGCGCGACGCCCAGGGCGCGCTGCTCTGGCTGGTCGGCAGCATCGGCACGGTGCAGGTGCCGGAGCTCGTCGTCACGGCGGTCTCGGCGCTGCTCCTGTCGGTGGCGCTCGCCCTGCTCGCGCCGCGGCTCCGGATGCTCCAGCTCGGCGACGAGGCCGCCACCGCCCTCGGGGTTCGCGTCACCCCGGTGCGCCTGCTGCTGCTCCTCGTCGCCGTGGCGTTCGCCGCGGTCGCGACGGCGGCCGCGGGCCCGGTGGCCTTCGTGGCGTTCGTCTCGGCGCCGATCGCCCGGCGCCTCGTGGGCGGACTCGGCCCCGCGCTCGTCGCGAGCGCCCTGGTCGGGGCGGTCGTCGTCGGCGGCGCCGACGTGCTCGCCCAGCACGCCGTCGCCGGCCTCCAGGTGCCCGTCGGCATCGTGACCGGCATCGTCGGCGCGCCCATCCTGCTCACCCTGCTCGCGCGGGGCAACCGCACCCGAGGAGCCGCATGACCTCCCTCCCGCCCGCCGCCGCCGCGCATCCGGAGCCCGACCGCGCCGCCGACGTCACCGGGCCCGACCCCGCCGCCGCGCATCCGCTGCCCGAGCCGCACGAGCTGCGCGCCGACGCCCTCACCCTCGCCTACGACGGCCGCCGCGTCGTCGAGGGCCTCGACGTCGTGATCCCCGACGGCCGCGTCACCGTCGTCGTCGGCCCGAACGCCTGCGGCAAGTCCACTCTGCTGCGCTCCTTCGCGCGCCTGCTGCGCCCCGAGAGCGGAACCGTCACCCTCGACGGCACCGAGGTGCACCGCTTCCCCAGCCGCCGCCTCGCCACCCGCCTCGGCCTGCTGCCGCAGCAACCGGTCGCGCCTGAGGGCATCACGGTCGCCGACCTCATCGGCCGGGGCCGCTTCCCACGCCAGGGCCTGTTCCGGCAGTGGACCGCCGACGACGACCGCGCCGTCGACGAGGCCCTGCGCGCCACCGACACCCTCGCCATCGCCGAACGCCGGGTCGAGGAGCTCTCGGGCGGCCAGCGCCAGCGCGTCTGGATCGCCATGGCCCTCGCCCAGCAGACCGACGTGCTACTGCTCGACGAGCCCACGACCTTCCTCGACGTCACCCACCAGATCGAGGTGCTCGACCTGCTGCTCGAGCGCAATCGCACGCAGGGCATCACCGTCGTGATGGTGCTGCACGACCTCAACCTCGCCGCCCGCTACGCCGACCACCTGATCGTGATGTCGGCCGGCCGCATCGTCGCCGAGGGCGCGCCCGCCGACGTGATCACGCCCGAGACGGTGCGCACCGCGTTCGGCCTCGATTCGCTGGT
Organism: Herbiconiux sp. VKM Ac-1786; assembly: GCF_015350805.1. Classification (GTDB taxonomy): domain Bacteria; phylum Actinomycetota; class Actinomycetes; order Actinomycetales; family Microbacteriaceae; genus Herbiconiux. The sequence goes on along the minus strand of NZ_JADKSG010000001.1, from coordinate 1,229,092 downwards.
CGTCCCCGATCCGGTGAGCGGATCGCCGATGGTCGTACCCAAGGGACGGTTCCACGGCGGCGTCGACTGAGCTGTTTGCGCGGCCGGGTCGATGGCCTATGGTGGTTAGGTAAGCCAAGCCTTACTCCACAGCATCCTGAAGACCCCGACTGGAGACACCCGTGCCCCGCCGACTGAAGCTCGCAGCCCTCACCGCATCCGCCCTCGCCACAGCCCTGGTGCTGGCCGGATGCTCGACCGGCGCCGCGGGTGACGCCCCCGCCTCCGACTCCGCCGCGACCGGCGGCGACGTCACCATCGAGCACGCTTTCGGCGAGACCACCGTGCCCGCCGACCCGCAGAACGTGGTCACCCTCGGCTGGGGCAGCACCGACGCGGCGATCGCGCTCGGCACCATCCCGGTCGCCATCCCCTTCGACTCCTACGCGGGCGACGACCAGGGCGTGCTGCCCTGGGTGAAGGAGGCCGTCGAGAAGGCCGGCGCCGAGATGCCCGAGGTCCTGCCCGAGACCACCGACGACGAGCCGCCCTACGAGGCGATCGCGGCGGCCGACCCCGACGTCATCCTCGCCGTCTACTCGGGCATCACCGAGGAGCAGTACGAGACGCTCAGCCAGATCGCCCCCACGGTCGCCTACCCCGACCAGGCGTGGAGCACCCCGTGGCGCGACGTCGTCACCACGGTCGGCAAGGCGCTCGGCAAGGACGAGCAGGCCACCGAGGTGCTGCAGGGCATCGACGACCAGCTGGCCGAGGCCGCCGCCGCGCATCCGGAGTTCGAGGGCAAGACGATCGCCGCCGTCTGGGACGTCGCCGGCACCTTCTACGTCTACAAGAAGGAGGACCCGCGGGTCGAGTTCATGCTCGACCTCGGCTTCGAGAGCGCCCCGTCGGTCGACGAGCTGGCGAACGGCGACTCGACCTTCTTCTACACGCTCAGCTACGAGCAGCTCGACCAGCTGAAGGCCGACGTGGTGCTGAGCTACGCCGACACGCAGGCCGAGGCCGACGCGTTCCTGACCGCCCCGCAGACCTCGGTCATCCCCGCCGTGCAGGCCGGGAACGTGGCGCAGCTCGTGGGCACGCAGTACATCGCCGCCGTCTCGCCGCCCACCGCGCTGTCGCTGCCCTGGGGCCTCGACCAGCTGGTCGACGCCCTGGCCGCCGCGACGAAGTAGCGCCCCGCGAACGCCGGCGCCGGGGCCCCACACCCCGGCGTCGGCCTCGCGCTGTGCGCACCGGTCTGCGCGCGGGGTCGCCTCGCGGGCTAGAGCAGCTGGTGCATCCGTCGCCCCAGCAACTCGCGCAGCACGATGGCGGTCGAGGTGCGGCGGATGCCCCGGCACTCCATCAGCGCCTGCGTGATGCGGTAGACGTCGTCGGCGTCGACCGCGATCACCTCGATCTGCAGGTCGCTCTCGCCCGAGATGCCGAGGCAGCCGACCACCTCGGGGATGCGCGCGATCTCGTCGATCAGCCCCTCGAACCGCGCCTGGTCGATCTCGGCGGTCACGAACGCGCGCAGCGGTCGCCCCACGGCGGCGGCGGGCACCTTCGTGGTCTCGGGCAGCAGAACGCCGTCATAGAGGCGACGGATGCGCGCCTGCACGGTGCCGCGCGCGAGGTTCAGGCGCTCGGCGAGGTGCGCCACCGTGGCCCGCGGCACCCGGTCGAGCTCCCTCAGGATGCGCCGGTCGGTGCCGTCCAGCAGTGGATCGGCGTCGCGCGCGGCGGTCGTGGTCGGGGTCGCGGTCGGGTCGCTGGTCATCGGTCGTTCCGATCAGTCTCGGCGCCCGGCACTGGGCGCGATTGAGCGTTCTGACCACTCAGAGTAGTCACTCTTGCGGCGAGCGGGGCGCGATCTCATCATGGTGACCATGACGATCACCGCCGACCAGCCCGCCCTCGCCCCCTCCCTGCTGTCCGCCCGCCCGCATCCCGCGGGGCACGAGCGCGTGGAGGTCGTGCGCGGGGCCCGCTCCGGCCTCGTGATGATGGTCGCCGTGCACTCGACGCGGCTCGGGCCGGCCCTCGGCGGCTGCCGGCTCTGGCACTACGACACGGTCGACGAGGCCGTCGCCGACGCTCTGCGGCTCTCGGCCGGGATGACCGCGAAGAACGCCCTGGCCGGGCTCGCCCACGGCGGCGGCAAGGCCGTGATCATGGCGCCCGACGAGCCGCTCGATGCCGCCCGGCGCGAGGCGGCCTTCCTCGACCTCGGCGATCTCGTCGGCTCGTTCGGCGGCTCCTACGTCACGGCCGAGGACGTCGCGACCGGCTCGGCCGACATGGCGGTCGTGGCCCGGCGCACCCCGGCGGTGGTCGGACTGCCCGAGGCCGACGGCGGCCACGGCGACCCGGGGGAGTACACGGCCCGCGGCGTGCACAGCGCCCTGCTCGCGGTGCTGCCGCGCATCGGTGTCGCCTCGCCGGAGGGTCTCCGGGTCACCATCGTGGGCTTCGGGCAGGTGGGCAGCCGGCTCGCGCGCACGCTCGTCGAGGCCGGGGCGGTCGTCAGCGCGACCGACGTGAACCCGGTCCGCCGGGCCGCGGTCGAGCAGCTCGGCGCGACCTGGGTGTCGCCGGCGGACGCGCACCGGCTCGAGACCGACGTCTTCGTTCCGGCCGGTGTCGGCGGCATGCTGAGCAGCGCGGTCATCGACGAGCTCGACTGCCGCGCCGTCGTCGGCCCGGCCAACAACCAGCTCGCCGAGGCCGACGGAGGCGACCGCCTGGCCGCGCGCGGCATCCTGTACGCGCCCGACTACGTGGTGAACGCGGGCGGCGTCATCCACCTCGGCTCGCCGGGCTCGTCGCGCGAGGAGGTGCTGGCGCGCATCGACGCCCTGGGCGCCCGCCTCGACGAGGTGCTGGCGCTGGCCGAGGCCGAGGCGCTCACGCCGTCGCGCGCGGCCGACCTGCTGGTGGCGCGCCGCCTCGCCTCCTGAAGCCGCCGGCCGCCTGCCGCCGGCCGACGTGCCAGGTGGACGGTCGCTGTGAGTCGGTTGCGCCGCGCGGGGACAGGGCCACAGTGGAAGTGAGGGCGATCGGCCCCCACGACGAGAGAGGAGCCCACCCATGAGTGCAGGCGACAAGATCGAGAACGCGGCGGAGAAGCTGGGCGGCAAGGCCAAGGAGGCCTTCGGCAAGGCGACCGACGACGACTCGAAGGTGGCGGAAGGCCGCTCCGACCAGTCGAAGGCCGACCTCAAGAACGCGGGCGAGAACGTGAAGGACGCCTTCAAGAACTAGCCCCCCCCCGCACCGGTAGCGCAAACGGCCCTTCCCCACCGCGGGGAGGGCCGTTTGTGCGACCCGGGCAGGCCCGGGCAGCGCGGGCGGGGCAGCGCGGGCGGGGCAGCGCGGGTCAGGCCGAGCCGCGGCGCACGAGCGACGTGGGGATGACCGTGCGGCGCGGCACGTCCTCGCCCGCGATCAGGGCGATCAGCACCTCGGCCATCGCCTCGCCGAACTCCATCGCGGGCTGCCGCACCGTGGTGAGCGGCGGAGTCAGCGTCGGCGCGAAGGTGTCGTCGTCGAAGCCGATCACGGCCACGTCGTCGGGGATCCGGCGTCCGTGCGACGTCAGCACCCGCATCGCCCCCGCCGCCATCTGGTCGTTGGCGACGAACAGTCCGTCCAGGTCCGGCGCGCGGGCGAGCAGCCGCTCGGTGGCCTCGGCCCCGGAGTCCTGAGTGAAGTCGCCGAACTCCACGAGGTCGACGGATGCGCGTCCCGCCCCCGAGGCGGCGACGGCCTCGCGCCAGCCGTCCAGCCGGTCGAGTCCCGCGGGCATGTCCTGCCGCCCGGCGATCGTGCCGACGCGGCTGCGACCGAGGCCGAGCAGGTGCTCGACGGCGCGGCGGGCGCTGTCGACGTTGTCCACGTCGACGTGGTGCCGGTCGGTCAGCCCCGGGATGAGGGGCCGGCCGCCGAAGACCATCGGCAGGGCCGATCCGAGGCCGACGTAGGAGTGGTCCTCGGCATGGTGCGAGACCACGAGGGCGCCGTCGACGTTGCCGCCCTGGAGGTAGCGCCGGGTCTTCTCCGGTCGCGACTCCGACGCGATGAGCAGGTTCAGCGTGTAGTCGGTGTCGCCGAGCACCCGCGCGACACCGCGCACGACGGGCGCGAAGAAGGGATCGGCGAACACCGTCGACGCCGACTCCGGCACGATCAGCGCGATCACGTCGGCCCGCCGGCTCGCGAGCGAGCGCGCCACACGGTTCGGCACGTAGTCCAGCCGGGCGACCGCCGCCTGCACCTGCGCGATGATCTCCGGCGCGACCGACGTCGAGCCGTTCACCACCCGCGACACCGTGGCGCGCGAGACGCCGGCCTCGGCGGCCACCATCTCGAGCGTCGGTGTGCGCACGCCCCGATTCACCGGCTAGCCGAGCACGGCGGCCGACGCGGGGTCGACGGCGCGAGCATCCGTCGCCGCCGCGATCTGCGCCGCATAGGCCAGCGCGCTGTCCTTCGGCGTGCGCTCGAGCGTGTCGTAGTCGACCCGAACGATGCCGAAGCGCTTGCCGTAGCCCCAGCCCCACTCGAAGTTGTCGAGCAGCGACCAGACGAAGTAGCCGCGCACGTCGGCGCCGGCGGCGATCGCATCCGACACCGCCTGGATGTGGTCGACGATGTACGTCGTGCGCAGCTCGTCGTGGATCGCGCCGTCGGCCGCCACCTCGTCGTCGTAGGCGGCGCCGTTCTCGGTGACGTAGAGCGGCGGCAGCGCCGGGTACTCCTCGCCGAGGCGCACGAGCAGGCGGGTCAGCCCGCTCGGGTTGACCTCCCAGCCCATGCCGGTCAGCGGCAGGCCGCGCAGCGGGAAGGTCACGTACTCCGAGCCCACGAAGGGCGAACCCACCGAGCGGATGCCCCCGGCCACCGCGTGCGGGTCGGCCGGCACGAGCGACGGGTCGGCCGGCACCTCGAGCGGGTGCCCGCTGACCATGTCGTCGTGGTAGTGGTTCACGCCCAGGAAGTCGAGCGGCTGGGCGATGATCTCGAGGTCGCCGGGGCGCACCAGCGCGTCGTCGCCGAAGGTCAGGCCGAGGTCGGCGAGGTCGGTGCGGATGTCGTCGGGGTACGACCCGCGCAGCAGCGGGTCGAGGAAGATGCGGTTGTTCAGCCCGTCGACGCGGCGGGCCGCCTCGAGGTCGACGGGGTCGCCGGCGTCCTTCGGGATGGCGTTGGTGAGGTTCAGCGTGATGCCGATGTGCTGCGCCCCGAGCTCGCGCAGCCGCTGCACGGCGAGACCGTGGCCGAGGTGCTGGTGGTGCACGGCGGCGATCGCGGCGGCGGGCTCCTGGCGGCCGGGAGCGTGCACGCCCGAGGCGTAGCCGAGCAGCGACGAGCAGAACGGCTCGTTGAAGGTGGTCCAGTTGGCGACACGGTCGCCCAGGGCGCCGTGCACGATCTCGGCGTACTCGGCGAAGCGGTAGGCGGTGTCGCGGTTGGCCCAGCCGCCCGTGTCCTCGACGGCCTGCGGCAGGTCCCAGTGGTAGAGCGTCAGCCAGGGCAGCACGCCCGCCTCGAGCAGCTCGTCGACGAGCCGCGAGTAGAAGTCGAGCCCGGCGGGGTTCACGTCGCGGTCACCGGGCCGGATGCGCGCCCAGCTCGTCGAGAACCGGTACGACTGCAGGCCGAGCCGCTTCATCAGGGCCACGTCCTCGGGCATGCGGTGGTAGTGGTCGACGGCGACGTCGGGGGTGTCGCCGTTCAGCACGGCGCCGGGCACCCGGGAGAAGGTGTCCCAGACCGAGGCCTCCTTGCCGTCCTCGAAGGCGGCGCCCTCGATCTGCGCGGCAGCGGTCGCCGATCCCCAGAGGAATCCGGGCGGGAATGAGGTGGTCATGCGGGGCACTGCTCCTTTGCCTGGTGCTGACACGCTCGCTCCGGGTGCGAGAGAGCGCTCTCTGCAGTGTACAGGCCGCCTCCCGCGTAACAGAACTTCGCAAAGGGCGGGGGTTCCGGATGCGCGTGCGACCCTGGTTCATCATGACCGACGACTCCCGCACCCCCCGCCACGGCTTCGCGACCCGCCAGGTTCACGCCGGCGACGCGCGGGGCGACGGCGTCAACGCCCGTGTCACCCCGGTGCACCTCACCGCAGGCTTCGTCTTCGACGACTTCGCGCAGGCGCAGGACCGGTTCTCGGGCGCCGACGACGGCTTCAGCTACACCCGGCTCGCCAACCCGACGAACGCCGCGGTCGAGCGCCGGATCGCCGCCCTGGAGGGCGGCACCGAGGCCGTGCTCGTCGGAAGCGGCCAGGCCGCCGTGACCGTCGCCGTGCTCGGCCTCCTGCAGGCCGGAGACCACCTCGTCTCGGCGAACAGCATCTACGAGGGCTCGCGCGGGCTCTTCCTCGACAACTTCGCCCGGCTCGGCATCGAGACCGACTTCGTCGTCGACGCGAACGACCCGCTGGCGTGGGAGATCGCGGTGCGCCCCACCACCCGGGCGTTCTTCGTCGAGTCGATCCCGAACCCGAAGAACGACATCGTCGACCTCGCCCTGGTGGCCGAGGTGGCGCACCGGCATGGCATCCCGCTGATCGTCGACAACACCTTCGCCACGCCGTACCTGCTGCGACCCCTCGAGCACGGGGGAGACGTGGTGGTGCACTCGGCGAGCAAGTTCCTCGCGGGGCACGGGGCGGTGCTCGGCGGCGTGGTCGTCGCGGGCAAGACCTTCGACTGGGACGGTTCCGCGCCCGACGGCACGGCCCGCTTCCCGCACCTGACGAACCCGGTGCGCTCGCTCGGAGGCCGCTCGTTCGCCGAGCGCTTCGGCCGCGGGGCGTTCCTCGCCTACGCCCGCGACGTGGTGGCCGCGCGGCTCGGGCCGACGCCCTCACCGCTGAACGCGTTCCTGATCCAGCAGGGCATCGAGACGCTGTCGCTCCGGGTCGACCGGCAGTCGTCGTCGGCGCTGGCGATCGCGACCTGGCTCGAGCAGCAGCCCGAGGTCGAGAGCGTCGACCACGCCGGGCTGCCCTCGAGCGCCTACCACGCGCTGGCCCGGCGCTACCTGCCCGACGGGCAGGGCGCCGTGTTCGCGTTCACGCTGCACGGCGGGCTCGAGGCGGCGAAGACCTTCTACGACCGGCTCGAGCTCTTCACCCGGATGACGCACCTCGGCGACGTGCGGTCGCTCGTGCTGCATCCGGCGACGACGACCCACGCCTGGCGCACTCCCGAGCAGCGCGCGGAGGCCGGCATCGCGCCGGGACTCCTGCGCCTCTCGATCGGCGTCGAGGACCCGGCCGACCTCACGGCCGACCTCGCCCAGGCCCTGACGGGCCTGCCGACGGCCGCTGCGATACAGACCGCGGTCACGAGCGGCGTGCCCGCGTGACCCGCCTGCAGCACTTCGGCTGGTTCCTCTCGCGCGGCTTCGGCCCGCACGGCTGGGGCCACCCCTACTACGACTGGAACGACCGCTGGACGAGCCCGAAGCTCTACCAGCAGTCCGCCCGCGACCTCGAGCGCGCCGGCTTCGATCTCGTCATCATCGAGGACGCCCTCTCGCTCGGAAACGCCGACACGCTCGATCTCCGCATCCGCTCGGCCTACGGCGGACCCAAGCACGACCCGCTGCTGCTCGCGCCCTACCTCTTCGCCGCGACGGAGCACCTCGGCATCGCGCCGACCGTGAATCCGCTCGCCTACCCGCCCTACCAGGCGGCCCGCCAGTTCGCGACGCTGCAGCACCTCAGCGACGCGCGCTTCGGCATCAACGTGGTCACCGACGTCGGCTCGAGCCGGCACTTCGGCGCCGCGCCGCTCGGCCACGACGAGGCATACGACCGGGCCGAGGAGTGGCTCACGGGCATCCGCGACCTCTGGCACAGCTGGGGGGCGGATGCTCTGATCGCCGACCCCGCGACCGGCCGTTTCGCCGACGGCACCCGCCTCGACCCCGTGCGGCACCGCGGTGAGCACTTCACCTTCGACGGCCCACTGAACGCGCTGCCCTTCCCGCCCCTCGGCCCGGAGGCGCTGAGCGGGGACCCCGTCGTGGTCTCGCCCGGCGGATCGGGCCGCGGCCTCGGCTTCGCCGGCGCGCACTCCGAGGTGCAGCTCGCCCTGGCCTCGCTCGACCTCGACACGGTGCGGGCCTACCGCGCGAAGGTGCACGAGGCGGTCGTGGCGGCTGGGCGCACGCCGGCCGACATCGACGTCCTGTTCGTGTTCAAGCCGATCGTGGCGGCGAGCCCCGAGGAGGCGCAGCGCATCGTCGACGCCTCACTGCACCCCGACGACCAGGCGCTGCAGACGGTCGCCGCCGCCTGGTCGAGCGACCTCGAGACCGACCTCACGGGGCTCGACCTCGACCGCCCGGTCGACCCCGCGATCTTCGGCGACCACGTCTCGAAGGGCAGCATCAAGGGCCTGCTCGGCCGCCACGACTCCTTCGCCGACGCGTCCCTGCGCGAGCTGCTGACCGCCAAGGCGAAGCTCGGCCGCATCAGCACGCGCGAGGGCTACGTCGGCACCGCCGAGGAGATCGCCGACTTCATCGAGGAGTTCGGCGAGGAGGCCGGCAACGACGGCTTCATCTTCTCGGGCGACCTGCACCCGGTCACCGTGCACCGGATGCTCGACGAGCTCGTCCCGGTGCTCCGCCGCCGCGGCATCCTCCGCAGCTCCTACGGCGATGCCGGCCTCCGCGGCAACCTCCGCTCCTTCTGACGTCGGCGGACCCGCGCGGTCAGCGGTCGGCGGGGCGCTGCACCGGGGTGGACGAGGTGTCGGGCAGCACGAGCGCGCCCATCTCCTCGGCCGCGAGCTGCGCGCGCACCGCGGTGTCGTCGTGCGCCGCCGCCTCCGCGTCGGCCGCCGTCCCGCGGGAGGTGGCGTCGGCGGCGTCGGCCGCCGCGCTCTCCTCGAGCGCCGACTTCTGGCGCAGCGGGGTCGCCTTCAGGAAGAAGCTCAGCACGAACGCGACGAGCACCACCGCGAGGCAGACCCAGAACACCGTCGAGGTCGCGTTCGCCCAGGCGTCGACGAACGGCAGCGTCAGCCGCGGGTCGGCCCCGACGAGGAACGAGGTGTCGCCGCTCAGCGCGTCGCCGAGGGTCGACGGGTCGGCCTGGGCGTTGGTGAGCACCTGCAGGATGCCGGCGTTCGCCGGGTCGGCCTGCACGGCGGGGTCGGCCGCTGCCACCCGGGTGCCGTCGATGATCGCGGGGTCGGTGAACGAGGCGGCGAGGGTGGACCCCAGGCGTGAGAACAGCACCGAGAAGACCACCGCCGTGCCCAGCGTTCCACCGATGGAGCGGAAGAACGTCGAGCTCGAGGTGGCCACGCCGATGTCGCGCGGTCCGGCGGAGTTCTGCGCGGCGATCGTGAGGGTCTGCATGAGCTGGCCGAGCCCGAGGCCGACCACGAGCATCCCGATCAGCACGAACCAGACGGGCTTGTCGGCCGAGACGAAGGTCAGGTAGAAGAACGCGGCGCTGAGCAGGCCGGTGCCGAGGATGGGGAAGATGCGGTAGCGGCCGGTGCGCGAGATGAGCTGGCCCGAGACGATCGAGGAGATCATCAGGCCGAGCACCATCGGGATCATCAGCAGGCCCGCCTCGGTCGGGGTGGCGCCGGTGGCGATCTGCAGGTAGTTCGGGATGGTCATCATGGCGCCGAACATGCCGAAGCCGACGAGCACGCCGAGGATGGTGGCCATCGAGAACGTCGGGCTCTTGAACAGCTTCAGCGGGATGATTGCGTCGTCGCCCATCCGGCGCTCGACCACGATGAACAGCGCCAGGCCGAGGGGAGCGAGCACGTAGCAGAGGATGGAGCCCCACGAGCCCCAGCCCCACTCGCGGCCCTGCTCGGCGACCAGCAGGAGCGGCACGACGGTGAGGATGACCGCGGCCACGCCCCACCAGTCGATCCGCACGGCGCGCTTGGTGTGCGGGATGTGCAGGAACAGCAGCACGATGACCATCGCGACCGCGCCGATGGGCAGGTTGATCAGGAAGATCCAGCGCCAGCCGGTGATGCCGAGGATCTCGGGCGCGCCCGAGAGCAGGCCGCCGAGCAGCGGGCCGATGACGCTGGAGATGCCGAAGGTGGCGAGGAAGTAGCCCTGGTACTTGGCGCGCTCGCGGGGGGCGAGGATGTCGCCCATCACGGTCAGCGCTAGGGACATCAGGCCGCCGGCGCCGAGACCCTGGATGGCGCGGAAGATCGCGAGCTCGTACATGTTCGTGGCGATGCCGGCGAGCAGCGAGCCCACCAGGAAGATCGCGATCGCGATGATGTAGAGCGGACGGCGGCCGAAGATGTCGGAGAGCTTGCCGTAGAGGGGCGTCGAGATGGTCGACAGGATGAGGTAGCCGGTCGTCACCCAGGCCTGCAGGCTGATGCCGTCGAGGTCGTCGCCGATGGTGCGCATCGACGTGCCGACGATGGTCTGGTCGAGCGAGGCGAGGAACATGCCCGCCATCAGACCGAAGATGATGAACAGGATCTGGCGGTGCGTCATGCGCCCGCCCGACTCGGCGAACGCCTGGTTGCGGGCGTCGGCCTTGGCCTGACGGGTGGTGGGTTGTGCGGCGGATTCGGCGCGAGACATGGGCGTCCTCGGGGGCAGAGAAGGCGGACCGCGCAGAAACTTGCGCAGACTGCAAAGTTACACCCTCTGCACCCCACCACCAACCACCCCCACCCCGAAGTCATCGCGTCAGTGACCGGCAGTATTCTGCCGATACCGGGCTCGGGGCTGCTCCTCGACAATCGTCAGGGCCGTATCGGCGATATTTTGCCGATTCCGCCTTCCGGCCGCTACAGTCTGACCATGGAAGCTCTCACCGGCACTATGTCGCCGCTGAACCACGCTCGTCTGGAGATCGGCGCTTCGGTACGACGGAGCCGGCAGAATGCGCTTCTCGACCAAGCCGACCTCGCCGATCTCGCGGGCGTTTCGGTGCGCACCCTCCGAGACATCGAGACCGGCCGGGGCAACCCGGGACTCGATGCGGTGCTCGCGGTGCTGCACACACTGGGCGCGCGTCTCGAGGTGGCTGGATGACCGACGCCGGCAACCTGACCGCCCTCCGCTTCACGGAGGCTGCGGACGTGTACAAGGGTGGTCGTCTCGCGGCGTCGCTCGAGCGGGTGCCGGGAACAGGGATCCGGTTCTCGTACCGCCCCGAGTACGCGGCGGTCGATTCGCCCCCGGTCGCGTCGACCCTACCGCTCGACGCGGAAGCGACCGTGACCGCCGGCGGCAGTCTGCCCGCCTTCTTCGCCGGGCTGCTGCCCGAGGGACGTCGGCTGACCGTCCTCCGCAGTGCGCTGAAGACGAGCCTCGACGACGAATTGACGCTGCTGCTCGCGGTGGGAGCCGATCTGCCCGGCGACGTGCAGGTCGTCCCGCAGGGCTCCGATCCGGCCGAGCCCCCGTCGGCGGTCGCGGGCGGGCTCGCCGAGCAGGAGTTCTCGGCCCTCGTCGACGAGATAGACCGGCACGGCCTGCCCGGTGTGCAGGACAAGCTGAGCGCCGAGATGATCAGCAGCCCTGTCGCCCTCGAGGCGGGCCGGTTCATCCTGAAGCTCGACCCGCCCGCCTACCCGCACCTGGTGCAGAACGAGGCGGCGCACCTGGTCGCGGCGCGAGGGCTGCGCCTGCCGGTCTCGGACGCGACCGTCGTGCACGACCGGGTCGGCGCCGAAGGGCTGCTGGTGCGCCGCTTCGATCGGGTGCGGGTGGCCGGCGGATGGCGCCGGCTCCCCCTCGAGGACGCGACCCAGGCGCTCGGCCTTCCGCCGGCCGACAAGTACCGCATCGACGCGGCCGACGCCGTGGGCGCCCTGGCCAGGCTCTGCGCAGCTCCCGCCGTGGCCGTGCGCAACCTCTACCTGCAGTTCGTCTTCGCCTGGCTGACCGGCAACGGCGATCTGCACGGCAAGAATGTCTCGGCGCTCGGCGATGGGGACGGGCGCATGGCGGTCGCGCCCATCTACGACGTGCCGTGCACCCTGCTCTATGGCGACGACAGCCTCGCGCTCCCGGTGGCCGGGCGCACGACTCGGCTGCGGCTGAGGCACTGGCACGAGTTCGCCGACGCGATCGGGCTGCCGCAGCGGGCGGCGCGGTCGTCGAACGCGATCGCGTTGCGCGCGGCAGGCGGGGTCGACCTCGGCACGCTACCGTTCACCGGGTCGCCCCTGAAAGGAGCCGAGCGAGAGCTGCGCTTTCGGCGAAGCGAGCTGGGCTGACTGCCCGGCGGGGTCAGCCGCCGAAGAGCTTGCCGAAGAAGCCCTGCTTCTTCGGGGTGTAGCCCGCCGCCGTGAGGGCCTCGATGAGGGGCGCCTTCACCTCGTCGGTCGTGAAGGAGTAGCCGTAGGTGTTGCCGACGTGGGTGCCCTGACGGTCGGTCGACTCGGCCGCGACCGGAGTGGCGCCGAACTCGAACGAGATCTTCTTCTGCCGGCCCGAGAACGTCGAGGTGCCGCCCGAGATGCCGATGCCACCCGGACGGGCGCGGGCGGTCACGTCGGACGAGGTGTCCGTCTCGTGGAAGGTCCAGGTGCCCTCGGCGGGGTCGAGCTCGACCCGCAGCTCGTAGGCGCGGTCGATCAGGCCGGCCGCCGTGAAGGAGGCCCACTTGACGTCGGCGTACTTCCAGGTGGCGCGGAGGCCGTCGGGCTCCGCCGTGTAGACGAAGGGCAGCTCCTCGCTGTTCAGCGCGAGCACGGCGTTCTGGGCGTCGGCGAGCGGAGCGGCCATCAGACGGTCGTCACCGCGCTCGACTGGATCTCGCGCAGCTCGCCCCAGAGCGACAGCGCCTGCGACCCGGTCGCGGTGGCGGTGATCTGCACCAGGTCGGCGACGGGGCCGTTCTCGACGACGACGATCCGCACGCCCTGCATGAGGGTGCCCACCCGCTCGTCGGGGTAGCTGAACTCGATGCGGTAGCCGTCGCGGCCGAGCACCTCCTGCGCCTCGCGGCCGCCCTCGACGACACCCGGCAGCGCCTCGACGCGCGCGGTCACCTCGTCGATCGCGGTCTGCAGCGCGTAGCCGGCCGTGAAGCGGGTGATCGCGACCACGACGTTCGGCCGGAAGGTGCCGGGCTCGACCGTCTTGCCGGTCGCGAGCACGGCGCCGGGAGCGGCGAGCGGGGTCCAGTCGTCGGGCACCGTGAGGCCGATCGTCGGCAGGCCGGGAGCGGCGTCACCGGGGAAGGTCAGTGTCTGGGGCATGGTTCGAGCCTTTCTGAAGTCGGGGAGGAGGGCAAGTCGGGTCACAGCCCGAACAGGTTGCCGATCGAGTCGATGGTGTCGGAGGCGTCGATCTCGAAGTCGAAGCTCACGCCGGCGCCGATGCCCAGAGCGGCTCCGACGTCGATGGTGCCGTTGAAGGTGTCGCCGTCGACGCCCACGTCGATGTTCGCGTGGCCGCCGATCCCGGCGTAGACCTCACCGCCGACCGTGGCGGTCGCTCCGGCCACCGAGACCGATCCCTCGGCCTCGGCCTTGGCGCCGGCGAAGGCGTCGACACCGGCGTTCACGCCGATGCTGTCGGGGCCGATCGATCCGCCGATGGTGGCGTTCGCCTCGGCACCGGCCATGACGGATGCGCTGCCCTCCGCCTCGGCGAAGCCGTTCAGCGCCGACACCGATCCCTCGGCCTCGGCCTTGGCACCCACGAAGCCCCCGACGGAGGCCTCGCCCTGGGCACCCTCGTCCCAGCCGATGGATCCCTCGGCCGACGCCGTGCCCTCGGCACCGACCATCGCACCCGCGGATCCCTCGCCGCCGAAGGTGTCGTCGCCGAACTCGCCGGACGCCTCGGCGCCGGCACCCCACTGCCAGGTGCCCTCGGCCTTGCCCTCGGCGGTGCCGATGCCGGTGCTGCCCTCAACGCTGGTGTCGGAATTCGTGCCGGTCCACGGGCCGTTGCCGTCGTCATCACCGGAGCCCGAGCCGGAGCCCGAGCCACCGGATCCGGAGCCGCCCGAACCGGAGCCCGACCCGCCCGACCCCGACCCGCCGGAGCCCCCGGTCGAACCGCCGCCCCCCGCGCCGGCCCCCGCCCCGCCCCCGATGGAGTCGGTCGACGCCGCGTTCTGCTCGTCGGCGTTCTTCAACAGCCCCGTGCTCCCGTTGGTGAGCGCGGCCACGGCGGCCTTCAGCTGCGCCGTGTGCGTGCCGTTCCAGTCGCTGCGGAACTGCGATGCGTCAGGACCCTGCCAGGCCTGCGTCTGATTGACGCTCGAGCTGAGGGTCGTACCGACCGTCTCGAGCTGTGAGGCGGCCGTGTCGAACTGCTTCGCGAGCGTGCGCAGCTCGTCGACATCGGCGCCGTAGAAACCACCGGGCATGACACCCTCTCCGAGTAGTGATGGACGGAAGAAGGGGGCGGAAGCCGAAGCCCCCGCCCCCTGCGAACGCTAGGCGTTCGAGGTCGACTCCTGGTCGCTGGCGTTCTTCGACGCCTTCTGCGACGCGTCCTCGAGAGCGGTGATGACCTGCTTCAGCGCGGCGGTGTGGGTGGTGTTCCACTCGTTGCGGAAGCCCTCCGCGTCCGGACCGGTCCACTGCACGTTCTGCAGTGCGCTGGTGAGCGTGGTCAGGATCTGCTGGACCTGCTGCGACTGCGTGTTCAGCTGCTTGCTGAGCCCGCGAACCTGCTCGACATCGAGACCCCAAACGGCCATGATTCTCTCCTTCATCTCCGCGGCCCGGACTGTCCGGATCCGCTACTTCCTGTGAGTGCGTCTCACAAGGAAGACACTATTGACACCTGTCGCTGACGGCGATGGGGAGAAGTCCCCATCAGTCGTCCCTGGTCGCGACCTGCAGCTTCACGACCCGGCCGCCCTGCACGTAGAACCCCCGGCCAGGCGGCAGATCCGCCCGCTTGAACCGGCCGAGCGAGGTGCCGAGCAGCGAGTCGCCGTCGAGGTCGCCCGGCACCAGCAGCAGCCCGCGCTTGGAGTTCTTGAAGGCTCCGCCGAGCGTCCAGGCCGCCGACCAGGTCGACGACTCGCTCTCGCCGATCACGAACACGTCGTCGCGCAGCGCCCGCTTCACGAGCCGGTCGACGTCGCCCTCGGCGGGGCTCCCGTTCAGCTCGCCGACGTTCTCGACGAACACCGCGAACTGCGTCGGCTTCAGCGTCTCGGCGTCGAGCTGCGCGCTCACGTCGTCGGCGAAGGCCGCGATCTGCGCCGGGTCGCTCAGCGAGAGGCTCCAGAGCGGCAGCGGGGTGAGGCTCGTCTTGCGCGGTGAGATGTGCACGAGACGGATGCCCGGGTCGGCCCGTCGCAGCGCCGTCGCGATGGTCGCGAGCGCCGTCGACCGCCCGCTGCCGGCGGTTCCGGCGACGAGCATCGCTCCCGAGGGCGAGATGCCGAGGGCGCCGAGGGTGTCGTCGCGCACGCCGATCACGGGCTGCCCTGCCGCGACGGCGGGGAGCGTGCTGAGCGGGATGGCGTCACCGAGGGTCTGGATCGGCGGAGCATCCGTCACCCCCTGCCGGCGCATGGCCTCGGCGAGCTTGGAGATCTCGCGGGACTGGATGGCCACGTTCGAGTCGGCCCCGAGCACCGCCATCTGCACCTCGTTGCCGTCCATCACGCCGCGGCCGGGCGGGGAGACGGCGCTCAGCGTGTCCTTCGGGGCGCCGAGCAGCGCGTAGTCGTCGTCGTTCGCCATGCGCAGCACGAGCCGCCGCTGGATGGTCGAGCCGAGCGACGCCGGCACCGAGTTCGGCCGGTCGCCCGCGACGACGATGTGCACGCCCACCTGGCGGCCGTCGGTGGCGATCTGGGCGAAGGTCGTGAACCAGGCCGAGTGCCCGCCGAACTCGTACTGCTCCCGGAAGGCGCCGATGCCGTCGACGAGCACCAGGATGCGCGGCTCCTGCGGGGCGTCGGCGATGCGCCGGTAGTCCCCGATCGATCCGGCGCGCACGGCCGAGTAGCGGATGGAGCGGTCGTCGACCAGGTCGCGCAGCCGCCGCAGCAGGCGCACCACCCGCTCCTCGTCGTCGCCGGAGATGATGGCGCCGACGTGCGGCAGCTCCTCGAGCATGCTGAGGCCGCTCGAGCCGAAGTCAAGGCCGTAGACGTGCACCGGGCCACCACGCGGCGTGACCGCGGCCGAGACGGCGATGGTGCGGAGCGTGGCGCTCTTGCCCGAGCCTCCGGTGCCGAGCACGGCCATGTTGCCGTCGCGGTCGGGCTCGTAGAACACGGTGGGCTGGCTCTGGCTCGCCGGGTCGTCGATCACGCCGAGGAGCAGCCGCTCATCCGTTCTCGGGTTGGGCAGCAGCGAGAAGTCGTAGACCGCCGCGAGCTCGTCGAGCCAGGGCTTGCGGGGTTCGGGGATCTTCGCCATCGAGGCGGCGTGACGGATACTCGTGACCAACCGCGCGATGTCGGTGGGCCCCTGCTCGACCGACTCGGGGGTCTCCTCGTCCTCGGGCACCTCCCACGCGGCTCCGGCACCGAAGTCCATCTCGACGAGGTCGATCCGGGGGCGCGGCGGGGTGCTGGTCGTCCAGCCGCCCGCGTAGCCGGTCTGGAACGGGGCGAGCCGCCCGGGCCCGGTCTTCGCGGCGCCGCGGCCGGGGATCGACTGGTCGAAGTAGGCGGCCATCGGGTCGCCTAGGATGTCGCTGGAGTCGTCGGCGTCGGCCATCCGGAGGGCGATGCGCAGGTTCGTGTTGGCGCGCAGGTTGTCCTTGATCACGCCGGCGGGACGCTGGGTGGCGAGGATGAGGTGGAGGCCGAGCGAGCGCCCGCGCTGGGCGACGTCGACGACGCCGTCGACGAACTCGGGCACCTCGTTCACGAGGGCGGCGAACTCGTCGACCACGATCAGCAGGCTCGGCGGGGTGTCGGGGTCGCCCGTCTTCTCGAGCGAGACGAGGTCCTTCGCCTTCTTCCGGTTGAGCAGGTGCTCGCGGTAGCGCAGCTCGGCGCGCAGGCTGGTCAGCGCGCGGCGCACGAGGTGCGGCGACAGGTCGGTGACGAGACCGACCGTGTGAGGCAGGCCGACGCACTCGGCGAAGGCCGCGCCGCCCTTGTAGTCGACGAACAGGAACGTTGCCCGGTCGGGGCTGTGCGCCGCCGCCATGCCGAGCACCCACGACTGCAGGAACTCGGACTTGCCGGCGCCGGTGGTGCCGCCGACGAGGGCGTGCGGGCCCTGGTTGCGGATGTCGAGGTAGAACGGCTCGGTGCCCGAGTGCCCGACGAGCGCGCGCAGCGATCCGGCCTGCTTGCGGCGAACGTGTGGCGACCCATCGCGGAGGGCGATCGAGTTGCTCTCGCGCCAGCGGTCGATCACGGCCTCGGGCTCGTCGGCGAGCTCGGAGCCCACGAGCGTCAGGTACGAGACCTGGCGCGGGAGGTCGGAGTCGTCGTCGACGGGGGCGCCGACGTCGATCACGGGCGCGAGCTGGCGCGAGACGCGGTGGGCCGTCTCGGCGTCGACGGTCTCGCACTCGAGCGGGAAGGTGTGCTCGCCGAGGCGCACCTGGCCGGCGGTCGCGCCCTTCGCGTCCTGGTCGACGCTGACGAAGCTGCGGCAGGCGGCCGGCAGGGCGGCGATCGAGGGCGCCGACCAGAGCACGTGCACGTTCGCGTCGGCCCCGCGCTCGACGAGGCGGGTGAGGCGGCCTCGGTCCAGCGGTGCGTCGTCCTCGATCACCACGAGCACCGAGGGGGTGATCGGATGCACGAGCTCGTCCTCGCCGCTCTTTCCGCTGGTGTCGATCGGCCCGCGGGGGGAGGGGCCGCCCCGCGTGCGACGCGAGATGAGGTCCTCGAGGCGGGCGAGGAGCGCGGATCCGGAGCCGGGGTTGTCGGCCAGGTGGTCACCGGCCAGCGGGCTGTGCGGCGAGCTGGTGTGGGGCAGCCACTCGAGCCATTCCCAGGTGGCGCGCGAGGTGGGGGAGACGACCGCGGCGACCACGAGCTCGGCGGGGGAGTGCAGCCCGACGAGCTGCGTCACGATGCCGCGGGCGACGCCGTGCCGCTGCTCGGCCGGGCCGGCGACGCCGAGGGCGCCGGCCTTGCGCAGCTCGACCACGATCGGCACCCCGTCGATCCGCGAGAAGCGGTCGGCGGTCTGCTCGACCTGCGCGTAGTACTCGGGCAGGGCGTCGTTCTCGTTCGGGGTGGTCACGACGTCGCGGCTGAGCGAGGTGCCGAGGCCGAGCCGGGCGGTCAGGAACGACGGATGCTCGGGCCGGTGCGTCCACATCAGCTGACCCAGGCGCTGCACGGCGTCGATCGTCGCGGCCACCGCCGGGGCCTCGGTGAGCCGCACCGCCCGCTGCACCCGCTGGCGCTCGTGCATCGACGCGACGAAGGCGTCGAGTGACTCGTTGAACTGCTTGATGGCCGCCTTCAGCTGGGAGCGGGTCTGCAGCTTGTGGTCGAGCCAGGTGCCGATCATCAGGATCGGGCTCAGCGCGATGAAGACGAGGCTGAGCGCGTTGCCGGTCGCGGCGAACAGGATGGGGCCCATGATCAGCGGGGCGATCAGCGCCACCAGCGGGAAGCGCAGCGACTGCGGTTGCTTGGGCGGCGTGGGTGCCGGGAACTCGGAGCCGGGGTAGCGCGCCACGACCCGCGGTGAGCGGTTGAACTCGATCACCGGCGTCGAGGGCGCGGCGCCGCCGAGGCGCTGCAGCGGCACGACGCAGATCGCGGTGTCGCCGAGCACGACGACGTCGGCGGAGCTCAGCGTGGTGCGGGCGACCTGCTCGCCGCCCATCAGCAGGCCGTTCGCCGACTTCATGTCGACGATCTCGACCTGCTCGCCGATGTTGATGCGGGCGTGCCGTTTGGACACCAGACCGTCGCTCAGCCGCACGTCGATGCCACGCTCGCGGCCGATGTAGCTGGAGCCGAAGGGGAGCGAGAACTCGGCCCCCGCATCCGGCCCGCTGAGCACCCGGAGCGTCGCCGCCGCCGGGCCGTGGCTGCCCGAGCTGAAGCCGTCGCTGTGCCGGGCGAGCTCGAGCACCGAGCCCGAGCGCACGCCGGCCTCGATCAGGTTCGAGGCCGGGTCGACGACCCGCTGCTCGCCGCTCGTGCCGGTGACCTGCAGGGTGAGCCCCGCGGGCACCTGGGCGCGCTGGTACTCGCTCAGCTGCGGGTCGGCGAGGTGGATCGCCTCGGCGATGTCGCCGACGCTCGCGGTGGCGTCGGCGGTGATCTGGAGGTTCGACGCCGAGCCACCGGGGCGTCGCAGGGTGGCCTTGATGCGCATCCGGTGCTACCTGTCGTCGTTGTCGTCGTGGGGCTGGTCGAGCAGCGGGAGGTCGTTCTTCGTGACGAGGCGCGAGAGCACCGCGTACTCGACGAGCCGTGCCCGGCGGTTGGTGGCGAGGGCGCCGACGCCGCCGCGGAGGCCCTCGACGCCGGTGCGGCTGAGCTTGTCGCAGACGTTGTCGAGCTTGCGGTTGAAGCGGCTGAGCGCCCAGCCGAGCCGTTCGGCGGCGAGCTGGCTCGAGGGGATCTCGCTCGTGCCGGTGCCGTCGCGCTTCAGCATCGGCTCGGCGAGGGCCAGGATGAGCAGCTTCTGCGAGGCGGTGAAGGTGACGGCGCCGACGGTGGTCGCCCCGCTGCCGTCGGGCACCGGGGTGGAGTCGAAGAACGTCGGAGCACTCGTGTGCACGGTGAACTCGTAGCTCGTGGGGCCGGCGGTGAAGACCACGGTGGTGAGGCCGAAGACGATCGGCATGCGGGCGCCGGGGGCGAGCCAGGCCTGCATCGTGCGGCTGGCGTCGGAGACCGTGGCGCTGAGGCGGGAGCCGACGTTCGAGAGCCACCACATGCCGTCGACGTTCGCGATCTGCAGGAAGCGGCGGTGCAGGTACTGGTTGTCGTCGATGTCGAGGTCGGCGTCGCGGCCGATCTCGAAGGGCTTGGCCGGGTCGAGGGCGAACCACTCGCCGCAGAACTCGACGTTCGCGTCGGAGCGGGTCGCCGGAGCGGTGGGCGGCGGGGCGGTGGTCTCGTCGGGGGTGCTCACTTCGAGCATCCCGCCGCCGCGTCGGAGCCCCGGCCGTCGCTCCGCACCACGCTGACCTCGATGCACACGGGCTGTCCTCCTTCGGGCTCCACCGTGACGGTGGGCTGGTCGATCGTGCGGGCCTGCTGCTCGGTTCCCGGGGTGGTGGGCGTCCAGCGGTAGGTGTCGCCGTCCTGGGGGTCGGGGTTCGTCCAGGTGAAGACGACGCCGTCGGGGGTGGCGGTGCCGGCGATGTCGGTGGGGGCCTTCACGTCGGCGTTGTCGATCTGCACGGTGTCGACGGGCTCGTCGGTGGCCTCGGCGTCCTGCTCGGCCGGGCTGCCGGCGCCGCCGTTCAGCGCGAACACGAGCACCCCGACGCCGACGAGCAGCACGAGGGCGGCGCTGCCGACGATCCACGGCACGCGGCTGCGCCGCGCGGCCGCGGGCCTGACGCCGGCGTCGCTCGCGCCGCTGCTCGCTCGATGGACGGTCTCTTCGAGCACGTCGTCAGCCGGGACGATCGTGCGAGGCGTCGAGAGTACAGGGGTTCGGGCGGGGGGCGTGGTGCGGGGAGGGGTGGTGGGCGCGGGCGGCGGGGTCGCGCGGCGGCCTCGGGCCGGGGCGGGGGCCGTGGGGTCGATCGTGACGATGCCGCGGATGCGCGTGTTGCCGTCGTCCTCCTCCTCGAAGTCGTCGGAGGGGAGGGCGTCGTCGAGCACGTCGGCCGGGGTGACCGACATCGCCAGCTCGAGCTGGATCTTCTGCAGCGCCCGGGCGAACTCGAGCGCGGAGGAATAGCGGGCATCCGTTCGCTTGGCCATCGCCGTGGCGAGCACCTGCTCGAGCGAGGCGGGCACGTCGGGTCGCCCGGTGGGGGCGAGCGGGGCCGACTGGATGCGCGCGATCAGGTCGAGCCCCGAGTTCGAGCCGCCCGGCACCTCGAAGGGCGAGCGCCCCGCGAGGATCGTGTAGACCGTGGCGCCGAGCGCGTAGATGTCGGCGGCGGCCCCGCTCTGCGGCACCGCGCCGAACACCTCGGGCGGCGACCACGGGATGGACATGCCGACCGACTCCTGCTCGGCCCCCGCCTCGCCCGCCGAGC
Organism: Herbiconiux sp. VKM Ac-1786; assembly: GCF_015350805.1. Classification (GTDB taxonomy): domain Bacteria; phylum Actinomycetota; class Actinomycetes; order Actinomycetales; family Microbacteriaceae; genus Herbiconiux. The sequence continues at coordinate 1,207,993 of NZ_JADKSG010000001.1, read as the reverse complement.
CGGCACCGCCGACCAGCGCCACCGAGATGCCGAAGTCGGTCAGCGCCGGACGGTTGTATTCCGTCACGAGAATATTGGCCGGCTTGATGTCGCGGTGCAGGATGCCCGCGCGGTGCGAGGTCTCGACGGCACCGGCGACCTGCACGCCGATGCGGAGCGCCTCGGCCACGCTGATCTTCTCGCGCCGGTACCGGGCGCCGAGGTTCGGCTTCGGGCAGTACTCCATGGCGAGGTAGGGGCGGCCGTCGCCCGCGATGTCCGCCTGGTAGATCGTGACGATCGAGGGGTGCGTCGAGAGCTGCGCCATCAGGTTCGCCTCGGCGTCGAAGCTCTCGCGGGCTCCCTCGGTGAGGGCTTCGGCGAGCAGCACCTTGATGGCGACGCGGCGGCGGGGCATCCGCTGCTCGTAGAGGAAGACGTCGGCGAAGCCACCCGAGCCGAGCAGCTCGACGAACGAGAACCCGGGGATCTCGGGCGGGGCCGAGGGCGGCCGGCGGGCGCTCACGGAATCTCCTCGAACGCCACCGTGACGCCGTCGCCGAGGTCGATCACGTCGCCGCTCAGCACGAGCTCGGGCTCGTTCGGGCCGAGGCGCTTGGGCGGGGTGCCCTCGCGGTGCAGCACGCTGCCGTTGGTCGTGGCGAGGTCGACGGCGAGCACGTGCCGGCCCTCGAGGCGGATCTCGAGGTGGTTGCGCGAGATGTCCTGCTCGGGGCTCGCGACCGTGACGAGCACGGGCACGGCGTCGGCCTGCACGCGGTTGGCGCGCGGGCGGCGGCCGATGATGACCGGGCGGTCGAGGGGGTAGCTCTCGCCGGTGGAGAGCACGATGCGGCCGAGGGCGTCGGCCGGCAGCTCGGCCGCGGCGGGTGCGGCGTCGGCGAGGCGCCGCATGGCCTCGAGCTCGGAGACGGTGACGGTGAGGCCGTCGTGGTCGTCGTCGGCTTGGCTCGCCGCGGGGGTCGCGAGGGGCGCGGGGGCTGCCGGGGTCTGTGGCTGCGACGGGGCGGCCGGGGGCACGGTGGTGCCGAGCAGGGCGGGGCTTCCGGATGCGGCACCGACGCTCCCGAAGCCGGGGACGCTGTCGATCAGTCCGGTGCCCGGCACCGCGGGCGCCGCCGTCGGGGCGGGCGGCGGTGTCAGCGGGGCGGGCGCGGGCGCCGGAGTCTGCGGGGCGGGCGCGGGCGCCGGAGGGGTGGCCGGGGCGGCAGCGCTCTCGCCCTCCGCCTCCTCGTCGTCGAGCTCGCGCACGGCGGCGTCCTCGACGGACTTCACGACGGTCGCACCCCACAGGTGGTCGTACGCGTCGTCGGGCAGCTCGGCCTGCGTGCTCTCGAGTTCCTCGGCCTGGGAGTTCTCGAGCTCGCTCGCGACGTCCTGGGTCAGCTCGACGTCGGGGACGGGCGCGGGCTCGGGCGCGGGCTCGGGCTCCGCCTCAGGGGCAGCAGCCGGTTCCGGCGCCACCTCGGGTGCGGGCGCGGCCGACGGTGCAGGCGCCACCTCGGGCGCGGCCTCGGGCGCGGGCGCGACGACAGCGGTGGGCGCAGCCGCCGGCGGCGACGCGATCGCCGCCCCCGAAGCCACCGCCACCTCGCTCACCAGCACGACCCCCGACACGATGGCGAAGCGCTCGCCACCCGCCGAGGCCTCCGGCGTGCTCACCACGAACCCGGCCGCCGAAGGCACCGCCCGCTCGCTCCACGTGCTCACGCCGGCCCCCGACACCACCACCGGGCCGGAGTCCTCGGAGATCGACACCGAGACCTCGCCGCGCACCGCGAGCCGGGACTCCCCGTCGCCGAACGCCACCACGGCGAACGGCGGCAGCGCGCTGAATCCCCCGCCGAACGCCTCGGCGAGCGACGAGAGCACGGCCCCCAGGCCGTCGCCCGAGTCGAGCGCCGCCCGGATCCGCCCGAGCAGCGCCGCGTCGACGGCCGGCGGCAGCACCGCGATCCCGCCGGGTGCGACCACCGCGCGCCAGGCTCCGGGGCTGTACAGGATCTCGCTCATCTCAGTTCCTTCCGCCCACGTCGACCGGGGGCCGGGGGATGGTGTCCTCGCCGTGCGGGTCGCGCCGGCGCCCGCCGGGCCCGTCGGGCGAGCCGGCCGCGTGCGCCTCGGCGCCGGCGCGGTCGTACGCGTCGACGACCACGGCGGTCAGGTTGTCGCGCCCGCCGTGCAGCAGGCCCTCGTGCACCAGGCGGCTCGCGGCCTCCTGGCTCTCGTGCTCCTCGAGCAGGATGCGCTCGATCAGCTCGTCGTCGAGCTCACCTGACACCCCGTCCGAGCAGATCAGGATGCGGTCGCCCGACTCCACGGGCACCAGCCAGTAGTCCGCCTGGTACGGCCCGCCCGCGCCGAGCGCCCGGGTGATCACGTTCCGCTCCGGATGGGTAGCGGCGGCCGCCCGGGACAGCGTGCCGCCGTCGAGCATCTCCTGCACGACCGAGTGGTCGACGCTGATCTGCTCCAGCTCGCCGTCGGCCAGCCGGTAGGTGCGCGAGTCGCCGAGGTTGAACACGAGCCAGTGCGCGCGGCCGTCGCTCTCGGCGATGGCGACGCCCGAGACCGTGGTGCCGGCCCGGCGCAGCCCGGTGGAGACGATCGCCGCGATCGACTCGTGCGCGCGACCGAAGGCGTCGCGCAGGTCGGCGGCGTCGACGCTCGGCGTTCCGGTCAGCGCGGCGAAGGCGTCGACCGCGAGGGCGCTCGCGACCTCGCCGGCCTCGTGACCGCCCATGCCGTCGGCGACGAGGAAGAGCGGCTGGGCGGCGAGGAACGCGTCCTCGTTCGCCCGGCGCCGCAAGCCGGTGTGGGTTGCCGTGCCGACCTGCAGGCTCAGCTCCGCGAGCGTGACCCCGGCAGCCGCGGTGTCGTCGCTCATGCCGAGCCCTCCACCTGCAGCACGCGGGTGCCGACGCGGATGCGGTCGCCCGCCTCCACCCGCACGCGCTCGCCCGCGTCGAGCTCCAGCTCCACGCCGTCGCCGCGCACGAGCGCGCTGCCGTTGGTCGAGCCGCGGTCGCTCACCCAGACCCGGCCGTCCTCCAGCCCGAACTCCAGGTGCGTCTTCGAGACCGACAGGGTGTCGCCCTGCAGCGCGATCAGCAGGTCGGACGGGTCGCCGCCCGGCGCCACGGGGTCGCGGCCGAGCGCGCCGTGCCGGGTGATCGGTACGACCTCGCCCGTGTCGAGCCGGAACACGATCACGCCGGCCGGCACCGAGACGGGCCCCGAGCCCGACAGGCGCGTGCTCTCGAAGTCGTCGGCGGCGGGGGCGGATGCGGGTGCCGCGGCCGTGGCCGATCCGCCGTGGGGCGCGAACCCGGGCACGTGGGCGATGGGGGCGAACGACTCGGTCGCGGGCGGCGCGACGGGCGGGGCCGGCGGCGCGGCGGCCGGAGCCACGGGGGCGGCGTTCCGCGGAGCGCTCGCGCGAGCATCCGGAACCGGAGCCGGCTCGGCCTCGTCGAGCACCAGCTGACCCGGGCGGGCCTTCAGCGGGTTCGGGCCGGCCTTGACGTCGATGACCCAGGTGCCGGCGAGCTTGTCGTGCCAGCCGCGGCTCATCTTGGAGGCGTCCCAGAGCGGGGAGAGCCAGACGACGTACTGGCCGATCAGGAAGATCAGCGAGGCGGCCGCGACCACGAGCCAGCGCAGCAGCATGGCCAGGATGCCGGGCTTGCCGAGGGTCGCGAGCCGCACGATGCGCAGGCCCATCAGCGCCTTGCCGGGCGAGAAGCCGAGCAGGGCCTGCATCAGCAGCGAGACGATCGGGTAGAGCAGCGAGGCCACCATGAGCAGCACGGCGCTCGGGCCGGTGAACGCGATGGCGGTGTCCTCGACCTGGAACGCGATCACGCCGAGCGCCATCAGCGGCAGCACGATGACGAGCCAGAGCACGGTGCCGAACACGCCGTCGAGCAGGAACGCGAGCACGCGGCGGCCGTAGCCCGCGGGGAGCACGTCGCCCTCGCGGATCGGCTCGACCGCCGGGTCGGGCCGCCAGCCGTCGATCGGCGCCGAGCCCGGGCCGGCGGCGGGCGCCTGGCCCGCGACGGAGCCGAGGGCCGCCGACTGGCTGCGCGCCGCCGAGGCGGGGGTGCCGCAGACGAGGCAGAACTGCGCATTGCGGGGCACGGGGGAGCCGCACTGCACGCAGGGATGGCCGGCATCGGTCATGGGGTGTCTCCTCCAGGCGTCGTCGCTCGGTCTGCGGGGCCAGTGTCCACCGTACGGCCTCGCCCGGCCGGGGGCGTGCCGGCCGGCGCCTTGCGCCCGCTCAGCAGCGACCGCACCGACCACCGCGCCTTGAACCGCGTCCACCCCGACACCGACGCGGCCATCGTGCTCACCACGGCGTCGACCTCGGTCCAGTACCGCTCCACCTCGTCGTCGGCGGGCTCGCCCGGGCCGAAGACGCTCGAGTCGGCCTTCGTGGCCACGTCGAGCACGGGCGCCGACGGATACGCGGTCGCGAGCACGCGGGCGCCGTCTCGGCGGGTCACGCCCGCGGGCACCGGGGTGCCGAGGTCGCCCGCGCGGTCGACGATCTCGTCCCAGCCGCCGCTCACGCGGTCGGCCGGTCGCGGTGCCAGACGCCGGCGCTTCCGGCGCCGCAGCTTCAGCAGCGCGATCGCGAGCAGCGGCCCCAGCACGAGGATCAGCAGCAGCAGTCCACCGCCCACCGCGAGGGCGACGGGCAGGAAGTCGAAGCCGTCCTTCTCGGCGTCCTCCTGCTCGGTGTCCTCGGTGCGGATGTCCGGAGGCAGCTCCGCGGGAGCCTGCGGCGGGGGCGGCGGCTGCAGCACCTGGGCCTTCGGATCCGACTTCGGCTTCGGGGCCTCCTCGAGCGGAACCTGGTCCTCGGGCGGCGTCGGATCGAACGCGACCCAGCCGGCCCCCTCGAACGGGACCTCGACCCAGGCGTGCAGGTCGTCGCCCGTGATCTCCTGGGTGGCGTCGGGCCCGGCGTACTCGTCGGGGTGGAAGCCCATCACGACGCGGGCGGGCATGCCGAGCGAGCGCACCATCAGCGCCATGGCGACGGAGTACTGCTCGTCGTCGCCCACCATCTGCTCGGCCGAGAGCATGCTCGCGATGCGCTCGGCGCCGTGGCCGGCGCGCGAGACGGCCTCGCCCTCCAGGCCGTGGCTGAAGAAGCCGTTCTGGCTGAGGTTCGCCGCGAGGTTCCGCACCTCCTCGATCGGGGTGTCGGCGTCGCCGACGTACTCCGACGCCAGCGAGCTGACGACGTCGGGCACCCCGGTCGCGCGGGGCAGGGCGACGGAGTCGACCGAGCGGCTCGCGAGCTGCTCGTCGTTGTAGCTCGGCGGCAGCACGGCGTCGACGGTGTAGCTGTCGCCGTCCCGCACGCCGAGGGTGTCGAGCGCGACGCCGGTGGCCGCGTTGTAGTGCAGGGCGCCCTCGAGCTGGTCGGCGCGGTCGCCCGTGAAGCGCAGGCCGTCGAGGTAGCCGAGGTCGGGCATCCAGACCCCGTTCAGGCCCGTGATGCCGATCTCGACGCTCACCGGCTCGCCCGCGACGTCGTTCGCGATCTCGCTCGAGACGCGGGTGAAGGTGCCCGAGCCCTCCGAGCCGTCGCCGGCCACGTCGTAGACGATGCCGTCGTAACTGTCGAGGGTGGCCAGGCGGATGCGCGCATCCGTCGGCAGGCCCTTCACCGTGAACAGCGACTCCTCCTTGAAGTCGCGCACGTAGCTGCGGAAGCCCACCAGCGGGCTCGCGTAGTCGTGCAGGTCGAGCGGCGGCACGACGTTGTCGCGCAGCACCTCGCGCGCCGAGGCGGGAACGAGCAGCCCGCCGGTGACGGCGCCCACGACGAGCGCGCCGACCACGAGGCCGGCGCCCGCGGCGAGGCGGGTCGTGCGCAGGGCCTTCGCCGTGGCGGGGTCGAGCGAGCCGCCGCCGCCGAGGTCGGTGCCGCGGGAGGCGCGGGCGCGCGACTCCTGGCGGCGCCAGGCCGTCCAGACGAGGGCGATCCCGGCGAAGGCGAGGCCCTGCACGACGGGGAATGCGGCCTCGCGGGTGCCGAAGGCGATGCCGAGCACGAACAGCAGGGTGAGCGGCAGCAGGGTCCAGCCGGCGTGCTTCAGGCGCAGCGCGAAGCTCGTCGCCAGCACGGTGGCGATCAGTGCCGAGAGGAAGGGCACCACGAGAGTGCCGTCGAACTGGCCGACGGGCACCACCAGGGTGAGCGCGTCCTTCCACGAGAAGACGATGCCGAGCACGAGCGTGCGCAGGGTGTCGAGCGTCGGGATCACGCCGAGGATCGTGGTGCCGGGCGCCGCGAGCGGCCCGCCGAAGAGCAGGTAGACCACGACGGTGGCCGCCGCGACGACGAGCAGGTTCCACGACAGCCGCCAGCCGGCCGCGCCGATCAGGATGCCGAGCACCGCGCCGCCGATGCCGGCGACCAGGTAGCCGACACCGCCGAACGCGGGGCCGAGGGTGAGCACCGAGACGATCGCGAGCAGCAGCACGACGCCGGCGTCGGTCGCGATCGACCAGGCCGGGCGGGCCGTCGCGGGCAGCGGCGGGAGCAGCGGGGTGGAGGCGCGGGCGGCGCGGCGCGGGCTCGCCGCGCTGGCCCGGCGGGGGCTCGGGGCGTCGGTCATCAGCTGTTGGCCCTCCGGAGTGCGCGGGGCAGGTCGGTCAGGTCTCCGACGGTCAGCAGGGTGATGTCGCCGAGGGTGCGCAGCGACATCCGCTCGCCGGGTCGCGAGGCGATCGCGATCACCCGCACGCCGAGGGGGATGTGCATCGACGACGCCTGGATCTGGGTGGGCGTCACGCCGCTGCCGAAGAGCAGGAACGCCACCGACGCCTGCGGCACCGCGGTGCCCGTGGTCTTGGCGAGCTGCACGACGGTCTCCCGGCTCGTCTCGCTCTGCTCCACGGCCGAGAGCTCGTCGAGCAGGCGCCGGCCGGTCTCGACGTGCAGGTTGCTCGAAGGCGTGAGCACGGTGATCTCGCGCTCCTCCATCAGGGCCTGCACGGCGAGCGAGCCGCAGACCGAGACCGCGAGCTCGAACTCCTCGTCTCCGGCCTCGCCGTCGGCGTAGTCGGCACGGTTCGTCGAGAGCGCGATGGCGAGGTGGGAGCGGCGGGTCTCCTCGAACTGGCGCACCATCAGCTTGCCGGTGCGAGCGGAGGTCTTCCAGTGGATGTACCGGCGGTCGTCACCGGGCACGTACTCGCGCAGCGCGTGGAACGAGACGTCGTTCTCCGACAGCACGCGGCTCTCGACGCCCTCGAGGTCGCGCAGGAAGCCCGACGACGAGCCGCCGAGCGAGACGGTTCGCGGATGCACGAACAGATCGACCGGGTCGGTCCACCGCAGCTCGCGCCGCAGCAGGCCCAGCGGGTCGCCGCGAACCGAGCGCACGGGGCCGACCACGATCACCGCGCGCCGCCCGGTGGGGATGCCGAACAGCTCGTCGTGCTCGGCCTCGGGCGCGAGGCGCGGCAGCTGGAAGGAGGCGAACGCCGAGCCGACGGGCAGCTCGATGCGGGCGGGCAGGAGGGTGCGCGCGGAGGTGTTCGAGACGGCGAGCCGGCCGACGGCCCGCTCACCCACCACCACGCGGGTGAGGGCGAGGTCGAGCCGCACGGCGTAGGCCGAGCGGCCCACCGCGAAGCCGATCGCGATCAGCAGCGCGGCGAGCAGCACGAAGCCGATCACCAGCAGCTCCCGCCAGCCGAGCGCGGCGCCGGCGACGATCGCGACGATCGTCACCCCGAGCACCGCCCAGCCGAAGCCCGACACGGTGCCGAGCACCGGGCCGACCGCGGGCGCGATCGCGGAACCGGCGCGCCGGGCCGTCGTCGACACCGCGGGCCAGCCCGTCTGCGTCACCCAGCGCGCGGGTGCCGATCCGCGGATCGCGCGCGCTCCCTCCCCCACCCGGCTCATGCAGCGGGTTGCCTCGACTGCGGTGCGGCGACGTCGGCCAGCACGCGGGCGAGCACGCCCTCGGCCGACGCCCCCGAGAACTCGGCCTCGGCGTCGAGCACGAAGCGGTGGGTCCAGACCGGCCCCGCGAGCTCCTTGATGTCGTCGGGCAGCACGAAGTGCCGGCCCTGCGAGGCGGCCCAGACCTTCGAGGCGCGGATCAGCGCCATCGCGCCGCGCACCGAGACGCCGAGGCGCGACTCGGGGGCGTTGCGGGTCTCCTCGGCGAGCTGCGCCGTGTAGCGCAGGATGGCCGGGTCGACGTGCACCGTCGCGGCGAGGTCGGCCATGTCGGCGACCGCGGAGGTGGTGATCACGGGCGACAGGCCCGAGGAGGGGTTGCGGTTCGCCGAGCCGGCGAGGATCTGCTCGGCCGACGCGAGGTCGGGGTAGCCGATCGACGTCTTGATCAGGAAGCGGTCGAGCTGCGCCTCGGGCAGCCGGTAGGTGCCGGCCTGCTCGATCGGGTTCTGGGTCGCGATCACGAGGAAGGGGCGGCCGACCTCGTGGGCGACGCCGTCGACGGAGACCCGCGACTCCTCCATCACCTCTAGCAGCGCCGACTGCGTCTTCGGGCTGGCGCGGTTGATCTCGTCGGCGAGCACGATCGAGGCGAAGATCGGTCCCTTGTGGAAGTCGAACTTGCGCGTGTCCTGGTCGTAGATCGTCACGCCGGTGACGTCGGAGGGCAGCAGGTCGGGCGTGAACTGGATGCGCTGGCTCGTGCCCTGCACGGTCGCCGCGATCGCCTTCGCGAGGCTGGTCTTGCCCGTGCCGGGGGCGTCCTCGAGCAGCACGTGGCCCTCGGCGATCATCGCCATCAGGGTCAGGCGCACCACGTGGTCCTTGCCCAGCACGGCCAGCCCCACGTTCTGGGTCAGCCGGTCGAAGGTGCCGGCGAACCACGTCGCCTGCTCGGGGGTCATCGTCATCGCGTTCCTCGTCTTGTCGGGTGGATCGGGGAGGTGTGAGGCGGGGTCAGCGTCTGACCTTCACCGGTGTGCCTTCGCAGCTCATGTTCGACGCCTGGTTCTCCATCGAGTACGCCCCGGTGTCCTGGGTGTACCAGCTGAGGTTCTTCGAACCGTTGCCGTTGCCGTCGACCGGGATGGTCGTGGTGAGGTCGCCGTCGGTGCGGCTGTTCCAGGTGCAGGTCACGCTGCCCTGGCCGAGGAAGTTCTCGACCGTGATCTTCATGCGCACACAGGGCGGCCCGTTGGTCAGGCCCTCGCCGTCACAGCTCCGCCACGACGACAGGAAGGCGCCCTTGGGGGGAGCGTCACCGCTCGAGGCGCTCGTCGAGTTCTCGGAGGTCTGACCGGCCGAGTCCTTCACCACGACGCGGATGGAGTGCTTCTCGCTGTAGGCGTCTCCGACGGTCACCGTTCCGTTGCCGGCGTTGGAGTTGAGGTTCCCGTCGATGTAGACCTCCATCGACGTGATGGGGCGCCCGTTGCCCGCCGGGGCGTTCCAGGAGAGCGTCACCGACTTCGCGTTGCCGTTCGCCGACACCGCGGGCTGCGCGAGCGGGCCGAACGGCACTCCGGCGTTCGACTCGCCGCTCGCCGGGCCCTCGTAATTCGTCCCGTCGAGCGGGGTCGTCGCCCGCACCCGCACCGTGTAGCTCGTGCCGTTCTGCAGCCCGGCGACCTGGTAGGCCTGGGCGTTCCCGGGGATCGGGGTCCAGCCGCCGCCGTTGACGCTGTACTGGTAGATCAGCTCGCCCTGGGAGGCGCCGTTGCCCGAGGCGCTGGCGCCGCGGTCGAAGGTGACGCTGCCGTCGCCCTCCGAGGTGATCGTCGCCGGCCCGGCCGCTCCCGGCGGGGTGAAGCTCCGACGCGGTGCCGAGGCCGCCGAGGGCGCGCCCTCGCCCGCCTTGTTGGTGGCGGTCACCGAGAAGGTGTAGTCGCTCTCCGAGGTGTCGAGCCGCACGGTCTGCTCGGTGGCCGTGAGCCCGGGCAGGCTGTCGACCGGGCTGCCGCCGCGGAGGATCGTCAGCGTGTACTTGAGGTTGTCGTCGCCGTTGCCCGAGGGCTTGCTCCAGGCCACCCGCATCTGCGACTGATCGCCGACCGGGTCGAGCCGGGTCGTGCTCGGCTGTCCGGGGGCCTCCGGCTTGCCGGCCGGGATCTCGGTCGCCGAGAAAGCGCTGAAGTCCGAGGGCTCGGGGGCCTTGTTCACGGCCTGCACCCGCACCTGGTAGGCCGTGCCGTTCTCGAGGCCCTCCCAGACGATCGAGTTGCCCGTCACGCCGTAGCGCGAGGGGGCTCCGCGCGCCGGGGCGGGCGAGATCTCGAGGTTGAACGACTGCACCGCCGAGCCGGGGGTCGGGGGCGTCACCCAGTTCACCTCGAGGCTCTTGTCGCCGAACTTCAGGGTCGGCGGCTGGGGCTGGTCGGGACGCGCATCCGGTCGGGCCACGGCCGAGGAGGGCGACGGGTCGGAGGTGCCCACCGAGTTCGTCGCCGTGACGGTGAAGGTGTACTCGACGTCGTTGGTGAGGCCGTCGAGCGTGCACGTGGTCGACGCGCAGGTCTTCGTGTAGCCCTGGGGGCTCGTCACGGTGTAGCTCGTGATCTCGGCGCCGTTGTTCACCGGCGAGGCCCAGTTCAGCACGACGGTGCGGTCCTGGATGCTCGTGACCGTCGGCGTCGCGGGGGCGTCGGGTCGGCCCTGAACGGTGAGCTGGATGCGCCCGTCGGCCCGCCGGGACGGGTCGCCCGTGGCGTCGATGATGCCGTAGCGCACGACCATCGTGCCGACGAAGTCGGCCGCCGGAGTGACCGAGACGTCCGAGCCCGAGAAGTCGGCGTTGCCGGTGCCGGTCTCGATGGCGACCTCGGTGATCGTCAGCGGGGTGTCGGGGAACGGGTTGAAGTCGTTCGCCAGCACGGGCACCGAGACCGTCTGGCCCTGGTTGGCCTGCGGCACGATGTCGTCGGTCGCCGACGGGGGCGTGCGGGTGGTGGCGAGCACCGAGATCTGCACGGCTCCGCGCACGGCGGGGTTCTCCCCGTCGGAGACCTCGACGTCGAGGGTGGAGGCGTTCAGCGGGGCGTCGGCATCGGCCCGGGCCACCAGGGTCGAGCCGTCGAGGCGCACCGAGACGCCGGCGGGCGCCTGGCCGACGATCGCGAAGGTCAGGGCCTCGAGGTCGCCCTCGTCCGGGTCCTCGGCGGCGCCGCGGAGGTCGATCGACTGCTCGTCCTCGCCCGCCGCGACCGTGAGCTCGGCGCCCTTGAAGGTGGGCGGGGTGTTGTAGTCCGAGACGACGGTGATGGGGATGACGAGGGTCGCCGTGCGGCCGTCCGGGTCGTCGGGGCCCGTGCCGTCGGTGACCTCGAAGCTCAGCGCGTCGGGCCCGTCGTAGCGCGGCTTGGGCGTGTAGCGCAGGGTGTCCTCGTCGGCCAGCAGCTCGTCGCCGTTCGAGTTCGCGGCCCGCACGGTGTCGGCCTCGGTGATCCGCACCGACTTGCCCTCGCCGACCAGCACGTAGTCGGCGAGCTCGACATCGACGGTCTGGCCGTCGTTCACCACGAGCGGCTCGATGCCCGGCCGCAGCACGGGCGGCAGCGTGTCGCTTCCCGGCACGTTCACGAAGGCCGAGGCGGTCAGGCCGTCCTGGTCGGTGACCGTGTAGGTGATGATCTGCGAGGTCGGCAGCAGCGTGATCTGCAGGTTGCCGTTCGAGAGCGGGGTCGCCGCCGGGTCGGAGCTCGTGACGGTCAGGCCGTCGATGGTGCCGTCGGGGTCGTCGTCGTTCTCGCGCACGTTCACGTCGACGGTCTCGCGGTCGAGCATGTCGGCGACGGGCACCTGATCGTCGCGGGCGATGGGGGAGGCGAGCGGCGCATCCGGACTCACCTGCATGAGCAGCGTGCCGGTCGCCGCCGCACCCCAGCGGTCGACGATCGTGTACTGCAGCGTGTAGTCGCCGGCCTCGCTCGGAGCGGTGACGAGCACGCGCCCGCCGTCGACCGAGGCGGTCACGCCGTCGGGCACCGTGAGGCCCTCGGAGCGGATGGCGATCGGGTCGCCGTCGGGGTCGTTGTCGTTCTCCATCACGTCGACCGCGACCGTGCGGCCGGGGCGGGCCGAGATGGCGTCCTTCACCGCGTAGGGCGGCTGGTTCGACTCGCTCGCCGGGATGATGCCGACGAGCACCGAGGCCGTGGCCGAGGCACCCAGCCGGTCGCGCACGGTGTACGTGAAGGTGTCGGTTCCGGATGCGTCGGGGTACGCCTCGTAGACGAGCCACGCTTCGCCGACCTCGGTGATGCGGCCCTTGGTGGGCGCCGAGCTCTGGCCGACGAGCTCGACCGAGTCGCCGTCGGGGTCGATGGCGTCGAGCGGGATCGGGATGCGCACGGTCGTGCCCTGCAGCGCCCGGATCGTGACGTCCTGCGGTCGCGGCGGCGCGTTCGTGCCGTCGTCGGGGCCGACGATGCGGATGGTGATGTAGCCGGCGTCCTTCTGGCCCTGCGAGTCGACGGCCTCGTAGGTGGCGTAGACGGTCTTGGGCTCGGGCCCGGCCTTGAAGCGCACGGTGTCGCCGGCCACGAAGATGCTGCCGTCGGCCGGGTCGACGACCGGGTCGATCAGGGTGGGCGAGAGGGTGAGCGTGTCGCCGTTGGGGTGCGTGTCGTTGGCGAGCACCGGGATGGTCACGATGTCGTTCACGCGCACGGTGACGTCGTCGTTCTCGGCGTTCGGCGGCAGCAGGCGGTCGGGCGCGGCGATCGGGGTGATGAACACCTCGCCGCGGGCCGAGGCGGCGCCGTTGGACACCGTGTAGGTGATGGTGAGCGGGTCGGTCAGCCCACGGTCGGTGATGCGCAGGATCTCGTGCTCGAGCACCTCGACGCTGACGCCCGCCTCGGCCGGCACCTGCACCGACTGCACGGCGAGGATGCCGCCGTTCGGGTCGGTGTCGTTGGCCAGCACGTTGACGAGGGTGGTGCCGCCGTTCGGCAGCTGCGCCGTGTCGCGCACGGCGATCGGCGGGTCGGTGCTGTCGGTGACGGGCAGCACGGTGACGCGCACCAGGCCCTCGGCGGTCTTCGGGCCGTCGGAGACGAGGTACTGCACGTAGTAGTCGCCGGGGGTGCTGCTGGTGAAGTCGAAGGTGCCGGTGGTGTAGTCGGGCTGCAGGGTGGCGCCCGGGGTCTCGTTCACCTTCGCCAGGCGCAGCGGTGCGCCCGAGGGGCTGAGGTCGTTGTCCATCGGCGCCACGGTCACGCGCTCGTCCACGGTCGTCACGACGGTGTCGCCGTTGGTGACGGGCGCGAGGCTGCCGGGGTCGCGCACCTGGAAGCGCACGGTGCCCTCGGTCTCGGTGCGGCCGTCGGAGAGCACGACCGTCACCTCCTTCGGGCCGGTGTTCTGGTCGATGCTCGTGAAGGTGATCTGGCCGTCGGGGCGGTACTGCACCTGGTCGTCGGTGCCCGTGGAGGCGCCGACGACGTAGAGGTCGTCGCCGTCGGGGTCGATGAAGTCGGGCAGCACGTTGTGACTGACGGATGCTCCGAGCTCGACCAGCACGTCGGTGACCCGCTTCTGCTTCGGCGGGGTGTTCTCGCCGTCCGCGCGCACCGTCAGGGAGACGGTGGCGGTGTCGGAGCCGCCGCGCCCGTCGTCGACGGTGTAGCCGAAGCTCGCGCTGCCGGAGGCGTCGGGTGAGACGACGACCTGCAGGGCCGCTCCGTTCAGGATGCGCTGCACTTCGCCGATCCCGGGCTGGGAGCCCTCGATCTTCGCGGTGAGCATGTCGCCGTCGGGGTCGAGGTCGTTGTCGAGCACGGGCAGCACGACGGTGCGGCCGGCACGCACGCCGAAGTCGTCGTCCTCGGCCGTCGGGGGAGTGTTCTCCTCGGAGCGGTCGGGCAGCAGCACCTGGAGCTCGTCCTCGGTGCTGTCCTCCTCCTCGTCGGAGTCGCTCTGCTCGGGCGGGGGCGCGATGTCGTCCCAGTTGTCGACCTTCTTCATGTCCTGGTTCACCAGGAACACGACGCCGGTCGACACGTCGTTCAGCACCACGACGTCGCGGTTCACGCGGAAGCGGAGGTCGGCGTTCGCCGCCAGGCCGTCGATCTCGTCCTCGACGTCGTTCGAGTCGCCCGAGCAGTCGCGGAGGAACGCCCCCGATCCCGACCAGGCCGCGTACGCGCATCCGTTCAGGAACACCGGGGCGGCCGGCGTGCCGGGTTCGCCCCCGGCGGGGATCACGGTGGGCTCGCCGCCGTCGAGCGGCTGGCGGATGAGGGAGGTCTTCGTGGCGATCAGCACGTCGGACGCGGCCGGCCCGGTGGGCTGCACGACGGCGCCCTCCGCGTCGGGGAGCTCGACCACGCGGCCGCCGGGCAGGTGCACGGTGCCCGAGGAGGCGTCGAAGACGACGGCCTGGTCGCCCACGGTGGTGAGGGTCAGGCGGGCGCCCTCCTCGACCTCGGGGAAGTCGGTGGCGGTCGGCTCGTCAGGCAGGGCGCCGTTCTCGTCGCGGTCGAACTCGAGCAGGCGGCCGGCCGAGGTCGAGAGGGCGTGCACGTTGCCGGCGGCGTCGGCCACGGCGGCTCCCGCGCCCCCGAGCTCGCCGAGCGGCTCGTCGGGGTCGAGCTGCATGCCGGCGGCGTTCGAGGAGGGGCCGGCCCAGAGCTCGCCGGTCTCGCGGTCGAGCACGGTGAGGGTCGGTCCGCCGAGTGACACCGATGACTCGGGGGGGAGGATGAGCGGCGCCTCGAGCGCCATGGTGACGGGGTTGACCGGGGTGAGCGAGGAGCCCGAGGTGTCGAGCATGAGCACGGTCTCGTCGCGCTGCAGCACGTCGAACTCGGTGGAGGAGGTGCGGAGGCCTCCGTCGATCACCTGGGCGGGGTGGTTGAGGTGCCCGAGCAGCAGCCCGGTGGGCTTGGTGACCCAGACGCCGCCGTCGTTGAGGTCGACGTCGGCCGTCTCGATGCCCTCGTAGAGGAACGCCATCGTGGTCACGCCGATCGCCAGAGCGGCGATGGTGGCGACCGATGCCGTCGTCGCCTTGCGACGTCGGATCGCCTCGAACAGCCTCACACGGGTCTCCACATCGTCAACGGTGTCCAGCGGTGTGGGTAAGACGGCGGGCCGGAACGCGTGGGTGAGCGTCTCCTGCGGCTCTCGACTTCGGGTGGGGAGAGCCCCCGCACATCGGCAATTCAAGCACGGTTCCGAATTCCCGCCCAAATCGGGTGGCACCTTTTAAGGGGGTAGAGGTCCCCATTGCGTCACGGGGGTTCCGATGCAGCGGGCGTTATGCTCGTCGGGTGTCGAGGTTGATGGACCGCCGGCAGCGGCGCTCGCGGCGTCGCCTGCGCGGAGTGCTGATCGCCGCCGCCGCCCTCGTGGTCGTGGCGCTCCTCGTGGGCGGTGGGCTCGTGCTGACCGGGGTGCTGCATCCGGCGGGCGGGGTGCTGGCCGCCCCGACGGCCCTTCCGGCCCCGTCGTTCACGCCCGCGCCGACGACGCCCCCCTCGGAGACCCCCGCGCCGGTCGCCTCGGCCACGGTGTCGCCGGCCCCCGCTCCCTCCGCCTCGCCCGAGCCGACCGCTCCGCCGGCGCCTCCCGCCTTCGACCGATCGGCGAACTCCGTGGACGATCCGCTCAGCCCCTGGGTCGTGGTGAACAAGCTGCGTCCCATCCAGAACGGCGCCGACTACGGCCCGCCCGACCTCGTCGACCTGCCGGGCGACATCCCGAACCCCAACGGCTACCAGCTCCGCGCCGACGCGGCGTCGGCCCTGGTCGACATGTTCCATGCGGCACAGGCGGAGACGGGCATCCAGCTGGTCGCGCAGAGCGGCTACCGCTCGTACAGCGTGCAGGTGCGCGCCTACGACTACTACGTGAACTCGCTCGGCGTCGAGGGGGCCGACCTCACCAGCGCCCGTCCCGGATTCAGCGAGCACCAGACCGGCATGGCGATGGACATCCTCGACACGGTGTCCGGATGCTCGACCGACGGTCGCTGCTTCGCGAACACCCCCGCCTACACCTGGCTGCAGCAGAACGCGTACCGCTTCGGCTACGTGCTGCGCTACCCCGACGGCGGCACGCCCGTGACGGGCTACGAGTTCGAGCCGTGGCACTGGCGGTGGGTGGGGGTGCCGCTCGCGACGGAGCTGCACACGACGGGCATCCCGACGCTCGAGGAGTACTTCGGGCTGCCGGCGGCGCCCGGCTACGCCGGCTGAGGCCCCGTCCCGTTCTGCTGTTCGACGCCGGTTCGCCGCCCGACCCCCAAAGAGCCATTTGACGGTTGGATGCGCGGCCCGCACGATGGCTCCATGTCCTCCCTCGACGTCCTCCGTGCCACCGCCCACCCCGTGCGCCTCCGGCTGCTGTCGCTCCTGACGGGCACCGCGATGAGCGCGGCCGAGGCCGGACGCGAGCTGCGGGTGTCGCAGGCCGCCGCCAGCTACCACCTGCGGGTGCTCGAGCGGGCCGGGCTCATCCGGGTGGTGGAGGTCGTGCGGGTGCGGGGCGGCGAGGCCAAGCGCTACCGGCACGAGTCGTCGGCCGAGCCGTTCCGGCTGGAGGAGTCGATCGCCGAGGGCGGCGCCGCCTCGGAGGAGCGCGCCGAGTACGTCGAGGCGATCATCGGCGAGCTGCGCCGGCGCTCGGCGCTGCGGATCGCGGGAGCGCACCTGACGACGGACGCCGAGCTCTGGGTCGACCACGCCACCTGGCGGCGGGTCGTCGCGGTCGTGGGCGCGGCGTCGGCGCTGCTGCACGAGGCGGCGCGGCCGGCCCGCACGCCGGGCACGGCGCCCGTGTCGATGACGGCGGAGCTGTTCCCGCTGCGGCGCCCGTGAGCGTCGCGACACCGCCCGGGCCGCTGCGGCACCGGGCGTTCCGCTGGCTGCTCGCGGCGCGGACGACGAGCATCCTGGGCAACGCCCTCGCGCCGATCGCGCTGGCCTTCGCGGTGCTCGACCTCACCGGATCGGTGGTCGACCTCGGGCTCGTGGTCGCCGCGCGCTCGATCACGAACGTCGCCGTGCTGCTGGTCGGCGGCGTGCTCGCCGACCGGCTGCCGCGCGACCTCCTGCTGGTCGGGGCCTCGCTCGCCGCGGCGCTGACGCAGGGCGCGGTCGCCGCCCTGGTGCTGACGGGCACGGCGTCGATCCCCGCGCTCGTGCTGCTCGGGGCCCTGAACGGCGCGGTCGCCGCGGTCAGCCTGCCGGCCACGGCGGCGCTCGTTCCCGAGACGGTGCCGTTCGCCGAGCTGCGACCCGCGAACGCGCTGCTGCGGCTCGGCCTGAACGGCTCCAGCATCGTGGGCGCGGCGGCCGGTGCGGGTCTCGTGGCGGCGGTCGGCCCGGGCTGGGGGCTCGCGATCGACGCGGCCGGGTTCGCTCTGGCGGGGCTGCTCTTCTCGCGGATGCGGCTGCCCCGCGGATCCGTCACCCCCGCGGCGCCGGGTCACGACGGCCGGCCGACCGGTGGGGCACCCGATGGGCCGCGCGGTGCGCCGCGCGGCCTGCTGCCCGGGCTGCGCACGGCGCTCGGCGAGTTCGGCGAGGGCTGGCGCGAGTTCACCCGCCGGCGCTGGGTGTGGGTGGTGGTGGCGCAGTTCGGGGTGCTGAACGCGGCCTTCGTCGGGGCGACCACCGTGCTCGGCCCGCTGGTCGCCGACGAGACGTTCGGCCGGGCGGGCTGGGGCGCCGTGGTGGCGGCGCAGGCCGGCGGGCTCGCGCTGGGTGCGGTGCTGGCGCTGCGCTGGCGGCCGAGCCGGGCGCTCGCCGTCGGGGTGGGCGGGATGGCGCTGACGGCGGTGCCGATCGTCGCGCTCGCGGTGGTCGCAGGCCTCGCCGCGGTCGGCACCGGTGCCGGCGCGCCGGCAGAGCCACTGCCCGGCATGGCGCTGCCCGCGGTGCTCGCGCTGGTCGGCGCCTTCGCCCTCGGGGGCGTGGCCCTCGAGGTCTTCGCCGTCTCCTGGGACCAGTCGCTGCAGACGCACGTGCCCCGCGAGACCCTCTCACGCGTCTACTCCTTCGACATGGTCGGCTCGTTCCTCGCGATCCCGCTCGGCGAGGTGCTCGTGGGGCCGCTCGCGCACGGCCTCGGCACGGTGCCGACGCTGCTCGGCTGCGCGGCACTGGTCGTGGCGGCGACCGCGGCGGCGCTCGCCGTGCCGGCGGTGCGGCGGCTGCGCACCTAGCCCGCACCGAGCATGCGCACCCGACCGCCCGGGCGCACGAGGAGGGGCCCTGCACGAGGCCGTTCGGCCGGGTGCAGGGCCCCGATGGTTCGCAGCCGGTGGCTACGGGGTGGTGCAGGTGGTCAGATCCTCGACCGCCTTCGTGAGCACCGTCGTGCCGCCGAGCAGGGTGACCCGCGTCGCGCCGAGGGCGGTGATCTGCGTCAGGGTGTCGGCCGGGATGCAGTCGGTCTGCGCCGTGAACAGCGGCGCATCCACGGCCGGGGCGAACGCCGAGCCCGAGAGGGAGTCGGGGAAGTTCGCTCCCGTGGCCAGCACGACCCGGTCGGCCTTCTCGAAGAAGAACTCGTTGATCGCCCTGGATGACGCGAACCGGTCCTCACCGGCCAGGCGGGTGACCGCGGCGACCTTCGCCACGTCCTCCGCGAGGGCTGCGGTGATCGCGTCGGTGCCGCCGACGATCACCACGTCCTTCGCGCCCAGCTTCGCGAGCAGCGCCTTGGTCGCGCTGTCGAGGGACGTCGCGGCGCCGTCGATCAGGATGACCGGGGCCTTCCCGTCGACCGCCGCGCCCGCGGAGAGCGCGTCGGGGAAGGTGCGGCCCGTGGCGAGCACGACCCTGTCGGTTCCGTCGGGGAACGCCGTCTCGGCGATGCTCCGCGAGACCGCGAACCGGTCGGCGCCACCGACGCGGGTGACGTCGCCGATCGTACCGAGCTCGGTCTCGACCTTCGTGCCGATCGCGTCGGTTCCGCCGACGATGACGATCTTCGACGGGTCCAGCCGCTTCAGTTCGGCCAGCACGGGTGCCGGGATGCGGTCACCGAGGGTGAGCAGCACGGGCGCACCGGCGATGGTCGCCGCCGGGGCTGCCGAGAGGGCATCCGGGAACGCCTGACCCGACGCCACGTAGACGGTCGAGGCTCCGGACGGGAACCCGGCCGCCGACGTCGCCGCCGACACCTCGTACCGATCCGCACCGCCGATCCGGTCGACCTCGAGCTCCGGCGCCGGAGCGGCGTCGACGAATGGGGCGACCGCGATGCGGTCGATGTTCGGCGCGTACCGCGAGCGCAGCAGCACGTCGGGATACTGATCGGAGATGTACGTCGTGCCGTCGAAGTTCGGCTCCTCCTCCGAGGTGAACGCGATGGTGTTGTCGCCCTTCTTCAGCTCGACCGGCACCGTCAGCTCCCAGAAGTTGTTCTGGTGGAAGGAGTGCGGGAAGAGCACCTTCTGCGCGACGCCGTTCACCGTGATCACCGCGTGGCGGGCCAGCGGGTCGGGGTTGTAGTGCGTCGCCGGCGACTGCTCCTCGTTCGAGTAGCGCACGGTCAGGGCGTAGGTGCCGTCGGCATCCGCCTTCACCGTCTCGAAGGTCAGCGCCGAGTCGTTGCCGGGGTCGCCGCCGATGGTGCCGACGGCCTTGCTCCCCGACGCGAGGCTGAGCTCACGCACGGCTGCGGAGCCGGCGAGTGCCGCGTCCTCGGCCTCGTATACGGCGGGCGCCGGCACCGTGCCGGACGCGGGCGGCGTGACGGCCAGGCGGTCGAGCACCAGCTCACCGCTCGCACCGGTGACCACGACCTTGTTGACGCCTCCCGAGAGGAAGACGGTCGCATCCGCGCTGTCGCTGAGCGGCCCCACCTCGACGCCGTTGACCGACATCGTGCCCTCGCCGCCGCCGACGGTGGCGAACGACAGGGTGGAGGGGGCATCCGTCGCCGAGTAGACCCAGAAGGTCGAGCTCGCGCCCGGCTTCAGCGTGACCGTGCCCGAGCCGGAGACCCCGGCGCGGTCGTAGCCGGTGACGGCGTCGGCCGACAGGGTGGCGTTCTCGGCCTCGTAGATCGAGACCGGGTCGGCCGTCGGCAGCGCCAGCTCGATCTTGTCGAGGATCGCGTCGCCCTGGGTGCCCTTCGTGCCGTCGAGGCTCGTGGCGGAGACCGTGACGGTGTGGGCGCCCTTCGTCAGGTCGACGGTGGTGTCGGCGTGGTCCCAGACCACCCACTTGTAGCCCAGCGGGAGGAAGACCTCCTGCTCGGCGCCGCCGTCGACGGTCACGAAGACGTTCACCGGGCCCTGCGCGGCGTTCGCCTCGGCGGTGTTCAGCGAGCTCGAGAACAGGCTGAGGTCGTAGCTGCCGTCCTCGGGCACGTCGACCGCGAAGTCGAGCTTCACGTCGGAGTCGGTGCGGAGGCCGCCGACGTTGTAGTCGCCGGAGGTGTAGAAGCCGCCGACGTTGCCCGGGGTGCCCTCGGGGCCGTTGCGGGTCCAGCCGGAGCCGGAGTGGGCGGCGTCCTCGGCCTCGTACTTCGCGCGCCAGCTGTCGGCCGGCGTCGCGGGCGAGGTGGTGTCGCCGCCCGGGGTGAGCACGATCTCGTAGGCCGAGTCGGCGTCGAGCTGGGGCAGCCCCTCACCGAAGCCGAGCCGCACGAAGCCGTCGGTCACGGCGGCGTCGTACTCCTTCACGACCTGCGGCTCGCTCGAGTCGCCGATCTGGCCGGTCCAGCGGATCTCGCGCACCTGCACGTGCACCTCGTCGCCGAAGACGTCGCTCGGCACCTCGTCGAAGTACACCGGCTGGTCGCCCGCCGATCCTCCGATCAGTGCCTGGGCCCGCTTCTTCGCCGTGTCGAGCGTGGCGACGCCCTGCAGCGTGTAACTCTGGTTCGGCTTCGGCGGGTTCACGGTGACGGTGTCGCCGGTCATCTGGCCGTAGGAGTTCAGCAGCCACCACTGGCCGTTCCCGCGGTTGGCCTGCACGGCCGAGTCGCTGAGGTTGCCGTCGATGTTCCAGTACGCGATGTCGCCGTCGACCTTCTTGTCCTCCAGTGCCGAGACCCACTGGATCATCTGGCCGGGAACCGAGGTGTGGTAGTTGAAGGCGTACTCGTTCAGGTTGACCGGAAGCTGCCGGCCCTCGTAGTCGGTGCCGGCGAACAGCTCGATCTCCCAGGCGCGGTAGCGGTCGACGTTGCGGCGGATGGACGCCGGGTCGCTCAGCTCGTGCCAGGTGATGACCTCGGGCACGGTGCCCGCGTCGAGGGTGTGCTGCATGAATCCCTTGACCTGGTCGTAGAGCACGCTGGTGTTGGGCCCGGCGATGCGCGCCTCCGGCATCTTGCCCTTGATCAGCGCGTTCACCTCGTCCCAGGCCGCGAGGAAGCGAGCCGGGTCGTCCAGCCAGCTGGTGCCGTAGAAGCTCTCGCCGCCGTTGCCGAACATGTTGCCCTCGGGCTCGTTGAACGGCACGAAGACGATGTTGTCCTGGTACTCGGCCGGCAGCTGCAGCACCTGGTCGACCTGCGTGGCGATCTTCGCCTCGAAGTCGGCGAGCTTCTCGTCGCCGGTGTCGCCCGGCACCTGGTACGGGAAGCCCCGGTAGATGTCGGTCATGTAGATGTAGACGTCGCCGTCCGAGCTGTCGGCGACGGGCTTCACGATCTCGAGCGCGTCGGCTCCCGGATGCTGGGGGCCGTCCTGCGCCTTGGTCGCGACCGTGCGCAGCTTGATGCCCTCGAGCAGGTTGTTCGTGGGCACGCCCTGGCCGTACACGCCGTAGAGCGTTCCGGAGGCACCGCCCATGAACGGGCCGGTGTCGGAGGAGAGGTCGATGGAGAGCTCGCCGGCCTCGACGGTCAGCACCGTCGCGGTGACGACCGTGTCGGTGCCGTCGACGACGCCCTTCACGGTGAAGGTCTTGCCGCGGGCGTCGTAGGCCTCGGCGGGCACGGCCTCCCAGGTGACGGGAGCGGTGCGGGAGATGCCGTCGCTGTAGGTCGCGGTGACGCCGGGCAGCTCGGGAGCCGTGTCGATGCCGGTCGTCAGCTCGACGGTCGTCTGCGTGACGGTCTGCACGGTGGGCACGGCCGATCCGGCGAGCCCGGCGATCTGCTCGGCGCTGAGCGCGCGGTCGTAGACCCGGAAGTCGTCGACGAGTCCGTCGTAGAACGGATGCACGTTCCAGAACGGCCGCCCGATGTAGCCGCTCGACGTGGCCGAGTCGGGCGCGAGCGTCGCGGCGAGGTCGATCGGGGCATCCGTCCGCGCCACCTCGAGGCCGTTGATGTAGGAGACGATGGTCGACCCGTCGGCGACGGAGACCACGTTCACCCAGGTGTCGGTCGCGAGCGGGCTGCTCGCGACGGCGTCGGCCTGACCGCCCCCGGTGATCTGCTTCACGGAGGCGACGGCGTTGTTGCTGCCCTCGACGAACTTCGGCGTGTAGAACAGCGAGTTGTCGGCGTCGGCGCCCAGGCCGTACAGCCACTGGAAGCCGTCGGTGCCCGACCACTTCGTCCAGGCCGACACGGTCACGGCGTCGAGGCCGGTGAACAGGCCCTTCGGCACGGTGACGTACGGGGCCGTGGTCGAGCCGACGGCGCCGCCGGTGAGGTCGAGCGCCGTGGTGCCGGCGGTGCGGCCCTCGACGAGCGAGTCGGGGCCGACGTTGCTGATGGTGCCGTCGAGACCGCGCGGCGAGACGTCGGTGACGGTGGCTCCGTCGACGTTCGCCGACTCGAAGTCGTAGTCGAGGATGAGCGCGTCGTCGGGGATGGTCGCGTCGGCGGGCGCGGCGGGCGCGGCGGGCGCGGCGGGTGCGGCGGGTGCGGCGGGTGCGGCGGGTGCGGCGGGTGCCGACGCTGCTGCCGCCGGTGCCAGGCCGGTGAGGGCCCCCACGGTCAGGGCGGCGACGGCCGCTCCCGCGACCAGGGGGAGGGGGGTGCGCCGGGATGGGCGGGGTGGTGTTCGGGGATGATCCACGATGCTGCCTCTCGTCGAGTTGTGACGGCGCATCGTCCGGCGCCGTCGCCTCCGGTTCTGAGCGATCAGACGATCACGCGATCGAGCGATCAGAGATCCTTGATCAGCGATCGAACCGGTTCGACGAATATAGACATGCCTTCCGCCCGGAATCAAGGGGCAGTTCGAGACGAAACCATCATGGACGCGGCGCATCCGGCCCATTCGACGACATTCGGACTTGCGCCGAGGCCATTTCGTCCCGTAATTTGATCGAACCGGTTCGACCGGTCGAGAGCGGAGAGGGGCATCGTGGCCACCATCGGAGACGTAGCACGGGAAGCGGGGGTCTCCCGCAGCACCGTCTCCTACGCGCTGTCGGGGAAGCGCACGATCTCCCGCGAGACCCGCGAGCGCATCGAGTCGGCCATCAGCCGCCTCGGCTTCACGGTGAACGCCGGAGCCCGCGCCCTCGCGACCTCGGAGACGATGGTACTGGGCCTGCTGCTGCAGTTCCACGAGGACGAGTTCCCGCCGGCCATGCTCCAGTACATCTACGCCATCTCGCAGGCGGCCCGGGAGGTCGGCTACGACATCCTGATGGTCACCGACTCCGACGGGCCGGCCGCGGTGCGGCGCATCACGCAGTCGAACATGGTCGACGGCATCATCCTGCTCGACATCGCGCACGACGACCCCCGGCTGGCCCCGCTGCGCGCGGCCCGCCAGCCCGCGGCGCTGATCGGCCTGCCGCGCGACACCGAGGGTGTCGACGTGTTCGACCTCGACTTCGGCGAGGCGGCCCGGCTGCTCGTCGACCAGCTCTACGGGCTCGGCCACCGCGAGGTCATCCTGCTGGCCCCGCCCCGGCACGTCTTCGAACGCGGCGGCGCCTACGCCTGGCGCTTCCGCGACGCCGCGATGGAGCGGGCGGCCCGCTACGGGATCACGCTGTACACCTACTACGGCGAGTCGCAGCAGCCGGCCATCGACCGCAGCCTGAACGCCATCCTCGACGCGCGCCCGACGGCGACCGCGCTGATCGTGCACAACGACGCGTCGATCGCGGCCCTGCCGCGCATCCTGCAGGAGCGGGGCACCGTCGTGCCCGACGACCTCTCGGTCGTCAGCCTCTTCCCCCGAGATTTCGGGCGGAGCTTCCAGCTGCCGTACACGGCCGTGGAGACCTCGCCCGACACGCTGGCCCGCGAGGCGGTCCAGCACCTGGTGCGGCGCATCATCGACCCCGACTACGCGCCGCCGATCGTGAAGTTCGTCGAACCCGAGCTGACCGTGCGAGGCAGCACCGCGTGAATCGGGGGCGCCACCCGCCCCCCTTTTTTCGTGTGTCGTCGAACCGGTTCGACGGGCCGGAGGCCCGCCACCACCACCCCGACCGGCACCCCGCAGACGCAGTACCCGAGCACCACCGCACCACCCGATCCCATTCAGAGAGGAATACCGTGATCACCACCAAGAGAGGCCGCGCCCTCGGAGCGCTCGCCGCCACCGCCGTCATCGGCATCACCCTCGCCGGCTGCTCCGGCGGCGGCACCACCTCCGGCACCGATTCCGCAGACGCCGGCGGCGAGTACACCTTCTGGGACCCGTACCCCCAGTACGACGAGACCAGCGCCTGGGCGAAGGTCATCGACTCCTGCGCCACCGAGGCCGGCGTCACCGTGAAGCGCACCGCGTACGACACCAGCGACCTCACCAGCAAGGCGCTCCTCGCCGGCCAGCAGAGCAGCTCGCCCGACGTGCTCCTGATCGACAACCCCGTGATCTCGACGCTCGCGGAGGCGGGCATCCTGACCACCACCGACGAGAACGGCCTCGACGTCTCGGCCGTCGCGCCGAACCTCATCTCGGCCGGCGAGGTCGACGGCAATACCTACGGTGTGCCGATCGGCGCGAACACCCTCGCGCTCTACTACAACCCCGAGGTGCTGAAGGCGGCCGGGGTCGACATCGCCTCGGTCACCGACTGGGCGTCGCTCACCTCGGCGCTCGAGAAGGTCACCGCGAGCGGCAAGAAGGGCATCACCTTCTCGGGCATCGGCACCGAGGAGGGCAGCTTCCAGTTCCTGCCCTGGTTCTGGGGATCGGGCGCCGAGCTGACCGAGCTCGACTCGAGCGAGGCGCAGTCGGCCGTGCAGCTCTGGACCGACTGGGTCACCAAGGGCTACGCCCCGAACTCGGTGATCAACAACACCCAGACCACGAGCTGGGAGGAGTTCCTCACCGGCGACTTCGCCTTCGCCGAGAACGGCACCTGGCAGAAGGCCGGCGCGGCCGAGGCGGGGTACGAGGTCATCCCGATCCCGGCGGCCGACGGCGGCGCCGCACCGGCTCCCACCGGCGGCGAGTTCCTGAGCATCCCGGTGCAGAAGGACTCGGCGCGCTACGCCGCGTCGCAGAAGATCGTGGCCTGCCTGACCGACACCGACAACCTGGTCGCCACCGACAACTCGCTGAACTACATCGCCCCCACCGAGGCGGCGCAGCAGGCGCAGCTGGCCGAGGACGCCACCCTCGAGCCGTGGATCGACGCGGTCGGCGCTGCCCAGGGCCGCACCGGCGACAACCTCGGCACCGACTACCCGGTGATCTCCGAGCAGCTCTGGACCGCGGTGCAGGCCTCGCTCACCGGCTCGCAGTCGGCGGCCGACGCCCTCGCCGCGGCGCAGAGCGCGGCCTCGGCCGGGCTCACGAAGTAGCGCGCGCCCAGCCGCTGCACCACGCCCGCCGGCCCTCGAGACGGGCACCACCACCATCACCACCACCACCATCACCACCGAACGAGAGACAGCACCATGACAGCCACCGAGACCCGTTCCGGCTCGGCTGCGCGTGGTCGCGGTCGCGGGGCGGCGGGCCCAGAGCCCGTCGCCCCGGCGGCCGGGGCCGCTCCGCGCCGCCGCCGGCTGAAAGGCCACTGGGCCGGCTGGGCGTTCGCCGCACCGGTCGTGATCTACCTGCTCGTCTTCTACGCCTACCCGCTCGTCCGCAACCTCGAGCTGAGCTTCCGCGACTACACGGTGCGGTCGTTCATCGACGGAACCGCCCCCTTCGCGGGCTTCGACAACTACATCGCCGTGCTGAGCGACGCCACCTTCGCCCCGGCGCTGCTGAACACCACCCTGTTCACGCTCGTCTCGATCGTCTTCCAGTACTCCCTGGGGCTCGCGCTCGCGGTGTTCTTCTTCCGCCGCTTCCCCCTGTCGGGCACCCTGCGCGCCCTCTTCCTCGTGCCGTGGCTGCTGCCGCTGCTGGTGTCGGCCTCCACCTGGTCCTGGATGCTCAACAGCGACTCCGGCGTCGTCAACTCCTTCCTCGAGGCCTTCGGCATCGGGCAGGTCAACTGGCTCACCTCGCCCCAGTTCTCGCTGATCTCGGTGATCGTCGCGAACATCTGGATCGGCATCCCGTTCAACCTCGTCATCCTCTACAGCGGGCTGCAGTCGATCCCCGAGGAGGTCTACGAGGCCGCCTCGATCGACGGCGCGAACGGCTGGCAGAAGTTCTGGCGCATCACCTTCCCACTGCTGCGGCCGGTGTCGGCGATCACCGTGCTGCTCGGTCTCGTCTACACGCTGAAGGTCTTCGACATCATCTGGATCATGACGAAGGGCGGCCCGGGATCCTCGTCCACCACCTTCGCGATCTGGTCGTACCGGCTGGGCTTCGGCTCGGCGCTGCCCGACCTCTCGCCCGCCGCCGCCGTGGGCAACCTGCTGATCGTGATCGCCCTCGTGTTCGGCTTCATCTACATCCGCGCCCAGCGTCGATTGGACCCCTCATGACGACCACCCGCCGCCGCTGGTTCGACACCGTCATCGGCCTCGTGCTCACCGGCATCATGCTCTTCCCGATCTACTGGATGATCAACGTCTCGCTCACCAAGTCGGGCGCGATGCGCCAGGACCCGCCGAGCCTGTTCCCGTTCGATCCCACCTTCGAGGGCTACGAGGCCGTGCTCTCGCAGCAGCTGCCGTTCCTCGGCACCAGCTTCGTGATCGGCATCGGCACCGTCGTGCTCACCGTGGTGCTGTCCGCCCCGGCGGCCTACGCGCTCGCCAAGCTCCGGATGCCCGGGGGAGGCGCCCTGAGCTTCGTGCTGCTCGTGGCGCAGATGATCCCCGGCATCATCATGGCGATGGGGTTCTACGCGATCTACCTCAACCTGGGCATCCTGAACTCGATCCCCGGGCTGATCCTCGCCGACTCGACGCTCGCCGTGCCGTTCGGCGTGCTCATCTTCACCGCCTTCATGTCGGGCATCCCGAACGAGCTGCTGAACGCGGCGAAGATCGACGGGGCGGGCAACTGGCGCACCTTCCGCTCGATCGTGCTGCCGGTCAGCCGCAACTCGATCGTCACCGTCTCGCTGTTCGCGTTCCTCTGGTCGTGGTCGGACTTCCTGTTCGCCTCCACGCTCGACGGCGGCGGCTCGCTGCAGCCGATCACCATGGGCATCTACCGCTACATCGGCAACAACAATCAGGAGTGGAACGCCATCATGGCCACCGCGGTCGTGGCGAGCATCCCGGCCGCCGTGCTGCTCGTGGTCGCCCAGCGCTACGTCGCCGCCGGGGTCACGGCCGGCGCCGTCAAGGACTGACCGCACCTTCTCCTTCTTCTCCTCACTCCTGCTCGTCCCGAAAGGCCATCGTGTCCCGACCCTCCTCCCTCGACTTCGACGTGCGGCAGATCCCGTTCAGCCGCCGCCGCTCCTGGCTCGACATCTCGCCGGTCGTCGGCCTGCACACCGTGCGCGAGCAGCTGCACCTCGTCTCGCACCGCACGGGCATGCACCCGATCTTCGCGTTCGAGCCCACGCTCCCGGTCGTGACGGTCGAGGCGGGCCCCGCCCGGCTCAGCTGGGTGGCGGCGGATGACGCCCGGGTCGACGCGGTCTTCGAGTCCGAGAGCGCCGTGCGGCTGCGGGGCCGCGGCCTCGGGCTGCGCATCGCCGACGCGACCCCCGAGCTCACCCCGTTCACGGGCACCTACTTCTTCCGCGACCCGATCGACGGCTCCGCGGTCTTCACCTCCTACGAGACCGGTCGGCGATACCGCATCAGCCGGCTGCGCGGGGAGCTCGAGCTGCACGGCGCCGAGGCGCTCGGCGAGAGCGAGCGCGCGGTGACCGCGCGCGGCGCCGAGTGGGAGATCGTCATCGAGGAGTACGAGACGGCGCTCGCGCCCTACACGTCCGCGACGGCGTTCGACGACATCGTCGACACCGTCGCGGGGGAGTTCGACGACTACGTCGAACGCATCGCCGGCTGGCGCACGGAGGACTCACCCGCGGTGGTGGCCTCGGCCTACGTGCTCTGGTCGGCGACTGTCTCGCCGGCCGGGTTCCTCGAGCGCGAGTCGGTCTTCATGTCCAAGCACTGGATGGACAAGGTGTGGAGCTGGGACCACTGCTTCAACGCCCTGGCCCTGGCGCCCGGCCTCCCCGCGGAGGCGCTCGACCAGTTCCGGATCGTGTTCGACTTCCAGGACCCGAGCGGCGCCCTGCCCGACTCGGTCACGCACTCCGAGGTGCTCTACAACTTCGTCAAGCCGCCGATCCACGGGTGGGCCTTCCGCAAGCTGCGGGGGCTGCTCGCCGAACCGGTGGGCGCCGTCGAGCTGCGGGAGATCTACGACGCGCTCGTGCGCTGGACGGGGTTCTGGCTGGAGCGGAGACGGGTGCCCGGGCATCCGCTCGCCCACTACCAGCACGGCAACGACAGCGGCTGGGACAACTCGACCACCTTCGACCACGACCGCCTGATCGAGGCGCCCGACCTCGCGGCGTTCCTCGTGGTGCAGCTCTCGGTGCTCGCCGAGCTGGCCGCCGAGCTCGGGCTGCCGGCCGACGCGGCGCGCTGGCGCGACGAGGGCGGTGCGATGCTCGCGGCCCTGACCGGCCTCTGGGACGAGGACGTCTTCGTCGCCCGCGCCGCCGCCGGTGGTCGCGCGAGCAAGAAGACCTCGCTGCTGAACACGCTGCCCATCGTCGCCTCGCCGCATCTGACCCGGCAGCACTCCGAGCGCCTGGCCCGCCGCATCGAGCAGCACCTCACCGAGTTCGGCCCGGCGACGCAGCTGGTCGACACCCCCGAGTACGAGGCCGACGGCTACTGGCGCGGACCCATCTGGGCGCCGTCGACGGCGATCGTCGAGGACGGCCTGCGGGCGGCGGGCGAGACGGCGCTGGCCGACACGATCAGCGCCCGGTTCCGCCGGCTCTGCGAGCGGTCGGGCTTCGCCGAGAACTTCGACGCCCTGACCGGTGCCGGCCTCCGCGACCGCGCCTACACCTGGACGGCGGCGGTCTACCTCACCCTCGCCCGCGAGGCCGCCGCCCGCGCCGCGGCGGGCGGCGGTGTGTAGCGCCTAGCGCCCCTCGAGCTCGGGGGCGTCGGTGACGCCCGCCGCGGCCGCCTCGCGACGGCGCGCCCGCAGCGACGGCGCCACGAGCGCCGCGAGGATCGCCAGCACCCCGACCCCCGCCGACGCCCAGAAGCCCACGGTGAACGCGTCGTCGAGCGGCGCTCCCTGCGGCGACACGTTCGACGAGATCAGCGCCGCGATCACCGCGGTGCCGACGCTGCTGCCGACCGTGCGGATGACCGTGTTCGCGCTGATCGCCTCGCTGGTCTGTGCCGCCGGTACGCTCTCGACGATCGCGTTCGAGGTGGCGGCGAGGGCCATGCCGATGCCGATGCCGGTCAGGATGCCCGACAGCAGGATCTGCCAGGTCTCCCCGTGCCCGAGCGCCGGCAGCACGAACGCCACGGTCACCGACACCCCGCCGAGCACCATCGGGATCTTCGGCCCGACCCGCCGGATCAGGATGCCCGCGAGCACGCCCGAGATCACCATCGCGACGACGGTGGGCAGCAGGTAGAGCCCGGCCTCCGTCACCGACAGCCCGAAGCCGTAGCCGAGCGCCGAGGGCAGCTGCAGCAGGGTGGGCACCAGGATGAACGTGCCGAACATCGCGAAGCCGAACGCCAGGGCGACGACGTGGGCGGTCCAGACGCCGCGGTGCGCGAACAGCCGCACGTCGATCAGCGGCTCCTTCACCCGCAGCTCGACGAACACGAACACGACCAGCGCCACGGCGCCGAGCGCGAGAAGGCCGATGGTCTTGCCGTCGCCCCAGCCCCACTTCTCGCCCTCGCTGATCGCCAGCAGCAGGCCCACGAGGCCGACGGTCAGGATGGCGGTGCCGACGAGGTCGAGCCGGCCGGGCGTGCGCACCGGCGACTCCGGGATGCCGAAGATCGCTCCCAGCAGCGCGATGGCCACCAGCACCGCGGGCAGCCAGAACAGCCAGTGCCACGACAGCGCCTCGACGATCGGGCCCGCCGCGACGATGCCGACGCCGGCGCCGATGCCGAAGATCGCCGAGAGCAGGCCGATGGTGACGCTGACGCGCTCCTTCGGCAGCTCGTCGCGCACGATGCCGATCGAGAGCGGCATCACCGCGCCGGCCGCGCCCTGCAGGATGCGGGCGACGATCAGCACGCCGAGGTTCGGGGCGAGCGCGGCGAGCACCGTGCCGACGAGCAGCAGCGCGAGCACCACGATGATCACGCGGCGCTTGCCGACCATATCGCCGAGCCGCCCGAGGATCGGCGTCAGCACCGAGGCCGAGAGCAGGTATGCGGTCAGCACCCAGCTCGCGTCGGTGGTGGCGACGCCGAGGTCGCTGCCGATCGTGCCGAGTGCCGGAGCCACGAGCGACTGCAGCACGGCGAACGAGAGGCCGCCGAGCGAGAGGAACAGGATGATCGCCGTGCCCCGTCCGCGGGCGGCACCGGCGGTGGGCACGGATCCCGTGATCGGGCTCCGGGTGGTGGTGGACATGGCGCTCCTCGGGTATGTAAGCAAGTGCTGACTTGAGAAGTATCGTCCTGTCGTTGCTCTAAGTCAACTTCTGTTTACACGCCGGCCGGAGCCGGTACAGTGGCTCGGGCATGAGCATCGACGACGAACTGATCCGGTCGGGCCGCGACGCCGCGGTGACGCGCCGCGCGCTCGTGCGCGCCGCCCGCCGCCGCTTCGCGACCGACGGCTACCGCGCCACGACCGTGCGCGCCATCGCGGCCGACGCGGGCGTGAACGTGGCCCTGATCAACCGCTACTTCGTCTCGAAGGAGGGCCTGTTCGAGGCGTGCATGGCCCGCACCTCCGACGAGCTCGACACGCAGACGCCGGCCCGCGCATCCGATCTCGAAGCGGTGATCGACCGGCTCGTGCTGCACGTCGTCAACGCACCGGATGGCGACGACCCCCTGCAGCTCCTGCTCCTCCTGCGCTCCTCCGGTGACGAGAACGCCGACCGCATCCGGCGCCGCACCCTCGAGCACTTCACGCGCCGTCTCGCGGCCGCCGCCGGCTGGCGCGAGGACGACCCCGCCACCGCGCCCGTCCTCCTGCGCGCGCAGCTCGCCATCTCGACCCTCCTCGGCGCGGTCATGCTCCGCAGCGCGGCGGCGGCCGAACCCCTCGCCTCGGCCACCCGCACCGACCTCGCCGCCCCCCTCCGCGCCACCTTCCGCGCCCTCCTCGGCCCCGGCGGGACGGATTCCGCCGCGTAGTCCCGGGCCACGACGCCAAACCACTACGGTGAAGCCATGCGAATCACAGGGCGCGGGGGCGCCGTCGTTCTGGCGCTCGTCGTGGCGATGCTGGCCGGAGTGATCCCGACCGGCGTCGCCTCGGCGACCGAGGACGTCGAAACGACCGAACCGGCCGAGCTCGCCGCCTCCGATGCGGGTGCTGCGGTCCCGGGGCTGCCGCCGCTGTCGTCGCCCGGACTCTCCGTCCCCCTCGGGACGCCGTACCCCCTCACCACCCGGATCGTCTCGCCCGACGGCGCGACGGTCTACTCCCTCACGCAGTCCGAGGACGTGGTGATCTTCGACACCCGGTCGCGCACGGTGACAGGCCGCCTGATCGTGCCCCACATCCCGCGCACCATGGCCCTCTCGCCCGACGGCAAAAACCTGTACGTCGGCACCGACGAGGGTCTCTGGGTCTCGGAGCCGTCCGGGAGGGCGGCCGGCGCGATCGTCCAGATCGACACGGCGAGCAGACGCATCGTCCGCACCGTCCCGATGCGGAACGCCGAGTTCAAGAAGCTGTCGGTGAGCGCCGACGGCACGATCCTGAACATGGTCTACCGGGGAGGGAAGGACGGCGACTGGGCGTACTACGACGCGGTCGGCACGCTCGACCTCCGTCCGGGTGGTGCCCTGACCGAGCGCCCCCTGTGGAACCTCTACGACAGCTGGGGCGCCGCGTACTCACCCGACTTCCGCACGGTCTACGAGGTGGTGCCCGACGGCGACGTCAGCCGGCTCATCGAGTGGGACATCGCGTCCGGAGAGCCCCGTCGGTTCCTCCTGCTCGGCGAGCAGGCCACGGCGCTGAGGCTCGCAGCCGATGGCCGCACCGCAGTCGTCGGTGGCTGGTCCCGAGGTCTGCCGGGAACCCGCCTCGAGGTGATCGACATCCCCTCGATGACGAGCCGCGGACTGGCGGACGCGCCCGCTGACCAGCAGTCCATCGCCATCTCCGCCGACGGCGCGACCGCGGTCGCGACGTCGGACGTCGGCTCGGCCATCACCGTCGTCGACACCGTGTCCCTCGAGGTGCACTCGGTCGTGATGCCGCAGTACTCCCGGCCCGCCGGTCCGAGCTTCGTGAGCGACGGGAGGCTGGTCGTCGCCGTCGACGAGGCCGGGCGGAACGTCGGCGACACGCTCTACGTCATCGACCCGGCGACCGGCGCCGTCCAGGCTCGCGTACCCGGTGTCGGAGCCCTCCCCGAGGCCTCACCGGACGGCAGGACCGTCTACTCCACGCTCGGCACCGCCCTCGGCATCATCGACCTTGCCACGATCGGGTGGCACCCCGCCGTCGACCGCATCGCGGGCGCCGACCGGTACTCGACGTCCGTGGCCGTGTCGACGACGATGTTCCCCCAGGGGGCACCGGTCGCCTACGTCGTGTCCGGCGAGGGGTTCGCGGATGCGCTCAGCGCCTCGACGGCGGCCGCCGAGCGAGGCGGCCCGCTCCTGCTGACCCCCCGCGGCTCGATCCCCTCCCAGGTGCTCTCCGAGCTGAAGCGCCTGCAGCCCAAGCGCATCGTCGTCGTGGGCGGCCCGGCCTCCGTCGCGCCGGCGGCCGTCTCCGCCCTGAAGGCCCTCGGTGTGCCGGTGGTCGTGCTGAGCGGCGCCGACCGCTACGCGACCGCCCGGGCGGTCATCCACGACACCTGGCCCGAGGGTGCCGAGCACGTCTTCGTCGCCAGCGGCGCATCGTTCCCCGACGCCCTCTCGGCCGCCTCCGCCGCCCATTCCGTCGACGCGCCCCTCCTCATCGTGCCGGGCGCGGCCGCCCACCTCGACGCGACGACGACTTCGCTCCTGACGGACATGGGGGCGTCCCGGTTCACCATCGTCGGCGGACCGGTGGGCGTGACCGCGGGCATCGCCGCCGACCTGGCGACGAGCGGCGGCGTCGAACGACTCGCGGGAGCCGACCGGTTCGCCACGTCGGCCGCGGTGAACGAAGCGGCGTTCCCCTCACCCGATCACGTCTACCTGGCGTCGGGGGTGCAGTTCCCCGATGCGCTCTCGGGCGGAGTGCTCGCCGCGCTCGGCGGTGCGCCGCTGTTCGTGGTGCCGCCGAGCTGCGTCCCCACCCGCGTCGCCGACCGGCTCGCGGCGGTTCCCACGTCAGCCGTGACCCTCGTCGGCGGAACCTCCGCGCTGACTGACCGGGCCGCTCTCCTCAGCATCTGCTGACGACCCCCGCGGTCGACAGGAGGGCGTGACCGGGAGGGTCGAGAGGCTAGGCGTCGCGGGGCGCCGTCGAGGCCCGCACGATCAGCCGCGTCGGCATGATCGTGACCCGGTCGACCGGCTTGCCCTCGATGCGCCGCACCAGCACCTCGGCCATCGCGCGCCCCAGCTCGAGCGACGGCTGGTCGATCGTCGTCAGCGCCGGCACCGCGGTCGACCCGAAGTAGTTGTTGTCGAAGCCGGCGACCGCGATGTCGTGCGGGATGCGCAGCCCCCGCTCGAGGATGACCGAGTACGCCCCCGCCGCCATCTGGTCGTTCGCCGCGAACAGCCCGTCGATCGGCTCGCCGCGGTCGAGCAGCCGGCGCATGGCCTCGGCCCCCGAGTCGGGCGTGAAGTCGCCGTACTCGACGAGCGTGGCGGGCAGCCGCGCCTCCTCCATCGCCCGTCGCCAGCCGCGCAGGCGGTCGAAGCCGGGGGGCATGTCCTGGGGGCCGGCGATCGTCGCGATGCACCGGCGGCCGGTCGAGACGAGGTGGGCCGTCGCCTCGGCCGCGCCCGCCACGTTGTCGACGTCGACGAAGTAGCTCTCGCTCTCGCTCTCGAGCAGCGGACGCCCGCCGTAGACGATCGGCAGCGACAGGTCGAGCCGGTCGTAGGAGTGGTCGCCCTCGTGGTGCGAGACCACGAGCGCCCCGTCGGCGTTGCCGCCGAGCAGGTAGCGCCGCGTCTTCTCCGAGCGCATCTCCGACGCGATCAGCATGTTCAGCGTGAAGTCGGTGTCCGACAGATACAGCGCCACACCCTGCACGACCGTGGCGAAGAACGGGTCGCTGAACAGCTTGGCCGTCGTCTCCGGCACCACCAGCGCGATCACCTGGGTGCGCCGGCTGACGAGCGACCGTGCCGCGCGGTTCGGAACGTAGTTGAGCTTGAGGATGGCCTCGTTCACGGCTTCGGCGATCGCATCCGACACATTGGGAGCCGCGTTCACCACCCGCGAGACGGTCGCCCGCGACACCCCGGCGGCGGCCGCCACCATCTCGAGCGTGGGGGCCGGATGCGCGTCCCGCCCACGCCCCGACGACATCTCGCTCACGGGGCCTCCTCAGGGTCTGACGAACTCCAGTGTAGAGCTCGGCTCAGCCCTTGACCGCGCCCGCCATGATGCCGGAGACGAGCTGCTTGCCGGCCAGCACGAACAGCAGCAGCAGCGGGAGGGTGGCGAGCACCGCACCGGTCAGCACGATCGAGTAGTCGACGTACTTGGCCGACTGCAGCTGACTCAGCGCCACCTGCAGCGTCGGGTTCTGCGGCACGACGAGCAGTGGCCAGAGGTAGTCGGTCCACGCGGTCATGAACGTGAACAGCCCGAGGATGGCCATCGCCGGGCGCGCGGCCGGGATGCCGACGTGCCAGAACGTGCTCAGCATGCTCGCGCCGTCGACCCGGGCGGCCTCGATCAGCTCGTCGGGGATGACGTCGACCAGGTACTGCCGCATGAAGAACACGCCGAAGGCGGTCACCAGGGTGGGCACGATCACGGCGCCGAGGGTGCCGGTCCAGCCGAACTGCTTCATCACCATGAACAGGGGGATGATGCCGAGCTGGGTGGGCACCGCGAGGGTCGCGATGACGAAGACGAGCAGCCCCTCGCGGCCGCGGAACTTCAGCTTCGCGAAGGAGTACCCGGCCAGCGTCGAGAACAGCACGACCGACACGGTGATGACGCTCGAGACGATGATGCTGTTCAGCAGCGACGTCCAGAACGGCACCGTGTTCATCACCTCGCCGACGTTCTGCCAGAACTGCCCGCCGGGCAGGAGCGGCGGCCAGGTCTCGGTGAGCACCGAGCTCGGGCTGGTGCCGGCGATGAACGACCAGTAGAGGGGATAGGTGCCGGCGACGAAGAAGACGATCAGCAGGCCGTAGGTGAGGAACCCGGGCCGCTTGTCGATGCCGAGCGGCTTGCGGCGCCGGGCGATGGTGGTCGTGGTCACGAGCGCTTTCCCTTCTTGATGGCCTTCTTCGCGATGAACCGGCTCTCGACCGAGGCGATCCGCCGCGAGATCAGGAAGTTCAGCACCCCGAACAGCACGATGA
This sequence comes from Herbiconiux sp. VKM Ac-1786, assembly GCF_015350805.1. Taxonomy (GTDB): domain Bacteria; phylum Actinomycetota; class Actinomycetes; order Actinomycetales; family Microbacteriaceae; genus Herbiconiux. Next base: position 1,172,160 of record NZ_JADKSG010000001.1, on the reverse strand, counting down.
TGAGGAACAGCAGCCACGCGACCGCCGAGGCCTTGCCGAAGTTCTGCCGGTTGAACGCGAGGTCCCAGAGGTAGAGCACCGTGGTCTGGTACTGCCGCTGCGGCCCGCCCGGGGTGGCGGTGGTGGGGTTGAACAGCTTGGGCTCGGTGAAGATCTGCAGGCCACCGACCGTGGCGGTGATGACCACGAAGATCATGGTCGGGCGGATGCTCGGCAGGGTCATCGAGAAGAAGCGCCTGATCGGTCCGGCGCCGTCCAGCGCGGCGGACTCGTAGATGTCGCGCGGCACGGCCTGCATGGCGGCGAGCAGGATCAGGGCGTTGTACCCCGTCCAGCGCCAGTTGACCATCGAGGCGATGGCGACGTGGGAGGGCAGCGTCTCGGTCTTCCACATCACGGGGTCGATCGAGAGGGTCTGCAGCACGTTGTTGATCAGGCCGTACTTCTCGTCGAAGGCGCTGGAGAAGATGAGCGTCACGGCGACCGGGGTGACGACGTAGGGGATGAGCACGCTCATCCGCCAGAAGGTCTTGGCGCGGATGTTCTGGTCGAGCACCGCGGCGATCAGCACCGCGCCGACCAGCTGCGGGATGGCCGAGAGCAGGAAGATGCTCACCGTGTTGAAGAGCGAGTTCCAGAAGAAGGGGTCGGTCAGCTCGGCGACGTAGTTGTCGAGGCCGACGAAGCCGGCGGGGCCCGACAGCAGGTTCCACTCGTTCAGCGACACGACGAAGGTGTAGACGAGGGGGAACAGCCCGACCAGGCCGAACAGCACGAAGAACGGTGCGATGTAGAGGTAGGGGGAGGCCTTCACGTCGAAGCGGCTGCGCCAGTACGCGAAGGGGGTGCGCTGCTTCGGGCGGTAGGGCTCGTGCGGCGTCGTGTCCGACGTCGGCGGCGTGAGGGTGGCGGTCATGAGGGCTTCCTGGTGGCTGCGGCAGGGAAAGGAGAGGGGTGGGCGGCGTCAGCCGCCCACCCCCGGGGTGCTACTTGTTGACGACGAGCTGGTTCAGCAGCTCGAGCGCGTTGTCCCAGGCGGCGGCGCCGTCGGCCTTGCCCGAGTCGATCTGCTGGATCGCGGGTCCGAAGACCTGCGACTGGATGACCGAGTCGTCCGGGCCCTTGTACTGGGCGACGACGCCGTCGGCGCGCTGGGCGAGGATCTCACCGATGGGGGCGTCGTTGAAGAACGTCGACAGCTCGTTCGTGCCCGTCACGGCGGGGTCGGTCTGGGCGGCGGTCACGCTCGGGAAGGTGCCGGCGACGCCGAAGGCGGCGGCCTGCGACTTCGCGTCGGTGAGATAGGCGGCCAGCTCGGCGGCCTCCTTCGGGTGCTTGGACTGCGTGGGCACGGTCAGGAAGCTGCCGCCCCAGTTGGCCGCGCCGCCGGGGAAGACGTTGGCGAAGTCCCAGCCGGTGGTGGCGTCGCCGCCCGCGGCGGTGACCTGGCCCTTCACCACGCCGAGCATCCAGCCCGGGCAGACGAAGGTCGCGAAGGTCTGGTCGGTGAAGGCCTTGCCCTTGCCCCAGTCCCAGGCGGTCTGGTTGGCCGACAGGCCCGACTCGGTGGCGGCGGAGAGGGTCGTCCAGAGCTTCTGGAGATCCTTGTTGCCGTCGACGTTCAGCTCGCCGTCCTTGGTGTAGTAGCCCTCGGGCTGCTGGTTCACCATGGCGTTCCAGAGGAAGCCGGACTGGTCGTAGAACGCCTTGCCGGTGGCCGCCTTGTACTGCTGGCCGACCTCGAAGTACTTGTCCCACGTGGCGTCGTCGCCGCCGAAGAGCGTGGCGACCTCCTCGCGGTCGGTGGGCAGGCCGGCCGCCTCGAAGGCGGTGCGGTTGTAGCAGAGGCCTTCGGGGCCGATGTCCGAGCCGTAGCCGATCAGGCGGCCGTCCTTGTCGGTGGCCTGGGCGAGCTTCCAGTCGACCCAGCGGTCCTTGATCTCGTCGGCTCCGTAGTCGCTGAGGTCGTTGAACTGGTCGGAGACCTGCATGACGGCGCTCAGCCAGCCCTCCTCGACGGCCTGCACGTCGGGCAGTCCGGCGCCGGCGGCGGCCTTGGTCTGCCAGTCGGTCTTGGCGTTGTCGCCGGTGTCGATGTTGGTGGGCTTGATGGTGATGTTCGGGTGGTCGGCCTCGTACTGCGCGTAGAGGTCGTCGTAGCCCATCGTGCCGAACGTCGTGACGGTCAGCTCGACCTTGTCGCCGGAGCCTCCCGACGAGCTCGAGTCGCCGGCCGAGCAGCCGGTGGCGAGAAGGGCGATGGCGGCCGCGCCCGCGACGGCGGCTACGGCTTTTGTGCGTCGTGAAAGACTCACGGTCACTCCTTTGTGCGTGTCTATGAGAGCGCTCTATCACGCGACCGTGCGTGCTGTGAGAGCGCTCTCTTGGGATTACCAGGAGCGTAAGCGCGACTTCGCCCCACGTCAAGGAGCCTGGGCGAAAACACTGTCCCGAGCCCGCGCGCCCCCCCCGACCCTCAACCCCACCCTGATCGCGCAGCCGGGGTCGCGCAAAGGGCCCTTCGTTCGGCGCTCGAGGGCCTTTTGCGCGACCCGAGCCGGGGGAGCGGAGGGCGGGAGGGCGAGGGCGAGGGCGGGGTCAGCCGATTACGGCGACGCCGTCCGAGAGGAGGGGGGCCGCGGTGCGCGGGGCGACGGCCGAGACCAGGGCGCCGCCGCCGGCGGTCAGCAGGATGATGATGTCGAAGACGGTGAGGCCCGTGGGGAGCATCCCGAACACCGTGTCGTCGGCGAGGGAGGCGAGGCCCAGCCCGCCGAGCACCACCCCGACGACGGCCAGCACGAGACGCATGGCCCGGGCGTTGTCGTGCCCGAAGCCCACGGCCAGCAGCGCGACCGCGCAGGCGAGGTAGACCAGGTCGATCGCGAAGTCGGTGTTGAAGATGCCGAGGATGTGCTCGCCCTCGATGAACAGCCCCACCCCGCCGTGCGAGATCAGGATGAAGCCGAGGATGAGGGCCTAGGGGCGTCCCATTGCGTCTGCCTTCCGGTCGTCGTGCTTCCACGATCTCCCGCCCGGCCGCATCCCCCCACCGGGTTGACAGGGAGTCCTCGCGCTGTCAAGCCCGTCCCCCTCATAGGGGACACAAATGAAGATGTGTTGCCATGGACCTCATGCCCCGAAGCAGTACCCGACGTCCTTCCGCGCGCCCGTCCCGCCGCCCGCTCACCCTCCTCGTCTCCGCCCTCGCCGTCGCCTCGCTCGCCCTGACCGGATGCGCGGCGGGAGGTTCGGCCGGCGCCGCCGGCAGCGGTTCCGCCGACTCCGCCGCCGCCGACGTGCGGGTGGCCCTCGAGGCGGTCTCGCCCGCCACCGGCAGCCTCGCGGGCGGTGCCGAAGTGACCGTGCAGGGGTCGGGCTTCGACGGGGACTCGCCGGTCTCCGCGGTGCGTTTCGGCACCGAGGCGGCGCCCGCCTTCACCGTCGTCGACGACCGGACGCTGACCGTGGTGACCCCCGCATCCGTCGACTTCGCCGTGGCCGCCGTGCCCGTGACCGTCGCGCTCGAGGACGGCTCGGAGGTCGTGCTCGACGGCGGCTTCGGCTACGAGGTGCAGACCCCGGTCGACAGCCAGATGAACTACGCCTTCACCTACTGGAAGGACTACAACCTGGCCGAGTGGGGCCAGTTCCCCGACAACGACTGCGGCAACTTCGTCAACCAGGCGATGCTCGCACGCGGCTGGGTGCAGGACGAGAACTGGTACAGCGACTACGCGACCACGGGCGACTACAGCTACAGCTGGATCCGCGGCAACCAGATGGACGCCTACTACGCCTCCCGCCCGGACACCACGCGGCTCGAGATCACGCAGCGCGACCAGGTGAAGATCGGCGACGTCGTGATGTTCGACTGGGATCCGCAGAACGACAACGGGGTCGACCACACGATGATCGTCTCGAAGGTGACGCCGAACCTCGACGGCACCATCGCGATCAAGATGGTCGGTCACACGCTCGACGCGCAGTACCGCGACCTCGACACCGCGATCACGGTCGAGAAGCCGGGGGGCACCGCGCACTTCTGGTCGATCGCCTAGGGGCTGACGGCGCCGGGCGCGCCGGTCAGGCGTTAGCCTGGGTCACATGAAAGCGCGCGACCCGGGCGGGAGGCCCCGCGAGTACCGCATGTCGGTGCGGGCCGAGTCGGCCGAGGCGACGGGCGAGCGCATCGTGGATGCGATGCTGACCCGCTTCGCCGACACGCCCTACGAGCGCATCCGCCTCGACGACGTCGCCGCCGACGCGGGGGTGGCCGTGCAGACCGTGATCCGGCGCTTCGGGGGCAAGCCCGGGCTGATGTCGACCGTGGTGGAGCGCGAGCTCGGGCGGATCGCCGCCGACCGGGAGGCCGCCGCCCGGCCGTCCGTCGACGCCACGGTGGCGGCGCTGGTGGAGCACTACGAGGTCTACGGCGCGCTCATCCTGAAGACCTACTCGGAGGCGCCGCTCGTGCCCGGGCTCGTCGACCTCGCGGCGCGGGGTCGGGCCTACCACGTGGACTGGTGCCGCCGCACCTTCGAGCAGCACCTCGACCCCTCGCTCGACGGCGCGACGCAGCGCCTGCGCCTCGCCCAGATCGTCGCCGTCTGCGACGCGACCACGTGGCGCATCCTGCGCGCCGACGGCGGCCTCACCGCCGCCGAGACGACGACGGCGCTCCGCGCCTTCCTCGCCCCGCTCCTGCCCTAGACCGAGCCGAGCGGGGCCGCGGCGGCTAGGCGCCGAGGGCGGCGTCGACGATGAGCTTCGCCTCGGCCTGCACGCGGCGGAGGTGCTCCTCGCCCACGAAGCTCTCGGCGTAGATCTTGTAGACGTCCTCGGTGCCCGAGGGACGGGCCGCGAACCAGGCGTTGTCGGTGACGACCTTGACGCCGCCGACCGCCGCGCCGTTGCCCGGGGCGTGCGAGAGCTTCGCGACGATCGGGTCTCCGGCGAGCTCGGTGGCCGTGATGGCGTCGCCGTCGAGCTTGCCGAGGGCCGCCTTCTGCGCCTTGCTGGCCGCCGCGTCGACGCGCTCGTAGACCGGCGAGCCGAACTCCGAGGTGAGCTCGGCGTAGAGCTGCGACGGCGTCTTGCCGGTGACGGCCAGGATCTCGGAGGCGAGCAGGGCCAGCAGGATGCCGTCCTTGTCGGTGGTCCAGACGGTGCCGTCGAAGCGCAGGAACGACGCTCCGGCCGACTCCTCGCCGCCGAACGCGACCGAGCCGTCGATCAGGCCGGGCACGAACCACTTGAAGCCGACCGGCACCTCCCAGAGGGTGCGGCCGAGCGAGCCCGCGACCCGGTCGATCATGGAGCTGGAGACGAGGGTCTTGCCGATCGCCGCATCCGGCTGCCAGCCCTCGCGCCGCGAGTACAGGTACTGGATGGCGACGGCCAGGTAGTGGTTCGGGTTCATGATGCCGGCGTCGGGGGTGACCACGCCGTGCCGGTCGGCATCCGCGTCGTTGCCGGTCGCGATGTCGTACGTGTCGCGGCTCGCGACGAGGGAGGCCATGGCGTAGGGGCTCGAGCAGTCCATGCGGATCTTGCCGTCCCAGTCGAGCGTCATGAAGGCCCACTGCGGGTCGACGGTCTCGTTCACGACGTCCATGTTCAGGCTGTAGCGGTCGCGGATGAGCTCCCAGTACTCGACGCTCGCGCCGCCCAGCGGGTCGGCGCCGATGTGGATGCCCGACTTCTGGATCGCGTCGAGGTCGATCACGTTCACCAGGTCGGCCACGTAGTGCTCGCGGAAGTCGTAGGTGCCGGTCGGCGCGCCCTCACCGCGGCCCACGCGCTTCACGTCGGCGAGGCCGCCGGCGATCAGCTCGTTGGCGCGGTTCGCGATCCAGCCGGTGGCGTCGGAGTCGGCCGGCCCGCCGTGCGGGGGGTTGTACTTGAAGCCGCCGTCAGCCGGCGGGTTGTGGCTCGGGGTGACGACGATGCCGTCGGCCTGGTCGTCGTGGCCCGCGCGGTTGTAGGCGAGGATCGCGTGCGAGACGGCGGGCGTCGGCGTCCAGCTGTCGCGCGAGTCGGTCCAGACCGTGACGCCGTTGGCGGCGAGCACCTCGAGGGCGGTGTCCTCGGCCGGCTTGGAGAGGCCGTGGGTGTCGCGGCCGAGGAACAGCGGCCCGGTGATGCCCTGGTCGGCGCGGTACTCGACGATCGCCTGCGTGATCGCGGCGATGTGGTCCTCGTTGAAGGCCGTGTTGAAGCTCGAGCCGCGGTGCCCGCTCGTGCCGAACGCCACCTTCTGCTCGGGATCGTTCACGTCGGGGTGCAGCTCGTAGTAGGCGCGCACGAGCGCGTCGACGTCGATCAGGTCTTCGGGGAGGGCCACAGTGCCGGCGCGTTCGAACATGCCCCAAGTCTGGCACCCGCCGCCCGCCCGTGCCATCGCCGGTCGATAGGCTCGGGGCATGTCGGAGACGTACAGCTACCTCGGCCCCTCGGGAACCTTCACCGAGGCCGCGCTCGCGCAGGTGCCCGAGGCGCGGGGCAAGGAGTGGCGCTCGGTCAACAACGTGGGCGAGGCGTTCGACGACGTCGTCTCGGGGCGCAGCGTCGCCGCGATGATCGCGATCGAGAACTCCATCGAGGGCGGGGTCACGTCGACGCTCGATGCGCTGGCGAACATCCCGAACCTCAGGATCGTGGGGGAGTACCTCGTGCGGGTGCAGTTCGTGCTCGTGGCCCGGCCCGGCACGCGGCTGGAGGACGTGCGGGTCGTGAACGCGCATCCGGTCGCCTACGCGCAGACCCGCAACTGGCTCGACGCGAACCTGCCGACGCACGGGCACATCCCCTCGACGTCGAACGTGGCCTCGGCGCTGGCGCTGTTCGAGAACGACCTCGCCGACGCGGCCGTGGCGCCGCCGCAGATCGTGCAGCACCACGAGCTCGAGGTGCTCGCCGAGGACATCGCCGACAACGCCAACGCGGTGACGCGCTTCGTGCTCGTGTCGCGCAGCACGGTGCTGCCGGCGCCGACGGGGGCCGACAAGACGAGCATCATCGCCGAGCTCCCCGAGGACGGCTCCGGTGCCCTGCTCGAGCTGCTCGAGCAGTTCTCGACGCGCGGGGTGAACCTGTCGCTGCTGCAGTCGCGCCCGATCGGTGACGCCCTCGGGCGCTACCGGTTCGTGATCGACGCCGACGGGCACATCACCGACGAGCGGGTGGCGGATGCGCTGCTGGGCGTCCGCCGGTTCAGCCCCCGTGTGATCTTCCTGGGCTCGTACCCGCGGGCCGACCAGGCTCCGGTCGAGTACGTCGACCGCTACGACGACGAGGTCTTCATCGAGGCCCGCGACTGGCTGCGGGGCCTGATCAGCGGAGAGCCGACCGCCTAGCGCGGCCTGTTCGCCAGGCGCTCGATCGCGTTCACCGGGATCGAGACCCAGTCGGGCCGGTTGCGCGCCTCGTAGCTGACCTCGTAGAGCGCCTTGTCGAGCTCGAACGCGTCGAGCAGCACCCGCTGCGCCCGCAGGTCGAGCCCCGAGCGCGAGACGTAGCCGTCGATGAACGCGTCCCGCGCCTCGTGCGCCCAGGCCCGAGCCGCCTCGGCGTGGTCGGACTGCGCGAGCGTGCCCGCCACGTAGTCGAACGAGCGCAGCATGCCGGCCACGTCGCGCAGGGTCACGTCGGGTTCGCTGCGCTCGGCGAGCGGCCGCAGCGGCTCGCCCTCGAAGTCGAGCAGCACCCAGCCGCGCCCCGGCACGGCCAGCACCTGCCCGAGGTGGTAGTCCCCGTGGATGCGCTGGAACGCCGGCCACGACGCCTCGGCCGCCGCCGCGAACACCTCGTCGACCGCACTCGCCTGCGAGGCCAGTGCAGGCACCTCCACGAGCGCCTGCGCCGCCCGGTCGCGGAAGCTCGCCACGATGGCGCCGCGGTCGGTGTCGGACGCCTCGCGCACCGGGAACAGCCGCGCCAGCTCGCTGTGCACCTGCGCCGTCGCCTCGCCGAGCGCGCGGGCGAGCTGCTCGAACGACTCGCCGGCCTCGGCCGAGCGCAGGGCCACGCGCCACGCGTCCTCCACCTCGGGGATGAACTCCTGCGCGAAGGCCAGGTGGCCGGATGCCCGCCCGCCCTCCACCCGGGGATCGTTCCACGACCCCGAGACCGACCCCACGGCGCGCGGCACGAGGCGCGAACCGGCATCGCTCAGCGCCGACTGCACCACCACGTCGGGATTCTGCCCGTCGCTCAGCACGCGGAACAGCTTGCAGATCACCGGCTGCGCCGGCTTCCCGTTCAGGTGCACGAGATCGAAGATGATCGAGGTGTTCGACTGCTCGCCGCGCAGCACGCGGGAGTCGGTGACGCGGATCTCGGGGCTCGTCAGCGCGTGGTGCCCCTCGGCCTCGGTGCCGTCGGGCGACTCGCCTGCGGTCACCTCGTCGTCGAGCATCAGCGCGAGCAGGGCCCGCGTGAAGGCGGGGTCGTGCGGGGCGTCGTAGACGTAGACCGAGCCGCTCGGGCCGTCGACGCGCTCCACGAGGGCGCGCTCGCCGCCGAGCAGCGGTGCCGAGCGGAACGACAGCGGCACCTGGTACAGCACCGGTGCCGGGCCCGACGCGTCGAGCAGCAGGTGCACCTCGAGGCCCACCTGGTGCTTGTGGTCGGTCAACGTCCAGACGCCGACGCGGGTCAGCGCGGGGCTCTGCTCGGAGGAGGCGTACCAGCGCTGCTCGCGCATCCAATCGGCGAGCTCCGGTCGCACATCCGTGTATCGGTCCAGGCTCACCGTGGGCACGCTCATGCTCGAACCGTACGCCCGGGGCCGCCGACCCGCCAGAGAATGAGGGTGCTACTCAGCCGATCGGGCGAGTCGCAGGCCCACGTCGTCGTGCGTCGAGCGGGGCCCGGCACCGCGTCGCACGTCGGCCCGCACGTTCCACACGTCGTCGGCGAAGCCGCCGCCGCGGAACACCCGGGCGCCCCGCGAGGGGTCGTCGTCGGGGTCGAGCAGGTCGAAGCACCACTCCGAGACGTTGCCGAGCGCGTCGAAGAGCCCGAAGAGGTTCGGATGCCGTGCCCCGACGTCCTGCGGAGAACGCACCCCGTCGGCGGCCGACCATGCGACCTCCGCCAGCGGACCGTAGACCGGCCCGGTCGAGCCGGCGCGGCAGGCGAACTCCCACTCGGCCTCGCTCGGCAGCCGGTAGCCCTCGGAGTCGCGGTGCCAGACCACGTCCTCCCCGTCGACCCCGTAGGCGAGGTCGAGGCCCTCCCACTCCGAGGCGGCGTTGCACAGGCGCACGGCGCGGAGCCAGCTCAGCTCGACGGCCGGGCGACGCGGATGCTCGGCGGTGACGCCGATCAGCTCGGCGACGAGCGCCTCGGTGACGGGGTAGACGCCGATCTCGAAGGGCTCGAGCTGCTCGGTGCGGCGTAGGTTCCGCCGCGCATCCACGAGCTGCAGCGTGCCGCCCGGGATCGAGGCGAGCTCGATGTCGGTCACTCGGCGGTGTCGGCCAGCGCCGCTCTACCCGCCTTGATGTCGTTCACGCGGTGGTTCTCCTCCCGCACCTCCGCCTGGATGCGCCGCTCGGTGACCAGCCACTCGGGCGGCGCCTCGAGGAGTTCCTTGATCTGGGCGGTGGTCAGCGCATCCGTCACCCCGGCGCGGGCGAGGCCCGAGATCGAGACGCCGAGCTTGCGCGCCACCACGTCGCGCGGGTGGGGGCCGTTCAGGCGCAGCTCGACGAGCCACTCGGGCGGGGACTGCAGCAGCTCGTTCAGGGTCTCGCGCGTCATCGGCGCCTCCTGCAGCTCCGCGGGGGCCGCGGGCAGGTAGATGCCGAGCTTCTTCGCGGCGGTCGCCGGCTTCATGGTCTGCGGCGTCTTGGAGGGGCTCATCTGCACAGCGTATCCTGGGCGGGCTCGACGAAAGGGGGCGCCATGGTCCTCCGAGTCGCCTTCGTGCCCGGCGTCACCCCGTCGAAGTGGGTGCGCATCTGGGGCGAGCGCTTCCCCGGCGAGCGGCTCGAGCTGCTGCCGCTCGACACCGTCGCGCTGGGGTCGACCGACGATCTGGCGGTGCTCTTCGAGGCTCCGGGTGCGCGTGCCGCGGTCTCGCCCGACGACGACGCGGCCCCGGCCGACGACGATGCGGCCTCCGGGCCCGCCGACGTCGTGATCGCGCGGCTGCCCGTGCGCACCGAGGGCGTGCACGCGATCCCCCTCTACGAGGAGCTACCGGTCGTCGTCGTGCCCGCCGACCACGAGGTCACCGCGGTCGACGAGATCGCGCTGGACGAGCTCGAGGCGATGCTCGGCGAGCGGATGCACGCCCCCGCCGCCACGCCCACCGGCGGCCCCGACGCGATCGCCCTCGTCGCCGCGGGCGTCGGCGCCGTGCTGCTGCCGAAGTCCCTCGCCCGCCTCTGGGCGCGGAAGGACGTCGACTCCCGCCCCGTCACCGGCGCCCCGTCGACCACGGTCGCGTTGGTCTGGCGCACCGACCTGCCGGCCGAGCGGGCGGCCCTCGTCGAAGAGTTCGTGGGCGTCGTGCGGGGGCGCACCGCCAACACGTCGCGGGCGGCCGGATCCACGGAGCCCCCCGTCAAGCAGAAGGCGACCGCCAAGGCGAAGGCGCGCGCCGCCGAGGCCCGGGCGGCCGAGGCCAAGGCGAAGGCGTCGCGCAAGAAGACGGTGGCGCCGGGGCGCACCCGTCCGCGCCGGGCTCGCTGAGCATCCGCTCGCCGCACCCGCGATCGCTCGCCGTTGGCCGACCCGGACCGCCGGGCAAGCGTCTCGACTAGGGCTGCCGCACCGCGTCGGGCGCCTCGACCGCCGCGGCGGTGACGGCCGGGGCGACCGCCGGAACCCGCACGAGCAGCGCCGCCGGAGCCACCCGGCTGCGCACGGCCCGCGCGGTGCCCCACTCGTCGCCGTCGAGCTGGATCTCCTCCTCGGTCTCGAGCCGCAGCTCGAAGTCGCGGCCCTTCGCGTAGGTGACCGAGCGCACGTCGTGGTTGAGGTCGATGATGCGCCGGCCCGCCGCCGACTTGCGCAGCACGCCGTTCTCGAAGGCGATCTTGTTCCAGACCTTCAGCCAGCCGAACGGCCCCTCGGGGCGCAGCGCGACGATGTCGAGCAGGCCGTCGTCGGGCTCGGCGTTCGGGATGAGCAGCAGCCCGCCGGGCAGCAGCCCGCAGTTGCCCACGATGACCGTGTGCGCGGAGGTCGAGCGCCAGGCCGAGCCGTCCATCCGGAAACGCAGCTTCACCGGCTTCAGCTCGGGCAGCGCGCGGCCGATGCCGTCGACGTAGGCGAGCCAGCCGACCCGCTTCTTCAGCGCCTTGTTGGTCTTGGCGATCATCTTCGCGTCGAGCCCGAGGCCCGCCATCACGAGGAAGACGTGCTCGTCGACCGTGCCGTCGCCGCGGGTGGCGGCGATCACGCCGAGGTCGATCGCGCGGTCGTAGCCGGTGAAGGCGGTGGTCACCGCGAGCTCGACGTTGGTGAGGTTCAGCTCGAGGTTGCGGGCCAGCAGGTTGCCCGTGCCCACCGGGAGCAGGCCGAGCGGCACCCCGGTGTCGCGCAGCGCCTCGGCCACGGCGCGCACGGTGCCATCGCCGCCGGCCGCCATCACGACCGCGGCCCCCAGTGCCACCGCGGTCGTCGTCGCCTCGCCGCCGGCCTCGTGGGCGGTCGTCTCGAACCACAGCGTCGGGCCCCAGCCCGCCGCCGTCTCGGCCGCCTCGACGAGCCCGCGCAGCTTCGCCGCGTCGACCTTGACCGGATTCACCACGATCGCCGCCCGCGGGGGTGTGCGCGTCTCCGCTTCCCGTGCCACGGGATCACCGTACCGTGCGGGAGCGTCGTGCTCCCGCCGCCCGGCGTCTGCGCTCTCCTCCCGCCGCCCGGCGTCTGCGCTCTCCTCCCCGCCGCCCGGCGTCGGGGGCGGCCCGTAGACTGGCTGGCGTGATCGATCCCGTTCTCTTGCGTGAAGCCCCCGATGTCGTCCGAGCCTCGCAGCGTGCGCGGGGAGCATCCGTAGAGCTCGTCGACACCGCCCTCGCGGCCGACCTGGAGCGCCGGGCCGCACTGACCGAGTTCGAGACGCTGCGGGCCGAGCAGAACGCCTTCGGCAAGACCGTCGCGGCCGCCCCCAAAGACGAGAAGAAGGCCCTCGTGGCGCAGGCCCAGGAGCTCGCCGCCTCGGTGAAGGCCGCGCAGCAGCGGGCGACGGATGCGGAGGCGGCGTTCACGGAGTCGGCCCGCCGCATCCAGAACATCGTCGTCGACGGCGTGCCCTCGGGTGGGGAGGAGAACTTCGTCACCCTGCGCGAGGTCGGCACCAAGCCCTCGTTCGGCTTCGAGCCGCGCGACCACGTCGAGCTCGGCGAGACGCTGAAGGTCTTCGACCTCGCCCGCGGCGCCAAGGTCTCCGGAGCTCGCTTCTACTTCCTCACCGGCATCGGCGCCCGGCTCGAGATCGCGCTGATGAACCTCGCGCTCGACCGCGCGCTCGCCGCCGGCTTCACGCCGCTGATCACCCCGACCCTCGTGCGGCCCGAGACCATGGACGGCACCGGCTTCCTCGGCGAGCACGCCGACGAGGTCTACTACCTGCCCGCCGACGAGCTGTTCCTGACGGGGACGAGCGAGGTGGCGCTCGCCGGGTTCCACATGGGCGAGATCCTCGACCTCACGGCCGGATCGCTCCGCTATGCCGGGTGGTCGACCTGCTACCGCCGGGAGGCGGGGTCGCACGGGAAGGACACCCGGGGCATCCTGCGCGTGCACCAGTTCAACAAGCTCGAGATGTTCAGCTACGTGCTGCCCGAGAACGCCGAGGCCGAGCACGAGGCGCTGCTGTCGTACCAGGAGGGCATGCTCACCGACCTCGGTCTCGCCTACCGCGTGATCGACGTGGCGGCCGGCGACCTCGGTTCCAGCGCCGCCCGCAAGTTCGACACCGAGGCGTGGGTGCCGTCGCAGGAGACCTACCGCGAGCTCACCTCGACCTCGAACTGCACCACCTACCAGGCGCGCCGCCTCGACACCCGCTACCGCACCGAGTCGGGCAAGACGGCGCCGGTCGCGACGCTGAACGGCACGCTCGCCACCACGCGGTGGATCGTGGCGCTGCTCGAGACGCACCAGCAGGAGGACGGGTCGGTCATCATCCCCGAGGTGCTGCGGCCGTATCTCGGCGGGCTGTCGCTGATCGAGGCGCCGTGAGCGGGGCTGCCTCTGCCTCGGCGTCGGTCGCGCCGTGGCTCGTCGCGCTCGACATCGACGGCACCGTGCTGCACGAGGACAGCTCGCTGAGCGACATCGTCGGCGCCGAGGTGCGCCGCGCGGCCGCCGACGGGCACGAGGTCATGCTGGCCACCGGCCGTTCCTCGGTGCACACGCTCCCGGTGGTGGCCCAGCTCGGCATCACCCCCGAGTACCTCGTCTGCGCCAACGGTGCCGTTACGCTCAAGCGCGACCCGGATGCCCCGCTCGGCTATCGGCAGGAGCACGTCGAGACGTTCGATCCGGGGCCGGTGCTGACGACCATCCGCTCGCATCTCGCGGAGGCCGTGTTCGCGGTCGAGGACGACGACGGCAACTTCATGTACACCGACTCGTTCCCGCAGGCGGCGCTGGGGGAGCAGACGCGGCTGGTGACGTTCGAGGAGATGATCGGCATCCGGGCGACGCGTGTCGTGGTGGTCTCGCCGGATCACGACATGGAGGACTTCCTGCAGGTCGTCGACCGCATGGGGCTGCACCGCGTGTCGTACTCGATCGGCTGGACCGCCTGGCTCGACATCGCGCCCGACGGCGTGAACAAGGCGACCGGGCTCGAGCGCGTGCGGTCGGCGCTCGACATCCCGCGCTCGCGGGTGATGGCGATCGGCGACGGGCGCAACGACCTCGACATGTTCCGTTGGGCGGGTGAGTCGGGGCGGGCGGTCGCGATGGGTCAGGCGCCTGACGACGTGATCGCCGCCGCGACCGAGGTCACCGCCTCGGTCTACGACGACGGGGTGGCGCAGGCGCTCGCGACGCTCTGACCCGGCCCTTGTCCTGCGCCCGCGCTTTTCCTGCGCCCGCGGGAGGGCGGGTATGCTCGTGGCTGATCGTTCCGCCCCTGGGGCGGGGGCGATCGGGAGGGCTGTCCGAGCGGCCGATGGAGCCAGTCTTGAAAACTGGTGGGGTGTCAAAGCCCTCAAGAGTTCGAATCTCTTGCCCTCCGCCAGGTGGGTTCGCCGGCCGCAGCGGGTCGGGCCGGACGCTGCGCTCTAGCGGCCTTCCTCGCTGTAGGGGGTGACGGCCTCGTCCTCGTCCTCGGGGGTGGGGCCGCCGGCGTCGCGGTCGCGGTCGGCGTCGGGGTCGCGGTCGCGGTCGCCGTCGAACGGTTCGGCCAGGCCGCGGAACGCCTTGCCCAGCACGCCGCCGGTCTCCTCGCCGTCGTCGGGCGCCTCGCCGATCGTGCCGCGGTCGTCGCCCTCGAGGCCCTGGGCCAGGCCGTTGGTCTGGTCGAACGGCTCGTTCTCGCCGGCGGCAGTGGGGGTGAGGTCGTCGCTCATGATGGTCTCCTTCGACGTCGTGATGATGGCTCCCAGTCAATGACGGTCGCCGGGCGACGGCAACGGGGTGCCCGATGTCGGGAGTGGGTGCTTGAGTCGTGGCATGACTCTGGGAGACCTGCGCACGGTGCTGACCGGCGATCTCGAGATCGCGTACTTCGACAGCGCGTCGCTGGTCGACGGCGCGAGCGACGGGGCGGCGGACGGCGGGCCGAGCGGCGGCGGGGCGCGCGGCGGTGCGGCGGGCAGCGGCCCGGGGAACGGGCCGAGCGGCGGACCGGTGGCCGTGCTCGTGCACGGGTTCCCGTACGACGTGCTGAGCTTCGAGGGGGTCGTGCCGCTGCTCGCGGCGCGGGGCGTGCGGGCGATCACGCCCTACGTCCGCGGGTACGGGCCGACGCGGTTCCGTGATGCGGCCACGCCGCGATCCGGGCAGCAGGCCGCCGTCGGGCAGGACCTGCTCGACCTCGTCGACGCGCTCGGTCTCCAGCGTCCGGTGGTCGGCGGCTTCGACTGGGGCGGGCGGGCGGCGTGCATCGCCGCCGCCGTGCGCCCGGAGGGGATCGGCGGGCTCGTCACGGTCGGCGGCTACGCCATCCAGGACATCGCCGCCTCGATCGAACCGGCGGCGCCGATCGACGAGTACCGCGACTGGTACCAGTGGTACCTGCACACCGACCGCGGTCGGAACGGGCTCGACGCCGACCGCGACGCACTCTGCGGGCTGCTCTGGCGGCTGTGGTCACCCGAGTGGGCCGGAGCCGGTGCGGCCTTCGGGCGCACCGCCCCGAGCCTGCACAATCCCGACTTCGTCGACGTCGCGGTGCACTCGTACCGGCATCGGCACCGCCACGCCGAGGGCGACCCCCGCTGCGCCGAGCTCGAGGCCTTCCTCGCCACCACGCCGGCCATCCGCGTGCCGACCGTCTCGCTCGACGCCCTCGCCGACGGCTTCGGCCCCGACGACTCCGAGCGCACCCGCCACCGCTTCACCGGACCCTTCTCGATCGTCCCCCTCCCGGGCGTCGGCCACGACGTCCCCCAGGAGGCACCCGAGGCCTTCGCCGACGCAGTGGCGACCCTCGCGGGCCGCTGATCGCCGTGGCCGTGGGTGGCCGTGGGTGGCCGGTGCGCCGCGCCGGTAGCGTTGGGGGCATGACTGAAGCCGTGCGCATCCCGTGGTCCGACGGCAGCTGGACGCATCCGCCGGTCGCCGCCGAGGAGCAGGGCGACGAGCTCGTCGTCACCGCCGCCGAGGGCAGCGACGCGTGGCGCGAGACCTACTACGGGTTCGTGCACGACAGCGAGCACGGGCTGCTCGCGCCGTTCGCGGTCGGCACCGCGATGGAGGTCGAGTTCGACGCGGAGTTCGCCGAGCAGTTCGACCAGGCGGGGGTGTTCGTGCGGGCATCCGCTGAGCGCTGGGTGAAGGCGGGCGTGGAGTTCGCCGACGGGCTGCTGCAGCTGGGCGCGGTGGTGACCGACGGGCGGTCGGACTGGTCGGTCGCGCCGGTGCCGTCGTGGCTCGGGCGGCGGGTGCTCGTGCGGGTGAGCCGCGGCGACGACGCGCTGATCGTGCGGGCCGCGGTCGACGGCGGGCCGCTGCAGTTCGTGCGCGTGGTGCCGTTCGAGTCCGCGCTCGACGCGCAGGCCGGGCCGCTCGCGGCGGCGCCCTCGCGGCCGGGCCTCACGGTGCGGTTCTGCGCGTGGCGCCGCACTGCGGCCGACGTCTCGCTGCACTGACCGGCGGTCGGGCGCGCCCGCGCACGCCACGCGGATACCGAGCGCCCTGAGGGCCCGGCGGCTGCCCGGGGTGCGCGAGCGCCCTGAGGGCCCGGCGGCCGCCCGGGGTGCGCGAGCGCCCTGAGGCTCGGCGGGCGCCAGGAGTGCGCGAGCGCCCCGGATCGGCCGTGTGCCAGACTTCTGCAAAGGAGACCCTCCCCCATGACGAAGAAGACGCCGATCGCGCGCCACGGCCGCCTGAGCAGTCCCCATCCTCTGCGTGCCGTCGCGACCACCGCGCTCGCCGCCGTCGCGGTGCTCGGGATCAGCGGCGTCACCCTCGGCGCCTACGCCGCGTGGGACGTGACGCGGAGCATCCAGACCGTCTCGCTCGTCTCCGACCAGGAGGCCGCGGCCGCCCAGCCGAGCGGCGCGAGCGGAGCCGGCGGGGCCGCCATCGCCGCCGCCCCCGCCATCTCGGCCATCGACGGCGGCGTCAACCTGCTGCTCGTCGGCAGTGACAGCCGCACCGGCCAGGGCGACGCCTACGGCGACGACGAGGGCGCCGAGCTCAACGACGTCACCATGCTCATGCACATCGCGCAGGACCACTCCAGCGCCACCGTCGTCAGCTTCCCCCGCGACCTCGTGGTCGACCTGCCCGAGTGCCCCGGGGGCGGCGGCTACACCGCGCCGATCAACGAGTCGCTCGGCCAGGGCGGCCTCGCCTGCACGGTGCTCACGGTCGAGAGCCTGACGGGCCTCAGCATCCCGTTCGCGGCCGAGATCCAGTTCAACGGCGTGATCGAGATGTCCAACGCGGTCGGCGGCGTGCCCGTCTGCGTCGCCGAGGTCATCGACGACCCGTTCACCGGCGTCTACCTCGAACCCGGCACCCACCCGCTGAAGGGGGCGGATGCGCTCGGCTTCCTGCGCACCCGCCACGGCGTCGGCGACGGCAGCGACATCGGCCGCATCTCCTCGCAGCAGGTCTTCCTCTCCTCCCTCGTGCGCACCGTGAAGAGCGACTCGACCCTCACCGACTTCGGCAAGCTCTACGGCCTCGCGAAGGCCGCCGCCAGCAACATGACCCTCTCCGACCGGCTCGCCTCGCCCGACACGATGGTCTCGATCGCGCTCGCCCTGAAGGACATGGACCTCTCGAAGGTCACCTTCGTCGCCTATCCGAACTTCTACGCCGACTGGGTGCCCGCGGGCAAGGTCGCGCCCGACACCGAGGCGGCCGACATCCTGTTCGCGGCGATCCTGGCCGACCAGCCCGTCGCGGTCGCGGCTCCGGGCGGGGTGGCGTCGGTCGTCGATCCGGCTTCGCCCGGGGCTCCGGATGCTGCCGCCCCCGTCGACCCGGCGGCCCCCGCTCCCACCGACCCCTCGGCGCCGGTCGATCCCGCCGCCCCCGTCGACCCCGCGGCCCCGGCGCCGGGCACCGTGCTCGCCGACGGATCCACCCTCCTCCCCGACTCCGTCAAGGGCCAGACCGCCGCCGACTACACCTGCTCGGTGGGCAACGAGTAGCGCCGTGCCCGAGCTGCTCTGGACCGGCCCCGTCGACGGGCCCGTGCTCGTGCTTGCCCACGGCGCCGGAGCAGCCATGGACTCCGACTGGATGAACCGGATGGCGGCCCTCCTCGCCGACCGCGGCCTCCGCGTCGCCCGCTTCGAGTTCGCCTACATGGCCGCCCGCCGCGGGCCCGACGGCCGCCGCAGGCCGCCGCCCAAGGTCGAGACGCTGATGGACGAGTACCGGGCCGCCGTCGCGGCGGTGCTCGCGGCCGCTCCCGCCTCGCGCCCCGTGCTGATCGGCGGCAAGTCGATGGGCGGCCGCGTGGCCAGCCTCGTCGCCGACGAGCTGCGGGCCGCCGGTGAGGTGCGGGGGCTGGTGTGCCTCGGGTACCCGTTCCATCCACCGGGGCGGCCCGAGAGGCTGCGCACCGCGCACCTGCTCTCGCTCGCCACCCCGACGCTCGTCTGCCAAGGCACGCGCGACCCGTTCGGCACGGTCGAGGAGGTGTCGGCGTACGGGCTGCCGACGGGCATCCGCTTCACCTGGCTGGACGACGGCGAGCACGAGTTCAAGCCGCGCGCGAAGCTCTCGGGGCACACCCACGCCGAGCACCTGGCGACGGCGGCGGATGCGGTGGCCGACTTCGCACGAAGCGTCGGCTATGATGGCACAGGCGAAAGCCAAGGAGACGTCGCATAGTTCGGCCTAGTGCACCACCCTGCTAAGGTGGAGTACCCGTCAAGGGTACCGTGGGTTCAAATCCCACCGTCTCCGCACTGCACCGTCAGATCCCCGCGATCTGGCGGTTTTTTCGTACCCGGCTGCGGCGGATCAGTACCAGGTGACGGTGAAGTTCTTCGGGGCAGCGGCCTGGTCGAGCGGGTTGAAGGCGATCGTGCTCGTCGCGGGGTAGCTGAGCCGCTGCGACTGCGGCTGGAGCAGCACGGAGGTGCCGATCGCGCCGGGGGCCAGGGCGCCCGACCAGGAGAGCGTCGTCGGCGAGTAGACGGTGCGCGTGACGCCGGCCCACTGGGGGCTCTCGGCGATGGCGACGAGGAGGAAGTCGTCCGAGTTGCGCACATACATGCCCGACATGATGACGGACACGGTGCCCGAGAACTCCGTCGCCGACGTGTTCAGGATCGAGAGGTTCACCGAGCTGCGGACGTCGCGGAAGGTGGTCGCCGACTCGGGGGACAGCACCAGGGCGAACGCGAACTCCGTGCTGGCCGCGGCTGCCGGAGCGGCGACGGCGGCGGCGACGACCGGCACCGACCAGGCGCTCATCACCAGGACCGAGCGTCGGTTCATCTCCGTCACGGTGGACTCCCTCGCGCAGTGGTCGGGTCTGCTCTTCAGGGTCGTGGCTTGGGGTTATGCGACACAAGGCCCGCTTGCGGACATGTCCGCTTCCGGGCATCCGGCGCGGCTGGGCATCCGTCATGCGGCCGGGCATCGGTCAGCCAGCGGGCGCGAAGAACTCCAGGGCCGTGCCGTCGGGGTCGGTGAAGCTGAGGGCCGTGCCGTAGTCGGCGTCGACCGGGCCGCTGTGCGGGACGCCGAGGGTGTCGAGGTGGGCCGCCCACGCCTCGAGCTCGGCGCGGTCGGCGACCGCGAGGCCCAGGTGGTCGAGGCCCGGGCGGAACGGGCTGAAGCGCTCGCCCGTCGTGGGGTCGTGCTCGGTGAGGCCGAGGTTCACGCCGTCGGGCAGGGTGAACAGACGCCGATGCAGGTGCTCGTCGTCGATGCCGCCGGCGGGCGGGAAGCCGAGCACGCGCTCGTAGAAGGCGGCGGACGCGGCGAGGTCGCTGACGGTCACGGCGACGTGGTGGATTCCGGTGAACTGGGGCACGCTCGCCACCGTACGCCGGAGAGCGGGCCGCCGCGGTGGCAGTGGCCGCGCCGCGCATCCACGGTCGATCTCGTGGGGGGGTCGGTCAGGCCGGGCGCATGGTCGCGGTGGCGCGGGAGGCGAATGCGCGGGCCGTGGTGGCGACGGTGCGCTGCATGACCTGCACGGCGCGCGACGGGGTGACGTCGTGCGGGCGGGCGAGGCTGATCGTGCGGGTGAGCGGCGGTCCCGCGAGGCGCAGCGAGCGCAGGCCGGGCCGGTCGATCAGCACCATCGCCGGCACGATCGCCACGCCGAGGCCGCGCTCGACGAAGCGCAGCACCGCGTCCATCTCGGCGCCCTCGAGCACGACCTCGGGCGTCAGGCCGGCCAGGGCGAAGGCCTCGTCGGTGGCCGCGCGCAGGTCGTAGCTGCGGCTGAAGACGATTTGGGGGAGCGCGGCGGCCTCCGTCAGCGAGAGCGAGGCGCCGGCTGCGACCGGGGGCGCCGAGGCCGATGAGATCAGCACCAGCTCCTCGACGAGCAGCGGACTCACGGTGAAGCGGTCGGCGGTGGCTGCGTGCGAGGTGGTGATCAGCGCCAGGTCGAGCTCGCCGCCCGCGAGCTGGTCGAGCAGCCGCCGCGAGCCGTGCTCCGAGAGGTGCAGCTCGACGCCGGGGTGCTCGGCGTGGAAGTCCTTCAGCACCTCCGCGACCAGGCTGATGCAGAGGGTCGGCGTGGCTCCGAGGCGCACCCTGCCGCGCTGGAGACCGGCCAGTTCGGCGAGTTCGCGTCGCACGGAATCGGCGTCGGCGAGCATCCGCTTCGCCAGGGGCAGCAGTGACTCGCCGGCCGCGGTGAGCGTGCTGCCGCCGCGGGCGCGAGTGAACAGTTCGGCGCCGAGGTCGTGCTCGAGGGCGGCGATCTGCCGGCTGAGCGAGGGCTGGGCGAGATGCAGGTTCTCGGATGCGCGGGTGAAGTTGCCCTCACTCGCCACCTCCGCAAACCCTCGCAGCTGGTCGAGGTTCATAGCGATAGCCTACGCGCATCGTCGTGACGCTCAAGATGCATTGGAGTAATCGCCACCGGGTGCCTAGCGTTGGAGCATGCGCCCCACAGAACGACAGATCTCCACCACCGTGCTCGTCATCGGCACCGGCGGCTCCGGCCTCCGTGCCGCGATCGAACTGGCCGAGGCCGGCGTCGACGTGCTCGCCCTCGGCAAGCGCTCGAAGAGCGACGCCCACACCTCCCTCGCGGCCGGCGGCATCAACGCCGCGCTCGCGACCATGGACCCCGAGGACAGCTGGCAGCAGCACGCCGCCGACACCCTGAAGGAGTCCTACCTCCTCGCCAACCCGCACACGGTGCAGATCGTCACCCAGGGTGCCGCGCAGGGCATCGACGACCTCGAGCGCTACGGCATGCCGTTCGCACGCGAGGGCGACGGGCGCATCTCGCAGCGCTTCTTCGGAGCGCACACCTACCGCCGCACCGCGTTCGCGGGCGACTACACGGGCCTCGAGATCCAGCGCACGCTGGTCAACCGGGCGGCGCAGCTGGAGGTGCCGATCCTCGACACGGTGTACGTCACGCGCATCCTCGTGAACGACGACGGCGCGGTGTTCGGCGCCTACGGCTTCGACGTCGAGAACGGCACCCGCTACCTCATCCACGCGGATGCCGTGATCCTCGCCGCGGGCGGTCACAACCGCATCTGGCGCCGCACCTCCTCCCGTCGCGACGAGAACACGGGCGACTCGTTCCGGCTCGCCGTGGAGGCGGGCGGGCGACTGCGCGACCCCGAGCTCGTGCAGTTCCACCCGAGCGGCATCATCGAGCCCGAGAACGCGGCCGGCACGCTGATCAGCGAGGCCGCCCGTGGTGAGGGGGGCATCCTGCGCAACGGCCTCGGCGAGCGGTTCATGCACAAGTACGACCCCGAGCGGCTCGAGCTGTCGACCCGCGACCGGGTGGCCCTGGCCTGCTACACCGAGATCAAGGAGGGGCGCGGCACGCCGAACGGCGGGGTGTGGCTCGACGTGTCGCACCTGCCGCGCGAGACGATCATGACCCGGCTGCCGCGCGTCTACCAGACGATGCTCGAGCTGCAGATGCTCGACATCACGACCGACCCGATCGAGATCGCGCCGACCGCGCACTACTCGATGGGCGGGGTCTGGGTTCGTCCTGAGGACCACTCGACCGACGTGCCCGGGCTGTACGCCATCGGCGAGGCCTCGTCGGGGCTGCACGGGGCGAACCGGCTCGGCGGCAACTCGCTGATCGAGCTGCTCGTCTTCGGGCGGATCGTCGGACAGGCCGCGGCGGCGTACTCGACCGGGCTCTCGGCGCAGAAGCGCTCGGCCTCGGCGGTCGCGACGGCTCGCGACGAGATCGCGGCGCTGCTCGAGGGCGACGGGCCCGAGAACGTGCGGGCGCTGCAGCGGGCCATCCGCAACACGATGACCGAGCACGCGGGCGTCGTCCGTGACGAAGACGGGCTTCGGGCCGGTCTCGCCGAGCTCGACGCGATCGAGGCGCGGATCGCCGACGTGGGCGTGCATCCCGACATCGCCGGCTACCAGGATCTCGCGCACGCGTTCGACCTCAAGTCGGCCGCCCTCGCCGCCCGGGCCACCCTCGAGGCGGCGCTCGAACGGCGCGAGACGCGGGGGTGCCACAACCGGAGCGACTACCCCTCTCTCGACCCCGCGCTGCAGGTGAACCTGGTCTGGTCGCCGTCGGGCGGGGTGACGCGGGAGTCGATCCCGGAGATCCCGGCCGAGATCGCGGCGCTGATGGCCGAGGAGGTCTCGGTGGGTGGGAAGCTGCTCGAGTAGAGGGGCGGATGCTCGCCCGCGCGAGCGCTCGGGTAGCCTTCCGGCATGGGCACCCGCACCGGTTTCACGCGCGCCGAGCTCGACGCCTTCCGGGGCCGCTCGATCCCCGACGTCGTCGGGTCGGACACGCGGCTGCTGCTCGTGGGCATCAACCCCGGGCTGCACACCGCAGCCGTGCAGGCGCCGTTCAGCCGGCCGGGCAACCGGTTCTGGCCGGCGCTGCACCGGGCGGGCATCCTGAACCGGGTGGTCGACGCCTCGGCGGGGCTGCGTGCGGATGACCGTGCCCACCTCCTCGCGCGCGGCGTCGGCATCACGACCCTCGTGGCGGGTGCGACCGCGCGGGCCGACGAGCTCTCGGCGCAGCAGCTGCGCGACGGAGCCGCGACGCTCGCCGCGCGGGTGGGTGCGATCCGGCCGCGGGTGGTGGCGATGCTCGGGATCACGACGTTCCGCATCGCCTTCGGTGCGCCGCGGGCGGCGGTGGGGCGGCAGCCGGCGGACCTCGCGGGGGCGGAGCTGTGGGTGGTGCCGAACCCGAGCGGGCTGAACGCGCACGAGAGCGTGGGGTCGCTGGCGGTCGCGTATCGGGAGGTGGCGGTCGCGGCGGGGATCGACGTGTACCCCGTGCCGGACGCGCCCGTCGCCGGCGGTTCGGCGCGGTAGCGGCGGTCGCCTCCCGGGGCGTCCCCTGCCGGGTCTTCCCCTGGGGGCGGCGGCGGTGCCATCGTGGAGGATGGCCATCGAACGGATCCGCCCCGAGGGGCTCGTGCGCAGCCCCGCCTTCAGCCACGTCGCCGTGGTGCCGCCCGGATCGACGACGATCTACGTCGGCGGCCAGAACGGCGTCGACGAGTCCGGCGCGATCGTCGGCCCCGACGTCGGGGCGCAGGCCGCCCGCGCGCTGCAGAACGCGCGCACGGCGCTCGCCGCCGCGGGGGCGACCCTCGACGACGTCGTCCAGTGGACGGTGCTCTTCGTCGACGGTGCCGACCTCCGGGCGGGCTACGGCGCGATCGCGGGGGAGCTCGCGTCGGAGCATCCGCCCCTCGTCACCGCCGCCTTCGTCGCCGGCCTCGGCGTGCCGGGCGCGCTCGTGGAGATCGCGGCGGTGGCGGCCCTCGCCCCCTGACCCCGACTCGGAGCCCGTCAGCTGATGGGGGTGGCGGTGCCCTCGACTCGGATGCCGCCCGTGGGCGGGATCGTGGCGACGAGGAGGCTGGGGCGGCCGACGTGGCGGCCCTGGTGGATGGTGAGGCGCGCGGGCGGGGTGACGGCGCCGAGGTGGCGGAGGTAGGCGCCGAGGGAGGCGGCCGCCGAGCCGGTGGCGGGGTCTTCGGTGATGGCGCCGACGGGGAAGAGGTTGCGCGTCTCGACCTCGAGCTCGGCGGGCGCCGGCACGGGCGCCGGCGCGGGCGCGGGCGCGGCCGCGGCCGCAGCGAGGGGGTCGACGGGGGCGCCGGGACCGGCGGCGGACGGGGCGTGGAGGACGGTGACGGTGCCGCGCCAGCCGCGCCGGTCCATGAGCGCGCGGAGGGAGGCGGGGTCGAAGGTGAGGGCGTCGAAGACCGTGGGGGAGGCGACCGCGACGACGGGGTGCCAGTTGCCGGCGAATGCCTCCAGGAGGGGGAAGCGCGGGTCGAGGTCGGCGGCGGTGAGCCCGAGGAGGGTGAGGAGCTCGTCGGCGACGCCGGGGTCGGGCTGCCGGACGGTGGGGTTGACGCTGGTGAAGGCGGCGAGCATCCGTTCACCGTCGCGGGTCGTCGAGAGGATGATCGGGCCGACCGGCGTCTCGACCGTGAAGGGGCCCGGGCCGCGCCGCTCGGCGAGGGCGACCGCGGTGGCGATGGTGGCGTGGCCGCAGAACGGCACCTCGGCCGTCGGCGAGAAGTACCGCGCCCGCACGTGCCGCTCGTCGCCGTCGACGGCGGGGTCGACGAGGAACGCGGTCTCCGAGTAGCCGACCTCGGCCGCGATCGCCTGCAGCGCGGCGTCGTCGAGACCGCCGGCCGAGAGCACGACGCCCGCGGGGTTGCCGCCCTCGGGGGTCGCGGCGAAGGCGGTGAGCCGCAGCACCTCGGGCGTCGTGTCGGGCGGGGTCGGGTCGGCCGGATGCGCGTCGTTCACGCATCCATTCTGCCGAAGAGCGAGTGGGCGGCGTACGTCAGCAGGTCAGGCCGAGCAGCGTCAGCAGGATCGCGGCGCGGACGGTGATGGCGCTGTTTCCCGACGACGTGCCGTAGGTGCCGTCGACCGCCTGAACGGCCAGCGGCACCGACCCGAGGGTGAGCAGCGGCAGCTCGGACGCGGTCAGGGTGACGGGAGGCGCCGTGAAGGTCTTGAGCTCGGTGGTGGTCGTCCCGGTGCGCAGGAGCCGGTAGCTCGTCGCGCCGGCGACCGGGGTGAAGTTCAGGGAGATGGTGCCGGAGCCCGAGCAGGTGACGGTGCCCGGAGTGGGCACCCGGTAGACGTTCTGGGCGATGACGGAGGAGGCCGAGGCGGTCCAGTTCGTGCCGACGGTGCCGGTGAGGGTGAAGGTGGCGGTCAGCGACTCGCCCTGGGAGTTCGCGGTCGTGCCGATCAGCTGGAGGGCGACGCAGAGGGCGATCGAGGTGCCGCCCGGCACCGCGGCGAAGGCCGAGGGCAGGCCAGGCGGCGCGGACAGGGTGCCGGCGGTGGTGCCGGTCGCGGGCACCGTGCTGCCGCACTGCGCCGCGGTGCTCGCGCTCCACAGCGTCACGGCGATCTTCCCGGGGAGGGCGGCGCTGCCCGGCGCCGAGACGGCGACGGCGAGGGTGAGGGCGAGCGGGGCCGTGCCCGTGTTGGCATAGGTCAGCGCGCCGACGTGGGTCGTGTCGGCGACCGTCGGCGAGGTGACGGGCACCTTGAACTCCGCGACCGGCGGCACGGTCAGCGTCGAGGTCACCGAGACCGTGGCCGCGGTGGCCGAGCCGGTGAGGGCCACGGGGTTCGCGGTCCACGACGCGCTTGCCGCCCACGTCGAGGTGCCGACCGAGAACACCGCCACGAAGACGATCGCGACCAGGCGCCGGGCGGCGTGCGCACGGGGTGCCCGTGCGCGGGAGGCGGTGGTGCGGGACATGGCGGGCGTGGGCCTTTCCGGTCGCCGTCCAGTCTGCGGATGCGCGGCTCGCGCCCCCCGCGCGGCGACCGTCTCCGTCGCCGCTGTGACGCATCCCGTCGTGCAGACGTCGATCGCCGCAGGCGCCGACCCGCCGGCGCCCACCCGGCGGCTCTACTAAACCGACCGGAGCGATGTCAACCCTCGGGAGGGATCCGGAGACCACGGCAGGATCACGAGGAGTGCGTGCCGACGCACCCGAACCACCAGGAGGACCCCACCCGATGGGCAAGTTGTACTACGGCGGCAATGGGCATGAGATCGAGATCGAGGACAGGCTGCTCAGCCACCTCAAGGTGGTCATGCTCGCGAAGCTGCGCCGGGGCGAGTCATTCGCCTTGTCCTGGACGGTCGATCCCGATCACGGCAGCGGGCGTGGCACCGTGTGGCTCTCACCCGGGGTCGACCTCGAGTTCCGCTTCTACGGCAACCGGCCGCCGATGCTGAACCGGGCGTGGATCTCGGCCCTCAACTCCAGCGCCGAGCGGGGCGAGCTCGCCATGGTGCCCGAGCCCGCCGACCCGAGCGAGGGCATGGCGGCGGCCCGCGCCTGACGCGGCAGGCGTCGCAGGGGGTGCTAGCCGGCGGCGGCCGCGCTCGCCGCCTCGAGGTGCTCGCGCGACTTCAGCTCGAGGAACCCGCACAGCTCCGCCGCCGTCACCAGCTCGCCCGAGAGCTCGTTCAGCCGCTCCACGTCGAGGGTGAGCTCGTCGTGCCGGGGCGCGAACACGACCTGCCAGCTCGGGTCGCCGGGCGCGGTCGGCTCGAGATAGGCGTAGGGGCCCGCATTCTGCAGCCGCACGACGACGAGGCCGGTGTCGCCCCCGCTCAGGTCCTCGTGCCGCAGCACCTCGAGCTCACCGGGCATCGGATGCTCCTGGGCGACGAATTCGGCCAGCCACTCCTCGAGCAGCTCCTTGGTTCGGAACGGCACCGGTCCTCCTTGCAGTGCGACAGGGGTGGCTCCCCGGCCACAGCAGAATCATAGGGAATCGGAGCCGTCGTCACGCACGGACGCGGCCGCCGCCATGAGGCGCAGCACCAGACCGTGGGGTTCGGCGCGCCGCGCCCATCCCGCGTCGTGCGTCGCCTGCACGACGGTCGCACCCCGCGCGAGTTCGCCGTCCACCGCCGCGCGGATCAGCCCCTGCGCCCGCTCGTCCACCCCCGACGCCGGCTCGTCGAGCAGCACCAGCTCGGCCCGCTGGGCGAGCGCCTGCGCCACGAGCGCCCGCTGTCGCTGGCCACCCGACAGCTCGTGCAGCGACCGGCGGGCGAGCGGCCCGATCTGCAGCGCGTCGAGGGCGTCGTCGACGATGCGGCGGTCGGCTGCGCGCAGGGCCCCGACCGGTCCGCGCGCGCGCCAGCGCCCCATCGACACGACCTCGCGCACGCTCAGGGGCATCCGTTCGGGGGCGGCGCTGCGCTGCACGACGAGCGCCGTCGACGAGCCGGGGCGTCGTTCGAGGCGGCCGCCGGCCGGTTTCAGGATGCCCGCCAGCACCGCGAGCAGCGTCGACTTGCCCGATCCGTTCGGCCCGAGCAGCACGGTCAGCCGACCCTCGGGCGGTTCGAGGTCGACGCGGTCGAGCACGAGCCGATCCCCGTAGGCGGCGGACACGGCGGTCAGCCGCACCAGCGGACCGTTCGTCGGGCGTCGGGAAGCGTTCACGCGCCGATCCTAGCTTAATGAGAACGGTTATCAATTAACGCTAGGGTCGGTGACCATGACCGAACTGCTCGAGCCCTTCGCCACCGGCTTTCTGCTGCGCGCCCTCGTCGGCGGCGTGCTGGTGGCGGTGCTGTGCGGGGTCGTCGGCACCTGGGTCGTCATCCGGGGCATGGCGTTCCTCGGCGAGGCGATGGCGCACGGGGTGCTGCCCGGAGTCGCCGTCGCGACCCTGCTCGGACTGCCGCCGGTCGTCGGAGCCGCGATCAGCGCCGGGGTGATGACCGCCGGCATCGGGGCGGCCTCGAGGCGGGGCCGCCTCTCCGACGACACCGCGATCGGGCTGCTCTTCGTGGCCATGCTCAGCCTCGGCGTGATCGTCGTGTCGCGATCGCGGTCGTTCGCGACCGACCTCACCGCCATCCTGTTCGGCGACGTGCTGGCGATCGGGTGGGGCGACATCGCGCTGCTCGGCGGAGCCCTGGCCCTGGCGCTGGCGGCGTGCGCGGTGTTCCACCGCTCGTTCGTCGCGGCGACGTTCGACGCCCGGATCGCCGCGACGCTCGGGCTGCGGCCGTGGTTCGCGCAGCCGGTGCTGGTGGGGCTCGTCACACTCGTCGTCGTAGCCTCGTACCAGGCCGTCGGGAGCCTCCTCGTCGTGGGGCTCCTGCTCGGCCCGGCGGTGGCGGCGGGGCGGTGGGTGCGGGGCATCCCGGCGACCATGGCGCTCGCCGCCGCGTTCGGCACGCTGGCCGTGCTGGTCGGGCTGCTTGTCTCGTGGCACGCCGCCACGGCGGCGGGCGCCACGATCGCGCTCCTGGCCGTGCTGCTCGCGGCGCTCTCGGCGCTCGCCCGCGCAGCCCTCGCCCGCGCCGCCCTCACGGCCCCTGCCGCGCGCCGCGCCGTCGCCGCTCCGACCCGCCGCCCCGCTCTCGCGGCACCCGGCGCTGCGACCCCATCCCCGGCCGCCGATGCCGTCCACCGCGACGGCCCCGTGAAGGAGAACTCCGTCCTGTGAGCACCTCGTCCCTCCCCCTCCGATCGACAGCCGCCGCCGGACTCCTCGCCGTGCTGCTGGCGGGCTGCGCGTCGCCTCCCGGAGCGGTCACCGACACCGCGGCCGGCAGCCCGTCCGACGCGGGGCCCGCCACGGGCGACGGGCACGGCTTCGTGGCCGGGGCCACCGAGATGCCCGAGCCGCAGCTGCGCCTGATCACGCTCGGGCACGCCGGGCTGCAGGCGTTCGACCCGGCCACGGGTGCCTCCGTCACGCTCCCCGACGCCGACGCCGACGCCGACGCGGACGCGGACGCAGCAGACGAGGACGCGGACGCGGATGGGGTCGAAGCCGAGGTCGGAGCCGGCACCGTCCTCACGAGCGACGGCCGCTACGCCTTCGCCGCCGACCCGCACGGCGGCGTCACCGTCGTAGACACCGGCACCTGGACGGTTCCGCACGGCGACCACTCCCATTACTACCTCGCTGATCCGCGCCTCGTCGGCCGGCTCGACGAAGGGGTGGATGCGGGAACCGCCCGCCTGGCGTCCAGCCCCACCCTGACCACCATCTCCTACCCCGGTGCCGGTGGAGGTGCATCGGGCTCCGGCGTCGTGCTCGACGGCGACGCCCTCGCCGCGGGCCGCCTCGAGGAGCGCGCGCGCATCCCGCTCGCCCCGGGCGGCGTGCTGCTGCCCCTCGGTGACCAGCTCGTCGGCTCGACAGCCGGACCCGATTCCGAGATCGTCCTGAGGGCATATTCCGCTGACGGCATTGAACTCGGAGGGTCGGCGAACTGCGACGACCCGGCCGGGTCGGCGCTGACCCGAGTGGGAGCCGTCTTCGGCTGCGCCGACGGCGCCGTGCTCGCCACGAGCGCCGAACAGGGCGACGGCGGCGAAGGCGACGGCGACGGCGATGGCGACCGCGCCACGATCACGTTCGAGCGCATCCCGTACCCCGCCGAAACCGAACCCGACGACCGCGCCACCTCCTTCGCCGCCCGCCCCGGTCGCCCCGACCTCGCCGCCGTCGCGGGCGAGCGCGGTGCCTGGCTCCTCGACACCCGCGACCGCACCTGGTCGCTGCTCCCCAGTCCCGCACCGCTCCTCCGCGCGACGGCGGTCGGTGACGCCGACGGCACGGTGGTGGGCGTCGACGTCGAGGGCCGCATCGTCGTGCTCGACGCCCAGGGCGCCGCGGTGCGGAGCGAGCCCGTCCTCGCCGCCGAGCTGGTCGGCGGAGGCGGAGGCGGAGGCGGCAGCGCCCGAGACCTGCCCGACGCCGTCGTGCTCGAGGTCGACGCCGACCGCGCCTACGTGAACGCACCCCGGGCCGGCGCGGTGCTGGAGATCGACTACCGCGACAGCGCCCGCATCGCGCGCACCCTCGAGATCCCGGGCGGGGCCGCGGCCCTGGCGGAGGTGGGACGGTGACGCGCGCGCGAACGATCCGCCGGGCCGTCACGACCGCGGTGATCGTCACGACCCTCGCGGCACTGACCGGCTGCGCGACCTCGACGGCCGGGACGACACAGCAGCCGCCCGGCGCCCGCCCCCTCGTCGCCGTCACCACGACCATCCTGGGCGACGTCGTCGCCGAGCTCGTCGGCGACCAGGCCGAGGTGCTCACCCTGATGCCGCCCGAGGCCGACCCGCACTCGTTCGAGATCTCCGCGGCCGAGGCCGCGCGCCTCCGCGACGCCGCGCTCGTCGTCTCGAACGGACTCGGCCTCGAGGAGGGCCTGCAGCACCACGTCGACGCCGCCGCCGAGGAGGGCGTGCCGACGGTCGCGGCGGGCGAGCTGATCGTCCCGCTCGACTACGCCGACGGCGACGCGCGCGGCGAGCCCGACCCCCACTTCTGGACCGACCCCACCCGCATGATCGACGTCGTCGACGGCCTCGAACCGGTGCTCGCCGCGACCGAGGGCATTGACCCGGCCCAGCTCGCGGCAGGCGCCGACCGCTACCGCGCCGAGCTCGAGCACCTCGACTCCGAGCTGGCCGGCGCCTTCGCGGACATCCCGGCCGAGCATCGCGCCCTGGTCACCAACCACCACGTCTTCGGCTACCTCGCCGACCGCTACGACTTCCGCGTGATCGGGGCGGTCATCCCGGGCGGCACGACCCTGGCGGCGCCGAGCGCGTCCGACCTGCGCGAGCTCACCGACGCGATCCGCGAGGCGGGGGTCGCCACGATCTTCGCCGACGCGTCCCAGCCCGACCGCCTGGTGCAGGTGCTCGCCGAGGAGGCGGGGGTCGACGTCGACGTCGTCGCCCTGCACACCGAGTCGCTCTCGGCCCCCGGCCAGGGCGCCGCCACCTACCTCGAGATGATGCGCACGAACGCGCAGCTGATCGCCACCGGCCTGTCGCCCTGACCCTCCGTCGCCCTGACCGGCGACAGCGTTCCACAGGCCGGTCACCCGACCGGCCGCCACCGAAAGGAAACGATGAACACCAGAACCACCGGGCGTCGACGGATGCTCGCCCCCCTCGCTCTCGCAGCCGGCACGCTGATCGCCCTGTCCGCCTGCGCGGGCACCGCATCCGGAGACACCGATGCCGGTGCCCCCGACGAGACCCGAACCGGCGCCGCCACGAACGCCGCCGCCACCGGCCCCCGCATCGCCCTCACCTACGACGGCGGACTGCTCGTGCTCGACGGCACCAGCCTCGACACCCTCGCCGACATCGAGCTGCCCGGCTTCAATCGCGTCAACCCGGCGGGCGACGGCCGCAGCGTGATGGTCTCGACCGCCGAGGGGTTCCAGGTGCTCGACACCGGCGCCGGCAGCGATGACGAGCCCGAGCTCACCGACCTCGTCTTCGCGGCACCGTCGCCGGGCCACGTCGTGCGCCACCACGGCCGCACGGTGCTCTTCGCCGACGGCACCGGCGAGACCACGATCTTCGAGTCGTCCGAGCTGCTCGCGAACGCGGGCGCGGGCCGGCTCCCCGAGACCGAGACGGTGCCCGCGCCCGAGGCGCATCACGGCGTCTCGATCGAGCTGGCCGACGGCACCCTGCTCACCACGATCGGCACTCCGGATGCCCGCACCGGCGTTCGCGCCCTCGATGCCGATCGCACCGAGACGAGCCGCAACGAGCAGTGCCCGTCGGTGCACGGCGAGGGAGCGGTGCGCGGCGAGGTCGCGGTCTTCGGCTGCAGCGACGGCGTGCTCGTCTACGACGCCGGCGTCTTCACCAAGATCGCCGCCCCCGACGCCTACGGCCGCACCGGCAACGCCTACGTCACCGAGAACTCGCCGATCATGGTGGGCGACTACAACGCCGATCCGGACGCCGAGGGCTACGTGCTGACCGCGCTGACGATCGTCGACACCGAGACGAAGACCTCGCGGGTCGTGCCGCTGCCCGAGGGCGTCGGCTACACCTGGCGCGACATCGCGCGCACCGCCGACGACGGAGCCGTCGTGCTCGGCACCGACGGCGCGCTGCACGTGCTCGACGTCACGACGGGGGAGTTCGGCGCCTCGTTCCCGGTGATCGAGGCGTGGGAGGGTCCGGCGCAGTGGCAGGACGCGCATCCGGCCCTCGTCGTCGACGGCGGCACCGCATACGTGACCGACCCGGCGAGCTCGGCGATCCACGCGGTCGACGTGGCGACCGGCGAGCTGATCGCGACGGGCGAGCTGCCCGCTGTTCCGAACGAGATCGCCGTCACCGGCTGACCCCGCGCGTCGCGGGGCGGGCCGTCACGCTCGCCCCGCCTCGCCCCCATTGGCTGGGAGCCGGCTGGATGCCCCACCGCAGTCTGCTGGAGGCCCGCCCCCATTCCGCCGCGAACGGGGGTGGGCCGTCGGCGTGCGCGGTTCTATGGATCCGACAGGATGGTCCCGAGGAGAGGTGCCGGAGTGAACAGAGCCCTGGTGGTCATGCCGACCTACAACGAACTCGAGAACCTCGAGCCCATCGCCCGGCGGGTGCTGGCGACCGGTGTCGCCGACCTGCTGATCGTCGACGACTCCTCGCCCGACGGCACCGGCGAGCTCGCCGACCGCATCGCGGCGGCCCACCCGGGAGCCGACGGCGCCTCCGCCGTGCACGTGCTGCACCGCGCGGGCAAGGAGGGCCTCGGCGTCGCCTACCTCGCCGGCTTCGCCTGGGCGCGCGAGCACGGCTACGACGCGATCATCGAGATGGACGCCGACGGCTCCCACCAGCCCGAGGCGCTGCCCGAGATGCTGACGCTGCTCGAGCACTCCGACCTCGTGCTCGGCTCCCGCTGGGTGCCCGGCGGCGAGGTGCGCAACTGGCCGCTCAGCCGCAAGGTGCTCAGCCGTGGCGGCAACCTCTACGCCCGGCTCGCCCTGGGCATCGGGGTGAAGGATGCGACCGGCGGCTTCCGCGCGTACCGCACCACCGCGCTCGACACCATCGGCCTCGACGACGTGGCCTCGCACGGCTACTGCTTCCAGCTCGACCTCGTCTGGCGCGCGCTGCAGTCGGGCCTCCGGGTCACCGAGTTCCCCATCCTGTTCGTCGAGCGCACGCACGGCGAGTCCAAGATGAGCGGGTCGATCGTGCGCGAGTCGCTCGTGAAGGTCACCCAGTGGGGCCTCGACCGGCGGATGCGGTCGGCCCGCGAGGTCGTCCTGCACGGCCGCCGGCTCCCCTCGGTGCGGGCCGGCTCGAGCGTCGCGGGCGCCGGCCTGGCCCGCCTCTAGCCGAGGCGGGCCCGACCCGGGCGCCTTCAGCCCGGCCCCGGCCCGCCCGTCAAACCCCCGCCCAGCCCGTCAGCGCGGCTGCGCCGGGTTCGTCGGCACCCCCTGCGACGGCGGATTGATAGGCGGACCCGAGGTCGCGGGCGACACCCCGCCGCCTCCGTGTGCCACGTTCGTCTCCGGACGCGCGGCCGCGGGATCGCCCCCGGACGGCGTCGCGCCGCCCCGGAGGGCCTCGAGGCGGTGCTCGAGCACGGTCGTCACGGGCAGGCGGTCGCCGTGCATCCGCTCGTAGTCGAGCAGCTGCGCCACCTCGTCGGCGGTGAGCGATGCGATGGCCGCGGGCAGGGCGCCCACCGTCACGTGGTCGTAGTCGGGCAGGGGCAGGTTCTCGTGGGCGCCGGCCATCAGAGGATCGGCTTCCCGCCGGTGACCGCGATGCGCGCGCCCGAGACGTAACTGCCCTCGTCGGAGGCGAGCAGCACGTAGACCGGTGCCAGCTCGGCCGGCTGTGCGGCGCGGCCCATCGGCACCTGCTCGCCGAAGCTGTCGACCTTCTCCGCGGGCATGGTGGCCGGGATGAGCGGGGTCCACACCGGGCCCGGGGCGACGCTGTTGGCGCGGATGCCCTTCTCGGCCAGCAGCTGGGCGAGGGAGGCGCTCATGTTGGCGATCGCGGCCTTCGTGGCGGCGTAGGGCAGCAGCGTCGGCGACGGCGTGTCGGAGTTCACCGAGGAGGTGCCGATGATCGACCCGCCCGGCGGCATGTGCGGCACCGCGGCCTTGACCAGGTGGAAGTAGGCGCTGAGGTTCACCGCGAGGGTGTGGTCCCACTCCTCGTCGGTAGGAGACCACGACGTCGGCGCTCTCGCGGGCGAAGGCGATGGCGACGGCCTTGCCGATGCCGCTATCGGCGCCGGTGATGACCGCGATCTTGCCCGTCATCCGGCCCGAGCCGACGTAGCTCTGCTCGCCGTGGTCGGGCTGCGGCTCCATCTCCTGCTCGGTTCCGGGCGGGGTCTGCTGCTCGGGCTGCTGCTCGTCGGGGGTCGGCCGGTCGCTCATCGTGTGCTCCTCCAGGGATCGTCAGGGGTCGTCGGTGCCCAGCAACCTACGTTCCGTCTGGGTCGGCGGCTGGGGGCTTGACACCGTCTGTGTGAGAATTCGAAGGGTGGACGGTGAGCGGAGAGCACTGATCCGGACCGAGTCGTCCGGAACCGAGCTCGACGATGCCCGCGCGATGTACCAGGAGGGCTACAACGGCTCCGGCTTCCGCGTCGAGCTGAGCGACCAGGACTTCGCCTACCGCTACACGGTCGCCGGCGGCCCGAACATGAGTCTTCGCTCCTCGACGTACCTCGGCACCATCACCGGCACGATCCAGCCCGAGAACGAGTACATCGTCTCGTGGCTGCTCGGCGGGCGCGGAGTGGTCGACGTGGGCGCCGACGAATCCACCCTCGTGCCGGGCATGCCGGCGATGTTCCCCACCGGCAAGCCCTACGCCTTCGACTTCGCCGACTACCGGCAGAACCTCGTGCACTTCGACGCCCGCTTCCTCGAGCGGGTGGCGGCCGAGCACGAGGGGGTGCTGCCCGGTCCGCTGCACTTCGACCACCGGTCGACCCCGAACCCCGAGGCGCTCCGCCGCTGGAACGCCACCGTCGAGGAGGCGGCCCGGCTGCTGGTCCGGGGCGACCCCACGCCCTTGCAGCTGGCCGAGATCGACCGCCGCACCGCCGTCGTGCTGCTGGACTCGTTCGCGCACGAGGCCGAGGCCATGCCGTCGGTGCTCCTGGCGCCCCGCAACTCCCGGCTGCGGCGGGCGGTCGAGCGGATGCACGCGAGCGCCCATCTGCCGCTCGCCCCCACCGAGGTGGCCGAGGAGGTGGGCCTGACCCCGCGCGGACTGCAGCAGGCGTTCGCCCGGCAGCTCGGCGTCACGCCGACGGAGTACCTGCGCGCCGTGCGGCTGGATCGCGTGCAGGCCGAGCTGCAGCAGCTCGGACCCGACGAGACGACCGTGGCGCAGGTCGCCGCGCGCTGGGGGTTCACGCACGCCGGGCGGTTCTCGCGCTCCTACGCGGCCCGCTTCGGCGAATACCCCCGGAACACCCTGCTGCGGTAGGGGCTCGGGCGAGCATCCCTCCCGCCGTTCGTTCTGCGGACAGTCCCGGTGCGCTATCCGGATAGAAGGAGCATTCTCCCAGCCCGCACCCACTCGAATGGATTCACCGCGCGAACGGGTTCGCCCGTCGAATCCGTCACCCGTCGAATCCGTCACCCACCGAAGGAGGTGCCCATGCCGTTCCGCTCGCAGGAGATCCTGTCCCAGTGGCTCGAGGAGTTCCTCGCCGCCGGCCACCGGATCGAGGGCGCCGTCGAGGTGCTCCGCCAGGACGGCGCCGACGGGGCCGACACCGGACTCGTGGTGATCGACCTGTCGAACGCGCCCACCACGCTCTACCTCGAGCCGGTCGCCCCGGGCGACCCGCGCTGGGCCATCACCTTCCTCGCCCGCGACGTCGACGCGGCCCGCTCGCCCCAGCGCGTCGCGGCCCTCGCCGCCGAGCTCGCGGTCATCGCCGAGCTCTGCCGCCACCTCGAGTCCCGCTCGGCCTCCTGGGACGCCCCCGACCTCAGCCCGAGCGGCGGCACCCCCGCCCTCCGCTGACCCCGGCGTCGGCGTCGGCGTCGGCACCGGCCTAGCTCGTCGTGCGCACCTCGGGATCGAACTCGATCCCCGGGCGGGTCACCGGGCGGGCGGCCGGGTCGCGGGCGATCGCGGCGATGTGCTCGGTGGCGGCCCAGGTGGCCAGCAGGCGGAGGCCCTCCTCGGAGGGGCTGCCGGGCGCGGCCGTGTAGACGGTCAGGGTGTGGCCCGGGTCGTCCTCGAGCTCCATCACGTGATAGGTCAGCTCGAGCAGCCCCACCACCGGGTGCTTGAACTGCTTCGCGCCCGAGTAGTGCCGGCGCACGTCGTGGGCGGCCCACAGGGTGCGGAACTCCTCGCTCCGCACCGAGAGCTCCCCGACGAGGCCGCTGAGCTCCTTGTCGAAGGGGCTGCGGCCGGCGTCGCGGCGCAGGATCTGCACGTTGACGTCGGCCGCCCGCTGCCAGTCGGGGTAGAAGTCGCGGGCGCGGGGGTCGAGGAAGATGAAGCGGGAGTGGTTGCCGGGCCGGGCATCCGATCGGAACATCTCGGAGTACAGGGCGAAGCCGAGATCGTTGGCCGCGACGAGGTCCATGCGGTTGTTGCCCACGAACGCGGCGGCGCCCGTGATCGAGTCGAGCAGCGTCTGGGTGGCCGGCCGCAGCGAGTGCGCCGGCGGCTTGGGCCGGCGGGGGCGGGCGCCGAGGTTCGCGGCGCGGGCGAGGTCGTGCAGGTGGTCGTGCTCGGCCCGGTCGAGCGAGAGCGCCCGGGAGACGGCGTCGAGCACGCTCTCGGAGACGCCGGTGAGATTGCCGCGCTCGACCCGGGTGTAGTAGTCGACGCTGAGGCCGGCCAGCCGGGCCACCTCGTCGCGGCGCAGGCCGGGCACCCGCCGGCGGCCGCCCGTCGGCTCGACGCCGGCCTGCTCGGGGGTGAGGCGGGCCCGGCGAGACACCAGGAACTCGCGGACCTCGCTGCGATCGTCCATGCCTCCACGCTACGGCTGCGCGGCCGCGCCAGGGAGGTTCTGCTGTGACCCGTCTGGGCAGGGCCCTCCCTCCGCCGGCCGCGGGCGGCTTGACTCGACACCGTGACCACATCGACCCCCGCGAGATGCCGTCCGGCCCTCGTGCTGACGGCCGCCGTCGTGCTCGGGCTCTGCGGATGCGCGGCCGGCACCCCGACGTCAGCCCCCGTCCCCCCGACCGCCGTCTCGCCGAACCCCACCGCGCCGACCGCCCCGCCGGCCCCCAGCGAGCCGGCCAACACCCCGACCCCACCTGCACCTGCACCCGCACCCGAGGAGCCGCCCATGAGCACCGGAACCCGCCTCACCATCACCGTCGACGGCGCCACCGTGACCGCCGTGCTGCGGGACAGCGCCGCGACCGCCTCCCTGGTGTCCCAGCTGCCCCTCGACCTCGAATTCGAGGACTTCGGCGGCCAGGAGAAGATCGCCCGCCTCCCCGCGCCGCTGATGCTCGACGGGCTGCCCTCCGGCGCCGGCGCCGAACCCGGCACGATCGGGTACTACGCCCCCGACCAGGCCCTGGTGCTCTACCACGAGACGGTCGGCTACTACGAGGGCATCATCCCGCTCGGCACCTTCGACGACGTCCCCGCGGTGCGGGACGCAGCCCCCTTCACCGGCACCGTCTCGGTCGCCGGACCCGGGCCCGAGGGCGGGGCGGGCGCCGAATGAGCGCGGCCACCGCGAGCGTACCCGTGGTCGCGCCGGGCGGGGAGCGCCGGCTGCCCGTCGTCGCGCTGGTCGCGCTCGCCCTGATCGGATTCATCCTGATCGCGATGGAGACCATGCCCGCGGGTCTCCTGCCCGACATCGCCTCGGGAATGGCCACGAGCGAGAGCACCGTCGGCCTGTTCGTCAGCGCCTACGCGCTCGGCACGGTGATCGTCACCGTGCCGGCGATCTCGCTGACCCGCGGGCTCCGGCGGAAGCCCCTGCTCCTCGTCGGCGTCGCCGGCCTCGTGCTCGCGAACCTCGTCACCGCGGTGTCGCCCGACGTCACCCTCTCGCTCGTCTCCCGCTTCGTGGCGGGCTCGTTCTCGGGCGTGATCTGGGGCATGCTCGCCAACTACGCCATCCGCATCAGCCCGCCCGCCTGCTCGGGCCTCGCCCTGTCGATCATGTCGACCGGCGCCCCGCTCGGCTTCGCGTTCGGCACGCCGCTCGGTGCCGTCATCGGCGGCGTCACCGACTGGCGCTGGTCGTTCGCCGGGGTGAGCCTGCTCGCCCTCGTGGTGGGCCTGATCATCCTGACCGTCGTGCCCGACGCACCGGGTCTGCCCGCCGCCGGCCGCCTGCCCCTCGGCCGCGTGCTCGGGCTCCGCGGGGTGCCGATCGTGCTCGTCGTGATCCTGGTGTGGATGCTCGCCCACAGCACCCTCTACACCTACGTCGCCCCGTACCTCCGGGTCACGGGCACGGGCATCACCCCGGATCTGATGCTGCTCGTCTACGGCATCGCCTCGCTCGGCGGCGTCGCCCTGGTCGGCGTGCTCCTCGACCGGCACCCGCGGGCGCTGCTGCATGGCTCGGCGGCGACGTTCACGCTGGCGGGCGCGGTGCTGCTCGTCGGCCACGACTCGGCGCCGGCCGTGCTGATCGCGGCGGTGCTCTGGGGCGTCGCCTTCGGCGGGACGGCGCCGCAGCTGCAGAGCGCCCTCACCCGCGCGGGCGGTGACGACGCGGACATCGCGAACTCGTTCCTGCCCGTGGCGTTCAACCTCGCGATCTTCGGCGCGGGCATCCTCGGCGGCGCGCTGCTCGGCATGGCGGACGGGCTGATCCTGCCCGCGGCCATGGCCGTGCTCGGGGCGGTCGCGCTGATCCTGACGGTCGCCGGCCGCGGCTCGGCCTTCACCGAGCTCCGCGCCCCGGAACGGCGTGCGCCGGACAGCCCGACCCCGGAGCGCCCCGCCGCGACGTAGGGTGAGCCGTGATCATCCCCGAAGCCCTCGTGCCCGTGTTCCTCCGCGCGACCCGGGCGAACACCGCCTTCCGGTCGGCCGCGAACGCGCGCCGCGCCATCCGTGCCGTCGAGCTGCGCCCCGAGCCGTTCGGCCCGCCGAGGCGCCTCCGCCCCGACCTCGGGGTGTCGGTCGAGCACGTCGGCGGCTCGCCGGTCTACACGGTGGCGCCGGCACGCGGCACCCCGACGACGGCGGTGGTGTACACCCACGGCGGCGCCTGGATCCACGAGACCGCCCCGCAGCACTGGGCCCTCGTCGCGCAGATCGCGGTCGAGGCGAACGCCGCCGTGACCGTGCCGATCTACCCGCTGCTCCCGTTCGGCTCCGCGCAGGCCGCCCACGACCTCGTGCTCGGTCTCGCCGAGCGGCTGATCGCGCGGCACGGCGAGGTGCGGCTCGCCGGCGACTCCGCGGGCGGCCAGATCAGCCTCGCGGTCGCGCAGACCCTCCGCGACCGGGGCGTCCCCGCCGTGCGCACCGTGCTGATCGCGCCCGCCCTCGACCTCGGCTTCTCGAATCCGCTGATCCCCGTCGTGCAGCCGAGCGATCCGTGGCTCGCGCAGCCCGGCGGCCGGGAGCTCGGGCGACGGTGGGCGGGCGGGCTCGCGGTCGAGCATCCGATCGTCAGCCCGCTCTTCGGCCGCTTCGAGGGTCTCGGGCCGATGCTGCTGTTCACCGGCACCCGCGACGTGCTGAATCCGGATGCGCGGCTGCTCGCCGACCGCGCCACGACCGCCGGCGTGCCGCTCACCCTGCGCGAACGAGCAGGCGCCGTGCACGTCTACCCCCTGCTGCCGACCCGCAGCGGACGGGCGGCCCGCGTCGAGATCGTCACCGCACTTGACAGTCGTGGCTAATGCTCGTAGCTTGTAGCTAACACCATTAGCCAAGGCGACCGCTGAGGCCCCAGCCGCCAGGAGGCAGCCATGACCGAGTACCTCACCCTCGACGAGGGCACCATCGCCTACGACCTCAGCGGAGAGGGCCCGCTCGTCGTGCTCGCCCACGGCATGGGTGACAGCCGCCACTCGTACCGCTTCGTCGTGCCGGCCCTCGTCGCCGCCGGCTACCGGGTCGCGAACGTCGACCTGCGCGGCTGCGGCGAGTCGAGCACCGGCTGGGCGGGCTACAGCCGCACCGACATCGCCGGTGACCTCGTCGCCCTCGTGCGCCACCTCGGCGGGCCCGCGGTGATCGTCGGCCAGTCGATCAGCGGCGGCGCGGCCACCATCGCGGCGGCCACCGCGCCCGAGCTGATCGTCGGTCTCGCCGAGCTGGCGCCGTTCACGCGGGCGCAGTCGGTCGACCTCGGCGGGCTCCTGCGCAACCGCGCGCACCGCGCGGGCACCGTGCAGCTCGCCAAGGTCATGATGACCGGCAGTCTGAAGGCCTGGCTCGCCTACCTCGACCTCGCGATCCCCGCCAAGCCCGCCGACTGGGCCGCCGAGCGTGCCCGCATCGAAGCCTCCCTCAGCCTGCCCGAGCGCATGGCGGTGCTGAAGGCCATGACGAAGACCACGCCGGCCGACGCCGGCGCCCAGCTGGCGAACGTGCGCTGCCGCGTGCTCGTGATCGAGGGCGGTGCCGACCCCGACTGGGCCCGTCCCGAGGCCGAGGGGGAGCGCATCCTGAACGACCTGCCCACCGGGCTCGGCGAGCTCGCGGTGATCGACGGGGCCGGGCACTACCCGCACGCGGAGACCCCCGACGCGGTCGTCGCGCTGCTGCTGCCCTTCCTCGCCGCGACGCTCGCCAAGGCCGCACAGGGCGACCGTGCCTAGGGCCGGCCTCGACGCCGCGACCGTCACCGAGGCGGCGGCCGACCTCGCCGACGAGATCGGCCTCGCCCGGCTCAGCATGAGCCTCGTGGCCGAGCGCCTCGGCGTGAAGACCCCGTCGCTCTACAAGCACGTCGACGGCCTCGCCTCGCTCACCCACCGCGTGGCCGTGCTCGGCGCGACCGAGGTCGGCGACCGCCTCCGCGACGCGGTGCAGGGGGTGTCGGGCGGAGAGGCCCTTGCCGCGGCCGCGCAGGCGCTCCGGCTCTTCGTGAAGGAGCACCCCGGGCGCTACGCGGCCACCACCGGCGCCCGCCCGGCCGGCCCCGACGACCCCCTGGGGCCCGCCCTCGGGCGCACCCTCACCTCGCTCGAGGCCGTGCTGCGCGGCTACGGCCTCGCCGAGGCCGACCGCATCCACGCGCTCCGGATGCTCCGCAGCGTGCTGCACGGCTTCGCCACCCTCGAGGCGGGCGACGGCTTCCAGATCGACACCGACGTCGACGCCAGCTTCCTCTGGCTGATCGACTTCGTCGACCTCGGCCTCCGCGCCCGCGCGTCGTCCTGACGCGCGACGCCGAGCCCCCCTTGACGGTGGGCGAGGCGGGTGCGAGGCTTTTAAACGATTCACCTGTCGAAGGAGACGTGCCCGCCGTGAGAGATGGTTCCGTGGGGTCCGGTGGACTGCGCGTTCTCGTGCTGGTGGGCGTCGGGGGGCACGGCGACCCGTGGCACGCGCTCGAGGCGACGGGGGCGCGGGCGGCCGACGCGCTGCGGGCGGCGGGCGCCGAGGTCGAGGTGCTCCGCACCGATCAGGCGGATGCGCTGCCCGACGCGCTCTCCGGGGCCGACGTGCTGGTGGTGAACGTCAGCGGCGATCCCGCGCTGCCGCCGCCCGACTCGGCCGCGATCGTCGACGCGATCCTGGCCCACGCCGCGCGAGGCGGCGGGGTGCTGGCGCTGCACTCGTCGACGCTGGCGTTCGCCGGGGATCCGCGCTGGAGTGCGCTGATCGGCGGACGCTGGGTGCCCGGGGTGTCGGGGCATCCGCCGATCGGGGAGGCGCTCGTGCGGACGGCGGCGCGGGCATCCGTCGAGCCGGAGCTCGAGCTGCCCGCCGACTTCGTGCTGCACGACGAGCGCTACAGCGACCTGGAGGTGGCCGAGGGCGTGACGGCGCTGGCGTTCCACAAAGAGGGGGAGGCCGAGCATCCGCTGGTCTGGGTGACCGAGGCGACGGATGCGCGGGCCGGCCGGGTCGCGTACGACGCGCTCGGGCACGGGGTCGAGTCGTACGACTCGGCCGAACGCC
This sequence comes from Herbiconiux sp. VKM Ac-1786, assembly GCF_015350805.1. Classification (GTDB taxonomy): domain Bacteria; phylum Actinomycetota; class Actinomycetes; order Actinomycetales; family Microbacteriaceae; genus Herbiconiux. The sequence continues at coordinate 1,130,461 of NZ_JADKSG010000001.1, read as the reverse complement.
GCGCGCTGCTCGTGGCCCTCGCGGGATGGGTGGCGCCCGCGGCGTCGACGACCGCGTGACCCGCCCGACGAGCGGGGCGCGCCGGCCGCCGGCGGTGTTCTTCGTGGTGCTCGGGTTCATCCAGGCCATCTGGCCGCTGACGATGGACCTCTACCTCCCGGCGTTCCCGCAGATCGAGCGCGACCTCGCGACCGTGCCGTCGCTCGTGCAGGCGACGCTGACGGGGGCGTTCCTCGGCATGGCGGTGGGGCAGCTGGTGGCGGGGCCGCTGTCGGACCGGGTGGGGCGGATGCGCCCGCTCGTCGGAGCGCTGGTGCTCTACTCGGCGGCGACCGTGGGCTGCGCCCTCGCGCCGACGATCGAGCTGCTGATCGGGCTCCGCGCCGTGCAGGGTGTGGGGGCCGCGGCGTCGTCGGTGATCATCCTGGCCATCGTGCGCGACAGCCGGGAGGGCTCGGCGATGGTGACGCTGCTGGCCCGGCTGCAGATCGTGAATGGGGTCTTCGTGGTCACGGCCCCCGCGCTGGGGGCGCAGCTGCTGGGGCTCGTCGACTGGCGCGGGCTGATGTGGCTGCTCGTGGGGTACGGCGCGGTGCTGCTCGTCTGCACGCTCGCGGTGCTCGCCCGGCACGAGACGAACCCGCCCGAGCGGCGGGCGGCCCGGGCGCGCGAGCGAGGGCATGCCGCGGCGGACTACGTGGCGCTGCTGCGCGACCGGCTGTACGTCTCGGTGGTGGCCGCCGGGGCGCTGCAGTGGGCGGCGATGATGGGGTACATGGCGTCGTCGGCGTTCCTGTTCCAGGGCGTCTACGGGCTGAGCGCCACCCAGTACGCGATCGTCTTCGGCGGGCACGGAGCGCTGATGATCGTGGGCGCCCAGGTGAGCGCGCGGCTGTCGCGGGGGCGGGACATCCCGCGGCTGGCCCGGTTCGGCGCGCTGCTGCTCGCGTCGAGTGCGGTGCTGCTGCTGGCGTCGGTGACCCTCGCGCCGGGGCTCGGGCTGGTGGGGCTGCTCGTGCCGCTGTTCCTGTTCACGACGTCGTTCGGGGTCGTCTCGCCCGCGCTGCAGACCTCGGGCCTCGGGCGGCACGGGGAGCGCGCCGGCACGGCGGCCTCGCTGATCGGCGCCTCGAACATGATCGCGGGGGCGGTCGGCGCACCCCTCGTGGGCCTGCTCGGCACCTCGACGGCCATCCCGGCGGCGGCGGTGATGACGACCTGCACCGCGGCCTCGGCGGCCGTGCTCTGGCTCGGCACCCGCCCCCGCCGCCCCCGCCTCTAGGGGCGGTCGGCCGGAGCCGGGGCCGGGGCCGGGGCCTGCGCCGGATCGGGCAGGGCGCCCGCGATCGTGGTGGGCGTGATGGCCGGGAGCTGCCCCGTCGCCGTCTCGTACCACTCGGTCAGCGCCGGGTCGGCCGTGTCGATCCCGACGCCCGCGCCCTCGTGGGCCGCGACCTCGGTGGCGCCGAAGACGAAGTCGTCGCCGTGGTCGGCGATGCCGCGACGCACGCCCTGGGCGATGGCCGCCCGGGCGAAGCGGTGCCGCATCATGTAGGGGTCGGTGCGCAGCTCCCGCGTCCACGCCACCATGATCCCGATCACGATCAGGGCGAACGGCAGCGCCGACACCACCATGATCGCCTGCAGCCCCGCGAGGGCCGTCTCGCCCCCGGCGAGCAGCAGCGCGAGCGCGGCGGCGCCGAGCAGCAGCCCCCAGGTGATGATCACCCAGCGCGAGGGCTCCGGCTTGCCCCGCTGGCTCATCGACCCCATCACGATCGCCGCCGAGTCGGCGCTGGTGACGAAGAACAGCACGATCGACACCAGCGCGAGCACCGAGATCACGGCTCCGAACGGCAGCTCGCCGAGCACCGCGAACAGCACGGCCTCCGACGACCCCGCCTCGCTGATGCCCCGGCCCTGCGACTCGAACAGCATCGCGGTGCCGCCGAGGATGCCGAACCACGCGACGCACACGGCCGACGGCACGACGACCACGACGGTGACGAACTCGCGCAGGGTGCGCCCGCGGGAGATCTTCGCGATGAACATGCCGACGAACGGCGTCCACGAGATCCACCAGGCCCAGTAGTAGTTGGTCCAGCTCGCCATGAAGCTCGCCGCGTCCTCGCCCTGGGCCGGGTTGCGGGTGAGCATCGTCCCGAGGTCGGAGACGAACGCCGGCAGGCTTCCGGTCAGCACGTTCAGCAGGAACAGGGTCGGTCCGGCGACGAACACGAACACGCCGATGATCGCGGCGATCACCATGTTGATGTTCGACAGCGCCCGGATGCCGCGCTTCAGCCCCGAGACCGCCGAGACCACGAACGCGGCCGTGAGCACCGTGATGATGCCGACGAGCGCGCCGTTGCCGAGCGGCCCGATGCCGGCCACGAACTCGATGCCGCTCGAGATCTGCAGCGCGCCCATGCCGAGCGTCACGCCGGTGCCGAAGAGGGTGACGATGATCGCGAACACGTCGATCACGGCGCCGATCCAGCCCTCGGTGCGGTCGCCGAAGATCGGCCGGAAGATCGCCGAGATCAGCGGGGCCCGCCCGCGGCGGTAGGCGGCGTAGGCGATCGCGCCGCCGACCAGCGCGTAGAACGACCACGCCATCGGCCCCCAGTGCAGGATCGACTGGGCCAGCGAGTCGAACATGGCGTCGCGGCTGCCGGCCTCCGAGTCGAAGCCCGGCGGCACGTCGGTGAAGTAGGCGAGCGGCTCGGCCGGGCCCCAGAACAGCAGCCCGATGCCCATGCCGGCCGAGAACAGCATCGCGATCCACGAGACCGTCGAGAACTCCGGCGCCTCGTCGTCCGCTCCCAGGCGGATGCCGCCGGTGCGCCCGTAGCCGACCACCAGCATGAACAGGATGCACGCGACCGCCAGCAGCGAGAACAGCCAGCCGAAGTTCGTGGTCACCCAGTCCAGGGAGGCGGCGCCGACGGCGCTGATGCTCTCCGGGGCGGCGAAGCCCCACACCACGGTCGCCACCACAAGGGCGCCGGCGATGCCGAACACCGTCCAGTTGGTGCTGAAGACGCGCGAGGTGCTCTCGACGCCCACGCCGGGGATCAGGGCGGGATGCGTCACCTCCCGGAGGATCGATCGTCCGGGCGCGCGGGAATGGTCAGTGTTCGTCATCGACGGTCCTCCTGGGCGGCCGCCGTGTCGTCAGGCGGCCTATCGCTTCGAGCGCCCGTCGCAGGCACTGGGAGACCACCCTAACGGGGGTCATCCGCTCTGCCCGATTCGTCCGGATGCCCGCCCCCGTGTTACAGAGGACCATGAGTTCAGGCATCCGGCGGTTCCTCCAGCGACTGCTGAAGCAGGTCTGGGCCCGGGCCGCGCTGTTCACCGTGGTCGCCGTGCTGTTCGCCCTCGCCGCCGGATTCGTGGGGGCCCTGCTGCCCTTCCGGCTCGTGATCGATCTGGGTCAGGACTCGGTCGACTCGATCCTGCAGATCGTCGCGAGCTCGATGCTCGCGGTGACGACGTTCTCGATCACGGCGATGGTCACCGTGTACTCGTCGGCCACGACGACCGCGACCCCCCGGGCGACCCAGCTGATGGTCGAGGACTCGACCTCGCAGAACGCCCTCTCGACCTTCGTCGGCGGCTTCACCTTCTCCCTGGTCGGCATCATCGCCCTGTCGACGGGCTACTACGGCGAGCAGGGGCGCACGATCCTCTTCCTCGGCACGCTGGTGATGATCGCGATCATCGTCGTCACCCTCCTGCGCTGGATCGCGCACCTGGCGACGTTCGGGCGGATGTCCGACATCATCGATCGCGTGGAGGCCGCGGCCTCGACCGCGCTCATGGCGTATGCGGAGTCACCGGCGCTGGGCGCGCATCCGCTCACCGGAGCCGACCTCGAGGGCGTCGCGGTGCACGCCGACGCCCCCGGGTACGTGACCTACGTCGACCTGCCGCTGCTCGAGCGCACGGCCGGGACCGCCGGCCTGACGCTGCAGCTCGTGGCGACGCCCGGCAGGACCGCCGACGCGACCACACCGCTCGTGATCGCCGCGGGCGGGAGCGGCGCCGTCGACGACGAGGTGCGCGCGGCCGTCCGCCGCGCCTTCCGCATCGAGGCGCACCGCACCTACGAGCAGGACCCGCGGCTCGGGATGATCGCGCTCGCCGAGATCGGCAGCCGGGCCCTCTCGCCCGCCACCAATGACCCCGGCACCGCGATCGAGATCATCGGCGCACTGCAGCGGGTGCTGACGGCGGCGCTCGCGACCGAACCCGACCCGGCGGTGGTCTTCGAGCACCTGCGGATCAGGCCGGTGACGCTCGAGGACCTCGTGGTCGACGGGTTCCGCCCGCTGTCCCGCGACGGGGCGGGTCTGCTGGAGGTGCAGGCGCGACTGCAGAAGTGCCTCGCCGCCCTCGCGGCCTCCGCGCCCGAGCAGGCCGGGGTGTTCGACGCGGCGGCCGGGCTCGCGCTGCGCCGCGCCGAGGCGGCCCTCGACGAGAACGACGCGCGCGAGCTGCAGACCCTGCACGACCGCCTGCACCCGTCGCGGCACCTGCAACGACAGCAGGGTGAAGGCGAGGCCGTGGGCGAGGGCGCCGGCGCCGGCTACCAGGCGTAGGCCTCCGGGGCCTGCCCGCCCGGGCCGGGCCAGATGCGGTCGAGCTCCGCGAGCTCCGCGTCGCCGAGCGCGATCTCGAGCGCCGCGATCGCGCCCGTGAGCTGCGCCGCCGTGCGCGGTCCGACGACGGGCGCGGTGACGACGGGCTGGTGCAGCAGCCAGGCGAGCGCGAGCTCGGCCGGGTCGAGGCCGAGGGTGCCGGCGTAGCGCTCGTACTCCTCGATGCGCGGGCGGCGCTCGCCGAGGTCGAGGTCCTTGGAACGGGAACGGTCGGCCTTCTGCAGCACGCCGCCGAGCTGTCCGCTCGCGAGCGGCGACCAGGGCAGCAGGCCGATGCCGTAGTTCAGGGCCGCCGGCACGACCTCGAGCTCGACCGTGCGCTGGGCGAGGTTGTAGACCGACTGCTCCGTGACGAGGCCGATCTGGCGGTGGGCGGTCGCCTGCTCCTGGTACTGCGCGAGGTTCCAGCCGGCGAAGTTCGACGAGCCGAGGTAGACGATCTTGCCCTGCTCGCGCAGGGTCGTGAACGCGTCGAGCACCTCGTCGACGGGCACCGAGCGGTCGATGTGGTGCATCTGCATGAGGTCGATCCGGTCGGTGCCGAGCCGGCGCAGCGAGGCGTCGACCCCGGCGCGGATGTGCACCGCCGACAGCCCCTGGTCGTTCGGCCCCTCGCCCATCGGGCCGTGCACCTTCGTCGCCACGACGAGCTGGTCGCGCACGCCGCGGTCGCGCATCCAGTCGCCGAGGAGGGCTTCGGACTGGCCCGGGTGGTCCCCCCACGGCCCGCCGCCGTAGACGTCGGCCGTGTCGATGAAGGTGATGCCGTTCTCGAGCGCCAGGTCGAGGATCTCGTAGGAGGGCTCGCGGCCGATCACCGGCCCGAAGTTCATCGTGCCGAGCGCGATGCGGCTGACGGTGGCGCCGGAGCGGCCGAGGCGGGTGTACTTCACAAGGCGGTCCTCTCGGTCGGCGTGCGCACGAGGGCCCACGCGAAGGGGTCGAGCTCGAGCGCGGTGAGCGGCGAGCCGTCGAGGTCGGTGCTGCCGTCGGGCAGCGGCACGGTGACGGCGTCGCCGTGGTTGATCACGGTGAGCACGTCGCCGCGGCGGGCGACCTCCACCCGCTCGAGGTCGGGCCCGGCCGCCGTCGTCGGCAGCTCCGAGCGGATGCCCGCCCGAGCCAGTGCCGCCCGGGTGACCTCGAGCATCCCCTCGTCGTCGGGGATCGTGGCGAGGTACCACGCCCGCCCCGCCCCGGTCTCGAGCGACGTCAGCGCCGGAGTCCCCGGCACGCGCCCGTCGGCGTACCGCGCCAGCACCTCCACGTCGGGGGCGTGCACAGCCAGCTCCTCGGCGAGGAACTCCCCGCGCAGCGCGAGGCCGGAGCCCGACACCGTCACCGACGATCCGGCGTCCAGCGCCCCGAACTCGGTCACGCTCACCCCGAGCACCGACCGCAGCGCCACCTGGAACCCGCCCTCGCGGAAGGCGTCCTGCGCATCCACCACGTCACTGAACGCGGTGACGAGCAGCTGCCCCCCGCCCCGCACGTAGCCGGTCAGATTCGCCGCGCCCTCGTCGCTCAGCAGGTACTGGTGCGGCAGCACGACGAGCCCGTACCCGGCGAGATCGCTCGTGGTCTGCACGATGTCGATCGACACGTGCTGGCGGTGCAGCGCTCCGTACCAGCGCTGCACGAGCGCGAGGTAGTCGAGCACCACGGGGTGGTCGGGGCTCGAGATGGCCCAGTGGTTCTCCCAGTCGAGCACCAGGGCGACGGATGCGCGGCTCGACCCCGCGCCCGACGGCAGTTCGGGCAGCCCGGCCAGGTCGCCGCCCAGCTGCACGACCTCGCGCCAGGTGCGGGTGTCCGTTCCGGCGTGCGGCAGCATCGCCGAGTGGAACTTCTCGCTGCCGCGCATCGACTGCCGCCACTGGAAGAACAGGATGCCGTCGGCCCCGTGCCCCACGGCCTGCATCGACAGCGCGGCGAGCTGGCCCGGCGCCTTGGGGGCGTTGCTCGGCCGCCAGTTCACGGCGCTGGAGGCCTGCTCCATCAGCAGCCACGGCGTCTCGGGCTTCAGCGACCGCATCAGGTCGCGGGTGAAGGCGGCCGAGCGGAAGGCGTCGGGATCGTTCGGGTCGGGGTAGCTGTCGTCGCTGATCACGTCGAGCTCGCGGGCCCAGCGCCAGTAGTCGGCCGGCGGGAAGGCGCCCATGAAATTGGTGGTGACCGGCTGGGTGGCCCCGGCGCCCTTGATGATGTCCCGCTCCATCGTGTAGAGCTCGAGCAGGGTGTCGGAGGTGAAGCGCTTGAAGTCGAGCAGCCCGCCCGGGTTGTGGCTGTAGGGGGCCTTCCGCGGCGGCACGATCTCGTCGAAGGAGCCGTAGCGCTGCGACCAGAACATGGTGCCCCACGAGGCGTTCAGGGCGTCGAGGTCGTCGGCGTAGCGGCGGCGCAGCCAGGCGCGGAAGGCGACCGCCGCGCTGTCGGAGTAGTCGTAGTTCAGGTGGCAGCCGTACTCGTTGTTGACGTGCCAGAGCACGACCGCGGGGTGGTCCTTGTAGCGCGCGACCAGCTCGGTGACGAGGCGCGAGGCCAGGCGCCGGTAGTCGGGCGAGGAGGGGGCGTAGTGCTGACGGCTGCCCTGCCAGTAGAGGGCGCCGTCCTCGTCCTGCGGCCGGATGCCCGGGTAGGCCGTCACGGCCCAGGCCGGCGGTGACGCGGTGGCGGTGGCCAGGTCGACGGCGATGCCGTTCTCGTGCAGCAGGTCGATCACGCGGTCGAGCCAGTCGAAGTCGAAGGTGTGCTCGTCGGGCTGGATGCGCGACCAGGCGAACACGCCCACGGTGGCCGTCGTGACGCCGGCCTCGCGCATGCGCTGCACGTCGTCGGTCCAGGTGGCCTCGGGCCACTGCTCGGGGTTGTAGTCTCCGCCGTAGTGCATGTCGTCCTTTGTTCGGTGATCGTTCGGGTGGGTGGTATGTCGTCGGGTGTCAGTCGTCCGCCGGGTGGCGGGTCGACTGGCGGGGCACGAGCACGGGCTCGAACCGGGTGATCAGGGGCTTCTCGGGCACGGCGCCGAGGCGCTGCAGCAGCAGCCTCGCGGCGTGGGCGCCCATGTCGTGGCTCGGCTGCCGCACCGAGGTGAGGGGCACCACCGCGGCGGCCGCGAAGTCGATGTCGTCGTAGCCGACGATCGACACCTCGTCGGGCACCGCGATGCCGTGCCGCAGCAGGCCCTGCAGCACGCCGAGCGCCACGTGGTCGTTGCCCGCGAAGATGCCGTCGGGCCGGTCGGCTGCGGGCAGCGCCGCGATGCGGTCGCCGATCTCGCGGCCGATCCCGGGGTTCAGGGTCTGCGTCTCGATGAACGTGAACCGGGCGCCCGCCCGTTCGACGGCGGCGCGGGCGCCCTCGAGGCGCTCGCGCATCTGGTCGACCCGCATCGGTCCGCCGATGAAGGCGATGTGCCGGCAGCCCGACTGCAGCAGGTGCTCGGTCGCCATCGTGCCCCCCAGCACGTCGTCGAGTGAGATGGAGGGCAGCACGCCGTCGTGGTCGACGCGGTCGACGAGCACCACGGGCACGTCACGCCGGCGGAACCGCTCGAGCATCGCGAGCGAGCCGCTCACGGGGGCGATCAGCACGCCGTCCAGTCGCTGCCGTTCGAACAGGTCGAGGTAGCGGGACTCCCGCTTCTCGGAGTCGTAGCTGTTGCCGACGATGACCGAGTAGCCGGCCAGCTCGGCCTCCTCCTCGGCGCCGAGCACGACGTCGGAGAAGAAGGGGTTGGTGATGTTCAGCACGGCCATGCCGATGGCGTTGCTGCGCCCGGCCCGCAGCTGCCGGGCGGCCACGTTGGGCACGTAGCCGAGCGCGGTGATCGCGTCGGCCACCCGGTCGGCGGCGGTGCGCGACACCAGCTCGGGCCGGTTGAGCGCGTTCGACACGGTGCTCACCGAGACGCCGGCGTGAGCCGCGACGTCGCGGATGCCGATCTCCGTCACGAGAGGACCCCCGTCCATTCGGCTCTCGACGCTACACGGTCGCCCTGCTCAGCCATTCAGGCACGACTCAGTCATTCAGCCACGACCCGGCGGGTGGGGCCAGCGCCTCGAGCTCGTCCCACAGCTCGGCGGGGATCTCGAGCGTCGCGAGCTCGACCGCCTCGTCGAGCTGCCCGGGCGACACGACGCCGCAGATGGTCGAGTGGATGCGCGGGTCGCGCGTCGAGAACTGCAGCGCCGCGGCGATCAGCGGCACCCCGGCCCGCTCGCAGGCGGCGCCCATGGCGTCGACCGCCGCGAGCAGCTCGGCCGAGGCCGGACCGTAGTGGTACCGGTCGGAGCGGCGCGGGTGATGGGCGAGGATGCCGCCGCCGTAGACCGCGGCGTTCATCACGCCGAGCCCCGCGTCGTGCGCGGCCTGCAGCAGCCGGTCGGCCGTGCGGTCGACCAGCGTGAACCGGTTGTGGGTGATCAGGGCGTCGAACAGGCCGGTCTCGACGAAGCGCAGGAGCATCGAGGCGGGGCCGCCCGAGATGCCGATGCTGTCGACGAGGCCCTCGTCGCGCATCCGCCGCAGCGCCTCGACCGGGCCGCCGGAGGCCATCGCCGCGTCGAAGCCGATGTGCTCGGGATCGTGCAGGTGGAGCAGCGGCACGCGGGGGAGGCCGAGGCGTTCGAGGCTCTCGGCAAGGGAGGCGCGCATCCGCTCGCCGTCGAAGGAGCCCGTGACCGGGTCGCGGTCGAGCTTGGTCTGCACCACGAAGCCCTCGGGCAGCCCGCCGGCCTCGCGGACGGCCAGGCCCACCCGGCGCTCGCTCTCGCCGGCGCCGTACTCGTTCGAGGTGTCGAGGATCGTGAACGGGCCCTCGAAGGCGCGTCGGGCGGTCGCGACCGCGACCTCCTCGGGAACGGCGAGGCCGTGCACGGGGGAGCTGACGCCCCAGGCGGCGGTGCCGACGCAGAGGTTCGAGACCGTGAGGCCGGTGCGCCCGAGGACGGTGGTCGGGAGGCTCATTCGAACGAGTCCCCTCCCCGGAAGCGGTCGACCAGCACGGCGGCGAGCAGGATGATCGCGACGATCAGGTCGAGGTAGTCGGGGTCGAAGAACTGCACGTTCAGGATGTTCGTGATGCCGGCCACGACGAGGAGGCCGAGCAGCCCGCCCAGTGGGTTGCCCACGCCGCCGCGGGTGATCGAGTAGCCGCCGATCATCAGCGCCGCGTAGATCTGGAACTCCAGCCCGGTGCCGAGCACGTTCGACGCCGAACCGAGCTGGCCGACGTAGAGGATGCCGCCGATCGCGGCGCCCATGCCGCTGACCATGAGGGCGATCACGCGCACCTTGGTCACCGAGATGCCGGCGCGGGCGGCGGCCCGGTCGTCGCCGCCGACGGCCTGCACCTTGCGGCCGACGCGCGTCTTCGACACGACGCCGGCGGCGATCAGCGTGATGCCGATGCCGATCAGGAGCAGCGTCGGGAACCCGAGGATCGCGCCCTGCGTGACGTTGTAGAGCGGGTCGATCAGGGTGCTCGGCGGGGCGCTGACCACGATCACCTGGCAGAGGCCGCGGAGCAGGGTCAGCATGCCGAGAGTGACGGCGAGCGGTTCGGCGCCGAACTTCACGATCACGAGCGCGTTGGTGAGGCCGACGACGGCGCCCACGACGACGGTGATCAGGGCCACCAGCCAGGGGTCGAGCCCGGCGGCGACGAGCTGGTTGAAGATCACGGCGCCGAAGCCCACCATCGAGCCGATGGAGAGGTCGACGACGCCCGCCAGCAGGGCGAACGAGGCCATCACCCCCACGATCAGCGGGATGGCGACGCTCACCCCGACGATCTGCACGTTCGAGGGGGAGAGGAAGGAAGGGCCGACCCAGACGAGGCCGATCAGGAGGGTCACCACGAGGGTGGCCGAGATGCTGCCGACGGGGCCCTTGAAGCTGCCGAGGATGCGCCGGGCGCGGCTCTGCTGCGGGTCGTCGAAGAGCGTCGCCGGCCGGGCCGGTGCGGTGCTGGTCTGGGTCATCGCGCAGTCCTCTTCAGTCGGTAGCCGTCGATGCCGACGGCGATGATCAGGAGCGCTCCCTGGAAGACCAGCGCCCAGGCGGGCGGCAGGCCGAAGAAGGCGATCGAGGCGGGGATGGTGGCGAGGAAGCCGACGCTCAGCAGCAGCACGAGCAGGTTGCCCTTGCCGCCCGAGAGGCTGATGCCGGCCAGGATGACCGCGCCGATGACGATCAGCTGGAACCCCGCTCCGGCGCCGGCCGTGAAGCTCGGGGTGACCGCGCTGAACATGACGCCGGCCAGGCCCGCGACTGCTCCGGCTCCGATGAAGGTGGCGAGGCGCATCCGTCGCAGGTTGATGCCGCGCGCCTTGGCGGCCTGGGCGTTGCCGCCCACGGCGACCACGTGCCGGCCCCAGCGGGTGAAGTGCAGGGCGAGGCCCGCGACGACGATCACGATCACCATCGGCCAGAAGATGTTCGGCAGGCCGAGGAAGCGGCCGAGGCCGTAGAGGCGCAGGTCGGAGCCCGAGGGGATCTGCGCGGAGGTGAAGAAGATCAGCATCACCGCGAGGCCGCCGAAGCCGGTGGCGAGGGTGACGATGATCGGGTTGAGCTTGCCGAAGACGACGATCACGCCGTTCAGGCCGCCCCACGCGGCGCCGGCCAGGAGGCCGATCACGATCGCGACGGGGGTCGGCAGCCCGTTGTTCAGGGCGGTCACGGTGGCCCAGGCGCTGAACACCAGGGCGACCGGGAGGCTCAGGTCGAGCAGGCCGCCCGAGATGACGATGATGGCCTGCGCGACCGCCAGGATGCCGGAGATCGACATCGTGAAGGTGACGGCCAGCAGGGTCTGGCTCGACAGGAAGTCGGGCCGCACGATGGTGGTCGCGACGATCAGCAGCAGCCAGACGGCGGCGATGCTGAGGGCGTCGCGGTAGCCCGCCGGCCCCCGACGGTCCGGGCGGCGCCGGCCGCTCGGACCCTCGGGGGTGGCGGCCGGATCGGCCGCGGTGATGAGTGACGTGGTCATGGTCTTTCCCGTGTCGGTTCGATCCGGTGGTGATGCTGGTCGCTCGGCCTACGCCTTGCAGAACAGGTCGTACTCGGTGCTGCCCTTGGGGGCCTCGGCGAGCTGGCTGACGCGGTCCTCGATCGCGGGGATCGACGCGGCCTCCTCGGCGGTGACCGGGCAGGGCTGCACGCTCACGGCGGCGTCGTCGCCGGTGTCCTTGACCGCGGGCGCGTTGCCGGCCTCGATCTCGTCGGCGATCTCGAAGGCCGAGGCGGGGTAGCCCTCGAGGAAGTACATGACGCTGCCGACGAGGTTCGGGTCGACGTTGTCGCCCGTGATGAGCCCGCCGTCCTGGCCCCAGCCCATGATCGAGCCGTCGCGGCCGAGCTGCGTGGCGGCCTGGAGGGCGCCGACCACGGCCTGGTCGTTCAGGCCCACGACGAGGATGTTCTTCGCGTCGGGGTGCGCCGCGAACACGCCGGGGGCGTTCGCGAGCGAGGTGGTCAGGTTGCCGTCGGCCTCATAGGAGACGTAGTCGCCTTCGGGGATGTCGGGGCAGGTCTCCTTGACGGCGTCGCGGGCGTTGCCGGTGCGCCAGGTGTTGATCTGGCCGGCGGCGGTGCCCTCGGCCGAGATGACCAGGTCGACCTTGCAGTCCCACTTCTCCTTGGCGAGCTCGCCGAGGCTGGTGCCGCCCTCGGTGCCCGCGGCGGCGTTGTCGACGCCGACGAAGTACCAGCCGGGCTGGGCGATGTCGAAGGTGACGACCGGGATGCCCGCCGCCTCGTACTTCTTGGCGATGACCGGGTTCGCCGAGGGCTGCCCGTTGAACATCATCACGACGTCGACGCCCTTCTGGATGAAGATGTCGGCGTTCTTGGTGGCGGTGGCCTCGCTGTTGTCGTTGCTCAGCTCGACGAAGTCCCAGCCGCGCTGCTCGGCGAGGCCCTGGGCGACGTCGCCCTGGAGCTGCTGCCAGTCGGCGTCGGGCTGGCCACCGGTGGCGAAGCCGACGGTGAAGGTGCCGTCGTCGGCGGCACCGGTGGAGTCGCCTCCGGCGGTGCTGCCGACCGTGCTGCAGCCGGTGAGGGCGAGACCGGCGGCGAGGCCGATCAGGCCGAGGCGGGCGAGGCGCCCGCGGGTGGTGGAGTGCGTCATTGCAGTTGCTCCTCGGTGAAGGGGTGGGTTGGTGGTGCGGGTGGGTGGTGCTGTGGTGGTGGTCTGTGCGGCCGCGGTGGCCGGCGGTGGGCCGGCCGTGGTGGGGCCGGTGCCGGGTCAGGCGACGACGGTCGCCGAGTCCTCGGGGGTGGCGACGTCGGCCGGGATGGCGCCGGTGATCAGGCCGACGATGGTCGCGGGCGTGATGTCGGCGACGGTGCGGGTGGCGATGGTGCGGCCGAGCCGCATCACGGTGACCCGGTCGGCCACCTGGGCGAGCTGCTGCATGTTGTGGCTGACGAGGATGACGCTGACGCCGTGGTCGCGCAGCCTCCCGATCAGCTCGAGCACCTGCTGCGACTCCCGCACGCCGAGCGCGGCGGTCGGCTCGTCGAGGATGACGATCTGCCGCCCCCAGAGCAGCGCCCGGGCGATGGCGAGGCACTGGCGCTGGCCGCCCGACATGCCCTTCACCGAGACGTTGACCGACTGGATGCCGACGCCGAGCTCGGCCAGCACCTCCCGGGAGCGCTTGCGCATCCCCCCGTCGTTCACGACGTTGAGCAGGCGCAGGAACGGGTTCTTCGACAGCTCCTCGCGGCCGAGGTAGACGTTCTGCACGGCCGACATCGTGTCGACGAGCGCCAGGTCCTGGTAGACGGTCTCGATGCCGGCCTCGAGCGCGTCGGACGGGCGGCGGAAGCTCTGCTCGATCCCGCCGATCCGGATCGAGCCGGCGTCGGGCACGACCGCGCCCGACAGGATCTTCAGGAACGTGGACTTGCCGGCGCCGTTGTCGCCGACGAGGCCCATGACCTCGCCGCGCCGCAGCGTCATGGACGCGTCGGCCAGGGCCACGACGGCCCCGTAGCGCCGGGAGATGCTCGTCGCCTGCAGTGCCACGTCGGATGCGGCGGCTTGCGGGGCGGATGCGTTTTCAGCCATCGGGAACCTCGTCGTTGAGAACCTAAAACGTTCTAGATAAAACGTTCTAGGGAAGAATCGCACGCGGCTGCAACCCCGTCAAGGGATTTATTGAATCGTTTTTCAGCGAGCGCGGGAGAGGGTGGCGAGCACCCGCTCGAGCGGGCCCTGTCCGAGGGTCGCCGTCCACAGGCTCGCGCCGATCAGGCTGGCCGCCGTGAGCACGGCGAACGGCAGCCAGGTGTCGGCGAGTGCTCCGCCTGAACTCCGCCAGACGGCCAGCGCCACGACGTGGAGGGTGTACACGGTGAGGGGCATCGCGCCCACGGCCCGCAGCGGCCAGAGCACGGCTCCCGTCACCCGCCGCCAGCCGTCCGCCGGATCGGTCACGACGAGCAGCGCCGCGATCAGGGCCACGGCGGCACCGATCGCCCCGAGGTGCACGAGCAGCTCGAGGGGGAAGGGGCGCTCCCCTGCGTCCGCAGCGCCTCGGGTGGCCACGGTCGCGAGGGCGAGCACGGCCCCGGCGCCGAGCAGCAGCAGCTGGGTGCTCCGGCGGCGAAGGGTGAACCGCGAGATCGCGAGGCCGAGGGCGAGGAAGCCGAGCCAGAGCAGCAGCGGGTACTGCCCGATCGCCAGCCACTCGAACAGCTGGTTCAGCACCTGGTGCCGGGCGAGCTCGTCGCGGGCGGCGATCGGCAGCGCGGCCGCGAGGGCCGAGCCCGCGACCACGGCCACGGCGGCGCCGCCGAGCAGCAGCAGGGTGCGCACCCGCAGGAACGGCAGCGCGATCAGGAACAGCAGTCCCCAGGTGTCGAGCACCACCGCGACGCCGGATGCCATCGTCTGCAGCACGAGTCCGAGGGCGATCAGGGCGACGCCCCGCACCGCGATCTCGCGACGGATCTCGCGGTCGGAGAGCCCGCGCCGCTCGGCACTCGCCACGAACAGCCCGAGCGCGATCCCGCCGACCACCGCGAACAGGGTGCGCGGACGCTCGCCGCCGCCCGCCACCAGGAGGACGTCGAGCGCGCCGGTCGGAACCGTGGGTTGCGCGTGCGCGACGAACATCGTCAGCACGGCCAGGCCGCGGGCGATGTCGACGGCGGGGATGCGGTGGGCCGCCCGGGCCGGGAGGCGGCGGGCCGGCGCGGGGGCGGTCGAGGTCGTCACCCCTCCGATCCTCCGGGTGCGGGCCGACGGGCGCCGTCGCCCGGCCGGCGCCCGTCGTCGAGATGACGGGCGGTGTCGCCGAGATGACCTTCCGGGAGCGCCCTACTCGGCAGGAGCGACCGGCTCGGCAGTATCGGCCGGCTCAGCAGGTCGTGAGCGACGTCACCCCGGCCCCGAGCGAGACCGGTCCGCCGAGCAGGGTGACCTTCGTGTTGTCGAAGGAGCGGAAGCTCGCCTTCACGTCGGCGGGCACGCAGCCCTGCGGCACGACCAGCAGGGGAGCGCCCAGGGCGCCGGCGTAGGCGGAGCCGGCCAGCGCATCCGGGAAGTTCGCGCCCGTCGCCAGGAAGACGCGGTCGCTCGTGCCGTAGGCGTCGTCGTTCACCGCGAGGGCCGTCTCGTAGCGGTCGTCGCCGGCGAGCCGCTTCACGGCCACCCCCGGCAGGGCATCGAGCGACGAGGCGATGCCCGCGGAGACGGTGTTCGGGCCGCCGGCGATCGAGACCGTCGAGACCTTCAGGTCCTTCAGTGTGGCCGCGGTGGCGGAGTCGATCGAGGAGGCGCCGCCGTTCACGAGGATCACGGGCCGCCCGAGGGCGCCGCCCGCGCCGCTCGCGCTGAGGGCGTCGGGGAAGTTTAGGCCGGTGGCGACGTAGGCGCCTTTCGCGCCGGCAGGGAACGCCTCGGCCGCGATGTTCCGGGAGACCTCGAACCTGTCCGCCCCGTCGATACGATCCACGGACGCGACGGCCGCGACCTGCTTCTGCACGGTGGTCGAGACCGCGTTCGTGCCGCCGACGATGACGACCTTCGTGGCCTTCAGGCGCACGATCTCGGCGCGCACCTCGTCGGGCAGCGCATCCGGAGTCGTCAGGAGCAGGGGGCCGCCCGCCGCCACCGCCGCCGGGCCGGCCGAGAGGGCGTCGGCGTAGCCGGTGCCGGTGGCGAGGTAGACCGTCTTCGCGCCCTGGGGGTAGGCCTTCTGCGAGATCGCGACGGCGCCCTCGAAGCGGTCGTCGCCCTGGATGCGGTCGACGTCGATGTGCGGGAACCCGAACCAGTCGGAGTAGACGAACCAGAAGTTGAGGTTGCCGATGCTCGAGCACCGGTTGCCGTCGCTGCCCGTCACCTTGGCCGCGTCGTTGGGCTGGTAGGGCGTGTACGAGTAGAGCGCCGCGGTCGCCACGGTGCGCAGGGTGATCGTGGCCGCCCCGCAGCCGGAGTTCGGCGAGTAGTCGATCGACGTGGGGGTGCCCACCGGGAAGCGGGGGTCGGTGCGATAGTCCTTCAGCTGGCGGGCCGCGTTGTAGACCTGCAGGAAGAAGCCCTTGTAGGCCGGGTCGCAGCTCGCGGTGTCGGGGCAGCCGTAGCCCGTAGCCTGGTCGTAGGAGGCGTTGCTCGGGTCGTTGCTGAGCACGACCGACGACTCCTTCTGGATCAGCGCGAGCAGCGCCTTCTGGCTTACGCCGCAGGCCTTGCCCGAGGCCGCGATCATGGCCGAGGCCTTCGTGTAGCCGGCGGATACGGCGGCGCAGTCGTTGTTGGCGGGCTGCGCCGGCGAGGCCGAGAAGGAGCGGATGTCGATGCAGTTGGTGCTCGCGCACTGCGGGGTGTTCTTCACCAGGAAGTCCTGCACCTGGTCGGCCGTCATCGCGCCGCCGTCGTACATCTTCGCGTCGGAGATGATGTCGTCGTTGCGGAAGCTCGCGACGCTGCCTGCCGCCAGGTAGGCCTCGAACTCCGGGGAGGGTGCGGGCGGCGGGGTCTCGGCCACGACCGACGGGGAGGGGGACGGGGACGGCGGCGTCTCGGCGGCGGCGGCCGGAGCGGCGGCTGCCGTGAGGAGGGCGGCGACGAGCGACAGCGACCAGAGCATCCGGAATCTCATGGGGGCACGCTAGCCGTCATCGACAGCTGTCGGAAGAGACCCGGGGTGAACTCGCGGGGTCAGTACTCGTCGCCGAAGCCCGGCTTCGAGGCCTCGGGGTCGGGCTGGGCCCGGGCCGGCCGCAGCCGGGCCGTCTTCTCCTGCATCGAGGCGACGGCATCGGGATCGTCGAGATCGACGTCGCGATCCAGTGCCGGCGCCGCGAAGAGCTGGCTGGCCGGGCCGATCAGGAGGCGAACCGTGCCGCGCAGCCCCTCGTCGGAGAGGGCCGGCACGACGACCAGATCGGACTTGCCCACGTCTGCCAGGGCCTGGGCGTATTCGACGACGGCATCGCAGATGGCATCACTCAGCAGAATGAACCCACCCGCGTAGAAGAGCTTCTGCATCTCTCCATAATCTCCCCATCCGGCGAGTTCGCCAGGGGCGACTAGTGTCGATAGCGGGCCGAGAGGCTCCACCCCCACCGTTCTTCCCCGAAGGAGATCCATGTCCTCGCACTACGACGTCGTCGTCCTCGGAGCCGGCCCCGGCGGCTACGTCGCCGCGATCCGCGCCGCCCAGCTGGGCAAGTCGGTGGCCGTGATCGAGTCGCAGTACTGGGGCGGAGTCTGCCTCAACGTCGGCTGCATCCCCTCCAAGGCGCTCCTCCGCAACGCCGAGCTGGCGCACATCTTCCACCACCAGGCCGAGCAGTTCGGCATGTCGGGCCAGGTCGACTTCGACTTCGGCGTGGCCTTCGACCGCAGCCGTTCGGTGGCCGACGGCCGCGTCAAGGGCGTGCACTTCCTGATGAAGAAGAACGGCATCACCGAGATCGACGGCCGCGGCTCGTTCCAGGATGCGCACACTATCGAGGTCATCCTCGGCGCGGGCGGCACCGAGACGGTCACCTTCGATAACGCGATCATCGCGACCGGCAGCACCGTGCGCCTGCTCCCCGGCGTCGAGCTGAGCGACAACGTCGTGACCTACGAGACGCAGATCCTCACCCGCGAGCTCCCCGGCTCGATGGTGATCGTGGGTGCCGGCGCCATCGGCATGGAGTTCGCCTACGTGCTGAAGAACTACGGGGTCGACGTCACGATCGTCGAGTTCCTCGACCGGGCGCTGCCGAACGAGGACGCGGACGTCTCGAAGGAGATCGCCAAGCAGTACAAGAAGCTCGGCGTGAACATCCTGACCTCGACCAAGGTCGAGACGGTGGTCGACGACGGCACGCAGGTCACCGTCACCTACACGGCGAAGGACGGCTCCCAGGGCACGCTCGTCGCCGACAAGGTGCTGATGTCGATCGGCTTCGCGCCCCGCGTCGAGGGCTTCGGCCTCGAGACCACCGGCGTGCAGCTGACCGAGCGCGGCGCCATCGCGATCGACGACTTCATGCGCACGAACGTCGAGAACATCTACGCCATCGGCGACGTCACCGCGAAGCTGCAGCTCGCCCACGTGGCCGAGGCCCAGGGCGTCGTGGCGGCCGAGACCATCGCCGGCGCCGAGACCCAGTCGCTCGGCGACTACCGCATGATGCCCCGCGCCACCTTCTGCCAGCCGCAGGTCGCCTCGTTCGGCCTCACCGAGCAGCAGGCCCGCGACGAGGGCCACGAGCTGCTCGTGTCGAAGTTCCCGTTCACCGCGAACGGCAAGGCCCACGGCCTCGGTGAGCCCACCGGCTTCGTCAAGCTGATCGCGGATGCCCAGTACGGCGAACTGCTCGGAGCCCACCTCATCGGCCCCGATGTCTCCGAGCTGCTGCCCGAGCTGACGCTGGCGCAGAAGTGGGATCTCACGGCCACCGAGCTGGCCCGCAACGTGCACACGCACCCGACGCTGAGCGAGGCGCTGCAGGAGGGCTTCCACGGGCTCACCGGCCACATGATCAACATGTGACGCCCGGCGCCGTCGTCGGGCGTGGCAGGCTCGTGGGGTGAATCCGCCCCGCGAGCCGCCCGCTGAGCCGCCCGCCTGGCGCGGCTTCGAGCGCGGCGAGCGGGCCTACACGCGCATCGTCGTGGCTCTCTTCGCCGCCGGCTTCGCAACCTTCGCCCAGATCTTCGACGCCCAGGCGGTGCTGCCCGCGCTGGGCCGCGAACTGGGCGTGCCGGCGGCGGGTGCCGCGCTGACGGTCTCGGCGACCACCATCGGCCTGGCCGTCTCGGTGCTGCCCTGGGCCTCCGTCGCCGATCGCATCGGCCGCATCGCGGCGATGAAGATCTCGCTTGTCTCGGCCACGGTGCTCTCGCTGCTGGTGCCGCTGATGCCCGGCTTCGAGTCGGTGCTCGTGATGCGCGGGCTCGTCGGCCTCGCGCTCGGCGCCGTACCGGCGATCGCGGTGGCCTACCTCGCCGAGGAGCTGCACGGCTCCTGGGTCGGCGTGGCCGCCGGCACCTACGTGGCGGGCAACACGATCGGCGGCATCGCCGGCCGGCTGGTGGCCGGGCCGCTGTCGGAGGTCGTCGGCTGGCGATCCGGGCTGCTGGCCGTGTCGGTGCTCGGAGCGGTCGCCGCCGCGACGTTCTTCGTGCTGGTGCCGGCGGCGCGGGGGTTCGTGCGGGTGCGGTCGGCCTCGGTGCCGCTGCGGACGCGCATCCTGTTCCAGCTGACGGACCCGGTGATGCTGGCCCTCTACGCGGTGGGCTTCCTGCTGATGGGGGCGTTCTCGGTGGTCTACAACTACCTCGGCTTCCACCTGACCGGCGCGCCCTTCCTGGTGCCGGAGACCCTCGTCAGCCTGCTCTTCGTCGCCTACCTCTCGGGCACGCTCGCCAGCCGGGTCTCGGGCGGGCTCGGGCAGCGGATCGGCTACCTGCGGGTGATGCTCGGGGGCATCGCGATCATGGTGGCCGGGCTGGTGCTGCTGTTCAGCGACTCGCTCGCCGTCGTGATCGTGGGGCTCGTGGTGTTCACGGTGGGCTGCTTCAGCGCGCATCCGGTCGCGAGCGGGCTGAGCGGGCGCTGGGCCCAGCTGGGCCGCGGGCAGTCGACGGCGCTCTACCAGCTCGCCTGGCTGAGCGGCACGGCGTTCTTCGGCTGGGCCGTGGGCGTCGTGTACGACGGGGCGGGGTGGGTGGCGACGGTTCTCACGGTCATCGGGATGTGCGGGGCGGCTGCGCTCGCCGCGGGCGTCGGGATCGGGGTGCTGGGGCGGCGGAGGCCGGCGCCGCCGGCCTGAGTCGGGAGCCTCAGGCCCCCATCGTCCCCGTCGTGACCGGCGGCCCCGGCGCGTAGCGGAGGAGCACGACGCCCGAGGGCGACGCGGTCGGCGGCTCGAGCAGTGTGAGGCCGAGCGGCGGGCCGTCGTCGGGGAAGAGCCGCTTGCCCGGCCCGAGGGCGACGGGGTGCAGCCACAGGTTCAGCACGTCGAACAGACCGCCGCGCACGAGGGTGCGGGCGAGGCCCAGGCTGCCGATGACGTGCACGCTGCGGTGCCGGGCGCGCAGCCGGTCGAGCTCGGCGGGCAGGTCGGGGCCGAGCAGCTCGGAGCCGCGCCACGGCATGGCGGGACGGCCGTGCGAGACGACGTACTTCGGCACCTCGTCGAAGGTGCGGGCGATGGGGGAGCCGGAGGCGAGCTGCGCCGGCCAGTAGGACGCGAAGAGGTCGTAGGTCCAGCGGCCGAGCAGCAGCGCATCCAGCTCGTCGATGCCGGCCAGCACCTGGGCGCCGACGGTCTCGTCGACCAGGGGCGCCTGCCAGCCGCCGTGGGCGAAGCCGCCCGACGGGTCTTCGTCGGGGCCGCCCGGCGCCTGCATCACGCCGTCGAGGGTGCTGAACAGGTCGATCACGATGCGTCCGGTCATGGGTGTCCTCCGTCCGACTCCATTGGTGCGCATCCGGGCGTCGACGTCAAGGGGTGGGGGTGGGCGCCTCCGCATCGACCAGCCGCACCGCGACCGCGATGACCACCGGCGGTGCGAGGGCCGGCTCGGCGTCGGTGGCGCGGCGCAGGAGCTCGCCGACGCGGCGGAGGGTCGCCGGCGCCGGGAGCGCGTCGGCCGCCGCGATCTGCGCGCGCACCGTGACGACGCCGTCGGCGCGCTCGACGTCGACGTACGAGCCGGCGGGCCGCAGCTCGAGGGTCTCGGCCACCACCTCGGCCGCGGCCTCGAGCGGCGGCTGCGCGGGATAGACCGCGGTCACGCCCTCGGCGGCGCGCACCAGCGCGGTCAGGCGCTGCGAGAGCTCGGCGTCAGACATCGGCGGCCCCTCCTCTCGGGTAGACGTCGTCGACCGCCACGTCGATCGCGCCGATCACCAGCTCGGTGTGCCGGGCGAGCTCGGAGCGCACCCGCTCGCGCAGCCGCTCCGCGGTCGCGTCGATCGGCCGGCCGTACTCGACGGCGCAGCTGAGGTCGAGCCGGATGACCGCCCCCGGCAGACCGACGTCGCCGACGAGGGCGCAGCGGCCCATCACCACTCCGCCCAGCGTGTCGCCGGCCCGCCGCACGATGCCGCGCACGGCGGCCTCGGTGAGCGTGAGTCGCAGGCCGGGGTCCGGATGCGCGACCGGCACGTCCCGCCCCGAGACGATCTCGGCGCGGATGATCTCGAGCAGCCCCGCGATCCAGAGCTCGTCGCGGGCCGGCTCGCTCTCGGCCTGCCGGCGCAGCAGCCCGGCCGACAGCTCCGCGAGCCTCGTCAGGTTCGCCAGCGCGAGGCGGCATCCGGGCGAGTTCTCGATGGACGGGTCGTACGGGGTGCGGCCGCGGTCGAGGTACTCGCCGAGCTCGGCCATGGTGTGGCCGTCGAGCCCGGGCTCGGGCCCGGGCTCGGGCACGGAGCGGTCGGGAGCGGTGCGGTCGGGGGTCATCGCCACGCCTCCATCTCCCGCAGCAGGGACTGCCGCGCCCGGGCGAGCAGCCCGCGCACGGTCGAGACGGGCAGGCCCAGGGCCTCGGCGATCTCCTGGTAGCGGTAGCCGCCGACCTCACGGAGCAGCCAACACCGCTGCTGCTCCGCCGGCAAGCGGTTCAGCGCCAGCCACATCGCGTCGAACTGCAGTCGCGCCTCGACGATGCGGTCGGGGGAGGAGGCGTCGGGGGCGGGCGGATCCCAGTCGTCGATGTCGTCGTGGCTGCGGCGGAGGCGCATCCGGTCGATGGCCTTGGAGCTGACGATGCGCATCAGCCAGGCCCGGATGCGCTCGGGGCTGTCGAGGTCGGCCAGCCGGCGCCAGCCGATCAGGAACGACTCCTGCACGACGTCGTCGGCCTCGCTGTCGCTGCCGAGCAGGCGCGAGGCGTACACGCGCATCAGCGGGCCGTGCCGCCGGGCGAGCAGGGCGAAGGCCTGCACGTCGCCGTCGATCGCGCGGGTCGCGAGAAGGGCGTCGTCGGCCTGGAGCAGTGCGTCGTGCTCGATGGTGTGCGCCTCGCTCCCGTGCTCCGGGCTCCCCGGTGAGAGTCCCTCAGAGTGCCTATCACCGTTGTCTCGGCGCCCTTCCCGCCGTGTCCGTTAAGCGAAAGTCGTGACGAAACGTTCGTTCTCCACGTCTTATCTGTGACCGCGCAGACGGCGACCGGGCAGACCCGCCCCGGGAGTCGCGCGGTGTGCGAGATGGAGAGAACGACGAGCACTTACACAGCAGGCCAAGAACCCGGTGGAACCCTGCGCCGCTTCGAGAGCGCGGGCGCCGACCCGCGCGAGGCGGCGACCACCTATTCCGACGCGTACGGCGGCGGCAGCCTCCGGGCGCGCGCGGCGTCCGGCGACTTCACGTACCGCTACGCCTACATCGGCGACGAGCGGGTGACCCTCCGCACCTCCGAGTGCTCGGGCATCCTGAGCGGCGACGTGCTGCACCTCCAGGAGTACGTGGTGGGCTGGTTCCGCCGCGGCGGCGGCACGCTCGACCTGCGGCGCATCATCCGCCGCGGCTCCGACACCTCCGACCCGCTGCTGCTGCCCGCCGAGCGGCGCTTCAGCCTCGAGTTCGAGCCGCACCGGCAGAACCTCATCCACTTCGCGCCCGACTTCCTCGAGAAGGTCGCCACCGAGCAGCACGCCGGGCCGCTGCAGCCGATCTCCTTCGACTACGCGGCTCCGGCCGACCCGACGGTGCTCGACCGCTGGCGCACGGCCGTGACCGAGGCGACCCAGGCGATCGCCCGCGTGGGCGCCGGCCCGCTGGTGCGACTGGCGGCCGAGCTCGACCTCGCGCGCGTGCTGCTGCGCCTGTTCCCGTGGCGGGCGTGGGACGTGCCGGAGAGCATCCGCACCCCCGCCGCCTGGCGCACCCGCGTCGCCCTGGACTACCTGCACCACCACGCGCACGACCCCATCGCGCCGGCCGACGCGGCCGAGGCGGCGGGCATCCACACCCGCACGCTGCAGCAGGCGACGCGCCGCCACTTCGGCATGTCGCCGTCGACCTACCTGCGCAACATCCGGCTCGACCGGGTGCGCCAGGAGCTGCTCGAGCGCGATCCCGGGTCGGCGACCGTGGCCGAGATCGGGCGCGACTGGGGGTTCGGCAACCTCGGGCGCTTCGCGGCGTCGTACTCGGCACGGTTCGGCGAGCGGCCGAAGGACACGCTCCGGCGGTAGTCGCGCATCCGCTCGGCTAGAGCTCGCGGCGCTCCTTCAGGCGCAGGCGCCGCGCCTGGAACGCCGAGAGGCCGCCGAGCAGGAGCAGCCCGATCGCCAGGGCCACCGCGACCTGCCAGAACTCGTTGCGGGTCAGCAGGTTCGCGAACAGCACGATCAGGCAGCCGCCGTTCAGGCCGAGCGCGAGGTAGGACCACTGGGCCGAGGTCCAGCGCGGGCGGTCGGCGGGCGGGACGGGGCTCGGCATGCGTCCATTCAAGCAGAGCGGATGCGCGGCGGGCCCCCGAGGGACCCAGGGGGATTGACAGCCTGCACGATCTGAGCGGGTGGAGTTCGCGGGCGGTGTGCTGCACAATCGCCTGGTCGGAAAACCCGTCCGACGCCCGATCGATTCTGGAGGCGCATCCCCGATGGTCACTCTCGGACTCACCACTCCTGCACCCGCACCCGGCTCCCCGTCCGCCGCCGCACCCGCCCGCACGACCCGCTGCGAGCACTGCGGCGACGTCGTCGACCAGGGCGGTTCGTTCTGCTCGGACGAGCACGCCGCCGCCTGGTTGGAGACGCCGTTCGGCTGAGAGTCGACGCCTCCGCGGTGCTCGTCTTGGCGGACGGCACCGTCCTGGGCCACACTGTTCCCGACGGCGTCGACGGCGTCATCGGGGGAGCAGCGGGAACAGGATGACCGGTCGCGCGTTCAGGCGGACAGCAACGATCATGAGCGGGCTGGCCGTGACGGCCGCGCTGGCGCTCGCCGTGCAGCTGGGGGCCGCTGCGGCGCCGGCGGCATCGGCAGCGCCGGCGGCTTTGGTGACTGCAGCTGTCGTCGCTGACGCGCCCGCGCCCTCGGTCGACCGCCTCGGCGGCGCCGACCGCACGGCCACCGCCGTCGCGATCTCGAAGGCCGCCTTCCCCGGCACCGCCCCCGTCGTCTACGTGGTCACCGGCACCGGGTACGCGGATGCGCTCTCCGCCGGTCCCGCCGCGGCCGTCGAGGGCGGCCCGCTGCTGCTGACGGCGGGCGCCACGCTCCCGCAGGCCGTCGCCGACGAGATCACCCGGCTCGACCCGGGCCGCATCGTCGTGGTCGGCGGCCCCGCCGCGGTCGGCCGGGCCGTCATCGACGCCCTCGTCCCCCTGGCCCCCGACGTCGAGCGGGTCGCGGGCGACACCCGCTTCTCGACCTCCCTCGCGGTCGCCGAGCACGCCTTCGGCGACGGTGCGGCGGAGGCCTACGTCGCCACCGGCCGCGACTTCCCCGATGCGCTCACCGCGGGCGCCGCGGCCGGCTTCCACGACGCCCCGGTGCTGCTGGTCGACGGCACGGCGTCGGCGCTGGACACCCCGGCCCGCGACCTCGTGACGCGACTCGGTGTCGATCGGCTGGTGATCGCGGGAGGCCCCGCATCCGTCACCCCCGCCCTGGAGGACGAGCTCGAGACGATCGCACCCACCACGCGCCTCGGCGGCACCGACCGCTTCGCGACCTCGGCCGAGGTGAACCTCGACGGCTTCGCCACGGCGGAGCGCGCGTTCCTCGTGACGGGCTCCGACTTCCCCGACGCCCTGGCCGGTTCGGCCGTCGCCGCACGCGTCGGAGCGCCGCTCTACGCGGTGCGCCCCGACTGCGTGCCCGAGGCGACCCTCGCCGCGCTGCGTCAGCAGGGGGTCGGCCGCGTGACGCTGCTCGGCGGGCCGAACGCGCTCGGAGCCGGCGTCGAGGCGCTGACGGGGTGCGACGACCCGCAGCAGGCCCCGGTGCGGGTGCCGGTGTCGTGCGACACGGTGCTGCCGGAGGGCACGGCCGAGGCGCTCGCCGGGGCGGCGCTCGACCCCGCCGTGCGCGAGGGGAACGACCCGCTGCGCTTCGCCGATGCGCGGGCGGGGGCGCTGACCTGCGCCTTCAGCGGGCCGGAGGTGCCGAACGGCACGCTGCGCACGTCGGCCTCGCTCACGATCGTGCCCGACGTGACCGACGACGACTACGAGTGGACGGCGAACGGCGAGACCTTCGGCGGCAGCCCCGCCATCCCGGGCGGCGGGCCGGAGTCGAAGGAGTTCTGCGAGGTCGGCGGTGGCTTCCCGTTCTGCAGCCTGATCGACCACGTCGACGGCTACGGCCTGCGCCTCTCGGTGTCGCCGGCCTCCGGCGCCGTCACCCCGGAACTGGTCTCGGCCGCCCGCAGCGCGTTCGCGACGGCGACCGCGACGGTGGCCGCGGCCGGGGAGCCCGGCCCGCTCTGGCACCCGGTCGGCGCCGACGTCGCCGGGGCGTCGAGCTGCGACGGGCTGATCCCCCTCGACCGGCTGGCCGGGATCGTGGGCGACGCGACGGTGCGCGTCTACCGCAGCTACGAGGGCGAGTACGCGCTCGCCAGCTTCCGCAGCAACGGTCAGGTCGGCGGCTTCGGCTGCGGCTGGGCCGGGGACGCGGCGTCGACCGTGTCGGCCTCGGTGCTGCCGGGCGGTGCGGGGTACTTCCCCGAGTCGACGCCGGTCGGCGGAGGCACCTGGGCGCCGGCCACCGGCTACCCGGGTGTGGCCTTCGTCTCGTCGTCGGGCGACCAGGTGGCGGTGCTGGTCGACAACGCGTGGTTCTCGCTGCGCGTCTCGGCGGGGCAGGAGGCGCTGCTGCCGCAGTTCGCGGCGGCGGTGGTCGACACGGTCACGGCGGGCTGACCTAGACTCCCGGCATGACGAGCGTCGACGACCGGGCCGAGTACGACGCCTTCGGCCCGTGGATCGACGAGGTGCGCGACCCGTCGCAGGTGCCCCGGGTCTTCCGCGGGCATCCGCTCGACCTCGATGCCGCGTCGCTCGTGCTGAAGGTGCCGCGCAACATCGTGCGCCGCGACGCGACCCCGTCGATGCACCTCTACGACGCCCTGCTGGCGCTCGACGCCGACGGCCTGCTCGTGCTCAGCCGCACGGGCGACGACGTCGCGGCCCGCCGCGTGCCGCTCGCGTCGATCGTCGCCCTGCAGAACGACTCGCTGCTGCTCGACGCCCGCTTCACGGTGCACACCACCGACGGCGACCCGCTGACGGTGCCGTACAACGGCTCGGCCCGCGGTGCCATCGATGGCCTCATCACGCGGATGCGCGGGCTGATCGGTCGCGGGTCGGTGCCTCCGCTCGCGCCTTCGCCTGCGCCCTCGCCTTTGCCCGCGTCTGGGGCGGTTCCGGCTGCCGCCCGGCTCCCGGAGCACCCGCGCGACGCCGGACTCGTCGCCGCCTACCTCGACTTCGCGGCGGCCGAATCGTCGGTCGAGCTCCTGGCGGCCCACCCCACCCTCCGCCTGCGCCCGTCCGGCGGCGCCCTCACCCGCGCCCTCCACGCCGTGCGCCCCATGACGCTGCACGGCGCCGTGCTCGCCGCGACCCCGGGCGAGCTGCACCTGCTCCACCGCCGCGACTGGCTCACGCGCGGTGGCCAGGCCGACATCTCCGACGCCCACACGCTGGTCGTGCGGCGACCGGATGCGCGGCCGGCCTCGCACGCGCATCCGCTCTACCCCGACGCCGTCGTGGTCACGCTCCCCACGGGCGCGGCCCCCCTCGAGCTCGTGCTCGACGCGGCCACGGCGGCCGCCCTGCTCGGGCAGTCCGACGTGCGCTGAGGCGCTGTTCGCGCAGGGCGCGCAGCTAGCGGCTGACCGCGCCGGCTCGATTTACCGACTTTAGAGCAGTTTATTGCTCATGGATAAAACGCTCTAAAGCTCGTAAGCTCCCCGTGTGGACGCGATCGACAACCCCTACACTCCCAATGCCGGAGCGCGTCCGGAGATCCTGATCGGGCGTGATGAGCAGACCATTGCGTTCAGCACGCTGCTGCACCGGCTGCGTCGTGGCCGCACCGAGCAATCGATGATCGTCACCGGATTGCGGGGCGTCGGCAAGACGGTGCTGCTCAACCGCTTCCGCTCGATCGCGCAGCAGGAGGGGTGGGAGGTCATTGAGTTCGAAGCCGTCAAGCACGGTGAGGGCCGGTTCCGCCAGACGATCGCGTCACAGCTCAAGGCCGCGCTGCTGAGACTGTCGCCGAGGACCAGGTGGACCGCTGTGGGGCGCCGCGCGGCGGAGGTGCTCAGTGCCTTCTCGGTCTCGGTCGACGCCGAGGGCACCTGGTCGATCGGCTGGGACGTCCCGCCGGCCGAGGGCGCGGCTGATCACGGCGACCTCGGGATGGACCTCACCGACGTCTTCGTCGCGCTCGGCGAGGCGGCCGCTGAGCAGGAGAGGGGTGTCGTACTCCTGATCGATGAAGTCCAGTTCCTCAACGCGCCGCAACTCGAAGCCATCATCCAGGCCGTGCACAAGACCGTGCAGCGCAGTCTCCCTGTCACCTTCGTGGGCGCAGGACTACCGCAGATCGCCGAGCTGGCCGGTGACGCGAAATCCTACGCCGAGCGCCTCTTCAAATTCCCCCGGATCGACTCACTCGACCACGACGATGCGAGAGCCGCATTGGTGGAACCCGCTGCGGCGGAGGGAGCGGCCTATGACGAGGACGCGGTCGAACTCGCCGTGGAGATCACCAACGGGTACCCGTATTTCATCCAGGAGCTCGGCTACCAGGTCTGGACGATCGCGGCGGGCGACCGGATCACGAGAGAGGACGTGGAGCTGGCGCGCGACGCCTACGAGGCGAAGCTCGACACCTCGTTCTTCCGCGTTCGTCTTGACCGCGCGACTCCGCTTCAGACCGCGTACATGCGCGCCATGGCCGAACTCGGTTCGGCACCGCAGAAGGCGGCGGACGTCGCTGCTCTGATGGGTCGCACATCGACCCAGCTCGGCCCGACTCGCGCAGAGCTCATCGAGATGGGGCTTCTCTACACTCCCGAGCACGGGTACGCCGCGTTCACCGTGCCCGATTTCGACGCGTTCATGAAGCGTGCGGTGCCGACTCTCGAGGTGCCACCGGTGATCCGCCGACGTAAGCGTTCCTGAGACCGCCCCACCGTGCCGGTGCCCCGCCTCGTGGGGCATTCGTTGAATTCCTACCTGCCGGTGACAGGGTCGCTCGCCCCGCGCATCCACGAAGTCGGTCTGAGTCTCAGATGGGCCGAGTGCCGACAGGGGCAGCCTGCTCGACTCCGGTCCAGACCTCCGTCGTGTCGCTGAGCCCGGGATACTCCGCGGGTGCTACGCCCGGTCAGACCTACGAGTGGCCGTCGGCCAGGTGCTGAGTCCCGCGATGCCGATGACGGTGAACACGGCGACCACTCCCCAACTCTGGACGGCGAGTCCGAAGACGACGAAGCCGACAGCAATGACGACCGTCATTACCGTTGCGGCTCGGAAGAGGCCCGCTTGCGAGTTCGACGCGCTGTTCATGGTGTGCCCTCTCTGCTCCTTCACCCAGGCTATGAGGACCACCGCCTTCGAACATCCGTCGAGCGACGGACTTCCCGTCCACTGCCGTCCTGTTCGTCTGGACCGGGCGACGGTCGATCGGTGAGCCCGCAAGACGGCTGCTCGCGCTACAGGGGCCCGAAGATCGTGTCGGAGAAGAGGATCAACCCGATCACGACGATCAGCACGAGGCCGAGCACGATCGCGGCGATGGTGGTTCGGCGCCGGCTCAGCGATCCCTTACGGAACGAAGATCGCGAAACCTTGTCCAGATTGGGGAAGAGCGCTTCGAAGGGCTCCATGCAGGTGACCGATGCGTCCTTCGCGGAGGGTCACGACGGAGATGTAGCGGAGGAGATGACCGTCGGTGTCGGCACGTCGCAGTGCGCCTCGTACTCGCACACCATCACGGCCGTGAACCATCGCGCACCTCAACAGCCCGGAGGTTCCGTCAGGGCTTGGACCCGCCCGCGATCCAGCGCTTGAAGACCTCCACGCTGGTCGCGGGCCACGCGCCGTCGCAGGGCATGCCGCCGCTCTCCACGGCGTGGAGGATCGCATCCTGGTGGGCGACGACATCGGAGTGCTTCCAGAGGTCGAAGGCCCCGATCATGCTGTTCCGATCGAGGTCGCGGAAGAGCGGCTTGACGTCGGACGAGAAGGTCGGGTCAGCGGATTGTTCGTGGACGTCGGTCATGTCGTTCTCCTATCAGTTCAGTGAGCTGGGGTCGGTGGGGCGGGGGTCGGAGGGGGCGGGCTCTTCTTCGAGAAGGTCAGTGCCACCACCACGACCACCACGAGCATCGCCGCCGCCGAGATGACGTAGGCCGTGGAGTAGCCGCCCGCCACGCTGGCGCCCCCGGCGGTGCGCGTCGCCGCGATGGTGGCGAGCGTCGCGACCCCGAGCGCGGCCCCGACCTGCTGACTCGTCGTCAGCAGACTCGCCGCCGCACCCTGCACGGCGGCCGCCACGTCGGCGGTGGCCGCGATCGACACCGCCGGCAGCAGCAGCCCGATGCCGCCAGCGGTCAGCACGAGCGCCGGCAGCACGTTCACCAGGTAGTCGCCGGTGGTCGAGAGCGAGACGAACCACGACTGACCGCCGGCGACGAGCACCGCGCCGATGAGGGCGGTGGCCTTCAGCCCGATCCGCGCGATGACCCGCCGGGCGATGAACGAGGAGAGCACCACGATCGTGAGCGTGGCCGGCAGCAGGCTGATGCCGGTGAGCAGCGGGCTGAGCTTCAGCACGGTCTGCAGGTAGAGCGACACGAAGTAGACGTAGGCCGCGAGCACTGCGCCCGTGATCAGCATCACCCCGAGCGCGCCGCTCCGCTGCCGCGATCGGAACAGGTCCCGCGGAATGAGCGGATCGCGCGAGCGCAGCTCCATCACCACGAACACCGCGGCCACCACCAGACCGACGGCGAACGGCGCGATCGTCACGACGTTCACCGGCCCGAACTGCTCGAGGTTGCTGAGCGCGTAGATCACGAGGGCGATCGCCACGGTGATCAGCAGCGACGGCCCGATGTGCAGCGAGACCCGCTGCCGCGCGGCCGGCCGCGGGATGACACGGGGCACCAGCACGACGAGGGCGACGACGATCGGTACGTTGATGATGAAGACGCTCCGCCACCCCAGCAGCTCCACCAGCAGCCCGCCGAGCACGATACCCGCCGTGCCGCCGGCCGCGGTCGCCCCCTGCCAGATACCGAGGGCCCGGATGCGCCCGGCCCCGTCGGGGAAGAGCAGGGTCAGCGACGACAGCGCCGACGGCGAGACCAGGGCCCCCGCCGCCCCCTGCACGAAGCGGGCCGCGATGAGCGCCTCGGGCGTGGGTGCCAGCCCGCCGCCGATCGAACCGAGCCCGAAGAGCACGAGACCGATGAGCAGGATCTTGCGCTGCCCGAAGAGGTCGCCCGCCCGCCCGCCGAAGAGCAGCAGCGCCCCGAAGGTGAGCGCGTAGCCGGTGACGATCCACTGAAGGTCGCTGTCGGAGAAGCCCAGCCCCGACCTGATCGACGGCAGCGCCACGTTGACCACGCTGAAGTCGAGCTGCAGCACGAACTGGGCGGCGCACACCACGATCAGGGCGAGGTTCGCCGACCGCGACGGATGCGCGGACGAGGCGGTCCCGATGGGGCCCGCACCGCCGGCAGATGCCTCGGCCTTGCGCTCGACCCCCGGTGGGGCAGGTGACTCGTCCGACATCCATGCCCTCCCGACCTGAGCGGTGACCGTGCAGCACGAGCGTAGGAGCGTCGCCATCCCTGAACCACGCCCTACGAGGGCCACCCAGACGTCAGCCGGCGGTCGGGGGCGTGGTCCAGGCTTCCGTCAATCAGGTCAGGTCAGGTCACGGCGTCTGCGACGCGGGGATGTCGTCGGCGTCGAAGTAGACGGGGAGGCCCAGCTCGGTCGCGATACGCACGTCGGAGTCGGCGCCGGCCGATTCGCCCGACAGGCGCAGGACGGCGTCGCAGTGGCGAAGGAGCCGGCTCGCGGTCTCGTACATGACGTCCTCGCTCTCCGACTCCTGTTCCGTGAGTCCGCGCAGAACGGGCAACGCCGCCCACTCGCCGATCATCGGGACGTGACCGAGTCGGTAGATGGGTGCGGCAGCTTCTTCCAGGCGCTCCAGGTTGCGGGCGATGGCAGCTTCGTCGCCGTTCGTGCCGGAACGGTAGGGGCCGGCGATCAGGATCAGTCCATTTGTGCTTGATGGTACCGAGCGCGGTGGCGAAGGCTCCGGATCTGTAGCAGGACCCGTTGTCTGTCATTACGGCGGTGACGAGGATGCCCTGAGCGGCGAAGTATGCGGCTGCGCGGGTCCAGAAAGCAGCGGCTGTTTCTTTGCGTTCGTCATCCAGGATCTCTGAGTAGGCGAGCCTGGAGTGGTCGTCCACTGCGTGGTGGAGGTAGGCGTATCCGCGACCATCTCGCTTGGTGTTGCGTGCTCCCTTCTGCCGTCCGAGGATGCGGTGTCCACCGCCAATGGGAATGCGGCCGAGCTTCTTGATGTCGACGTGAACGAGCTCCCCCCGGCGTGGCCTTCTCGTAGCGCACAACCTTTGGCTTCCGAACCGGCAGGCCTGACGCTTGATCAATTTGCGTGAGGAGCGGCATCTGGTAGCGGACAAGAACGCGCCCAACGGTCGAGCGAGGGACGTGGAGGTGATACGCGATCCGGTGTGGCCCCCACCGTCTGGTGAATCGGACAGCAACGATTCGACGTTCGGTGCGTTGTGCGGTTCGACGGGGCGACGACAGGGGTTTCGAGGTTCTGTCGGTAAGCGGAAGACCCTGCCGGTAGCGCGAGGCCCACTTCGATGCGGTCGATGGTGAGCATTGGAACCGTTCGGCGGCGCGACGGATGCCCCATCCTCGATTGACGATCAGGTTGGCCAGCCGACGCCGGCCTTCGGGAGTAAGCGGCGCATTCGCGTGCGTCACGATGCGTTGCCCACAACGTCCCGGGACTCCGTGGTGAGAAGCGCTTCAGCGCGTTTTCGCACGACGAGAATTGCGGCAAGCCTGTTCGCCCCGAAAGACAGCAAGATCAATCCAGTGGCTTCCGCCAGGTTCGCCCCGAGCACGGAGGCCAGGTAGAACGATCCGACCCGGATCACGATGAAGAGTGCCCACAACAAGATCCCGGCGGGGCTGAGCTTGTACTGGAGGTGCGCATTGGCGGTTCGGAACCGAGTGACCAAGCCCATGACGGTTCCGGTCACTGTGACCAGGACGAGTTCACCGATGATGACCCAATCCGCTGCCACCCAACCGAAGCCACCCCACAGTTCAATGGCGAGGTAGACGAGCCCCGCCGCGATGATCACGACGGGCATTCGCAGCATCCGATGCAGCTGCGTCGAGCGCCAGACGAATTGGCGGACGATGAGGATGATAATCCCCGCCGCGATGATGACGTCGTCCAGAATTTGGTTCGCTGTGCTCCAGTCCCATTGCATTGATCCGCTCCATTTCAATCACTTGTGATGGATTGCAATCTATCACTGGTGATTGAATGAACGCATGCGCGCATCCGAACTCCACCGTCTCGCCCGCACGCTCCGAGAGATCGCGCTCGAGGCCACCGGAAATGTGGGCGCGGACCGCGTCAACGCAGGCCAGCTCGCCGTTTTCGAAGACGTCGCGCGGCACCCCGGAGCATCAATCCGAGACGTCACCGTCCGAACCGGGCTGGCGCAGAGCCTCGTTTCGCGAATCGTTCACGCCGCCGCCGCCGCCGGGGCACTAACCGTCACGACCGACGAACGGGACCGCCGCAAGGTTCGCGTGGAACTCAGCAGCACCACCAGCGCAGCGATACTCCAACGGGCCAATGAGCCGCTCGAATCAGCGCTCTTCATGCACACGCCTACCCTCACCGATCAGGAGCGCGCCACCCTTCAACAGCACCTGGCCGCCGCCGCCGAACTCCTCTCTAGAGGAGACCGAGCGAACTGACGAGCATCACAGCTGCCGCCGAAGAGCGGGGTCGTGTTCGCAACGTCCCTGGGAACTACACCTAGGCGTCAACCCGCTCGAGCAAAGGAACACCATTTACCCGAACTGAAGATGCCGGCGTTCGCCGAACTGCCACGGTGCAGCTCGCGGCCGCGGAGGAATTAGTCGTTTTCGAAAATGCCGTCGTGGCCGTACAAACTCGTGGACGGATGAGAAATGTCCGGAATACCGACATGCTGTTGTCGCGGCGACGACAGACAGTGGAGGCATGAACGACAATGACGCTTCAACCAAAACCCCCTCGACCTTGCTCGCCCGCAATTCTCTAGACCAGTGGCTGGTGATGTGGAACGGCGACGGTGAGCTCGCCCAGAACATCTGCTCCACTGACTTCCGGATCCGCTTCGCTGTCACGGAGCCCGACGGGTCGACCCCGGCGGACGACATTCGAACCGCTGAGGACTTTGCCCATTATCTTGAGTGGTGGCACGGGCAGCACCCCGGCGCAGTGTTCTCGAGCATTGCTTCCGCCGTCGACGGTGATCATGGCCGGTTGATCTGGGACATGGAAGCCGGCGACGTGCACGTCGGTGGTGTCGACGTCTTCGATTTCGACGAGGATGGGCGGGTTCGACGGGTCTGGTCTGCCGGAGGTCAGCGCAGTATGCGGAGCTGAACCATCCGCGGCACATACTGGCATATCGGGGAGGATTGACCGTGAAGCGAGCCGAGCGGCAGTATGCACTCGTCGACCTGTTGCGGGGAGTGCGACACCCGTGGTCCGCCGCTCGGCTCGCCCGCCACTTTGAGGTCTCACAGCGCACCATCGAACGCGATATCTCGGCGTTACAGCTTGTCGGGGTACCTATCTATGCCGACCGAGGAGCATCGGGCGGCTACTCAATCCTTCGTGACTATTCGCTTCCGCCCCTGAACCTGTCCGCTGGTGAGTCCCTCGCCGTCCTCGCCGGCCTAGGTCTCCTGGAATCGTCGCCGTACCAGGCGGCCGCAATGCGGGCGTCCGCAAAGATTCAGGCCGTTATGCGTGAAGAACACCGCGGCCCTGTGCACGAAGCCCTCGGCATGATTCGTGTCATCGACGCTGTCGCCCCGAAAGACACCGTTACCGTGCCGCTCGGTATGCTGTCGGATGCGATTGCCGCACGCCGCGTGGTCCGACTCGCTTATCTGGGCGAACACGCTGACGGCACACCCGACCCATCCACCAGCACAGTCAGAGATGTCGAGACGATGGGTCTGCTGCGGGCGGGTGATTCGTGGCTCCTTGCAGGCTGGTGTCGGCTGCGCGATGCCGTTCGAGGATTTCGCATCGAGCGGATCATTGACCTCCAGATCCTCGACGAGGTGCCCGTGATGCGGGACCCGAATGTCTGGGATGACGACCTGGCTCGATGGCCGACCCGGCGTCTTGGATGACGCCGCCCAACGCCATCATTGCGCACTCTGCTAGCCCGTCCTAGGGCTACAGCCGGACTCGACGGCGTACACGTTAGCTCCGGACACCAACTGTGCGCCGGCCGCTTTAACTGAAGAAATCGACATCAAACCAGAAGACAAAAGTGTTCTGGACACATGAGTCATGACTGACTCCTACAGATCGGAACAATCATGGGAAAGATCACCGTCGGGACCGAGAACAGTATTAACATCGAACTTCACTACGAGGACAGGGGAGCTGGGCAGCCCATCGTGCTGATTCATGGCTTTCCCCTTGACGGCAATTCGTGGGAGGGTCAGGTCCCGGAGCTCCTTGGGGCCGGCTATCGCGTCATCACGTATGACCGCCGCGGGTTCGGCCAGTCGTCGCAGCCCTCCACCGGTTACGATTACGACACCTTCGCCGATGACCTGCACGCCGTCCTCACCGATCTGGACCTGCACGACGTGATCCTCGTTGGCTTCTCGATGGGTACCGGCGAAGTCGCTCGCTACATCAGCCGCCACGGCGAGGAACGCATCGCTAGAGTCGCGTTTCTCGCTTCGCTCGAGCCCTTTTTGGCAATCACCGACGACAACCCCGACGGCGCGTCTCCGATGTCATTTTTCGAGGGCATCGCCGCCGACATTAGGAAGGACCGCTACGCGTACTTCACGAATTTCTACCAGGATTTCTTCAATCTTGACGACAATCTGGGCTCGCGTATTTCCGAAGACGCCGTTCGCAATGCTTGGAATGTGGCTGCCAGTTCAGGCTCCATCGCTAGCGCCGCCGCGCCCTTGTCCTGGCCGACGGACTTCCGCGAGGATATCTCCAAGATCACGGTCCCCGCGTTGATCGCGCATGGCACGGCAGATCGGGTCCTTCCGATCGACGCCACCGGACGACGCTTCATAACTGCGCTACCCGCGGCACAGTACGTCGAGATAGAGGGCGCCCCGCACGGGCTGCTCACCACCCACACTGCCGAGGTCAATAAAGTCCTACTCGCCTGGCTCGCCGCGTCCTGATTGCTCGCAACCTTCGAACCGGTAGAAAGTGAGGGAGACCCCTCACCAGAAGCGAACGATTCGTCCGATGCTAAATCTGCGTCCTGGTCACCTTCTTGCCAGGGCCTGGCCAGCACCAGGCCTCGCCTGCGGACTTCATCCATACGTACGTGTGGGGCTCGTGTCGGTCGGCATAGATCCCGCATCCACGAACGCGGCCCAGATCGTCGAAAGGAGCACCCCCCTGCATGAAGACCATCAGCGGCGATCTCTCGATCGCATTCATTGCCCGAGAGGACCTGGCTATTCAAGGGACGCTTTACGACGGGCTGACAGTCGAGGAAGGACACACCCTCTTCCTCTACGGGAACCTCCGGGGCTCTCTCGTCATCGAGACCGCGGCGCGCCTCGTCCTCGCCGGGACCCTCGGTGCGTTCGTCGACCGCAACGACGGTACCCTGTCCGTCGCTGGCGAGATTGCGACCCCGATCGAGACCATCCCCGGTGTCGTGAACGTCGCCAGCGACACAGCTGTCACCATCAACACCGTTACCCAGCTCGTCGGCGCAGAAGGGCGCCTAAACCCTGTCGCCGGCGTCACGGATATCTCGCTAAGCCGCATGTCCATCCTCACTTGGGACCAGCAAGACAGGACATTCACTCCGACGACGTCACGCGACTTCGTGGATCTGTCCACGGCCTTCTGGCCCGCAACCGAGGCCTGATTCGTTCTGATAGAAAATCCTCTATCGAACGACGAAGTCTTCGACGCTAGTCGACGACTTATGAGGGTCATGCGGTTTCGAGGACGGCAAACACCACAGGCGGCGGCGACGAGAGGGAACGCCCTCCGGCAGCGATCCAGAGTCCAGGGAAGGCAAAGTGGTGGGGCGGACATCACTCTGGCCCAGCCTTCATGAGCATCGCTTCCGCCGTCTTGGATGACGCAGTCGAGCGCCATCATTGCGCACTCTGCTAATCCATTTGGGCCGACAGCCGGGCTCGACGGCGTACGCCAGCTCCGGACACCGACGGTGCAACTACCGCTTTCACCGAATGGACCAGCACCAGACGAGAAGAAATGAGGGTTGTAGACGTGTAGCTTGCGATGTATTACCGGCACGCTCACCCGCGATGCGTGAAACCCTTGCGGTTATTCCAAACAATCGGGTTCCGAAACGTGCGTTCGGACCATTGGCGTCACTTCTGAAGTCGAGCGAGCGCATGAATAAGGTCGTGCTCAATCGTTGTGGGCCAAGGAAACAGTGGCGTCGCGCGGCGAAGTGTCGCCAGTCCATGAAGACCGACCCAGAGCGCGGCGGCATCGCTCCTATGATCCGTACTTGACGACGAGCCTGCAGCCGAAGCAGCGGATATTGCGTCGGCCAGAACGAGTAAAGCGTCCTGGCCGATGTTTCGCCGCTCCTCGCGTTCGACGAGTTCGCTGGGGTCGATGTTTGCTGCGTCCCAAGCGCCGCCGAAAAGAAGGCGATATTGCTCGGGATGTTCCTCAGCGAAAGCGAGGTACGCGTGCGTCACCGCCCACACCTGCTCTACGCCGGCCGCGCTCTGGGCTGCCACTCGAAGTACCAGTGCGAGGTCGGCGAAGGTCCGCTCGACCACGACACGAAGGATGGCGTCGACGCTTTCGAAATGACGGTAGATGGAGGGGGCGGTCACCCCTGCCGTCCGAGCGACGGCGCGGAGCGTAATTGACTCGGCGTTGCCGCCCTCAAGCAGAGTCGCTGCCGCATCGACGATCTCATCGCGGAGTCGTCCTCCGTCACCTCGAGCGTTGCGGATGCGGGAGGCTGGGGGTCCGGAAAGGCTCATGGCTGTAACTTTACATCTGTTTCCCAATGTGCGTATACTGACGTAAACAAACACTTGTTTACTCACGAGGAGCTGTTATGCCTGAACCCATTTTCTCCGCCCATACGGCGCCGCATTCGCGTATGGAGGTCGTTCTTCCCGGTCTCGTAGAACCGGAAGGGCTTATCGTCCACACCACCGAGGTGTCTCCGCCAGCACCAGGACATGCGGTGCTCCGCATGGAGGCGACGGGTGTGAGCTTCGCTGAGCAGCAAATGCGTCGGGGCCGCTACTACGGCCAGCCAGCGTTCCCTTTCGTCCCCGGTTACGACGTTGTCGGTACTGTCATCGCGGTGGGGCCGGGGGTGTCTACTGATGTCATCGGGAGACGGTTCGCCGCGGTGACGAAGATCGGGGCGTGGGCAGATGTGGTTGACGTCGACGCGCGCGCGTTGATGCCGGTACCGGTGGAGATGGACGCGGCGGAGATCGAGTCGATCATCGTTAACGGCATCACGGCGTGGCGCATGCTCTATGAGGTAGCACGAGTCCGGTCGGGGGGAACGATCCTTGTACTCGGAGCGAACGGCGGCGTCGGGTCGACCCTCGTCCAGCTTGCGAATGCAGGAAGCATTCGTGTGGTGGGTACGGCATCGCTCCGCCACCACGACCTGCTGCGTGACCTCGGCGCCGAACCGGTCGATTACACCAGGCCGGACATGCACGACCAGCTTCGCGACCTTGCCCCCTCAGGGTACGACGCAGTCTTCGACCACATCGGCGGAGCTGGTATCACTCAGTCGTGGGCGCTGGTGCGCCGCGGGGGCGCGCTGGTGTCTTATGGCACGGCGGCAGCAAAGGACGACAGCAGAAGCGTTGGCTCGATCTTTTTCGCTCTCTTCACTCGCCTGGCGATTTGGAACGCGCTCCCTAATGGTCGCCGGGCGAGCTTCTTTGACTTCTGGAAGGGAGTCAAACGTCCGAGCTCGTTCTACCGGCAGATCGGCGCCGCCTTCGCGGAAGTGTTGGGGCTTCTCGAATCGAGTGTGCTGCGCCCACAAGTCGCAGCCCGTTTTTCTCTGACCGACACCGTGAGAGCCCTCCAACTTGCTGAAAGCCGCACCGTGGCCGGCAAAGTCGTCCTTCTCCCCGCTTAATCCACCCGCCTCCTGGAACGAGAAACCATGTCCACGCTGCACGCTCCGCTCGTCACACCCCGTCCGGTTCTCCGTTCGCTGTCGATCGACAACCGTCTCGCTTATCTGTTCTTCGCCGTCGCCTACGTTTTCGGTCATGGCCTGAACGCATTGACGTTCGGCGGGGGGACGGTCATCCCCGGCTGGTTGTCCTGGGTCATGCTTGGGCTCGGATTCATCGCAGGAACGATCGCCAGCACTGTCTCGGCGATGCGAGCCCAGAAATCCCTAGTCGGGACGGAACTCATCACTTCCCGAATGCTGGGCATGGCCTGGGTCGCCGGCTTTACCGGCCTGTTCTTTGTCATCACCGGGCTGTCGCTGTCTTCCGGTGATCCGCAACTGCAACTGCTGCTATGGCCGACAGGATCGGCCCTCGTTGTTGGACTGATCTACGTCGCTGAAGGTGCGGTGCGTCGAGACCCACTTCATTACTCCCTGGGCACCTTCCTGACCGTCCTGGGCGGCGTTGCCCTCATGCTCCCTGCGCCCCTCACGCTCCTAGTGATGGCAGCGGGTGGTGGTGGCGCCTATATCCTCGCCATCTTCCTTGCCCCTCGCCGCCAGTACCCCAATTACCCGGTTCTGTAAGGGGCCGGCCCTATGTCCCAAGCGACTCGTCGAACCCGCGCCACACCCTCCAATCGGCTCACATACGTCATCCTTGGATCGGCCTGGAGCTCCATCGTTCTTGTGAGCACCGGATGGGCGCTCATCGGAACTGTCCCCATACTCGTCCTCACTGCCACCGTCATCATCGGCGGAAGCCGGTGGCGACTCGTCCTCCCCTTCGCCGCCGCCTTCACCCTTTCTCAGACCGTCGCCATCGGTCTGTGGGCGACCCGAGAAACCCCGCCGCCGAGCCTGACCAAGGACTACGACCCCCTCCACGTCGCCCTCACCGTCGCACTAGGAGCGACCACGGCCTTCGCCGCGCATTACGCAGTTCGCTGCAACCGCAAGCGCATTGCAGCCAACATCGCGTCCTGAACGCCCTTCACCCCATTTGTCTGAACAAGATTGGCCTCTCATCATGAAGACAAACAACGAACTCGTAATCGTCACTGGCGCTTCCACCGGAATAGGTCGCGCCACCGCCCGGCAGCTCGCCGGCGAAGGCTTCCATGTCCTCGCCGGTGTCCGCCGCAACATCGACGGCGACTCCCTCGCCCAGGAGTCAGTGAACATCGAGCCGATCATTCTCGACATCACCAATATCACTCATATCCAGGCTCTCGCCCAGCGGGTCCGCGCTGATCCCGAAGGAAGGCCGCTACGCGCTCTGATAAACAACGCAGGCATCGCCGTCGACGCTCCGGTCGAGGTGCTGCCTATCGCAGACTGGAAGCGGCAGTTCGATGTCGCGGTGTTCGGTCCGGTCACCGTCACCCAAGCCCTACTGCCCGCACTAGTGGCCAGTCATGGACGCATCCTGAACATCGGCTCCCTCCTTAGTAGCGTCGCAATGCCAAGTTCAGGGCCCTACTCCGGCGCGAAAGCCGCGATGGACGCGATCAGCGACGCCCTTCGCCGAGAGGTTGCGGAGTTCGGCGTCGACGTGATCGTCGTCGTTCCCGGGGTGGTCCGCTCGAAGCTGTCCGAACGTGGGCTCGTTACCGCAGCACTGATCGCGGACCGAATGACCCCTGAACAGACCCACCGGTATGCCCGCCTCATCGAAGCCCACGTCGCCCAAGCAAAAAGCTACGCCAAGACGGGTATTCCCGCCGAGACGGCCGCGACCGTCATCAGCCGCGCCATCCACGCATCCAAGCCCCGGACCCGGTACATGGTCGGCCGTGACGCGGCGATCCTCACCCGTCTGGCACGCGTGCTACCCGACCGGGCCCTCGACGCGATCCTGCGTCGGCAGCTCAACTCCGCAACCCCTTGATGAAACCATCGTTAGCGCGATCGGGCTCGGCCGCACACTCCAACGGCAAATAGTTCGTCTGCGTACTGCGCCGCCCTGCCGAGATGATCCCGGCCAGTAGGGGCAAGTCGCTGGCGAGAATCATGTGCAGAGATCCGTATCGGACGAGAGCCTCATCATTTGCCGAGGCGTGCATGAAGCCCGTTAGCGTCACTGACGGCTGAATCGACGATCGTGGTCACGATCATCACCGAAACCAGAAATCCTCGATTGGCTGTTGTTGTCCATGGCAAGGGAGAGCAACCATCAGAAGATGCGACCCGGCCCTCGAATACTCTTTCGCCTTGCCCAACTCGGCGTCGGACTATTCCTCTACGGTGCTGCGACAGCACTAATGGTGCGGGCGACCGTAGGCGTCAGTTCATGGTCAGTGTTGACACAGGGCCTGCAACATCTTGTGCCGTTCTCCTTCGGTGTCATCACGGTGGCGGTGAGCGCTGCGTTACTCCTGCTCTGGATACCGCTAAGGCAGCGTCCCGGCATCGGAACTCTTCTTAATGTGGTGATGATCGGGCCTTCGGCAGATATCGTTCTGGCGGTAGTACCCACTTCACAAGTTCTTGTGTTGCGGGTGGCTCTCTTCGCATCGGGCCTTTTGCTTCTTGCGATTGCAACCGCGTGCTACATCGGCGCGGGTTTTGGTTCTGGCGCGCGGGACGGGCTTATGGTCGGGTTGCACGAGCGGCTTGGCTGGCCGATATGGGTGACCCGGACATCAATAGAAGTAACGGTAGTGATCGCTGGTGGCATCCTCGGCGGCAACGTCGGTGTTGGAACCGTGATTGCCGCATTTGCAGTGGGGCCGCTAATTCATCCTCTGATACCGATCTTTAGCCGCTTTCCATGGGTCACCCCCTTCAGGAGTGCCAGCCCGCCAGAGCCCGGGTGAGCACAAGGTCACTTTGATCAGACATTAGGCAGTGCACCGGCCCCTTTCAGCACCAAGTGGCAGGCCTGCTCGAGCGATGGTGTGAGATGCGTTCCCCTAGATTGTGGTCAGCAGTCTGGTGGCGGGAGAAAGCCGCCGCTCCGCCCGACGAGCGGCGCAGCGTCGGCTGCCGTCTTACCCCCAGGCACTCAACTCGTAGATAGCCGCCCAGTGACACCATCTTTGAGCCCAGCTAGCAGTTGTCCGCTATAACAAGGAATCTCGATAGGGGATCGTTCACCGGACGCCGCCGCAATGTGCCGGACACGCCGAAACGGCGCGTCTCGTCTCCCCGGTCCGAAATACGTTCCGGTGACCGGGGGCTAGGTGAGCGTGTCCCAACGTCCGAGGTACTGGACTCTGGCTTTTGGTGCGGTCAGCGCAGGTCAACTCTCGGATCTGCTGGATCTGTTGTGGGGAGAGCCGCTCGTACGGTGGTCCCGGCACCGGGGTAGGTGTCGAGGTTCATCGTGCCGCCGAGGCTGTGGATGCGCAGTCGGTGTGATGCGAGGCCGACGTGCCCGTCTCGCACCGCGTTGCCTGAGGCGGAGGAGTCGGCATCGAACCCCTCTCCGTCGTCAGTCACCGACAGGACGATGTGCTCGCCGCGTTGGGTGAGGGTGATGTCGATCCGGTTCGCGTGGGCGTGCCGTTGCGCGTTGGCGACGAACTCGCGGCAGGCCCCGAACAGTGCCGCTGCCTTCTCGGAGTCGATCGGGGGCAGGGGCTCGACTGCTGCGGATACCGGGACGGCATCGCGTGACGCCGCTGTGCGTGCCAGCTCCGTCACCGCTGCGGCGAGCCCGAGCTCTGCGAGGACGTGCGGGTGGATGCTCTGGACGGTGCCGCGCAGACGGGCGGTGGTCTCGGTGAGGATGCGGGCTGCGGTGTCGACCCGCTCGCGGTCGGGCGAGGTGTCGCCGATCTGCTCGAGCAGTCGTCGGACGGCGATGACGTCTTGCAGGGGGCCGTCGTGCAGGTCGTTCGCGAGCCGGGTGCTGGCGCGGTGATCGGCGGCGAGTACCTGCGCGATCAGGCTGGTCTGCACGCTGCGGGCCTCGGTGTCGGCGCGGGCGCGATGGGCCAGCACGAGCGACAGCGCGGTGGTGGTCAGAGCCATCCAGGTCAGCAGCAGGAAGTGCATCCACACGATGCCGGGTTCGTCTGGGCCGCCTCGCACGGCGAGGTTCTCGAGCCACACCGCGGCGTATCCTCCCGCTACGACACCCCCGACGACGGCCGTGAGGGCGGGCCGTGAATAGAAGACCGAGAACACCGGGTAGAGGTAGAAGACGGGGGTGATGTAGGAGGTCGCCCCGGCGGAACTCGCTGCCATGGCGATGAAGAATGCCAGGTCGACGACGATGCTCGCTGCTCCCGCCCACGAGGGCACCGGCCGCTGCACCGACCACCAGACGGTGAACAGTCCCCAGGCCGCGAAGAGCGCCACCAGCACCGAGAAGGCGGTAGCGCCGACGTCAGCGATGTCGGTGAGGAACACGGCGAGCACGAGCAGCGGCGCGAGCAGCGCCACGCGGAGGAGGGCGGTGACGCGGTGCACCGAACTCAGGATGCGGCCGCCGAGCGAGTCGGGGCGCTCGGCCATCAGGGGCCCGTCGGTCACCGGAGGAGATCCTGACGCATGGCCTCGGCGATGGCGGCCCCGCGGCTGGCGACGCCGAGCTTCTCGTACAAGCGACGCAGGTAGGTCTTCACCGTCGAGGTGGAGAGGTGCATCGATCGGGCGATGTCGGGCGCCGACCGACCTTCCGCGGCCGCCGCGAGGATCTCTCGCTCGCGCGGGCTCAAGGTGATTGCTGCGGGAGTGGCGGTGCGCCGCTGCCGGATCTGGTCGAGCACGTCGCCGATGAATTCGGGCGGCAGCACATCGGTGCCCGAGGCGACGCTGTGGATGGCATCGATCAGGGTGGTGCGGTCGACGTCCTTCGACAGGAAGCCCGCCGCGCCGTTCTCGAGGCACCGGAACACGATGGCCGGCTCCGTGTAGGCCGACAGCACGAGCACCCGGGTGGGAAGCTGCTCCTGCTGCGCCGCGAGCGCGAGGGCTGCTCCGTCCAAGCCCGGCATGCGGAAGTCGCTGAGGGCCACCTGGGGTCTCAGCGCGCGGATGGCGTCGAGCAACTGGGTGCCGTCGTCGGCCTCGGCCACGACGTCGATCAGCTCCGATGCGGTGAGCATCTGCACCAGACCGGCGCGCACGACCGGATGATCGTCTCCGACCGCGACCGTGATCTTCACGACAACCCCCGACCCGGTCCGCTCCGGACCTCACGACAATCATCCGGTTCCATCGGTCTCCGATCAAACCGTCGTAGCGGCGCTGATCGAGTGGATGACAGCCGTGTAGTCCGAACGGATGACGCCCGGTCGCCCGGCAGACAGGGAACGCGCAGAACTCTAGTGTCGAGCCGGTGGCGCGCGTTCGGCGGCACCGACGTCACTCCAGAAAGCGACCCCGTGATCTCCGACATCATCACCGCCGTTCTCACCGCCGTCATCGGCAACTACCTCATCAGCTGCTTCGTGCTTGGCCTGATCGTGGCCGCCGTCAAGGTGCTGCGCCGGAACGGCCACCGTTCGCCCGCCGAAGTGAGTGGCATCTTTGTGAACGAGTTCATCTTCTATGCCCTCGGTGTGGCCTTCACCATCAACTTCGTGATGCA
Organism: Herbiconiux sp. VKM Ac-1786; assembly: GCF_015350805.1. GTDB lineage: Bacteria > Actinomycetota > Actinomycetes > Actinomycetales > Microbacteriaceae > Herbiconiux. Next base: position 1,086,294 of record NZ_JADKSG010000001.1, on the reverse strand, counting down.
CTCCGTGTTCGGCGACTACGCAGCGAAGACCATCGGATGGGCGCAGTCGCCCTTCCAGCTCGAGCTCGCCTTCTCCAGCCTCGGCTTCGCCCTGGTCTGCTTCCTGGTCTACAGCCGCAAGGCTCAGTTCCGCGCCAAGGTCGGCGTGGTCGTCGCCGCGGTGATCTTCGGCTTCGGCGCCGCCGGCGGGCACCTCTACCAGACGATCGCCAACGCCGACTACGCGGTGAACAACACCGGCCTGCTGCTGATCGGCGACATCGTCATCAATCTCGTCGGCCTCGTCTTCGTGATCTGGCACGCGATCGCCCGCCGCAGGGAGCCGGTGCACAGCACCGACGCCACCACCCCGCGGGTCACCGCCGACGCGAGCCGCTGAGGCCGGCCATGACCGACACCCGCCCGTCCCGCGTATCCGTTCTCTTTGTCGTCACAGCGGTGGTTGCCGCGTTCGTGCTGCTGGTGGCCGGAGGCGTGGCCGGATGGCTGATCGCCGACCCCGCCCGGGCCGATGCCGCCCCCGCGAGTACGACGACGCCCGGCGCCGATCTGCCCGAGCGGGACTTCTTCTTCCAGGTCATCGGCTACGACACCGCCAACCAGGGCGGGCAGACGCTGAACATGTACTTCCACTACCGCTACGACCGCGGCATCCAGGCGAAAGACATCCCGAACTACATCGACCTGCGCACCGACGCGATCGACTTCATGGACGCGGTCGATGCCGCCGAGAACCCGTACTGGGAGATCCTCGACGAACAGCTCTGTACCCAGCTCGCGAACGGCTACCCACTTGAGTCGATCTCGTGCCAGCTGCAGGTCTACCCCGACGACCGCGCGGGCCTGCCCTACGAGCCGGGCTACCACGGCACTACATTCACGATCGGCGACATCGAGCCGTTAGCAGTGCCAGGGCCATCGACGTCGGTGCAGCAGTGCTCGATCAGCGACCCATCATGTCAGGACGAACAATGAGAGCATTTGCGGTGCGACGGGGACGGGAGTCAGCGGTGACAGGGAGAATCAGCCGGTATCGCCTCCGGGTGACAGGGGCCGCGGCGGCTGGTGTGGCGGCAGCGCTCGTGCTGACGGCTCCGGCGACGGCGACGGCAACGCCTCTGCGTACCGCCGAAGCCTCGGTGACCATGACCCCTGAGTTGCAGACGCAGATCCAGGACATGGTCGAGACGTTCATGGCCGACAACGAGACCGTGCCGGGAATCTCTGTCGCAGTCGTCACCCCGGACCCCGCCGGATCGGATCCCGTCATCACGACCTTCGTCGCCGGTGTCGAGAATCGCGCCAGCGGGGTCCCGGTGGAGGCGATCACGCAATTCGAGCTGGGCTCGGAGACGAAGGTCTTCACCGCCGGCCTGCTCGCCTCCCTTCTCTCCGCAGGCACCGTGGCGCTCGACGACCCCATCCAGAAATACGCGCCGAGCGGCGTCATCGTGCCCGAGTGGGAGAACCCGGTCACGCTGGAGAAGACCCCGATCACGTTGCTCGATCTAGCGACACACACCGCAGGGCTCACCGACGCCCCACCGAATCTCTACGACGGCTGCCCGGAAGAGAAGCCGGATGAGCACCAGCCGCCGCACGATCCGCCCCACTGCGCCAACCCGAAGCCCGGCTACACGCCGGCGATGCTCTGGGACTCCTTCACGGAGCCCTGCGCCGACACCCGCCAGTGCCCGCTCTGGGAGCCCGGCACCGCCTGGAGCTACTCGAACTGGGGCTTCGCGCTGCTGGGTGACATCGTCGCCGGGCTCGTGACACCCGGGGCCGTCCCGCCCGGCGAGACCGGGCCGGGGCAGGTGTTCCAGGACTCGCTGGAGACGACGTTCCTGACTGACCTCGGCATGGACTCCACGACAGTGGAGTTCCCCGACACCGATCCGGCGACTCCCTACAACGGTGACACGACCATTCACCGATGGAACAACTACAACGCCTACGTCGGCGGCGGCGGTCTGATCTCGACCGCGGACGACATGGGCACCTTCGTCGCCGCGAGCCTCGGCTACCTGCCCGCGGACGTAGCCCCCGGGGTGCAGGCGGTGGCGGACACCGTGGCGCCGGTTCTGCCCATCACGCAGACCTGCACACCGACCGCAGCACCCGGCGACGCGTGCACAGCCACGAACTTCCAGATGGGCCTGGGCTGGGAGCTCCGCCCGGCGCTGGCGTCGGGAACTACCGTGCCGTACGCGCACAAGAACGGCGGCACCGCCGGAGGCAGCACCGACACGCTCCTCGCGCCGTCCCTGCGGATCGGAGTGACCACGATGTTCAACCAGAACGGGGCGGACATCGAGCAGCTCGCCCCTCGCATCCTCTCGCTCCTCGTGGCCGCGCAGGGCACCCCGGATGAGGCCACCCCGACGCCCACCGCCACGCCCGCGCCCACCGCCGATCCCTCCCCGGTGCCCGGCGAAGCCCTGGCGAACACGGGCGCCGACCTGTTGGTCCCGGGGCTCGGCTCGGTGTCGTTCCTGCTCGCGGGCGTTGCGGTCCTCCTAGTGCGCCGCCGAAGAGGCATCTCCCGAATCTGATCGGGACGATTCCAGCCCAGACTCCTGAGCGGGACGTCCGCAATGGCAGTCGCCGAGAGCTTGACCGTCTCGTGGGAGCACGCGTTGGCGTCGTCGCGGAGTTGCAGGCCTGCGACCTGATGAGACATCTCGTAACTCTAGGCATTCGAGATGCCTCACTAGTGATGCACGCGCCTCGATAGTCCACCGGCGTTCTGCCGCGCCGAAGTCTCGTAACTATGGCGCGCAAGTGTTGGCACCCTAAGGCGCGAGGAAATTGCGTTGTGAGACACCGCGCATCTGGGTGGATGGACCGATCTCAGGAAAAGTCGAGCCGTGTGTGCTCCGGGTCTTGCGTGGCAGTGCTCATTTTCGGCCATCGACGTTGGCGAAAGGCAGGGCGAGATGAACCCGTGAGAACTCGTCGAGGTAGTCCTCTTCGACGTGCCGCGGGTTCAGCTCGGGAGTCTCGATCCAACAGACCAGCAACTCATCGGCGTCCTCGAGCTGCCAGATTGATCGGCCTCCGGAGTGATTGCGAGCTTTCCTGCTGTAGGGGCTCAGCCTGGACTTGAGGCCGCCTTTACTCGTGGGCGTCCCGGCCTTGCCGATGTAGACGATTGGAGCACCGGGGAGCCACCGTTCTTGGAGGTCGTCCAGCGAGTATGCGGCAAGCGGGCTGTGCGTCAACAAGACGTAAGGCGCGTCTGCCTGCGGTCTCAGTACGACGTAAATGCCCTTCTCTGCCGTTACGTCCTTCATTGCCATATTGACCAGCGGGACAAAGCCCTTGAACCCTGCCGCTGCAAGGCCCTCTCGGTCCCAAGAATCCGGAAACGGGAAGCTAGTTCGGCGCATGATCGGAGGGTATCGCTCGAGCTGCCCGTGTTACTTAGTGGGTGCGGTGCTGGCTTGATGGCGATACAGGGTGGCTCGGCTCCAACCCACTAGCTGGGCAGCGTCCGTCGCAGTCTTACCTTCTGATCGTGCCTTAGCGACGATCGCGAGTTTCTCGCCGACGATGGCGGGGTCGGACTTTGGACGTCCGAACTGAGTGCCGGCCTCTCGAGCGACGGCGATACCGGCGTTGACGCGTTCGACGATGAGTTCGCGCTCGTACTCAGCCAGCGTGGCAAGCATGTTCAGCATCAGCCGTCCTGTCGATGTCGCTGGGTCGATGCCGTCAGAGATGGACCGAACGTTTATGCCGGCATCGCGGAGCCCGTTCACGGTGTTGAGAACGTCGATCAGAGATCTGCCGAGCCGGTCGACCCGCCACACAACTACGGTGTCGCCGGCCTCGGCGTACTCGAGCAGCCGCTGCATCCCCGGACGTGATGCGGCGGTCTTGCTGCCGGACGTGACGTCCGCGAAGATGTCCCTTTTTTGCACCCCTATAGAGAGGAGTGAATCGATCTGGAGCTGCGGGTCTTGGCCGGCGGTGCTGACGCGTGTATAGCCGAGAAGCCTCATGCCGCAATCATGTCTTGTAAAGCCTGCTGAATAGTGCTGAGACACGCGGGGTGCTGAGATGACTTTGTGAGACATCGAGTCGTGCCGAGATTCCGGGCGGGGGGGAGTGGTTAGTTGTGGTCGCGTCGGGTGTCTCGTAAATCTTTACCTATTGGAGACTCCGTCTGTCTCGTGCGAGAGCAGGTCGAGGAGGCGGCGCATCACTACGATCAGCACCCCGCTGGTGGCCAAGATGACCGTGACGGTCATCAGCATGCCTGCAGTTCCAGTGCCTGACCCGTCGCGAAGGAGCCCAGCCGGGAGGCGTCGGCTGCAGCCGGCGCCGGTGAGCACGACCGATACCGCGGTGGCGGAGGCGACGCCAACCAGCGTGAAGGCGAGCGCCAGGATCACGGTTGTCGAGCGGTTGACGGCAGTCTGCCATAGCCCGAACCGATTGAAGGAGCGCAGGCGGGCCGGGCGGGGAGACTTCAGCCGTTCTTCCGGGCTTCTGCTTGGTGTGGGACTTTGGTCCACGCATCCATTGGGCACCATGGCAAGGCTGTCCGTATGAGTGACTCAGAAGCTAACTTCTTTTACCCCGAATCCGCCGGGTCGAGCTTCGGAGAATTCTCCCGTGTCGTCGTCGGTGTCGACGGTTCGGAATCGTCGATCCACGCCCTACGCAAGGCCGGCCGTATCGCCGATGCCTTCGATGCGCAGCTTGATGCCGTCTGTGTGTGGACGTATCCGATCTCGCGGTACACGATGGTTCCCCCGGACTGGTACCCCGATCGGGACGCGGCCCGGACGGTGCGTCATGTGGCGGATGCCGTCTTCGGCGAGAAGAAGCCCGATCGTGTGCACCTGTCGATCGTGGAGGGGTCAGCCGCCCGGGTACTGATCGATCAAAGCGAGACGGCGGATCTCGTCGTGACCGGGAGCCGCGGGCATGGAGGTTTCGCCGGCCTGTTGCTCGGCTCGGTGAGCGCGCAACTCGCAGCTCACGCGAAATGCTCGGTGCTGATCGTGCACCCGCATGCGGAGACCAAGGCTGACGAGCATGCCGCGAAGCAGAGCGAAGGGGCACGCTGATGAGGGCGCTTCAGTACCGCACGATCGGTGCCGCCCCGGAGCTGGTGGAAGTGGAGACGCCCGAGCCCGGCCCGGGCGAGGTCAGGCTGAAGGTCACGGCGGCCGGCCTGTGTCATTCCGACTGGTTCCTGATGGGACTGCCGGCCGAGCAGTACGTCTACGGGCTTCCTCTGACGCTCGGGCACGAAGCCGCCGGGATCGTCGACAAGCTCGGTGTCGGCGCGACCGGGGTGAGTGTCGAGGACGCGGTGGCAGTGTACGGGCCGTGGGGGTGTGGCCGATGCCATGCCTGCGCGCAGGGGCGAGAGGATTACTGCCCGAACGCGGCCGCCCTCGGGATCGCCCCGCCCGGCCTCGGCGCACCTGGTGCGATGGCCGAGTACATGATCGTCGACGACACACGCCACCTGGTGCCGCTAAACGGGCTGGACCCTGTCGACAGCGTCTCGCTGACCGATGCGGGCCTCACGCCCTATCACGCGATCCGGTCGAGTCAGGGCAAGCTCTGGCCCGGTTCCACCGCTGTCGTTATCGGTGTCGGGGGGCTCGGCCACGTTGCGGTTCAGATCCTCCGAGCCATCACCCCCGCGACGATCGTGGCTGTCGACATCGACGACGACAAGCTCGCCCTCGCAACCGAGGTGGGTGCACACTGGACGGTGCATTCGGGACCGGATGCGGCCACCCGGATCAGGGAGCTGACGGCCGGTGTCGGTGCGGAGGCGGTGTTCGATTTCGTGGGAGCGGCCGGCACGCTGCAGCTGGCGCGCGATGTCGTCGCAATCGATGGTGACGTGCAGATCGTGGGCATCGGTGGCGCCACACTCCCGACGGGGTTCTTCTCGACTCCGTTCGGCGCCTTGGTTCGGGCACCGTATTGGGGAAGTCGGTCTGAATTGCTGGAGGTGCTTGACCTCGCCCGGTCGGGCGCAGTGCGTGTGCACGTGGAGCGGTTCTCTCTCGAAGACGCTGCTGAGGCGTATCGGCGGCTTCACGAGGGCGACATCCGTGGTCGCGCCGTCGTCGTTCCGTGAGATCAGCGGCTGAGCGAAGCCGCCGAGGGGAACGGCGGCAGCGCAACCTGACCGTCCCTGTCCGCGGCGCGGTTCGCGCTCAGTTCGCCGAGCAGGGCGAGCTGTGCGCGGTTGATTGCCATCAGCTCCTCGATCTCCTGTTTCGCGGCCACGTTGGTCTCGAAGTCGTGGCGGGCGAGCGCGGCCGCGATCGTGTCCTGACGTTTCGCTGCGATGAGCAGGATGGCACCTTGCAGACCCGCGAGCATGCTGAGGAACAGGTTGAGGAGGATGAACGGGTACGGGTCCCAGGCGCTGTCGAGCGAGTTCAGCACGAACCAGATCAGCATCGCCGCGATGAAGGCGCTGACGAAGGGCGAGCTGCCCATCCCGTTCCGCAGACGGTCTGCGGCTCGTTCACCGGGCGTCAGCTTCTCTTGCGCCTGGGCGTGCCAGTTGGTCAGAGGTCGTCTCATGGGTCCGAGTCTCGCGCGACGGATGCCCGATTCGCGGGGCTTTGGTCCATCGATGCCTGACGGGGCGACGAGACGTGCGGTAGTGACCGCGGCGCCGACGTGGTACTTTCGCGCTGAGGCCGCTGGAGGCGCCATGACCGATCCGCTCTCATTCCCCGATCTACCGCGATCCGAACTGGACCGCTCCATCGAAGAGCTGATCGCCCGCGCCAACGACGTGAAACTGTCCCAGAGCCGGCTGCGGGCGCTGCTCCGAGCAACCCAAGCGGTGGTCGAGGACATTGATCTCAGCATGGTGCTGCGTCGCATCGTCGAAGCCGCCGTCGAACTCGTCGATGCGGAGTACGGGGCACTGGGCGTCATCTCCGCAGACGGGCATGGCCTGGAGGCGTTCATCCACGTCGGCATGGACGATGGAGCGGTTGGCCGGATCGGGCACCTACCGGAAGGGCATGGTCTTCTCGGCGCCGTAATCGTGACTCCGCAGCCGATCCGGCTCGAGCACATCTCGGCCGATCCGCGATCGTCGGGGTTCCCGGACGGCCACCCGAAGATGGATGGCTTTCTCGGAGTTCCCATCCGGGTGCGCGGGGTGGTGTATGGCAACCTGTACCTCACCAATCCGCGCCGCGGCTCCTTCTCTGACGAGGATGAGCAGCTGGTCGGTGCACTGGCTGCGACGGCCGGCTCCGCCATCGACCACGCCCGCATCCTCGTCGAAGCCCGAACCAGGGAGCGGTGGATGACCTCGTCGGCGGAGATCGCGATCGCACTCGCAGACAGCGACGCGCAGCGGGCGTATGCCACACTCGCCGATGAACTCATCAGCCGCTCCGACTCCGAACTGCTCACCATCCTCGTGCCCGGTCACGAACCCGGCACGGTCCACGTCGCCGCCGCGCGCGGGGAGGGGTCCGCCGCCCTGGACGGTGCCGACCTGCCCTCGGCGACCACGCTCGCCACCGACGTGCTCGCGTCGGGAGAATCGCTGATCGCCGCCCCGGGGCACATCGGTCCCGCCCGACCCAGCGACCCGCTTTCCCTCACCCGGGGACAGGTGGCGGGCCCGACGATCTGCATCGCTTTGACGGATGGCAGGACGGTGTGGGGGGTGCTGATCGCGGCACGCCTTCCCGGCCGGCCCAGCTTCACTCGAACCGACCTGGAGGTCGGCATCGACCTGGGGGAGCGGATCAGTGTCGCCCTCGCCCTCGCGCGGGCCAGAGCAGACCAGCAACGGGTGACCGTTCTCGAGGACCGCGGGCGGATCGCGCGGGACCTGCATGACCACGTCATCCAAGACCTCTTCGGCACCGGGTTGGAGTTGCAGAGCCTCGCGCCGATCCTCCCCGACAAGGACCGCGCCCGGTTGGATGAAGCGGTGACCAGGATCGACAGGGTGATCGCTCAGATTCGGAAGATCGTCTTTGCCCTCACCCCGCCTGCTGACAGCAGATCCGCGTCGGTGAGGCACCGCATCCTCGACATCGCCGCCGATGCGTCCAAGGCTCTGCCCAACCCCGTCAACGTCAGCTTTTCCGGCCCCGTCGACCTGTTCGTCACGGGTGTGCTCGCCGACGAGGTGACCGCCGTGGCCCGGGAGCTGCTGAGCAACATCGTCAAGCACTCCGGGGCCACTGAAACCGATGTCACTCTCGCCGTCGACGACAAGGACATCCGCGTCGATGTCGGTGACGACGGTATCGGCATCCCAGGCGGAGTGCGGCGCAGCGGTTTGTCGAACTTGACGGCACGTGCTGTGGCGCTCGGCGGCACGATGTTTGTCACCTCCTCCGCCAACGGCACCCGCGTCGAGTGGCATATCCCCATTCCGGACAGCGAAGGCGGACACGGATGATCCGGGTGGCACTGGTCGATGACCATGAGATCGTGCGACGAGGTGTCGCCGACCTCCTCGAAGCAACCGCCGGCATCGAGGTGGTAGCCGAGGCCGGAACAGTGGCACAGGGACTGGCGCGCATCACGGCGACCCGGCCGGACGTCGCGGTGTTGGACATGCGCCTGCCAGACGGTAACGGCATCGACCTCTGCCGGGAACTTCGGTCGAGGATGGACGGCATCCGCTGCGTCATCCTGACCGCCTACGACGACGACGACGCCGTGGTCGCGGCAGTCATCGCCGGCGCCTCCGGCTACCTCCTCAAGGACGTCCGCGGCCCCAGTCTGGTCGAAGCCATCACCGCAGTTGCCGCAGGCCGCTCACTTCTGCACCCCGCTGCGGCGAAGAAAGTCTCAGAGAGGGTGCGGTCGGAATCGCGCGACGACCCCCGATTCGGGTCCCTCAACATCCGTGAGCGTCAGATCCTCGGACTGATCACCGACGGCCTGACCAATCGGCAGATCGGGGAGCGGCTGGGTCTGAAGGAGAAGACCGTGAAGAACTACGCCTCCAACATGCTGCGGAAGCTCGGTCTGGAACGCCGCACCCAGGCCGCCGTGCTCGGGTCGGCCCACCGCGACGAGCTGTGAGCTCAGCGAGCATCCACCCGTGAACGCACGTCGACCCTCGGATTCTCTGCCGTCAGCACCCCGGCGGCGACGATGACGAGGCCGAGTTCGGCGAGGCCGGCGAGGAAGTAGGCGAGCTGGAGTGGGCTGAAGGGGATGATGATCATCTGCACGAAGATCCAGATCAGGATCGTGTACGCGGCCATCGACGTCGCCGCCGGGGCGAGCGCCGGCCTGCGCACCAGCACGGCCAGCGCGGCGAGCTGAACACCGCCGACGACGATCGCCAGCAGAAGCCCCGGCACCACGTACGAGGCGAACGGGGTGCCTTCGAGGTACGACGAGTCGGGGACGAACAGGCCGTTCGGATCGCCGGTGATCTCGCCGGCGACCAGGGCGGCACCTCCAGCGGCAGCGGTGATGCCGACGAGGCCGAGCAGCAGCCCGGTGAGGGCCCGGTTCCATCGCGACGGGATCATGATCCAGCCCTTGCTGTGTCTGCGGCGGACTCGCGCGTGGTGATGACGGTCGCGGTGGGAACGACGATGGCGGGCACGTCGAGGTTGAGGAGCAGATCGCGGCTCACGGATCCGAGGCGCAGCCGTTGGAACAGTGACTTCCCGCGGGTTCCGACCACGACGAGGGCGGGAAGGGGATCTGCATCGAGGATGCACTGCGCGGGAATGCCATGAACGGCGCGGCCGGTGACATCGAGTGATGGGTGGCGGCCGCGGAGCACGCCGACGATGTCGTCGAGCAACCGCTGGTGAGGCTCGGCGAGGAACGCCATGAATTCCTCGTCAAGAGGGAACGTGTCGAGCCACATGTTCGGCGCCATCCACGCATGCACGACCTGCAGGGGCTGACCGGTCGCCAGCGCCTCCAAAGCGGCGATCTCGGCCACGTCCAGGCACTGGTCGGTGTCGTCGACACCGACCACGACCCCGCGGCGGTCCTCGGTCACCTCGGCAGGGACAACGGCCACCGGCCCGGTCGCATGCGCCGCCACCCGCACTCCGGCGGACCAGCCGATTGACGAGCGGACGGATCCTCGGGTGTTCTCGCCGATGACCAGGAGCGCGTCTGCAGCAGTCAGGGCGATCAGCGACGGCACCACGTCCCCCGAAATGACTTCAGTGCGCACATCGATGCCGGGCACGGTGCCCCGCAGCTGCTCGGCCGCTGCGTCGAGGAGCGCTCCGGCGCGTCCGAATCGGGCCGGGTCGAGGACCTTGCCGGGGACCAAGGTGCTCTCGTCGACGACATGGACGAGCAGCAGCGGGTCTTTGACCCACTGGGCGCGACGTGTAGCCCAGGCGAGAGCGGCGTCCCCTGCCGGGCCTTCGTCAACGGCGATGATCGTTCGGATGGTCATGAGCGGGTTCCCTTCGTCGAGTGCTCAGTCGCGGGCAGGCGGCTGACGACGCACGTGTCGATGCTGACTCCGAAGCGGTGCACACGGGTATAACGGCGGATAAGGTCAAGCGGTGCCGTGCGGAGATGAGGCTGCCGGGGGCTCTCGCCGACGCGCACCCCGGCGGAGGAGATCGCGACGATCACGTAGCCGAATCCGAGCTGCTGCCAGCTACGCCGGTCGCTGCCGAGAATCCAGAACTCATCGTGGTCGAGACCGCCCGTGAGCGTCGCGAGCACGCTGGTCAACACCCTGTCAGGCGCGTCGATGAGCCCGACCGCGACCCGGTTTCCCGCAGCAAGCGCCGCGGCGATGTTGACCGCCACGTCCTCAGAGAGGGCATCGGGAGCGCACATTATCGCGATTGTGCCCAATGGCGCACGGGCCTCGATGACCGCACCACCGGGAACGTAGTCAACCGTTCCACTAGCAGTACCAGGTGCGGCTTCGGCGATGCCCCGAAAGGCGTCAGCGATTCGCGCATTGTCGAGCTCGAGAGTGAGCAGAGCCGAAGACGTCATCGCTTCCCCTTCTGTCGGGTTCGTTTCCCACAGCGTCTTGCCTCGCTACGCCGCAAGAACTGACCAAGGTCCCATGACTTTCTCCTGCCGAAGTGAGCGGTCTGGTCTCGATGGACCTTAGTCACTGTGTGCCGGTGTACCGGGACGCAGGATCGGGTTATGGCTACTTCACCTGTTCTCACCCCCACCGACCGGGGCCTCCAGCAGTCCGTCATCGACGAACTCGACTGGACCCCTGGCATCCACCCCGCGACCATCGGTGTCGCCGTCCTAGGCGGCGTTGTCACCCTCGCCGGTGAGGTCGCCTCCCTGCCAGAGCGAATCGCCGCAGAGAAGGCGGCACTTCGAGTCGATGGCGTCCGCACCGTGGCGAACGAAATCACTGTCCACGGCTCCGCAGAAGCATCCGCCAGCGATGAAGAGATCGCCCGCCATGTCAACGAGGTCCTGACCTGGACGACCACCCTGCCCACCGGGTCAGTCGCCGTGACCGTCCACGACGGGACCGTGATCCTCACCGGCACCGTCGACTCGGACTACCAGCGTCGCGCCGCCCGCAAGGCCGTGCAGGACGTCCAGTCCGTCCGTCTCGTGGACAACCGCATCGAACTGTCGCGGCGTGTGTCGGCAGTGGATGCCGGGACCCGGATCCGCAACGCCCTCCGCCGGGACGCTCTCATCGACGCCCATAACATCACCGTCGCCGTCAGCGACACCACCGTCCGCCTCACCGGTACCGTGCGCTCGTACGAGGAACGACGCGAAGCCGAACGGACCGCCTGGAACTCACCCCACGTGCAGCACGTCGACAACCAGATCGACGTCGACGCCAAAGGACTGCGATGACCATGCACCCTCCCATCACTCACCTGCCGACCGGGGGAACGGACGTGGTGTATCCGGGAGACGAGGCCATCCAGGGGCGGTTGCACACGGAACCGGACGCCAGGGGCCTGATCGTCATCGCCTACCCGACCGCCTTCTCGCGCTTCGGCCGGAACGACGAACACCTGTGCACCCCAGCCCATCAACACGGGTACAGCACGCTCTCGGTCGACCTGCTCACCCCGGAAGAGACGACCGTCAGCCCGGACGCAGTTCACGCGCACCTCGTTCGCCGCCTCGCGTCCGTTCTCGAGGACAGCCGCCGGCGCGGCCAGACCGGACTCTGCGTCTTCGCCATCGGCGCGGCGGCACCGGCAGCCCTTCCCGCGAGCGACCATCAGGACGTGACGGCGATCGCCACGTGCGCGCTGCCCGGAGTCGTCAGCGCCAGCGACGACGATGTCGACCGTGCCGGCTCGAGGGTGCTGGAGTGCACCCCGACGCTCGGCACGACACTGACGTGGGACGACGTGGACCAGTCGATGCGCCGCGCACTCGTCTGGTTCGACGCCGCTCTCTCACAACGCCGACAGGAGATCACATGAACGAGGCATCTCCACGTGCACGAGTGACCATCGTCTACGAGTCCATGTTCGGTGCCACTCGCCAGGTCGCCGAGACCATCGCCGACCAGCTCCGCCCCTTCGCCGACATCACCATCGTGAACAGCGCCAACGCAGACCCTACCGAGATCATGCACACCGACCTCTTCGTCGCCGGAGGTCCGACCCACGTGTTCGGGCTCAGCTCAGAGGCGACACGAGAAGAAGCCCGGAAGGTCGCCGATCGCAGCGACGCCGCCCTGGTGTTCGAATGGCCCGATGTCACCCGCGGACTGCGGGAGATGCTGCGCTCCCTCCCGAGGGCGTCACGGCCGCAACATTTCGCCGCCTTCTCGACGCGGAGCGCCAAAGCCCCACGGCTCTTCACCGGCTCGGCCGCCCGTCGCATCGTACGCGACATCCGCGCCGCCGGTTACCTGCCCCTCGTCGCCCCGCGCGATTTCCTGATCGACGCCGGCCACAGGCTGGTCGAGGGGCAACTCTCTGAAGCCGCCGACTGGGGAGCTCAGCTTGCCGGGCACCTCAACCTGCTCCGTGAGCGACAACTCGCCGCCGATAAGGGCGTGGGACCAAAGACCCGTAGTTCGGATGCCCCTGCCCTTTGACTGGTACTCACGGAAGAAGGGAACAACTGCAATGGACGACATCATCGACGTCGTGCAGGTACTGAGTGAGCAGGAGTGCTGGCAGAAGCTCGCGGACAACACGCTCGGGCGCCTCGTGGTCAAGGCGGCGGACGAGATCGACATCTTCCCCGTGAACTATGTCGTCACCGATAGAACCCTGTGCATCCGCACTGCCCCCGGCACGAAACTGATCGAGTTGACCATCCATCCCGACGTCCTCTTCGAGATCGATCATGTCGACGACAGCGCCGCCTACAGCGTCGTGGTGAAAGGAACTGCCGAGGAACTGCAGCATCAGAGTGAGATCGACGAGGCCGACTCGCTTCCGCTCGTACCGTTCCTGCCCACCCTCAAGTACCGCTGGGTGCGCATCCGCCCCGTCCACCTGAGCGGTCGTGCCTTCCAGCGTGCACCGGAACCGGACCGCTACTGATCGTGCGCCGGTGCGCCGCTCACGACCTTAGTCAAAGCCATCGAATCCTGGAGTCACGAAATGAACTGGACGACCCGACCGCACGAGATCCACGCCGAGGATGTGGTCGAGACCCTCGACCCGGAGGAATGCTGGCGCCTACTGGCCACCACCGAACTCGGACGCCTCGCCGTCAGTGACGACCAGGGTGCCGACATCTTCCCGATCAACCACCTCGTGACCGACCGACTCGTCTACTTCCGCAGCGCGCCAGGAACGAAGATCGTCCGCCTCACCGAGAGGCCCGGTGTCGCCTTCGAGACCGACGGCACCGAGAACCGGCAGCGCTGGAGCGTCGTGCTCCGAGGCACCGCACGGCGGCTCAGTATCGACACCGACATCCAGACCTCCGGTGTCGACGAACTGCACACCTTCACCCGTTCGACGAAGTGGAACTACTTCGTCATCACCCCGGTCACGATCACCGGCGTGCGCTTCACCACTCAACCCGACCACCGCACCAGAAAGGACCACTCATGACCATCACCGAGGCGGCCGGGCTCACCGACGCGCGGATCAAGGAACTCGTCGAAGACGAACTCATCTGGACAGCAGGCGTGGATGCACCCGCTATCGGCGTGGCCGTCACAGACGGCGCCGTTACGCTCACCGGCGAGGTGCCCTACTACTGGCACCGGCACACCGCCGCCAAAGCCGTGCTACGGATGCGGGGCGTTCAGGCCGTCGCCAACGAAATCACCGTGCGCGGCTCCCACGACACCCCCACCGACACCGAGATCGCCGCCGCCGTCGCACAGGCCCTCACCTGGTCGTCGCGCATCCCGACCGGCGAGATCGATGCCGAGGTGCACGACGGCGGTGTCGTACTCACGGGGCAGGTGAGCTGGGACACCACCAGGCGAGGGGCCGAACGGGAGATCGCGGCACTCAAAGGCGTGCAGTGGGTCGACAACCGCATCACCCTCGCACCCCGCGCCTCAGCGGCTGACACCCGTACACGGATCACCGCTGCTCTCGAACGAAACGCGCTGACCGACGCCGAAGCCATCCACGTCCACGTCGACGGCACCACCGCCATACTCACCGGGGAGGTGCGCAGCTATGACGCCAAGCACCAGGCCGAACTCGCCGCCTGGGGTTCACCCCACATCACGGAGGTGCGCAACAACCTCATCATCCACACCCACGCGACGCAGGTCCAGCCGTGACATACGTGCAGGGCAAAGTGCCCACCGACACCGCGATCCAGCAGATGGTCGAGGATGAGCTCGCCTCCATCCCCGGCTTGTGGCAAACCCAAATCGGCGTCAGCGTCGGCGGCCGCGTCGTCACCCTCAGCGGCGACGTCACCACCCTCCAGCAGCTCAGCGCCGCCACAGCGGCGGCCCTCGGCGTGACCGGGGTGCAGGCCGTAGCCAATGACATCCAGATCCGGGCGCTGCACCACGCCCCGACCGATACCGTGCTCGCGGAGGCGATCGTGCAGCGACTCGCCTGGAACGCGACCGTCCCCGACGGCGCCGTCAGTGTGGTGGTGCATGAGGGCAACGTGATCCTCACCGGCGAGGTGCGTTGGGAATTCCAACGCCGCGTCACCGAAAGCAGCATCCGTCACATGCGCGGAGTGCGCTGGATCGACAACCGGATCACTCTCACCCCCCGGGAACCGTCCTTGCGCATCCGGGAGCACATCCACGCCGGCCTCGGCCGCAGCGCGCTGACGCATGGGTGCCCGATCGACGTGACCGTCGCCGACGGGACCGTCACCCTCTCCGGGTTCGTGCCGTCGCATCAGGCCAAGCGGCATGCCGAGCGCATCGCATGGAACGAACCCCACGTCGCCGCGGTCGTCAACGAGCTCGAGATCGGTCACCGCGTCCCCGGAGCGCCCTGAGCGCGTTCAGGATGCAGACGAGATCCACTGCCTCCTGGATCCCGGCGCCGACGGCCGCCGGGATGACACCGGTCGCGGCGATCACCATCAAGAGCACACTCAGCACGACACCGATCCAGATGCTCTGCAACGCGATCCGCACACTGTCCTGACCGATCACGACCGCATCCACGGTCTTCGACAGGTCATCGACAAGGATGACGACATCCGCCGAGTCGCTGGCCGCCGTCGCCCCGCGCGCGCCCATCGCGATTCCCACGTCAGCGGCCGCCAGAACCGGGGCATCGTTCACGCCGTCCCCGACCATCATGACCGGCCGGTCGGTGATCTCGGCCACGGCCGCCACCTTGTCCGCGGGGAGGCAGTCTGCCCGCACCTCCATGATGCCGGCCAGCCGAGCGATGGAGGATGCTGTCGCGTGCGCGTCACCGGTGAGCATCACGATCCGTCGAGCGCCACGCCGCGTCAGCTGGTCGATGGTCCGGCGAGCGTCGTCGCGAAGTCGGTCGCGCGCGACGATCACTCCGGCGAAGCGGTCGTCGACGGAGATGTAGATGGCGAGCTCACCGGGTTCGAGGTTCGGTGAAGCAGCGAGGGGGGCACGCTCTCGCACGAAGGACAGCTTTCCTACACGCACGTCCGCACCGGCGATGACAGCTGCGACGCCGGCAGTGGCGACCTCCTCCGCCCGCTCGGCCGGGAGCAGTGCCAGCCCTCGGTCGCGGGCGTCGGCGATGATCGAGCTTGCAAGCACATGGCTTGAGTACTCCTCGGCCGAGGCGGCCAGCTGAAGGAGGCGATCCACGCTGTACCCCGGCTCGGGGAGCACTCGGGTCATGGTGGGGCGTCCCTCGGTGAGGGTTCCTGTCTTGTCGAACACGACGGTGCGGATGCGGGCGAGTCGTTCGAGAACGGCACCGCCCTTCACGATGACGCCGGCCTTCGCGCTGCGGCTCATCCCGGCCATGAACGCGATCGGAGCCGCAATGATCAGCGGGCACGGTGTCGCCAGCACGAGAACCTCCGCGAAGCGCACCGGGTCGCCCGAGAGCGCCCAGGCGATGACGCCGATCAGCAACGCGACCCCGGTGAAGGGCAGCGCGAAGCGATCCGCAAGCCGCACCACCGGCGCCGGGTGCGCGGCTGCTTCGGTGACGAGCAGGACGATGCTCTGGTACTGGCTGTGGGCGGCATCCCGGCTCGCGACGATCTGCACCGCCGTGGATCCGTTGATTGATCCGCTCAACACCAGGTCACCGCCGCGGTGCTCGACCGGGAGACTCTCCCCGGTCAGTGAGGACTCGTCGAAATCCACCGACTCGGTCTCTTCGGAGAGAACACCGTCGACCGGGACGATCTCCGACGGGCGGACCAGCAGGACATCCCCCACCGCGACGTCATCGGTCGGAACGTCGGTGATGGTCGGCTCGGCGGACCCGTAAGCGATCCGATGGGCGACTCGGGGCGCCCGGTCCATCAACGCCTTCAACTCGCGTTCTGCACGCGATTGCGCAAAATCTTCGAGCGCCTCCCCTCCGGTCAGCATCAGCACGATGATCAGCGCGGCCAGGGACTCGCCGACGAGCACGGTGGAGAGGATCGCGATCACGGCGAGAACATCGACTCCGACGACCCCCTGCCGGAGCCGGCGGATCATCCGCACCAGTTCCACGCCGGCGATCCCCAGCGCGTAGACCGCGACCAGCCCCTGCGCGACGGCGGGAAGACCTGTGGCGACAAGGATGCCGGCACCCGCTCCGACAGCGACAGTCGCGGCCACCAGCGGGTAGCGCAGTCGGCTCACTGCGGAGCGCCCAGGTCGACGGTCTCGCCTGGTTCCGGAACGCGCACCCGCCAGCCTAGTTCGCGCTTGATGCGTGCCCTGAGGCTGTCGGACGCCCTCGGCTCGCCGTGCGTGACGTAGGTCATGGCGGGGGGCGTAGAAGTGCGTGCCATCCATGCGAGCAGTTCGTCGGCATCGGCGTGGGCAGAGAGGTTGTCGAGGTCGAGCACTTCGGCACGGATTGGCACGTCCTGTCCGAAGATCCGTAAGGTGCGCGCCCCTGATGTCAGCGCTGCACCTCGGGTCCCGGTGGCTTGGAACCCGGTGAGGACGATCGCATTGTGCGAATCCGATCCGTAGGCCTCGATGTGGTGGAGGATCCTTCCACCGGTGAGCATTCCACTGGCGGAGATGATGATCATCGGTCCGCCCCGGAGATTCAGGAGCTTCGATGCGTCCACGGAGCGGACCGGGTGGGCGATGTCGTACATGCGCTCGACCTCAGCCCGATCCAGGCGGTGTTCGTCGGGATGGCGCTCGTAGATGCGGGCCGCGTTGATGGCCATCGGGCTGTTCAGGTAGATCGGCACGTCCGGGATCTCGCCACGATCACGCAGTCGGGACAGATGCAGCAGGATCGTCTCCGTCCGTCCGACGGCGAACGCCGGAATGAGGACGACACCGCCCTTTCCGGCCACCCGACGGATCAGATCTCCCAGTACCGCTTCGGGATCATCGTCCGAGTGGACGCGGTCGCCATACGTGGATTCCGTGACGAGGACGTCCGATGGCTCGAGGTCTCGTGGTGCGCGCATCAAGGGATCGCCGCCACGCCCGAGATCGCCGGTGAAGTGCACAGAATACGAGTCCTCGGTCACCCGAATCTGCGAGGCGCCCAAGATGTGCCCCGCGGGAACGAACGTCGCCGACGATGTGCCCGACAACTGGACGGGCACATCGAATTCGACGGTTCGGAATCGACTGAGACATGCGGTGGCGTCGGCCGCGGTGTAAATCGGTGTCGGCCGGCTGTGAGAAGAGAAGTGATGGGACGCCGCATGCGCGGCCTCCTGCTCGAGGAGGTACCCGCTGTCGGGCAGGAGAATCTCGCACAACTCGGCCGTTCCCGATGTGGCGTAGATCGGGCCGGTGAAGCCGTCACGAACGAGTGCGGGGAGGTAACCGGAGTGGTCGAGATGGGCGTGGGTGAGGAGTACCGCGTCGATCGAATCCGGTGCCACCGGCAGCGGGGAACGGTTCCTGTCCCGAATGGTCTTCACGCCCTGAAACAGTCCGCAGTCCACCAGAGTGCGCTGCCCGCCGCCGTCGATGAGATATCGGGATCCGGTGACGGTGTCGGTTGCACCGAGAAAGCTCATCCTTGATGTCATCGCGCGCCTCCGTCTGATCGAACTGTTTCCCACACTCCCGCGATCGGGCTTTCGAGCGAGTGGCTTTAGTCCCTCTTCGGGACGCATCCGTTTCGTAGCCTGATGTCGACCGAACGGCCACGATCCGGAGGACACCATGGCACTCACCGCTCCCGTGCACGACACCGACCGTGCTGTTCAGCAGGCGGTGATGGCCGAACTCGAATACACCCCGAACCTCGACGAAGCGCGGATCGGCGTCGCCGTTTCAGACGGGGTCGTGGTTCTCGGGGGAGAGGTCGACACCCTCTCCGAGCGCTACATCGCCGTGAAGGCGGCACAGAAGGTCGCGGGAGTCGTCAGCGTCGTCGACGAGATCCTGGTCACCGGGGAGCCCGGAGTGCGGTTCAGTGACATCGAGATCGCCAAACGCATCACCGCGGTGCTTTCCTGGCTCAACGAACAGCCCTACGAGAAAGTCAGAGCAGAGGTCACCGACGGCCAGGTCATCCTGAGCGGCAACGTCGAATACAACTACCAGCGCAGGGCGGCCGAAAAGCTCGTCAGCACACTCGCGCACGTTCGGGCGGTTGAGAACCGCATCATCCTGATGGCCCGCCCCTACCCAGCCGACTTCCAGGAGCAGCTACTCGAAGCGCTCCGCCGGCAGGGATCCTTGGACGTGTCCAAGATGAGCGTACATATCCAGCAGGGTGACGTGTATCTCGGCGGGATCGTCTCCACCGCGCAGCAGAAGCACGATGCGGAACAGGCGGTGTGGAAGCATCCAGCTGTCAAGGACGTCCACAACGACATCCGCGTCATCCCCGACCTGCAATGACACCGCCGGAGGAGGCCTCATCCGAAACAATCGTCGTGGGCCACGACGGTTCCGAGGGTGGCTCCGTGCTGCCCTTGGGCGAGGTTAGCTCCCGCGAGCGGAGATCACTCATCCGCCACGTCCGCCCATTCCATGACAAACACCCCACCGTGGAGATCGAGTACCGGGCGGTGCTCGGGCAACCCGCCGAGACCCTGCTGGGGATCGCGAGAAAGGCCAGGATGCTGGTCGTGGGATCTCGCGGGCGCGGCGGCTTCACCGCCCTGATGCTCGGCTCGGTCAGCGAGCAGTGCGTGCACCTTGCGACGTGCCCCGTGCTCGTTGTGCCCAGCCGGCAGGAAGACCTCAAGCAGCGGGCGCAGCAGGCAGAGTGATGCACTCGAGCGGCACAACCACCGTGGGCGCGACAGCACCGAGAGCTGTCCCATCGTCTGGCTTGTCATGACGGATGGCTGCGCTCCGAATCTGTCCTGAACGTAGCCACGGGCGATGGTCCTTGGTCCCATCGACATTTGGTGGTGTTCAGTACGTTCGGGTCATGGAAACTGTCATCTCGATCCTGCACGTGGTCGGCGCCGTCTTCATCGTCGGACCTATGGCCATCCTCCCCATGTCAGCCCTGCGAGCGGCACGGGCCGGGAACGGCCACCAGGTCGCCGCCCTCGCCCGGTCGACGGCCATCTTCAGCTATCTGTCGCTGATCGTCTTCCTGCTCGGCTTCGCTCTCGTCGGTCTGGCCGACCCGAAATACGAGCTGTCGATCACCACACCGTGGGTGATGGCCTCCATCGTGCTGTACCTGATCGCGGTCGCAGCCAGTCTGCTCGTCGTGGTGCCCGCGCTGAGGCGCGCCGCACGGGACGGCGACGCCGGTACCGCCGCGGTCGATGACGGCGGCGCGGCGGGTGTGACTGCTGTCGCCGGCCGCCTCGCGGTGACCGTCGGATCAGGAGTAGTCGCCGTGCTTCTGGTCGGCGTGGTGATCCTGATGGTGTGGAAGCCCTAGCTCAGTTGACGGCGGTGCTCCGGTTCAGCCCGTCGTGTCGATGACGAGGGAACCGGATGCCCTTCCGGAGCGGAGGTCGTCGAGGGCGCCAGGGATGTCATCGAAGGCGTACCGGGTGATTGAGGGTGCGATGCGGAGTGCGGCGGCTATCCGCAGAAACTCTCGGCCGTCGTTTCGGGTGTTCGCGGTGACGCTACGAAGGTTCTTCTCCCGGAAGAGGTGCTCGCCGTAGTTGAGAGCGGGGATGTCGGTGAGGTGGATGCCGGCGATGACCACGGTGCCTCCGGGCGCGGTAGCGCGCAGCGCGCCCGGCACGAGGTCGCCGGCTGGTGCGAAGATGATCGCCGAGTCGAGGGGAGACAGCGGGGATGCGTCTTCGTTGCCGACGAATGCGAGGTCCATGGTCTCGGCGAGGTGTCTGTTGTGTTCTCCTCGGGTCATTGCCGAAACCGATGCGCCTGAGGCGAGAGCGAGAGCCGCGGTGATGTGGGCGCTGGATCCGAACCCGTAGAGGCCGAGGTGACCCCCGGGCGGAAGGGCGGCACGCCGCAGTGCCCGGTAGCCGATGATGCCGGCGCACAGCAAGGGGGCGGTGGACACGGGGTCGGCATCCGATGGGAGATGGTAGATGAACGGTTCCCGTGCAATGGCGTGACGGGCGAAGCCGCCGTCGGCGTCGTAGCCGGTGAACCGGGCCTGGTCGCAGAGGTTCTCCCGCCCCGCGGTGCAGTAATCGCAGACCCCGCATGTCTCACGCAGCCACGCGATGCCGACCAGCTCTCCGGTGCGTGTCCGTTGCACGCCGGGGCCGGTTGCGGTCACGCGTCCGACGATCTGGTGGCCGGGCACCACCTCGGCGCGGTGCCTGGGCAGTTCGCTGTCGACGATGTGAAGGTCGGTGCGACAGACCCCGCAGGCGAGCACATTCACGAGAACCTCATCACCTTCGGGCTCGACCACGTGCCGCACGGCTCGGGCAATCGCGCCGTCGCCGGTGGTGACCCAGGCCTCCGACTCCGGCGACGGAATCGTGCTCATGCCCGGACGATGATGGTCGGTGCCACGAGGGCGCGCACGACCGCGTGGCTTACCGAGCCCAGCAGGATGCGGCGCAGCCCGTGATTGCCGTGGTTGCCGATCACGACCTCGGACGCGGATTGCGCCGCGTCCACGATCGCGGGTGCCGGCGCCCCATAGACGAGGGATCCGCGGGCGGCCAGTCCCGGGATGTGCCCGGCGCGGGCGACTCCGGTGTGCAGCACGCCCTGGTGGAGGGCCTCGAGGGAGTCCCCGAGGCCGAGGTCGGGCGCATAGACGTCCTGCCACTCCAGGGGCGCGGTCCAGGCGTGGACAAGGCGCACCTCTTGGTGTGTGGCAAGTGCCTCGGCGAAGGCGAGCTCGAGTACGCGACTAGAGGCCAGCGAGCCGTCGTATCCGACCACGACCCCTTCACGCTGCGGCGTCGTGGAATCTGTTGGGATGACAGCGACGGTTCCCGGCTTGTCCGCGGCGGCGAGCCGCGCGCCGATAGACCACCCGAACGGTCCCGGCTTCCGTGCACCGGGTGTTCCGCCGACGACCAGCAGCGATTGCGGCGACGAGGCGGAGAGGAGCTCGCCGATCGTGGAGCCCCGCACGACCTCGGTTGAGATCGACGCAGCGGGATGGGTGTCTCGGAAGGCTTCCGCAGTCTCCATGAGCCGCACCCGCGTGGCAGCCTCCGGGGATGTGGCGCTGAGGTAGTCGGTGCCGGTTTCGTGCCCGCCGACCACACTCACCAGGGTGATGGGGGTCGAGCCTGCGCGGGCGACCGCCCAGGACGAGGCGGCATGGGCCGAGGGGGAGTCGGTCCACCCGATGACGATCCGGTCGAACACGGTCAGCCGGCGTTCGCGGAGTTCACTGACTGCGGCGCCGACTCGGGCGCTGCCGGTACTGCCTCGTGCGGCGCTCTCGTCGAGGTCGTGATCGCGACCTTCTTCGGAGACGGCAGCTGGCGGAAGGGGACGGTGACCTTCAGGACGCCGTTGTCGAACGTGGCCTGCACCTGGTCGTCGTCGGCCTGCTCCGGCAGATCGATGCGGCGGTAGAAGCTCGTGCTGCTTTCCCGCACGACGTACTTCTTCTTCGCGTCCTCTTCACGAAGGTGCTTCTCGGCCTGGATCACGAGGGCACCCTGATCGATGTTCACGGTGACGTCGTCCTCGGCGAAGTTCGGCAGGTGGGCCTCGACGGTCAGCTGATTGTCGTCCTCGGTGTACACGTCGGTCGTCGGCAGTGTCGCCGTGCGCGGGCTGGAGAAGGGCCCGTCGGAGAAGAACTGCTTCTGCAGCGCGGTGAGCTCGGCGAACGGATCGAAGCGGACGAGATTGCGTGCCATGATGGCTCCTTTGACATCGGATGTTCGGTGTACCTGCGACTGTAGATTCACGGGCGAGGCGCATCATTGACCAAGGTCCCATAGGTCGGACCACGCCGGCCGGGAAGGTCGAGGGATGAGAGATCGCACGACGCGCAGTGCCGGGATCCTGCCGTATCGGCGACGCCGGAACACCGAGGTGTATCTCGGCCACATGGGCGGCCCTTTCTGGGCGCGGAAGGACCGATCCTGGTCGATCGTCAAGGGCCTGATCGAAGGCGATGAGGACGCTCTGGACGCGGCCCGGCGGGAGTTCCTTGAAGAGACCGGGAACCCGATCGCGGCCCCACTCGAACCACTCGGCGAGTTCCGCCAGCCGTCCGGGAAGCTCATCATCGCTTTCGTCGCCGACGTGGAGGAGCTACCACCTGTGACGTCACCTGGCACGTTCGAGCTCGAGTGGCCTCCCAGGTCGGGGCGGGTGCAGACGTTTCCCGAGATCGACGATGCTCGTTGGTTCGACCTCGATGCGGCGGGCTCGAAGCTGGTGCTGGGGCAGCTGCCGATTCTCGACGCCGTGCGCCGCCTCAACTCACACTCTGCAGGTCGCCGAGCGTCAGCGGGCGAGGCTGGCAACGAGATTCACAGCGGATGCGAGAACACCGACACCGAATAAGAACGACAGCAGGGCATGACGCAGGACTTCCCGACGCAGCACTGAACTCGTCAGGGGGGTGTCGGAGACCTGATAGGTCATACCGATCGTGAACGCAAGATAGGCGAAGTCGAGGTAGCGGGGCCTGTCCTCCTGGTTGAAGTCGACTCCCTTACCGCCCGAGCGGTAATACAGCGCTGCGTATCGCAGCGTGAACAGCACCTGGACCAGTATCCAGGAGGTGGCCACCGTGGCCACGGCGGCAGCAGCGAGCCCGAATTGGGCGATACCTCCCGCGGCCCGCGACTCGGTAAGCAGCAGCGCGAGGGACCCGAAACTGGCGAGACTGGCGAGGATGATGAGCGTCTGCGCGACCGGCTGAGTCGGATCCTCGCGCGTGGCGTGCATGGCGGTGTCGGCGGAACCGAGCCGAAGCACGGACACCCGCACCCAGATGACGAAGGTCATTGCGGCCCCGATCCAGCCGAGAGCGGGCGCCAGCAGCCACGACCCCGACATCCCGACCGTCCACCCCAAAAGCACGAACACCACGAACATGACAGCGACACGGAATCCGGCGTGATGCCAGATGCCGTCGAATCCCTGCTCGGGACGGTGTCTCGCGGTGCGATGATCTGTCTCAGATTTCATGATGCGTCAGAGCCCGCTCACCTCCGTTGTCGGCGAACGCTTTCACGGCGCGTCCCCTGTCGAGTCGACAGGGGACGGGTGGGTGGCGCGTTCCAAGTAGTACGTGATGAGCGTCCGCCACGCTGATGAGTCGGCGTCGTCAGCTGGGCCGACCAGGTATTGCTCGGTCATGATTCCCGGTTCGCCGAGTTCCCGCGCGTGCATCCATTCGCTGATTTCTGCGTAGGTGCTACCGGGGGAGCCGTACCCACCCTTGTGCACCGCCGTGACAGCCTGGCCCGCTGGCACGGTGACGGAGGTCAATGCGGCTTCAGCGCTCGGTGACTTCGTCACGGGGAAACCGGCGAGGAGATCGATTCCACCCGCGCAGGACCGGAAGTAGATCGTGATCGGAGGTCCGATCGGCAACGTCCCCGCGCGCGTGAGGCCGCCCAGGGCACGCTGAAAGGCGGATGCGAAGAACGTCGGCAAGTCCGCGAGAGAGACGGTAGAACGAGTGCCGGCCACCGTAGTCTCCGGCATGGTCACTTCATGGGTCGACGTCATGGTTCTCCGGGGTCAGATGGTGGGGTAGGAAGAGGCGAGGCGGTTGCCGCGCGTTGCCCTGCCCGTGAAGATGGCGTAGTTCGCGAAGCCCGTCTTGATGGCATCAATGGGGGGTCACGGGATCATCCTCCGATCGGTTCGTATGTGCGCTGCCAGCCGACGGCGGTGGCCGCCTCGCGCACCCGGTCACTGACGATCACGACGGGCACGTCGAGGTTCAGGATCAGTTCGTGACTCGCGGAACCGAGCACGAACCGGTTCACCGCGCTCCGGCTGCGGCAGCCCACAACCACGAGCTGCGGCAAGGGCGACGCGTCGAGCAGCGCCCGCACGGTCGTCCCACGAACCGCCTCAGCTTTCACCACCAGTTCGGGGCGGGCGCGTCTCACCAGTTCCGCCGCGTCGTGGACGATCGACTCGTGTTCTTCGCCGAGCATGTCCAGGGTGAGGTCGTCGTAGACGTAGTCGGCCTGCCAGACCGGGGGCACCAGCCAGACATGGATGATGTGCAACTCCACGCCCCGTAGCGCGGCCTCACCTGCCGCGAACAGGGCGGCGCGTGTCGAGGTCTCGGAGCCGTCGACGCCGACGACGACGCCGGAGCGAGTCCCGGTGACGTGCCGGGGGATGATCGCGACCGGGCCGAGAGCGGTGGCGGCGAGACGCGCACCGATCGACCAGGCGAATCGGAAGTGCGCATAGGTCCGTGCCTCGGTGCCGACCACGAGCAGGGAGGCGGGATCGGTGTATCGCCGCAACGCGTTGAGCGTGTCGCCGATCACCACCTGGCTGGACATCCGTGCGGCGGGCAGCTCCCGGGCGATCCGGGCCGCTTCCGCGGCCACGGCCGTCGAGGCAGCATGGAAATCCTCGGGGGTGATGGTCTTGCCCGGGATGAAGCTGACCTCATCGATCACGCGCACCAGCACGACCTCATGGCCCGCCGCGGTGTGGCGAGCCCGTTCGATCGCCCACGCGACAGCGGTTCGGCTCTCCACCGAGTCGTCCCAAGCGACCACTGTTCTCACTGTCATGCAATCCTCCAAGATCGGCCTCAGCATTCCGCTTTCGCACCGGGCTACGTAGGGTCAAAGGTCCATTCGCAACAGGAAGGACCTTCGGCTCTTGTCCATGCCCGAAGCTGCGGTCGGATGAGGCGACCGGGAAACACAGGCAGAAGGAGTGAGGGTCATGGGTCGTAGTGAACGAGCAGGAGTGGTCGTACGGGATGGCCCATGGGGGTTCGTCTTCCTCCTCGCCTACATAGGCGCCGCGGTGTACTTCATCTCCACGTCCGACGGTTCGTTCTGGGGAGTCATCCTGGGGCTGCTGCAGGCCGTAGTGTGGCCGGCATACGTGATCTACCACGTGCTGCTGGCACTCAGCGTCTGAGAGCCTTGACGGCAGACACAGCCAAGGGACTTTGGTCCTTCGCCACGATTGCCGTCGCCGTAGTGTTCTGGTCACGGGTCGCACCCGGACAGCGTCAAGGGTCTAGGAGTCGCATCCTGAGGATCGCACGTTGCGATTGACAAGTCGCATGGACCGCAACGAATGGCTGATGTGACAGACGCGGTATCCCGACGGGGGTACCCCCTCGAACCATACTCGGGGGCTCTTGTCCCACAGCATGCGGTTGCCGGAAATGGGGTCACGGAAAGGGCGATCAGCGGGGCGCGGTGGTCCACCACAACGGCGTGGTGGCGGTCGGTGGCTGCGGCTCTCCCCTTCGGCCGGGAGGGCCCGGCCACCTATTGGCCCGATCTGAGTCCGCGAGGGCTCCAGGGCAGGACTGGTCGTGAGACTTCAGACCGTGTCGTGTCGCCTTCTGGGTGGTGATTCCCTCATCCCGTCGGTGCGGGAGCTCGCGGTAGGCTTCGGTCGCTGAAACGAGTGGGACGCCGGTGAGTGACACCGATGTCGCCGACGCCATCCAGCATGCCCCGCGATGGACGGCCGGCCTGCGCGACGGCACTGTCGACGCTCCCGTCAGCCACGGGAGCGTGATCCTCATGGGCAGCGTGGCGTGTGACGGGCAACGTCGTGCTGCGGAGAATCAGGTGCGTCAGATCAAGGGCGTCAGCTGGGTCGACAACCGCATCACCCTCTTCAGGAGGGTATCGCGCTCGGCACCCACCGGATCAACTCCCGGTGGCGCTGATTAACACCGTCGCGTGGATCACGACCGTCAGAGCACCCTCCGGAATACACCCGGGGCCGGTGAACGGGTGTCGGCATCACCGTTCCAGGGGAACCTGCCCACGGGCGTGGGTGCCGTGCGGTGGGCGCGATTCCAGTAGGTAGGAACCTCCGCGGCGCTGTGCCACTGTCACATCGATGACGACTGCTTCGGCGCGGGCGTGCGGGCTGATGTTCGCCAGGGTCTCCGGGACGACGGCGAGGACGTCGTCGGCCAACTCGTCGATGAGGAACAGATCGACCGGCCCGGAGAAGTGAATCGTTGGGTGCATTGGGAGGGTGTCTTCGAGCTCGGTGAGCATGTCGACGAGGCGATGCCGCACACTGACAGCAGCCTGCGTCGGTCGGGTGAGGGTGAACGCAGCTGCACGAATGCCGGCGATCACCGCATCGATCTCATCGATGAAGGACGTGACCTCGTCGCGCGGTTCGGCAAGCGTCGCTGCGAATGCCTGAATGCCGATGCCGGTTGAGCAGCTGCTTGATGACATGGTCGTGGAGGTCGCGGGCCATTCGGGCGTGGTCCACGGCGGTCGTGCTGCGCTGCTGTTCCTGTCGTGCGTGCAGTAGTGCGAGTGCGAGGGAGGAGCGTTCCATGAACTCGACGACCGCCGACACGTCGAGTGAGGTGACAGGAGCTGAGCCGGCGGTGAGGGCCACGACGACGAGACCGGTGGTGGTGACGATAGTCGGACGCGAAAAGCTTCCGGGCTCGGTCGTCGAGCACATCGACGGCGGTCGCGAGCTCCCGTCGAACTTCTTCAGAGATCCAAGTCCCAGAGCGTCCATTGCTCACCTCCCAGTGTCTGGGGGTAGCAACCCAACATGCGACGAGGCGATCCCTTGTTGGGGTCGGACCGCCTCGTCGCATCAGCCGTGCGACAGTCGGGACGGGCCGTCCCTGAGTCTCTGCGGCCTCCGGGACCAGCCCGTGACTGCGACAGTATCGGCGACCCGGCGTGGACATGGGACCAAAGTCCCACCCGACCGCCGGAGCATGAGCGCGAGTGCACGTCGGGTGCAGCACAGTGCAGGCCTCAGCCGAATGACTTTGGTCCCCATCCCTCATCCGGAACCGGACGAGGGTTGGGAGCATGAACTCCATGCCATCTGCGCTCCCGAGTCGCGTTGCCGTGCCGGATCCGCGCGCACGGGATCTGCCGCCGACCGTCCCGCAAGCGTTCCGGATAGAAGAGGGGAATGCGAAACCCACGGATGCGCAACTCAGGCACCAGATCATCGCCGAGTTCGAAACCACCCGAGGTGTCGACGCTCAAACAGTCGATGTGATCGTTCAGGACGGCGTGGTCACCCTCACCGGACATGTGCCGTACTCCTGGCATCGCCACACCGCCGCCCGAACCGCCCTTCACGTGCCCGGGGTCAGAGCGGTCGCCAACGACGTCACGGTCCGAACCGGGGCCGGCAACCCCTCGGACGCACGCATCGCGGCCTCCGTAGCCGACGCGCTGACGGCGTGCGGCGCGGCAGATGGGGTCGGCATCGAGGTGTGTGACGGCAACGTCATCCTCACGGGCCGCGTGGACGGCGCCGACACCCGCATCAGGGTCGGCGACCTAGCCGACCGCAGCGGTCGGGCCCACCGCGTCGAGAACAGGCTCGCCCTCACGCGCCCGGCCATCCGATGACGCTGAAACACGGCAGGTTGCTTCGGCCGTGCGTCGCGAGGATTCGTGTCAGCCGGATGAGATTCTGTACATGCGCATCCTGATCGTGTTCGAGTCACTGTTCGGGGCCACCCATGCGATCGCGGACGAGATCGGGACGGGGGCGGGCCCTTACGGTGAGGTGACCGTGGTCGCCGCACACGACATCGATCCGGCCACCCTGCCGGCGGTGGATCTCCTCGTGCTAGGTGCTCCGACTCACAACCATGGGCTCAGTACAGCCGAGAGCCGCGGTCAGGCGGCGCTTCTTGCCATCGACACCTTCTCCGGTCTCCAGCTGGACCGCGGCGAGAACGACTCGAGCGGCATGCGCGAATGGCTCCATTCAGCAGCGATCCCGTCCGGAACGCAGGTGGCGGTCTTCGACACCCGCATTCGCGGACCGCGACTGTTCGTCGGATCAGCGGGACATGACATCGCACAGACGTTGCATCGCTTTCAGATCTGCCTGGTGGCCAAGCCGGTGAGCTTCTCCGTGATGGGGAATCACCGCCTCGAGCCCGGAGAACGCAGCCGCGCCGCGCACTGGGGCACCGAACTCACGACGCTCATCCGCCCGGAGAGGGCGTGATCTCTTCCGGTTCGTCCGCGCGCACGACGAGGTCGTGAGGCACGAAGACCGCGGGAAGAGGCTTGCCTCGGCGGCCGGAGAGTGGCTCGAATGCGTAGAGATCCAGCCACTCCTGCCCTGTCCACCAGCGATCACTAATCGACGATCCGTCGTCATACCAACCCGTCCGACGGCCGTCGTCCATGGGGAACTCACTTCTCACCATGTGCGGGGACCTCCGATGCGGTGATGCGCGAGGTCGTGCTCCAGGGGCGCAGCCGGGCGAACTCGAGCAGCCGCGCACCGAGGCCGACACAGACCAGGGCCGTCCAGACGAGGATGTTCAGCCAGGGGATATTCAAGGCGACGATGAGGATCCCGCCTCCTGTCAAGGCCTTCACAACCGGACGCTGCCCGCCCCGGAACACGATCCGACCAAGGTAGTAGGCGCCGTAGACGAACGCGGCGAGAGTGAGCACGGACTAGATCAGGATGCCTGCCAGCGCCAGTGGTGCGCCGACTATCGTGACCAGCAGGAACACCAGCGCGGCGGGAACGGTGATCGAAGCGATGAAACCGACCAGAAGCGCCTTCCACGGCGACGGCAGCAAGTGATCCGTGACCTGGTGAAGCCAGCGGGGGATAAGGAGTCCCGCGAGCAGGGTGATGAGGCTGAGGGCGACGAGTGCGTAGAGCAGCCCGAGGAACCATCCGCCGATGACGGCCCCGGGGGATGGTTCCGGTGCCTGGGCCGGCTCGATGCGTTCGACGGAGCCGGTGACGGCGCCGTCGTCGATCAGGGCCTCGTTGTCGCTGGTGTACGACACGTCGCCGCCGACCGCGCCACTGATGGCGAGTCGATCCACGCTGAGCAGCAAGTCGCGGCCGATGTCACCGGAGATGGCGGCCGTGGCGGCGCTCCCGACAACGTCGTCACCGAACGAGCCCGTGGGTGTGACGGCGATGTCTGCGGCGAAGACGGTTCCGCTTCGGGTGACGTCGCCGCTGATCGTCACGTTCTGAGCGGCAAGCCGGACGCTGCCGTCGACCGTCCCGGTGATCGTGATCGTCTGGGCTGCCGCGATCACATCACCGGTGACGTCACCGCTGATCGTCACACTCTGTCCGGCTGCGTACACATCGCCGTCGACCGTGTCGGTGACATTGACGACCGCCCCCGTGTAGAACTGGGGGCCCTCGGCGTTGCCGACGGAGGACAGCGCATCCGCGGCTGAAGCCGCTCCTGCCGCACTGGCCCTGCCAGCAAGGGAGAAGGCGACGATACCGAGCGCAAACGTCGTGCCGAGTATCCGACGGGGGACAGGTGCGAGTCTCATGGGGTGTGCCTCTCAAGACAGGTGGTGGGCGTGGCCACAGTCTGAGTGGCCGCAGTGACCCTGGAGAGGACGTAAGTCCCAGTGCCGCAACCGGAGCAGAGATCGCGTCTGTGCCGTGGGAGGACCGATCGTCAGCGTGTCGCCGAAGTCCGGCGCTGCTGAGCTTGGCGCCGTGGAGCAGATCGCTGCGCATGGCGGTGCTCGGGTTCAGCGTGAGGGCTCGAATACGCACAGCACGGATGCGCCGGTCTGGGGGTGCTCGATGGTGACTGAGCCGCGGTGACGCTCGACGATTTCCGCGACTATCGCCAATCCCAGTCCGTAGTGGCGCGTGGCACCGTCGTCGTTTCGGCGGCTGGCGAAGCGGTCGAAGGCCGTGGACGCGACCTCCGGCGGGAATCCCGGTCCGTCGTCGGTGACGCGCACGAATGCTTTTCCGTTCGACGCCGAGACCGTGACCGCCACCGCGGAACGGGCATGGTCGAGCGCGTTGGTCGACAGGGCGATCACCAGCCGCAGCAGAGCGGCCCTCGACCCGGTGATGGTGACGGGTGCCGGGTCGCCCGCCCGGACGAGGGAGACTCCGCGTCGGGTCGCCTCGTCGTGGAGCAGCGCGATGGCGTCGTCGGCGACCTTCGCGAGGTCGACCGGAGTCGGGTCGGCCACGGTCCGTGGGTCGGCGGCGATCAAGAGATCTTCGAGGATCTCGGTGAGGGCTCGCGTGTCGGCCACGATTTCGTCGACCGAGGCGGTGACGTCGTCGGGGAGGTCGGGGCCGGGACGGCGCTTGAGCATCTGCGCCCGCGTGCTGAGCAGAGTCAGTGGTGTGCGGAGTTCATGGCTGGCATCGGCGACGAAGCGACGCTGGAGAGCCAGCGCCTCGGCCAGGGGGCGGATGGCGCGGCGTGCCATCAGGTAGGCCGCAGCGAAGGCGAGTACTGCTGCGATGAGCCCTCCGACGATCAGCGCGGTCGCGAGCCTGCCCAGCTCTTCGGTGCTCTCGTGCAGGTCGAGGGCGACCTGCACGACCCGGTCGTGGTTGCGGTCCCCGGTGGCCGAGGTGGTAAGGAGGAGATAGTCGCGGCCGTCGACAGTGCGTCGGTTCTGCACGTCCCCGCCGCCGCCCGCGACTGCTCGGATCGCGTCCGTGTCGAGCAGTCCCGGGGGGAGGTCATCGGAGGAGATGAGCTGGTTGCCCGTGCGCCCGTCGATCAGGGAGAGGAAGGTGCCGCTCGGTGCATCCTGCGGTGAGTCGAGCCGGGTGGCCGCGACGAGGGCGCGCTCATTCGACTCGGTCACGCTCGTGCAGACGATGAAATAGACGATGGTGCCGACGATCGCGAGGATGATCAGCACCAGGGCGGTGAACTGCGCAGTGAGCCTCAGAGACGAGCCTCTGAGGTCGTCGCCCGTGCGTAGCGTTCTCACGCGAGGGATCCGAGCCGGTAGCCGATTCCGCGGACCGTCGTCACGGCGTCGCGGCCGAGCTTCTTGCGCAGGTAGTGCACGTAGGTGTCGACCACGCCGGGGTCGTCGGCATCGGGGAACACGCTCGCGAGCAGATCGTTGCGTTCGAATACCTGGCCGGGTCGTCGGGCAAGCCGTTCGAGCAGCTGCGACTCGCGCTCGGAGAGGGTCACGTCCGCTCCCTCCCGCGTCGTGACGGTGCGGCTCGCCGTGTCGAGCGACCCGTTCGGCAGTGCCAGCACGGGCACCATACTGCTGTGCCGGCGGAGGAGCGCACGGATGCGCGCGAGCAGCTCGTCGATGTCGAAGGGTTTGGCGAGGTAGTCCTCGGCACCCCGGTCGAGGCCCTCGACGCGGTCGGCCGGATTGCCCAGCGCCGAGAGCACCAGGGCCGGGGTCAGGATGCCGCGGCTGCGGAGCCGGGTCAGCACGTCCAGCCCCTCCATCACCGGCAGCCCCCGGTCGAGCACGAGGGCGTCGAACTGCTGCGTCAGGCCCTCGTGGAGGGCGCGCTGGCCGTCTCGGGCGACCACGGTCTCGTAGCCTTCGGCGGCGAGCAGCTGCTCGAGCATCTGTGCCAGGCGCGCGTCGTCCTCGACGAGAAGGATGCGTGGGCGCTCCGGCATGCTCGAAGTATAGGGAGACGAGGGGGCAGGGGGGGCTCATGCCGACGTGAGCCCCCGGGCGCACTGCAGCCCCGGTGTCGCGGTGAGGTGCCCTGCTTCATCGACCATCAGCGCATCGATGTCGAACCGCGCGAGCAGCTCCGGGCAGCGCTCGGGCCCGCCCGCGACGAGGGCTGTGGCCAGCACGTCGGCGGTGACGATGTCGTCGGCGAGCACGGTCACCTGGCGGTAGCGCTGTGGCCCGCTGGGGTCGCCGCAGCGCCAGATGTGCTCGCCCCGCTCCGCGGTGCCCGAGGTGGCCAGGGCAGTGCGTCGGCCGGTGAGCTCGACGCTGCAGAGCAGCGCATCCCGGTCGTCGGGGTCGACCACGCCGGCGCGCCACGGCAGGTCGCCGAGGCTGCCGCGGACGAGGATGTCGCCGCCGGCCACGAGCATCCAGTGGGCTTCGCCGGACGACTCGAGAACCTGCGCGGCCGCTTCCATCGCTTTGGCCTTGACGGTGCCCGAGAGGTCGATCACGCCATCGGGACGGTGGGGCGTGAAGGCGCCACCGGTGCTCTGCGACCAGTCGAGGGCCTCGGCGTAGGCGATGCGCAGTTCGGCGCTCGCCCTGGTGAGGTGCAGCTCGCCGCGGGCCACCCGGCTGATCTCGGAGTCGGGACGATAGAGACTGAACCGCTCGTCGAAGGCTCGGAACGCCTCCTCGACCTCGTCGAGAACGGATGCGGGGGCGGTGGCGCCGGCGAAGCGCAGACTCACCGTGGTGCCCATGGTGTCGAACACGTGCACGCCCACGGTCAGAGTCCGGCCTGGTCGAGGGCCGACTGGAGCGAGCGGAGGTAGGCGTCGCTGGTGTAGGTGGCGCCCGAGATGCCCTGGACGTTCGCCGACTGCGCGGTCAGCACCTCCTGGCGGAGTACTGGGGCGGCCCGGTTGCTGATCGACACCGAGCGCTGATCCTTGTCGGTGAGCTGCAGCGCGGTGACGTCGGTGATGCTGCCGTTCGCGACGGTGATCTGCACCTGCACCTGCACCGGGCCGAAGCGGGTCTGCACGGAAGTGCCGGTGAACGTGTCCGAGGCGCCGTCCGACGCCGGGGCTGAGGGGCTCGCGCCGCCGTTGGTGGCGGTGGGGATGGGGGTGGCCGCCGCGGTGGGCGTGGTCCCGCCGCTCGGAGTCGCGGGCGTGGTGGGAGCCGTCGTCGCGGAGCCGGCAGCCGTGGGGGCCGCCGCATCCGGAGCCGTCGAGGTCTGGCCCTGCGTGCCGAGCTGCCATCCCACGGTCAGCACGGCCACCGACGACAGGATGCTGAGGGCGAGTGCGCGCGCCCTCACCAGTGGAACCTCTCGACGTGGATCTGCTCGTCAGGCAGCCCCGCCGCCCGGGCGTCACGGATCACCAGGTCGGCCCAGGACTGCGGCCCGCACACGTACAGATCGGAGGTCAGCAGTTCGGGGAAGACCGTGCCGATCGTGACCCCGCGGCTGAGTGCCTCGGCCGACATCCAGGTGGCGAGGCCCTGAGGTCGCGGGCCGATCATCGAGGAGACCGCGTTGCCCTGCATGCTGCGGAGGGTGCCGACCTCGTTCCACAGGTAGCTCTGCGAGGGGTCACTCCCGCGCAGCAGCACCGTGGCCTCACCGGGGCGCAGAGCCGAGTGCTCGAGCATCGAACGGATCGGCGTGATGCCGATACCCGCCGCGACCACGGCCAGCTTCGGGGCCACCCGGTGCGCCTCGGTGAACACGCCGTAGGGCCCCTCGATCGACACCCGGGTGCCGGGCCGCACCCGGGAGATCGCCGCGCTGCCACTGCCGAGGTCGCGAACGGTGAGACGCGCCCACGACGTGGTGGGCACCGCGGAGAAGGAGATCGGATGCGCGTGCCACCAGGTCGCGCCGGTCCAGAACCGCCAGATCGCATACTGCCCACCCGCGGTCTGCAGGCGGTCAAGCTCCCGCCCGGTGAGGTGGATCGAGACCACACCGGGGGCGACCTGTTCGACGCCGGCAACCCGGATGCCATGGCGGGCGCTCCGCAGCGCGGGCACCGCGAAGCGGAACACGGCGATCGAGCCGAACGCGAGCACGTACAGCGCGATCCAGTAGACCCGCTGCACCGTGCCGTCGCCCAGCACGCCACCGGCGCTCAGCTGATGCGGTAGCGCCACGACCACGGCCACGTAGCTGAGAAGGTGGATGAGGTGCCAGGCCTCGTACGAGAAGTGCCGCCGCACCGCGACGACCGAGGTGACCACGACGGTGACGAGCAGCCCGAGGCCGAGGTAGGCGAGCGCCATGTCTGGGCCCTGGAACAGGCTGATCGTCTCGGTGATGATGTTCGACCCGTCCGCCAATGCGTAGCCGACGGTCAGCAGGGCGCCATGCGCGAGGATCAGGTACAGCGCGGGCTTGCCGAGCTGCCGGTGGAACGCCATCGCCGTGTCCTGCCCGACCACCCGGTCGATCGCCGGGATGCGGGCGGCGAGCACGAGCATCACCAGGATGAGGTCGGTGCCGACCAGACCGGTCACGATGCCCGCGGCGGTCAGTGCCGAACCGAGGTCGCTGACAGCGTTCAAGCCGCCGTAGGCGAGCCATAGGGTCACGGCGGCGGCGGCCGACGCCCAGACGAGGGCGACCATTGCATCGGCCGCGCGCATCCGTCGCCGACCGCGGATGCGCCGCGTGCGGTCGACCGGGTCGACCGCACGACGGGGGCGCACGGGGCCGACGGGAGCCGTTCTGAGGGTCATCGTGTTCTCGATTCGGGTGGGTGTCTTCTTTCCTCCCAACGATCGCCCCGAATTCTTCCAGGTTTCTTAGCCGGCCCCGGGTTGCTTAGCCTCACCGATGTTGAACCGCGGGGGCATCGGTGCTTGAGTGAGCGCATGTCGACCGACGGCACCACCGAACCCGGGCTGCACGCGAGCGAACCCCATCGCGGCGGCATCGCGCAGCGCCTCAACTGGCTGCGCGCCGGCGTGCTCGGTGCCAACGACGGCATCGTCTCGGTCGCCGCGATCGTCGTCGGCGTCGCCGGTGCCACGAGTGCGACCGGTCCCATCCTCACCGCGGGCGTGGCCGGCCTCGTCGGCGGCGCGGTCTCGATGGCGCTGGGGGAGTACGTCTCGGTCAGCAGCCAGAGCGACAGCGAGAAAGCCCTCATCGCGAAGGAGCGCGCCGAACTGCGCGACATGCCCGCCGAAGAGCTCGACGAGCTCACCGCCCTCTACCGGGCGAAGGGGCTGAGCGAGACGACCGCCCGGCAGGTGGCCGTCGAACTCACCGAGCACGACGCCCTGGCGGCGCACCTCTCGATCGAACTCAACATCGACCAGGACGACGTCGTGAGCCCCTGGCATGCGGCCGCGGCATCGGCGGCCGCATTCACGATCGGCGCCATCCTGCCGATGCTCGCCATCCTTCTGCCCCCGGCCGACTGGCGGATCCCCGTCACCTTCGTCGCAGTCCTGGTGGCCCTGACCATCACCGGAACCCTGTCGGCGACGATCGGGGGCAGCTCCCGGCGGCGAGCCACACTGCGGGTCGTCATCGGCGGAGCCCTGGCGCTGGTTGGGACCTACGGCATCGGCGTGCTCCTCGGAGCATCAGGCGTCGTCTGACCTCACAGGGCCCCGGCGGCTCATGGCCGCTTCAAAGAATCCTGGAAGAATCCACGCCCAGCCTGGGAGCATGTTCGACACCTTCTTCGGTCTTCCCTTGCATCCGTTCATCGTGCACGCGACCGAGGTGATCGTTCCGTTGGCCGCCCTCCTGATCGTTCTCACAGCCGTCTGGCCTCGCTGTCGGCGGTGGGCGGGCTACCTGCCCCTCGCTGTCTCGCTGGTGGCACTCGTGCTCGTGCCGATCTCCACGCAGTCGGGCGAGCGACTCGAGGAGCGCGTCGGTGAGAACGACCTCATCGAGACCCACGCCGCCCTGGCCGACGGGCTCCTCCCGTGGATGATCGGTCTCGTCCTGGTCGCAGGCGCGCTGCTGTGGTGGAGCATCCGGGAGAAGCGCGCACGGTTCGCAGGCTCCGACGAGGCTGGCCCTTCGGACGCTGCCCGTCCTCGCCCGCGGTGGGTGCCGATCGTGCTGATCGTCCTCGCACTCGTGGTTGCGGGCGGCACCACCGTGCAAGCCGTCCTCATCGGCCACAGCGGCGCCACCGCGGTCTGGACCGAGGACATGAGCACGCCGTCATCCGGTGACGACGAATCGGAGTGAAGTACCCCTACTCCGAGGCCGCCCATCCGTGCTTCTTGCTGCGTCGGGCCGTATTCTCCGAGGATTCACGCGACGCGGATCACAGACCGGCGTAACATACCAGATATCTGGTGACCGTGAGCGGGCCGGCTGAGGCTCCTTCACCAAACCGACCGCTCGTCGCCATGAATACCCGAGCAGTACGGAGCGAAGGTGGTGCGTCGTGTCCGATGATGATGATGATGATGGAATTCCGGCTCATCCGCTAGATCAGCCCGAGCAGCTTCCCCGCACTGCAGTGCGACAAGAGGAAGTTCAATACGCCGAGCAGGCTGGATCAGCGCTGACGGAGGCTGAGGTCGTCTGGGCCCTCGAGTACGGGTGGCTCGAAGGCGATCGATAGCGTACGGTTCCAGCATGATCGACGACGATCCGACCGTGACCAATCCGGACAACTACACGATCCTGTGGGAGAACGAGTTCGTCAGGGTGCTCGATTACGTGGACGTGCCCGGAACCCAGACCGTTCCTCACCGTCATCCCAACACCGTGATGGTGACGCTCACGGACTTCAGCCGGAGGCTCCGGTCGGATCGCGCAGCGGTCGACACGCAGATGACTGCAGGCACCGCTGTCTGGCTTCCAGCGCAAAGCCACTGGGGCGAGAACACGGGCCTGACCCCCACCCACGTCATCCTGGTGGAACTCAAGCGTGGAGGCGCAGGAGACGAGTCCCCGACATCCCTGGGCCCCGAGACTAATCACCGATCGAGTGCGGCATGACGCGGGCCGAGCTCGATACGACAGCCCGAGGTGGCGTTCGCTGAGCATCCGCTATTCTCCCGACCTCGGAGCGGAACCTGGACGGGCGGTGTTCCGGAACGGCTTGCGGAACACCGGCTCGAGAGCGGCGATCTCCTCGTCGGTGGCGAGGCGGAACGAGCCTGCGGGTGCCGATTCGGCGGGACGTCGGCCCTGACCTCGGGTGGCGCGGAGGCTAGCGACGATCGACACGGTGATGATGACGACGACGACGGCGAGGCTGACGGTGGTCGGGATGTAGAGCACGTCCAGGAGAAACATCTTGACACCGACCCAGATGAGCACGGCCGACAGGCCGACCTTGAGGTAGATGAAGCGGTGGATCAGATCGGCGAGCAGGAAGTACATCGCCCGAAGTCCGAGGATGGCGAAGGCGTTCGCGGTGAAGACGAGGAACGGCTCCGATGTGACGGCGAATATCGCGGGGATGGAGTCGACGGCGAAGACGATGTCGGTGAGCTCGACGAGTACGAGCACCGCGAGCAGCGGTGTCGCGAGGAGAACGCCCCGCGACCGGACGAGGAAGCGCTGCCCGTGGTAGGCGTCTGTCATCGGCACGAAGCGTCGGAATGCCTTGAGGATTCGGGAGTTCTCGGGGTGGATGTGCTCGTTCCGGCTGCGGAACATGCGCCATCCGGTGTAGATCAGGAATGCGGCGAAGACGTAGAGCACCCAGGAGAAGTTCTCGATCAGGGCAGAGCCGGCGGCGATGAATGCGCCCCGGAAGATCAGCGCACCGAGCACGCCGAAGAACAGTACGCGGTGCTGGTACTCGCGCGGAACGGCGAACGCGGCGAAGATGATGGCCCAGACGAAGACGTTGTCGACGGCGAGCGACTTCTCGATCAGGTAGCCCGCGAAGTACTGCTGACCGAACTCCGCTCCCCAGATGCTCCAGACGAGCATCCCGAACCCGACGCCCAGCGCGACCCAGACCGCCGACCAGGCGGCGGCCTCTCTCACCCTGATGACATGGGCGCTCCGGTGAGCGATCAGATCGACCGCCAGCATCAGGAGGACCACTCCCAGGACGGCGAACCAGGCCCACAGCGGTACATCCACGACAACCTCCACTCATCGTGAAGGTCTCATCGGCCTGGTGGCCCTACCGCACCGGGCCCCGCTCGGGGCCGTACTGACGACACGGAAGTGGGATTACTCCCCTTCGGAACCGATCCGAACATGAAGTGTGCTTCATGTCAAGTGCGGGTCGCGGCGCAAGATCGGCGATCGCCGCGATGAACTCGCCGACGGTGTGGGTGGAGTTCGAAGGATGCCCGAGTGGGCGCTCCGGGTGCAGGACTCAATGGTTGCGCTGAGCGCCGTGCTCCCGCTCGAGATAGCTCGAACGCTCGAGGTCGTTCAGGATCTTCACGGCCGAGCGGGTCGAGATGCCGACCACCTCGGAGATGTTCTGGACCGTCGCGTCCGCGTTCTGCGCGACCGCCGCAATCATCCTGTGTTGACATACCGAGTTCTTATCCGTCGTCAGACCGAGTGGCCGGATGCAATGTTCGATAATGCACCGCACTTACGATTTCTAACGCGCGGCTTTGAGCTTGCAGGCCAGGGGAGTGGCGACGCTTATAGGCGCTGTCTCGTTAATCTTTAGGTTTTCGAGATAGCTCAGTACCCGGTCGCCTTACCGTGACATTCCACTTGGCAACAGGTTCAACCTCATCGACAATCTTCGCGGGCCGCTGGTGGTTGGCGGTGCGCTTTTCCTCCGGGTTCAACGGTGGGCGGTTCGTCTTGGTGAATTTACATTGAGGGCGCGCCTACAGGGCAGTTCACCCGGAGGAGGTTAGCTCCATCCCCGCGCACATCGCAAGCCTCCAAGTGCTTGACCGACACTTTGATTGGGTGGACGAAAGTGATTCTCAGTTCCCGGTTCCCAGAATGAGCCAAATTCCACCTGCAATGCCGAGGCACAGCGTCGCGATTGCGGCGATGGTGATTGCGACTCCAGCGGGACGTGCAATATTGCCTGCGAGCAAGCTCCGGATTGATGTTCGCTGTCTGCGTTCAATGCAGATCCATCCGGTTGCACTGATCGCTATCCCAAATCCGGCGGTGGTGAGCCACATGGGATCGTACGCGAACCGAGCGACGACGACTGATGCGATTGCGAACGAGAGAATGGTGCGGCGCCATGCCAGGATCGTTCGTTCCGGTTGAAGGCCGGGGTCGAAGAGTTGAGCTGTCATCGCACGATAATCGCTGCGAGCAACAGTATGCCGACGAGCGCGATCGCAATGGCGAGAGGCGCCGCAAAGAACGGGTGCGGCAGGGGATCTCCCCGTCTTATTGCACGTTCAGCGCGGGACCAGCCGAACCAGGCTTGCGCAGGGACCAGGATCCCGGCGCCGACGAGAATGAACGCAGAGACCAACCGGAGTGTGGGCTCCAAGGGAAGCGGTAACGCTTCCAGCGCGACACCGCCACCTATGAGAGCGAGAGCAGTGCGCGTCCACGCCAGGAAAGTTCGCTCATTCGCGAGAGAGAAACGGACGTCTGGTTCAGTTCCATGACGATAGACGGATGACGGAAACCTCTTCGCGCTCATCGGGCGACCGTCCGAAAACCGGAGTTGGACATGGACGAGTTGGGGGTGTTGCTTGAGCGGGCCGAGTTTCGATAGCGGTTGCAGTAGGAGTCGTGGCAGAGGAACGATCCTCCTCGAAGGACGCGTTGAGTGCCCGATGGGGGGCCCACCGGGGACAAACCCGGAGATTTGCTGTAGAACTCGGCGTCATACCAATCGGAGCACCATTCCCAGACGTTGCCGACCGTCTGCCAAAGCCCGTAGGCGTTGGGTGAGTATGTGCGAACCGGTGCAGTCAAGAGGTACCCGTCGCCGAGGGTGTTGATTGTCGGGAACTCGCCTTGCCAGATGTTGGCTCTGAGATTGTCGCTGTCCCAGCTATCGCCCCAGGGGTATCGGGCGCCGTCGAGACCGCCACGACTGGCGGCTTCCCACTCCGCCTCTGTCGGAAGCCGTCTACCTGCCCACCTGCAATATGCCGACGCGTCGTTCCAGGTCACATGGACGACTGGGTGGTCGGCGAGCCCGTCGAGAGAGCTGTTCGGGCCAGAGGGATGGCGCCAATCGGCCCCTGCTACACCGAGCCACCAGGGGGTCCCGGGGTAGGTGCCCAGGATCTCTATCTGCGAAGAATCGCGGTCGATGGCCAAATGAAACACTGCGGACGAACCCTCCTCTTCTGCTTCGGTGATGTACCCCGTGGCGCGCGCAAATCGCTCAAATTCGGTGTTCGTGACCGTTGTGGTGTCGATGCTGAACTCTTCCACCGTCACGGTGTGAAGTGGTGTCTCCCCATCGCTTGGGTTTCCGTCTGCCGAGGAGTCGCCCATGATGAAGCTCTGCCGAGGTATCGGAGCCTGCTCGATGCGATGTTCTCCGTGCGTCAAGAAATCGCCGGCTGCCGCGGCGACGAGGGCCGGTCGTTGGGGTGCGCAGCAGGAGTTGGGGGATGTGCGCCGAGTGGAGTGGATGGCCATGACAATCTTTCGAGGGGGCAATCGCCCCCGGTTTCGTTTTCAATACTCATCCTAAACTACCGAGTACTCGGTTGGTCGTGTACTGTCGTGACAAGGCAAGATCATCCGCCAGCACGTCGTCACTCAATGATGAGGAGAAACATCAATGAAGCTGTACCCACGATCGGACCGCCGAGCTGCCGGCATTCTTGTAGCCGGCGTAGCGGCGCTTACGGCGATCGCGCTGGCCGGCTGCACATCTGCAGTATCAGGCGGCGCTGGACCAATCTCTACCCCCGTGCGCGGGGGCCAGATCGTGGTCGCCCAGCCAGGCGATTTCCAGCCCAACGTTATCCTGGGGGGCCGGACGGGGAACTACCCGTGGATCGGAAACGTCTTCCAGCCCCTGACCTATATTGACCCTGAGTCAGGTACCCCGGAGCCGGTGCTCGCAAAGGACTGGACTTTCGCCGACGACGGTATGTCGGTTACGTTCACACTGCAGGACGACGTGACTTTCCACACCGGACGGCCGATGACCGCCGACGATGTGAAGTTCTCGTTCATGAAGACCACCGAGGCGGACAGCGGCTCGCAGGTCGGCTTCATCGCGAAGCAGTTCTCCTCGATCGACGTCGCCAGCCCGACCAGTCTGACCGTCACCTTCTCCCAGCGCCTTAGTGAGGCGACGATCTTCGACTTCCTCGAGCAGACATACATCGTCGATCAGGAAACCTATGCGGGACTGGCGGACGGGTCACAGGTCGTTGGAACGGGACCATACAAATGGGGCACCTATCGGCCGGGCACATCGATCACACTCGAACGCTTCGACGGCTACTGGAATGCCGCCGCCGGCGGTCAGTACGCTGACACGATCGAGATCGACAAGCTCGCGGACAGCACCGCGCAGCTTTCCGCTCTGCGCAGCAACGGTGCCAACATCGCGTACAACCTGGGTCTCACCGACGCGAAGGGCTTCGAATCGCAGCCCCAGTACACCACCATCGACGCCGGCGGCACGATCTACCCATTCGGCATGGACGTCACCAAGGCGCCATTCGACAATCCGAAGGTGCGTCAAGCGATCGCCTATGCGATCGATCGGGACCGCATCAACGACCAGGTCTTCGCCGGGGGCGGGACAGTCACCGACCTTTTCTGGGGCGCGGACGCGCCGGGCGTGACCGACGACCAGGTGAATCACTATGCATACGATCCGGAGAAAGCCAAGCAGCTGGTCGAAGAGGCAGGAGCAACAGGTGCCGAGGTGCCCATCACCGTCGTCGCCCTCCCGGCCATCCAGAGCGAGTACGAGATCATCGCCAACAACCTCACCGCGATTGGTCTGGCGCCGACGGCAGTGTCCGTTGACGAGACCACGTTCAACTCGCTTCAGAACCAGGCCAACCTGGGCCCGGCGTTCCTGCTCCTGCACAGCCAGGTCGGCCTCGGCCCGAGCACGCTCATCAGTTCTTTGCCGTCGTTGCGCGCGAACAACCCCTCTCACTTCGATTCGCCCGAGTACCAGGACCTCCGAAACAACCTCACCTCGGCGGCGAGCGATGAAGAGAACGAGAAAGCGCTAGGTGCCCTGACGGAGTACATCCTGGAGCAAGCCTGGGTCGTTCCGATCGTGCAGGCGCCGTACAAGGTCGTCTCGTCCACAGACGTTCAGGGTATCGGCGTGTCCA
This sequence comes from Herbiconiux sp. VKM Ac-1786, assembly GCF_015350805.1. GTDB lineage: Bacteria > Actinomycetota > Actinomycetes > Actinomycetales > Microbacteriaceae > Herbiconiux. The sequence continues at coordinate 1,043,613 of NZ_JADKSG010000001.1, read as the reverse complement.
AGCGCGGCAACCTCCTTCTCAACGACGCCTACATTTCGGAGTAGCCCATGACTCGCTTCCTCCTCAGGAAGCTGCCCTCGGTTGCATTGGTGATCGTCGTCAGTTCGATAATCGCCTTTCTTCTGCCTCGGCTTGCGCCCGGTGATCCCGCCGCGGCGCTAGCCGGCGCGGATGCAACCCCCGAGCAGGTCGCAGCCATCCGAGAACAGAGCGGTCTCGACGACCCGCTCATCGCGCAGTACATCAACTGGATAACGGGAATCTTCCGCGGAGACTTCGGGAACTCATACATCTTCCAGCGCCCCGTCGCCGAGCTCGTCCTCGACCGTCTCGAGAGCACACTGGAACTAGCCGCTCTCGCGACAGTCATCATGATCGTGGTCGGCCTGACCCTTGGAATCCTGTCGGGCTCGCCGCGTGCCAAGGTGAGCCGGGGTGTCCTCGACGTTCTCAATACGCTGCTGCTGGCCACGCCGCCGTTCCTGACCGGTCTGCTCCTGATCCTCGTGTTCGGAGTGACCTGGCGGCTTCTCCCGGTCTCGGGAGAGGTCGGTCTGCTCGAGAACCCCGAAATCGGCATCCAATACCTCCTGCTCCCGGCATTCGCGCTCGCACTGCCTCAGGCAGCAGTCGTCGCCCGGCTTGTCCAGACGTCGATGCAGAACGTGCGCGGAGAAGACTTCGTGGATCTCGCATTCGCAAAGGGCGCGTCGCCACGACGGATCACCTACCGGCACGTGCTGCGCAACAGCCTGGGCACTGCGGTGGTGGCGATCGGTCTCCGGATCGGCGAACTCCTCGGCGGGGCGATCGTGATCGAAGCGATCTTCGCCAGGAACGGTCTGGGCCAGCTTGCCGTCCAAGCGGTACAAGATCGCGACTACTTCATCATCCAGATCCTCATCCTGGGCGCCGTGATCCTCGCGGTACTCATCCAGATCATCACCGAAATCGCTTTGGCCGCTCTGGACCCGCGGATTCGACTGGAGGCCTGACCATGACAACCACCGCACCTCCTTCTCGCAGACCTCGCCGCAGCGGCGTATCGCCCTCACTCCGCCGATACGGCGCCGCGCTGAAGAGCCCACGGGGTCTCGTCGGCATCATCGTAATTCTGGTACTGGCACTCCTCTCGGTGTCTGCACCACTTCTGTTCCCCGACGGATATGACGTACAGTCGTCCGAGTCGCTGTTAGCGCCCTCATTCACCCACCTGTTCGGAACCGATGAACTCGGCCGCGACATCTTCGTGCGCTCCCTCTACGGTCTCCGAACCGACTTCAGCATCATCGTCGTCGCCGTGCCCGTCAGCATGATTCTCGGCACGATCCTCGGGCTCATCGGTGCGCTCTCGCGAGTGGCAGGGACGATCGTGCAGAGAGTACTCGACATCATCCTGGGCTTCCCGGGGCTCGTCCTCGGCATCTGTATCGTCCTCGTCGTCGGACCCGGATGGGTGTCGCTGGTGATCGCGATCACCATCAGTGGTCTGCCGGCCTTCGGCCGGCTGGCACGTGCCGCGTTGATGTCCCAGATGCAACGCGAATACGTGACTGCGGCCGAGACCCTCGGTGTGAGCCGCCTCACAGTGCTGGGCAGGCACATCCTGCCCAACGCCATCGACCCGATCCTCGTGCAGGGGGCCGTGTTCGTCGTGCAGGCCATCTTCATCGAGGCCGCCCTCAGCATCGTGGGACTCGGTATCCAGCCGCCCCAACCATCACTTGGAGCACTCCTGAACGTGGGAACCCGGTTCATCAACCAGGCACCCACCTACATCCTGGGCCCAACAGTACTTCTCCTTCTTCTCGCCCTCGCGTTCAGCCTCCTCGCCGACGCCCTCAATGAGACGGTCAACCGCAAATGAGCGCAAAGATCCCACAGGAAAACCGCGAAGTCCTTCTCGATGTGCACGACCTCGTCGTGACGTTCGATACCCCGGCGGGAACCATACGAGCTGTCGATGGAGTGTCATTCGAACTCAAGCGCGGGCAGATCCTCGGCATCGTCGGGGAATCCGGGTCGGGCAAGTCGGTCACCTCGAGGGCGGTCATGGGGATGGTCCGCTCCCCGGGCGTGATCGAGAGCGGAGAGATTGCTCTCTCCGGGAATGACCTCCGACGTCTCAACGCCAAGCAGCTGCGCCGGCGACGCGGGAAGGACTTGGCGATGATCTTCCAAGACCCTCAGGCCGCGCTCAACCCGGTGATGAGGATCGGTGCGCAGATCGAAGAGTCCCTGCTCATTCACGGCAGCGACAAGGCGACCGCGAAAAGCCGCAGCCTCGAACTTCTCGACCAGGTTGGAATCCCAAATCCCACCACGGCGGCGGAACGTTACCCACACGAGTTCTCCGGCGGAATGAAGCAACGCGTCGTGATCGCGATCGCGCTGGCCAACAGCCCCTCGCTCCTGATCGCCGACGAGCCGACTACCGCCCTCGATGTGACCATCCAGGCACAGATCCTCGATCTCATCCGCACACTCAGAGACGATCTCGGCGTCGCTATTCTGTTCATCACCCACGACATGGGGGTCGTCGCCGAGCTCTGCGACGATGTCGTGGTGATGTACCACGGCCGCATAGTTGAAAAGGGCCCGGTCGAACAAGTACTCCGCGCGCCCCGTGATCCCTACACGATCTCGCTGATGGACGCCGTTCCACGAATCGACGCACCGTTGAGGCCGACACCGCCGGCGACGCCCAAACCAGTACTCGAAGTGAATGAGCTCCGCACCGACGTCAACACGAACCGTCGGGGCCTCTTCCGCCGTCCCGAACCCATCTTCGCGGTCAATGGCGTGTCGTTGCAGGTCTCCGAGGGCGAGACCCTCGGCTTGGTTGGCGAGTCGGGGTGCGGAAAGAGCACCCTCTCGCGCACTATCGTCGGCATAAACAAAGCCGCGTCAGGCAGCATCACCATCGACGGCCGCGACGTGACCGGGAGAGGACCGAGAGACAGGCGTTTCATCAGCAACAACATCCAATACGTGTTCCAGGACCCCTACTCCTCACTCAATCCCCGACGTACTGCGGGGCAATCCCTCGAAGAAGCTCTAGTTGTCGTCGGCGTCCCTGCGTCCGAAATCAGGGCGAGGTGCGAAGACCTGATGGAGCGGGTGGGACTCAACGCCGATCAGCTGGACCGTTATCCCTACGCATTCTCGGGCGGGCAGCGCCAGCGAATCGGTATCGCGCGAGCACTGGCCGCGCGTCCGAAGGTGCTGATTCTCGATGAGCCCGTGTCGGCTCTGGACGTGTCCATTCAGGCGCAGATCCTCGAGCTACTGAAGGATCTTCAGGACGAACTCGGAGTCGGATACTTGTTCATCTCCCACGACCTCGCCGTGGTGCGGAACATCAGCCACCGGGTGGCGGTGATGTATCGCGGCCAGCTCGTAGAACAAGGCACGACGGCTCAAGTCTTCGACAACCCCCGCGATGAGTACACCCGCAAGCTTCTCAGCTCGACGCCGGGCCTAAATGAACGGTTCACGCGATGACTCCCACGCTTCGCGCCAGCGTCCTGGCGCGGCAGCGAGCGCATCCGGTCGACGAGCCGCCGGCAGGGCAGAATCAGAGGATGACCGACATTCCTGCGCGACGACCGAAGACAACCCGCCCGCACGGTGACGCCCGGCGTCGGCAGATCCTGAACTCCGCGATGGAATTGTTCTCGGCCCGAGGTTTCAATGGCGTTAGTCTTGCCGAGGTCGCCGACCACGCCGGACTCACTCAGCCCGGCCTGCTGCATCATTTTCGTTCCAAGGCCTCGCTCTTGCTCGCGGTGCTCCAAGAACGGGAGCAACGCAACAACACAGAAGAGCAGCGACTCTTGGACAGTGGCTACGACTACTTTCAGGCATTCCTGTCCACGCTCGCTCGCAACGAGAAGAACGCCCCGCTCGTGCAGTTGTTCGCGGTGATTTCGGCAGAAAGCCTCTCCACATCGCACCCCGGCCACTCGTGGACTCTGAATCGCTACCGTGACACGATCCGCAAGGCCACAACTACCCTCGACCCCTTACTCGATCCCGAGAAACTCCCGGATGGAGTCACCGCGGAAACAATTGCGCGCTGGCTCATCGGGATGGCTGATGGTCTGCGCATTCAATGGATTCTGGAACCGGCCACGTTGAGTAGGCATGCCCTGATGACCCAGTTCGTGGACATTCTCCGCCCCTTCCTCAAGAGCTAACCGCCGGACACCGGCGTGATGCGGCTCCCTATGCACGCTCTAACCGACCAAGCGATCGGTAGGACAATGCCAGATTGGAATCTGACTTCATGAAACGACCTAATGTTCTCGTAATCCTCGCGGATGACCTGGGGTACTCGGATCTCGGCGTCTTCGGCGGGGAAATCGACACGCCGAACCTCGACCGACTGGCTGGCCGAGGGACGAGGATGAGTTCCTTCTACGTCACGCCGCGCTGCAGCCCCTCCCGCGCAGCCCTGCTCACCGGCCGCCATCCGCACTCCGTCGGAATTGGCATCCTCACCGGGGACGACCGCCCACGCGGGTACGTCGGGTCGCTCAGCGCGTCAGCGCCAACCCTGGCTGAACGTCTCGGCGCCGAGGGATACGCCACGTGTCTCTCGGGCAAATGGCACCTCTCGTCCGACACCGCAACTCCGAACGAGACCTGGCCGACACGGCGCGGGTTCAACGAGTTCTACGGGATCCTCCCTGGCTGCGGCAGCTACTATCAGCCACGCCTGATGAGTGGTGAAGAGAGCGTACCTTCCGAGGTATTCCAGGGTGACTATTACTTCACGGACGACATCTCGGCCTACGCATCCGATTTCATCGAGCGCGCCCATACTCAAGGCACCCCGTTCTTCCTCTACCTGGCTCACACGGCACCCCATTGGCCGCTCCACGCCCGCGAAAAGGACATCGCCAAGTACCGCCAGCGATTCGCCGCAGGCTGGGACAGACTGCGGCAGGAACGCTTCGAGCGCCAGCAGGAACTCTCCCTGCACAGTGCGGCAGAACTCTCGCCCCGCGACCCGGAAGTGCCTGCCTGGGAGGACGCCCCCGAGCATGAGTGGGAAATCGAACGGATGGCCACATACGCCGCACAGGTCGAGGTGATGGATCGCGGTATCGGTGGAGTCATCCATACGCTCGAGCGACTCGGCCAGCTGGATGACACCCTCATCCTCTTCAGTTCCGACAACGGTGCGTGCGCCGAGCCGCTGCCCCCGACGTCGGCCGGAAAGAAGTTCAATCCTGAGATCTGCCCCCCGGAGACCCGCGACGGCGTGACCGTCGCAGTCGGCAACAACCCCTCGATCACGCCCGGCCCTGAAGAGAGCTATGCAAGCTACGGACGAGCCTGGGCGAACGTGTCGAACACGCCCTTCCGGCTGTACAAAAGGTGGGTGCATGAAGGCGGGATTTCCTCATCGTTCATCGCCTCCTGGCCGGCGGGCGGGGTGAATGGGGGCGAGATCAGTACCCACCCGGGCCACCTCGTCGACATCGTCCCGACCGTCATGGACGCAATCGGCGGCGCAAGCGACGGCCCGGGAGTGAGCCTCCTCGAGCAATGGCGGAACCCCTCGGCCGAGAGCGACCTCGATGAGCGACCACTCTTCTGGGAACACATCGGCAACGCGGCCGTGCGACGGGGCACCTGGAAGCTCGTGCGAGAAAACGATTCCCCCTGGGAGCTATACGACATCTCGGCAGATAGGGGAGAGACCGTTGATCGCTCCGCGGCAGAGCCCGAGCTTGTCCAAGAACTGACGGCACTCTGGCACGACTGGGCACGCAGCAACGGCGTGATCCCCTGGGACGCCGTGCTCGCCGACTATCGCCAACGAGGAATCCCCGAAGGCCAAGCCGCGGGTTAGGACAACGGTCGATAGGAGTTGATCGTAATTCCGATGAGTCAACATCTAGGTCCTGACGACGAGACCCCACCGCCAGCTCCGCCCAGCGGTCGCCGCGTTTGGGCTGTTGGCTGTCACGGGATCAGTGCCAGCTTCAGTCGATCAATCGGACGCGACTAGTTGGACGGCGGCGATCAACGCTTGCGTCTTGCCGCCGCGCTCCCGGGGAGTACGGACTTCTTCAGCGGCGAAACGCGCCGCGGCTGGTCTCTAGTAAAACTCTTGTTTTCGAGATGGCTCATCGCGCTCTGTGGCAGGTTGTGAAGCCAGCTGTATGGCTACGCGTGTCTTGGGTCCGAGAGGGGCGGCTGGCGGATCTCGTCGCGCACGTTGAAGACCATGACCGCGTCGAGGCGGCCGCGGCCCGCTCTCATAAGCGCCGTTCGAAACTGCGGATCCGGTATTCTGTTTTCGGCACGGAATGGTCCCATCGAGTGCCCTGCTCAGTGAGCAGGTTGTTCACACAGCGGTTTCCCTGATGTCCGGGAAGGACTCAGGGGCAGCTGATGGTCCCGCTTTCTGCAGGGTTGGCTGGGGTGGTGAACCCTCGGCCGCTCTGCCGTCACGGAGTATTGCGATCTGCCCCATCTCGTTCGTTGCTCTTGCATCGGGGTGTTCAGCCGCTTGTGATTGCGGTGGCGTCAGGCTGGGCGGCCGGTGCTGTGGCAGTCGCACGGAAGTCGGTTGCTGGGCGGGCGGCATTCTTCTGTCGAGCCTTGGCTTCTCGTCGGCTTCGGATGAGCATGGCTGTGAGGGTCAGCAGGATCCCTGAGGTCGCCCAGACGCCCAGCCGGATGATCGGACCTGTGACCGCCGCGCCGTCGAAGTACTGGACGGACCGGAGGAGGTCGAGCGCGTCTCCCTGGGGGAAGACGTAGTAGAGGGTCTGAAAGAAGTCGTTGAGGAGGTGAATGCCGAGCGGGCCTCCCGAGGATGTGTTGCCGAGGACCACCAGTGCCAGGGTCATGATCAGTGCCGCGATGGTTCCCCCCAGAGCGGCCACGCCGGTGACCGCGCCGCCGATGGCGACGGCGGTCAACCAGAGAACCGCGAACACGGCTCCGGGATCGACGGTCACCGCATTCAGGCCCGAGTCGATCCAGACGGTGATCGACCCGGCGAGAATACCTGAGTAGGCGACGAGGACCACGCTGCGCTCGACGAACTTCGCCGAGGTGTCGACGGTGCCGAGGATGCGCCCGAAGATCGTTGCGCCGAGCGCCGCCCCCAAGCCTGCGAAGAGGATCGCGTAGAACTCGATGGAACCGACCGGGTCGTTCTGCGCCAACGGCGCAAGATCAGTGGTCTCGTTTGTGGCGTTCAGCTCTCCGGCGATGGAGTCTCCGATTCCGGAGACCGCCTGGCTGAGACCTCGCCCCCCGCCGCTGGCGACATACGTGGTGACAGCGGCGCCGGCCCCGGGGGAAGGGAGAACGACAGCGCCGTCCGCGTCTCGAGCCAAGACAGCGGCCTGGGCCTCCGCCTCCGAGGCCACTACCGTGATGTCGAGGGAATCCTGCTGTTCCAGAGCGACGATCGTGCCCGCATCGCCTGTCACAGCCAGGTGCACGTTGTTCGGTGTCGGATTGCCGAACGCGCTCGAATAGCTGGTCAGCATAGCCATCGCCAGGAGCAGGATGGCGACACCGCCGAGGATCACGTTCCTGTAGCGGTGCATGGATCCCGGGCCCTCGGACGTCAGTGGGCCTCCTGCCACCGCAGCTTCGAATTCCGGGTGCGGCGGAGCATCTCCCCGATGCGGTGCCGATTCGATGGCGTGCGTCATATCTTCTTCCTTACAGTCGTCAACTAAATGACAAATGTACATCATTGGTCCGAGTCTGACAAGATGGACCCATGTCAGAGCAATTGGAGACGGCCCTAACGGGCCCACCTCGAGTGGACCCGCGAGTCACCAGGACTCGCGCTGCCCTTATTCGAGCGTTGACCGCTCTCGTGACCGAGTCGCCCAAAGGCGAGGTGATCTCCATGAGCGCGGTCGCGCAGCGGGCCGGTTTGAGCCGGCAGGCACTGCACAACCACTACAGCAACGTCGGTGACCTCGCGACGGACGTCTGGATCAGTCGGCTGCTCGGTGATCGGCAGGTCCTGGATCAGAGTGCTGCGAACCTTGGGCTTGCCCTCGCCGACGCTGTCCGGGAGAGCGGGATCGAGCCGCTTCTGGCGGCCGGTCGAACTGATCGCGAGTTCTTCGACAGGCTCCGTGCGATCCCTCGCGGCGAACGAGTCGCCGAGGTACTCGCGGCGGCGGTCACTACCTGGCTGACGGAGTCGGACCGCGATCCCACCCGATCCACGATTGCACTGACCGGAGATGCGCGGATCTTTGCCATCGGCGGGATGGTGGCGCTCGTGTCCACATGGCAGATGGCCGCCGAGCCGCCGAGTATCGCCCACCAGGTCGCGATGCTTCGCACATTCGCGGCCTCGGCCGCCGTGGCCGCCGCCGGCTGAGCTCGCCCAGAGGTTCGGGATGGGGCTGGGTCCCGTCCGGCGGCTGGGCCCCGGACGGGATTGATGTCAGCCGTCGTAGGCGACGTAGTGCAGCTCTGCATCCCGTCGCTCGTCGTAGAGCTTCACGTAGGACTGCGCGATGACGTCAGGCTCAGCATCCGGGCGACCGCCACCGATCAGGGCGGTGATCGCGACGAAAGCGACATAGACACCAGTATTGGCAAGGGCGGTGTTGAGATTGAGTGTCCAGTTGCGGAGTCCGGCTGCAGCGATGTTGATGTTGCCGCGAGCCGGCGTCGGGGCGAGGGAGCCGCCACCCGTCGTCACGAGGACGGTCCCGGTGCCGCGGGCGACCATGTCCGGCAGAACCGCGCCGATCGCAGTCACGGCGCCGCCCAGGTAGAAGTCGAGCTGCGGCTGGAGGTTCTCCACGGTGACGTTCAGGGCGTCGACGGATTTCAGGGTCCGGTCGGCGGGCGAGAACTCGAGCACGTCGATGGGGCCGAGTGTGTCCCGGATCGACCCAAGTGCCTTCGTGATCGTGGCGGGCCGGCTGATGTCGGCGGCGAAACCCTGGGCGTGGATGCCTTCGCCGGCGAGGGTCTGTGCGAGTGAGTCGAGCTTGGTCTGGTCGCGGGCGACGAGAGCGACCTCGAAGCCCTTCTGCCCGAAGGCGCGGGCGATCTCCAACCCGAGGCCGGGGCCTGCTCCGATGATGGTGATGAGTGGCATGATCTGTTCCTCTGTGGCCCACCGCCGAGCCTGATTCGTTCCGGTACGGTAAGTTGAGATGGTTCTCAACTCCTCGAGAGTCTATGTTGAGACAAGCCTCAATTTCTACTGGAGTCACCGTGACCACTACCCCGGGCCTGCGCCGAGACGCGCAGGCGAACCTCGAGAAGCTGCGTGCGGCGGCGGTGTCCGTGTTCTCCCGCCGGGGCCTGGCCGCCCCCCTGGAAGACATCGCCCGGGAAGCCGGCGTGAGCATCGGAACGCTCTACAACCGCGTCGGCTCCCGAGAAGAGCTCATCGATGCTGTGGTCGATGACATCGCCGGAGCGAAGCTCGCGACGCTCAGAGATCGGACATTGGCGGAGGACTCTCCCCGAGCGCGGTTGGAGACGTTCATCTCCGAGATGATCGGTCTGCAGCTCAGCGACCCGGCGATGAATGACGCGATGTTGCGCCGCTATCCTGACGCCGTGCTGCTCATCAATGCCTGTGAGCGGTCCATGGCGCTCGGGGCAGAACTCGTCGAGAACGCCCACGATGCCGGTGTGCTGTCGGAGGAGTTCACCCCAGACGACCTCATGACCGTGCTGTGGATGGCCGGGATGGCCAGCCGCGACCCTGGTGCCCCGAATGGCTGGCGTCGGGTCGTGGATCGCAGCATCTCCGCCGCCTGGACCGACTAACTGGATAGTCGACCTTCGGCACCCTGGCGCGGCTGCGAAGGCGTTGTGTCCTCCGGGCTCTGGTGCACATCGGGCTGCTGCGCCCCGCTCGAAATCGGCGAGAGAGCGGCGCTGTCGGCGCCATCGATCTCGAGGGATTCGGGAAGGATCTCCCGTTCGATCGTGGTGGCCAGGGGCTTCTCTTTGATGAACAGCAGTAGCACAGCTGCTGCGACGACCAGCGGGACCATGTAGAGGAACACGGGCGCGAGTGCGTCGTTGTAGGCGCCGACGATGACGTTTCGGACAGCATCGGGCAGGTCTCGTACCAGTGCGGGAGTGAACGAATTGCTTCCCCCCGCCGCTGTGGCGGCGCCGGCCGGAAGGCGCTGAGCGAGCAGGTCTGTGAGCTTTGCAACGAAGAGGCTGCCCACGACGGCGGTGCCCAGGCTGGCGCCGATCTGCCGGAAGTAGTTGTTCGTCGCGGTCGCGGTCCCGACCTGGGAACCGGGGAACGAGTTCTGCACGATCAGGATGAGAATCTGCATGCTCATGCCCAACCCCAGGCCCATGATCGCGAGGTAGGTGCAGAGGATCCAGATCTCCAACGACGGCGTCATCGTGGACAGGAGAGCCAGAGAGACGGCGATGACTGCCGTTCCTACGACGGGAAGCCACTTGTAGCGACCGAACTTGCTGACGAGCTGGCCGGAGACGATCGAGCTGACCAGCAGGGCAGCCATCAAGGGAATCATCAACAGACCCGCCTCCGTCGCGTCCACTCCCGTGACCATTTGTAGGTAGGTGGGGATGTAGGCGATAGCACCGAACATCGCGATTCCGGTGATCAGGCCGGCGACCGTGGTCAGGTTGAAGTTGCGGTCTTTGAACAGGTGAAGTGGCATGATCGGCTCGGCGGCGCGACGCTCGACCAGCACGAAGGCGATGCCCGCCACGATGGTCGCACTGATCAGGGAGATGATCACAGCTGAGTCCCAGTCATAGGTTCTCCCGCCCCAGGTGGTGACCAGGACCAGGCCGGTGGACGCAGCGGCGAGAAGCCCCATCCCGAGGAAGTCGACTGTGGGTCGCCCTGCTGTGTTCTTGGGCAGGTGGAGGAAGAGTACCGCGGAGACGATGGCGAGCACTCCCAGGGGAATGTTGATCCACAGGCCCCACCGCCAGCCAGGACCCTCTGTGAACCATCCCCCGAGCAGGGGTCCGGCGACCGACGAGATCGCGAACACCCCACCCATGATCCCCATGTACCGGCCGCGCTCGCGGGCGGGAACGACGTCCGCGATGATCGCCTGCGACAGGATCATGAGCCCGCCGCCGCCCAGGCCTTGCACGGCTCGACCGGCGATGAGCACGGTCATGTCCTGTGCCATTCCGCCGATGATGGAGCCGAGGACGAACAGGCTGATCGCGCCGATGAACAGCCCTTTCCGTCCGATCAAGTCGCTGAGCTTGCCATAGACCGGCAGCATGATCGTGGAGGCGAGGATGTAGGCGGTGGTCACCCACAGCATGCTGTCGACACCGTTGAGTTCCCCGACGATCGTCGGCAACGCCGTGGAGAACATGCTCTGGTCGAGCGAGGCGAGCAGCATGGTCAGGATCAGGCCGGCGAAGATGAGCAGGATGTGGCGTCGCGACGTCGGAGCTGTGCTGGTGCCCTGCTCGCTGAGGGATGTGTCGGTCATCGGTGTTCCGTGCCCTTCGGGTTGTGAGCTGGATCGTTGGTGATGCTGTGGATGAGTTCGATGGAGGTGCGAAGGAGATCCCGGGTGGACGCTCCCGCCGGCGAATCTACCCATCGACGTCTCACGTACTGCAGGACGCCTGTGGTCAGGGCGACAACCATCCGGGCCTCTTCCTCCAGCTCGGGCTGGTCGGCTGCGACTCGGCCCTGGATCTCGAAGCGGGTCAGGATGATGGCCACGAACTGGTCCTCGGATTCGCTCATGCGAGCCGTTTCCCTCATCAAGAGTTCTGGGGTGCGCATGATCAACGTTCGTCGGTCCTGGAACAGGGCTGCATCGGGTTCACGCTCCAGCAGCGAGGACGTGATCATGGTGAGGAAGTCGGCGAGGAGGTTCGAACCGCCCTCATGGGTGAAGGTGCGCACCTGTTCATCCCCCGGCAGGGGTGGCGCGCCTCCGAGAATCACCCCCTCCTTCGATCCGAAATAGTTGAAGAAGGTGCGCTGGGAGACCATGCTCGCCTCGCAGATCATGTCCACGGTGACGTTCTCGAAGCCGTGCTCGAGCGCAAGCGCAATGGCGGCCCGCTCGATGGTCTCCTGCGTCGCCGCTCGCTTCCGTTCGCGCAACCCGTCAACCATGTGCGACTCCGATCCGGTCGATTTGTCCGAACACGACATTCGGTGCAGTTAATGCATTAGTGCAGTGGCTGCATTCATGCAGTTTATGCATGAAAGCAGTCTCTGCACAAATGTGATTATCGATGTCTGATTTGATGTACTGTTGTCATTTACTAGACGCCTGTAAACTAGTTAACATTTGGAGCGCACGCAACCATCGGCGTTCATCAGAACAATCGGAAGGTCACCATGCCGGGCAAGATCGATGTGCATCAGCACCTGCTTCCGCCTCGTTACTTCGAGGCGCTGGCGGCAGCGGGAAGTCTGATGACAGGGAGTGGGGCGCAGGCAGTGGCCGGCGGTTCTGCGCAATGGAATCCGTGGGCGGAAAGTGGTGGGACCGCGGCGCGTCAGGGTCCGCGAACCGTCGGAGGCTGGCTGATGCCCGACTGGGATCCCCAGGCGGCGATCTCCATGATGGATGCGTCAGGTATCGAGACGGGGATTCTGTCGATCAGCGCACCCGGTGTGCACTTCGGTGACGACGCCGCGGCTCGCGACCTCGCCCGCGACCTCAACGACTATCAGGCTGAACTGGTCAGGGAACACCCTGACCGCTTCGGGCACTTCGCCGTTCTGCCACTGCCGGACTTCGACGGCGCAGTCACCGAAGCCGTGCGGGCCCTCGACGAACTCCACGCCGACGGCGTGCTCCTGCTGTCGAACGCGCACGGGCGGTATCTGGGGGATGCCGCGTATGAGCCGCTGTGGGCGGAGCTCTCCGCGCGCTCGGCCGTGGTCTTCGTGCACCCCACCGCGCCGCCGATCCCGCAGCTGCCGGGAATGCCCACTGCGCTGCTGGACTTCCCGTTCGACACCACGCGCACCGCCGTGGACCTCGTCGCGCACGGGGTGTTCGACCGCCATCCAAACCTGCGTGTGATCCTCTCTCACGCCGGCGGTTTCCTTCCCTACGCCGCAGACCGATTCAGTGCTGCCGCACTCTTCAACCCCGGCACCACGCCTGAAAGCATCCAGGCGGGCCTGCGGAAGTTCTACTTCGACACGGCCCTATCCGCCAGCCCCACATCGCTGCCGTCGCTGCTGGCGTTCGCGGAACCGGGCCACATCCTCTACGGAAGCGATTTCCCCTACGCAGACCCAGAGTGGAGTGCCCGTTTCGACCACGCCCTGGCCGTCTACGACGGCCCCGGCGCGGAACGGCTGGGGCAGGTGCACCGCTCCGCCGCCGAGAAGCTCTTCCCTCGATTGGCGAAATAAGTGCAATGACTGCGCGGCCCTACGTTCACCTTGAAATATGTCTTCAGACTCCCAGCCTTCACTGGCACCAGCAGTCACTGAGGCCAAACGGTGACGCACTTGCTCACAAACCAAACTGACGGTCTCGAACACGCGGCCCTGAGATCGCACGACGGGGGAGTGGCGACATCTACTGGCGCTGTCTTCTAAACCTTTAGGTTTTAGAGATACGAGTGACTTGCCGATGTCTGCCCTGGGGGCGTTGATGGTGGGGCGCGCTCGTGCTTTACTTGCTCGCACCGTTTGCATTCGCTTTATGCGTGTGACGGGTCGGTCATTCTGACGATGCACCGCCTAGTGAGCATGCGAGAGGCCGACCATGTCGAGTTCTGGTCACCGAGTGGCCCTGCTCGTGTTCGACGATATGAAGCTGCTCGACCTCGCCGGACCGGCTGAGGTCTTCGCTGAGGCGAATCACTTCGGTGCCGACTACCGGATGAGCATGGTCTCGGTCGACGGCCGCGACGTGCGGACCTCGATGGGGATGAGGATTCCCGTGGACTTCTCGGCCGCGTCGCGGGGGTCGTTCGATACGGTGGTCGTCACCGGCGGTGAGGCGTTTCCCGCGGGCGAGGTCACCGAAGCTCTGGCGTCGGCGGCGGTGAGTATGTCGGAACGCGCAGCCCGCACGGCGTCGATCTGCACCGGAGCGTTCGTGCTGGCCGCGGCAGGTCTGCTCGACGGCAAGCGAGCCACCACCCACTGGCATCACACACGGGAGCTCGCGCAGCGCTATCCCGGCATACGGGTCCAGCCGGACGCCATCGTGGTCGAGGACGACGCGACGTACACCTCGGCTGGTGTGACGGCCGGGATCGATCTGGCGTTGACGCTCCTCGAGCAGGATGAGGGCGCCGAGGTCGCGCGAGGTGTCGCTCGCGCCTTGGTCGTCTATCTTCGGCGGGATGGTGGACAGACCCAGTTCTCCGACAGTCTGCTCGCTCCGGTGGGGGAGGCGTCGCTCCTGCGCGTGGTGGTGAGCGCGGTCATGGCCGACCCGTCGGCTCAGCACACCGCCTCAAGCATGGCGGCGATCGCTCGGGTGAGTCCTCGGCACCTCTCTCGGTTGTTCAATGACGAGCTTGCGACGACTCCGGGCAAGTACGTGGAGATCGTGCGGGTGGACAAGGCGAAGTCGCTTCTCGATCTGGGTCACACCGTCACGCGCGTTGCCCAGGACTCCGGCTTCGGCACACCCGAATCGCTAAGACGCGCCTTCATCGCCCACCTGTCGGTGCCGCCGTCGGTGTACCAGCGCCGCTTCTCCTCCGCCGCCGGTCAGACCCGCGCCGCGTGAAGCGGGCGCGAATCCGATCGGGTCATCGTCAAGCTGCGCGCAGATCGTTACGACGCGAGAAAGTGCAGCAGGTGGTCGTTGACCTCGGCGGAATGGGTCCAGCCGAAACCGTGCGGAGCTCCCTTGATCTCGATGTATTCGCTCTCCGGGAAGACCGCGTGGAAGGCGCGACCAGTCACATCGATGGGCAGGATGCGGTCCAGCGTGCCCTGCATGATGAGGCTCCGGACTCCACTGGCGCGGATCTTCTCGATGTCTCCGCGGAAATCTTCGTGCCAGGCCGGCACCACAGCCCACGCGGCGCGCATGGAGCCGGCGGTGGCCACGTTCCAGCTGTTGGTCACCACTTCCTGGCTGACCCTGCTGCCGAGGTTCTCGTCGAGGTTGTAGAAGTCGCTGTAGAAGGCGGTGTAGTACGCGTATGGGTCGTCTTTCGCGGCGGTGACGAAACCGTCGAAAGCCTCCTGTGGGAGTCCGTTCGGGTTGTCATCGGTCTTCAGCAGGAACGGTTCGATCGGAGCGAGGAAGGCGATCTTCGCGAGGCGATCGGTCCCGTACTTGGCGGTGTAGCGGCCCACCTCGCCCGTACCCATCGAGAAGCCCACGAGCAGGACGTCGCGCAGGTCGAGGGTCGTCAGCACGGTATCGAGATCGGCGGCGAAGGTGTCGTAGTCGTAGCCGACGCTCGGCTGGCTCGACTTGCCGAACCCGCGACGGTCGTAGGTGATGACCCGGTAGCCGGCCGCGAGAAGCGCTCGCGTCTGAGGCAGCCACGACGCCCCGCTCAGCGGGTAGCCGTGGATCAGGACGATCGGCTGCCCCGCCCCGTGATCCTCGTAGTACAGGTCGATCGACGTGCTGTTCTCTTTACCCACTGAGATGACGGACATGATTTGTTTTTCCTCGCTGAAGTACGGAGCCGGAGGGCCCCTCGATATCACCCCGAATGAGGCGATGAACCCAGTCTCGGGATCGTGCCTATCCAGCGCCCCGCAGCCAGGGCCAGAGATCCCAGACATCCGGACGTGCATCCCTGTCGGCAGCG
Source organism: Herbiconiux sp. VKM Ac-1786 (assembly GCF_015350805.1). Lineage (GTDB taxonomy): Bacteria > Actinomycetota > Actinomycetes > Actinomycetales > Microbacteriaceae > Herbiconiux. The sequence continues at coordinate 1,027,854 of NZ_JADKSG010000001.1, read as the reverse complement.
CGCGGACGTGGATCAATCCGGGGCCCGTCGTGTTGCTCGTTTCCGAAAGTCCACCAGGACGGTACCCATCACACCCCGCGGGTAGAGTTCAAGCTCATAAGCTCGCCCGCCTTCGACGCATGGCTAGGAAAAGTCGGCTCCGGAGCTGAGTCCGATGCGCACTGCAGAGAGTTCTTGCGCGATCTCGGCAACAATGAGTCCGGGCGGGTCTAGCGCATCACTATTGTCATAACGTCCATAATCAACGTCTATGTGCCGCATGTGTGCGCGGCCACATAGCTGCCGCCGTCAGTACGCTTAGCCGCAGCCGAGATGGGTGCGGCCGCCACGGCTGAATAGCTCAGCGCGGAGGCGAGCTGTCGCGCGACTTCTGCGGCGGATGCTGGGTTTTGTCCGCTGATGAGGTTGCGGTCGGTGACCACAATGGGAGCCCACGGTCCTCCAGAGACATACTGAGCGCCCTCGTTACGCAGGCGCGTTTCTAGTGTGAACGGTGCGGCGTCTTCGGGACCGCCCTGGTCTTCTTCTTCGTTGGAGAACCCGGTCATTTCGTAGCCGGCAAAAGTCCAGGGGTCCTTCTCGTCCCGTGCGCTGAGGAGGGCAACGGTTCCATGGCACGCAGTCGCGATGTAGGCGTCGTGGCTGTCTAGCGCGTTGATGAGGCGGCCGAGGTCTGCGTCTTTATAGAGGTCTTCCATGGGCCCGGTTCCACCTGGGATGAAAAGCGAGTTGATGCTGTCGGCGTCGACGTCCGCAAGGACCTCCGGTGTCTCCAATTGACGGGCAAGCCCCGCGAGGGCATCCTTCAACTCGGCGGTGCGTTCGGGTGATCCGGTCATCGACTCGTCGAGACTGTACGGCTGGAGTGGTGCTGGAGCTCCATCTGGTGTCGCGATGCGCACAGTTATGCCTGCAGTGGTCAGGATTCGGTACGGATCCACGACCTCTTCGGCCCAGAAACCAGCCGGGATTGTCGACCCGTCTTTCATGGTCCAGATGTTGGATGCGGTGATGGCGAAAAGTACGGTTGGCACGGGGTGCTCCTTGTTCGAGTTGGTGTTGTCCGGTCTGTGTGGCGCGCTTCGAATCTGTGCTCGGGGCGAAGGTGTTGTGTCATCGGCCGTTGTTGATGCGGGCAAGCATCTGGTAGTACCAGCCGGCGACGAAGGGGACGGGTACGAGCACGAAAGCGATCAGTCCGGCGAGCGGTATGAAGAAGCCGATAAGGGTTGCGAGGGCGTAGCCGATGGCGATTGCGAATGTGGTGATCTGGCTGAGCTGTCGATACCGGGGTGAGAGTGCTCGGCGGAGTAGTAAAGGGTGGTGGACGACGTAGAGCCAGGTGAAGCCGTGGATGAAGGCCGCGACGGTGAGATGTAGCCCGTACTCGACGACGGCGAAGCGGGAAGTGGGGTATCGCCCCAAAAGCGCTGCCGAGAATGGCACGAGGGCAATCGTTCCGAGGAAGACGAGGTTCAGCCAAATGAGGGGGTGGTTGGCGACCGCGATGTATTCGGATTGGGCGCGGTTTCCGAACCAGAGAATGCCGAGCGTGGCGAAGGTGAGTGCGTAGGTCAGAAGGGTGGGAACGACGGCGAGGAGTTGCGTGCCGAGGGAGGATTCCGGGCCATCCGGAATGCGCACTTCGAGCACGATGATGGTCATGACGATCGCGAAGATGCCGTCGTTGAGGGCTTCTAGTCGTCGCGGTGAGCCCTCGCCGGGTGGTGGGGCCCGCATCGTCTCGGTCATGGGCTGACGGTTGCGGGGATGGTCGGTATCCGGACTCCGGTCAGTAGCTCCAAGTGGTCGAGAAGTTTGTCTTGGAATGAGTGTTTGGTAGCTGATGGGTGGGCGGTGGCCAATTTCTGGTGGAAGAAGTAGTGCCCGGAAACGAGTGCCTGCGGGTCGTCGCTGACGGCGAGCCAGAACTGGGTGACGTGGGCGAGGGCGAGGTCGTCGGGTGCTCCTGCTCCGCCCATCCTGGTCGCAACCCAGCCTGGCTCGAGTGCATTGGTGAGCGTTTCGGGCCGGAGGCGGGCCATGGAGAACGCGAGCGTGGCATCGAAGAGTTTGCTGTCGTTGTAGGCCTGATATCCGTTCCAGGGTCGCGAGTTCCAGTCGATGTCGTGGAGGCTGTCGTCGCCGGAACGGTGAAGGCCGCTGCTCATGTAGACCAGTCGTTTTGCTGGCGTCATCCACGCTGTGAGGAGATACGGGGCCAGTACGTTCACGGCTAGCACTCGTGCGTGCCCATCAGTCGTGGTGTTCCTCGTCGGTTCGCGGAACCCCAGGCCGGCGTTGTGAATGACTGCGTCGAACGGGCCGAGCTCGTTGGCTTGATCTGCGACGTTTCGCACCTCGACTGCCTGCGCGAGGTCGCCCGTCACGGTGCCGACCGCAGCCGGCACCTGGCGGCGCGCTTGCTGGGTGCGGCTCTTGTCTCTGCCGTGGATGACAACGGCGTGGCCCTCGCTGGCGAGTAGTTGGGCTGCTGCGAGGCCGAGGCCGGTACTGGAACCGGTGATGAATACGCGAGCCATTTTTTCTCCTTGCGTCGGGCTATGTGATTAGACGAGAGGTGCGCCGCCATCGACCGGAATGCTCGTTCCGGTGGTGAAGGTCTGTGTCATGGCGTACAGGAAGGCTTGGGCGACGTCGGTGACTTCCCCGATGCGGCCGGCGGGGAGAGTGGCTCCCTGCTGCTCGTACATCTGGTGGCGGTCTGTTTCGGTCATTGCGTCCCAGAGGGGGCTTCGGATGATGCCCGGCTCTACGCAGTTGACCCGGATGGGGGTGAGTTCAATGGCGAGGGCTTTGGTGAGGCTGGTCACTGCACCGGAGATGCTTGCTCCAAGGGACCAGCCGGCCCCCGGTCGGGTGCGGGCGGAGCCGCTGGTCAGGGTTATCGAGCCTCCAGGATGGAGGTGAGGCGCAGCGGCGCTGATCGTGGTGAGCGCGCCGAAGTAGCGGACTTGAAAGAAGTCCTGTGCTGCAGAGATGTCCATTCCGATGATGGGAGTCACGGTGAGTGGTTCTCCGGCGGTATAGACGAGATGGTCGATCTCGCCGAGATCATCGAAGAAGGCGGTGACAGTTTTCTTGTCGAGAACGTCGATCGTGTGCCCGGTGACGGGGCCATTCAGTACGGCTAGGGCTCTGTCGATGCTGGCCTGACGACTGGACACGATCATGACGTGCGCGCCCGCGGCAAGCGCCGATTGGGCGGTTGCGAGCCCGATTCCGGAGCTGCCACCAACGATGACGATTCGTTTGTTGCGGAGAGTCATGACTGCCTTTCTGGGATGTAGCGGTGGTTGATGGCGTGGTTCATTCGGCAGATAGGAACTTCGCGGCAACGTGCCCCCAGCTCGAGAGCTCTTGCGGGGTGCTCGCCACGCGCAGCTCCGCGCCCGGTATCGCGCTTGCGAGTTCCATCGCGGTCTCTTTCGGGTGCGTGGGGTCACCGGTCCACGCGAGGACCAGAACGGGCAACTGCAGTTGGGCGAGGGCCTCTTTTGATGGGAGGTCTGAACTTCCCGCACCGCGCAGAACGTGCGGGAGGAGGTCGTTGTTCACATCGAGAGGAGGTGGGTATCCGGGCAGGGCGGCGAAGATGGGCGGCACTGGATATGTAGCCAGCAGCTCTCCGAATGCAGCCGCGCCTGCGGACTCAGCGAGATCCGCTGTCTGTCGATACTTCTGGGCTTGCGCGGCTCTGCTTGCCCACGCCGTCGGTGGGGAGGTGAGGACGAGACGAGTGAAGTGCTGCCCGGGTAAGACGGCTGCGTGAAGAAGTGTGGCTGTTCCCATCGACGAGCCAATGCCGGCTACGGGCACACCTGATGACAGGCTTTTGATCAGGGCGAGGAGATCGAGCGCGAGACTTTCCCACTGGTAGTCCGTATCGACGGGAGAGCCAGTGGATTTGCCGTGCCCTCTCGCGTCGTAGCGCACGAGCGTTTTGCCGGCGTCGGAGATGGGTTGCCAGTCGAACTCACCGGCGTGTTCTTGCGCCCACGAGCTTGAGGTGAGGGCGTGCGCCCACACTGCAACCGGTCCGGTCCCGGTGGCGGTGTAGGCGAGGTGCACGTCGCGAATTGCGGCGGTCTGTTGCTGGCTCATCAGTCTTCCTTCGCGTGGGGTCCAATGGTGGGGGTTGTCATACGAAGTAGGCGTCCATCATGGGGATGTCGCTGATATAGGTGTCGATGCGGGATGCCTTGTCGCCGACAAGGGTCACGGCTGATACGAGGTATTCGTCGAGGGTGAGGCCGTTGTGTGTGCCCGTGTTGTGAAGCACCATTGCTACTCCGTCCGGGCTGACCATCCCGTTCTGGATCTCGATGCGGACGTCGAAGCTGGACAGCTTTGCCAGACGGGTGAAGATTCCGTCGACGCCGACGGTCTCGCCGGACACGGCGTTGTCGCCGGGGAGAGCCCACACGACGTCGTTATGGACGAGGGCTGTCAGTTTGGTTTTGTCTTGCGTGCTGAGTGCTGAGCGGAGGTCGTTGACGAACGTCGCGCGGCTTTCGTATGTGCTCATGTGATTCTCCTTATTGGGTGGGGCGGATGTCACGAGCAGCTAAGGGGCCGCGGCGTGTGCGGGTGCGCCCCCAGACGGCCCAAAGAAGTGGGCCGAGGAGCGGAAACAGGATGGCGATTGTGACCCAAATACCGCGCTCGAATCCGCTGAGTCCGGGTGTTCGGATGATGCTCACGACGGCAAGAACCCAGAGCGCTATCCATACGACGGTGACGGTGACGAGTATGACGACATGGGTGCCGTCGACGTCGTTCATGAGACTGTGGTCAGTGTTGATGCTTCCCGGGCCGCCCAGTCCGCGAACGATGCCGCGGGACGGCCGAGGACGCGCTGCACTCCATCGCTGAGGTAGGCGTCGTCGCCGCGACGGATTCCGTTGAGCATTGCCATGCGCCAGGTTATGTAACCCTCGGGGGTTCCGTTTTGGCGCAGTCGGATGGTGTGAAGGTCGGGGTCTTCGTCGTAGAAGTTGATCGTGAGCCCGGCGTTGTCGCCGATGATGGCAGCTGCTTCGTCGAAGGTGTGTGCGGCTGGCCCGGAGAGGGCGATGGTGTCGTATTTCCAGGAGGCATCTGCCAGAACTGCTGCTGCGACCTGGGCGATATCTTCGACGTCGATGAACGGTTCTGCGCCGTCGGCGACAGGGCTCGAGATGATTCCGTCGACGGGGACGAACATCGCTTCCGTGAAGTTCTGGGCGAAGTGCGAGGGTCGGAGGATTGTCCACGGAATGAGGCTGTTGCGCACGGCTTTCTCTGCCGTGGCGACGGCACCACCGGGGAGGAATTCAACGCCTCGGGCGGACAGCAGCACTGTGTGGGTGACACCGCTGTCGTAGGCGACGGTGAGGAGGCTGCCGAGGTCGGCGGACCAATCACGGGCAGATCCCGGGCCGACGATGAACATTCCATCGATTCCGTCGACTGCTCCGGCGTATGTCTCGGGTTTCGTCCAGTCGAAGATGACATCGCCGGCGCTCCGGCTGGCGGTTCGGGCGACGTGGCCTCGGTCGCGGAGCTCTTTGGTGAGGCGGCGGCCGACTTTTCCGGTGCCGCCGATGATGAGGAACGTGCTCATGAGGTGCCTTTCAGGCGTGGAGGGAGGGATGACGGTTGTGTCAGGTGTCGATGGTGAGGGTGCCGATGCGGCTGTCGGCGTCGATGACAAATCGGTACTCGAGGGTGACGGTGCCGCCCGGGAAGTCACCGTCGAGCCGGTTGGTGATGGTGACGACGGGACCGTGCCGCCGCGCTCTGAGCAACGAGGACGTGTAGGTGAATTCAGTGCTGGCGTGCTGCAGGAATTCGAGCAGCTGTTCCCGGCCGGTGTAGGACGTACTGCCGTCTGTGATCCGGGCGGTTTCCCCGAGGAGCTCAAGCGCCGTGGCCGGGTCGGTGCTCTGGGACCGGGTCAGGTATGACGCCACGGGTTCTGGCACTGCGATCGGGTCGAGTTCGACTTCGTTCGCGTGGTTATCCCACAGGTGCTCGAGAAATTCGAGGATGAGGCTGGCGGTTCCGTCGAGATCGCTTTCGAGGAGGAAGTGGCCACCATGTCGTAGGTGCAGGATGGCATTCGGCAAGTCGCGCAGAAAGGCCTGTGCGCCTGCCGGGAGGAAGATTTCGTCTTTCGCGCCCCAGACGACGAGCATGGGTGGTTGGTGTTCCCGGAAGTATTCGTGCACGGCCGGGTAGAGGGCGACGTTGGCGGGGTAGTCGCGATACAGCGCCAGATGGATCTCGGGTACTCCAGGTCGGTTCGCGGCTGTTGCGTCGTGCAGCCAGGTGTCGGGGCTGACCAGGGTGGGGTCGGTGACACCGTGGAGGTACTGCCACCGGATTGCGTCTTCGGTGAAGCTGGCTCGTAACGGCGGTTCGGTTTCCGCCGTGGGGTCTTGGGCGTAGGCCCATAGAGGTTCCCAGAAGGAGGCAGCGAATCCGTCGTCGTAGGCGTTTCCGTTCTGCGTGATGATGCCGGCGACTGCTTCGGGAGCGTTCATTGCCATGCGCCACCCGACTGGAGCTCCGTAGTCCTGCACGTAGAGGGCGTAGTCGGTGAAGCCGAGGGTCGAAGTGAGCCGCGTCATGGTGCGCGCAAGGCTGTGGAAGGTGTACTCGAACTGGTCGACTGGTGGAGCGTCGGAGAGACCGAATCCGAGATAGTCGGGAGCAATGACGTGGTATTTGGTGGCGAGCAGGGGGATGAGGTCACGGAACATGAACGAGCTGGCTGGCGCCCCGTGCAGCAGGAGCACATTGTGTGGGTTGCCGGCTCCGGCTTCGCGGTAGTAGATCGACTGTCCATCGATCTGGACGTAGCGATGATGAACGGTGACCATCAGAGACCTCAAGCTAGGTGTCGCGGGGTGGAGCTGGGCGGGGGTGGGCCTTGCTTTCGAAGGTCCTCCCCTGACTGTGTTTGGCGTCCTGAGGGCGCGTGCACGGTCTGGACGGGGCGGATTACAGGGAGATGAGGGGGGCGGCTGCGGCGAGTTCGTCGCGGGTCACCGGGTGGCCGTCGATGGCTTCGTAGGCGTTCTTGGACCGTTCGAGGTGGTCGACGATGGTGGCCGGGCCACGGAAGGGCAGGCCGCCCATGTGCCAGCCGTCGGTGTGGAGCTCTTCGAGCAGCACCCAGACGACTTCGCGGAAGGCTTCGGAGCCTTCGTACTTGAGCATCACGTCGGTCAGGTCGGCGGCCATGGCGTGCTTCTGCTGTTCGGTGAAAACGCCATCGACGAGTGTTACGCGGACGAGCGGCATGGGATTCTCCTTGGGTTGGATGCCGACGCTGGGCGGCCGGTGGCCTCAGTCTGCGCTTGCGGTTTGGAGAGCAGAACCGCTGTGCGTGCCAGCATTCCCACAGATCTTGCCGGGGGTTGAGCGGCTAGCTGGCTCGCTGAAATGCAGCATCGTGCCGGAGGGTTTCGAGGTACAGCGTGGGGCTTTTGCCGATGCGGGAGACGAAGACACGTCGGAGGGTTTCTGCGGTTCCGAACCCGCTGACAAGTGCCGCGTGGGCGACTGTTGCGCCTCCTTGCAGGAGGGCCTGGGCGGCTTCAATTCGGACGAGTTCCACGTAGCGTGCCGGGGTGGTGCCGACATCGTCGTGGAACAGCCGGGCGAGCTGTCGGACGCTGACGGATGAAATTACGGCCATTCGGGCGAGAGAGAAGTTCTCGGCCGGATCTGCGGCGATCGAGTCAAGGAGTGGGCGCAGTGGGTTGTTTATTGCCACCGCGGCTCGTGATGGTGCGGAGAATTGGGACTGCGAACCGGGGCGCTGCATGAAGACGACCATTTGTTTCGCGACGCTGCGAGCAACGTCTGGGCCATAGTCGTCTTCGACCAGAGATAGCGCCAGGTCGATCCCGGAGCTCACTCCGGCTGAGGTGATGATTCGGCCGTCTTTGACGAAGAGTGCGTCTGGCTCGACTGTGGTGTGCGGGAATGCCGCCGCAAACTCGTCGATGTGGAGCCAGTGCGTGGTGGCGCGGCGGTAGTCGAGGAGGCCGATTGTTGCCAGTAGGAATGCTCCTGTGCAGACGGAGGCTATTCGTTTCGCTGTGCCCGTGAGGGCGCGGACCGCCCCGATGAGGGGTGCAGGGAATGGGACGGCTGTTACGCCGTAGGCGCCGGGAATGATTACTGTGTCGAGGATGTGGCCGCTTGTTGCGGCGCCATCAGCCGGTAGGCGCAGTCCGTTCGATGCTCGCGCGTCCTTTCCGTCGGGAGACAACAGCATTGTTTTGTAGCGAGCTCCAAATGTGTTGGCGTGATGGAATACGTCAGCCGGTCCCGCGACGTCGATCATCGTCACGTTGTCGTAGATGAGAATCCCGACAAGTCGCCTTGCGATGCTCACGGGATTTGCTCTCGTTGCGGCATTACGGCCAGTCGAGTGGATGCCGCGACGTCGACGGCCAGTGAAGGCATGCTGCTGCCGGTCGGTGCCGGTGCGACTGCGGGGGTGTCAGTCGGGTGGTGTTCGGGGAACCGAAGCCTGATGGATTTGATGGCGATCGCGGCGACGAGTGCGGTGATGATGGCGGTGGAGACAATGACGGGCACTGGCCATCCCCACGGGTGCAGGCGCGCGAGCCAACCGATGCCGTCGGCAGCGACCGCAGCGAAGGGGAAGGTGAACGACCAGAATCCCAGCGAGAAGGGCAACCGTCGGTAGAACGGGATGAGGCTGAGTTGTACGAGCAACATCAGGATGGTCAGTCCCGCTAGGCCGACTGCGATCGGATCCGTTGCGCCAACGATGGAGTACCAGGCAGTGCCGGCGACGGCGGGTGGCGCAACGAAGATGGCGAGCGTCGGGACGAGGGGTGTGGGAAGGGGTGGCCGGAACATCAGTCGGGCGCCGATGAGTGCGAACATCACTGCCCAGAAGAATGCGCCGACCGCGAAGGCCCCGACCGCGACCGCGGGCAGGCCGACTTCCGCGGCTGTTATCGCAGCGATGAAGCCTCCTGCAACGGTGGGTAGGAAATATCCACCGTGTACGGCGTCGATCTCGAGCCCTCCGCGGAGCCAGGTGGACAGGAGCCAGGCTGCGAACGCGGCTGTGAGGCAGATGAACACCACGACGAGAATTCGTGCCGTATCGAGCCAGACCACTCGGAGGGCGGCAGCGAGCAGCATTCCGACGACGGGAACGAGTGCGGCGATTGGCCCTTGGATGGGGTCCCGGAGTTGGCTGCGGAGCGTGCTGGTGCTTCGACGGCCGCGGTCCAGATGCGCCACGATGAGCCAGACCCAGGCCGCTAGTGCGAGCAGCCAGGCGATGACGGCGAAGACGGGTGTGAGGTTCAGTGCAGCGGTGGCTGCAGTCCAGACGTTCGCGAGTCCGGCGAGGCCGAAGGCGATCGCGAGTGTGTTCAGGGGAAATCGTGTGGTGGTGCGTTTGAGTGTCATGCGTTCACGTCCAATGTGGGTGAGGCGATCGGCTTCTTGCGGAATCGGGTCATGATTCGGTCGCCTTGGCTGATCGCGGCAACTCCGACGATGACGATCGCCCCTCCGACGAGTTCGCTGGTGAGGGGGATCTCGCCGAGCCAGAGGAACGAGATGAGTACCGCGACGGCCGGCACCAGATACAGCAGAGAGGTCGACGCGACGACGGGCATCCGGGCAATCGCGTATCCCCAGAGCACGAAGCCCAGGGCTGAGGGCAGGAGTCCCAGATATGCAGCGCCGAGCCATGCGGCGCCGCTGGCCGACACGAGCTGAGGCCAGTCGATGGGAACAAGCGGCAACGTCATGATGGTGCCGGCGATCATCGCGTAGGTTGCAACTTCCATAGCGGTGTAGCGACGAAGCAGCATCCGCGAGAGCGGGTGGTACACGCCCTGCACGATCATCGCGGCGACGATGATCCAGACAGCTGCGGTGAGGCTAAGTCCTGCTCGGGCCAAACACACCACGCACACCCCGGCGATGGCGACGCCGCTGCCGATGATGCGGACCACCGAAAGCTTTTCCTTGAAGGCGATGGCAGCGATCCCGACTGACACAAGCGGGGCGGTGGCGACGATGATGCTTGCGGTACCGGCGGGCACGTATAACTCCCCCGTGTTCAGGAGTAGTTGGTATGCCGTCATCCCGAAGAACGCGGCGATGACAATCGACAACAGGTCTTTGCGTGCGGGCAGCCGCACCTTCATGAACAGCGCCAGGACTACCAGCGCAACCGCGGCGACCACCAATCGAATGAGCGACAGTCCAACAGGGCCGAGCTCGGGCGCGGAGACGCGAATGGCGGGGAACGCACTGGCCCACAGGACGACAACGGCGAGGCCGGCGAGGAGTGCTTTCTTGGAGGTCATAGCCGAAGCATGACTGCGCCCGAAGTTCACGTCTATTTACTTTTTATTCGCTGTGGCTAAAATATTTGTTTGCCTTTTTGCTGGCGGCGAATCAATTTTGTTGTGGTGACAGCGAACAAAAAGTGAATAGAGGTCTCGCGGCGCTCGGCGCAGACTTCAGCCACCATCGCTTCGGCGGAAACCTGCTCGACTATCGATTGGAATGCTTGTGTCTAAAACCTGGCTCATCACAGGAAGCTCGAGAGGGTTCGGACAAGAATTGTCCCGAGCCGTTCTCGAAAGCGGCGATCGACTCGTCGCTACGGCTCGCCGCCCCGACCAGCTCGCCGCGCTCCAGGATCAATACGGCGAAGCGATCCGCACCTTTGCCCTCGATGTCACCAACGCCGACGCCGCCCGTGACGCGGTTGCATTTGCCGTCACGGAATTCGGATCCTTGGACGTAGTCGTGAACAACGCCGGCTACGCCAATAGCGCTCCCATCGAAGAAACCTCCGATGCGGATTTTCGTGCTCAGATCGAAGCGAACCTGTTCGGCACGGTCAACGTCACGAAAGCCGCTTTACCGATCATGCGAGTGCAACGATCTGGCACCATCATCCAGTTCTCGTCAGTCGGCGGCCGCGTCGGCGGCACCCCCGGCATGGGCGCCTACCAAACTGCGAAATTCGCCGTCGAAGGCTTCTCCGAGGTTCTCGCGAACGAAGTGAGACCGTTTGGAATCCAGGTGATGATCGTCGAGCCCGGCGCTTTCCGAACCGACTGGCAAGGGTCCTCCATGGTCCTTCACCCCGTTGGTGCGGATTACGAAGAGACAGTGGGCTCCCTCAACGCCTATCGCGCCGCAAATGCCGACAACCAGCCCGGCGACCCCGCGCGAGCGGCGTCCGCGATCGTCACGACAGTCAACGGCGGCGACTTGCCTATGCGCCTCGTCCTTGGCGCCGGCGCTGTGAAGATGATCCAGGATGCGGCTGAGGTTCGGGCCGCAGAGACGCAGAAGTGGGCTCATGTCAGCGCCTCCGCAGACTACCCGCTGAGCGCATAACCTCCCCATTCAGCTCCAGCTAAAGGAAATGAGATTGCTATGAACACCACACCCACCTGGGTCATCACCGGGGCCTCCAGCGGCCTCGGATACGACCTGGCCGAATACGTACTCTCCCAGGGCGACGATGTCGTACTGGCTGCTCGATCTGGCGAAGCCATGAACCGATTGGCTTCTCTTTATCCCGAATCGAGCCTCGTAGTCGTGACCGACGTCGCCGACGCAGACCAGCGATCGAATCTGATAGGTGAGGCAGAACTTCATTTCGGCAAGATCGATTTCCTCGTCAACAACGCGGGAATCGACTATCTCGGCGCGATCGAAGAACAGCACGAAGCCGACTACCGGAAAGTATTCGAGGTGAACTTCTTCGCCGCCGTTGCTTTGATCCGGCTTGCTTTACCGGGCATGCGCGCTCGTCGAGCCGGCATGATCGTCAATATGTCGTCGATGGATGGCCTAGCTAGCCTTCCCGGCAACGCCTTCTACTCGGCAAGCAAATTCGCGCTCGAAGGTCTGACCGAATCGCTCTGGGAAGAGATCGAGCCCGCGGGCCTGCGCGCAGTAATCATCGAGCCAGGATCGTTCCTCACCGGCATCGATGGCCGCACGCACTTCTCCGGCGACCTAATGCCGGACTATGACGCGTCCTCGGGCAACTTCTTCCGCGCCATGGCGAACGTCGAGGAACTCAGCGACGTGATGTTCCCGGGTGACCCGAAGCTCGCAGCACGCGTCATTTACGAACAGCTGACCGCCGGCCCGACGTTTCACCGTCTCATTCTGGGCTCCGACGCCATGGTTCGGATCGGGGCGAAACTCGATGACCTTCGAGCCGACTTCGCAACATGCCGCCTGATCGCCCCGACGACGGATTTCGTCCGAGTGTGACCCCTGCCATCTCAATTTGAGGTCAGGCCGGTCCTGCACCAAAGGGATCGGCCTGTTCGTCGAGTTCTGCACACTCGTGCGAGACGGCAGCTGCCACTCAGGAAATAATTAAGGCCTACTTACTTTAAGCCAAGCTGAGAGCAACAATGGCTTTGTGTTAGACGTGCGGAAACTCAATATGCTGGCCGAGCTCGATCGACTGGGCACGATCGCCGCTGTGGCGAAATCACTGAACCTCACGGCACCCGGCATATCGATGCAATTAGCCACACTGGAACGTGAAATCGGGGTCCCCCTCACGGAAAAGCAAGGACGCCGCATCGTTGTCACCCCAGCTGGCCAACTCCTAGCCCGTCACGGAAGCAGCATCGTAGACATGCTGACCGTTGCCGAAATGGAGGTCGCTTCGATAAGAGACGGCGTAGCAGGAACCTATCGAGTAGGTGCGTTCCCGACCGCCGCTCGGGCAATCGTCCCTCGCGCCTGGAGCGGCCTCGCTTCTGCATTCGGGCAAGGGCTGCACATGCGTCTCATCGAATTGGAGCCCAGCGACTCCATCCCGGCGCTAACCGCTGGCGACATCGAGCTCGCGCTGGCACACAACTACTCAAATACACCACCGATCTCCGGACCGGGATTGGTGGTTTCTCCGGTTGCAACGGAGACCGTCCAGTTGGCCGTCAACGTCGATGATTGGACTGAAACAGGAAACGGCACCGCCAATCTCGAGGACTTCGCGGCCCACGACTGGATCGTTCCTAGTCAAGAGTGGACCTGTTACGACATGGTCCACAGAGCCACCGATCTCGCCGGTTTCGCCCCACGCGCCGTAGCGGAGGCTACCGACTTCAGTGTGCAACTTGCCCTCGTGTCGGCGGGCGTTGGCGTTGCCCTTATCCCACAACTGGGAGCCGTCGACGTTCCCGAGAACGTCCTCTTGCTGGAACTGCAGTTGCCGATCTACCGCAGTATTGTTCTCGTCTCGCGACGAGCTTCGGCTGGTGACGCTGGGCTCTTACAAATCTGTTCAGCTATCCGGAACGCTGCGATAGAGCAGCTGCCAGCGGGGAGCATCTCTTGACGGCCCGCGGGCAATTCAGCCCAGTTGAGCTCGAGCGCTCCGCGCTCCTTTTATTGACATGACGAGCTCTTAGCCGTCGTCAGGCCGAGAGGTCAGGTGCGGTGTTCGACCACACACCAGATTCGCGATGTTCTAAGTGTGGCGCCGAAATCTCAGGACGTGGGAGTGGCGAGTTTTACTGGCGCTGTCTCGCTAACCTTTAGCTTTTCGAGACGCGGCCCGTGTTGCAGATATGGAACCTTTGCGGGCAATTAAGTCGGGCGGGGTAAACGGGCATCAGACCGATGGCGGGCAGGCGGCACATCCGGGGCGTGAGGGCCGGCGCGATCGCCGGCGCGAGCGACCCGATGAGGCCGCCGAGAACGATCGCAGTGAAGTAGAGGGAAACCTGGTGCCGATCCCACCATCCCACGACCGTATTCATGCACCCCAGCCTAGGGAAGAGATGGAGTCTTCAGCCGGTGGGCCGGGATGGCTGTTCTAGGGCTGCCTCCCAGGCGGAAGCCCAGAGGACCTCATCCTGGACTGCATCGGTTCCAGGTTCTCTCGCTTTGCTGAGATCACGAGCCAGCACCTGCAGTCCCCTACCGGCTGGGTCGAAAGTCAGGAATCGCACGAGCTTGCTGGACGGCAGGCCGCATCTCAGGACGAGTGCTACTCCCATGAATGCGGCGGTGTCGATCGCGACCCCGATGGCGATGGTGAGGATCGGGGCGATGGTGAGCGAGGTGTGGATGGTCACGAGTAGCAGCGGGAGGGCGATCGCGAAGGCTCTGATGCCGATGAAGTCGATCCACCAGTAATAGTTGATGAGTCTCGCGGCCTCTCGGCTGCTGGTTCCTGGCGGGAACACTGCGATGCCTCCACGCCTTAGAGCGGTGCGCTGGATGCTGTGGTCGCGGTACTCGAGCCCCCAGACTGCGTTCGTCGTGCAGAGAGGGGCGGGCAGGCCGGGAATCGTCCGGGCGAAGTCAGGGTGCGGCATCGGCGGGCGGGTCGGGTTCGAAGCGGTAGCCCATCCCGGTCTCGGTGAGGATGTGCTTCGGTCGTGAGGGGTCGGGTTCGAGCTTCTTACGGAGCTGGCCGATGTACAGCCGCAGGTAACCGGTCTCGTGCACGTTGGGGGTGCCCCAGATCTCGGTGAAGAGGTCGGCGTGGGTGAGGAGGCGGTGGGGGTTGCGCACGAGCAGCTCGAGGATCTTCCACTCCGTCGGGGTCAGCTTGATGGCGCCTCGCTGGCCCTCACGGGTGATCACGTGGGCCACCAGGTCGATCGTCACTCCACTGAGCGTGACGACGGGTCGGTTGAGGGTTGTCGGCGTGCGGCGTGTGAGGGCCCGCACGCGGGCGAGCAGCTCATCGATCGCGAAGGGTTTGGTCACGTAGTCGTCTGCGCCCGCGTCGAGGGCGTCGACCTTGTCGGCGGCATCCGTGCGCCCCGACACCACGAGGATCGGCAGCGACGACCAGGCTCGTACGGTGCGGATGACGTCCATCCCGTCGAGGTGGGGCATCCCCAGGTCGAGGATGAGTAGGTCGGGCGGTGTTCGCGCCGCCGCTGCGATTGTCTCCTTGCCATCGGCGGCGGTGAGGATCTCGTGCCCCTGTGAACCGAGCGTCACGCGCAGCGCTCGGAGGATCTGCGGGTCGTCGTCGGCGATCAGGATCCTCATGCGGCCACCGCGGCGAGGGTGATGACCATCGTGGAGCCACCACCGGGTGTCTCCTCGAACTCGAGGGTGCCGTTCATGCCCTCGACGAATCCTTTCGAGAGCGCGAGGCCCAGCCCGAGGCCGGTGGTGTTGTCGGTGTCGCCGAGGCGCTGGAATGGCACGAAGATGTCTTCTCTCCGGTCGTTCGGCACTCCGGGCCCCCGGTCGATGACCCTGATCTGCACCGTGTCGTGGAAGGCGGATGCGGCGATCACGACCTTCTGATCGATGGGGGAGTACTTCAGCGCGTTCGAGAGCAGGTTGACCAGCACACGTTCCAGCAGCACCGGGTCGGCCTCCAGTTGGGGCAGCTCGGCGGGGATCTCGAGATCGACCGCCTCCGGCCCGACGCCGAGCTCCTCCAGTGCCGTGGGCACGAGGTCGGCGAGATCGATGGCCTCGAGCGTGACGGCGAGCACTCCGGCCTGCACGCGGCTGACGTCGAGGAGGTTGGTGAGCAGATCGGTGAGCTGCTTCAGGGAGGTCTCGGCGGTGTCGAGGAGCTCGTCGCGATCGGTGTCGGACAGCTGCGAACCGGAGGCGCGCAGTCCGGTGACGGCGGCGGTGGCTCCGGCCAGAGGGCGGCGGAGGTCGTGCCCGACGGCGGCGAGCAGGGCGCTGCGCACCTTGTCGGCCGCGGCGAGCGGTGCCATCTCGCGGGCGGTCTCCTCCAGGTCGGCGTGCTCGATCGCCGCCGCGAGCTGCAGCACGATCACGCCGAGCAGACGACGGTCGGATCCCTGCAGGGCGGCCCCGTGCAGTTCGAGCACGGACTCGTCGTTGATGGGCACACGGTCGACGGCATCGTCGCCCGCGGGCTCCCCGTCGGTGGCGAGCACGCGGTCGCCGATGAGGATGCGCACACCGGTCAGACCGAATGCCTCCCTGGTGCGGGTCACGAAGGCCTGGAACGCGTCCTGCCCGCGCAGCACCTCGCCGGCGACACCGGCGATCAGCTCCGACTCGGCGGCCGAGCGGCGGGCCACGCGGCTGCGACGGGCGGCCTGGTCGACCACGATCGACACCAGCACGGCGATCACCACGTAGAGCAGGAGGGCGAGGAGGTGCAGGGGTTCGTCGACGGTGACCGTGTACAGCGGATCGACGAAGAAGAAGTCGAGGGTGATCCCGCTCAGCACCGCGGCGAACAGGGCCGGCCAGATTCCACCGACGAGAGCAACGACCACGACGAGGAGCTGATAGCTCAGCACGTCGGAGGTGATGGAGTCCTCGTTGCGGAACGACGACAGCAACCAGGTGAGCAGCGGCCCGCAGACGAGAGCGAGCACGAATCCGTATACGCGCCGCCGGGTGGTGAGTGAGCCCTGGGGGTGGGGCAGCGAGAGCCGGGATCCGCCGGCCGCCGCGTGGTTGACGATGTGCACGTCGATGTCGCCGGACTCCCGGATCACGGTGGCGCCGATCCCGGGGCCGGTGAGAGCGGCGAGGCGGCTCCGGCGGCTCACACCGATGACCAGCTGGGTGGCGTTCGACGCCTTCGCGAACTGCACCAGTGCCTGGGGGATGTCGCTGCCCACGACCTGGTGGAAGCTCCCGCCGAGGCTCTCCACGAGAGATCGCTGAGCGGCGAGAGCGCCCGGGTCGGGCTGCCGCAGTCCGTCCTGACTGGTGACGTGCACCGCCAGCAGCTGGCCACCTGCCGAACGTGCGGCGATGCGCGAGCCGCGGCGCAGCAGCGTCTCGCCCTCCGGCCCGCCGGTGAGCGCGACGACCACGCGTTCGCGGGCCTCCCACTTCTGGCCGATGCCGTGCTCGGTGCGGTACTTCTGCAGCGAGGAGTCGACCTCGTCGGCGAGCCAGAGCAGCGCGAGTTCGCGCAGCGCGGTGAGGTTGCCGAGGCGGAAGTAGTTCGACAGCGCGGCGTCGATGCGGGCCTCGGGGTAGACCACGCCTTCCGAGAGGCGGTCGCGGAGGGCCTGCGGGGCGAGGTCGACGACCTCGATCTGATCGGCCTCCCGCAGCACGGCGTCGGGGATGGTCTCGCGCTGGGGCACACCCGTGATCTGCTGCACGACGTCGTTGAGCGACTCGATGTGTTGGATGTTCACGGTCGAGATCACGTCGATCCCGGCGTCCAGCAGCGTCTCGACGTCGCGCCAGCGCTTCTCGTGGGCGAGGCCGGGCGCATTGGTGTGGGCGAGCTCGTCGACGAGAGCCACCTGGGGCGCGCGGGCGAGCACGGCGTCGAGGTCCATCTCCTCGAGTTCGACGCCGCGGTGCGAGACGCGCGTGCGCGGCACGATCTCGAAGCCGAGCGTCATCGCCCTGGTGGCGGCGCGGCCGTGGGTCTCCACGACCGCGACCACCACGTCTTTCCCTTGAGAGCGGAGCCGTCGACCCTCTTCGAGCATGGCGTACGTCTTGCCCACGCCGGGGGCGGCCCCGAGCAGCACCCGGAGCCGCCCCTGCTTCATCGTCCCTCCGCGGTGAATGGACTCATGCTCAGCTGCCGAGCTGCGCGAGGGCCACGTTGAGCTGCAGCACGTTGACTGTCGGCTCGCCGAGGTAGCCGAGGTCGCGGCCCTGCACGAACGCGTCGACCAGGCCGGTCACCTCCGCCACGTCGACACCGCGCTCGTCCGCGATGCGGGCGACCTGCTCGTAGGCGTACTCCGGGCTGATGTGCGGGTCGAGACCCGAGCCGGACGTGGTGAGCGCATCCACCGGGATGTCACCGACCGCCACGCCGTCGCTCTCGGCGATCGCGGCCTGACGGGCCTCGATCTCGGCGATGAAGTCGGCGTTCTCGGGCCCGTAGTTCGACCCGACGGAGGCTCCGCCGTCGTAGCCGGCCGCGGAGGGCCGCGACTGGAACCACTCGGGGAGAGCGTTCCCGTCCTCGTCGGTGAACGACTGGCCGATGAGCGACGAACCGACCGTCTCACCGTCGACCGTGACCACGCTGCCGTTGGCCTGGGCCGGCAGCGCGAGCTGCCCGATGCCGAGGATGGCGACGGGGTAGGCGATGCCGAGCACGACCGTGGCGACGATCATGTACCGGATCGCGACCCAGTAGGGGCGGGCGAACCCGCGATTGGTAGCCATTTCTCTGTCCTGTTCTTTCTAGAAGCCGGGGATGAGGCTGACGACGAGGTCGATGATCTTGATCCCGATGAAGGGAGCGATCACCCCGCCCAGTCCGTAGATGAGGATGTTGCGGTTGAGGATGCGCGACGCCGACATCGGCCGGTACTTCACACCCCTGAGCGCCAGCGGGATGAGCACGACGATCACGAGGGCGTTGAAGATCACCGCGGAGAGGATCGCCGACGAGGGGGAGTGCAGGCCCATGATGTTGAGCAGCCCGAGCCCCGGGAACACGGCCGCGAACATCGCGGGGATGATGGCGAAGTACTTCGCCACGTCGTTCGCGATGGAGAAGGTCGTGAGGGCTCCGCGGGTGATCAGCAGCTGCTTGCCGATCGCCACGATGTCGATGAGCTTCGTGGGGTCGGAGTCGAGGTCGACCATGTTGCCGGCCTCTTTGGCCGCACTCGTACCCGTGTTCATCGCCACGCCGACATCCGCCTGCGCGAGGGCAGGGGCGTCGTTGGTGCCGTCACCGGTCATGGCGACGAGGCGGCCGCCCTCCTGCTCCTTCTTGATCAGCGCGAGCTTGTCCTCCGGGGTCGCCTCCGCGAGGTAGTCGTCCACGCCCGCCTCGTCGGCGATCGCCTTGGCGGTGAGCGGGTTGTCACCCGTGATCATGACCGTGCGGATGCCCATCGAGCGCAGTTCGGCGAAGCGGCTCGCCATGCCCTCCTTCACGATGTCCTTCAGGTAGACCACGCCGAGGAGCTCGGCCGGCCGGCCGGGTTCGCGCACGGCGACGACGAGCGGGGTGCCGCCGAGACCGGCGATCGCGTCCGTCTGCTCCTGCAGCTCATCGAAGAGCGAGCTGCCCGCCGTACCGGTCTCGCGGGCCCAGGCGGTGACGGCGGAACCGGCGCCCTTGCGGATCTGGCGGCCGTCGGCGAAGTCGATGCCGCTCATCCGGGTCTGGGCGGTGAACGGCACGATCTCGCCGTCGACCGATGACGGGCGCCGGAAACCCTGGCCCTCGGCCAGGTCGACGATCGACTTGCCCTCGGGGGTGGGGTCGGAGAGCGACGAGAGCGCCGCCGCATCGCGGAGAGCGATGCTGTCGACTCCCGTCAGGGTGCGGAACTCAGAGGCACGGCGGTTGCCGTAGGTGATCGTTCCGGTCTTGTCCATCAGCAGGGTCGTCACGTCGCCGGCGGCCTCGACCGCGCGGCCCGACATCGCGAGCACGTTGCGCTGCACCAGTCGGTCCATGCCGGCGATGCCGATCGCTGAGAGCAGCGCCCCGATGGTGGTGGGGATGAGGCAGACCAGGAGCGCGACCATCACCGCGATGGAGGGGGCCGCATCCGAGTACCCGGCGATGGGGCCGAGCGTGAGCACCACGATCAGGAAGATGATCGAGAGGCTCGCGAGCAGGATGTTGAGGGCGATCTCGTTGGGCGTCTTCTGCCGCGAGGCGCCCTCGACGAGCCGGATCATCCGGTCGACGAAGGTCTCGCCGGGCTTCGACGTGATCTTCACCACGACACGATCCGAGAGCACCCGGGTGCCGCCCGTGACCGCGCTCCGGTCTCCACCGGATTCCCGCACCACCGGAGCGGATTCGCCCGTGATGGCCGACTCGTCGATCGAGGCGATCCCGTCGATGATGTCGCCGTCGCCGGGCACGAGCTCCCCGGCCACGACCACCACGACATCGCCGAGCTTCAGGTCGGCGGATGCCACCTGGGCCGTGGAGGCCTGCAGAGCCGCCGGGTCCTTCGCAGCGTCGTAGTTCTCGACCCGGGCGGCCATGGTGCTCGTGCGGGTGGCGCGGAGCGTGGCGGCCTGCGCCTTGCCGCGGCCCTCGGCCACCGACTCGGCGAGATTCGCGAACAGCACGGTGAGCCAGAGCCAGACCGCGATCGCCCAGGTGAAGGCCAGCGAGGTGGCCTGCGGTCCGGTCTCGGCGGGCAGGAAGGGCTGGGCGATCGCGATCACGGTGGTGAGCGCAGCGCCCACCTCCACGAGGAACATGACGGGGTTGTGCCACATCTCGCGCGGATCGAGCTTGCGCACGGCCCCTGGCAGGCCCTTCGCCAATTGGGCGAGGCTGAAGGTGCGCGCGCCTGGCGTGTGTTCCGCGGCGGCGGGTCGGGTTGACGGCTCGGGTGAGCTGGTCGGGGTGAGCGTGGACATTACTGAAGCCCTTCGGCGAGCGGTCCGAGTGCGAGCACGGGGAAGTAGGTGAGAGCGACGACGATGAGCACGACGCCGACGAGGAGGCCCACGAACTGCGGGCGGTGGGTGGGCAGGGTGCCGGCAGTGACGGGCACCTTGTTCTGCGCGGCCAGCGATCCGGCCAGAGCGAGCACGAACACGATCGGGATGAACCGGCCGAGCAGCATCGCCACGCCGAGCGCGGTGTTGAACCACGGGGTGTTGGCGGTGATGCCGGCGAACGCCGAGCCGTTGTTGTTGCCGGCCGAGGTGAACGCGTAGAGCACCTCGGTGAAGCCGTGCAGGCCCGGGTTCCAGATCGACGTGCCCTCGACATCCTCACGGATGACCGGGATCGCGAAGCTGAGCGCGGTGCCGACGAGCACGATCGTGGGCGTGGTGAGGATGTAGAGGCTCGCCAGCTTGATCTCGCGCGGGCCGAGCTTCTTGCCCAGGTACTCCGGGGTGCGGCCGACCAGGAGGCCCGCGATGAACACGGTGATGATCGCGATGATCAACATGCCGTAGAGTCCCGATCCGACACCGCCGGGGGCGATCTCGCCGAGCATCATGTTGAACAGCGTCATCATGCCGCCGAGCGACGTGAAGCTGTCGTGCATCGAGTTGACCGCGCCGGTGGAGGTGATCGTGGAGGTCGTCGCGAAGAGCGTCGAGGCGGCGATGCCGAACCTCTGCTCCTTGCCCTCCATCGCGCCGCCGGCCAGCTGGGGACCGGTGCCCGATCCGATGATCTCGAACGTGGTCAGCGCGGCGAGCGACACGATGAAGAGCGTGGCCATCGCGGCGAGGATCGCGAAGCCCTGGCGGGTGTCGCCGACCATCTTGCCGAAGGTGCGGGGGAGTGAGAACGGGATGGCGAGCATCAGCACGATCTCGAACAGGTTCGTCCAGGGCGTCGGGTTCTCGAACGGATGCGCCGAGTTCACGTTGAAGAAACCGCCACCGTTCGTGCCGAGCAGTTTGATGGCCTCCTGAGAGGCCACGGGTCCGCCGGGAACGGTCGCGGTGCCACCCGTGAGAGTGCTGACCTCGGTGAACCCGTTGAAGTTCTGGATCACGCCTCCCGCGATCAGCACGATGCTCGAGATCACCGCGAGCGGAAGCAGGATGCGTAACGTGGCGCGGGTCAGGTCGACCCAGAAGTTGCCCAGCGTGCCCGTGCTCCGGCGCGAGAAACCGCGGATGAGCGCGACGGCCACGGCGATGCCGACACCGGCCGAGACGAAGTTCTGCACGGCCAGGCCGGCGATCTGCACGGTGTAGCCCATGGTCACTTCAGGCGAGTACGACTGCCAGTTCGTGTTGGTCACGAACGAGACCGCGGTGTTGAACGACAGTCCCTCGGGAACGGCAGGCAGGCCCAGCGAGTAGGGCAGCACCGCCTGCAGCCGCTGCAGGGCGTAGACGAACAGCACGCCGATGAGCGAGAAGGCGAGCACACCGCGGAGGTACGCGCCCCAGCTCTGCTCTCCGGCGGAATCGACGCCGACGACACGATAGAGGCCGCGTTCGACCTTCAGGTCTCTCGCGGAGGTGAAGGTCCACGCCATGTAGTCGCCGAGGGGACGGTGGATCACCGCGAGGATGATCGCAAGGGTCGCGAACTGCGCGACCAGAAGCCAAGCCTCCATGTCAGAACTTCTCCGGCTTCACGAGAGCGACAACGAGGTAGGCCACTCCGGCCACACCCAGGATCGCGGCGACGAGTTCGAGAACGATCACAGCTTCCCGACCCCCCAGGCGACAAGAGCGACCACGCCGAAGACGGCGAGGATCGCGACGATGTAGACGACGTCGAGCACTGTGGTTTCTCCATCCGACAGGCGCCCAGGGTGGGCGCACGGGTACGGATCATGATTGTGCTCGCCCGATCGGCCCGAATCGGGCGTCCTAACGAGTTCCTGACGCTGTACCGCCTGAAGGGGCGAAAACACATACAGAATCCTGTTACCGCATCGGCGTCGAGGGGCCGGCATCATGATTCCCGTCAGGATTCAGGGCATCGGCGATCGTATCCCGTTAGGAACCACCACATGCCTCCTCCAGCGGCGTAGACCTTCCTCTGTGACCCTCACCAGCATCCTCCCCACACTCCGCGCCTCGATCCCCGACCCCCTCACCATCGACCGGTGGCCCGAGTGGACGCACCCCACCACCACCGACGTCATCGTCTCCGGAGTGTCGATGCTCCGCCTCGTCGACATCTGCGACACCCCCTGCGTGCACATCGCCGCCGCCGTCATCCCCGGCACCCACGGCCGCCCCTCCGACCGGGAGCAGGCCTCCGTCGTCGTCGCCCGCATCACCTCCATCGATCGACTGGGGGTGCTGACACTCGATGCCGATCTAGGGGCCGTCCCTGCTCATCTCGATGAGGTGCGCATGATCGGACGCACGTCGACCAGACACACCCGCCCGTTCCAGCTCGGCGGCGCCGCCGTGACGCTGCCCGAGGACGTGGCGGTCGGCGACCTCGTCGCCGTGCCGTGCGCCGGATCGATCAGCTGCCGGCAACTGCGCACGGCGGCGGCGTCATGAGCATGATCCACACTCTGAACTGGTACAGACGCCACCACATCGAGCACCCCGATCTCGCGTTGTGGCCCCGGGCCGCCGCGGTCACCCGCGACGATGTCACGATCGCCAGCGAATCCATGACGGGCATGGCGCGAGCCGTCGGCACACCATGCACCCGGGTCTCCGAATCCGCCGCGCGCTCCTGGTCGATGGCTGCAGGTGACCGCCACTGCGCCATCGTCGTCACCGCCGTCGAGGCAGTGACCATCTCGCCCGACGGTGACGGATACGACCTCTGGGTCGACGCGGAGCTGGACGGGTGCGAACCACTCGAGAGCACGTTCCGGCTGATCGGGCGGCAGTCGCGGGCGCAGGACGCGCTGTTCGTCGCGCGGCCCTGCCGACGCTATGGTGACCTGCAGTGCGTTCTGCCCGTCGACATCCACGCCGGTGACCTCGTCGCCTTCGTGATCGCCCGCCCGGTGGCCCTGCACGACATCCGTCGCCGCTCCCAGCACCCGGAGCGGCTCTACTGACCCCGAACGGAGCGGCCATGGCCATCATCGACAACGCCATCTACGTCAACGGACGCCGCACCGAGAGCCCGCACAGCCTCGACGAGACCTACGAGCTGCTCCGCGAACGCCACGGGATGGCCTGGATCGGCCTCTACCGGCCGAACTCCGAGGAGCTCCGCTCCGTCGCGGCCGAGTTCGGGCTCCATCAACTCGCGGTCGAGGACGCGTTGAAAGGACATCAGCGGGCGAAACTCGAGCGGTTCGGCGAGACCCTCTTCGTCGTCATTAGGCCCGCCCGCTACCTCGACGCGTCGGAGACGGTCGAGTTCGGCGAGGTGCACGTCTTCGTCGGACCCGGATTCGTCGTGACCGTCAGGCATGCGGAGAATCCCGACCTGCGAGTAGTGCGGCACCGAATGGAAGAGGAGCCTGAGCTGCTGTGCCTGGGCCCCGAAGCGGTGCTTTACACGATCTTCGATGAGGTGGTCGACGGATACGAGCCCGTCATCGACGGCCTCGAGAACGACATCGACGAGATCCAGGATCAGCTGTTCGGTGACGACCCGGGGGTGTCCCGTCGCATCTACGAGCTCCTACGCGAGGTCATCAGCTTTCAGCGCGCCATCGGTCCGATGCCAGACATGCTCGACCGACTCCTGAAGGGATCGACGAAGTACCAGGTCGACATCGAGCTCCAGCGCTCACTCCGTGACGTGCTCGACCATGTGCAGCGCGCGGTCGACAAGGCCGACGGATTCCGCACTCTGCTGGAGAACGCGCTCACGGTGCACTCGACCCTCGTCACACAGAAACAGAACGAGGAGACCCGCCGACTCACCGAGACCGGGCTCGCCCAGAACGAGGAGATCAAGAAGATCTCTTCGTGGGCCGCCATCCTCTTCGCCCCGACGCTCATCGGCACCATCTACGGCATGAACTTCGACTTCATGCCCGAGCTCCGTTGGCCGCTGGGCTACCCCCTCGCCGTTCTCGGCATGGTCGCCATGGGTGGTGTGCTTTACGCCATCTTCAAACGCAAGAGGTGGCTCTGAGAACCGTTTGATCTGCCAGGCTGGGGTATTGGGACGAAGCCATAGGGCGCAATGAAACGATCAGAGGTTGCGAATTCGACGTCCGTGCCGGATAGAGATGAGGGCAGCCCTTCCCACCAACCGCGCTGATTGTTCTCTGACCAGACATGGTCGCTTACCAAGAGCTTTTCGGAATTGTTTCAGCCCCGTGCCGTGTCGAATCGGAACTGGAAGCCGTGCTCCTCGCCGACGACAGCCCGTTCGGACTCGCGCGCCTACGCGTCCACAAAAGGTCAGACCCAGGCCCTCCGAATGGTTGAGTCGATTGACGCCGCGGAAGAGATCGCCGCAGGCCACGTCCGCGATGTCCTGGCGGCCGCGCGCGCCTTCGTCAATGCTGGCTGAGCCAGCGACCGTCGAAACGCCTCACCTGCTCAGCAGAGTCGAGCGCGCGGACCCGCCGCTGCGCTTCTCCCGTCTGAACCCCGTCGATGCTCTCAACGTTCGGGCAGGGAACAGATTCGACGTTCCCGGCGCCGGTGTGCTCTACGGGGCCACGGAAGCCACCGGGGCCTACGCCGAGACTCTGGCCGGATTTCGAGCCAAGGCATCTACGCAGCGGGCCCTCATCGCCCACGACCTCGACCAGAGCCGCATCGGACCCTGCGAGGTTCCAGCCGGCTGGATTGCTACAAGGCGCCTCCGGACCTTCCATGTCGCCGGGTCGTTGCCCTTCGTTGACGTGGAAGCACCCATGACGCACACGTTCCTCACTGAGCAGGCGCCCGAGCTGCTCCTGCAGCACGATATCGAAAACCTCGACGTCGCCCACGTTCGCGGACCGAATCGGCTCCTTACCCGGGCGATCGCTGGCTGGGCCTATTCCGCACCGATGAGCACGGTGACACGCTGTACGCCGGCATCCGATACGTCTCGCGCCTCGGGGACTTTGAGTGCTGGGCGATCTTCGACGGTGCGCACGTCGAACTAGACAGCACCCAGGACATCACCCTCGATGATCCAGCGCTCCAAGAGGTCGCGAACTTGTACCACCTCGGCTTTGGACCGACCCGTTAAGAATCGGTGCGGCAAGCCTGGGTCATTGAGCTCGACTGGTTCGAGCAGAGCCGGGTCATCCCACTCGGGCCGTCCGCACACGCTGTGGTCGCCGCTCCCGCGGCGCAGGATGCAGCTGGGCGATTCACCACCGGGCCGGGGCAAGCGCACGCCTCGACGCCGCACGCGCGGCCGTGCAAGCGGCGATCGCGCGCTCCGGACTTTTACGGGCGTGCAGGGCGCCTCGAGGCAGGGGAGCGGCCATGCACGAGCTCAAATTTTTCGACGAACGCCTCGGGGTTCGCTTTCGCGATCGCTCGTTGGATGCGCTCGCGATGATCGTCACCCCATTCGAGCGCCTTGAAGACGGCACTATGGAATTCGTCCGGGTCGGCGTCAGGAGTTTCCGTTGACAGGACGAT
The DNA here is from genome assembly GCF_015350805.1 of Herbiconiux sp. VKM Ac-1786. Lineage (GTDB taxonomy): Bacteria > Actinomycetota > Actinomycetes > Actinomycetales > Microbacteriaceae > Herbiconiux. The sequence goes on along the minus strand of NZ_JADKSG010000001.1, from coordinate 1,001,910 downwards.
CTGCGAAATCCTGCCTGGCGTGACGTCACTCAGCTTGGCCAGAACGGGCTGCTTGATCCCAAACGCATGCGCGAGCGTGACAGCCTCTCGGTGAAGCTGATCAATTTCAGCCAGCTGCGCAGCCAGCGCAGCCTTCCGGCTCGCCAATTCCCACACGTCCGTCATCAGGTTCGCATGCAGCGGGGAAGGGGTCTGTGCCATGATTGGATGATAGTGCGCTATGGCTCAAATAGCGCGCTATTGACATAACGGTTATTATCAGCATGTTTGAACTACATGTGTTTCTGCCCCCTCCTCCTCTCCGATGATGGCGGCGTGAGGGTACGCGCTTCATTTCTTGAATACTGTCCCCCCAGCTTTGTCAAACAGAGCTGCTAGATCGTGAATGTCGGATTTCAGGTCGATCGTGACCCCGCTTCTAAATCCGTCGAGGAGTGGTCCGACATCTCGGGCCGCCTGCTATCAAGCGCCATGCAGTCGGTGGAGATGGTGTCCACGGCCGTCCCTTCGGTGAGCTCCGGCGAGCCATCTAAGTGGATGTGCGCCCCAATGGGGCTGGCGTACGACGGGGTGTGGGGTGACGCACGATGCGCCACCCCTCACGTTTTTGACCGGGCGAGCTGCCAGCTCGCTATCGGCGCCCATTCCTGGGTGAGCCAGTACTTGTTGCCCCAGGCGGCCGACCAGAACCGGTACAGGGTGACGTTGTCGGCGGTCCAGTCGGTGGGCACCTCCGGGACGAGCTGAGCGTGAGCAGGGAGGACTCACCCGATAGCCGATGGAAACAGACATAACTATGGAACGCCGATGAGCGGCAAGCAAGCAAACAAGCACCCGCAACTTCAGTACGCATCCACCAGTGATGCAGCGAATTTGCTCTCAGTACTAACGACGACGAGGATCACGCGCACGGTAGCGTGTACTGCTTCGCAAAGCTCTCGATCGGCAGTTCCTTGATCGAGCAGGCCATCCAGTACTTTGACCGCTACGAGCGGACTGACGGTGAATGGCTCTTCGCAGAGCGCGGGCACCCGCTCTGGTACGGCATCGAGCTGCCTGAGCGCCCATTCGACCAGCCGAACACGAAGTGGCCCGCCGAAGCCACTGGTCGCGGCAGTTTGCCCGAAGACCTGCCGTCGTGGCGAGCCTTCTACGGCATCCCGGATGCGCCCACCGGCTTCTACGGTCAGCCCGACGCCGACTCCACCTACAAGTGACGGTTCTCGGCCACGAAGTGGATCACGGCGTCGGCCAGGAACTGCGGGGCTTCCTCGGGTACCCAGTGGCCGGAGCCGGGGGCCGCGGCATAGGTCACCGTGGTCGCGACCTCCTCGGCCATGCGCTGCATCCTCCAGTGGCTGCCGCCGCGATCGCCGGCCACGGCGAGCACGGGCGTGGTGAGCTTGCCGTGGGCGGCGAGGAAGGCGCGGTTGGCCGCGCCGTCGTTCGCGAACTCGCGGTACAGCTCGAACCCGGCCCGCATCGCACCGGGCAACGCGTAGGCCGCCGCGTAGCGGTCGATGTCGTCGGGCGAGATCGCTCCCGCATTCAGCAGCCGGGTCGTGATGAAGGCGCGGATGTACGCCTCCTCGCGGCCGGCCGTCAGCATCTCGGGGAAGTCGCGCGACGCGTGGAAGGCGAAGTGCCAGAGGTTCGGCTCCGCCCGGGCCTCGTCGAAGGCGGCGGTGCCCGGGAGGGGGGCGTCGACCAGCACGAGCTCCGCGACATCCGCCGGGAAACGGCTGGCGAAGGCGAACCCGACCATCAGGCCGATGTCGTGGCCCACGATCGTGACAGGGTCGGTGATGCCGAGATGCTCCCGTACGAGGGTGTGGAGGTCGCCGGCCAGGGTGAGCTTGTCGTAGCCCGAGGCGGGCTTCGTGCTCGCGCCGGCTCCCCGGTAGTCAGGGGCGATCACCCGGAACTCCGCGCCCGTGAGCAGCGGGATGACTTTGTGCCACGACCACCAGGTCTGCGGGTAGCCGTGGAGCAGCAGCACCACACGGGAGCCCGAGCCTGCAATCACGTAATGCAGCCGCAGTTCGTCGTCGAGCACGGCGGTCTCGTGGTTCCAGAGCGCGCCCGTCACGCAGGGGTGCTCCGGCCCCGGTAGTGGCCGGTCGGGGCCTCCGCGATCCCGTAGTAGCGTCGCCACGAGTCGAAGTCCTCGGGCAGGCTGCCGCGACCGGTGACCTCGGCCGGCCACTGCGACTTCGGCTGCCGGTAGGGGTTCGTGGGCTCCTCGACCCCGTACCAGAGCAGGTGCTCCCGCGTGAGGAATCGCCACACGCCGTCGTTCCGCACGTATTCGTCGCGATACTGGATGGCCTGCTGCACGAAGCGGCCGTCGACCTCGAGCTGCGCGAAGCACGAGACGGTGCCGCGGGCCGAGTCGGGCTCGACGAGTTCCAGCCGGTGGTTCGTGACGAAGAGGATGGTGGGCCCCGCCACCTCGAAGTACGCCCGCAGGGAGCGCAGCAGGATGCGCCCGGTGAAACGGGGGAAGTCGACCTCGAGGTCGGTGGGGACGAACAGCTGCTCCATCGCGTCGAGGTCGCGGGAGTCGTGCGCGAGGGCGTAGTCGAGCGCGAGCTGCTGGATGTTATGCGCCGCGAGCAGCTCGTCGATCGTCGTGACGGGGCGGGAGGGGAGTGCGGTCACGAAGCGAGCCATCCGCCGTCGACCGGCATCACGGTGCCGTTGACGTAGCTCGACTCGTCGGAGCACAGCCAGGCGACGGCGCGTGCGATCTCCTCGGGGGCGCCAATCCGCTTCACCGCGGTGTGCTCGACGATGCGCGCCATCAGGTCGTCGGGGGCGGCTCGGGTCATGGCGGTCTCGATCGGGCCCGGCGCGACGGCGTTAATCCGCAGCCCCTCCGCCCCGTACTCCACGGCGGCCGTGCGGGTGAGCCCCGCCACCCCGTGCTTGCTCGCGGCATAGGCCGATTTGCCCGCCGACCCGGTGAACGCCCACATCGAGGCGGTGTTGACGATCGCGCCACCGCCAACCTCGAGCATCCGGGGGATCTCGTACTTTATGCAGTGGAACACCCCCAGAAGGTTGACGCGGATGACGCGTTCGAACTGTTCGGGCTCCAGGTCGGCCGTGCGCCCGATCGCCGACACGCCCGCGTTGTTGTGCGCGAAGTCGAGCCGGCCGAACTCCGCGATCGTCGCGTCGACCATCGCGTGCACGCTCTCGGCGTCGCCGACGTCGACGACGACGGAGGCGGCCAGGCCGCCCGCCTCGCGGATCTCGCGGGCCGTCGCCTCCCCGCGCTCGTCGATGTCGCCCACCATCACGGCAGCGCCGCGGGCAGCCAGCTCCAGGGCGCTGGCGCGGCCGATGCCACCGGCCGCGCCCGTGACGAGCGCGACCCGGCCGGCGAACTCGGCCGACCGGTCGCGGCCGGCCGAGTTCACCGGTCCCTCATAGCCGGGTTGCCCGGGCCCCAGCTGTTCTGGGCCTTGAGGTCAGCCTCCCAGGTGCGGGGGTACTGCAGCACTCCGTCGTGCCACGGGCGCGGCTCATAATTGCCGGTCGCGTCGTCCATCACGTCGAGCTGGGTAAAGAGCTCGATGACGTTGCCGTCGGGGTCGCGGTGGTAGGTGAAGATGTTGTGACCCGGGCCGTGGCGGCCGGGGCCCCACTCCAGCCGCACCTCGCGGGAGGCAAGGTGGTCGAGCATGTTCTGCAGGTGCGTGAGGTCGCGCATCTCATAGGCCACGTGGTGCATGCCGGAGTACTTGTCGCTCTTCATGAAGTTCGCCGCGTGGTGGTCGGTGTTGCAGCGCATGAACACGAAGAAGTCGCCGATGGTGTCCGACCACTGGAAGCCGAGCAGCTCTTCGTAGAAGGACTGCATCGCGTCCAGGCTCGGCACGTAGGCCGCGACGTGCCCCAGCTTCGTGGGAGCGACGGCATCGGTTCCGGGCCGGGCGATCTCCACTGACGAGTCGTACAGATGGATGGGCATGCCCGTCTGCGGCTCGGCCAGCGCGAGCACCGTCGTCTCGGTGGGGCTGACATCCGTTCGTCGTTCCACCTGGTAGCCGGCCCGGGTCAGCCGGGTCGCCGCGTCGTCGAGCGAACCGTCGACACGGTACCCCACACGGGCGCGGGCTCGGGCTTCGTCGGCCTGGTTCAGCACGACGGCGTGGTTGCTGCCGTCGGCCGAGAGGTAGGCCGAGCGACCGTCGCCATCGACGAGCGTGAAGCCGAGCGCCGAGGTGTAGTACTCGGTAAGGCGCTCCACGTCGGGGGTGTCGAAGGCGACGTAGCCGATGGTGTTGACCCGAACCGTCGAGGTGGCGGTCGGAGCGGTGGCGGAGGTGACAGGGTTCGTGATGATCGACTCCATTTCTGCTAGGCCCCCACGGGTACCGAGGCCGGGGCCGCGGGTTCCACGACCGTGCGGTACGGGCGGGCGATGAGGAGGAAGATCAGGCTGAGCAGCCCCATGCCGAGCATGACGGCCGACACCCAGACGGCGGTCTGGCCGAGGCCCGCCACCAGGAAGGAGGAGAAGATCGCCGGCGCGAGGCCACCGATGGTCGAGGCCAGCTGGTAGCCCAGCGAGGCTCCGGTGTAGCGCGCCTTGGCGCTGAATAGCTCACTGATGAACGCCGAGATGGGCCCGAACATCGCGGCCATGAACACGACGGCACCCACGTAGGCCAGAACTGTCAGCCCGAGGTTCCCCGACTGCAGCAGGAGGAGGAAGACCATCGAGTAGAGGGCGGCCCCCACCATGCCGGCGCCGATCACGAGCTTGCGGCCCACGCGGTCGGAGAGCCAGCCGAAGAACAGCGCGAGCGGGATGTTGGCCAGCGCTGCGATGGTCTGCGCGAAGAGCACGTCGGAGCGCTGGAGCTGACCGCCCTCGACCGCCCAGAGCAGGCCGAAGCTGTTCACCAGGGAGTTGTAGACGAAGGGCGACACCGCCACCAGCAGAGTGAGGATGGCGCCGAACGGGCTCTTCAGCACGCGCAGCAGCGGCACGCGATCCCGCCCGTTCTCCTTGACCTCCTGCAGGAACACCGGCGACTCCGAGACTTTCAACCGGATCCAGAGCGCGAACACCACGAGCAGGGCGCTCAGCAGGAACGGCACGCGCCAGCCCCAGGAGTTGAACTGATCGGCCGGGAGCAGCAGGAACAGGGCGAGCACACCGGATGCAAGCACGACGCCGGCCGGAGTGCCTGCGTTCACGACACTGCCGGCGAAGCCGCGGCGCTCCTTCGGCGCGTGCTCGTACGCCATCAGCGCGGCACCTCCCCATTCACCGCCCACCCCGATGCCCTGCAGGATGCGCAGCACGATGAGGAGGATGGGAGCGAGCTGCCCAATCTGGTCGAGGGTAGGCAGCAGACCGATCGCGGTGGTCGCTCCTCCCATCAGGAGCATCGTCACGACCAGCGAGACCTTCCGGCCCAGGCGGTCGCCGAAGTGGCCGAAGATGATCGCGCCGAGCGGGCGCACGATGTAGCCGAGGGCCAAGGTGCTGAGCGACGCGATGGTCGCGACCAGCGGATCGAGGTTGTTGAAGAACAGCGGCCCGAGCACCAGGGTGGCCATGGCCGTGTAGAGGGCGAAGTCGTAGAACTCGATGGCGGTGCCGAGCCAGGCCGACCAGAGCACCTTTCGGAGCTCTCGTTTTTCGGTGTCAGTCCTGACGGTCGTCGTCGTTGAAGCAGTCATGCTCGGGGATCTCCTTTGATGTCGAGCGGCACAGCGGGAAGGGGGAGGGGAGGTCAGGCTGCGTTCTTCTTGGTGGCGCGGATGGTACCGAGGGTCGTGGCGATGGCGTCGGCGTACTCCGCCTCGACGCGGCCGAAGTACTCCTTCTCGGCCTCGCTGCCGTCGGGCAGACCCTCCTTCTCCAAGTTGAAGGAGAACTGCAGCACGAGCTCGCCGTCCTCCTCGTGAATCTCGTTCGTGATGTACCCGGTGGTGTTGCCGCCGATGCGCTCGAACACGACCTCGACCTCGGGGGTGAAGGTAACGCGCTCGCGATGCGGCTCGTCGCGGATGATGATGTCGCGGGTGAGTTCGTAACCGACGTCCTCGATCACGACGCACTCCTGCATGCGGGCGACGAACCGGGTGGCGTCGCGCGCCTTCTGCTCGAGACCCTTCCAGACGTCGGTGCGGTCCAGACGGGGCTGGCCGGCTTCGTTGACGGGGAACCGGCGCGTGATGGTGAACATGCATCCGCCTTTCTTCTTCGAATGGGTGCCTGTGAATCTCCATCTTTACAATGTAGAAATCACTCTTACGATGTGTAAACATAGAGCGAGAGCGATTCTCGGTCAAGCCCCGAAAGGAAATCGGTGAAGACAATGACGTCACCATCAGACGAACGCGCGTTCCCATCGGCCGAGCCGACGAGGGTGGCGGTGGTCACCGGGGGTGGCAGCGGAATCGGCCGCGCTGTGGCGCGCACCCTGATCGATCAGGGGCTGCCGGTGGTGGTGGCCGACATCGACGAGGCGAACGCGCAGCGCGTGGCCGACGAGCTCGGCGCAGCGGCGACGCCGGTGAGGCTGGACGTCACCTCGGCGGCCGCCTGCGAGAGCGTGTTCGCCGAGGCGTTCGCCGGCGCCGACGAGGGCTACCTCGTGCACAGCGCCGGCATCATGGCCGCGCGGCCGGGGCGCGAGGGCTTCACCCCGCTCCTCGAGGTGTCGGCCGAGGCCTGGCAGAGGGTGCTGGACGTGAATCTCACCGGCACCTTCAACGTCATCGGCGCCGCGGCGCGCGCCCTCGTCACCCGGGGCAAGCGCGGCAGCGTCGTGGCCATCACCTCCGGCGGCGCGGTGCGGCCGTTGATCGACCGCGGGCCCTACAGCGCCTCGAAGGCCGGGGCCGGGATGCTCGTGAAGGCGTATGCCGCCGAGCTCGCCGCCGTGGGCATCCGCGTCAACGCCGTCGCGCCGGGCATGACCGACACCCCGCTCAGCGCGGAGTTCATCCACGACGACACCGTGCCGTTGCCGCCCCTCGGTCGGCACGGCACTCCCGCCGACATCGCGGCGGCGGTCGCGTTCCTGCTCGACGACCGCGCCTCCTTCATCACCGGCAAGACGATCTTCGTCGACGGGGGAGTGTTCAGCGGATGAGTACGGCCTTCCCCTCCCTCTTCTCCTCGGTGCGCGTCGGTGACGCCGAGGCGGCCAGCCGGCTCTGGCTCGCGCCCATGACGGTCGCCTACGCGAACCTCGACGGCACGGTGTCGACGGCCGAGGTCGAGCACTACGCCCGGCGCGCCCGGGGAGGCGCCTCGGTGATCATGACCGAGCACTTCACCATCAGCGAGGCCGGGCGTCAGTTGCCCCGGCAGACCATCGTCGATTCGCGCGACAAACTGCCCGGGCTCCGCGCCCTGGCCGACGCCGTGCACGATGAGGGCGCTCTGCTGATCGCCCAGATCGGGCACGCCGGCCGGTACGGCGGCCCTTGGGACCGCTACGACGACCAGCCGCGGCTCGCGCCCTCCGCACTCGAATTCCGGCTGGTCGGCGACCGGGTGGTGACTCCGACCGAGATGACGGTCGACGACATCCGTGAGACGCTCGATCACTTCGAGCGCGCGGCGTCGCTCCTGGCCGAGGCCGGGTTCGACGGGGTGATGCTTCACGCCTCGCAGGGCTTCCTGCCCTCGCAGTTCCTCTCCCCGCGCACCAATCAGCGAACGGATGCCTACGGCGGGTCGTTCGAGAACCGTATCCGCTTCGTGCTCGAGGCCTTCGACCGGGTGCAGCGCGGATTCGGCGACGCCGGCCCTGTGGGTGTGCAGCTGCTCTCCGACGAGGCGGTCGCCGACGGCTGGACGCTGCATGAAGCCGTGGAACTGACCATCCGTCTCGAGTCGCTCGGCGCGGCCTTCTTCCTGCCGACGGTCTCGACCTTCGAGACGCTGCGCGGCATCTCCACCCCGGGCGAGGTGCGGCGGTGGGGCCACCAGCTCGGCACCGCCATCGCACTGCAGGCCGCCGTGCGCGTGCCCGTGATCGCGAACGGCGGCCTCACCGACCCGCAGAAGATGGACAGCCTCATCGCCGGCGGCCTCGTCGCGGCGGTGGCCCTCGCACGCCCGATGCTCGGCAATCCCGACTGGGCGCGCGACGCCGCGGCGGGTGCGCACGACCCCGCCGGGTGCCCGTGCGACCCGCCGACCTGTCTGCGCACACAACTCACCGGCACCATCTGCGAGAGCTGGCCGGAATCCCGCAAGGAGCGGGGCTACTGGGGACGAGAGGAGATCGACGCATGATCAGCACCGACGGCAGGGCCGAGATCGAACGGCAGCTGTTCGAATACGCGATCGCTTCCGACACGAAGGATTGGGAACGGCTCGGCCGGCTCTTCTCGCACGGGCGCTATCACTTCGCCTCGGCGCCCGGCCCCGAGGCCGCGGCCGAGTGGGGGCGCACCGTGGTGCGCGAGGACTCGCGCACCCAGCACGTGCTCTCGACGCTCGCCATCGAGCAGCCCGATCCCGCGCGTGACGACCTGTTGCGCTCGCGGAACTACCTCACCCTCTTCGCGCAGGACGAGCAGGGGCTGGCCCACACGGTGTCGGCCTGCTGGTTCGACTCCACCTGGGAGGTGGTCGACGGCGTGTGGCGCTGGCGCACCCACGTCATCACCCCGCTCTTCCGCGGTGATTGGCGACTGATCCACAAGGTGCAACAATTTCCCACGGCGGCGCAGGATGCCCCGCAGGACTGAGGGAATCGTGTCGATCGACGATGAGACCAAGACGACGCACGGGGTCGGGAGCGCCCGGCGCGCCCTGCAACTGCTGCTCGCGTTCACTCCGGAGTCGCCACGACACACCCCCGCCGATCTCGCCGTGCTGCTGGGCCTGCCGATGGGGAGCATCTACCGCTACACGGCGCTCTTCCGCGAGCTCGGCATGCTGGAAGACGGCCCGGGCTCGCAGTTGCAGCTGACCCCGCGCATCCTGCCCACCGCCCGTGCCGCCATGGTGGTGCAGAACGCGGTGGCCATCGCTTCGCCGTTCGTGCACGCGTTGGCGCTGGAGGTGGGGGAGAGTGTGATGCTGACCCGGCAGGCCGGCAATGTGGCGGTCTGCATGCTGAGCATCCCCTCGCCGCACGCCCTTCGCCTGGACTTCCCGGTGGGGCACATCTTCGAGTTCGGCGCGGGCGCCACCACGCGGATGCTGCTGGCCATGATGTCAGATGACGAGCGACAGCGCAGGATCGAGGTGTTGCCCCAGGACGCGCAGCCCGACCTCGTGGAGATCGACCGCACGGGTGCACGTGGCTGGTCGACGAGCGAGCAGGAGCTCGAGCCTGGCGTCTGGGCCTGCGCCGTGGGCCTCGGTCTGGTGGGGCAGCCGCCGATGACGATCACCGTCGCCGGCCCGGAATTCCGGCTCAGTCCAGCAGCGCGCGAGCGGATCATCGAGCGTGCGGCCGAGTCGGTCGCGCAGATCACGGCGGCCTGGTTGAGCAAGCCCGTCGAGGCGCAGCCACGCTCGGCCGAGACGATCTCCGGATGAGACTGGCCCAAGCCTCGGTCGACGGCTCGAGGCAGATCGTCGTCGAGCACGATGGCCGGTTCCATCGCGCGCCGCGGGCCGTGCGGCATCTCACCATCGACGAGCTGCTGCGTTCCTGGCCCGCTGCGAGTGCGGCCCTGCGCCACGTCGAACTCGGGGAGGAGCTCGCCGATGACCCGGTGCTCGACCTGCCCGCGGTCGAGCGGCCGGGCAAGCTCCTGGCCGCCGGGGCCAATTTCACCGACCACATGGCCGAGATGAAGCTGCCGCCGCCACCGGAGGGCGCGCAGCCCTACCTGTTCCTGAAGCCCGCCAGCGCGATCGTCGGCGACGGCGCAACCGTGCTGACCGATCTCGGGCCGGAGGTGAACCTCGACTTCGAGGCAGAGCTCGGGGTGGTGATCGGGGTGCGGGCCTCGCGGATCGAGCCGGGGGAGGCATCCGCCCACATCGCCGGGTACATCGTGGCCGACGACGTGTCGGCGCGACGGCCGTTCCGCGTGGCGACGCCCCTCGGGCCGGCGTTCGCCTTCGACTGGCTGGCGCACAAGGGCCAGGACGGGTTCTGCCCGATCGGGCCCTACCTGCTGCCGGCCTGGGAGCTCGGGGAGGAGCCGCTCGCCGTACGCACGACGGTGAACGGTCGGCTCCGTCAGGACGGCACGACCGCCGACCTGCACTTCTCGGTGGTGGAGCTGGTCGCGTTCGCCTCGCGTCTCACCACGCTCGAGCCGGGTGACGTCATCCTCACCGGCACGCCGGCGGGCGTGGGGGCGGGCGACGGAGCCTTCCTCGCGTCGGGCGACACCGTGACGGTGTCGGTCGAGAAGGTCGGCTCCGTCACCACGACGTTCCGGCGCCGTCAGGCGTAGACAGGCGTCAGATCGCCGAAGATGCGGTAGTCCTCGAACCGGCCTTCGTCGTCGACCGACCAGATGGTGGTGACCGGGATGGTGACGTTGCCGCCGTCGTGGCGGTCGTACGAGACCGAGAGTTCGACGATCGTGTCGTGCCCGACGGTCCACTCCTGCACGACCTGGTGCCGCAGCCCCTTGATGGTCGTGTAGAAGTACTCCACGCCGCCCTTGATCGCCTCCGGGCCCACCATGGGATCGCCGTTGGCGAAGGTGAAGCGGCCGGTGGGGGTGAAGAGTTCCGCGAACTCGGCGCTCTTGTTGGCATCGATCGCGGCGAAGACATCGTGCGTGCTGAGGGTGCTGAGAGTGGTCATTTCGGTCTCCTGGATTAGCGTCATTGCTGAAGGGCCTCGGATCGGCTGGCTCCAATATAGAAGTCGTTCACCAATGTGTCTACACTTAATGATCACAATCCCCGCCGACCTCCCGTCTTGTGTCAATCAGGCTTTTGTGTATACACTTAAGGAGCGCGATGGAGCGTTCGATAGGAGAAGTCATGAATCAGCCCGCATGGTCGGTCGTTCAATACACCGCCGGCGACACCGTGCCTCGACTGGGACTCCAGGTCGGCGCCGACATCCGCCAACTTCCGGAGGAGTGGCCCACCACCCTGCTGGCGGCGCTCGCCGACTGGCCGCGCTGGAACGAGGCCCTCCGCTCGACCGATCCCGACTCGCTCAGCCGCGTCGACGGCGCGAAGCTGCTCGCTCCGCTGACCTTCCCGAACAAGATCATCTGCGCGGGCGCGAACTACTACGACCACGCTGCCGAGATGGGCACCGACCGGCCCGACCCCGAGGCCGAGCCCTTCTTCTTCCTCAAGTCGCCGACCACGACGGTCATCGGCGACGGCGACGGCATCCCCTACCCGGGCCGCCCCGATCCGAAGCTCGACTGGGAGGCGGAGCTGGCGGTGGTGATCGCCGACCGCTGCCGTGACGTGCCGGTCGAGGAGGCCCGGTCGCACGTGGCCGGCTACCTCGTGGCGAACGACATCTCGGCGCGCGGCTACTTCAAGCGCACCGAATCGGTGTTCCCGGCCTTCGCCTGGGACTGGGTGGCGCATAAGAGCCTCGACGGGTTCTGCCCCATCGGCCCCGGCTTCGTGCCGGCCTTCACCATCGCCGACCCGCAGAACCTGGCCGTCACGCTGACGGTCAACGGTGTCACCAAACAGGATTCCTCCACCGCCCAGATGGTGGTCGACGTCGACCGCCTGGTGGCGGCGGCCAGTCGGTGGCTGACGCTCGAGCCGGGCGACCTCATCCTCACCGGCACACCGGCGGGGGTCGGGATGCCGCGAGGCGACTTCCTCTCGGTGGGCGACGTGATCGTGGCCGAGGTCGAGGGTGTGGGGCGCTTGACGAACACGGTGGTGGCGTCGTGACCGCCGTCGCCTGGCCCGCCGTGCAGAGTGTGCCGAGCGAGATGACGGGGGTCGTCTTCCGGGAGTTCGGTGGTCCTGAGGTGCTGAAGCCGGAATCGATGCCCGTGCCGGAGCCCGGGCCGGGTGACGTGCTGGTGCGCGTCGGAGCCGTCAGTGTCGGGCGCCTGCTCGACATCGTGGCCCGTTCGGGCAAGCATCCGTACGCCACCTTCCAGTTCCCGCACGTGCTCGGCGCCGAGCACGCCGGCACGGTCGCCGCGGTGGGGCCCGGGGTCGACGGGGTGAGCGTGGGCGACCGCGTCGCCGTGTTCCCCGTGGTCGTGCCCGCGGATGACGAGATGGTGCTCGCCGGGTTCGGCGAGTTGGCCTCGAGCGTGGCGATCATCGGCACCCACCGCCAGGGCGCGTACGCCCAGTACAGTCGGGTGCCCGCCGCGAACCTCCTCCCGGTGACCGCCGACATCGACCCGGTCGAGGCCGTGTCGGTGGCGCTCGCGGGCGGGGTGGCGATGAACCAGTTCGACCGCGCCGGGGGAGTGGGCCCCGGCACCCGGGTGATCGTGCAGGGCGCCACGAGCGCGCTCGGGTCGACCACGGCGCTCCTCGCCAAGCACCTCGGTGCCGACGTGATCGTGACCTCCCGGCACGAGAGCAAGCGCGAGCGGTTGCGCGAACTCGGCTTCACCCACGTGCTCGACGCCATCGACGGCGACTTCCCCGACCGCGTGCGCGAGGCGTTCGGCGGCAAGGGGGCCCAGGTCATCGTCGACAACCTCGGAGCCCCGCTCATCTGGGAGCACGGCTTCGAGGTGCTCGCCCCCGGCGGCACCGTCGTCAGCTCCGGAGCTTTCCTCGGCCACCAGGTGCCGATCAACCTGCAGCGCCTGTACTCGCTCGGCCAGCGGGTGGTGGGGGTGCGTTCGAGCAACCTGAACTCGGCGAAGAAGGCCTGGGGCGAGGTGTCGGCGGGCTTCCGGAGCGTCGTCGACCGCACCTTCTCGCTCACCGACGCCGCCGCCGCCCACCAGTACGTCGAGAGCGGGGGCAACGTCGGCCGCGTCGCCCTCACGGTCGACTGACCAGCTCCACCGAAACCGCCGGTACTCGAGAGGAAGATCTCATGACGATCGTCGAATCCACCAGCTCCACCACCAACAAGACCCTCCGCTTCCCGTTGAACGCCTGGTACGTCGCGGCGTGGGACCGCGAGGTGGTGCGGAAGCCCCTCGCCGTGCGGGTGGCCAACCAGCCGCTCGCGCTCTACCGCACCGAAGACGGTGAGGTGGTGGCGCTCGCGGATGCCTGCTGGCACCGGCTCGCGCCCCTCTCGATGGGCAAGGTCGTCGGGAAAGACGGCATCCAGTGCCCGTATCACGGCATCGTCTACAACTCGGCCGGGCGCTGCGTCTCGATGCCCGCGCAGGAGGTGCTGAACCCCAGCGCCACGGTGCCCTCGTTCCCCGCGGTCGAGCGGTACCGCTTCATCTGGGTCTGGCTCGGCGACCCGCTGCTGGCCGACCCCGACAAGATCCCCGATATGCATCAGATGGACGACCCGAAGTGGGCGGGCGACGGCGAGACCATCGACCTCGACTGCAACTACCAGCTCGTGCTCGACAACCTGATGGACCTCACGCACGAGGAGTTCATCCACACCTCGAGCATCGGCGGCAAGAACATCAGTTCGTCCGACTTCATCGTGACCCACGGCGCGAACAGCGTGACGCTCTCGCGCTGGATGATCGACATCGAGCCGGTGCCGTTCATGCGCGGGCAGATGAACGCGAAGTTCCCCGGGTTCGAGGGCAACGTCGACCGCTGGCAGATCATCCGGTACGAGTTCCCCTCCACCATCTGCATCGACGTGGGAGTGGCGAAGACCGGCACAGGTGCGCCCGAGGGCGATCGCAGCCAGGGCATCAACGGGTACGTGATGAACACCATCTCGCCCTCGACCGACACCACGAGCCGCTACTTCTGGGCCTGGATGCGCAACTACCTGCTTGACAGCCAGAAGCTCACCACGCAGATCAAGGACGGCATCGCGGGGGTGTTCCGCGAAGACACCGCGATGCTGAACGCGCAACAGGTGGCCATCGACGCCATGCCGAGCTACGAGTTCTACAACCTCAACATCGACGCCGGCGGCATGTGGATCCGTCGCCTGATCGAGCGCGCACTGGAAGCCGAGGGGGCACCGTGGCAGCCACGAACGTAGAGGTCTGGCAGCACGCCTCCGTCGTCGCGATCGACCAGGTGGCGATCGACATCCAGCGCATCGTGCTGGAGCCGCAGCTGCCCAAGCGCGCGGAGCCGGGTTCGCACGTCGACCTCAAGGTCGTCATCGACGGCGAGCAAGACAAGCGGTCGTACTCGATCGTCGAGTCGAGCGACGACGGCACCCGCCTCACCATCACGGTGTTCAAGGCGCCCGCGTCGCGTGGCGGCTCGGTGTACATGCACGGTCTGGCCGTGGGCGACCGGCTCGAGATCACGCAGCCGCTGCAGAACTTCCCGCTGCGCATCGGGGCGAAACGGTACGTGCTGCTGGCCGGGGGCATCGGTGTGACCGCGCTCGTGAACATGGCGCGCACCCTCAAGGACGCGCGCGCCGACTACACGCTGGTCTACGCGGGCCGCAGCCGCGAGGCGATGGCCTACCTCGAGCCGCTGCGCGAGGAGCACGGCGAGAACCTCGTGGTGCACGTCGACGACGAAGATACCTCCCTGCAGGTGCCCGCCCTGCTGGCCGGCCTCGACGTGCACACCGAGCTCTACATGTGCGGCCCCATCCGGCTGATGGATGCGGTGCGCCGACAGTGGACCGACAGCGGCCTGTCGTACCCGAACCTCCGCTACGAGACCTTCGGCAACAGCGGCTGGTTCGACCCGGAGGAGTTCGTGGTGCGCATTCCGCGCCTGGGCGTCGAAGCCACCATCCCGACCGGTCGGTCGATGCTCGAGGCCCTCGAATCCGCCGGCGTGGACATGATGTTCGACTGCCGCAAGGGAGAGTGCGGGCTCTGCGAGGTGCGCGTGCTGGAGCTCGACGGCACAATCGATCACCGCGACGTGTTCTACAGCGAGCGGCAGCAGAACGCCGCCACGAAGATGTGCTGCTGCGTGTCGCGCGTCATCCGCACCGTACCCGCCGACGGCCGGGAGCGCCCGGCCGGCCACTCCCTCCCCGTCGTCACGATCGACGTCTCCTAGCCGATCCCGCCCGAGCGAAGGACAACAACCATGCCCGACAGCACTCTCACCCCGCCGGTCCGCGCCGCCACGACGCACGTCGGCGAACCGTTCTCGGTGCGGAACCCCGCCCGCCTCGTGGAGGAGGTCGGGGTGCTCACCCGCGGCCGCGCCGCCGTGGCCGAGGAGGCCGTCGACCGGGCGTAT
Organism: Herbiconiux sp. VKM Ac-1786; assembly: GCF_015350805.1. GTDB lineage: Bacteria > Actinomycetota > Actinomycetes > Actinomycetales > Microbacteriaceae > Herbiconiux. The sequence continues at coordinate 986,672 of NZ_JADKSG010000001.1, read as the reverse complement.
GCCGCCTTCCCGTCGTGGTCGGGCCTCGGTGCGCACGAGCGCGCCGCCGCCCTGTTCCGCGCGGCCGACGCCATCGACCTCGAGCGGGCCGCTATCGCCGAGCTCCTCACCCGTGAGCACGGCAAGGTGCTGGCGGATGCGACGGCCGAGATCACGAACACCGCCAAGACCATCCGCTACTACGCAGGCCTGGCCGACTATGTCGAGCGCGAGACCGTGCTCGACGACGCGCGCGGCCGCATCATCGAGCGCCGCGTGGCGATGGGCGTGGTCGCAGTGATCGTGCCCTGGAACTACCCCGTGCTCCTGGCCACGCTGATGTACGCACCGGCCCTGCTGGCCGGCAACACCGTCGTGGTGAAGCTGCCCGAGAACGCCCCACTGGCCCTCTCGGCCACGTTGCAGCGCCTCGTGCAGGAACTGCCCGAGGGTGTGCTCTCGGTGGTGGCCGGCTCCGGTGGCGAAGTCGGCGTGGCGCTCACCACGCATCCGAAAGTCAGGCGGGTGAGCTTCACCGGCAGCACCGAGACCGGGCGCACCATCATGCGCGACGCCAGCAGCAATCTCAAGAGCCTCGGCCTCGAGCTCGGCGGGAACGACCCCGCCATCGTGCTCGAGAGCGCGACCGTGAACCACAGACTGGTGCAGGGCATCCTGCGCGGTGCCTTCATGACGTCGGGGCAGGTCTGCTACGCCCCGAAGCGCCTCTACGTGCACCGCTCGCGCTACAGCGAATTCGTCGACGCGTTCACCGCGGCGGCGGACGAGCTCGTGGTGGGCTTCGGGCTCGACCCGGCCGTCTCGATGGGCCCGCTAAACAACAAGGCGCAGCTGAACACGGTGAAGGAACTCGTCGAGGCGAGCCGGCGCGAGGGGGCTAGCGTGCGACCGGCGGGCCGGTACGAGGGGGTCGAGGAGACCGACGGTTTCTTCATGCTGCCCACCGTGGTGTCGGGCCTCGACCAGCACTCCCCGCTGGTGCAGCAGGAGCAGTTCGGGCCCGCGGTGCCCATCCTGCCCTTCGACAGCGAGGAGGAGGCGGTCGCGCTCGCGAACGACAGCGAGTACGGACTCGCGGCCTCGGTCTGGTCGGACGACACCGAGCACGCCTTCGGGCTGGCCCGGCGCATCCAGGCCGGCTCCGTGTTCGTGAACGTGCACCGGGTGGGGGCGTCGGATGCGTCGATGCCGTTCGGCGGGTTCAAACAGAGCGGCGTGGGTCGCGGCCACGGCGAGATCTCGGTGGACGAGTCGACCGAGCTCCAGATCATCGCCGACCGCACCGACATGCAGGCGCAGATCTAGCGCCCCCTAGAGGAAAACGTTCCACGAGGAAGGCCCCGCAGCCGGAGGATGCTGCGGGGCCTTCCTCGTGGGGTGAGGGGCGCTCGGTCAGGAGAACGCGACGCCCCCGTCGACCACGATGGTCTGGCCGGTCACGAAATCGCTGGCGGGCGACGTGAGGAACTTCATGACACCCGATAGGTCGTCGGGCAGCATGCTGCGAGGGATGGCGCGCATCTGCGCCAGCACCGGGAAGTAGCTCTTGTCGTTGAGCGCGGCCGACGACTCGTTGTCGACCAGCCCCGGTGCCACGGCGTTCACCGTGATACCGTCGCGGCCCACCTCTTTCGCCAGCGAGCGGGTGAGCGCGATCACCGCGCCCTTGGACGCGGTGTAGTGCGCGAAGAAGGGCACGCCGGTGTGCACGGTGGCTGAGGCGACGTTCACCACGCGGCCGTAGCCCTGGGCCTTCATCGTCTCGTAGACGGCGCGCGTGGCGAGCCAGACGCCCTTCACGTTGACCGACATCACGCGATCCCAGAGCTCGGGGGAGATCTCGGAGAACGGTGTCTTGCCCCCCAACCCCTGGTAGATGGCGGCGTTGTTGATCAGCGCATCGATGCGGCCGAACCGCTCGACGGTCTCGGCCACGAGCGCGTCGAGTGACTCCGCGCTCGTGACGTCGGTACTGCGGAAGAAGGCCTCACGGCCGTCGGCGGTGAGGGCCGACGCCAACGCGACACCCTCCTCGTCGAGCACGTCGGCGATGGCGACCCGGGCACCGGCCTCGGCGAAGTCGCGGCTCAGGGAAGCGCCGATGCCGCGGGCGCCACCCGTGATGACGACCACGGGCGGGCCGACGGGCGCGCCCGCCGGAGTGCCGTCGGACGTGCTCATTCGCCGTCACCGCCGACGGGCACGGCGAAGCCGGCCACGGTCTTGTACGAGTTCGACAGCGCCACCAGCTCGTCGTGCGAGATGACCGTTCCGATGTCGTCGAAGGGCTTGTCGTCGGTGCGCTCCCAGACCTCGCGGAGGATGGCGTCGGGCGGCGTGTCGCGGTTCTTCAGCACCACGGCCGTGGTGGCCGGCAGCCGCACGGCTTCGTACTGCGCGAGTGCCTCGGCGGGACTGGCGGCCGTCTCGAGGAAGCGGCGGAGCACCGGGGCGTCGAGGATGGCTTGGCCTGCCCCGTTCGAGCCGCGCGGCACCATGGGGTGCGCGGCGTCGCCGAGCAGGGTCACGCGTCCGAAGGTCCACTGCTCGAGCGGATCCTGGTCGACCATCGGGTACTCGAAGATGGCCTCCGAGGAGCGGATGAGCGCGGGCACGTCGAGCCAGTCGAAGGTCCAGTCCTCGAACGCGCCGATGAACTCTTCGAGGTCGCCGCGCGCTCCCCAGTTGCGGTCGGCCTCGAAGTCGGTCTCGAGTTCGGCCACCCAGTTGACCAGCTGGTTGCCCTGGCCGTCGACGTTCTCGCGGATCGGGTAGATGACGAGCTTGCCGTCCTGCAGCCAGCCGGCGCGCACCATCGTGGCGCCGCTCAGGAAGGCCGGGGCCACCGATGTGCCGCGCCACATCTTGATGCCCGAGTAGCGCGGGCGGCCCTCGTTCGGGTAGAGCTGCTTGCGCACCGCCGAGTGGATCCCGTCGGCGCCGACGAGGATGCCGCCGCGGGCCGAGGGGAGCGGCTCGCCCGTGGCGAGCGACTGGAAGTGCGCCGTGACGCCGTCCGCGTCCTGCTCGAAACCGATGAGCTTGTGATCGAGCTGCACGGCGTCCTCGCCGAGTCGCTCGACGACGGTGCGGTAGAGCATCATCTGGAAGTCGCCCCGGTGCACGCTCCACTGGGCGTGGTCGTACCCGGCCCGCTTGCCGGCGGGCTCCGTGAAGATCTCCTGGCCGAAGCGGTTGAAGAACCCCGACTCGATAGTCTCGATCGCGATCTCGGCCATCGCGGGGGTAAGCCCCAGCCCGTCGAGCACCGCCGACGCGTGGGGAAGGATGTTGACGCCGACGCCGAGCGGTCGCAGCTCCGGTGCTGCTTCGAAGACCCGGCACGGGATGCCGGCGGCGTGCAGCTCGAGGGCGAGGGTCAGCCCGCCGATGCCGCCTCCGGCGATGAGAGCGGTGGATCCGTCCATGATTGTTCCTCCTGTGACTGTTGGCACGATGGTAGGCGTACTGTTGTCGCAGGAAGAATTATTAGTTAAAAATTCTCCTGTGCGGAATACTTAGAGATCTAAGGAAATCGCCTCCGCCGTCGCTCGCAGGTCGGGCAGGAACGATTCGAGCGCGGAGAGCGCCACCCGCTGGTCGGGCACGCTCAGGGCGAGCGATGCGATCGTGCGGCCCTCGTGGTCGCGCACCGGCACGGCGATCGCGCGGAGACCGGTGAGTGTCTCGCCGCGGTTGGTGGCGTACCCGCGGTCGCGCACCACCTTCAGCTCGCTCAGCAGGTCGGACCAGTTGGTGATGGTCTGCGTCGTGAGCGCGTTGAACCCCGAGGCGAAGAGAGTGCGCAGCTCGGTCTCGTCGAGCTCGGCCAGCAGCACCTTGCCGCCGGAGGAGGCCTGGGCTGGCAGCAGCGTTCCCGTGCGCGAGGCGACCCGCACCAGTTGGTCGCTCTCGATACTGTCGATGAACCGACTGCCCCCGCCCTCCAGCACCATCAGGCTGGCGGTCTCGTGCGTCACCTCGGCGAGCTGCTCGAGATGCGGGCGGGCCGCCCTCCGGATGCCCTGGTGCCCAGAGGCCGAGAGCCCGATCTCGAGCAGGGCGCGACCGAGGTAGTACCCCTTCGAGCCCCGCTCCTGGAACACGAACCCGCGATGGGCCATCGTGGCCAGCAGTCGATGGGCGGTCGAGCGTGCGATGCCGAGTTCCTCGCTGACGTCGCTCACCCGGAGCTTCTGCCGGTTCTGGAACAGCAGCAGCAGGCGCAGAGCGTTGTCGACCGATTCGATCGCGTAGGGGGGCAACTCGGAGGGAGTGCTAGACATGGCTGAATGATACGTTGACGTCTCGCTGCTAATGTGTATACACTATTGCTCGACAGCAAGGAAGCTCTCGACAGACAGGAACAATCCCATGAGTGAAAATCGCGTTCGTCCGCCCGGCGGCACGCCCGTCACGGTGTCCAAGCTCGGCTACGTCGGCTTCGAGACGACCGATCTCGATCGCATGGTCGACTACTACACGAACGTGCTCGACTTCGTGCTCGTCGAGAAGGGGAGTGACGAGGCGTTCCTCACCACCACCTTCGACCACCACTCGGTGGTGCTGAAGAGCGGCGCTGTCGTGCCGAGGAGCTTCGTGGGCTATGAGATCTTCGAAGACCTGGCGGATGCGCAGCGGCGGCTCCGCGAGGCCGGCTATGAGACCGAGCGGCGCAGCGACATCGCCCCGTCGACTCCCGACGTGCTGGTGCTGAACGAGCCGCTAACGGGCACGCCGATCCACCTGTTCGACGGGCAATCGGGGAGCGGGGTCACCGGGTACACGCCCATCCGACCCACCAAGCTCGGCCACGTCGCCGCCTTCGTGCCCGACCTCGGCACCTTCGAGAGCTTCTACAAAGACCTGCTCGGATTCAAATGGTCGGACACCATCGGCGACTTCTTCGTGTTCCTCCGCTGCAACTCCGACCACCACGCCGCGAACTTCCTCGAGTCGTCGATCAAGCAGGGCATGCACCACATCGCCTACGAGATGCGCGATCTGAACCACCTGCAGACCATGCTCGACCACCTGGCGTCGTACGAGTACCGGCTCGATTGGGGCCCGGGGCGGCACGGCCCCGGCCACAACATCTTCACGTACCACAAAGACCCCGATGGCAACATGATCGAGCTCTTCACCCAGCTCGATCAGATCATCGACGAGTCGAAGGGGTACTTCGAGCCGCGACCGTGGCACAACGAGTTCCCTCAGTACCCGCGCACCTGGGAGGTTGACGCCATCGCGGTGAACAGCTGGGGGCCGGTGAACCCCGACCTCATCGTGCACTGACGTGATCGAGCACTGAACCGATCATGCACTGACCCGATCGGCACTCGGCTGGTCGGGTCAGTCGATCGGTCGGCCGTCGAACGACGCGCGCCCGGGCCCCACGCCCGGGCGCGTTCCCGTTTCGGCGCCGGTCGACATCGCCAAGGCCTCGGTGATGGTCGAGCCTGCTTCGTCGGTGCTTCCGAGGTCGGCGAGCACGATCCGCGCTGTGTGCGAGAGGTGCTCGGCCATGAGGGCTCCGCCCCGAGCGGCGTCGCCGCTGCGCAGGGCGTCGAGGATGGCCTGGTGCTCGAGCTCCGCCGACCCGAAGGCGCCCGGGTGGGCGAGCTGGGCGAATCGCAGATAGCGCTCGGTGCGCTCGGAGTAGCTCAGGATGAGCCGGGCGAGCGGCTCGCCGGCTCGGATGGTGCACACCGAGTGGAAGCGCCGGTGCGCCGCGACCCAGGCCGCCATGTCGCCACTCGCCACGGAGTCGCGCATCAGCTGCAGGAGCGTGCTGGCGCTCGCGTCCTCCGCCTCGGTGAGGTGGCCGGAGGTGATCCGCACCCCGAGCGACTCGAGGGCGATGCGCGTGCCGTACAGGTCGTCGACCTCGTGGGCGTCGAGTTCGCGGATGACGGCACGCTGGTTCAGCTGCACGTCGATGAGACCCTCTTGCTGCAGCATCCGGAAGGCCTCCCGCATCGGGATGCGCGAGACGCCCATGCGTCGGGCGAGCTCGGCCTGGTTCAGCTCACTTCCCGCCGGGAGCACCTCGTCGATGATGAGGTGGCGGAGGTAGGCGTGGATCTGGTCGCTCGTGTCGCGGGTCTTCGTGAACGTGGGGATCGAGAGCTTCTCGTACCCCTCGTCGGTGCGAACCGGCATCGTGCATCCTGTCTGATTCGAATCGGCGCTGTCGCGCGTACTTAGTGTATACAGCCGTCGACCGAACGAGGTCGTACCGCCATCCAATAAAGTGTAGACACATTGACGCGAGACGGGTAGAGTGCCGGTACAACGATCCGGTCCGGCCACGACGGCGTGGCGGCTTTCTACGATGGAGTGAACAATGATCGAACTCACTAAGAGCATCCCGATGAACGACGGAACCCTCCCGATCCTGACCGTCGACGATGTCTGGGCGGGGCTGGTCGAGAAGGCAGAGAACCCCTTGCCCTACGTCGAGGCCATCACGGCCTGCACGGTGGTCGAGCGTTTCGAAGGAGGCCTCGTGCGCGACATCGTGCACAACGGTCCCGTGCGGGAGGTCGTGACCTTCTACCCCAAGAAGCTAGTGCACTTCGTGCGCACGCACGGTTCGGCCCGCGGCACCATCGACAACGAGATCGGTGTCGACGAGAACGGCGACGACCAGCTCACCTTCACCTTCCGCATCGTGTTCGACGGCGTCGAGCCCGGCAGCGACCAGGAGCGCGAGTACGGCGCGCAGATGCAGGGCGACTACCTCGCCGCCGTCCGCACCACTCTCAACGCCGTGCGCGATCGCGTCACCGCCGGCGTCGCGAGCTGACCCGGTCGACGACGAGCGAGGAGAGAAGCGGATGTCTGAATTCGACGGAAAAGTGGCCCTCGTCACCGGGGCGGCCGGTGGCATCGGCACCGAGAGCGCCCTGGCGTTCGCCCGCCGTGGCGCGAGGGTGGTGGTGACCGACCGGGCGGGGCTCGACGAGACCGTGGCCGCCGTGGAGACCCTGGGTGCCGAGGTGCTGCCGGTCGTCGCCGACATCTCCGACCCCGCGGCGGTGCGCGACGTGGTCGACCAGGCCGTGACGCGGTTCGGTCGACTCGACTACGCGCACAACAACGCCGGCATCTCGATCGTGGGGCCGGTGCCCGACCTCGACGAGGACGACTTCGACCGCGTGCTCCGGATCAACCTGGGCGGCGTGTTCTACGGCATGAAGTACGAGTTGCGACAGATGCTCGCGGCCGGGTCGGGCGCAATCGTCAACACGGCGTCGATCTGGTCGTTCGTGGGCGCCGGAGGCCAGGTGGCCTACACCGCCAGCAAGCATGCCGTGGCCGGGCTCACCAAGGCGGCGGCGATCGACCACGGCGGCACGGGGGTGCGGATCAACGCCGTCGCCCCGGGGCCCATCCAGACGCCGATGACCGCCGCCGTGCCGACCGAGATCATGAACACAATCATCGCCCGAACGGTCGAGAACCGGTACGGCCAGCCGCGGGAGATCGCGGAGGCCGTGGTGTGGCTGTGCTCGGATGCGGCGTCGTTCGTGAACGGCACGGTGCTGCCGGTCGACGGCGGCTGGCTGGCCAACTGACCCCGGGCCTTCGGGCCCGGCCCGCGGGGTCTTCCCAACCGTTGGGGTACTGAGTATTATCGAGACAGTCGCTCGAGGAGGATGCAATGCAGCAGATGGACGGTTCGGCCGACACGCCGGAACTCGAACAGCTCTACCGCGATTTCGCGGCCAACGACATGGCCCCGCTCTGGACGCAGCGCGACGACCTCATGCCCATGACGCCGGCACCGAAAGCGGTGCCGCACGTGTGGCGGTGGAGGACGCTCTTCGACATCGCGGAGCGCTCGGGCGAACTCGTGCCCGTCGGTCGCGGTGGTGAGCGTCGCGCGGTCGGTCTCACCAACCCGGGCCTGCCCGGTACGGGCTATGTGACCCCCACGCTCTGGTGCGCCATTCAGTACCTCGGCGGGCACGAGACGGCGCCCGAACACCGCCACTCACAGAACGCCTTCCGCTTCGTGGTGGAAGGCGAGGGGGTGTGGACGGTGGTCAACGGCGACCCGGTCGCGATGCGGCGGGGCGACCTGCTGCTCACGCCGGGCTGGAACTTCCACGGTCACCACAACGACACGCCGAACCCGATGGCCTGGATCGACGGGCTCGACATCCCCTTCGCCAGCCAGATGGATGTCGGGTTCTTCGAGTTCGGCTCCGAACGCGTGACGGACGAGGCGTCGCCGCCGGTGTCGCGCGCCGAACGCCTGTGGGCGCATCCGGGGCTCCGCCCGATGTCGGTGCTGCAAAACAAGGTGAGCTCGCCGCTCAGCGCCTATCGCTGGGAGCACACGGATGCCGCGCTCCGCGAGCAGCTCGCACTGGAGGACGAGGGATTCCCCGCCACGCTCGAACAGGGGCACGCCGCCATCCGCTTCGTGAACCCGACCACCGGTGGCGACGTGATGTCGACCATCCGCTGCGAGTTCCACCGACTGCGCCCGGGCATCTCGACGCCCGAACGCCACGAGGTCGGTTCGTCGGTCTGGCAGGTGTTCGAGGGGGAGGGCACGGTCGTGCTCGGCGGCGTCGAGACGCGGCTCGAGACCGGAGACCTCTTCGTGGTGCCCAGCTGGGTGCCGTGGTCGTTGCACGCCGACACCTCGTTCGACCTCTTCCGATTCTCGGACGGACCGATCATGGACCGCCTGAACTTCGCTCGCAGCTACATCCCGTCCGCCGACTAGAACGAGAGCACTTCGATGAGACTCGCAACCCTCCGAACCCCCACCGGCACCGTAGCGGTGCGGATTGACAACGGCACGGCCGTGGAGCTCGGGGTGCCCGATATCGGCGCCCTGCTCGCCCGAGACGACTGGAAGGCCTTCGCCGCCGCCGGAGCCGGCCCCGCGCATCCGCTCAACTCGATCGAGAGGAGCGCATGGGCGCCGGTAGTGCCCGCCCCCTCGAAGATCGTCTGCGTGGGCCTGAACTACCGGTCGCACATCCTCGAGATGGGGCGCGAGCTGCCGGAGTACCCGACGCTGTTCGCGAAGTACCCCGAAGCGGTGATCGGTCCGTACGACCCGATCGTGCTGCCCGCTTACGCGGCACAGGCCCTCGACTGGGAGGGCGAGCTCGCGATCGTCATCGGTGCCGCCGCGCGCCGGCTCGACCGCGACGCCGCAGCGCTGGCCATCGCCGGCTACTCGGTCATGAACGACCTGACGATGCGCGACTACCAGTACCGCACGCCGGAGTGGTTCCAGGGCAAGTCGTTCGAGAAGTCGGCGCCCTTCGGACCGGTGCTCGTGACAGCCGACGACTACGGCGTCGACACCGAGCTGCGCACCGAGGTCGACGGCGAGGTCGTGCAGAGCGCCATCACCGACGACCTCGTCTTCGACCCGGCCGCGCTGGTGTCGTACATCTCGCAGATCTTCACGCTCAACCCCGGCGACGTCATCGCGAGCGGCACCCCCGGGGGCGTCGGGCACGCCCGGAAGCCTCCGCGCTACCTCGTCGACGGCAACAGCCTCAGCACCTCCGTCGAGGGCATCGGCACGCTCGTCAACCAGGTGATCGTCGAGGGGGACTGACATCGTCGCCCGCACCGACCGGGTCACCGATCCGGCCATCATCGACGCACTGCTCCTCGCCCGGCGCGGGCAGGCGTACTATTCGCGCAAGCTCGCCGAGCTCGGCGACGCCGAGTTCGACGAGCCGTCGCTGCTGCCCGGCTGGGATCGCCGGCACGTCATCGCGCACGTCGGGCTCAACGCCCGCGCCATCACGCGGCTGACGGAGTGGGCGGCGACCGGCGTCGAGACGCCGATGTACGAGTCGCCGACGCAGCGGGCCGAAGAGATCGACGTGGCGGCCACGTTGCCGCCGCAGGCGCTGCGGAACCTCTCCGACCACGCCGCCATCCACCTGAGCGTCGAGTGGCGCGACCTGCCGGATGCTGCGTGGTCGAACGAGGTGCGCACCGCGCTCGGCCGGCTGGTGCCGGTGTCGGAGACCGTGTGGATGCGCACCCGCGAGGTCTGGATCCATGCCGTCGACCTCGGCAGCGGCGGGTCGTTCCGCGACTTCCCGCCGGGTCTGGTGGATGCGCTGCTCGACGACGTGGCGCGCTCCTGGGATCGTCGCCGTGTGCAGGAGGGGCTGCCGGTGTACGCGTTCGCCCCGACGGACCGGCCGGGGCGCGAGGCTGTCCCGACCGCCCCCGAAGCCATCGTCCTCACGGGCACCGCGGCGCAGCTCGCCAGTTGGGCCACGGGGCGCAACGCCGTCGGCGTCGAACGGGCGGGTGGGGGAGAGCTGCCGGAACCGCCCCGCTGGCTCTGACCCCGCGTGCGATAATCGGGCCGATGGATCCGCGCGACGTCTCCGACTACACCGGGTACCTCATCCGTCGCGCCCAGCAGGCCCACGTCGCGGCCTGGCAGCGCGAGGTCTCCGCCGAGGTGACGAGCGTGCAGTTCGGCGTGCTCGCGGTGCTCGCGCGCACCCCCGGGGCGAGTCAGCAGCAGCTCTGCGTCGAGCTCGACCTCGACCGCTCGACCATCGCCGACATCGTCGCCCGGCTCGAGCGCCGGGAACTCATCGCGCGCATCCGGGCGTCGACCGATCGGCGGCGCAACGTGCTCGAGCTCACCGATGCGGGGCGGGTGGAGGTGCGGGCACTGTTGCCGCGGGTGGCTCGCGTCGACGACGTGCTCACAGCCACGCTCTCGCCGGACGAGCAGCGCGATCTCCGTCGGCTGTTAGGGAAGGTGCTAGCGGCGGCGGCCGGGCGCACTGCCCCCGACGCTCCCTGACCTCTGATCGGGCTACTCGCTCTGGTGTTACGCGCCGATATGTGTATACACTTACTCGACGCAATGACGCGAAAGCAGAGGATGTCGTGGCACTACCCGATCCGGTGGCCGAAACGCCCCTCACGAACTCCGACAGGCATGCCCTGTCGTACGAGTTCTGGCCCGCCACCATTCGTTCCCGCCCGCTGCACGACCACGTGGAGGCGGCGGTGGCCGGCGGCTTCACGAGTCTCGCGATCTCGCCGAGTACCTACTACGACGCGCTCGACGCCGGAATGACTTCTGACGACATCCGCGACTACGCCTCCTCCCGGGGTGTGCCGGTCGAGCCGGCCTTCAACGGGTTGGCCCTGCTCGTCGCGATCACCGTCACGCGCCACCTGCGCGGAAAGCCTCTCTGAGTCACATCCACCCCCACATAGAAGGAGCAAGAATGCCAGACACACTCAGCGGCAAGGTCGCCCTCGTCACCGGAGCCGGCGGCGGAATCGGCCGGGAGACGGTAAGGGTCCTGCTCGAGAACGGAGCACGGGTCGCCGTCGCCGACATCTCGGAGGACGCGGGACGGGAGACCATCGAGTACGTGGGCGCCGGTGACGACGCCTTCTTCCACAAGACCGACGTCACCGACCTCGCCTCGTTCGAGGGGCTGGTGGCGAAGACCGTCGAGACCTACGGCCGCCTCGACGTCGCGCACAACAACGCCGGAATCGAGTTCTCGGGCCTCGACCTGGCCGACGTGCCGGTCGAGGAGTTCCAGAAGCTCATCGCCGTGAACTACACGGGCGTGTTCATCAGCATGAAGGCCGAGATCCCGCAGATGCTCAAGCAGGGCGAGGGCTCCATCATCAACACCGCCTCGGCGCTCGGCATCGTCGCGCTGCCCGGGCAGTCCGCCTACGTGTCGTCAAAGCACGCGGTGATCGGCCTCACCAAGGCGGCGGCGATGGAGTATTCGGGGCGCGGCATCCGGGTAAACACGATCCTGCCGGGCGTCATCCGCACCCCCATGATCGAGGCGCTCGACGTGCAGCACCCGGGCTTCAGCGACATGCTGTTGAAGGAGCATCCGATCGGTCGCCTCGGCCTGCCGCGCGACATCGGCAACGCAGTCGTGTGGCTCGGCTCGGAGCTCTCGTCGTTCGTCACCGGCACGTCGCTGCTCGTCGACGGAGGCTACTCCACGCACTGAGCCCCGGAGTCGAACCGAGCCCCGGAGTCGAACCGAGCCCGTCGCTAGCCGGCGAGCGTCGCCTCGCGCGGCGCCTCACCGGCGAAGCGACGGTCGCCGCTGAACGACATCTCGCGCCGCAGCACCGGAACGACCTCCGAGCCGAGGAGTTCGATCTGCTCCTGTGCCAACCACCCGGGAACGCCACCGATCTCGACGGTGAACAGCAGCCGCGCGATGTCGCCGGCGTACTCGCGGAAGCCGAGCACCTTGTCGATGACCTCCTGCGGACTGCCGGCGACGAACGGCGTGGCCGCCATGTAGTCCTCGAGCTGCATCGAGCCGAACATGCCGCTGTTGCGGAAGTAGGGCCGGTACTGGTCGAGCGCCTGTTGCGAGTTCTTGGCGATGAACACGTGCGACCCGAGACCGACGACGGCCTGCTCGCCCGGCCCGTGCCCGTGGTGCTCCCAGCGCTCGCGGTAGAGCTGCACCATGCGCTGGGTGTGCTGCGAGGGTGCGAAGAGGTGGTTCGAGAAGAAGCCGTCGGCGTAGTACGCGGCCTGGTCGGCGATCTCCGGCGTGCGCACCGAGCCGTGCCAGACGAACGGCGGCGTGTCGTCGAAGGGCCGTGGCATCGAGGTGAAGGCGGTGAGCGAAGTGCGGAACCGGCCCGACCAGTCGACCTGCTCCTCGCGCCAGAGCCGGCGCAGCAGGTCGTAGTTCTCGACCGAGAGCGCCACGTCGTCGCGGACGTCTTTGCCGAACCAGGCGTAGACCGGGCCGGTGTTGCCGCGGCCGAGCATCAGGTCGCTCCGGCCACGCGAGAGGTGCTGCAGCACGGCGTGCTCTTCGGCCAGCCGCACCGGGTCGTTCGTGGTGATGAGCGTGGTGGCCGTCGACAGCCGCAGACGTTCCGTGCGCGCTGCCATGTAGGCGAGCAGGGTGGTCTGGGCCGAGGTGACGTACGGCGGGTTGTGGTGCTCGCCGATGGCGAACACGTCGAGTCCGGATGCCTCCGCCGCCACGGCGAGGTCGACCATGCCGTGCAGTCTTTCGGTCTCCGTGGGAATGCGGCCGGTCGCCGGGTCGGCCTTGCGGTCGCCGATGCTGAAGAAGCCGAACTGCACGGCTCCGGGTTCGGGAGTGGTCTCGTCGGTCATGGTGGTCACTTTCTGTCGGTGGTGGAGGCGCCTGCCGTATCGACGGCGGTGGCCAGGGTCGTCTCGGTGCGGTTCAGCAGCCCGAGAAAGAGCGTTCGTTCGGCAGGGGAGAGTCCGCGGACGGTGTCGGCCTCGAGTTCGGACCAGAGGGCGTCGACCCGCGGTCGCAACGCCGACCCTGCTTCCGTCGACTCGACGAGGGTCACCCGCTTGTCGTCGTCGCAGGGCAGCCGCCGCACGAAGCCCGCGTTCTCGAGCCGCTGGATGGTGCGGGTCATGGTGGCGGCATCCGACCCGAGCTGGCGCACCAGATCGGTCTGGCGCTGCCGCCCGCTGTCCCAGAGCTGCATCATCACGAGCTCCTGAGCCGGGTGGAGTCCCACTTCGCGCAGGAGCTGGCCGGCCCGGAGCTTGTGCAACCGCGTCATCCGAAAGATGGCGTGACTAACCACGCCGTTGTCGGCCGAGGCCGGAATCGGTGTGGGTTCCGTGGCAGACCTGTTCACGTTCTCTCCCTTGTCGCGGATATTACCTGTCTGAACAAGTAAATCCCTCGGCGCATTCCCGCCGACCGCCGGTCAGACCAGAGCGCCCGCGAACGCCCCCAGGCAGATCGCGATGTCCTCCTCCGTATGTGCCGCCGACACCTGCACCCGGATGCGCGAGCGGCCGAGCGGTACGACGGGGTAGACGAAGGCCGTCACCGCGACACCCTGCCGCCGGAGTGCGGTCGCGAGCGAGGCCGCTTCCGGGGCCTCCGGGATCATCACCGGGATGATGGGGTGGGCGCCCGGCAGCAATTCGAAGCCCAGGCCGGTGAGGCCCTCGCGCAACCGCGCCGCGTTGGCCGCCAGCTGCGCCCGTCGGGCGTCGCCGTCGGGAGAGGTCACGATCTCCAGGGCCGCGAGGCTCCCGGCGACCACCACCGGGGGTACGGAGTTCGAGAAGAGATAGGGCCGCCCGCGTTGCCGCAGCAGCTCCACGACGGGGGAGCGGCCAGAGACATACCCGCCGGAGGCGCCGCCGAGCGCCTTGCCGAGGGTCCCGGTGAGGATGTCGACGTCATCGGTCACCCCGAACAGCTCCGGTGTGCCGGCTCCCCGCCGCCCGACGAACCCGGCCGCGTGCGAGTCGTCCACCATCACCATCGCGTCATAGCGGCGCGCCAGCGCGACGATCTCGTCGAGCGGGGCGACATAGCCGTCCATCGAGAACACGCCGTCGGTCACGATCAGGCGGCGTCGGGCCCCGGCCGTGGCCTGGAGCTTCAGTTCGAGGTCGGCCATGTCGCGGTTGTGGTAACGATGCCGCGCCGCCTTCGACAACCGGATGCCGTCGATGATGGAGGCGTGGTTCAGCTCGTCCGAGATCACCGCGTCGCGGTCGTCGAGCAGCGTCTCGAAGACGGCGCCGTTGGCGTCGAAGCACGAGGGGAAGAGCACGGAGGCCTCGGTGCCCAGGAAATCGGTGAGCGCCGCCTCCAGGTCCAGGTGCTGCGACTGTGTGCCGCTGATGAAGCGCACGCTGGCCATGCCGAAGCCCCAGCGGTCGAGGGAGTGCTTGGCGGCCGCGACCACCGCCGAGTGGTCGGCGAGCCCGAGGTAGTTGTTCGAGCAGAAATTCACCAGTTGCTCGCCGTGCGAGACGATGTGCCCGCCCTGCGGCGAGTCGAGCGGGTTCTCGACCTTCCAGAGCCCGGCGTCGCAGATTTCGTCGAGAGTCGCGTCGAGTTCGTCGAGGGTGCTGTCGTTGATCACAGGGTGCTCCAATCGAGAACGACCTTGCCGCCGGCGCCGCGGCGGGCGATGTCGAAGCCCTCCGCCCAGTCCGCGGCCGGAAGGCGGTCGGTGATGACAGGCTGCACGTCGAGACCGGAGTGCAGCATGGCGGCCATGAGGTACCAGGTCTCGAACATCTGGCGCCCGTAGATGCCCTTGATCGTGATCATGCGCCCCACCACGCTCGCCCAGTCGATGTCGAAGCGCTCCGTCGGAAGGCCGAGCAGCGCCACCTTGCCGCCGTGGTTCATGTTTTCGAGCATCTCCACCAGGGCCGAGGGGCGACCGCTGATCTCGAGCCCCACATCGAAGCCCTCGCGCATCCCGAGCGTCTGCTGGGCATCGGCGACGGAGTCCGAGGAGACGTCGACGGCGACATCCACCCCCATCGACCGCGCGAGGGCGAGCCGCTCGGCGTTGACGTCGGTGATCACGACGTTGCGCGACCCGACGTGCTTGGCCACGCGTGCCGCCATCAGCCCGATCGGCCCGGCGCCGGTGATCAGCACGTCCTCGCCCGCCATCTCGTAAGAGAGTGCGGTGTGCACGGCGTTGCCGAGCGGATCGAAGATGGCGGCAAGATCGAGGTCGATATCGGCCGGGTGCACCCAGATGTTCTGCTCGGGCAGCGCGACGTACTGCGCGAACGCGCCGTCGCGGTTCACCCCGACGCTCAAGGTGTGCACGCACAGATGACGGCGACCGGCTCGGCAATTGCGGCAGACACCGCAGACGATGTGACCCTCGCCGGAGACGAGGTCACCCACCCGCACGGAGGTCACGGCGTCGCCGACCTCCACCACCCGTCCCGAGAACTCGTGGCCGGGGATGAGGGGTGGCCGGATGACCCCCGCGGCCCAGTCGTCCCAGCTCTCGATGTGCAGGTCGGTGCCGCAGATGCCCGTGCGGAGCACCGCGATCGTCACGTCGAAGGGGCCGCCGACCGGGTCGGGTCGGTCGGTCAGCACGAGACCGGGGCCCGTGGTGTCCTTCGCCAGCGCTTTCATCGCGACCACCTACGCCACATCGAGGTTGCTCTCCACGAGGGCGACGAGCTCGCCGAGCACCCGCTCGGCGTCGTCGCCACCGGCCGTCAGCTCGACGGCTTCGCCCTGCTGCGCGTCGAGGGCGAGCAGGGTCAGGATGCTCGCGGCATCCCGCCCGCTGCCGCCCGGTTTCGAGATGGTGACCGGGATGCCGCTGGCCTTGACGGCCTTCACGAACTGGGCGGCGGGCCGGGCGTGCAACCCGCCGGTGGAGCCGACGACGGCTGTCCTGGTGAGCGTGAGGGTCTCTCTTTCGGTCGGGTCGGGGAAGGGACCGGGCAGGAGCCCGTGCGACAGCTCGTCGAACGAGGCGACGACGAGGTCGGCGAACGCCAGTTCGTCGCGGCGGTGGGTGGAGAGGATGCCGACGGCGAACACCCCGGCGCCCCGGGCCGAGGAGAGCCCCACCGGGCTGTCCTCTACGGCGACCGTGCCGGTGGCGGGGAGGCTGAGCCGGCCGAGGGCTTCGCGGTAGGGCGCCGGGTCGGGTTTGCCCACCGGTGAGTTCTCACCGCCCGCGATGGTCGTCACCCGCGCCGTCAGGCCCTCCGCCTCGAGCAGCTCGGCGATGGTGCGCGAGTGCGCCGAGCTAACCACGGCGACCGGGATGCCTCGCGCGGCCAGGCGCTCCAGGAACGCCCTCACGCCGGGCGCGAGCACCACGTCGTGGCGGGGCAGCTCGGCGTCGAAGCCGCGGTAGAGCCGCTCGACGTCGGCGACGGTGTGCGCGCCCGCGGCGACGGCAGGGAAATCGACCGCGATCTCGTGCAGGCGGCGCCCGAGCAGGCGGTGTCGCTCGGTGGCATCCGGCCGGTAGCCGATGCGGTCGAACACGTGGTCCCAGATGCGGGCGTTGCGCTCCTCGCTCAGTACGAGGGTGCCATCGAAGTCGAGGAGAACCGCGGTCGGCGGGCGAGGCGGCGCGACCGCGCGGGTCGCCGTCATGAGGTCGCCTCCGGCCTTGACTTCCACACCGCCAGCGAGCAGAGCTCGAGGGCGAGGCCCTCGACCAGCGGCAGTGCCGAGCGCGGCACCCCGGGGAGGCCGAGCGCCGGATCTCCCACGACCAGCGGCCCGATCTCCACCACCGCCCCGCCCAGGGATTCCACCTTGGCGCGCACCTCGCCGTCACGGCTCCCGGCCGGCGAGCCGAGGAGGAGCAGGGCCGTGAACCGACCCGGGCGCACCGCGCGGTAGGCGCCGTGCAGCCACTCGGCGGCCGTCAGCGCCTCGGCCGGTACGCCCGGGCCCTCCTTGAAGATCACCGCGCCTTCCCGAGCCCCGGCCACCCCGGCGCCGGAACCGAGCACGTGCAGCACGGGGGTGGCCGAGAGCTCGGCGGCGATCTCGTCGCCGACGTGGTCGAATCGGTCGATCAGGTCGAGACCCGCCCGCACCGCCGGCCGCAGCGTGCTCGGCCGCAGTTCCGGTTCGTCGAGCCAGGCACCGGTCAGGAGCAGCAGCACGGCCACCGTGGCGGCGTACGACTTCGCTGAGATCGGCCCTTCGCGCCCGGCGAGGATCGGCAGCACGAGATCGCCGCGCTCGGCGAGCACGCTGTTCTCCTCGTTGGTCACGACGATCACGCGGTCGCCGCCCGCGGCGCGGAAGTGCTCGACGGCCGCGAGCGTCTCGACGGACGAGCCGCTCTTGGAGACCGCGACCAGCGTCGAGGCCGGGGGCGGGGCGGTCGGTGCGAACTTGGAGGAGTAGCTCGTCCAGCTCGGGACGCCGCGCCGCTGCAGCCACCACGAGGCGGCCATTGAGGCGTTGTGACTCGAGCCCATCCCGGCGAACACGATCGGCGCATCCGGGTGTCCGATCACGGGGATCGCCCGCAGCGGACCGTCGGTGCCCTCGTAGGCAGTGAGGAGTTGATCGAGCACCTGCGGCTCGGCGCCGACGTCACGGCGGAAGTCGTCTCGGCGGGTCATGCTGGTCGTCCGTTCTCGCCCAGAAGGCGGCTGAGATTCTGGTGGAAGACGGCGTCGGCGTGGTCGGGGCCGGCAGCCGTGAGGGTCATGGCGATGCTCTCGGCCAGGTCTTCGTGAGGGATGTTCGACCCGAACACCACCTTTTCGGCGCCGGCAGCCTGCACGGCCCCGACGATGTAGCGGGCGCTCTGCACCCCGCTGGTCTCGACGTAGACGTTGGGGTTCTCGGTGGCGGATCGCTGGGCGCCGTCGCGCTCGTTGCTGAAGCCCATGTGCGCCATGATCAGGTCGACCGACGGATGCCGGCGGGCCATCGAGGTGAACCGGTCGGGGGTCGAGAAGAGGTCGTCACCGCCGAAGGAGAGCACCGGCACCCGGGCGGCGGCGGCGATCTCGAAGAGGGGATCGGTGAGCTCGCGGCGGTCCAGCGGGTAGCCGTGTCGCACCGGATGCAGCTTCACGCCGCGGAAACCGTCGTCCAGGCGGCGGCGCAACTCGGTCTCCGCGTCGTCCTGCCAGGGATTCACGACCGCGAAAGGGATGAGCCGGTCGGGGTGCCGGCGGGCGGCTTCAGCGACGGTGTCGTTGTCGATGTTCTCGACGAAGCTGAACACGACTGCGCGGTCGACGCCGGCTGCGTCCAGGCGGCCCAGGAGGTCGCCGGCGGTGAAGGTGCGACCGCGCACCCGGCCGATGTGCGTGTGGGCATCGATGATCACGACGTCGCCACCGCCAGACCGCCGACCCCTCCCGCCGCGACCGCCGTGAGGCCGATGAGGCGGGCGAGGTTGCCGCCGAGCACGAGGTCGGCCGTCTCCGGCACGGCCGCCCGCACCTTCGCGATCTCGAAATCGAACGAACCGAACGGCACGTCCGAGGCCAGCAGCAACCGCTCCGGCCCGATCCGGTCGACGATCCGGCGCAGTGCCGGAACCGGCACCAGCGAGGTGGAGAGCCGCACGTTCGGATGGTCGGTTGCCACGTCGATGGCCTCCGGCAGGCCCCAGGGCCCGCCGCTGTGACCGATCACGATCGGCACTGTCGGCCAGCGCCGCGCCAGCCGGGCGAACTTGCCCGGGCTGTTGAACGACTCGCTCGAGCCGTGGGCGAAGAACACCGCGCCGAACTCCTCGCAGAGGTCGAGGAAGGGGGCCATCACGTCCACCCGGTCGACGGCGACGGCCTGGCGCATGGGGTGGAACTTCACGCCCCTCATGCCCTGTTCGAAGCAACGGCGCATAGCGGTGGCCGAGTCGGGGTTCCAGGGGTCGACCATGCAGAACGCCGTGAAGCGGTCGGGATGCTCGGCCGCCTGGCGCGCCGGATAGTGGTTGTCAAGGCTCTCGACGAAGCTGAAGACGCAGGCGTGGTCGACACCGGCGGCATCCATGTCGCGGAGGATCTCCTCGCCCGAATAGCGCGCGCGTTTCCGCGCACCGAGGTGCGCGTGGAGGTCGACGATCATGGCTTCGGGCTCGTCGCCGTTGTCAGCCGCTCGACCTGCGCGAGGATGCCGTCGGCATCCGCGAGGCCGTAGTGGTGGAAGGCGATCGCCTCGATCGGGGCGCCCTCCTCGGCCGCCCACTCCTTGAACTGCGCGAGCTGGCCGCGCACCTGGGGGGCCACGAGCACCACGTCGGCGCCGGTGAGGTCGGCCCGCGAGATCATGACGGCGGGAACGGCCTCGAGCTCGAGGTAGATCTGACGGCGCGCGGCCTCGGCCTCGACCTTCGACTTGATGAGACTCGACGACATGCCGGCGGCGCAGATGAACAGGACTTTGAGGGCGGGCATCGTCATTCTCCTTCGGAGGGGGTGGGGGTCTGCGAGGCGGTGGGGTCGGCGGCCCCCACCCGGCGGCTCCAGCGCCGGTCGATCAATCGCTTGGCGAGGTCGCGCTCGGACATCGTGATCATCAGCGTGTCCATCGCGTGCACCACGATCAGCTTCACCGGCACGTTCTCGCCAGCGGCCTCGGGGCGGATAAGCTCGCGGAACTGGATGAGGTGTGCTTCACGGATGCGCTCATCGGCTTCGGCAAGCAGGGCCTCCGCTCCGGCCACGTCGCCGTCGAGCGCGGTGTCGAGCGCTTCGAAGACCAGAGCCCGCCCTTCACCGGCGGCCGCGATCATCGGCATCACGATCTCTTCGAGTGGAGTCGTGTGGGGGGTCATGAGTTCACCGTCTCTTGGGTGGTCGGGCCGGTGACGGTGTCGTCGGTCGCGGCGGTCGGGGCGTCGCCGGCCAGCGCCAGCTCCTCGGCGCGGAGGCGGCCGTCCCAGATGCGGAAGAAGATGAACCAGACGATGGCCATCAGTGCGAAGATGATCGCCTGCAGCACCACGGCCCGCCAGTCGCCGCCCGTGGCGAGCCACGCGTTGATGAACGGCGGCGTGGTCCACGGCACCTGGATGTAGGCGGCGGAGACCCAGCCCCACGACGTGGCGGCGTAGCCGATCACGACGCCGACCGCGCTGGTGCCGAAGACCCAGGGGAGTAGCATCACCGGGTTGAAGGCGATCGGCGTTCCGAAGGTGACCGGCTCGTTGATGTTGAACAGCGCCGGCCCGATGCTGAGCTTGCCGACCTGCTTGAGGCGCGCGGACTTGGCCAGCACGAGGAAGAAGATCACGAGCGGCAAGGTGCTGCCGACGCCGCCCATCATGCCGTACATGAACAGGAACGGCTCGGTAAACACGTGTGGGAGGGGCTCGCCGGCTGCGGCGGCCTCGGCGTTAGCGGCGACGTTGGCTAGAAGGAACGGGTACAGCACACCCCAGAACGTGATGGCTCCGCCGTGGATGCCGACGAACCAGAGCAGCTGGCAGACGATGATCGCGATGAGCGCGGCGTACCAGGAGTCGGCCGCCAGCAGCAGCGGGCTCACCACGGTGGAGATCGCAACGGTCAGATCGAAGCTGAACACGTAGCGGATGAGCCAGAAGAACACCAGCAGCACGGCCAACGGGAACAGGGCCGAGAAGCTCGCGGCGATGTTGGCCGGCACCCCGGCGGGCATCGTGATCACCATCTTGTGATCCCGCATGAAGCGGGTGACCTCGGCCACCACGACGGCGATCAGGATGGCGGTGAATAACCCTCCCGCCCCGAAGTTCGCGAAGGGCAGCACGCCCTCCTCGAGGTTTGCGGGAGCCGCGGTGAGCATGAAGCACGACGCCGTGATGATGGCCGACAAGACGGGGTCGAGTTTGTACACCCTCCCCATCTCGGCCCCGATACTCAGGGCTGCCCAGAGCCCGATAAACCCGAAGGTCATCTGATAGAGCGTGTTCAGCGGCACCGCGATGGGCGCGATGACGTCGGCCCACCCCTCGATCGGGAAGTTCGTGATGATGAGTGGAACCGCGCCGATCACGATGATGGGGATGATGCGGGTCAGGCCCGCACGGATGGCCAGGAAGTGACGCTGGTTGCCCAGTTTCACGAGGGGCGGGGTGATGTACTTCTCGACCCACGCCGACACTGAGTCGAGACGGGCCTCGAACCGGGACCGCTGGTGATGTGCGATGCTCATGGGCTGGTCCTCCAGGGGGATCGGGTCAGCGACACTCTTCAGACGAAGGTGAGCGCTTCGCTCGGCGAGAGGGCATCCGGCCGGGTGTCGAAATGAACGGAGAGAGCACCCGTCGCGCCGTTGCGCTGAGTGAGGGTGAAGCTGTAGTTGCACCGGTCGCCACGGACGAGGGTGTGCCCGTACTCGACCGGTTCGCCGTCTTCGGTGACGGCTGTCAGTTCCCGCAGGAACGCGGGCAGGCCCGGGTCGCACTCGAGCAGGGGGGCTTGTTCGGGCCCGACGACCGCGGCTTCGATGGTCTCGTGGACCTGGTGCACGACCACTCCGTAGACCTCGCGGAGCAGCGTGTAGAACGAGGCGTCGCCAAGCGCCCGAAGGTGCCCGACCATGCCCGGGAACCGCGCGGACTCCAGGTGGCCGGAGCCGACCTGCACCGGCAGGCCGTTCACGGAGCGCAGCCGGCGGATGTGCACCAGCTCCGCGCGGGGCGGCAGGTGCAACGCCATGTTGATGCTCGGGATGCCGGGCACCACCTCGGCGACGAGGAGACGTGAGCCCGGGGTGCGACCCTGCTCCTTCGCCTTGTCGGAGAACGAGAGCACGTCTTCGACACGCATCCGTTCACTGACGAAGGTGCCGACGCCCGGCAACCGGGAGAGTAGGCCCGCCATCTCGAGGGTGCTGACCGCCTGACGCAGGGTCATGCGGGTCACCTCGAAGCGGTCGGCCAGCTCGCGCTCGGGCAGCAGGAGCTGGCCTTTGGAGAGCCGACCCGACACGATCGCCTGTTCGATCTGGGTGCGGATCTGAACGTACAACGGCTCCGGCGCGTCGGGGTCGACGGCGCGGATCTCGAACATGCCGTACTGGGGCATCGTACCTCCGGTCAGTACCAGCGGTCCCCACCGCTGGTCTAGACCACGATGCCAGTGCACTAGCGGGAGCGCAAGGGTATCCTCTCAGCTCTTCGAACCGGCGTTGTCCAGCAGGGCGAGCACCGCCAGCACCCGGCGGTTGCTCGACCCGTCGTCGTCGGTAAGGTCGAGTTTGTTGAGGATGCGGTGCACGTACTTCTCCACGGTCGCCTCGGAGAGGTGCAGGGTCGCGGCCACGCCGCCGTTAGATCGGCCCTGCGCCATCAGTTCGAGCACGTCGCGCTCCCGCGGGGTGAGCACGGCCAGCGGATCGACGGTGCGTCGCGCCTGCAGCAGTTCGCGCACGAGCTCGGGATCGATGACCGCTTCGCCCTGCAGCACTCGGTGCAGGGCCGAGACGAACTCGCCGACCGCCGAGACGCGCTGCTTGAGCAGGTAGCCGATCCCCTCGCTGCCGGAGAGCAGCTCCACCGCGTGCTCGACCTCGATGTACGAGGAGAGCACGAGCACGCGCAGCCGCGGGTAGTCGTCGTGGATGTGGCGTGCGGCGACCAGTCCCTCGGTGGTGTTGGTCGGCGGCATCCGGATGTCGACGATCACGAGATCGCAAGGCGTCTCGGCCAGCACGCGCTCCAGCTGGGTCGCATCCGCCGCCGTGCCCACCACGTCGAACCCCGATTGCCGGAGCAGCAGTGCCAGCCCGTCGCGGAGTAGCACCTCGTCGTCGGCGATCACGATCCGCGGGCGGCCGCTCGGGTCGCCCGCTGTCATCCGAGGGGCCATCTGTGACATCATCTCTGCCATTGTGTGGCTGTTCGGTGATGGCGGCAAACGCCGATGAGGAGGAGCGGTGAACCACGACGTGATCGGCAGGGGTCTGCGCGACGGGCGTTCGGTGCTCCGGGCCGCCACAGAACTCATCGCCGGCGGGGTCTCCGTGACCGAGGTGCTCGAGACCGTCGCGGGCTTCGCCGCGGAGCTCCTCGGTGCCACCCATGTCGCCGTTTTGCGGCTCGCGACCCCCTCCGAGGTCGAAGTCGAGGTCGCGTGGGCCGCCACCGGAGCGCCCTCCGTGGTGCTCGACCGATGGTCGCTCGCCGACGATCCCTCGACCCGCCACGTGATCGAGAGCGGCCGCGCCGTCCGTGAGACCTGGGAGGGGGCGACCGATCCAGTGGGCCGTACCCTGCGCGGCCGGCTCGGCGTCCGGTCGTCGGTCGGGGTGCCGATCAGCGTCGACGACCACGTCTGGGGCGCCCTCTACGTGCACACGACGGGCGAGGAGCTGGGCGCCGACGCCGAGGAGTGCCTCGCCGCCTTCAGTCAGCTGATCGCCGCCGCCATCGTCAACGCGGCGACCCGCGCAGAGCTCGAACGGGTCGTGCTCGAGCAGGAGGCGCTGCGCCGTGTCGCGGGGCTCGTGGCGAAGTCGGCCGAACCGATGGAGGTCTTCGACGCCGTCGCCGAGGAGCTGGCCCGGCTCCTGCGGGTGCAGGGCACCAAGCTGCTGCGCTACGAGACCGACGGAACGGCGACCTTCGTGGCGAGCTGGGGCCCGCTCGACGGCGGACTGGTCACCGGAACCCGCATCTCGGCGCAGGGCACGAGTGTGGCCGGCCGCATCCTCGCCACCGGCGAAGCGGCGCGGGTCGACGACTATCGGCGGGCGCGCGGTCCGCTGGCCGAGCAGCTCACCGCGGCAGGCATCCGCAGTGCGGCCGGGGCGCCCATCCGGGTAGACGGTCGCTTGTGGGGGGCCATCGTGATCGGCACGGCCGATCGCAGCCTTCCCGACGACACCGAACAGCGGATGCGCGACTTCGCGGACCTGGTCGCCACCGCGATCGCGAATCTGGAGTCCCGCCGGGCGCTGCTGGACTCCCGGGTGCGGCTGGTGCACATGGCCGATGACACGCGCCGGCGGTTCGAGCGCGACCTGCACGACGGCGTGCAGCAGCGCCTCGTCGCCGTCGGTCTCGGGGTCGTGCGGGCCCAGGGCGCGGTGGCGGAGGACGAGCCCGCCCGAGAGATCCTCGACGCGGTGGGGGTGCTGCTCGACGACACGATCGACGGACTGCGCGAGTTGTCCCGCGGTGTGCACCCGGCCATCCTGACCGAGGGCGGCCTCGCCCCGGCGCTGCGCTCCCTGGCCAGGCGGTCGGGAATCGCCACCGACCTGACGGTCGGTGACCTAGGGCGGCTGGATGCGCACGTCGAGGTGGCCGCCTACTTCGTCGTCTCCGAGGGGCTCACCAACACCGCGAAGCACGCGCCGCAGGCCAAGGCGGACGTCGTGCTCGGTCTGGTCGACGACGGCCTGCGGATCGAGGTCCGCGACGACGGGCGCGGGGGAGCGGATCCGGAGATGGGCAGCGGACTGATTGGAATCGCCGACCGAGTCGAGGCGCTGGGCGGGAGCATCGAGATCCTGAGCCCGGTGGGCCGGGGCACGACCATCACCGTCGTGCTCCCGACGGGGCGGCGCGACTAGCCGGGTGGCGTGACGATCGCGGGAAGGCCGCCGGGGCATCCGGACGGTGCGCCCGCATGATTGCCCTCGAGACCGTGCTGCGGAATCGTTGGGTCATCCACGACACCAAGGAGAATCCCCCATGAGCATCACCACTCCGGCCGCCGGCCGACCGACCGTCGTCCTCGTTCACGGGGCCTTCGCCGAATCCGCCAGCTGGAGCGGTGTTATCGAGAAGCTGCTCGCAGACGGCTTCCCGGTGATCGCCTTGGCCAACCCGCTGCGCGGTGTCGCCTTCGACGCGGGGTATCTGCGGGATGTGCTCGGCGACGTGTCGGGCGACATCGTGCTCGTGGGCCACTCCTACGGCGGTTCCGTCATCAGCAACGGCGCGACCGACGCGGTCAAGGCGCTCGTGTTCATCGGCGCGTTCGCACCGGAGGCCGGCGAGAGCGCAGCCCAGCTCTCCGGCAAGTACGAGGGCGGCAGCCTCGGCGACACGCTCACGGCCGTTCCGCTGGCCGAGGGAGGCAACGACCTCTACATCGTGCAGGACAAGTACCACGGCCAGTTCGCCGCCGACTCCTCGGCGGAGGTCGCCGCGGTCATGGCCGTCACGCAGCGCCCGATCACCGAGGCCGCGCTGAACGAGCCCTCGGGCGAGCCCGCGTGGAAGACCCGTCCGTCGTGGTTCCTCTTCGGCTCCGCCGACAAGAACATCCCGGCCGAGGCGCACCGCTTCATGGCGGAGCGCGCCGGATCGAAGCGCACCGTGGAACTCGAGGGCGGGTCGCACACGGTCGGCATCCCCGAGGCCGGCCATGTCGTCGACCTCATCCGTGAGGCCGCCGCCGCGGTCTCCGGCGAGTAGCGGAAGGAGAGGCACACGCCATGGGAACAGTCGTCCTCGAGGGCGAGAGCGGTCGGCCGTACGTGCCAGCCATCATCGCCGAAGGCCGGTTCGTGTTCGTCTCGGGCCAGACGCCGCTCCGCGACGGAACCCTCGTCGAGGGCGGTCTGGGCGAGCAGACCCGCGCCGCGCTCGACAACGTCGAGGCGATCCTGAAGACCGCCGGGGCGACGCTCGCCGACGTGGTTCGCTGCGGTGTCTTCCTGGCCGACCTCGGTCAGCTCCCGGCATTCAACGCCGCGTACACCGCCGCGTTCCAGTCGCGACTGCCTGCCCGCACTCTGGTGGGGGCCACCCTGCCGGGTTACGGGGTGGAGATCGACTGCATCGCGGTGCTGCCGGGCACGTGAACGATCTCGCCGGGCGGGGGGCCGCCTACGCGGCACTCGCCGCGGCGGAGCCGGCCTTCGGGGCGTTGATCGAGCGTTTCGGCCCAGTTGATCCGTTCGAGTTCCACGACGGCGGGCGCACGGCGGAGAGCAACTTCGCCGCGATGAGCCTGCACATCATCAGCCAGCAGATCTCGACCAAGGTCGCTCTGGTGGTGTACGACCGGCTGGCCACGGCCGCGGGGGGTACCCCTACCCCCGCGGCCGTGCTCGCGCTCGGACATGACACGCTCCGCTCGTTCGGCATGTCGAACGCGAAGGCGGCGTATGTCGGCGACCTCGCGGCCCGCGTGAACTCAGGCGATCTGGCTATTGACGCTCTCGACCACTGGGGCGACGAGCAGGCCAAGGCGGCGCTGCTCAGTGTTCGCGGCGTCGGCCCATGGTCGGCGGAGATGTTCCTCATCCATCAATTGCACCGACCGGACGTGCTTCCTGCGGGTGACCTGGGCATACGGAACGCCGTTGCGGCGCTGGACGGCCTGGACGCCGTCCCCACGATCGACCAGACGCGGCAGCGCGGCGAAGCGTGGGCCCCGCTGCGCACCTACGCCAGCGCGCTCTTGTGGCGAAGCCTGGGCTGAGTGCGAACCGTCAGAGGCCGGCGACCGTGACGTCGATAAGCACCTTGCCGACCGCGCCCGCTGCCACGGCGTCGTGCGCTGCAGCGGTCTCCTCGAGCGTGAACCGAGTGATCGGCAGGCCCGCTTCGGAGCCCACGGGCAGGGCGCCGTCGCGGAGGGCGGCTCCCACGTCGGCGACCGCCGCGGCCAGCGCCGCAGCGCCGAACGTGTAGAGCAGCACAAACTGGTAACGCACGTTGAGACCGAAGTGCTGACGCACATCCAGAGTCAGTCGGCCATCTCCGTCGGTGGCGTATACTGCCACGACGCCGCGGTTCGCAATGACCGCCGCGTTCAGCGCCGCATTGGCCGAGGGGGAGACCTCCACCACGATGTCGACGCCGGCGGGTGCAGCTTCCCGGATGCGCGCCGCCGCGTCCTCCTCCCGGTAATTCACGACGACGTCTGCCCCCGCCGCGGTCGCGAGGGCCGCCTTCTCGGCGGACGAGACAGTGGTGATGATCGTCGCTCCTGCCCAGTGCGCGAGCTGGATGGCGGCGTGACCTACCGCACCGGCTCCGCCCGCCACGAGCACGAAACGGCCTTTGAGGGCGCCGGGCGCCAGTCGCGACGGGCCGTCCTCGTGAACAGTCAGCGCCCGATGCGCAGTGAGCGCCGGCACGCCGAGAGAGGCCCCCACGTCGAAGGAGACTCCGTCTGGCAACGCGGCGACCCGCTCGATGGGCAATATGGTGAATTCTTGCGCGGTGCCGGTAGGACGCTGGAATGCCGAGAGGAACAGCCATACCCGGTCTCCAACGGCCAGTCCAATAACACCCGGGCCGACGGCGTCGATCACACCTGAACCATCCTGATTAGGGGTCTGCTCACCATTCTCGCTTGCGATAGAGGCGCTACCGGTCCTGTTGCGCCAATCCGTGGGATTCACGCCCGACACAAAAACGCGCACGCGTACCTCTCCTGGACCAGGCTCGGGTATGGGCCGATCAACTTCACGCAAGACGTCGGACGCGCCGGTTTCAGAGTAAACGATGGCTCTCATGTAGTGCCTAACGCCAGTCACAATTGAGTCATTCCGCGGACCACGGGCCTTGAAGGGTTCCCGTATAGCTAGCGTGACGCTCGGAGAAGTCGTATCTGGCCTCGTTGCGCGATACTGAAAGTAATGAGCGACGCCTACCGCATCCCTGAGCCGCCCCGCGCTCGCCCGGAGCCGCCTGTCGCCATCGAGGCCCGCGGCATCCGCCATAACAATCTGCACGACCTCGACGTGGACATCCCGCTGCACCGTGTCGTGGCGATCACCGGCGTCTCCGGGTCGGGCAAGAGCTCCCTGGCCATGGGCACGCTCTTCGCCGAGGGCATGCAGCGGTTCCTCGAGGGGCTCTCGACATTCAGCCGCCGCCGGCTGAGCCAGGCCCAGCGGCCCGACGCCGACCGCATCTCCCACCTGCCCGCGGCGGTGGCGCTCCGGCAGCGACCGCCCGTTCCCGGTCCGCGCAGCACAGTGGGCACAATGAGCTCGGTGCTGAACGCGCTGCGGCTGTCGATGTCCCGGCTCGGGTCGCACCGGTGCCCGAACGGCCACATTGTGCCGCCCTCGCTACAGTCGTTCCGCGAGGAGATCGTCTGCCCGGTCTGCGGCGTGCACTTTCCCACGCCGAGTGCCGAGTCCTTCGCTTTCAACTCCGAAGGCGCCTGTCCCGGATGCGACGGTGTCGGCGAGCGGTTCGAGATCGATACCGATCGGCTGGTGCCCGACCCGGAGCTCACCATCGAGCAGGGGGCGGTCCTGCCCTGGAACGTCGGCGGCATGCGTCTCTCTCGCTACGCCGCCGCCCAACTCGGGGTGCGCCTCGATGTTCCCTGGCGCGACCTGAGCGACCGCGAGCACGACATCGTGCTGCACGGCGAGCCCGTGGTGCGCGAGGTGCGGCTCGGTGAAGCCGGCCCGCGCCCGGTCACCCTCCAGGTGCACTACGAGAACGCGATCGCGGCGGTGCGGCGGGCGGCGAAGTCCGACACCGCGAGCACGCGCGCCCGGCAGGAGCAGTTCCTACACTGGGAGACCTGCAGCGTCTGCCACGGAACGCGCCTGCGCCCCGAGGCACTCACCAGCATGCTTGACGGCAGCAACCTGGCCGAGATCTCGAGCCTGCCCCTCGAGGGGCTGCGCGGCTTTGTGGAGGGCCTCCTGGCCCAGACGCCGGAGGAGATCACGCGGCCGGCCGAGACCCTCACCCGCGAGATCCTGAGCCTGCTCGACCCATTGCTGCAGCTCGGCCTCGGCTACCTCGGCCTCGATCGCGCCGGATCCACCCTCTCCACGGGCGAACGCCAGCGCCTCGAACTCAGCTCGACCGTGCGGGCCGACACCACCGGCATGCTCTACGTCCTCGACGAGCCCTCGGTGGGGCTGCACCCGAGCAACATCGGCGGGCTCATCGCCACCATCGACGCACTGGTCGATGCCGGCAACTCGGTCGTTATGGTCGAGCACGACGTCGAGGTCATCGCCGAGGCCGACTGGGTCATCGAACTGGGCCCGGGCGCAGGCTCGGCGGGCGGCACCGCCATCGGGCAGGGCACCCCGACCGAGGTGGCTGCCGACCCGTCGTCGCTGATCGGCCCTTTCCTCACCCCGGGCCCCCTAATCGAGCGGATGCCGCGGCCCCTCGACGCCGGAGACCTCACGCTCGAGGTGTCCGCCCTTCACAATCTCAACGACGTGCGCCTCGAGGTGCCGCTGCACGCCCTCACGGCCATCGCCGGTCCGTCCGGAGCCGGCAAGTCGGCGCTGCTGCTGGAGAGCCTCGTGCCCGCACTCACCGCGCAGCTCGCGGGTCAGCCCCTGCCGGCGCACGTGACCTCGCTCGAAGCCCCCGGTATCCGCGGGCTCGCCGAGATCGACGCGACGCCGATCGGCGCGAACGCCCGCTCGACGCCGGCCACCTACTCGGGTGCCTTCGACGCCATCCGTGCGGTGTTCGCCGAGAGCCCGGATGCACGGGCGCGCGGATGGAAGGCCGGTCACTTCTCCTACAACACCAAACAGGGGCAGTGCCCGACCTGCCTCGGCATCGGCTACCTCGACCTCGACGTGCAGTACCTGCCCGACGTCCGGGAGACCTGCCCCACATGCGAGGGCGGGCGATACGCGCTTGAGATGCTCGAGGTGACGGTGGAGGGGCACACGATCGCCGACGTTCTGCGGCTCACGGTGCACGAGGCGCTCGCGGTGCTCGAGGAGTGGCCGGGGGTCGACCGTCGGCTGAGGCCCATCGACGACGTGGGGCTGGGTTATTTGCGGCTCGGGGAGGCGACGCCCTCGCTCTCGGGGGGTGAGGCGCAGCGGCTACGCATCGCCTCGCGCCTCCGCAATAGTCAGCGCGGCGTGCTCTATGTGTTCGACGAGCCGTCGACGGGGTTGCATCCGCTCGACATCCGCACGCTCGTGGCTGTACTCGACCGGCTGATCGACGCCGGCGCGACGGTGCTGGTGATCGATCACGACCTCGACTTGCTGGCCGCTGCCGACCGCCTGATCGACCTTGGCCCGGTGGGCGGGCCGCAAGGCGGCCGTATTGTGGCGCAGGGCTCACCGCACGAAGTGGCCATCGACCCAGCCAGTGTCACGGGACCGTATCTCGCAGGGCGCCTCGCACCCTGACACACCGGATCCAGAACCCGGGCCGCGCCAGAGCAGGCCGCACCCCGGCACACCGCAGCTCACTAGCGGACGAAATCGGTGGTGTGCGCGATCCGCTGCGAGGCATCGAAGTCGGCTTGCAGATCATCCATCTTGATCCGGATGCGCTGCAGCGCGTCGCTACCAAGGATGATTCGGTGCCCGGTTAGGTCTCCCGTGAGTTGCTCGAAGAGGACCTCGGCCGCTCGCTTCGGGTCTCCCGGAAACATCACATCCTTCAACGATTCGACGTTCTGCATCGCGCGAAAAAAGTTGCCCGATGATGCGTCGTAATCGGGTATGAGTTCACCTGAGAAGCGGGTGCGGGAGTCAATGCCCGTCAGAAAGGAGCCGGGTTCCACGAGCACGGCTTTCAAGCCCACGGGCTCAATCTCCTGCCAGAGCGATTCGGTGAGACCTTCTAACGCGAACTTGCTCGCGGAGTAGAACGCGTTGCCGGGGAGGCTCGCGATGCCGTCCATCGAAGACATGTTCACGATGGTTCCCGATCGACGTTTCCGCATGGCCGGCAGAGCGAGCCTCAGCAATTCGACGGCGGCGAAGAAGTTGACCTCGAAGATCCGACGGTAGTCCTCCTCACGTTGTTCCTCGATCGCGCCGAGGTAGTCGATGCCGGCGTTGTTGACGAGGAAGTCAATCTTGCCGAACCGCTCATACGTCCGGGAGAGGAGGTTCGCGCGCTGGTGCCGATCTGCGACATCCACGCCTACCACGAGGGCCGTGTCGCTATGCCGCTCGGCCAGCTCGTGCATGGCATGGACGTTCCGTGCGGCGAGCACGACCTCGTGGCCATTCTCCAGCACGCGTTCCGCCAGGTCGTAGCCAAGGCCGCTCGATGCTCCGGTGATCACCCAGGTGGCTGTCGTAGTGCTGTTCATTGTGTTCACTCCTTGTCTTCGGTGGAGGCGCGGGCGCGCTCGGCCTGGGGGAAGTCGGCGGCGGCGCTCACCGTCGCCCATTTCTCGGTCTCGGCGGCGCGCGCCTCAGCCGCGGTGCGAATCATGTCGACGGCGCCGGTTCCGAGCACGAGCCGCATCGGAAGGTCGTCGCCGTGGACCGTGTCGACGATGATGTCGGCGGCGCGTGCCGGATCACCCGGCTGGTTGCTCGCGTTGGCGGCCCGGTATGCGTTCAGTGCGCCGACCGTCTGTTCGTAATCGGGCCCGACGGGCGCCAGGGTCATCGACGACCCCTGCCAGTCGGTGCGGAAGGCCCCCGGTTCCACGATCATCACGCGGATGCCCAAGGGCTTGACTTCGTTTGCCAGCACTTCGGAGAAGCCCTCCACCGCGAACTTGGCCGCCTGGTACGCGCCCATGCCAGGCGTGCCGCCCACCCGGCCGCCGACGGAGGAGAACTGCACAATCGTTCCCGATCGCTGTGCCCGCATGACGGGCAATGCTGCTCGCGTGACGTTGACCGTGCCAAAGAGGTTCGCCTCGAATTGGCCCCGGAAGTCACTGTCTGCCATCTCCTCGATGGGCGCACTGTTTGCGAAACCGGCGTTGTTCACCACGACGTTGAGAGCGCCGAACTCGGCGATGGCATACGCGACCGCGTCGGCTGCAGCCTTCGCGTCGGTCACATCCAGCGCAAAGACGCGCACCGCTTCGCCATACCGGTCGATGAGGTACTGCAGTTGCTCCGCCCGGCGCGCTGTGGCGACCAGTCGATCGCCCTTCTCGAGCACGGCGCGAGCGAGTTCCTTTCCGAAACCTCGCGACGTCCCTGTGATCAGCCATACAGGTGTCATGATCCGAATCCCTCCCTAGGTGGTTGTGTGAGTGGCATCGACGTAGGTGTCCGCCACCCCGTCAATATCGACGGCCTGCACGAAGGTGACCAACTGCTCACCGAGACCCGGGGAATCGCCATCGGCCCATACGCGGGCCGCGCCGTAGTTCGGTCCTTCGCTCAGGTCGACGTCCATCCGGAGGGGGATACTTCGCGTGATCAACTCCGGGTGGGCCGCGACGGCCGCTGTGGTTTCGTCCCAGATCGGGAAACCGACATAGGCGAGCCGCGCCATGAGCTCGCTCGCCGGAGTGGTCGTCTCTCGAACTCGATCGAGCAGAGCATCGTCGAGCACCACCGAGTCGGTGACGTCGCCCACGGCGACGAGTGAGTTCCATTCGGCGGTCAGTGCAATGTGCGCCGCTTCAGGGTCGAAACGGAAGTTGAATCCCTCGCTGGAATTGAACCCGGCGTCCGCTTCCTCGGGCGACATCTGCTCAATGTTTCCGCCGCCGATCACAATGCCTTTGGCCGTCGCTGCGAAGTTCGGGTCCTGCCGAATGGCGGCTGCGACGTTGGTCAGCGGCCCTGTGGTCACGATCGTGACCCGGCCCGGGAATGCCTGCACCTGCTCGATCATGTAATCGGCCGCACTCGAATCGGCGGCTGCGAGTGACTGAGCCCAACCGTTCACAGGCTCCGTGACCGCCGTCGCATCGGGGGCCACTGTGACGCCCGGGTCGTCCTCCGATGGATTGAACACCCCCATCCAGCTGTTCCGGCCTCCGTAGAGATCCGCGCGAGACTGCATGCGGGCCGCCGTGTTGATGAGTGGATAGCGCTGACCCTCTGCGACGGTGACGTCGTCTCGTCCTACCGCTTCCAGAAAGCTGAGCGCAGCCGCCGTCCCCTGGTGAGCCCAGGCATCGCCCGTGGTGGTGGTCGTCCCGAGCACGGTGGCGTCGGAATCCGCCAAGAGGATCAGCATGTCGCCGCCCCCTGTCAGACTCCAGTCGTTGTCGAGGATAAAGAGCTCCTCGTCATCGCCGACAGATGGCTCGTTTGCCGCGTTGGTGGCACTGGTCGGAGGAGCGGTCGCCGGGTCGGTGTCGACCGGTGAAAGCGCTCCGGTGCACGCCGACAGCGCGAGGACCGATCCCACAACGGCTCCCACCGCCACAGTCACCCTTCGCGCCCGTGCCGCCCTCGTGGATATCTCGTTCCAAGCCGTCGTCATCGCTTCAGTATTCGTGCTGCGGAAGGACGGGGTCGACCAGGGTGCGGTGGCATCCCAGCGTCACGCTAGCGTGTCCCGCGCCGGCGCACGCGGCTACCGGCCGACGGCCGCGTCAAGCGCATCGGCCGTGCTCAGCACTTGTTCGGCGCTCCGACGAGCGCCTGATCCGGTGACGGCCTGGAGTGACCGGATGCCGATGGCGCCGATGAAGAGCGTCATCACGACCGCGAGCACCCACCCCACGACCGGTGCCTCCGGCAACTGGAGCAGAACGGTCCACTCGATCGCGTACGCCAGCACCGCGGCCACCGGGAACGTGAACGACCAGAAGCCGAGGGAGAACGGCAGGCGGCGGTATTGCGGGATCAGGGCGAGCTGCACGACACCGAGCAGCACTGTGAGACCGGCAAGAGCCGACGAAAATGGAGTCACCTCGCCGTCGTCGAGCGCGAACAGGGCGAGGCCGCCCACCGCCGGAGGCGCCAGGAGCACCGTGAGCGTGGGAACGAGGGCGTCCGGCAGGGCGGTCCTCGCCACAAGACGCACGAGGATGAGCGTCGTCACCACCGCCCAGAACAGCAGCCCCACACCGAAAGCAGCCCAGCCGAGACCGGTCAGCCCGATCGTGGCGGCGGCCCGCGCCGCCACGAATCCTCCCGCCACTGTCGGCAGCAGGTAGCCCCCGTGCACCGCCCCGAGCTCGATCTGAGCCGTGAGCCAGCGGCTCAGCAGCCAGCCGGCCAGCATGAGGGTGACCGTCATGCAGACGACGATGACCACCGCGCCGAGCAGCGGAGCCCACGTGAAGAGGTCGACGCCCATCAGCATGCCGGCGATCGGGACGATCGCCGCGAGCGGACCCTGCGCCGGGTCGTGGAGTTGCTTGCGGAGCGGCACGCCGCTCTGCAAGCCGCGTGCCAGGTGGGCGGCGATGAGCCAGATCAAGGAGACCAACGCGATGCCCCAGAACACCTGGGGCACCGCGATCGGCAGGTCGGCTGCGGCCGCCGCCGCCGACCACGTCGTTGCGAGCCCGGTGAGTCCGAGGGCGATCGCGAACGTGTTCAGCGGAATCCGCCGCGCCACCACCTTCTCGGCGCGGGCTGTGACCGGGTCCGATTTCGAACTGTCCTGTGACACGTCGACTCCTCGATCTCGGTCTGCCTCTACTGTTGTGGCGCTGCGGGAAACGCCGCGACCCGGCTGGTGCGGCAATGCCTCGTCACGCTGACGTGGCATTGCCGCACCGTCCGGTCCTAGCGCGATGGTGTGATTCAGAGGACGGCGGGGCCGCTCCCCGGGAAGTCGGTGCTTTCAGCCCGATCTCGCCCGGCGGCGAACTCGGCGCCGAAAGCGTCGAGCTTGGCCTGAATGCGTCGGTGGGCGTCGCTGCCGAGCACCAGCCAGTGCGCGCCGTCATCCGACGCGACCGTGTCGTAGATGACAGCGGCGGCGCGGGCCGGGTCGCCGGGGAACACCTCGGGCGTCAGGGCGCCCAGCATGCCGCGGAAGACACCACCGGTCGCAGCGTAGTCTTCGATGGCCTCGCCGGAGGCGTGCGTGCGGTGCTCGATGCCGGTGCGGAACGAGCCCGGCTCGACCAGCAGTGCCCGGAGGCCGATGGGCTCGAGCTCCTGCCAGAGCGCCTCGGTCAGCCCTTCGAGTGCGAACTTCGAGGCCGAGTAGATCGCGTTGCCGGGAAGGCTCGCGATGCCGTCCATGGACGAGATGTTCACGATCGTGCCGCGCCGGCGGGCGCGCATGCCCGGCAGCACGACGCGGGTGAGAGCCAGGGCCCCGAAGAGGTTCACCTCGAACTGGGAGCGGATGTCGGCATCCGTCTGCTCCTCGATGGCCCCGACGAAGTCGACGGCAGCGTTGTTGACGAGCACGTCGATGCCGCCGAGACGCTCAGCCGTCGAGAGCACGGCCTCGCGCTGGTCGGCCCGCGTCACGTCGAGCTCGGCGACGACGGCGGTGGACGGGTAGCGCTCGGCCAGATCCTGAAGGGAGGCGGTGTGCGGGCCGGTCACGATGGCGGAGTCGCCGCGGGCCAGCACCTCCTCGGAGATCGCGCGGCCGAGGCCGGTGGCGGCGCCGGTGATGAGCCAGGTTGTCATGTCAGGTGTCCTTTCAGTTCTGTGTGGAGACCGCGGCCGCCGGGGCGGCGACCTCGGAGTGACGGGAGGCACGCGAGATGACAAGCATCACGACGGCCACGATGATTGCGAGCAGGTAGAACCCGGTCGCGATGTGGAAGACGGTCTGGTACCCGGTCACCTGGTCGGCGACCGCGGTGTGGTCACCTCCGACGGCGATGAACACGCCGGCGAGGATGGCCAGGCCGATGGAGCCGCCCAGCTGGTGGGCGGCGTTCACGAGCCCTGACCCGGCACCGGACTGCTCGGCGGGAACCCCCGCCATACCCAGCTGGGTGAGCAGGATGATCGCGATGCCCTGACCGATGCCGAGCACGAGGAGCGGCAGCACGATCCACGGGAAGAACGCGGATCCCGCCCCGATGGTCGAGAGCCACGCCATGCCGACGAGGGCCACGACGAGAGAGGCCACGAGCAACCACTCCCGCCCGATGCGGCGGGTCAGCGGACCGACGACGTACACGGTGGCGAAGAACATCCCGGTCAGCGGGATGTAGCTGAGCCCGGCTTCCAGCGCGCTGAAGTGCAGCACGTTCTGCAGGTACTGGCTGAGGAAGTAGAACGTCGAGAACATCGCGCCGACGATGAGCACGCGGCCGAGGTAGGCGCCGGAGCGCGTCAGATCACGGAACAGCGCGAGCGGCACGATCGGCTCCTTGCTGCGCCGTTCGATCCCGATGAAGGCCGCGACCAACAGCACCGAGAGGATCAGCGACCCCAGCACCACGGGATCGGTCCAGCCGCGGGTGCTCGACTCGATGAGACCGTAGACGAGAGCCGTCATGCCGAGGGTGATGGTGATGGCACCGGGCAGGTCGAAGCCGCCGCGCCGACGGGGCGTCTCGGTGAGAAAGCGCGGGGCGAGCACGATCACCAGGATGCCGATCGGCACGTTGATGAGGAGCCCCCAGCGCCACGAGAGCAGGTCGGTGAAGACGCCGCCCACGATGATGCCGACGCTCGCGCCCGCGCCGATGACCGCGCTGTAGATCGCAATGGCGCGACTACGCTGCTCGGGCTCGGGATAGGCGTTGACGAGAAGGGCGAGCGTCGACGGGATGGCGAACGCGGCCGCGGCGCCCTGCACGATGCGCGCCGCGATCATCATCGGGGCGCCCACGGCCAGACCGGCCGCGAGCGAGGCGGCGGCGAAGACGGCGACGCCGAGCACGAACACGCGGCGCCGCCCCGCCAGGTCGCCCACGCGGGCACCGAGCAGCAGCAGACCGCCGAACGCGAGCACGTAGGCGTTCTGCACCCAGGACAGCGAGGCGGGCGAGAAGCCGAGGTCGGCGACGAGCCGGGGGAGGGCAGTGGTGACGATCGAGGTGTCGAGCACCATCATGAGCTGGGCGCCCATGATGAGCGCGAGGGCGACGCTGCGGGTGAAGCGCCCGGTCGGTGACGCGGTTGGCATGAGAACTCCTTAGACTCAACCGGAGGGATGTCTCCGATTCTAAATCATAAACGGAGGGGTATCCCCGTTTATTCCATCAAAGAAAGAAGATCGTCGATGGCCGAGCGACCGCTGCGGGCAGACGCCCTGCGCAACTCCCGCCGAATCGTGGAGGTGGCCACGGCCGCCTTCGCCGAAGACGGCGCCGGCACCTCGTTCGAAGAGATCGCGCGCCGTGCGGGGGTCGGCAGCGGAACCCTCTATCGCCGGTTCCCCACCCGCGCCGCCCTCTTCGAGGCGGTCTACGCCGAACAGGTGGAGCAGCTCCTCGCTCCGGTCGACGGGGCGGCGAACGCCCGCGCTGCACTCGACTCGTGGCTCCGCTGCTTCGTCGAGTTCATCATCGGGAAGCGCGCCTTCGCCGAGGAGATGGCCCACGACACCGAACTCGTGGTCGACGCCCGCCGACGCATCTACGCCACGGCGACGCCGCTGCTCGAGGCCGCCCAGCGGGCGGGCACGGTGCGTCACGAGGTGACGGCCGACGACATCCTCCGTATGCTCAGCGGCATCGGTCTGGCCGAGTACCCGCATTCCGGGCAACTCGACCGGGTGGTCGAGATCTGCCTGCGGGGCCTGAACCCGTAGCGAACGGCGCCGACGAGGGCGCCCCGGCGAGAGGAAGCACATGGATTACGGACACGCGCTGGAGTTCGGCGCCTTCATCACTCCCACGGCTGCCGACCCGACGGTGCCGGTGGCGCTCGCCCAGGCGGCCGAGCGTGCGGGGCTCGACCTCGTGACCTTCCAGGATCATCCCTACCAATCGGCGTTCCTCGACACCTGGACGTTGATGACCTTCGTGGCTGCGCAGACCTCGACGATCCGCGTGGCCCCCAACGTGCTGAACGTGCCGCTCCGCCCGCCCGCAGTCGTGGCCCGAGCTGCCGCCAGCCTCGACCTCCTCTCGGGAGGGCGCTTCGATCTGGCTCTCGGCGCCGGCGGATTCTGGGACGCCATCGAGGCGATGGGTGGCATCCGTCGCACCCCCGGTGAAGCCGTCACGGCCCTCGAGGAGGCGATCGACGTCATCCGGGAACTCTGGGATACAAGCGAGCGGCGTGGTGTGTTTACTACGGGAACGCACTACCGAGTGCGGGGAGCCAAGCGCGGGCCGGCACCGGCGCATCCGGTGCCGATCTGGATCGGGGCGTACAAGCCGCGCATGCTCGCGCTCACCGGGCGCAAGGCCGACGGATGGCTGCCTTCGCTCGGTCGGCTGCAGCCAGGCGGTCTCGAGGCCGGCAATGCCGCGATCGACGAGGCAGCGCGGTCGGTGGGTCGCGACCCTCGGGAGATCCGCCGGCTGGCGAACGTCGACCGGCTGGCCGCCGACCCGGCCGAGTTCGCCCAGCGGTTGGCGGAGCTCGCCCTGGAGGGTGGCATCGGCACGTTCATCCTGGCGAGCGACGACGCTCGTGATCTGGCCGCCTACGGCGAGGAGACAGCGCCCGCAGTGCGCGAGCTCGTGGCGGCCGAGCGCCGGGGCTGATCTAGTGTCACGGTAGCGTGGCGGTTCGGTGTCGCGTCCCCCGGCTTTTCGCACTGGGCCCGGTGGCGGGAGGGTGGCCACATGCCTTACTTCACAACCTCCGACGGAACCGAGATCTACTACACCGATCAGGGCTCCGGTCGCCCGGTGCTGTTCAGCCACGGCTGGCCGCTCAGCTCGGATGCCTGGAAACTCGAGCTGAAACTGGTCGCCGACGCGGGCTTCCGCGCCATCGCGCACGACCGCCGCGGCCACGGCCGCTCTACCAAGACCTACACCGGCAACGACATCGACACCTATGCCCGCGACCTGGGTGAGCTCGCGGGGTCGCTTGACCTGCACGACATCGTGACGGTGGGCCACTCCACGGGCGGCGGCGAGGCCGTGCGGTTCGCGGCCCGCTACGCGAACGGTCGCGTGCGCAAGGTCTTCACCGCCGGTGCCATCCCGCCCGTCATGGTGCAGTCCGACTCGAACCCCGACGGCCTTCCCATCGCCGTGTTCGACGACATCCGGGCACATGTGCTGGCCGACAGCTCGGAGTACTGGTTCGAGCTCGCGCAGCCGTTCTTCGGCTTCAACCGGCCGGGCGTGGCCGAGTCGCGCGGTCTCGTCTTGAACTTCTGGCGGCAGAGCGAGATGGCGGGGTTGGCGGCAGCCTACGACTGCGTCGCAGCGTTCTCGGAGACCGACCTGACGGAGGATCTGCAAGCCCTCGACGTGCCGATCTTCATTGCGCACGGCACCGACGACCAGATCGTGCCCATCGCCGATGCGGCACGCAAGTCGATCCATCTCGTGAAGCACGGCCGTCTCAAAGAGTATGAGGGCGCCTCGCACGGCATCTGGGGCTGGTACCAGAAGCAGCTGGTCGACGATCTGCTGAAATTCATCGCCGAGTGACCGGCGACGGCGCGGCGCGGCGAGAGCGCGTCGAAGAAGAGGGCGACCGGGGTTTCCGGTCGCCCCTGATGCTGACGTTCGTCGGCGTGACCGTGTCGTTCCTCGGCATGTTCGTCGCCGCCGGTGCACCCTCACCGTTGTTCCAGCTCGAGCAGCAGACCTGGGGGTTCCCGGTCTGGATGCTCACCTTCGCCTTCGCGATCTACGCCGTCGCCTTGCTGGTTGCCCTGTTGGTCGCCGGTTCGCTGTCGGATCACATCGGGCGCCGCCCGGTGCTGATCGGCGCGCTGGCGGGGGAGATTCTCTCCATGGCGCTGTTCCTCGTGGCGCCGGACATCGGCTGGATCATCGCTGCGCGGGTCGTGCAGGGCATCGCCACCGGCGCCGCTGCTGGCGCGTTCACGGCCGCCATCGTTGAATACGCGCCGGCGAACCGCAAGAAGCTGGGTGCGCTCATCGGCAGCGCCACGCCGACCGGCGGCCTGGGTTTGGGTGCGCTCGGCGGAGGCATCGCGGTTCAGTACGCCGACAGCCCCAACCTCATTATCTTCGGGTCGCTGATCGTGCTTTTCGTGCTTGGGCTTGTGGTCGTCGCGATCTCGCCTGAACCGGTGTCGCACCGTCCGGGGGCGGTGCACTCGCTGATCCCGCGCATCTCGGTGCCGCCGCGAGCGCGCGCCGAGTTCGTGGCCGCCATCCCGGTGCACATCTCCTCCTGGATGCTCGGCGGCCTGTACCTGGGGCTCGTCCCGCTCGTGCTGGTTCAGGTCTTTTTGGTCGAGAGCGGGGTGGTGGATGGCCTTGCCATCCTGGCGCTCTGCCTCGTGGGCGCGCTCTCCGGCATCGCACTCGGGTGGGTGGCGCCGCGTACCGTCGTGCTGCTCGGCAACGCGCTCGTGATCGTGGGTGCGACAGCGGTGGTCGTGGCGATCGGGTCGACTTCGCTGCCCCTGTTCTTCGTCGGCACCGTGGTGGCCGGCGTCGGCTTCGGCATCGATTTCTCCGGGGCCGTGCGCCTGATTGTGCCGCTCACCGCGTCGCACCAGCGCGCTGAGCTCTTCGCCAGTATCTTCGTGGTCTGCTACCTCTCCTTCAGTGTGCCGATCATCATCGCGGGCCTGCTCGTACGCACCCTCGGCCTCGTGCCCGTCACCCGGGTGTACGTGCTGGTGCTGATCGTCGCGGCGTTGGTCGGACTGGTGGCGCAGTCGCGGCTGGCGCTGCGCACCGGTCGCGACGGGTGACCGCCGCGGAGCTCAGCGCGAGCGCAGGCCGGCGACGATGACGTCGGCCACGAAGTCGGCGTGCCGGGCGGAGGCATCCGGGTCGGCCGCGGCATCCGGTTCGATCAGGTGCGCCAGGGCCGGACTCCCGAACAGGGCTGTGCCACCCGAGGTGATGAGGAAGTACAGGCTCGGCCAGTCCGCCGGGCGGAGCAGCCCGTCGGCCGTCAGTGCGTCGACAGTGGGGCGGATGATCTGCTCAAGGACGACGACGTAGTTCTCGTAGAGGTAGTCGAGGCGGTCGGAGGCCCGCGCGCCCTCGGTCTGCACCAGGCGGAGGAGATCCGGGCGGCTCTCGTTGGCCAGCACGAAGGTGCGAATGAGGCCGAGGAGCCGGTCGAGTGGTGCGCAGTCGAGGTCGGGCTCCCAGTCGATGCCGCTCAGGAGCCCCCCGAAGCCGTGGTCGACCGCCGCGCGCCAGAGACCGGCTTTCGAGCGGAAGCGCTGGTGCAGCACGTTGTGGCTCACGCCGAGCTCGACCTGGAGGGCGCGCAATGACACCCCGTGGGCACCATGGCCTGGACCCACTCGCACGACATCAACCTGGTGCGGGAGAACACGATCAAGCTCGCGAAGATCGCGGCAGCGGCCGAGATCCCCGTGGTGCTGACCTCGAGCATGGAGGAGTACGCCCAGGGCCTGCTCATCCCGGAGCTCGCCGAGATCCTGCCCGAGGCCTACGCCGCCCGCGTCAAGCGCCCCGGCATCGTGAACGCGATGCACCACGAGGGGTTCAGCGACACCGTCAAGGCGCTCGGCCGCCGCAAGCTCTTCGTCGCCGGTGTCACCACCGAGATCTGCGTCACGTTCCCCGTGCTGCAGCTGCTCGACGAGGGCTACGAGGTGCAGGTGTCGGCGGATGCCTCGGCCTCGCACACCAAGTTCGGCGACGACCTGTCGCTCCGACGCATGGAGAATGCCGGCGCCGTGATCACCACCGTCGACCAGATCATCTCCGAGCTCGCGATCGACTGGACGAGCCCGCTCGGCCAGAAGCTCATGACGATCCTCGACTACTGAGCCGCGATCCCCGCGGAGGTCACACTCGATACAGCTGGAGCCCCGCACCGGGTGACAGCGTCACTCGGCCGTCGTCGTCGATTGGGGTGACGGTTCCATCGAGCGTGTGCACGAGCGAGCCCTGGTGCTCGCGAAGAACGAGTGCGACCTCTGCGGAAGCGGTTCGCGACCAGCGCACCACGTGCAGAAGGCGTTCGCCCTCCGCATTCTCGTGGATGCGGGCGAGAACCCCCGCGGGCGAGGCGACCGGCGGTGTGCGGGCGACCGACGGCGCATCCGCCCCCGGGTCGAGCGCGAACTGCCGGCCGGCCAGCACGGCCTGGAACGCCGCGGCCTCGACGGCGTCGTAAGCCGCCCGGGCCTCGGGGAGATCCCACGGCGTCGTCGGGTCGGCCTGCCGTCCGCGGATGCGGTAGGCGCGGCTGCGCAAGGCATCCGACCAGGGCAGGGTCTCGTCGACCAGCGGCCGGTAGCCGTCAAGCCCGGGCACCGACTCCAGCGTCGCGACGAGCCGCGCGACCGCCTCCGCGAGCGGGCGATGGCTGCCGTCGGGCCCGATCGGCGCGAACTCCCAGTTCTCGCGATCGACGAGCATGTAGAGATTGAAGCCCTGGTACCCCAGGGCGATCGCCGCGCCCCACCACGCCGCCAGCTCGTCGTCGGTCGGGTCGGGGTACTCGACCAGCTCGCCGGGCGAGCGCCAGATGCCGGACTGCATCTCCGGAGCCCAGATGCGAGCGGTGTCGCTAGTGGCGGCCTGCGCCGCGGCGAGGGCGAGCCCCGCCAGGTCGTTCTCGTCGAGCGGCGGCACGAAGTAGTGGTCCTCGCCGACCACGGCGCCCGGCAGGGCGGCCGCGATGACCGGGCCGCTCTGCGGCTCACCGCGCACGGGGTGGGTGTTGAGGTTCACCGTGCCGAGGAGCCCCGGCGCGGCATCTGCCGTCACCGCGGCGATCCAGGCCAGGTAGTCGGAGATGTACTCGTGCTGCCAGGCGATCCAGTCGAGTTCGGCCTCGGTCGGCTCGAGCGGCCCGTCGACGCGCGGCTGCGGGGCCGGCGCGCCGGGCCGTCGGCGCTCCCACGAGGCGAGAGCCTCGGGGTGGTGGTCGAAGCCATACATGGTGTCGCGGAACCCGAGGCTGGGCTCGTTGTCATACTGCGTGGCGACCACCGGACCCTCGGGCCCCGTGAATTCGGCGAGCTCGCCCCAGACCCAGCGCAGCCAGCGCTCGGTCTCGGCGCGGAAGCGCGAGCTGGCATAGCTCGGCATGGGGTGCAGGAACGGCGGGTTGTAGCCGATCACCACCTCCCCGGCGTGGTCGCGGGCGAGCAGGTCGGTCTCGGCCACGATCCAGTCCGGGAAGCCGCCGTTCGGCTCCTCGGCGCAGATCCACGGCCCGGGTTTCAGGATGACGGTGAGGTCGTTCTCGCGACACAGCCGCAGGAAGGCGCGAACGTCGAGCGAGGGGTCGGTGCGGCCGTCGAGGTCGCGTTCGCCGCGCACGGGCTCGTGCCGGCGCCACGAGAGGTAGGTGGCGACCGAGCGAATTCCGAGTTCCCGCACCGCGCGGAGGGCCGGCTCCCAGTGCCGCGGCTCCATCCTCCAGAACTGCACCTCGCCGGTGATCGCCGGCAGGTGCCGGTCGGTGCTCATCCCTTCACCCCGCCGGCGATGGCGCCGCCAATCAGCCAGCGCTGTATGAAGATGAATAGCACCAGCGACGGCAGCAGGACCAGCACACTCATGGCCGACACGTCGTTCCAGTTCACCTCGAACGCCGAGCTCAGCTGAGAGAGACCGACCGGGAGAGTGCGCTTGTCATCGGAGCTCGTGAAAGTGAGAGCGAAGAGGAACTCCTCCCATGCGCCGATGAACAGGAAGATGCCCGTCGCCACCACGCCCGGGCGGGCAGCCGGCAGCACGACCCGGAACAGGGCGCCGAACCAGCCAGCTCCGTCGACCCGGGCCGCCTCGTCGAGCTCTCGCGGGACCTCGTCGAAGGCGGTCTTCATGAGCCACACCCCGAGCGGCGCCGAGGTCGCGACCCCGGCGATGACGAGCGCGGGTAGCGAGTCGTAGAGTCCGATGGTCGAGATGAGCCAGAACAGCGGGATGATCAGGAGCACGGCCGGGAACATCTGGGTCATGATGAGGCCCACCAGCACGTACCGCTTGCCGCGGATGGCGAAGCGCGAGAGAGCGTAGCCGCCGAGGGTGCCGATGAGGAGCCCGATCGCGACCGTCGCCACGGCGACGATGACGGAGTTCACCACCCAGTTGCCGAAGGCGCCGCGCGAGAGCACGTAGGCGTAGCTCTCGAGCGTCGGATTCGCGGGGAGGATGGTGGGCGGCGACTGGAAAACCTCCTGCGACCCCTTGAACGAGGCCAGCACGGTCCAGAGCACCGGGAGCACGGCGAACAACCCGATCACGACGGCGAGGATGCGCACCGCGATGAGTCCGCCGGAGGGGCGGGGGCGGCGGCGTCGGCGGGCGCGGAGGGCCGGCGGCACGGCCGCGACCTCGTCGACGGCGACGACGACTTCGAGAGCGGTGGTCACTTCAGGGCATCCTTTCCGAGAGCCCGCACGTAGAGTAGCGAGCCGGCCGAGACGATCACGAACAGGAACACTGACAGCGCGGAGGCGTAGCCGAAGTCGAAGCGTTCGAATGCGTTCTTGTAGACGAAGGTGGTGAGGATGTCGCTGGCGCCGTCGGGTCCGCCGCCGGTCATCACGTAGATGAGGCCGAAGTTGTTGAACGTCCAGATGAGCGACATGAGGGTGCTGAGCAGGATGACGGGGCGGAGCATCGGCAGGGTGATCCAGAAGACCCGCTGCATCGCGCCGGCACCGTCGACCTTGGCGGCCTCGTAGACCTCCTCGGGAATGGCGGCCATGCCCGAGAGCAGCATCACCATGATGAAGGGGAAGCCGCGCCAGACGTTCGTCACCATCACGGCGCCGAGGGCGGTGGCCGGGTCGCTCAGCCAGGCATGAGCGAAGTCGCCGAGCCCGATCTGCTGGAGCACGGAATTGACGAGGCCGAACTGCGGCTGGTACAACCAGCGCCAGGCCATCGCACCGACGATGATGGGGGTGGCCCAGGGAATGATGTAGGCGGCGCGGAGCCAAGCCCAAGCGCGACCCTGCAGCGCTTCGCGCACCACGAGCGCGGCGGCGAAGGCAAGCACGAACTGCAGCGC
The DNA here is from genome assembly GCF_015350805.1 of Herbiconiux sp. VKM Ac-1786. Lineage (GTDB taxonomy): Bacteria > Actinomycetota > Actinomycetes > Actinomycetales > Microbacteriaceae > Herbiconiux. The sequence continues at coordinate 941,799 of NZ_JADKSG010000001.1, read as the reverse complement.
CACCGATCCGAAGGTCCAGACGGCACTGTTGAGCAACACCGGGCCGATCTCGGCGTCCTGGGCGATGGCGAAGTAGTTCTCCAGGCCCGCGAACTCCCACCCGGCGTGGCGGCTCGGGTTCACGTCGAAGAAGCTCTCCGCGATTACGAACAGGATCGGAAAGCCGATGACGACCGCCGACACCACGGTGATCGGGGCGAGCATCGCCACCGGCACGAAACGGTCCCGGCCCCTCCGCCGCCGCCGCGAGGTCGCGACGGCGGGGAGGGTGCCGGTGAGGCTGTCAGCCATTGATCGCAGCGTTCGCTTTCTCGGCAGCCGCCTTCATCGCATCCGCGGGGCTCGACGACCCGGAGAGTCCGGCCGCGACGGCGTCACCCAGAGCGCCGTCGACGTCGGCCGCGCGCGTGATGGTGGGACGAGAGCGGGAGTTCTCGATGATCTCGCCGAAGGTCACCGTGTTCGGGTCGGTCGAGAAGGGAGCGGCTTCGTAGAGCGACTTCTTCGCGGGCACGTAGCCGAGGTCGCTGGCCCACGTGGTCTGCACGTCGTCGGAGCCGAACCAGGCGAGGAAGTCGATGGCCGCCTCCTTGTGCTGCGAGTTCTGCAACACCGCGAGATCCATGCCGCCAAGCACCGACGCCTCGTCCTTGCCCTTCGGCAGCGGCGCCACACCCCACTGCTCGGGGGTCAGCCCGGCCTCGGTCAGCGTGGAGGCCATGTACGGACCGGAGGTGAACATCGCGATGTCGCCGTTCACAAACGGGCCGCGCACGTCGTCTTCGGTGGCCGATGCCATGCCCGGGGGCATCGCCGTGGCCTGCAGGTCGGTCCAGAAGGTCAGCGCGTCGACGCCTTCGGGGGAGTCGAAGACCGCCTTCGTGCCGTCGTCGTTTACGACCTCGGCGCCGGCCTGCCAGAGCCACGGGTAGAACTCGTACGCACCCCAGCCGCCGAAGAGGCCGATGCCGTACTTGCCATTGCCGGTGAGCTTCACAGCGTCGGTCTTCAGCTCATCCCACGTGGCGGGCGGGGTCTGGATGCCCGCGGCGGCCAGCAGGTCGGTGCGGTAGAAGAGGGCGAGTGTCGACACGTCCTGCGGGAGCCCGTAGGTCTTGCCGTCGAGTCGGGCCGCTTCCAGGGTGTTGGCGAAGTAGTCGGCGTCGTCGCCGAGGGCCTCGTCGATTGGGGCGAGGAACCCGCTCGAGGCGTACTGCGAGACCTTCGGGGGCTCCAGGCGCACGATGTCCGGCCCCTTGCCTGCAGTGATCTGAGTGACCAGCTTGTCGTAGTACGAGGCGTCGTTGTCGCGCTGGAGGGTGATCTCCACGCCCGGGTTGTCGGCCTCGTATTCGGCCACCAGCTTCTCGGCCTCGGCCGACTCCGCGTCGGAGAATTGGTTCTGGAACACGATCGTCTCTGTTCCGCCGTCGGCGGACGACCCGTTGGAGCAGGCGGTGAGTCCGGCGAGGGCGACGCCGAGCACCCCCGTGAGGGCTGCTGCGGTCAGGTATTTCTTCTTCATCGAAGGATCTTTCTCTCGGTTACTAGGGATATCAGAGGGAAGCGCCCTGGTGGGCTGGCGCGAAGTCTGTGCGGGATTCGATCGCGTCACGATGTGAGCGGATGATGGCGGTGTAGTGGGCGGCCGAGCGCTTGGGCACCCGGCGCTGTGAGCCGAACTCCACGAAGACGAGACCGAAACGCTTCTCGTAGCCCTCGGCCCACTCGAAGTTGTCGAGCAGCGACCAGGCGAAGTAGCCGCGCACGTCGACGCCGGCGGCGATCGCGTCGTCGATCGCCCCGAGATAGCCGGTGAGGTAGTCGACACGCTCCGGGTCTTCCACCGCGCCGTCGGGGCGGATGTTGTCGGTGAAGCTCGCACCGTTCTCCGTGATGTAGATCGGCAGGTCGGTGTACTCGGCGACGTTCTGCAGAACGCGGGTGAGCGCATCCGGAGTGATCGACCAGTCGAAGGAGGTGCGGGCGACACCGGCCGGCACCTCACGGGCACCCGTCAGCTCGACCGTCGGGTCGTCGCTCACGATCACCCGCTGGTAGTGGTTGACGCCCGCGAAGTCGGTCGGGGCGCTGATGACCTCGAGGTCGCCCGGCTGCACGAGCTCGGCGAAGCCGTAGGGCTCGAGCAGGTCGCGCAGGAGCGACGGGTACTCGCCGTGGTACACCGGTGCGAGGAACAGCTGGTGGTTCACGGCATCGAGCCGCGCCACCGCGTCGGCATCGCGCTCGCGGTCGGCCGGAACGAGTTCGGCGATGATGTTCGTCACGCCGATGCTGGCCCGCGGGAAGATCGAGCGGATGCCCGCCGTCGCGTAGCCGTGCGCCAGGTTCAGGTGGTGCGCGGCCGCCACCGCCGCCCGAAGATCATGGCGACCGGGGGCATGCACACCGGCTCCATAGCCAAGGAAGGAGGCGCACCACGCCTCGTTCACGGTGATCCACCCCTCGACCAGATCGCCGAGGGCGTCGGCCACGAGCCGGCTGTATTCACCGAAAAGTTCGGCGGTGCGGCGCTCGGGCCAGCCGCCCTGGTCTTCGAGCTCCTGCGGCAGATCCCAGTGGTAGAGGGTCACGTAGGGGGCGATGCCGAGCGAGCGCGCGGTGGCGAGGAGGTCGCGGTACCAGCGCACGGCGACGGCGTTGAGCTGGCCTGTGCCGCCCGGCTGCAGTCGTGGCCAGGAGAGTGAGAGCCGGTAGGCCGGTACGTCGAGCGAGGCGATGAGCTCGAGGTCGTTGCGCCAGTAAGTGCGGTGGTCGCAAGCGATGTCGCCGTCGTCGCCGTGCTTGGTGCGGCCGGGGGTGTGACTGAACACATCCCAGATGCTCGGGCCACGACCGTCGGCATCGACGGCTCCCTCGATCTGGTAGGCCGCAGTCGCCACGCCCCAGATGAAGTCCTCGGGCAGGTTGCTCAGTTCGGGCAGCGTCATCCTCGACCGTTCTCTCGTGCTCTTCCCACACCCTCCCGGCGCGGTGGATCGAGTATCACATAAAGACTTACTAACCGCAATGTAAGTAAATGAATCGAGGTATCATCGTGCCGGGAGGGGTTCATGACAATGCCTGATGTATGGCCGGCCGCGGCGCCGTCGTCGGGAGCCGCGAAGGCGACTCGCCCTCAGAAGCGATCGGGGAAACGACGGGCGGAGATCCTCGACGCCGCGATGAGCGTGTTCGCCGAACGGGGCTACGCCAACGGGTCGCTGGCCGAGATCGCCGAGCGGGCGGGCATGACCCACGCGGGGGTGCTGCACCACTTCGGGTCGAAGGAGCAGCTCCTGATCGCGCTCCTGGAGTACCGCGACGAGGCCGACGTCTCCACGCTCGAAGGGCGCCACGCGCCCGAGGGGGCGGAGTTGCTTGAGCACCTGATCCGGACGGTCGAGCGCAACGAACAACGGCCCGGCATCATCCAGGCCTATTCGGTGCTACTCGGCGAATCGGTCACCGACACGCACCCCGCGCGCGCGTTCTTCACCAGCCGATTCGAGGGGCTCCGCACGATGGTCACCACCGCACTCGCCGAGGCGACCGGGCGCGACCCGGGGGAGAGCGACATCCGGGCGGCGGCCAACGGCATCATTGGCGCTATGGACGGCTTGCAGGAGCAGTGGCTGCTCGACAAGCAGTCCGTCGACATGGGGGCGGCCACCCGGCTGCTGATCCGTGCCGTGACCGAGGAACTCCGGGCGTCGCCGCCCGACGGCCGGGCCTGACATCGGTTCCCGACCCACCCGAGCGCACGTCCCGGTGCCTCCAGTTCAGGTGTCAGGGGTGGCTACGCTCCACGCCGGTGATCGCCTGCCTGATCAGCCGGGCGAACTCCGTGCGGTCGGCCTCTGAGAACGAGCCGACGGTGCGCTCCTCCAGGGTCGCCCACGCGGCGCGGACGGGTGTCTCAAGCGCGCGGCCCTTCTCGGTGAGGGTGACGAGCATCACGCGGGCGTCGGCGCTCGAGCGGGTGCGCTCGAGGAACCCGGCCGCCTCCATCCTGGCCAGGGCCTTGGCCGCGGTTGGAGGTTCGACTCCGAGGGCGCGGGTGATCTCCGATTGGGTGCGCGGTTCGCTCTCCCAGAGCAGCATGAGGACGGACTCCTGGCCGGGGGCGAGGCCGAACTCGCGGATCAGGTCGCCGGCAAGCGCTCGATGGGCACGGGCCAGTGCCGGGATTAGGGAACTGATCGGCACGGCGCTGGACACGAGCGGGGTCTCCTGGAATATTAGTTAGCCGACTTATGTTCTTGTCGATACATCAGATCTTACGAGCAAAGGATGAGCATGGCCGAGACAACAGGAGAAACCGTTGCCGTCTTCGGGGCGACCGGCAACCAGGGCGGCGCGGTCGTCGATGCCCTGCTGAACGAGGGCGATCGCGTGCGGGCGTTGGTGCGCGACCCCAGGTCGGAGAAGGCGGCGGCACTGGCTGAGCTCGGCGTCGAGGTGGTGCGGGTCGATTCCGCCGACGGGGAGTCGGTGCTGGCCGGCCTCGAGGGCGTGCACACGCTCTTCTTCATGACGACCCCCGATGGCCCCGACGGTATCGACGGGGAGTCGGCTCAGGGCATCGTGATCGCCGACGCTGCGGCGAAGGCCGGCGTCGAGCACGTGGTGTTCTCCTCGGTCGGCGGAGCGGAGCGCGACTCCGGGGTGCCGCATTTCGAATCGAAACGCCTGGTCGAGAAGCGGCTCGAGGAGCTCGGCGTGCATGCCACGTTCATCCGGCCGGTGTTCTTCATGGAGAACTTTCTGCAGCGCGGGGTGACGCTCGAAGACGGCGAGATCGTGGTGCGGAAGCCGCTGGCCGACGGCATCCCGCTGCAGATGATCTCGGTGCGGGACATCGGCGTGGTGGCGGCCCGCGTCATCCGTGGCCACCGGCTGCCTGAAGGCGCCGTCGAGATCGCGGGCGACGAGCTCACGGGCAGTCAGATCGCGGAGGCGCTCGGCCACTACGTGGGTCTGCCCGGTCGCTACGAGGCCATCCCTGTGGAGGCGCTGGGCCCGAGCGACGCCGCGGCCATGTTCCGCTGGTTCGCCGAACTCCCCGCCTACGACGCCGACTTCGAAACCACCCGCGAACTCGCGCCGGGCCTGCTCGATTTCACCAGCTGGCTCGAGGCCGTCGACTGGAAGATCCCGTCCTGATCGCACGACGCATCGGGCGCCCCAGGTATCGGCGAGACGTTCGGGTACTGGGCCGGCCGCGAGCCCGATGCCGTCGCCGTGACCGAGACTGCAGGAGAGCAGCGCACCGTCACCCGCCGCGAGCTCGACCTGCAGAGCGACTACTACGCCGCGCTCCTGCTCGACGCCAGCGTGCGCCCCGACGACTTCGTCTCGGTGCGCCTGCCCAGCACGGCCGAGTTCGTGGTGGCCTGCGCGGCCGCATGGAAGGTCGGTGCGACCGTGCAGTCGCTCTCGCACCGCTTCTCCCTCGCCGAGCAGCGAGCCGTGGTGGAACTCGCCGACTCCCGGATAGTGCTCGGCGCGACCCCGGCCGAGTTCCCCGGCCGCACCACCATTTACGCGGATGCCGATCTTTCCGGGTGGGCCCGGGGGCGAGGACACGACTCGACACGCATCCGGCCGCCCTCTCCTGGAAGGCACCGACGTCCTCGGGCAGCACCGGCCGGCCGAAGATCGTCGTGGCCCAGGCCTCCGCTCACCTCGACCCCAACGCCCGTGTGGCCGCGTTCATCCCGCTGCGGGCCAACCCAGCTGGTGGCCGGCCCGCTCTACCACTCGGCGCCGTTCACCTACGCCATGCGCGGCCTCATGACCGGGCACGCGCTCGCGCAGATGCCCGCCTTCGAGCCCGCCGCCGCGCTCGGGGGCACTCGACCGCCACCGCATCACCTGGGCCCATGCTCGTGCCCACCATGATGAACCACCTCTGGCTTCTCGGCCCCGAGGCCCGCGCGGCCGCCGACCTCAGCTTGCTCGAATCGATCCTTCACATCGGTGCCCCCTGCGCGCCCTGGCTGAAGCGGGCCTGGATCGACTGGCTCGCCCCCGAGCGGGTGCTCGAGTGGCTCGCGCATCCTGGTTCCGTCGGGCGCCCCGTCGGAGGCTCGCGGATGCGCATCGTCGACAAGCGCGGCGACGAACTGCCCCGGGGGTCGACCGGCCTCATCCAGATGACCTGCGACGGTGACATCCCCTACCGCTATTTGGGCGCCGAGTCGAAGCGCACCGAAGGCTGGGACACCCTCGCCGACGTCGGCCGGCTCGACGACGACGGCTACCTGTATGCGGTCGACCGCATCGACGACCAGATCACCACCGGCAGCACTTCTTTCTACCCCATCGAGGTCGAGCAGCAGCTCGAGCAGCACCCGTCAGTGCGGTCGGCGGCCGTCGTGCGCGTGCCCGACGACGATCTCGGCCAGCGCGTGCACGCCATCATCGACACCGACGGCAATGAGATCGATCGCCAGCAAATACACGATTGGCTGCGATCGCGAGTAGACGCGGAGAAGGTTCCTCGCGAATGACATTTCAGCTCTACTCCGTTGCGAGACGCCTCTGGCAGAATGCGGCGCCGGTCAATCAGAGACGCGGCCGCATCAGAGTCAAGAGAAGAATAATCGACTATCTAGACAAGCTGACGAAGGGCATGGTTGATCACCTTTGGTGACCTCATACAGCTCGAGGTAAAGGCTGAACAACCTGTCGTACTTCTGTTTGTTCGTGGGGTTCGGGCGCACGGCGTCGATGATCGGGCTCCAGGCCTCGATCGAGACCTCCGCCACGGAGGAGGCGGCCAGGTACGCCGCGCCGAAGCTGGGGCCGATTGTGACGCTCGGCACCAGCTGCTCGAGCCCGGTGACGTCGGAGACGATCTGCGTCCACAGCCCGCCCTGCGTGCCTCCGCCCACCGCTACGGTGCGCGAGACGGCACCGCCGAGCGCCCGGAACTCGCGCACGTTATGCCGCACCCCGAAGGCCGTGGCCTCGAGGGTGGCGCGGTAGAGGTCGCCGCGAGTGGAGTCGAGGGTAAGGGCAGCATCAGCAGCCCGCGTGCCCCCGGTCCCGAGGCCGAGGCCTCGGCGAGCAGCTCGGTGAACTCGGGGGAGCCGAACAGGGTGCGCAGCCAGCCCGTGATGGCGCCCGAGGTGGCCATGCCGCCCGCGAGGTTGTAGGTGCCGGGGAGGGCGCCCACCGCGCCCCAGAGCACCGAGGAGGTGGTGCGCTCGGCCGTGGTATCGACCAGGAACATCGTGGTGCCGTACATCAGCATCAGGTCGCCGACGCTCACGGCGCCCACGCTCAGGGCCTCCGACCAGGCGTCGATGGTGCCGGCGATCACCGGCACGCCCTCGGGCAGCCCGGTCGCGGCGGCGGCTCCCGCCGTCACGGTGCCCGCGACGTCGCCGGGCCACACCAGGCGCGGGAGCTCGAAGGCTCCGGCGCGGGCTCCGGATGCACCCGGCTCCCCGAACCCCTCAGTCACCCGCGCGGCCCACGGCTCGTACCACTGGTGCGTCGCGGTGTCGTACATGGGCGTGCACTGGCTGGCCGAGTGGTGGTCGAGCATGTAGGCGCCCGTGAGGCGGTTCGCCAAGAAGGAGCTCGGCATGAAGAGCCTGCGGGCGGCCGCCGCGATCGCGGGCTCGTGCCGGGCGATCCAGGCGAGCTTGGGGCCAGCCGCCTGCGTGGAGAGGGCCGACCCGCAGCGTTCGACCACCGCATCCTGACCGAGCTCCTCGGTGAGTGAGGCGATCTCGGCCGTGGCGCGGGTATCGATCCCGTAGAGGATCGCCGGCCGCAGGGGTGCACCCGCCTCGTCGGTGACGAGCACGCACGGTCCCATGCCGCTGACGCCGACGGCCGTCACGACCGGATCCGGAACCGCGGGCAGCAGCTCGCGGGAGATCGAGACAAACTCGTCCCACCACACCCCGCCGTCCATCTCCACTTGGCCGGGCGCGGGGCGCGACACGTCGTGGTTGCGCACGGCCGTGGCGAGGATGCGCCCGTCGAGCGCCACCAGCACGCCTTTGCTGCTGGAGGTGCCGATGTCGACCCCGAGAACCGCCTCGATTGTCATGGCCGGGTCAGGCGGTCGCGCCGGCGGTGGCGGGCACGGCGGTGACTCCCGCTGCGGGCACCGAGATGCCCTCGAGCGCCGCGACGTCGCCGGCGATGTGCACCTTCACGCCGAGGGCGGCCAGCGCGGTCGCCTTTGCGATCAGGGCCTTGTCGGCCGTCTCGGCGTCGGGCGCGTAGGCGACCTGGGCGTGGTTGGCCTTATGGCGGGCCATGAACTGATCGCGGGTGATGCCGTGCAGCACTACGTGCATGATAGGCCACTCGGGGTTGGTGGCGTTCCAGCGGCGCTCGGTCTCCGCGGCCGGCAGGCTCACCGCGGAGGCGCGGCCGATGTCGAAGTGCAGCTCCCCGGCCTGCACGTAGAGGCGCGACCAGACGATTTCGCCCGCCTTCGAGACGCCCCTGATGGTGGAGCCTCCGGCCGGAAAGAACACCGGGTCCTGCCGCCAGCCCACCGCATCCGCGTAGCCGTTCTCGAAGTGCGAGGGCGGCACGGAGCCCGAGATCTCGTAGATCCAGACGAACTGCCCGTCGTAGTCCTCGCCCCAGCGCACGTCGTGCAGGGTGGTGGCGGGGTCGAGGCCCATGGCGGTCCAGACGCGGTTGGTGAGCAGCGCGTCGACGGCCACACCCTCGTCGGCCTCGTTGAAGTGCGGGAGCGCCTTGCCCTCCCAGAGCACGCGCGAGCCGTCGCGGCTGGTGACCGGGGGGCGCTCGACGTTGTTGAGCAGGCCCTCGGGCAGGTCGGATGCGGGGGTCAGGTCCTTGAGGCCCTGCTGGTACTGGATGCCCACCGCATCCAGGCCGAAGTCGTCGCTGATGCGCAGCGCGGCGATGTACATCTTGTGCTGCTCGAGCAGCTGGCGCTCGGTGAGCTCCGTGGCGTCGTCGGTGCCGGTCGTGAAGGTCATGCCGGCCTCGGTGAGCCAACGGCCGACGGCCTCGGCCTCGGCGTCGGTGACGCGCTGCATCTCGGCGAACAGGGCGCTCTGCGAGAGGCGCTCCTTGTAGATGCCGAGGTGGTTGAGCAGCTCGTCGTCGATGATGGCGTTGTACATGCCCATGCAGCCCTCGTCGAAGACGCCGATGATGGCCTTGTCGGTGAGCAGCTGCGCCGCGACGGCCTTGCCGAGCTCGACCTCGTCGGTGGAGGGGAGGGCGTCGAGGGCGGGGAGGTCGCGCACGTGCGAGGCGTCGTGCACGATGGCGCCCGACTCGATCCACTCGGCGATGCGCTCCTGGGCCCAGTCGTCGGTGAAGTCGACGCTCCACACGGTGGAGTAGGGGGTGTTCATCTTGGTGAGGCCGGCGTTCAGGCCGAGGAGGCCCACGAGGCCAGGCCAGTCGCCGGCGAAGTTGGCGGCGGTGAGGATGGGGCCCTGGTGGGTGCGGAGGCCCGCCAGCACGTGGTGGCTGTACTGCCAGACGGCCTCGGCCACGATGAGCGGGGCGTGGGTGGGGATGGACTTGAACACCTCGAGGCCCATGCGCTGGCTCGAGATGAAGCCGTGGCCCGTCTCGGGGTCGACCGGGTTGGCGCGCACGACACTCCAGCCGCGGCGCTCGAAGGCCGCGGTGAGGGCGGCCTCGAGGGTGGCCTGAGTGGCCCAGCCGGCGGTGTTTGCCGACTCGCGCAGGTCGCCGCTGGCGATGAGGTAGGCGGTGTTCGGGGCCACCTCGCCGCGGTCGGAGGCGGCGGGCAGGGTGTAGGGCGTGGTCACAGGGACTCCTCGACGTGGTGGGGGTGTGGGGTGGGTCGGTCGGTGGCGCTAGACGAGTGCGGCGAACCGGGGGATGGCGGCCGCGAAGTCGGCTAGGTCGCGGTCGGTGGGCTCGTCGAGGGCCATCCGGGCGTGCCCGGCGTCGATCCCCTGAAGTCGCAGGATGGCCTTCATGCGCAGCGGGTCGCCGCGCACGAGGTCGACGGCGGCGTCGACCTCGTGCTGCAGTTCGGCCACGCGCGACGAATTGCCGGAGACGAGCGCCTCGCGCAGCCGCACGAACGGGCCGGCGAACACCGAGGCGACCCCGGAGATGACGCCCTGCGCCCCGAAGTCGTGAGCCCGGGCCAGGTCGCGGTCGCCGCCGGTGTAGATGAGGAAGTCGGCCGGCACGGCGGCGCGAAAGCGGGCCACCTGCTCGAGCGACTCCCCGCTCAGCTTTACGCCGACGATGTTGGGAAGCTCGGCGATCTGCGCGAGCAGTTCCTCGCTCACGTCGTTGCTGGTGCGGTCGCGGAAGAGGTAGACGTAGGCGTCGAGTCCGTCGCTCTGGTCGGCGAGCGTGCGGTAGAACTCGAGGATGGCGGAGGGCGTGGTGGGCAGGTAGTAGGGCGTGAGGATGGCGATCTCGCGGGCTCCGGCGGCTCGTGCCTGCTCGATCAGGCGCGAGACCTCGTACTGGCTGGCAGCACCGACGTGCACCACGGCGCGCAGTTCGCTCAGCTCCTCGAGCGCGATCTCGGTGAGGATGCCCCGCTCGCGCTCGGACAGCGCGGGGAACTCCCCGGTGGTGCCGAGCACCAGGGCACCCTGCACACCCGAGCGGGCGACGGCCTGGAGGATCTCGCGCGAGCCCTCCTCGTTCAGGCTGCCGTCGGCGCGGAACGCGACGGGCACGGCGGTGAGGATCTCGGGGGCGACAGCGGGTGAAGGCATGGCGGTGGTGGTCTCTTCCATTGAAAGGGGGCCGGTAAGGAGGGTCGAACGGATGGGGTGCGGCCCCGCCGAAGCGGGGCCGCACCGGCGGCGACTAGTTGCTGCCGTAGGCGGCGTCGAGCCCCGCCAGCACGTCCTCCACCTTCTTCTGGCCGGAGAACAGCTCCTGCACGCCGGTGAGGTGCGCATCCTGCACCTTCGCGCTCGGCCAGCTCTGGTCGGGGAAGGGAGCGGTGTCGCCGGCCGCGATGATGGCCTCCGCTCCCGAGATCACCGGGTTGGTCACGACCCCCTCGGTGGGGATGGCCGGGATGCCGGGCGACGCCTCGAACCAGGTGGTGATGGCCTCGGGGGTGCCCAGCCAATCGATGAAGGCCTGGCCCGCATCCGTGTTCTTGGCCTTCGCGTTGAGCGCGTAGCTCACTCCGATGCCGGTGGGGATGCGGGTGGTGCCGGTGTCGTTCGCCGGCAGGGCGAAGAAGCCGTACTCGGTTCCCTCCGCGGCGGTGGACTGGATCTGCGGGAAGGATGCCAGCACCTGCACCACGGCCACGGCGTCGCCGTTGTTCAGTGCGGCGTAGCTGGCGTTGACGTCGGTGCCGAGCACGTTCTCGTTGAAGCAGCCGGCCTCGTTCATCTCGAGGTACTGGTTCATCGCGTCCTCCCAGCCCGAGCCCACGAAGGTGGCGTCGCCTGCGGCGAGCTCCTGGTCGAACTCGGGGTCGTCGGCGTAGACAGTGTTGGCCACCAGGGCGTAGTCGATCAGCTGGGTCACCCACGGGGTCTGCGCGCCGAGAGAGAAGGCGACCTTGCCCGCATCCTTCACGTCGCCGCAGAACGTGAGCAGCTCATCCCAGGTGGTCGGGGCGATGAGGCCGAGGCCGTCGAGGGTGCCCTGGTTGTAGATGGCGCCCACGGCATCGAGCTTCGAGGGCAGGCCGTAGGTCTTTCCGTCGATCTTGAGCGAGTCGGCGACGTCGGGCTGCACCTGGTCGACCCAGGGGCTGTCGCTGAGGTCGGCGAGGTAGCCGGCGGCCTGCAGGATGTCGATCGCCCCGGGGTTCCCGGATCCCGCCCACGCCGTGAACACGTCCGGCGCGGTGCCCGAGGAGAGCTGGGTGCGTAGCGTCGTCTGGTACTGCTCGGTGTCGGCGTAGTTGACCGTCACGTCGAGCTCGGGGTTAGCCTCCTTGTACGCCGCGATCACGGCGTCCATCGCGGTCTGGTTGCTGGAGGTGGTGGCGATGGTGAGCGTGTTCGGGTCTCCGCCCGATGCGGTGTCGGAGCCCCCGCCGGCGCAGCCGGCGAGAGCGAGTGCCGTGACGGCGAGGCCGGCGACGGCGATCGTCTTCTTGAACGTCATTGTTTTGTACACTCCTTGGGAAGGGGGCGTGGTCGCCCCGTGATGTGATGCTGGTGCTTCAGACGGCGACGAGCGCCGGGTCGGGAAGCCGGAAGTGGTAGCTTCCGGACTCCACGGTGAATCGGACGACCTGGTCGGTCTCCGTTTCGAGGGCTATGCCCTCGGCATCCACTGCGGCTGCGCCTCCTTCCTCGATCTGCGACGCGGCCCGGGCGGGCAGCGCCACGTGGGCGGTCGATCCGGGCGGCACGGTGAGCGCGAACTCGACCCGGCCCTCCGATCGGTGCCAGGAAGCCTCGATGCGGCCACGCGGCGACTCGTGGGCGGCCCGCACCCGGGTGAGCGACGGGTCGAACTGCGGTGCGATCTCCAGCTCGCCGAAGGCGACGCTGCGATCGGTCTGGCCGATGCCGGCGAGCGAGCGGTAGAGCCACTCGCCCACCGAGCCGAAGGAGTAGTGGTTGAAGCTGTTCATGCGCGCCGACTGGAAGCCGTGCTCGCTTGTCCAGCCGTCCCAGCGCTCCCAGATGGTGGTGGCACCGTTCTTGACCGAGTACAGCCAGGACGGGTACTCGTCGCGGTGCAGCAGCGAGAACGCCAGGTCGGAGCGGCCGATCGAGGTGAGCACGGGCAGCAGCAGGGCCACCCCGATGAAGCCGGTGGTGAGGGCCGGACCGCGCCGCTCGACCGCCCGCACCAGGTGTGCGGCCACGGCGTCGCGCCACTCGGCCGGCACCAGGTCGAAGCCCAGGGCGAGCAGGTAGCCGGTCTGGGTGTCACCTTCCACCAGGCCGTCGTCGGTGACGTAGGCCTCCAGGAAGGCCGAGCGAATGCCCGCGAGCAGCTCCTCGAATTCCGCCGCCTCGCTGTTGCGGCCGAGCACGCGCAGCGCCCGGGCGGTGAGCTCGGTGCTGCGGGCGAAGTAGGCGGTGGCCAGCACGTCCTTCGAGGTCTGCTCGCCCACTGAGAGCCAGTCGCCGTAGTCGTTGCCGCGCCGGTTCACCCAGAGCAGCCCGGGGTTGTGCAGGTGCAGGTAGCGCACCCACGCCACCATCGAGTCGATGGACTCGCGCAGTACCTCCTCCGATCCGGTGGCGGTGTAGAGCGCCCACGGGATGGTGACCCCGCCGTCGCCCCAGGCCGGCGCGCCCTCCCGCTTGTGCACCATGTGCGGTGCCGTGTCGGGAAAGGCGCCCTCGGCCGACTGGGCGCTGCGCAGATCGCGCAGCCAGCGCCGAAGGAACGGCAGCAGCTGCGCCTCGTACAGCGCCGTCGGGGTGAACACTTGCGCATCTGCCGTCCAGCCCAGCCGCTCGTCGCGCTGCGGGCAGTCGGTGGGCACGGCCACGAAGTTGTCCCGCAGGCCCCAGCGGATGTTCGACACCAGCTGGTTGAGCGCGCCGTCGTCGGTCTCCAGTTCGCCGGCCGGGGCGAAGTCGTTGTGGATGACGACCGCCTCGATGTCGGCCGCATCCGGAGCCGCCTCGAGCCCGGAGATCTCGGCGAAGCGGAAGCCGTGCAGGGTGAAGCGCGGCTCGAACACCTCGACCTCGTCGCCGCGGGTGACGTAGACGTCGGTGGCCTCGACGGTGCGGAGGTTCTCGGTGTAGAGCGAGCCGTCGTCCTTCAGCACCTCGGCGTGGTCGAGCTGCACACGGGTGCCGGCTGGCACGCCGCGCAGGGTGAGTGCCACGTGTCCCACCAGGTTCTGGCCGAAGTCGACCACGTGGTGGCCCGGGATGCGCGTGGTCACGCTCCGCGCCGGGAGTGCCTCGATCGCCCGCACCGCCGGGTCGCTCTCGGGCACCAGAAGGGAGTGGCCGGAGTCGACCACCACAGCGCTCGACCACTCCCCGATCGGGTGGCTCGTGAGGTGCCAGTCGTCGACGCGCTGCCGGGCGTCTTCGTACTGGCCCATGAGCAGGTCGGCGTAGAGGATCTCGCTGGCGCTCTCACGCCAGGTCTCGTCGGTGGCCACCACTGTGCGGCCGCCATCGGCGGCACCGAGTTCGAGCTGGGCCAGGAACGCGGGCTCGTCGCCGTAGTGCTGGGCGTGGTGCCGGCGGTCGGTGCCAATGAAGCCGCACCACCAGCCGTCGCCGAGCAGAGCCGCGATGGAGTTCTCGCCCTCCACCAGCAGCGCGGTGACATCGTGGCTCTGATAGGCGATCCGCTCGCGGTACTCGGTCCAGCCCGGCACCAGCTCGTCGCGGCCCACCCGGTGCCCGTTCACGTACAGCCGGTAGATCCCCTTGGCCGAGGAGTGCACCACGGCCCGGCGGGGCACGGCGTCGAGGGTGAAGTGCTTGGCGAAGCGGCGCACCGGCTTGAGCTTGTTAACGGTGTAGCTGATGTCGGTGTCCTGCGGCACGGGGGCGATCTGGGTGTAGATCGGGTTGCGGGCGATCCAGTGGGCGCGCCATTCGTCGGGATGCACAACCGCAGTCTCGAACCTGGCCGCGGTAGTCGGGGTCTCGCCTCGGGCGCCGCGGAGTTCGAGGCGCCAGCTGTAGGCGGTCGACGACATCAGCGGGGCACCGGTGTAGGGGATGCCCGCGGTGGAGGCGGAGTCGTGCCATCCGGAGTCCCAGACGAGGGACGCGCTACCAAGCCCGAGCTCGGCATTCACCGTGATGCGATAAGCGGTTTGAGAATCGCCGCGAGCCGTTCCGCGCAGCCGCCAGCTGAAGGAGGGCGGTGACACGATGCCACTGGGGGCGGTCTGGCGGTCGGTCTCGAGATCGTAGGGTTCGAGCATCCGTTCGTCCTAGCCTTTCAGTCCGCCCGCGAAGCCCTGGATGATGTGCTTCTGCAGCAGGAAGTAGACCAGCAGCACCGGGATGATGCTGATTACGAGCCCGGCGAACACGATCGGCCAGTTCGACACGTACTGGCCCACGAAGCTGTAGAGGGCCACCGTGATGGTCTGCTGGGTGGTGCCGCTGAGATAGAGCAGGGGAACCAGGAAGTCGTTCCACACCGCGATGGCGTTAAGGATGACGACGGTGCCGGTGATCGGTCGCAGCAACGGGAAGACCACGCTCACGAAGGTGCGCAGCTGCCCGGCGCCGTCGAGGGAGGCGGCCTCCTCATAGTCGCGCGGCAGGGTGCGCAAGAACCCGGTGTAGAGGAACACCGAGAACGGAACCTGCAGCCCGGCGTAGAAGATCACCAGCGACCAGATGCTGCCGAGCAGTCCGAGGTCGCGGATGGTCTGGTAGAGCGGGATGAGCGCGACCTGGAACGGGATGAGGAGCCCGGCGAGGATGAGCCAGAAGACGCCCGTCGACAGCCTCGAGGTGACGCGGGCAAGCGGGTAGGCGGCGAGCGAGGAGATCACAACCGTGAGCGTCACGCTGACTATCGTGATGATGGCGCTGTTTAGCAGGGCCTGCGCGAGGCCGGCCTCGTTCCAGGCGTTGACGTAGTTGTCGATGGTGGGGCTGGTGAGCGGCACCACGGGCGAGGCCTGGTCGTTGCTGGGCCGGAAGGAGAGGTTCAGCAGGATGTAGACGGGGAAGATGAACACGATCGCCGCGAGGTACATCACCACCTCGAGGCCGAGGGTCTTGACCGTGTAGCGGCCCATCAGAACTGGTCCTTCCGGTTGGCGAGCCGGTACTGCGCACCGGAGATCACGGCCACGATCACGGCCAGCACGAGCGCCAGCGCGATGCTGTAGGCGAACTCGTTGAACTGGAACGCGCTCTTGTAGATGAGGGTGGAGAGGGTCTGAGTGGCGGTTCCCGGCCCGCCTCCGGTGAGCACGAAGACCTCGGAGAACATCTTGAGGCCCGCGATCACCGTGAGCATGAGGTTGATGGTGGTGGCCGGGGCGAGCAGCGGCCACACCACGCTCCGGAAGCGGCGCCAGGCACCGGCGCCGTCGACCTCGGCGGCCTCCATCAGCTCCTGCGGGATGGACTGCAGCCCGGCCAGGAAGATCACCATCGAGAACCCGGCGTTCTGCCAGACGGCCACGAAGATCACCGACACCAGAGCGAGCGTGGGGTTGCCGAGCCAGTCCTGCTGCAGGGAGCCGAGCCCGAGACCGCCGAGCGCGCTGTTCACGGCGCCCTCGGGGGTGAGCATGAACTTCCATAGGTAGGCGACCACGACCGGAGTGATGACCACCGGGGCGAAGAACACCACCCGCAGCACGTTGCGCGACTTGATGCGGCTGTTCACCCCCAGTGCCAGCAGCAGCCCGATCAGGTTCTGGAACACGGTGATCGCGGCGGCGATTATGAGCGTGGTGCCGAGGGCCTGCAGGGCGGCAGGCTCGGTGAACACCCGCACGAAGTTGTCGATGCCGATGAACTCGTAGGCCTGGGAGAGGCCGTCCCAGTTCGTGAAGGCCAGCAGACCACCGCGGAGGGTGGGCACCACCACCACGAAGACGTAGAACACGAGGGCAGGTAGGGCGAACCAGAGCAGCTGGCGCGAGAAGCGCTGGCCGCCGCGGGGGCGCTTGCCGTTGCCTCTGCCGGCCGGCTCGAGGCCGCGTTCCTCGTCTTCGTAACCCGCCAGGGGGTTCACGGTGCTGTCGACGACAGTGGTCATGGGGAGACTCCTCATTGAGATCAATTTGCGCGGTGGGCGCGCTGAGATGAGTGCCGAAGCTCTTATTTCGGGGCTCGGTTAATGTCGGCTCAGCTGGCGGTTTCTGCTTGAAGTTCGCCGACTGATGCGCTGTAAGCATGGATCATTCGGTGCTTTGCACCCTCCAGGTGCTCACGGATGGCGCGCACAGCTGCGTCCTGATCGCCGGTTGCGACAATGTCAAGGAGACGCTGGTGATCCTCGGCAGACGGGTGGAGGTCGACGTCTTCGGCGACCGTCACCTGAAGCAGACTCGTCAGAATGGGTTCGTACTGTCCCCAGACATCGACGAGGCGACGGTGTCCGCTGAGTCGGTAGAGCAGCGCGTGAAAGTCCACGTCGGCCCGCGCAAACTCCTGCTCGTCCTGCCGGTCTGCGGCAGCGCGCATGGCGTCTACCAGACGACGACCTTCGACCCACTGGTCCGGTGTCGCGCGTTCCATGGCAAGACGCAACGCAAGTTCTTCAATCGCCTCGCGCAGTGAATAGAGGTCTTCAATATCTCGAAGCTCAATGCCGACGACGAAGATTCCACGGCGGCGGGATTCGACCAATCCCTCGCTCTCGAGCTGGCGGAGGGCGTCACGGATTGGGCCGCGACTCACATCGTATTCCGCTGCTAGAGCGTCTTCGACTAGGTGGGTACCTGGAGCGAGTTCTCTACGAATGATGAGATCGCGTAGCACCGAACTCACCTGAGACCCAAGCGATTGCTGTCGGACGGGAAGAAGCGTTGTGATCATGTTGTCGTCCCTTCCACTCGTTGTCCGATTACCGTTAACGGTATCCAGTAGACGACACAATTTGTTGCCTGTCAAGTCGATGGTGAGCCCAGTGAGGCGCTCTGACGAGACGAATTGCCCACCTCTCACTGAGACGAATGGATACCGCCAGCCGGCCATGACGCGGCTTTAGGTTTCGTTCCGTCTGCCTTGACATGAGTCACGATACGCGGACCCTGAGACATGCCGTTCAGGCACGATCATTCGAGACCGATAATGTTCCTTATGTCAAGTGGATGACAGGTCGGCGAAATGTAGTGACCTCGCCCGTCAGAACAATCACTCCGCGTTTGGTAGGTCTTGAGCGCCCAGTCCCGACTCGAACGTCAGACCGGTGGCTAGGGTCAGCTGCCCGGCAGCGCCCGAACTCACTACCGCTGGCGACTCAGGGGAATTGTCGACATGACCACTAGTGTCCGCAGCTCTGTGCTGAACGACTTCTGCCGATTCGGCTCCGGTATCCCGCAGCGATCGGATACCGCGCCGGGCGGCCGGTCGGGAAGGCTCCGCCGCCCGCCCGCGTTGTCCCTTCCATGACCGTTCCCCTCTCGATCCTCGACCTCGCCCCGATCGCCCCCGGCGAGACGGTGCGCGACAGCTTCGCCGCCTCCGTCGCGCTCGCCCAGCAGGCCGAGGCGAGCGGCTACCGGCGGGTCTGGTACGCCGAGCACCACAACATGGAGTCGATCGCGTCGAGCGCGACCGCCGTGCTGATCGCCCACGTGGCCTCGCAGACGTCGACGATCCGGCTCGGGGCCGGCGGCGTGATGCTGCCGAACCACGCGCCGCTGACGATCGCCGAGCAGTTCGGCACCCTCGAAGCGCTGCACCCGGGCCGCATCGACCTGGGGCTCGGGCGGGCGCCCGGCAGCGACCAGGCGACCTTCCGGGCGCTCCGCCGCGATCCCGCGTCGTCGGAGCGGTTCCCCGAGGACGTGCTCGAGCTGCAGGGCTTCCTGGCGGGGGAGTCCCGCGTGCCCGGCGTCGGCGCCACACCGGGTGCCCACTCGCGGGTGCCGCTGTACATCCTCGGGTCGTCGCTGTTCGGTGCCCGGCTCGCCGCGGCTTACGGGCTGCCCTACGCCTTCGCGTCGCACTTCGCTCCGGATGCGCTGCACGACGCCGTGGCGGTCTACCGACGTGAGTTCACTCCGTCCGAACAGCTCGACCGGCCGCACGTCATCGCCGGGATGAACGCGATCGCGGCCGACGACCGTGACGACGCCGAGCAGCAGTTCGCGCGCACGAAGCGGGCCCGGCTGATGATGCTGCTGCGCCAGAGCGGCCGCATCCCGCTCGATCGCCGATTCGGCGACGACGAGCTCGACTACCTGCTGACCACGCCGGCCGGTGCGCACGTCGCCACCATGACGACCTACACCGGCATCGGCACGGGCACCGAGGTCGCCGACTACGTCGAGGACTTCGCCCGCACGGCCGACATCGACGAGGTCATCGTGGCGCACGCCTCCCTGGCGACGGCGGCGCGCCTGCGCTCGGTCGAGCTGCTCGCCGACGCGCACGCGCGGGTCGCCGCCTAGACCAACCGGCCGGCGACCTCCTAACACAGGCCCGAGTGCGACGCGGCTGCCCTACTGACTCAGCCATGTCCATCTCGGGCAAGCGCGTCAGCGCGCGGCAGCCGGGTGTGCTGCCGCGCGCTTCGCGCTTGCCCTCGGGATGCGGTGGTTGGCTAAGCGGCGGGTCGCTGGATGGTGCGTCGCCGGGTGGTCGGGATCGGCTTCTGTTCCGTGTCGACCCACCGCGGTGGAATGAGATGTGGCACGCCGCCTTGCATGGTCAATTTCCATGGGGTCTTATGCAAGTGGGAATGATGGAAGTGGCAGAGCAGAACGCCGTTGTCGATGTCGGTTCTGCCGGGCGGATGATCGTCTGAAACCCATTCGTCCGCGTGATGTGTTTCGCAGAACGAAGGTGGCCGGTCGCAACTGGGCCACACGCAGCCACCGTCGCGCGCGGCGAGTGCCCGGTTCTGCGCTGGGGTGAAGAGCCGCTTGGCCTTGCCGTGGAACAGCACCTCGCCCCGGTCGCCGAAGAGCGTGGCGGCAACGGGGGAGCTGCATTGCAGCTGCTCGACGGTGGAGGCGGGGACGGGCTGGTCGATGCCGTCGATCCACCCGACACCGCGGCCCTTCTCGAGGTCGTCGAGTGTCATGTGCACGTTGACGGTGGCGATCGCCCCGTTGATGCGGGGCATGTCTTCGGCGCCAGCGGCGCGGGCGATGAGTTCCGTGACCGTGTCGGCGTTCTTCTGCGCTGCGGTACGGCCATCAGCGGTCGCGTACTCGTCCCCATCGACGAACCGCGGCCCCGACACCCTGGGGCTCTGCATCGCCCGGATGCTCGAGAACCACACGCCGCCCTGCTCAGGCGTGAGCGCGAACTTCCCCCGGTACATCCCATCCGACGATTGCGCGATGGTGAGGGACCGCTGCATCTGCAGCACCTCATCACGCGGTTCCGCACCATCGGGGTCGAGCACTTCGCGCAGGTGAATGGCAGCTCGGAAGGTCTCGTCGGCGGTGAGTCGGCACGCGATGGTCTGGTCGACGAGGGTCTCCTCAGCGAGGCTCACGACGTCGGCCGGGCATCCGCGGTCGGCGAGCACAGCGCACTGCTTCACGATGGCCGCCGCGGCTTCGGTGCCGAGCACACCCTCGTCGAGCACGCGGGTGACGATCGGGAACGGTGCAGGCCCCTCGCCGCCACCCAGCAGCACCGCACCACGAAGCTTCCGACCGAGCTCGAGCCGCGCCTTGCACGCTCGCGCCGACGCGCCCGTGACCTTCGCGACGAGCGCGACCGGGCTCGTGAAGTTCTGCGACCGGCTCAGGCCCTCGTCGCCCAGCTCCGACCGAGACCGCACCCCGACTTCCCCGGCGAGCTGGACCTGATGCGCCGACACCGCACGCCCGAGAGCCTCGTAGGCGGCCACCATTTCGAGCAACTCGTCGTCGCCGAGACCAGCCAGACCCGCGCCCGAACGGCCGCAGAGCACAGCGGCCATCTCGTGGATGCGGGCAGCTGGAGTCATGCTGAGATTCTATCAGAAACAGCTGATGAAAGCTCGTTTATGAGGGACTTGCGGGCGGTTCTGGCAGCGCGGAACTCACGAGCGGCACGAGCGCCGCCGCACGGCTCAGGCCAGGGCGGCGTCGACGAGGATCTCGGCCGCCGCGCGGGCGTGCCCCGCCGCCAAGGGGTCGCCCGCGATCGCGGCGGTGGTCTGCGCGCCTTCCGCGAGGATGGCGAGCTGCGGCGCGAGCGGCGGCGGCGCCCCGGCCTCGTCGGCGAGGCGCGCCATCTCGTCCTGGAAGGACTGCTTGTGGGCGCGGATCAGCGAGGTCACCGCCGGGCTCACGCCGCCGAGCTCGCCGAACGCGTTGATGAAGCCGCAGCCGCGGAAGCTCTCGTCGGCGAACCAGGCCGAGAGGTAGTCGTAGACGGCGAGGATGCGCGCGCGGGGGTCGTCGCGGCTGTCGACGACGGCGCGCAGCTCGGTCGTCCACTGCTCGTGCCGCCGCTCGAGCATGGCGAGCACGATGCTCTCCTTCGACGGGAACGCGGAGTACAGCCGGCGCAGGCTGACCCCCGCGGCGTCGCGCACCTCGTCCATCCCCACGGCGCTGAAGCCGCGGGAGTAGAAGAGGGAGTCCGCCGCGTCGAGAACGCGCTCCCGAACATCCGTCTCTGCAGTCATGCACCCAGTGTACTTGCGTTGAGAACGATGGTTCTCATATACTCGAAGGGAAGCGAGAACGAGCGTTCTCACGTCGGAAGGAAGACAGACATGGGCTACATCACCGTCGGCACCGAGAACACCGACTCGATCGAGCTGTACTACGAAGACCACGGCACGGGCCAGGCGGTCGTGCTGATCCACGGCTTCCCGCTCGACGGCCACTCCTGGGAGAAGCAGTCGGCCGCCCTGCTCGACGCCGGCTACCGCGTCATCACCTACGACCGCCGCGGCTTCGGGCGGTCGAGCCAGCCGACCACCGGGTACGACTACGACACCTTCGCGAGCGACCTGAACGCGGTGCTCGAGACCCTCGACGTGACGGATGCGGTGCTCGTCGGGTTCTCGATGGGCACCGGCGAGGTGGGTCGCTACCTCGGGCGCTACGGCTCCGGCCGGGTGGCGAAGGCCGCGTTCCTGGCTTCGCTCGAGCCCTACCTGCTGAAGACCGACGACAACCCCGAGGGCGCGGCGCCGCGGGAGTTCTTCGAGGGCATCGTCGACGCCGTGAAGAGCGACCGCTACGCCTACTTCACCGGCTTCTACCAGGACTTCTACAACCTCGACGAGAACCTCGGCAGCCGCATCTCCGAGGAGGTCGTGCGCGCCAGCTGGAACACCGCCGCCGGCAGCGGCTTCTTCGCCGCGGCCGGCGCTCCGCTGACCTGGTTCACCGACTTCCGGGCCGACATCGCCAAGATCGACGTGCCGGCGCTCATTCTGCACGGCACCGGCGACCGCATCCTGCCGATCGACGCCACCGGGCGCCTCTTCGCGAAGTCGCTGCCGAACGCCGACTACGTCGAGATCGAGGGCGCCCCGCACGGCCTGCTCTGGACGCACGCGGCCGAGGTCAACGAGGCGCTGCTCGCCTTCCTGGGGAAGTAGCCGCCCCTAGGAGGAGGGCTAGCCGGCGGCGGGGAGGCGGCGGCGGGTGGTCAGCACCCCCGCGAAGACGAGCACCAGCAGCCCCGCCACCGGCACGATCACCAGCCCGACCCGCAGGCTGGTCGCGTCGGCGACCGCCCCGACGATCGGCGGCGAGACGAGGAAGCCGACGCGCAGCAGCCAGCTGACGATCGTCAGCCCCGTGCCCGGGCGAAAGCCGGGCAGCTCGTCGGCCGCCTGCATCGCCGCGGGGATCAGGGTCGACACCCCGAGCCCCGCGAGTCCGAAGCCCGCGATCGTGCCCCAGACGGTGGGGAACGCCAGCGCGAGCCCCATGCCCACCAGCACGATCGCGCCACCGGCCCGGGCCACCGCGCGCTGACCGAAGCGGTCGACCAGGCCGTCGCCGAGCATCCGGCCCACGAACTGCATGCCCTGCAGGGCCACGAAGCCGATGCCCGCGAGGAACGCCGAGGCGCCGAGCGAGCCGGAGAGGTACAGGGCCGA
The DNA here is from genome assembly GCF_015350805.1 of Herbiconiux sp. VKM Ac-1786. Taxonomy (GTDB): domain Bacteria; phylum Actinomycetota; class Actinomycetes; order Actinomycetales; family Microbacteriaceae; genus Herbiconiux. The sequence goes on along the minus strand of NZ_JADKSG010000001.1, from coordinate 919,167 downwards.
CCAGGAGGCGCCGGAGTCCTCGACGATGGCGCCCGCCGAGGCGATCACCACGAGGGCGAGCAGCACCCCGTACTTCGCGAGCGCGCCGAGGCCGGCCCGGGTGCGCGAGGCGGCCTCGGCGACGGAGGCGGCCGGCTCCGCGACGTCCAGCGGCTCCGGGCCGGGCAGCAGCAGGCGGTAGGCGACGAGGGCCGCGAGCGAGAAGAGCACCCCGCTGAGGGCGAGGTGCAGCGGCATCGGCACCGCGAACTGTGCCGCCGCCGCTCCGAGCACGCCGCCCGAGACAGCCCCGATGCTCCAGATCGCGTGGAAGGAATTGAGGATCGAGCGGCCGTAGAGCCGCTGCACCCGCAGTGCGTGCGAGTTCTGCGCGACGTCGGTGATGGAGTCCATCGCCCCGGCGACGAACAGGCCGCCGGCGAGCACCGCCCACGACGAGCCCGAACCCGCGATCAGGATGCCCACCGCCGACAGGATCGTGGCCAGCACGGCGACCCGCGACGAACGGAAGCGCCGCACCAGGGCCCCGGCGCTCAGCCCGGCGAGCAGCGCCCCCACCGGGAACGCCGCGACCGCGAGGCCGAACGACGCCTTGCTGAGGTCGAGCTGCTCGACCAGCTCGGGGTAGCGCGGCAGCAGGTTCGCGAAGATGGCGCCGTTCGTGAAGAACAGCACGGCGGCGCCGATGCGGGCCCGGCGGGCGGCGGTCGTCGGGCGCAGGCGTTCGGCGGTCACCGTTCTCACGCTAACAGTCCGGATGCCCGTGCCAGATGCCCGGCCGGAGCGCAAGCCCCCACCGCGCCGCCGTGCCCGCGCGTACGGTCTGGCGCATGAAGCACGTGACGTTCGCCGACAAGTCCCTCCTGGTGGGAGACGAGGCCGCCGACCTCCTGACGGAGTACAGCGCCGCCGTCGCCCGCGCCCACACCGCCGATACGGTCACGCTGAGCGGCTACGGTGCCGACGGGTCCGACGTCGAGGCGACCTTCGTGCTCGACCAGGGCACCGTGCTGATGGCCGAGACCACGCGGTCCTCCATGCCCGAACCCGACAACACCGAGACCGAGCGCGCGATGCGCACGAAGCTGGAGCAGCTGACCTCGCCGTCGCCGGTGCAGCCCGACGGCGTCGGGATGCCGAGCTACGAGGAGCTCGACCTCTAGCCGACGGGGTGCTCGTCGCGGGTCACCACGTGGTGCCGTCCGAGCGGCAGCATCAGCGGCTTCCCCGAGGTGGGGTCGGCGATGATGCGGTTCTCCAGCCCGAAGACGGTGCGCACGACCTCCTCGGTGAGCACCTCGGCGGGGGTGCCCGCGGCGTGCACCCGTCCGTCGGCGAGCGCCACGAGGTGGTCGGCGTAGCGCGCGGCCAGGTTGAGGTCGTGCAGCACCATCACGATCGTGGTGCCGCGGGTGCGGTTGAGGTCGGTGAGCAGGTCGAGCACGTCGATCTGATGGCTGACGTCGAGGAAGGTCGTCGGCTCGTCCAGCAGCAGCAGGTCGGTCTGCTGCGCGAGCGCCATCGCGATCCAGACCCGCTGGCGCTGGCCGCCCGAGAGCTCGTCGACGGGGCGGTCGGCGAGCGCGACGGTCTCGGTGGCCTCCAGGGCGGCCGCCACGGCGGCGTCGTCGGCGGCGTTCCAGCGCGCGAACAGGCTCTGGTGCGGGTGCCGCCCGCGGCCCACGAGGTCGGAGACCGTGATGCCCTCGGGCGCGATGGGCGACTGCGGCAGGAGGCCGAGGGTGCGCGCGAGCTCCTTGGCGGGCATCCGGTGCACCTGCTTGCCGTCGAGCAGCACCTGGCCGCCCTTCGGGGCGAGCAGCCGCGACATCGAGCGCAGCAGCGTCGACTTGCCGCAGGCGTTGGCGCCCACGATCGCGGTGACGGCGCCGGGCGGCACGGTCAGGTCGAGGCCGTCGACGACGGTGCGGTCGCCGTAGCCGAGCGTGAGGTCGGCGGCGGCGAGGGTGTGGCCACGGGTCACAGCGAGCCTCCTGAGCGGTTCGAGCGGATGATCAGATACACCAGATAGGGAGCGCCGAGCACTCCCGTGACCACCCCGACGGGGTAGCGCGTGCCGAACGCGAACTGGCCCACGAAGTCGGCGACCACCACGAGCAGCGCCCCGACGAGCGCCGCGGGCACGAGCAGGGAGCCGCCCGGCCCCACCAGCCGCGCCGCGATCGGCCCCGAGAGGAACGCGACGAACGCGATCGGCCCGGCGGCCGCCGTGGCGAAGGCGATCAGGCCGACGGCGGCGACGATGACGATGAGCCTGGTGCGGTCGACCCGCACGCCGAGGGCCGAGGCGGCGTCATCGCCGAGCTGGGTGACCGCGAGGTTGCGGCCCTGGCCGAGCAGCACGGGGGAGAGCACCGCGACGGCCGCCAGCACGGGCAGCACCTGCGGCCAGCTGGTGCCGTTCAGGCTGCCGGTGAGCCAGCGCATTGCCTCCTGCAGGTCCCACTGCGCGGCCTGCGAGAGCACGTAGGCGGTGACGCTGTCGAGCATGGCGGCGACGCCGATGCCGATCAGGATGAGCCGGGTGCCGGCCACCCCGCTGCGGTACGAGAGCAGGTAGATGAGCAGCGCCACGGCGAGCCCGACGACGATGGCGAACACCGAGACCTCGGTCGCGCCGAGCGACAGGGTGACGATCGCGAAGGCCGCCGCGGCACTCGCGCCCGAGCTGATGCCGATGATGTCGGGGCTCGCGAGCGGGTTCCGCAGCATGGTCTGGAACGCGACCCCGCCGAGACCGAACGAGAGGCCCGCGAGCACGGCGAGGGCGGTGCGGGGCAGGCGCAAGCGGCCGACGGTGAACGAGGCGCCCGGCACGTCCTGCCCCAGGATGACGCCGATCACGTCGGCGGGCGGGTAGAAGGTGCGGCCGGCCATCAGGCTGACGGCGGCCATCACCGCGATGAGCAGGGCGAGCACCACGATCACGGTGCGGCGCCGGCGACTGCGCGCCGCGCGGCCGTGCTGCACCGCATCCGTCGTCGCCGTCGGGGCGCGGTCGAGCAGCGTCACAGGCTCTTCACCTTCTGCCGGCGCACGATCGCGATGAAGAAGGGCGCTCCCACGAGCGCGGTGATGATGCCCACGTCGATCTCGGCGGGGCGCGCGACGATGCGGCCGAGGATGTCGGCGCCCGTCAGCAGGCACGCGCCCACGACGGCCGAGAACGGCAGCAGCCAGCGGTGGTCGACGCCGACCAGCAGCCGGCAGGCGTGCGGCACGACGAGGCCCACGAACGCGATCGGACCGGCGATCGCGGTGACGGCGCCGCAGAGCACGACCGAGCCGAGCGCCGCGCCGCCCCGCGCCAGGGCCACGCGCTCGCCGAGGCCGGCCGCGAGCTCGTCGCCGAGGGCGAGCGAGTTGAGCCCGCGCGCCGAGAGCAGGCAGATCACGAAGCCCACGACGAGGAACGGCAGCACCTGCTGGATGCTCGCGCCGGTCGCCCCGCCGACGCCGCCGATCTGCCACGAGCGCACGCTGTCGGAGATGTCGCCGCGCGGCAGCACGATGGCGCTGGTGAACGAGACCAGGGCGGCCGAGGTGGCGGCGCCCGCCAGGGCCAGCTTCAGGGGGGTCGCGCCGCCGCGGCCGAGCGAGCCCACTACGTAGACGAACGCGGCGGCGATCGCGGCACCGGCGATGGCCACCCAGATCTGCGCCGAGGCGCTCGCGAGGCCGAAGAAGGCGATGCCGGTCACCACGGCGAGCGACGCGCCCATGTTCACGCCCAGGATGCCCGGGTCGGCCAGCGGGTTGCGCGTGACGCCCTGCATCACGGCCCCCGACACCGCGAGGGCGGCCCCCGCCAGCACGGCGAGCAGGGTGCGGGGGATGCGCGTCGCGACCGCCGCCCGGTCGAAGCCGTCGGTGGCGCCGCCCAGGGCCGCGACGATGTCGTCCCAGCCCACTTCGCGCGACCCCACGGCGACACTCGCCGCCGCGAGCGCGACCAGCACCGCGGCCGCGATCAGCAGCCAAAGCGCACGCAGCCGTCTCGGGCGCCGCACGACGGCGGCTCCCGAGACGGCGGGTGCGAGGGTGGTCGAGGTCACGCCTTGTCGGCGGCCTCGGCGAGCAGCGCCAGGTAGTCGTCGAGCACCCACGAGATCGACAACGGCGTGGGGTTCGCGGCGGTGCCGAGCGGGGTGGTGCCGGGCAGGGCGACGATCGCCTTGTTCGCCACGGCCGGCATCTGCGACAGCAGCGGGTCGGCCTCGAGGGCGGTCAGCAGCTCGTCGCCGCCGTAGGTGACGATGATGTCGATGTCGGTGAACGCGTCGGCCTGCTCGGCGCTCTGGGTGAGGGCGAAGAGGTCGGTGGTCGCCGAGGCGGTGGCGATGCTCTCGGGGGTGCTCAGGCCGAGGTCGTCGAAGAACATCGCCCGGGTGTCGTGCGTCGTGTAGAAGCTGACCTCGCTGAGGTCGGCGGTGTCGACGTGGGTGAGGAACGCGGCCGAGGTGCCCTCGAGCTGCGGGTACTTCGCGGCGGCGTCGGAGATCTGGGTCTCGAGGTCGGAGATGAGCTGCTCGCCCTCGGCCTTCTTGCCGATGGCCTCGCTGTTCAGCTCGATCATCTCGCGCCACGGGGTGCCCCAGGCGGTCTCGGGGTAGGCCACGACGGGGGCGATCTCGCTCAGGGTGTCGTAGTCCTCCTGGGTCAGTCCGGAGTACGCGGCGAGGATCACGTCGGGGTCGGTGTCGGCCACGGCCTCGAAGTCGATGCCGTCGGTCTCGTCGAAGAGCACGGGCGTCTCGGCGCCGAGCTCGGTGAGCTTCTCCTCGACCCAGGGCAGCAGGCCGTCGCCGTCGTCGTCGCCGAAGTTCGCCGCGGCCATGCCGACGGGCACGACGCCGAGGGCGAGCGGCACCTCGTGGTTCGCCCAGTTGACGGTGGCGACGCGCTCGGGCTGCGTCTCGATCACGGTGGTGCCGAGGGCGTGCTCGATGGTGATCGGCTCGAAGGCGCCGCCGGTGGAGGAGGCGTCGGTCTCGGCCGACGAGGAGGACGAGCAGGCGGCGAGCGAGGCGGTGAGCAGGGCCGCCGTGGTGAGGGCGGCGAAGCGCGTGGCGCGGGGCATGGAGGTGCCTTTCGGTGGGATGCGGGAGTTCGCAGATCTGCGCTGCTGTGACGGCGCATTAGGATTGCCTAACCAAACTACGGGAGCCGACGGCTGGATTGCAAACCCCCTAGGATTCGATGCGGGGGACAGGAGGGTGTGTCGTGGGTGTGGCGAGGAGATGGGTCTTCCCGGTCGTCCGGATCGTTCTGATCGCGGTGATCGCAGTGGCTCTGGGCAAGCTGGCGTTCTTTCCCGATCGGCCCGCCGAGGCCGATCCGGCGGTGCCCACGGGCGCGCTGGTCGAGCCGACGGTGGCCGTCGCGCGGGGCACGATCACGAACGACGTGGTGCTCGACGCCACCGTGTCGGCCGATCCGGCGGTGCCGGTGAAGTCCACGGCGGCGGGTGCGGTCGACGAGGTGTTCGCCGCGGTCGGGGCGTCGATCGCGGCCGGTGACGTGGTGTTCGACGTCAAGGTCGAGATCGAGCGCGACCCGGCCGAGACGGTCGACGCCGAGGGCAAGCCGCTGCCCGCGATCTTCCGCTACGAGCAGGTGCTCGCACCCATCTCGGGCACGCTCAGCTCGCTCGGGGTGATCCCCGGGCAGACCGTCGCGATCGGCGAGGCCGCCGGGCAGATGGCGCCGCCCACGTTCTCGGTGTCGGGCTCGCTGCAGCCCGCGCAGCAGTACCGGCTGGTGAACCGGCCGACCGAGGCGTCGGTGGCGATCACCGGCGGGCCGGCTCCGTTCACGTGCACGGGACTGAGCATCCGCACCCCGCTGGCCGGGGCGTCGGAGGGCGGCTCGGGCGGCGGTGCCGGAGGCGTCACGGGCGGTGCGACCGACGGGGGCGGCGGAGGAGGCGGTGGCGGAGCATCCGGGAGCACCACCACCGTGAGCTGCCCGGTGCCCGACGGCGTCACCGTGTTCCCGGGGCTCGCCGCGCAGCTGACGATCGCGGGCGGCAAGGCCGAGAACGTGCTGGTCGTGCCGACCACGGCCGTGCGCGGCGCGGCCCAGAGCGGCACCGTCTGGGTGGTCACCGCCGACGGCGCGAACGAGGAGCGGCCCGTGGGCCTCGGCTTGAGCGACGGCAGCACGGTCGAGATCACCGGCGGGCTCGCCGAGGGCGACACGGTGCTGCAGTTCGCGCCGGGCGCCGCCGCGGTTCCCGCCGACGGGACCGACGGCTGCACGACCCTGCCCGACGGCAGCGGCGTCTGCGGATCGTTCTCGTGACCCTGCTGCACCTCGCGTCGGTGACGCGCACGGTGCTCCCGCCGGATCAGCCGGCCCTGACCATCCTGAACGGCGTCGACCTCGACGTGGAGGAGGACGACCGCATCTCGGTCGTCGGCCGATCCGGCTCGGGCAAGTCGACGCTGCTGAACCTGCTCGGCCTCCTCGACACCCCCACCAGCGGTGTGCTGGAGTTCGCCGGTCGGCCGGTGAAGCAGTACGCCTCGCGCGAGCGCGACCGGGTGCGCGGCCGCGAGATCGGCTTCGTCTTCCAGCAGTTCAACCTGCTGCCCGGGCGCACGGCGCTCGAGAACGTGATCATGCCCCTGCTCTACGCCGAGGGGCGCCAGTTCTGGCGGCGGCGGGCGATCGCGGCCGAGATGCTCGAGGAGGTCGGTCTCGGCCACCGCCTGGAGAGCCTGCCCGACCGGCTCTCGGGCGGCGAGCAGCAGCGCGTCGCGATCGCCCGGTCGCTCGTTCGCGGGCCGCGGCTGATCCTCGCCGACGAGCCGACCGGGGCGCTCGACCTCGACACCGGGCAGAGCGTGATGGAGCTGATCGACGAGGTCGCCACGCGCACGCGGGCGGCGCTCGTGGTGATCACGCACGACCCGGCGATCGCCGAGCGGTCGCGGGACCACTACAGGCTCGACCACGGGGTGCTGACGCGGGTGGGCGCGGAGGTGGGGGCCGCGTGAGCCGCCTGCTCACCGGGCTCGTCGGGGCGGTGCTCGAGGCGTGGCAGGAGCTGCGCATCCACCGCACCCGCGTGCTGCTCTCGCTGATCGGCGTCGCCGTGGCCGTCTGCTCGCTCACCACCGTCGTGGCGCTCGGCGGCATCCTCCAGCAGTCGACCGCCGAGCTGAGCGAGCGCCAGAGCGGGCGCCCCGCCACCCTCTACGTCTCGGCCTACAGCCAGGACGGCGGGCAGGTCGACGCCGAGACGCTGCAGACCGCCTGGGTCGAGACCGTCTCGCGCTACGGCATCGACTACGCCAGCCGGGTGGTGAACGCCTCGGTGCCCGTCGACTCGCCGAACGGCGTGCTCTCCGTCGGCACCCAGGCCGTCGACCAGCCCTACGGCGAGATGCACCGCGTGCGCATCTCGGAGGGCGCCTGGTTCACGGCGGCCGACGCCGAACAGCTCGCGCCCCGCGTGATCGTGAACTCGGTGTTCTGGGATTCCCTCGGGCAGCCGGCGCTCGACGCGCATCCGCTGCTCTCGCTCGGCGGTGACGACGGCACGACCGCGGTGATCGTGGGGGTCTACCCCTCGGCCGACTGGGAGACCGAGCCGGCGATGTTCATGCTCGCCGACCAGCTCGCGGCCTTCCAGCAGGCGGATGCGGGTGCCGGCGCCGCGGTCGACCCCTTCGCCGGGTCGTCGACCCAGTACGAGCTCTGGGTGCCCGTCGGCGACTGGGAGGCGCTCGCCGCGGCCGTGAAGCGCGACCTCGCGGCGGCGGTCGGAGACGGGGCGACCGTCGACGTGCAGCGCCAGGACGCCGCGCAGTACGGCGACGACCCCTTCCTCGTGACGCAGATGATCGTCGGCGGCATCGCCCTGCTCGTGCTGCTGCTCGGAGCGCTCGGGCTGGTCAACATCGCCCTCGTGACGGTCAAGCAGCGGGTGCGGGAGATCGGCATCCGGCGCAGCTTCGGGGCGACCGCGGGCCGGGTGTTCTTCGCGGTGATGATGGAGAGCGTGGTGGCGACGGTCGCCGCCGGGGCCGCCGGGGTGGCGGCCGCGATCCTGATCGTGCAGAGCCCGATGGTGCACGACCTGGTCGGTCAGGGGCTCGTCACCGACTTCCCGCCGTTCCCGGTCGACGCGGCGGTGCTCGGGCTCGTGGCGGCGTCGGCCGTGGGGGCGCTGGCGGGCATCCTGCCGGCGCTCGTCGCGGTGCGCGTCAAGGTCATCGACGCCATCCGCTACTAGCTCGCCCAGGGGCGCTGAGCCCCGTCGCGCTTCCTCCCTGAACGCTCCCTGAGTGCCTATGCCCTTGTCGATCCTGATCACGTCTCACTGGTGAAGACCCGCTTCCACGGAGCCTCCACCCGGGGGCCTCTACCCAAGGAGAGATCATGACCGACACCACCACCGCCAAGCACTCCACCACCTCCTCGAAGGGCACCAACACCGTCGCCGACGGCGTGGTCGAGAAGGTCGCCGGCATCGCCGCACGCGAGGTCTACGGCGTGCACGACCTGGGCGGCGGCGCCGCCCGCGCCATCGGCGCCATCCGCAACGCCATCAACGCGCAGGACCGCGGCCAGGGCGTCAAGGTCGAGGTCGGCGAGCGCCAGGTCGCCGCCGACATCACCGTCGTCGCCGAGTACCCCGTCGACCTGCAGAAGCTCGCCGACGAGATCCGCGCGAGCGTCAGCCGCGCCATCACCACCGTCGTCGGCATGGAGGTCGCCGAGGTCAACGTGACCGTGTCCGACGTGCACATCCCCTCGGACGACGAGGGCGACGACGCCGCCGAGAGCCGCGTCCAGTGAGCTCCGCCACCACCGGCGTCCTGATCGGCGCCGTGCTCGCGCTGACCGCGATCACGCTCGGCTTCTGGGCCTTCGTGTTCGTGGCCCTCGCGATGGCGATCGGTTGGGCCGCCGGCCGGGTGGCCGAGGGCAAGCTCGACCTCCGCTCGCTCGGCGAGTCGCTCCGAGGGCGGCGGTCGTCGTGACCGCAGCGGTGGCGGCCGGCTCGGGTCTGCACGGGCGCACCGTGATCGCGCCGCGCGCCGTCCGGCGCGTGGTGTCGGCCGTCACCGCCGACGCCCTCGACGTCGACGCCTCCGCGGTGTCCGTCGAGCTCGCCGACGAGCGGGGGGTGCTGGTCGTCACGGCCCGCACCCCGATCCGCCTGTCGCCGCTCGGCGTGGCGCCGCGGGGCGGCGAGCGTTCGGGCACGCTGCTCGAGCGCGTCGCCTCGGCGCAGTCGAGCATCCGGGACCGCCTGCTCGCACTGACCGGTTCGAGCATCGGACGGGTCGATCTGCGGATCACCGGCGCCGATCTGAGAGAGAGGAGGAGGGTCGCATGAGCACACCCGCCCTCTACCGCCGCCTGGTGCGGCGCGAGACCCATTCCTCCCGCGCGGGGGCGGCCATCGCGGTCGCCGTCGTGCTCGCGCTGCTCGTCGCCTGGGCGGGCACCGAACTGGTGCTCGCGGCCCTCGGCCGGCCCGCGCTGCTCGTCGCACCGGCCGACGCGGCCGGATCGCTGTCGGGAGCCGTCGCCGCGCCGACCGCGCTGCTCGTCGCGATCGGGGCGGTCGTCGCCGTGATCGGCGTCGTGCTCGTGGTCGCCGCGCTGAAGCCGGCCCGCCGCGGTCGTCGCGGTTCGCGCCGCGACCGCACCGCCGCCGTGGTCGACGACCGCGTCATCGCGGCGAGCCTCGCCCGCGCCGCCGCCTTCGCGGGCGACGTCGACCCCGAGCAGGTGCACGTCGCGGTGGGGCGCCGTCGCGCATCCGTCGTCGTGACCCGCAGCTCGGGCCGCGCGGCCGATGTCGGCGCCATCCGTGCCGCCGTCGAGGCCGAGCTCGCGGGCTACGACTTCACCCCGGGGCTCCGCGCGAGCGTCCGGCTGACCGAGAACGGAACCGTCGGAGCATGACCACCACCAACCGATTCCTCAACCGCCTGCTGCTCCTCGTCGTCGGCCTCGTGCTGCTCGTCGTGGGCGGGGCGACCGCTGTCGGGGTGCTGATCCCGGATGCGCGCGACGCCGTCTCGGGTGCCGTCGACGGTGCGGGTTCCGCCGTCTCGTCGTCCCTCTCGGGGGCGCCGTGGGTGGCGTGGGCCGCTGCGGCGGGGTGCCTGCTGCTGATCGCGGTGCTGGTGTGGTTCGCGCTGCGGCAGGGGCGGGGGCGCACCGGGACGCTGCTGCGGGTGGGCGCCGGCTCCGCGTCTCAGGGGGCCACGCCGGCCGGCGGCGACCTGATCGTCGACGCGAAGGTCGCGTCGGACCTGCTGTCGGACGCGCTGTCGCGGGATCCCTCGATCGTCGCCCTCGACGTCACGGCCTTCCGGGTGCGGCGGCAGAACGTGCTCCGCATCACCGCGCACGCCCGTCGCGGCGCCTCCCCGGTGGCGGTGCGCGAGTCGATCGACCGCGCCGTCGGCGAGTGGGACGCGCTGCTCGGCCGGCAGACGCCGGTCGTCATCCAGATCGTGAGCGGGCTGCGCAGCCGGGTGGCCTCGACCGCCCGGGTCGCGTGAGCCGCCTGAAGAACGCAGACAGGACAGAGTCATGAGCAACACCACCCACACTCCCACCCCCGCCGCCGCCGGTCGCCACATCGAGCCGATCGACCTCGGTCAGGTGCCACCGCCCGCCGACCCGAACCCGGACCCGGCGGAGGTGCTGGCCCGCACCGTGGCCGACACGGCCCTCGGCGTCAGCGGCGTGCACCGCCTCGGCACCCCCTTCGGGCGGGCCGTCGACTCGGTGCGCCGCTCGGTCACCGGATCGGGCGCCTACCCGGGCGTCTCGATCTCGCGACGCGACGCCGGACTCGCCGTCACGGTCTCGCTCGTGGTCGAGTACCCGGCCAACGTCACCGACGTCGCCGACACGGCCCGCACCCAGATCACCCACGCCGTCGCCCAGCTCGACGAGCACCCGGCGTCGATCGACGTCGTGATCACCGACGTGCACGGCCCCTTCGACACCGAGCCCGCGGTCGAGACCGCGGCCGCGACGACCGCCGACGCGGTCGCCACGGCGCGCTCGGGCGCGGCCGACGCGGCGGCCACCGTCCGCTCCGGCGCGGCCGACGCGGCGGCCACCGTCCGCTCCGGCGCGGCCGACGCGGCGGCCACCGTCCGCTCCAGCGCGGCGACCGCCGCCGACACCGTCCGGAACGCCGCGTCGGACGCGGCTGACGCGGTGCGCGACTCCGCGTCGGACGCCGCGGACCACGTCCGGGAGACGGCTTCCGACCGTGCCGACGACGCCGGCGCCCGGTCCGGCGATGCCGCTCCGGGGCCGGACGCGGCCCAGGCCGCCGAGGACGCCGCGGACGCCGCCAGCCGTGCCGCCGCTGCGGCGAGCGACGCGGCGGACGCCGCAGCCGACGCAGCCCGCGACGCCGCCGACGCCGTGAAGCAGGCCGTCACCCCCGACCCGGCCGAGCCCACCACGGAGCCCGCGCCCACCACGGAGCCCGCGGCCACCACCGACACCACCCCGACGAAGGAGTAGCAGCATGGCATCGAACGACGCCGCCGAACTGGCGAAGGACACCGCGGAGACCCTCGCGAAGAACGCCCGCAAGACCGCCGACGCCGCGGCCGAGAAGGCCCGCGACGCGGCCGACCGGGTCTCGGACGACGCCCGCGACGCCGCCGACCGCGCGAGCGACACGGCGGCCACCCTGTGGGACCGGGCCGAGAAGCTCTACCGCGAGCATCCGACCCTCGTCAAGATCGTCGCCGCGATCGTGGTCTCAGCCGTGGCCGCCCACCTCGCCCGCCGGATGCGCGACTGACCCCACCCCGCCCGCGCCTCGTCGGTACGGGAGGAGAATGCGGCCTTCGGGCTCGCATGCGGCTCATGTGCCCGATTCTCCTCCCGTACCGACATCCGCCGTGGGCGGGTGCGCGGGTGCGCGGGCGGGCGGCGTGGCCGGTAGCGGACATGTCCGGAAGCGGCTGTTCCCCCTGGCGGCGGGTTCGTCCAGACTGGGCCGGTCTCGAGAGGACCACATGAGCGAGCGCGCGATCACCCCGTCCGAGCATCCGGCCGGCCTGTCAGCCGGCTCGAGCGTCTCCCGGCGACAACTGCTGCAGGGGGCCGCGTGGAGCGCGCCGGTCATCGCGCTGGCCGTCGGCGTGCCGGCCGCAGCCGCCAGCACACCGGTGACCCGGCTGTCGGCGGTCTGGACGCCGTCCGCCATCACCTTCGGCACCCCCGCGGTGCTGACGATCACGACGCCGTCCGACCTCGCCCCGCGCGCCCAGGTCAGGGTCGCGGTGCAGCCGGTCGACGCCGGCGACTCGGCGACCGTCCTCAGCACGGGGGAGAGCGTCTGGGCGTCGGCGGTCTTCGGCACGGGCTTCGTGCTCACCAGCGACCAGCTCGTGGCGGGCGCCGTCTACACGGTCACCGCCGAGGTGCGGGGCGGGGTGAAGGCCGAGATCGTGACGAGCGTGTCCACCGCCGCGGGCGGCCAGGTCTCGACGCTGCTCGGCTACGGCCCCATCCCCGACGTCTTCGTCGCCGATCAGGCGACGGACACCATCGTGCGCATCCCGGGCGGGGGTGGGGCCGAGCAGGTCGTCGTCACCGGCACCGGCGGGCCCGTCGGCTTCACCGTCACGGCGGCGGGCGACTTCTACGTGGCCGACACCCGCAACAGCCGGGTGCTGCGGTTCGGCGCCGACGGCTCGGGGCCGACGACCGTCGGCGCCGGCTTCGTGAGCCCCGTCGGGGTCGCGGTCACGGCGTCCGGAGACGTCTACGTCGCCGACAGCGGAACCGGGGAGGCGGTGCGGATCCCGGCCGACGGCGGAACGCAGACCGTGATCGCATCGGGGCTCGACGATGTGGCTGCGATCGCCGTCTCGCCGGCGGGCGACGTCTACCTCGCCGAGATCGGCCGGTTCCGCGTGCTCTGGCTCCCGGCGGACGGCGGGGCGCAGACGACGATCGGCAGCGGGCTGGACGCACCGACGTCCATCGCCGTCTCGCCCACCGGGGACGTCTACATCGCCGACGCCCAGTACGGCTTCGTCATCCGGGTCACGCCCGACCGGGTTCAGACGACCGTCGCCTCCGACCTCGTCTTTCCGTCGGCGGTCACCGTCTCGGCCGCCGGAGACGTCTTCATCGGCAGCCGCGGCACGCTCGACGTGCAGAAGGTGGCCGCCGCCGGAGGCGGGCCGACCGTGCTCGCGACCGGCTTCAAGTCGCCGAGCATCGCGATCCGCGCCGGCGCCTAGCGACGGGTCAGGACGGGAGCGTACGGGTCAGGCCGGGAGCAGGGTGACCGGGGCGTGCTCCTGCCGCGTGACCCCGTCGATCACCGCGAAACCGCGCACCTCGGGCTGGCTCTCGAGGCAGAGCTCGGGACCGGGGAGGTCGAGCGCGATGCAGACGGCGCTGCCGGGATAGGTGACCTCGGCGTCGTCGTGCCGCCGCTCCAGGTCGCCGCAGCGGCTGAAGACGTGCACCGACTGCGGCTCGAACACCGCGTAGAGCGTCACCCGCCGCCCCGCGCCGTCGCGCAGCGCGTCGACGCCGAGCACCACGGCCTCCACGCGCCCGGCCGGCAGCACGTCGGACAGCGCGAACGTCAGCACCAGCCGGTCACCGACCGTGCTCTCGACGAACGCGCCCAGCATCGGCCAGCCGCCCCGGTCGGTGCCGCGCCTCCCGGTCTCGCGCTCGCGCATGGCGCCTCCTCGCGTGTCCGCGCCGGCGCCCGCTGCTCGGCCACCCTCTGCGTCAACCGTCGCCCCGATCGCCGTCGGCGCTCAGGGGCTTGACAGGTCGAGCAGTCAGGCCGGTGCGAGCAGGGTGACCTGGTTCAATGTGCCGGTGAGGGCAGGCCCCGAAGGCGGCGTGATGGTGAAGGAGCCTGCCAGCACCAGGCCGTCGACATAGCGGTTCGTGGCGGGCCAGGTGAAGAACACCGCGAGGTAGACGACGCCGGACGGGATGGTGAACCGATCGGCGGTCAGGGTCAGTGTTCCTCCGACCGGATCGGCCACGGCGACGAAGGCGCTGTTCACGGTCGGCACCCGCGTGCCGTCGCCCTTGTCGACGAGGCCGTCGCCGCTGAGCACCGGCCCGAATTCGGTGAGGTAGGTCCCGTCCGTCGGGGAGTCGAGGCCGGTGATGGTCACCGAGACGTCCTGGTCGGGCACCGCATCCGTGCCGGTGCTGGTGATCGCGATGACCCCGGCAACGGTGTCCGACCTTTTCAGCTGGAGGAGGACGAAGGCGAAGTCGACGTCGATCGTGGTGCTGGCGGCCGCCGCCGGGGCGCCGAGCGCGACCGCGATGACGGGCACCGACCAGGCCGCCCCGGCGAGCACGGTGCGGCGGTCGACGGGCGTGCGGGGAAGGGCCATGGCGCCAGCCTAGGGAGCACCCGCGCCCGCACGCGCGCCCCCGACCGGGGCAGGCCGCAGCGGCAGCAGCCTCAGCAGTTCGGCACGTTCACCGCGAGCCCCCCGCGCGCCGTCTCCTTGTACTTGCTAGACATGTCGGCGCCGGTCTCGCGCATCGTCGCGATCACCTGGTCGAGCGAGACGTGGTGCGTGCCGTCGCCCCAGAGCGCCATCTTCGCCGCGTTCACGGCCTTGGCAGCCGCGAGGGCGTTGCGCTCGATGCACGGCACCTGCACGAGCCCGCCGATCGGGTCGCAGGTGAGGCCGAGGTTGTGCTCCATCGCGATCTCGGCCGCGTTCTCGACCTGGCGCGGGCTTCCGCCGAGCACCGCCGCGAGCCCCGCCGCCGCCATCGACGACGCCGAGCCGACCTCGCCCTGGCATCCCACCTCGGCGCCCGAGATCGAGGCGTTGCTCTTGTAGAGGGCCCCGACGGCCGCCGCCGTCAGCAGGAACTCCGTCACGATGCCGCGGTGCGCATCCTGAACCTGCGAACGCGGCGTGTAGTGCAGCGCGTAGTACAGCACCGCCGGGATGATGCCCGCCGCCCCGTTCGTCGGCGCCGTCACGACCCGCCCGCCCGAGGCGTTCTCCTCGTTCACCGCCAGGGCCACGAGGTTCACCCGCTCCTGCCAGAACTCCGGCCGCCGCTCGGGGTCGACGACCTCGAGGTGCGCGTGCAGCACCCCGGCCCGCCGCCGCACGTTCAGCCCGCCCGGCAGCACGCCGGTGCGGGTGAGGGCGTTCCGCCAGCACGCGTCCATCGCCTGCTCGATCGCCACGAGGCCGTTGTCGAGGGCCGAGGCCGTGCGCGTCGCCAGCTCGTTCCGCCGCACCACCTCGGCGATCGACAGCCCCGTCCCGTCGCAGCGCGCGAGCAGCTCGTCGCCCGTGGCGAAGGGCAGGGGCACCGGATGCTCGTCCCGCCCGATCGCGCCCTCGTCGTCGCCCTCGCGCAGCACGAACCCGCCCCCCACCGAGTAGTACGTCTCGGTCGCGAGCGCCGCGCCCGCCGCATCGACGGCCGAGAGCGTGAGCGCGTTCGGATGCCGCGGCGCGATCGTCAGCGGCCGCAGCACGAAGTCGCCCACGGCGCACCGCACCGAGTACTGCCCGCCCAGCTGTACGAGCCCCGAGGCGCCGATCGCGGCGAGCCGCTCCTCGGCCTCGGACGGCAGCGTCGTCTCGGGCCGCAGCCCTTCGAGCCCGAGCTGGATGGCGCCGAACGTGCCGTGCCCCGACCCGGTCGCCGCGAGCGACCCGAAGAGCGTCACGCGCACCTCGGCGGTAACGGCCAGCACGGCGGGGGAGAGGGAGTCGGCGAACGCGTTCGCGGCGCGCATCGGGCCGACGGTGTGCGAGCTCGAGGGCCCGAGACCGATCGTGAAGAGGTCGAAGACACCGGCCAGTCGTGGCGGCGTCGCCGTGGATGATCCGGTCATCGCGCACTGCTCCTTCGTGCCCGGCGTCGTGTGCCGGGAGCTCCGGCCGCGCGGGGTGGGCGGGCGCGGAGTCGTTCGACTGTACCCGCGCGCCCACCGCCGATCAAGGCCGGCCGCCCGAGGCCGACCCGGGCCGCGCGGGTGCCGTCAGGCGCGGCGGCGGTCGCGCATCCGTCGACCGAGCAGGGTCGCGAAGTACAGCACCACGCCCAGCACCAGGAACCCGCCCCCGAAGGCCCACACGATCGGTTCCTGCTGGGTCAGCAGCAGGATGCACGAGAGCACCCCGAGCACGGGCACGACCGTCCAGACGCGGAAATGGTCGTGCGAGACCGTGTCGCGCCGCAGCACCAGCACCGCCACGTTCGTGCTGATGAACGAGAACAGCAGCAGCAGCACGACCGCCGAGGCGAGCGTCTCGAGGTCGCCGACGAGGGTCAGCAGCATCGCCACGATCGTGGTGCAGACGATCGCGACCCAGGGCGTGCGGCGCTTCGGCAGCACCTTCGCGAGCGGGCTCGGCAGCAGCCCCTCCGACGCCATGCCGTAGCTCAGCCGGCTGGTCATGATCATCGTCAGCAGCGCCCCGTTGGCCACCGCGATCAGGGCGATCAGGCTGAACAGCCAGTTCGGGATCGGCACCCCGCTCGCCGCGACGACCGCCAGCAGCGGCCCCGACGACTCGCCGAGCTCGTCGGCCGGCAGCGCGATCGAGGAGGCGACCCCGACCAGCACGTACACCGCGCCCGCCGTGATCAGCGCCCCGAACAGAGCCTTCGGGTAGACCTTCGAGGGCCGGCGCACCTCCTCGGCCACGTTCGCCGAGGTCTCGAAGCCGACGAAGGAGTAGTAGGCCACGATCGCGCCGCCGAGCACCGCGAGCGCCGGCGAGGCGTCGGCCGGGAACTGCCCGAGGCGTGACACGTCGCCGCCCCCGCCGCTGAGCATCACGCCCACGACGACCACCACGATCACGAGCCCCGAGACCTCGATCACGGTCATCACGACGTTGCTCTTGACCGACTCGTCGCCGAGGATGAACAGGAACAGCAGCGGCCCCGTGATCCTCTTGCGCAGCGGGGTGTCGCCGTCGCCGTCCTGGGTGCCGCTCGGGGCGGTCTCGCGTGTCTCGCTCGTCATGGCGCACACCGTACCCCCGACCCGTCCGGCCGCCGCCCCCCTTGCCGCCGGCCCCGCGTCGAGGCATCTTGCGACAGATGACGGGGGCCCGACGGCGGGTGCGCGGCTAGGTTGTCGAACGGATGCGCGTGCCCACGGGCATCCGTTCACCAACGAAAGGGGCCACCGATGTCCGGCATCGATCACGTCAGCCAGCACCACCGCACCACCCTCGAGCACATCGGCCACCACCCCACGACGCACAACCTCGAATGGAACGACGTGATCGGAATGCTCGAGGAGATCGCCGACGTGCGCGAGGAGCACGACGGCAAGTACATCGTGAAGCTCGGCGACGAGCGCATCGTGCTCACCAAGCCCCGGCACAAGGACGTCGACGAGCAGATGGTGCTCGACCTGCGCCGCATGCTGCGGGGCGCGGGGTACCTGCAGGCGAAGCCGTAGCGGCGGCAGCGGCCGCGGCGGCACCGGCCCGAGTGACACCGGCCGCGGCCGCGCGGGCGTAGCGTCGCTCGCATGACCGTCGTCATCGCGTTCCTCGCCAACATCCTCGTGGCCGCCGCCAAGTCGGTCGTCGCCGCGCTCACCGGTTCGGCGTCGATGCTCGCCGAGGCGGCCCACTCGTGGGCGGATGCGGGCAACGAGATCTTCCTGCTGATCGCCGACCGGCGGGCGGAGAAGAAGCAGGACCCCGCGCATCCGCTCGGCTACGGCCGGGACGCCTACATCTTCTCGCTGTTCGCCGCCTTCGGCATCTTCACGGTGGGGGCCGTGGTGTCGGTCTACCACGGCATCCAGAGCCTGGCGGCGCCCGAGGCGGTCGAGGACTACACGCTCAACTACATCGTGCTCGCGGTGGCCTTCGTGCTCGAGGGCTTCTCGCTGACGCAGTCGGTGCTGCAGGGGCGGAAGGCGGCGCAGCAGTACGGGCGCGGCTTCTTCGACTACGTCGTGAACGGCTCGAACACGACGCTGCGCTCGGTCTTCTTCGAGGACACCGCGGCCCTCCTCGGCCTCGTCATCGCCGCCGGCGGCATCGGCCTGCACCAGGCGACGGGCGACCCGGTCTGGGACGCGATCGGCTCCATCCTGATCGGGCTGCTGCTCGGCGGGGTGGCGCTGCTGCTGATCAGCCGCAACCGGCGCTATCTGCTCGGGGCCGGGCCGAGCGGCTCGTACCGGGCCGAGACGGGGCGGATGCTCCTCGCGCACCCCGAGATCCAGCGCGTCACCTCGCTGTACCTCGAGTTCTCGGGGCCCGGCAAGCTGTTCCTGGTGGCCGCCGTCGACCTGGTCGGCGACCAGAACGAGGACGGCGTGGCCGCCCAGCTCCGCCGCCTCGAGACCGACCTCGAGCGCGACGACCTGATCGGCAAGGCCGTGCTCACCCTCGCGGTCAGCGACGAGCCCTCCCTCGACTTCGCCGCCTGAGGCCGCGCCCGGCCGTGACGGGGCTCGCGTCTGCGAGCATGGGGGGATGACCGCCTCCACCAGCCTGCCGGTGCTCGCCGCGCGCGCCGCCGAGCTCGACGCCGCCGACGCGCTCGCGCCCTTCCGCGACGAGTTCGTCGCCGACCCCGGCGTGCACGCCTACTTCGACGGCAACTCCCTCGGCCGGCCCGTCGCCGCCACGAAGGAGCGGATGGCGGCACTCCTCGACGCCTGGGGCGGCCGACTCATCCGCGGCTGGGACGAGCAGTGGATGGCCGCCCCCGAGCAGGTCGGCGACCGGATCGGCGCCCTCACCCTCGGCGCCGCGCCCGGCCAGGTCGTCGTCGGCGACTCGACGACGGTGCTGCTCTACAAGCTCATCCGGGCCGCGGTCGCCGCCCGCCCCGGCCGCGACGAGATCGCGATCGACGACGACGACTTCCCGACCGACCGCTTCCTGGTCGAGAGCATCGCGCGCGAGTGCGGCCTCAGCGTGCGCTGGATCCCGGTGCCCCGCGACGGCGGCCCCGAGCCCACGCAGATCGAGGAGCTGGTCACCGAGCGCACCGCGCTGCTGCTGCTCAGCCACGTCTCGTACCGCTCGGGACACCTAGCCGACGTCGAGACGCTCACCCGCCTCGCCCACGACGTCGGCGCACTCGTGCTCTGGGACGTCTGCCACTCCGTCGGCTCGGTGCCGACCGAGCTCGACCGCTGGGGCGTCGACCTCGCCGTCGGCTGCACCTACAAGTACCTCAACGGTGGCCCGGGCGCCCCCGCGTTCGCCTACGTGCGGGCCGGGCTGCAGCCCGAGCTGCGTCAGCCGATCACGGGCTGGATGGGCGCGGCCGACCCGTTCGCGATGGGCGAGCACTACGAGCCGGCGGCCGGCATCCGGCGCGTGCTCAGCGGCACGCCGTCGATCCTCGGCATGCAGCCGATGCTCGACATGCTCGACCTGATCGAGCGCGCGGGCATGCCGGCGGTGCGGGCCAAGTCGGTCGCCCTCACCGAGATGGTCGTCGATGCGCTCGACGGCGAGCTCGCCGGCCTCGGCCTCACGCTGGCGTCACCGCGCGACCCGTCGCGGCGCGGGGGCCACGTGACGCTCGGGCATCCGGATGCTCAGGCCGTCGTCGCCCGGGCGTGGCAGCGCGACGTCCTGCCCGACTACCGGGCGCCCGGGGGCATCCGCATCGGGCTGTCGCCCCTCAGCACCTCGTTCGCCGAGGTGGCCGACGGGCTCGGCGTGATCGCGGAGTGCATCCGCGCCTGATCGCGATTTACTGCCTTCAGGATGCGGTGGCCGGCACCGGCGCGATCCGCTCGATGATCGCGGTCAGCCGGGCCTGCAGCTCGAGCAGCTCCGAGACGTCGACGCCGAGCGCCTCGATCACCTGCGGCGGCACGTGCTCGGCCTGCTCGCGCAGCCGACGCCCATCCGCCGTCAGCTGCACCGCGAGCTGCCGCTCGTCGCTGGCCGACCGGGCCCGCGTCACCAGCCCGGCCGCCTCGAGCCGCTTCACCAGCGGCGAGAGCGTCGCCGGCTCGAGCCGCAGCGCGGTGGCGAGCTCGCCGAGCGAGCGCGGCTCCCGCTCCCAGAGCGCCAGCATCACGAGGTACTGCGGATGCGTCAGCCCCAACGGCTCGAGGATCGGCTTGTAGACCCCGATCACGGAGCGGGACGCGACCGCGAGCGCGTAGCAGAGCTGCCGGTCGAGGGCGAGCAGATCGGTGCCGGTCGTCATAATCGTTAGTATACTAATCGTTATGGCACGAAAGAAGGCCCCGCGCGAGCCGAACCCGATGAACCCCTTCGACGGCAAGCCCGGCTTCGTGAACCGCCTGAACCGCATCGTCTTCACCTTCACGGGCCCGGCCCAGGTCGGCATCGGCCGCCCCGAGGCGCCCTACGTGCCCCCAGCCGACCCCCGCTGCCCCCTCTGCGGCAACCTCATGGCCGACCACACCATCGACCGCACGGGCGAACGCACCCAACTCCACTGCCCCGCCTGATCCCGGCCGCCGGCCAGGCCGCCGCCCCGCGCGCCGAGCAGCGGAATATGCCCAAACGGGGGTGGGGCTGTCAAGCCCCTTGTCGCTTCGAGAAGCGGTTCCAGCGTGATTTTCGGTTCCGGTGTCGGAACCCGGCGCGACCGGTCGCGCCGCGAACCACGACGCGCGAGAGACCCGCGCGGGCAGCACGAGGGTGACCATGGACAGCGCACGCACGGCCACGACGATGACCGCCTCCGCGGTCGTCCTGGGGATCGCACTGGGGCTCGGCGGCTGCGCCGTCGGCACGGGCGGATCCGCCACGCAGGACGACACCGACTATGACTCCTCGGCGGCCCTGACCGGAAAGCTGACCGTGATGGGCTTCGGCGCGAGCGACGAGGTCGCCACCTCCCGCCTCGACCCGACGAAGGAGGAGCTCGGCAGCGACGTCGACGTCGACGTCGAGCTGATCGAGGGCGACCTCGACATCCAGCAGTTCCTCTCCTCCGTCGCCTCGGGCCAGCCGCCCGAGCTGCTCTACGCGAATCGCGACCAGATCGGCTCGCTCGCCGCCCGCGGCGCCCTGCTGCCGCTCGACGCCTGCATCGCCGGCGAGGGCATCGACACCGGCCAGTACCGCGACACCGCGATCGCGCAGGTGACCTTCGGCGACGAGATCTACGGCATCCCCGAGTTCAACGGCATCCAGATCACGATGGCGAACGGCGACCTGCTGGACGCCACCGGCCTCACCCTCGACGACGTGAACGGCAGCGACCCCGCCGCCGTCACCGCGGCCAGCGCTGCCCTCGCGAAGCCCGACGCGAACCCGCCCGTGATCGGCTACGACAGCAAGCTGCCCGAGTTCCTGCCGCTCTGGGCCAAGGCGAACGGCGCCGACCTCATCTCCGAGGACGGCCGCACCGCCGAGCTCGACGACCCCGCCGTCGTCGACGCGCTCGAATGGGCGGTCGGCATCTACGACGCCCAGGGCGGCTTCAGCTCGGTCAAGGCCGTGCGCGACTCGGCCGACTTCTTCGGCTCGGGCAACCAGTTCGCCACGAACGCGCTCGGCGCCATGCCGATGGAGCAGTGGTACCTCAACGTGCTGAACGACGTCTCGCCCGACGCCCCGCTCGTCTTCGACACCGTGCGCGACCGCCAGGGCCAGCCCCTCGCCTACGCCAGCGGCTCGGCCTGGGCCATCCCGGCCGGCAGCGAGAACACCGCGGCGGCCTGCCGCTGGGCGCGCGTGATGACGAGCGTGGACGCCTGGCAGGCGGCGGCGGATGCCCGGCTCGCCGCCCGGCAGGACGAGGGCAAGCCGTTCACCGGCATCCTCACGGCGAACGTCGAGGCCGACGAGGCGATCCGCGCGATGGTCACCTCGGGCGGCGAGCCCTGGGACTCGGGCGTGACCGCGATGTACGAGGCCAACGACCACACCTTCTCGCTGCCGGCGAACCCGGCCGACGCCGAGTTCAAGTCGGTCTGGCAGGACGCGGTCAACCGCGTGCTGAACGGCCAGCAGGAGCCGCAGGAGGCGCTCGGCCAGGCGCAGGACGAGGCCCAGAAGGCGCTCGACAAGGCCTGGGCGACGCTGGATGGCGAGTGACACGGCGGTCCGCCCGGCGCGCTCACGGCGGTCGTCCCGGGAGACCGCCCCGGTCCGCCCGAGCCTGAGGCGGGCGCGGCGCCGCAACCTCCTCGCCGCCCTCGCCTTCCTCTCGCCCTGGATCGTCGGCTTCGCCGTCTTCACCCTCTGGCCCCTGATCTACAGCGGCTACCTCTCCCTCACCGACTACGACGTCATCAACGATCCGTCGTTCGTCGGCCTCGACAACTACGCCCAGCTCTTCGCCGACCCGAAGGTCGCGCTCGCGCTCGGCAACACCCTCTTCTACGCGGTGCTGCAGATCCCCGCGTACGTGATCGTCTCGCTGGTGCTGGCGGTGCTCCTGGATCGTGCCGGGCGCGCATCCGGATTCTTCAGGACCGTGTTCTTCCTGCCGAAGATGACCCCGCCCGTGGCCGTCGGCGTGCTGTTCCTCCTGCTCTTCAACGGCCAGAACGGCCTGGTCAACGGCGCACTCGGGCTGGTGGGCATCGACGGGCCTGCCTGGACGACCGACCCCGCGTGGGTCAAGCCCGGCCTCATCCTGATGAGTCTCTGGACGGTCGGCTCGTCGGTGATCATCCTGCTCGCCGCCCTCCGCAGCGTGCCCGAGGACGTGCTCGAGGCCGCCCGCCTCGACGGCGCCAACGGCCTGCAGGTCACCTGGCGCGTGACCGTGCCGCTGATCAGCCCGGCGCTGTTCTTCATCGTGATCATCAACACGATCAACGCCCTGCAGACCTTCGACGAGGTCTACACGGCGTTCTTCGGCGGCGGCAACACGACCTACAGCAACGACGCCGCCCTGTTCTACGTGATCTACCTGTTCCAGCAGGCCTTCGAGTTCCTGCACATGGGCTACGCCTCGGCGCTCGCCTGGCTGCTGTTCGTGATCATCATGGCGATCACGGCCGTGCAGTTCGTCGTCTCGCGGAAGGTCGTCTACTACGAGGGGGGCGATCGATGAACCGGCGGCGGATGCGCGGCCTACCCCTGGGCATCGCCCTCGTCGTGGTCTCGGTGGTGTTCCTCTACCCCTTCGTCTGGCTCGTCAGCGCCTCGTTCAAGCCGCGCGGCGAGGTGTTCGACAACGCGCTCATCCCCAAGACCTTCACGCTCGAGAACTACCTCACCGTGTGGCAGGAGGCGCCGATGGCGCTGTGGCTGCTGAACACGGTGCTCGTCACGGTGCTGGCCGCGACCGCGGTGACGCTCTCCAGCGCGCTCGTGGCGTGGGGCTTCTCGTACTACCGCTTCCGCGGAAGGGGCGTGCTGTTCGCCTTCGTGCTCGGCTCGATGATGCTGCCCGGGGCGGTGACGATGATCCCGACGTTCCTGATCTGGAACTCGCTCGGCGCCGTCGGCACGCTCGTGCCGCTCTGGGCGGGCAACCTGTTCGGCAGCGCGTTCTACATCTTCCTGCTGCGGCAGTTCTTCCTCGGCGTGCCCCGCGACTACTTCGACGCGGCCCGCATCGACGGCGCCGGCCACGTCGGCATGTTCTGGCGCATCGCCCTGCCGCTCTGCAAGCCGGCGCTCGTGGTGACGTTCCTGTTCGAGGCGCAGGCCGCCTGGACCGACCTCATGCGCGGCCTGATCTACCTCCGCGACACCTCGACCTTCACGATCCCCCGAGGCCTCAAGTCGCTGGTCGACGCCTACGGCTTCGGCGGCGAGTGGCACTGGGAGATCATCGTCACGGCGTCGGTCATCACGACCGTGCCGATGATCATCCTGTTCTTCCTCGGTCAGAAGCAGTTCGTCAGCGGCATCAGCACCTCGGGCCTGAAGGGCTGACGAGCGGATGCGCGGCCGGCGCTCCCCGTCGGCCGCTCCCGTGCGGCACACGGGTGCCCGGCATACGGTGAGGGAATGGCACTCGAACTGACCGACACCACCATCGAGCACCGCGGCTCGAGCTATGCGCTCAGCGGCGGTCCGACAGAGTGGGCCATCACCCGGGCGGGAACGGTCCTTGGCCACCTCGTCGTGAAGTCCTCCGCCGGCGAAGAGGGCGAGCCCGTCTACACGACGAGCCTGCCTGACGGCACGGCCGGCAACCTCGAGGGCACCGACTGGGAGCAGGTCGTGCGCGGCCACCTGAACGAGTTCGACCCCGAGATCGCCGACCCGACCTCCGACGTGCCGAGCGCCGGCGGCTGAGCCGCACGCGGATGGTGGAGCGAGGAGGGGACCCGAACGAGCCGAACACCTCGATCGAGGTGCGGCGCGTCGAGCGCGGCGACGTCTACACGCGCGTCTCGACCATCGGTTCGCCCGGCGGCCGCGCCTTCGTGCTCGTGGCCGGCCTCGGCGTCGCCGCCACCTACTTCGAGCGCCTCGCCCCGAACCTGAACGAGTTCGGCCCGGTGCACGCCCTCGACCTGCCCGGATTCGGCGGGGTCCCGCATCCGCCCGCCGCGATGAGCATCGAGCAGTACGCCGACCTCGTCGAGGCCGTGATCGACGAGCTCGACCTCCACGACCCCGTGCTGGTCGGGCACTCGATGGGCACCCAGATGGTCGCCGAGGTCGCGGCCCGGCGGCCGGACATCACGACGGTGGTGCTGATCAGCCCCGTCGTCGACCCCTCGGCGCGGCGGCTGCCGACGCTGGCGTTCCGCTTCCTGCACGCCGCCTGGCACGAGCCCGTCAAGGTGAAGCTGCTCGCCGTCGGCTCGTACCTGACCTGCGGGCCGAAGTGGTTCCTGCGCGTG
This sequence comes from Herbiconiux sp. VKM Ac-1786, assembly GCF_015350805.1. Classification (GTDB taxonomy): domain Bacteria; phylum Actinomycetota; class Actinomycetes; order Actinomycetales; family Microbacteriaceae; genus Herbiconiux. The sequence continues at coordinate 894,374 of NZ_JADKSG010000001.1, read as the reverse complement.
CTGCCGGCGATGATGCGGTTCCGCATCGAGGACCGCTTCCCGCGCATCCGGGCCGCCACCCTGATCGTGCGCGGGCAGCACGACGCCGTGGTCTCGGAGGCCTTCGCCGAGTGGGCGGCCACGCGCATCCCGTTCGCCTCGACCTGGGAGATCGGCGGCGCCGCCCACTCGGTGATGCACCAGCACGCCGAGGGCGTCGCCCGGCTCTGCGTCGAGTTCGCGCGGGCGCCCCGCGACACCGACGGCCTGCTCAACCGCATGTCGCACGAGGCGGCCGAGACGCCGGAGCCGACCCACACGAGCCCGGCGCTCGCGCTCAAGGCCCTCGGCGGGCGCCTGCGCGAGTTCGTCGGCGTGCTGCGGCGCGACGACCGGCTGATCGCCGAGGGCAAGAGCGAGCACGCCGAGGCGATGGCGGAGGAGCAGGGCGAGCGCTGACGCGTCTTCTACTCTTGTGGTCATGAGCATCGACGACGTGTGGCCCCTGTTCGCCCTCCGCCTCGAGACGCCGCGGCTGGTGCTGCGGGTCGTGCGCGACGACGACCTGCCGGGTCTCGCCGATGCGGCGCTTGCGGGCATCCACGGCGAGCGGATGCCCTTCATGCGGCCCTGGAGCGAGGAGGAGCCCGCGACGCTCCGCCGCTCGCTGGCGCAGTTCCAGTGGCGGCGCCGCGCCGAGCTGCGGCCGGACGCGTGGGGGCTGAACTTCGCGGTGCTGCGGGACGGGCATCCGATCGGCGTGCAGGATCTCGAGGCCGACGACTTCGGCATCCTGCGCACGGTGTCGACGGGGTCGTGGCTCACCCGCTCGGCGCAGGGCCAGGGGCTCGGCACCGAGATGCGGCAGGCGGTGCTGACCTTCGCCTTCGACACCCTCGGCGCCGACTACGCCGACTCGGGCGCCTTCGACTGGAACGAGCCCTCGCTCGCGGTCTCGCGCAAGCTCGGCTACCACCCGAACGGTTTCGCCTTCGCGAGCCCGCGCCCGGGCGAACGTGCCACCGAGCAGCGCCTCCGCCTCGCGGCGGCCGACTTCGTGCGGCCGTCGTGGCCCGTCGCGATCACGGCCCCGCCGGCGGCCCTGGCGGCCCTCCTCGGGTGACGCTGTGCGCTCAGGCTCCGCCCGCGGCGGCGACCAGCTCGACCGTGACGCCGAGGGTCGGCGCGAAGCGGTCGAGCTCGCCCCGCGCGATGCGGTGCCGCTTCGCGACAGTGCGCCACGCGCGGGCCGCGTCCGCGACCTCCCGCAGAACGGCCCGCGCCCCGGTCGAGTCGAGGTCGAAGGAGGGCGCGTAGTCGAGGAGGGTGCGCAGCTCGGCATCCGGAGTCGACGCGCCGCCGACCGACGTCACCCGCTGGGCGGCGAGGGCCGGTTCGGGGTTGATGTCGAACGCGGGCGACAGCGTCCAGCCGCCGCGGGCGCGCAGGAAGCCGTGGTTGCGCAGATGGTCGTCGGTGTTGTGCAGAGCGATCGAGAACGCGATGCGCCGCCACAGCTGGCGGAGGTCGGCCGTGGCACGAGCGCTCTGCGCGGCCAGGGCCTCGGCGATCTCGAGGTAGTCGCGCGGCTCGCCGTCGCCCGTCTCGAGCATCGTCATCGCGGAGATGTAGCCGACCCGCTCGGTGCCCGCCCGGTCGAAGCGCTCGAGAAGCAGCACGCTGCGGCCGTCGAGCTCGAGGTGCTGGGTCACCGGCACGTCGATCCCGGCCTTCCCGGCGAGTTCGAGGGCGACGCTCTCCCAGGCGATCACGTCCCACTCGTCGCCGGGGTGGGGGAACTTCGCGATCAGAAGGCGCTCACCGTCGCGCACCGAGGCCTTCGGGCGGGCCCCGCCGAGTGACCCGGTGCCGGCGTCGAGCAGCAGCTTCACGGCGGCGAGGTCGCCGGGCTCGTCGCGGGCCACGCGGTCGGCCGCCCGCATCAGCTCGGGCAGCGCGATCAGCTTGGGCACGGTGTCGGCCGGATGCTCGAACGGGCCGTCGGGCGCGGTGCGGAACCGCAGGGCGCCGTGCCGGGTCGCGTCACCCACGCCGAGCAGGTAGTCGCGGTCGTCGATCATGCCCACGACCTCGCCGGCGGCAGCCGCCTCGGCGCGCAGCCGCTTCGCGATCAGGGCGCGGCCCCACCGGTCGGGGGCGGCGTCGGCGAAAGCCCGCGGCAGCGGGGCGGCGAGCGCCTGTGACCCGGCGTGCAGGGGGAGCGCGGGTTCGATCGGGTAGGCCGAGGGATCGGCGAGGTAGCCGCGGTCGTAGCCGAACGACGCGACGACCGTGCGGCGCCGAACCGTGGAGAAGAGCTCGCCCACCGGTCGCGTCGTGCCGCCCTCGTCGAGCTCGGCGAGGATGCGCATCAGGGCCGCACCCGGGTGGGCAGCGCCTCGTCGGCGCGGGCTCGTCCGAGATCGGTGCGGTAGGGATCGGTCGCCTGCACCAGCGCATCGAGCACACCGAGAGCGCGCGACACCGCGAGCACGGCGCCGAAGCCGACACCCGGGTCGCCGTGCTCGAGCTTCGAGAGGGTGGAACGGGAGATGCCGGCGCGCTCGGCCAGCTGGGCCGAGGTGATCGACTGCAGCTTTCGCCACGCGGCGAGGTTCTCGCCGATCTCAGCGGCCGACTGACTGACGCGCAGAGGAACCGGCCTGCTCATTGCGGCACCTCCGGTGTGTGATCTGCGACGCAAAACTTTTTTGCGTCGTCAATCTGCGACACTATCACGTCGTGTCGCGAGCATGGGAATACCTACCGGGGTGGTGCGTTGTACGAGATACATGCAAACGCATTGATCTGAGAAAGGGTCGCAGCCATGCAGTTCGGAATCTTCACCGTCAGCGACGTCACCACCGACCCCACGACGGGCCGTACCCCGGATGACACCGAGCGCACTCGCGCCATCCTGACCATCGCCCAGCACGCCGACCAGGCGGGCCTGGACGTCTTCGCCACCGGCGAGCACCACAACCCGCCGTTCGTCGCCTCCTCGCCCACCACCATGCTGGGCTACCTCGCGGGCACGACCGAGAACATCGTCCTGTCGACCTCGACGACCCTGATCACCACGAACGACCCGGTGAAGATCGCCGAGGACTACGCGATGCTCCAGGTCATCTCGAACGGCCGCATGGACCTCATGATGGGCCGCGGCAACACCGGGCCGGTCTACCCCTGGTTCGGCAAGGACATCCGCGCGGGCGTCCCGCTCGCCATCGAGAACTACGCGCTGCTCCGCCGCCTCTGGGAGGAGGAGGTCGTGGACTGGGAGGGCAAGTTCCGCACCCCCTTGCAGGGCTTCACCGCCACGCCCCGCCCGCTCGACGGTGTGCCGCCGTTCGTCTGGCACGGCAGCATCCGCAGCCCGCAGATCGCCGAGCAGGCCGCCTATTACGGCGACGGCTTCTTCCACAACAACATCTTCTGGCCGATTCAGCACACCGAGCAGATGGTGTCGCTCTACCGCAGCCGCTTCGAGCACTACGGACACGGCCGCGCCGACCAGGCGATCGTGGGCCTCGGCGGGCAGTTCTTCGCCCGCAAGAACTCGCAGGACGCCATCGACGAGTTCCGCCCCTACTTCGACAACGCCCCCGTCTACGGCCACGGCCCCTCGATGGAGGACTTCACGGAGCAGACCCCGCTCACCGTCGGGTCGCCGCAGCAGATCATCGACCGGTACGCCACCATGCGCGACCACGTCGGCGACTACCAGCGCCAGATGTTCCTGATCGACCACGCCGGCCTTCCCCTGAAGACGGTGCTCGAGCAGATCGACATCCTCGCCGAGGACATCGTGCCCGCCCTCCGCGAGATCAACGACTCCCAGCGCCCCGCCGGCGTGCCGAGCAACCCGCCGTCGCACGCCGAGCGCGTCGCCGCGGCCCGGGCCGCGGGTGCTGCGGGCGAGGGTCACGTCGCCGGTGAGGACCACTGGACCGGCTCCACTGCCGAGGACGACCGCACCCCCGCCGCCGCGGGCGCCCACACGGGGGCCGCCTTCGGCCTCTGAGCCGCGAGGTGCCCCGGCGCTCGCTCGCCGTACGCTCCTGACTAAGAAACGGGCCCTCGCCGCCATAGTGGTCGCGGAGGGCCCGTTTCTTCGTCCGGAGCGTACAGAGGCGTCAGCGCTGGGCGACCGCCAGGGCGACGAGGGTCGCGGTGCCGCCGACGAGCAGCACCCAGCTCAGGATGCGCACGCCGAGGTTGCCCCGGAACCGCTGCCAGCGCGTCCTGAGCTCGGGCCGCGCGAACGAGGTGCCCTTCGGCGCGACGGGCCCCCGCCGCGCCACCGCGGGTTCGGGCGGGGCGGTCGCGGATGCGCGCTCGAGGTCGGCCCGCTCGCGGGTGACGTCGAACTCCCAGAGCAGGTCGTCGAAGGCCGCGTCGTTCTCGGCCGTTGCGTGCTGCGGGGTGTGCTTCGTCATCAGGCTCCGAGCGTAGGCGCGCCCGAGCGGAGCCCACCATGGGGAGAACTCCCCATCACCGCCGCCGTCAGCGCTCGCGGGGCGTCAATCGGCGGGCCCGCGCAGCGCGGCGGCGTAGTTCGTGAGCGAGCGGCGGTACCGCGGCACGTGCGGCGCCAGTGCGCCGAGTGCGACCCCCACGGCCTCGCGCTCCCGGCCCGTGTCGGCCAGGGCGAGCGCGAGGAAGGCGAGCACCGCATCCTGCAGCTTCCCGGCCTCGCGGGCGTTCTCGTCGTCTCCGGCGATCGGATGCGCGGCCTCCGCCTCGAGCAGCGCCACCGCCTCCTCGGCCCGCCCGAGAGCGCGGAGCGAACTCGCCAGCTGAACCGTGGCCTGCCGACGTCGCCACGCGTCGAGTGCCGGCTCCCCGCCGTCGGATCCGGCGGCCAGCGCCGCGCGGTAGAGCGGCACGGCCTCCTCGGTGCGCCCGACCGAGTCGAAGCCGCCGGCACGCTCGAACTCGACGACGGCGCGGGGCACGTCGTCGGCGCCCTCCGCCGTGACGCGCTCGAGCTCGGCCACGAACGCCTCGGGGTCGTAGTCGTCGAAACGGGCCCAGAGATCGTCGACCCGGGACTGCCAGCGTGCATCCGTCGTGCTCATCGCTCAAGTCTCGCACCCGGCTCGGAGCCCGCCGGGAGCGGGCTGGGTGAAGCGCGCCCGACCGGCGTGGCTGCCGCCGATGTCGGTGGTGCGGCGCACAATGTCGGCATGAACGATTTCGACATCTGCGAACGCTGCGACGGCTCGGGGGCCGACCCCGTGCAGAGCCTCCACGACGACGAGTTCAGCCACTGCCGCGACTGCCGCGGCGACGGTGTGACGCTCTCGTTCGACGAACTGGTCGAGGAGCCCCTGCGCCTCTCGGCCTGATCGCCGCCCCCTGTCGCCGCACCCCGCGGCGACACAGCCCCGCAGAGAAGTCAAGCCGCAACGAAGCGATAACGAATCGCGGCGCATCGTGCGAAACTTCCCGTAAGCGACGACGATTTTCCCCAGGGGAGGCGAGATGGGCACCAAGCACTACCGGCGCGGCGAAGGTGTCGGCGCCACCGCGGTCGCTCCCGATCCGAACGACCCCTACGCCGCCTACCTCGACTGGGTCGCCGAGGGCCGCCCCTCGCTGTCCGGCGGGCTGAGCACGGGCCCCACGCCCATGCCGGCGGGCCCCGCGGCCGAGGCGCCGGCCATCCGCGTCACGGCGCACGTGCAGGTGCAAGACCTCGGCGGCGTCGCCGAGCAGCCCGTCCGCCCCTCCCTCTGGCAGCGCCTCACGTCGTTCGGCCGCTCCCGCTAGCTGCTCCCGCTAGCCGCTCTCAGCCGGCGCGACGGTCGGACGACTCGGCGGTGTCGGGAGCGCCGGGGCGGGAGATCGAGCCGTTGCGGCCGGGGCCGGGGGCCCAGTCGGGAGCGTCTTTGTCGCCGATGAGCCGCCAGACCGCGGGCGTCAGGTCGGGGTGGTCGAGCGCGATCTGACGGAGCACCCGGTAGTTGCGGGCCGACGACGGTCGCCGACCGCCGTTGGACGCGATGTTGTCGGCGCGCAGCAGGTAGACCACGAGTTCGTCGACCGAGGGCAGCTCGTCCATGAAGTCCCACGGGTCTTCGCCCGAGAGCAGCCGCTCCTGCACGATGGTGGCGAGCTCGTCGGCCGCCTCGGCGCGCAGCACCTCGAGACTGGCGCGCCCCCGGGGAAGATGCTCGTCGTAGCTCACCAGAAGAGCCTAAGCGGCACCCCCGACACCCGCCCAACCGGAGCATCGCTCACGACAGGAGCCGAGCGGCGGCCTCGAACCGCGCGGAAGCCGATCGAGCAGCGTCGACGCGAGTCGGGCCACCGGTCAGAGCTGCGACGCGTCGACCCCGAAGGTGTCGCAGGCCGTCGGCCCGCCCGCCAGCCCCGCCGAGAACCACTTCTGCCGCGACTCGCTCGACCCGTGCGTCCACGCCTCCGGGTTCACCTGCCCGCTGCTCTTCTCCTGGATGCGGTCGTCGCCGATCACCGAGGCGGCGTTCAGCGCATCCGCGATCTGGGCGTCGGTGACCGGCTCGAGGAACGTCGTGCCGTCGGCGTCGGCGATCGTCGACGCGGCACCTACCCACGATCCGGCGTAGCAGTCGGCCTGCAGCTCGGTGCGCACCGACGCCGAGGCGGGCCCCGTGTCGCCCGAGTTCTCCGACGCGAGCACGCCGGTCAGGTTCTGGATGTGGTGCCCCCACTCGTGCGCGATCACGTACATCTGCGACAGCGTGCCGCCGCTCGCCCCGAACTGCGTGCGCAGCTCGTCGAAGAAGCCCGTGTCGAGGTAGATCTGCTCGTCGGGCGGGCAGTAGAACGGGCCGACCGCACTGGTGGCCTGGCCGCAGCCGGTGTTCGTCGACTGCTCGAACAGGATGATGTCACCCGGCGCCCGGTACTCGGCCCCCACCTGGGCGGTCGCATCCGTCCAGTACACGTCGAGCGAGGTCGCCGCGCCGGTGATCAGGCAGTCGGTGCTGGCGTTCGCGTCGGCCCCGGTCTCGCACGCGACGGTCTGGTCCTGCGAGCTGTCCGAGCCGCCGGTGCCCCCGCCGACGAGCCCCGTGAGGTCGACGCCCGTGAGCTGCGACAGCAGGAACAGCCCCAGCACGACCACGGCGCTGCCGCCACCGATGGCCACCCCTCGACCCCGCTTCGAGACCTTGCCGGAGTCGATCTTCGCGTTCGGGTCGAATGTCATGTGCTGAATGTACTGCGGAACGGGCATCCGGGCTCATGTATACACAGCCTCTTGAATCGACCGACGAAGAGGCGTAGATTGACCCTGATGTATACAGAGAGCGGATGCGCGTGATGGCCCGCGCCGGTGAGCTCGCCTACGAGGCGCTGCGCTCCGAGATCCTCTCGTGGCAGCTGGCCCCGGGGGCGGTGCTGGCCGAGGTGGAGCTCTCGGGCCGCCTCGGCATCTCCCGCACCCCCGTGCGCGAGGCCCTCGCGCGCCTCGTCGCCGACGGTCTCGTGGAGCCGCAGGGTGGCCGCGGCCTGATCGTCGCGCCCGTCTCGGCGGCGAACGTGACCGAGCTCTTCGAGCTGCGGCGTGCGCTCGAGACCGAGGCGGCGGCACTCGCGGCCCGCCGCCGCACCGCAGCCGCCTTCGTCGCCCTGCAGAACGAGCTGCGGGAGGTGCCCGCCCTGCTGGCCGATCCCGATCCGGGCCGGCACGCCTACTACGACCTCGCCGTCCGCTTCGACGCGGCCATCGACGAGGCCGTGCAGAACCCCTTCCTCGTGCAGGCGCTCACCAACGTCCGCACCCACCTCGTGCGCCTCCGCCGCCTCTCCCGCGACAACCCCGCTCGCCTGCTCGAGGCCGCCCGCGAGCACCTGCTGATCGTCGACGCGATCGTCGACGGCGACCCGCAGCTCGCGGCCGACGCCACCCGGGTGCACCTCGCGCGGAGCCTCCGCGCCACGCTCGGCTCCCTCGACGCCGACCCGCCCACGACCCCCGCCCGAGCATCCGGCCGCACCGACACCGCCCCCACCGACACCGCCAGCCCCGCCCTCACCACCCCACCGAAAGGCGCCCCCGCCCGATGAACCTCCACGACGTGCGCGTGCACCGCAGCGACGAGAACCTCCCCCGCGAGGGCCAGCTGGCCCACAAGATCGCCCAGGTCGCCGCCGACCCGGTCGCGGTGAGCCCCGAGGTGACCGAAATGGTCATCAACCGCGTGATCGACAACGCCGCCGTCGCGGTGGCGAGCATCACCCGCGCCCCGGGCGTCGCCGCCCGCGCCCAGGCGCTCGACCACCCCTACGCTCCGGGCGCCTCGGTCTTCGGCGTCACCGGCGGCTACAGCCCTGAGTGGGCGGCCTGGGCGAACGGGGTCGCCGTGCGCGAACTCGACTACCACGACACCTTCCTCGCGGCCGAGTACTCGCACCCGGGCGACAACATCCCGCCGATCCTCGCGGTGGCCCAGCATGTCGGCCGCACCGGCGCCGACGTCGTGCGCGGCATCGCCACGGGCTACGAGATCCAGGTCGACCTGGTGAAGGCGATCAGCCTGCACAAGCACAAGATCGACCACGTCGCGCACCTCGGCCCGTCGGCCGCCGCCGGCATCGGCACCCTGCTCGGTCTCGACGTCGAGACGATCTTCCAGGCCGTCGGCCAGGCGCTGCACACCACCACCGCCACCCGCCAGTCGCGCAAGGGCGAGATCTCCACCTGGAAGGCCCACGCCCCGGCCTTCGCCGGCAAGATGGCCGTCGAGGCCGTCGACCGGGCGATGCGCGGCCAGACCAGCCCCACCCCCATCTACGAGGGGGAGGACGGCGTGATCGCGTGGCTCCTCGACGGGCCGGATGCGCGCTACCAGGTCCCCCTCCCGGAGACGGGCGAGGCGAAGCGCGCCATCCTCGACACCTACACGAAGGAGCACTCGGCCGAGTACCAGGCGCAGGCGTGGATCGACCTGGCCCGCAAGCTCAACCGCGAGCATCCGGAGACCACCGACCCGGCGAACGTCGTGAGCGTGACGATCCACACCAGCCACCACACGCACTTCGTGATCGGTTCGGGCGCGAACGACCCGCAGAAGTACGACCCGACGGCCAGCCGGGAGACGCTCGACCACTCCATCCCGTACATCTTCACGGTCGCGCTGCAGGACGGCGCCTGGCACCACGTCGACTCGTACAGCCCCTCGCGGGCCGCGCGACCCGACACCGTCGAGCTCTGGCACAAGGTGCAGACGCTCGAGGACCCCGAGTGGACCCGCCGCTACCACTCCCTCGACCCCGCCGAGAAGGCGTTCGGCGGTCGCGTCGAGATCGTGCTCGCCGACGGATCGACCGTCGTCGACGAGATCGCGGTGGCCGACGCGCACCCGCTCGGGGCCCGGCCGTTCGCCCGCGCCGACTACGTGCAGAAGTTCCGCACGCTGGCCGCCGGTGTCATCCAGGAGGCCGAGATCGAGCGGTTCCTCGCCCTCGCCGAGCGCCTGCCCGAGCTCACGGTCGACGAGGTGCGGCAGCTGAACGTCGTCGCCCGCCCCGGCCTCCTCGAGGCCATCCCCACCCCGAAGGGACTGTTCTGATGCTGTACTCCACGATTCCGGCGCACGAGAAGCGCGCCGCCTTCCGCTCGGCCCTGAGCTCCGGCCGACTGCTCCGGATGCCCGGCGCCTTCAACCCGCTGAGCGCCCGCCTGATCGAGGAGAAGGGCTTCGACGGCGTCTACATCTCGGGCGCCGTCATCGCCGCCGACCTCGGCTTCCCCGACATCGGACTCACCACGCTCACCGAGGTGGCCACCCGCGGCGGCCAGATCTCGCGCATGACGAACCTGCCCACCCTGATCGACGCCGACACGGGCTTCGGCGAGCCGATGAACGTGGCCCGCACGGTGCAGACGCTCGAGGACGCCGGCGTCTCCGGCCTGCACATCGAGGACCAGGTCAACCCCAAGCGCTGCGGTCACCTCGACGGCAAGGCGGTGGTCGACGCCGACACGGCGGTCAAGCGCATCCGGGCCGCCGCCGACGCGCGCCGCGACCCGAACCTGCTGATCATGGCGCGCACCGACATCCGCGCCGTCGACGGCCTCGGCGCCGCGATCGACCGCGCCAAGCAGCTCGTCGACGCGGGTGCCGACGCCATCTTCCCCGAGGCGATGGCCGACCTGTCGGAGTTCGAGGCCATGCGCGCCGCGATCGACGTGCCGATGCTCGCGAACATGACCGAGTTCGGCAAGAGCGAGCTGTTCAGCGTCTCCGAACTCGAGTCGGCGGGCGCCAACCTCGTGATCTACCCGGTCTCGCTGCTGCGCATCGCGATGGGCGCGGCCGAGCGCGGGCTCGACGCACTCGTCGCCGAAGGTTCACTGAAGAGGGAGGTCGCCACGATGCAGACGCGTGCCAGACTCTACGAACTGCTCGACTACGCGGCCTACAACGCGTTCGACTCCTCGGTGTTCGATTTCGAGGTTCCGGATGCTCGCTGAGCACCTCACCGGCCGGCCCACGTTGTTCACGAAGGAGTGCTGACATGACCGAACCGCAGGAGATCAAGAAGGGCCTGGCCGGCGTCGTCGTCGACTACACGGCCGTGTCGAAGGTGAACCCCGAGACGAACTCGCTGCTGTACCGGGGGTATCCGGTGCAGGAGCTGGCCGCGTCGTGCTCGTTCGAGCAGGTCGCGTACCTGCTCTGGAACGGTGAGCTGCCGTCGGCGCCCGAGCTCGAGGCCTTCGAGCGGGCCGAGCGGTCGCAGCGCGCCCTGGATCCGGCCGTGAAGCGGGTGATCGACGAGCTGCCGCTGACCGCGCATCCGATGGACGTCGTGCGGACGGCCGTCAGCGTGATCGGCGCGCTCGACCCCTCGTGGGACGACTCGTCGGAGGAGGGGACGCTCGGCAAGGCCGTGCACCTGCTCGCCGCGCTGCCCGCGATCGTCGCCTACGACCAGCGCCGCCGCCGCGGGCAGGAGCTGGTGGAGCCCGACGAGTCGCTCGGATACTCGGCGAACTTCCTGCGGATGACCTTCGGTTCGGTGCCCTCCGACGTGGTCGTGAAGGCGTTCGACGTGTCGATGATCCTGTACGCGGAGCACTCGTTCAACGCCTCGACGTTCACCGCGCGGGTCGTCACCTCGACGCTCAGCGACCTGTACTCGGCAGTCGTCGCCGGGATCGGCGCGCTGAAGGGCCCGCTGCACGGCGGCGCCAACGAGGCCGTGATGCACGTGTTCGACGAGATCGGCTCGGCCTCCGCGGCCGAGGCGTGGCTCGACGAGGCGCTGGCGGCCAAGCGAAAGATCATGGGCTTCGGGCACCGGGTGTACAAGAACGGCGACTCGCGGGTGCCGACGATGAAGGCCTCGCTCGACACGCTCGTGGCCGAGTACGACCGGCCCGATCTGCTCGACCTGTACGTGGCCCTCGACGAGGCGATGCAGTCCCGGAAGAACATCAAGCCCAACCTCGACTACCCGTCGGGGCCGGCGTACCACCTGATGGGTTTCGACACCGAGATGTTCACTCCGCTGTTCGTGGCGTCGCGGATCGTGGGGTGGACGGCGCACATCCGGGAGCAGCTGGCGTCGAACGCGCTGATCCGGCCGCTGTCGGCGTACGACGGGGTCGACGAGCGGCACCTGCCGACCGACTGAGCGCTGCGCGCGCGGCTCGGCCGGTCGCCCCGCCGGCTCCGCCGGTCGCCTCGCCGGGCCGTCGTGCGCCAGGATGGTGCTGACGAAGGCGGGGTAGGGGATGGACCAGGCTGATCCGGTCGGCATCGTGCTGATCGCGGCGCTCGCCGTGGCGGCTCCGCTGATCGCCGCGGCCGTGGGCCGGGTGGCCCGCGTGCCGCTCGTGGTGTTCGAGATCCTGCTCGGCGTGCTGGTGGGTCCGAGCGTGCTCGGCTGGCTCGGGCCGAGCCCCTTCTCGGGCGCGATCGCCGAGTTCGGCCTCGCGCTGCTGTTCTTCATGGCGGGCCGCGAGATCGACTTCGCGGCCATAGCCGGGCGCCCGATCGCCCGCGCCGGGCTCGGCTGGGGCATCTCGCTCGTGGCCGCGATCGCGGTCGGCTACCTGATCGCGCCCGACCTCGAGGCCGCGGTGTTCATCGGGGTCGCCCTGACGTCCACCGCGCTCGGCACGATCATGCCGATGCTCCGCGATGCCGGGGAACTGTCCACCCCGTTCGGCCGCGCGGTCACCGCGGTCGGCGCCGTGGGGGAGTTCGGCCCGCTGATCGCCATCTCGCTCTTCCTGAGCGGCCGCTCGCCCGGCATCTCGGCCGTCGTGCTGATCGGGTTCACGGCCGTCGCGCTGCTGGGCATCCTGGCCGCCTCGCGCGGACCGCGCACCGGCCTCCACCGCATCGTGACGGCCACCCTGCACACCAGCGGACAGTTCGCGGTGCGCCTCGTGCTGCTCGCCATCGCGGCGCTCGTGGTGCTCAGCGTCATCCTCGGGCTCGACATGCTGCTCGGCGCCTTCGCGGCCGGGGTGATCTGCCGCGTGCTGCTCTCGGGCGTCAACAAGCCCGACCTCGAGCTCGTCGACGCGAAGCTCGAGGCGGTCGCCTTCGGCTTCCTCGTGCCGGTGTTCTTCATCTACACGGGCATCACCTTCGACCTCGGCGCCCTCCTCGCCGACCCGGCGGCGCTCGTGCTGCTGCCGGTGTTCGCGGTGCTGCTGCTGCTCGTGCGCGGGCTGCCGAGCCTGCTCGCGGCGCCCGCCGGGTCGTCACGGCGCGACCGGGCCGCCCTCGGCCTCTTCGGCGCGACCGGGCTGCCGATCATCGTGGCGGTCACGGGCATCGCGCTCGACCGCCAGGCCATCCTGCCGGGCACGGCGGCGGCGCTCGTCGGCGCCGGGATGATCTCGGTGCTGCTGTACCCGCTGATCGGCCTGACGCTGCGCCGCCGCTCGCGTGGTGGTGCCCCGCTCCCGCCTGACGACGAGCACGTCCCGGTCGAGGCGTAGCCGCACGCACGGCGGCCGCCGAGCCCGTGACAGCGGCGGCAGCCGCGTGGCGTGTGCCAGGCTGGGCGGATGACCGTGCCGCCGCTCGCGCCCACCGACCTCGCCCCCGCCGATCTCGCGCACCTCGAGCGCGCCGTCGCCCTGGCGGCCGCCGCCCGCGATCGTGGCGACCACCCCTTCGGCGCCCTCCTCGTGACCGCCGACGGACGCACCATCGAGGCGATGAACACCGTCAACACGGGGCACGACCCCATCGGCCACGCCGAGACCAACCTCGTGCGCGACTCGGGGCAGCAGCTCGAGCGCGACGAGCTCGCCGCCTCCACGCTGTACACGAGCACCGAGCCCTGCGCGATGTGCACCGGCGCGATCTACTGGGCCGACATCCCGCGGGTGGTGTTCGCGCTCTCGGAGGAGGCGCTGCGCGATCTCGTCGACGCCCAGGAGGGCGTGCCGACGCTGGCGCTGCCGTCGCGCGAGGTGCTCGCGCGGGGCGGGCGTGACGTCGAGGTGGTCGGGCCGGTCGCGCTGCCCGAAGCCACCGCGGTGCACGTGGGGTTCTGGGACGAGGAGTAGCCCGGCGCCCGCCCGGCCGCTCGGCCCTCTTCTGGCCGGTGTCGCCCGGCCTACAGCGCCTCGCGCACCTCGCTCCACGAGCTGCCCTGCTGCATGTGCTGCACCCCGATCAGGTGGTCGAACACGATGTTGGTCTGCGTCGAGGCGACCGAGTTGTCCATGCTGAGCTCGGTGGCCACGAAGTCGCGCAGCTGCCCGGTCGAGGTGCAGGCCACGTGGATCAGGAAGTCGTCGGCCCCGCCGAGGAAGAACACGTTCAGCACGTTCGGCAGCGTGATCACGCGCTGCGCGTAGCTGCGGATCTCGGCCCGCGCCTGCGCCTTCAGCCGCACCTGCACGATCGCCTCGATCGGCAGCCCGAGCGACGCCCAGTCGGGCTGCGCATGGAACGACCGAAGCACCCCGCTCGCGTGCAGCGCCCGCACCCGCACGAGACACGTCGACGGCGCGACGCCCACGCGCTCCGCCAGCTCCTTGTTCGGCAGCCGGGCCTCGCGGCAGAGCTCCCAGACGATCCGCTCGTCGATGTCGTCGATCACGGCTGTTCCGTCGGTGCGCGCCATCACCCTCGTCCTCCGAACTACGCGGCTAGAACTGCCGCCTCGACCGAATGATATTCGGGATCGGTGACAACGAGCATCCGATCGCCCGATAATCGAGCCAGATCGCGAACGCGACGGTCGACGACGAGCGAAGGAGCCCACCGTGATCATCGGGGTGCCGAAAGAGATCAAGAACAACGAGTTCCGGGTGGCGATGACGCCGTCGGGGGTGTTCGAGCTGGTCAAGCACGGGCACACGGTGCTCGTCGAGACCGGGGCCGGCGTCGGCTCGGCGATCGTCGACGAGGAGTATGCGGCGGCGGGAGCATCCGTCGTCGATGTCGACGCCGTCTGGGCCGCCGAGATGATCGTGAAGGTGAAAGAGCCGATCGAGCCCGAATACGAGCGGATGCGCGCGGGCCAGCTCATCTTCACCTACCTGCACCTGGCCGCCGCAGCACCGCTCGTGGCCGCGCTGATCGCGTCTCGGGCGACCTCGATCGCCTACGAGACCGTGCAGCTCGCCGACGGATCGCTGCCGCTGCTCGCCCCCATGAGCGAGGTCGCCGGACGCCTCTCGGTGATGGTCGGCAGCTACCACCTGATGGGGTCCAAGGGCGGTCGCGGAGTGCTGCTAGGCGGCGTGCCCGGGGTGCGGCCGGCGAAGGTCACGGTGATCGGCGGCGGGCAGGCTGGCGAGAACGCCGTGCAGCAGGCCGTCGCGGCGGGGGCGGACGTGACGGTGCTCGACCTGTCCATCCCGCGGCTGCGGCACATCGACGAGGTGTTCTCCGGGCGCGTGAAGACCGTGGTGTCGAACGCGTTCGAGGTCGAGCGCAGCGTGCTGGAGGCCGATCTCGTGATCGGCGCGGTGCTCGTGCCCGGTGCCGCGGCGCCGAAGCTCGTCTCGCACGAGCTCGTGTCGCGGATGAAACGCGGCTCGGTGCTGGTGGACATCGCCATCGACCAGGGCGGCTGCTTCGAGGACTCGCGGCCGACCACCCACGACGAGCCGACCTACCCGGTCGAGGAGACGATCTTCTACTGCGTGGCCAACATGCCCGGTGCGGTGCCGGCCACGTCGACGGCGGCGCTGACGAACGCGACGCTGCCGTACGTGGTGCGGCTGGCCGATCGCGGGTGGCGGGACGCCGTGGAGCGGGACGCCGCGCTCGCGGCGGCGGTGTCGACCGTGGACGGGCGGCTGACGCACGAGCCGACGGCGGCGGCGTTCCCGCACTTCGGGTACACGTCGCTCGCGTCGGCGCTGGCTGCGGAGCCCGCTGGCGCGGCGGCGGGGGCTTCGCCCGCCTCGGCCTGACCGGCGTTGTCCGCGCCGGGCGGCGGGCGGAGCCGCTGAGCGACGGGGCGGCGGGGCGTTCGTGACGAAGCGCGGGGCCGGGCCGTCTTCTCAGTGAACCGCGTGGGCTCGGAGGGCGTGCGCGGTGCCGCCGCCATCCGAGGAGCCTCATGCGATCGTTCAGCCGCACCCCCACCCGCCGCCGCCCGCGTGCCGTCTGGGCCGCCGTCGTCACCGGGGTCGTCGTCTGCCTGCTGACGGTCGTCGGCGTGATGCTGCCGGTGCTCGGCCTGATCGCGGGCGCCGACGCCACCACCGTCGGAGCGCTCGACGTGCCGGTCGGCGCCATCGCCGCGTCGATCGTGATCTGCTCGATCGTCGCGCTCGGGTTCCTGGCGCTCGCGTTCGTGTCGCGGAACGGGGCCCTGTCGTGGGTGGCCGCGGTCGCCGCCGTTGTCGCCACGCTGATCGGCTCGGTGTGGCCGCTCGTGGCGACGGGGATGTCGAGCGTGGGGCAGGTGCAGGACCTGATCCCGTTCATCCAGCAGCTGATCGAGCGGGTGGGCGCGCTGGGCTAGCGGAGCCCGTGGGCGCGGGCGCCCGGCTGGCGCCGGCCGTCAGGACAGCAGCGCCCGCAGGTCGTCGGCCGTGAGCGACCGCGAGAACAGCGCGTCGTCGTCGAGCACCGCGTCGAAGAGCTCGGCCTTGTGCTCCTTCAGGGCCATGACCTTCTCCTCGATGGTGTCGGTCGCGACCAGCCGGTACACGTTCACCGGATGCTCCTGCCCGATGCGGTGCGTGCGGTCGATCGCCTGCGACTCCGACGCCGGGTTCCACCACGGGTCGAGCAGGTAGACGTAGTCGGCCTCGGTCAGCGTGAGCCCGAAGCCGCCGGCCTTGAGGCTGATCAGGAACACCGGCGCCGTGCCCTCCCGGAACCGCTGCACCACCTCGGGCCGCCGCCGCGTCGAGCCGTCGAGGTACTCGTAGGCGATGCCCTCCGCGTCGAGCCGGGCAGCGACCTTCGCCAGGTAGCTCGTGAACTGGCTGAACACGAGCGAGCGGTGGCCCTCGCCGATCACCTCGCCGAGCTGCTCGATCAGCACGTCGAGCTTGGACGAGGGGATGGACCCGTGGGCGTCGTCGATGAGCGAGGCGTCGAGGCTGAGCATCCTGAGCAGTGTCAGCGAGCGGAAGACGATGAAGCGGTTGCGGTCGAGGTCGTCGAGCAGGCCGAACAGCTTCTGCCGCTCGCGCTGCAGCACGGTGTCGTAGAGGTGCCGGTGCGCGGGGGAGAGCTCGACCGGCAGCACCTGCTCCTGCTTCGCCGGAAGTTCGGGGGCGACGGCGTCTTTGGTGCGGCGCAGCAGCACCGGGCGGATGCGCTGCCGCAGCGTCGCGAGCGCCCGCGGGTCGATGCCCCGCTCGATCGGGCGCTGGAACTTCTCGGCGAACAGCCGTGCCGACGGGAACAGCCCCGGCGCCACGATGTCGAGCAGCGCCCAGAGCTCGAGCAGGTTGTTCTCGAGCGGCGTTCCGGTGATGGCGAGGCGGAACGGTACGTCGAGCTCGCGGGCCGCCTCGTGCGCCTTCGAGAGGTGGTTCTTCACGAACTGGGCCTCGTCCAGCACGAGCCCGGCCCAGTCGAGCGCGCGGTAGTGGGCGGCGTCGAGGCGGAACAGGGCGTAGCTCGTGACCACGACGTCGGCCCCGGCGCTGGCGTCGGCCAGGGCGGAGCGGCTGCCCTGGGTGGCGGTGACGGCGCGCACGGTGAGTGCGGGGGTGAAGTGGGCGGCCTCGGCCTGCCAGGTGCCGACGACCGAGGTCGGCGCCACGACGAGGAAGGGCGGCGGATGCGCGGCGGCGGGCTCGGGCGGGTGCTCGCGGGCGTGGGCGATCAGCGCCAGGGTCTGCAGCGTCTTGCCCAGGCCCATGTCGTCGGCCAGGATGCCGCCGAGCCGGTTGCGGTGGAGGAACGCCAGCCAGTCGAACCCCGCCTTCTGGTAGGGGCGGAGGGTGGCCGAGACGGTGGCGGGCAGCGGGGTGGGTGGCACCGGAGCATCCGTCGCCTGGGCCAGCTGCTGCGCCGCACGCACCGCCTGCCGCCAGGCGAGGGCGTCGGGGCTCTCGTCGGCCGTGTCGTCGAACTCGGCGAAGCGGGCGGCCTGGTGGCGGCTGACTCGCAGGCCGGTCTCCCACTCGTCGAGCGTCGTGGACTCCTCGAGCAGCTCGCGCAGGCGGTCGAACGCCGGATGCTCGAGCGACAGGTACGTCTTGTCGACCATCAGCAGCCGCGTGCGCCCCTTGGCGAGCGCCTTGAACAGCGGGCCGAACGGTACGCGGTAGCCGCCGATGTTGATCACGATGCCGAGGTCGAACCAGTCGCGCTTCAGCGTCTCGACGTGGGTGATGCTGATGTCGGGGTGGCCGATCAGCTCGCGGTAGGCGGGCCGCGGCCCGATCACGTCGACGCGGATGTTCGCCAGCGCATCGAGCGCCGGCAGCGCCTTCTCGGCGAACGCGGCCGCGGTGACGCCGTCAAGCGTGACCGGCGCGGCGTCGGCGTCGATCTCGACCGCCGCGGCCGGGAAGCGCCGCAGCACCGTGTCGAGCTGCTCCCGAGCGGTGTCGCGGGTGCGCGACTCGGACGCGGGGTCGCGGAGGCCCGCCCACTCCCAGTCGAGCGTCAGCACGTCGTCGGCGAGGAACCGCGCCGTCAGCACCAGGGTCGGCGGCGGCACCGTCGGCAGCTCGACGCTCCCGTCGCTGCTCGCCAGCAGGATGCCGCGGCGCAGCGCCGGGTAGTACTCCTCGAAGAACTGCGCGGTGTCGGCGGCCGGCACGGTGATGGCGGGCCGGCCGAGGGCGCGCTGCTCCTCCGTGCTGAGCGGATGCGCGGACGGCGCCAGCACGACCCGCGGCCGCTTGGCGCTGCTCAGGTCGTAGGCGTAGATGCCGTGGTCGCCGATCGCGCCGGCGTGCTGGGCGGGGTGGCGGCCGTCGGTGTCTGCATCTCCTTCGATGTTGTCGGGGTCGGGTTCGGGTTCGGGGTCGTCGCCGCCGGGTGGCGTCTCGGTGAACGCGACGAGCGGGGTCAGGCGGAGGTCGCCCGAGCGCTGGCGGGCGTCGAAGGAGACGGACGCGCATCCGCTCAGCTGCACCGTGCCGCTCTTCGCCGAGCTGACGAGGGCGATGCCGAGCCTGCGCGCCTCGGCCAGCAGCTGCCAGAGCAGCGGGCTGAGGAAGTCGTCGAGCGTGAGCCAGTCGGTCTCGGGCACCACGTGCGCGGGGCGGGTGGCCCGGTGCAGCGCGGCGAACTGTGCGAACCAGCGGTGGTGCGCGGGGTCGAGGGCGAGCCGGTTGACCTGGTGCGTGAACGAGCCCCACGTGACGTTCGCCTTCACGTACGACCCCGAGCCCGAGCGGATGACCGGCCGCACCGCCAGGCGCCGCGGCGCCCCCTCGGCGGCCGCCCCCTCCGCCGTCGCCGCGCGGGTGCTCGGGCCCCGCCAGCGGTCGTGGTCGCGCGGAGCCTCTTCGCGCACCTCGAACTGGAGGCCCATCGGCGTGCTGCCCTCGCCGCCGGACCCGCCGGACCCGCTGGCGGCCGCGGTTCGTGCGCTCGCCGACGCGCGCTCGGGGCCCGCCGGCGACAGGGCGTCGACGGCCGAACGCCAGCTCGGGGGCGGTGCGGGGGACATGGGTCAATCGTGGCATCCGCCCCCGACATCGAGGTGCTCGCGAGCTGAGCCTGCGTCGACTTTGTGTTGCCCGAACCACCTGCTAGGCTCTGATGTTCGTGCGGGAGATCGTTTCTCACACACTGCGCCCTTAGCTCAGCTGGATAGAGCGTCTGACTACGGATCAGAAGGCCAGGGGTTCGAATCCCTTAGGGCGCACCACACGAAGGTCCCGGTTCCCAGAACCGGGGCCTTCGCTGTTTCCGCTGCTGCTTCGGCTCTCCCGTCGTCGCGGCACTTCCTTCTCGCAACCTGCGCGCCTACGCGACGGGGCACGATAAGGATGACCAGGCAGATCGCTCCCACGACGAGGGTGCCGATTCCCCACACCCGATTCGTCTCCCGATCGCCGCGTGTGAGAAGCAGTGCGGGTGGTGCTCGCGAGTGGCTGCCGGCACCACTCCGTCAATCAGATGCGAACTCGCGGGGGAGGTCGCGGCGGGTGTGGAGCACGCGGTGGATGCGCACTGCGTCCGAGTCGTCGGTGTAGATGGCCACGTACGGGAAGCGGCCGAGCGGGGCGCTGCGGATCTCGGCGATGCCGAGTTCGATCGCCAGGCGCGCGGATCCGAGCGACGGGAACTCGGCGAGGAGACCGCGCAGCTTCTCCAGTTCGTCGACCAGGTCGAGGGCGACGTCCGCCGCCCCCTCGCTCACGTAGGCGTCGACGGCGGACGCGATGTCCTCACCCGCGCGGGCGGTGGTGACGACGCGGCGCGTCACGCGGCGTCGCGGATGCGCGCACGCAGTGACTCGAAGTAGGACGCGTCGAGCTCGGAACCGGGCCCGGACGTCATGCCGTCGGTGACGAGGGCGCGGAGCCTCTCGCGGTCCTGCTCGCGGCGGATCAGCTCGCGGATGAACTCGCTGCTGGTGCCGTACCGCTCGCCGACCTGGGACTCGACGAAATCCTTGAGCGCGTCGGGGAGGGACACATTCATGGATGCCATGTCGGCACGATACTCCGAGTGGCAAAGATTGTCACGGTCGTTCGGCCGTCGCCGAGAATGCGGTTGCGGGAAGCGTCAGGCGGCGGCCGAGGCGTGGGCGAGGGTGGCGTGGGCGGTGGTGGTGGCGAGGGCGGCGGTGAGGTGGGGGGCGCCGCGGCGGGAGCGGGGGTCGCGGGCGGTGGGGGTGGCGGTCGTGAGGGTCGGGATCCGGGGGTCGAGGGTGCCGTCGGGGGCGGTGCGGCGGGTGGCGAGGGTCGTGAAGGCGCGGTTCGGGGTCAGGTGCTCGGGCTGCTGGAGGAGCCAGCTGATGCTCTCGGCGACCGTCAGCGGGCGGCGGCCGCGCGCGAGGATCTCGGCGAGCGCCTCGTCGGGGGTGCGGGCGGCCAGGTCGTCGCCGCGGTCGAGGCCGTGGGCGAGTGAGAAGCCCTCGGGGCAGGCGTCGAGATCCGGATGCTCGGTGAAGGTGTCGACGTCGGCCAGCTCGTCGGCGACGAACCCGGGCTTGCCGCCGCGACGCAGCAGGGTGACTAGGCGTGAGGGCGCGGCGATCGCGGGGCCGACCACGAGGATCGAGTCCGGACGGCCGCGCAGGGTCGACGCGCGGCTCCGCAGCTCCTCGGCGCTGATGCCGGCGAGTTCGGGCAGGCCGAGGTCGATCAGGCGCTGGAGCTGCTCGCTCAGCGGCGGGGTGCGGTGGGTCGTGGCGGTGTCGATGGTCAAGGTCATGGCGGCCTCCGAGGTCAGGGGCTGCAACGCCGGGGGTCCGACCGCCATTCCCCCGTCCGCCGCGCCGCGGGCGGCGATGGCGACGGGGGGGCAGGGGTCAGGCGACGCCGTCGGCGTCGGGGTTCGGGCTGTCGGCGTGGGTGTCGGCGGGCTCGGCCGAGGCGTCGGCTCCGTCGCTGTAGGCGCCGATGCCGTCGGGGCTGCTCGTGCCCGAGCCGTTCGGGCCCGATCCCTCCGAGTGCGCCTCGCGGGCGGCGAAGCTCTCGTGGTCGGGGTCGAGGGACGACTTCTCGCCGCGCTCGTCCCGCCCGTCGGGCTGGTCGGCCGTCTCGCGGGCGTCGCCGTCGCCCTCGCTGTCGACCGAGTCGGCCGTCTCACGCGCGTCGACCGGGTCGGCGTCGACCGTCGGGGCGCCGAACGAGCCGCCCAGGTCGAGCACGTCGGGCTGGTCGGCGTCGTCGGGCGTGGTGCTGCTGCTGTCGGTCATGGTGACTCCTCTGTCGGTCCTTCCACCTTGGGCCCGATCCGCGGATGCGCAAGCCCGCGTCGGCTCGCCGACCTGGTGCGGGCGCGGAGACGGGGGGCCAGCGGAGGGCCCACTTCAGAGGGCGTCGACGTAGAACCAGCGGCCTCCTTCCCGCACGAAGCGGCTGGTCTCGTGCTGCACTCCGGCTGCACCCGGATGCCCTGGTCGGGGGCGGTGGTGGGCCGCGAACTCCACGACACCCTCGGTGTCGAGGGGCCCGCCCGCCGAGCGGGAGAGGATGTCGAGGCGGTACCAGCGCAGCGAGCCGTCGAGCTCGAGCCGGGAGGGGCGCGTCGAGGGGTGCCAGGTGGCCAGGAGGTAGGCCGGATCGCCGACCGCGAAGGCCGAGAAGCGGGAGCGCATGAGCTGCTCTGCCGTGGGCGCGACCGCGGTGCCGGCGTGGAACGGGCCGCAGCACTCGCCGTAGGGCGCGCCGCTGAGGCAGGGGCAGCGGGCATCGGCGGCAAGGCTGGGTGGCGAGGCGGCGGCTGAGGGAGAGGAGTCTGTCACCCGGTCATTCTCGCGCGCCTAGGGTGGTCGGGTGACGGTGATCGAGGCGAACGGTGGACGGATCCGGACTGTGGCCGTCGGTGCAGGAGGAGACAGCCAACCGGAGGTCCGCTCGGTCAGCGGTGCCGGCGGGGTGCGGATCGCCTACGAGACAGCAGGCGCGGCCGACGCCCCGACCGTGCTGCTCGTGCACGGCTTCGCCTCCGACCGCCGGTCGAACTGGATCCGCACGCGCTGGGTGTCCACCCTGGTCGACGCGGGGTTCCGCGTGATCGCCCCCGACCTCCGCGGCCACGGCGAGAGCGCCCGCCCGCGCAGCCTTGCCGCCTACGCGCTGCCCGCGTTCCGCGACGACCTGACGGCGGTGCTCGACGCCGAGGCGCCCGGCGAGAGCGTGCACCTGATCGGCTACTCCCTCGGCGCCCGGCTCGTGCACGACTACGCGCAGACGCATCCCGAGCGGGTGCGGTCGGTCACGATGGGCGGCCCGCCCGTCGACGGCTCGTTCGCCGGTTTCGACCTCACCGCCGCACGAGCCGCCACACGGGCAACCGCCCGGGCCGACGACCGCGAGGGCGCGACGCTGAACGCGGAGACCGCCCGGTACGTCGGCATGGCCTCATCCGCCGGCAACGACCCCGAAGCGCTGCTCCGGCTGGCCGAGGCCGTGCGGCGTCGGGCGTTCCGGCCGCGGGCGGGGGCGGCCGCGCATCCGCTCTTCATCGTCGCGGGGGAGGACGACCCGGTGCACGAGGGCTCCCGGATGCTCGCGCAGGAGCTGCCCGGAGCGCGGTTCCTCGGGCTGCCGGGCCGTGACCACGTCAGCGCCGTGACCTCGCGCGTGTTCAGGACGGCGGCTGCGGCGTTCGTGACCGACGTCGAGGAGGCCCGTCGGAGTGACCCGTCACCCGCCGGGCGACCGCCTGCATCGGGCCGGTGAGCACCAGGAGGAACAGCCCCCAAAGGCCGAGCCCTGGGATGAGCAGCACCGCGAGGAACGTGACGAGCATCATTCCGGCGGTCACGACCGACGGGACGATCGAGAGGGTGCCCCGAGCCGCGGGCGCCACGAGCTCGGGGCGGCGGATCAGGATGGCCTGCTGCCAGAGCAGGGCGAGGCTGCTGAGCAGCATCGTGCCGACGTAGATGCCCGCCCGTCCGTCGTCGGCGCTCGTGCCCTGGGACAGCAGCTCGGTCGGGTACGGCAGGAAGACGATCGTCAGCAGCCAGAACAGGTTCGCCCAGAGCAGCCACGAGTCGTAGTCGACCGCGCGTTCGTAGACGCGGTGGTGGGCGATCCAGAACCGGCCGATCACCGCGAAGCTGATGATGAAGACCATGAACTCGGGCAGGTCGGAGAGTACGACGTCCCAGACGCTCTCGCCCGAGACGACCTCGGTGACGCTGTCGACCAGCGGCAGGATCAGCAGCGTGATCGCGATGGCCACGACGGCGTCGCTGAAGTTGACCAGTCGATCGAAGCCCCGCTCGGTGTGCATGGGGCCATTCTGCCGAACGACGGGGGTGTCGGGCGCGGGGGCCGGGCGGGCATCCTGAAATCAGCAGGAATAGAGCGGATGCCCGTGCGGTTGCACCCGCGTATCTACTTCACAGGGGGCAATCATCTCGTCGACGCAATCGGGTAACGATCAGAACGTGCAGCAGGACGTGCCGTGGCTCAGCGACGAGGAGCGCGCCCGCCTGAGTGCGCCCGTGAACCAGCGCGCGGTCGTGTTCACGCTCGCGTTCACGGGGCTCGTCGCGGCGTTCATGATGACGCTGCTCACGCCGCTCGTGCCCTCGCTGCCGGCACTGCTCGACGTCTCGCCCTCGGACGGACAGTGGGCGGTCACCGTGACGCTGCTCGCCGCCGCCGTGTCGACGCCGATCGCCGGGCGTCTCGGCGACCTGTACGGGAAGCGGCGGATGGTGCTCGTGCTGCTCGCGCTCGTGATCGTCGGGTCGGTGGTGGCGCTGTTCTCGAGCTCGCTGATCCCGCTGATCGTGGGGCGGGCGCTGCAGGGGGCGGGGATCGGTGTGATCCCGCTGGGTGTCAGCATTTTGCGTGACGTGCTGCATCGCGACCGGCTCGGCGGCGCGGTCGCGCTCGTCAGCGCCACGCTCGGCGTCGGTGGCGCGGTCGGCCTCCCGGTCGCCGCCGTGATCTCGCAGTACCTCGACTGGCACGCCCTGTTCATCGTCTCGGGGCTGCTCGCGGCGGTGGGGCTGGTGCTGGTGTGGCGGATGATCCCGGTGAGCACCCTGCGGAGCGAGGGGCGCTTCGACGTGCTCGGCGCGGTCGGGCTCGCGGTGGGTCTGACGGGGGTGCTGCTCGGGGTCTCCAAGGGCGGCAGCTGGGGCTGGGGCTCGCCGTTGACGCTCGGGTCGCTAGTGGGCGGCGCGGTCGTGCTGCTCGCCTGGGGCGTGTTCGAGCTGCGCACGCCGAGCCCGCTGATCGACCTGCGGGTGGCCGCGAGCCGCACCGTGCTGCTGACCAACCTCGCGTCGATCACGGTCGGCTTCGCGTTCTTCGCGAGCACCGTGGTGCTGCCGCAGCTGCTCGAGGCGCCGACCGGCACCGGGGTCGGGCTGGGGCAGACGATGCTCGTCGCCTCGCTCTGCCTGATGCCGAGCGGGCTCGTGATGTGGGCGATGTCGCCCGTGGCCGCGCGGCTGATCAAGGCTCGCGGGGCACGCACCAGCTTCATGCTCGGGATCGCGATCATCGCCGTGGGCTACGTGCTGGCGCTGTTCCTGATGACCGAGGTGTGGCACACGATCGTGATCGCCACCGCGGTGGGGTTCGGGGTGGGGTTCGCGTACTCGTCGATGCCGACGCTGATCATGGCGGCGGTGCCCGCGACCGAGACGGCCGCGTCGAACGGGCTGAACTCGGTGATGCGCACGCTGGGGTCGACGATCGCCAGCGCGGTGCTGGGCGTGGTGCTCGCCGGGAACCTGGTGACCGCCAACGGGGTGACGACGCCGAGCGCGTCGGCGTTCCAGGTGACGTTCGTGATCTCGGCGGTCGCGGCGGCGGTGGGCGTGGTGCTGACGGTGTTCATCCCGCGGCGCGCGGCGGCGCTGCGCGGCGCGAGCCTGCCCGACTAGCTAGACGGCCGCGATGGTCCAGGCGGCGGTGGTCGAGGC
This sequence comes from Herbiconiux sp. VKM Ac-1786, assembly GCF_015350805.1. GTDB lineage: Bacteria > Actinomycetota > Actinomycetes > Actinomycetales > Microbacteriaceae > Herbiconiux. The sequence continues at coordinate 869,420 of NZ_JADKSG010000001.1, read as the reverse complement.
GTTCGGGGCCAGGACGATGAGGTCGGTGCCCGAGTTGAAGGCGTCGGGCGGGCAGGTCATGGGCTCGACCGCGAGGCCCGCGCGGTGCATCGATGGGTCGACGTTGTCGGCCGTGTGCACCTGCACCCAGCCGCACTCGGGGCCGAAGGTCATGGCGGTGGCCGTGCCCTCGGGGGAGCGGACGGTGACCGTCGCGACGCCGTCGGCATCGCGCGAGAGCGAGCGGAACGCGTGGTCGATGAAGGTGTCGGCGATCAGGCGCTCGCTGCGGAAGTCGAAGACCCCGCCGTCTTCGCTCGCGACGTCGGCGATCGCGACGGGGATGAGACGGTCGGGCGTGACGGTGAGCACCTCCGCGGCCGGCAGGGTGAGCATCCACTCGTCGACCGGGCCGGGGCCGGCCACGAGGTAGGGGTGCGGGCCGGTGCCGTACGGCGCCGGGGTGTCGGAGACGTTCGTCGCCGTGACGGACTGGCGCAGGCCGCCCTCGGCGTCGAGCGCGTACTCGACCGCGAGCTCGAGACGGTGCGGGTAGCCCGCCTGGGGCTCGACGGTCGCGCCGAGCAGCACGCGGGAGGCGTCGCGCTCGAGCACCGCGAAGTCGAGCCAGGCCGCCAGCCCGTGCAGCGCGTGGCCGCGGGCCGGCTCGGTGAGGGCGAGCACCTGGTCGATGCCGTCGAAGGTGTAGAGGCCGTCGACCACGCGGTTGGGCCAGGGCGCGAGGGTGGCGCCGCGGTAGGCGGGGCGCAGCTCGTCGAGGCCGAACGGCACGACGAGGTCGCGGCCCTCGTGCTGGAGCAGGCGCAGGGTGGCGCCGATGCTGGCGATCGAGGCGCGGTAGGCGCCGGCTTCGAGGTCGATCCGCGATCCGGACAGGGGGCGGCGGGAGGCGTTCACGGCGGTGCTTCTTCCAGACGAGACGGGCGGGACGAGACGGGACGGGCTGAGCGGGACGGGCAGGGCGCGACGTCGGGCCCGAGACCTCATCGCGCCTCCACGCTAGCGCCTCGTCGGCGCCGGCCCGGGCGGCGTCGGCCATCTGTGGACGGTCCGCCGAGCATCCGAGCCTGTGGAGGAGCTTCGCGGTAGGTTCGTGATGCACCAGCTCATCAACCGAAGGGGACACGATGACCGACGACAGCCAGCGCCCGGGCGAGCCGACGCCTCCGCCCGCCGCACCGCAGTACCAGGCGCCGCAGGGCCAGCAGCCCGGCCAGGCGTACCCGGCGGCTCCGCAGTACAACGCGGCCCCGCAGTACAACGCCGCCCCGCCCGCCGGCCAGGGCCAGGTGGTGCCCGGCAAGACCCTCGGCATCGTCAGCCTCGTGCTCGGTCTCGTCGGCTTCTTCATCATCGCCTTCGCGGCGCCGATCGCCGGCATCATCACGGGCGTCATCGCCGGCCGCCAGTCGAAGGCCGCCGGGGTCAAGAACACCCCGGCCAAGGCCGGTCTGATCATCTCGATCGTCGCGCTGGTGCTGCAGATCATCGGTGTGATCATCTTCATCGTGGTCATCGGCGGCGTCATCGCGCAGTGCGCCGATCTCGGCCCCGGTGTCTACGAGGTCGACGGCCGCACCTACACCTGCAGCTGATCCGGCTTTGCCGAACGACGAAGCCCCGGGGGTCGACCCTCGGGGCTTCGTCGTCGGTTCAGGATGCGCGGCCCCCGCTCGCCGGCCGCCGCTCACTGACAGCCGCCGCAACATTCGGGCTCCGCGGAGGCTGTCGAACTAGAGTTGGCACCGACGCTCCACGACCAGTTCACGCTCCAGAAGCTCCCAGAAAGACGGTTCACCATGGCTGCTCGCATCTACGACGACGTCACCCAGCTCGTCGGCCGCACCCCGCTCGTGCGCATCAACCGGCTCACCGAGGGCATCGACGCCACGGTGCTCGGCAAGCTCGAGTTCTACAACCCCGCCAACAGCGTGAAGGACCGGATCGGTGTGGCCATCATCGACGCCGCCGAGAAGTCGGGCGAGCTGAAGCCGGGCGGCACCATCGTCGAGGGCACGAGCGGCAACACCGGCATCGCGCTGGCCATGGTCGGCGCGGCCCGCGGTTACAAGGTCATCATCACCATGCCCGAGACCGCGTCGACCGAGCGCCGCGTCGTGATGCGTGCCTACGGGGCAGAGATCGTGCTCACCCCGGGCCCCGAGGGCATCCGCGGTGCCCTCGCCAAGGCGCACGAGATCGTCGACGCCACTCCGAACTCGATCCTCGCGCGCCAGTTCGAGAACGCCGCGAACCCCGAGATCCACCGCACCACCACCGCCGAGGAGATCTGGGCCGACACCGACGGCGGCGTCGACATCTTCGTCGCCGGCATCGGCACCGGCGGCACCATCACCGGTGTCGGCCAGGTGCTCAAGGAGCGCAAGCCCGGCGTGCAGATCGTCGGCGTCGAGCCCCTCGACTCGCCGCTGCTCACCGAGGGCAAGGCGGGGCCGCACAAGATCCAGGGCATCGGCGCGAACATCGTCCCCGACATCCTCGACCGCGAGGTCTACGACGAGATCATCGACGTCTCGCTCGACGACGCGCTGCGGGTGGGCCGCGAGCTCGCCAGCGAGGAGGGCATCATGGCCGGCATCTCGTCGGGCGCCATCATGTGGGCGGCCCTCGAGGTCGCGAAGCGGCCCGAGAACGCGGGCAAGACCGTGGTCGCGATCGTCTGCGACCTCGGCGAGCGCTACATCTCGACGCCCCTCTGGGCCGGCCTCGGCGACTGACGCGCGACCGGCGAGCAGGCGAGGGGTGAGCGACCGGTCGGCGCTGCCGCCGTCGAACGACGTGCGCGCCGCGCGCGGCCGCGGCGGACGCGACCGGTCGGCGCTGCCCGCGGGCGGCATCGCGCGGGTGCGGGCGCGGCTGCGGGAGGACGTGCGGGCGGCGCGGCTGCGGGATCCGGCGGCGCGGTCGGGTCTCGAGATCGTGCTGGCGTACCCGGGCGTGCATGCGGTGTGGGTGCACCGGGTCGCGCACCGGTGGTGGCGCAGCCCGGGGCTCCGGCTGCCCGCGCGGCTGCTGTCGCAGTTCGCCCGATTCCTCACCGGCGTGGAGATCCACCCCGGGGCCCGCATCGGCCGACGGCTGTTCATCGACCACGGCATGGGCGTCGTGATCGGCGAGACCGCGGTGATCGGCGACGACGTGATGCTGTACCACGCGGTCACGCTGGGTGGAAAGAGCACCCGGCGCGAGAAGCGGCACCCGACGCTCGGCGACCGGGTGACGGTCGGCGCGGGCGCCACGATCCTGGGTCCGGTGCACATCGGTGCCGATGCGAGCGTCGGCGCGGGCGCGGTCGTCGTGAAGGACGCCCCGGCCGGCGCCATCCTCGTCGGCATCCCCGCCCGCGACCTCTCGCAGCACGCCTCGACCGGCCCCGGCTCGCTCACCGACCCCGCCTTCTACCTCGACCCCGGCATCTACATCTGACCCGAGCGTCGACCGCGCGGCCGACCGTGGCGGGTGAGGCGTGGTCGCGCATCCGTCATCGGGGCAAGCTCGAAGCATGACCGAGCAGAGTGACGAGCGGATGCCCGAGCCCACCGACCGCGACGGCGACACCCGCGGCGCAACCGACCGCGACGCCGGCCCCGACGCCGCGCACCGCCGGCCCGAGGGCCTGGACGACGCGACCGTCGAGGCGCTGGGCAAGCTGTCCGAGGCGCTGGAAGTGGTGGAGCAGGCGCGCGGCTTCCTCTACGGCTTCCACCGGATGACCGGCAAGGCCGATCTCGCTCTCGGCGAGGCGATCGGGCTGCTCCGCGAGGCCGGCCACGAGGAGCTGGCCGAGCGGATCGACCGCGAGATCGTCGGACGCAACGTCATCGAGGGCCGCTGGACGTTCCAGATCGTCGAGGACTTCGACGACAACTACTACGCGGCCTTCCGGGCGGCCGAACGCGACGCCCGCGACCAGCTCGCGGACGGCCGCCGCCACCTCTTCGAGGCGGAGATGAAGGAGGACCGCCGCACCCACGGCCGCCGCCACCACGAAGCCCGCCCCTGACGCCCCGAACCGACGCCCCGAACCGACGGCCCGCGCCGAGTCAGCCCTGAGCGGGCGACGACGGCGACTCGACGACGACGGTGCCGGCGATGATGTCCGCCTTGAGCTGGTCGAGCTCCGTGATCACGGACGGATCGATCCGGCTCTCCCAGTCGTGCAGCGGCGCGATGCCGACGCCGTCGTTCTCCAGGGTGCCGACGTAGGGTGCGCTGTCGAAGTCGCCGGCGCCCGCGGCCGTCGTGACCTCGGAGGCGGCAGTCGTCAGGTTCTTCAGCACCGACGTCAGGTAGTAGGGAGCGCCCTCCGGCTCGGCCTCGTACGCGTCGTTGTTCACGCCGAGGATCGCACCGTCGACCCCGCGGTCCTTCATGGCCTCGATCGAGGCGAGGAAGAGCGAACCGGCGACCGGCATGATCACGTCGACGTTCTGGTCGAGCAGGCCCTCGCTCAGGGTCTTCGCCTGCACCTGGTCGTCGAAGTTGCCGACGAAGAGCCCGTCCTGGGCGGCCTTGTCCCAGCCGACCACTTTGACCGACGCACTGTGAGCCTCGTTGTACTTCGCGACCCCGTCGACGAAACCGTCCATGAAGACGGTGACCGAGGGGAAGGGCATCCCGCCGTAGGTACCGACGACGCCGGTCTTCGAGGCGGCGGCCGACAGGTAGCCGGCGAGGTAGGCGGCCTGGGCGGTGTCGAAGAGCACGGGCTTCACGTTGTCGACCTCCACCGGGGTGCCGTCGTCGTCGGAGACGGTCGAGTCGATCAGGGCGTAGTCGATGTCGGGGTTCTCGGCGGCCGAGTCACGGGTGGCGGCGGCGAGGGCGAAGCCGACGGTCACGATGAGGCTGCAGTCCTCGTTCACCATGGCCGAGATGTTGCCGGCGTACTGGTCCTCGGAGGTCGATTCGGCGGTGCGGGTGTCGACACCGAGCTCGTCGGCGGCCTGCGCGACACCGTCATAGGTGAGCTCGTTGAACTGGCCGTCCTTGAACCCGGTCAGGTCGGAGACGGCGCACGGCAGGAAGTCGTCGGTGGTGGTCCCGGATGCTCCGGCCTCCGTCTCCGGGGCACTGGCGCAGCCCGCCAGAACGAGGGCGGCGGCGGCCGTGACCGAGCCGAAGCTGAGGAAGCGGGTTCTCGTGGTGAGGGTCATCGTGATCTCCAGGTTTCGCTGATGCGGTGTCGGAACGGTGCGGGTGGTGCGGTGGGAACGGGTGCCTAGTGCCCTCCCGCCGCCGCCGCGATCAGCCCCAGCCGCACCGAGTCGTCGGCGAAGACCGCCGCCGCGCTGGTGCGGTCGAGCCGCTCGAGGTCGGCGGCCGTGAAGCCGAGGGTCGGGCCGAGCAGTGCCCGCTCGGCCGACAGCGGTGACCCGGTCTGCACCGGGTTGTCGTCGCCGAGCGCGAGGGCCGCCCCGGCGCGGGCGAACAGCCCCGCCGGATGCGCGGCCACCGACGGGATCGCGCCGGTGTACCAGTTCGACGTGGGACAGATCTCGATCACGATCCCCTCGTCGACGATCCACGCCAGTGCGTCGGGGTCGCTCGCGAGGTGCGCACCGTGGCCGATCCGGCTGACACCGAGCAGTTCGACCGCCGACCGGGCGGCGTGCCCGGGAGCGGACTCCGCGGCGTGGCAGGTGAGCCCGAGACCGGCGGCTCGGGCGACCCGGAAGGAACCGACATGCGGCTCCAGCGCGGGGAAGAGCAGCTCGTCGCCGGCCAGGTCGAAGCCGACGACGCCGCGTCCGGCGAAGCGGGCGGCGCTGGCCGCGACGTCCTCGTTGACCGTGGGCGAGTGATGCCGCAGCGCGGCCACCACGACGCCCGCCGGCATACCGGTCAGAGCGACGCCGTCGGCGACACCTTCGCAGACCGCCGCCACGACCTCGTCGAGCGGCAGGGAGTCGGAGACGTGGGTGGCCGGCCCGAAGCGCAGCTCGAGGTAGTCGCCTCCGTCGGCGGCCGCGTCCTCCACGGCCTCCCGCGCGATCCGGGCGAGCATCTCCCGGCGCCGGAAGAACGGGTAGCTCGACGCCACCTTCTGCAGGTAGACCGTCAGGTCGGCGGGGCCGGTCAGCTGCAGAGCATCCGCCCACCCCGCCGGAGGCTCGGGGAGGCCGGCCGCCCCGGCGAGCTCGGCGGCCGTCGACGGGCGCAGCCGCCCCTCGAGATGGGAGTGCAGATCGATCAGCACGTCACACCTCCAGCAGCCGGCCGAGCAGCACGGGCGCGAAGTCGGTGCCGAGCTCGAGCACGACCCGCACGTGGGCGCCCGGCTGGTCGGGATGCCCGAGGAAGCGGCCGCGCAGGTCGCAGATGGTCTGGCCCCGGCCCGGCCCGTCGGTGGTGTCCACCTCGACGTGCACCCTCGGTGCGACGGTGGGCCGCACCGTCCCGGTGGCGATCGCCGCCGCCAGGGGGTCGTGCAGCGCCGAGCGGCGCTCGCCGTAGAAGGTGGAGTTGAAGTCGAAGTAGAAGTCGAGCATCTCGCCGAGTGCGCGGCCGAGGGGCCGTCCCGAGTCGAGCAGCCGGTGGCGACCGGCCTCGTCGAGCGGATGCGCCAGCGTCACGTCGAGGGGGACGAGCGTGACCGGCCACGGCGCCGAGAGCACGGCCTGGGCCGCCTCGGGGTCGTTGCCGATGTTGGCCTCGGTGACGGGGGAGATGTTGCCGGGCACGAGCGCCGCACCTCCCATGACGGTGACCTCGGCGATCAGGGAGGGCAGCGACGGCTCCCGGCGCAGGGCCTCGGCGAGGTTGGTCAGCGGGCCGACGGCGAGGATGCGCAGCTCTCCGCCGTGGCGTCGGGCGAGCGAGATCAGCAGCTCGGCCGCATCGACGGCGAGGGGCTCGTCACCCGACGACGGCGCGGAGAATGCACCGAGCCCGGCCGGCCCGTGCACGTGGGTGGCGCCGCCGTCGAAGCCGGCGCGCGTGAACCCGCCGGCCGACGGCTCGGCCGCGCCGACGGCGACCGGCCACGACCGGCCGGCGAGCGCGAGCACGTCGATCGTGTTGCGGGCCCCCTGCGCGGCCGACACGTTGCCGCTCACCGTGCCGACGCCCACCACCTCGACCTCGGGCGATGCGGCCAGCCAGCCGAGCGCGAGGGCGTCGTCGATGCCGGTGTCGCAGTCGACGTACAGGGGAACGGGGTTCATCGTGACTCTTCTCGAAGGGCGGCGGAGGTGCTGCCGCGGGTATGAAGTTGGATGTTATACGTCCAATGTGTCGCTGGTGTTACGATCGGGCCGGCGCATCACAGCTCCAGCCGCACGGCGGTCTCGAGCGCCGCCTCGATGCTCGTCATCCAGCCCGCCGCCAGCGCCTCCTTGACGCCGTCGTAGAGGCTCGTGCCGTCGTGGAGGTTGCTCGAGGCCGCGCAGATCATCCCCGCCCGCACCCCGCGCAGACGCGCGACGACGAACAGCGCCGAGCTCTCCATCTCGACGTTCAGGATGCCCAGGCCGTTCAGCTCGGCGATCCACTCGGGCGTCTCGGCGTAGAACGCGTCGTCGCTGACGTTCAGGCCTGAGTGCACGGTGGTCGAGGTGCCGGCGGTGAGCGACCGCGCCGTCTCGGCGAGGCTGGTGGCGATCTGCAGGTCGGGTACCGCCGGGTATCCCGGGTGCGCATAGGCGGCGGTCGTGCCGTCGTTCCGCAGCGTGCCCTCGCTGACGAGCAGGTCGCCGGGTCGGATACCCGTCTGCAGCCCGGCCGATGAGCCCACCCGGATGAGCGAGGTGACGCCGACCCGGATCAGTTCCTCGGCGGCGATGGCGGTCGACGGGCATCCCATTCCGGTGGAGGTTGCCGTGATCAGCCGTCCCTTGTAGCGCCCGGTCATGGTGAGGTGCTCCCGCTGATGCGCGACGGTCGTCACGTCGGACAGGAACTCCGCGATCATCGGCACCCGGAAGGGGTCGCCGGGCAGCAGGGCGACGGTCGAGACCTCGCCCGGCGCGATGCCGATGTGGTACTGCCGTTCGCCGAGTCCGACCGAGTTCTTGTCGACCGCTGTCGATGCCATGGTGTCTCCCTGTCTTGAGTGAGTATGATGTTATACATCCAGGTCGGCGTCAATGGCCGACGGATGATCGGCACCGACGTCCGCGCGACGAGGAGAACGTCCATGGCAGCTGCAGTCACCACCCTCCGACTCGATCCGCTCGTGGTGCCCACGGGGCAGCCTCTGCGGGTCGCGGTCTACTCCTCCCTCGCCGAGGCGATCCGGAGCGGACGGGTGGAGCTCGGCTCGCTGCTGCCGAACGAGACCGACCTCGGCGTCGCCCTCCGGGTCAGCCGCACGGTGGTGCGCGAGGCTCTGATGCTGCTCGAAGAGGACGGGCTGATCCGCACCCGCCGCGGCATCGGACGGTTCGTGGCCGAGGCACTGCCGCAGGTCGGGCTCGAGCAGCTGCGACCCCTGGAGTCAATCGCGGCGACGGGCGACGGCGCCGTCGAGGTGGTGCGCACGCTGCACGAGCTCCAGCCCACGAGCGACTTCATCAGCCGCGGCCTGCAGCTCGAACCCGACAGCGAGACCTGGGTGCAGGAGAACGTGCTGAAGCGTGACGGCGAGCCGGTGGCGCAGATGCTCGAGGTGCTGCCCGCCGGAGCGGTGCTGGCCGAGCGGAGCCCGGAGCTCGCGGCCCGGCTGCCCGAGCTCGAGACGGAGGGCCGCAGTCTGCTCGCCGCCGTGATGGACGTGCTGGGCGGCCGCCTCGGGCCGGCCGTCTACGACGTCTCGGTCGGTCGCGCCGGCGCCGAGCGAGGCCGCAGCATCGGCCTGCCCGCGAAGGCACCCGTTCTGGTGCTCACGCACAACGTGCTGCTCGACGGCAAGCCGCTCTACCTGGCGAAGAACCTCATCACCCAGGGTTTCGGCGCACTCACCATCGCCCAGGGCTGACCCGGCGACGATCCGCGGCGGGCGCTGGCGCAGAACGCCTACGACGCCGAGCGGATCGAGAGCGCCGCGTTGATCAGCGCCAGGTGGCTCAGCCCCTGCGGCAGGTTGCCGAGGAACGCGTGGTCGGACGCCGCGATGATCTCGGAGTAGAGCCCGACGTCGTTGGCGAGGGGGAGCAGGGCGCGCATCCGCTCGGTCGCCTCGTCGACACGCCCGGTGCGCGCCAGAGCCTCGGTCAGCCAGAAGGCGCACGCCACGAACGTGCCCTCCTCCTCGTCGACGCCGCTGTAGCGGTAGAGCAGCGGGCCGGCCGAGAGCTCCTCGTCGATGCGGGAGATGGTGGCGTCCATGCGCGAGCGCGGCCCGAAGGCGCGGTCGGCGTGCAGCAGGATCGACGCGTCGAGCCGGTCGCTGCCCGGGTGCATCAGGTAGGCGCCGCGCTCCTCGCTCCAGCCGTGCTCGGCGACCCACTCCTCGATCAGGCGCCGGTTCTCGCGCCAGTGCGCCAGGTCGTCCTCGCTCGGCTTGATCTCGCCGATATCGGCGAGGTGCAGCGCGTCGGTGATGGCCTGCCAGCAGCCGACCTTGCTCGAGACGTAGTGCTCCTCCTCGGGCAGCTCCCACATGCCCGAGTCCTTCTTCGGCCAGTTGTGGCAGGCCGCATCCGTGAAGGCGACGATGAGCTCGCTGGTGCGCTCGTCGAGGATGTTGCCCGCATCCACGTAGCGCGCCATGATCCCCACGACGTCGGCGTAGACGCCGAGCTGCAGCTGGTCGCTCGCGTCGTTGCCGATGCGCACCGGGCCGATGCCGCGCCAGCCCTCGGCGGGGGCGTCGTGCATGTCGCCCGGCAGCGAGCCGTCGAGGCGGAAGAAGATGTGCAGCTCGCCCTCGTACTGCTTCAGCGTCTTCAGCACCCACGACACGGCCGCGTGGGTCTCCTCTCGCAGGCCGAACTCGACCAGCGCGCCGACGGTGTAGGCCAGGTCGCGCACCCAGGCGAAGCGGTAGTCGTAGTTCTTGCCGCCGGTGCGGTTCTCGGGCAGGCCCGAGGTGGCGGCGGCCGCGATCGAGCCGGTGGGGCTGAAGATCAGGAGCTTCAGGGCGAGGGCGCTGCGCTGCACGACGTCGGTCCACTCGTCGTCCTCGTCGTCCTCCGGCCCGTCGAACTCGCGGGTCCAGGCCTGCCAGCTCTCGATCGAGCGGTCGATGCCGCGGTCGACGTTCTCGGGCACCGGAACGTGGATCGGCTCGTCGTCGGTTCCGCAGAGCGTCAGCAGGTGCCGCGATCCGGCCGACGCGGTGAAGGCGCCGTAGAACGACAGCGGCCCCTCGGGGAACCCGTCGCCCGGCTCGGCGGGGTCGATCCGGCCGTGCTCGCTGCCGACCAGCACGAGGTCGATCTGCCCGACGCGCAGGATGGGCCCGTGCACGGTGTCGATCCGCTTCACCCCGGGGATGTCGCTGCCGTCCTCGCCCCGGTCGTCGATGGTTCCGGATGCGCGTTCCGCGCCGTCCTCGTGCGACGACGTGTCGTCGCCGTCCTCCAGCCCCGCCCCGTCGTCCTGCAGCCCGTCGAACACGGCCCCCGGCACGACCGCCCACCGCATCGGCACCGAGCCCTCGAGCCCCTCGATCCGGCGGGCGAGCTCGAGCCAGGGCAGCCGGCCGGCCACACCGGTGACCAGCGCATCCGTCACCCGCACCACGCCGGTCGCCGTGGTGAACGTGGTCTGCAGCACGTTCGTGCCCGGGAGGTAGACGCGTTTGCTGGTGAAGTCGTCCACGGGCCGGAGCTCGAAGCGGCCGCCGCCGGGGGCGTCGACGAGGGCGGCGAAGACGGGGGGAGAGTGCAGGGCCGGCACGGGCATCCAGTCGACCTGGCCGTCGAGGGCGATCAGCGCGACGGTGCGGCCGTCGCCGATGGCGGCGTAGTCGCGCAGGTCGACGTAGCGGGTGGGGAGCTGGGGCGCGGCGTCGGCCGGTGAGGGTGTCATCGCTCTCGATCATGGCCCTGTGCGACGCCCACGGCACCGGTTCGCGCCCGTGAGTACGCCGACTGCCGATCGGCGGCAAGCCCCGCGCGCGATCGGATCGACCGTCGTAGCGTGGCGGGCATGTCCGAGACCATGTACACGCCCCAGGATCCGACCACCCAGCACCCCCGCCCGCCGTTCCCGGCCCAGCAGCAGAGCGGCCCCGGCGACACCCGCAAGATGGACCCGGCACCCGACCACGGCGAGACCACCTACGTCGGCACCGGACGTCTGCCGGGCCGCAAGGCGCTGGTCACCGGAGCCGACTCCGGGATCGGCCGGGCCGTCGCGATCGCCTACGCCCGCGAGGGCGCCGACGTCGCGCTCAGCTACCTCGCCGAGGAGCAGGCGGAGGCCGAGGAGGTCGCCGAGCTGATCCGCGCCGAGGGCCGCACCGCCGTGCTGCTGCCGGGCGACCTGCAGGACGAGGCCGTCGACCAGCAGGTCGTCGCCGACGCCGTCGAGGGTCTCGGCGGCCTCGACATCCTGGTCATCAACGCCGGCACCATGCCCACCGTCGACAGCATCGACGACTTCGAGACGGAGACACTCGACCACGTGCTGAAGACCAACATCTACCCGCTGTTCTGGTTGACGAAGGCGGCCTCGCCGCACCTGAAGCCGGGCGCGTCGATCATCACCACGTCGAGCATCCAGGGCTTCGTGCCGTCGCCGTCGCTCGCCGAGTACGCGGTCTCGAAGGCGGGCATCGCCAACTGGACCCGGGCCATGGCGCAGCAGCTGATCGAGCGCGGCATCCGCGTGAACGGCGTGGCCCCCGGCCCCGTCTGGACGCCGCTGCAGCCGGCCTTCGTGCCGAACCAGAAGATCGAGGAGTTCGGCAGCGAGACCCCCATGGGCCGCGCCGGCCAGCCGGTCGAGCTGGCCCCGGCCTTCGTCTTCCTCGCCTCACAGGAGTCGAGCTACGTGGTGGGCGAGACGATCGCGGTCACCGGGGGCTCCCCGACGCACTAGACCTGCTGTGACTGAGGGGCGGATGCGGGGGTCACCCCGCGTTCGCCCCTTGCGTTCGTTATGCACGCAAGTCGAGAGGTGGGGCGGGGGACCGTAGGGTTGAGGGGCAGCCTGTCGATGAAGAGAGAAGCACCATGACGTCAGAGACCACGACCACGCCGACCAGCGCGCCCGCCGCACCCGCCGCACCCGCCGCCGAGCGGCACGAGGTGCCCGCCGAGATCTCGCGCTCGTGGCTGCTGCTGTCGGCCCGGCGCACCGAGGACTTCGACCGCGCCTCCCGCTCGCGCGCCGACCAGCTCGTGCTCGACCTCGAGGACGCGATCGACCCGAAGCACAAGGACTCCTCCCGCGACGACGTCGCCGCCTGGCTGAGCGGCGGCGGCAGCGCCTGGGTGCGCATCAACGACCGCGCCAGCGACTTCTGGAGCGACGACGTCGACCAGCTGAAGGGCCTGCCGGGGCTGAAGGGCGTGATGCTCGCCAAGACCGAGGACGCCTCGCACGTCACCGAGACCTTCGACCGCCTCGGCGGCACCACCCCCGTGCTCGTGCTGATCGAGTCGGCCCTCGGCATCGAGGAGGCGGTGAACATCGCCCGCGCCCGAGGCGCGTTCCGGCTCGCCTTCGGCAGCGGCGACTACCGCCGCGACACCGGCACCAGCGCCGAGGACATCGCGATGGCCTACCCGCGCTCGCGCCTCGTCGTGGCGAGCCGCGTCGGCGGCCTGCCCGGCCCGATCGACGGGCCGACCGTCTCGTCGAGCCACCCCGTGCTGCGCGAGCAGTCGGCCACCGCCGTCGCGCTCGGGCTCACCGGCAAGCTCTGCCTCGACACCGACCAGCTGCCCGTGATCAACGAGGCGATCAGCCCGACGCAGTCCGACGTGACGTGGGCGCGCGACTTCCTGTCCGACTTCGAGGCGCGCGGTCGGGTCATCCGCGACGGCAGCGACCTGCCGCGGCTCGGTCGCGCCGAGAAGATCGACCGCCTGGCGCGGGCGTTCGGGGTCGGCCCGCTCTAGGCCTCGGCGAGCGGACGCAATCCGGCCAGCTCCGACCCCGGTGTCGGTGGCGCCCGATATCATCGGCAGATGCCGTTCCACAGCAAAGAGACCCTGGAGGCCTGGCTCGACGAGTTCCGCACCACCCGCGAGGGTGGGCAGCTCATCAACGTCCTGGTGCAGCACGGAGGCGATGGCGCCGACACCGGTCTCGTCGTCGTCCCGTTGAAGAACGAGGGCACCGAGATCTACATGCAGCCGGTCAGCGTCGGCGATCCGCACTGGAGCGTGACGCTCGGCGAGCGCACCAAGCCTCTCGAGCTGTCGTCGCTCGACCTTCAGGCCCTGGTGGCCGAGCTGGCGGTGGCCGCCGCGCTCTGCCAGTTCCTTCAGGACAAGTCGGCCGCCCACACCGAGGCCTGACCCGCGGCGAAGCCTGACTGGCGGCGAGGCCCGACCGGGCGTCAGTCGCCGAGCACCGCCCACCCGTGCGGCGGGAGGCTCGCCCGCCCCGCCGCGAGCGACGCCGACCCGGCCAGCACCGCCGAGGCCCCGCCCGCCGGCACCGCGACCGCCTCGTCGCCGATGTTCAGCGCCGTCACCACCGCGCCCGACCCGGTCGCCGTGCGTACGACGAGCGCCGTGTTCGTGACGTGCAGCACGTCCGACCGCGCCGAGTGCAGCCAGGCGTGCCGCCGCCGCAGCGCGATCAGCTCGCCGTGCAGCGCCAGCAGCTCGACCGCATCCGCCCCGGCACCCGGCAGCGAGGCGGGAAGAGTGTCCGGCGACGGCGGCGAGTCCGGGAACTCCGGCCGCACCGCGTCGTCGCCGCCGAGCCGCTCCTCCTTCACGGCGCGCAGCCCGTACTCGTCGCCCGCGTAGACCATCGGCGTGCCCGCCAGGGTGAACAGCAGGGCGAGGGCGTGCGGCAGATGCCGCGCATCCGGGATCGCCGAGGCGATGCGCGAGACGTCGTGATTGCCCACGAAGGTGGTCGGCACGAAGCCCTCGAGCAGCTCGTTGCCGCGTTCGATGGCGTGCTTCAGCTCGAACAGGTTCGCGTCGGCGATGCCGTGCCAGAGGCCCTGCCACAGCTCGTACTGGGTGAGCGAGTCGAGCCCCGACTCGGCCACGATCGCGAGCGCGTCGCCGTGGATCACCTCGCCGGTGAACCAGGCCTCCGGATGCGCGTCCCGCACCCTCGGCAGCACCGAGGCCCAGAACGCCGGCGGCACCGCGTACGCCGCGTCGAGCCGCCAGCCGTCGGCGCCGCGGCCGAGCCAGTACGTCATGACCTCGACCACGAGGTCGGCCACCGCGGGGGAGGAGTGGTCGAGGGCGACGAGCTGGTCGTGCCCCTCGAAGACGTCGGCGCGCACGGGGTCGCCCGGCTGCCAGCCGTCCCAGTCGACCCGGAAGAGGCCGGCGGTGGCGGCAGACGGCCCCGACTCCTCCAGCGCGGCGAAGGCAGGATGAGCCCGGCCCACATGGTTGAAGACCCCGTCGAGCAGCACGCGCACGCCCCGCTCGTGCGCGGCGGCGACCAGCCGGTCGAAGTCGGCCTCGTCGCCGAGCCGCGGGTCGATGCGGAAGTGGTCGGTGGTGTCGTAGCCGTGGGTGGAGCTCGCGAAGACGGGGCCTAGCGCGAGGCCGTTCAGGCCGAGGTCGACCACGTGGTCGAGCCAGGACTCGAGGCGGCCGAGGCGGTGGGCGGGAGCATCCGTCGACGCAGCCTCACCCGCCTCGGGACGCACGGGTGCCCCCGTGAAGCCGAGCGGATAGACATGCCACCACATCACGTGGTCGACCCAGGAGCTCATCCCGTCAGTCAACACCGTTCCGAGGCGGGTGCGGCGAGACCATAGGATTTAGGGCATGTCCAAGGTACTGAGCAGGCTCCCCGTCGGCGAACGCGTCGGCATCGCATTCTCGGGAGGCCTCGACACCTCCTGCGCCGTGGCGTGGATGCGCGAGAAGGGCGCGGTGCCCTGCACCTACACGGCCGACATCGGCCAGTACGACGAGCCCGAGATCGACAAGGTGCCGGGCCGCGCCCTCGAGTACGGCGCCGAGATCGCCCGTCTCGTCGACGCGAAGGCCGCTCTGGTCGAGGAGGGCCTGGTGGCGCTGCAGTGCGGCGCGTTCCACATCCGCTCCGGCGGCAAGACCTACTTCAACACCACGCCGCTCGGCCGCGCCGTCACCGGCACGCTGCTGGTGCGCGCCATGAAGGAGGACGGCGTCGACATCTGGGGCGACGGCTCCACCTACAAGGGCAACGACATCGAGCGGTTCTACCGCTACGGCCTGCTGGCCAACCCGCGCCTGCGCGTCTACAAGCCCTGGCTCGACGCCTCGTTCGTCGGCGAGCTCGGCGGCCGCACCGAGATGAGCGAGTGGCTCGTCGAGCGCGGCTTCCCCTACCGCGACTCCACCGAGAAGGCCTACAGCACCGACGCCAACATCTGGGGCGCCACCCATGAGGCCAAGCGCCTCGAGGAGCTCTCGGCCGGGCTCGACCTGATCGAGCCGATCATGGGCGTCGCCGCCTGGCGCGACGACGTCGAGGTCGCCACCGAGGAGGTGTCGGTGCGGTTCGAGGCCGGACGTCCGGTCGCGATCAACGGCGTCGAGTACGACGATGCCGTGGCGCTGGTCTTCGAGGCCAACGCCATCGGCGGCCGCCACGGGCTGGGCGTCAGCGACCAGATCGAGAACCGCATCATCGAGGCCAAGAGCCGCGGCATCTACGAGGCCCCGGGCATGGCGCTGCTGCACATCGCCTACGAGCGCCTGCTGAACGCCATCCACAACGAGGACACGGTGGCGAACTACCACACCGAGGGCCGCCGCCTCGGCCGCCTGATGTACGAGGGTCGCTGGCTCGACCCGCAGTCGCTGATGCTCCGCGAGTCGATCCAGCGCTGGGTCGGCTCGGCCGTCACCGGCGAGGTCGTGCTGCGCCTGCGCCGCGGCGACGACTACACGATCCTCGACACCACCGGCCCGGCGCTCAGCTACCACCCCGGCAAGCTGTCGATGGAGCGCGTCGGCGACGCCGCCTTCGGCCCCGACGACCGCATCGGCCAGCTCACCATGCGCAACCTCGACATCGCCGACTCGCGCGCCCGCCTCGAGCAGTACGCCACCGCCGGCATCATCGGCGGCGCGACCGCCGAGCTGGTGGGCGAGCTGGAGCAGGGCGAGGCGAGCTCGATCCTCGAGGGCGGCCACGTCTCCGCCTCCGAGGACGCCCTGGAGCGGGCGACGGATGCGGCCTCCGAGGGTGCGGCGTTCGACGCCGGCACCGACTGACGTCGTCCGCGCCCAGGCCCGCACGCACGACGACCCCGGTCACCCGCTCATCGAGCCGGGCGGCCGGGGCCGTTGGCGTGAGGGCTACTCGTCGTAGTTGAGGTTGTCGGCGATGACCTCCTGGTCGTCGCCGAACACGGGGTTGATCTCCTCCGCGTCGTCGTCCTGCACCTCGTCGATGCTGACGGTGTCGTCGAGATCGACGTCCTCCGCGCCGATGTCGGTCAGGTCGGGGTCTTCGATTCGGTCGTTCACGTCGGACATGCCGTTCCTCTCGGGGAAATCGATAGCTGCAACCCCTCCAACTTACGCACCTTTCGGGCGGCGGGAGGAGTGTACTGAGGAGATGCCTGACTCTCACCCCAGTGCCTCGGCCCAGCCGCCCGCCGGACGCTCGCTCTGGCGCGACCGGCCCGCCCGCGCATCCGTCGCGACGCCCTTCGACCCGAGCCCCGTCCACGACGTCGCCGTCGTGGGCGCCGGCCTGACCGGCCTGATCACCGCCCTTCGGCTCGCCCGCGCCGGCAAGCGGGTCGCGGTGCTCGAAGCCCTCGACATCGGCGCGCTGGCCTCGGGCAACACGACCGGGAAGGTGTCGCTCCTGCAGGGCAGCCGCTTCTCGAGCATCCGCTCGCACCACTCGTC
The DNA here is from genome assembly GCF_015350805.1 of Herbiconiux sp. VKM Ac-1786. Classification (GTDB taxonomy): domain Bacteria; phylum Actinomycetota; class Actinomycetes; order Actinomycetales; family Microbacteriaceae; genus Herbiconiux. The sequence continues at coordinate 852,507 of NZ_JADKSG010000001.1, read as the reverse complement.
GCGCATCCTGAAGGCCTATGCCGCGATGAACCGCGACGGGCAGGAGTGGCTGCTCGGGTTCTGCGAGGAGGCGGGGGTGCCGGTGGAGTACCGCACCGCCTACAGCTACGCCCAGCACCCCGACTCGAAGGCCGCCGACACGGTCGACGCCGAGTACCGGGCCGCGCGCGAGGCCGGGCTGCCGGTGTCGCTCGTCACCCCCGACGACGTCGACGTGCCGTTCCCCTTCGCCTTCGGTGTCGCTCTGCCCGAGCAGGCGCAGCTCGACACGATGGACGTGCTCGAGGCGCTCGCCGCCGCCTTCGTCGCCGCCGGCGGGGTGCTGCACACGCAGACCCGCGTCACCGGGGTGCGTGCCTCGAAGCCGGCGCGCGTGCGCACGAGCCGCGGCGAGCTGCGGGCCGGGTCGGTCGTGCTCGCGACGGCGACGCCGATCCTCGACCGGGGCCTCTACTTCGCCAAGGTCGAGGGCCTCCGCAGCTACGGGCTGGCGTTCGAGATTCCGGATGCCCGTGCCGGCGCACTCCCGGACGGCATGTTCATCTCCGTCGGCGACTCGGCCGAGGAGGGCTCGCGCTCGGTGCGCACGGCCCCGCACGAGGGGACGGAGCTGCTGGTGATCGGCGGCGACGGCCACTCGGTCGGGCGCCCCGGCGACCGCTCCGAGAAGGAGCGCGTCGCCCAGCTCGAGCGCTGGACCGAGGCTCAGTGGCCGGGGGCCCGGCTGACGCACGCCTGGTCGGCGCAGGACTACGAGTCGCTCAACATGATCCCCTTCGTGGGGTCGCTGCCGCGGGGTCGCGGCCGGATCCTCCTCGCGACCGGGTACGCCAAGTGGGGGCTGACCAATTCGGCGGGGGCCGCCATCCGGCTGACCGACGAGCTGACCGGCACGCCGCGGCGTGAGCGGGCGCACTGGCAGACGGTGCTCGGCACGCGGCTCACGCGGCCGGCCGACCTGGCCAAGGGGGCGGCGGCAGGAGCATCCGTGGGCCTTCAGACGGCCAAGGGGTGGCTGGGCGCCGAGACCCGCTCGACGCCCGTGCCGAAGCCCCGGGAGGGCGAGGGAGTGGTGGCCAACTCGGCCGGTCGCCCCGTGGGGATCTCGACGGTGGAGGGTCGCACCTGTGCCGTGAGCGCCGTCTGCCCGCACCTCGGCGGGGTGCTGGAGTGGAACGACGCCGAGCGCAGCTGGGACTGCCCGCTGCACGCCTCGCGCTTCGCGGCCGACGGCACGCGGCTCGAGGGCCCGGCGCTGAGCGACCTGCCGACCCTGCCGCGCACCCGCCACCGGCACAGCGCCTAGGGGTTCCGGCCCGCACCTTCCCCGGTGTCGGTGGTGATGTGTACGCTGTTCACATGACCACCGCCGAAGCTCCGGAGCACTGGAAGAGGAACACCGGTCTGTTCCTCACCGGGCAGACGGTGTCGCTGTTCGGGTCGATGATCGTGCAGTACGCGGTCATGTGGTACGTCACCTTCGAGACCCGGTCGGGGCTGGCCGTGGCGCTCTACGCGCTCGCCGCCTTCCTGCCGCAGGGCATCGTGTCGATCTTCGGCGGGGTGATCGCCGACCGGGTCAACCGCAAGGTGCTCGTGATGATCGCCGACAGCAGCATCGCGCTGGCCACGCTCGCGCTGGCCCTGCTGATGCTCAACGGCCTCACCGATCTGTGGATCATCCTCGTCGCGGTCGGCGTGCGCTCGATCGGGGCCGGGGTGCAGTCGCCGGCTGTGCAGGCGATGATCCCGCAGATCGCGCCGCCCGATCAGCTGATGCGGGTGAACGGGCTGTTCCAGACCATCCAGTCGGCCATGGCGCTGCTCGCGCCCGCCGCGGCGGGGGCGGTGTTCGGGGTGTTCGGCATCGTGCCGGTGTTCTTCATCGACGTGGTGACGGCGGTGATCGGCGTCGGCCTGCTCGCGTTCGTGACGGTGCCGACGCTGGCGTCGATCGCGGCGAAGGAGACGAGCTTCCGCTACGACCTCGTCGAGGGGCTGCAGTACATCTGGCGGCACAAGGTGGTGCGCTGGCTGCTGGTGGTGTTCGCCATCATCTTCCTGCTCACGGTGGCGCCGTCGTTCATCACCCCGCTGCTGGTCGCGCGCACCTTCGGCGACGAGGTGTGGATGGTGACGGTGCTCGAACTCGCCTTCAGCGTCGGCATGATCATCGGCGGCGTCCTCGTCTCGACCGTGCTCGCCCGGTTCAGCCGGATGGGGCTGATCCTGTTCGCCACCTTCGGCTTCGCCGTGTTCACCACGGCCCTCGGGCTGAGCCCGAACCTCTGGGTGTTCTACGGCTTCATGTTCGGCTTCGGCCTGCTGGTGCCCCTGTTCTCGGCGCCGTTCATGACGCTGGTGCAGGAGACGGTCGACCCCGACAAGCACGGGCGGGTGTTCAGCTACGTGGGGATCGTGATGGCGCTGGCCGCCCCCATCGGCATGAGCGTCTTCGGGCCGCTGGCCGACGTGATCAGCGTGCAGCTGCTGCTCGTCGTGGCGGGCGCGGTGACGGTGGTCGTGGTGGTGGTCGCGATCGCGCTGCCCTCGGGGCGCGCGGCGATCGCGGCGTCGCGGGCGGTGGCCGAGAAGGAGGCGGCGGGCGACTCCGGAGCGCCGGAGGGTGCCTCGCCGGCGGTCGACGCGGGCGTCGCCGACGCTCCGGCCGAACCCAGCCGCCGTGAGTAGCATCGGAGCATGACGCGCGGAGACCGGGAATCGCTCATCCGCAAGACCGCCGCCGGTGCCGTGCGCGGCGCCCGGGACGGCGAGGTGCTCAGCTGGAAGGGCATCCCGTTCGCGGCCGCGCCCACCGGGAACCGCCGCTTCCGCCGGCCGCAGCCGCCCGCGCCCTGGCACGAGCTGCGGGATGCGACGGCGTTCGGGGCGATGGCCCCGCAGCACGTGCTGAAGTCGATGGACGTCGACCCCTCGGTGCCGCTCAGCGAGGACTGCCTGACGGTCAACGTCTGGGCGCCGGCGGGCGCGGCGGCCCCGGCGGGTGCGCCGGGTGGCGCGGGCGCGTCCGGCGCGGCGGGCCGGCCGGTCATGGTCTGGATCCACGGCGGCGGCTACTTCGCCGGCTCCACCGCCCAGCGCTTCTACGACGCCACGACCCTCGCGGCCGAGGGCGACGTCGTCGTGGTCACGGTCAACTACCGGCTGGGCATCCTGGGCTTCGTCGACTTCTCCTCCCTGAACCGCGCGACCGGGGAGTCGTTCGGCCACGGCTTCGACGCGAACGTCGGCCTCCGTGACCAGATCGCGGGCCTGACGTGGGTGCAGCAGAACATCGCCGCCTTCGGCGGCGACCCCGGCAACGTCACGCTGTTCGGCGAATCGGCCGGGGGAGCATCCGTCATCGCGTTGATGGCCTCGCCCCTGACGGCCGGCCTCTTCCACCGGGCCATCGCGCAGAGCGCCCCCGTCACCTCGGTCTACGGCCGGGAGCGCGCGGCCACCGTGGCCCACCGCTTCCTCGACATCGTCGGCATCGAGCCGGGCGACGCCCACCGCCTGCGCGAGCTCGACCCCTTCGACCTCGTCGACGCCGGCGCCGAGCTGGTGCACGAGGTCTCCGGCTCGGTGCCCGGCACGCTCGCGATGGCGCCCGTGATCGACGACGAGGTCGTGCCCGAGTACCCGCTGACCGCATTCCGCGAGGGGCATGTGCCCCGCCTGCCGCTGATCATCGGCACCAACCGCGACGAGTCGTCGTTCTTCAAGCTGATGCGTTCGCCGCTCCTGCCGATCACCTCCGAGAAGATCGAGCAGATGTTCGCCGAGATCGCCGCCGACAACCCCGGTGCGCCCGGTTTCGACGAGGCGGGGGCGCGCATCACGAGCGCCTACCCGAGCTACCCCCGGCGCCGCACACCCGCCGAGGTCTCCCGCGACGCGGGGTTCCGGATGCCCAGCATCTGGCTCGCCGAGGCCCACAGCCGGAACGCCCCCACCTGGATGTACCGCTTCGACCACGCCACGCCCCTCCTCAAGGTCACCGGCATCGGCGCCACCCACGCCGCCGAGCTGGCCTACGTCTTCGGCTCGTTCGCGCCGCGCGGCCGCGACATCGTGTTCGGGCTGGGCGGCCGACCCGAGGCGCTGCGGGTGGCGGGGCGGATGCGCGGCCGCTGGATCGCGTTCGCCCGCGGTGAGGCGCCCGAGCTCTCGGCCGGCGCAGATCCGGACGCCGCGGGCTCCGACGACGTCGTGCCCTGGCCGCCCTACGATCCCGAGACCCGTCCCACGCTCATCATCGACCGCGAGGAGCGGGTCGAGCACGACCCCGACGGGGAGATCCGCGAGGCGTGGGGGCCGGAGATCCTCGCCTTCCGGTGACGAGCGGGCGAGCATCCGCCCCTCTGCCCTCGCCTGCCGGCCGCCGCACCCGCCGCGTCGTGCCGTCGTGATAGGAATGCTGCATGGTCGCCGAGCAGTTCGTCACGCCGTTCTGGCTCGACCTCGCGGCGACCGGCCTCGGCAGCGTTCAGGGGGCGTCGTTCGCGGCGCAGTTCAAGGACCGACGGCTCGACCTGCTCGGCGTCGGCCTGATCGGGGTGGTCGCCGGGTTCGGCGGCGGTCTCATCCGCGACCTGCTGCTGAACACCGTGCCGGCGGCGCTGGAGTCGAACTGGTTCATCCCCGTCGCGATCGTGGCCGCGCTGCTCGGAATGGCGCTCGAGCGCGTGTTCACGCGGCTGAACGTGCTGGTCACGGTGCTCGACGCCGTCAGCCTCGGGCTGTTCTGCGCGATCGGCACGAGCAAGGCGCTCTCGTTCGGCCTGCCCGTGGTGCCGGCGATCTTCGTCGGGATCGTGGCGGCGGTCGGCGGTGGAATGCTCCGCGACATCCTGCTCGGGCTGCCGATCGGCGTGATGCACGTCGGGTCGCTCTACGCCGTCGCGGCGGGCGTGGGCGCGATCTTCCTCACCGTGGCCATCGGCGTGGGCGCGAACATCACGATCGCGGGCATCGGCTGCGTGATCGTGACCACGCTCATCCGCCTGCTGGCCGTGCGCTTCGGCTGGAGCCTGCCGGAGCAGCGCACCATCAGCACCCTCCGGCGGCTGCGGCGGCAGAAACGCGCCTGAACGTTTCGGCGGCGACCCCCGTTGTCCGAGGATGAGGCCGTCGGCAGCCCTCCTCGCACACCGGCTTCAGGCCGGGCGCAGAGAATCGCCATAGGGCTCTGCCAGCTTCGCTGAATACCGTCGAGACCGCTCGCACCCCCGCCCGCCCCCTCCCGAACGACAGGATGCGCCCATGATGACCACCCGACAGAAGAAGATCGGCCTCTCCGCCCTCGCCGGAGTCTCCCTCTCCGTCGCCCTGGCCGGCTGCGCCACCGATGCGACGGCCGAGTCGGACACCGGTTCGGCCTCCACGCCGGCCGCCTCGGCCGCGGCGACCCCGGCCGCGACTCCGGGCGCGACCGCCGCCGCCGGCTCCTCCTCCGCCTCGTCCACCTACAAAGACGGCACCTACGAGGCCAAGGGCAGCTACACCTCGCCCAACGGCCAGGAGGAGATCGACGTCTCGCTCACCCTCGCGGGCGACGTCATCACCGCCGTCACGGTCACGCCCGAGGCCACCAACCCGAACTCGGTCAACTACCAGACCCAGTTCGCCGACGGCATCTCCGAGGTCGTCGTGGGCAAGGACATCGACGAGATCGACGTGTCCCGCGTCGCCGGCTCGAGCCTGACGAGCGGCGGCTTCAACGAGGCCGTCGAGACCATCAAGTCCGACGCGGCCTGACGCCGGCCGTCCTCGCCGCCATCGACCTCGCCATGATCGCCGATCCGTCCGTTCCCGTCGCCCCGGCGCCGAGTCCGGCGCGCTTCGACTTCGAGGCGATCGGCACGCACTGGCAGATCGAGACGCCGCAGCCGCTCCCGGCGGCCACCCGGGCCGCCGTTCTCATGCGGGTCGAGGCCTTCGACCGCGACTACTCGCGGTTCCGGCCCGACTCGCTCGTCACGGCGCTCGCCCGCGGGGCGGCCTCGGTCGAGTTCCCGGCCGACGCGGAGCCGCTGTTCGAGCTCTACGACCGGCTGCACGCCGCCACCGACGGGGCGGTCGACCCGCTGGTCGGCGCGCGCCTCGAACAGCTCGGATACGACGCGAATTACTCACTGCGTGCGTCGCCCGCGGGTGAGTCCTCGATTCCGGATGCCCGAGCCCGCCCCCGCTGGTCCACCACCGTCACCCGCGCCTCCGCGTCGCCGGGTTCCGGCGTGACCGTCTCGGCCCCCGCCGGAACGGTGATCGACCTCGGTGCCGCCGGCAAGGGGTACCTCGTCGACCTGGTCGCGACCGTGCTGCGCGACGCCGGTCACCGCGAGTACGTCGTCGACGGGAGCGGGGATCTGGCGCACTCGGGCGGTGCTCCCGTGCGGGTGGGGCTCGAGCATCCGCTCGACCCGCGCAAGGCGATCGGCGTGGCCGAGTTCGCCGGCCTCTCGCTCTGCGCCTCGGCGAGCAACCGGCGGGCCTGGGGCGACGGGCTGCACCACATCGTCGACCCGCGCACCGGATCGCCCGCCCGCGAGGTGATCGCCACCTGGGTCGTCGCCTCGTCGACCGCCCTCGCCGACGGTCTCGCGACCGCCCTCTTCTTCACCGGCGCGCACCAGCTGGCGAAGACATTCCACTTCAGCTATGTCCGCATGTACGCCGACGGGCGCGCCGAGCGCTCCCGTGACTTCCCCGGGGAGCTCTTCGCATGAAAGCACGACTCGACACGCTGATCGGGCGCGTCACGATGTACAACCTGATCGTGCTGGTGCTCGCGGCGCTGGTCGTGATCGCGATCGTCGCCGGCGCCCTCGGGCAGCTGTTCTACACGCCGCTGCAGCTGCTGCTGTCGACGGTGGTGGCGGTGGTGGCGACCGCGGCCGCGAGCTGGCTGCTGGCGCGGCTGTTCCGCACCCGCGCGCACCTGCCGTCGTCGGCGATCTCGGGGCTGATCATCGTCTTCGTCTTCATGCCGACGGCCGACCCCGCCGGGCTCGCGCTGATCGCCCTGACCGGCGTGCTCGCGGCGGCGTCGAAGTTCGTGCTCGCCTTCCGGGGCCGGCACATCCTGAACCCGGTCGCCGCGGCGGCCGTGGTGATGAGCGTCACCGGCCTGTACCCGTCGGCGTGGTGGGTGGCGACGCCGGTGCTGCTGCCGTTCGTGGCGATCGGTGCGTTCCTCGTGCTCTGGCGCACCCGCAAGCTGGCCCTCGGCCTCACCTTCGTCGTGGCCGCCGGAGCGATCACGATCGGCCGGATCATGCTGACCGGCACCGCCTTCCCCGACGCCCTGGTGCTCGCCTACGGGTCGTTCCCGATCGTCTTCCTCGCCGGCTTCATGCTGAGCGAGCCGCTGACGCTGCCGCCCCGGCGCTGGCAGCAGCTGCTCGTCGCGGTGGTCGTCGCGGTGCCGTTCTCGATCCCGTTCACGATCGGAACGGTCTACTCGACGCCTGAGATCGCGCTCGTGATCGGCAACGTCGTCGCCTTCGCGTTCGGCCAGCGGCGGGGGGTGCGCCTCCGCTTCGCGGGCAGCCGCGCGCTGACCCCGACCTCGGCGGCGTTCGACTTCGAGCCCCTCTCGCCTGTTCCCTTCCGCGCCGGACAGTACCTCGAGCTGTCGCTGCCGCACGCGCGCCCCGACACCCGCGGTGCGCGGCGGATGTTCAGCATCACCACGCCGCCACCCGCCCGCCTGCACGCCTCGACGCCCGCGCCGGTCTCGCTCGGGGTGAAGCTCTCGGACCCGTCGAGCTCGTTCAAGCGGACGCTGACCTCCCTGACGCCCGGGACGACCGTGAACGCCACCTGGGTGGGCGGGGACTTCCTGCTGCCGTCCGACGTCTCGGTGCCGCTGGTGCTCGCCGCCGGCGGGATCGGTGTCACGCCGTTCGTCAGCCAGCTCGCCGAACGGGCCCGGCGCGGCACGGCGGGCGACGTGGTGCTGATCTACTCGGCGTCGGCTCCGGACGAGCTGGCATATGCCGACGAGATCGCGGCCACGGGCATCCGCGTGCTGGTGATCGCACCGGACCGGCCCGCCGAGCTGGCGCCCGGGTGGACGTACCTCGGGCCCGCGCGGCTCACGGCCGAGGCGGCTCGTGCGACGTTGCCCGACCTCGCGTCCCGGCGGGCGTACGTGTCAGGGCCTCCCGGGTACGTGGACCATGTCGCGGCGCAGCTGCGGCGGGCGGGGGCACGGCGGGTGCACACGGACGCGTTCGCGGGCTACTGAGCCCTTGCCAGGCCCTGCGTGACCGTCTTCACCTGGCTCACCTGATTCATCTGGCTCATCTGATTCACCTGGCTCATCTGACCGTCGCGTAGGCGTCGAGCGCGGCCCGGCGCGACTCCTTGAGGTCGACCATCGGCTCGGGGTAGGCCGGCGTGCCCGCCTCGGGGACGTAGCGATTGACGTACGAGCCGTGCTTGTCGAACTTGGACGCCTGCAGCTCGGGGTTGAAGATGCGGAAGTACGGCGCCGCGTCCGGACCCGACCCCGCCACCCACTGCCAGTTCAGGGCGTTCGCGGCCGGATCGGCGTCGACCAGCGTGTCCCAGAACCAGGCCTCGCCGACGCGCCAGTCGACCCGGAGGTTCTTGACGAGGAACGACGCCACGACCATCCGCACCCGGTTGTGCATCACGCCCGTCTGCCACAGCTCGCGCATGCCGGCGTCGACGAGCGGAATGCCCGTCTCGCCCTGCTGCCACTGCTGCAGCTCGGCGTCCGTCAGCTCGGCCCAGGGGAAGCGGTCGAACTCCGACCGCATGTTCTCGGTGGTGATCGAGGGCAGGTGGTAGAGCAGGTGGTACGAGAACTCGCGCCAGATCAGCTGCCGCAGCACGGCGGCGGCTCCCTCGGCGTCTTTCGAGGCCCGGGCGCGGTGCCCGTCGAGCGCATGCCAGAACTGGAATGGACTGATCTCGCCCCAGCGCAGGTGCGGTGACAGCATCGAGGTGCCCTCCTCGCCCGGCAGATCCTGCTCGGCGACGTAATGGGACACCCGCTCGGTCAGGAACGTCTCCATCCGCTCGGCCGCCCCCGCCTCGCCCGGTCGCCAGCGCTCGCGCAGCCCGCCCGCCCAGTCGGGCTTCGTGGGCAGCAGGGCCCAGTCGCCGAGCGCGTCGGACCGGACCTCGCGGTGGTGCAGCCCGTCGTCCTTCGTCGGCGCCGGCAGCGGATGCCGCGGTGTCTGCTTCGCGAGCACCGCCCGATAGAAGGGGGTGAAGACCTTGTACCAGCCGCCCTGGCCGGTCAGTACCGTCCACGGTTCGGCGATCAGGGAGCCCTGGAAGCTCTCGACCTCCAGGCCTGCTTTGCGCAGGCCCGCCTTGAGGTCGCCGTCGATGCCCCGCTCGATCTCGCCGTACCGTCGGTTCCACAGCACCCGCGTCGCACCGACCTCGTCGACGACGCTCTGAACCACCTCGCGCGCCGGGCCCCGCCGCAGGGTCAGCGTCAGCCCCACCTCGCGCAGCCGCTCGCCGAGCGCCTCGAGCGAGTGATGCAGCCACCACCGGGCCGCCCCACCGATCGGCCGGATGCCCGGCGACTCGTCGTCGAGCACGTACAGGCACACGATCGGGTCGCCGCGCCGCACGGCCTCGTGCAGGGCCGGGTTGTCGGCCACGCGCAGGTCTTCGCGGAACCAGACGACGGAAGTAGCTCTCTCGCTCACCCTCCCCATCCAACCCCACCCCGCGGCCCCCCGCCGCGTCTCCCTCGCGATCGCAGGTGGCCTTCGCGGCCGGGGTCAATTCTGGAGTCAGTGGCCGGAGACGCCCTCGCGGAGTTTGTCGCAGAGGCGGGCCAGCTCGGCCAGCTCGTCGGGGGAGAGGTGCCCGGTCATGTGCGCGGTGATCGACTGCGCGTGCACGACGGCGGCCTGCCGGTAGACGTTGACGCCCTCGTCGGTCAGCCGCACCAGCGTGCCCCGCCCGTCGTTCGGGTCGTCGGCCTTCTCGAGGATGCCGCGCGCCACCAGCCGATCCACGAGCCGGCTGATGCTCGGCTGGGTGAGCAGCACCTTCTCGCCCAGATCCTTGATGCGCAGTGTGCGCCCCGGGCACAGCGACAGGTTGAACAGCACGTCGTATTCGTTCAACGACACGATGCTCGACGGGAACTCGGCGGCCAACTCCCGCATCACGCTCACCTGCGCGCGGAACAACGACTCCCACGCCGCGACCGGCCCCACCTCCGCGCCCATGGACCCTCCGATAGTTCTCGTGCCTGAGGTCTACTCGACAGACGCTACAGCTGTGTCTATAGTTGAGCAAATATCAAAAGCGAGGTTGATTTTCATGCGGCGACTCACAGCACCCGTTGTGGTGCCTTCAGCAGCTGTTGTCCTGCTCACAGTCACCTGCCTTGGCAGTTCGCCAGCATCTGCGGACAGTCTGCCGGTGGCAAGGGATGACTTCTACAGCTCATATCAGGGGGTGCAGCTGAAGGTCGAAAGTCCAGGCTATCTGGCGAACGACACACCTGGGTTGCACTACACGCTCAAGACGAAAACGAAACATGGAAGCGTCAACTTCATGACCGTGCCGGGCGGCTTCCTTTACGAACCCACCGACGCAACCTTCGTCGGTCACGACGACTTCACGTATTGCCTGGCGGCAGATTTCGACGGTGGCCCGTGTGTTTCGGCTGACGCCACAGTAAACATCGACGTCACTGCGTCAGTCGCTGTTCCCGACCAATATGACGTCACCGCCGGATCGCCTCTCGTCGTAACCACCCCGGGCGTCATGGCCAATGATCAACCGTCGGGTGGCTTGCAGCCGACATGGCTCACCAAGCCGACGCACGGTAGTTTCATGGCGAGCCCGTTTTTCGGGGCTTTCACCTACAACCTCACGGACCCTGCATACATCGGGTTGGACACATTCCAGTACTGCCTGGCTACCTTTGGCGGCGGGGCCTGTGCGTCCGATCCTGCCGTTGTCGTCCTGAACGTAGGCGGGGGGCCGGACGTGGTGCGGGTGGGGGGTGCCGATCGGTTTGCGGTGGCTGCGGGGGTGGCGCAGCGGGAGCATCCGGTGGGGCCCGCGGATGTGGTGGTGGCGTCGGGGGAGGGGTATGCCGATGCGTTGAGTGCTGCGCCGGCTGCCGTGAAGAGTGGGGCCGCGTTGCTGCTGGCGACCAAGGCGACGTTGCCAAGCGCTACGGCGGGGGAGATATCGCGGTTGAGGCCGATGAAGGTGACGGTCGTGGGTGGGCCGGCGGCCATTTCGGACGGAGTGGTGGCGGAGATCGCGCGGCTGCTGCCGGTCGGGGCGAAGGTCGAGCGGATCGGTGGGGCCGATCGGTTCGTCGTGAGTCGGGCCATCGCGAAGCAGTTCTTCGGGACGTCGGCGCATTCGTTCGTGACCACGGGGCTGAACTTCCCGGATGCGCTGGCCGCGGGGGCCGCGGCCGGGAGCGGAGGCGAGCCGGTGCTGATGGTCAACGGGCAGGCCGAGACAGTGGATGCGGAAACGAAGGCGGCGCTGTCGGGGTTGTCGACGTCGCGGCTGGCCGTCGTCGGCGGGCCCAATGCGGTCTCGAATGGAATCGAGACGACGCTGAAGGGGCTGGCGAGTGTCGACCGGTTGATGGGTGCTGATCGATACGAGACCGCGGTGGCGGTGTCGAAGGCGGTCTTCTCGACGGCCGACACGGTGTATTTCGCCACCGGGCTGAACTTCCCCGACGCGCTGGTCGGGAGTGTGGCCGCCGGGGCCGGGCACTCTCCGATCTACACGGTCCCCGGGAACTGCGTGCCTCAGTCGGTGCTCGACGACATGGCGCGGCTGGGGGCCCAGCACGTCGTGCTGCTCGGCGGCGAGAGGGCCCTGAGCCCGGAGGTCGAGCAGCTCACACCGTGCAGCTGAACCGGCGAGCCGGGAGAGGCAAGGGCAGGGGCAGGGGGCAATAGGCCCCGCAGGTTAAATGATTGAGGGCCCGTCGTAGAGGCTAACGACGGGCCCTCTCCCTTGCACCAAGAGTGTCCTGCAATCACATTCCGCGGGAGCTGCCACAGCAAACAACTTCCGCTCCATGAATATATAACGGCTAGGTAACGGAGCGCTAGTTATCGAATCGTTATTTTTCTGGGAGTTCGCTGTGTCACCACAACGAGGGGCACGCAGGGCTCAGAACAGGTCGGGCGAGGGCGTCGAGGTGTGGCGCACCGAGACGTCGGCGTGCCGGTCGAAGCGGTAGCCGACGCCGCGCACGGTGCGCACGATGTCCTCGTAGTCGCCGAGCTTCGAGCGCAGGCGCCGCACGTGCACGTCGATGGTGCGCTCGTTCGGCACCTCCTCGTCGCCGGCCGACCAGAGCGACGCGATCAGCTCGGCGCGCTCGATGGTGCGGCCCTCGCGCAGAACGAGGTACTGCAGCAGCTCGAACTCCTTGTAGGTGAGGTTGGCGGCCTGGTTGTCGAGCAGCACCCGCTTGCGGGAGAGGTCGACGACGACGCCGTCGCGGGCGCGGTCCTGCTCCTCCTCGGGAGCCTGGCGGTGCTTGGCGAGGGCGGCCGGGTCCTGCAGGGCGAGGCGCACGACCTCGACGTCGCGACCGCCGGCGCCGCGGGGGGCGAGGGCGACGGCGGCATAGGTCTCCGACGACGGCGCGATCTGCGCGGCGAGGGCCTTGAGCTGCTCGACGATGCGGCCGAGGTCGGTTCCGTCGGCGGCGGCCTTGTCCTCGTCGATGCCGACGTAGAGCACGAAGCCGCGGGCCTCGGTGCCGTCGGGCACGGCGCGGATGCGGGCGGTGGGCTCCGCGGCGACGCCCGAACGGAGGGGGGTGACGGTGGTGGGGCGGGAATCCAGGTGGGCGATCGACATGGCGGAGTGTCCTTGCGGGAGCGGCCCGTGGTCGACGGGCCGGAGATGTGTCATTCCGGAGGATCCTGGTGCGGATCCGGAGACGGCAGACCGAATCAGATGAGACGGATGCCGGGGAGCACGACGCTCTCCGCGATCAGATGCGCGGGGGTCGATGCTCGAGCGAGAGGAGGAAGGTTCTCGTCAGCGACACATTCGACAGCACATGACGGCGCCGCCGGCCATCATGCCGGCGTTCCCGGGGGCCTCAAAGGAGGTCGGGGCGAACGCGTTGTCAGTCATGTGCACAATCAAAGCGGATCCGTGAGACGAAAGTCAAGCATCCACTCGACTTCTGTGCAGTGGCACGGCGTCGCCCGAGGTATAGGTTCGACCCCATGACCCGGAGCGAGGCATGACCCAGACGTCCCCACCCATCGCCGACCGGGCCCGCTGGCAGGCCTTCGCGGTCTGCGTCGCGGTCGCCGCGCTGACGATCCTCGACCTGTCGAAGGTGAACGTCGGGCTGCCGTCGATCGAGAAGTCGCTCGGCGCCGGCCCGACCGAGCTGCAGATCATCGTCGCCGGGTACGCCCTCGCGTTCGGCCTGGCGCTCGTGCCCTCCGGCCGGCTCGGCGACCTCTACTCGCGCAAGCTGCTGTTCATCATCGGCCTCAGCGCCTTCACCCTCGCGAGCGCGGCCTGCGCGGTGGCGCCGGACATCAACACGCTCGTGATCGCGCGCATCGTGCAGGGTGTGGCGGCGGGCATCCAGATGCCGCAGGTGCTCGGGCTCGTGCAGCAGCTCTTCCAGGGCGAGGAGCGCGGCCGCGCCTTCGGACTCTTCGGGGCGACGATCGGCGTGGCGACGGCGTTCGGTCCGACGCTCGGCGGGCTGCTCATCGCGATCGGCGGGCCCACCGATGGCTGGCGCCTGCTGTTCTGGATGAACGTGCCGCTCGGCATCGTGTTGCTGCTGATCGCCATCAGGCTGCTGCCCAAGACGCAGGTGCGCGACCCCGGCGCGAGGAACCTCGACCTCGTCGGGATCGTGCTGCTCGGAGCATCCGTCTTCACCTTCATGCTGCCGTTCGTGCTGACCACCGGTGGGCCCGATGACAGCAACTTCCGCTGGTTCTGGCTGGCGGGCACGGTCGTCGCCGTGGCGCTGTTCATCTGGTGGGAGCGGCGGTACCAGGCGAGCGGCAAGTCGCCGGCCATCCGCTTCTCGCTCTTCACGATCAGCTCGTACCGCAACGGGCTGCTGCTCGCGACGGCCTGGTTCGCGGCGGTGCCGGCGGTGTTCCTGCTGACGACGCTGTTCCTGCAGGAGGGGCTCGGGTTCGAGCCGGTGTTCGCGGGGATGGTGAGCATCCCGTTCGCGCTGACCTCGGCGATCGCGTCGCTGATCGGCGGGCGGCTCGTGATGCGCGTCGGCCGCAAGCTCGTCGTCATCGGCGTCGTCGTGGCGATGGTCGGCTTCGTGCTGGTGCTGCTGGCGGCGGTGCTGCCGCCGGCCGGATGGTCGATCTGGCTGATGGCCGGGGCCATGGCGGTCGCGGGGGCCGGCGGAGGCTTCGTGATCTCGCCGAACCAGACGCTGACGCTCGCCGAGATCCCGGTGACCGAGGGCGGCGTGGCCGGTTCGATGGCGCAGGTCGGCCAGCGCGTCGGCACGGCGATGGGCGTCGCGGCGGCCTCGTCGATCTTCTTCGCGACGCTGTACCGCGAGGGGCCGGGCAACGCCGACAACGTGATGATCTACCACGACGGGTTCCGCAACGCGTTCTTCGTGGCGCTGGGGTTGCTGGCGGTGGCGCTCGTGATCGGGCTGCTCGACCTGCGGCGGCGGGCGAAGCAGGCGGCCGCTCCGGATGCCGGCGAGCCGGCCGGTTCAGCGGCTCCGTAGACGGGGTCGCGTCACCGGGGCCTCGGCGTGAGGCGTCGGGTGCCGGCGCTCGGGCCCTGGCGGGCCGGCGTCTAGCGAATTGCCCGGGCGTGGGCCCGCCAGCGGGTGGGCGGGTCAGCGGGCGGGCGGGTCAGCGGGCGGGACGCCGGCGCGGAGCTCGTCGAAGACGGCCTCGGCGTCGTCGAGCCGGGAGAGCCCCGCGGCCTGACCGGCCCAGAGCGAGAGCAGCTCGGGTCGATCGAGGCGGGACGCCTCGGAGCGGAAGCGCCCGGTCAGCTAGTTCTGCGCCGGGAAGGGGGCGATCGCGCCGCCCGCCTCGATCCGGCGGAGGGCCCGGTTCGGCAGTCCGCGGGCGAGGCGGCCGCTCATCGCCCGGGTGAGCACGGTGTCGTGGGCCGCGGCGGCGGCGATGGCCTGTTGGTGCGACTCGGGCGCGGCCGACTGCCGGGTCCGCAGGAACGCCGTGCCTACTTGAACCCCGACGGCGCCGAGCGCGAAGGCCGCCGCCACCCCGCGCCGATCGGCGATGCCGCCGGCCGCCACGACCGGCACGCCGACGGCATCGACCACCTGCGGCACCAGCGCCATCGTGCCGACCAGCGACTGCTCGGCCGGGCGGAGGAACGAGGTGCGGTGCCCTCCGGCTTCCGAGCCCGAGGCGACGACGACGTCGACCCCGCCCTGCTCGAGCGCGACCGCCTCGTCGACGGTGGTGGCGGTGCCGAGCACGACGATCCCCGCGCGGTGCGCACGCTCGACGACGTCGGCGGGCGGCACGCCGAACACGAACGACACGGCGGACGGCCGCACCTCCAGCACGGCGTCGACCTGCTCGCCGAACGGCGGCAGGAAGCTCTCGGGCAGCCCGGGCGGTTCGAGCCCCACCTCGGCGAACAGCGACGCGACGGATGCCGCCGCCTCCGCGAACGCCGTCGCCGCGTCGGCGGGCTCGGCTTCGTCACCGGTCGGCACCCACAGGTTGAGGGCGAACGGCCGCGGCGTGCGGGCTTGCATGGCCGCGGCGGTCTGCCGGATGCGGTCGGCGTCGTACCCGTACAGCCCGAACGAGCCGAGCCCGCCGCGATCGCTCACGAGCGCCGTGAGCTCGATCGACGAGACCCCGCCGAAGGGCCCTAGCACGACGGGGGTCTCGACCCCGAGAGTGTCGTCGAGCGAGACCATGCGAGCGAGCGGAGGCGGTGGGTGGGCGACGGGCGGGCGAGCGACGGGCGGGTCGGGAGGGTGGGCGGCCGGCTAGACCAGGCCGTACAGGCGGTCGCCCGCGTCGCCGAGGCCCGGCACGATGTAGCCCTTCTCGTTCAGGCGCTCGTCGAGGGCGCCGAGCACGAGGGTGACGTCGCGTCCTTCCGTGGCCTTCTCGAGCGCCGCGACACCCTCGGGGGCGCCGAGCAGGCAGATCGCGGTGACGTCCTGCGCCCCGCGGTCGAAGAGGAACTCGATCGCGGCCGAGAGCGAGCCGCCGGTCGCGAGCATCGGGTCGAGCACGAAGCACTGGCGGTCGGAGAGGTCGTCGGGCAGGCGCTCTGCGTACGTGGTCGGCTCGAGGGTCTCCTCGTTACGAACCATGCCGAGGAAGCCGACCTCGGCCGACGGCACCAGCTTCACCATGCCTTCGAGCATGCCGAGCCCGGCGCGCAGGATCGGCACCACGAGCGGCCGCGGCTCGCTCAGCGCGAGGCCCTGCGTCTCGGCGACGGGGGTCTGGATGGTGATCGGCTCCACGCTCACGTTGCGCGTCGCCTCGTAGGCTAGGAGGGTCACGAGCTCCTCGGTGAGCGCGCGGAACGTCGGCGAGGGCGTCGTGCGGTCGCGCAGCACGGTGAGCTTGTGGGTGATGAGCGGGTGATCGGCAACGTGAACTCGCATGAGGCCAATCTACTGGAGAGGACGGCGCCACCGTGCCCGAGAACGCCGCCCCGCCACTGCCGCCCGCGGCCGTGCTCGACGAGTGGATGCGCGTCGCGCTCCTCGAGGCCGAGGCAGCGCTCGACACCGACGACGTCCCCGTCGGCGCCATCGTGCTCGACGCGACCGGTGCCGTGATCGGCGTCGGACGCAACGAGCGCGAGGCGCGCCACGACCCCACCGCCCACGCGGAGGTGCTGGCCCTCCGTCAGGCGGCCGAGGCACTCGGCGACTGGCACCTGACCGGGGCGACCCTCGTCGTCACGCTTGAGCCGTGCGTCATGTGCGCGGGCGCGATCCTCTCGGCGCGGGTGCCGCGCGTGGTGTTCGGCGCCTGGGACGAGAAGGCGGGCGCCGCGGGCTCGGTCTACGACGTGCTGCGTGACCGCCGCCTCAACCACCGCGTCGAGGTGATCGCGGGCGTCCGCGCCGAGGCGTGTGCCGTCCTCCTCACGGACTTCTTCCGCGCCCCCTGACCTGCTCCCGCGCCCGGGTCGCGCTAACGGCCCTTCGCAGCGCGGGCAAGGGCCCTTTGCGCGACCCGGGCGAGGCGCGCGGGGTTGGGCGGCCCGAGGGGGGCAGGGGAGGGGTCAGGGGGAGGGGTCAGAGGGGCGCGATGCGGGTGAGGTAGTCGTCGAGGAGGCGGGACGAGGCGGTCTGCATCGCGTCCGAGTGCTGCGCCCGCTCGGCGCGGAGCGCCGCGGGGGAGTAGCCCGCCGCCGTGACGTAGGCCTCGTCGCCCGCGAGCCACTGCTCGTGCATGGCGGAGGTCAGCTCCGGGTGGAACTGCACCGCGAGCATCCATTCGCCGATGCCGAAGGCCTCGTTCGGGTACGCGGCCGAGGAGGCCAGCAGCGTGACGCCGTCGGGCAGGTCGAAGGTGTCGCCGTGCCACTCGGCCATCGGTACGCCGGCGACGTGCCGCACGGGTGAGTCGGCACCGGCCGCGGTGGGCTCGACGACGCGGTAGCCGACCTCGACGGTGGGCCCCGGATGCACGGACGAACCCAGCGCCGCCGCCACCGCCTGCGCCCCGAAGCAGACGCCGAGCACCGGGCGCTCCTCCCTGAGGCGGGCCCGCAGGAAGTCGAGTTCGGGGTCGATGTAGCCGAGCCGGCCGCGGTCGTAGACGCCGTCGGTCGAGCCGAGCACGATCACGAGCTCGGCGTCGCGGGCGCGGGACAGTCCGGCCGCGAACTCCGGGGCCGGGGCCGAGGCGTCGACGAGGTCGATCGCGTAGCCGTGCCGCGCGAGCACCGGGGCGAAGTTGCCGAGGTGCACCGACGGCTGGTGCTGCACCACGACCGCGCGGCGGGTGACGGGCGGCACGGGCTGGCGCCCGGTCGCGGGCCGCTCGGTCGCCGGGCGCTCGGTCAATCCGCGCTCTTGATGACGATGGCCGAGGTGTTGAGCTCGACGTCGACCGGCGGCACGTAGACGTCGGGCTCGAGGTAGATGACGCGGGCGATCGGCACGACCTCGCGGATGCGGCCCTCGACCTCGTCGATCGTCTCGGCGACGTCGCGCAGTTCGGAGTCGGGCGCGAGCGCGATCTTCGCGCCGACCAGCAGCTCGTCGGGCCCGAGGTAGAGCGTCTTGATGTGGATGAGGCGGTCGACCTTGGGCGTCGACTCGATCGCCTGCACGATCTTGTCGTGGTCGGCATCGGTCGCGCCCTCGCCGACGAGGAGGCTCTTGGTCTCGATGCCGAGGATGACCGCGACGCAGACGAGCAGGGCGCCGATGAAGAGGGTTCCGATGCCGTCCCACACCCCGTCGCCCGTGATCACCGAGAGGCCCACGCCCACGAGGGCGAAGGCGAGACCGGTGAGGGCCGCCGTGTCCTCCAGCAGCACCACGGGCAGCTCGGGCGCCTTGGCGCGTCGCACGAACTGCACCCAGCTCTGCGTCCCGCGGGTGTGGTTGCTCTCCTTGATCGCCGTGCGCAGCGAGAAGCTCTCGAGTGCGATGGCGATCACCAGCACGGCGAGCGGCACGATCGGGTTCGAGATCTCCTCGGGGTGGGAGATCTTCTCGATGCCCTCGTAGATGGCGAAGACGCCACCGACCGAGAACAGGATGATCGACACCACGAACGCGTAGACGTAGCGCTCGCGGCCGTAGCCGAAGGGATGCTCGCGGTCGGCCTTCTTCTTCGCCTTGCGGCCGCCGAGCAGCAGCAGGAGCTGGTTGCCCGAGTCGGCCAGCGAGTGCACGCTCTCGGCGAGCATCGACGACGAGCCCGAGATGAGGAACGCGACGAACTTCGCGACGGCGATTCCGACGTTGGCCAGCAGGGCCGCGATGATCGCCCTGGTGCCGCCCGATGCGCTCACGTGAGACCTTCTTCCTGCGGTGGGATGATGCCAATCCTAGGATGGCGGGATGACCGACGCAGAGCCCCAGCCGACCATCACCCCGCCGAGCGACGAGGCCGCGGCCCCGCTCGCCCTGCCGACGATCGCCCTGCTCGGCGCCGGCTCGATGGGCCGCGCCATCCTGAGCGGGCTGCTCGCGCCGACCGTCGAGGTGGACGGCCCCATCCGTGTGACCAACCGGAGCTCCGCGAAGGCCGCCGAACTGACCGGCACGCCGGGTGTGACGGCGTTCGCGACCGACGACGACCCCGAGGCGAACCGCCGGGCCGTCGCCGGTGCCCACGTGGTGCTGGTCGCGGTGAAGCCCTCGATGGTGGTCGATCTGCTCGACGAGATCGCGGATGCGCTCGAACCGGGCGCCGTGGTCGTGAGCGTGGCGGCCGGGGTGACCGTGGGGACCTTCGAGGAGCACCTCCCTTCGTCGGTGTCTGTGGTGCGGTCGATGCCGAACACGCCCGCGGTGGTGGGGCGTGCCGTCACCGGCATCTCGGCCGGGACCCGCTCGAGCGACGACGACCTCGCGCTGGTGCGCCGCCTGTTCGAGACCGTGGGAACGGTGGTCGAGGTTCCGGAGAGCCAGCTCGATGCTCTCAGCACGATCTCCGGTTCGGGGCCCGCCTACGTCTTCCTGTTGATAGAAGCGCTGACCGAAGCTGCTGTGCAGAAGGGGTTCACGGATGCCCAGGCCGCCGAGCTCGTGAACGGCACCTTCGCGGGCGCCGCCGAGCTCCTCGTGGCGTCGGGGAAGACACCGACCGAGTTGCGCGTGCAGGTGACGAGCCCCAAGGGCACCACCGAGCGCGCGCTCGCCGTGCTGCAGGAGGCGGGACTGCCCGAGCTCTTCGGCCGGGCCACCGACGCCGCCCTGGCACGCGCCCGCGAGCTCGCCGCCGGCTAAGAGAAGCCGGTCAGGGGGCGAAGCCGGCGTCGCGGGCGAGCACGGCGGCCTGCAGCCGGGACGAGCATCCGAGCTTCATCAGCACCCGGCTGACGTGCGACTTCGCCGTGGTCTCGGTGATGACGAGGCGCGCGGCGATGGCCTGATTGCCGAGCCCCTCGGCCAGGCACCCGAGCACGTCGCGCTCCCGCGGGGTCAACTCGGCGAAAGGCACCGCGGTGGATGGCGCCGCCGGGACGTCCAGTGCCACCGCGTCGAGCACCCGCCGGGTCACCGCGGGGGAGAGCATGCCCTCGCCCGCCGCGACGCGGTGCACGGCCTCGAGAAGGGTGCGGGCATCCGTCGACTTGAGCAGGAAGCCGGCCGCCCCGGCGCGGATCGCCCCGAACACGTACTCGTCGAGGTCGAAGGTCGTCAGCACGACGACCGCGGCGAGACCCTCGGCCGTGATGCGGCGGGTGGCGTCGATGCCGTCGCGGACGGGCATCCGCACGTCGACCAGGGCCACGTCGGGCCGGTGCCGCCGGGCCGAGACGACGGCCTCGTCGCCGTCCCCCGCCTCGCCCACGACCACCACGGCCGGGTCGGTCTCGAGCATCGCGCGCAGTCCGCTGCGGATCATCGGGTGGTCGTCGACGACGAGAACCCGGATGCCCGTCACGCTCCACCCCGCAGCCGGGGCATCGGCAGCTCGGCGTGCACGAGCCACTCGTCCTCCTGCCGACCCGTCACCACGAAGCCGCCGAGCGCCGCCGCCCGCTCGCGCATGGTGAGCAGACCGAAGCCGGACCCCGACCCGGAGCCGGAGCCGGGAACAGAACCGGACCCGGACCCGGCCCCCGCCGAAGACCCCACCCCGTTCCGCACCGTCACCACGAGCCGCGGCGGCTCCGCCTCCCGCACCACGGCCACGCTCACCGCCGCGCCGAGCGCGTGCTTCCCGGCGTTCATCAGCGCCTCCTGCACGATCCGCACCGCCGCCTGCTCGGCGGCCCGCGGCGGTCCGACGCGCGCGAAGTCGAGCCCCCCGACGACCGAGACGACCATCCCCGTCCGCCGCGCCCGCTCGATCACGGCCCCCAGCCCCTCGAGCCCCGGCGCCGTCGCCCACGGATCGGCCTCGGCGCCCCGCAGCAGCCCGATCAGCTGCCGCATCTCCTCGAGCGACTCCAGCGCCGACTCCCGCACCACGGCGAGCGTCCGCCGGTCGCGCGCCGGGTCGGGCGCCTGCGCGAGGCTCGCCTCGGCCTGGATCGCGATCACCGAGACCTGCCCTGCGATCGTGTCGTGCAGGTCGCGCGCCATCCGCGCCCGTTCGCCCCGCACGGCCGCCGCCTGCTCGGCCGAGGCGACGAGGCGAAGGGCCTCCGCCTCCCGCGCCAGCGCGTCGGCGCGCGAGGTCTCGAGCCGCGCGCGCTCCTCGGCGAGCTCGGCCAGCTCGCTCTTCTGCTGCACGTTCGCCGCCCACCAGAGCGGCAGCACGATGAGCGCCACCGCCTGCAGCACGAGCAGCACGGTCACCCGCGGCGGCGCCCCCGAGAGCGCGGAGGCCAGCGTGATCCCCACCAGCACCACGGCGACCGTGCGCGTGATCAGGCGTCGCCCGGCGACGGTGGTGAACAGCCACGCCGCGAAGAGCAGGTCGAACAGGGCGAGCACGACGCCGATGCTGCCGCCGAGCATCCCGTCGGCCACCGTCGCTGCGACCCCGACCAGCAGCATGGCGAGCGGATGCCGCCGCTTCGCCAGCATGGCCGCGCACGCGACGGCGAGGGGCGCGAGGTGCACCCACGGTGTCTCGATGATCGCCGGTGCGTCCGTCCAGGTGCCGGTGACGCCGACGGCGATCAGCGCGGCGCCGAGCAGGAAGACGATGGCGGCGGTGAGGGCGTCCTCGAGCCGTGGCTCGGCGCGCACCCGGTCGTCGAGCCGGCGGAGGGCACCCGCGATCGCCACGACCGGGCCTGCCGCACCCCCGGAGGGAGCCGGAGGGCGACGGGCGGCGGACGATGAGCCGGTCCGGCTGTCGTCGGGGCGGTTCGTCATGCCGTCATCCCATCACACGGTCGCGGGCCGGGGCATCCTCCGAAGGGTGGAGGCCGAGGTGGAGAGCCGGGGCGGAGACACCTCCTTCGACGGATGCCCGCCGAGCCCCGATGGGCGAGCGTGAACCCATGACGCCCACGCTCCTCGGCACCCTCGCGGTGCTGGCCCTGATCGACAGCACCACCTTCGGCACCCTGGTCATCCCGCTCTGGCTGATGCTCGCCCCCGGACGCGTGCGACCGGCACGCGTGATCGTCTTCCTCGGCACCGTCGCCGCGTTCTACCTCGGCGTCGGGCTGCTGCTCCTGGCGGGCGCGACGGGACTGTGGAGCGCGCTGGGCGGCGCCGATCCGGCGCGGCTGCTCGAGCTGCCGGGCGTGCGGATCGCGGAGCTCGTGCTCGGGGTGGCCCTGCTCGTCGGGAGCTTCTGGATCGACTCGCCGAAGCGGAGGGCGGCGGCCGCCTCGAAGGGGCCCGGTCGCCTGAACCGATGGCGAGAGCAGGCGATGGGGGAGGGCCGGAGCGGCGGTCTCGTGCTGCTGGCGCTCGCCGCGGCACTCGTCGAGGTGGGATCGATGCTGCCCTACCTCGCCGGGATCGGGCTGGTCAGCGCATCCGGAATCGACTGGCCGGCCTCGGGGCTCGTGGTCGCGGGCTACTGCGCGGTGATGATCGTGCCCGCGCTCGTGCTGCTCGTCGTGCGCACGGTGGCGGCGCGCGCGGTCGAACCGGTGCTGCGGCGGCTCAGCGACTGGCTGAGCGCGCATGCGGCCTCGACCACGGCGTGGATCGTCGGCATCGTGGGCTTCCTGCTGGCCCGCGACGCCGCCCTCGGCCTCGGCCTCTTCGGCTGACGCCACAGCCTCAGCCGCGCGACTCCGGCCGAAAGCGCTTAGTTCCCGAGCGCCGCGAACGTCTCGATGTCCGACGACTTTCCCGACACGATGATCAGATCGTGATTCGACACCACTGTCGACTCGGTCGCATAGGTGAACGGCTTCCCCGGGCTCTTCACGCCCACGACGGTGACGTGGTACTTCGACCGCACCCCCGACTCGGTGAGGTTCAGCCCGCGGATGGGCTTCGGCGGGTACATCTTCACCAGCGCGAAGTCGTCGTCGAACTCGATGAAGTCGAGCATGCGCCCCGAGACGAGGTGCGCGACGCGCTCGCCGGCCTCGGCCTCGGGATAGATGACGTGGTTGGCGCCGATGCGCTCGAGGATCTTGCCGTGCGAGCGCGAGATCGCCTTCGCCCAGATCTGCGGCACCCTGAGGTCGACGAGGTTCGCCGTGATCAGCACCGAGGCCTCGATCGACGAGCCGACCGCGACGACCGCGATCTGGAACTCGGGGGCCCCGATCTGGCGCAGGGCCTCGACGTTCCGGGCATCCGCCTGAACCGTGTGGGTCACCCGCTCGGACCACTTCTGCACGAGCCGCTCGTCCTCGTCGATCGCGAGCACCTCGCGGCCCAGCCGATCGAGCTCGCCGGCGGTCGCCGCGCCGAACCGGCCGAGGCCGATCACGAGCACGGGCGCGTCGTGTCTGATGCGATCAACCAACGATGGGCCTCTCTTCCGGGCGCTTGTAGAGCTGCTGCCGCTGGCTGGCCGCCAGCGCCGCGGCGAGTGTCACTGTACCAACGCGGCCCATGAACATCGTGGCGGCCATGACGTAGACGCCCGCGTCGGGCAGCGAGGCGGTGAGACCGGTCGTCAGCCCCGAGGTGGCGAACGCCGAGATCACGTCGAACAGCACGAAGTCGAGCGAGGCCTTCGAGATCTGCAGGATCAGGATGCTCGACACCGCGACCGTGGTGGCCCCCCAGAGCACCACGGACACACCGAGGCGCAGCACGTCGCCCGGGATGCGGCGCCCGAACGACTCCATGTCGTGCACGCCGCGCGCCTCCGCGAACGCGGCGAGGAACAGCACCGCCAGCGTCGTCACCTTGATGCCGCCCGCCGTGGAGGCCGAGCCGCCGCCGATGAACATCAGCATGTCGGTGACCAGCAGGCTGGAGCCGTTCAGGTCGGGGATGGAGATGGTCGAGAAGCCGCCCGACCGCGTCATCACCGACAGGAAGAAGCTCTGGAACACGGTGTCGCCGGCGTCGAGCTGCCCGAAGGTCTTGGGGTTGTCGAACTCGAGCGCGATGTAGAGGGCGGCCCCGATCACGATCAGCAGCAGGCTCGTGACGATGGTGAGCTTCACGTGCACCGACCAGCGCACCCGCGTCTCGGTACCGTGCACGCGCCCGGTGCGCCGGCGGATGCCCCACGCGCGCAGACTCCGCGACAGCGTGTAGATCACCGGGAACCCGATGGCGCCGAGCACCACGCCGAGCATCAGCACGCCGAGGAAGAAGTAGTCGTCGGCGAAGGGCGTCAGGCCCTCCGCGTTCGGCGAGAACCCGGTGTTCGTGAACGCCATGGCCGAGTAGTAGAAGCTGTGCCAGACGGCTTCACCGAGCGGGATGCCGTCGATGAGCATCCGCGGGAAGAGGAGCGCGGCCAGGAGCGCCTCGATCACCAGGGCGCTGATGGCGACCGTCGACAGCAGCGAGCCGATCTCGCCGAGCCGCACCGCCTGCCCCTCGGCGACCGGGCCGTGGTGCATGCGCAGCGGGTTGGTGTCGCTCGCGGCGATCAGCCGGGCGCGCAGTCCGAGCTTGCGCGAGATGGCCAGGCCCAGGATGCTCGCCAGCGTCAGCACCCCGAGAGCACCGATCTGCACACCGATGTAGACGATGGTGTGGCCGAAGGCCGACCAGTGGGTGGCCATGTCGACGGTGGAGAGCCCGGTCACGCAGATCACCGAGACCGCGGTGAAGAGCGCGTCGGCGAGCGGGGTCATCTTCCCGTCGGTGGCCGCGATGGGCAGCGAGAACAGGATCGTGAAGATCAGGATGAGCGTGGCGAAGATGAGGATCGCGAAGCGCGAGGGCGAGTTCTCCGAGAACTCCCGCATGCCGTCGCGGATGCGGCCCGCCAGAGTGGCGCTCCGATTGAACGGATTGGGTCGAGCCGGGAGGGTGCGGGCGCTCACCGCAGCAATGCTACTCGGCGGGTCACCGCGCGCGGAGCGGGATGTCGCGCCGAACGGGCCCCTGCCCACTACCCTGGTCGCATGGCCGACATCTTCTCCGTGATCGCTGACCCGACCCGGCGTCAGCTGCTGTCGCTGCTGCTGGAGCGCTACGTCTCCGCCGAGTCGGCCACCGCCTCCGGAACCTCGGAGGGCGAGTACAGCGTCTCGGAGCTCGTCGGGCACCTCGAGCTGAGCCAGCCGACGGTCTCGAAGCACCTCAAGGTGCTGCGCGACGCCGGCCTCGTCGCCGTCCGCGAGGAGGGCCAGCACCGCTTCTACAAGATCGACACGTCGCCGCTGGAAGACGTCGAGGACTGGCTGATCCCCTTCCTCTCCGCCGACTTCGACACCGCCGAGGAGGACGCCCTCTGGGACAACGCCTCCGACGCCGTGCGCTCGGCCGCCGCGACCTTCGGGCAGAACGTGGGGCGGCGCGCGGCGCAGACCTCGCACGCGGTCAAGTCGGTCACCGAAGACCTGGTCTCCAAGCTCCGGCGCTAGCCGTACCCGCCGGGGCTCCCGGCGCACTATAGTTTCGCCATGACCACCTCCTCGTCCGAGCTCGGCGACGTGAAGTTCCTCACCGTCGCCGAAGTGGCCGAGATGATGCGGGTGTCGAAGATGACGGTCTACCGTCTCGTTCACGCCGGAGATCTGCCGGCCATCCGCTTCGGCCGCTCCTTCCGCGTGCCCGAGTCGGCGGTCGCCGTGGCGCTCAGAAACCACATCGCCGACAGCGCCTGACGGCGACTGCTACACTTCTGCGAGGCTCTTTCTGCCCCTGGCCGCCGTTTTCGTGCGGTCATCCCCGAAACGTGTGAGGTCTGTGTGGGTTCTGTAATCAAGAAGCGACGCAAGCGCATGGCGAAGAAGAAGCACCGCAAGCTGCTTCGCAAGACTCGCCACCAGCGTCGCAACAAGAAGTAGCGCCGAGGCTTCCGCCTCGCCGTTGCGCGAGCAGAGCGTCAGACCTTCGGGGCTGGCGCTTTTTGCTTAGGCTGACGCCATGCCCCTCTACTGCGCCACCCTCGTCGTGCGCGACGCGGTCACGAAGCTCGACGCCCTGGCGATCGTGGCCCTGGCGGCGGATGCGGTGGTCACCGACCCCGGCACCGTGCGTCCCAAGGTGCTGCTGACGGGCGGCGCGTGGGTCGAGGTCGAGATCCCGAAGTTCGGCGAGCCGCCGCCCCTCGCCCTCGACGTCTACTCGGCGCTCGGCGACGACCACGCGAAGATCGCCGCGCTGGCGCTCCTGGCGCGCCTCGAGGAGCGGACGGCGTGGACGGTGAAGCCCGACTTCGTGCTCTGAGCGGGGCGTGGTACCGTCTTCGTGGCTTGTCACTGCTCCCGCAGGCAACACCGCAGCTGTTCTCGACGACGACGACAGCACGAGTGTCCCTAGGAGTGAATGTGTGCGAGGCGAAGCCATGATCGTGCGGCGGGTGCTGAACAATAGCGTCGTCGACGCGCTCGACGACTCCCTGCAGGAGGTCATCGTCTTCGGGCGGGGCATCGGCTTCGCGTCGAAGCCGGGCGACACCATCGACCAGTCGATGATCGAGAAGATCTTCCGGCTCGATGACGACGCCGCGAGCCGGCACTTCGCCTCGATCGTCGGCAGCGTGCCGGCCGAGGTGCTCTCGGCCACTGCCGACCTCGTCACCCGGGCCCGCGCCGAGCTGACGGCGAAGATCAGCGACAGCCTCTACGCCTCGCTCGCCGACCACCTGTCGTTCGCGGTGCAGCGGGTGCGCTCGGGCGAGCAGTTCACGGTGCCGCTCGCCGTGGAGGTGCAGCGCTTCTATCCGAGCGAGTACGCCTTCGCCCGCAGCGCGGTCGCCGAGCTCAACGACCGGCTCGACGTCGAGCTCCCGGCCGAGGAGGCGACGAGCATCGCCCTGCACGTGATCAACGCGCAGGTGGGCGGCGCCGCCGACAGCGCAGCGCGCATGATGGAGCTGACCCGCGCGGTGCTCGACATCGTGCGCCTGCACTTCGGGCTCGACTACCGCGACGACGACCCGGCCTACCTGCGCTTCGTCACCCACGTGCGCTTCTTCGCCCAGCGCGTGCTGCTCGGCGAGTCGGTGCAGCGCGACGACGCCGAGCTGCTGCAGCTGCTGCGGTCGCAGCGGCCGGCGGCGTTCGTGTCGGTCGACAAGGTGGACGCCTTCGTGATGCGCAGTCACGGCCACGCGATGAGCGCCTCCGAGAAGGTCTACCTCGGGCTGCACATCGCCAACTTCCTGTAGTCCGCACGACCCGCACCACCCGTTCCATCCGTCCCACCGAAACCGAACACACACACCGAATCCGAAGCCGCGTCAGGGCAACCGCGTGAAGCCGGGATTCTCTATCGAGGAGAGTTCCATGAAGTACGAACGAGACGCCGCCGCGATCATCGCGGCGGTCGGCGGCGAGGAGAACATCTCCTCGCTGTACCACTGCGTCACCCGCCTGCGCTTCGGCCTGCGCGACAACGCGAAGGCCGACCAGGGAGCCCTGCAGGCCATCGCGCCCGTGATGGGCGTGAACGACGCCGGCACCCAGTACCAGGTCGTCATCGGCAACGACGTGCCCGACGTCTACCGGGCGATCGTCGCCGAGCTGCCGCGGCTCGCGCCCGCCGAGGGGGCCGACGGCGCCGGCCCGTCCGACGCCTCGGGCTCCGGCTCCGACCCCGTCGAGGCCACCGGCAATCCGCTCAAGCGCGCCTTCGCCCGCTTCCTCGACTTCATCTCGGGCACCTTCGCGCCCATCCTGCCCGCCATCGCCGGCGCCGGTCTGCTGAAGGGCGTGCTCGCGCTGATCAACGCCTTCGGCTGGGTCGACCCGCAGTCGCAGACCTTCCTGATCTTCTCGGCCATTGCCGACGCGGTGTTCTTCTTCCTGCCGGTGATCGTGGCGATCTCCGCCGCGCGCAAGCTCGGCGCGAACCCCTACGTCGCCGGCTCGCTCGGCGCCGTGCTCGTCTACCCGGCGTTGACCGCACTGCTCGGGGCCGGCGACCCGGTCGGGCTGCTGGGCATCCCGGTCACGAACGTGTCGTACTCGTACTCGGTCATCCCGGTGCTCCTCGGCGTGTACCTGATGTCGTGGGTCGAGCGCGGGCTCACCCGGATCATCCCGTCGTTCCTGAAGCTGACCGTCGTGCCCATGCTGACCCTCGTCGTGGTGGCCCCCGTCACGCTCGTCGCCCTCGGCCCGCTCGGCACCTTCGTCGGCAACGGCATCGCGGGCGGCATCAACTGGGCGCTCGACAACGGTGGAGCACCGGCCGGCTTCGTGATCGGCGCGCTGCTGCCGCTGATCATCATGACGGGCATGCACTACGCGCTGGTGCCGTTCATCCTGCAGAACCTGGCCACGCTCGGCTTCGACAAGTTCCTGCCGCTGACCTACGTGCAGACCTTCGCCACCGCCGGTGCCGTGTTCGGCGTCTTCCTGCGCGCGAAGAACTCGCAGGTCAAGGCCCTCTCGCTCTCGACGACCTTCACCGCGCTGATGGGCGTCACCGAACCGGCGCTCTACGGTCTGGCCCTGCCGCTGCGCCGTCCGCTGATCGCCTCGATGGCCGGCGCCGGCTTGGGCGGAGCGATCTCGCTCGGCCTCGGCGTGAAGGCCTACGTGCTCGCCGGCAACGGCGGGCTGCCGGGGCTCCCCGGCCTCGTGGGCGAGACGTTCATCTGGGCGATCGTCGGCATCGCGGTGGCGTTCGTGGTGTCGACCGTGGTCGCGATGGTGCTGGGGGTCGACGAGTCGATCCTGGCGCGCACGGCCGAGACTTCGACGGGGGCGGCGAAGGTTGCGACGCCTGCCCAGGCGCCTGCGGGTGCGGGTGCCGGTACTGGTGCCGCGGGGCCTGCTGCGGCTGCTGTGGTTCCGGATGCGCGACCAGCCGCCGTGGCCACGGCCACCGGTGCCACGGCCACCGGCGCCCGGCTGCTCGGTGAGATCGTCTCGTCGCCGATGACCGGTGAGCTGGTGTCGCTCGACGACGTGCCCGACAGCACCTTCTCGAAGCGCCTGGTCGGCGACGGCACCGCCATCCGCCCGATGGTCGGCATCGTCGACTCCCCGGTCGACGGCGAGGTCGTGACGGTCTTCCCGACCAAGCACGCCATCGGCCTGCGCAGCGACTCGGGCATCGAGGTGCTGATCCACGTCGGGCTCGACACCGTCGCGCTGAAGGGCGAGGGCTTCCAGAGCCGCGTCGCCGCCGGTGACCGCGTGCTCGTCGGCGACCGGCTGCTCGACTTCGACCTCGAGGCGATCAGCCGCACCAACGATCCGCTGAGCGTGATCGTGATCACGAACTCCGGCGACTACGGCATCGATCCGGGCACGACGGGGCCGGTGCGGTCGGGTGACGCGCTGATCCGGGTCACGCCGGTCGAGAGCGGCGAACCGGTGGGCGTCGGCGAGGGGGCCGTTCGATGAGCGCCGGCACCGCGCATCCGGAATCTCGGGCGACCGCCGGGGCGACCGCCGGGGCGACCGCGACGCCGACCGCGACCGACCCGGCCCCGCACGGGGCGACCGGGCCGTTCCCCGAGGGGTTCCTCTGGGGCGTCGCCTTCGCCGCGAACCAGGTCGAGGGCGGTTTCGACGAGGGCGGCAGGGGCCTGTCGCAGGCCGACGTGATCCCGTTCCGCACCGCCCGCGACTACGTCGACATCAGTGCGCTGATGAAGGCGAGCGACGAGACCATCGCCGAGGCGGCGGCCACCCGGGGCGCGGCGGGCTACCCGAAGCGCTCGGGCAGCGACTTCTTCCACCGCTGGGAGGGCGACGTCGAGCTCTTCGCCGAGCTCGGCCTCTCGGCGCTGCGAATGTCGATCGCCTGGTCGCGCATCTTCCCGACCGGGGTGGAGACCGAGCCGAACGAGGAGGGGCTGCTGTTCTACGAGCGCCTCTTCACCCGGCTGCGCGGGCGGGGCATCGAGCCGGTGGTGACGATGTCGCACTACGAGATGCCGCTGCACCTCGTGACCGAGTACGGCGGCTGGACGAACCGGGAGGTGATCGGGCACTTCGAGCGCTACGCCCGCACGATCGTCACCCGGTTCCGCGGCCTCGTGCACTACTGGCTGACCTTCAACGAGATCAACACCACGGTGATCGAGCCGTACACCGGAGGCGGCGTGATCGAGCGCGAGCCGGCGCCCGGTGTCGACCCGCGGCAGGCGTCGTACCAGGCGCTGCACCACCAGTTCGTGGCGAGCGCGCTGGCCGTGAAGCTCGTGCACCAGCTCGACCCGGAGGCGCGCGTAGGCTGCATGCTCGCCCGGATGGCCCACTACCCGGCGTCGAGCGACCCGGCCGACGTGGTGAAGGCGCAGTTCGACAACAACCTGAACCTGTTCCACACCGACGTGCAGGTGCGCGGACGCTACCCGGGCACCGTGCGCCGCTTCTGGCGCGACCAGGGCATCGACGTCGCGATGGAGCCGGGCGACGAGGCGCTGCTGGCGGAGGGAACGGTCGACTTCCTCTCGTTCAGCTACTACATGAGCCTGGTCTCGTCGGTGTCGCCCGAGAAGTACGGCGCGACGGGCGGCAACCTGTTCTCGACCATCAAGAACCCACACCTGCCCACCACCGAGTGGGGCTGGCACTTCGACCCCGAGGGCCTGCGCTACGTGCTCGACGACCTGTGGGACCGGTACGGCATCCCGCTGTTCATCGTCGAGAACGGCCTGGGTGCGACCGACGTGCTGGAGGGCTCGGCGGCGGATGCGGCGGCCGGCACCCCCGACACGAGAGCGGTGCACGACCCCTATCGCGTGGACTACTTCGTGCAGCACCTCCGGCAGGTGCGGGAGGCGATCGCCGACGGCGTCGAGCTGCTGGGCTACACGGCGTGGGGCGGGCTCGACATCGTCAGCGCCTCGACCTCGCAGATGACGAAGCGGTACGGCGTCGTGTACGTCGACGCGGACGACCTCGGCAACGGGTCGTACGACCGCGTCCGGAAGGACAGCTTCTTCTGGTACCAGCGGCTGGTCGCGACGAACGGGGCGGTGCTCGACGAGTCCTGATCGGACGCATATGCCCCGCGGGGGAGACGGCGGAACGCCTAGGCTGGGGGCGTGGCCGCCGTCTCCCTCACGTTCATCGCCAAGCCGGGGTGTCATCTCTGCGACGACGCCCGCGGTGTGGTGCGCGAGGTCATCGACTCGCTGGCCCCCGCGGTCGAGGTCGAGGTGACCGAGCTGTCGATCCTCGACAACCCGGCGCTGAGGGACGAGTTCGCCGAGGAGATCCCGGTCGTGATGATCGAGGGCCGGGTCCACACCATCTGGCGGGTCGAGCCGGCCCGCCTCCGCACCGCCCTCCTGGAGGCCTCCGCATGATCCGTCACGTCGTCGCCTGGAAGGTCGCCGCCACCGAGCCCGCCGAGGTCGCCGCGGCCGCCGCCGAGATCACCCGGCTGCTGGCGTCGCTGCCGCCGCTCGTGCCGTCGATCTCGTCGCTCACCGTCGGTCCGAACATGGCCTACTTCGAGTCGAACTGGGACGTCGTGCTGGTCGCCGACTTCGAGACGCTCGCCGACCTCGACGCGTACCAGGTGCATCCGTCGCACCAGGCCGTCGTGCCGCAGATCAAGGCGCTCGTCTCCCAGCGGGCGGCCGTCGACTTCGAGCTGTGAGCGCGGGTTCCCCGCCCACGCCTTTCGAGGTCCGCACCGAACGGCTGCTGCTCCGTCGATGGCGAGCGGATGATCGGCCACCGTTCGCCGCGATGAACGCCGATCCCGAGGTGATGCGCTACTTCCCGGGGCCACTGACGCGCGGCGAGAGCGACGCCCTCGCGGCGCGGGCCGACTCCTCGTTCGAGGAGCACGGCTACGGGCTCTGGGCGCTCGAGCTGCCGGAGTCGGGGGAGTTCCTCGGCTTCACCGGGCTCACGCCGATGCCCGACGCGTTCGGCGGGGTCGAGGTCGGCTGGCGGCTGGCGCGGGCCTTCTGGGGCGCGGGGTATGCGACCGAGGCGGCGCGGGCGAGCATCCGCTTCGCCTTCGACACGCTCGGGCTCGACGAGGTGAGCTCGGTCACCTCGGTGCTCAACGAGCGCTCGCAGGCCGTGATGCGCCGGCTCGGCATGGAGCCGGTCGAGCACTTCGACAACCCACGGGTGCCCGCGGGCTCGCCGCTCGTGCCGCACGTGCGCTACGCGCTCGCGGCGCCTCGCCCGACGGCGTGAGCCGCGCCGGGCAGCGCCCTACGGCGTGAGCCGCGTCGGGCCGCGGAACAGGTAGACGACCTCGCGCAGGTTCGTCTGGTGCAGCATCAGCATCAGCACGCGCGAGAGGCCCATGCCGAATCCGCCGTGCGGCGGCACCCCGTAACGGAAGAAGTCGAGGTAGAAGCCGAGCTCCTCGGGGTCGAGACCCTTCTCCTTCGCCTGCTCGATCAGCACCTCGACGCGGTGCTCGCGCTGCGCACCGGTCGAGATCTCGACGCCGTTGTAGACGAGGTCGTAGCTGTTGGTGATCGTCTCGTCGCCCGCATTGCGCATGTGGTAGAACGGCCGGATGCTCGCCGCATAGTCGGTGAGGAAGACGAAGTCGTGGCCGTAGGTCTCCTTGACGTAGGCCGCGATCTGGCGCTCGCCCTCCGGGTCCATGTCGTCGTCCTCGCGGGGCACGACATAGCCGCGTGAGGCCACGATCTCCTTCGCCTCGGCGAGCGGGATGCGCGGGAACGGCTGCGTCGGAACCTCGATGTCGACGTCGAAGAGGGCCTTGATCTCCTCGCCGTGCTTCTCCTTCACGGCGCGGAGGCCCGCGACCATGAGCTCCTCGTGCAGCTGCATGACGTCTTCGTGCGAGTCGATCCAGGAGATCTCGGCGTCGACGCTCGTGAACTCGGTGGCGTGGCGGCTGGTGAAGCTGGGGTCGGCGCGGAACGCGGGCCCGACCTCGAAGACCTTGCCGAAGCCGGCGGGCTGGGCCATCTGCTTGAAGAACTGCGGGCTCTGCGACAGGTAGGCCTTGGTCTCGAAGTACTCGACCTCGAACAGCTCGGCGCGCGACTCGCTCGCCGAGGCCATCAGCTTCGGGGTGTGGATCTCGATGAAGTCATGCTCGACCCAGTAGGTGCGCCAGGCGTGCTCGAGCGTGGTCTGCACGCGGAAGACGAGGTTCTGCTCGGGGCGGCGCAGGTCGAGGAAACGCCAGTCCATGCGCTTGTCGATGCCCGAGTCGGCCGCGATCGGCGTCTCGGGGATGGCCGCGGTGACGACCTCGAGGCTCGCGAGCTTGACCTCGATGCCGCCGAGCTTCACGCGCTCGTC
Organism: Herbiconiux sp. VKM Ac-1786; assembly: GCF_015350805.1. Classification (GTDB taxonomy): domain Bacteria; phylum Actinomycetota; class Actinomycetes; order Actinomycetales; family Microbacteriaceae; genus Herbiconiux. The sequence continues at coordinate 819,117 of NZ_JADKSG010000001.1, read as the reverse complement.
GTGCTTCAGCTCACCGGTGACGGTGATGAAGGAGCCCTGCGCCAAGCCGGAGATGGTCTCGGCGACCTCGGCGGTGTCGTCGGTGCGCGGGTTCACGAGCTGCACGGCGCCGGATTCGTCGCGCAGGACGACGAACTGCACCTTCTTCTGATCGCGAACGGTGTCGACCCAGCCCGAGACGGTCACCGGGCCGTCATCGAGGGCGGACAGGTTCTTGACGAGGGTGCGGGTGGAGGCGCTCACGGGTTCGGTCACGGTAGAGAAGTCTACCTGCGCCGCCGCGGCGCACGGGGGCCGGCGCCGGCGCAGGACCGAGCGGACCGGACTGCACGCCGGTGGGCTCGGACTGAGCGGCGGGACTGCACGCCCGGCTGCTCAGGGTCTAGGGGTGGATCGCTGCGTCAGGCCTTGCGGGTGGGCACGCGGTGGTAGCCGTCGATGCCGATGGCACGGACGGTGGCGGCGATGCCGGCGAGGGAGACGAGAGCGAATGCGGAGAGCGTGATGAGAGTCATGAGTAAGCCTTTCTGTCCTCTATTCCACCCCGTGAGACTGTTCAGCACAATCTCATAGTTCTACACGTCTCTTGTAGCGTGCCTTCACAATCGACGGACTCCTCGTTCTCGGCGAATGCTCGGGTGGTGCGCTCGTAGACTTGTCGGGTGCCCGCCCGCCAGATCCACCTCGTCCGCCACGGAGAAGTCTTCAACCCGAGCGGCGTGCTCTACGGCCGCATCCCGGGCTTCGGCCTCTCCGAACTGGGCCACCGCATGGCGGCGGCGGCCGCGGCCGACATCGTCGCGCGCGACCGGCCGATCGCCGCTCTCTACACCTCCCCTCTGCAGCGGGCGCGCGAATCCGGCCGCCCCATCGCCGAGGCCCTGGGTCTCGAGCCCTCGATCGAAGACCGCATCATCGAGCCCACCAACGCCTTCGAGGGCCGGCGCATGGAGGGCAAGGGCGGCGCACTCCGCGATCCGCGCATGTGGCGCTTCCTCTGGAACCCGTGGCTGCCGGCCTGGGGCGAGCACTTCACCTCGATAGCGGGGCGGATGCGCGCGGCGATGACCGACGCGCACGCCGCCGCCGAGGCGTCCGGCGAGGCGGGCGACGTCGTGATGGTCAGCCACCAGCTCCCCATCTGGATGGCGCACCGCTCCATCGTGGGCGAATCCCTCCCGCACGACCCCCGCAAACGCCGCTGCTCCCTGTCGAGCATCACGAGCTTCGAGCTGCGCGACGGCACGCTCGTCGAGGTCGGCTACAGCGACCCGGCCGCGGGGCTGCAGGCCGAGGCCACCGACGTGGGGGCGGTATGACGGTCACGTCTTCCCGATCCCGCTCGTCCCGCTCGCGTGCTCGCGTCGGCGTCGCCGCGGGTCTGGCGCTGGTCGCCCTGCTGCTGGCCGGATGCTCGAACGACCCCCTGGCCGAGCAGTACCTCGAGGGCAGCGGCAAGGGCTACATCTCGGGCGACGGCACCGTCACCGAGGTGAACGAGGCCGATCGCGGCGAGCCCATCGCGTTCGAGGGAACCGACGAGAACGGCGACCCCGTCAGCTCGGCCGACTACGCCGGGCAGGTGCTCGTGCTGAACTTCTGGTACGCCGGCTGCGCCCCGTGCCGGGCCGAGGCACCCGACCTCGAGAAGCTGAATACCGAGTACGCGGGCACCGGCGCCTCCTTCCTCGGGGTCAACGTGCGCGACCAGGCGGCCACCGCACGCTCCTTCGCCGAGAACTACGGCGTCACCTACCCCTCCATCATCGACACCGACGGCGCGATGCAGTACGCGTTCGCCGGAACGGTGGCCCCGAACGCGGTGCCGACCACGCTCGTGCTCGACACCGAGGGCCGCGTGGCGGCCCGCATCCTCGGCAGTGTGAGCGAGCCGGCCATCCTCGACACGCTGATCAAGACGAGCCTCGGCACGTTGCCCGAGCCCGGTGCGACCTCGTCCCCGTCGCCCACCCCGGCTGCCGGCTGACGTGAACAATCCCTTCGCCGAGATCGTCCTGAGCGGACAGCTGCTGCTCGCCATCCCGATCGCGCTCCTCGCCGGGCTGGTGTCGTTCGCGTCGCCGTGCGTGCTGCCGCTCGTGCCCGGGTACCTCGGCTACGTCAGCGGGATCGCGGGCATTCCCACCTCCACCGGCTCCTCCGAGGCAGAGGCGCGCAAAGCGGCGAAGGATGCCCGGCGGCGCATGCTCCTCGGCATCTCGCTCTTCGTGCTCGGCTTCTCGCTCGTCTTCCTCGCCTACTCGGCCGCGTTCGGTGCCCTCGGCACCTGGCTCTTCCGCTGGCAGGACCTGATCACCCGCATCATGGGTGTCGTCGTGATCGCGCTCGGGCTCGTCTTCATCGGCCAGTTCAGCTTCCTGCAGCGCACGCTGAAGCCCGCCTTCCGCCCGGCGACCGGCCTCGCCGGGGCCCCGCTGCTCGGTATCGTGTTCGGCCTCGGCTGGACGCCGTGCATAGGCCCGACCCTCGGCGCCATCCAGGCGCTCAGCCTCACCAGCGGCTCGGCCTGGAACGGCCTGCTGCTCGGCTTCTTCTACTGCATCGGCCTCGGCGTGCCGTTCCTGCTGGTCGCGCTGGGGCTGAACTGGGTGACCGGGTCGGTCGCATTCCTCAAGCGGCATATCCGCACAATCAACATCGTGGGCGGCGTGCTGCTGGTCGTCATCGGCCTGCTGATGGTGACCGGGCTCTGGTCGCTGTGGATCTACGAGCTGCAGGCGGTGATCTCCGGTTTTGTCCCGTCCATCTGATCACATCGACTCTCCCGACCCCGCGCGGCGGCCGTCGTTCGGCTCCGGCTCCGGGCCCGGCTCCGACGACGTCGCCCTGCCCAAGCTGGGCTTCGTCGGGTACCTGCGGTGGTTCTGGCGGCAGCTGACGAGCATGCGCACGGCGCTGTTCCTGCTGCTGCTGCTCGCCCTCGCGGCGGTGCCCGGATCGCTCGTGCCCCAGCGCGCGGCCGACCCGAACGGCGTCACTCAGTACTTCGTCGACAACCCCGACCTCGCGCCGGTGCTCGACAAGATCCAGGCCTTCGACGTCTACACCTCGGTCTGGTTCTCGTCGATCTACCTGCTGCTGTTCGTCTCCCTGATCGGCTGCATCATCCCGCGCACGAAGCACCACTTCGACGCGCTGCGGGCGAAGCCGCCCCGCACGCCGGCGCGGCTGTCGCGGCTGGCGGGGTTCACGACGCGGGAGGTGCCGGCGTCCACCGCCTCGAGTGCCTCGGCCGCCTCCGTCGTCGACTCGGCGCGGGCGCTGCTGAAGCGCCAGCGCTACCGCACCGTCGTGTTCACCGGGGTCGACCGGGCCACGGGTCTCGAGACCGCCTCGGTGTCGGCCGAGCGCGGCTACCTGCGCGAGACCGGCAACCTGGTGTTCCACTCGGCGCTCGTCGGCATCCTTCTGGCCGTGGGCATCGGCGGCGGGTTCGGCTACCAGGGCCAGCGCGTGGTCGTCGAGGGGCAGACCTTCGTGAACACCCTGCTCGCCTACGACTCGTTCAACCCGGGTCGCTTCTTCAGCGACGGGGCGCTCTCGCCCTACCAGATCACCCTCGACTCGTTCTCGGCCACCTACGAGACGCAGTCGCTCAAGGCCTTCGGCCAGCCGCTGGACTACACGGCCGCCGTCACCACCACCGACGCCGACGGCTCCGTCTCCGACGCCGACATCAAGGTGAACGACCCGCTGAAGATCGGCGGCACCGACGTCTACCTGCTCGGCAACGGCTACGCGCCGACGATCACGGTGCGGAACCCGGCGGGCGACGTCGTCTTCACCGACTCGGTGCCGTTCCTGCCGCAGGACGCCAACCTCACCTCCCTCGGTGTGGTGAAGGTTCCGGATGGCCTGCCCGACCAGGTGGGCATGATCGGGTTCTTCTACCCGACCCAGTCCGAGGCGCAGTCCGGCGTCTACTTCTCGTCGTTCCCCGACCTGCAGTACCCGGTGCTGACGCTGAACGTCTACGACGGCGACCTCGGATTGAACGACGGCGTCCCGGCGTCCGTCTATTCGCTCGACACCGACACCATGAACCAGCTCACGGGCGGCGCCACCGGCGTCGACTCGATCGAGCTGAAGCCCGGCGACACCGCCGAGCTGCCGAACGGCCTCGGCACCGTCTCGCTCGACGGCGTCAAGCGCTTCGCCTCCTTCGACGTGCACCACGACGCGACCCAGGGCTGGGTGCTGCTGTTCGCGCTGCTCGTGCTCGCCGGGCTGCTGACGTCGCTGTTCATCCCGCGGCGGCGGCTGTGGGTCAAGGCCACCGCGCGGGCCGACGGATCGGTGCACGTGGAGTACGCCGGACTGGCGCGCGGGGACGACCCGCGGCTGATGGAGGCGGTGGCGGCGCTGGCCGACAAGCACGCCGGCAGCGCTCCGGCGGACACAGCTCCGTCCACAGGCTCGCCGACTCCCGGCACACCCCCCGATACCAAGGCTTAGGCTTCTACCGTGACGCAAACCCTCGACGAGATCTCGATCATCCTCATCTACTCGGCCATGGCCGTGTACGCGCTCGCGTTCATCGCGTTCGCGCTCGATCTCGCTCGCCGCTCGTCGACGGTGAAGTCCGCCGTCGGGGCCTCGACGCCGGCCGTCGTGTCGACCGCGTCCGCCACGGTCATGCCCGAGTTGGCGACCGTCGGCGGCTCGTCGTCCGCCCGCCCCGTGCGGGGTTCTTCCGACCCCGATCCCGACTCCTCCCTGGTGTCGCTCGCCGGCGTCGATGCCGCCGGTCGGCGCTCGATCGCACTGCGCCTCGGCGTCTCGTTCACGATCCTCGCCTTCGTCGTGCAGCTCGCCGGCGTCATCCTTCGCGGCGTCGCGGCCTCGCGGGTGCCGTGGGCCAACATGTACGAGTTCTCGATCACCGGAACGCTGCTGATCGTCGCCGTCTTCCTCGTCGTGCTGCTGCGTGAAGACCTGCGCTTCCTCGGCACCTTCGTCACCGGCCTCGTGCTGATCCTGCTCGGTGTCAGCGCCGTCAACTACTACGTCAGCGTCGCCCCGCTGCCGCCCGCGCTGCAGTCGGCGTGGCTGGTCATCCACGTGCTGGTGGCCATCCTCGGCACCGCGTTCTTCGCCCTGGGCGGCGCGCTGTCGGTCATCCAGCTGCTGCAGACCAAGGGCGACTCGGTCTCGCGCCTCGCCACCACGCTGCGCCTGCGCTTCCTCAAGACCCTGCCCGACGCCGAGACCCTCGAGCGCCTGGCCTACCGGGTCAACATCGTCGGCTTCGTCTTCTGGACCTTCACGCTCATCGCCGGCGCCATCTGGGCCGAGCGCGCCTGGGGCCGGTACTGGGGGTGGGACACCAAGGAGGTCTGGACCTTCATCATCTGGGTGATCTACGCCGGTTACATCCACGCCCGGGCCACGCGCGGCTGGCGCGGCTCCCGCTCGGCCTGGCTCGCCATCGTCGGCTTCTCGGCCGTGCTGTTCAACTTCGGCGTGGTCAACGTGTTCTTCAAGGGTCTGCACGCGTACTCGGGGCTGTGATCGGCTGATCGTTCTCCTGGCTTGATCGACCCAGCGGTCAGCGGTCAGCGGGCGAGGTGGGCGTGGGTGCGGGTGACGCGCTCGGCCCACCACTGCCGGCGGGCATCCGTCGCCCGGTGCTCGACGAGCAGAGTGGGGTCGACGCGGGGGCGCTCGACTGGGATCGTGCCGGCGCGTGGGACGAGGCTCGCTTCCGGTAGCACGACGTCGCCGGTGAACAGGTCGACGGTGGCCAGGCCGCAGTCGTAGTCGAGCTCGGGCAGGGCAGCCGCCAGGTGCGCGCCCATCGCGATGCCCACCGAGCTCTCGAGCGCCGACGAGACGACCGCCGGCAGGCCCGCCTGGGCAACGATCCGCAGCGCGCGGGCCACACCGCCGAGCGGCTGCGCCTTGACCACGATCAGGTCGGCGGCGCCGGCGCGGGCCACCGCGATCGGGTCGTCGGCCTTGCGCACGCTCTCGTCGGCCGCGATCGCGATGCCGAGCGACTCGCCCACCCGCTCGCGGATCTCGACCAGCTCCTCCACGCTCGCGCAGGGCTGCTCGACGTACTCGAGGTCGAACTCGGCCAGGCTGCGGATGGCGTGCTCGGCCTCGTCGACGTTCCAGCCGCCGTTCGCGTCGATGCGCACCCGTCCCTCCGGGCCCACGATCTCGCGGGCACGGCGCACCCGCGCGATGTCGTCGTCGAGGGTCTGGCCGCGCTCGGCGACCTTGATCTTCACGGTGCGGCAGCCGTCGTACCGGGCGAGCACCTCCTCGACCTGCTCGACGGCCACGGCCGGCAGCGTGGCGTTGACGCGGATGCTCGTGCGCCCCTCCACCGCCGCGGGAACCTCGTTCCAGCCGAAGTCGATCGCCGCGCGCAGCCACGCGCTCGCCTCGGTGTCGCCGTACTCGGGGAAGGGGGAGAACTCGGTCCAGCCCCTCGGGCCGTCGAAGAGGGCGAGTTCCCGCACCGTCTGGCCGCGGAACCGGGTGTTCAGCGGGATGTCCACCACGTGCATCCGGTCGAGGAGGTCGTGGAGCTCGGGCAGGCTGTCTTGCTCGGCCAGGCCGTCTCGCTCGGGCAGGTCGTCGGTGTCGTCCACCTGCCCATCCTCGACCCCGCACCACTTCTGCACAATCGCGCAGGCTTCGCGCCTTCTGCACAATCTCCGCCGCCGAAGAACTCCCCGGCCCGACCCGCGTAGCCTTGCAGCATGACCGACCAGAGCACCGTCTCCGACATCTTCGACCCGTCCGCGTGGGTCGTCGCCCCGGGTTCCGAGGGCTTCACCGACATCACCTACCACCTCGACACCGAGGGTCAGGTGGCGCGCATCGCCTTCAACCGGCCCGCGGTGCGCAACGCCTTCCGGCCGAAGACGGTCGACGAGCTCTACAGCGCCCTCGACGACGCCCGGCAGAACCCGCGGGTGGGCGTGGTGCTGCTCACGGGCAACGGCCCGAGCCCGCGCGACGGCGGCTGGGCGTTCTGCAGCGGGGGCGACCAGCGCATCCGGGGCCGCGACGGCTACAAGTACTCCGATGAAGAGACGGCGGCGGGCATCGACCCCGCGCGTGCGGGCCGGCTGCACATCCTCGAGGTGCAGCGGCTCATCCGCTTCATGCCGAAGGTCGTCATCGCGGTCGTTCCGGGCTGGGCGGCCGGTGGCGGCCACTCGCTGCACGCGGTCTGCGACCTCACCATCGCGAGCGCCGAGCACGGCCGCTTCAAGCAGACCGACGCCGACGTCGGCTCCTTCGACGCCGGCTACGGCAGCGCCTACTACGCCCGCCAGATCGGGCAGAAGCTCGCCCGTGAGGTCTTCTTCCTGGCCGAGGAGTACAGCGCGCAGCGCGCCTACGAGATGGGCGCCGTGAACAAGGTGGTGCCGCACGCCGAGCTCGAGGGCGAGGCGCTGGCCTGGGCCCGCATCATCCTCGGCAAGTCGCCGACGGCCATCCGCATGCTCAAATACGCCTTCAACGCCGTCGACGACGGCCTGGTCGGCCAGCAGATCTTCGCGGGCGAGGCCACCCGCCTCGCCTACGGCAGCGACGAGGCGGTCGAGGGCCGCGACTCCTTCCTCGAGAAGCGGGCGCCCGACTGGTCGGCCTTCCCGTACCACTACTGATGCCGCACCCCACCCGCCCCACCCACCCCACCCACCGGCTGGAGGTCGGCCGATGACGCGGCCGCTCGAGGTCGTCAGCGGTTTGTCCGCCCCCGAACTCTCCGCGCGTCTGCGTGAGGCGCTGTCGAACGACGGCCCGGCGCTTCTTCCGCGCGAGGCGGGTGACGGGTCGCGGGGTGCGGCGGGCTCATCGATGCAGAACGCTGCTCCGCTCGGCGATGCCGGCGCGGGGGCCGCCGTGCCGCTGCCCCGTGAGGTGCCGAAGGCCGTGGCGCTCGTGATCGAGACGTCGGGGTCGACCGGGGTTCCGAAGCGGGTGGCGCTGAGCGCCGACGCGCTGCTCGCCTCGGCGGCGGCGTCCGAGCAGGCGCTCGGTGGGCCAGGGCAGTGGCTGCTCGCACTGCCGACGCACTACGTGGCGGGGGTGCAGGTACTGGTGCGGTCGATCGCCGCCGGGTCGCAGCCGGTCGTGCATCCGCCCGGCCACTTCTCGCCCGAGGCCTTCGCCGCCCTCGCCGGCCGGCTCGAGCTGCCGCTGCGGTTCAGCTCGCTGGTGCCGGCCCAGCTGGCCCGGCTGGTCGAGGCGGCCGAGGCCGACCGCGACATCCGGCGGGCGGTCGCGCGGTTCGACGCCATCCTGATCGGCGGGCAGGCCCTGCCCGATCCGCTGCGCGAGCGGGCGCTCGACCTCGGCTTCGCCGTCGTGCGCACCTACGGGGCGAGCGAGACCGCCGGCGGCTGCGTCTACGACGGACAGCCGATCGGCCGCACCGTCGTGCGCCTGAACGCGGGCGAGCTCGAGATCGCCGGCCCGTCGCTGGCCGAGGGCTATCTCGGCGACGACGAGCTCACGGCGGCCCGCTTCCACAGCGACGAGGGCCTGCGCTGGTACCGCACGAGCGACGCCGGCACGGTCGTCGACGGCGTGGTCACCGTCACCGGCCGCCTCGACGACCTCATCATCTCGGGCGGCATCAAGGTCTCGCTCGGCCGCGTCGAACGCCTCGTCCAGGCCCAGCCCGGCTTCGAGCAGGCCGTGGTCGTCCCCCGCGAGAGCGACCGCTGGGGCCAGGTCTCGGTCGTGGTCACCGAGGCCCCCGCCGCCGGAGCTGCGTCGGCCGGTGCCACGTCGACCCCCGCTGCGTCCGCCGACGGGCCCGTCGTCGAACTGTCTGGCCCGCGCCTCGACCGCCTCCGCGAGGCCGTGGTCGCCGAGGCGGGGCGCGCCGCCGCTCCCGTGGCTCTCGTGCACGTCCGCGACCTTCCACGCCTTTCATCCGGAAAGCCTGATCGGGTCCTCATCGAACGTCTCGTCGCGGCCGGGGCGCCCGGCGTCGCCGCGCCCGCCCCCGACCCCCGCGCGACGCAAGCGGCCAGTGAGGCGCCCCTGGCCCCGGCCAGCGGCGCGGCGCAAGCGGCAGGGCAGGCGCCCCCGGCCCCCGATCCCGGCGGGGAGCACGGGGTCGGCGGGGTGGCTCCCGTCCCACTCCCAGGCGACGCCGCGTCGCGAGAATAGAATCAGGCCCGATGTCCAAGACGAAGAAGCGCCCCTCCGGCCACCCCGCCCGCACCGCCACCCCGCGCACCGGCGCCCGCCCCGCCCCGGGTCGCGCGCCCACAGCGCGCGCGGCCGGCCCGCGATCGGCGGCCGGCGCGTGGATCGCGGGGGCGCGCATCCGCACCCTCACCCTGGGCATCGCGCCCGTCGCCATCGGAACCGGCGCCGGCATGGTCGCGAGCGACTTCGACATCTCCAAGACGCTCGTGGCGCTCTGCCTGCTCGTCGCGGTCTTCCTGCAGATCGGCGTCAACTACGCCAACGACTACTCCGACGGCGTGCGCGGCACCGACGACGTGCGGGTCGGCCCGCCCCGCCTCACGGGGTCCGGCCTCGTTCCGGCGAAGCGCGTGCTCGTGGTCGCGCTGGCCTTCTTCGGGCTGGCCGCCGCCTCCGGGCTCGCCATCGTCATCATCACCGGCCACTGGTGGCTGCTCGCCGTCGGCGCCGCCGCCATCGCGGCCGGCTGGTTCTACACCGGCGGCAAGCACCCCTACGGCTACTACGGCCTCGGCGAGATCTTCGTCTTCGCCTTCTTCGGTATCGTCGCCACCGCCGGCACCACCTTCATCCTCTCGGGCGACGTGAACTTCGAGGGCTGGGTCGGCGGAGTGGCCGCCGGAGCGATCGCCTGCGCGGTGCTGATGGCCAACAACATCCGCGACATCGACCAGGATCGCCTCGTCAAGAAGCGCACGCTGGCGGTGCTGATCGGGCGCACGGCCTCGCGCATCCTGTACGTGGTCTGGCTGCTGGTCGCCTACGTCGTGCTGGGCTTCTTCGCGCTGATCTACCCGAAGGCGTGGCTGGTCTTCTTCACCCTGCTGCTGACGGTGCCGGCCACGATCATCATGTTCACCGCGCGCACGCCCAAGGAATACGTCACCGTGCTGAAGCTCACGAGCTTCTTCGGGCTGCTCTACGGAGTCGGTCTCGGGCTCTCGTTCGCCTACTGAGTCACGGCGTGTGGGTGGGCGGGCTTGCTCACCCGGTCACTCACGGAGTGCGGCGGTCGGTGCCGTCGACGGCGCTGTCCTCGACGTCCTCGTCCTCGGTGGAGCCCGCCCGGCGTGCAGCGGTCGTGGAGTCCGCGGCGGGCACCGGCCGGCTCGCCTGCCCACGGTTCTGCCGCGCCTCGTAGAGCGTGCGCGACGCCTCCTCGCGAGGCTTCCGCAGGAAGATGATCGAGATGCAGAGCGAGATGATCGCGGCGATCACGGCGGCGATCCACGGTTCGATGCCCAGCAGGTAGAGGACGGTGAGCACGACGGCGAAGATCCCCAGCCGGATGAGGGTGTACACGAGCCACGTGCGTCCAGGATTCACACCACGAGTCTAGAACGGGCATCCTGACCGCCCGCTCGAAAGCCCGCCTAATGGGCTGCCCGGGGCCAGGCCGAGCACCCCGCCCGGGCCCGGCCGAGCACCCCGCCCCGGCCCGGCCTAGCACCCGCCCCGAGCCCGACCGGAACCCACCCGGACGACCCTGTGAATCCCGCCCCCAGCGCACGACGAACACGCAGTCCGCTCCCGGATGCCGGGGGTACAGTTACGACATGGCTCGCGTACTCCTAGCCCTCGTCATCGTGGTCGTGGCATTCACCGTGTACGCCCTCGTCGACTGCCTGATGGTGCCGAAGTCGCGCGTGAAAGCTCTTCCCCGTGTCGCCTGGGTCTTCATCATCATCCTGTTCACGCCGATCGGCGGCATTCTCTGGCTGGTCATCGGCCGCGGGCGCCGGTCGAACACGCCACCCGTGCGGGCGATGGGGCCCGACGACGACCCCGACTTCCTCGGCACCATCCGCCCTGTTCGCGATCCCGACGACGACGAGCGCCTCCGCGACCTCGAGCGCCGCCTCGCCGAGACCGACGACGAGCAGGACAACCCCCGCGCCGAACGGTGACCGTCAGCCCCGCGGCGACCTTCGCGCACCGGCTCGTCGACGCCTTCGTCGATCTCGGCGTGCGCCATGCGGTCGTCTCGCCGGGCTCGCGCTCGCAGGCCCTCGCCCTCGCCCTGGCCGACGCCGAGACGCGCGGCCGCATCACGCTCCACGTCCGCATCGACGAGCGGGCCGCCGCCTTCACCGCCCTCGGCCTCGCCCGCGAGTCGGGCCTGCCCGCGCTCGTCGTCACCACCTCGGGCACGGCGGTGGCGAACCTCCTCCCCGCCGTCGTCGAGGCGAGCCATTCGGGCGTGCCCATGATCGTGCTGAGCGGCGACCGCCCGGCGCACCTCCGCGGCACCGGCTCCAATCAGACCACGTGGCAGCCGGGCCTCTTCGGCCGCTTCACCCGTTTCGAGCTCGACGTCCCCCCGCCCACCCTCACCCGGCTTCCGGATGCTCGAGCCCTCGCCACCCGGGCCCTGTCGGCCGCCCTGTCCGCTCCGGCGCCGGCCGTCCCCGGGGGTGGCGGGCACGCGACCCGGAACGACGACTCACGGCGGGCCGGTGACGAATCGACGATGATCGGCGCCGGACCGGCGCATCTCAATCTGCAGTTCGTCGAGCCGCTCTCGGGGGACGTGCTCCCGGAGGAGGCGACGGTCGAGGACGACCTGGCTGACGCATCCGTCGACCACCTGGGCGGTGCGGTCGCATCCAGGGTCGCAGCGCCTCGCACCCTCCACCTCGACCGCGGCCCCCGCACCCTCGTCATCGCCGGGGCCGACGCCGGCGAGCGCGCCAACGCCTTCGCCCTGCATGCCGGCCTACCGCTGATCGCCGAGGTCTCGAGCGGCGCCCGCTTCGGCCCGAACCTCGTCAGCGCCTACCGAACCCTGCTCGACCACCCCGACTTCGGCGGCCGGGTCGAGCGCGCCGTCGTGTTCGGACACCCCACCCTCAGCCGCCAGGTGCCCGCCCTCCTCGCCCGCGACGACGTGCGCACGATCGTGGTGCGGGGTCACGGTGAGGCGGTGGTCCCGCATCCGGAGACCCTCGTCGTCGACGAGATCACCGCCGACCCCGACGATCGCAGCGACCGCGCGGCCCGGGCCTGGACCGGGCAGTGGGTCTTCGCCGGGCGCGAGCTGCTCGAGGAGCAGTCGGCGGCCGACGACGTGGCCGCGCCCCTGATCATCCCGGGCGGCGCGGCCGACGTGGCCGGCGCGCGCGAGTACGCGAAGGCCGAGCTGGCGGCGCTGCGGGCTCCGGTCACGCGCCGGTTCCTGGCCGACGCCGTGTGGCGGGCGACCTGGCCGCACGACCGGCTGGTGCTGGGGGCGTCGAGGCTGATCCGCGAGGTCGACACGGCGGTCGGCGGCAAGAAGATCGTCGTGCACGCGAACCGCGGCCTCGCCGGGATCGACGGAACCGTCTCCACCGCGATCGGCATCGCGCTCGCCGCGACCGAGGGCTCGGCGGCGGGCGGGCGCACGGGCACGACCCGCGTGCTGCTCGGCGACGTCACGCTGCTGCACGACGCCGGCGGCCTGAACGTGCCGCCCGGAGAGCCGCGCCCCCGAGTGCAGCTCGTGGTCGGCAACGACGGCGGCGGCACCATCTTCGACGGCCTCGAGGTGGCCGGCACGGCGGCGCGCGACCCCTTCGACCGGGTCATGTTCACGCCCCAGAACGTCGATCTGGCCGCCCTGGCGCAGGCTTTCGGATGGTCGTACCGCACCGTCTCCACCCGGGGAGACCTCGACTCGGCCCTCGCATCTCCCCCTGCGGGCTTCAGCCTGCTCGAGGTGCCGCTCTCGCGCTGAGCGTCCCGTCCTGCACCATCGCGGCGACTCCGGATCTTCTCCACAGAACCGCCCCGGCGACCTCGCTGTCAGCCCCGCGAACTAGGCTCGACCCGTGACCGAAACAACCGCATCCGCAGCTCTCGAGACCCTCAGCCGGGTCTTCGGGTACGACTCGTTCCGAGGCGACCAGGCGGAGGTCATCGATCACGTCATCGGGGGCGGCGACGCCGTGGTGCTCATGCCCACGGGTGCGGGCAAGTCGCTCTGCTACCAGGTGCCGTCGCTCGTGCGGCACGGCACGGGGGTCGTCGTCTCGCCTCTGATCGCGCTCATGCACGACCAGGTCGAGGCCATGAAGGCCGTCGGTGTGAAGGCGGCGTTCCTCAACTCCACGCAGGATGCGGGTGAGCGCGCCGGCGTCGAGCGCGACTACCTCGCCGGCGATCTCGACCTGCTCTACGTGGCTCCCGAGCGGCTGTCGAGCGAGAGCACCAAGCGCTTCCTCGAAAGCGGCGACATCGCGCTCTTCGCCATCGACGAAGCGCACTGCGTGTCGCAGTGGGGGCACGACTTCCGGCCCGACTACCTCGCGCTCGCCGAGCTGGCCGAGCGCTGGCCCGACGTGCCGCGCATCGCCCTCACGGCCACGGCCACCGAGGCCACTCACAAAGAGATCACGCAGCGGCTGTCGATGGGCGAGGCGAAGCACTTCGTGGCGAGCTTCGACCGGCCGAACATCCAGTACCGCATCGACCCGAAGGTCGAGGTGCGCAAGCAGCTGCTGTCGTTCATCCGCTCGGAGCACTCGGGCGACGCGGGCATCGTCTACGCGATGTCGCGCAACACCGTCGAGAAGACGGCGCAGTTCCTGGCGGCGAACGGGGTCGACGCCATGCCCTACCACGCGGGCCTCGACTCGCGGCTGCGGGCGCAGACCCAGGCGCGGTTCCTCCGCGACGAGGGTGTCGTGATCGTTGCCACCATCGCCTTCGGCATGGGCATCGACAAGCCCGACGTGCGGTTCGTGGCGCACATCGACCTGCCCAAGTCGGTCGAGGGGTACTACCAGGAGACCGGGCGCGCGGGCCGCGACGGTCTGCCGTCCACGGCGTGGATGGCGTACGGACTGAACGACGTCGTGCAGCAGCGCCGCATGATCGACGAGTCGCCGGGCGACCTCGCGCACCGGCGCCGGTTGTCGGCGCACCTCGACGCGATGCTCGCGCTCTGCGAGACCGTGAGCTGCCGGCGGCAGAACCTGCTCGGCTACTTCGGGCAGAAGAGCGAGCCGTGCGGCAACTGCGACACGTGCCTGACGCCGCCCGAGTCGTGGGACGGCACGGTGGCGGCCCAGAAGCTGCTCTCGACCGTCGTGCGGCTCGACCGCGAGCGCAACCAGCGCTTCGGCGCGGGTCACCTCGTCGACATCCTGCGGGGCAAGCGCACCGAACGGGTCGGGCAGTGGAAGCACGACGAGCTGAGCACCTGGGGCATCGGCACCGAGCTGAGCGAGCAGCAGTGGCGCGGGGTCGTGCGGCAGCTGCTGGCGCAGGGGCTGCTCGCGGTGAACGACGACGGCTACGGCACGCTCGTCATCACGGCCGACAGCGCGGCGGTGCTCTCGGGCGCGCGCACGGTGCAGCTGCGCAAGGAGGCCGAGCGCGTGGCGACCCGCGGCGGATCGAGCTCGGGGTCGGGCTCCTCGCGCGGCGGCAGCCGGTCCGCGGCGAAAGACGATCTCAGCGAGGCCGATGCGGCGCTGTTCGAGGAGCTGCGCGCCTGGCGGGCGGCCACGGCGAAGCAGCAGGGGGTGCCGGCCTACGTGGTGTTCCACGACGCGACGCTCGCGGCGGTCGCGTCGCTGCGCCCCGGCACGGTCTCGGCCCTCGAGGGCATCGCGGGCATCGGCGACCGCAAGCGGGAGTCCTACGGTGCCGGCCTCGTCGAGGTCGTCACGGCGGGCACCTTCGACCCCGCGTCGCTCCCGGCCCCCGATTCCGACGGTGAGGCTGCTCCCTCGGCTGCACCCGCGTCGACCGGCGCTCGTGGCTCGAGCGGTCGAGGCCGCTCCTCGGGCGGCGCGCGGCGCGACGGCAATCGGCGGCCGGGTGCGTCCCGGTTCACGGCTGCCGCCGAGCCTCCCTTCGACGATGTGCCGCCGTTCGACGACGTGCCGCCCGACGCGATCTACGACGAGGCGCCCCCGTACGACGACGAGGACGCTCCGCCGCTGTACCCCTGAGTGCCCGGCCCTGGGATGGGGTCGCTTGCTCCTGAGCGCGCGGCGCGGGGTGGGGCGGTGGCGGGAGGCGCGGGGGAGGCGGCAGACTCGGGGGATGACGTCTTTCGTTGCGACCGACATCGCCGCCGAGCTCGAGCGGGTGACCGCGCACTGGACCCCGCGGGTCGTCGGGCGGGTGAACGACCAGTACGTGAAGGTCGCGAAGCTTCTCGGCGAGCTCGTCTGGCACGCCCACGAGAACGAGGACGAGATGTTCCTCGTCGTCTCGGGCCACCTGGTCATCCAGCTCGAGGGCGCCGACGACGTCGAGCTCGGGCCGGGGCAGTTCTACATCGTGCCCCGAGGCGTGCAGCACAACCCCGTGGCGAAGGAGGAGGTGCACATCGTCCTGATCGAGACGGTCACCACCGCCCACACGGGCGACGTCACCGTGGAAGGAACCGTGCCCCTCGATCGTCAGCTGGGCGACTTCCGCTAGTCGGGAATCCAGTCGGAGCCCGTGCGGTCGTCGGGGGTGGCCGGCGGGGCAGAGGTCTGCGGCGCCTGCTCGCGGGCGGCAGCGACGGCGGCTGCCATCGCCACGTCGAAGTCGGCCTCGGGGTCGGCGAGCAGGTGCGCCGTGGCGAGGGCGTGGGCCCGGACGTCGGGGCGGGCATCCGTCGACGCGGTGTCGAGAGCGGCGCGCGACGCTTCGCCGAGGCGCACGAACGACTGCGTCAGGCTGAGCCGGAGGTCGCGGTCACCGCGCCCGAGCTGGGTCACCAGGGTGGTGGCAAGGGAGGCCCGGTGCGCGTCGTCGGGCGCCAGGCCCGAGGCGGTGCGCCAGGCGTTGCGGGCGACGATGTCGTCGGCATCCGTCAGCAGGGCGACCGTGATCGCCGGGAACGCGCGCGGGTCGCCGACCTTCGACAGCGTGTGCAGAGCCTGGCTGCGGGCCTGGGCGATCGGGGAGTCGAGCTCCGGCAGGAGCAGCTCGACCACGGTGTCGCGGTCGTGGCGGGTGAGCGCCCAGGTGAGCATGTCCCGCACGAAGAAGTCGGGCTCGACCCGGCACTGGCCGACGAGCACCCGCGCATAGGCGTCGGCCGGCCGGGTGCCCGCGGTGAGCGCGGCCTGCAGGCGGGACGACGCATCCGGGGCGCTGAGGGCGAGCCGGAGACGCGAGGCGGCACCGGTCGTGTCCGTGTCGCTCATCGCCCCGACCTCCCACCGGACGGGCGCGCCGCTCGGCCCGTCGTCGTCCAGCGTACGACGGCGGGCCGGGCGAGCGGGAGGAGGTCAGTCCTTCAGCAGCAGCGTGTACACCTTCGCGATGCGCCCGTCGCGGATGAAGCACGAGTCCACACCCCGCACCACCGGCGGCTGCCCCTCGGGCCCCAGGTTCCACGCCAGGTACCCCATGTCGTGGTTGACGTAGATCGAGCCGGCCTCCGAGAACACGAAGCCGGGGGCGCCCTCGAGCAGCGCTCCGGCCTTGGCGTCCAGGGCGTCCCAGCCTTCGACGACCTCGTCGGGGTCGAGGAACACCACGTCCTCGGTGTAGGTGCGCTCGATCGCAGCGCGCCTCAGGGCGGGGTCGCGCTGGCCGAAGACCTCGTGCAGGTTGGCCTTCATCAGGGTCTCGATCTGGTCGGTCATGGTCGTCTCATCTCTCTCGAAATAGGACCGTCCTCCGTGAAGACGGCCGCCTGCTTACTGCTCCCTCAGAACCATCCCGCGGATGCGCGCCCGCTCACAACCGTCATCTGACGTACCGCGCCCGAGCGCTCGCATGACTACGGTCGGGTATGCAGTCTTCGCTCCCCTCGGCCGCGCGGCTCTGCCGGGCCACCGGTCTGCACCGACGGAACGCTCCCGCCCCGGGCTGGGTCGACGACGACGGATCACCCGTGACCGACGCGGGTACGCTCGCCCGTCTGGCGGCGCTGAGCATCCCCCCGGCCTGGCGCGACGTCTGGGCGTCACCCGACCCGGAGGCGCGCGTGCAGGCCACCGGCGTCGACGCCCGCGGCCGCACCCAGTACCGCTACTCCACAGCGGCGCAGCAGGACGCCGCCGTGCACAAGTTCGCCGAACTGCTCCCGTTCGGCGCCTCCCTGCCCGCGTTGCGCACCCGGGTCGAGCAGCACCTGCTCGCCGATGCGGACGACCCCGCCCACGCGGTCCGCCGCGCCACCGCCGCGGCCGTGCGCCTGATCGACTGCGGACTCTTCCGCGTCGGCACCGAGCGCTACGCCCGCGACAACCACACCTACGGGCTGACGACGCTCACCCCGCGGCACGTCCGCGTCGACGGCCCCGCCATCGAGTTCACCTTCATCGGCAAGGAGCACCGGCCCTGGCACGTGGTCGTCGTCGACGAACCGGTCGCCCGGGTGATCGAGCGACTGGTGGCGGATGCGCCCGGCGACGACGACCCGCTCTTCTCGGTCGAAGCGGCGGGCGGCCGCTACGTGGTCGGCAGCGCGGCGGTCAACGCGTACATCCACGGGGCCACGACGGCGCCCGCCACCGCCAAGACCTTCCGCACCTGGGGCGGCACCGCGGCGGCGGCGGCCGTCACGGCGGGGGCCGTGCCGCCCGGCGGCACCCGCTCGGCCCGCCCCGATCTGCGGGCGTACGACGCGGCGGCCGAGCTGCTGGGCAACACCCGCGCGGTCGCGCGGCGCTCGTACGTGCATCCGTCGGCCCTCGAGGCGGGGCGCGCGCCATCGGTGCGAGCGGCGGTCGAGGCGCTCGCCGCAGCCGGGCCGGCCGAGCTCCGCACCGCGCTCGGCGACGACACCCTCGTGGCGGCCGTCGTCGCCGAGCTGCACCGACTCACCGCGATCGCGGGCTAGCCGCGGCCGAGCGCATCCCGCAGCGACGCTGTCGCCAGCCGCTGGCCGGGATGGCGCGGCTGACCGCCGCCGGGGCGGGCTGGGTGGCGCTCGTGGATGCCGACCGCGGCCGCGTCGGGCGGACTGCTCTCAGGCGCGGCAGCTGAGGGAGCTGAGGGTGGCGTCGGGGGTGGCTCCGGTGGCGACGTGGTCTCGCGGCAGGGTCGAGGCGGCCCGGAGCGTCCACCGGGTGGTGATCGAGGTCGACAGGGTCGTGCTGATCGTCATCGTCGCGCCGGCCGGCAGCGGCGACGTCAGCACGACGAGGCGGGACGTGGCACCCAGGTCGTTGACGATCGCGCCGACGCCGGTGACGGTGAGCTCGCCGATCGTCGTCACGCCCGTGACGGAGACGGAGATCGTCGTGCGCTCGGGCACCGCCGCGGTGGGACCGGCCGTGAGGAGGAGACCGGGGCGGCCCGATCCCGGCACCGAGCAGGAGGAGGTCAGGCGGTACGCGCCCACGTCGACGATCGATGCCGCGGCCAGCGGGGTGGCGACGGCGAGCGCCACGACCGGAGCGCTCCAGACGGCGGCCCGCAGCACCGCGCGGCGGGCGAGAGCGGTCTCCGGCGGATCGGTCGGTGAGGCTGGAGTCATCGTGTTCTCCCTGGCACGGCGGCGGGCTTGAGGCCCAGAATACGCACGGAGCAAGATTTTCGGGACTTCGGGGCGGGTCGATGCCAGAGTTCACTCATGACCGATTCCTCTCCGTCCGAGAACAGCACGAGTCACATGACGCCCGAGGTGCTGGCGGCGTTCAGCGACGCCTGGACCCGCCGCGACCTCGACGCTCTGATGAGCCACGTCACCGACGACTGCGTCTACAGCGCATCCGTCGGCCCTGAGCCCGGTCAGACCTGGTCGGGGAAGGAGCAGGTGCGGGAGGGCTTCGCGCTGATGCTCGCCTTCGACACGGGGCAGGAGCGGCACGAGGAGGAGAACCCCATCATCGCCGGGACCCGCGGTGCGGCCACCTGGTCGTTCACGGGGGCGGGCCCGGACGGGAAGATCCTGACCACGCGCGGCTGCGACATCTACGAGTTCCGCGACGGGAAGATCGCCCGCAAGGACGCGTTCCGGAAGGTCTACCAGGCCGAAGGCCACTAGCCGGTCGAGTCGGGCGCCTCCTCGGCGGCCTGCGGAGTGGTCGAGCGCAGGAAGTCGGCGATGACCCGGGCGCACTCAGCGGGTGAGTGGGACGTGGTGTCGACCTCCACGTCGTAGGAGACGCCGGTGTGGACGGCGGATGCCTGCCGCCGCGCCATGCCCGCCACCCGATCGCCGCGTGCGGCCTCGCGTGCCGCCGCGACGTCGGGATCGCAGCGGACGCCGACCCAGATCAGCGTCTCGGCACCGAGCGCCGCGCGAAGGCGTCGCTGTCCGGCGCTCCCGGACAGCAGCACCTCGTCGAGGATGACGTCAGCCCCCGAGGCGACCATCGAACCGAGTCCGGAGTACCAGGCGTCTTCGAGTCGCGTGTACTCGTCGCTGAGCAGCACGGCGCCGTCTGCATCGAAGACGATGCCGGATCGCGGGCTGTCGCCGCGGCCGGGGAGGGCCTCGATGAAGGTGTCGACGCCGAACGTCAGCCAGATCCCGGGCAGGAGCTCCTGCAGCGCGCGGGCCACGGACGACTTGCCCGAGCTCGACCCGCCGTTGAGCACGATCATCCTGGCGCTCGTTGTCGCTGGCATGCCTCGATCGTAGATCGTGCCCCTGCCTTGGGGCATTTCGCGACAGGTAGCCACCTCGGCGCGACAACCCGCGCACCGCGTCGAGCCCGCGCCGTAGGGTCGGCGGGCAGGCATCGCGCCTGCCAGGCGAGGGGGCCGCGTGCAGTACCCGGTGCACCACAACGACTCGGTCGCGATCGCCTGCCGGTTCATCCATGCCGAGGCCGGGGAGCCGATCGGGATCGCGCAGATCGCCGCCGCGGCGCATCTCTCCGAGCGCGGCCTGCAGCACGCCTTCCGGGCCACCCTCGGCACGACGCCCCTGACCTACCTGCGCCGGGTGCGCCTGGCCCGGGCCCACGACGACCTCGTGACGGAGGCCACGCGGCGGCAGACGGGCCGCACGACGACGACGGTGAACGAGATCGCCCGCCTGTGGCACTTCACGCACCCCTCGCGCTTCGCCGCCCTGTACCTGGCGCGCTACGGCGCCTACCCGGCCCAGACCATGCGAGACCCCGGCCCGGACCAGGCGGGCCCCGGCCCGGACCAGGCGGGGCCCACTCCCACCCCGACCGTGCGAGGCCGGGGCTCTGACGACCAGAGGATGGCCTGAAACCCGTCACGCCCTGCTGAGCACCTCGACGAGGGTGACCGCCCGCCGCGCCAGCCGGGCGGGGAGGATCACGTTCTGCGCCGCGGTCAGCGAGGGGATGAGGTTGTACGACTGGAAGACGAACGCGATGGTGCTGCGCCGCTGCTGCGCGAACCGTCGCGCCGAGAGCGCCGTGGTGTCGACGCCGCCGATGCGCACGGCGCCCCGGCTCGGGCGTTCGAGGCCGGCGAGGCAGTACAGCAGCGTCGACTTGCCCGAGCCGCTCGGCCCGACGACGCTCACCAGCTCGCCGGGCGCGACCGTCAGCGAGATGCCGTGCAGCACCTCGACCGGCTCGCCGCCGCTGCCGCCGGCGGTCCTCCCCGGCGCCGCGATGACGCTCCGCACGATGATTCCGCGTGGGCCGGTCGAGCGCATCCGTGCGAAGACGTAGCGGTACGCGCATCCGTCGATCGATGCGTCAGATGTCGGATGCGCGCCCGCCCGCCGCACGCGAGACTGTCGCACACCAGTCCAGACGAAAGGGGTTCCCCGTGGCCACATTCCGTGAGGAGTCGGCGCTCGCCGACGCCCGCAAGTACGCCAGCGCCGCCGCGTTCGACATCCAGCAGCTGCCCGACGAGTTCGTGTCGCAGCAGGCGCTGCACAACCTGCTCGCCGCGGTGGAGGCGCTCATCGTGGTGGTCGACGGGGCGACCTCGACCTCCGACGAGGAGTAGCCCCGATGGCATAGACGAGCACGGGGGCACACCCGACGCGGCCGGGCCGCCGGAGGGTTCGCCGTACTCGTTGATGAGCGTCGAGCAGATCCGGGCGTAGTACGCCTACACCCGCGGGGTATTCCCGCCTCTGTGTCGGTCGACCGGGCGCCGTGGAATCCCCAGTTCTGGGGCGAGCCGAGGACGGACGCGCTCCGGTAGGTTTCAACGGCGCCGATCGGCGCTGCGCCACGTTGGGGGAAAACTACATATGTCTGAATCGACGCCTGCCGGTTGGTATCCGGCACCGCACGCGAACAATGAGCTCCGGTACTGGGACGGGGCGTCGTGGCACGACCAGGTGCCGGCTCCGGCGGCACCCGTCCCCGTCGCCGTTCTGGAGGCTCCGCCGGTCGGAGCTCCGGCGGCTCCCTCTCGTGCGACGCCTCAGGGGCTCGCGATCGCCGCGCTCATCGTCGGGATCGTGGCGTTCCTCACGGGCCTGGTTCCCTGGCTCGGCCTGCTGCTCGGCGTCGGTGCCGTGCTGCTCGCCGTGTTCGCCCTGAAGAACAAGCAGCCCCGGGTGCTGGCTTTCATCGGACTGGCGCTCGGGGCCATCGCGGCTCTGACCGGTCTCATCGTCGCGATCGTCTTCGGCGCCGCGTTGAGCAACCCCACCTCGTCGGGCCAGGACGAGATCGTCGTGAGCGTGCCGCTCGAGACGTCGGTCGAGCAGACGGCCGCCCCGGCGGCGGAACCGGCAGCGACCGCGACCCCGGCTCCGAGCGCGGCCGAGCAGCCGGCCGCCGAACCGGAGCCGGCGAAGCCCGAGCCGGCGAAGCCCGCGGCGCCGGCCGCCGACCTGGGGTCGGCAACGAACCCCTATCCTCAGCCGTACGTGGCGAAGGGCATCTTCGGCGGCGAGAAGTACTCCCTCAGCGCCTCCGTCGTCGACGCGAACGCCAACGCCCTCGTCAAGGAGTGGAACCAGTTCAACAGTGACGCCCCGGCCGGGTTCAAGTACGTGGTCGTCCAGTTGACGATGACGGGGATCGATCCCGACGGCGTGGAGCCGTCGCTGGCCGAGTGGGACCTGTCGCTCGCCACGGCGGAGGGCAACCGCTACGACAGCGAGTTCCTCGTGCTGGGTGACGGGATGTCGTCGATGAGTGACGGTCCGACGCTCTACCCCGGGTCGTCCTTCACCGGGGTCACGGCCTACATCGTCCCCGAGGCGGCGCAGAGCTTCCTCATCTACGACAACGGCAATTTCATCTCGTTCTGACCCTGGTGCGGTGCAGCCGGGTCGGGATGCGGTCAGGTGCGGGCGGCCAGGAGCTCCTGCATGTACTGGATCTCGCCCGACTGGGCGAAGACGATGGCCTTCGCCAGGGCGGTGACGAGCGGGTTCGTGGTGCGGGAGAGCGCCGCCTCGGCCATCTCGACGCCGCCCTGGTGGTGGGCGATCATCAGCTGGAGGAAGAGGGTCTCGGCCTCGGTGCCGGTGAGGGAGGCGAGGCGGTCGAGGTCGGCGGAGGTCGCCATGCCCGGCATGGGCTCGCCGGGCACCATGGGCGCGGGAGTGCCGGTGGTGCCGGCCGCGGGGGCGACGGCGTCGCCGTCGGGGGAAGGCCCGGCCGTGGAGGCCGAGGCAGCGGCGCCGTGGCCGTGGGCGTCGGAGCCGTCGAGGGTGGGCTGGAGCATCCACGTCATCTCGGGCTGGGTCGAGGCCTGGGGGAGGCCCCAGGAGTTCAGCCACGCGTACATCTGGCCCGACTGCTGCGCCTGCGAGGTCGCGATGTCGTAGGCCAGCGAGCGGATGGCCGGGTCGTCGCTCTGGTCGCGGATGATCAGGGCCATCTGGACGGCCTGGTCGTGGTGGGTCTGCATGTCGCGGGCGAAGCCGGCCTCGACGCCGGTGTCCGTGGGCGTCGCGGTGCGGGGCGCGGCGAGCCAGCCGGCCGAGAACGCCACGACCGCCACGAGCACCGCGGCCACGATCGCCGCGAGGGTGAGGCGGCCGCGCGAGGGGCGCCGAGCATCCGGAGCCCCGGTCACCAGCGAGGAACCGGCGAGCGAGGAGTCAGCAGGCGTGGTGTCGGGCACCCGGCTCAGGCCACCTTGCCGGCCGCGTCGAGCCCGCCGGTGCACGCGGCGCCGGGCTCGGGGGCGTCGTTCGAGCGCCAGAACTTCTGCACGAAGTCGCCGAGGCGCTCGTCGTCGACACCGTCGAGGAAGACCTGGTTGCCCCAGGCGGAGGCGACGACGGGGGCGGCGATGCCCTCGTAGGGCGAGAGCACGACGTAGGTGTCGGGCAGCTTCGAGCGCAGGGTCTCGACGCCGGCCTCGTCGACGAGGGCGGGATCGTAGGTGACCCAGACGGCGCCGTGCTCGAGCGCGTGCACGGCATTCTCGTTGGGCACCTGCTGGTCGTAGACACCGCAGTTCAGCCAGACCGCGTTGTGGTCGCCGCCCGCCGGAGGAGTCTGCGCGTAGTCGACGGTGGTCGAGACGTGGTTCGAGGTGAGGTTGTCGTAGGTTTGCAGCTCGCCGATCGAGATCGACGCCGGGTCGACCTTGGGCTCGGCGCTCGTGACCACGAAGGTGATGACGAGTCCGAGCGCGATCAGGCCGGCCGCGGCACCGCCGAAGATGCCGATGCGGCGGTTGCGCTGCTGCTTCTTCTGCTGCGCGACCATCTGCGCGACCTTCTCGGCGCGGCGGGCTTCGCGCTCCTGCTTGACCGTGAGCTTCTTGGCCTGGTCTTTGGCCTTCGGGGGCACGGCGGAGGAGGAGGGTTCGGAGGGCACGGGTCTCATTTCGACGAACGGGAGCAGGGCAGGTTGAAGCGACAACCATTATGAGGATGCCGCAGCCGCCTATGAAAACGCAGTGAGCAGCGAAAAGCAGTGAGCAGCACCATAGCCCGCACGGCATGCGACTCGTGCGAGCATCGGGGCATGTTCAAGACGATCGCCCGGGGCCTCGCCCGTCCCCTCGCCGGCGCCGTCTACCGGCCCATCGTGATCGGGCGGGAGCTCGTTCCGCGCGAGGGCGCCGTGCTGCTGGCGAGCAACCACCTCAGCTTCATGGACAGCGTGGTGATCACCGTGATCGCCCCGCGCGACGTGCGCTTCCTCGCCAAGCAGGAGTACTTCACCGGCGAGGGGCTGAAGGGGCGCGTGTCGAAGACGTTCTTCGAGTCGATCGGCGCGATCCCGGTCGACCGCGAGAGCGCCACGGCGGCCCAGGACTCGCTCGAGCGCGGCCGCGAGGTGCTCGAGGCGGGCGGCGCGTTCGCCATCTATCCCGAGGGCACCCGCTCCCGCGACGGCCGGCTCTATCGGGGGCGCACGGGGGTCGCGTGGCTGGGCCTGACCACCGGATGCCCGATCGTGCCGGTCGCGCTGAGCGGCACCGAGAACCTCCAACCCGACGGCGCGCGCGTTCCCCGCGTGACGCCGGTGACCATCCGCTTCGGCGAGCCGATCGAGTCGGCGGGCTACGGCGAGGCCGGCTCGGCGCGGGCGCGACGGAGGCTGACCGACGACGTGATGGCGGCCATCGCCGCGATGTCGGGCCAGGAGCCCGCGAACGCCTACAACGAGCCGCCCGCCTCGGGCGTGGTCGAGCGCGTGCGCCGCGCGATGCACCGCAACGACCCGGGCGGCGCGACCCCCGACTGACCGGGGCCGGCCCGACCGCGCCCCGCCCGAGCACACCCCGGCCGGCCGGGCCCGCCCGGCGCGTACTGTTGCCGAATGACGACAGCGCGCTTCGGCCGGCGGGGCACCTTCTGGTCGGCCGCCGCGGTGCTCGCGCTCTGCCTCTGGTCCAGCGGCGCGGCGAGCGTGCTCTACCCGGTCTACGCCGCCGAGTGGTCGCTGCCGCCGGTGGTGACGACGTCGGTCTTCGGCGCCTACCCGGTGGCCCTGCTCGTCGTGCTGCTGCTGTTCGGCGGCATCAGCGACGCGATCGGCCGCCGCCGCGCCATGCTGATCGGCATCGCGCTGCTCACTGTCGCCGCGCTCGTGTTCGCGCTGGCGCCCAACGTCGGCTGGCTCTTCGCCGGCCGCATAATGCAGGGCGTCGGAACCGGGTTCGCCCTCGGCGCGGCCAGCGCCGCCCTGGTCGAGAACACGCTCTGGGCCAACCCGCGGCGGGCGAGCTCGATGACGACCGTCTCGACCTCCACCGGCCTCACGCTCGCGCTGGTCGTCTCGGGCCTCCTGGCCCAGTACGCCCCGCTGCCGCTCGTGCTCGGCTTCGTCGTGCTCGGCGCCCTCGCGCTCCTCGCCTTCGTCGCCGTGCTGCTGACTCCCGACGACCGTCCGGCAGCGGTGGCGGGTCAGGATGCGCGCTCCGCCCTCCGCCCGCAGGCCCTCCGCCTCCCGCGCGGCATCGCCCTGGCCTTCGCCGCGGCGACCCTCTCGGTCTCGACCGCCTACAGCATCGGTGCGATCTTCCTCTCGCTCGGCGCCCAGATGGCGCGGGAGCTGACCGGCACCACCGACCTCCTGGTGGTCGGCGCGCTGCTCGGCGTCTCCTCGGCGACCATCGGCGCGACGGCGCTGCTGCTCGGCCGGGTGCCCCCCGTGCCGGCCATCGTGACCGGCGGCGTGATCTCGCTGGCCGGCCTCGGCCTGATGGCGGCCACCGCCTCCTCGGGGTCGCTCCCGCTGTTCTTCGCCTGGTGCATCGTCGGCGGCGTGGGCTACTCCTTCTCCTTCACCGGCGGTCTCGGCCTCGCGAACCGGGCGGCCCCGTCGGCCCACCGAGGCGCCGTGCTGTCGCTCGTGTACCTCTTCTCCTACCTCCTCCAGGCGCTCACCGCGGTCGCGGCGGGCGCCGCGGCGACGGCCCTCGGTCTCGCGACCGCCGTCGACCTCGCGGCTCAGGCCCTCGCCGTGCTCGCCCTGGTGACGATCCTGCTGGCGGTCGCCGAGCGGATGCGCGGCCGCACCGCCCCGCGGGCCGACCCCGGCTCTTTGTCTGCCTCGGTGGGTGGATCCTGAGAACGACTGTGGGATGTCCACAGTGCTCCACGCACCCCCTCGCCCCCCGTTTGTAGGCCCGTCACCGGCCGTTTCGCCCTCGACGGCGCTCCTCCTACCGTGGAATCAGCCACGACGACGAGGATGACGATGACGAACACGATCGAGAACACGCAGGGCATCGACCCCAAGGCCGACACCGACGCCGCCCGCATCGACAGCGAGCTCGACGCCTCGGCCCGGTTGCCCAAGCGGGCCACGGGCAGCGGTGTGGTCGTCGCCCGCACCGACGTCGAGTGGCTCGGCCGCTACCTCCTCGGCACCTGGGCCGAGGTGCGGCTCGCCGCCCGCGAGCTCACCGCCCGTCCCGAGATGCAGCGCATCGAGGGCCAGAGCGTCGACGAGCACCGCGAACGCGTGTTCGGCCAGCTGAAGCTGCTGGTCGAGGACGGTCAGGTGCACCGCGCCTTCCCCAAGTCGGTCGGCGGCGAGGACGACCACGGCGGCAACATCGCGGGCTTCGAGGAGCTCGTCACCGCCGACCCGAGCCTGCAGATCAAGTCGGGCGTGCAGTGGGGCCTGTTCGGCGCCGCCGTGCTGCACCTCGGCACCGAGTACCACCACCGCACCTTCCTGCCCGGCATCATGAGCCTCGAGGTGCCCGGTGCCTTCGCCATGACCGAGACGGGGCACGGCTCCGACGTCGCCGCCATCGGCACCACGGCCACCTACGACGAGGCCACCGGCGAGTTCGTGATCGACACCCCGTTCCGGGGTGCCTGGAAGGACTACCTCGGCAACGCCGCGAAGCACGGCATCGCCGCGGTGCTCTTCGCGCAGCTGATCACGAAGAACGTCAACCACGGCGTGCACGCCTTCTACGTGCCGATCCGCGACGCGGCCACGGGCGAGTTCCTGCCCGGCATCGGCGGGGAGGACGACGGCCTGAAGGGCGGGCTGAACGGCATCGACAACGGGCGGCTGCACTTCGACGGTGTGCGCATCCCGCGGGAGAACCTGCTGAACCGCTACGGCGACGTCAGCGCCGACGGCGAGTACTCCAGTAGCATCGCGAGCCCCGGCCGCCGCTTCTTCACCATGCTCGGCACCCTCGTGCAGGGCCGCGTCTCGCTCGACGGCGCCTCGGTGGCCGCCGCGAAGATCGCGCTCACCATCGCCGTGACCTACGGCAACGAGCGCCGCCAGTTCACCGCGGGCAGCGACACCGACGAGGAGGTGCTGCTCGACTACCAGCTGCACCAGAAGCGCCTGATGCCCAAGCTCGCCACCACCTACGCCGCGAGCTTCGCCCACGAGCAGCTGCTGACGAAGTTCGACGAGGTGTTCTCGGGCGTCGCCGACACCGACGAGGGCCGGCAGGACCTGGAGACCCTCGCCGCGGCGCTCAAGCCGCTCAGCACCTGGCACGCGCTCGACACGCTGCAGGAGGCCCGCGAGGCCTGCGGCGGGGCCGGCTTCCTCGCCGAGAACCGCCTGGTCGGGCTCCGCGCCGACCTCGACGTCTACGCCACCTTCGAGGGTGACAACCACGTGCTGCTGCAGCTCGTCGCCAAGCGGCTGCTGAGCGACTACGGCCGCCGCTTCGCCAAGGCCGACTTCGGGGTGCTCGCCCGCTACGTCGTCGAGCAGGCCGCGGGTCGCACCGTCAACGGCTCCGGGCTCCGCTCCTTCGCGCAGACCGTCGCCGACCTCGGCTCGACCGCTCGCTCGGTCGGCCAGCTGCGCGAGTCGGCGGCCCAGCGCCAGCTGCTCACCGACCGGGTCGAGACGATGGTCGGCGAGGTCGCCGGCAAGCTCCGCCCTGCGGCCAAGCTGTCGAAGAAGGATGCGGCCGACCTGTTCAACCTGCACCAGTCCGAGATCATCGAAGCGGCCAGGGCCCATGCCGAGCTGCTGCAGTGGGAGGCGTTCACCGAGGCCATTGAGGGGTCGGACGGCACGAGCCCCGACGGCCTCGACGACGGCACCCGCGTCGTGCTGACCTGGCTCCGCGACCTGTTCGGCCTCGGCCTGATCGAGAAGCACCTCGCCTGGTACCTGATGAACGGCCGGCTCTCCCCGAGCCGCGCCCGCGCCGTGGGCCTCTACACCGAGCGGCTCTCGGCCCGCCTGCGCCCGCACGCGCAGGACCTGGTGAACGCCTTCGGCTACGGCCCCGAGCACATCCGCGCCTCGATCGCGAGCGGTGCCGAGAAGGCCCGTCAGAGCGAGGCCCGCGAGTACTACAAGGCCGCCCGGGCCGCCGGCACCCTTCCGGTGGAGGAGAAGAAGCAGAAGAAGACGTCGTAGGTTCGTACCCCGGTACCAGCCGCACGGCACCGGGGTCCGATGAGGGGCGGCACGGGCATCCGTAGCGTGGAATCGGCGCAGAGAGCGCGCGAATTACGAGCACAGGAGCACGAGAGCCCATGATCGAAGCCACCTCGTTGACCAAGCGCTACGGCGCCCGGACGGCCGTCGACAGCGTCGACTTCACGGTGCGCCCCGGGCAGGTGACGGGCTTCCTCGGCCCGAACGGCGCGGGCAAGTCCACCACGATGCGGATGATCGTCGGCCTCGACCGGCCGACCTCCGGCCGCGTCACCGTGAACGGCCGGCCCTACGCCGAGCACCGGGCGCCGCTCCGCGAGGTCGGCGCGCTGCTCGACGCGAAGGCGGTGCACACCGGCCGCTCGGCCCGCAACCACCTCCGCGCCATCGCGGCCACCCACGGCATCCCGGTGCGGCGGGTCGACGAGGTGATCGGCCTGACCGGCCTCGAGAGCGTCGCCCGCAAGCGCGTCGGCGGCTTCTCGCTCGGCATGGGGCAGCGGCTCGGCATCGCCGCAGCGCTGCTCGGCGACCCGGCCACCCTCATCCTCGACGAGCCCGTCAACGGCCTCGACCCCGAGGGCGTGCTCTGGGTGCGCGGCTTCGCCCGGCAGCTCGCGGCCGAGGGCCGCACGGTGCTGCTGTCGAGCCACCTGATGAGCGAGATGGCGCTGACCGCCGACCACATCATCGTGCTCGGCAAGGGGCGCGTGGTGGCGAACGCCCCGGTCGCCGACATCCTCGGCTCCACCGGCGGCTTCGTGCGCGTGCGCAGCCCGCGCATCGACGAGATCGCCGGCCGGCTCGGTCAGCCCGACATCACCGTCACGAGCGTCGACGCCACGACCATCGAGGTGCGCGGAGCCCGGGCCGAGGCGATCGGCGACGTGGCGGCGGCCCTCGGGGTGCCGCTGCACGAGCTGACCCTGGTGCAGGGCTCGCTCGAGGACGCGTACCTCTCGCTCACCCGCGACGAGGTCGAGTACCGCACGGGCGCCCTCACCGGTGAACCGGCCGCTGCCGTCACCGAGGAGGTGGCCCGATGAGCGCCGCGACGACCGCCCCCGCCACCGCGCGGGTCACGCTCCAGCCGGTTCCGGATGCGCGGCTGCGCTTCACCGGGATCCTCCGCAGCGAGTGGATCAAGCTGACCACCCTGCGCTCCACCGTCTGGGCGTACGCGATCCTGATCGCCCTGCAGATCGGCATGGGCGCGCTGCTCGTGCTCACCCAGCCCCAGGAGCTGACGGCGGCGGCCGGAGCCGACCCCGCCGCCGCCGCGCAGGCCGCCGTGCAGGTGTCGACCCTCGGCATCCTGTTCAACCAGCTCGTGATCTCGGTGCTCGGCGTGCTCGTCATCACCGGCGAGTACGGCACCGGGCAGATCCGCTCGAGCCTGACCGCGGTGCCCACGCGCCTTCCGGTGCTCTGGGCGAAGGCCCTGCTGTTCGGCGTCACGAGCTTCGTCGTCGGCCTGGTCTCGGTGCTGGCGAGCTACGCCGTGACCTGGCCGATGCTCCAGGCCAAGGGCGTCGAGAGCGACCTCGCCGACGTCGAGGTCTGGGGCCACCTGGTCGGCGCCGCCGGCTACCTCGCGCTGATCGGGCTCGTCGCCTTCTTCATCGGAGCCCTGCTGCGGCACACGGCGGGCGGGATCGCCGCGGCGGTCGGGCTGCTGCTCGTCGTGCCCTCGGTGATCTCGTTCATCGCCGCCGACTGGGCCTCGGTGCTCGCCGACTGGCTGCCCGGCTCGGCCGGCCAGACGCTGTTCTTCGGCGGCGGGGTCTTCGAGCCCTGGCAGTCCGTGCTGGTTATGCTCGGGTGGATCGCCCTGTTCGCAGTGCCCGCGGCGATCCTGATGCGCCGGAGGGATGCCTGACAGTGGTGACGACGGGGCCCTCGGGCCCGGGCATCCGGACCTCGGCGCCGGCGGTACCCCCGCCGAGCGCCGAGGACCTGCGTCTGCCCAAACCGCCGGGCTTCATCCGCTCGTTCTTCAACCGGCACCCGTGGCTGCTCGACGGATTGATCGCCGGCACCTACGCGGTGCCGATGGGCATCTGGGCGCTCGTGTCGGCCATCGCCGTGCTGGTCGGCTCCCCGTTCGGCGACGACCCGGTGACGAGCAGCCCGCTCTTCCCGGCGATGCTGCTCTACGGCGCGGCGGCCGTGGCGGTGGCGCTGCTGTTCCGCCGGCACGTGCCGGTGATCACGGCGGGCATCTGCATCGCTGCGATGCTGCTGCCCTCGCCCGACGGGCCGCAGCTCGACGTCTCGCCCGTGCTGTTCGCGTTGTACGCCCTGGCCGTCTATCGATCCACCCGAGCGGCCTGGATCGGCACCGCCGCGGCCGCGGGCACCGGCGTGCTGGCGACGGCGCTGCAGACCGGCGACCCGATCGCGACGGTGGCGTTCGGCATCCTGATCGCGTTCCTCTGCGTCATCGCGACCCTCGTCGGCATCACCTTCGGAAACCGGCGCCGCTACATCGACGCCCTGCTGGAGCGGGCCGCCCAGCTCGCCCGCGAGCGCGACCAGCGGGCCCAGCTCGCGGTCGCCTCCGAGCGCGCCCGCATCGCCCGGGAGATGCACGACATCGTCGCCCACAGCCTCACCGTGATCGTCGCGCTCAGCGACGGCGCCGAGGCGAGCCTCGCCCGCTCGGGCACGGCGCCCGCCTCGGCGCAGGAGGCCGTGCGGCAGACCGGTGCGACGGCCCGCCGGGCGCTCACCGACATGCGCCGCTCCCTCGGCGTGCTCGCCGACGACGACAGCGGGCCGGGCGTCGCCGGGTCGTCGCCCGCGGCCCTCGCCCCGCAGCCCGGCGTCACCGATCTGCCCGAGCTCGTCGCGACCTTCCGTGCGGCCGGTCTGCCGGTGCGCTTCACGAGCATCGGCAGCCCTCCTGCCGACTCGGTGCTGCAGCTCAGCGTCTACCGGGTCGTGCAGGAGGCCCTGACGAACGCGCTCCGCTACGCGATGGACGTCGACCGGGTCGACGTCGAGCTGCGCTACGACGCGGCCGGCATCTCGATCACGGTGCTCGACGACGGACTCGAGCCGGCGCGCGCCGCCGCCTCCGAGGGCTCGGGCCGTGGCCTGATCGGGCTGCGGGAGCGCGTGCAGGTGCACGGGGGCACGGTCACCGCCGGGCCGCTCGGCACCCGCGGCTGGCGCGTGGCGGCGCGGCTGGGCGACCCGGCGCCTGTTCCCGCGCCCACCTCACTCCCTCAGGAAGGCACCCCATGACCGACGCCCCCGCCCGCATCCGGGTGCTCCTCGTCGACGACCAGCAGCTCATCCGCCTCGGCATGCGCATGGTGATCGAGTCGTACGACGACCTCGAGGTCGTGGGCGAGGCCGGCGACGGCCGCGAGGCGATCGCCGCCACCGCCCGGCTCACCCCCGACGTCGTGCTGATGGACGTGCGGATGCCCGGGCTCGACGGCATCGAGGCCACCCGCGCCATCGTGGCGGCGAACCCCGCCAGCCGCATCATCATCCTCACCACCTTCGACCTCGACGAGTACGCCTTCGCGGGGCTCTCCGCGGGCGCCAGCGGCTTCCTGCTGAAGGACGCCCAGCCCGCCGAGCTCGTCGCCGCCATCCGCGCCGTCTCCTCGGGCGACGCCGCCGTCTCGCCGCGGGTCACCCGCAAGCTGCTCGAGCTCTTCGGCCCCCAGCTCCCGGCCGGTGGGGCGGATGCGCGTCCCGCCGACCCCGCGCCGGGCACCCCGGGCGCCGCTCCCGCCCTCCTCGCGACGCTCACCGAGCGCGAGCACGAGGTGCTCGTCGCCATGGCGGAGGGCCTGACGAACTCGGAGATCGCGGCACGCTTCTTCCTCTCGGAGTCGACGGTCAAGACCCACGTGGGGCGGGTGCTGATGAAGCTCGAGCTGCGCGACCGGGTGCAGGCCGTCATCTTCGCCTACGGGGCCGGGCTGGTCTGAGCCCGTGGAGCGGCGGAGCCTGCGGTTCGGTTGTCGGCCGCTTCCCATGACGCGCTCGACTCGCCCCGCTACGATCGGCCTCGTGGTCCCTGCACTCCGTCATCGCGCCGCGGCGGTCGCCCTCGTCGCCGTCACGGTGCTCGGGCTCGGCGCCTGCGCGTCCGGCCCCGACGACGACGGCCAGGCGGCCGGCGCGGGCACCGGCACGGGCACGGGCACGCCGAGCGCCACCGCGACCGCGACCCCGACGCCGAGCGCCACGGCGCAGGTCGACGCGGCCGTGCCGCCGCGCATCCGCCCCCTGCCCGCCGACCCCGTGTTCGACTACCAGCTCGGGGGTGCCTACGAACCCCCGGCCGGGGTCAACGTCGTCGCCCGCGACAGCACGGCGGCGCCCGCGACCGGCGTGTACAGCATCTGCTACGTCAACGGCTTCCAGAGCCAGCCGGGCGAGAACTGGCCCGAGGTGCTCGTGCTGCGCGACGACGAGGGCGAGCCGGTCGCCGACCCGGGCTGGCCCGACGAGACCATCTTCGACATCTCGACGCCCGACAACCGCGCGGCCCTCGCCGACAGAATCGCCGTGACGATCGCCGGCTGCGCGGGCAGCGGCTTCGACGCGGTCGAGTTCGACAACCTCGACTCCTACACCCGCTCCGACGGCGCCTTCGGGCTCGAGCAGGCGGTGCAGTTCGCCACGATGCTGGTGGGCATCGCGCACCAGAACGGTCTCGCGGCCGGGCAGAAGAACACGCCGGAGCTCGGCGCGCGCGGGCACACGCAGATCGGCTTCGACTTCGCGGTCGCCGAGGAGTGCCAGCGCTTCGCCGAGTGCGGCAGCTACACCGAGGTGTACGGCGCGCAGGTGCTCGACATCGAGTACGCCGGACACCTCAGCGGCACCTGGGCCGAGGTCTGCGCCGATCCGTCACGCCCCGCCGGCATCGTGCTGCGCGACCGGCCGCTCGCTCCGGCGGGGGCGAAGGGGCACGTGTACGACCGCTGCTGACACGGGGTCTTCACCGTCCGTTCACCTGGGCGTCGGCGCGGGTCACCGCAGCGCGCCTGCGGGGGCGTGCAGGATGAGGCGCAGGCGGTGGGGCGGTGCGGTTCCCGCGGAACGGGGCGGGCGTGAGGACGAGAAGCGGCGGGCGGGCATCCGGAGACCGGACGGACTCGACCCTGGTCGACACGATGCTGCTGTTCGACTGGAACGGCACGATCGTGATCGACTCCGACCACGCGCACGCGGCGCTGACCACGGTGCTCGCGCGGCGGGGGCTGCGGACGCTGGGGGAGGCGGAGTTCGCGCTGCGCTTCCGGCTGCCGCTCGGCGAGCTGCTGGAGCGGCTCGGGGTCGAGCCTGCCGACGTGCCGGCGGCCGAGGAGGAGTGGACGGCGGCGCTCGCCGAGTCGCGCACGCAGCTGCGCGAGGGGGCGGCCGACTGCCTGCGCGCCCTCGCCGGGGCGGGCGCGTGGCTCGGCGTGGTGTCGGGCGCCTCACCCTCGGCGGTGCGCTTCGACCAGCGCGCGCTGCAGGTGCCACCGGTCTGGAACTCGGTCGACACCGGCGTCGGCGACACCCTCGAACTGCTGCTGCGGCACCGGGCGGTGCGCGAGCGGGCGTTCTTCGTCGGCGACGACCCCGACGACCTGCGCTGCGCCTCGGTGGCCGGCTATCTGCCGGTGGGGGTGACGGATGCTCCCGCCGACGCCCCGGCCCTCCGCGCCGCCGGGGCGCTGCACGTCATCGGCGACCTCGACGAGCTGCCGGCGATCGTGGCCGCACCGCTCTCGGCCCGCCGGGTTCCGGCGCCTGCGGGTCAGCTGCTGAACGAGCCGTAGTCGAGCGAGTTCATCATGCCGACGGTGACGCTGACGATCCAGACGGTCACCGCGATGCCGATGATCAGGCTGAGGGCCAGCAGGGCGATCGACACCCACATCGGGGCGATGCCCCGGCCCGAGCGGCGACGCACCACGATGGAGCGGCCGATCGGGTAGACCGGCGCCGGGATGAACGCGAACGCCCAGTGGAACGGACGGTCGAACCCGCGGGCCAGCAGCCACTTGCGGTCGAAGAACGCGAGCACGACGCCGGCGCCGTAGATCAGCCAGCCGAACAGGGTGGCCACCGACTGGGCGAGCAGCGCGGCGCCCGAGAGGCCGCCGGTCATGCCCATGGTGTAGCCGCCGCTGCCGGACTGCAGCTCGTAGCGCATCATGTCCTCGAAGCCCGTGAACGACAGGGGCAGCAGCAGGAGGCTGAGCGCGGGGAGCAGGGTGAGGATCCAGATGAAGGGGCCGTACACCGGGGTGCCGGGGTCGACGCGGCGCGGCTCGGCGCCGGGGTGCGCGCCGTACGCCGGGGCGGTGGGGTAGGCGTACTGGCCGGGTGCCTGCGGCTGCTGCGACTGCGCGGGCTGCTGCGCCGCCTGGTGCGCGTGCGCGTCGTGCTGCTGCGCGGGCTGCACGTGGTCGCTCCAGCGCGATCCATCCCACCAGCGCAGGCCTCCCGACCCCGCCGGGTCGTCGTACCAGCCTGCTGCCGTGCCGCCCTGTCCATCCGTCTGGCTCACTGCGCCCCCTTCGTCACCCACAGCATAGAGGCCCCGCCGATCCGCCCGTCTGGGAGCCGGGCCGACACCCCCTGTGCGTCTCCCGATGTCGTCCGCCGGGTGGGCGTCCGGGTGCAGGCGGTATCCTCGAGGGGGTTGGCGACGGGACGGGCAGTGGGCGGCAGGGCATGACGAGCAGCACCGAGATCACTCCCGCGCTCGACGACTCCGTGCGGGTCGCGGGCGGGGTCGTGCGCATCCTCGACCGGCGGGTGTTCCCCGAGACCGTGAGCTGGGTCGAGGCCGGCGACGCCGAGCAGGTGGCCGAGGCCATCCGCGCCATGGTCACGCAGAGCTCCGGCCCGCTGTTCGCGGCCTACGCCGGGCTCGAGCTGACGGCGCTGCAGGTCGCGGGGCTGGGTCCCGAGGCGGCGCGCGAGCGGATGCGCGTGGCGGGGCTCGCGCTCGAGAGCGCCCGTCCGACCAACGGTCACCCCCGCGAGGCCGTGCACCGGGTGCTGGGCGACGTCGACGCGGCGCTGGCGGCGGCCCGCGCATCCGGAGCCGACGACGCCCGCGCCACCGCCGCCCTCGTCGAGGCCGCGGTCGAGAGCGCCCGGAGCGGGGCGCAGAGCTACCGCGACCGCAGCCGGCGGCTCGGCGTCGAGACGGCGGCGCTGCTGCCCGACGGGGCGCGCATCCTGACCCACTGCTGGATGGACACGTACCTGATCGAGTTCGTGCGCGCCTCCCGCGAGGCCGGCAAGCGGTTCGACTGGGTGGCCACCGAGACCCGGCCCTACCTGCAGGGCGCGCGGCTGACCGCGCACACGCTCGCGGAGTTCGGCGAGCACGTCACGCTGATCACCGACGGCATGGGCGCCGCCGCGCTCGCC
Source organism: Herbiconiux sp. VKM Ac-1786 (assembly GCF_015350805.1). Classification (GTDB taxonomy): domain Bacteria; phylum Actinomycetota; class Actinomycetes; order Actinomycetales; family Microbacteriaceae; genus Herbiconiux. Next base: position 783,370 of record NZ_JADKSG010000001.1, on the reverse strand, counting down.
CCGGGCTCGACGCTCGGGCCGATCGACGCGCTCGTCACCGCGGCCGACCGGGTCTCGCTCGACGGCAGTGTCGTGAACAAGGTCGGCACGCTCGGGCTCGCGGTCGCCGCGTCGGCGTTCGGGGTGCCGTTCTACGCGCTGGTGCAGGCTCCGGATGCGCAGGCGCTCACGGCCGCCGACATCGTGGTGGAGGAGCGCGACCCCGCGGAGGTGCTGCACACCCTCGGGCGGCGCACGGCCTCGGCGCTCGTGACCGACGCCTGGTACCCGGCGTTCGACGTGACGCCGGCGCGGTTCGTCAGCCGGATCGTGACCGACCGGGGGGCGTTCGAGCCCGGGCGGGTGGGGTCGTACTACGCGGAGGGTGCGCGATGAGCGCCGCCTACGAGCTGCTCGTCGGGCGCGACGACGTGGTGGGCTACCTCGACGGGGCCGGGCTGCTCGGGCGGATCGCCACCTCGGCCGCGGATGTGCGGGTGGACGAGGTGACCGCCGGGAACATGAACCGCGTCTTCATCGCGCGCGGCCCGCTCGGCAGCCTCGCCGTGAAGCAGGCGCCGCCGTGGGTGCAGGTCGTCGGGCCCGACTGGCCGGTCGACCCGGGGCGCATCGCGTCCGAGGCCCGCACCTACGAGCGGCTGGCCGAGCGGGTGCCCGAGTCGATCCCCGCGATCGTCGCGTTCGACCCCGAGCGCTACGTGCTCGTGATGGAGGACCTGAGCGCCCTCGACGTGCTGCGCGACGCCCTCGTGCGGCAGGTCGTGTCGGGATCCGACGCGGTCGACATCGACTACGCCGGCCTCGGCGAGGTCGTCGGGCGGTTCGTCGCCGAGCTCGCCGCCTCCACCACGGTCGCGGCGCTCGGCCCGGCCGCGCACGCCGAACTGGTGGAGACGGCCGCGAACCCCGAGCTCTGCCGCATGACACTCGATGTCGTGCTCGACGAGCCCTACCGGCGGCACGAGCACAACCACTGGCACGCGGCGCTCGACGGGCGCGTCGCGGCCCTCTACGACGACGAGCGGATGCGCGCGGCCGTCGCGAGCATCCGGCACGACTTCGAGACGCGGCACGAGGCGCTGATCCACGGCGACCTGCACACCGGATCGGTGATGATCGGGCGGCCGACCGGGGCGCAGCGGGTGGTCGTGTTCGACCCCGAGTTCAGCTTCGTGGGGCCGATCGGCATGGACCTCGGACTGTTCTGGGCGAACCTCGAGCTGGCCGCGATCGCGGCCGACGCGGTGGGGCAGCCGGCGCTCGCCGCGGCCCGGCGCTCGGCGATCGACACCAGCTGGGACGCGTTCGCCGAGGTCTGGGACGCGGCCGGTGCCGCGTCGCCGTCGCTCGCCGCGATCTCGCGCGACGCCTGGCGCTTCGCCGGCGTCGAGGGGATGCGCCGCGCCGTCGGCTTCTCGCACGCCGCCGACATCGAGTCGCTGCCCGGGGCCGTGCTCGGGCAGGCGTCGATCCGTCTCTTCGACGCGGCCCGGCACCACGTGCTGACGGGCGAGGCCCTGCCCGCATCCTGACGCCGACGGCGTGCGCCGCGCGCCGACCGACCGCCGACCCGCCACCCACCCGCCGCCGACCTCCCGCCGACCCGCTACCGCCCGACCTCCCGCCCGACCCGCTACCGCCCGACCTCCAACCACCGACGCGAAGGAACGACCGTGACCATCGAGAACCCGCCGGCCCCCACCCCCGACCCGCTGATGGTGACGGCGCGCTGCCTCGTCGTCGACCTGGAGGGCACGACGAGTGCGGCCGGGTTCATCCTCGGCGACCTCTACGACTACGCGCGGCCCCGGCTCGCGGCGTGGATCGACGAGCACGCCGACGACGCCGCGATCGCCGAGGCGCGGGAGCAGGTCATCCGCGATGCGGCGCTGCCCGCCGACGCCACGACCGACGCCGTGGTCGCCGTGCTGCACGAGTGGATGGAGCAGGACGTCAAGGCCACGCCGCTGAAGACCATCCAGGGCCAGATCTGGGCCGAGGGCTTCGCGCGGGACGAGATCTCGTCGCACTTCTTCGACGACGTCATCCCGAAGCTGCGCGACTGGCACGAGCACGGCGTCGCGCTCGCAGTGTTCTCGTCGGGGTCGGTGGCGTCGCAGGTGCCGTGGTTCCGGCACTCGCCCGAGGGCGACCTGACGCCGCTGATCACCGACTACTTCGACACGATCAAGGCCGGCCCGAAGAAGGAGGCCGCCTCGTACGACGCGATCGCCTCGGCGCTCGGCGTCCCGGCTGCGGAGCTCGTGTTCTTCACGGACAACCCCGGGGAGGTCGCGGCGGCGCTCGAGGCCGGGTGGCAGGTCGTCGCGTTCTCGCGCGAGGGCGAGCCGTTTTTCGAGGCCGGCTTCGGCACAGCCACCGTCGTCACCTCGTTCGCCGACGTGGAGGTCGTGGCGCCGTGAGCACCGGCTCGACGCACGGCGGCACGGCGCCGGCCGGCGCGACGCACGGCGGCTCGACGCACGGGGTGACGGCCGGCTCGCTGCGGTCGGCCGGGGTCGCGCTCGCCGCCGAGTCGGCCCGCTTCGCCGCGCTCGGCTGGATGCCCGGCACAGCCGGCAACCTCTCGGTGACCCTCGACCGCGACCCGCTGCGGCTCGCGGTCACCGCCTCGGGCCTCGACAAGGGCGAGCTCACCGCCTCGGACATCGTCGTCGTCGACGAGCACGGCGACTGGGCCGCCGACTCCTCGGCGCTCACCTCCTCGCTCGGGCTCGCGCGGAAGCCCTCCGCCGAGGCCGGCCTGCACGCCCGGATCGCCGCGGTCACGGGCGCCGGCGCGGGCATCCACGTGCACGCCCTCGCCGCCGTGCGCGCCGGCCACCGCTGGCCCGAGGGCGTCGAGCTCGAGGACCTCGAGATGCTGAAGGGCATCGGCCACTCCGCCCACGGCGAGCGCGTGATCATCCCCGTCGTGCAGAACCACCAGGACATGCGCGTGCTCGGCGACGACTTCGAGCGCGTCTACCGCCCGGCGGCCGACGGCGTCGCCGAGGTGCCGGCGCTGATCGTCGCCTCGCACGGCATCTACGCGTGGGGCGCCGACCTGCGCCAGGCCCGCTGGCACCTCGAGCTCACCGAGGCCCTCCTGCAGATCGCCCTCGCGACCCGCTGACCCCACCCCGCGCCCCGCCCGCGCCCCACTCCACCCCCCCCGCCCGGACGGGGCCGGGTCGCGCAAGCGGCCCTTCGTTCGCGCCACAAGGGCCCTTTGCGCGACCGCGCCGCGGAGCATCCGCTGCCCGGATGCGGACCAGTCAGGGGCCGCCGAGCCAGTGGTCGATGCGGTGGTGGTCGGGGGAGAAGCCGTGGGCGACGCCCCAGAGCACGGCCTGCGTGCGGCTGGCCGCGCCGATGCGGCGGTAGATCTCGCGGATGTACGACTTGATCGTGTTGACGCTGAGGTAGGTGAGCGCGGCGACCTCGGCGTTGCTCTTGCCCTGCGTGATCAGGGCGAGGATCTCGGACTCGCGCTCGGTGAAGCCCTCGTGCCGGCCCGGCCAGTCGAGCCCGGGGGCGCTGCCGACCCGCTTGCTCGGCGGCTCGCTGACCACGCGCTCGCCCGCGTGCACCGCCTCGAGCGCGGCCACGAGTTCGCGGGCGGGCAGCGTCTTGGAGAGGTAGCCGTGGGTGCCCTGCGTGCGGGCGCTCTCCACGAGCTCGGGCTGGAAGTTCCAGGTGTAGACGACCACGCGGCTCGCCCGCGGGTTCTTCACGAGGGCGGCGAGCTCCTGGCGATCCGACTCGGGTTGGGCGAAGGAGTCGTAGAGCACGATGTCGACCTCGTCGCTGAGCTCGGCGTTCGCGTCGATCTCGCAGATGACGATGCGGTCGCGGTAGCGGTCGAACATGTGCGCGAGGCCCGTGAGCACGACGTCGTAGTCGTCGACGAGGGCCACGCGGATGGGCTGCTTCGTCGAATCGGTCACACTCCGAACCTACCCCGGTGCCGGGATGCGAAGACCACCCCTAGGGGTGTCCCGGTACACCTCGGAGGGTGGTTCGCTGAACGGAGTCGCTCAGAACCGGGCGCACGAACGAAGGAAGACATCATGCTCGGACTCATCATCAGCCTCCTCGTCATCGGCCTCATCGCCGGTGCGCTCGCCCGACTGATCGTCCCCGGTCGGCAGAGCATCTCCATCCCCATGACCATCCTGCTCGGAGTCATCGGCTCGTTCGTCGGTGGCTTCCTCGGCTTCCTGATCTTCCAGCGCGACCCGATGGACGGCTTCTTCCAGCCCGCCGGGATCATCGGCTCGATCATCGGCGCGATCATCGTGCTGCTGATCTGGACCCGCTTCGCCGGGCGCAGCGCCGCGCGTCGCTGAGCGCATCCACTCGGGCCCCTCGGGGTCGCGCGAACGGCCCTTCCCCTGTCGGGGGAGGGCCGTTTGCGCTACCCGGCCCGCCTTGGGGGCGGGTGGGCAGGGTCAGGTGGGGAGGCCGAAGGCCTGGGTGAGCACGTGCGCGGTGAAGTGCGCGTCCACGGGCAGCGGGGCGCCGTCGAGCGAGCGGATGGGCGCGAGCAGGCGACCGCTCGAGCAGAGCCAGGCCGCGTCCGCGGTCGTGAGGTCGTCGGGCGTCAGCACGGCCTCCTCGGCCGTGAGGCCCTGGGCGCGCACGGTGTCGAAGAACGCGGCCTGCGTCGTGCCGGCCAGGATGCCGAGGTCGGTGCGCGGGGTGCGGAACACGTCACCGTGGCGCACGACGACGTTCGCCGTCGGACCCTCCAGCAGCACGCCGTCGGTCGAGACGAACACCACGTCGTCGGCGTCCCGGCGGGCGGCCTCGCGGAGCGCCGCCTTGTTGAGGGCGTAGGAGAGGGTCTTGGCACCCTGCAGCAGCCACGGCGCGGTCTGCGCGATGTCGCTGCGGTAGCCGCGATCCAGCAGCACGACGCGTACGCCGTCGCGCCGGGCCGCGGTGTGGTCGGCGCCCTCGAGCACCTGCACCCAGCCCGTCGGGCCGTCGATCGTGTGGGCGGGGGTCTCGACGCCGCGGCTGTGGAACAGCTTCACCAGCAGCTCGGGCGCGGGGGCGTGAGCGGCGAGGGCCGTGTGCGCCGCCGCCTCGAAGGCGGCGAGATCGGGTGGCGGGAGCTCGAGCAGCTCGGCCGAGTGGGCGAGGCGGGCGAGGTGCCGGGGCAGCTCGATCAGGCGGCCGCCGACGACGCCGATCGACTCGAACACGCCGTCACCGCGGGTGACCGCGAGGTCGGCGACGTTCACCGCGGCGTCCGACTGGGGCACGGGCACGAGGGGGGCGGATGCGCGGCCGTTCCCGCCCGCCAGGAACACCACCACGTCGTCGTTCTGCACGGTCGTCGGTTCGGTCATGGTGGGTGCTCCTCGTGTCGTGCGGGCCGCGCATCCGTTCGCCGGGCCCCTGACAGTCTCACCCACGACTACCGCTCAGCGGAGCAACGCAACAGGATGGGGGCATGAGAATCGACCTGAGTTCGAAGACCGCCCTCGTGACCGGCAGCACGTCGGGCATCGGTTTCGCCATCGCGCAGGGGCTCGCCGCGGCCGGGGCCGACGTGGTCGTGAACGGGCGATCGGCGGAGCGGGTGGCGGAGGCGGTCGAGCGGCTGCGGGGCGAGCATCCGGATGCCGTGATCTCGGGGGTCGACGCCGACATCACGAGCGACGAGGGCACAGCCCGGCTGCTCGAGCGGGTGCCCGCGGTCGACGTGCTGGTGAACAACCTCGGCATCTTCGGGGAGGCGTCGGCGCTCGAGATCCCCGACGAGGAGTGGCGGCGGTACTTCGACACGAACGTGATGACGGCGGTGCGGCTGATCAGGCACTACCTGCCCGGCATGATCGAGGGCGGCTGGGGGCGGGTGCTCGACATCGCGAGCGACTCGGCGCTGGTGATCCCGGCCGAGATGATCCACTACGGGGTGTCGAAGACGGCGCTGCTCGCGGTGTCGCGCGGGTTCGCGAAGGCGGCGGCGGGCACGGGCGTGACAGTGAACTCGGTGATCGCGGGGCCGACGCACACCGGCGGCGTGGAGGACTTCGTCTACCAGCTCGTCTCGAAGGACCTCGACTGGGACGAGGCGCAGCGCGAGTTCATGCGCGTGCACCGTCCGCAGTCGCTGCTGCAGCGGTTGATCGAGCCGGTCGAGATCGCGAACCTCGTGGTGTACCTCGCGTCGCCGCTCGCCTCGGCGACGACGGGGGCGGCGGTGCGGGTCGACGGGGGGTACGTCGACTCGATCGTGCCCTAGGCCTCACGGCGGATGCGCGGCGGGCCGGTCGCGCGGTGTGGCGGTTTCGGCGCGGGCCGGCCGGGCAGTGGATGCACGGCGGGGCGGGTCGCGCGGGCGGCGGTCTTGGCGTGGGGTGGCCGGGCGGCGATGCGCGGCGGGGCTGGGCGCGGGTGACGGCGGCGCGGGCGTGGGTGCCTCGCGACGGTGCGGCGGGGCTGGGCGCGTGTGGGGTCGGTGGCGGCGCGGGGGCCGCGGCTAGCGCGGGGTGCGGGTCGCGCGGAGGGTCGCGAGGGACTCGGCCGCCAGGGCGTCGACGTCGGCGATGCCGTGGCGGGTGAGGGCGAGCGAGCGGCCGGCGTGCAGCACGCCGCGGGCCGCGCCCTCGCGCTGGGCGGGCGGCAGGGTCTCGATGTCGCTCGCCTTCGCGAACCCTACGATGCGCCGCACGGCCTTCGCGGCCGCGAACACCGCGGCATCGTCGCGGATGCCCGCCAGCAGCTGCTCGAGCACCTCGTCGCCCCACACCCGCGGGTCGAGCCGCTCGGGCCAGAGCGCCCGGTACTCGCGCTCGAAGGCTCCCCAGAGGCGGCCGGGGAGGGACAGCACGAGCTCGGCGCGATCCGGTTCGCCGAGGGCCTCGGCGCGGGCCGCCGCCAGGATCAGGTTCGCCCAGAGAGCGCCGAGGTCGAACCCCGTCGGGCCCACGAAGCCGAACTCGCTGTCGAACGCGCGCACGGAGGCTCGAGCATCCGTCGCCCCCTCGAAACCACCGGCCGGCCGCACGAACACCGACCCGGTGTGCAGGTCGCCGTGGATGAGCGACTGCGCGGTCGTCATGAAGCGGAACTTCGCCAGCCCCATCTCGCGCACGAGCGCCCGGTCGGCCCGGAGCGCCGCCACGTCGGGCTCGTTCGCCGGCAGCACCTTGTTGTGCGGGTGCTCGACGTACGGCTCGGTGAAGACGAGGTCTTCGGTGATCTGCGCGAGCTCGGGGTTCACCGCACGGGCGACGAGGGCCTTGTGCTCGAGCGGGTCAAGGCCGAGCGGCGAGGTCGCGAAGGCGGTGCGGGCCACGTAGGCGCCGATGGCGTCGGCCGCGTACTCGTGCACCCGGCCGGCGTTCAGCTCGGTGCGCCAGACCCGGTGGTCGGACAGGTTCTCGATCGCCAGCACGTAGTGCTCGTGGTCGAAGTCGTAGAGGGCGGGCACGTGCTCGGCGTCGGCGCGCTGGTGCTCGCCCAGCACGGTGGCCTCGCGGGCCGAGCGCTCGCGGGTCATCGGCCACGACGGGTCGGTGCGCACGTGGGGCAGCGACTGCTTCAGAACGACGGATGCTCCGCCCGCGTCCTCGACGATGAAGACGAGGTTGAGGTTGCCGTCGCCGACCTCCCGCACCGACGCGATGCGGTCGGCGTCGATCACGGCGGCGAGGGCGCGACGGCTCGCGAGGTAGGCGGCGACGGTGTCGGCGGTGAGCTGGGTGAAGTCGGTCATCGTGGTCCTGGTGGTCCTGGTGGTCCTGGTGGTCCTGGTGGTCCTGGTGGGGTTCGGGCGGCGGCGGTGGTGTCGGTCGGCTGGTGTGTGTGGTGGCGGGTGCGGGGTGGTGGTCGTGTGGGTGGTGGGGCTGGTGGTGCTCGTGCGGGTGGGATCTGGCGGAGGTGGTGCGGGTGGTGCGGCGGGCGGGGGTCAGGCTGAGCTGGTGGTGGAGCCGGCTGTGACGACCGTGCGGCGGCGGGAGAAGGTGAAGCTGAACAGGAGGGCGACGAGGAGGACGATGCCCTTGCCGAAGTCCTGAGCGTAGTAGGGCAGGCCCGCCATGGTGAAGCCCGTGACCATGACCGCGATCAGCACGGCCCCGAGCGCGGTACCCCAGGCGTTCGGCCGGCCGATGCCGAGCACGCTCACGCCCACGAGCGCGACCGCGACCGCGTCGAGCAGCAGCGAGTTGCCCGCCGTGACGTCGCCCTGGCCGATGCGGGCCGCGAGCAGCAGCCCGGCGACCGAGGCGAGCAGCCCGCAACCCATGTAGGCGGCGGTGCGGTACCACTGCACCCGGATGCCCGAGAGCCGCGCCGCCTCGGCATTGGTGCCGACCGCGAAGAGCGCGCGGCCCCAGCGGGTGCGCTCGAGCAGGAACCAGAGCAGCACGGTGATCAGGAGGAACAGGATCACCGGGATCGGCACCGGCCCGATCGAGCCGCGGTCGAGCCAGAGGAAGTCGGCGGTGAACTTGCCGGGGGCGGTCGTGCCGTTCGAGAGGGTCATCTGCGACGAGATCGACTTGCCGTCGACGATGATCAGCTTGAGGCCGACGATGACGAACATCGTGGTCAGCGTCGCGAGCAGGTCGGGGATGCGCGCCACCACGATCAGGAAAGCGTTAAGTGCCCCGATCAGCAGCCCGCAGACCAGCACGACCGAGACGGCGACGCCGCCGACCTGGTTGGCGATGACCATGGTCCAGGCCGCGATGGAGACGGCGAAGCCGGCGGAGGCTCCGACCGAGAGGTCGATGCCGCCGACGGTCATGGCGAGCATCACGCCGAGGCCGGCGATCGCGGTGGGGGCGATGAACTTGAGCATGCCGAAGACGTTGTCGACCGTGCGGAAGTTCGGCTCGGACACCACGAAGAACAGGATCAGCAGCGCCGTCACGGCGACGAAGCCCCACTTCACGACGGCGCCGGAGACGCGCTCGCCCACCGACGAGGTGCGTGCGGCCGGCCGGGTGGGTGGGGCCGTGGCGGTGCTGCTCATGAGGAAGTCCTTTCGGGCCGGGACTCGGGGGTGGAGGAAGTGGGGTCGCCTGCGTCAGCGGGGGTGGCCGAGGTGGCCGGGGTGGCCGCGGGATCGGTGGAGGTGGCGCGAGCGGCCGCGGAATCGGCGGGGGTGGCCGAGCCGGTTTCGCCGAGGAAGGCGTGGATGATCGTGGGGCGGTCGACGGTGTCGGCGTAGCGGTCGAGCTCGATGCGGCCCGCGACGAGCACGACGATGCGGTCGGCCACCTCGAGGATCTCGTCGACGTCGCTCGAGAAGACGACCGCGGCGGCGCCGTCGGCCGCGAGGGCCGCGAGGCGGGCGCCGATCTCGCGGCGGGCCGCGATGTCGACGCCGCGGAAGGGCTCGTCGAGCAGCGCGAGCTTCGGCGCCGCCGAGAGCCAGCGGCCCACGACGACCTTCTGCTGGTTTCCGCCCGAGAGGTCGTCGATCAGCGCGTCGGGCCCGGCGGTGACGACCGAGAGCGTGTCGATCACCGTGTCGGCGCGCGAGCGCTCCGAGCGACGGCGCAGCAGGCCGAGCGCACTCGACTCGGCGAGGAAGGGCAGGGTGATGTTGCGCAGCACCGACCAGCCCGGCAGGATGCCCTGCCTCTGCCGGTCCTCCGGCACCAGCACGACTCCGGCGCGGATGGCGTCGGACGGCCGCCTGGGCGCGTACGGCGCCCCCTCGAGCGACAGGCTGCCGGCGAGCGGCTGCGCGAGTCCGCCGAGCAGCTCGGCGAGCTCGGTCTTGCCGGCGCCGATCAGGCCCAGCACCCCGAGCACCTCGCCGCGCCGGATCTCGAGGTCGAGAGGCGCGGAGCCGGGCAGGGCGACGACGCCCTCGAGGCGGGCCACCGCATCCGTTCCCCGGGCGGCCGTGCCGCGGTCGTGGTCGAGTGCGGTCTGCCGGCCGAGCATGTCGTGCAGCAGCTCGTGCCAGGCGAACGGCCGGGACGACACCGACTGCACGAGACCGTCGCGCAGCACGACCACGCGGTCGGCCAGCGCCTCGATCTCGCCGAAGCGGTGCGAGACGTAGACGATCGACAGCCCCTGCGCCCGCAGCGCCCGCAGCACGCCGAACAGCCGTTCGGCCTCGGCCGCGGTGAGCGCCGAGGTGGGCTCGTCGAGGATGAGGAGGCGCGGTGTGCTGCGCAGCGCCCGCGCGAGCACGAGCAGCTGCGCGTCGGAGATGGGCAGCGTGGCGGCGTCGCGCTCGAGCACCGCGTCGCTCCAGTCGAGACCGAGGGTGCCGAGGGCGGCCCGGGCGTCGGCGAGCGCCTGGCGGCGACGGCGAAGCGGATGCCTCGACGCCTGCGCGAGGTCGTCGAGCGTGAGGTTCTCGGCCACCGAGAGCCCGGGGACGATTCCGTCGGCGACCTTCTGGTGCACGGTCGAGATGCCCAGCTGCCGGGCCTGCACGGGCGAGGACAGGTGCACGATCTCGCCGCCGATGCGGATCTCGCCGCCGTAGCGGGCGTTCGCGCCCGAGAGGGCCTTGATCAGCGTCGACTTGCCGGCGCCGTTCGCCCCGAGCAGTGCGGTGATCTCGCCGGCGCCGAAGGCGAGGTCGACGCCCTGCAGCACGACGTTCGAGCCGTACGCCACCGAGACGCCGCTGAGCGACACGACGGCGTCCGCAGCGGCCCCGACGGGAACCACCGCGGGAACCCCGACGGGGGACACGACGACGTCGTGCCCCCCGGGGCGTTCAGAGCGGGAGTCGGTCATTCGGAGACCGCGGGCAGCCAATCCGCCACGACCACGTCGTCGAGCGCCAGCGAGGGCTCGGCGGTGCGCAGCTCCTTGACGTTCGTGACCTTGTTCTCGGCCAGGAAGTCCTGCGTGATCGTGATGGCGGGGAACTGCACGTCGGTCTCGTCGAGCTGGCCGGCGAGGCTGAGGGCGAGGGCGCGCACGACGCCGGCGCCGACGGCCGCGGGGTCGGTGGCCGAGGTGGCGACCCACGGGCTGCCGTCGGCGGTGATGACCTCGAGGTCGGCGTTGGAGATGTCGATGCCGTAGACCTTCACCGAGCTCTGCAGGTTGTTCTGGATGACCGCCTGCACGGCGCCCTTCGTGATCTCGTCGTAGGGGGCGAAGATCGCCTTCACGTCGGGGTTCTGCTTGAGGGCCGCGTCGACCAGCGGGATGTTGTCGGTGGCGGTCGACTCGGAGACCTTGCCCGTCGAGAAGACGACGTCGAGGTCGTTGTCGGCGACGACCTTGTTCCACACCTCGGCGCGGCGGTCGAGCGGTGCGAAGCCGGTGGCCGAGACGTAGCCGACCTTCGCGCCCTGACCGACGTCGGCGACGAGCTGCTTCAGCACGCCCTCGGCCATGGAGGCGTCGGACTGGCTCGTGGTGATGACGCCGTCGGTGTCGGTGAGCGCCAGGTCGTAGACGATCACGGGGATGCCCGCGTCGACGGCCTTCGTGATGAGGGGCTGGATGGTGTCGGTCTGCCCGTGGTCGACGATGATCGCGTCGGGCTTGGCGGCGATGGCCTGCTCGAGGTCGCTGGCCTGCTTGGCGTTGTCGTTGCGGGCGTCGGTGACCTGCAGGTCGATGTTGGCGAACTCGGCCTGCGCGGCGGCTCCGGCGCCCCAGGCCTCGAAGAAGTCGCCGGCACCGCTCTGGCGCACCAGGGCGACGGTGACCGGGTCGCCGTCGAAGGGCGAGGGCAGGGCGGCCGAGGCGGTGGGAGCGGCCGAGGAGCCGGCGGCGGTCTCGGACGACGTGCTCGACTGCGCGCAGCCGGAGAGGACGAGGAGGCCGGCGGCGGCGAGGGCCGTGACGGCCGCAGCTCTCTGGAGGATGGCCATGGGGTGCTCCTTCGGGACGAGGAAGAGGGTGCGGTGGGGTGTGAGTGCAGCTCGATTCAAGACCTCGGGCGAGTCCGGCGACGAATCGTGTTGCGCTCTGTTACCTTTTCGCGCCTGCACGACGGATGTGCAGGAGGAGACGTCGGGGGAGCGGGATTACGATGAGGGCATGACCCTGCTGACCGTGTGGAACGACACCGACCCCACCACTCCCGCGCTGCAGACGCGCGACTTCGACACCATCCACGAGGTGCTCGCCGGGCTGAACGCCCGGTTCAGCCGCTGGGAGCTCAAGCAGCTCTCGGCCGAGCCCACCCAGGAGGAGGTGCTCGAGCTCTACCGCGACGAGATCGCCGGCGTGAACGCCGACCACGGCTACACGCTCGTCGACGTCGTCTCGATCACCCCCGCCGACACCGACGAGTACCGGGCGCAGGCCGCCGAGGCGCGCCAGAAGTTCCTCAGCGAGCACCAGCACGACGACGACGAGGACCGCTTCTTCGCCCGCGGCTCGGGCGTCTTCTACCTGCACGCGCAGGGCAAGGTGCACGCCGTGTTCTGTGAGGCCGGCGACCTGCTGTCGGTTCCGAAGGACACCACGCACTGGTTCGACATGGGCACCAACCCCGACTACGTCTCGGTGCGCTTCTTCCACGACGACGACGGCTGGGTCGGCCACTTCACCGGCAGCGACGTGGCCACGCAGTTCGCCACCTACGACGAGCTGGCCTCCGTCCCCGCCTGAGCTGAGAAGGCGGGGCAGAGACGTCGGGGCCGAGTCGCCGGGGCGGCTCAGGACTGGGTCGCCCCGAACGCCAGCCCCAGCACATACGTCACCGCGGCCGCACCGAACCCGATGGCCAGCTGCCGCAGCGCCCGCCGCAGCGGCGGCCCACCCGAGAGCAGCCCCACGACCGCACCCGTGCCGAGCAGCGCGAGCCCGACCAGCACCGACGCGATGACGACGGCGACGATCCCCGAGAGCCCGAACAGGTAGGGCAGCACCGGGATGATCGCGCCCGACGCGAAGAAGCAGAACGACGAGATCGCAGCCTGCCAGGCGGTGCCGATCTCCTCGTGCTCGTCGCCGTCCGGAGCGCCGGCAGCACCCGGGCCGGAGGCCCCGTCGCCCGTCACCACCGGCGCCGTCACCCCCGCATCCCCCGCCCGCTGGATGCGGATCGCCGAGGTCGTCGTCGACAGCCCCCCGAACACGTCGGCGGCCTTCGCGGCGGCGTCGGCCGAGCTCATGCCCCGCGCCCGGTAGACCAGCGCCAGCTCGTTCGCGTCGACGTCGAGCTTCGGTACCGCCGTGTGCGCGTCGGGGTCGGGTGTCGACGCCGCGAGCAGCTCCCGCTGCGACCGCACCGACACGAACTCGCCGGCGCCCATCGACAGCGCCCCGGCCAGCAGCCCGGCGACGCCCGTGGCGAGCACGACGGTGCTCGAGACGCCGGTCGCGCCGATGCCGAGCACGAGGGCGAGGTTCGAGACCAGGCCGTCGTTCGCGCCGAAGACCGCCGCACGGAACGTGCCCGAGAGCCGACTGCGACCGCGGGCCGCGAGGCTGCGCACGACCTCTCCGTGGATGCGCTCGTCGGCCGCCATCGCCGCGGTCGCGTCGACGTCGGTCTCGTAGGGCGAGCGCGCCTCGGCCCGCTGCATCAGCGCCAGCACGAACACCGAGCCGAAGCGCCGCGCGAACACCGCGAGCAGGCGGGTGCGAAGATCGGCCCGCCGCGGCTTGCCGACGTCGTCGCCGAGCAGCTCCAGCCAGTGCTCCTCGTGCCGCCCCTCGGCGTCGGCGAGAGCGTCGAGGATCTCGCGTTCCGACCCCGTCTTGCGCTGCGCCAGCTCGCGGTACACACGGGCCTCGGCCCGTTCGTCGGCGAGGTACTGCCGCCAGCGGCGCAGCTCGGCCGGGCTCGGCGGGGTGGGGGAGGGCGTACTGATCACAGGCGACAAGTCTGGCAGCCGCCCGTCACCCGACCGGCCGGATCGCCGTCTTTCCCAGTATTTCGAGCCCCCGAAACGCCGAGGCGAGAGACCGGGCCGAGCGGATGCGCGCCGCGCCCGCCCCGCCCGGTGACGCCCAGGCGCGGTGCTAGTTGTCCTCGTCGCGCAGGTCGAGCGGGTCGGACTCCCCGACGGGCTCCGAGGCGTCGGTCGCCGCGTCCGGCCCCGGCGGGATGGTCGGGTCGGGCTGCGCCTCGCCCTCCGAGTCGCCGTCGAGCCCCGAGGGCAGCGCGGTCTCGCCCGCGATCGCACCCGTGCCGGCCCCCTCGGGCAGCAGCTCGTCGGCGTCGCCCTGGCCGTGGTCGCGTCCCTCGCGGTCGTCCTCGGCCTCGGTCGGCCCGTCGGGCAGCACGGTCTCGCCGGCCACCGCGTCGTTCGTCACGGTCTCCTTGGCCATCGCGTCGGCCAGCACCGGGTCGCCCACGGTGTCGGAGTCGGGCAGCTGCGTCTCGGCGGGAGTCGTCTCGATGCCGTTCCCCTCCGAGGCCACCCGGCCCGAGAAGCCCTCGTCGGCCAGGGCGCCTTCCGAGGAGCCCTCGGGCGTGATGCTGTCAGTCATGGTTCCGCTCCTTGCCGGGCGGCCGGTCACCGCCCCGAGCTCCCAGCCCACCACCCTGAGCGCCGACCGCAACCCCCACGACCGAGCTGCGACCGCAACCCCTAGCTGTACCCCGACGGCGTCGGGAACAGCCCTTGCAGCGCGTGGTCCCCGACCTCCTGCGCCTTGTACGCCACGGGATCGTGCAGCGTGATCGTGCGCGCGTTCCGCCAGAACCGGTCGAACCCGTACGACTCCCCGGTCGCCCGCGCCCCTGTGAGCTCGAACAGCCGCGAGGTCACGTCGAGCACGGTCTTCGTCGTCACGACCTTGGCCGCCGCGATCTCCACCGCGACCTCGCCGCGCTCGGCGTCGGTGAGGGCCCAGCCGCGGTCGGCCGCCTCGACGAGGGCGTCCGTGGCACGCCAGGTCAGAGCATCCGCCGCCCTCGTCTGAGCGGTCAGCTCGCCGATCAGCTCGCGGATGTACGGGTCGTCGACGGCCCGGTCGACCGCGGACGTCGACCAGGGCCTGGTGCTCGTGGCGACGTACGAGGCCGCCGCCGCCAGCGCCCCCTCGGCCAGCCCGACGTGCAGGTGGTCGAGCGCCACCTGGAACAGCAGGATCGACAGCGACGCGAACGGCCGGTACGCCTCTCCGGCCTGCTCGCCGACGCCGAGCACGTGCGCCTCGGGCACGAAGGCCGCCTCGAACGACACCGAGCCCGAGGCCGACAGCCGCTGGCCGATGTTCGCCCAGTCGTCGTGGTGCACGACCTCGGGCTGCCGGGCGTCGATCACGACGGCGAGCTTCTCACCGGTGTCGACGCGCGTGGCCGACGCCGTGATGCGGTCGGCCACCTGGGCGCCGGTGGCGAAGAACTTGCGGCCCGAGACGGTGAAGCCGCCGGCGGCCGGGGTGAGCTCCAGCCCGGCGTCGCGCGGGTTGCCGGCCCCGCCCCAGAACCAGTGGTTCGCGGCGAGCCCGCGCTGCAGACCCTCGATGGCCGCGCGGTTCTCGTTCAGCTGCACCCGCCACGAGTTCACGTAGTGGTAGGCGAAGACGTGCCCGAGCCCGGCATCGGCACGGATGACCGGCCGCAGCGCCTCGAACACCGACCGCCAGCCCAGCCCGCCGCCGCCCAGCTCGGCCGGCACCAGCGCGGGCAGGGCCCCCGTGGCCCGCAGTCGCTCGACCTCGGCGAACGGTGCCGTGCCCTCGGCGTCGCGCTCGACCGCCACCGTGGCGAACTCGGACGCGAGAGCACCCAGCGCGTCGACCAGGGCCGACGCGGAGGTGATGGTGCGGGGCGTCATCGCTGCTGCTCCTCCTGCCACGGCGACCGGTTCCACTGCCGCAGCACCTGGTTGCCGTGCTCGAAGCCGAGCACGCAGAGCGCCGCGGTGTCGAGCACGAGGTACTCGCCGGTGCTGATCGGCGCGCCGATCCAGGTGGCGGCGAGGGTGCGCAGGTAGTGGCCGTGCGAGAACAGCAGCACGTCCTCGCCGCGGTTCAGGGTGAGGTGCGCGCGGCGGATGATCGCCTGATTGCGCCGCAGCAGGTCGGCCGCCTGCTCGCCGACGCCCTCCGCCGTGGGCTGCACGCCGTCGCGCCAGAGGTTCCAGTCGTCGCCGTAGGCCTCGGAGATCTGCGGGCTGGTCAGTCCCTCGTACGCGCCGTAGTCCCACTCCACGAGGTCGGCGTCGGTCTCGACGTCGGGGTAGCCGACGATCGCCGCGGTCTCGACGGCGCGCCGGCGCGGGCTCGAGAGCACCAGGCCGAAGGAGCGGCCGGCGAGCACGCGGGCGACGGCGGCCGCCTGCTCCTCGCCGCGGGCGGTGAGCGGGATGTCGGTGCGGCCCGTGTGCCGGCCGTCGAGGCTCCACTCCGTCTCGCCGTGCCTGACCAGCACGACCTGCGGAGCGGTGCCCCGGGCGGCGTCCTTGAAGGTCGCTCCGGCGTCGGGGTGATCGGCGGGGAGGGCTGCGGGATGCGTCATGGCAGAGGTCCTTCGACGTGGGGGCGGGCGGAGACGTCCCGTCAAGGCTAGCGCCCGAAACATGGCCGCAATCCGGGGCGGGCATCATGGCGTCATGAGCGAAGCCGGCACCCTCCTGACCATCGTGAACGCCGTCGTCGTCCCGCTGGCCGACGGAACGGACTGGTTCCGCGGCTGGCTGGCCGTCGGCGCCGACGGCCGCATCGAGTCGATGGGCGAGGGCGCCCTGCCGCCCGAGCGCGAGTCGATCGGCTCGGGCGAGGTGCTCGACGCGAAGGGCGCGTTCCTCGCCCCCGGCTTCGTCTCGGCGCACAGCCACATCTTCACGAGCGGGATGCGCGGCATGACCCCCGGCGAACCCCTCTACGGCTGGGTCGGTGAGCAGAGCACCTTCATCGCCGGCGCCGACGAGGAGGACGTGTACTGGTTCACCCTGCACGGCTGCCTCGACTTCCTCGGCAACGGGGTGACGAGCGCCTACAACTTCACCGACTCCCGGGTCGTCGGCAAGTACGACGCCGAGACCGACCGGCGGGAGATCTACGCGATCCGGCCCGAGGGCTACCTGCACCGGCAGTTCGACGCGGCCCGGGACGCGGGGCTCCGCACGATGAACGCCATCCGCCTCGACAGCGAGTTCCAGCCGGCAGAGGAGGCCTTCGACGCCTTCGGCCGCGCCGTGCGGTACCTCGAGGCGTCGGTTCCGCCCGAGCTGTCGCTCGGGGCATCCGTCTTCGGAGCCGTGCAGTGGTCGGCGAGCGCCCAGGCCGCCCGGGACGAGGTGCGCGCGATGGACGAGCACGGGATCGGCAACCAGGCGCACTTCCTCGAGACGAGCGAGGCGCTGGATCAGCAGCGCGAGAAGTTCCGCTGGTACGAGGAGGCGGGGGCCCTTCGGCCGGGCTTCCTGTTCGGCCACTTCGTGCACCCCGACACCTACATGGCGCGGGTCGCCGCCCAGAAGGGGGCCGGCATGGTCTGGCAGCCCACCTCGAACGGGCGGCTCGGCTCGGGCGTCGCCGACATCCCGCGTTATCGCGAGCTCGGCATGCCGATCGGGGTCGGGCTCGACGACCAGTCCTGCACCGACATCTCCGACCCCTTCCAGAACGTGCGGATCGGCGTCTACACGCAGCGGGCCGTGAACCAGGACGCCTCGGTGCTGATGCCCCGCGACATGCTCCGGATGCACACGCTGGGCTCGGCCGAGGCGCTCGGCGTCGCCGACCGCGTCGGCTCCCTCGAGGTGGGGAAGTTCGCCGACCTCCTGCTCGTCGACCCGGCGAGCCCCGACACCGGGCCGGTCTGGGACGTGCACGCGCACTACGCGTTCGCCTGCGGGCTGCGGAACCTCAAGCGCGTCTACGTGGGCGGGCGGCTCGTGTCGGAGGAGGGCGTCAGCACAAATCCGCTCGCCGCGCAGGCCTCGGTCGAACTGCACTCGCGGGTGCGGGAGGTGGCGTCGCGGTCGGCGTCGAGGAGCACGGAGCGACTGGCCTGGTAGCGCATCCGGGCCCGGGCACGAACGGCTCCTGAGAAGAGCGCGGATTTTCTGGTCGGAGTACACCGGATCCCGCTACGCTCCGAAAAAGGGAAAGGCCACCGCCATGTCTGACACCACCCCCACCTCCTCCGACACCGACCCGTTCGCCGACGCCGCCGGGCCCGAGGGCCACTCGATCACCGACTGGACCGACCTCGGCCGCGAGATGTGGTCGTACCTCACGGGTCGCGGCGCCGCCGTGAACTACAGCTTCGTCGACATGACCGTCGAGGTGCCCCGCGACATCGGTCCGGATGCCCCGCGCGCCACCTGGAAGCTCAACGGCACCCTGCGGGTCACCACGAGCGACGACACCGCCGCCGGCTCCGACCCGCACCGCGGACGCTGAGCCGGAGACCCGGACGGGGACGGGCGCCGCAATGGTGCGCCTCGACATCGACCTGACGTTCTCCGAGAGCGAGCCCGACGGCGACGGCACGGTCGTGCCGTTCGAGGGCACGATCACGGCCTCGGGCACCGAGATCACGATCCACGTGAACGAGCCCGGCCGCCTGCCGGGCAACGGGCGGCGCAGCCTCGCCGACCTCACGACGGTCGCGGACGCGCTCGCGGCCCGGGGCATCTCGGTCTGCCTCGAGGGCCCGGACGGCCCGATCCTGCACCTCGGCGACGTCAAGCAGAGCCGGCTGCAGCGGCTGGTGACGCGCTCGCCGCACATCCGTCTCGGCGGTCTGCAGGCGCTCGCGCCGCTGCTCGTGCGCCGGAACGGCGACCAGGCGCTCACCTTCCCGATCCCGCCCACCACGCCGTTCCCGCTGCTGCCGACCGTGAACCGGGTGGTGCGCCGCCGGGTCACGACCACGCACTACCTCCCCGGCTCGGGCCGGCCGCGGCTGATCTTCACCGTGGGCTCGGAGTTCTGGGACGGGCGACCGCCCCGCGAGTTCGACCTGCTGCCCGGCCGCACGGTCATCGGCTCGGGGCCCGATGCCGATCTGCAGCTGCCCGGGCTGGCGCCCGTGCACGCCGAGATCCGGCACGAGGACGACGACGAGTACGTGCTCTACGACGTCGAGCCCACGGGCGGCGGCCACACCCGCGAGGCGGGCCCGGTGGGCGGTCGCCCGCCGCGAGGCCGCATCCTGCGCACCGGTGCCCGGGTGGAGCTCGGGGACTGGCGGCTGGCCTACTTCCGGGAGGAGTTCGCCGACCACGGCCGCCCCTACGGCGGTCGCGTCGGCGGCGAGCTGTCGAAGCAGAAGAAGCAGCCGCCGCGTGGCGGGGCGTCGTCGGTGGCCGGGAGGGTGACCGATCCGAACTGAGCGCGGTGCGGGCATCCGCTCTTCGCTACAGTCGTGCTGGGCCCGAGCACGCCCGTCGACGCAGCGTGCCGGCCGGTGCGAAGGAGACCGCCATGCTGACCGACCTGGGTGAAGCCGAACTGGCCGAGTACGAGAGCGTGCAGACCGCTCCCGACGACTTCGACGACTTCTGGAGCTCGACGCTCTCCGGGTCGCGCGCGGCGGCGGTCGCGGCCGGAAGCCGGCTGCTCGTCGAACCGGTCGACACCGGGCTGACGACCGTCGAGGTCTTCGACGTGACGTTCCCGGGCTTCGGCGGGCAGGGCATCAAGGCATGGCTGCGGGTGCCCGCGAGGGCCGAGGGCCCGCTGCCGGCCGTCGTGCAGTACGTCGGCTACGGCGGCGGCCGCGGGCGCGCCTGGGAGAACCTGTTCTGGGCGAGCGCCGGGTTCGCGCACCTGCACATGGACACCCGCGGGCAGGGCTCGACCTGGTCGGTCGGCGCCACGGGCGACCCCGACGGCTCGACGGGCCCGCAGATCCCGGGGGTGATGACCCGGGGCATCGAGAGCCGTGAGGGCTACTACTACCGCCGGCTGATCACGGATGCGGTGCTCGCCGTCGACGCCGCCCGCACCCTGCCGCAGGTCGACCCCGAGCGCATCGGCGTGGTCGGGGGCAGCCAGGGCGGCGGGCTGGCCCTGGCCGTCGCGGCCCTCGCCGAGGGCGTCACCGCCGGTGCCTTCACCACCCCGTTCCTCTGCGACTACCCGCGGGCCATCCGCATCACGGATGCGCACCCCTACAAGGAGATCGCCCAGTACCTGGCGGTGCACCGCGATCGCCTCGGCGAGGTGATGGAGACGCTGCGCTACTTCGACGGGGTGAACTTCGCCCGCCGGGCCCACGTGCCGGCCTGGTTCTCGGCGGCGATGATGGACCCGATCACCCCGCCCTCGACGATCGCGGGCGCCCACAAGGCCTACGCGGGCGACAGCGCGCTGCACCTCTGGCCCTTCAACGGGCACGAGGCGGGTGGGCCCGACGAGGACGCCCTCGTGCTCGCCTTCCTCGCGTCGCACCTGCGCGGCTAGAGTTCGGATCATGGACGAGGTCACGCAGTCCGCCAGGGCGACGACGCCGTGACGGGCACGAAGGGAAGGCAGGGCATGCCGGCACACGCCGAACCGCCGCGCGGACGGATCGAGGGGCCGTGGAGCTCGAGGCTGCGGGCGGGGGCGCCCGGCGCATCCGTCGAGCTCGACGCATTCGACACGGGGGCGACCCCCGGCGTGCTCGACAAGGACGACGGAGAGGCGAGCTTCCGCGGCACCGGCAAGTCGCTCGCGCGGCTGCAGGAGCAGCTGTTCGCCGCGAGCACCGTGACCGGCGGGGCGACCGCGCGATCGGTGCTGCTCGTGCTGCAGGGCATGGACACCTCGGGCAAGGGCGGCGTGGTGAAGAAGGTGGCCGGCTCGGTCGACCCGCAGGGGGTCTCGCACCACGCCTTCAAGGCGCCGACGGAGGAGGAGCGGGCGCATCCGTTCCTCTGGCGCGTCGAGAAGCAGCTGCCCGCGCCCGGGCAGATCGGGGTGTGGGACAGGTCGCACTACGAGGACGTGCTGGTGCCGCGCGTGCACGGCACGCTGTCGGCGGCCGCGATCGACGACCGCTACGCCACGATCAACGCCTTCGAGCGGCAGCTGGTCGAGTCGGGCACGACGGTCGTGAAGGTGCTCCTCCACCTCGGCTACGAGGAGCAGCGCAAGCGGCTGCTGCGGCGGCTGGACCGCTCGGACAAGCACTGGAAGTTCAGCCCGGGCGACGTCGACGACCGGGCGCACTGGCCCGCCTTCCAGGAGGCCTACGAGGCGGCGCTGACCGCCACGAACACCGAGCCCGCGCCCTGGTTCGTGGTGCCGGCCGACCACAAGTGGTTCTCGGCGCTCGCCGTGCAGCAGCTGCTCGAGGAGGCCCTCACCGGGCTGCAGCTGCGCTGGCCCACCGCGTCGTTCGACGTCGAGCGCGAGCGGGAGCGGCTGCTCGCGACGTGAGCGTCCGCGGCGGGTGCCTGCCGCACGATACCTCGGGTATCGTTCGAGAATGAGCCAGGGCCTCCGCCGCCGCATCGCCCTGGGCGACGGCCGCAGCCTGGCCTACCGCATCTACGGCAACCTCCACGGCTCGCTCGTGCTGAGCTGCCATGGCGGGCTGATGAGCGGACTCGACGCGGCCACCGGCGACGCGGTGGCCCGCTCGCTCGGCATCGCGCTCGTGTCACCCGACCGGCCCGGCATCGGCGGCAGCTCACGGAGCCCCGGCCGCACGCCGCTGGCCTGGGCGCGCCACGACGTGGGCGCGCTGCTCGAGCACCTGGCGTCGCCCGCCGGTGGATCGCTCGACACGGAGCGCTTCGCGGTCACCGGCTGGTCGGAGGGCGGGCAGTACGCGCTCGCCGTCGCTCGGGCCTTCCCCTCCCGGGTCGCGGCGGTCGCCGTCGTGGCGGGGGCGCTGCCGCTCGCCGACCCCGCCGTGTTCGCCGAGCTCAACCGCACCGACAAGCGCGTGGCGGGCCTGTCGCTGCGGGCCCCCGCGCTCGCCGCCCTCGGCTTCGCGGCGACCCGGGGCATCGCGCGGGCCTTCCCGCGGCTCACCGCCGAGGCCTCGGGCGTGTCGCTCGACGCGAGCGACACGAGGCTGCTCGCCCGGCACTCGGCCTGGTTCGCCCGCTGCGTCGCCGAGGGCGTCGTCGACCCGTGGGGCGCCGTCGACTCGTACCGCGCCTTCGTCGGCCCGTGGGGCTTCGCGCCCGCCGAGGTGGCGGTGCCCGTGGTGGTGCACCAGGGCTCGGCCGACCGCCTGATCCCGGCGGCCTGGGCTGCCCGCCTGGTCGACGAGCTCCCGGATGCCCGACTCCGCCGCTACCCGGGCGAGGGCCACTTCATCGTGCTGAGCCGCCGCGCCGACGTCCTGGCGTCCCTCTTCACGCCGGCGTGACCTCGGCCGGCGGGTCGGGCACGCGGGGGCGGAGGCAGAGGGCCAGGAGGAGCGCGCCGACGACGGCGCAGCCGACGTAGACGAGGGACAGGGGCACCTGGTCGCGGTCGGGCAGCACGGCCGCCCCCGCCATCGTGGCGGCCACCACGAGGTAGCAGACGGCGCTCGCGAGGCCGCCGATCAGGCCGAGGTTGCGGTCGAAGAGGCCGAGGGCGAGGCCGTAGGCGAGCGGGCAGAGGGCGCCGCAGCCGAGCATCACGAGCATCCCGCCGATGGTGATGAGCAGGATGTCCGGCCCCACGGTGAGACCGCTGACGAGCAGCACCGCCGTGCCGGCGACGAAGAAGGCGAACGCCGAGAAGCCGATCACCCGCGACGACAGCCGGGTGGCGAAGGCGCCGGTGGCGAGCTCGCCGCCCAGGTTGGCCGCCCCGATGACCAGCGCGATGGCGCCGTACTCGTAGGCCGACAGCCCGAGGGTCTTCTGGTAGATCAGCGGGGCGATGATGCCGAACAGCAGCTGGGCGCTGGCGAACACGGCGAACGCGAGGGTGAGGCCGACGAAGATCTTGCGGCGCAGCGTCGTGCCGAGCACCCGGATGATCGCCTTCGGCACGACCGGCTGGGCGCGGGCCGGGTCGAGCGTCTCGGGGAGCATCCGCCACACCACCAGCAGTGCGAGGCCCGCGAGCACGGCGACCAGCACGAAGATGCCCCGCCAGGTCACGGCGCCCACGAGGAAGCCGCCGATCGCCGGCGCGATCACGGGGGCGAGCCCCCAAGAGGCACCGAGCAGGCCCGACAGCGAGGTGAGTTTCGGGCCGCTGGTGGTGTCGGCGGCGATGGCGTAGACGAGGACCATGCACGCGCATCCGCCCACCCCCTGGAAGAAGCGCAGCACCAGCAGCACCGCGATGTCGTTCGCGAAGGCGATGCCGACGCTCGTCACGAGCAGCAGGGCGAGGCAGGCCAGCAGGGTCGGGCGGCGGCCCTTGGCGTCGGCGATCACGCCCACCGGGATCAGGCCGAGGCTCATGCCCAGCACGTAGACGGCCACGGAGGTCTGCACGAGGGTCGACGTGGTGTCGAGCTCGGTGATCATCGTCGGGATGGCCGGCGTGTAGATGTCGATGGGCGCCTGGCTGAGCGGGATCACGCCGAGCAGGATGGCGACGAGCACGCGCCGGCTGGGCATGCGAGGGCCCGAGCGGGAGCCGGTGCGGGGTGCGGTGCGCGCGGTGGTGCTGTCGGTCATCCGGTCTCCCCTGGTCGCTGCGGTCAGCCTAGGGGCGAGGGCGGCGCCGGGGCCCGCCCCAGAAGGGGTGCAGCTCCCGACTCCTGTTGGAAGCGATCGGGCCGCGCGGGTGTTGACTCGAGGCATGGCACAGAAGACATGGTTCATCACCGGAGCGTCCCGCGGTTTCGGCCGCGAGTGGGCGCTCGCCGCCCTCGAGCGAGGGGACAGCGTGGCCGCGACCGCGCGAGACACCTCCACCCTCGCCGAGCTGGTCGACCGCTACGGCGACCGCTTCCTCCCGCTTCAGCTCGACGTGAACGACCGCGAGGCCGACTTCGCCGCCGTCACCGAGGCCTACGACTACTTCGGGCGCCTCGACGTCGTGATCAACAACGCCGGCTACGGGCAGTTCGGCTTCATCGAGGAGCTCAGCGAGAAGGAGGTGCGCGACCAGTTCGAGACGAACGTGTTCGGTGCGCTCTGGATCACGCAGGCCGCCCTGCCGTACCTGCGCGAGCAGGGCTCGGGGCACATCATCCAGGTGTCGTCGATCGGCGGCATCTCGGCGTTCCCGAACATCGGCGTGTACAACGCGTCCAAGTGGGCGCTCGAGGGGTTCTCGCAGGCGCTCGCCCAGGAGGTCGCCCCGTTCGGCGTGAAGGTCACGCTGGTGGAGCCGGGTGGGTTCAGCACCGACTGGGGCGGAGCATCCGCCAAGCACGCCGCGCCGCTCGAGGACTACGCCGCCGTGAAGGAGGCCGCCGCCGAGGCCCGCAAGTCGCGCGTCGCCTCGCCGGGTGACCCCACGGCGACGGGCGAGGCCATTCTGCGGATCGTCGACGCCGAGGAGCCGCCGCTGCGCGTGTTCTTCGGGCGCACGCCGATCGAGACGGCCAAGGCCGACTACGCGGGGCGGATCGCGGAGTGGGAGCGGTGGAACGACGTGTCGGTGCTGGCGCAGGGCTGACCGCGCCCGTCTGCGCGCTCAGGGCGTGATCGCTCAGCGCCTGAGCGCGCGGGCGATGTCGTCCTGCACCAGGTCGTAGTTGATCACCGTGGCCGCGGTGAGCCCTGACGCCGCGGCCACGATGACCAGCGCGCCGGCGTTCGCCGAGTTGCCCGCCACCCAGACCCCGGGCACCGAGGTGAGGCCGGTGGGGTCGGATGCCGTCCACTCACCCATCGGCCCGGCGACCGTCTCGGCGCCCAGCTGTCGCAGCAGCTCGTCGTTCGGCACGAGCGCACCTCCCGTGAAGACGGCGTCGGCCTCGAGCGTGCTCCCGTCGTCGAGCGTGAGCCGGAGGGGTCGCTCCCGGGCTTCGTCGACGCGTTCGACGCGCACCACGTCGTTCTCTCCGACTCGGATGCCCCGGGCCGCGAATCCGCGCAGGGTGTCGGTCTCGAGCTCGGCGGTGACGCGGCCGACGATCGTGACGTCGTCGGTCAGCTGGCGCATGAGGTCGGCCTGGTGGGCGGCGCGGGCGGAGGCGGCGATCACCACGACGCGGGAGTCGCGGGCCTCCCAGCCGTCGCAATAGGGGCAGGCGACGGCGCCGCGGCCCCACTGCTCCTGCAGGCCGTCGATCGGGGGGAGCTCGTCGCGGAGGCCGGTGGCGATGACGATTCTTCGCCCCTTCAGGGTGCGGGTCTCGCTGTCGCTGGTCTCGCCGTCGCTGGTCTCGTCGCCCGCTGTCTCGACCGTGACCTCGAAGGCGCCGTTGCTCCCCGTCGCGGTGATCGCGCGGCCCTCGAGGATCGTGGCGCCGTAGCCGCGCACCTCCTCGCGGCCGATCCGCAGCAGCTCGGCCGGGTCGAAGCCGTCGCGGGAGAGGAAGCCGTGCATGTGGGGGGTGAAGCGGTTGCGGGGCTGTCCGGCGTCGACCACGGCCACTCGGCGGCGGGAGCGGGCCAGCACCAGGGCGGCGTTCAGGCCGGCCGCGCCGCCGCCGACCACGATCACGTCGAACTCATTCTCATCCATGGCTCCACTGTCGCCTCACGCGGCGCTTCCGGCAAACTATGTTGCCGATCCGGCAAGCCCTTGAGGCGTTTCCGACCACTCGGCGACGCACCATCGACCGACTCACCGCTCAGCCAGCCACCGTTTTCCGAGGGCAAGCGCGAAGCGCGCGGCAGCACACCCGGCTGCCGCGCGCTGACGCGCTTGCCCACGATGGACGTGGCTGGGTTGATGACAGGCTCTGCCGCCGGGTCGGGTCGGGTGGGGCCGTCAGGCCACGCCGCCGAGGGCGCCGATCAGGCGGAGCTGGTTCTCGCGGTCGACGCCCTGGGCGTGGAACTTCCCGTCGGGCGTGAAGTAGGCCACCAGGCCGTCGGGATTGGGGTGGCCCCAGGTCTTGAGGTGCTTCTCGAGGTCCTTCACGTAGTAGCGGGCCTCGCCCTCGACGGTTCGCTTCTCGGTGTGCTCCGAGGCGTCGAGCTGCTGGGCGCTGGGGCGGGGGAGGTCGTCGTGATCGCTCATGCTGCGAGCCTAGAACGGGTCGCGTGCGGCAGGATTGGCACATGGTCACCGAGTCGCAGGGCGCCCGCATCGGTGCCCGCCTGCGCTCGGCGCGCACCGGGCGGGAGCTCACGCTCGCCGAGCTCTCGGCCGGCACCGGCATCTCGGCCAGCACCATCTCCCGCCTCGAGGCGGGCAAACGGCAGCCGAACCTCGAGCTGCTCATCCCGCTGGCCGCGGCCCTCGAGGTGACCATCGACGAGCTGGTGACGGATGCGGTGCCCGACCCGCGCATCCGAGGGCGTCGCACGCACCGGCCGGGGGTCACCACCGAGCTGCTCTCGCGAGAGAACGCGCCGATGCAGACGGTGCGGATGACGCTGCGCCCGAGCACGGAGGAGGTCGCGCTGCGCACGCACGAGGGCTTCGAGTGGCTCTACGTGCTGAGCGGGCGGCTGCGACTGCTGCTCGGCGACCACGACCTCGTGCTGGCCGAGGGCGAGGCGGCGGAGTTCGCGACACGGGTGCCGCACTGGCTGGGCTGCGCCGACGACGATCCCGTCGAGCTGATGTGCATCTTCAGCCGCGACGGGGAACGCATCCACGTGCGGGCGCAGACCGAGCCTGACCGCCGCGCCGGCCGCTGACGGTTCGCCGTCCCATGGGGGGGCCGGGCCGTTGTCAGGCGTGGGCCGTACGCTCGGAGGATGGAGCGAACGCGAGCGACAGAGGCGGCCGGGGCCGCCGGGGCCGGGGCGGCCGGCAGCGGTGAGCTGCGATTCGAGGGCCGCATCGCGGGGTTCGGCAGCGCATCCGGAACCCGTGTCGTGATCGGTCTGTGGGAGCGCTCGCCGTTCGGCCGCTTCGCCGACGCCATGATCGAGGACGCCGCCGGGCACCGCACCCTGCTTGCGCCCTCGGACGTGGTGGCGGCGTTCGTGTCCGAGACCTACGAGTTTGACGAGGTGCGCGTGGTGCCGGTGTCGTGGCGTCGGGTCGACGGCGGCCTCGCGGTGCGCGCGGGCGACGACGGCTCGGCCCTGACGGCGCGCATCGCGGTGGGCGACGTCCCTCCGCTCGGGCGACTGCTGCGGTCGGTGCCGAAGCGGCTCGCGACCGACGTGCGCTGGCTCAGGATGCTCGACCCGATCGCCTCGCGCCTCGTACCCGGTGTGCACACCGCCGGTTCGGCCGGCCACGGGCGCCGCGAGTTCTACGGGGTCACCACGATGCGGCGCATCGCCTGGGCCGAGGCGACGGTGGATGGCGAGCCGCTCGGCGCCTTCGCGGCACTCGACCCGCCCGTGCGCTTCGGCTTCGGCTCGGCACCGCCCGAGCCGCACCTGGTCGACCTCACCACGGTCATCCGCCTGCCGGCGCGCTGAGCCTCGGGTCGCGCAAAGGGCCCTCCGTCGCGCCGCGAACGGCCTTTTGAGCGACCGCGATCGCGATCGCGCCGGCGACCGCGACCGCGACCGCGAGCGCGCCCGTGGGGCGGGGGCGGGCGGGTCGAGTCACGCGGGCGTGCCCGCGAAGACGTAGACCCAGGCGAGCTCGCCCGTGTCGAGCGGCAGCTGCACGCGTTCGTAGTCGTCGACCTCGTAGGCGTCGGCCGCGGCGAGCTCGTCGGGGGTGAGCTCGAAGACCGTCCCGGGCACGGGAGGGGCCGTGGGGTCGGGCACGAGCAGCGGATGCCGGTCCGAACCGCTCGCGGCGATCACCGCCGGGTCGGCGATCGCCAGCCACTCCTGCGCGTACCCCACGATCGACGCGTCGCGACCCTCGATCAGGCGTCCGAACACGGCCTGCTGCACGGACGGCTGGCGGAGGGTCCCGTAGGAGAACAGCAGCTGCGCATCCGTCGCCCGCTCGGTCTCGTCGGTCATGCCGCGAGTGTACGGCGCACCCGGCCGGGACGACCTCAGATCGTCGCGACCGAACCGGCGTCGACGCGGTAGTTCGAGCCGTTCACGAACGACGCGCGGTCGGAGCAGAGGAACGCGATCACCGCGGCCACCTCGTCCGGCTCGCCGCGGCGCTTCAGCTCGAGGTACGGCCGTTCCTCGTCGAGGAACGACGAGATCGCCTCGTCGACCGAAGTACCGCGCTGCTCGGCGCGCTTCTGCATCATCGCGTCGGTCATCGGCGTGTGGATGAACGCCGGCGACACCGCGTTCACCAGCAGCCCCTCGGTCGCGTAGCTGCGCGAGAGGCCCTTCGCGAGCGCGAGCACCCCGGCCTTGGCGGCGCAGTAGGGGAGCTCGTCGTCGTAGGGCTGCACGGCGTCCTCGCTGGCGGTGAGCACGATGCGACCCCAGCCGCCCTTCCGCAGCGAGGGCAGGAAGGTGCGCACGAGCCGCACGGGGCCGAGCAGGTCGGTCTCGATGGTGCTCGTCCAGCCCTCGTCGTCGATCTCGTGGAACAGGCCCTGCGCCCCGGTGATGCCAGCGCACTGAACCAGGATGTCGATGTCTCCCACCGCATCCTGAACCCGCGCGTGCAGCGCGTCGAGGTCGTCGAGACGCGTGATGTCGGCGGAGAACCCGTGCAGGCTCGCGCCCTCGCGCGGGGCGGGCAGCTTCGCCAGCGCCGCCTCGAGCTTCTCGGGGTCGCGGTCGGTCGCGACGACCGAGGCGCCCTCCTCGAGCAGCAGCCGGGCGGTGTGCCAGCCGATGCCGGAGTCTGCACCGCTCACGAGGGCGGTCTTGCCGGAGATTCCGAGGTCCATGCGCCCGACGCTACGCCCGGGTCGGTGCGGTCGCACGGGGGCGCCGATCGGCCTTTCGGGTCGGCCGGGGTACCGAGCCGGGCCCGATCGGGGTTCGATGAGAACGGATGCCCGAACACGGAAGGCGGCGACATGCGGCAGGGAGTCACGCTGGACGATCGTCCCGAGGGCGATGCCGCGCTCGACGTGCTCTTCGCGGCGGCGGTCGTGGCGGGCGGCGTGGCTGACGGGGAGGCGGCGGCGGCAGCCGGTGGTGCCGGCCGTGATGGTGCGGCGGCCTCCGGCTTCGCCGGGTGGCTCGCGCGGTGGAGCGCCGCGGGTGGCGTCGCGCCCGCGCTGGAGCTCGCGCGCCGGGTGGGCGAGGACGCGCCGCTGCCCGGCCGCGGTCGCACCGCCGAGTACTTCGAGACGCTGGCGACGCTCGCGGCGGCCGACGTGGCCGTGGCGCGGGTTGTCGAGCCGCAGCTGGACGCCCTCGCCATCCTCGCCGAGTGCCCCGACCCGGTCGATCTCGCCGCGATCGGCGCCGACGCCGACAGCACCTGGGGCGTGTTCGCGGCCGAGGGCCCTGGCGTGCGGCTGACGGCAACCACGACCGCGGGCGCGGCGACGGCGGCCCAGGATGCTCGGGGCTGGACCCTGAGCGGCACCAAGCCCTGGTGCTCCCTCGCCGGTGACCTCAGCCACGCGCTGGTGACGGCCCACGTCGAGCGCCCCGACGGCGGCAGCGAACGGCGGCTGTTCGCGGTGGGGCTGCAGCGGGGTGGGGTGGTCGTGCATCCGGAGGCCTGGATCTCGCGCGGCATGCCCACCGTGCCGAGCGGCCCCGTCGATTTCGACGCCGTGCCCGCGGTGCCGGTGGGAGCGCCGGGGTGGTACCTCGAGCGCGACGGCTTCGAGTGGGGCGGCATCGGCGTCGCCGCCTGCTGGTTCGGCGGAGCGGTGGGCGTGGCGCGTCGCGTGCTCGACGCCGCCGGTCGCCGCGACGACGACCTCGGAGCGCTGCACGCCGGCCGCTGCGCGACCGCGCTCTTCGCGGCCCGCTCCGCGCTCGCGGCGGCCGCGGCCCGCATCGACGCCGGGCCGATGGCGCGGGAGGGCGCCCGGGTGCTGGCGCAGGAGGTGCGGAGCCTCGTGCGGGGATGCTGCGACACGGTGCTGCGCGAGGCGGGCCACGCGCTCGGGCCGGCACCGCTCGCGCTCGACGAGTCCTACGCGGCGCGGGTCGCCGACCTCGAGCTGTACCTGCTGCAGGACCACGGCGCCCGCGACGAACTGCGACTGGGCCGGATGCTCGTCGAGCGCGCGCGGCGGGAGACCGACGCGGTGGCGTCCGGCGCTGTGGCGCCCGACGTGGTAGCGTCCGACCCTGTGGCGCCCGGTGCCGGGGGAGCGGTCCGATGAGCGACTTCACGCACCGGGACGAGGGCACCGCCGAGGAGCGGTGGACGGAGGCCTCCGCCGCCCACCACGGCGACCTGCCCGAAATCGGCGTCGGCGAGCTGGCGGAGTTGGGGCACCTCGTGGTGGTGGCCGCGCATCCGGACGACGAGACGCTCGGCGCGGCCGGCCTGCTCGCCCGGGCCTACGCCGCCGGGGTGCGCACGACGGTGATCGTCGCGACCTCGGGGGAGGCCTCGCACCCCGCGTCGACGACGCACCGGCCCGAGGAGCTCGCCCGGCTGCGCGAGGAGGAGACCGCCGCCGCCGTGGCGTCGATCGACCCCGGGGCGACGATCGCGTTCCTCCGCGCGCCCGACGGGAGGCTCGGCGAGCCCGAGCACCGGGAGGCGCTGACCGCCGCGCTGCTCGCCGCCGTGCGCGGCAGCGGCAGCGGCAGCGGCACCGGCCCCGCGGCGCCCGTCGCCGCCACCTGGTTCGTCGCCCCCTGGAGCGGCGACCGCCACCCCGACCACGAGGCCGCCGCCGACGCCGTGGCCGACGCCGTGCGGCGGCTGGCGGACGAGGCCGCCGGGATGAGCATCCGGAGCCTGGCCTACCCCGTGTGGCTCTGGCACTGGGGTGCGCCCGAGGGCGACGAGGTGCCGTGGGGCGCGCTCATCAGCGTGCCGCTCGACGACGCCACGCTCGCGGCGAAGCGGGCGGCGCTCGCCGTGCACCGCAGCCAGGTCGAACCGCTGAGCGATCGGGAGGGCGACGAGGTGCTGCTGCATCCGGGCATGCTCGCCCACTTCGAGCGGCCGTTCGAGCTGTTCGTCGAGGTGCCGGTCGAGGTGCCGCCCGCGACGCCGGACGACGACGCCGCCCGCTACTTCGACGCCCTCCACACCGACGCCGCCGACCCGTGGGGCTTCGAGTCGCGCTGGTACGAGGAGCGCAAGCGGGCGATCCTGCTCGCGAGCCTGCCCGATCGGGAGTACCGGGAGGTGCTCGAGGTCGGAACGTCGACGGGGGTGCTCTCGCGGGAGCTGGCGGGTCGGGCATCCGCTCGCTTCGTCGGCGTCGACGTCTCGGAGGTGGCCCTGGCGCGCGCCGCCGAGCGAAACCGCGACCTGCCGCACGCCGGCTTCGAGCGGATGACCGTGCCCGCCGACTGGCCGGCCGGAACCTTCGACCTCGTCGTCGTCTCGGAGGTCGGCTACTACCTCGACCCGGCATCGCTCACCGCCCTGTTCGACCGGATCGCCGCCACCCTCGCCCCCGGCGGCGCCCTCGTGCTCTGCCACTGGCGGCACACCATCGTCGACCGCGCGCTCACCGGCGACGACGTGCACGCCGTGCTCGAGCGGCGACCCGAATTCGTGCGGCTCGCCCGCCATCTGGAGGAGGACTTCGTGCTCGATGTCGTCGTGCGCCCACCGGCCGTCTCGATCGCCGCGCGGGAGGGGCTCGCATGATCGGGGCGATCGACGTCGTGATCCCGGCGCGGGACGAGGAGGAGTCGCTCGGCGAGTGCATCCGCGCGGTGCTCGCGAGCCGGAAGGCGCTGCTGCACCTCGACCCGACCCCGCTCGTGCGCTGCCGCGTGGTCGTCGTGCTGGACGCCTGCGTCGACAACTCGATCGACGTCGCCGAGTCGTTCGGTGACGCCGTGACGGTGCTCGAGTCGACCGCCGGCAACGTCGGGCAGGCGCGCGGCATCGGGGTGCGGCACGCCCTCGCGGGCTTCGACCGGCCCGACGAGCAGTGGATCTGCACCACCGACGCCGACACCGTCGTGCCCGCCGACTGGCTGATCGACCACTTCTCGGTCGCGCAGTCGGGCGCCTACGTGGGGCTCGGCCGGGTCGAGCCGCGGGGCGACCGGCTGCCGCCCGAGGCGCTCGCCGCCTGGCACCGGGCGCACGACGACGAGGCGGTGCGGCACGTCTACGGGGCGAACCTCGGCGTGCGGGCCGACGCGTACCTGCGGGCGGGCGGGTTCCCGCCGATCCGGCT
Organism: Herbiconiux sp. VKM Ac-1786; assembly: GCF_015350805.1. Lineage (GTDB taxonomy): Bacteria > Actinomycetota > Actinomycetes > Actinomycetales > Microbacteriaceae > Herbiconiux. The sequence continues at coordinate 751,362 of NZ_JADKSG010000001.1, read as the reverse complement.
CGGGGAGGACGAGGAGCTCGTGCGGGCGATCGAGGAGCTCGAGTCCAGCGGCTCCGAGCCGGCCGGCGGGCGCATCGCGACGGTCGACGGGGTCGCGGTCACGTCCGACCGGCTCGACGGGCGCACCTCGGGCGGGTTCGCGGGCTTCCTCCGCCGCCTCGTCGACTAGGGGCGGATGCGCGGCCTCCGCCGCCCGCGGCCGCGCCGCCGTGCATCCGCCCGCCCGCGCCCGCCCGCCCCGCCCGCGCCCACCGCGCCCGCTCGCCCCGCCCCAATCGCGATCGAGTTGCCGAAATCCGCCCCAAAATCGCCGCTTTAGGGCGGATTTTGGCAAGTCGACGGGGGGCCGGGCGGGGGAGGGGCGGCCAGCGCCGGTTAGGCCGCCGACCAGCCGCCGTCGGAGGGGAGGATCGCGCCGTTGAGGTTGACCCCGTCGTTCGACAGCAGGAAGGTGATCGACGCGGCCAGCGCGTCGGCCTCGACCGCGTCGGGCAGGATCGCCATGGCCTGGCGCACCCGCTCCGCGCCCAGCGGCGACGCGAAGCGCGCCTCGATGTTCGTGATCGTCGGCCCGGGCGCCACCGCGTTCGCGCGGATGCCGGACGGCCCGTACATGAACGCCGTCGACTTCGTCAGGCCCGCGACCGCGTGCTTCGAGGCCGTGTAGGCGGCGCCCGCGGCTGACCCGCGGAGGGCCGCCTCCGAGGCCACGTTCACGATCGACCCCGCGCCCTGGGCGAGCATCGCCGGGATCACCGCGCGGGTCAGCTTCATCGTGCCCGTCACGTTGATCGCGAAGACGCGGTTCCAGACCTCGTCGGTGACCTCGCCGACGGGCGTCATGTCGTCCATGATCCCGGCGACGTTCGCGAGCGCGTCGATCCGGTCCCCGGCGGTCGACAGGATCGCCGCGATGTCCTCGTCGGACGTGATGTCGCCCGCGACCGTCGCGATGTCGGCGTCGGGGAGTGACGCAGCGAAGTCGTCGAGCCGCTCGGCCGAGATGTCGACCGCGATCACCCGTCCGCCCTCGCGTGCGACCCGCGAGGCGGTGGCGCGCCCGATGCCCGAGCCCGCTCCCGTCACGATCACGGTCTGCCCCGCGAACCGGCCGCCGTCGAGACGCTCGACCCACTCGGGCCGCTCCACGGGCACCGCACCGTCCTCGGTGTTCCCGAGGTCGCCGCGGTCGCCCTCCGGGCCCTGGTCTCCGGATGCTCCCGCGCCCCCGGCGGCGCCCCCGGCCTCCCCCGAACCCGCTCCGTCCGGCACCTCGCCGGCGGCGGCCCGCGCGACGAGCTGCTCCACGAGCTCCGCGGGGAACTGCCCCTTGCTCAGGGTGACCAGCCGCTTCAGCGCCAGGCGCCGCACGGGTCGCAGTGCGCCGGCGTCCTGCCCGCCCTGGGCCAGCAGTTCGCGCATGAGGGGCCCGCCGACCGGATGCTCGAGCCAGGTGGCGATCGAGGAGTCGGCGCTGAGGGGAGCGGAGGAGGACGGCATGGTGGTCTCGCTTTCTCGGGTGATGACACGGTCGGGCGCGGCCGGCCGGCGGACGTCCTCGGCGCCCCCGAGCACCGGGGACGCGACAGGGCGAGCAACCGGACAACCTTGTCCGCTAGTAGGCTACACGGCGTGCCCACGGCTCCGAAACCCAATCGCGGCCCGAGTGCCGGGCCCGGCAACCGGCGGGCGCTGATCGCGGCGGCCCGCGAGATCTTCGCGGGTGACGGCTACGCGGCTCCGCTCAGCTCGGTGGCCCGCCGCGCCGGTGTCGGGCAGGGCAGCCTGTACCGTCACTTCCCCGACCGGGTGGCGCTCGCGATCGCGGTCTTCGACGAGAACATCACCGAGCTCGAGGAGCTGGCCGCGCATCCGGAGACCACCGTCGACGCGCTGCTCGACGGGGTCGTGGCGCAGGCTCTGGTGTCGACGGCGATGATCGACATGATCCGGGCCGAGCGCGACGACGACCGGGTCGACCACCTGCGCGAGCGGATGCTGCGCGTCGTCGGCGAGGTCGTCTCCCGCGAGCAGGCCGCCGGCCGGGTGCGGCACGGGGTGTCGGCCGACGACGTGTTCCTCGTGGTGTCGATGCTCGCGGGGCTGCTCGCCACGACCCCGGAGCCGCAGCGCGCTGCCGCCGTGGCACGGGCGCGGGAGCTGCTCGCCCCGGGGCTCGACCCACTCGACCCGCGCGACCCACTCGACACGCGCGACTGACCCGCGCGGTCACGCGGCCGGGCGTCCGGGCAGACGGGCCGGCACGGCGGGACCGGCACGGCGGGACCGGCCCAGGCTCGACGGCCCCGGCTCAGGCGCGGCGGCGCCCACGCCGGCCGCGGCGCCGCGCGAGCAGCGACGACCCGAACGCCCACGCCGCGTAGCCGAACAGCCCCGCCGCCGCGATCGGCACGATCAGCGCCCGCGCCTCCCCGTTCACCCCCGTGTTCACCCAGCCGAGCAGCGGGACGCTGTACCAGAGCACCCCCACGATCTGCACCTCGCGCACCGGCTGCTCGTCGACCGCGTCGTTGTTGTCGCCCTTGGTGCGGAACGTCAGTGAGCCGTCGGTCGCGAAGGTCTTCTCGACCACGCGGTGGCTGACGACGCCCGGCTTGCCCGACTCGATCTGGTAGGTCACGACGTCCCCCAGCCGGATCTCGCCGACCGGCTCCGGCTTCACGATGATCAGCGTCCCGGGCGGCAGCCCCGGCTCCATCGACTGCGTCAGCACGGTCAGCGGCCGCCCGCCGACCGCGAGCGGCAGCAGGATCGTCACCACCGCGAGCCCCAGCACCAGCACGAGCAGCCCCGCACTCAGGCCGACCCCGATCGCGTGCAGCACCCCGTGCTCGCGGCCCGCCTCGTCGCTCCGGTGCCGTCGCCCGGCCCGGTGGCGCAGCGGCGCGGGCAGCTCCTGGTCGCGGCCGTCCTCGTCGGGTGGGCCGACCGGGGCGTCGACGAGGGGGCCGGATGCGCGGGCCGGCGCCTCGAGCACGCGCCGACCGGTCATCGTGGCCGCCCCGGGTCGTCGCGGCGGGAGCGGGCGGCACCGATCCGCAGCGCCAGGACGAGGCCACCGCCCACGGCCAGCGCCGCACCCCAGAGCAGCGCGGCGAGCGGCGGCACGGCCCCGGTGTCGGACAGCACTCCGCCGGGACCCGCGCCCGGCCCGTCGGGCAGCCCCGGGATCGCGACTCCCGCCCCGCACGAGGCGCCGCCGGCCGCCTCGGCGGCCTCGTCGCGGAGGGAGGCGGTGAAGTCGAGCGTCGCGCGTGCGTCGTGGCCGACCCGATCGGGCGTCGCCGCCGAGAAGGAGAGCGAGACCGCGACGGCGACCCGCTCGCCGGGATCCAGCACCGGGCCGCGGAGGAGCACCGCGCAGTCGGCGGCGTCACCGAACGGCACCGCTCCCGCGCCGAGCGGGGAGATGGCGGCGGAGACCCGGAGGGCATCGGCGAACCCGGGGACGGTGGCACGGGCATCCGTCGCGTCGATGCGCAGGGTGGCCGGCACGTCGCCGTCGTTGCGCACCCAGAGCGTCTCGGTGACGACGTCGCCCGGCACGATCACGGGTGGCGCCGCGAACAGCGGCTCGGCCGGGGCGTCGTCGTACCGTTCCCCGTCGACGCTGACCACGATCCCGCCGCCGCCGGCCGTCCCGGTAAGACCCGATGGCGCTCCCGCCGCGGGCAGACCCGCCGCCGCCACCGGGGCGGCCGCCACCGCGAGCAGCGCCGTCGCCGCGGCGACGAGCGCGGCGCCCGCGCGACGAGCACGGCGGCCCACGTCAGGCCACCTGCCGGCCGTCGATCGAGAGGGTGAACGCCGCGGGTGCCGCCCCGGCCGCGGCCGCCGGGGCCGACACCGGCAGCGTCACGCCGACGCAGATCCGGGCGGTCGCGCCGGGCGCCACCCGCACCGCGAGGTCGGTGGGGGTCGCGGACGCGAAGGTGCCCTGCCAGGCCGTCGGCACCGCCGGGCAGCTGCCGGTCGTGATGGCCGACACGGCCACCGTCAGGGCGGACGAGAAGGTCGTGCCCGTGCCGGTCAGGGCGAGCCCCGCGACCCGCACCGACAGCGGCACCTGTCCCGAGTTCGTCACGACGGCGGAGCCCGAGACGGTGGCACCCGGGTAGAGGGGGGTGGCGGCGAGTGAGAGGGCGGTCGTGACTCCGAGCGAGGCGGTGCCCGAGCGCACGACCGCGCCGGGGCTGGTGGCGGAGGAGTTCAGCAGCGCGAAGGTGCTGCCCGAGGCGACGGTGCCGAGGAGGACGGCGCCGCAGGCGAGGGCGGTCGCGACGAGCATCCGCTTCACCGGGGAGGGTGAGGCGGCGCGGCGGCGGGACGACGGTGGCTCCGGACGACGCGCGCGAACGCGCCGCCCAGAGCCGTGGGGGGTCACGGGGTGACGGCGGGGGCGGTCTGCGACAGCGTGAGGGTGAGGTTGCTGAGGTTGACCGCGCCGAGCTTGGCCGCGTTCTCGGCGCCGGCGGTGTTGACGTTCGGGAACTTCAGCGCCACCGAGGCCGTGACGTTCTGGCTGACGCCCGCGGTGCCGGCGGTGACGGTGTAGGTCGGGCCGGTGCCCGAGATGCCGGTGCCGGTCGCGGTGAGCGTGTTCGTGGCGCCCGCGTTCAGGTAGGCGGCGAGGGCGATGTCGGCGGTGTTGCCCGTGACGGCCGGGGCGATCGATCCGGGCTGGATGCCGAGGGTCGCCACGAGGTTGTTCCCGACCGCGACCACGCTGAGGGTGTCGGTGTAGGTGAGGGTGTCGCCGGGCACGATGCGGTACGTGGCGATGTTGATCACGGTGCCGTTCTGGTCGGTCCAGATGCCGGGGCCGTCGGCGTTGGAGACCGAGAGGTTGCCGGCGGTGATGGTGCCGCCCGCGACCTGCGCGGTGGAGTTCCAGAAGGCGAACGTCCCGGCCCCTCCGAGAAGGAGCACGACTCCGGCTGCTGCGGCGATTGCGCCCTTGGTGAGCTTGTTCATGAGGGGGAGGTCCTTTCGCGCCACACCGTGCGGGCGCCCTTGTGCGACACCTGTCGCGTGAGTGGTGGCTCGAGTGTGCCTGCGCGGCGGGCCGGTCACCAAGGCCTCGACGAGCGGATGTCGCACGGCTCATCGAAACTGTCGCCCACTGCACGGCGCCTCCGAATCGCTGGCCGCGGCGCCCCGCCCGGCGTAGGCAGGAGGGCATGAGAGCACTCACCTGGCAGGGCACGATGAAAGTCACCGTCGAAGACGTGGCCGACCCGATGCTGATCGACGACACCGACGCGATCATCCGCGTCACCTCCACCGCGATCTGCGGATCCGACCTGCACCTCTACGACGTGCTCGGGCCGTTCCTCGACAAGGGCGACATCCTCGGGCACGAGCCCATGGGCGTCGTCGAGCAGGTCGGCTCGGGGGTCTCCCGCCTCGCGGTCGGCGACCGGGTGGTCATCCCGTTCGTGATCGCCTGCGGCCACTGCTTCATGTGCGAGCAGGGGCTGACGACCCAGTGCGAGACCACGCAGAACACCGCCAGCGGAACCGGCGCCTCGCTCTACGGCTACACCGAGCTGTACGGCTCGGTGCCCGGCGGCCAGGCCGAGCTGCTGCGCGTGCCGTTCGCCGACTTCAACGCGCAGAAGGTCGGCACCGAGCTGCCCGACGAGCGCTACCTGTTCCTGTCCGACATCCTGCCGACCGCGTGGCAGGGCGTCGAGTACGCCGAACTGCCCGAGGGCGGCACCCTGGGCGTGATCGGCCTCGGCCCGGTGGGGCAGTTCGTCGCCCGCATCGCCCGGCACCGCGGCCACCGCGTGATCGCGGTCGAGCCCGTCGCCGAGCGGCGCGCCATGGCCGAGCGGCACGGCATCGAGACCCTCGACCTCACCGACGACGTCGTCGACCGGCTGCGCGAGCTGACCGACGGCCGCGGCCCCGACGCGATCGTCGACGCGGTGGGCATGGAGGCGCACGGCAACCCGGCCGCCTCGTTCGCGCAATACGCGGTGGGCCTGCTTCCGGATGCGGTGGCCAAGAAGGCCATGCAGACCTTCGGCAGCGACCGGCTGGCCGCGCTGCTGCTCGCCCTCGACGCCGTGCGCCGGGGCGGCACCGTCTCGCTCTCGGGCGTCTACGCCGGAGCCGGCGACCCGCTGCCGTTCATGACCATGTTCGACAAGGGCCTGACGCTGCGGATGGGTCAGTGCAACGTGCACCGCTGGCGCGACGACATCCTGCCCCTGGTCGAGGACCCGGCCGACCCGCTCGGCATCGACGACCTCGTCACGCACACCGTGTCGCTCGAGGAGGCGCCCGAGATGTACGAGCTGTTCAAGAACAAGCAGGACGGCTGCATCAAGGTCGTGCTGAAGCCCGGGCTGAAGGTCGCGGTCTAGGAGCTGGGCTGAGCGCGGCGGTCCAGGCGCTGCGCTCAGCGTCGCGGTCTAGAAGGCGGACGAGAAGCTGTAGAGGGCCTGCACGAGCAGCCCGTAGCTGAACGAGCCGAACACCGAGACGAGCGCGGCGGCGCCGAGCGCGATGCCCGCCGCCGCGAACGTCTTGGAGAGCCCGCGGCGGGTGATCGCGACGATGCCCAGCACGATCGCCGCGATCGCCAGCAGCGCCGACAGCACGCCGTTCACGGCCGAGACGGCACCGAGGGCCTGCGGGTCGGCCGTCGTGATCACCGCGGCCTGGATGACGAGGAACAGAAGACCGAGCAGCGAGATCGCGGCGCCGACCAGCAGCGACGCGAGGCCGAGCGGGTTGCGGCCGGGTCGCGCGACCCGGTCGTCGTGCGACTGCGACTGCGATTGCGGCTGCCCCTGCGGCTCGCCCTGCGGCTGCCGGTACTCGGGATGGGGGTACTCGCCGGTCACGAGTTCGTCTTCTTCAGCGCCTCGGGCTTGTGCACGGCCTCGCGCCCGCTCTTTTCGCTCTTCACGAGGTACTGCGGGTCGTCATCGGATGCCCGCACCGTCCGCCCCGCGGCCTCGGTGTCCGACGTGATCGACTTCTCGACCTCGCCGCTCGTGGTGGTGCCGTGGGTGGACCACTCGACGTGGTCGCCTTTCGAGAGTTTCTTCGCCATGGCCTGGACGGTACTCCCGTCGACCGGGTCGCGCTCGCGTTCCAGCTTCACGAACACCACGCCGGCCACGATCAGCGCACCGCCCATCAGCTGCAGCCAGGTCGGCACCTCGCCGAGCAGCAGCCAGGCGAAGAGCACCGCGAACAGCACCTCGACGAGCCCCACGAACGACGCGACCCGCGACCCGAGGCGGATCGCCCCGATGATGCCCGTCAGGTAGGCGAACGCGGTGGCGACGAGCACGACGACCGCCATCGGCAGCATCCACGACACCTCGCCGACGAGCGGCATGACGACCGGTTCGAACGAGAAGGTGAACGGCACGAGGCTCACGGCGCCGACGCCGCCCAGCGCGACCCCGCCGAGCACGAGCCCGGCGCTGACCAGCGTCACCGGGGGCAGATCGCCCGTCGGCAGGGCGGCGATCAGGTAGTAGCCCGCGAGGCAGAGCGCGGCGCAAAGCGCGAAGACCACGCCGAGCACGTCGAGCCCGCCCGCGCCCGACGGGTTGATCACGAGGGCGAGGCCGGCGACGCTGAGCACCGCGCCGACGATCGTCAGCAGCGCCGGGGGGATGCGCGTGCGGCCCCAGGCGAGCAGCACCAGCAGGATGGGCGCGGTGTACTCGATCAGCAGCGCGATGCCCACCGGCATGCGCGAGATGGCGGCGAAGTAGAACACCTGGGCGCCGATCACCGCGACGAGGCCGTAGGCCAGCACGAGGCGCCACGCCATGAAAAGGAGACCCCAGCGGCCGCGCAGGGCGACGAGGGCGGCGGGCAGCAGCACGAGGCCTCCGGCGAAGGCGCGCACGGCCACCGCCGCGGCCGGGGACCAGCCCGCGTCGAGCAGCGGTTTGACGAACGGGCCGCTCGTGCCGAAGGCGGCGGCCGCCGCGAGGGCGATGATCAGCCCCGAGGCGCGGTGTGTCGCGGGAGCGGGCATCCGCGCATCCTCTCGTCGTCAACTCGTCGTCTTCGGAGCATCGCCCTGTCAGGAGCGTCAGGGCTTACGCTAGTGACAGTAACCCGCCGAGCTGTCAGGAGTCAACATGGTCTTTGCCTATGACACCGAAGCGACCCTCGCGTTCGCCTCGGCGCTGATCGACGCGACCGGCGGCATCTCGAACGGCAACCCCGAGGGCCTGGCCGACGTCGGCGACCTCGAGCGGATGCTCGACGAGCACGGCTACTCCGGACGGCGCGACCTCGACGCCGCCGAACTCGACGAGGTGCGGGCGCTGCGGCCCGAGTTCCGGCGGTTCTGGGAGGTCTCGCGCGACGAGGCGGTGGCGCTCGTGAACGGCATCCTGCGCGATGCGAAGGCCCTGCCGCAGCTCGTTCGGCACGACGACTGGGACTGGCACCTGCACGCCACCGAGGCCGATGCGCCGCTGGCCATCCGGATGCGCGTGGAGTTCGCCATGGCGTTCATCGACGTCATCCGCTCCGACGAGTTCGACCGGCTGCGGGTGTGCGAGGCGAGCGACTGCTCGGCGGTGCTCGTGGATCTCTCGCGCAACCGGTCGAAGCGGTACTGCGACATCGGGAACTGCGGAAACCGGATGAACGTGATCGCGTATCGGGCGCGGCAGGCGGCGGAGGGGTAGTTCTGCCCGCCGGGGCTCCTCGCTGGGGCTACTCGCTCGGCTGGGTGGGCTGGGCCGGCTTGCCCGCCTCGCCGCTGTCGACGGTGTCGGCGGTCGGGCTGTCGAGCGTCACCGAGGTGCGGGGCGACAGGCCGGGCGCCTGCGCGACCGGCACCGGGAGGCGCACGATGAGCGAGCCCGGGTCGACGCCGAAGCGGCCACGGGTGGTCTCGCCGACGGGATCGCCGTCGAGCTCGGCCAGCACGGGTGCGTCGAGCTCGAACTCGAACTCGCGGCCGGGCCACTGCTTCAGCGAGGCGAGGCCGTTGCGGTTGCGGGTGGCGACGTCGATGGCGACACCGACCCAGCCGGCGACGATGTTGGGCTGCAGCATGACGAGCTCGAGGTCACCGTCGTCGAGCACGGCGCCGGTGGCGATCTCGATGTTCGCCACGACCGAGCTGCAGTTGCAGGCGAGCACCATCAGGCACTTGGCCGGCTCCTCGGCCTCGCCGTCGATCGTCAGCGTCGCCTCGAAGCCGCCCTTCAGCAGGGCCGGTGCGCCGGCGGCGACGTAGGCGCCCCAGCCGACCTTCTTCTTCAGGTCGTCGTCGGTCTTGTCCATGATCTCGGCGTCGAGGCCGACGCCGCCCATCACGACGAACACGCGCTCCTCGCCGTCGTCGAAGGTGGCGAGGCCGACGTCGATGGCGCGGTCCTGGCCGAGCAGGGCGATCTCGACGGCGTCCTCGACCGAGGTGAGCGGGATGCCGAGGTTCCGGGCGAGCAGGTTGCCCGTGCCGCTCGGCAGCAGTCCGTAGGGCACGGAGGTGCCGCGCAGCACCGCGGCGACCGCGCGCACGGTGCCGTCGCCGCCCATGGCGCACACCACGTCGGGCTCGGCCTCGAGCGCCGAGTTCCCGGCGGCCGTGCCCGAGTCGTCGACGCTGGTCTCGAACCAGAGCGGCTCGTTCCAGCCCGCGCGCTGCGCGCCGGCGGCCACGACCGCCTTGACGGCCTCGACGTCGTCGAACTTGCTCGGATTGATGACGACGGCGACGGTGCGCCGCCCGCTCTCTGCGCTCATCCCTGAACTCTAGGCCCCCGCCCCCGCCCGGGCCCGCCCCCTGTCCCGTAACGGCCTCACCCGCCCGTGTCGGGGTCGGCGCTAAATGAACATTGCTTAATTCTGACGATTCTCGTAGGCTGATGGGGCGGACCCGCCCCACACTCGTGGACAGGCGGGTCTTGCTGTTCCCCCGTCAGATCTGCTGCGGCCCTCCCGACGGGTCGACCGGCTTCAGGTGATCGGCGTACCAGTCCCAGGCGAAGCGATTCCCCTCGTGCCGGTTGAGGCTCGAGAACGCGGCGTAGGCGACGAGGTCGGCCAGCTGCACGAACTGGGACCGTCGCGAGTCGTAGAACGTCGGGTCTTCGATGATGTGGCGGGTGGCGAGCGCGAGGCTCCGATGGGCCTCGGCGTACGAGCCGTCGGTGCCGTTCCCGTCCATGCTGACCAGTGCGAAGCTGCCGCTCCGTCGGTGGTCGGCGTCCCAGCGTTCGACCAGCCGCCGGTAGACGGCGCCACGCTCGCGATGGAAGTCGGCGCCCTTGGCCCCGGTGCGTCGGAAGACCGCCCCGACTCTCACATGCTCGTGCCGCGAGAGGGCGGCCAGGCAGTCGAGGGCGACGGCTCGGCCGAGGGTCTTCCAGTGCGTGGGATCGCACTCGACCCAGCCGTAGACGATCAGGCCCGAGGTGACCGAGCCGGAGTCGTCGACGTAGAGCAGGCGTGAGACGGTCATGATCGGGCGACGCTACGGGGCGCGGTCACGGCGGTGGGCCGCTCAGGGTGATCTGTGGAGAACTCAGAGGAGCTTGCGGAGGGTGCGGAGGTTGCGGGTGGTGGTCGTGGCGCGGTAGGTGGCGCGGGCGAGGTGCTTGGCGAGCGGGGTGTCGGTGCTCGAGCCGCGGGGGCACTGCCAGTAGAGGACGCCGTCGCCGGGCTCTGCCCGCTCGCCGGCGGGGGCGGCGCCGGTGATCGAGGCGGCGGGGGGCGACGGTGCGCCGGCGGCGGGCGGCTGCGCGAGGGTGGAGGCGAAGGACGTGAGGTCGGCGAGGACGTCGGGGGAGGAGGTGAAGACGACGTAGGGGTGGGTGGCCTCGTCCTCGGCGAAGGGGTAGGCCGCGACGGCCGCCGCGAGGCGGGCGTGGGGGAGGAGGACGATCCACGCGTCGTAGCCGAAGCGGGTGGCGAGGGCCGCCTCGATGGTGGTCTTCAGGGCGGCGGGGTCGCGGGCATCCGTCGTCTCGAACACGACGTTGCCGGAGGCGAGCACCGTTCGCACCTCAGCGAAGCCGAGCGAGCGGAAGAGCTCGGCGAGCTCGGCGCTCTTCACCGTGATGCCGTTGACGTTCACCCCGCGCAGCAGCGCCACGAACCGAGTCATGCCCCGACGCTAGCGCAGCACGAGCGCGACCTGCTCGCGGATGTCGGCGCCGAGCGCCGCCTCGCTCGCCGCCACGTTCAGCGGCGACGACAGCGTCACGAACATCGCCGCCGAGATCGTGCGGGCGAGCACCGCCGCGTCGTGCGGCGAGACGCCCGCGTCACGCTCGAGGATCTCGACGAACGCCTCGTCGACCCGCGCGATCAGCTCGAGCCCGACCCGATGGTGCGGCTCCTCGGGGTCGCCGAAGACGAGCTCGCGCAGGTAGGTGCGGCCGTTCTCGACCTGGCGGCGGTTGCAGGCGACCACCGGTTCGATCAGCGCCATGATCGCGTCGAGGGGCGACCCGGCGCGGGGGGCGGCGGCCAGCCCGGCCTCGATCGCCTCGGCGTAGTGCACGTTCTGCACGAGCAGCAGCAGCTCGGCCTTCGTCTTCGCGTAGAGGAAGAGTGTGCCCGTGCCGATGTCGGCCGCGTCGGCGATCTGCTGCGTCGTGACCTCGTCGATGCCGTGGCGGTCGAAGAGCTCGGTGGCGGCGGCGGTGATGCGCTCGAGCTTCTGCTGCTTGTTGCGCTCGCGGCGGCCGGGGGCGGTGGCGGGGGTGCTCATCAGGGTTCCATCCTAACTCAGCGCTCATTTGCGACTGCACTCGAATCTGAGTACGCTCAGTAATGACACGAGAAGAGAGCAGGACATGAAGACCTTCAGCATCGAGCGGTACCAGGGCGAGATCAGAGCGACGGATGCGCGTGAGCCCGTCCTGGGCGACCGCGACGTCCTGGTGCGAGTGCGCGCCGCGGGCACCAACCAGCTCGACGTGAAGCTGGCGGAGGGCGAGTTCAAGGCCCTGCTGAAGTACCGGCTGCCCCTCACCCTCGGTCACGACCTCGCCGGAACCGTCGAGGCCGTCGGGCCCGCGGTGACCCGCTTCGCCGTCGGCGACGAGGTCTTCGCCCGCCCGGCCGACTTCCGCATCGGCACCTTCGCCGAGCGCATCGCCGTCGACGAGGCCGACGTGGCGCTGAAGCCCGCGACGCTCGACATGGTCGAGGCGGCGTCACTGCCGCTGGTGGCGCTGACCGCGTGGCAGGCCCTGGTCGAGAAGGCGCGCGTGCAGCCGGGCCAGAAGGTGCTGATCCACGGCGGCGCCGGCGGCCTCGGCTCGATCGCCGTGCAGCTCGCGAAGCACCTCGGGGCGCACGTCGCCACGACCGCCGGTGCCTCGAACGCCGAGTGGCTGCGCGAGCTCGGCGCCGACGAGGTGATCGACTACCGCACCCAGCGCTTCGACGAGCTGCTCAGCGGCTACGACGTGGTGGTCGACAGCCAGGGCGGCGAGAACCTCGAACGCTCGCTGCGCATCCTGAAGCCCGGCGGGATCGCGATCGGCCTCGCGGGCCCGCCCGACCCCGACTTCGCCCGGCAGATCGGGTTGAACGCGGTGCTCCGCCTGGCCATCCGCGGCATCAGTGCGACGGTGCGCCGGCAGGCGAGGCGGCTGGGCGTGCGCTACTCCTTCCTCTGGATGCGCGCGGATGGCGGTCAGCTCGCCGAGATCGCGGCGCTCGTCGACGCGGGTGCGCTGCGTCCGGTGGTCGGCCGGGTCTTCCCGTTCGCCGAGACCCCGGCGGCGCTCGCCGCGCTGGGCCGCGGTGGCCTCCGCGGCAAGATCGTCGTCGACCTCGACGCCTAGACCACCACCGACCGACCCGACCCACCCCCCACCCCACCCCAAGGAGACCCCATGCCCACCCTCACCGGAGCCGTCGTGCTCGTCACCGGAGCCAACGGCGGAATCGGCTCGGCCTTCGTCGCCGAGGCCCTCGCCCGCGGCGCCGCCAAGGTCTACGCCACCGCCCGCACCCCGCGCGCCTGGGACGACGAGCGCATCGTGCCGCTCGCCCTCGACATCACCGACCCCGCCTCGGTGGCGGCCGCGGTGCACGCGGCGAACGACGTCACCGTGCTGATCAACAACGCCGGGATGCTGCCGCCCACCGCGAGCTTCCTCGAGCTCTCGGCCGCCGACCTGCGGGCGACGATGGAGACGAACTTCATCGCGCCGGTGCTGCTGGCGACGGCCTTCGCGCCGGTGCTGACCGCGCATCCGGAGTCGGTGCTCGTCGACATGCACTCGGTCGCCAGCTGGTACGCGTTCGGCGGGGTCTACAGCGCCTCGAAGGCGGCCCTCTGGTCGGCCACGAACTCGCTGCGCCTCGAGCTCGCGCCCAGGGGCACCCACGTGGTGGGCGTGCACGTCGGCTACGTCGACACCGCCATGGCGGCCCACGCCGACGGCCCGAAGCTGCTCCCCGCCGAGCTGGTGACCCAGGTGTTCGACACCGTCGAGGAGGGCGGCTACGAGGTCATCGCCGACGAGCTCACCGCCTCGGTCAAGAGCGCCCTGAGCGCTCCCGTCGAGGCCCTCTACCCCGAACTGAAGGGCTGAAACGCGGATGCGCGGCACCTCGTCCCCGAGGGGAGAGGTGCCGCGCATCCGGTGCCGCGGCCGAACGCAGCGGCAGAACCGCGGGTCAGGCGGCGTGCTGGCGGCGGCGCTGGCGAACCAGGAGCAGCCCGCCGGCGGCGAGGAGCAGTGCGCCGAGCGTGAGGATCGGAGCGACCACCGCGCCCGTCGAGCCGAGGGCCGACGAGCCGGACCCGGCGCCCGAGCCCGAACCGGCCGAACCCGAGCCCGAGCCGTCAGCACCCGGGGCGCCCGCCGGAGCGGTCGGCGCCGGGGTGGGGCTCGGAGCCGGCTCGGCACCCGCGGCGACCGTGAAGTCGACCGTCGCCGTCACGCCGCTCTGACGGCCGGTGACCGTCAGGGAGTAGGAGCCCTCGGCGGTCGGAGCCTCGAAGGAGAAGCGCGCCGCGCCGTTCACCGAGTCCTCGGAGGCGAGCTGCACCGCCGACGACGTCGGGTCGAGCTGACGGTCGCCGCGGAAACCGCTCGCGTCGAGCACCAGCGAGTCGCCGGGGGCGACGGTCGTCGCGTTCAGCGTGGCGGTCGCGCCGGCGCTGAAGCTCGCGGTGTCGCGGTTCAGGGTGAGCGCGTTCGCCATGGTGAAGAAGTTGTCCGTCTGGTCGGTGAGTCCGACGACCTGCGCCGCACCCGGTCCGAACGCCGCGATGCGGAGCTGGGTTCCGGTGTGCTGCTGCGACCCGCCGGCCTCGGCCGTGCCGTAGGCGACCTTCATGGTGGAGCCGTCGGCCGTGGTGAGCGCGGTGCTCAGGGTCGCGGGCGGGGCGTCGTCGACGATCTGGCTCGAGTGGGCGTGGTCGGCGGTCACGATGACCAGCGTGTTGCCGTCGGCGCGGGCGAACTCGAGGGCCTTCTGCACGGCCTCGTCGAGGTCGATGGTCTCACCGATCTGGCCGCAGGCGTCGGCCGCGTGGTCCTGCTTGTCGATCGAGGCGCCCTCGACCTGCAGGAAGAAGCCCTCGTCGCCGGTGTTCAGCAGGCCGATCGACTTCTCGGTCAGCGAGGCGAGCGAGAGGCCGGTGTCGAGCCGGGCCGGGTTCGGCTGGCAGGTGACGGGGGCCTCGTCCCCGCCGCCGACGGTCGCCGTGGTGGGCGCGTAGCGGGTGGGGAAGTTGCCGGGCGTGAACAGGCCGAGCACGGGCTGGTTCTGGTCGGCGACCGAGAGACCCTTCAGTCCGTCGACGTCGCCGACGACCTGGTAGCCGCGGTCGGTCGCCTGCGAGAACAGGGTCTGCCCGTTCCACTGGCCGGCCTTGGCGGTCTGCTCGAACGAGGCCGAGCCGCCGCCGAGGGTCAGGTCGGCGCGGGTGTCCAGCAGCTGCTCGCTGATCGAGCCGAGGCCGCCGTTGATCAGTGCGTCGTCGCCGCACACGGCGCTGTCGGGGCCGTAGCACTTGCGGGCGTCGACGTGGGCGACCTCGACCGCGGGAGTCGCATCCTGGATCTCGGCGGTCGAGACGTTGCCCGTCTTCAGGCCGTTGGCCTTGGCGATCTCGATCAGGGTCTGCTGCGGGGTGCCGTCGATGTCGACCGAGATGGCGCCGTCGTAGGTCTTGGTGCCGGTCGACCAGGCCGAGCCGGTGGCGGCCGAGTCGGGCACGTAGTCGGGCAGGCCCTTCTCGTCGCCTTCGTTGTGCAGCGAGTAGGTGGTGTACTGACCGGTCAGGGGCAGCGCGTCGATGCCGGGCAGCTCGCCCGCGGCGCCGTAGGCGTAGTTGCGGGCGATGGTGATCTCGGAGTCGCCCATGCCGTCGCCGATCAGCAGGATGACGTTCTTCGCGGGGCCGTCGACGATCGAGGCGCGCAGGTCGGCGGTCTTGTCGCCGCTGTTGCGCTGCGCTCCGCCGTTGACCGAGAGGTCGCCGTCGGCCGAGGCCGCGAACGCTGCGGCCGGCAGGCTGATGCTCGCCGCCGTGAGCAGCGCCGCCGCGGCGACGAGCGCCTTCCGGCGGGTGGGTGTGATGAAAGACATGGTGTTCCCCAGTGTTCTGTCCCGAAGGCGCCCGAGCGGGCGTCGAGGCCCAAGCTCATCGTCGCCCGGCCAACACGGGGTGAACAGGGGCCGACTCGACGGTGAAGCGGCGATAGAGAGCGGATGCACCCCGAACGGGGGTCGCAACCGCCACGTAACACGGCGGAACGCGGCGACACACTGTGTCGCCCGGCGTGCGCGGCACCGAGGCGTCTGCCTACTGTCGCCCCATGGCCACCTTCATCGACACGATCGTCGTCGGCGGCGGAGCCATGGGCTCGGCGGCCGCCTGGCAGCTCGCCGGCCGCGGCACCGAGGTCGCCCTGTTCGAGCGCTTCGAGCCGGGCCACACCCACGGGGCCTCCCACGGCCGCTCCCGCAACTTCAACCTCGCCTACTCCGACCCGGTGCACCTCCGGATGCTGAGCGACTCCGCCCGGCTCTGGCGCGAGCTCGAGGCCGAGACGGGCCGCGCGCTGCTGACCGAGACCGGGGTGGTCAGCCACGGGCACCACCCGGGGTTCGACGAGATGGCCCGGGTGCTGCCGAACTTCGGCTTCGACGCCGAGATCGTGCCGCCTGCCGAGGCGGAGGCGCGGTGGCCGGGCATCCGCTTCGACCAGCGCGCGCTCGTGGTGCCCCAGGCCGGGCGGCTCGACGCCGACGGTGCGGTCGCGGCGCTGCAGCAGGCGGCGGCCGGCCGGGGCGCGGTCGTGACGCACCGGGCGCGGGTCACGCGCATCCGGGTGCTCGGCGACGACCGCGCCGCCGTCGAGGTGACGCCTCAGGATGCCCAGGGCGACCCCGCGGGCGACGCCGAGCTGTTCGAGTGCCGCCGCCTCGTCGTGACCCTCGGCGGCTGGACCACGCGCCTGCTCGGCCCCGTGCTCGTGCTGCCCCGGCTGACCGTCACCCGAGAGGAGCCGGCGCACTTCCGTCCCGTCGACGAGACCGCGAGCTGGCCCGGCTTCAACCACCTCCCCGACCTCGGCGACGGCCGGTACGGCTACTGGCCGGCGCCGATCTACGGCGTGCAGACCCCGGGGGAGGGCATCAAGGTGGGCTGGCACGGCGCCGGCCCGATCACCGATCCCGACGCACCGGCCGCCCGCACCGACCGACGCCGCTTCGCCCCGCTGCAGCACTACGTGCGCGAGTGGCTGCCCGGCGCCGATCCCACCGACTTCACCGAGATCAGCTGCACCTACACCTCCACCCGCGACTCCGCGTTCGTCATCGACCGGGTCGGCCCGGTGGCGGTGGGCGCCGGCTTCTCGGGCCACGGCTTCAAGTTCGTGCCGGTGGTGGGGCGGATGCTCGCCGACCTCACCGAGGGCATCCGCGCCCCCTCGATCTTCTCGCTCAGGCCCGCGCGGCGCTCGGGGCCGCAGCCGGCGCGGCGCTGAGGGCGAGCAGCGTCTCGCCGGGGGCGACCTCGGGATCGCCGGACGCCCGGGCCGTCTGGGCGACCAGCCCGAGCCGCTTGGCCAGGGCGACCGAGCGCGTGTTCCGCGCATCCGTCACCGCCGTCACCCGCTGCGCCCCGACGGTCGTGAGCGCGAACCCGAGCAGTGCCGCAGCGGCCTCCGTGGCGTAGCCGCGGCCCCCGAGCGACGGATGCACGACCCAGCCCATCTCGACCGTGCGCCCCGAGGCGGCCACCCGGCGCAGGTGCAGCGAGACGTCGCCGATGACGTGGCCGTCGAGCTCGACCGCGAGGGCCAGGAAGTCGTCGGCCTGCCACAGCCGGGTGTGCCGGGTGCGGTCGCGGAGATGGCGCTCGGAGCGGCGGCGGTCGTGCTCGGGCCACGGCAGGAACTCGCGCACCGCAGGCTCGGACTGGAGGTCGTGCCAGTCGGCGGCATCCGCCTCGGTGACGCGGTGCGGTCGCAGCAGGAGCCGCTCGGTGCGGAGCACGGGGGCGTCGACCGGATGCTCGATGCGCTCGCCGCGCACGAACCGGGGCCGGCGCAGGCCGGCCGAGGCGAGGGTCTCCTTCAGGGCGGGCAGCGGGTTCGACCAGGCCGGGGTGCGGGGCCGTGCCGGGTGTCGGGCCGTGAGCTGGGTCATGCGGAGACCGTAGACGCCCCCCGCATGAGGGGGTCATGAGATCATTTGAGCTCGCTATGAAAAGTGCCGCTCGGCTGGAGACCGGCGTGGGCAGGGCGAACAATGGGTGGGTGACGACGACCCCTGCCCCCGACGACCTGCTCTCCTCAGGGCGCCGTCGCGCGGTGCTCGCCAAGCTGCCGCGGATGTACCGCGCCGACGGATCGCCCATTCGCGTGCTGCTCGTCGACGACGAGGCCGTGCTGACCAGTCTCGTCAGCCTCGCCCTCGGCTACGAGGGCTGGACGGTCGACATCGCCCACGACGGCGCCACCGCACTGCAGGCCTATCGCGACGCCCGGCCCGACATCGTGGTGCTCGACATCATGCTGCCCGACACCGACGGCATCTCGCTGCTGCGCCAGCTGCGCGAGCTCGAGGGCGGCGCCCCCACCCTCTTCCTCACGGCGCGCGACTCGGTCGACGACCGCATCGTCGGCCTCACCGCCGGTGGCGACGACTACATGACCAAGCCGTTCAGCCTCGAGGAGCTGGTGGCCCGGTTGCGCGGGCTCCTCCGCCGCTCCATCACGACGACGTCGGAGGATGACTCGCACATCGCCGTCGGCGACCTCACCCTCGACGAGTCGAGCTACGAGGTCACCCGCGGCGGCGACAGCATCGCGCTGACCACGACCGAGTTCGAGTTGCTGCGCTACTTCATGCGGAACCCCCGCCGGGTGCTCTCGCGGGCGCAGATCCTCGACCGGGTGTGGAACTACGACTTCGCGGGCAAGGCGTCGATCGTCGACCTGTACGTGTCGTACCTGCGCAAGAAGATCGACGCCGACCGGCCGTCGATGATCCACACCGTGCGCGGCGTGGGCTACGTGCTCAGGCCCGTCGAGTGAGCGGGGCGACCACCGCGGGCGGCCCGCCCGCCCGCGGCCGGCGCCCCTGGAGCATCAGCCGGCGTCTCGTGGTCGGCACGGCCGCGGTCGTCGCCACCGTGCTGGCGGCCGTCGGCATCCTCGGGGTCATCACCCTCACCGCATCGGTGACCACCGTCGTCGACTCCCAGCTCACGGGATCGATGTCGGCCCTCGACCACACGGTCGAGCGGGTGCGCTATCCCAATGCGTACCAGAGCGCATCCGGAGACCAGAAGCCGGTGAAGCCCTTCGTCGACTACGTCGGCCACGGGCCGGGCGGGTTCATCGCCCTGATCTCGGACGGAACGGTCGAGGACTCCGCGATCTTCTCCGACTCCGATGCGGCGCCGCTCGACGCCGCCGTGGTGCAGCAGCTCGAGTCGGCGACCTTCGACGTGGGCGAGCACCAGAACGTCGATCTCGACGGTCTCGGCTCGTACCGGGTGGCCACCGAGCTCGACAGCCGCGGCAATCTGCTCGTCGCGGGCGTCTCGCTCGCCACCGTGCAGTCGGCCGTGATGCAGGAGGCGATCACCATCGGCGTGCTCTCGCTCGTCGGCCTCGCCATCATCATCGTGGGCGTCGTGGTGGTGGTGCGGCTCGCGCTGCGCCCGCTCGGCCGGGTGGTCGCGACCGCCGCGGAGGTCGCCTCGATGCCGCTGGACCGCGGCGAGGTCGCCATCACGCCCCGTGTCGACGCGGCCGACACCGATCCGCGCACCGAGGTCGGCAAGGTCGGCGAGGCGCTGAACCACCTGCTCGCACACGTCGACGACGCGCTCGCCGTGCGCGCCGAGACCGACAAGCGGATGCGCCGCTTCGTCACCGACGCCAGCCACGAGCTGCGCACGCCGCTGGCCGCCATCCAGGGCTACGCCGAGCTCACCCGGCAGGACGCCGCGTCGCTGCCCGAGATGACCGAGTACTCCCTCGCGCGCATCGAGTCGGAGGCGAAGCGCATGAACTCGCTCGTCAGCGACCTGCTGCTGCTCGCCCGGCTCGACGAGGGGCAGGACCTGCACCTCGACCGCGTCGACCTCGGCGAGATCGTGATCAACGCGGTCAGCGACGCGGGCGCCTCCTGGCCCGGCCACTCCTGGTCGCTGTCGGTTCCGGATGAGCCGGTGCCCATGCTGGGCGACCGGGAGCGGCTGCATCAGCTGGTGCTCAACCTGCTCTCGAACGCGGCGGTGCACACGCCGGGCGGAACGCGGGTCGCCACGGCGGTCTCGGTCGTCGACGGTGCCGACGGGCATCCGTCGATCGAGCTCACCGTCACCGACGACGGCCCCGGCATCTCGGCCGAGCTGGTGCCCGAGCTGTTCGAGCGCTTCGCCCGCGGCGACTCCTCGCGCTCGCGGCGCTCGGGCAGCACCGGGCTCGGCCTCGCCATCGTGTCGTCGATCGTGGAGGCGCACGAGGGGTCGATCGAGGTCGACTCGTCACCCGAGGGCACGACGTTCACCGTGCGTCTGGCGCCCGTGGTGCCGATTCGGGGCGCGCTGGCCGACGCGGCGTCGTAGCCCGCGCCCGCCCTGTCAACCCCCTGGCGGGTCGAGGCCAGGGGTGTGGGCTGGGGGAATGCAAGCGATGACGTACCGGGGCCCGTACAAGGTGCGGGTCGAGGAGAAGGACAGGCCGCGGATCGAGCATCCGAACGATGCGATCGTGCGGGTGACGCTGGCCGCGATCTGCGGCTCCGACCTGCACCTCTATCACGGGCTCATGCCCGACACGAGGATCGGGCACACCTTCGGCCACGAGTTCATCGGGGTCGTCGACGAGGTCGGGTCGTCGGTCGAGGGCCTCGAGGTCGGCGACCGGGTGATGGTGCCGTTCAACATCTACTGCGGCTCCTGCTGGTTCTGCGCCCGCGGCCTCTACTCCAACTGCCACAACGTGAACCCCAACGCCACCGCGATCGGCGGCATCTACGGCTACTCGCACTCCACCGGCGGTTACGACGGCGGACAGGCCGAGTACGTGCGGGTGCCGTTCGCCGACGTGGGCCCGATGGTCATCCCCGAGTGGCTGGCCGACGAGGACGCGCTCATGCTCACCGACGCGTTCTCGACCGGCTACTTCGGCGCCCAGCTCGGCGACATCGTCGAGGGCGACACCGTCGTGGTGCTGGGCGCCGGCCCCGTGGGTCTCGCGGCCGCCCGCTCGGCCTGGCTGATGGGCGCCGGCCGCGTGATCGCGATCGATCAGCTCGACTACCGGCTCGAGAAGGCGGCCTCGTTCGCCTTCGCCGAGACCCGCAACTACACCCACTACGACGACATCGTCGTCGAGATGAAGAAGACCACGGGCGGCCTCGGCGCCGACGTCGTGATCGACGCGGTCGGCGCGGAGGCCGACGGCAACCTCGTGCAGCACGTCACCTCGGCGAAGCTCAAGCTGCAGGGCGGCTCGCCCGTCGCGCTCAACTGGGCGATCGACGGCGTGCGCAAGGGCGGCACCGTCTCGGTGATGGGCGCCTACGGCCCGCTGTTCAGCGCCGTGAAGTTCGGCGACGCCATGAACAAGGGGCTGACGCTCCGGATGAACCAGGCGCCCGTGAAGCGCCAGTGGCCGCGGCTGCTCGAGCACATCGAGGCCGGGTACCTCAAGCCGTCCGAGATGATCACCCACCGCATCCCGCTCGAGCACATCGCCGAGGGGTACCACCTGTTCTCGTCGAAGCTCGACGGCTGCATCAAGACCGTCGTCGTACCGGGTTCGTAAGGAGTCCTGATGCCGTACACCGCTGACAAGCCCGTCCCGCCGCCGACCGCGGAGGAGCTGCGCGCCCGCGTGCCCGGCTGGGGCGCCGACCTCGACCCCGCCGACCGCCCGGCCTGGCCGAAGGAGCGCTTTGCTCCCGGCGTCAGCGGAGCCCACTGGGACTACCCCGACGAGCAGCAGCCCCGCGAGGGCCGCGAGAGGAGCATCGAGCACCTGCAGCTCACGCCGGTGTTCGGCACGGCGCAGCCGCTGCACGGGCTCTCGGGCGCCATCCGCCGCTTCGCCTACGACCGCTTCAGCGAGGGCCGGGCCGCGCACTGGCTGCTGCTGGTCGCCGGCGACCGCGTCGAGTCGACCGGCGCGCACCTGCGCTCGCTCCTCACCCTCCGCCCCGACAACCCCGTCACCGAGACGGGGGTGCTCTCGGAGCTGCATCGGCATCCGATCGCCTCGCGCCGCGGCCGCGTCGACGTGCGCCACCAGGTGCTCGACCCCGTGATCGTCGCGGGGCCGTGGCTCCTCGCCGGCGGGGTGGCGTGGATGCTCGCCCGGCGCCTGCTCCGTCGCTGACCCTCATCGCCCCTCTCGAAAGGAATCACCCCATGGATCTCGGAACCCTCGGCGGCTACCGCCTCCCCTCGGCCCTGCAGAAGGCCTACGGCGTCACCACCGCGCAGGAACTCGCCGACCAGCTCGGCGTCACCAAGCGCCCGACGCCCGAGCTCGGGCGCGAGGCCGACGCGGCCTACCAGTCGCTGCGTCAGGGCGATCAGGGGCCGGCGCGGTCGCTGCTCGTCGAGAAGCTCGGGGTGAGCGAGGAGAAGGCCGACGAGGCTCTGGCGAAGCTTCCGTCGCTGACGTGAGTCCGGCCGCCGGCGGCTCCTCTTCTTCTTCCTCTTCTTCCTCTTCTTCTTCTCCGGCGTCTGCTCGGCTCGATCTCCGTCGGGCCGAGCTGGAGCGTCACGCCGCCGTGCTCTTCGCCGCCTCGGCGCTGGTCATGGCGGTCGTCTGCGGGTCGGTGATCTTCTCGGGCTGGTTCGCCGGGGTGCTCGTCGACAGCTGGGAGCGGCTGTTCTGGGTGGGGGCGCTGCTCGGTGGGCTGATGGTGGCGGTGTTCGCGGCCGCCGCCATGCCGGGTGGGGCGGATGCTCGGCGCAGTGTCCTGCGGATCACCTGGCTTCTGCGCGCCGGGCTGCTGCTCGTCGTGCTGGCGCCGGCGCTCTGCGTCGTGGCGCTGGTGGGGGACTTCTACCGGCTCTGATCGGGGGCGGTCTCGGGCTGCTCGTGCTCGGGCTGCTCGTCGCGGTCGCGGCGTCCGAGTGCGGCGGGGCCGGCGCCGAGGCGCAGGGTGGCGAGGAAGCCGATCGCGAGGAATCCCGCGGCGGCGAAGGCCGAGTAGCGGGTGCCTTCCGAGAAGGCGGCTTTCGCATCCGTCACCGCATCGGCCAGCGCCGGGTCGTTCTCGAGCCCCGCGATCGCGGCCCCCGAGCTGTCGACGACCTGGCTGACGATCTGCTGCCGCTGCGCATCCGGAACCCCGCTGTCGGCGAGGCGCGCGTCGAGCTGCAGCGACGCCGTGGTGAACAGCACGGTGCCCAGCACGGCGATGCCGAGGGCCGAGCCGATCTGCCGGGCAGTGCTCTGCGTGCCCGAGCCCTGGCCGCTCTGCTCGACCGGCACGTCGCGAAGCACCACGCCTGTCAGCTGCGCGGTCGCGAGACCGACACCGAAGCCGTAGACGAACAGGAACGGGATGAGCAGGCCCCACGCGGTGTCGGGCCCGATCACGACCCCGAGCCCCGCGACGCCCACGATCTCGGCGGCGAGACCGACGCGCACGATCACCACGGCCCGGATGCGGTTGCCGAACGCCCCCGCGAACCCCGACGCCACGAACGACCCCACCGCGAGCGCGACGAGGATGAACCCCGTCTGCAGCGCGTCGAAGCCGAGCACGTTCTGCAGCCAGAGGGGCAGCGAGAGGATGATGCCGAACTCGCCGAGCGACACGATCATCGCCGCCAGGTTGCCGTTGCGGAAGCTCGGGATGCGGAACAGGTCGAACGCTAGCATCGCGCTCTTGCCCTGCTTCTCGCGGGAGCGGCCCCACACCACGAAGCCGACGCCGCTCGCGACGGCCACCGCGAAGGCGACGGGCACGGGGGAGAGGGCGAACGGCCACGTCCAGCCGCCGAGCTGCGGGGCCGTCTCGGTGAGCCACCAGCCGTAGGTGCGGCCCTCGATCAGGCCGAACACGAGGGTCGCGCTCGCGAGCACCGAGAGCAGGGCGCCGACGACGTCGACACGGCGCGGGGTTCCGGATGCGGTGAGCGGCTCCTTGGACTCGCGCACGAACACGAGCACGCCGACGATGATCACCACGCCGAGCGGGATGTTGATGCCGAAGGCCCAGCGCCAGGAGAAGTAGGTGGTCAGCCAGCCGCCGAGGAGCGGGCCGACGGCCGTCATGCCGCCGATCGTGGAGCCCCAGACGGCGAATGCGAGGGCGCGCTCGCGGCCGCGGAAGGTGGCGTTGATCAGGGAGAGCGTGGTCGGCAGCACCATCGCGCCGCCGACGCCCTGGGCCACGCGGGCGGCGATCAGCAGGTCGCCGGTCGGGGCGGTGGCGGCCAGGATGCTCGACGCCGCGAACACGGCGACGCCGATGATCAGCATGCGGCGGCGGCCGAAGCGGTCGGCGAGGGTGCCGAAGACGAGCAGCAGGGCGGCGAAGACGAGGGTGTACGACTCCTGCACCCATTGCACCTGGGTGGAAGTTATCCCCAGGTCGTCGATGATCGAGGGGATCGCGACGTTGACGATGGTGGAATCGACGATGATCAGCGCGACGGCGACGCTGATGAAGACGAGGCCCGCCCAGCGGGCGCGGGAGGAGGGTGCGGTGGGTGCTCCGGGTGTGGGCGAGGCTCCGGGTGTAGGGCGCGCGGTCGTCATGCGCGGGCGGCGGCGTCGTCGGAGGTGCGGGTCGTGCCGGTGCGGCCGAGGGCGAGGCGGATGACGACGGTCGCGACCACGAGCGAGATCGCGACGATCGCGGCGGTGGTGGCGACGGGCGCCGAGACGAGCTCGCCGGTGGTGCGCGAGACCGCCACCCAGACGAGACCCCAGGCGAGCGACGCCGTGGGCGAGAGCCGGCCGCGGCCGTACAGCGCGAGGGCCAGCCCGGCGAGCCCGGCGACGATGACGATCAGGATGCCCCAGGCGTCCGGGGCCCAGCCGAAGCCGTCGAAGCCGGCGGTCTGGAAGCCGGCGGTGAGGTTGGCCGCGGTGGCGATCGACACCCAGCCGAGGTAGAGGCCGACGGTGCCGTCGAGCACGATCGACTCGACGATCCCCTGCGGGCGGCGGCGGGTGCGCAGCACGAGCACGAAGGTGACGAGCAGTGCGACGAGGAGCGCCACGATCACGACGCAGCTGAGCCAGAGCAGGCCGGCCTGCACGCTGAGGATCCAGGCGGCGTTCAGCACGAGCGTGACCGCGATCGGGTAGCCCAGCCGGCGGTTGCGCTCGCGCGCGGCCTGCTTCGGCAGGGCCTGCCAGATCGCGTAGGCGATCAGCCCCGTGTAGATCACCGACCAGATCGAGAAGGCGGGCCCGGCCGGAGCGATCAGGGTGGAGTCGGCGCTCAGCGCACCGCCGGCCGCGCTCTGAATGGGCGTTCCTCCAGCGGCGCCCGAGCCGACGAACGACCCGATGACGGCGAACACGGCGCTGGAGATGACGACGATCTGCCGCACCCGGTCCGCTCTCGTCGGCTCAGTCATGTCTCTCTCCTCGCTATGTTTTTCGCTAACTACCTTAGTAACTTTATTACCTAAATGCTTTGAGCGCCACCTGTGCGAGCATTGCCGCATGGACACCGCGCCGCTGCTGACGTGGACCCTTCAGAACGAGATCCCGATCCCCGACGACGTCAGTGCTCTGCTGCTGCAGGGAGAACAGGCGATCGCCGCGTTCCGCACCTTCCGGGATTCGGCGGTCTTCACGACGAAGCGGCTGATCGTGCGGGACGCCCAGGGCATCACCGGCAAGAAGGTCGAGATCTACTCCCTGCCCTACAGCGCCATCAACATGTGGTCGTCGGAGAACGCCGGCAAGCTCGACTTCAACTCGGAGATCGAGCTGTGGACCCGCGCCGGGCACATCAAGGTGAAGCTCGCCAAGGGTGCCGACGTGCGTCGCCTCGACAGCCTGATCGCCTGGGCCGTCCTCCAGTCGAGCTGAGCGGCGGCCCCGAAGGGCTGCCCGAGGGGGAGACTGGAGGGATGGCGCATCGGCAGCGGGTGAAGTCGGGGGAGACGGCCGGGCAGGGCGGTCCGGGCGACGAGAAGACCTGCGCCGTCTGCGGGCGGCGCATGCAATGGCGGGCCAAGTGGGCCGCGAACTGGGCCGAGGTGCGCTACTGCTCGGATGCGTGCCGGAAGCGCGGCCTCGGCGACGTCGATCGGCGGCTCGAGAGCACGATCCTCGAGCTGCTCGCGGCGCGTGCGGCGACGTCGACGATCTGCCCCTCCGACGCGGCCCGGGCGGTGGGCGAGGAGGACACCTGGCGAGACCTGATGGAGCCCGCCCGGCAGGCCGCGCGGCGGCTGGTCGCGGCGGGCGAGGTGGAGATCACCCAGGGCGGCTCGGTCGTGGATCCGTCCACCGCGAAGGGCCCGATCCGCATCCGTCGACGCCGCCCCTAGCGACCGGTCGGCTGCCCGCGCCCGTGGACGCCACCGGGTCGCGCCGGACAGGCGGGTGCTAGCGGCCCTGGCGCTTGGGGTAGGGCTTGGGCTGGCCCTTGACGATGGGCGCGCGGCCCTTGCCCTTCGAGGCCTTCGCCTTGCCGCCGGCCTTGGGTGCCGGAGCCGGGGCCTTCGCCACGCGACCGCGGGCCTCGGGGCGGAAGGCGAGCCCCGCATCCGTCAACCGCACGCCGTCATCGTCGGCCACGACCAGCTGCTCCTGCCGATCGGCCTCGAGCGCCGCGACGGACGCCTGGATCGTCGCCCGCGAGACGTGCTCGGCGTTCGCGGCGCGCGACCAGTCACCCTCGTCGGCGACGGCGAGGAAGTGACGGAGCGCGCTGATGTCCACGCCCCCAGGCTACCGGGGTTCTCCGCCGCCCCACGGTGCCCAGCGGTGATCGCCCCGCTCCAGCCGCTCCCGCACCGGGCCGCCGATCGCCATGAAGCCGCCCGAGCGGAAGACGTTCGCCGTGCGGATCGCGCGGTCGAGCACCCCGTGATCGCCCAGCACCTCGGTCGTGAACTCGACCCCCTCGGGGGTCTCGCGCACCCGCTCCTGCACGCGACCGGTGGCGGCGGCCTCGACGAAGGCCTCGAGCATCCGCACCCCGTCGTCGTCGGCGCCGAGACCGAAGCGCCCGCCACCGAGCGCGACGCCGATCGCGTCGTCGGCGGCGTCGCTCCTCGACCACGACAGGGCGGCGCCGGGACGATGCGGCGTGAAGCTGAGGTTCGCCCCCGTCGAGGAACGCCCGATCACGCCGGCCTCGCCCCAGTGCTCCTCGAGCAGGTCGGCGAGCGCGCCCAGGCGCAGTCCGACGGGGTCGGCCGCCCGCCGATCGGCGCGGGCGATGGCCTCGAGCCGCAGCCGCTCGTGCGTCACGTCCTCGACGCTGCGCCGGTACTCGGGCAGGGCGGCGCCGTCGTCGACCTGTACGGTGACGAGGTACTCGTCGGGCCCCTGGGCCCGGGCGGCGACGGTGTCGAGCGGATGCGCGCTGCGCTCCTGCTCGTCCCACTCGAACACTCGGGGCTGACCGGGCCTCTCCCGTCGCCCGTACTCGACGGCCTCGATCGCGACGACCCGGCCCGGAACCTCCCACTGCGGAACGTCCTCGGGGGTCTGGCCGTGGTGCTCCTCGACGAACCGCGGCAGCCCGGTGTGCGGACCGCCCGGCCCGACCGTGCCGGCGTCGGCGGGCGGAGCGGCGTGCAGCCGGAACGCCACCGCGTCCCCCACGGCGAACGCCTCGCCGCAGCACGCGTGCTCCCACCCCGGAACCACGACCTCGATCAGCATCCCCCCACGCTACGCCTGTCGCTCAGACCGCCCGGCTTCGCGGCGACCCCTTGCCGCATCCGTCGCCCCCTCGTTCACTGGAAGCACCGCCCACCACAGACCGCCCACCACAGAAGGAGGAGCCGCATGTCGGATCTCGACGACCCCACCCAGCGCCCCCAGACCCTGCAGGCCCCGCGCGGCGGCATCGACGCCACCGCCATCGTCTCGATCGTCGGCGGGGTGGCGGCCATCGTGCTGCTCGTGGCCGGCATCCCGACGTGGCTGCCGCTCATCCTCGCGTCGCTCGGGCTGTTCATCGGCATGATCTCGGTGCTGCGCTCGCGCCCCTCGGCCGCGCGGTGGGTGAGCACCGTCGGCATCGTGGTGTCGGCGGTCCCGTTCATCCTGATGTTCTTCTTCATCACAACCTGACCGCGACCGCTTTTTCTCCACAGCCCCCACAGCGGATGCGGGGGTCGGCTACCATGAACCCACTCCCGGCCTCAGGGGGTGCCGGGGAAGGGGCGAGATGAGCGCACGCACACGCATCGGGCGCAGGCTCGCCGCGTCGCTCGCCGCCGCAGCGCTGGTCGTCGTGGGGCTGGTCTCGCCGAGCGTCGCCCCGTCGGCGCAGGCGGCCGGGCTGCCCGGCTGGCTGCACACGAGCGGCGCCCAGATCGTCACCGCGTCGAACACGCCCTACGTGGTCAAGGCCGCGGCCTGGTTCGGCATGGAGACCTCGAACTGCGCGCCCCACGGCCTCTGGTCGATCTCGCTCGATGCCGGCATGGGGCAGATCGCGTCGATGGGGTTCAACACGATCCGGCTGCCGTTCTCGAACGAGTGCCTCGCGCAGGCGGCGCCGAACTCGATCAACGAGCAGGTCAATCCCGGGCTCTCGAAGCTCACCGTGCTGCAGCTGCTCGACCGCGTGATCGCGCGGGCGAACGCCTACGGGCTGAACGTGATCCTCGACCGGCACCGGCCCGACTCGGGCGGGCAGTCCGAGCTCTGGTACACGGGGCGGTACAGCGAGGCGAAGTGGATCGCCGACTGGAAGGCCCTCGCCACCCGCTACAAGACGAACCCGGCGGTGATCGGCGTCGACCTGCACAACGAGCCGCACGGCAGCGCGTGCTGGGGCTGCGGTGACGCGTCCCGCGACTGGCAGGCGGCGGCGACCCGGGCGGGCAACGCGGTGCTGGCGGTCAACCCGAAGCTGCTGATCGTGGTCGAGGGCGTCGAGCGGCAGCCCGACGGCAGCTCCACCTGGTGGGGCGGCGGCCTCGCCGGCGTCGCGAGCAAGCCCGTCACGCTGTCGGTGGCGAACCGCGTCGTCTACTCGCCGCACGACTATCCGTCGACGGTCTTCGCGCAGAGCTGGTTCCAGGCGCCCGACTACCCGGCGAACCTGCCGGCGGTGTGGGAGAAGAACTGGGGCTTCATCGCCACGAAGAAGATCGCGCCGGTGCTGCTCGGCGAGTTCGGCACGAAACTCGAGACCCGCAGCGACCAGCAGTGGCTGGCGAAGCTGGTCGACTACCTCGCCACGAAGAAGCTGAGCTTCGCCTACTGGTCGTTCAACCCCAACAGCGGCGACACCGGCGGCCTCGTGAAAGACGACTGGACGACCCCGCAGTCGGCCAAGCTCACCGCCCTCCGCCCCCTCCTCGGCGCGGGCACCCCCGTCCCCACGCCGACCCCGGCGCCCACGACCCCGGCGACCCCGAAGCCCACCTCCACCCCGGCGCCGACCCCGAAGCCGACGTCCACCCCGGCGCCGACGCCCAAGCCGACCTCCACCCCGGCGCCGACTCCGAAGCCGACGGCGACGCCCGCTCCGACGCCGAAGCCGACGATGACCGCCTCGCCCACCCCGAAGCCGACGTCCACTCCCGCTCCGACCCCGAAGCCGACCTCCACCGCCACTCCGGCGCCCACGCCGAAGCCGACGACCACCCCGGCGCCACCCGCCCCCACCGCCCCGGCGGCGACGGCGGCCTGGGCCCTGCAGAGCGCCTGGGGCGAGGGCTATGTCGCCGACGTCACGGTCACGGCCACCACGAAGCTCTCCGGCTGGACCGTCACCTGGCCCGACCCCACGGTCACCTCGATCGCGAACTCCTGGGGCATGAGCTGCACGGCGGTCCCGAAGACCTCGATCACCTGCACCGGAGCCGACTGGGCGGCCGCCCTCACCCCCGGCCAGTCGGTCCGCGTCGGCCTCCAGGTCACGGCCCCCAAGGCCCCGACGTCCCCCACCCTCACGGTCACCGTCCGCTAGCCATTGCAAGCGCCCTCCGCGAGTGGTCAGTCGTCGGCGGGGAGGCCCGTGATCGTGTAGTCGCGGGTCAGGTGCGCCGTGGCGCGGCCCCAGGGGCTCGAGGCGGCGCGGGATTGGTGGGCGCGGAAGGAGGGTTCGCCGTCGAAGTGCTCCTCGACGCTCCAGATCAGGGGGCCCGAGGTGGGGGTCACCTCGAACGAGAGGCAGCCGGGCTCCGCGCGGGTCAGGGCGAGATGCGCCGGGAGGTGCTCGGCGACGATGGACGCCTGCCGAGCATCCGCGCAGATCAGGCGGCCCACCAGGTGCACGTCGGTCATGCGCCCACTGTAGCGAGCCGGCGATGGGGCGGATCGGCCCCGGTTCTCGTAGGCTCGACCCGTGAGCCGCGGCTGCTCGGCGGGTGGGCCGGCCAGCGCGGTGGGTGACGGCGACGGGGGAGACGACATCAGCGGCGACAGCGGTGCAGGCGCGGGCACAGGTGCAGGCGGCGAGCGGGTGGTGGATGCTCCGCCGCAGCACACCGCGCTCTGGGTCGTGCTCTCGCGGTGGCTGCTCGGCGCCGAGGCCTGGCTGCGGTCGCACGGCGGAACGCGGCTGCGGAACGGGATCCGCGCGTTCTGGGCGCTGGTCGCCGTCGGCGGCCTCGTGCTGCTGTTCGGCCCGGTGATCAACGAACCGCTGAGCCTCGAGGACATCACCGGATCCGCCGACACCGCCACCGACACCTGGATCGCCCGCGACTTCGACGTCGACTACACCGTCGAGCGGGGCGACGACGGCCGCCTGACCGCCCACGTCGAGGAGACGATCACCGCGTTCTTCCCCGACGACGTCGAGGTGACCGGCATCCGCCGGGTGCTGGCGACGCAGTACCAGGGCCACGCCCTCGACCCGTCGGACATCACCGCGACCGTCGACGGGGTGGCCGTCGAGCCGCGCCGCAGCGAGACGACCGACCAGCTGACCCTCGACCTCGAGCCGGCCGCCGGCGGCTCCGCCGTTTCCGGCCCCGACGCGCTGGGCCCCGATGCCCCCGGCACCTCCGCCCCGGTCCCCGGCGGCAGCGCCGTGCTCCAGGGCGACCACGTCTTCGTCATCGCCTACGACCTCCACGACCTCGCCTATCTCACCACCCAGGCCGACGCCTCGAACACCGACGACGACGAGAACCCCGACACCGCCCCCGTCGACCTGCTCGAGTGGGACGTCTTCGGCCCCGACTGGCGCCAGGCCCTCGCCGGCCTCGACGTCTCGGTCACGCTGCCCGACGACGTCGACGCCCAGCTGCTGCAGCAGCCCCGCGGCACCCTGGCCTGGCTCCTGATCGGCGGCGGCGAGTGGCTCGCCCCCGAGCCCGGCCCCGACCCGGGCACCACCCGCTACGGCTTCACCAACGACCAGAACATCCCGCCGTACGCCCAGGCCCGCTTCCGGATGGTCTTCGAGCCCGGCACCTTCACGATGCCCGCACCGACGGCCCTGTTCTGGTTGCAGACGTACGGCCCGCTGGCGCCGCTCGCCATCCTGATCGCCACCCTCCTGCTCGCGCTGGCCGCCCGCGCCGTGGCCTGGAGCGACGCCCGCGGGCGCCCCTGGTTCATCGCCCAGTACGACCCGCCGGCGGGGGTCTCGGTGCGGATGGCCGCGCAGATCCTCCGCGAGCCGGCCGCGCTCGAGCTCGCCGAGGCGCTCGCGCGGGCCCGATCGGCTCCGCGCGCGGCCACGTCGAAGCGCCGCTGGGGCCGCCGGAAGAAGACCGGCACGACCGCTCCGCCGGCGCCCAGTGCCGCCCGCCAGCGTCTGCTGCGCGAGGCGTCCCGCGTCGCCGCGCGCACGGGTCGGCTCGGCGACCGGCCCCGCGCCCTCGGCCGGTACCTCACGGCGTCGGAGCGGGCGGGGCAGGTGCGGGAGGGCATCCGTCGCATACCCCGCGGCTTCGTGCGCGACCTGTTCATCGCCGCCCCGCTCGCGCTGACCGTGGTGCAGTGGGGGCTCGTGCGGCAGCTCTCGCACCAGACCGTGCTCGCGGTGGTGTGGTGGCCGGTCGCGTTCGTGCTGCTGTCGTCGGTCGTCGCCGTCGTGGTGCTCGCGATCGCGCTCACCTCGCGCCCGCTGACCCGCAAGGGCGCCCTGCTCAAGCAGCACCTGCGCGGCGTCGGCGTCTACGCCGAGCGCACCCGCATGCTCGCCCGCGGCCCCCTCCGCGAAGACGCCCTGGCCTACGCCGTTCTGATGTCGCCGCCCCGCGATGCCGGTCGCGGCGTCGTCGCCCTGATCGACCAGGAGCTCGGCGAGGACTCCAGCCGGGGCTGGCGGTCGAGGTCGTTCCTCGGCGGCGGCCGCATCGGGCTCCGGATGCTCGCCCTGCTCGTCGTGGCCGGAGCCATCGCCTCCGTGGCGCTGCTGCCCACTCCCTTCCCGCGCTCGTTCGACTACGCCACCTACTCGGCCGACGTGCCCGGCGCAACGTTCACGAAGGTGGAATCGCTCGACGCGGTCGCGGAGCTCACGCGCTCCGACGACGGCACCGCCCGACTCGCCGTCACCGAGCGGCTGGACGTCACCTTCGACGACGAGGGCTCGCGGGTGCCGCAGTTCGCCCAGCAGTGGCCCCGCGAGATCGACGGGCAGGACCTCGGGCTGAGCGTGGAGGACGTGCGCGTCGACGGCTCCTCGGCGCGGTTCGAGACCCGGCCCGACGGCGACACGCTGCTGCTCGTGACGCGGCTGACGGAGGTGCTCAGCGGGTCGCACGAGGTGGAGGTCGACTACGTGCTGGGTTCGGCGGCGGTGGCGCAGGCCCCGGTGTCGGGCGGCTCGGGTTCCGGCGCGTCCGACCCGGATGCCGTCGTCGACTCGGTGCGCTGGGCCGCCCTGCTCGAGGGCTGGGAGTACGACTCGAACTGGGGCGACGACCCCGGGCTCGACCCGCTTCGGCTCGAGCTGCGGGTGCCCGAGGCCCTCGCCGGCGAGGCGGTGGCCGGCGGCTGGATCACCCGGGACACCGACTCGGCCGAGGAGCCGAACCAGTGGGCCGAGGACGTCGTGCCCTTCGGTGCGGTGGCGTCCGAGCTCGAGCCCTCGGGCGACTCGACCTCGGTCGCGGACGGCGTGCGCTCCTGGGTGCTCGACCTCCGTCAGGACGGCGACGCCGGCTGGCCCTTCGAGCTGACCGTCGACGACCTCGGCGCGCGCCTGGACTTCCCGGCCGGGACCTTCGCGGGCCCCGACCCGTCCGCCCTCGCCGCGACCCGCACCGCGGCCGTGCTGCCGGTCGCGGTCGTCGTCGCGCTCGGCGGCCTGGCGCTCCTCCTCGGCCTCGGCGGCCTGCTGCTGCGTCGCCGCCACCGCGAGTCGCTCGCGACCCCGGGCGCCGGCCGCGACCTGGTGCGCTGGCTCGCACCGGCCCTCGGGGTCGCGGCGATCATCCTCTTCATCTGGATGACGATCGACATGCCCGACGACCGCCCCGAGTTCGCCCCCCTCGCCCTCTCGGCCCTCGCGGCCGCCGCGGGCACCACCCTCGCCCTCGTCGCCACCCGCGGCCCCCGCGCCGCCCCCATGTCCGGCCGCCGCTGACCGACGGCCACGGGCCGCGCCTAGTTCCCCTACTGTGTGGACTGGGGTGGCCGGGCGGGCGGCCGGGACGGGGTGCGGGTGGGCGGGCAGAGCGACGACGGGATGGCTGAGTTCGGGTACCGCCCCACGCTCGCCCGCAGCATCGGCCGGTTCGCCAGCTTCGCCGCCGGTGTCAGCTACATCTCGATCCTGACCGGAACGTTCCAGCTGTTCTACTTCGGCTTCCTGAACGGAGGCCCGGCCTACTGGTGGTCGTGGCCGCTGGTGTTCGGCGGCCAGCTCATGGTCGCGCTCTGCTTCGCCGAACTGGCCGCCCGCTATCCGGTGGCAGGATCCGTCTACAACTGGAGCAAGCGCGTCGCCGGCCCCACGGTCAGCTGGCTCGCCGGCTGGCTGATGGTGATCGCCTCGATCGTCTCGCTCGCCGCGGTCGTGCTCGCCTACCAGGCGACGCTGCCGCAACTGTGGAGCGGATTCCAGCTCGTCGGCGACGGCACGGGCGCGAGCTTCGGGGTGAGCGCGGTGATCTGGGGCACGATCCTGATCGTCTTCACCACGGTCGTCAACGCGGTCGGCGTGAAGCTGATGGCCCGCATCAACAGCATCGGCGTGATGATCGAGCTGGTCGCGGCCGTGCTGCTGATCGTCGCGCTCGGGGTGAACGCGGTGAACCCGCCGACGGTGCTCCTCGACACGGCCGGGCTCGGCGAGGGTCTGCCGGGCGGCTACGCGGGGGCGTTCCTGATCGCGGCGATCGCCTCGGCCTACGTCATGTACGGCTTCGACACCGCGAGCTCGCTCGGCGAGGAGACGATCGACCCCCGCCGCACCGCCCCCACCGCGATCCTCCGCGCGATCGTCGCGTCGTTCGTGCTCGGCGGGCTCATCCTGCTGACCGCTGTCCTCGCCGCGCCCGACCTCGGCGATCCGGCGCTGGGCGAGCCATCGGGCGGGCTGCAGCGCATCCTGCTGCAGGTGCTCGGCGGCCCGCTCGGCTCGGTGTTCCTCGGCTGCATCGTGGTGGCGATCACGGTCTGCGCGCTCGCGGTGCACACGGCGGGCATCCGGCTGGTGTTCGCGATGGCCCGCGACAACGCCCTGCCGGGTGCCTCGGCCCTCGCCCGCATCGACGCCCGCCGCCGCACCCCGGTCGTGCCCGCGGTGGTGATCGGGATGCTCGCGGTGCTGATCCTCGCCGTCAACATCGGCACCCCGCAGATCTTCACCGCGGTCACGAGCGTCGCGGTCATCCTGATCTATCTGGCGTACCTGCTCGTCACGCTGCCGCTCCTGGTGCGACGCCTGCGCGGCGAGTTCAGGTCGACGGATGCTCGCCCGGGCACCTTCTCGCTGGGCCGCCTCGGTCTGCCCATCAACATCGTCGCGGTGCTGTGGGGCGCGGGCATGGCGGTGAATCTGGCGTGGCCGCGGGTGGAGGTCTACGGCGCGGACGGGCCGCTGCAGTACATCGCACTCATCGTCATCGGCGCGGTCGTGGCGGTCGGCCTCGGCTGGTACCTGCTGCGCGGCCGGCACCGGATCGGCACCCTCCCCGAGCACGCCGACGAGCCGGCCTAGCCGCCGGGGCCGAGTGGGCTCAGATGCCCAGTGGGCTCAGATGCCGGGGCAGCTCAGATGCCGGGGCGGCCCCAGAGGGCCAGGATGCTCAGAACGACGGCCGCGAGGGCCGAACCCGAGACGGCCACGGCCTTGAGGGCCGCCCAGCGGCGCTCGCGCTCGTGCTGACGCGCGATGTCGGGGTATGCGGAGGTGATGTCGATCGCCATGGTGTCTCGCCTTTGAGTCGGTGGCAGTGCGGGGGCCGGAACCGTCGAAGGTCCCGGTCCCCAAATCATGCCATCTCCGTCGGCGCCGTGCGAGGGGAGCGCCGAGTGTGTCGGCATCCCCTCAGGCGCGGTCGTGCAGGGTGATCTGATATCCGTCGGGGTCGGCGAAGGTGAAGGTGCGCCCGAACGGTCCGTCGACGGGTTCGGCCGTGATCGGCACGCCGGCGGCGACCATCGCGTCGTGCACGTCCTGGGCGTCGGGGGTGTGCAGCCAGATGGCGACTCCGATGCCCGGCTGCGGCACGGCGTCGAGGTCGACGCCCGGCAGCACGCTGCGCACGGCGAAGGCGGCCGGGGTCGTGTCGAAGACGACCGCGTGGGGCGGGCCGGCCTGACGGGTGAGGCCGAGGTGCTGCTCGTAGAACGCGGCGGACGCCTCGATGTCGCGCACCTGGAGGGAGATGAAGCCGGGGCCGGAGGAGGTCATGGGGACTCGCTTTCGTTCGATGTCAGTTCGTTGACATAGATGAGTATGTCAGAATACTGACATGGATGTCGAGTCGAACGGGATCGAGCTGCCGACCTCGGTCGGCTATCTGCTGAAGGAGGCCGCGACGGCGCTGCGGCTCGCGATGGAGGCCGTGCTGAAGCCGCTCGGCATGACGGTGACGCACTACTCCTGCCTGGAGCTCCTGGCGCAGCGTCCCGGGCTGTCCAACTCGGAGCTGGCCCGCGGGGCCTTCGTGACCCGGCAGTCGATGAACGTGCTGCTGCAGTCGCTCGAGCGGGCCGGTCAGGTGACGCGACCCGAGCAGCCGTCGTCGGGGCGCGTGCTGCCGACGGAGCTCACCGCGGAGGGCCGGGCGCTCCTGGCGCAGGCCAGCGCGGCGGTGAGAGGCGTCGAGGACCGCATGAAGTCAGGCCTGAGCCCCGCCGAGCAGGCGGCCTTCGCCGACCAGCTCCGCCGCAGCATCGGAGCGCTCGCCGAGGGCTGACCCCGGCGCCCGCCGCGCAAGCCGGGCAGACCAACGGCAGTCCGCCCCTCAGGCGCCGGGCAGCGCTCCGGCCACGACCCGTCCCCGCGAGACGACCGCCACGATCCGGGACGTGTCGAGCTCTTCCAGCTCCTCCCACGGCCGCCCCTCCATCACGAGGAAGTCGGCCGCGGCACCCGGCGCGAGCACTCCGAGCCGCCCCTCCTCGCCGATGGCGCGCGCGGCGCGGGAGGTCGCCGCCTCCAGGGCCCGCGCCGGCGTCCAGCCGAAGGTGGCCGCCATCAGCCGTACCTCCTCCATCTGGTCGCCGAAGTCGACGTGGTGACCGTTCGCGTCGGTGCCCAG
This sequence comes from Herbiconiux sp. VKM Ac-1786, assembly GCF_015350805.1. Classification (GTDB taxonomy): domain Bacteria; phylum Actinomycetota; class Actinomycetes; order Actinomycetales; family Microbacteriaceae; genus Herbiconiux. Next base: position 715,043 of record NZ_JADKSG010000001.1, on the reverse strand, counting down.
CACGAAGTCGACGCCCAGCTCGGCGGCCTCGCGCATCCGCGAGTCGCGTTCGACGACGAGGGCCGCGGCCTTGTCGGCCTGCTCGGGCGAGACGCCGTTGCGGCCGGCCGCGATGCGGTCGTTGATCAGCAGGGTCGGCGCGACCGTGATGCCGAGGGCGGCGATGCGGCCGGACTGGCCGGCGTTCAGCAGTGTGCCGTGCTCGATCGAATCGACCCCGTGCGAGACGGCAGCGTCGATTCCCGCCTCGGTGTGCGCGTGGGCGGCCACGCGGAGGCCGAGTGCGTGCGCCTCGTCGACGATCGCGTCGATCTCGGCGTCGGTGTAGTTGCGCCAGGCGCTCTTGTCGCCCACCGAGAGCACGCCGCCGCTGGTGGCGATCTTGATGCCGTCGGCGCCGGCGCGGGCCCAGTGCCGCACCAGCTTGCGGCACTCGTCGGGGCCGTCGGCCACCGGCTTCCGCAGCGGGAAGGCGGGCGGGGTGAAGAGGTCGCCGTGCCCCGCGGTCATGCTGACCATGCCGTGCGCCTGCAGCCGCGGGCCCTCGACGACCCCCTGCTCGAGCGCCCGCCGCAGTGAGAACTGGATGTCGTCGGCCGAGAGGTCGCGCAGCGTCGTGACCCCGCCGCGGAGCGCGGCACGGGCGTTGGCGAGGCCGTGCAGGGTCTGCTCCTCGGGCCGCGTGGTGAGCGGCCAGGTGAGGAAGTCGGCCGTGCCGGGCCCGGCGTGCCCGACGAGGTGCACATGGGTGTCGACGAGCCCCGGGATGATGCTGTACCCGGCGGGAAGCGACCCGTCGACCCCGCCCGGTTCGGGCCGAGCGGATGCGGTGCCTCCGTCGCCGAGGGGCCGCAGCCCCGAGATGGTGCCGTCGGTGCCGTCGACCGTCCAGTCGAGGGTGACGGTGCCGCGGGCGGCGGTGCCGTCCCAGAGCTCGGCGGTGAGGGAGTGGTTCATGGGGTCCTGACGGGTGGTGAGGGCGGAACGGCGGGTCAGCTGCGCGAGGTGCGGCGGGGGAAGAGGTGCCCGAGGGCGGCGGGCGGGCGCATCGTCGTGCCCGCCACCACGAGCACCGCGAGGGTGACGAGGTAGGGAGCGGCGGTGGCGAGCTCGGGCGGCAGCGGCACGAACAGGAACACCAGCACGAGCACGGCCCCGAGCGCGAGCGGTGCGATGCCCGAGCGGCGGGCCCCGCGCCAGAACCGCAGGGCTCCGACGACCAGGAAGATCACGGCGAGGATGAACAGCAGCGCCCGGAACGTCTCGGGCCGCCCGAGCCCGACGGCGTCGGAGAAGCCGAACAGCGACGATCCGAGGAAGACGCCCGAGGGCATCCAGTTGCCGAAGATCAGGGTCGCGAGGCCGATGAAGCCGCGCCCCGCGGTCTGGTTCTCGACGTAGGCCTGCGAGATGAGCGCCAGGTAGCCGCCCGCGAAGCCGGCCAGGCCGCTGCCGACGAGCACGGCGATGTAGCGGGTGCGGTGCACCTTGCCGCCGAGGGCCTGCAGGGCGGCGGGCTCCTCACCGGCGGCCCGCCAGCGCAGGCCGAACTTGGTGCGCCAGAGCACGTAGGCGGTGGCCGGGATGAGCAGCAGCCCGATCACGGCGGCGAGCGACACGTCGTGCGTGAGCCCGCCCACGATGCCGCCGAGCTGCGAGACGACCGGGATGCCCGACCGCTCCATGTCGGCGGTGAGGTCGGGCGTGCCGAGGCCGCCCGAGAGGAACGGCACGCTGAGCACCGGCAGCGAGCCGTCGATGCGCGGCGAGCGGGCGATGGTGCCGCCGTCGACGCCGTTGAACACGATGTCGCTGGCGAACCGGGCGGAGGCGCCGGCGACGACGTTGATGGCGACACCGACGACGAGCTGGTTCAGCCCGAGCTCGATGCAGAGCACCGCCATCAGCAGCCCGAACACGAGCCCGCCCACGATGCCGCCGCCGAGTGCGGCCCAGGGGCCCCAGAGCCAGCCGAAGACCCCGGCCATCCAGGTGCCGCCGATCATCATGCCCTCGAGGCCGACGTTGATGACGCCCGCGCGCTCGGAGTAGAGGCCGCCGATCGCGACGACGGCGATCGGCACGGTGAGCCGCAGTGCCGAGCCCCAGGTCGACGAGGCCGCGATGCCCGGGGCGTCTGCGACGTACTGGGCGACGATGATCAGGCCGAGGCCGAGCAGGCCCCAGCGGAGTCCGGCGCGCAGCCGGCGGCGGCTCGGGGCGAGCGAGCGCGGGGACGCCGCCGGAGCGGTGGGGGCGGTGGGCTCGACGGTGTCGGTCATCGCGAGGCCTCCATTCCGGTCGGCAGGGGAGCGGCGGGCGGCGGGTTCTCGCGGCGTCGGCGGCGGATCGCGTTCCAGAGGGCGACGCGCTGGTCGGCACGCTCGGTGAGCCAGTAGCCGACCGCCGAGCTGAGCAGGATCACGGCCATGAACACCGAGCCGACCTCGGTCGGCAGCTGCACGAGCCCGAGCACCTGCGAGCTGCGCTCGACGAAGGCGAGAATGAACGCGCCGACCGCGATGCCGATGGGGTGCGAGCGGCCGAGCAGCGCGGCCGCCAGCCCGGTGAACATGAGGTCGGTGGGCAGGGTGCCGTCGAAGCGGAAGGCGGTGCTCAGCACGTGCGGCATGCCGACGAGCCCGGCGATCGCGCCGGAGCCGAGCATCGCCCAGATGATGCGCCGGTTGACCTTGATGCCCGCCGACTCGGCCGCCTCGGGCGAGCGCGAGGCGACCTGCAGGGTGAAGCCGAAGACCGTGCGGTACTGGATCAGGTAGAACAGGATGCCCACCACGATCGCCACGACGAGGAAGCCCGTGATCGAGGTGCGGTTGCCGATGCCGAGATCGATCAGCACGGGCATCGCGCCCTCGTCGCCGATGATCGCGGTGCCGGTGTTCTGGCCGCCGCCGGAGCGGAACACGTCGGCCAGCAGGATCGCGACGACCGTGGTGGCGATCGCGTTCATCAGGATCGAGGTGATCACCTCGCTGACGCCCCGGTAGACCTTCAGCAGCGCGGGCACGAGGGCCCAGAGCGCGCCGGTGACGCAGCAGACGATCAGCGTGATCGGCAGTCGCAGGTACAGCGGCAGCGGCAGGTTCGCGGCCACGACCGCTCCGGCCAGGGCGGCGACGCGGTACTGGCCGTCGACGCCGATGTTGAACAGGCCCATGCGCAGCGCGAAGGCCGCGGCGACCCCGGCGAGGTAGAGCGGCACCGCGTTGTTCAGCGCCGAGACGAGCGAGGCGGGCTCGATGCCGTAGTTCCACATCACCTCGTAGGCGCTCGTGGCCGAGTAGCCGCCGATGGTGAGGAAGAGCGTGGTGACGAGCAGGGCGAGCAGCACCGAGACGACGGGGCCAGCCAGGGTGACCGTGATGCGCCGGATCATGCGGCACCTCCTTCGGGGGTGTTCGTGGTGTGACCTCGCACGCCCGTCATGTACTCCCCGAGCTCCTGCGCATCCACCCGCCGCGGGTCGAGCGCCCCCACGATGCGCCCGCGGTAGAACACGAGCAGCCGGTCGCTGAGCGCCAGCAGCTCGTCGAGGTCGGCCGAGATGAGCAGCGTGCCGAGCCCCCGGTCGCGCGCGGCGGTGAGCTCGCTCCAGACCGCCGACTGGGCGCCGATGTCGACACCGCGGGTCGGATGCGCGGCGATCAGCACGCGCGGATCGCTGCCGAGCTCGCGCCCCACGATGAACTTCTGCTGGTTGCCGCCCGAGAGCGCCGACGCGGGCGTGGACGGGTCGCCGCCCCGCACGTCGAAGCGGCTGATGATGGCGCGGGCCTGGGCGGCGGCGCCCGACCGGCTGAACCACGGCCCGCGCTTCACCGGCGGCCGGCCGTGGTAGCCGAGCGCGGCGTTCTCGCGCAGCGCCATCGACAGCACGACGCCGTCGCGATGCCGGTCTTCGGGGATGTAGGCGAGACCACGGGCGCGCCGGGTCTCGGTGGGCAGGCCGTCGATGTCCTCCCCGCCCATGCTGATGCGCCCGGTGTGGGCGACGCGGCCGAGCAGGGCCATCAGCAGCTCCGACTGGCCGTTGCCCTCGACCCCGGCGATGCCGACGATCTCGCCGGAGTGCACCTCGAGCGAGACGTCGTCGAGCGCCGGCACCTCGCCGGCCTCGCCCACGGTGACGCCGTGCGCGGCGAGCACGACCTCGGTGCCCGGCGGGACCTCCCGCGGGGCGACGGCCGGCATCGCGACCTTGACCATCAGGGCGGCGAGGTCGGAGGCGGACGATTCCTGAGGGGTCGTGCGGCCGACGACGGCCCCGGCCCGGATGACGGTGATCTCATCGGCGAAGTCGAGCACCTCGTCGAGCTTGTGCGAGATGAAGATGACGGCGGCGCCCGCCTCGGTGAAGCGTCGCATGGCGGCGAACAGCGACGCGGCCTCGCTCGGCACGAGCACGGCGGTGGGCTCGTCGAGGATGATGATGCGCGCGTCGCGGTAGAGCACCTTGAGGATCTCGACCCGCTGGCGGCCGCCGACACCGACGTCGCGCACGACCGCGTCGACGTCGACCTCGAAGCCGTTGCGTGAGGCGAGGTCGGCCACCCGTGAGCGGGCGGCGGCGCTGTCGAGTCGGAAGGCCGATCCGGGTTCGTCGGCCAGCACCACGTTCTCCCACACTCGCAGCGCCGAGGCGAGCAGGAAGTGCTGGTGCACCATGCCGATGCCGGCCTGCTGCGCATCCCGCGGCGAGGAGAACGTGCGGGGCGACCCGGCGATCTCGATCGTGCCCTCGTCGGGCCGCTCCTCGCCGGCGAGGATCTTCATCAGCGTCGACTTGCCGGCCCCGTTCTCGCCGACGATCGCGTGCACGGTGCCCGCCCGAACCGTGAGGTCGATGCGGTCGTTCGCCACGAAGGCGCCGAAGCGCTTGACGATGCCCGTCAAGCGCACCAGCACGTCGGTCTCGGCTGTCTCGCTCATCGGGTGCTCCTGTCGGGGGAGGGAACGGGTCGGGGAGGGGAGTGGAAGCGCCCGACCGCCGGCGGTGTGGGGCCGCCGGCGACCGGGCGCCGTGTGGGGGCGCGGATCAGACCGCGCTCGGCACCTCGATGGTGCCGTCGATGATGTCCTGCTTGGCCTTCTCGAGCTGATCTGTGTAGGCATCGAGGAAATCGCCGCTTGTGGAGTAACCGACGCCGTCGTTCGAGAGGTCGAAGTCCTGCTCGCCGGCCTCGAGGCTGCCGTCGAGGAACGACTTGATCGAGTCCTCGACCGCGACGTTCACGTTCTTGATCGCCGAGGTGAGGATGAACGGCTTGATCGACTCGTCCACCTGGTTGTAGACGTCGCCGTCGACACCGATGGCCCAGTTCTTCTGCGCATCCGTCGACGAGGCCGCGGCCTGCTCGTAGACGCCCTGGCCCGACCCGCCCGCGGCGGCGTAGATGACGTCGGCGCCGCCGGAGTACATCGAGGCGGCGGCCTCCTTGCCCTTGGTGGGGTCGGAGAAGCCGGTGAAGTCGCCGAGCGGCGAGAGGTACGTGGTGTCGACCGTGATCGACGGGTTCACCGACTTCGCACCGGCCTCGTAGCCCACGAAGAAGTTCTGGATGCTCGGCTGGTCGACCCCGCCGATGAAGCCGATGTGCCCGGTCTTCGAGGTGAGCGCCGCGGCCACGCCGACGAGGTAGGAGGACTGCTCGGCCGCGAACGAGATGGTGGTCACGTCGGGGATCGAGGTGCCCTTGTCGATGTCGACGGCCACGAACTGCGTGTCGGGGTGCTCGGTGGTCTGCTCCATCGGCGTCGCGTACTGGAAGCCGATGCCGATCGCGAGACCGGCGCCCTGCGAGATCGCGAGGTCGAGGCGGTCCTGGTAGTCGTCGGTGTTCGGGCTCGAGAAGTCCAGCGGGGTGAACGAGAACTCCGACTGGGCGTCGGTGAAGCCCTTGTAGGCGCTGTCCATGAACGAGAAGTCGCCGGTCGTGCCGTAGAGCATCGCGATCTTCGGCTGGTCGGCGTCGGCGCTCGGCTGCACCGTGGCGGTCTTGCCCGAGCAGGCCGAGAGCAGCAGCGCGGCGGTGAGGGCGGTGGCGCCGAGGGCGGCGGCCTTGCGCGAGATCGTCATGGGGCTCCTTGGAAATCGTTTGCAGAAATGTCGGGTGGGGGACGGGAAACCGGTGCGAGACTCAGTGTTCGCCCGCGCCGTTGCGACCGCATTTCTCGAATGTTTCTAGCATGTTTAACGTCGGCAAGGTGCTGTAATCGTTTGCCAGAATTTGCCTGCCCCGGTGCCCGGGAGAGCCTATGCTGTCGGCATGCAGACCCCTGAGCCGACGCTCGCCGACGTGGCCGCCCGCGCCGGCGTCAGCGTGGCTACGGCCTCGCGGGCGCTCACCGGGGCGCGGCCCGTGAGCGATACCCTCCACCGCAAGGTGCGCGACGCCAGCCGCGAGCTCGGGTACCGCCGCAACGCCGTCGCCAGCGCCCTGCGCTTGCAGCGCACCGAGACCGTCGGACTGGTGCTGCCCCGCTACACGACCGGCTTCCTCTCAGCCCTGATCGAGTCGGTCAGCGACGGCCTCGAGCGCAACGACCTCTCGCTCGTGCTGCGCTACTCCGAGCCCGACGCGCTGCACGACGTCGGCAACGTCGAGTCGCTGATGGCCCGCCGCGTCGACGGCATCATCATCTGCCCCTCCTCGCTCGAGGCGAGCCAGGAGTCGATCGAGGCCGCCGGTCCGGTGCCGATCGTGCAGGTCGGCCGCTTCGTCATCACCGACCGCTCCGACTCGGTCGGCCTCGACGAGGACCGCGCGACCGCCATGCTCATCGCCCACCTCGTCGAGCGGGAGGCCCGGCGCCTGCTCGTCGTCGGCCTGGATCCGGATGCTCCCGCCGACGCCCGCCGCATCCGGGCCCTGCGCGGCGCCGCCGAGGGCGCGGCGGCCGTGGACGTCGCCCCCTTCACCCCGGCGGTGCTCGACGGCGGCATCCGCGCGGCCGAGCGCCTGGTCGCGGCCGGACCGGGTGCCCTGCCCGACGCGATCATCTGCGCCAACGACGACGTGGCCGCCGGCGTGCTGGCCGTGCTCCGGATGCGCGGCATCACGGTTCCCGGCCGGGTGCAGGTCGTCAGCCTGCTCGATCTCGCGCCCGGTCGCGAAGACCTGACGGTCACGACCCTGCGGCATCCGTGGCCCGAGATGGGGCGGGAGGCCGTGCGCCTGCTGCTCGACGCCCAGCAGCGCCGGCGGGAGCCCGTCGGCGAGCGCATCGCGCGCCGGGTCAGCCTGGCCCCTCAGCTGGTGCCGGGTCATTCGACCCGCGAGCACCCCGGTCCGGCTCCCGCGCCCGCCGCGGCCGCCGCCGCCCCCGCCGTCATCCCCGACCCGAAGGAGACCCCGTGACCCGCATCCTGCTGCTCGGCGAATCGTGGTTCGTGCACTCGATCCACCAGAAGGGCTTCGACTCCTTCACCACCTCCGAGTTCACGCTCGGCGGCGCCGAGTTCACCGCCGCCCTGCGCGAGGCGGGCCACGAGGTGACGCACCTGCCGTGCCACGAGATCACGGATGCCCTGCCGACGACGGCCGAGGAGCTGTGGTCGATCGCCGATGTTGTCGTGCTCTCCGACGTCGGGGCGAACACCTTCCAGCTGCCTCCCGCCACGTTCGGCCGCTCCGAGACGGCGGTCGACCTGATCGAGGTGTTGCGGCGCTTCGCCGAGCTCGGTGGCGGACTGCTGATGGCGGGCGGCTACATGACTTTCTCGGGCATCGACGCCAAGGCCCGATGGGGGCGCACCGCGCTCGCCGAGGTGCTGCCGGTCGGCGTGCTCGATCGCGACGACCGGGTCGAGCTGCCGTCGGGGGCAGCGCCGTCGACGGTGGTCGCCCATCCGGTGACGGCGGGCCTCGAGGGCGAGTGGCCGGCGCTGCTCGGGCTGAACGAGGTGACGGTGCGCGAGGGGTCGATCGAGCTCGCACGCTGCGCCGGGCATCCGCTGCTCGTCGTCGGGGAGTACGGCAAGGGCCGCACCGCCGCGTTCACCTCGGACATCGCGCCGCACTGGGCGCCGCCCGGCTTCGTGCAGTGGCCGGGCTACACCACGCTGTTCGACCAGCTGACGCGCTGGCTCGCCGGGGAGGCGGCGGCATGAGCGACGAGCGGATGCACGCCGACTCGGTCACGCTGGCCGACGGCTCCGACACCGTCGACACGATCATCACGCCGGTGACGGTGCTGGCGGGCACGACCCGCCCCGCGCCCGGCTACCCCGAGCTCCCGCGCGAGGACACGGCCGCCCGCGGAGTCGCCACATTCCTCGAGGGGCATGCGATCGGCATCCGCTCCGGGGTGATCGCCTGGATCCGGCCGGCCGCCGAGGTCGACGCCGCCCTGCTCGCCCAGGCGACCGTCATCGACGGCACCGGGCAGGTCGCGATTCCGGGCCTGCTGAACTCGCACACGCACTCGCCGATGACCATGTTCCGCGGTTCGGCCGAGGACGTGCCGATCAAGGACTGGTTCAACAAGCACATCTGGCCGATGGAGGTGAACCTCACCGAGCGCGACGTGACGCTCGGCGCCCGGCTCGCCGTGGGCGAGATGCTGCTCGCCGGGGTGACGAACTTCGCCGACCACTACTTCTTCACCGACCGCATCGCCGAGGTCGTGGCCGAGAGCGGCGCCCGCGGGCACCTCGCGTCGACCTTCTTCTCGTCGCAGGGAGCCGAGGGGCTGGAGCGCTCGGCGGCCTTCGCCGAACGCTGGAACGGCGCGGCCGGCGGGCGGATCACGACCGCCCTCGGGCCGCACGCCACCTACACGGTGGCCGACGCCGACCTGGAGGCCACGGCCGAGCAGGCCCGGCGCCTCGGGGTGCGCACGCACATCCATGCCGCCGAGAGCATGAACCAGACCGAATCGAGCCTCGAGCGGCACGGCCGCACGCCGGTTCAGGTGCTGCACGACACCGGCATCCTCGAGACGGGTGCGATCATCGCGCACGGCGCGGGCATCGTCGAGAGCGACCTCGAGTGGCTGGTGCCGTACGCCGACCGCGTCGCCGTCGCGTCCTGCACCAAGGTCTACATGAAGCACGCGCACACGACGACACCGGTGCGGATGCTGCACGACGCCGGAGTCACCGTGGGGATCGGCACCGACGGTCCGGCCTCGCACAACACGCTCGACGTGCTGGAGAGCATGCGGATGATGTCGCTGAAGCAGAAGGACGACCACCTCGACGCCACCTGGCTGACCTCGGCGCACGCGCTCGACCTCGCCACCCGGCAGAGCGCGGCCGCCTTCGGCCTGCAGGACTCGCTCGGGGTTCTCGCGCCGGGCTTCAAGGCCGACGTGGTGCTGATCGACCTGCAGAAGCCGCACCTGCAGCCGATGCACGACCTGGCGGCGACCCTGGTGCTCAGCGTCAAGTCGAGCGACGTCACGACCGTGCTCGTCGACGGCCGGATCGTGGTCGAGCATGGCCGGCTCGTGACGATGGACCTCGCCGACACCATCGCCGAGCTCAACCGCCGCCTGCCCGAGCTGACCGACCGCTCGCGCGGCACGATCCAGGACTACGCGCCGTGACCCGCGTCGATGCCTACTCCACGCCCTGGACCGACGTGGCGAGCCACCTCGCCCACGGCGACGGGCTCGCGCTGCTGCCCTTCGGCGCGCTCGAGCAGCACGGCCCGCACCTCCCGCTCGGCACCGACACGGCCACCGCCGTCGCGGTCGCCGAGCGCCTCGCCGACCGGCTCGACGCCCTGCTGCTGCCGCCGATCCACTACGGCGACACCTGGAACAACGCCGGCTACCCCGGCACCGTGTCCCTCTCGCCCGAGACTGTCACGGCGATCGCCATCGACATCGGACGCTCGCTCGCGGCGTCGGGCGCCCGAGCATTGATCGTCGTGAACGGGGACTGGGGCAACCGGCAGCCGCTCTACGCGGCCGTGCGCCGGTTGAACGCCGAGCGCATCCTGCCCGCTCTCGCGCTCGACTACCCGGGCATGGACGAGGCCGTCGCCGAGGTGCGCACGAGCCGCGGTGCCGCCCCGGGCCTGAATCACGCCGAGGAGGTCGAGACGTCGATCATGCTGGCCCTCGAACCGGGGCACGTGCATCCGGAGCGCTACGCGGCCGAGTACCCGAGCTTCCCGAGCGACTTCGGCACGCGACCGATGCAGCTGCACCCGTTCTCGCCCTCGGGCGTCTTCGGCGACCCGTCGCACGCGACCGCGGCCAAGGGCGAGCACATCCTCGCGGCCACCGTCGAGGGGTCGCTCGCCGTGCTGGCCGACTTCATCGCGGGGCTGCCCCCGCGCTGAGCGGTGCGGCCGCCGAGCTCACCGAGCCGGGGCGCTCACCAGTCGGCCGGCCCCGCGCTCCCCGCCTCGTACTCCTCGAGCGGCGTCTCGCCCGCTGCCCACGCGTTCAGCACCGGCGTGACGATGCGCCAGCACTGCTCGGCGATGTCGCCCCGCACCGACAGCAGCCGGTCGTGCGCCAGGATGCCCGCCAGCACCTGCCCGTAGGCATCGAGCTCGGCCTCCCCGGGCCGCGCCTCGAGCTGCACGCGTTCGAGCCGATCGGTGTCGTCGGCGCTGTTCACGAACAGGTCGAGGTCGACGTCGCCGTTCAGCAGGGACATCCGCAGCACCGTTCCCGCACCGGCATCGGCGCCGCCGAGCCCCTCGGGCGGCGAGGACGGCCGGAAGTGCACCGCGACCTCGGCGCGCGGCGAGCCGATCGCCTTGCCCGAGCGCAGCACGAACGGCACGCCCTCCCAGCGCGGGGTGTCGACCTGCAGCAGCAGCTGTGCGAGGGTCTCGATGCCGTTGGCGGGATCGACGTCGTCCTCGTCGACGTACGAGGGGAAGAACCGGCCGTCGACGCGTCCCTCGGTGTAGCGGGCGCGGCGGGCGGTGTGCGGGTCGTCGCGCCAGAGCCGCACGGCGCCGAGCACCTCGGCCATCCGGTCGTGCACGTCGTCGGCCGTGATGCGGTCGGGCCGCTCGAGCGTGGTCAGCGCCAGCACCATCAGCAGGTGGCTCTGCAGCATGTCGCGCAGGGCGCCGGTGGAGTCGTAGAACGCGGCCCGGCCCTCGAGCCCGAGCTCCTCGTCGAAGACGATCTCGACCTTCTCGATCTCGTCGGCGCTCCAGCCCGACTCGAGCAGCCGGTTGCCGAAGCGCAGGCCCAGCATGCCGAGCACGGTCGCGTTGCCGAGGAAGTGGTCGATGCGCCAGAGCCGGTCCTCGGAGATGACGGCGGCCAGCGCCTCGTTCAGTGCGCGGGCGTCGTCGAGGTTCTCGCCGAACGGCTTCTCGATCGCCACGACGAGGTCGTCGGGCAGCTCGATCTGACCCAGCGACTCGGCGACGGCGTGCCCCATCGCGGGCGGCAGGGCCACGTAGAGCACGGGGGAGGACGGGCAGGCGTCGAGCAGGGTCTTCAGCTCGGCGGGGTCGGAGGCGTCGGTGGCGACGAAGCGCGCCGCCTTCGCGAGTGCGTCGACGGTGGCCGGCGCGATCTCCGCCGCCTCGAGACTGCGGCGCACGAGGCCCTGCCACTCCTCGTCGCTCTGCGGGGTGCGGGCGGCGCCGATCAGGGTGAGCTCGAGCCCGCCGGCCAGCTCGGCGACCTTCCCCAGCCCGGGCAGCAGCAGCCGCTCGGTGAGGTCGCCACCGGCACCGAGGATGGCGATGCTCCTCGGCTCGCGGCCGAGCGACTCGGCGTCGGGGATTCCGGGCTGGTCCGACATGGCTGTCTCCTCGCTGACGCGGCTCGTGCAGCCGCCCCGAGCGCGACCCTACCCGGGACCGAGCGGCGTGCGGCACACTGGGGGCGACCACCAAGGAGGACCCATGTCGTTCCAGGCCTACCTCGACACCGTCGAGAAGAAGACCGGCCTCACCCCGCGCCAGCTCGTCGCCCTCGCGACCGACCGCGGCTTCGGCCCCGACACCAAGGCCGGCCCGATCCTCGCCTGGCTCGCCGACGACTACGGTCTCGGGCGCGGCCACGGCATGGCGATGGTGCACGTCATCACCAAGGGCGACCGCATCTCCTCGAGGCACGTCGGCACGGGCACCGCCCACAGCGACCCGAACGACCGCCTCTGGCTCGACGGCGTCGCGACGAAGCCCGAGGGCTACTGACCCGGCCGGGTTGAATCGTTACACCGCGAACAGATCACGCTTGACAGCGACCTCCCGCGTTCTTATGGTGGTCACTTGAAGCGCTTCAATAACGAAGGCTCGCACTTCAAGGAGGAATTGTGACCACAGCACGCACCGCTCGTCTCCGCCGCTCCCTCGTCCCCATGGTCGCGCTGGCCGGTGCCGGCGCCCTGGTCCTGACGGGATGCTCGGCGGGAGGCGGAGGCTCGGAGGGTTCCGGCGACGGAGCCTCGGAGTTCACCTACCTGTCCCTCACCGAGAACACCGCGGTGGCCGACATCCTCACCTCGCTCAGCACCGGCGCCTGCAAGGCCGAGAACGACGCCCTGCCGCTGAAGATCACCAACCAGCCGCAGGCGAGCTTCGACCAGCAGCTCCAGCTGCTCGCCGGTCAGGACGCCCTGCCCACGATCTTCGCGGCCGGCAACACCCCGCAGCTCGCGAAGGACCTGAACGACAACGGCCAGCTGCTCGACATCCAGAGCACCTTCGACGACCTGGGTGTCTCCGACGACCTCCTCCCCGCTGCCACCTCGACCATCGAGAGCCTCTACGGCTCGGTGATCGCGCTGCCGACCGAGTTCAACGTCGAGGGCCTCTGGTACAACAAGCAGATCCTCGAGCAGAACGGCATCACCCCGCCCACCACGTGGGACGAGCTGACCGACGCCGCTGCGACCCTGAAGTCCGCCGGCGTGCAGCCGTTCTCGGCCTCGGGCGAGCAGGGCTGGCCCCTCACCCGCCTCGTCGGCAACTACCTGTTCCGCACGATCGGGCCGGATGCTCTGCAGAAGGTCGCCGACGGCGACGCGAAGCTCACCGACCCCGAGTACGTCGAGGCCGCCGCCGCCGTGGCCGAGCTCGGCTCCGAGGGCTACTTCGGCGAGGGCGTCGGATCGATCGACTACGACACCTCGCTGAACACCTTCACCACCGGCAAGGCCGCCTTCCTCTACATGGGCAGCTGGGCGCTCAGCGCCTTCAACGCCGACACGAACGAGATCGGCGCCGAGAACATCGGCTTCGTGGCGTTCCCCGACGTCGCCGGCGGCGAGGGCTCGAACGCCCAGCTCGCCGCGAACGTCGGTGTGCCGATCGCGGTGTCGAAGAAGGCCTACAACGACAAGGTCGGGGCGTGGCTCAGCTGCATCGCCGACAACTACGGCGCCGCCTCCCTGGGCGACCAGGGTGTGCTGAGCGGCTTCACCGTGAACGACGACGCCGTCGAGGTGCCGCCGCTGACCGCCGAGCTGCAGACCACCATCGACCAGTCCAGCGACAGCGTGCTCTGGTTCGAGGCGCTGTTCGACGCGCAGGCCACCACGACCAGCCAGACCAACGCGGCGCAGCTCGTCACGGGCGCCATCACCCCCGAGCAGTTCATGGAGCTGGTGCAGGCCGACCTCGGCAACTGACCCGCTGACCGGGCCCTGCCCGGTCGTTCCACCCGGCGGCGGAGCGAGCCCTGCTCCGCCGCCCTCACCCAGAAGGCCCACCATGAACAACGTCTTCGGCAACAAGCGCGCCGTGCTCGTCTTCGTCGGCCCGGCACTGCTGATCTACACCGTGATCATGCTCGTGCCGGTGCTCTGGTCGCTCGGTTACACGCTGTTCACCGGCAGTGTGATCACCGGCTTCGAGTTCTCCGGCTTCGACAACTTCGCGAAGCTCTTCAGCGACCCCAAGGTCGGCGAGGCGCTGCTGTTCACGCTGAAGTACGCCGTGATCCTCACCGTCGGCCAGGTGCTGGTGGGCTACGCCCTCTCACTGCTCTACGTCTTCTGGCTGCGCAAGGCCTCGAGCCTCGTGCGCACGCTGGTCTTCTTCCCCATCGTGCTGCCCACGGTCGCGGTCTCGCTCCTGTTCCAGAAGATGTTCGAGGTCGCCCCGCAGAACGGCATCGTCAACGAGTTCATCAACTTCTTCGGGCTGCCCTCGGTCGACTGGTTCGGCTCGCCCGACACCGCGTTCCTGGTGCTCGTGATCATGGACATCTGGCGCTCGATGGGCTTCTACGCGGTGCTCCTGTACGCCGGTCTCCTCGACATCCCCGAGGAGGTGATGGAGTCCGCTCGCCTCGACGGGGCCGGCGGCTGGACGCTGATCCGCCGCATCGTCATCCCCATGTCGCTGCCCGTGCTGCTGTCCTCGATCATCTTCAGCATCAACGGCACGCTCAAGGTCTTCGACTCGGTGCTCGCCCTGACGAACGGCGGGCCCGGATCCTCGACCACCCCGTTGACCCTGCTGATGTTCCGCACGGCCTTCAGCTACGGCGACTACGGCTACGGCAGCACCATCGCGCTGCTGCTCACCGTGATCTGCCTGCTCGTCACGGTCTTCATCTTCCGCTCGTCACGACGTGACCTGACCAAGGGCTGATCCCATGACCACCACCGCATCCGCCCCCGGCCGTCCGGCGCCCGTGAAGCCGGGACGTCCGCTGCGCATCCGTCGCCGGATGACCCCCCGCCGAGCCGGCAGCATCGCCCTGAAGACTCTCGTCATCGGGTTCCTCCTCGCCATCACCGTGCTGCCCCTGATCTGGCTGCTGCTGGGGTCGCTGAAGACCCAGACCGAGTGGCTGAACAGCCCCTCGTGGGCCCTGCCCGAGAACTTCCTCAACTTCGAGAACTACCAGGTCGCCTGGGTCGACGGCGACATCGGCCGGTACATCCTGAACAGCGCGCTGGCCACCTTCCCGTCGCTCGCGCTGATCGTCGTGCTAGGAGTCGCCGCCGGCTTCGCCCTCGAGGTGCTGGTCTGGAAGGGGCGTGGCGGGGTGCTGCTGCTCTTCCTCGCCGGCATCATGGTGCCCGGCCAGATGATCCTGCTGCCGCTGTTCTCGGCCTACTTCCAGACCCACCTCACGGGAACGATCTGGCCGCTCATCCTGACCTACACGGCCACGGGTCTGCCCCTGACCGTGTTCATGATGGCCACCTACTTCCGCGCCGTGCCGCGCGAGATCTTCGAGGCCGCCGCGATCGACGGGGCGAGCATCTACCGCTCGTTCCTCTCCATCGCCTTCCCGATGGTGCGGAACGCCGTGTTCACGGTCGCCCTCGTGCAGTTCTTCTTCATCTGGAACGACCTGCTGATCGCGCTGACCTTCACGAGCGTCGGCGACTTCCAGACCATCCAGGTGGGCCTGCTCAACTTCACCGGCCAGTTCGGCCAGGTGCAGTACGGCCCGACCTTCGCGGCGATCTGCATCAACGTGGTCGGCATCCTCGTGCTCTACCTGTTCCTGAACCAGCGGGTCATGCGCGGCCTGACCGCCGGCTCCGTGAAGGGCTGACGTGACCCGCCTCGACGATTCCCCCGCGGGGGCCCGGATGCTCGACCGCGCCCACCCGCCGACCGCACCCGTGGTCATCCGCCTCTCGGCCGAGCACCTCGACGTGCCGGTCGGCCTCGGCACGGCCGTTCCCCGCCTGAGCTGGCAGACCGAGGCGGCGCCCGCCTGGAGCCAGCACGGCTACGAGTTGAGCGTGCGGCGCGAGGGTGTGGGCGAGGAGCGGTTCGCCGTGGACTCCGCCGAGCAGCTGCTCGTGCCCTGGCCGGCTGCCCCTCTGCTCTCGCGCGAGATCCTCACCGTGGCGGTGCGCGTGACCGGCGCCGACGGCACCGCCTCCGACTGGTCGGCACCGCTGACCATCGAGGCGGGTCTCCTCGATCCGCTCGACTGGGTCGCGACCGGCATCCAGCCACCCTGGCCCGAGGATCACTCCGACGACGACCGGCGCCCGCCGCTGTTCCGCCGCGAGTTCGGGCTCGCGGGGACGCCCCGTCGCGCGCGCCTCCACGTCACGGCCCACGGCCTGACGGGGCTGGAGATCAACGGGCGCCGGGTCGGCGACGACATCCTGGCCCCCGGCTGGACCGTCTACCAGGACCGCCTCCGCACCCTCGTCTACGACGTCACCGATTACCTGGTCGCCGGCCCGAACGCGATCGGCGCCTGGATGGCCGACGGCTGGTGGCGCGGACGGTACGGCTTCGACGGCGGCACGCTGAACATCTATGGCACCGACATCGCCCTGCTCGCCCAGCTCGAGATCGAGCAGGCCGACGGGACGGTCGAGGTGATCGGCACGGGAACCGACTGGGTCGCGCATCCGTCGCCCATCGTGAAATCGAGCCTCTACACGGGCGAGACGTTCGACGCGAGGCTCGTGCCCGAGGGGTGGACGCGGCCGAGCTTCGACGACACCGACTGGCAGCCGGCGAAGGTCGCCGAGTTCGCACCCGGCACGTTCGTGGCGGCCGAGGGTCCACCGGTGCGCTGCACCGAGGAGCTCGTGCCGGTCTCCGCACGGCGCACGGAGCGCGGCTCGGTCGTGCTCGACTTCGGCCAGAACTTCTCGGGGCGGCTGCGCGTCCGCGCCGCCACCGGGGTGGGGGAGCGACTCGTGCTGCGGCACGCCGAGGTGCTGCAGGACGGCGAGCTCTACACGCGCACCCTGCGCGACGCGACCTCGGTCGACGAGTACCGCGGCTCGACCGGCTCGATCGACTGGGAGCCGCGGTTCACCATCCACGGGTTCCGCTACGCCGAGATCGAGGGCTACGACGGCCCGCTCGACGGGCTCGACGTCGTGGGCCGCGTGTACCACTCCGACATGCGGCGCACCGGCTGGCTGGACACCTCGCACGCGGGGCTGAACCGGCTGCACGAGAACATCCGCTGGAGCATGCGCAGCAACTTCGTCGACATCCCGATGGACTGCCCGCAGCGCGACGAGCGGCTCGGCTGGACCGGCGACATCCAGGTCTTCACGCCCACCGCGAGCTACCTCTACGACTGCTCGGGACTGCTCAGCAGCTGGCTGCGCGATCTCTCGGCCGAGCAGGAGCGGTTCGGCACCGTGCCCTGGTACGTGCCGGTCATCCCCGGGGCGCCCATGTGGACGCCCATCCAGCCGGCCGCCGTCTGGGGCGACGCCGCCGTGCTCACGCCCTGGGCGCTCTGGCAGGCGTTCGCCGACCGCGAGCTGATCGCCCGCCAGTACCCGAGCGCCTCGGCCTGGGTCGACCAGGTGACCCGGCTGGCCGGCCCGTCGCGGCTCTGGAACACCGGCATGCAGCTCGGTGACTGGCTCGACCCGAACGCGCCGCCGGACGATCCGGCGCTCGCCGTCACCGATCCGTACCTCGTGGCCACGGCGTACTTCGCGCGGTCGGCCGAGTCGTTGTCGCAGACGGCCGCCGCGCTGGGGCTGACCGCCGACGCCGAGCGGTACCACCGGCTGCACCTCGAGATCGCCGACGCCTTCACGGCGGAGTGGGGCGGCGCCGACCGGCCGCTCGACCAGCAGACGCAGACCGCGCTGGCGCTGGCCATCCGCTTCGGGCTGCTGCGCGACCCGGCCCGCCGTCAGGAAGCCGGGGACGCTCTCGCGCGGCTGGTGCGGGACGGCGGACACCGGGTCGGGGCGGGCTTCGCCGGCGTCAACCTGCTGAGCGATGCCCTCACCGACACCGGTCACACCGACACCGCGTTCGCACTGCTGCTCGAGCACCGCAGCCCCTCGTGGCTGTCGATGGTCGACAAGGGGGCCACCACGATCTGGGAGCGCTGGGACAGCCTGCTCGACGACCTGACGGTGAATCCCGGCAGCATGACGTCGTTCAACCACTACGCCCTCGGCTCGGTCGCCGACTGGATGCACCGGGTGATCGGGGGCATCGAGCCGACGTCGCCCGGGTATCGCACGGTGCGGATCGCTCCGCGTCCGGGGCCGCTCGAGCGCGCATCCGCCCGTTTCGAGTCGGGCTACGGACCGATCACGACCGAGTGGTCGGTGCAGGGGGAGGAGCACTCGCTGCTCGTGCACCTGCCCACGGGCGTGAGCGGCACGGTGGAGCTCCCCGACGGCACGACCACCGCGGTGGGGTCGGGCGACCACGCCTTCCGCTGGCGGCGCTGACGACGGGCCGGCACGGGTTCGGTCAGCGGCGGATCGAGCTCGCGCGAGCGATCAGGGTCGGCGCGAGCACGACGTGCTCGTGCTCGTGCGCCTGCTCGTCGGCGACCTCGCTCCAGAGCAGGCGGGCGCCGATCTCGCCCATCTCGCGCCCGGGCTGCGCGATGGTCGAGATGGGGATGGCGCTCTCGCGCACCGCGCTGTTGTTGTCGTAGCCGATCACGGCCAGGTCGTCGGGGATGCGCAGGGCGGCCGACAGGGTCTGCACCAGCCCCAGCGCGAGCAGGTCGGACGCGGCGAAGACGCCGTCGGGCCGCTCGGCCGGCGGGCGGTCCAGGATGATCGAGCCGGCCGCCCGGCCCTCGGGAGCGTTGACCGCGCCCACGATGATCTCCTCCAGCGTGACGGAGCCGTTCGTCTCGGCCACCGCGCGCTCGGCGCCGAGTCGGCGCTCGAGCAGCGGTTCGAGGCGGTCGGGCCCGCCCACGAAGGCGAGGCGCCGGCGGCCCTCGTCGATCAGGTGACGCGCGGCGAGATAGCCGCCCTGCTCGTTGTCGACCACGATCGAGCAGCCCTCGTCGACCGGAACGGCGACGTTGAGCAGCAGCACGGGCCGCCCGTGGCCGCGCAGCCGGTGCGCGCTCTCGGGCGCCGCCTCGAACGGGGCCAGCAGGATGCCTGCGAAGCGCGCCTGGTCGAAGAGGTCGAGGTAGGTCTCCTGCTTGGCGTAGTCGTTGTCGCTGTTCGCGAGCAGCAGGGTCATGCCGTTCGCGGCCGCGCCCTCCTCGGCGCCCCGGGCGATGTCGACGAAGAACGAGTTGCCGATGTCGGTCACGACGAGGCCGAGGGTGGTGCTGCGGCCCATCGCGAGCGAGCGGGCCTGGTTGTTGCGCACGAAGCCGAGCTCGTCGATCGCGGCGTGCACCCGCTTCAGGGTCGCCTCGGCCACCTTATCGGGGTGATTGAGCACGTTCGACACGGTGCCGAGGGCGACGCCGGCGCGCGCGGCGACGTCGCTCATGCTCGGCATGCTCTTGCTCGTCGACATCGTCCTCGCGGCTCCGGTTCGGGCTCCAGCCGGAGCTCCGCTCCGGGCTCCAGCCAGCTTAGGGAATTTCCCGTCGACTCCTGTTGACACACGCTGACCCGCCACCTACTTTAACTTGAAGCGCTTCAATCCGCGCTCACGACACCTCTAGTCACATTGGAGTGGCATGAATTCAACGAAGAGATCGAGGCGTGGACTGCTGGCCGGGGGGCTGGCTCTGGCTCTCGCCGCGGGCGGTTCGGCCCTGGCGGCGGGGCCCGCGACGGCGGCCCCCGGAGTGATGTCGGCGCGAGCATCCGTCGACCTGGCCGAGTGCCCCTGGATGGACACGGCCCTGAGCGCCGACGATCGCGCCCGGCTGCTGCTGGATGCGAGTTCGCTCGCCCAGAAGTACCGCTGGCTCAACGAGCAGGCGGCGAACGCGCCCGAGCAGACCGAGTTCAGCGGGGTCTCGTACCCCGAGCAGGTGGGCTGCACCCCGACGATCGTCTACACCGACGGCCCCGACGGGGTGCGGTTCACCGAGGGCGTCACCGCGTTCCCGGCCCAGATCGCGCTGGCCTCCAGCTGGAACGCCGACCTCGCCTTCGACAAGGGCGCGGCGCAGGCCGCCGAGGCCTGGGACAAGGGCAAGGCCGGAGTGCTCGGCCCGGGCATCGCCAGTGGCCGTACCCCGCTCTCGGGCCGCACCGCCGAGTACCTCGGCGAGGACCCGCTGCTCAGCGGCACCCTCGGCGCCGCGAACACCCGCGGGCTCGAGGAGGGCGACCCCGAGAAGCCGACGCTCGCCGTGCTGAAGCACTACGTGGGCAACGAGCAGGAGGAGGCCCGCCAGACGAGCTCGTCGAACCTCGACGAGCGCACGCTGAAAGAGGCCTACGACCTGCCCTTCGAGATCCTCGTCGACGGCGGGGCGCCGGCCGGCGTGATGTGCTCGTACAACCAGATCAACGGCGTGTACGGCTGCGAGAACCCGCTGTTGAACACCGATCTGCGGGCTCAACTCGGGTTCGACGGCTACGTCGTCTCCGACTTCGGGGCCGTGCACAGCACAGCGGATGCGCTGAACGCCGGTCTCGACCAGGAACTGAACCGTCCCATCCACTACACGCCGGCGCTGCTCGACGCGGCGCTCGCCGACGGCTCCCTCGCCGAGGCGACCGTCGACACCGCCGCCCACAACGTCGTGAAGTCGTACATTCGCGCCGGCCTGTTCGACCGGCCGGCACCGGCGACCCCGGTCGACGACGCGTCGACGCCCGAGCACAAGGCGCTCGCGCGGAGCATCGCCGAGGAGGGCTCGGTGCTGCTGAAGAACGACGGCCTGCTGCCGCTCGACGCCTCCGACGGCTCCACCATCGCGCTGATCGGCCCGACGGTGTCGAACACCCCGACGAACGGCATCAGCGCCTCGTCGGTCTGCAGCATGTCGTGGCGCTTCGGCAGCCCCAACACGCTGGCCTGCGAGGACGTGGTCGCGCCCGACACGGCGTTCGCTTCCCGTGCCGCTGAGGCGGGAGCATCCGTCGTCGTGTCGAACGGAGCCGACCCGGCGGCCGCTGCGGCGACCGCGGCCTCGGCCGACGTGGCGATCGTGTTCGGCTACTACCGTTCGGGCGAGTTCAGCGACATCCCGGGCCTCGGTCTCGCCGACGGCGGGGACGACCTCATCGCGGCCGTCGCCGCCGCGAACCCGAACACGGTCGTCGTGCTCGAGACCGGCAGCGCCACCGACATGCCCTGGCTCGACCAGGTCGACTCGGTGCTGCAGGCCTGGTACCCCGGTGAGCAGCAGGGCCCTGCGCTCGCGTCGCTGCTCTGGGGTGACACGAACCCCTCGGGCAAGCTGCCCATGACCTTCCCGAAGTCGCTCGCCGACACCCCGACCTCGACCCCTGCTCAGTACCCGGGCGTCGTCGATGCCTCCGGAATCACGCAGGTCGACTACAGCGAGGGGCTCGCGATCGGGCACAAGTGGTACGACGAGCAGGGCATCGACCCGCTGTTCGAGTTCGGGCACGGGCTGTCGTACACCTCGTTCGGCTACTCCGACCTCGAGCTGTCGACCGCGGTGTCGGACGGCACCGTCTCGACCACCGCGTCGTTCACCGTCACGAACACCGGGTCGGTGGCGGGCACCGAGGTGCCGCAGGTGTACCTCACGCTGCCGTCTTCGGCGGAAGCGCCGGGCAAGCGGCTGGTCGGCTACGAGCGGGTCGCCCTCGAGCCCGGCGCCTCCCAGCGGGTCACGACGACGATCTCGTCGGAGTCGGCCGACCACCCGTTCTCGATCTGGGACGTGAACGCGGACGCGTGGGAGGTCGTCGACGGCGGCTTCACCGTGTCGGTCGGGTCGTCGTCGCGCGAGCTGCCCCTCACCGGCCCGGTCGTGGTCGACACCGCGGGCACCGCGCCGGTCGTCTCGGTGGCGACCTCGCCCTCGGTGCCCGACGGGGCGGCGGGCTGGTTCGTCTCGCCCGTCACGGTCACGGCCAGCGCGGTCGACGACGTCGACCCGGCTCCGGTCGTCTCGACGAACCTCGACGGGGCCGGCTGGGTTCCGGGCGGCGCGGTCACGGTCTCGGCCGACGGCGCGCACACCCTCGAGGTGCGGGCGACGGATGCGGCGGGCACCGTCTCGCCCGTCACGAGCGTCTCGCTGCCGATCGACCGCACCGCGCCCACCGTCTCGGCGTCGGCCGACCGCTCGGCGGGTGCGATCGTGCTGGCGGCCACGGACGCCGCCTCCGGCGTCGCCTCGGTCGAATGGGCCGTCGCGGCCGACTCGCCCTCGTGGCAGGCGTACACCGGGCCGGTGCCGGTCGCGGCGGCGGGGGAGCGGATCGTCTTCCGCGCCACCGATGTGGCGGGGCTCGTGAGTGCGGTGGGCGCGTTCGACTACGCGGCGGCCGGGCCGTCGCCGTCGCCCGCCCCGTCCTCGTCGCCCTCCGCCTCGCCGGCGCCGGGCGCGGACTCGTCGCCCGCGGGCGGGCTCGCCTCCACGGGCCTCGCGGCCGGCGGCCTCGCGGCCCTGGCGCTGCTGCTCGTGGCGGGTGGCGCCGCCGCCGCGCTCCTGCGCCGCCGCACCACCACCTAGCGCCGCGCCCGCGCCCGCGCGCGGCGCCGCTGCGGTCGCGCAAAGGGCCCTTCCCTCACCCGGGAAGGGCCCTTTGCGCGACCCGGGCGCTCTGCTGCGGCGCGCTCAGGGGAGGAGGCACCGCAGGGTGGCCGCGACCGGGAGGGGCGGGCGCCCGAGCAGCTCGCCGAGCGCGGGGTCGACCACGTCGAACTCGCCGCGGCGTGCGGCGCGGTACAGCCCGAGCGTGAAGTCGGCGGCCGGGGCCGGCAGGCCGTGCTCGATGGCCGAGTCCCGCCACTCCTCGTCGCCCAGCACCGTGCGGGTGATCGTGCGGCCGGTGAGGGCGCTGAGCTCGGCGGCCACCTGCTCCAGGTCGAGCGCCGCCGAGGCGGTGAGCGGAGCCGTCACGCCGTCGCCCGGCTGCTCGGAGGCCAGCAGCACGGCGGCGGCCTCGGCGAGGTCGTCGTGCGCGGTCCAAGACACGGGGCCGTCGGCCGGAGCCGCGATCGTCCCCGTCGCCAGGGCGCTGTCGAGGTGCATCGCGAGGGTCGACGCGTAGAAGCCGTTGCGCAGCGCGGTGGTGGGCACGGCCAGGGCGGCGAGCTGCTGCTCGGTCGCGAAGTGCACGGCCTGGGGCGCGAACAGCGAGTCGGGTGCCGAGGCCTGATGGCTCGTGTACAGGATGCGCCCGGCACCGGCCGCGACCGCCGCGTCGACGGCGGCGAGATTCGCCCCGAGGGCGGCGTCCCCGCGGATGGCCGCCGAGACGACGAGCACCCGGTCGGCGCCCTCGAAGGCGTGCGTGAGCGATCCGGGCTCGGTGAAGTCGCCGGCCCGCACCCGGACCCCGCGGTCGGCGAGGGCCTGCGCTCGGGCGGGGTCGCGGACGCTCACGCCGACCGTCTCGGGCGGCACCCGCTCGAGGAGCCGGTCGACGATCCGCGAGCCGAGTTCCCCGGTCGCTCCGGTAATGATGATCATTGGTAGTCCAATCGTGTTTCCAGTGGTAACACGACCGTAGCAGGGTGTTTCCGGTGGTCGCAAGTCACTGTTATCGTTGATCCGTGAGCATCGACGAATCCTCTCCCGCGGCCGCCCCGACGCAGCGCAGCGCGGTGCGCTCGCGCATCGTCGAGGTCGCGGCCGAGATGCTCCGCGAGAGCGGGGCGGCGGCGCTCACCACCCGCCGCGTGGCCGATGCCGCCGGAGTGCAGGCCCCCACGATCTACCGTCTGTTCGGCGACAAGGATGGCCTCGTCGACGCCGTCGCCGAGCACGTGCTGGGGGAGTTCGTCGCCCGCAAGGCGGCCCTGCCCACCGGCACCGACCCGGTCGAGGCGCTGCGCGACGGCTGGCGGCAGCAGCTCGACTACGCGCTGACGAATCCCGAGCTGCACCGGCTGCTCGGCGAGGCCGGCCGCAGCCGCCGCTCCCCGGCACTGGACGCCGGGCTCGCGGTGCTGCGGTCGCGCATCCACGGCCTCGCCGCGGCCGGACTGCTGCGGGTCGACGAGCAGCGCGCGCTGGGCATTATCCGCGCGGCGGCCACCGGCGCCGTGCAGCAGCTGCTCGACAGTCCGCCCGCCGACCGCGACCCCGGCCTCGCCGAGGCGATGCTCGAGGCCGTCCTCGGCCGCATCCTCGTCCCCGGAGCCGACGGGACGGGCGACGCTGCGGGCGCGGCGCTCGACGGCCCGCGAGCCGCCGCCATCGCGCTCGCGGCCCAGCTCGACGCGTTCCCGGCGCTCTCGTCCGCCGAACGCCGGCTGCTCGCCGAGTGGCTCTCCCGCGCCGTCGAGGATCAGGACGCCGTGAGGGACTGACGCTCGGCCGGTGCTCGTGGCAGGGTGGCTGGGATGAGGCTCCGCATCCTGAACCCCTACGGCAAGTTCCTCTACGTGCTGGTCGGCTGGATCGCCGTCTTGCTGATCAACCTGCTCGTCGTCGCTCTGGTCGGGCCGGTCGTCGGTCCGGTGCTGTACGTGGTGGTGCTGTTCGGCTGGATCCTCGTCGGCGCGCGCATCTTCCGGGTGCCCGAGGAGCCGATCGAGCCGCCGCGGCCGTGGTGGAGGCTCACCGGGCGGCCGACCGCCGGCTTCGTGCTCGCGGCGCTGTTCGCGCTGCAGGCGATCACGAATCAGCTCACCCTGGTGCTGAGCGACCGCGGCCGTGCGGGTGCCGGAGCCGGCGACGACGGTGGCGTCGCGTCGATCACCGTCGTGACGGTCGCCTGCGCGATCGCGGCGGTAGCGTACCTATCGTCCTCGCTCCGCCTGAGCGCACGGAAGGCCGAGTAGCGCCGCACCGCCTCAGCGGCTCCGCGCCGTCTCGCGCCGGTTCGCCTTCTTGATCGCCTCGACGAGCTCGTCCTTCTTCATCCTCGAGCGCCCCGAGATGTCGAGCCGCTTCGCCAGCTCCATCAGGTGCGCCTTCGAGGCATTGGCGTCGACACCCTCCTGAGTCGACCCCGACGACGACCGCCCGCCCGCGGCCTTCTCGTCCGACGGCCCCGACACGTCCTTCCGCTCCCAGTGGTCGCCGACCTTCTCGTACTCGTGCTTCAGCGCGGCGAACGCCGTGCGGTGCGCGCGCTCGCCCTCGCCGTAGCTGTCGACGGCCGAGTCGTGCGCCTTGCTCCACAGCGCCTGCGCGTGCTTCTCCGAACGGGCGAGGGTCGAGGGTAGTTCCTCCGAGGCGGGCATGATCGTCTCCTTCGTTCCCCTCCACCCTCATCCCGCCTCCGGTGAATCGCAAGCGGTGCATTCCGCCCGGTCAGCGAGGCGCGCGACCCGCGCGATCGACGTGCCGCCAGGAGGCGAGCAGGTCGAGGGGCCCGCCGCCCTCGTGCCCGTTGAACTCCCAGACCGTGATGTCCTTCGGCCCCGAGTAGGCGTTGTAGGCGCCGAACACCGTCGACGGTGGGCAGGTGCTGTCCATCAGGGCGGTCGAGAACAGCGCCGGCGCCGAGGCCCGTCGCGAGAAGTTCACCGCGTCGAAGTAGGCGAGGGTGCGGGTGACCGCCGCCGTCGCGCCGCGGTGCGCGGCGAGGTAGCGCCCGATCTCCCGGTAGGGGTCGCTGTCCGTCACCCGGATCGCACGGGGGAAGTCGCAGAGGAAGGGGACGGATGCCGACACGGCCTGCAGCTCGGGCACGAGGCCGGCGACGGCGAGGGCGATCCCGCCGCCTTGGCTGGTGCCGAGCACGGAGACCCGTCGCGGATCGACCGCGGGATGGGTGCGCACGGCGTCGACCGCACGCACCGCGTCGGTGAAGACCCGGCGGAAGTAGTAGTCGTCGCGATGCTCGATGCCGCGGGTCATCACACCGCCGACCGTCGCGCCCGGGATGCCCGAGTCGCCGGTGCCCTCCGCCATCGGGCTGCCGCCCTGGCCGCGGGTGTCCATGACCAGGTGGGCGTATCCGCTCGAGGCCCAGAACAGCTCGTCGACGGGTGCACCACGGCCGCCGGAGTAGCCGACGTACTGCACGACCGCCGGCAGCGGCCCGTCGGATGACCGGGGGAGACGCAGCCACCCCCTGACCCGTTCCCCGGCCCAACCCCGGAACGACACGTCGAAGACGTCGATCGTCGAGAACGGCAGATCGAGCCGGGTCGCCTCCAGCTCCACGGGGACGGCGCGAGCTCCCGCGAGGGTGGCCGACCAGAACTCGTCGAAGTCGTCGGGTTCGGTCTGGCTGCTCTCGTACTCGCGCAGCCGGGCGAGGGGCAGGTCGACGAGCATCCTGACGCCTTTCGAGATCGGGCAAGCGAGCGCGCAAGCGTTCTCTCGCTTGCCCGCTGCAGTGATTGTGCTAGCCTCCGAGCCAAAGCGCAACCGCTTGTGCAGTTCTCGACGAAGAAGGTCGCCATGCCGAAACCGCCCCCGATCAAGATCGATGCCGGCGCGCTCGGCGCCATCGTCCCCGTGATCGTCATCGACGCCGCCGCCCACGCCGCCGACCTCGCCCGCGCGCTCCTGGCAGGAGGGATCCGCTGCGCCGAGGTCACGCTCCGCACCCCGGCCGCGCCGTCGGCCATCCGGGCGATGGCGGGCGTGCCCGGATTCCTCGTCGGCGCGGGCACCGTCCGGTCGGCGGCCGACGTCGACGTCGTCGTCGAGGCCGGTGCGCGCTTCGTCGTCACGCCGGGCTTCTCGCCGAGCGTGCTCGCGCGCAGCCGTGAGCGCGGGGTCCTGGCCGTTCCCGGCACCTCGACGGCGACCGATCTGATGGCGGCGCTCGAGCTCGGGATCCGGCACGTCAAGCTCTTCCCGGCCGCAGCCCTGGGCGGGCCCGCACTGATCTCCCTCCTCGCCGCGCCGTTCCCGGAGATCCGGTTCATGCCGAGCGGGGGCGTCACAGAGCAGAACGCGCCGGAGTATGCCGCCCTCGACAGCGTCTTCGCCGTCAGCGGGAGCTGGATGGCGCCGCGAGCACTCATCGCCGCTCGGGGCTTCGACGAGATCACCCGGGCGAGCGCCGCAGCCCTCGCCTCCCTGGAACGTCGGTGACCCCGGGCTACGCCGTCACCGTCGGCGAGACGATGGCGCTGTTCCGTTCGGCGGAGGTCGGGTCGGTGCGTCGGGTGCGCGACTTCGAGCTCGGGACGGGCGGAGCGGAGTCGAACGTCGCCATCGGCCTCAGCCGGCTCGGTGTCGAGTCCCACTGGATCGGGCGGGTGGGCGGCGACGAGTTCGGTGCGCGCATCCTGCGTGACCTGCGGGCCGAGGGGGTCCACGTGCACGCCGTCGTCGACGAGGAGGCCGACACTGGGCTGATGATCAAGGAGCGGTTGACCTCGCAGCACACCCGGGTGACGTACCGCCGACGGGGAAGCGCCGGGAGCCGCATCCGCCCCGAGGACATCGAGACGGAGCGGATCGCCGGCGCGGCGCTGCTCCATCTCTCGGGCGTCACCCTCGCCCTGTCGGGCACGGCGCGGGACGCGCTCGATCGCGCCGTCGAGATCGCGCGCGCCGCCTCCGTGGCCGTGTCGTTCGACGTGAACCACCGGTCGACGCTGTGGTCGGCGGAGGAGGCCGCCGGTCACCATCGGCGCCTGGCTGCTCGGGCCGACGTGCTGTTCGCGGGTGAGGACGAGGCGGCGGTGCTCCTCGGGCGCACCGCTGCCGGGCCGCCGGGACGCGAGTCGTCCTGGCGGGAGACCGTGCTCGGCCTCGCCGAGCTCGGGCCGGCCGAGGTGGTGCTCAAGCTCGGGGAGCATGGCTGCCTCGCCCTCGTCGACGGCGCGCTCCGCCGTCAGGAGGCGGTGCCGATCACTCCGCTCGACTCGGTCGGCGCCGGTGACGCCTTCGTCGCCGGCTACCTGGCCGAGCGGCTCGCCGGGGTGCCCGTCGAGCAGCGCCTTCTCACCGCCGTGCGGGCCGGCGCCCTGGCCTGCCTCGCCCCCGGCGACTGGGAAGGCGCCCCGACCAGGCGGAGCCTCGAGGTCCTCGCGGCGGCCGACCCCGTGCTCCGCTGACCCGTCGCAGGGCTGCTCGCCTCCCCGTCACTCGTGCGAAGGCGAGACGGGCACCAGCGCGGCACCCCGCGCGACGGGCTCACCGAGCTCGTCGAACTCGACGTGGTTGAACAGCACCGCCGTGCCGTCGGGGGTGAACGAGGGGTGCGGGTGGTACGGATGCCCGATGAACCCCGTGCGCGCGAGCTCGCGCCGCGCGCCGCTCTCCGCGTCGACCAGAACGATCGAGCTCGCCCGCCCGGCGTCGGCCCACCCGCGTCCGGGAGCCTCCCACGGGCCCGAGGTGTCGACCACCATCTGCCGGCCGTCGCGGCTGATCCCGCAGTGCCAGTCCCGATCCCCCGCGCTGACCAGCCGGGGCGGCCGTCCGTCGAGGAAGGTCTGCACGAGTCCTCGGGGGCCCGTGGGGCTCTCCCCGTAGGCGACCACGACGGCGCCGGGCTCGTGGAACATCCCGCGTTCGTGACCGACGGAGACCGGCGTCCCGGCGGTGTCCGAGAACGCCAGCTGGTCGAACACGGGCCCGGCCGCAGAGGCGTGCCGCTCGTCGATCGCCCACATCCGGTCGGGCACGGTCGCAGCGGGGCCCTCGTGAGAGAACAGCAGCCATGACTCGTCGGCGGGCACCGGATGCACGTGGTTGGCGTGCCAGGGCAGCCGCACGATCGGCTCCGAACCGCCGCCGCCCACGTCGACCCGGCGCAGGGTCCACTCGACGCCGTCGGACTCCGAGACGTAGGCCGCGGAGCCGTCCGCGCTGATGCTCATCAGCTCGTGCAGGACCCACCCGGTCTCGGGCCGGTAGAGGGGCCGCAGCCCTCCCGCCCGCTCGAGGTCGTCGGTCAGGAGCAGCTGATTCCCCCAGCACGTCACGAGCACGTCGGTCTCCAGTGCGACGTCGAACCACGGCACCGGAGTCGTCGGGGCGGTCGGCGACCAGGACGGCGCATCGACGCCGTCGCTCGCGCGCCGGAACTCCTCGGCACTCACGACCTCGACGGGATCGGCGGCCGGACCCGCCGGATCCACCCGCACGAGTCGGGGACGGCCGCCGGCGATGCCGAGCACGAGGCCCGAACCGCCCCCGACGAACCCGTTGCTGTGCGGATAGGTGGCGTAGCTGTCCTCGAGCAGGAGGCGGGCGCCGTGACGGCTGTCGACGATGTCAATCATGCGCAAACGATACCTCACCACATCTCGCGTACAACGGTCCTGTCAATTCGGCGGATTGACGCGCTGAATCAATGGTTGACAAGGACGGCCCGCTCGTCGCACACTGAGAGTGCGCAAGCGCTTCTGCATCGTAGCGAAGCCGCGGAGAGGACACAGAGTGACACGCAGCGAGGCTCTCGACGGCGACGTGCGACGCGTTCTCGTGACCGGCGCCGACGGCAAGATCGGCCGGGCGGTCGTCGACGCGCTGCTCGACGACGGCATCGCCGTGACCGCACTCTCGCTGGCCTTCGACCGCCCGAGCCCGGCCGATCGAGTGCTCACCGCCGATGCGGCCGACCCCGAGGCGGTCTCCGAAGCACTGCGCGACGTCGACGTGGTCGTCCACCTCGCCGCGATCCCGCATCCGACCCTCGCCGAGCCCTTCACCGGTTTCCGGTCGAACGTCTCGGCGACGTTCAACGTGCTCACCCGGTCCGCCCGGCACGGGGTTCGCCGGGTCGTCCTCGCCAGCAGCATCAACGCGTTCGGCGTGCCCATGAACGCGGCCGCCGGCGCCCCCGCGTACTTCCCGATCGACGAGCGCATCCCCACCGACATCAGCGACTGGTACTCCCTGTCGAAGCAGTGCGACGAACTGAGTGCGGCCATGATCACCCGGTCGACGGGCATGGCGACGGCGGCCATCCGGTTCCCGCACACCGACTCGCGCGACCGTCTGCTCGCCACCGCCCAGTCCGTGCTCGACGACCCGGCGGCCTCGATGCGCGAGGGCTGGTCGTACCTCGATCTCCGCGACGCCGTCGACGTCGTGCGGCGCGCGGTGCGCACCCCGTTCGGCGGCAGCCACGTGCTGCACGTCAGTGCGCCGGACACCCTCGTCTCGCGGGACACCCAGGAGCTCCTCGACGAGTACGCCCCGGCGGTGCCCGTCAACAAGGCGGTGACGGGCCGGGCTCCGCTGATCGACTCGAGCGTCGCCCGGGAGCTCCTCGGCTTCACCGCCCGGTACTCCATCTGGGCACCGGACGGGCCCATCGGCGACGCGGCGCAGCCGGCACGCCTCACCGGGACGAGCGCCCGATGAGCCCCGCCCGACTCGCGGCCGGGTCGCCGGCCGAGCCGGACACGACGCCCGGGTTCGCCGCCCCGTGGCCGGCGCGCGACGGTCTGCGCATCACCGGCGTGCGCAGCATCGTGACGGCCCCGGAGGGGATCCCCCTCGTCGTGGTGCGCGTGGACACCTCGGAGCCGGGGCTGTTCGGACTGGGCTGCGCGACCTTCACCCAGCGCTGGCACGCCGTCGCCGCCTACGTCGACGAGCACCTCGCCCGCCTCCTGATCGGCCGATACCCCGGCGACATCGAGGACCTCATCCGCCTGTGCCGGTTCAGCGGGTACTGGCGCGACGGTGCGGTCGACAACAACGCGCTCTCGGGCATCGACCTCGCTCTCTGGGACATCGCCGGCAAACGGGCCGGGATGCCCGTCGCCGAACTGCTCGGCGGGCGCGTCCGTGCCGCCGCCGACACCTACCTCCACGCCTCGGGCCGCACCTTCGCCGAGACCGCCGCTCACGCGGAGGAGCTCCGGGAGGCCGGCTGGCGCAACATCCGGATCCAGGTGTCGCAGCCCGGGCGCGGGGGGTACGGCGCCGCCGCCCTCGAGTCCCCGCTCGGCACCCGCGCCGGTGCCCCGAATCCGCACGGGTGGGACGTCGCGCACTACCTCCGCCAGACGCCCCAGCTCTTCCGGGCCGTCCGGGACGTCCTGGGCGACTCCGTCGAACTGCTGCACGACGTCCACTCCCGGCTGACCCCCAAGCAGGCCGTGATGCTGGCCCGCTCGGTCGAGGAGTTCGCCCCCTACTTCCTCGAGGACGTCCTCGCGCCCGAGCACTGGGACCGCCTGCCGGAGGTGCGCGCGGCGTCACCCGTCCCGATCGCGGTCGGCGAGCTGGCCACCTCGGCGACGGCGGCCACGAGGATGGTCACGCAGGGCGGGGTCGACTTCATCCGCTGCCACATCTCGACCATCGGCGGCCTCACGCCCGCTCGCAAGCTCGCCGCCGTCGCCGAGGCGCACGGGGTGCAGACCGCGTGGCACTCGCCCGGCGACGCCTCGCCCATCGCGGCCGCCGCGAACGCCACGCTCGACGTCACCTCTCCGGCGTTCGGCATCCAGGAGGCGCACGTCTTCTCGGATGCGGCTCGGGAGGTGTTCCCGGGTACCCTCACCATCGAGGGTGGCTGGATCACTCCCAGCGACGCTCCGGGGTGGGGGATCGGGTTCGACGAGGCGGCGGCGGCGAGATTCCCGCCGTCGCTCTCCCTGCACGACGTCTGGGCCGCATCGGTCCGCGGACCGGACGGGGGTCTCATCGCCCCCTGAGCGCCACCCTCCGACGTCCCCCCGGGCGCAGCACCAGAAGCGCCATCAGAGACAGCATCACCAGAGACAGCACCACCAGCATCCATCACAGAATTCGAGGAGTTTCAATGAAGAAACAGTTCGGTACCCGCCTCATCGCGGGGATCGCCGCCGGAGCCACGCTCCTGACGCTGTCCGCCTGCTCGGCCGGCGGGCAGGACTCCGCCGACGGGACGACCACGATCACCGTCTCCGACCTCCCCGGCTCGGACGCACCCGAGGCGCGCAAGATCTTCCTCGACCGCGTCGCCGCGTTCGAGAAGCAGCACCCCGACATCACCGTCGAGCCGTCCGAGACGATCTGGGCGGCCGACACCTTCCAGGCGATGCTCGCGGGCGGCACCATGCCCACGGTGATGGGCGTGCCGTTCACCGAGATGAGCGGACTGATCGAACGGGGCCAGGTCGCCGACATCTCCGACGCCATCGATCAGGACTCCGTGCTCGGCGGGCTGAACGAGAACGTCCAGGCGGTGGCCCAGAACGCCGAGGGCCAGACCTTCGGAGTGCCCGTCGCGGCCTACTCGATGAGCCTGCTCTACAACCGCGAGCTGTTCACCGCCGCCGGACTCGATCCCGACGACCCGCCGACCACCTGGGACGAGGTGCGGGAGGCGGCGAAGACGATCGAGGACAAGACCGACGCCCAGGGCTTCCAGACCATGACGAAGGACAGCACCGGTGGCTGGATCCTGACGACTCAGAGCTACTCCCGCGGATCGGAGCTGCAGGCCCTGGACGGCGACACCGTGACCGCGACCGTCGACAACGACGCGACCAAGCAGGCTCTCGAGTTCTACCGCACGCTCCGCTGGGACGACGACACCCTGGGCTCCAACTTCCTGCTCAACTGGGGCGACGTGAACAACGCGTTCGCCGCCGGCACCGTGGGCATGTACGTGCAGGGCGCCGACGTGTGGGACGAGGTCGTCACCAACCTCGGGATGTCCGCGGACGCGGTCGGCATCGCCCCGCTGCCGCAGTCGCCCGACGGGCTCGGAACCCTCGGCGGCGGGACGGTGCGGGTGATCAACCCCAAGGCCACGCCGGAGCAGGTCGCCGCGGGCCTGGACTGGGTCGAGTTCCTCGACTTCTCGAAGTACACCGACGAGACCGTGGCCGTGGACGACGCCAAGGCGACGGTCGCCGACGGTGCGTCCGTCGGGATGCCGGTCGTGCCGGTGGTGGACACCGACACCTACGACCAGTACCTGTCGTGGGTCGACGCCGAGATCAACGTGCCCCGTGAGCACTTCACCGCCTACATCGACTCGACGACCACGCTGCCGATCGTGCCGGAGCCCTCGGTCAAGGCGCAGGAGCTCTATGCGATCCTCGACAGCGTCGTGCAGGCGGTCCTGACGCAGGAGGACGCCTCGATCGACGACCTCCTCGCCCAGGCCCAGAAGTCCGCAGAGGCGCTCACCGCGCCCTGACCCATCTCCCGGTGCGTCCCGGCCGCCCGGCCGGGACGCACTCCTCCGGAAGGCGTCCGATGACATCACTGCTCGACGGCCCCACCACCGCGGCGACTCCGCCCGACGCTCGCTCCGCGAGCCCGGCGAAGCGCCGCAGCCCCGTGACCTGGGTCAGACGGGGCGGGCTCACCACCCTGCTGTTCTTCCTGCCGCTGCTGTTCAGCTTCGGCTTCTTCGCCTGGTTCCCGATCGTGCGCGGGATCGTGATGAGCGTGCAGCAGACGAACTTCGTCACCGACCCCGCCTTCGTGGGCCTCGACAACTTCGCGGCCGTGCTCGCCGATCCGGTGTTCCCCACCGCGGTCGGCAACACGGTGCTGTTCACCGTCCTCGCCCTGCTCTTCGGGTTCCCCGTGCCGCTGCTGCTCTCCGTCGTCGTGGCCGAGTTCCGCCGGATGCGCGGCTTCGCGAGCGTGCTCGCCTACCTCCCGGTCATCATCCCCCCGGTCGCAGCCGTGCTGCTCTGGAAGACCTTCTACGACCCGCGTCCCGACGGCCTGTTCAACACGGTGCTCGGCTGGTTCGGCGCCGGACCGCTCGCCTGGCTCAACGACGGCGGCCTCGCACTGCCCGCGATCGTGCTGCAGGCGACCTGGGCCGGCGCCGGCACGGCGACGATCATCTACATCGCCAGCCTGATGACGATCCGCACCGAGCTCTACGAGGCGGCCGAGATCGACGGCGCGACCGTGCTCCGGCGGTTCTGGCACGTCACCCTGCCGCAGCTGCGGAACGTGATCTTCGTGATGCTCCTGCTCCAGCTCATCGGGACCTTCCAGATCTTCACCGAGCCGTACATCATGACGGGCGGCGGCCCCGACAACCGCACGACCTCGATCCTGCTGCTGATCTACCGCTACGCCTTCCTGAACGGCGACTACGGCAAGGCGACGGCGCTCAGCCTGATGCTGGCGATCTTCCTAGCTCTGCTCTCGATCGTCTATTTCCGTCTCACCCGCCGTTGGAGCGCCTCATGACCGTCAAGGACAGCCTTCCCGTCTCCGCTCCCGCGACGGCGGCGATCGCCCTGGCCGCCGACCCGCAGCAGCCCGGGCGGCGACGACGCCGACGCCGGAACGTGGAGGAGGCGGATCGGAGCATCCTCTCGTCGTTCGACCGCGGCAAGGGGTCGATCCGGGTGATCACGCTGCTGATCGGCGCGCTGGTGCTGCTCGGGCTGATCGTCGTCTCGGCGGGCCCGCTGCTCTGGCTCGCCAAGGCGGCGACCTCCACCACCCAGGACACCCTGTCTCAGCCGTTCGCGCTCTGGCCGTCGGGATTCACCTGGCAGAACCTCACTGACGCCCTGGTGCGCGTGCAGTTCGGCAAGTACCTCGCCAACACGGCCTGGGTCGCGATCGGGTCGTGGCTGTTCAGCCTGCTCGTGGCGACCACGGGCGGGTTCGGCTTGTCGGTGCTGCGCCCCCGCTATGCCAAGGCGGTCTACGCCGGGGTGCTCGCGACCCTGTTCATCCCGGGCATCGTGTCGCTCGTCCCGCTGTACCTGACGGTGCTCGATCTCCCGCTGTTCGGGTGGAACCTGCTCAACACCTTCTGGGCCGTGTGGCTGCCGGCCGGGGCGAGCGCGGTCAACGTGCTCCTCGTGAAGCAGTACTTCGACGGCATCCCGCGGGACATCTTCGAAGCCGCCACGATCGACGGCGCCGGAGCCTTCCGGCTGTTCTGGAGCATCACGCTCCCGCTCGCGAGGCCCATCCTCGGGGTGGTGTCGCTGCTGTCGCTCGTGGCCGCCTACAAGGAGTTCCTCTGGCCGCTGCTCGTGCTGCCCGACCCGAACCTGCAGCCGCTCTCGGTCGCACTGCCCCGGCTCGAGGCCACGACCGAGCTGAGCGTGTACCTCGCGGCGCTGTTCATCTCGGTGCTCGTGCCCGTGGCGCTGTTCCTGGTGTTCCAGAAGCAGTTCCTGCGGTCGGCGGGCAGCGCGGGGGCGATCAAGGGGTAGGGCGACGCCGGGCCGCCCGCGCCTCAGCTCGTCGTGCTCGACCGCACGATCAACCGGCACGGAACCAGGTTGACCCCCGGCAGAACGCCGTCGGTGCTGAGCAGAGCCCGCGCGGCCGCCGCCCCGACGTCCTGCAGGCAGGGGTCGATCGAGGTGAGGCGGGCTGCTCCCTCCGTCACCATCGCCTCCCAGTTGTCGACGCCGACCAGCGCGATGTCGCGCGGCACCTCGAGGCCCGCTGCGCGGATCGCGGACTCCGCCCCGAACGCGATCTGGTCGTTGCCGCAGAACACGGCGTCGACCTCGGTTCCGGATGCGAGCAGCCGGGCGGCTGCCTCGACCCCCCAGCCGAAGGTCCAGTCCCCCGCCAGAGGCCGCTCGCCGACGGGGCTGAGCCCACGCTCTGCCATCGCGTCGCCGAAGCCCTTGGCGCGACCACGGGCCGCCGGGTCGTCGAGGCTCGCGGTGATGTGGGCGATCCGGCGCCGACCGGTGTCCATCAGGTGCTCGGCGGCGAGCCGGCCGGCCATC
This sequence comes from Herbiconiux sp. VKM Ac-1786, assembly GCF_015350805.1. Taxonomy (GTDB): domain Bacteria; phylum Actinomycetota; class Actinomycetes; order Actinomycetales; family Microbacteriaceae; genus Herbiconiux. The sequence continues at coordinate 679,761 of NZ_JADKSG010000001.1, read as the reverse complement.
TCGGCATCGGGATTGAACGAGACGTCGTCGCGTTCCGAGGTGAGCCCGAACGCGTAGGTCACCGGCACCCGGAACAGCGAGGTCACCGACGGCACCGAGTAGCTCAGTCCGTCGCCGATCATCACGACGCCGTCGATGCGGCGGGCCTGCAGGCGGGCGACGTTCTCGGTGAGGGTCGCGGCGTCGAAGCGCGCGTCCCGGATCAGGAGCGCCTGGTTGTTGCGGCCGAGCTCCATGGTCGCCCCGATCAGCACGGGCGCGGTGAACACGCCTGACGCGTTCTGGGTCAGGACGCCGATCGTCTGGCTCCGGCCGAGGGCGAACGAGCGGGCCAGGGCGTTCGGCTGGAAGCCCAGACGGTCCGAGGCGTCCTTCACGCGCTGACGGGTCTCCTCGGAGATCCGTCCGCCGCCGCTCAGGGCCCGCGAGGCCGTCGACAGGGACACCCCGGCGACCGATGCGACGTCGCCGAGCGTGACGGCCTTCCCTACGTTCATTCCACGATCGTACCGGTCCGGTAATCGCCGCATTCAGAGAAAGCGCTTCCGCAGCGCCGATTAATGAACTATAAAGATTCCCAACGCGATTCGAGCAAGCGATTGCGCACCGCGAACCCTGACAGTCTCACTGAGGAGATCAGCATGTCCAGACCGCACGCGACCCGGTGGCATCTCGTCGGCGGTGTCCTCGCCCTGGCACTCGTCGTCACCGGCCTGACGTCCCCGGCCGTCGCCGACACCGCCGACCCGGCGGCGCCCGTCGGCCTCGGCGACTTCGAGGGCAGCTCACCGGGCTGGGGTCTGTACCCGTCCGGTGACGTCACCGGAGCACTGCAGGTCATCGGCACCGAGGCGGCGACCGGGAACGGCTCCGCCCGCATCACGATGGACGCGACCGGCGGCTCCGGGTACCTGGAGGTCAGCCGGGCCGTCCCGTCGCTCGACCTGACCGCCGTGTCTTTCGCGATCGCCTCCACCGACATCGGCGCGATCTCGGTGCGCGTGGTCGACTCGACGGGCCAGGCCTTCCAGCACCGGCTCGCACTGGAGGGGGGAACCGCGGGATGGCAGAACCTGACCGTCGACGACTTCGCCGCCACCGAGCTGCACTGGGGCGGAGCCGCCGACGGCACGTGGCACGGCCCGGCGACCAAGCTGGCGTTCCTCGTCGACGACTTCCTGGTGACCGCCCCCGGTCGCACCGCCACTGTCCTCCTCGACTCCGTCGAGGGCCACCCCGTACCCGCCGACCTCGCACTGGTCCCTGGCACGCTCGGGAACGTGTTCACGACCGGTGACCCGGTGTCGGTCGGCCTGACCACGACGGCCACCGAGGTGTCGTGGACCGTGACCGACGAGGACGACGCCGTGATCAAGTCGAGCTCCGCGCCGACGGCCGGTCTGGCGGGGTCGATCCCCCTCGGTATCACGCAGCCCGGTTGGTACCGGCTCGTGGTGTCGGGCGTCACCCCGGCCGGGCCGCGCTCGGCGACGACCGACCTGGCGATCATCGACGACTTCGATCGAGACGCCGACAAGGATCTGCGGTTCGGCGTCGCGACCCACTTCGGGCAGGACTGGAATCGCGAGATGATGCCTCTGATCGAGAAGGCCGGCTTCGGATCGGCCCGCGACGAGGCCTACTGGGCCGCGCAGGAGCCGGTGCCCGGCACCATCGACTGGACGCCCGAGGTGGTCAACTACACCGACGCCCTCGCCGACCAGGACATCGACCTCTACATGGTGCTCAGCTACGGCAACCCGAACTGGGACGAGGGCCTCGCCCCGACCTCGCAGGAGGGCATCGAGGCCTTCGCCGACTACGCCCTCGAGGCGGTGGGTCGATTCGGTCCCGACCGGGTCTTCGACGTCTGGAACGAATGGAACTGGGGGTTCGGCGACGGCCCGGCCGGAAGGCAGGCCGACACCTATCTCGCGCTGCTCAAGGAGACCTACACCACGGTGAAAGCGGTGTACCCGGAGGCGACCCTGGTCGGCCCGGTGAGTGCCGGCGTGCCGGAGGAGTGGCTGCGGGAGTTCTTCGAGGGCGGCGGGCTCGACTACATCGACGGCCTGTCGATCCACCCCTATTCCTGGCCCGTCGGCCCCGAGGTGCTCGAGCAGTCGCTGCAGGACACCCGGGCGATCATGGCCGAGTACGGGGAACCGAAGCCGATGTACGTCTCCGAGCACGGCTGGCCCACGGGAACCGACGTGCGGGCGGTCGACGACCGTACCCAGGCGCGCTACCTGGCGCAGTCGCAGGCGATCGCCCTGTCGAACGACGTCGCCCGCTACGTGGTCTACAACTTCATGGAGAAGGGCACCGACGACGCAGACACCGAGCACCGCTTCGGCATCGTGCACAACCGGGCCGACATCCGCGGCGCTTACACGCCGAAGCCCTCCTACGCGTCACTGGCCACCTCGAACCGGATGCTCGCGGGCACGACCGCGGACGGCAGGACGACAATCGGCCCGGTCACCGACTACGCCTTCTCCGACGAGTCGTCCTCGACGCACGTGCTGTGGTCGGCCGAACCGGCGACGGTCTCCGTGTCGGCGACCGGCCCCGTCACGGTGACCGATCTGTACGGCGCATCCGTCACCCTCGAACCGTCGGCCGCGGGCGACGTCTCGGTCTCCGTGGGCATCGACCCGGTGTACGTCGAGGGGGCCGTCTCGGCGGTCAGCGAGGGTGCCACACACTCGCTGACGCTGTCCGACTCGACCGTGGGCGCCGAGATCGAGGGCACCTGGACGGTCGACAACAGCGGTGGTGCCGAGGCCGTGTCGGCGGAGCTCCGGATCGGTGACGACACCTGGACGGCCGCCACCGCGGCCGGCGACACGACCTCGGTCGCCCTGCAGCTGCAGGGCGGGGACCGTGCCGGGACCCTCTCCTACACGGGCATCGTCACCGAGCAGGGGAGCGCGGTCGCCCGCCTGAGGGCCCAGGCCGAGGTGGTATCCACCATCGGGCTCCGCACGGCCCACACGCTGGACGCCGACGGCGACGAGGTGCTGCGGGTGATCCTCGACAACGAGGGAGCGGACGACGTGACGATCGCCTCCGCCGGCTGGTCGATCGACGGTCAGGAGGGCAGCGGTCTCGAGGACACGGCGGTCGCGGCCGGGTCGACCCTTCGGAGCGACATCGCGCTGTCACCCTCGGACGCGGTGCGCAGTTCCACCGTGACCGTGACGATGGCCGACGGGCAGGAGTTCACGGCGGAGGGTGAGATCAACCCGATCCCGGCCTCCCAGCCGGTCGACCACCTGGCGATCACGGTCGACGGCGTGCTCGACGCCGCATCCGTCGACGGGCCGAGCGTCTCACTCGGCGACACCGGCCCGGCCGACATCGCCGACTGGGGCGGCGAGTCCGACCTCTCCGGCGACCTGCGCTACACCTGGGACGAGGACCACCTCTTCGTCTCGGCCGTGATCACCGACGACGTCCAGGCGCAGCCGGCCTCGGGTGGGAACATCTGGCAGGGCGACTCGCTGCAGATCGCCGTCGCCGACGGTGCTCCCGGTGACGCCGCACACTGGAACGAGCTCGGCTTCGCCCTCACCGCCGACGGACCGCAGGCCTGGCAGTGGCAGTCGGTAGGGGGCCTGGCGGGCAGCGCCGACGGGGTGCAGGTCGACGTCGTGCGCGACGAGGGGGCGAAGACGACCACCTACGAGGCGGCGATCCCGTGGGCGTCGGTCGCGCCCTCGACCCCCGAGGAGCGGCTCATCTCGATCAGCGCCGTGGTGAACGAGAACGACGGCGGCACCCGCCGCGGCTGGTACACCTGGGGCGGGGGGATCGCCGAGGAGAAGGACTCGGCGCAGTTCAACGCTCTGGTGCTGCAGGCACCCGGCGCATCGGCCGAGGGGAGCACCGGGCGATGAGCGTTCCCCGGCACGGCCGGCGACGGCTCGAATCCGACACCCTGACCGTCGACGTCGATCCCGACCGGGGCGGCCGGATCGCGTCGATCCGCCACCGGGCGAGCGGCGCCGAGCTCCTCCTCCGCACGCCCTGGGCCGACGAGGACCTGACCGGGTCGTCACCCCTGTCCGACAGCGGTGACGAGTGGCACCGCCGGTACCCCGGCGGGTGGCACGGGCTCGTCCCGCACGCCGGCACCGGCCGCTCGGTCGACGGCATCGAGCAGCCGTTCCACGGCGAGGCCGCGTGGCGGGCCTGGCGGATCATCGAGCCGGCTCCGCCGGGCGCGCCGGCGGCCGGCGGCAGCGAGGCGTCCGAGCTGGCGCTCGGCCTCGTGCTCCGCACGGTGCCGATCGACGCCGTGCGTCGGATAGCGCTCGTCGACGGCACCGTCACCATCCGTCAGACCCTGCGGAACCGCTCGGACCGGGCGGTCGCGATCACGTACACCGAGCATCCGGCGTTCGGACCGGACGTCCTGGGGCCCGGCACCGTCGTCACGCTCGGTGACGACTCGGCGCCCGTGCTGCAGACCTCACCCGACGACCCCGGCCCCGCGTTCCGCACCGTCCGGGTGCCGTCGGGGTCGGCGCGTCTGACCGTCCGCTCCCCGGCGATCTCGATCGATCTCCGCTGGGATCCCCGCCTTCTGCCCTACGCCCACCTGTGGCACGAGCTGGGGGCCCACTCCGGGTTCCCGTGGTGGGGGAGCGTCCGCACCCTGGCCGTCGAGCCCGCCTCCCGCCTCGACGACGTCGAGCCCGACGACCCGCTCGGGCCGATCGTGATCGCCCCCGACGCCGAGGTGACGGCGACGACGACCCTCGCGGTCGCACCGGCCGACCCGCGCCTCTGACCGGCGCGGAACGGTCGCCTACGCGTCGTAGTTCTGGATGCTCTTCCCGTGCGACCGGTCGGTCAGCCGCGCCAGGCGCGGCGCCAGCTCCCCGACCACGCCCGGCACGTCGACCGTGAGCAGCCGGCGGTCGCGCATCAGCACCCGGCCGTCGACGATCGTGGTGTCGATGTCGTTCGAGCGTGCGCTGTAGATCAGCGTGCTCGCCAGGTCGTGCACGGGCTGCACCCGCGGATCGCTGAGGTCGACGAGGATCAGGTCGGCCCGGTACCCCGGCTCGATGCGCCCGACGACGCCCGCGAGCTGCACGGCGGCGGCGCTCTGGGTGGTGGCGTGGTCGAGCAGCTCCTCGGCGCGCATCCACGTCGTGTCGAGCTCGGTGGCCTTCTGCACGTAGGCCATGAAGGTCATCGACTCCCAGACGTCGAGCGTGTTGTTCGAGGCGGCGCCGTCGGTCGCGAGCCCGACCGGCACGCCCGCCGCGGCGAGGAGGCGAACGGGCGTCGTGTCGAAGCCGAGCTTGAGGTAGCCCTTCGGTGCGCTGCCGACCCCGACCCGGCCCTCGGCGGCGGCGGGCGCGAGCAGCGGGAGGTCTTCCGGAACGATGCCGATGCCGTGCGCGATCAGCACCTTGCCGTCGAGCAGCCCGGTGTCGTGCAGCACCCCGATGGGCGTGCGGCCCGTGCGCTCGCGGCTGTGCACGGTCTGCGAGCGGCCCTCCGCGGCGTGGATGTGCACGAGCAGGTCGTGCTCCTTGGCCGCCCGGGCGGTCGCGGCGAGGTCGTCGTCGTTCAGCGTGTAGGTCGCGTGCGGCGCCAGCGCCGTGCTGATCCGCCCGTTCGCCGCGCCCCGCCAGCGTGTCGCGAACTCGAGCGACTGCTCGAGTCCGGCCTGCCCGTCGCTCGAGAAGTAGGTCGAGCCGAGCACGCCGCGAAGGCCCGTCTCGTCGGTGACCTTCGCGATCCGGTCCATGTTGAAGTAGTGGTCGGCGAAGGTCGTGACGCCGTGCCGGATCATCTCCGCCGCCGCGAGCCGCGTCGCCAGCTCCACGTCGTCGTCGGTGAGGTTGACCTCCATCGGCCAGATGAAGTCGTTGAACCAGCGGTCGGCCGGCACGTCCTCGGCCGCTCCGCGGAACATCACCATGGGGGAGTGCGTGTGGCAGTTGATGAAGCCGGGCATCGCGACCTTGCCGCGCGCGTCGATGGTCTCCCGGGCCGCGGGCGGGTCGACGGATGCTCCGCGGGAGTCCACCGCATCCGTCACCGACTCGAACACCCCGTCACGGATCGCGACGATCTGCTCGGGCACGAACGAGATGCCGCCCGTCCCGTCGTGCCGCAGCACGGTGGCGCCGGTGATGACGAGGTCGGCCGGCCCGAGGTCGGGAGAGGTCGTGGGTGCGCCGAGCGCCGAGCCCGACCCGCTCATGCCTGGCCCGCTCATGCCAGCGCCGCCAGCCCGAACGACACCATGTTCTCGAAGGTGGCCTCGCGCTCGGCGGCGGTCATCTCCGAGCCGGGCAGGTCGCTCACGGTGCCGACCATCAGCGACTCGAAGCCTTCCTTCAGTGCCACGGCGTAGAGCCCCGCCGCCTCCATGTCGATGCCGATGGTGCCGTAGGCGAGCAGCCGCGGCACCAGGTCGACGTCGGGGTTGTAGAAGGCGTCGGTCGTGAAGAGGGGGCCCACGTGCATCCGCTTGCCCGTCGCCTCGCCGAACTCGACGGCCTTGCGCAGCAGCCCGAACGACGGCGCGTGGCTGAGGGTCACGCCCGGCACCCACTCGCTCGTCATCGCCGAGTTGGTGTGGGCGGCGCTCGCCGCGATCACGTCGCCGAGCTCGAGGTAGGGGGCGATGCCGCCGATGGTGCCGACGCGCACGATGCGCTTCACGCCGTAGTGGCGGGCGAGCTCGGTGCTGTAGATCGACATCGACGGGATGCCCATGCCCGAGGCGAGCACCGACACCGGCCGGCCCTCGAAGGTGCCCGTGTAGCCGAGGATGCCGCGCACCTCGGTGACGAGCCGGGGAGAGTCGAAGAAGGTTTCGGCGATGAGCTTGGCGCGGCGCGGGTCGCCGGGCATGAGGACGTCGGGGGCGAAGTCGCCGTCGAGGGCGCCGATGTGCGGGGTGGGCATGGTGTTCCTTCCGGGAGGGGTCGTGGGGGCGGGTCCGTGGTCGGTCCCGGGCCGGGCGAGCGGATGCGCGGCCCGGCGCCGAGGCTCAGCCGAGCTGGGTCGGCGAGTACTTCGCGAGCACCGCGCGTTCGGCCCAGCTGACGAGCCCGTAGAAGATCAGCGAGACGGCGGTGAGGATGGCCGCGGCCGCCCAGAGGCCCGTGTAGTCGGAGTGGGCGCGGGACGCGACGATCTCGTGCCCCAGGCCGTCACCGGTGGCGAGCCACTCGGCGAGGGTCGCGGCGAGCACGGCGGTGGGGGCGGCGATGCGCGCCGAGGCGAAGATCGACGGCAGCGTGTAGGGCAGCTGCAGGCGCCAGAGGTTGCTCCAGATGGAGGCGTCGTAGCTGCGCATCAGGGTGAACGCGTCCGACGGCACCCGGCGCAACCCGCTCTGCGTGTTCGCGAGCGTCGGGAAGAAGGTCACGATCGCGGTGATCGCCACCACCCCGCCGAGCCCGCGGCCGAGCGCGAGGATGAGCACCGGGATCAGCACGATGATCGGCACGGAGCGCAACGCCACCGCGAGCGGCGTCAGCACCCGCTCGACCACCGGGAAGGTGACGAACGCCACGGCCGCCGCGATGCCGATCACGAGACCGGCGACGTAGCCGACGCCGGCGTGCACGAGGGTCTCGCCGAGGGCCTTCAGCATGACCGCCCGGTTCGCGGCGGCGTCATCGCTCGTGAACAGGTACGCGAAGACGTCGAGCGGAGACTTGCCGACGAACGGCGACATGTCGAAGACGATCAGGTAGGCCCACCAGGCGGCGAGGATCACGAGGAGCGAGCCGACGGTCCACGCCAGCGTCTTCAGCAGGCGCGCGGCGAGCGGGCCGCGAGCCGCTGGTGGGGCGGTCTGCGCGGTCGAGATCGACGCCGACCACGGGGTGAGCCAGCGGCGCAGCAGCCCGAAGACGCCGTACGGCACCGCCGCCATGACGGTGGCGATGACCGCCACCGACCAGACGCGGCCGAGCTCGAGCGACATCAGCCCGTTGATCAGCAGCACGCCGAGGCCGGCCTTCGCGCCGATGAACTCGCCGAAGATCGCGCCGAGCACAGCGGCGGCCGCACCGATCTGCAGACCGGTCAGGATGGCGGGGATCCCCGAGGGGAATCGCACGAAGCGCAGCGCCGAGAGCGAGCGCCCGCCCCAGGCGGTGACCATGGTGAGCGGCCCGCCGTCGGCCGAGCGGAGGCCGAGCATCGTGCCGACGAGGGTGGTGAAGAACACCGACAGGGCCGCCAGCACGACCTTCGCGGTGTCGGGGTCGAAGGTGAGCTGCAGCAGCGGGTTCACCGCCACGAGCGGCAGGCAGAACAGCGTGAGCGCGAGGCGCAGGAAGAGCGACTCGAGCGCCGGCAGCTGCACGAACAGCACCGCCACGACGACGGCGGCGAGGTTGCCGAAGAACCAGCCGCGCACCGCCACCCAGGCGGTGGCCGAGAAGGCGTTGAGATAGACGGGCCAGTCGGCCACGAGGCTCTGCACGATCGCGGTCGGCGAGGCGAGCACGCCGAGGCGGGTCAGCCACAGCTCGGCGGCGATCTCCCAGAGCACCAGGAGGGCGACGCTGACGAGGGCCGTGACGACCCAGCCGTTCAGGGCGCCGCGGCGGGAGTCGCGGCGGGAGCGGGCGCGCTCGGTGGCGATGGCGGTCGCGGCGCGGTCGGCGGCGGCGCGGCCCGCGGCGTCGGCGGTCACGGGAGCGGGCGCGCCGGTGCCGCTCCCGGTGCTCACGCTCACGCCTCCGCCGGCGCGACCGAGGCGAGCTCGCCGTCGCTCACCAGGTCGTCCGGGTCGTCGTCGGTGCCGGCGTGCAGCATCCGCGACAGCTCGTCGCAGACCGCGTGGAACTCCGGCGTCGCGAGCAGGTCACGCCGCCGGGGCCGGGCGAAGTCGAGGTCGATCTCGCCGACGATCCGGCCGGGCCGCGGCGACATCACCACGACCTTGTCGGCGAGGAACGCCGCCTCGGAGATCGAGTGGGTGACGAGCAGCGCGGTGGCCTTCGTGGCCGACCAGAGCTTCTGCAGCTCCTCGTTCATCCGCTGCCGGGTGATCTCGTCGAGGGCGCCGAACGGCTCGTCGAGCAGCAGGATCTCGGGCTCGGCGACGATGGCGCGGGCGATCGCCACGCGCTGGCGCATGCCGCCCGAGAGCTGGGCGGGACGCGCATCCGCGAAGCCCTCGAGGCCCACGAGGCGGATCAGCTCGTCGATGCGGGCGGCCGGGATGGGCGTGCGCATCACCTGACCGGGGAGGCGGATGTTGTCGCGGACGCTGCGCCACGGCAGCAGCGACGGGTCCTGCAGGGCGAGTCCGAGGCGGTGCGCCGAGCGGATGGCCGCCGGCGTCTCGCCGTGGATCGTGACCTCGCCGGCCGAGTACGACTCGAGGTCGGCGAGGATGCGCAGGATCGTGGACTTGCCGCAGCCCGACGGCCCGAGCAGGGCGGTGAACGAGCCCTGGGGCACGGCGAGCGAGACGTCGTCGAGCGCGAGCACGTCGCTCTTCTTCGACGAGTAGACCTTGGTCAGATTGCTGAGGGTGAAGCCAGAGCCGGTCACGGCGCCTCCGTTGCTGGTGGTGGAGCCCGGGCCCTCCTCCCGCGACGGGATCGCGCGGGAGGAGGGCCCGGTCGGTGCTACTTGATGGTGTTCGAGCCCGCGTAGACCTCGTCGAGCACCGAGGTGTCGAAGAGCGAGTCGTCGACGCCGGAGATGCCGAGCGTGTCGAGGGTCGCGACGTTCTTCGCGATCGCGTCGGAGGACATCGTGAGCAGGCCGTTCTCCTTGGTCTCGTCGGTGACGAGCAGGTCCATCTGCAGCTGGGCCTGCTTGGTCTGCTCCTCGATGGTCAGGCCGCCGTCCTTCGCGTAGTCGTTGACCGTGAGCTCGACCGCCTCGGTCGGGTCGGCCACGTAGTCCTGCCAGCCCTCGATCTCGCCCTTGAGGAAGCCCTCGATGGCGGCGCGCTTGGTGTCGTCCTCGAGGCTCTCGCGGGTGACCGCGTAGACCTGGGCGTAGATGTCGAGGCCGTAGTCGGCGGTGAGGAAGACGGTGCCGGCCTTGCCGGTGGCCTCCTCGTAGGCGATCGGCTGCTCGGAGTAGAACACCCAGAGGCCGTCGACCTCGCCCGAGACGAGCGGGGCCACGTCGAAGCCGACCGGCACGCTGGTGACCTTCGAGGCGTCGACGTCGTTCGCGGCGAGCAGCGCCTCCTGGGCGGCCTCGTCGCCCGAAGGCACGCCGATCTTCATGCCCGCCATGTCGGCCGGCGTCGCGATGGGCTTGTCGGGGCTCGACAGGATGGCGAGCGGGTTCTTCTGGAAGCCCGCGGCGATGATCACGAGGTCGGCGCCCTGCTCGTTGGCACGGGCGACGGTGTCGGCATTGCCCATGCCGATGTCGGCCTGGCCCGCGACGACCGCGGCCATCGGGTCGACATCGGGGCCGCCGGGGAGGATGTCGACGTCGACGCCGTTCTTCTCGTAGTAGCCCTCCTTGTCGGCGACGTAGCTGCCGCCGAACTGCACGAGCGGGATCCACGAGGTCTGCAGCGTGATCGGCGTCACGCCGTCGCCCGAGGCGGTCTCGCCGCTGGAGGAGGAGGCGCAGCCGGCGAGCACGGCGAGGCTGAGGGCGCCGGCGGTCGCGGCGGCGAGCACGCGGCGGGCGCGGCGTGAGGGCAGTGAGGACATGGGGTTCTCCTAGGAGTCTCGGGAGGGGAGGCGGAACCGGGGGAGGTGCTGTGGGGCTGTGGTGCTGTGGGGCTGTGGCTCTGCAAACCGTTTTGCGGCGGGTGCGTGGCCCCAACCTAAGGTGTGGGTGTTTCGGCCCCATTACCCGGTGTTTCGGGGGTGTAAACGACCGGGCATCCGTTCGCCGTGGTCTCAGGATGCGCCGCAACACGTTTTGCGAAAGCGACGTGGGGCGCCCGTCCGCTCGGCTACTCTGAGGGCGTGAACGACCGACCCCGGCCCTGGACGATGCAGCAGATCGCCGAGGCCGCGGGCGTCAGCGTGACCACGGTGTCGCACACGCTGTCGGGGAAGCGGCCCGTGCATCCGGCCACCGCCCTGCGCATCAAGCGGCTGATCGACGAGCACGGCTACGTGCCCGACGCCGGCGCCCGGCGCCTCAAGTCGGGCCGCAGCCAGGTGATCGGCCTGGCCGTGCCCGACATCTCGCACTGGTACTTCGGCCGCATCGCGCGCGGCGTCGAGGAGATGGCCAACGAGCACGACCACGGCCTGATCATCGCGAGCACCTCGAACTCCGACCCGCGGCGCGAGAAGCGGTACTTCAACATGCTGCGCACCCGGGCGATCGACGGCCTCGTCTACACGGCCAGCCGCGAGATCAAGCCCACCGACGAGCTCGTGTCGATGGCGTCGTCGCCGGCGCCGATCGTGCTCGCCGACGAGGACATCGAGGAGCTCCAGGGCCTGCCCTCGGTCACCTCGACGAACTACTCGGGCGCCCGCGACCTCGGCCGGCACGTGCGCTCGCTCGGGCACACGAAGGCCGTGATCATCGCCGGCTTCCCGGGGCTGCACTCGACGGTGCAGCGGATGCGCGGCATCCGCGAGTCGTTCCCCAACGCCCTGGCCATCCACGGCGACTTCGAGATCCGCTCGGGCTACGAGCTGATGAGCGACCTGCTCGCCCACGAGGTGAAGTTCACCGCGGTGTTCGCCTGCAACGACTTCATGGCGATCGGGGCCATGCGCCGGCTCTGGGAGGAGGGGCTGCGGGTGCCCGACGACGTCTCGGTCGTGGGCTTCGACGACGTCGACATGGCGTCGGTGGTGACGCCGGGGCTGACGACGGTGCGGCAGGACATGCTCGAGATCGGCCGGCAGTCGGCGAAGCTGCTGCTCGACGGTCTGGCGGCCGGGTCGATGGAGGGGATCGCGTCGGTGCGGCTGCCGGTGGAGCTGGTGCTGCGGGGGACGACGGGGCCGGTCGCGGGCTGATTCGCTAGGCCGCGGTCAGGGGCTCGATCAGCGTCGGGTCGTCCTTCGCCACCGAGGTGTCGCGCACGTTGTTGACCCGCTTCGACACCGGGTAGGTGGTGATCGTCGACGCCACCGCGAGCGAGGAGCGGTCGAGCATCGCCAGCAGCTCCTCCTTCTCGTCGGTCTTCTCGAGCTTCATCGGTTCGACCCAGTGTTCCCAGGTATCGGGGGTGAGGAACACGGGCATCCGGTCGTGCACCTCGCCCGAGGCGTCGGCCGCCTCGCGCGTGATGATCGTGAACGAGACCGACCACTCCTCGCCGACCTTGCGCACCTCGTAGAGCCCGGCCGCCGCCAGCACGCTCTCAGGGGCGTGGATGTAGTGCGGCTGCTTGCCGTGCTCGGTGGCCTCCCACTCGTAGTAGCCGTTCATCGGCACGATGCAGCGGCGCTGGGCGAAGGCGTTGCGGAACAGCCCGTTCGTCGACACGCTCTCGAGTCGCGCGTTGATCGGCGCCGGCCCGCCCGGTTTCGCCCAGGACGGCTTCAGGCCCCAGCTCGCGGCATCGAGCTGCCGCACGAGCTCGCCCTCGATCAGGCGCTCGCGCACGATCGGCGACTCCTCGGTGGGGGCGACGTTGTAGGAGGGCCGCCAGTCCTCCAGGCGACCGCCGCGCGCCACGAACTCGGCGATCAGCTCATCGGTCTCGGCGCTCATCGCGAACCGTCCGCACATGATCGCTCCTCTCGTCCGTCTCCATCATGCTCCCACCGGGTCCACCACTCCGGGGTGCGGGCCCGCTGCGCGCAGGGCCGGAAGCCACCCGAGCAGGGCGGGCGACGCCGAGGCGACGACGACGACGTTGCCGGCCCGCGCCTCCGTCACGACCGACGCAGGGCCCGAGAGCACGACGTGGGTCAGCACCGGCTCGAGCGCCTCGAGGTGCGCGCGCAGGGCGGGGGCGCCGTCGTCGTCGGCGACGTTCACCACGAGCACCCCGTCGGGTGCCAGCAGAGCGGATGCCGCCCGGTAGAAGCCGGTCGTGCGCAGGTGGGCGGGCGTCGTGGTGCCCTGGTAGAGATCGGCGATCACGAGGTCGGCGCTGTGGGCGAGGCCGGCGAGGTCGCCGCCGTTCAGCACGCGGGCGGCGTCGCCCGGATGCGTCGTCAGCCGGGTGCCCGCCGGCAGGGGCAGCGTGCCGGTCACGAAGGGCACCAGCTCCTCCGCGAGCTCGACCACGTGCTGCTCGGAGTCGGGACGGGTCACCTGCACGTAGCGGGGGAGCGTGAGGGCTCCGGCGCCGAGGTGCACGGCGGTGACGGGTTCGCCGGGCATCCGGAGCCGCTCGATCACGGCACCGATGCGGCGGACGTAGTCGTGGAAGAGCGCACCGGGGTCGCCGAGGTCGACGTGGGACTGCGGGCTGCCGCCGACGACGAGCTCGAAGGCGCCGGGCATCAGCGGGTCGCGGCGGATGACCGCCTCCTCGCCCGTCTCGCGCAGGCGCCGTCGCGCGACCGTCTCGTCAGCCGTCATCTCCCACCCCTCCCCGTCAGCGGGAGCTCGAGGAAGGCGGCGTACCGTCTCAGGGCGCGCTCGAAGCCCTTCTGCTCGGCGGCGGTGAGCGGCTCGAACGGATCGGTCGTGACCGTGACGGCCTTGGCGGTGATGCTGCGCTTCCAGGTGCCGACGATCGCGCCGCGCGAGACGAGCATGGGGAAGAACATGCCGTTCTCGCCCGGCACCACCCGGGCGCTGAACTCGGCGGCGAGGGCGGGCTGGCGGGAGCGGTAGCCGAGCAGGAACTCGTCGAAGCCGGGGAGGGCGAGCTGCGGCGGAGCGGTGCCCGCTTCCCTGGCTCGTGCTTCGATGTCTCCCGCCTCCACCAGGTAGCTCGCACCGCCCAGTTCGACTTCCTCCAGCCGGTCCCGGATGCGCGCGAGGGCCGCCGACGAGTCGGACACGAGCAGCTTGCTCCAGTGGCAGAAGTCCTTGAGTGTGGTCGGGCCGTGCCCCCGCACGTAGCGCAGCAGCAGCTCGTCGTGCGCCTCGTCGGGCGACCGGTCCCGGGTCGCCGGCGCCCACTCGTCGAGCAGCACGAGCGCCTGCTGCGTGCCGCCCTCGGCCATCGGCCCCCAGCAGATCAGGCCCTCGTGCGCCAGCAGCCAGATCAGGTGCATGCCCCGTTGGCCCGTCGGCTCCAGCCCGGCGCTCTCGAGCGCGGCCGTGAACTGCTCGCGGCTCGCCCGCCCGCCGCCGCGGAGCAGCCCGGTCGCGACGTCGCGGGCCCGCGCGACGGTCTGCTCGTCGATGCCGAGCCCGCGATGCCGGGCGGCCGCCCCCGTCACGGTGCGGCGGGCGGTGAGCGACAGGAAGCCGCGCAGGTCGTCGGGATCGATGAAGTGGAGGGTGCCCCGCATCGGCCACGACCGCACCACGGAGCCGTCGTCGAGCGCCGTCGTCACGTCGCGTCGGGTGCTCCCCGGCGCGCGGACGCCGAGCGCCCACACTCCCTGCCCGAAGTCCTGCGCCTGGGTGGCGAGCATCCGCCGCGTCACGGCGGCGACCCGCGCCGCGCGGTCGCGCTCGCCGCCGCTCTGGTCGCCGCCGCTCTGCTCGCCGCCGGCGGGCGTGAGCCACTGCGACGCCAGCCGGCGCTGCAGCAGCTCGCGCTCACCGGCCGGGATGCGTCTGCTCATGCGCCCAGTATGGCGACGTCCTCCGACATCCAGGGCCGGATGCTCAGAGCAGCGCTGTGATCGCCGCCACGCCGAACAGCGCCGCCGCGAGCGCCCCGCCCACCGCGCGCACGTGGTTGCCCCGCGTCCACTCGGTGACGTAGCGCGACCAGGCGGCCGGCGCATCCGGATCATCGACCCCCACCCGGGCGAGCGCCTCGTTGCGGGGAACGTGGAACCCGATCGTCACCCCCACCACCGCCCCGAGGTACACGACCGCACCGCCGACCGCCCACCACACCGCGTGCCCCGCGCCGTCGACGGCCAGCAGCACGGCCGCCGCCGCCCCCACGAGGAGCGTGCCGAACAGCGCCACCATCAGCGGCGGGCGCACGGCCGCCCGGTTGACGCCCTGCATGGCGGCCAGGCCGGCCGTCGGCGGCGCATCCGCGAGCCCCTGCATCACGAAGGCCGAGAAGGCGAAGAACACGCCGCCGACCAGCCCGGCGCCGAGCGCGCTCACGGCGGTCAGCCCGATGGCGACGGGAGTCAGCGCGTCCATGCGCCCATTCTCGCGCGCGCCGGCCGCCCCGTCACCAGCGCAGCTGCGTGGCGTCGGTCACCTCGATCCACCGCTCGCGATGGACGCCGGCCGTCGGCACCGTGCTCGCGAGCACGTCGGCGCCCACGAGCAGCCCGAAGTCGAGCCCGGTCAGCATGTCGAGGTCGGCGACCGGCACCTGGAAGGTGCGGAAGGGCCCGAGCGGAGGCGGAGCATCCGTCGCCGTCTGCTCGCTCAGATCGATGTCGCCCAGCTGCGGCGACTGGTCGAGCAGATAGCCGCTCGCCCGCAGGCGGCCCTCGCTCGCCCAGGCGGCGACCTTCCAGAACTGCTTGGGGATGCGCACCCCGCGGTACAGCTCGTCGTCGTCGGCGAACACGGGCCCGGTGAAGACGCTCAGCCGCAGCCGGTTGGCGCCGGCGTACTCGAGCACCAGGTCCTCGAGACCGTTCCAGAGCTCGATCGACTGGTTGAACTCGGCCGCCTGCGGGGCGGCGTTCGTGTAGCAGAAGCTGTCGTAATTGGCCTCGGAGGCGATCTCGACGTCGCCCCACACCGGATCCCGCCGCCGCACCAGATGCCCCCGATCGAGATCGTTCCGCGCGTACAGCTCGGGCCCGGCCTGCTCGTCGGCGGCCACCCGCTCGTCGAGATGCCAGTCGTCGCCCCGCCCCAGATCGAGCAGCGCGCTCCCGTCGATGTTCACGGCGGTCGCGGCCGCCAACCGCCGCCCCGCATCGAGCAGCACCGTGAAGTGCACATACTCCAGCCGCCGCATCCGCGCCCCGGCCGCTTCCCCCCGCGGCGCCGGCACAGCCACCGCCCCCGCGCCGTCGTGCTCGTCGTCGAGGTCGAGGAACTGCGGGTCGTATCCACTCATGCCTCGAGTCGACCACGAGAGCCCTGGCGCGCAAGCCGCCTTCAGGCGATGTTCACCCGAGCCGGACGGAATCGGCCCGGAAACGTAAGAAACCCCCGCCATGTAGAAGCTAGGCGAGGGTTTCAGTGGCTCCGACGGGCGTCGATCCCGTGACCTCACGATTTTCAGTCGTGCGCTCTACCAACTGAGCTACAGAGCCGAAACGGCAAATGCGCCGCTTCTAGCGAAAAGCCCTTCCGACTGGAAGGGCTTTCACGCCATGGCGACCCTGACGGGACTTGAACCCGCGACCTCCGCCGTGACAGGGCGGCACGCTAACCAACTGCGCTACAGGGCCTTACTTGTGTTCCTATTGTATGTGTTCTCGCACTGGAGCTTGTGACCCCAACGGGATTCGAACCCGTGCTACCGCCGTGAAAGGGCGACGTCCTAGGCCGCTAAACGATGGGGCCGCGGCGCGACAACTCGTCGAGTATGCCACATCTCCGGCACAGTCGCCAATTCGGGCAGACTTGTCCACATGCTGAGGGATGAACCGACCCCTGAGCCCCCCGCAGGTTAGATTCGCAGGTACATGAGCACCGACCAGATCCCCACCGGCCTCGCGCGCCTGCGCCTGGCACTCGTCGCCGCGGCCTCCGGGCTCGCGGTGGCCGCCGCGGTGGTCTTCGGTGCCGGGGTCGCCCCGGCGTTCGCCGACGACTACCCCACGTGGGACGACGTGAAGAACGCCCAGGCCAACGCCGAGGCGAAAGACCAGGAGGTCACGCGCATCCAGGGCCTCATCTCCGAGATGAACGCCCAGGTCTCCGCGGCCCAGCAGCTCGCCACCCAGCGCGGCACCGAGTACCAGACGGCGCAGACCGCCTACGACACGGCGAACTTCGTGGCGGGCGAGCTCGAGCAGCAGGCGACGGATGCTCGGACGACCGCCGAGGCCTCGAACCGTCAAGCCGGCCAGCTCGCCGCGCAACTGGCGCGAACCGGGGGCAACGACCTCAGCCTCAACCTGCTGGTCGGCGGCGAGCAGCTCTCGAACGACCTGCTCTACCAGCTCAGCGCCATGTCGAAGCTGGCCGAGAAGACCTCGCAGATCTACGCCAAGGCCCAGCAGGACACGAACACCGCCACCGCCCTCACGGCGCAGGCCGAAGTCGCCCGCGACGAGCTGAAGGGCCTGGCCGACGAGGCGCTGCGCCTGCGCGACGAGGCGGTCGCCGCCCAGCAGCAGGCCGAGGCCGCGCTGCAGGAGCAGGAGGACCACCAGGTCGAGCTCCAGGCCCAGCTGCAGGTGCTCCAAGAGAACCGGGTCGCCACCGAGGCCGACTACCAGAAGGGCGTCGACGCCCGGGCCGAGGCCGCCCGTGCGGCTGCGGCCGCGGGGCTGTCGACCTTGCCCTACATCGCGGCCAGCGGCTGGGCGAGCCCGTTCCCCGGCGCGTTCTCGTCCGACGAGTACGGCATGCGCGTGAACCCGGTGTCAGGCGCGTACCTGCTCCACTCGGGCATCGACCTCGTCTACAACGGCGGCACCTGCGGCGCCACCGTCTACGCGGCGGCCGAGGGCATCGTCAACTACGCCGGCTGGAACGGCGGCTACGGCAACTTCATCCAGATCGACCACGGCGGCGGAATCGCCACCGCCTACGGCCACAACACCACGCTGCTCGTCGGCAACGGCACCTACGTCTCGGTCGGCCAGCCGATCGCCTACGCCGGCACCACGGGCAACTCCACCGGCTGCCACGTGCACTTCGAGGTGCGCCAGAACGGCACCGCCATCAACCCCCGCCCCTTCATGGCGGCGCAGGGCATCGAGTTCGGCTAGGCCCGACCATGACCCACGCCGCCCCCGAGCCCACCGACGATTGAGCGAGTCCCGACGATGAGCACCGCGAACCCCACCCCGCCCTCCGCCCGCGCCGCCGGCGATCCGGCGTCCGCCGTGCAGCCGCGCATGCGCGCGAAGCGGCCGGTGCATACGTGGGTGGCCGCCGTCGTGCTGGCGCTCGCGATCATCTGCGTCGAGGTGCTGCGCGGTGTCGAGCCCGCCTCGGCGATCGACTACCCCTCCTGGGAGGACGTGCTGGCCGCCCGCGGCAGCGAGTCGGCGAAGCAGGCCGAGGTGGAGCGCATCCAGGGCATCGTCGCCCAGCTGCAGACCGAGGTCGAGGCCGCCCAGGCCTTCGCCGCCCAGAAGGCCGACGAGTACTCGGCCGCGCAAGACGCCTACGACACCGCCACGTTCCGCGCCGACGAGCTCGACCGGCAGGCGGCCGAGGCCACCCTCCGCGCCGAGGAGTCCAACGGTCAGGCGGGGCAGCTCATCAGCCAGCTCTCCCGGGCCGGCGGCACTGACCTCACCCTGAACCTCATCGTCAGCGGCGACGCGTCCGACGACCTGCTCTACCGCCTCGGCGCGATGAGCCAGCTCTCGCAGCAGACCGTGCGGCTCTACGAGCAGGCCGCGCAAGACCGCAACACGGCGAAGTCGCTCACCGACCAGGCCGTCGTCGCCCGCACCGAGCTCGAGGGCCTGAAGAACGCCGCCGAGGCCGCGCTGGCCGAGGCGCAGGAGGCCCAGGCGCAGCTCGAGGGAGCCCTCGCCGAGCAGGAGGCACAGAGCATCGTGCTCGACGAGCAGCTGAAGGCGCTGCAGGAGAGCACGGCGAAGACCGTCGCCGACTACGAGGCCGGCGTCGCCGAGCGCAAGCGCCTCGAGGAGGAGGCCCGGGAGCGGGCCCGCCAGGAGGCCATCCGCCGCGCGCAGGAGGCGGCGGAGGCCGGTGGCGGTGGCGGCGGCCCGATCGCCTCGGTCGACGGGTGGACGAGCCCGCTCGCGAGCTGGCGTGTCTCCGACGAGTGGGGCCAGCGGTTCCACCCGATCTTCCACGAGTGGCGGCTGCACGCCGGCATCGACCTGGTGGCGCCCGGCGGCACCTGCGGCGTCCCGGTCTACGCCGCGGCGACCGGCACGGTGACCCAGGCCAGCTACAACGGCGGCCTCGGCAACTCCGTCACGATCAACCACGGCGGCGGCCTCACCACCGTCTACGGCCACAACAGCTCGCTCAACGTGGGCCGCGGGCAAGACGTCGGCGTCGGCGAGCTCATCGCCTGGGCCGGCACCACGGGCTCCTCGACGGGCTGCCACGTGCACTTCGAGACCCGCGTCGGCGGCGTCTCGCAGAACCCCCGCAACTTCGTCGGCTTCTGACTGACCCCGCGCCGCCCGCCCCACAACGCAGAACGCCCCGCCACCTCGAACCGAGGAGCGGGGCGTTCGACGTCAGAACGTCGGAAAGGTCAGTGACCCTCCTCCGCGAGCTTGGTGATGCCGGCCTGCACGATCGCGTCGGCCTCGGCGGCGTCGCCCCAGCCCTCGATCTTGACCCACTTGTTGGGCTCGAGGTCCTTGTAGCGGGCGAAGAAGTGCTCGATCTCCTTGCGGGTCTGCTCCGGAACGTCGGTGATGTCCTGGATGTGCGCCCACCGCGGGTCCTTGTGAGGCACCACGACGACCTTGGCGTCGGAGCCGGCCTCGTCGCTCATGTTGAGCACGCCGACGGGCCGCACCTTGACGCCCACGCCGGGGAACACGGGGTACTCGAGCAGCACCAGCGCGTCGACGGGGTCGCCGTCGAGGCCCAGCGTGTTCTCGAAGTACCCGTAGTCGGTGGGGTACACGAAGCTCGTGAAGAGCACGCGGTCGAGGTACACGCGACCGGTCTCGTGATCGACTTCGTACTTGTTGCGGCTCCCCTTGGGGATCTCGACGACGACGTCGTACTCGGCCATGATCTGCTGCTCCCTCGTTGTGGACGACGGCGCCGGATGCGCGCCGCGAAACTGCAATAACGTTACTGGATGCAGACCGACGGCCGCCGACCCCGTCTCACCCCGGCCATCGCCGACGTGCGCCGTGCCGTGCGCGAGAGCCTCGCCGAGATCGCCAGCAGAGGCAGCACGAGCACGAGCAGAGCGGATGCCCGGGCCGACCTCCTCGTCGCCCTCAGCGGTGGCCCCGACTCCCTGGCCCTCGCGGCGGCCACCGCCTTCGAAGCCCCCCGTGCAGGCCTCCGCGCCGGCGCCGTGATCGTCGACCACGCCCTCCAGCCCGACTCCGCCGACGTCGCCGCCCGAGCAGCCCGCCAGGCGGAAGAACTCGGACTCGCCCCCGTGATCGTCACGAGGACAGACGTCACGGGCCGGGGCGGCCCCGAGGCCGCGGCCCGCAGCGCCCGCTACGCCGCCATCGACCAGGCGCTCGCCGCGACGGGTGCGGTGGCCGTCCTGCTCGGCCACACGCTCGACGACCAGGCCGAGACGGTGCTGCTCGGCCTCGGCCGCGGCGCGGGAGCGGTCAGCCTCCGCGGCATGGCGGGGGTCGCCGAGCAGCCGGGCGGCACGCGCATCCGCCCCCTGCTCGGGCTGAGGCGTCAGCTGACCCACGACTTCTGCCGCGACGCAGCCCTCGAGCCCTGGCACGATCCGCACAACGACAGCGCGGCGTACACCCGGGTGCGCGTGCGCCAGGGCGTGCTGCCGATGCTGGAGCGCGAGCTCGGACCGGGCGTCGCCGAGGCGCTCGCCCGCACCGCCGAGCAGCTGCGCGAGGACGACGACACCCTGCACGCCATGGCGATCGAGACGATCGAGGACCTCGTCGAGCACGCCGAGGCCGGCATCGCCATCTCGGCACCGGCGCTCGAGGCGAACCCGGCGGCGCTGCGGAACCGGATCATCCGGTACGTGGTCGAGAGCGAGTTCGGGGTGTCGCTGTCGCGCGCCCAGACCCTCGCGGTCGCGGCGCTGGTGACCGACTGGCACGGCCAGAAGGGCGTCGATCTGCCAGGGATTAGAGTGGTGCGGCGGGGCGCGCTGCTCGAGTTCGCCCGCGCCTAGCACCCCGAGAGGATCCGCATGGACATCGACGACGTCCGCGACGACATCACCGAGGTTCTGCTCACCGAGGAGCAGATCGCCGAGAAGATCGCCGAGCTCGCCCGGCGCATCGAGGCCGACTACGACGACGATGACGACGTGCTGCTCGTGGGCGTGCTGCGCGGCGCCGTGATGGTCATGGCCGACCTCGCGCGCGAGCTGCGCCTGCAGCTCAACATGGACTGGATGGCCGTCTCGTCGTACGGCTCGGGCACGCAGTCGAGCGGTGTGGTGCGCATCCTGAAAGACCTCGACACCGACATCACGGGCCGCAAGGTGCTGATCGTCGAGGACATCATCGACTCCGGCCTCACCCTCTCGTGGCTGCTCGCGAACCTCCGCAGCCGCGGTGCCGCCTCGGTAGAGATCTGCGCCCTCCTCCGCAAGCCCGAGGCCGTCAAGGTCGAGATCGACGTGCGCTACGTCGGCTACGACATCCCGAACGCCTTCGTCGTGGGCTACGGCCTCGACTACGCCGAGCGCTACCGCAACCTCAAGTCGATCGGTGTGCTGGCCCCGCACGTCTACTCCTGAGCACCTCCGGCGGGCGCTCGCGACGCCCTCTGACGGGGCCCGTCGGCGGCGTTACGCCCACGGGGAACATGGAGGCGGCGCCCAGTCCGCGACGGGTACCCTTGCAGCACGACATAGGCATCGTGCCGCCGCCACCGGCACACCGAGCGTAGAAGAGTCATGAACGCGAAACGCATCCTTCGATCTCCCATCCCGTACATCCTGCTCGGCGCCATCGCGCTCTGGATCGGGTTCAGCCTCATCACCGGCGGCGGCTACCAGCAGGTCACCACGCAGGAGGGGCTCGGGTTCCTCTCGAGCGGCAAGGTCTCCGAGGCGACCATCATCGACGGCGAGCAGCGCGTCGACATGACGCTCGCGAACGCCGACGACAAGTACGGCACGAAGGTGCAGTTCTACTACGTCGCCCCGCGCGGTGAAGAGGTCGTCAACGCGGTCACCACCGCCGAGCCCGCCGACGGCTACAACGACGAGGTGCCCCAGCCGAACTGGCTGCTGTCGGCCCTCGGCCTGCTGCTGCCCATCCTGCTGATCGGTGCGTTCTTCTGGTTCATGCTCTCGGGCATGCAGGGCGGCGGCAACAAGGTCATGCAGTTCGGCAAGTCGAAGGCGAAGCTCGTCTCGAAGGAGTCGCCGAAGGTCACCTTCGCCGACGTCGCCGGTGCCGAGGAGGCGCTGGAGGAGCTCGAGGAGATCAAGGACTTCCTCAAGGAGCCGGCCAAGTTCCTCGCGGTCGGCGCGCGCATCCCCAAGGGCGTGCTGCTGTACGGCCCTCCCGGAACCGGCAAGACCCTGCTCGCCCGCGCCGTCGCGGGTGAGGCCGGTGTGCCGTTCTACTCGATCTCCGGTTCCGACTTCGTCGAGATGTTCGTCGGCGTCGGTGCGAGCCGCGTGCGCGACCTGTTCCAGCAGGCGAAGGAGAACTCGCCCGCCATCATCTTCATCGACGAGATCGACGCCGTCGGCCGCCACCGCGGCGCCGGCATGGGCGGCGGTCACGACGAGCGCGAGCAGACCCTCAACCAGCTGCTGGTCGAGATGGACGGCTTCGACGTCAAGACGAACGTCATCCTGATCGCGGCGACGAACCGCCCCGACATCCTCGACCCCGCGCTGCTGCGTCCGGGTCGCTTCGACCGCCAGATCGGCGTCGACGCGCCCGACCTCAACGGCCGCAAGAAGATCCTCGAGGTGCACGGCCGCGGCAAGCCCCTCGCCACCGGGGTCGACCTCGAGGTCGTCGCCCGCAAGACGCCCGGGTTCACGGGTGCCGACCTGGCGAACGTGCTGAACGAGGCCGCGCTGCTCACCGCGCGCAGCAACGCCCAGCTCATCGACAACCGCGCGCTCGACGAGGCGATCGACCGTGTCATCGCCGGCCCGCAGCGCCGCACCCGCATCATGCGCGACCAGGAGAAGCTGGTCACGGCCTACCACGAGGGTGGCCACGCCCTGGTGGCGGCGGCGATGAACAACACCGACCCGGTCACGAAGGTCACGATCCTGCCGCGCGGCCGCGCCCTCGGCTACACGATGGTGCTGCCCCTGGAAGACCGCTACTCGGTCAGCCGCAACGAGCTGCTCGACCAGTTGGCCTACGCCATGGGTGGCCGCGTCGCCGAGGAGGTCGTGTTCCACGACCCGACCACGGGTGCCTCGAACGACATCGAGAAGGCCACCGGCACCGCCCGCAAGATGGTCACCGAGTACGGCATGACCGCCTCGCTCGGGGCCGTGAAGCTCGGCAGCGCCTCGGGTGAGATGTTCCTCGGCCGCAACATGGGCCACGAGCGCGACTACTCCGAGAGCCTCGCCGAGCAGGTCGACGCCGAGGTGCGCACGCTCATCGAGGCGGCGCACGACGAGGCGTGGCAGGTGCTGAACGCCAACCGCGAGATCCTCGACCGGCTGGCCGCCGAGCTGCTCGAGAAGGAGACGCTCGACCACGACCAGCTGGCCGAGATCTTCGAGGGCATCGAGAAGCTGCCGCCGCGTCCGCAGTGGCTGTCGAGCCAGAACCGTCCCGTGTCGACGCTGCCCCCGGTGGCGTTCCCCACGGCGAAGGCCCCGATCGACGGTGCCGCCGTCGACGGCGGCGTCGGCTCGGAGCCCGAACCCGAGTCGAAGTCGAAGCGCACGCCGCGCATCAACCCCCGGCCCGCCACCGCCTAGGCGTCACGTGACCGTCGACCGCGGCAGGATCGAGGCCGCCGTCAGCGAGATCCTCGCGGCCATCGGAGACGATCCGGGCCGCGAGGGTCTCGTCGACACGCCCCGCCGCGTCGGGGAGCTGCTCGCCGAGCTCTACGCCGGCACGGGCCTCGACCCGGCCGACGCGCTCGGTACCACGTTCGCGGCCGGCGAGGCGAGCGCAGTGGGTAGGGCGGGTGCCGCTGGTACTGCGGGTGCCCCGGGTACTGCGGGCGCCGCGGGTGCTTCGGCCGGGCGAGCGGATGCTCAGCCGGCCGGTCCCGTTCTCATCCGCGACATCGCCTTCCGCTCGGTCTGCGAGCACCACCTGCTGCCGTTCGAGGGCGTCGCCCACGTGGCCTACCTCCCGGGCGAGCAGGTGGCCGGCCTCGGCGGGGTCGTGCGCGTGGTCGAGTCGGCGGCCTCCCGCCCCCAGCTGCAGGAGCGCCTCACCGACGACATCGCGGATGCGCTGCAGCGCGGTCTCGGAGCCCGCGGCGTGCTCGTCGTGCTCGACGCCCGCCACGGCTGCGTCACGGCGCGCGGCCCCCGCCAGACCGGCAGCACCACCCTCACCCTCGCGGCCCGGGGCGAGCTCGCCGATCCGGCCGCCCGCGCCGAGCTCACCGCCCTCATCGCGGCCCCGCGCCGCCCCATCGAAGGCGGCCTGCCCGCATCGGACTCGACGACGCCCCACGCCGGGATGACCACGGGTGCCGGGCCGGCGACGGGCGCCGAGACGGGGGAGGGCCCGTGACGAGCATCCTGGGCATCCTGAACGTCACGCCCGACTCGTTCAGCGACGGCGGAATGTGGGTCGACCGCGACGCCGCCGTGAAGCACGCGCTCGGCATGGTGGCGCGCGGCGCCGACATCATCGACGTCGGCGGCGAGTCGACCCGGCCGGGTGCGCAGCGCGTGGCGATCTCCGAGGAACGCCGACGCGTGCTGCCGATCGTGCGCGACCTCGTCGCCGAGGGCGTCACGGTCAGCGTCGACACGATGAACGCGTCCACCGCCGCCGCCGCGATCGAGGCCGGAGCCGCCATCGTCAACGACGTGTCGGGCGGGCTCGCCGACCCCGAGATGGACGAGCTGATCGTCGGCAGCGACGCCCGCTTCGTGGTGATGCACTGGCGTGGGCCGAGCGACGGCATGAACGAGCTCGCCCGCTACCGCGACGTGGTCGGCGAGGTGACGTCGGAGCTCGAGCTGCGCGCCGCCCAGCTGATCGTGAAGGGCGTCGACCCCGAGCGGCTGATCCTCGACCCCGGGCTCGGCTTCGCGAAGAACGCCGACCACAACTGGGCCGTGCTCGGGCGGCTCGACCGCCTCGTCGGGCTCGGACTGCCGGTGCTCGTCGGGGCGTCGCGCAAGAGGTTCCTCGCCGATCTGGTGCCGGGCGGGGCCACCGCGGTCGAGCGGGATCTGGCATCCTCGACGGTGGCGGCGCTCGCGGTGAACGCCGGGGCGTGGGGGGTGCGGGTGCACGACGTGTCGCTCACCCGGGGTGCGGTCGACGTGGCCGAGGCGTGGCGCCGGGGGCGGGACGCGGGCGGAGGCGTGCGATGAACGAGGGGGAGAGCATCCTGAACCAGACCCACAACCCGGGCTCGCCCGTGCCCGTCGACGGGCTCGACGTGCTGACGCTGACGGGGCTCGAGGTGTTCGCGCACCACGGCGTCTTCGACTTCGAACGCGAGAACGGGCAGCTGTTCGTGCTCGACGTGCAGCTGTGGCTCGACACCGCGGGGGCCGCCGGCGGCGACGACCTCGCACAGACGGTGCACTACGGCGAGCTCGCCGAGGAGATCGCGGCCGCGGTGGCGAACGACCCCGTCGACCTGATCGAGACGCTGGCCGAGCGGGTGGCGGGCGTGGTGCTGGCGCATCCGCCGGTTCGACAGACGCGGGTGGTCGTGCACAAGCCCGACGCGCCCATCACCGTGCCCTTCGCCGACGTCAGCATCACGATCACCCGCCGCCCCGCGCCGGCCCCGGCCACCGCGCCCGGCCCGGCCACCGCGCCCGGCCCGGCCACCGCGCCCGGCCCGTCCGCTTCCATGCCCGCCGCGGCCGCGCCCGCACCCGACGCCCCCGCTCCCAGCCCCACGAGAACGGCCCCCGCATGAACCCCCGCCCCATCGGCAGCGTCGAGCGCCGCATCATCCGGCTGCCGGCGGTGCTCGCCTTCGGCAGCAACCTCGGCGACCGCGAGGCCACGATCCTCGGCGCGATCGACGACCTCCGCGCCACCCCCGGCATCGAGGTCGAGAAGGTCTCGCGCCTCTACGAGACCGTCGCGGTGAAGCCCCAGGGCATCGACGTCGATGCGCCGGGCTACCTCAACGCCGCCGCCACCATCCGCACGAGCCTCCACCCCGAGGAGCTGCTCGGCGAGGTCAACCGCATCGAGCACGAGCACGGCCGCGTGCGCACCGAGCGCTGGGGCGACCGCACGCTCGACGTCGACATCGTCACCTTCGCCTCGATCGTTCGCGACACCCAGCGCCTCACCCTGCCGCACCCGCGCGCGGCCGAACGCGATTTCGTGCTCGTCCCGTGGCTCGAGATCGACCCGAACGCCACCCTGCCCGGCATCGGTCGAGCGGATGCGCTGCTCACCTCCATCCCGCAGACCACCCTGCGCCCCTACGTGGGGGAGGCGCGGTGAGGCACACCCGACCGCTCACCCTCGTGGCCTTCGCGGCCGTGGGGCTCGCCCTCGGCTTCGTGCTCGAGGTCGCGCTCGCGTCGGCGGGGCAGCCGGTGCTGATCCCGCCGTACACGCTGACGATCACGCTCGTGGCGGCGGCGGCGATCGTGGTGGTGCTGGCGATCCCGATCGCCCGGGCGCTGCGGGGCCGCTCCACCACGCGGATCAACCCGTTCCGCGCCATGCGCACCGTCGTGCTCGCGAAGGCGTCGAGCCTCGTCGGCAGTTTGATCGCGGGGCTCTCGGCGGGCATCGTGATCTTCCTCGTCACGCGACCCGTCATCGCCGACGTCGGCTCGATCTGGCCGGGCATCGCCGCCGCGATCTCCGGCGTGGCCCTGCTGATCGCGGGCCTGGTCGCCGAGCGCCTCTGCACCCTGCCGCCCGACGAGCCCGACGACGCGGCCGGGGCGGGCGCCGCATGAGCCGCCTCACGGCCGGCGACCCGGTGCCGCCCGACCCCGACCCCGCCGCTTCGCCCCTGGACACACCCGGAGAAGACGACGGCTGGCGCGGCGTCAGCCCCAAGTTCGTCGGTGTCGAGCTCGTGTCGAGCCTCATCGGCGGGCTCGTGCTCTGCGCCATCACGGTGCCGTTCATCCTGCTGCGCACCTGGTTCGGCTGGCCGGCGCTCGCCGTCGCCGTCGTGATCACGATCGTCACGCTGGCCCTCGCCCCGCGCCGGGTGCGGGCGATCGGCTACCGCCTGCGCGCCGACGACCTGGTCTTCCGCCGCGGCATCATGTTCCACCGCGTCGTCTCCGTGCCCTACGGACGCATGCAGCTCATCGACATCAACCGCGGCCCCGTCGCCCGGGCCCTCGGCCTCGCCGAGCTGAAGTTCGTCACGGCCGCCGCCGCGACGGGCGTGGCGATCCCCGGGCTCGTCGCCGCCGACGCCGACGCGCTGCGCGACCGCCTGGTCGAGCTCGCCGAGTCGCGCCGCGTCGGTCTGTGAGGCCCCGCCGATGACGGCCCCGGATGCGCGACCCTCCGACCCCTCGGACGACCCCACCCCGCCGACCCCGCCGACCCCACCGGTTCCGGCAGCCGCCGAGTCCGAGCCCGCAGCCCCGCCCGCCCCGGCCCCCACCCCCACCACCGAGCTCACCGACGGCGAGTGGCACCGCCTGCACCCCGCGACCCCGCTGCTGCGGGGCGGCATCGTGCTGATCGCGATCCTCGGCTTCGTGCTCGCGAACTTCCGTGAGCGGCTCGTCGACTGGGTCTTCGGCGCGCCCGAGCTGCCGGGCGACCCGCTGCAGACCGCCTACGAGCGCGGCCAGATCGGCTGGATCTCGCTCATCGTCGTCGCAGCCCTCGTGGTCGGCGTCGTCAGCTTCTACGTCTCCTGGCGCCTGCACACCTTCCGCGTCGGCGACGACGTCGTCGAGGTGCGCAGCGGCGTGCTCTTCCGCACCCACCGCCGGGCCCGCCTCGACCGCATCCAGGGTGTCTCGATCTCGCGCCCGTTCTTCGCCCGCCTCTTCGGCGCCGCCCGCCTCGAGGTCAGCGTCGCCGGACAGGACGCCAAGGTGCAGCTCGCCTACCTCGGCAGCGCCCAGGCCGACGCCCTCCGCCGCGACGTGCTGCTGCTCGCCTCGGGCGCGCAGCTCGCCCGGGCGCAGGAGACGGGGGCGCCGATCGCGCTGCCCCTCGACCCGGCGGCGGTGGCCGCGGCCCAGGCGGCACCCGCACCCGAAACCGCAACCGCACCCGCCGGCGCATCCGATCACCACCCCCACCCGGGCCTCGTCAACCAGCGGATGCGCGAACTGCTCGCCCCCGAGCTCGACCCCGCCCTGGCCGCCCCCTCGTCGGTGGTGAAGATCCCGCCGGGGCGCCTGATCCTGTCGCTCGTGCTCAGCGGATTCACCGTGGTGCTGCTGATCGTCGCCGTGTTCATCGTGGTGAGCTCGATGATGGGGCGGCGCGAGCTGTTCGTCATCCTGATCGTGCCGGGGCTGGCGGCGGCGATCGGCTACTACTTCAACCGCTTCACGAAGTCGTTGCGCTACAGCATCGCGGGCACGCCCGACGGGGTGCGGGTGGGATTCGGGCTGCTCTCGACGAGCAACGACACGCTGCCGCCGGGGCGCATCCACGCGATCGAGGTCAGCCAGCCGCTGCTCTGGCGGCCGGCCGGCTGGTGGATGATCCGCATCAACCGCGCGGGCGCCGCCGGCGAGGGCTCGGCGCAGACCAGCACCACGATGCTCCCGGTGGGCACGCTCGACGACGTGCGCACGGTGCTCGGCCTCCTCCTCCCGTCGCTCGCGAAGCCCGCCGCGCCCGCGACCGGGGAGGCGCCCGCCGACCCCGTCAGCACCCGCGACATCGTGCTCGCCGGCCTCACCGCCCGCGCCGGCGAGGGCTTCACCGACGCCCCGCGCCGCGCCTGGCCGATCCGCCCCTTCTCCTGGCGCCGCACCGGGTTCGCCGTCACCGACGACGCCATCCTGCTGCGCTCGGGCTTCGTCTGGCGCCACCTCTCGGTCGTGCCGCTGGCCCGCGTGCAGAGCCTCCGCATCACCCAGGGCCCCCTGCTCCGGATGCTCGACCTCGTCGATCTCGCCGTCCAGACCGTCGCGGGCCCCGTCCGCGCCCGCGTCCCGGCGGCCGACCGCGTGGCGGGCACCGCCGCCTTCGAGCTCTGGGCCTCCCGGGTCGTGGACGCCGCCTCCACCGACACCTCCCACCGCTGGGCCACCCCGTCCGCCCAGCCCACCCCACCCACCCCAACCGCCCAGCCCACGCAGGCCCCGCCCGCCCCACCGACCCCCGAAGGAGACCCCCGATGAGACCCTCCGAGCGCACCGGCCGCCTCGGCGTCGGCATCATCGGCGCCGGTCGCGTCGGCCCCGTGCTAGGTGCCGCCCTGGCCAACGCCGGCCACGCGATCGTCGGCGTCTCCGCGATCTCCGACGCCAGCCGTGACCGTGCCGAGGTGATGCTCCCCGGAGCCCCGATCCTCCCCATCCCCGAGCTCGTCGAGCGCAGCGAGCTCGTGCTGATCGCCGTGCCCTCGGCCGAGCTCCCCGCCCTCATCGCCGGCCTCGCCGAGACGGGCGCCTGGCAGATGGGACAGCTCGTGCTGCACACCGCCCCCGAGTTCGGCGCCGACGTGTTCGCCGCCGCGAGGGGGGCCGGCGTGATCCCGCTGGCCGTGCATCCGGCCATGTCGTTCACCGGCACCAGCGTCGACCTCGCCCGCCTCGCCGGAACCCACTTCGCCGTCACCGCCCCCACCCCCGTGCTGCCCATCGCGCAGGCGCTCGTGGTCGAGATGGGCGGCGAGCCGGTGATCGTCGCCGAGGCCGACCGCCCGGCCTACGCGGAGGCCGTCGAGACGGCCACGACCTTCTCGAGCGCCATCGTCGACCAGGCCGCCGGGCTGCTCGAGGCCATCGGCGTCGACGCCCCCGGCCGCGTGCTCGCCCCCCTCGTGCGCTCGGCCGTCGAGAACGCCCTCGCGCGGGCGGGCGGCGGCATCCCCCCGGTCTGAGCCGGCGAGCAGTGAGCCGGCGAGCGGCCCGGCCCGGCCCAGCGAGCAGTGAGCCAGCGAGCGGTCCGGCCCGGGTAGCATCGTCGTGGCGGTCTGCGAGGCAGGCGGCCGACAGCGAAGGAGTTCCCCCGGTGACCCAGGCCGAAACCGCCCCCCGGCCTCCGGTCGTCGTGACGACGATCGACGACGTGCGGCGCCAGCTCGAGACGCGGGCGACGGATGCGCGGCCCCGCGTCGCCCTCGTCCCCACCATGGGCGCCCTGCACGAGGGCCACCTCGCCCTCGTCGACCGCGCGGCCGAGCTCGCCGACATCGTCGTGGTGTCGGTCTTCGTGAACCCGCTCCAGTTCACGGATCCCGCCGACCTCGAGCGCTACCCCCGCGACCTCGACGCCGACCTCGCGACCCTCGCCGGGCACGGCGCCGACCTCGTCTTCGCCCCCGACGTCACCGAGCTCTACCCCCGCGGCGACACCGCCACCCGCGTCACCGCCGGCACGGTCGGCGGCCTGTTCGAGGGCCGCAGCCGCCCGGGCCACTTCGACGGTGTGCTGACGGTGGTCGCGAAGCTGCTCAACATCGTCGGGCCGCAGTTCGTGCTCTTCGGCGAGAAGGATGCGCAGCAGGTCTTCCTCGTGCGCCGCATGATCGCCGACCTGAACCTCCCCGTCTCGGTCGAGGAGGTCGAGACCGTGCGCGACGACGACGGCCTCGCCCTGTCGAGCCGCAACCGCTTCCTGGACGCCCGGGAGCGCCGCGCCGCCGTCACCCTGCCGCACGTGCTCGAGGCGGCGGTCTCGGCGTCCGACCGCGGCATCGACGCCGTGCTCGCCGCCGCGCAGTCGGCGGCCATGGGCGAGCAGCTCGTCGCGATGGACTACCTCGCGGTCGTGCACCCCGACACCTTCCTCCCGGTCGACGACGACTACACGGGCCCGGCCCGCGCCATCGTTGCGGCCCGCGTCGGCGACACCCGCCTCATCGACAACGCTCCCCTCTACCTCGGCCGCTGACCCCGCCGGGGCGCCGTCTCAGGGGCCGTGCGGTGGGGTGAGCAGCCCGGTGAAGGTCCAGTCGACGCCCTCGTCGACCGTGATGACGACCCGGTAGCTCGTCTCCGACTGCTCGATCAGGAAGTCGCTGCTGCCGCGCACCTCGCACGTGCTGCTGCCGGTGAACGCGCCGGTGCCGGGGATGCGCACGTCGAACGCGCCGTCACCGGTGCACGAGAACGAGACGTCCATCCCCATCCACTCGCGCCCCTCCACGATCGGGTAGTACGGGTTCTGCAGCTCGACCTCGCCGGGCCCGGTGCCCGAGGCGCTGACGGGCGAGGCGGTGGGAGTGGGCGTCGCGGTGGGCGTGGGCGACGCCGCGGGGGCGGTGGCCTCCGGGGCGGGCGCGGGGGAGGTGCAGCCCGCGAGGAGGGTGGCGCCGAGGGCCGCCAGGAGGGCGGCGCCCGCGCGTCGGCGTGCGGTGGTGTGTGCGTCGAGCATCCGGTTCCCCCAGCCGGGTGCCCCCGCACCCCTGCCTCGACCCTAGCCGCCCCGCGCGGCCCGGTAAACTGGGGCCGACCTCGAGGAGACCCGTTCGAATGACTGACGCCCAGACGCCGCCCACCGAATCCGCGCTGACGGCCGCGGAGGCCGCCGCCGAGGCGAGCGAGCAGAAGGCCGTGCGCCTGGCCAAGCGCGAGAAGCTGATCGAGTCGGGCGCCGAGGCGTACCCCGTGTCGGTGCCGGTCACCACGAGCATCCCCGCCGTGCGCGCCGCCTGGGGCCACCTCGCCGCCGACGAGACGAGCGGCGAGATCGTCGGCCTCGCGGGCCGCGTCGTGCACCTGCGCAACACCGGCAAGCTCTGCTTCGTGTCGCTGCAGTCGGGTGACGGCAGCCGCATCCAGGCCATGGTGTCGCAGGCGAACGTGGGCGAGGAGTCGCTCGCCGACTTCAAGGAGCTCGTCGACCTCGGCGACCACCTGTTCGTCACGGGCGAGGTCATCTCCTCGCGCCGCGGCGAGCTCAGCGTCATGGCCACCGGCTGGCAGATCGCGGCGAAGGCCGTGCTGCCGCTGCCGAACCTGCACACCGAACTCTCCGAAGAGACACGGATGCGCAGCCGCTACCTCGATCTCATCGTGCGCGACGGCGCGCGGAAGATGGTGCGCACCCGCGCGCTCACCAATGCGTCGCTCCGCAAGACGTTCGCCGAGCGCGACTTCCTCGAGGTCGAGACGCCCATGCTGCAGACGATCCACGGCGGAGCCGCGGCCCGCCCGTTCGTCACGCACTCCAACGCCTTCGACACCGAGCTGTACCTCCGCATCGCGCCCGAGCTGTTCCTCAAGCGCGCGGTCGTCGGCGGCATCGACCGGGTGTTCGAGATCAACCGCAACTTCCGCAACGAGGGCGCCGACTCCTCGCACTCGCCCGAGTTCGCGATGCTCGAGGCCTACGAGAGCTACGGCGACTACAACACGATCGCCGAGCTGACGCAGACGCTGGTGCAGAACGCGGCGCTCGCCGTCGCGGGGTCGCACGTCGTGACCTGGGCCGACGGCACCGAGTACGACCTCGGCGGCGAGTGGGACCGCATCAGCATGTACGGCTCGCTGAGCGCCGCCGCCGGCATCGAGATCACCCCGCAGACCTCCGTCGCCGAGCTGCAGCAGCTGGCCGACCGCGAGGGCGTCGAGGTGCACCTGGCGAACCACGGCAAGCTCGTCGAGGAGCTGTGGGAGCACTTCGTCAAGGCCGGTCTGACGAGCCCCACCTTCGTGATGGACTTCCCCGTCGAGACCAGCCCGCTCACCCGCGCGCACCGTTCGATCGAGGGCGTCGTCGAGAAGTGGGACCTCTACATCAACGGCTTCGAGCTGGGCACCGGCTACTCCGAGCTGGTCGACCCCGTCATCCAGCGCGAGCGCTTCGTCGAGCAGGCGAAGCAGGCCGCCGCGGGCGACGTCGAGGCCATGCGCCTCGACGAGGAGTTCCTGCGCGCCCTCGAGTTCGGCATGCCCCCGTCCGGCGGCATGGGCATGGGCATCGACCGGCTGCTGATGGCGCTGACGGGCCTGGGTATCCGCGAGACCATCCTGTTCCCCCTGGTGAAGTAGAGGAGTCCGGCATGAGCATGTTCGGCGGCAAGAAGAACGATCCCCTCGAGCCCGGGAAGAGCGAGCGCGAGAACAACGAGGGCGGCCGCGGCGACGGCACGGGCAACCCGAACAAGCCCACGCCCACCCGCATCGCGATCTGGATCATCGTGGGCGGCGTCGGGCTCTACCTCGTGGGCTCGGGCATCTTCGGCATCCTCACGCACTGACGCCGTACCATGGTGGACATGGACGTCCTTCTGCCCGCGCTCTCCGCCCTGGCCCCGACCGTGCTGATCGGGCTCGTGTTCTGGTTCATCATGCGCGCCGTGCTGCGGGCCGACAAGTCGGAGCGTCGCGCGAAGGCCAAGATCGAGGCCGAGGAGCGCGCCCGGCTGGGCCTGCCGGCCAAGGCGTCCGCGGAGTAGCCGCCGAGCCGATACGGTAGCTCTGAGGGCAACCGAGGAGGCCGCAGTGACAGGTGGAGACGTCGCGCTCGTCGTCGCGCTCCTGCTCCTCCTGCTCGACCTGGCGATCCGCATCGGGTCGATCATCGTCATCCCGCGCAACCGTCGCCCGTCGACGGCGATCGCCTGGCTGATGGCCATCTTCCTGATCCCCTACGTGGGCTTCCTGCTGTTCCTCCTGATCGGCTCGTACAAGCTGCCGAAGTCGCGGCGCGACAAGCAGCACGCCATCAACGAGTTCATCGTCGAGACCACCGAGGGCATCGAGCGCGTCAGCGAGAACACGCCCTGGCCGCCCTGGTTCAAGAACGTCGTCGAACTGAACCGCACCCTCGGCGCGATGCCCCTCGTCGGTGGCAACAACGCCACCCTCGTGGGCGACTACGACGAGAGCATCCGTCAGATGACCGCCGACATCGACAAGGCGGGCCGCTACGTGCACGCCGAGTTCTACATCCTGTCCTACGACCAGACCACCAAGCCCTTCTTCGAGGCGCTCGAGGCCGCCGTCAAGCGCGGGGTGACCGTGCGCGTGCTGCTCGACCACATCGCCTCGGTGCGCGCGCCCGGGCACAAGAAGACCGTGAAGATGCTCGACCGCATCGGGGTGAAGTGGCACTTCATGCTCCCCGTGCAGCCCCTCAAGGGCCGCTGGCAGCGCCCCGATCTGCGCAACCACCGCAAGATCCTCGTGGTCGACGGCGACGTCGCCTACATGGGCTCGCAGAACGTGGTCGACCGCAGCTACAACAAGAAGGGCAACCTCCGCCGCGGGCTGATGTGGCAAGACCTGATGACCCGCCTCGAGGGGCCCATCGTCGCCGGCATCAACGCCATCTTCATCACCGACTGGTACAGCGAGTCGAACGAGCTGCTGCTGCGCGAGACGCGCGCCATCACCGACGAGATCATCGACGACGAGCCGGATGCCCTCGACATGCAGGTGGTCCCCTCGGGCCCCGGGTTCGACGGCGAGAACAACCTGCGCCTGTTCCTGGCGCTGCTCTACAACGCGCAGGAGCGCATCGTCATCACGAGCCCGTACTTCGTGCCCGACGACGCCATGCTCTACGCCATCACCACCGCCACCCAGCGCGGCGTCACGGTCGACCTGTTCGTCTCGGAGATCGGCGACCAGGCCCTCGTCTACCACGCCCAGCGCTCGTACTACGAGGCGCTGCTGCGGGCCGGCGTGCGCATCTACATGTACCAGTCGCCGTACATCCTGCACGCGAAGCACTTCACCATCGACGACGAGGTCGCGGTGATCGGCTCGAGCAACATGGACATGCGCTCGTTCAGCCTCAACATGGAGGTCTCGCTGATGGTGCGCGGCCGCGACTTCGTCACCGCCATGCGCGGCGTCGAGGACGGCTACCGCACGGTCAGCCGCGAGCTCACCCTCGACGAGTGGCACAAGCAGCCGCTCCGCAGCACCATCCTCGACAACCTCGCCCGCCTCACCTCGGGCCTCCAGTAGCCCGGTTCCCAGTAGCCCGGTTCAGAGTCCGCCGGCGCGCGAGGAGGCGGCCTTGGCCCGTTCGAGGATCGTGGGGCGTGTGGACTCGGCGACGTCGTCGCGGAGGCCGGGCAGCACGACGTTGACCTGGTCGGCCGCCGACTGGCAGACCACGTTCGAGATGCCGAAGAGCCGGTCGTAGACGCTGTTGTGGATCGTGACCGTCTGGATGCGCCCGTACGGGAGCGCCACCTGCGTGCGGCTGAGCAGGCCGCTGCGATAGCCGATCTCGTCGTCGAGCAGCTGGTAGCGGATGCGCGAGGTCGCCAGCCACGTCGCGATGCCGCTGTAGATCGCGAGGGCCGACAGGACCGCCGGGGCGAACGCGACCACGGCCGGGAGGGTGAGCGGCACGCCCAGCGCCGTGGCGATGACCGGGCCGAGCACGAGGACGAGAACGCCGAGGACGGCGAGCGCCACCCACCGCACGGTCGCGGCCAGGACGACCGCAAGGCGGTAGCGGGTGCTCGTGGCGGTCCACTGGGCTGCAGGAGTGGTGTCGGTCATGAGGTGAGGATACCTCACTCCACCGACACTCAGGGTCGGGGCTGGAGGCGGACCGCGGGGAGGACGGGGGCCGGCAGCGGCGAGCCCTCGAAGTGGTGGTCGCTCGCGCCGAAGCGGCGGAGGGCGTCAGGATGCGCGGGGGCGGGCGGGGGCGTCGAGCCGTCGGGCTCGGCGGAGCGCGACTCGCGCTGCCAGGCCGCGCGGTAGGCGACGATCTCGTCGTGGCTGCGGCCGACGAAGTTCCACCACATCAGGATCTTCTCCCCGAGCGGCTCGCCGCCGATCAGCACGACGCGCACCGGCTCGTCGCCGGCGTGCAGGGTGAGGGTGCTGCGCCCGGCTCCGACGTAGGCCAGCTCGGTGCGGGTGGCCGTGACGCCGTCCACCGCGACGGGGCCGGCGTCGACGAGCACGCCGTGCTCGAAGGAGGGGTCGACGGGCAGCTCCACCGCGCCCCCCGCGGGCAGCGTGATCTCGGCGGCGACGAGCGGGGTGAACGTGGTGGCCGGCACGGCGGCGCCGGCGAGGGAGCCGACGAAGACCTTGAGCCGCGCATCCGCCACCTGCACCTCGACGGCGTCGTGGCTCTCGAAGAAGGGATCGACCTGGCGCGACGCGTCGGGCAGCGCCACCCACAGCTGCACCCCGTGCAGCACGCGGGCGGCGGGCGTCGAGACCTCCGAGTGCGAGATTCCTCGGCCCGCGGTCATCAGGTTGAGTACGCCCGGCCGCACCATCGCGTGGCTGCCGACGCTGTCGCGGTGCTCGATCTCGCCCTCGAACAGCCAGCTCACGGTCTGCAGCCCGGTGTGCGGATGCGGCGGCACGACCATGCCCCCGGTCTCCGACACCGTCGACGGCCCGTAGTGGTCGGCGAAGCACCACGCGCCCACCATCGTGCGCTGCTTGCTCGGCAGGGTGCGGTGCACCGTCATGGCACGCGGACCGCCGAGGGGCACCTCGCGGGCGGTCACGATCTCGGGCGGAGCGGCGCTCGTGGCGGTGTCGCAGGCGGCCCAGGTCTCGTCGGGACGGCGCTCGAGGTTGCTCATGCTCGCATCCTACGTTCTGCCGTCACGCCCACGGCGAACAGGGGCTGTCGTGCCCCGCTTCGCTGGTTAGTCTCTTCCTATCGGTCGCCAACCACCGGCCCTGGCGACCAAGGAGACAGACATGTTTGAGAGATTCACCGACCGAGCCCGTCGCGTCGTCGTCTTGGCGCAAGAAGAAGCCAAGATGCTCAACCACAACTACATCGGCACCGAGCACATCCTGCTCGGTCTCATCCACGAGGGCGAGGGTGTCGCCGCCAAGGCGCTCGAGTCGCTGAACATCTCGCTCGACGCGGTGCGCGAGCAGGTTCAAGACATCATCGGCCAGGGCCAGCAGCAGCCCACCGGGCACATCCCCTTCACGCCCCGCGCGAAGAAGGTGCTCGAGCTCTCGCTCCGCGAGGCGCTGCAGCTCGGCCACAACTACATCGGCACCGAGCACATCCTGCTCGGTCTCATCCGCGAGGGCGAGGGCGTCGCCGCCCAGGTGCTCGTGAAGCTGGGCGCCGACCTCAACCGGGTGCGCCAGCAGGTCATCCAGCTGCTGTCGGGCTACCAGGGCAAGGAGCAGGTCGCGGTCGGCGGCAACGACCAGGCTCCCGACAAGGGCTCGCAGATCCTCGACCAGTTCGGGCGCAACCTCACGCAGGCCGCGCGCGACAACAAGCTCGACCCCGTGATCGGCCGCGAGAAGGAGATCGAGCGGGTCATGCAGATCCTCTCGCGCCGCTCCAAGAACAACCCCGTGCTGATCGGTGAGCCCGGCGTCGGCAAGACGGCCGTCGTCGAGGGACTCGCCCAGGCGATCGTGCGCGGCGACGTGCCCGAGACCCTGAAGGACAAGCAGCTCTACACGCTCGACCTCGGCTCGCTGATCGCCGGCTCCCGCTACCGCGGTGACTTCGAGGAGCGCCTGAAGAAGGTCACCAAGGAGATCCGCACCCGCGGCGACATCATCACGTTCATCGACGAGATCCACACCCTGGTGGGTGCGGGTGCGGCCGAGGGCGCGATCGACGCGGCGAGCATCCTGAAGCCGCTGCTCGCCCGCGGTGAGCTGCAGACCATCGGTGCCACGACGCTCGACGAGTACCGCAAGCACTTCGAGAAGGATGCGGCGCTCGAGCGCCGGTTCCAGCCCATCCAGGTGGCCGAGCCGTCGCTGCCCCACGCGATCAACATCCTCAAGGGGCTGCGCGACAAGTACGAGGCGTTCCACAAGGTGTCCATCACCGACGGCGCGATCGTCGCCGCGGCGAACCTGGCCGACCGCTACGTGCAAGACCGCTTCCTGCCCGACAAGGCGATCGACCTGATCGACGAGGCCGGAGCGCGACTGCGGCTGAGCATCCTGTCGGCCCCGCCGGAGCTGCGCGAGTTCGACGAGCGCATCGCCGCCGTGCGCGGCCAGAAGGAAGCTGCGATCGAGGATCAGGACTTCGAGAAGGCCGCCTCGCTCCGCGACGAGGAGAAGAACCTGCTCGGTGAGCGCCTGCGTCTCGAAAAGCAGTGGAAGGCCGGCGAGGTGCAGACCTCCGGCATCGTCGACGAGGGACTGATCGCCGAGGTGCTGGCCCAGGCCACGGGCATCCCGGTGTTCAAGCTCACCGAGGAGGAGTCGGCTCGCCTCGTGTTCATGGAGAAGGCCCTGCACCAGCGGGTCATCGGCCAGAACGAGGCCATCGCCGCCCTGTCCCGCACGATCCGTCGCACCCGCGCCGGGCTGAAGGACCCGAAGCGCCCCTCGGGCTCGTTCATCTTCGCCGGCCCCACGGGTGTCGGCAAGACCGAGCTCGCCAAGGCGCTCGCCGAGTTCCTGTTCGACGACGAGAACGCGCTGATCTCCCTCGACATGTCGGAGTACGGCGAGAAGCACACGGTCTCGCGACTGTTCGGTGCCCCTCCCGGCTTCGTCGGCTTCGAGGAGGGCGGCCAGCTCACCGAGAAGGTGCGCCGCAAGCCGTTCTCCGTGGTGCTGTTCGACGAGATCGAGAAGGCCCACCCCGACATCTTCAACTCGCTGCTGCAGGTTCTGGAGGAGGGACGCCTGACCGACGGTCAGGGTCGCGTCGTCGACTTCAAGAACACGGTCATCATCATGACGACCAACCTCGGCACGAAGGACATCACGGGTGCCCCGATCGGCTTCCAGGCCACCGGCAACACCGCGACGTCGTACGAGCGCATGAAGGGCAAGGTCTCCGAGGAGCTGAAGAAGAACTTCAAGCCCGAGTTCCTGAACCGCGTCGACGACACCATCGTGTTCCCGCAGCTCGACAAGGAGGAGCTGCTGCAGATCGTCGATCTGTTCATCAAGCGCCTCCGCGACCGTCTGCTCGACCGCGACCTCACGATCGAGCTCACGCTCGCCGCGAAGGAGCGCCTGATCGAGGTCGGCTTCGACCCCTCGCTCGGTGCGCGCCCGCTGCGTCGCGCAATGCAGCACGAGGTGGAGGACCAGCTGTCCGAGCGCATCCTGCAGGGTGAGCTCAACGCCGGCGATCACGTGCACGTCGACTTCGAGAACGGGGCCTTCACCTTCGTGACGACGTCGCGCGAGCCCGTCGCGATCGGTGCGGGAGCCGACTCGTCGGCCTCCTCGGCCGCGGCGGCCGCCGCTCTCGGCGACCTCGACTAGTCACCCCCTCGAAGGGCCGGACACCGCAGGGTGTCCGGCCCTTCGTCGTTCCCGCGCCGGCTCCCGTCGCCGGGAGGTTACGCTGGTCGGATGCCAGAGCAGAAGACGCCCGTGACCGTGCGGCGGGCGCGCACCAGTGACGTCCCGTGGATCCAAGGTCTGGTGGAGCCCCTGGTGCAGCGACGAATCCTGCTCGGCAAGGACGCCGTCGTGTTCTACGAGGCCGTGCAGGAGTTCCGCATCGCGGTGGCCCCCGACGGCACCCCGGTGGGCTGCGGCGCGTTGCACGTCTTCTGGGAGGACCTCGGCGAGGTGCGCACCCTCGCCGTCGACGACGGCTGGCTCGGCAAGGGCGTCGGCAGCGCCCTGCTGCAGCAGCTCGAGGCCGACGCGCTCGACCTCGGCCTGTCGAAGCTGTTCTGCCTCACCTTCGAGGTGCCCTTCTTCGAGCGCAACGGCTACACGGCGTCGCCGCTCTCGCTCGTCGACCCCGAGGTCTACGCCGAGCTCGTGCGCTCTCCCGACGAGGGTGTCGCCGAGTTCCTCGACCTCGCCCGCGTGAAGCCGAACACCCTCGGCAACACCCGCATGCTGAAGCACCTGAGGTGATGTGATGAGCGAGCACGAGCACGAGCACGACGGCGACGCTTTCGGCGGCAGCGGTTCCGACGGCGACGACTCCGGCAGCGTCGGTGACGAGCGGATGCGCGGCGAGGGCGACCCCGCCGACCACCGCAGCTTCAACCAGCGCCTGCGCGACTGCTTCTACGGCCGGCGCCCGGCCGGCGAGACCGACGCCGAGCACGACTCGGCCGCATCCGCTCGGCCGAAGGCGAACCAGATGGGCTTCTTCGGGCGGGTGCAGCGGCCCGGCGGCTTCGACGCGCCGCCGGAGGAGCCGGTGGAGCTCGACGACGACCTGCCGTGGGAGCTCGGCGGCCAGAAGCGCCCTGAGAGCTGACGCCCGGTCAGAGGCGGGAGGCGCACTCCACGCAGAGCGACGCCGTCGGCCGCGCCTCGAGGCGGGCCGCCGCGATCGGGCGATGGCAGACGAGGCACACGCCGTAGCTGCCGTCGTCGACGCGGGCGAGCGCCGCAGCCGTCTCGCCGAGCCGAAGCTCGGCGGCGAGCAGCAGGCCCCGGATGCGCGACCACTCGCTCGACAGCGTCGGCCCCTCGGGGTCGTGCTCGTCGTCGTCGGGGGACGTCTCCCGCGTGGTGCGGAGGGCCGCCATCGTCTCGGTCAGCTCGGTGATGTCGGCGCGCGCCGCGTCGTGCGCGCGCTCGAGCCGGGCCCGGACCTCGTCGCTCGTGGTCGTGCCCCGGTGTCAGCCCGCGGGGGCGGGGCCGTCGGCGGGCTCGGCGTCGCCGATGAACTCCTTGAACTCCTGCTCGAGGTTCTCGTCGAAGGAGTCGGGCTGGTCGGTCTCGTCGCCGTTCGAGCGGGCCGCCACGTTCTCGGAGTCGAGGGCCTCGGCCTCGGTGACGTCGACCTCGGGCTTCTGGCCGTTGTGCTCGAAGGACTCGGGCTCGGTGGGTTCGATGAAGGTGCTCATGCCGACGAGCGTACGCCCGAAACATGCCGAACACATGGCCGGGATACGATCCTCGGGTGTCTCCCGTCTCGCCCTACCAGGTCTGCGTCGCGTTCCTCACGCGCGCGGGTGCCGACGGCCGCACCGAGGTGCTGCTCGGCCGCAAGAAGACCGGTCTCGGCTCGGGCAACATCGTCGGGCTCGGCGGCAAGATCGAGTCGGGCGAGTCGGCCCTGCAGGCGATCGTGCGCGAGATCGAGGAGGAGTCGGGCCTCGTGGTGCAGCCCGGCGACCTGGTCGAGATGGGGCTCGTGAAGTTCGCCTTCCCGTACCGGGAGAACTGGAGCCAGGACTCGACGGTGTTCGTCGGCTCACGTTTCGCGGGGGAGCCGCAGGAATCGGACGAGGTGTCGCCCGACTGGTACCCGCTCGACGCGCTGCCGCTGGGCGAGATGTGGGACGACGCGAAGTACTGGCTGCCCGCGGTGCTGGCGGGGGAGCGGGTGCTCGGTGACTTCACCTTCGGCGAG
This sequence comes from Herbiconiux sp. VKM Ac-1786, assembly GCF_015350805.1. Classification (GTDB taxonomy): domain Bacteria; phylum Actinomycetota; class Actinomycetes; order Actinomycetales; family Microbacteriaceae; genus Herbiconiux. Next base: position 638,464 of record NZ_JADKSG010000001.1, on the reverse strand, counting down.
GACTGCGCCACCGTCAGCGACCACGAGCTGCACGACCCGGCGTACCACGGCCGCTGAGCCCGTACAATCGCGTGTGCCCTCCACGACCGACCTGACCGACTCCGATTCCGCCGCCTCACCGGGTGCCATCGACCCGGCCGAGCTCGCGGTCGCCCTGAAGGTGCTCGCCGACATGGCGGAGCTCGACGAGGAGCACCCCGACTTCGTCGTCATGCGCCGGGCGACGGCGAAGATGGTCAAGGCGGTCAAGCACAAGCGGCGCCGCGAGATCCGGGCCGAGATCGCCGCGGCCGACCGGGTGGTGGTGGCCGCGACCGCCACGGGCGCCCCCGACCGCATCGACGACGAGACCCGCGGCGTCGCGATCCGCGGCACCTCCACGGCGCCCACCGCCGGCACGCTGCTGAAGGCGCGCAAGTGCTACATCTGCAAGCAGCCCTACACGGTGGTCGACGGCTTCTACCACCAGCTCTGCCCCTCCTGCGCGGCGCTCAACCACGCGAAGCGCGAGGCGCGCACCGACCTCACCGGCCGGCGCGCCCTGCTCACCGGCGGCCGCGCGAAGATCGGCATGCACATCGCCCTGCGGCTGTTGCGTGACGGGGCCCACACCACCATCACCACCCGCTTCCCGCGCGATGCCGTGCGCCGCTTCGCGAGCCTGCCCGATGCGGGCGAATGGATGCACCGCCTGACCGTCGTCGGAATCGACCTCCGTGACCCGGCCCAGGTGATCGGGCTCGCCGACCAGGTGGCCGCCGCCGGGCCGCTCGACATCCTGATCAACAACGCGACCCAGACCGTGCGGCGCTCGCCCGGTGCCTACCAGCCGCTGGTCGAGGCCGAACTCGCGCCGCTGCCCGACGGCCCCCTGCCCGAGCTGGTCACGTTCGGCCACACGAACGACGAGCACCCGCAGGCGCTGGCCCGCTCGGTGAGCGCGCACCCGATCCTCGCGGCGGCCGCGGCCCAGGCCGACGGGCTCACCGCGATGGCCGAGGTGCTCACCGAGCGCGCCGACGAGCTGACCGCGCAGGCGCTGGCGGCCGGGTCGAGCTCGCTGGCGCGCCACGCGGCCGGCACCGCGATCGACGCGGGCGGGCTCGTGCCCGACCTGCACGACGTCAACTCCTGGACGCAGCGCGTCGACGAGGTCGACCCGCTCGAGATGCTCGAGGTGCAGCTGGCCAACACGACCGCCCCGTTCATCCTGATCTCGCGGTTGCGGTCGGCGCTCGCGGCGAGTGCGGCCGAGCGGCGGTACGTGGTCAACGTGAGCGCGATGGAGGGCGTGTTCGCCCGCGGGTACAAGGGGCCCGGGCATCCGCACACCAACATGGCGAAGGCGGCGGTGAACATGCTGACCCGCACGAGCTCGCGGGAGATGTTCGAGAGCGACCGCATCCTGATGACGAGCGTCGACACCGGCTGGATCACCGACGAGCGCCCGCACCCCACGAAGCTGAGGCTCGCCGAGGAGGGGTTCCACGCCCCGCTCGACCTCGTCGACGGTGCCGCGCGCGTGTACGACCCGATCGTGCGGGGCGAGGCGGGCGACGATCTCTTCGGCGTCTTCCTGAAGGACTACGCGCCCGCCGCCTGGTGACGGGCCCCGGCACCGCCGCCACACGACTGGGCGCGGGCCGGGGCCGGGCGGGGTGTCAGTCGGCGGAGGACGTCGCCGAGGCGAACTGGGCCTCGTACAGGGCCGCGTAGGCGCCGCCCGCCGCGAGCAGCTCGGCGTGGCTGCCCTGCTCGACGATCGAGCCCGACTCCATCACGAGGATGAGGTCGGCGTCGCGGATCGTCGAGAGCCGGTGCGCGATCACGAAGCTCGTGCGGTCGGCCCGGAGCGCCGACATGGCCTTCTGCACGAGCTGCTCGGTGCGGGTGTCGACCGACGAGGTCGCCTCGTCGAGGATCAGCACGCTCGGCTTCGCCAGGAACGCCCGCGCGATGGTGAGCAGCTGCTTCTCGCCGGCGCTGACGTTGGACGCCTCGTCGTCGAGCACCGTGTCGTAGCCCTCGGGCAGCGAGTGCACGAAGCGGTCGACGTAGGTGGCGCGCGCCGCGTCGAGGATCTCCTCCTCGCTCGCCGCCGGGTTGCCGTAGGCGATGTTGTCGCGGATGGTGCCGCCGAAGAGCCACGTGTCCTGCAGCACCATGCCCGTGCGGGAGCGCAGGTCGCGCCGGGTCATCTGCGCGATGTCGACGCCGTCGAGCGTGATGCGCCCGGCGTCGAGCTCGTAGAAGCGCATGATCAGGTTGACCAGCGTCGTCTTGCCGGCTCCGGTGGGGCCGACGATCGCGACCGTCTGGCCCGGCTCCGCCACGAGCGAGAGGTGCTCGATCAGCGGCTTGTCGGGCAGGTAGCGGAACGAGACGTCGTCGAACACCAGCCGCCCGCGGTTCTCGGCGGGGGTCTCGGCGGGCAGGGCATCCGGAACCTGCTCGTCGGCGTCGAGCAGCTCGAAGACCCGCTCGGCCGAGGCGACCCCCGACTGCAGCAGGTTCACCATCGAGCCGAGCTGGGTGAGCGGCTGGGTGAACTGGCGCGAGTACTGGATGAAGGCCTGCACGGCGCCGATGCTGAGTGCGCCGGTGGCGACCTGCAGGCCGCCGACGACCGCGATCACGACGTACACGAGGTTCCCGACGAACATCATGGCGGGCATGATGATGCCCGAGACGAACTGCGCCCCGAACGACGCCCGGTAGAGCTCGTCGTTCTTCGCGCGGAAGGCCGCCTCGGTCTCGCGCTGCCGCCCGAACACCTTCACGAGGGCGTGGCCGGTGAAGTTCTCCTCCACCTGGGCGTTCAGCTGGCCCGTGCTCGCCCACTGGGCGACGAACAGCTTCTGCGAGCGCTTCGCGATCACGGTGGTGATGACGATCGTCAGCGGGATGGTGACGAGCGAGATGACGGCCAGCAGCGGCGAGGTGACGAACATCATCACGAGGATGCCCACGACGGTCAGGATGCTCGTCAGTAGCTGGGACAGCGTCTGCTGCAGGCTCTGCGCCACGTTGTCCATGTCGTTGGTGACGCGGCTGAGCAGCTCACCCCGGGGCATGCGGTCGAAGTAGCCGAGCGGGAGCCGGTTGATCTTCGTCTCGACCTCCTCGCGCAGGGAGTAGGTGGTGCGCTGCACGATGGTGTTGAGCAGGCGGCCCTGCACCCAGGAGAAGATCGACGCGGCCACGTAGAGCACGAGCACGAGGCCGAGCACCATGGCGAGCCGGTCGAAGTCGATGCCCTGGCCGGGGATGAGGTCGATGCCCGAGAGCAGGTCGGCCTGGGTCTGGTCGCCGCTCGCGCGGAGGCCCTCGACGATCTGCTCCTTGGTGGAGCCGGCGGGCAGGGACTTGCCGAAGGCGCCGGCGAAGATGAGGTTGGTGCCCTGGCCGAGCAGCCACGGGCCGAGCACGGTGGCCACGACGCTGATCACACCGAGGACGATCACGACCAGCACCGGCACGCGGTGCGGTGCGAGCCGGCGGATCAGCCGCTTCGCCGACGGGCCGAAGGTCATCGACTTCTCGGTGGGCATGCCGCCGCCGCCGAAGGGGCCGCCCCCACCGGGGCCGCCGCGACGCACCGGGCCGCGCTGGGCTCCGTTCCCCGAGCCGCTCATGCCGCCTCCTCCGCCGTCAGCTGCGACGAGACGATCTCGGCGTAGGTCTCGCTCGATTCGAGCAGTTCGTCATGGGTGCCCCGGCCGACGATCACCCCGTCGTCGAGCACGATGATCTGGTCGGCGTCGACGATGGTCGACACCCGCTGCGCCACGATGACCATGGTCGCTCCTCTCACGTCGGCTCGGAGGGCCTGCCGCAGCCGCGCATCCGTCGCCAGGTCGAGCGCCGAGAACGAGTCGTCGAAGACGTAGATCTCGGGGCGCTTCACGAGTGCCCGGGCGATCGCGAGCCGCTGCCGCTGCCCGCCCGAGACGGTGGTGCCGCCCTGGGCGATGGGCGCGTCCAGCCCGCCGTCCATGGCCCGCACGAAGTCGGCGGCCTGCGCCACCTCGAGGGCGTGCCAGAGCTCGTCGTCGGTGGCGTCGGGCTTGCCGTAGCGGAGGTTCGACGCGACGGTGCCCGAGAACAGGTAGGGCTTCTGCGGCACCAGGCCGATGCGCGACCAGAGCAGGTCGGGGTCGAGCTGCCGCACGTCGACGCCGTCGACGAGCACCTGCCCGCCGGTGGCGTCGAACAGCCGCGGCAGCAGGTTGATCAGCGTGGTCTTGCCCGCGCCGGTGGAGCCGATGATCGCGAGGGTCTGACCGGGCTCGATCGTGATGTCGAGGTCGCGCAGCACCGGCTGCTCCGCCCCGGGGTAGGAGAACGACGCGCCGCGCAGCTCGACCGTGCCGTGGCCGCGCAGCGCGCGCACCGGGTTCGCCGGCCGGGTGACCGAGGTCTCGGTCTGCAGCACCTCGGTGATGCGGTCGGCGCAGACCGAGGCGCGCGGGATCATCATGGCCATGAACGTGGCCATCATCACCGCCATCAGGATCTGCACCAGGTAGCTGAGGAACGCGATCAGCGTGCCGACCTGCATCGAGCCCTCGTCGATGCGGAAGGCGCCGAACCAGATCACCGCGACGCTCGAGACGTTCAGGATGAGCATGACGGTCGGGAACATCAGCGCCATCAGCCGGCCGGCGCGCAGGGCGGAGTCGGTGACGGCCGCGTTCGCCTCGGCGAACCGCTCGGTCTCGATGCCCTCGCGAACGAAGGCACGCACCACGCGGATGCCCGTCAGCTGCTCCCGCAGCACCCGGTTCACCGTGTCGATGCGAGCCTGCATGCGCCGGAACTGCGGCACCATGCGCACGATGATCGCGCCCAGCGAGACGAGCAGCACGGGCACGCTGACCGCGATGATCCAGCTCAGCTCGAGGTCTTGGTGCAGGGCGAGCACGATGCCGCCGATGGCGAGGATCGGCGCGGAGACCAGCAGGGTGAAGGTCATCAGCGCGAGCATCTGCACCTGCTGCACGTCGTTGGTGGAGCGGGTGATCAGGGAGGGGGCGCCGAACCTCGAAACCTCGCGCTCGCTGAACTCCCCGACGCGGTGGAAGATCGCGGCGCGCAGGTCGCGGCCGAGCGCCATGGCGACCTTCGCGCCGAAGTAGACGGCGGTGATCGCGGCGGCGACCTGCACGACCGTGATGCCGAGCATCAGCAGCCCCGTCGAGAGGATGTAGGCCGTGTCGCCCCGGGCCACGCCCTGGTCGATGATGTCGGCGTTCAGCGTGGGCAGGTAGAGCGAGGCGACCGACTGCACGAGCTGGAAGAGCACGACCAGCGCGATGGGCCGCCAGTGCGGCCGGAGGTAGCGGCCGAGAAGACGCAGGAGGGTCACGCGCGGTGCCTTTCGGTGGGAGCGGGGGTGGAGGTCAGCACGCCGTGCGTCATCAGCGCCGCGAGCTCCTCGACGGTGAACGGGGTGTCGACGGCGGCGATGTCGGGGATGGCGCTCGCGAACGAGACCAGCCGGGCGAGGTGCACGATGCGGGAGGGCGGCCAGGCGAGCCGCTCGGCGTCGGGGGCGAAGATCGCCGCGACGATGCGTTCGAGCTCGGCCGGGTCGCCGGTGGAGGCGGGGCGCTCGCCGCCGAGGATCGGCATGACCTTCATCGCCCCCGAGAACCGGTCGCGCATCAGCCGGAGGATCTCGGCCAGCTTCACCTCGACCGGATCGTCGGGATCGATGCCCCGCAGCCCGTTCCAGACCGTCTGCCCGTCGAAGAACCGCTCGGCGGCGGCCTTCAGCAGCGACTCCTTGTCGCCGAACGCGCGGAACACCGTGCCCTCGGCGATGCCGGCGGCCTCGGCGATCTGGCGCGAGGTGACGTCGCTCCCGTGCTCGACGAGCAGCGGCACGACGGCGTCGATGATCATCTCGCGCCGGTCGGCCAGCGGCAGGGCCGGGGCGCGGCGCGCGATCGTCTCCAGGGGCGAGGTGTCCATGCGGAGACCCTACCTGAGTGAGCACTCACTCGGCAAGAAGGAGATCACTCGACCCGTGAGCCACCCGCCCGCCACCGCGTCTGCTTCGCCCGGTTGCCGCAGATGGCCATCGAGCACCACTGCCCCGTGCGGGACCGCGAGTGGTCGTAGAACCCCCAGCGGCAGGCGTCGTTGCGGCAGGCCTTCAGCCGCGACCAGCTGCCGTCGGCCAGGGCGTCCGCCGTCGCGGCGACCACGCGGGCGACGACACCGTCCAGGCCCGAGTCCGCGCCCGAATAGGCGACCCCGTCGGCGCCGAACCGCAGCTGCACCCGCGACCGCCGAGCGGCCTCGGTGAGGGCCGCGGCCGTCGACGCGGGGAGCGGTTCGCGGTCGTGGTTGGCGAGCAGCCCACGCCGCAGCTCCTCGCGCAGGGCGCGCGCCCGCCGCAGCGCCGCCGGCCCGGCGGGCGCGTCGAAGCCGGCGGCGGCGGCCCAGCTGCGCCAGGACGCCTCGTCGCGGAGCGCGTCGACCCCGGTCTCGAGGTCGACGCTGTTGACGAAGGCCCGCACGAACTCGAGTTCGCCGGGTGCCTGGGGGCCGGTCGCGGTCATGACCCCATGTAACCACCATTGCCCTGACGGCGGGCCGGTAGTAACCTCCGAAAGCATGAAGACGGTTAGTAGTGCGTGGCGGTCCCGCCCCTTCCGCCGGGTCTGGACGGCGGGTGCCGTCGCCGGACTGGGCACCGAGATCGGCGAGCTCGCCGTGCCGGTGCTCGCCGTCGTCACCCTCGCGGCGTCGGCGACCGAGCTCTCGCTGGTGCGGGCGGCGCTCCTCGTGCCCTACCTGCTCCTCACCCTCTGGCTCGGCGTGATCGTCGACCGGCACCCGCGCCGCCCCCTGCTCGTGGCGGCCGACCTCGGGCGAGGGCTGCTGCTGGCGGTGGTGTGCGGGCTCGCGCTGGCCGGCTGGCTGAGCATCCCGCTGCTCGTCGCCGCCGCGGCCGTTCTCGGGTCGCTCGCCGTGCTGTCGAACCTCGCCGAGTTCTCGTTCGTGCCCCAGCTGGTCGAGGAGGACCAGCTGATCGACGCGAACGCCCGCATCACCGCGGCGCAGTCCGCGATCGGTGTCGCCGGGGCCGGGGCGGGCGGAGTGCTGGTGCAGCTCGTGACCGCGCCGTTCGCGCTGCTGCTGAACGCGGCGGGGTTCCTCGTCTCGGGGGTGCTCCTGCTGCGGCTCCGCGTGGTCGAGAGCGTGCCGGCCCGCCAGGCGGGACGCCGGTCCGCGGTGCGGGAGGCGCGGGACGGCGTCGCCGTGCTGCTGCGGAACCGGGTGCTGCGGGCACTGCTCTCGGAGGCGACCCTCTGGAACCTCGGCAACGAGATCCTGATGCTGGCGCTCGCCCTGCTGGTGCTGCGCGGCTACGGCTTCGGCCCGGCGGCGCTCGGCCTGGTGCTGATGGCGGGCGGGGTCGGGGCCTTCGCCGGCAGCCTGCTCAGCGCGCGCCTGACGGCACGGTTCGGCTACGGTCGCTCGCTCGTCGCGGCCATGCTGATCGGCAACTCGGCGCCGGTGGTCGCGCTGGCCGGGGCCGGGTCCGCATCCGTCGCCTCGCTCGTCGTGCTGACGGTCGGCTTCGTGCTCTCGGGGCTCGGCATCGGGGTGGCGAACTCGCAGGCGGTGAGCCTGCGTCAGCTCGCCGTCGAGCCGTCGGTGCGCGGGCGGGCGAACGCGGGCTACCGGCTCGTGTCGTGGGGCGCCCTGTCGATCGGGGCGCTCGCCGGGGGCGTGCTCGTCACCGCGCTCGGCCCCTGGGTGGCCGGGATGCTCGGAGCCGCCCTGATGGCGCTCGCGACGCTCCCCGTGGCGCTCTCGCCGGTGCGGCGCATGCGGCGCATCGAGGAGGTGCAGGAGGTGCAGGATGTGCAGAACCGGCCGTCGAGGCGAGCGGTGCAGGATGCGCGGCGGGGCTCCGCCTAGAATCCGAGCATGCAGCACACCCCTCCCGAACCCGGCATCTACCAGCACTTCAAGGGCGCCCGCTACGAGGTCGTCGGCGTCGGCCGGCACAGCGAGACCGAGGAGCAGCTGGTGTTCTACCGCAAGCTCTACGACGACTACTCCTTCTGGGTGCGCCCCCTCGCGATGTTCACCGAGCACGTCGACCGCGACGGCTACAGCGGCCCGCGGTTCGCCCGCATCGCCTGAACGACCCCCTCGTCAGCAGCGCTCCACGGGAGCAGGGTGGAGGGAGACCGAAGGAGAACCCATGCCGATCCCCGAGCGCGCCGTGCTCTTCGACGTCGACGGAACCCTCGTCGACTCCAACTACCTGCACGTCAGCGCCTGGCTGCACGCGTTCGTGGAGGTGGGCCATCCGGTGCCGGCCTGGCGCATCCACCAGGCGCTCGGCATGGACTCGGGCAAGCTGCTCGACGAGCTGCTGGGCGACGCGACCGACGAGCTCGGCGATCGCGCCAAGGAGCTGCACGCCACGTACTACAAGGAGTCGGCCGACCAGCTCCGCCCCCTCCCCGGCGCCCGGGAGCTCCTCCGCGCCCTGCACGAGGAGGGCAGGACGATCGTGCTCGCCACCTCCGCCCCCGCCGACGAGCTCGAGATCCTGCAGAAGGTGCTCGACGCCGACGAGTGGGTCGACGCCATGACGAACGCCGACGACGTCGAGACCGCGAAGCCCGAGCCCGACATCCTGCAGGTCGCGCTCGAGCGGGCCGGCGTCGAGGCCTCCGACGCGGTGATGGTGGGGGATGCCCGCTGGGACATGGTCGCGGCCGGGCGGTCGGGCATCCGGGGCATCGGGCTGCTGAGCGGCGGGGTCGACCGGCAGGCGCTGATCGACGCGGGGGCGACCGAGACCTACGACGACGCGGAGGCCCTGCGAGCCGCCCTCTGAGCGCGTCGCACTAGTACCCGGCGGTGTAGCCGGTGACCGAACCGCCCCCCGACATCCCCTCGGCCTCGGCCTCACCGGAATCCGAGCCCGACGGGGTGCCGAGCAGGCTCCGGGTCAGCCGCGAGCGGTCGTCGAGCAGCCCGTCCAGCGCCGCAGCCAGGTCGTCGTCGGTCGGCTCGCGTCCGGCCTCGGCCGCGGCGAGCACCGCCCGCCGCACCAGCTCCTTGGCGAACGACCCGGTGGTGCCCTCGGCCCGATCGGCCGCGGCCTCGACGGCTTCCGCACCGAAGGGCAGCCCGTCCGCGTAGCGCGCGAACAGCCGCCGTCGCGACTCCTGGTCGGGCAGGGCGATCTCGACCGCGAGGTCGACCCGTCCCGGCCGGTCGGCGAGCGCCCGCTCGAGCACGTCGACGCGGTTCGTGGTGAGCACGAAGGCCACGTCGGCGTCGCCGTCGAGTCCGTCGAGGGCATCCAGCACCTCGAACAGCAACGGCTGCGGCCCGTGGTGCATCATGCGGTCGCTCGCCACGAGGTCGACGTCCTCCAGCACCACCAGGGCGGGCTGCATGGCCCGCGCCAGCTCGGCGGCCTCGGTGACGAAGCGGATGCCCGAGCCGGTCAGCAGCACCGCCGTGGTGCCCGGGGTGCGGGCGAGCAGGTGCCGCACGGTCAGCGTCTTGCCCGTGCCGGGAGGCCCGTACAGCAGCACTCCCCGCTTGAGATGCTGGTGCTGCGCCCGCAGTCGCTCGCGCTGCTCGCCCACCCCCACCACGTGCCGCACCACCGCGTCGAGCACGCCCGGGGCCAGCACGACGTCGTCGGCGGCGACCGTGGGCCGGGGCAGGAAGGTTGCGCCCGCCGCGCTCTGCCCGTACTCGTTGCCGGTGAACGAGAGCACCTGGCCGCGCAGCACCGAGAGGGCGAGCATCCGCCGCCCGAACTCGGCGAGGAACGCGTCGGCGGCCGCGGGGTCGGCCGTCAGCACCTCGAGGCTCGCGGTGTTCCGCCCGCGTTCGGGGCGGGCCGCCCGCTGCAGCACGACCAAGGGTGAGCCGTCGAATCGCAGCAGGTGCAGGCCGAACGACATCACCCGCCGCGTGCTGTCGGGCCCGCTCGGCACCGAGACGTAGTCGATCGGCCCGGGGGAGTAGGGGAAGCGGTGCGGCGGCGCGATGAGCTCGCCCAGCGCCGCCTGGTCGCGCATCTGCCCGCCCGAGACCCCGAGCGGCTCCGACCCGCTCTCGGCGGCGAGGTCGGCGAGCGCCACGTCGGCGTCGACGAGCCGGTGGGCGGCGATCGCGTGCGTCACGACGGGCAGCGACGCCACGTCGGTGCCGAGGAACTCCTGCAGCCGCAGCCCGATCGGCGACAGGCCGCCCGCGTCGGGCTGGGCCTGCACCACCTCCTCGAGGAAACGGCGGAACAGCTCGGCGAAGTCCTGGGTCTGGCGGTCCATGAGGTCCTTCCGGGGTGGTGCGGATCGGCGTCGGGTCGCCCGGAGGTGTCTCGTCCAGCGTAGACGGGGGAAGGCTGACGGGTCACCCCGAGGGCTGGATTCACCGGCCTGCGCGGGGGATACTGTCAGCGATCGACGACGATTGGCGGTGCGATGACGAGCCCCTGGCTGGCCCTCCCGGGTGAGACCGGCCGCCGTCGTCCGCGCAGTGTCGTCAGCGAGTCGTGGGAGCGGGCCCGCCGCCGCTCGCTCGACCCCGAGCACCTGCTGCCCGCCCTCGAGGTGGGCGAGGACGTGCTGGCGGAGTTCCGGCACGCGCATCCGCTCGACCCGGTGCTGCCGGTCATCCGTTCGCTGCTGGTGCGCGACGCCGAGGGCTCCGGACTGCTCGTCGCGGTCGGCGACGAGATGGGCCGCCTGCTCTGGGTCGAGGGCGACAGCGCCGCCAAGCGGGCCGCCGAGGACATGCGCTTCGTCGAGGGCGCCGGCTGGGCCGAGACCCGCGTCGGAACGTCGGCCCCCGGCACGGCGCTCGAGCTCGACCACGGCATCCAGATCCACGACTCCGAGCACTTCAACCGGCTCGTGCACGGCTGGAGCTGCACCGCCGTGCCCGTGCACGACCCCGAGACCCGGCGCATCCTCGGCGTGATCGACCTCACCGGCGACGCCCGCGCCGTCGACCCGCACACCCTGCCGCTGATCGAGGCGACCGCCGCGGCCGTCGAGGCCGAGCTGATGGTGCTGCGGCTGAAGGCCCAGCGCGACCGCGGCGCGGGGCCGGGCGAGCGGATGCGCGTGACCGGCTTCCCCGGGGCGCCCACCTCCGCGCGCCGCCCGCCCGCCGCTCCGGCACCCCGCCCCGCGGCCCTGCACGTGCTCGGCCGGGACACGGGCGAGCTCGTCGCCCCGGGCGCGGCACTCGAACTGAGCCCCCGCCACGCCGAGCTGCTCACCCTGCTCGCCTGGCACCGCGAGGGTCTCTCGGCCGCGCGCCTCGCGCAGCTGGCCTACGGCGACGAGGCGGCCGTCGTCACGGTGCGGGCGGAGATCGTGCGGCTGCGCCGGCTGCTGGAGGCGGCTCCCGACCTCGGCGTCGCCGTCGAGTCGCGGCCCTACCGGCTGAGCGCGCCGGTCGAGCTCGACGCGCAGCGGGTGCTCTCGCTGCTGGATCGCGGGGCGCACCGGGTGGCGCTCGCCGCGCATCCGGGCGCCCTCCTCCCGGGGTCGGACGCGCCGGGCATCGCGGCGATCCGGGAGACCGTGCGGCTCCGGATGCGCGAGGCCATGCTCGCGGACGCCGCCGTCGACGTGCTGCTCGCCTACGCCGCCACCGCCGAGGGGCAGCACGACACCGAGGTCTGGACGGCGGCCCTGCAGCGCCTGCCCGCGCGCTCGCCGAAGCGGGCCGGGATCGTCACCCACCTCGAGGCGCTGCTCGGCTCCTGACGGCGGGCGCAACAAGCCGCAACCTCCCCGGGCGTACCGTGCGAGCATCCGACACCGTCGTCGAGAAGGAGCACTCATGACCATCATCGATCGCCCAGAAGCCGAGACCACCGCGCCCGCCACGAGCGGGCCCTCGGTCTACGCCAACCCCGGTTCGCCCGGGGCCGTGATGAGCTACAAGCCGCGCTACGACAACTACATCGGCGGGCGCTACGTGCCGCCGGCGGGTGGCCAGTACTTCCAGAACCCGACTCCGATCACCGGCCAGACCTTCACTGAGGTGGCGCGGGGCACCGCGGCCGACGTCGACGCCGCGGTCGACGCGGGGTGGAAGGCGTTCGAGGCCTGGGGGAAGACGAGCGTGGCCGAGCGGGCGGTCATCCTGAACAAGATCGCCGACCGGATGGAGGCGAACCTCGAGCTGCTCGCGGTCGCCGAGACCTGGGAGAACGGCAAGCCGGTGCGGGAGACGCTGGCCGCCGACATTCCGCTCGCGATCGACCACTTCCGCTACTTCGCGGGCTGCATCCGGGCGCAGGAGGGCGGCATCTCGGAGATCGACCACGACACGATCGCGTACCACTTCCACGAGCCGCTGGGCGTGGTGGGGCAGATCATCCCGTGGAACTTCCCCATCCTGATGGCCGTGTGGAAGCTGGCGCCGGCGCTCGCCGCGGGCAACTGCGTCGTGCTGAAGCCGGCCGAGCAGACGCCGGCGTCGATCCACGTGCTGCTCGGGCTGATCGAGGACCTGCTGCCCGCCGGCGTGCTCAACATCGTGAACGGGTTCGGCATCGAGGCCGGGGCGCCGCTGGCGTCGCACCCGCGCATCCGCAAGATCGCCTTCACCGGTGAGACCACCACCGGCCGGCTGATCATGCAGTACGCGAGCGAGAACCTCATCCCGGTGACGCTCGAGCTCGGCGGCAAGAGCCCGAACGTGTTCTTCGCCGACGTCGCCGACCAGAAGGACTCGTTCTACGACAAGGCGCTCGAGGGCTTCACCTTCTTCGCGCTGAACCAGGGCGAGGTGTGCACCTGCCCGTCACGGGCGCTGGTGCAGCGTTCGATCTACGACGGCTTCGTGGCCGACGGGCTCGACCGGGTGGCGAAGGTGAAGCAGGGCAACCCGCTCGACCCCACCACGATGATCGGGGCGCAGGCGTCGAACGACCAGCTCGAGAAGATCCTCAGCTACATGGACATCGGCAAGCAGGAGGGCGCTCGCCTTCTCACCGGCGGCGAGCGGGCCGACCTCGGCGGCGAGCTGTCGGGCGGCTTCTACGTGCAGCCGACGGTGTTCGAGGGGCGCAACGACATGCGCATCTTCCAGGAGGAGATCTTCGGACCGGTGCTCGCCCTGACGAGCTTCGAGGACTACGACGACGCCATCTCGATCGCCAACGACACCCTCTACGGGCTCGGCGCCGGCGTCTGGTCGCGCAGCGGCTCGCAGCTCTACCGGGCCGGGCGGGCCATCGAGGCCGGGCGGGTGTGGTCGAACACCTACCACCAGTACCCGGCGCACGCGGCCTTCGGCGGGTACAAGCAGTCGGGCATCGGGCGGGAGAACCACCGGATGATGCTCGACCACTACCAGCAGACGAAGAACCTGCTGGTGTCGTACGCCGACGGGCCGATGGGGTTCTTCTGATGCCGTCCGACTCTGTCGTGGCGGGCCCGGTTCCGGCCGGGCCCGCCGGGCCGGCGCCCGCCTCCGTCTCGCGGGTCGACGTGACGGGTGCCGCAGCCGACATGCTGCGGCACCTCGGCGCGACCCACGGCCCGCTGATGTTCCACCAGTCGGGCGGCTGCTGCGACGGCTCGAGCCCCATGTGCTACCCGGTCGGCATGTTCCGCACGGGCGGCTCCGACGTGCACCTCGGCACCCTCTCCGTCGACGGCATCGACCCCGTCGAGGTCTACATGTCGCGCTCGCAGTTCGAGTACTGGAAGTACACCCACCTCACCATCGACATCGTCGACGGCCGGGGCAGCGGCTTCTCGATCGAGGCGCCCGAGGGCAAGCGGTTCCTGATCCGGTCGCGGATGCTCGACGAGGGCGAACTCTCGGCCCTCGGTCTCGTGACTCGCGGCGCGGTGTTGTGACTCGCGGCGCATCCGCCCCGTGATCGGGGCATCCGCTCGTTAGATTGAGGACATGTCGACGCTCAGGCATCCCGTGGGTCCGCAGCCGAAGAAGGTCTACTGGCGGCGGAGGCTCCTCGTGCTGCTCATACTCGCCGCGATCATCGCGGTCGTGGTGCTGATCGTGGTGCGCCCGGGCTCGGGTGCGGCCGAGACCGGGGGTGCTCCGGCGCCCACCGCCTCGCCGGCTGCCACGTCGGCCGATCAGGCTCCGGATGCTGCCGCCACCCCCGGCTCGGTCGACACCGGTGCCGACGCTGGCGCCACCGCGTCGGGTGACGTCGTGGCGTGTGCGGGCGGCAACATCCAGGTGACCCCGGTCACGGACGCCGACACCTACGACGCCGCGGCCAAGCCCCAGCTCTCGTTCACCATCACGAACACCGGTGCGGAGCCCTGCTCGATCAACGCGGGCACCTCGCAGCAGATCTACACGATCACGAGCGGCAGCGAGACCTACTGGGTCTCGACCGACTGCCAGACCGACCCCTCCGACACCCAGGCGGTGCTCCAGCCCGGCGTCGCCGTCTCCTCGACCCCCTTCACCTGGGACCGCACGCGCTCCTCGGCCGACACCTGCTCCTCGCCCGACCGCCCGCTCGTCCCGGGCGCCGGCGCCTCGTACCACCTCGACGTCTCGGTCGCGGGCATCCCCTCCTCCGACTCGAAGCAGTTCATCCTCAACTAGGACGCGTCGGGGTTCCGCGGGTTCTCCACCTTCGCCTCGGCGGCGGCTTCGGCGGCGGCCTGCTTGACGGCGGCCAGGAGCCAGGGGTGCGCCGACCAGGTCTTGTCGGGGTTCTGCTTGTAGAGCACGTCCTCGATGCCCTTGCGCACCGCCGAGCGGATGACACCCGCCAGCACGATGAAGCCGACGACGACCACGACGATCGTCAGCACGAGACTCGACAGCGGGTCCATTCGGGTTCCTCTCGGGGGAGACGGAAAGGAGAGGACTCCCCGCCGGCGTCGTTTGGGGCTCGGCCGGCGGGGAGTCGGCACCGGCGGCCCTCGGGAGTGGGTGCTCCCTCGGTGGGCCTCGGTCATCGCGACCGCCGGCGGTGCCGGGTCGGACCCGCCGACACTATCGGTGCGGGCGCCTCGGCGACAACCGTCGGACTACTGAGCTCCGACTACTGAGAGAGTGTCAGCACCCGGGGAAGGCGGTGGCGGGGCCGTCCCCAAAACGGGCCCCACCACCTGCGCTCACCGTACCGCTCGGCCTCCGGGGCGGGAGATCACGACGCTCCGATCACGCCACAAGTCGCCCAGTGAACGCTCCGAGTTCGTTCAGCGGATGACCGGCGAGACCCATCCCGTTCGCACCGGACGGCTACGATGCCGAGGTGGATGAAGCGCTGGAGGTCGACGTCACCGGCGGCCGCGTCCGCGGTGCCGAGCGGAGGGGGCTGCGCTGGTGGCGCGGCATCCCGTTCGCCGCGGCGCCCGAGGGGGAGTGGCGCTTCCGGGCTCCGCAGCCCGTGCGGGTGTGGACGGGCATCCGCGACGCCCGCGACTTCGGCCCGGTAGCGATGCAGTCCCGAGACGGCGCGTTCGTCGGGGCCGCCCGAACCACCCCGATGTCCGAGGACTGCCTCAGCATCAACGTGCTGCGCCCCGCCGATGATCGGGCCGGCCTGCCCGTGATGATGTTCGTGCACGGGGGCGCCTACAGCGTCGGGTCCTCCGCCGAGCATCCGCACAACGGCGAGACGCTCGTGCGCGAAGGCGGCATCGTCTACGTCAGCTTCAACTACCGCCTCGGCGCGCTCGGCTACCTCGACTTCCGCCGCTATGCGACGCCCGAGCGCCCGATCGAGGCGAACCTCGGGCTCCGCGATCAGGTCGCGGCGCTCGAGTGGGTGCAGGCGAACATCCGCAGCTTCGGCGGCGACCCCGACAACGTGACGCTCTTCGGCGAGTCGGCCGGCGGCAACGCGGTGACGACGCTGATGGCGACCCCCGCCGCGCACGGCCTGTTCGCGCGGGCGATCGCGCAGAGCTCCCCGCCGAACGCGGTCTACCTGCCCGAGACCACCGCGATCTGGGCCGAGGAGTTCGTCGAGCTGCTGCTGGAGTCGATCGACACCGACGGGGTCGAGTCCGCGTCCGACGACCTCGCCGGGCAGGTGCTCGTCGACGCGACGGCGGATGAGCTGGTGGCCGCGGCGGTGACGCTGACGCTGCGCACCCCCGACGCGCATCCGGGCACCATCGCGCTCTCGCCGGTGATCGACGGCGACGTGCTGCCCGAGCGCCCGCTCGACGCCTTCAAGGAGGGGCGGGCCGCGCGGGTGCCGCTGATCATCGGCACGAACGACCGCGAGGGCTCGCTGTTCACCGGGCGGCTCGACATCCTCGCGACGACGCCGAAGCGCATCCGGGCCATCTTCAAGCGCACCAAGAAGAGTGCGCGCAAGGCGATCAAGGCCGAGTACCCGGGCCTGCCGGCCAAGCGCCCCGCGGCCGACTTCGGGGGCGACTACGCGTTCTGGTACCCGACCGTGAAGGTCGCGGAGCGGC
Organism: Herbiconiux sp. VKM Ac-1786; assembly: GCF_015350805.1. Classification (GTDB taxonomy): domain Bacteria; phylum Actinomycetota; class Actinomycetes; order Actinomycetales; family Microbacteriaceae; genus Herbiconiux. The sequence goes on along the minus strand of NZ_JADKSG010000001.1, from coordinate 622,016 downwards.
ACTCGCGGTTCGCCCCCGTGCACTTCTACCGCTTCGACATCGCGCCCCGGCTGGTGCGCCTGGCCGGCTTCGACGCCACCCACGGGCTCGAGCTGTTCGCCGTCTTCGACCGGTTGGGCGGGTGGTTCGGGCGCACGATGACGGTGCTGGGCGGGCGCCGCGCGTTCCTTCGAGCAGGCAAGCGGATGCGCGGCCACTGGCTCCGCTTCGCCCACGACGGCTCGGTCGACCCCTCCGCGTGGCCCGCCTACGACGAGTCGCAGCGGCTGACGCTCATCATCGACGCCGCCGACCGCGTGGAGGCCGACCCCCGGGCGCCCCGCCGCATCGCGTGGCAGGCGTTCGTGCCGCACGTCTGACGGCGACGGCCGATTGCTACCATGGCCTCGCCCGGCGGGTGCCGGCAGGGAGGCGAGGTGGTCGTGGGTCCGAGATCCCGGATGCTCGTGGTCGTCGTCGTGGCCCTCGTCGCCGCTCTGGCGTGGCTGATCTCGGGCGTCGTCACAATCGACCTGCTCGCCAAGGAGCGACTGCTGCCGCTCTGGTGGGTCGCGGGCGGGGCGATCCCGGGCGTCGCCCTCGTCTGGCTCGTGCGGATCGCGGTCGCGGACGACCCGCGGCTGGCCGCCGGATCGCTGCGGGCGCTGGCCTTCGGCGGAGCCGTCGCGATCGCCCTGGCGGCACCGCTGAACGGGCTGCTCATCCCCGACGGGTCCGGGCTGTGGTGGGTGGGCCTGACCGAGGAGTCGAGCAAGCTCGCCGCCGCGCTGCTGTTCTCGATCGGTCTCGGCCGCAGCGCCCGGTCGGGGCTCGTCATCGGGGCCGCCGTGGGTGCGGGCTTCGCGATCTGGGAGAACGCCGGCTACGTGTTCGGGGTCTACTCCTCGGCGGGGTCGGCATCGGCCTCGGTGCTGCTCGCGGTCGAGCGCGACCTGGTCGGCCTGCCGCTGCACGTGCTGTTCGCGGGTTTCGTGGCCTGCGCGGTGTTCCGGGCGGTGCAGCGGCCGAGCGCAGGCCGGGTCGTCGGGGCGGTCGTGGTCTTCCTCGTGGTCGCGACGACCCACTCGCTGTACGACCTGGCGCAGCTGCTCCTGCCGTCGGTCGACATCCTCGGGGTGGCGCTCACCGACTGGCTGGCGGGAGTGCTCGTGCTCGCGCTCGTCGCGGCCTGGGTCGTGGTGCTCCGCGTGCTGCGCCGCGCGCGGGCGCTGCCCCGCTCGGGACCGCTCGCCCCGGGGTCTGCCGGTCGCTAGTCTGCTGGGCACGGGTCTGCGGATGACGGGTCTGCGGATCCCGGGTCTGCGGATCGCTGGTCTGCGGATCGCTGCAGGAGTCGAGATCGGAGTGGACATGCGAGAACTCACCTACTACGTCGCCGTCAGCCTCGACGGGTTCATCGCCGGGCCCGAGGGGCAGTTCGACGCCTTCCCGGTCGAGGGCGACCACATGCAGGCGATCACCGAGCGCTTCCCCGACACGGTGCCGACCGACTACGCCTCCTCCGCCGGGATCGACCAGTCGGGCGGCCGCTTCGACACGGTGCTGATGGGCTGGAACACCTACGCCGTCGGGCTGGCGGTCGGGGTCGCGAGCCCGTACCGGCACCTCGAGCAGATCGTGTTCACGCGCACGCACCTCGACGAGGCGCCGGGTGGGGACGAGCATCCGCTCGTCACCGGCGCCGACCCCGTCGAGGTCGTGCGCGAGCTCAAGCAGCGCGAGGGCCGCGGCATCTGGCTCTGCGGCGGCGGGCGGCTCGCCACCGCGCTCGCAGGGGAGATCGACCGGCTGGTGCTCAAGCGCAACCCGGTGCTGCTCGGGGCGGGCATCCCGCTGTTCGAGCCGGGCACCTACGACCCGCGGCACTTCGACGTGGTGTCGACGACCGCGTTCGAGTCGGGCGTGGTGCTCGGCGAGTACGTGCGCCGCTAGCGCCCGCCGAAGGCGCGGGTGAGGGCACGCACGAGCTGCCGCGCCTCGTCGTCGATGATCGTGGTGAAGCCCAGCCGCTTCGCCTCGGCCGCGCGGGTGCGCCCGGACGACACCGGCCGCACCTCGCCCGCGAGCGAGATCTCGCCGAACGCCGCCAGGTCGTGCGCGAGCGGACGGTCGTTCGCCGCCGACGCGAGCGCCAGCGCGATGGCGAGGTCGGCCCCCGGCTCGGTGAGCTTGACCCCGCCCACCGTCGAGACGTAGACGTCCTTGTCGTTGAGCGAGATGTGCGCGCGCCGCTCGAGCACCGCCAGGATCATCGCCACCCGCGAGGAGTCGACCCCGTTCGTGACCCGGCGCGGGTTCGGCGACGGTGTCTTCACGATCAGCGCCTGCACCTCGACGGGCAGGGCCCGACGGCCCTCGAGCGCGACGGTCACGCAGGTACCGGACACCGCATCCGACCCCCGGGACAGGAACAGCCCGCTCGGGTCGGGCACCTCGGCGATGCCGTCGGCGCTCATCTCGAAGCAGCCGACTTCGTCGGTGGGCCCGAAGCGGTTCTTCAGCGCGCGCACGAAGCGCAGCGCGGTCTGGCGGTCGCCCTCGAACTGGCAGACGACGTCGACGAGGTGCTCGAGCACACGCGGCCCCGCGATCGACCCGTCCTTCGTGACGTGGCCGACGAGCAGCAGCGGGATCGAGCGCTCCTTCGCCACCCGGATGAGCGAGGAGGCCACCTCCCGCACCTGGGTGGGGCTGCCCGCCGCGCTGTCGAGCGACGAGCTCGAGACGGTCTGCACGGAGTCGACGACGACGAGGTGGGGCTGCACCGCGTCGATCTGGCCGAGCACGGTGGCGAGGTCGGTCTCGGCCGCGAGCATGAGCGTGGGGGAGAGGGAGTGCGTGCGCTCGGCGCGCAGCTTGACCTGCGAGACCGACTCCTCGGCCGAGACGTAGAGCACGCGCAGGTGCTCTTCGGCCGCCTTCGCCGCGACCTCGAGCAGCAGGGTCGACTTGCCGACGCCGGGCTCGCCCGAGAGCAGGATGGCCGCGCCGGGCACCAGCCCGCCGCCGAGCACCCGGTCGAACTCGCCGATGCCGGTGGCCCAGTGGGCCGCGATGTCGGAGGAGATCTCGGTGATCGGGCGGGCGATGCGCGCCGCGTCGAGCACGGTGGCGCGGACGGCCCGGCTGATGCCTTCGTTCTCGGCGGCCGAGACGACCGTGCCCCAGGACTGGCACTCGCTGCAGCGGCCGACCCACTTCGCGGTCTGCCAGCCGCACTCGGTGCAGCGGTACGCGCTCGCGGACTTGGTGGCCATGCTCACACCCTAGAGGCGGCCACCGACACCGGGACTAGTCCTCGTCGTCGACCCAGGCCCCGCGCCCCTGGGCGGCCAGGGTCGCCGCGCGCTCCGCGAGCCGCCGCCGCACATCCGCCTGCGCCTCCTGCACGAACGCCGGGTCGAGCGGCGCCGACACCGCATGCGGAGAACCGTGCTTCGCGGAGATGTACGCATCGAGCTCGGGACCCGACTCGTACGACGTGATGAGGCAGTACCGCGGCTCGGGCCCCTTCTGCCAGACCGCGTGCCAGAACCGCTGGGTGTCGACGATCAGCTGCGCCCCGGCCGGCAGCGCGATGCGCACCTCGGTCTCGGGGTCGAAGCGGTCCTCGCGCAGGATGAGGAACGAGTCCTCGTCGTCGGAGAGGTTGAAGAAGCCGCGCACGATCCAGCCGGTGCCGTCGGGGTTCAGGCGGTTGTTGTCGTCCTGGTGCAGGTTGTAGAGCGCGGTGGCGTAGCTGTTGGGCTGCAGTTCGATCACGCGGCAGCGGCCGATGTTCGCCCCGGGCTCCTCGGCGCGCGCCTTGAGGATCGGCGCCTTGGCGACATTGGCGGGCACCCACACCCCGTCCTTGTCGGTACGCGGCGGGGTGTGGTTCCAGAACCCGTTGCACTCCAGCTCGCCGGCGGCGCTGGCCAGCGGGGCGAAACGGGTGTCCCCCGACGACTTCCAGGCCACGTACTCGAGGTCGAGCCACTCCTTCGGGTCCTTCGACTGGTCGTAGGAGTCGAGAACGACGTAGCCGGTCTCCTCGAGGGCCGCGGATCGGATGTAGCTCATCGGGGAATGGGCCCTTTCGTTCAGGGAACTCGACCGCAGAGCGCCGCGGTGCGAGCCGGCGGATCTACTTAGGCAAGGCTAACACGCGGTCCGTTCAGCATCCGGGCGTAAACTGGCGGCACTGGTGATGCAGGCAGGAGACCCCACCCCACGACCAGCACCGACACTCTCGACCTAGGAGGCGACTTTGAGCGATGACGTATTTGGAGCCCCCCACCTCGAAACCGTGCTGCGCCGTGCCAGCAAGCACCCGATCGCGCTCGACCGCGACGACCTCGTCCTCCGCAAGGGCCAGCTGACCCTCCTCAACGGCCACTCGACGCCGCGGGAGTCGATGATCGACGACCTGTTCTTCGTCGCCGACGCGCTCGACGCCGCGCACGTCCCGTTCCTGCTCGTCCGCGGCAACGACGAGCGCCCGGTGCTCGCGGTGATGTGGAGCGACCGCAAGCGCGCCAAGGCCGCCCTGATCGAGCGGATGAGCAGCGAGCCCTTCTACTCCAAGGCCCCCGGTGCCCCGGCGGTGCTCGTCGCCGACGGCCGCCTCGCGCGCGACCCCAAGGCCCGCGTGCTCCGTCTCTACCGGCCCCGCATCGAGCCCATCGGCCGTCTGCGCTACGGGGCGTCATCCGCTGTGCAGCTGGAGTTCTGGAAGCGCGAGGGCGACGTCGTCGAGGCGCCGGTCGAGAACTCGCTGACCCGCCGCACCATCCCGCTCGACGAGATGGTCGAGACGACGGTCGAGATCTACGGCCGCACCTGGACGACGATCGAGGGCATGTTCAACGAGCTCGCCAGCGACGTCGACTTCGACATCGACATGGTCTTCTCGTGGGTCGACGGCACGGCGATCGAGTTCCAGCGTGCCCGCGCCCGCCGCATGGCGAACTACGTCGTGGGCGAGGGCGACGACTCCGAGGCGCGCTACCGCCAGATCGACGAGCTCAAGTACGCCCTGCGCAGCGTCTACATGTTCGCCCCGTGGGTGCGCAACATCTACATCGCGACCGACTCCCCGAAGCCCGACTGGCTGGGCGACGACCCGCGCGTCACGATCATGCCGAGCGAGGCCTTCTTCAAGGACCTCTCGAACCTCCCGACCCACAACTCGCACGCCGTCGAGGCGCAGCTGCACCACATCCCGGGGCTCAGCGAGCACTTCCTCTACTCCAACGACGACATGTTCTTCGGTCGTCCGGTCAGCCCCGACCTGTTCTTCTCACCCGGCGGCATCACCAAGTTCGTCGAGGCCGACACCCGCATCGGGCTCGGGGCCAACGCCCTGCACCGCAGCGGCTTCGAGAACGCCGCCCGCGTCAACCGCGAGCTGCTGCAGCAGCGCTTCGGCCGCATCACGACCCGGCACCTCGAGCACTGCGCCGCGCCGTTGCGCAAGAGCGTGCTGTTCGAGATGGAGGACGAGTTCTCCGACGCCTTCAGCCGCACCGCGGCGAGCCCGTTCCGTTCGGCGACCGACATCTCGGTGACGAACTCCTTCTACCACTACTACGCGCTGCTCACCGGCCGTGCGGTGGTGCAGACGGATGCGCGGGTGCGCTACATCGAGACGACCCTGTTCTCGGCGCTGAAGGAGATGGACACGCTGCTGAAGAAGCGGTCGATGGACATGTTCTGCCTGAACGACGGCTCGAACCCCGAGATCGACGTCGAGACCCGCACCAGCGCGGTCATCTCGTTCCTCGAGCGCTACTTCCCGTTCCCCGCCCCGTGGGAGAAGGCGGCGAGTGCGCCCGTCACACTCCCGTCGGAAGAAGGATCGGCATCGTCATCGGCGGCTCTGGCGAGACCCGCGGGCTGACCGCGTCGGCGATCACGACGCCCTGGGCGGCGAGCCGTCGGCGCGTCTCCTCGGCCGTGATGTGGTCGAGAGTCGGGTAGCTGCCGACGGGCACCACCGAGTGCAGCACCGTGTGCTCGTAGACGTGCACGAGGTTGAAGGCCTGAGCGCCCGCGCGGCCCTTGGTGGCACCGGGCTCGACGTTGAGGTCCTGGGTGTAGCAGGTGGCCGAGGCGACCGAGACGGGGATGCCCGCGAAGGTCGCGTTGGTCGAGTAGTGCAGGTGGCCGGCGATGATCGAGCGCACGTCGGAGCCCTCGAGCACCTCGGCGAGCCCGCGCTGGTCGCGCAGCTCCACCGACACCGCGAGGTCGAGCACACTCGGCACCGGCGGGTGGTGCATGGCGAGGATGGTGCCGTGCGGCACCGGGAAGGCGAGCTCCTCGGCGAGCCAGTCGAGCTGATCGCTCGAGACCTCGCCGTAGTGGTGACCGGGCACGGTGGAGTCGAGCGTGATGACGCGCAGCCCGTTGACGTCGTAGACGCGGTCGACGCTGCGGTCGGTCGGCACCTCGCCGAACAGACCCTCGCGGAACGACGCCCGGTCGTCGTGGTTGCCCATCACCCAGATGACCTCGGCCCCGAGCCGCGCGGCGGCCGGCTCGACGATCGCGCGGAGCCGGCTGTAGGCATCCGGCTCGCCCTTGTCGGCCAGGTCGCCGGTGAAGATGATCGCCTCGGGGCGGCCGCCCGACGCCTCGAGCTCGTCGAACACCTCCCGCAGATGGCGCTCGCTGTCGACGACTCCGTAGAGCTTGCCTCCCCCCGCCAGCAGATGGGTGTCGCTCAGGTGCAGGAGGAAATGGTTCGGCCTCGGGTACTCGGCCGTTCTGTAGGTCACAGGGACTTCCATTCGGTGAGGTGCGGGCCTCCGGGGTGAGGTCCGTCCGTCGTGCAATCCGACTCAAGCACGCCAATCTGAACGCGAAGCGAACATCCGGCAGTGAGTCGGAGATCGATTCTCCCCTCGCAGATGGACGACCGACAGCCCCCGTGCCGGGGTCATCCGGCGGTCGCGGGCCGCCGATTGGCGAGACGCGGCGCGCTCGCGTACACTCGTCCCCGGTACCGTGTCCGAGCGGCCGAAGGTGCAACTCTCGAAAAGTTGTGTGGGGGAGACTCCACCGTGGGTTCAAATCCCACCGGTACCGCCATCGAAAGCCCCTGCTGAGCAGGGGCTTTCGTCATGTCCGGGGGTCGGTCAGGTCGGTTGGGTCGGCCGTTGCCGCGGCGTCGGCGGCGGCCCGCGCGCGTTCGGTGTGCCGGCGCACGCGGTTGCGGTTGCCGCAGTCGGCGGCGACGCACCAGCGGCGGTTGCGCCGGGGCGAGCCAGCCGAGCGCCCCGTAGAACCGGCGGAGCAGGGGGAGATCGCGGACGCCGAGCGTCACGACGGACAGGCGAGGCGGCATCGACATGGCAGTAGTGTCTCAGACCGGGCAGGGTCAGGGCAGGTGCTCGTGCCGGGAGGTCACTCGTGCTCGGGCAGCAGCGGCGCATCCAGCCCCGGGTCGCGGTCGAGCTGCACCGCCCGCGCGACCGAGGCGGCCCCGAAGCGGTCGCGCACCGCGTCGAGCACGGTGTCGAGGCGCGCCTGGTCGTTCCAGTCGATGGGCAGCTCGGGCGGCATGCTGTCGGCCCGGCCGAGCTGCGACAGGGAGATGCCGATCAGGGTGATGCCCCGCGCACTGATCTCGGGCCGGGCGGCGGCGAGCAGCTCGCGCGCGACCTCGAGCAGCACCGAGGTGCGGTCGGTCGGTCGCACGGTGCGCGACCGCGTGGCCTTCGCGAAGTCGCCGTAGCGCAGCCGCAGCACGACGGTGCGGCAGACCCGCTCGCCGCCACGCAGGCGCCGGGCGAGGCGGTCGACGATCTGGGTGAGGAAGAGGTCGAGCTCCTCCTCGGTGCGGGGCTTCGTGCCGAGCGCCCGCTGCGAGCCGATCGACGACCGGCGCCGGGTGGTGTCGACGGGTCTCGGGTCGCGCAGCCGGGCCAGCGCGTGCAGGTGGGCACCGGCCGCCCGCCCCAGCAGGCGCTCGGCGGTGGCCTCCTCGAGCTCGGCCAGCTGCCCGACCGTGGTGATGCCGAGCCGGTGCAGCTTCTCGGCGGTCACCGCGCCGACGCCCCACAGCCGCTCGACGGGCAGCGGCAGCAGGAACTCCTGCTCCCGGTCGGGCTCCACCACCAGCAGCCCGTCGGGCTTGCACACCGCACTGGCCACCTTCGCGAGGAACTTCGTGCGCGCCACCCCCACCGAGATCGCCAGCCCTGCCTCGACCCGCACCCGCTCGCGCAGCCGCACGGCCACCTGCTCGGGCGTGCCGGCGAGGCGCCGCAGCCCGCCCACCTCGAGGAACGCCTCGTCGATCGACAGCCCCTCCACCAGCGGCGTGGTGTCGCGGAAGATCGCGAACACGGCCTTGCTCGCCGCCGAGTACGCCTCCATGCGCGGATGCACGAACACGGCGTCGGGGCACAGCTCACGCGCCTGGCGGCCGCCCATGGCGGTGCGAACCCCGCGCGCCTTGGCCTCGTAGCTCGCCGCCAGCACGACCCCGCCGCCCACGATCACCGGACGCCCCCGCAGCTCGGGCGCATCCCGCTGCTCCACCGACGCGTAGAACGCATCGAGATCGGCATGCAGCACACTCGCCTCGCCCCGCATCCCGCCTCCCGTCGCCGCCCGTCCGCCCCGCCGGCCTGCCGCGATGCTCCCACCCACCCCCGACATCGCCGCGCGGGCGTCGAGCGTCGAGCGTCGAGCGTCGAGCGTCGAGCGTCGAGCGCCGAGACGGTCGAGCGCTGAGATGCCGGAGAATGTCGATCAGTCGTCGAGGTCGGGCAGCTCAACGGTCTCGGGCCGAGGTGGATCGCTGTCGAGGACCGCCTGGATGATCCGCGCCGTACGCGTCGTGAGCTCATCGCCCGGATAGTACGAGCCGTACAGTTCTTCGACCTCATCGATGGTGCTGAACCCGAGGGCGGGGATGAGGACCTGCAGGTCCTCCAGCTCGCGACGTCCGCGCCGCTGCGCCGCGTGGACCTTCATGGCGAGAAGCGTCGGTGCATCGGCGACCTGCACGACCACGTCGTCGGAGTCGAGGATGGTCACCCAGCCTGCGGACCGCCCGAATCCGTTCGGGAGGAACTGGGCTGCGGCATCGTTCAGCCAGTCGAGGCGCCAGTTGCGTTCTCTCGCGATCTCCTCGACCGCGCCGGTGACGACGCCGATCGGAGTGAACGGCCCGTCGATGTCGGCGGTCGACGAGCGGTGGGCGTTGAGCGACAGAGCGATGGCGGCACCTCCGACGATGCGGACACGGGACGGTTCTCCGGTCTGGCGGAGCCGCGCGACGAGGTCCCGGAGACCTTCGATCATGTCCGCGCGGGTGAACTCGCTGCGGGCGGCCCCGCGCGCATCGGTCATGCGCTGGCGAACTCGTCCGCTTCGATCAGGATGCCCCGATCGCGAAGCGGTCGCGGAACCCTCGTGGCGTCGGCGGGGATGTGGCCGGAGGCGGGGGAGAGCGCCGGCGTCCACGCCCAGGTGGAATCGCCGCGTTCGTGAGTCACCCAGTCGGGGACGGGGAGGCGCGCCTGATTCAATCGCCACTCGACCACTCCGGCGAGGGCGGCGTTCCACTCGGGTGTCACGGAGACGGGTCGCTCGGCCGCGAGCACGAAGCGCACAGCGGGGTCGGCGACCGTGAGGTCGTCGGCCACCTGAACGAGCATCCGGTAGGCGCGACCGACCGAATCGTCGTGGAGGGCATCGGCCATCGCCGCGGCGGCCTCCGCTACCGTGGACCGTCCGTCGCTCTTGACGGCGACGAACCGCACGAGAGCTGCACTCGCGATCTTCTCGATGGTCGACGACGTCGGGTCGCGCCGTCCGTTCTCGATCGCGGCGATGTTCGAGCGCTGCACGCCCGATCTGATCGCTGCCTCGGACAGGCTCAGGCCCGCGTCGATGCGCGCCTGCTTCAATGCGCTGCCGATGCTCACTGGCGACCTCCTGCTGGTATCGAATTCGACACTAGCACGCAGGCAGGGCGCGAAGGCGGGTGTCAGGCCAGGGCGCGCTCCAGCAGGGCCGGGAAGGTGGCGGCGTCGAGGCGGGTGACGCGGCCGTCGTGCCGGTAGGCGCGCCACGACGAGGCCGCGAGCTCGTGGATGGTGAAGAGCGGCGTCGTCGCGTAGCGGGTGACGCGGAAGAGCGTCCAGACGCGCGGGTGCAGCACCGAGAGCGTGAAGCGCTCGCCGTCGAACGTGAAGTCGAGCGAGCCGCTCGTGGGGGCGGCGGTCGGGAGGGCGGAGGTGTCGATGGTCGGGTTGTCCTGCAACATGTCCATGCCGAAAGGCTACGCGCGCGACCCGAACGCGAGCTTAACGCGGGGCGAGATCCAGGTGCAGCCCAGGAGACGAGCGGCACCCGGCCCCGCGCGCAGCGACCGCGCCTAGACTGGCAGGCCATGCAGTGCTCCTACTTCGACGCCGGCATCTGCCGCTCGTGCACGCTGCTCGACCAGTCCTACGCCGACCAGCTCGCGGGTAAGGAGCGACGCAGCCGCGGACTGCTGGCCGCCTTCCCCGCCGCAGAGTGGCTGCCGGCCGCCGCGAGCGCGCAGGAGGGCTTCCGCAACAAGGCCAAGATGGTCGTCGGCGGCACGGTCGAGGCGCCGACGCTGGGCATCCTCGACGAGCGCCGCCGCGGTGTCGACCTCTCGCGCTGCCCGCTCTGCTCCGGCGGGATCCTCGCCGCGATGCCCGCGCTCACGGCGTTCGTCAGCGCGGCCCGGCTCGAACCCTACGACGTGCCGGCGCGACGGGGTGAGCTGAAGTACGTGCTCGTCACCGAGTCGCCCGACGGCGAGCTGATGGTGCGTTTCGTGGTGCGCGACGAGCAGGTGCTGCCGCGCATCCGTCGCGAACTGCCCGCCCTGCAGCGCGCGCTGCCGACCGCGGTGGTCGTCTCGGTGAACCTGCAGCCCGAGCACAAGGCGATCGTCGAGGGGGAGCGCGAGATCGTGCTGACCGACCGCGAGACGCTGCCGATGCGGCTCGGCGCGGTGACGCTGAGCCTTCGGCCGCAGAGTTTCTTCCAGACCAACACGGCCATCGCGATCGAGCTTTACGCCCAGGCCCGCGCCTGGATCGACGAGGTCGACCCCGCCTCGCTCTGGGACCTCTACTGCGGCGTCGGCGGCTTCGCCCTGCACGCGGCGGTGCCGTCGAGGCGCTCGCTGCTGGCCGGGGCGACGGATGCGCGGCCCGCGCCCACCGCGCCGAGCACCTCCGCCACCGACCGCCCGCGCGACGTCGTGGGCATCGAGGTCAGCCCCGAAGCCGTCGTCGCCGCGCGCGAGACCGCCGCCGCCCTCGGACTCGACCGGGTGCGCTTCGAGGCGGCCGACGCCACCGCTTTCGCACTGGCCGCGACCGAGCCGCCCGAGCTCGTGCTCGTGAACCCGCCCCGCCGCGGCATCGGCGCCGAACTGGCCGGCTGGCTCGAGGGGTCGGGCGTGCGGCACGTCGTCTACTCCAGCTGCAATCCCGTCACGCTGGCGTCCGACCTGGCGGCGATGCCGTCGTTCACCGTGCGCCGTGCCCGGTTGTTCGACATGTTCCCGAACACCGCGCACGTCGAGGTGATCACCCTTCTGGAGCGGGTGGCCTGACCGGTCCGCGACGCGCCAGCACGCTCGCCGCGTGGCCGAGGGCGCGGCGGGACTCGGGCGTGGACGTGGCCGCCACGAAGTCGTGGAACGCACCGCGGTAGAGACGGAGCTCGACCGCCGAGGGGGCGGGGCGCGCATCCGGAGCCGGGGCCGGCTGCCGCCTGGCGAGCTGCTCGGCTTTACGGGCGAAGCGCTTCGCGTCGGCGGCGAGCACGTCGTGCGTGCCCTGGTAGACGAAGGTCGGGGGCAGGCGCTCGAGCGAGTCGTTCAGCGGGCTGACGAGACGGCCGGCGATGTCGCCGTCGCGGGCCCAGAGCCGGGCGCAGTGCACGAGCCCGGGGGCGGCGAGCAGGGGATCGAGACGCTCGAGCCGGGGGATCTCGGGGTTCGACATCGTGGCGTCGAGCCAGGGCGAGAACAGCAGCAGGCCGTCGGGCAGCTCGCCGCCGCGGTCGCGCCGCACGAGCGTGTGGGCGAGGGCGAGGCCCGCGCCGGCGGAGTCGCCCGCGAGGAAGACGCCGCGACCGGCTGCGCGACGGCGCACCTCGACCATCACCGAGTCGAGGAAGGGCAGCGCCTCGCTCAGCGAGTGCTCGGGGGCCCGGGGGTAGAGGGGCACGGTGGCGGTGACGCCGCTGAGGGCGATCAGGCGGTCGATGATCCACCAGTGCGCCTTCCGCAGCGGGAAGACGTAGGCGCCCCCGTGCAGGTAGACGAGCTCGGGGGCTCCGGGGCGGCCGCGTCGCGGGGTCAGTGTCACGACGGGCACGCCGAGCACGGTCTCCTCGCGCACGTCGCAGCGGCGGCGGAGGGCCCGGGTCGGCGGCGCCGGGGGCCGCCGGGTCGCGATGGCGGCGTCGATCCGCGCGGCCGACCGGAAGTGGTTCGGCATCAGGCGCAGCAGCGAGCGCGCGAGCAGCATCGACAGCGACATCGCGCTACTTCGCCTGTTCGACGCCCAGCACGTTGCCGTCGGGATCGGTGATCCAGGCCACCCACGCCGAGCCCTGGTCGGCGATGCCGCTCACCGTCGTGATCTCGTCGGTGTCGTACTCCTCGGGCTCGATGCCGCGCTCGTGCAGCCAGGCGATCTCGGCCTCGAGGTCGTCGACGCGCCAGGAGGCCTGCGTCTGGGTGTCCTTCGTGCCGGTCGTGCTGAGCGAGGCCTTGAGGCGGGTGGCGCCGGTCTGGAACGCGATGGTCGAGTCGTCCTCGTCGACGATCGCGAGCTGGAGCTTCTCGCCGTAGAACTCGCGGGCGTGCTCGAGGTCCTTCACGAGCAGCACGACGTCGATGGGGTGGGTTCCGAGCATGGGGGCCTCCTTGATGCGTGTCGTTCCTCCAGCCTGTCCCGGTCGGGGCGTCGCGCCAAGCGTTCGGGGGCGCGGCTCCGAACACCATGCGAACATCGACCTCAGGAGGCCGCCATGGGTGCCGTGGACAGCAACGACACGAAGAAGACCCGCACGCACGTTCCGCGCAAGCGGTTCTGGCTCTACGCGGCCATCGCCGGCATCGTCAGCGCCGCCGCTCTGCTCGCCGTCGCCGAGGTGATCGCCCTCGTGGTCGCCCGCGACGGCAGCCCGGTGCTCGCCGTCGGAGCGTTCGTGATCGACATCGTGCCCCGCTGGGCCAAGGAGTTCGCGATCGAGACGTTCGGCGCGAACGACAAGATCTTCCTGCTCGGCTCGATCGGCTTCGCCGTCGTGGTCGCCGCCGCCCTCGCCGGTGTGCTGCAGCTGGCGAAGCGCCCGCTCGGTCTCGTGCTGTTCGGCCTGGCCGGTGTGCTGGCGATCGCCGCGATCGTCACCCGCACCGGCGCCACCCCCTTCGCGTCGGTGCCCACGATCATCGGCGCCGCCGCCGGCATCGTGCTGCTGCACCAGCTGGTGCGGCGCCTGGCCCGCTGGCGCGACGACGTGCGGGCGTCCTCCGTCGCGTCGACGGTTCCGGATGCCCGTGACTACGCCCGGCCCGCGGCCGACGCCACCCCGGCCGACGCCACCCCGGCCGACTCGTCCGCCGCCCCCCGCGCCGTCGGCGTCGACCGCCGCCGCTTCCTCGTCGGCACCCTCGTGGTCGCCGCGGCCTCGGCCGTGGTCGGAACCGGAGCCCGTCTCGTCTCGGCGGCCACCTCGTCGCTCGCCGGCATCCGGGACTCGCTCTCGCTGCCGACCGCGAAGTCGATGGTGGACGTGCCCGCGGGTGCCGAGCTGGACATCGACGGCATCACCCCGCTGTACACGCCGAACGCCGACTTCTACCGGGTGGACACCGCCCTCACCGTGCCGCAGGTCGACCCCGCGACCTGGAGCCTGAAGATCACGGGCATGGTCGACAAGGAGGTCACGCTGAGCTTCCAGGACCTCGTGAACATGGGCCTCGACGAGTACTCGATCACCATGACCTGCGTGTCGAACGAGGTCGGCGGCGGGCTCGTGGGCTCGGCGAAGTGGCTCGGTGTGCCGATCCGCGACGTGCTCGCGATGGCCGGGCCGCAGTCGGGCGCTGACATGGTGCTCTCCAAGAGCGTCGACGGCTACACCGCCAGCACCCCGCTCGACGCCGTCACCGACGACAAGCGCGACGCCATCTTCGCCGTGGCGATGAACGGCGAGGCGCTGCCGTTCGAGCACGGCTTCCCGGTGCGCATGGTCGTGCCCGGCCTCTACGGCTACGTCTCCGCCACGAAGTGGGTGACCGAGATCAAGGTCACGACCTTCGAGGCCGACCAGGCCTACTGGACCCCGCGCGGCTACGACGCCCAGGCTCCGATCAAGATGTCTTCGCGCATCGACACCCCGCGCGTCGACAAGCAGATCAGCGCCGGACCCGCGAAGATCGCCGGCGTCGCCTGGGCCCAGACCGTCGGCATCGAGCGCGTCGAGGTCTCCATCGACAACGGCGACTGGCAGGCCGCCACGCTCTCGACGCCGGTGAACGCCGACACCTGGGTGCAGTGGTTCGTCGACTGGACCGCCACCACCGGCACCCACTACGTCGCCGTGCGCGCCGTGGACAAGGCCGGCAACACGCAGCTCGAGGAGCGCGCACCGATCGCCCCGAACGGGTCGGCCGGCTGGCAGCGCACTCTCGTCACGGTGGTGTGAGCGGTTCCTGAGAGTCGCCTGATTCCGGATGCCCGGCGGAACGATCGGGAAAGAACGCTTGTTCTTCTCTATGACGCCGCAGCCAGCGACGCATGATCCGAGGAGTCCCCGTGACACAGGAGTACCAGGTAACCCCCGAGGCGCTCGCGCGCCTGACCCGGCAGCAGCGCCGGGTCACCCAGGACGACCAGACCGAGCCGGCCTTCCGGAACGAGTACTGGAACGACCACCGCCCCGGCATCTACGTGGACGTCGTCACCGGCGAGCCCCTGTTCGCCTCGACCGACAAGTACGACAGCGGATCGGGCTGGCCGAGCTTCACCGCCCCGATCGACCCCGCCAACGTGGTGACGAAGACCGACCGCAGCTGGGGCATGGCCCGCACCGAGGCGCGTTCGGCGCACGGTGACAGCCACCTCGGCCACGTGTTCCCCGACGGACCGCGCGAGGCCGGCGGCCTGCGGTACTGCATCAACTCGGCGGCGCTGCGCTTCGTGGCGCTCGACGAGCTCGAGGCCTCGGGCTACGGCGAGTTCGCCGCGCTGTTCGACCCCACTTCATCCGCCCGCGACTCCAAGGAGATCTCCCGATGACCGACGCTTCTGCTTCTGCCTCTGCTTCTGCTTCTTCTGCTCCCACCGCTCGTGCCATCCTCGCCGGTGGCTGTTTCTGGGGCATGGAGGACCTGATCCGCCGCCGCCCCGGAGTGCTCGCCACCCGCGTCGGCTACACCGGCGGCGACCTGCCGAACGCGACCTACCGCCGGCACGGCACCCACGCCGAGGCGATCGAGATCACCTATGACCCGACCGTCACCGACTACCGCACGATGCTGGAGTTCTTCTTCCAGATCCACGACCCGTCGACGAAGAACCGCCAGGGCAACGACGTCGGCACCAGCTACCGCTCGGGCATCTACTACCTCGACGAGGAGCAGCGCCGGGTCGCGGCCGACACGATCGCCGACGTCGACGCCTCGGGCATCTGGCCCGGCCCGGTGACCACCGAGCTGGCCGCGGCCGGCCCGTTCTGGGAGGCCGAGGCCGAGCACCAGGACTACCTCGAGCGCTACCCGAACGGGTACACGTGCCACTACGTGCGGCCCGGGTGGGTGCTGCCTCGGCGGTCGGCCTCGGCGGGCGCCGCTGCGGGCTCTGCTGTGGGCTCTGCGACCGCATAGCACACCGCTGACCGCTGTCAACGGGTGTCGGCTCCGGCTGCCCCGCCGATAGTGTCTCGCGGAAAGCGGGGAGTGTCCCTTCATCCCGGTCGCTCCCCGCTTTCTCGCACTCTACGCCGCCCCTGCCGGTGCCGGCTTGGCGTGTCGCCCGTCATCGCTGCATAGTGGACATTAGAACACATCTTCGAATGTCCGGAGCGCCTGATGAGTACGATCGACCTGACCGAGTTCGCCACCCTGTGGTTCACCGACGCCGTGCCCGCGCGCATGCTCTGGCAGGGCCGCCGCTGGCGGGTGAGCGACCGCCCCACCGAGCCCGAGGGGCTGTACTGGGGCACGCACGCCCCCGACTTCGCGGCCTGGCGCTTCCAGGCCACCGACGACGCGGGCCTCTCCCGCGTCTTCGACGTCATCCGCCCGAACGGGGCGCCGCACTGGACGGTCGCGCACGTCTACGACTGACCCGTCCCATCCGGTCGCGCGGGGCGGGCTGGTCGCTCAGCGCCGGCGGTAGGTGACGAAGCGGTAGCGGATGCCCGTGCGCGACTCCTGCCAGGCCTCCGTCGTGGCGTTCCGCTCCCAGAGGGCCCAGTCGATCACCGGTGCCCGTGTGTCGCCGTCGACGTCGAGGTCGATCTCGGTCACTTCGAGCCGGTCGGCCACCGGCACCGCCTGCCCGTAGACCTGCCCACCTCCGATCACCCACACGTCCGCACTCCCGCCACCATCGCCGAGTCCGGGTGCGGACTCGTGGTCGGTGACGGCTTCGCCCGCGCGACCGGTGAGCGCCAGCGTGGACTCGTGGTCGGTGACGGCTTCGCCCGCGCGACCGGTCAGCGCCAGCGCGGTCTCGACCGAGTCGGCACGCTCGGCCCCCTGGGCCGCCCAGTCGTGCTGGCGCGTGACGACGACGTTGCGGCGGCCGGGCAGCGGGCGGAACCGCTCGGGCAGCGAGTCCCACGTCTTCCGCCCCATCACGACCGTGCTGCCCGCGGTCAGCTCGCGGAAGTGCGCCATGTCCTCCGGCACGTGCCACGGGATGCCCCCGCCGTCGCCGATCACCCCACCCCGGGCCTCGGCCCAGATGAGGGAGACGGTCACACCGCCACCGCCGCGCGGATCGCCGGGTGGTGCTCGTACCCGACCACCTCGAAGTCCTCGTACCGGTAGTCGAAGACGCTCGGACGCTCGGCCGTGATGCGTAGCGTCGGGGGAGCGAACGGCGCCCGGGTCAGCTGCTCCTTCACCTGCTCGACGTGGTTGTCGTAGATGTGGCAGTCGCCACCGGTCCAGACGAAGTCGCCGAGACCGAGCCCGGTCTGCGCCGCGATCATCTGGGTCAGCAGCGCGTAGCTGGCGATGTTGAACGGAACCCCGAGGAACAGGTCGGCGCTGCGCTGGTAGAGCTGGCACGACAGCTTGCCGTCGGCCACGTAGAACTGGAACAGGGCGTGACAGGGCGCCAGCGCCATCCCGGGGATCTCGGCCACGTTCCACGCCGACACGATCATCCGCCGCGAGTCGGGGTCGGTGCGGATCGTGTCGATCACCTGCTGGATCTGGTCGATCTGTGCGCCGTCGGGCGTCGGCCACGACCGCCACTGCACGCCGTAGACCGGGCCCAGCTCGCCGTCGGCGTCGGCCCACTCGTCCCAGATGCTCACCCCGTGCTCCTGCAGCCAGCGCACGTTGCTCTCGCCCCGCAGGAACCAGAGCAGCTCGTACGCGATCGACTTGAAGTGCACGCGCTTGGTCGTGATCAGAGGGAAGCCCTCGGCGAGGTCGAAGCGCAGCTGCCGGCCGAACACGCTGCGCGTACCGGTGCCCGTGCGGTCGGACTTC
Organism: Herbiconiux sp. VKM Ac-1786; assembly: GCF_015350805.1. Taxonomy (GTDB): domain Bacteria; phylum Actinomycetota; class Actinomycetes; order Actinomycetales; family Microbacteriaceae; genus Herbiconiux. Next base: position 604,288 of record NZ_JADKSG010000001.1, on the reverse strand, counting down.
GGGGTGCCGTGCTCGAGCGTCTCGCGCAGCAGGTCTTCGTACGGAGTGGCGATGGCGGAGGTCACCTTCCGACCCTATCCGCTGGGGCCGAAGCGCGGTCATCGAAGTACGCTGAGCAACGAAGGAAGGATGCACGACGTGAAGCGGATCAACATCCTGTACGCAGGCAAGCAGTACTCCATCTCGGGCCGCGACCTCGAGGAGGTCAAGGAGGAGATCCGTTCCGCCGTCGAGACCGCCGTGCCGTCCTGGCTCGAGGTCAACGTGGGCGAGGGCCGCTACAAGCGCGCCGACATCCTCCTCTCGCCCGGCGTCGACATCACCGTCATCGGCATCGACGCCGACGACTGACCCCACGTGACCACCCCCACCCCCGCCCCTGCCTCCGCTCCCGACGGCGCGACCGACCCCACCGGCGCGACCGGCTGCACCGGCGCGACCGGCTCCACCGGCGCGACCGGCGCAACTGGCGCGACCGGCGCGACCGACCCCACCGACCCCACCGATGCGACCGACGTCACCGTCACGCCGGCCCATGATCGTGTCGCCGAGCCCGAAGCAGTGAGTCGGATCGCGCCGCCACTCGCGGGCCTCCTGCACGAGCAGGACTGGCAGTCGCTGACCTTCCTGCACTGGCGCGTCGACCCGGCGGTCGTCGCACCGCATCTCCCGCCCGGCACCCGGCCCGACGTCTTCGACGGTTCGGCCTGGGTCGGCCTAATCCCGTTCCGTCTGGCCAACGCCACGGCCCCGGGCTTCCACCCGCTCGGCCCCATCCCCTACGCCGGGACCTTCCCCGAGATCAACGTGCGCCTCTACTCCGTCGACGAGAGCGGCCGTCGTGGCGTCGTGTTCTCGTCGCTCGAGTCGTCGCGCCTCGCCGCCGTCTCGGCCGCCCACGTGCTCTTCGGCCTGCCCTACCGCTGGGCGCGGATGTCGATCAGCACGGCCGCCGACCGCACGATCAGCTACCGCTCGGAGCGGCTCGGCGAGCTCGGCTTCGGAGGACGCCCCGGCCCGCACTCGCGCATCGACGCCCGCCCGGGCACCATCGACCGCTCGACCGACGAGCTCGCGGTCTTCCTCACCGCCCGGTGGGGCCTGCACATCGCCCGAGGCGGCCGCACCCGCTTCATCCCGAACGAGCACCCGCCGTGGACGATCGTCGACGCCGAACTCCGGTTCCTCGACGACGAGCTGCTCGCCGCCGCCGGGTTCCCCGACCTCGCCGGCCGCGCACCCGACTCGGTGCTCTTCTCGCCGGGCATCCACACGGCCTTCGGTCGCGCCCTCCCGTCCTGACCGCGAGTCGTCGCTCGAGGTGCCGACCCGCGAGGTGCCGACCCGCGAGGCGCCGACCCGCGAGGCGCCGAACCGACAAGTCAGCGTGCGGCCGGCGGCGGAACGCGCATCCGTCGCCCGGGATAATGGTCGGGTGACTTCTGAGACCCCCGCCCTCGGCCTGCTGCTCGACGTCGACGGGCCGATCGCGAACCCCGTCACCCGCACCATCGCCATCCCCTCGATCGCCGCCGATCTCGTGGCGCTCGCGAACGCCGGCATCCCGATCGCGTTCAACACGGGGCGCTCCGACGGCTTCCTCAAGGGCGAGGTCGTCGGCCCGCTGGTCGACGGCGGGCTCAGCGCCGACGCGCGGGTGTTCGGCGTCTGCGAGAAGGGCGCGGTGTGGTTCGCGATCACGCCCGACGGGGCGGGGGAGCTGTTCATGGCGGGGAGCCTCGTTCCGACGAAGGAGTTCTCGACCGCGGTCGAGCGGATGGTCGACGAGCGCTTCGCGGAGTGGATGTTCTTCGACCACACCAAGCGCGCGTCCCTCGCCGTCGAGCAGCGCACCGACGTCGAGTCGTCCGACTATCTCGCGGTGCAGGACGACTTCTGCCGCGCCGCCGTCGATCTGTGCAGAGAATTCGACTACGGCGTGATGTGGAGGAACGAATCGTTCCCGGCGTCCGACGGGAGCGTCACGAAGCGCATCGACCCCACGATCATCTCGGTCGACATCGAATCGATCGTCGTCGGCAAGGACTACGGCGCCGAACGCGCCATCGCCCTGATCGAGGCGACCGGCCCGGTGCCCCACCGCTGGCACACGGTCGGCGACTCCCGCACCGACTACGCGATGGCCGACTGGCTGCACGCCCACGACTTCCACGTCGAGCACGTCGACGTGCGCCCGGCCGACGGCCGCCTCGACAAGTCCTACCCGGTGCTCGTCGCCGACGACCCGGCCCTCACCAACGACGCCGCCGGCGCCGCGTTCCTCCGCACCTGGACCACCGCCCTCCTCGGCGCCTGACCGCCCCGCCGGCCCACGAGCCGCCGCTCGCTCGGCTCAGGCCGCTAACCCGCCCCTGGCCGCGCTCCATCCGACGGAGCACGACCGGTCAGCCCCGGCGGATCCGCTCCACCCGCCCCCGCACCGCCGCCACCAGATCCAGCGGCGCCAGCTCGATGTCAAACCCCCGCCGCCCACCCGACACGAAGATCGTCGCGAACTCCAGCGCCGCATCGTCGAGCACCGTCGCGAGCGGAGTCTTCTGCCCGATCGGCGAGATCCCGCCGACGACGTAGCCGCTCTTCCGCTCGGCGACCGCCTTGTCGGCCATCGCCGCCTTCTTCGCCCCGAGCGCTCCGGCCAGCGCCTTGAGGTCGAGCTGGTCGCGCACCGACACGATCCCGATCCCGAATCCGGCGTCGGTCGCGACCATCAGCGTCTTGAACACGCGCGCCGCGTCGACCCCGAGCTCCCGGGCGGCCTCGGCGCCGAAGTCCGTGGCCGCCGAATCGTGCTCGTACACATGCGGCACGAAGCGGATGCCCGCCCGCACCAGCCCCAGCGTCGCCGCCGTCGTGGGTCCCGCCCCCGCCCCGCCGCCCTTCTTCTTCACCACCGCGAACCCGCGCGCCTCACACCATCCCCTCGAGCCCGAGCGTCACCCGCAGGAACGCCGACACGTCATCCAGCTCCTCCCGTGAGATGGAGTGCGCGATCCCCGGATACACCCGCTCCACCACCCGGAACCGCCCCGGCACGAACTCCGCCGTCCGCGCGATCGCCTCGGCCGCGATGACGGGGTCGGCGACGTCGCGCCCCCAGAACAGCGGCGGCCGCACCGCAGCCAGCTCCTCGTCGGACGGGAGCACCCCGGGTGCAATCGCGCCCGAGAGGTTCACGGCCGCGGCGAACCGGTGCACGCGCATCCGGAGCAGCTGGATCGACATCATGCCGCCCTGCGAGAACCCCATCGCCGCGACGGCCCGCGGGGCCCCGTACTCGGCCTCGACGCGGTCGAGCCAGCCGAGCACGGCCGACGCGGCGACGGTCGCGGCCTCGGAGGTGACGCCGCCGGGGGCGTCGAGCGGGAACCAGCTCCAGCCGCCCATCCCCCACGGCTCACCCGAGATGGGCGCGCGGAGGAACGCGTAGACGGCGTCGGCCGGCAGCATCGGCAGCAGCTGGGCGAGGTCGTTCTCGTGCGATCCGCGGCCGTGCATGACGATCACGAGCGGCTCGTCGACGAGCCTCTCGGACAGTTCCTCGCGCGGCACCGACCACACCACCGCGCTGTCGTCGATCTCGAGCTGCGTATCATCCATGGTCCGAATCTACCGCTCTCGTCCGCGCGGCTATCGCCCGGACGGCGGCGGGCGTAGCATGCCGGGCATGGAGCATCCGCGACTGTTCGACCCCGACGATGCCGTGGTCGCGCGCCTTCGCGAGATCTGCCTGCGCTACCCCGAGTCGGCCGAGGTCGAGGCCTGGGGGAGGCCCACCTTCCGCGCGGGCAAGAAGCTCTTCGCCATCGCGGGCGCGTCGATGCACCGGCCGCAGAGCGTGGTGTTCAAGCCGGCGACGGATGAGCATCCCGCCCTCTCGGAGCTCGACGACGTCTTCGTGCCGCCCTACTTCGGCCCCGCGGGCTGGCTCGCCATCGACCTCGGCCCCGCCACGGACTGGACCTTCGTCGCCGAGCTCCTCGACACCTCCTACCGCCAGGTCGCCCTCAAACGCCAACTCGCGGCCCTCGCCGCCGCCGACCTCCCCGCGCCGCCGCCCGGCGCCCCCTGACGACACGCCCGGTCCCGCGGGCGCGCCGCGACCACCCCTACGTCTGGCAGTGCGGGCACCAATACGTCGCCCGCAGCGACAGCTCCGACGCCCCCAGCTGCCCGTGCCGGATGCGCGTGCCGCACCGCCGGCACGGCTTGTTCTCGCGCCCGTACACCCACACCTGCTTGCCCGGCCGGAGGTCGCCCGTCGTCGTGCGCTCGACCCGGTCGCGGTTCACCGTGATCAGCTTCTTCGCCAGCGCCACGACCGCCGGCAGATCGGGCACCTCGGCCACCGGCCGCTGCGGCCGCACCCCGCGCAGGAAGCACAGCTCGTTCGCGTAGACGTTGCCGAGCCCGGCGAGGTTCCGCTGATCCAGCAGCGCCACGTCGATCTCGCGCGCCCCGTCGGCCGCGAGGCGCCGCACGGCCTCCTCGGCGTCCCAGTCCGGGCCGAGCAGGTCGGGCCCGAGGTGCCCGACGACCTCGTCCTCCATCTCGCGCGGCACGATCTCGACCGTGCCGAGGTCGAACCCCACCGCCACCCAATCGGCGTTCTCGAGGATGATGCGCGCCTGGTGCGCCGGCCGTCGCCACGCGGTGCCGTGCCGGTAGATGTGCCACGACCCCTCCATCTTGAGGTGCGTGTGGATGCTCGCCGCCCCCACCCGCGTCAGCAGATGCTTGCCCCGGGCCACCACTGCCTCCACCGTCTGGCCGGTGAAGTCCACCGCGGCATGCTGCGGCACCCGGATGTCGCAGCGCGTGAGCACCCTCCCCGCCAGCGCCTCATCGAGGTGCACCGCCGTTCGGTAGACGGTGTCGCCCTCAGGCACGGAGCCTCAACCCCCTGGGTGTGCCGGTGAAGCCCGCGGCCTCGAGCGCGCCGCCGACGGTGGTGCCGAGCACGAAGTCGCCGTTCACCCGCTCGACCGCGAGCTTGTCGACCCGCCCGGTGGTCACCGCCTGGGCGAGCGAGCGGGTGGCCACGGCGAGCACCTCCTCGGAGTCGCTGAAGGCCAGCGCCGTCTTGCCGCCGCGCTCGAGGTAGAGCGTGAGGACCCCGTCGACGAGCACGACCAGCGCGCCCGCCTTGCGTCCGGGCTTGTGGCCTTCGACGGTCGGCCACGGCAGGGCGGCGCCGAACGGGTTGGCCGGATCGGTCGCGGCCAGCGTCATGGCCTCCGGGGCGCGGTCACGGCCGCTGTCGCGCCCGACGGCGTCGGGGGCGAAGCCGCGGAGGCGGTCGATGGTGCCGCCCGTGGCGAACTGCGCCGCGCCCAGAGTCTCGACGAAGTACCCGCGCCGGCAGCGTCCCGACTCCTCGAACTGGCTGAGCACCCGGTAGACCAGCGCGAAGCCGCCGGGCACGCGCTCGTTCATCACCGAGCCGCGGGTGACCAGACCGTAGCGGTCGAGCAGCATCTCGGCGGTGCCGTGAGCGCGGAGCGTGGCGTCGCCGACGGGCTCGGGCAGCAGCGACCAGCGCCCGCCCGCGGTGGGCGGGCCGACCCGCGTCAGCATCGAGGCGCGGGCGATGCCCCGGCCGCGGTACATGCGCGAGCGGGTCGCGGGCCGCTTGGTGGCGTGAGCGGCCTTCCCCGATCCGGTGAGGGTGCGGAGCGGTGCGACCGTGTCGTTCGTCACGAGCCCGGCCCACACCAGATCCCAGATGGCGTCGACGACGGCCTGGTCGGTGGGCGGCACGACGAGCGCCGAGGCGGCCGAACCCGAGGCCGTGGCAGATGCTGAGTCCGGCCCCGACGCTCTGACAGCCGCCGCCCCGTCGTCGGGCACCGCGCCCCGCAGGATCGCCGCCCCCACCTCGTCGGCCAGCGACCGGAAGAAGTACGCCCCACCGCGCGACAGCGCAGCCAGCACCGCCGCGTGCACGGGCGTCTCGTCGAACGGCTCGGGCGGCGTGGCCGACAGCGGCAGCGTGTCGAGCGTGTGGAACGCGACCCACCCGTCACTGCCCGGCAGCGACCCGCGCCCCGACCAGACGACCTCGCCCGAGGCCGTGAGCTCGTCGAGCATGGCCGGGCTGTAGTCGCGCACCCGGGCGGGCAGCACGAGGTTCTCCCACGCCGAGGCCGGCACCGGCACGCCGGCGAGCTGTTCGATGACGGTCAGCACGCCGTCGACGCCGCGGAGCGATCCGCCGACGTGCTGCCACGACGGCAGGAAGCGCGCGAGCGTCTGCGTTCCCACCGGTTCCACCTCGTGCCGCAGCGCGGCGAGCGACCGGCTGCGCAGCCGCCGCAGCACCTCGGCGTCGCACCACTCCGTGCCCCCGGCCTGCCCGAGCGCCGGCAGCTCCGACGGGAACGGCCCGCCGTCGAGCACCGCTATGGCCGCGCCGTCACCGGATGACCCCAGCGACGACTCCACGGACGCCCCCTCGGGAGACACGCCCGCAGACACCGGCCCCGACCCCGTAGGCCTGAACTCCCCTTCGACGACACGTCGGTCGGCCGAGAGCCGCCGCAGCGCATCCGTCACCACCGCCACGCCCAGCCCGAACCGGGCCGCGACCTCGTGCGCGAGGAACGGCCCGTGCGTGCGCGCGTAGCGGCTGACGAGGTCGATCACCGGATGCTCGACCGGCGCGATGAAGGCGTCGGGAACGCCGAAGGGAATCGGCACCCCGAGCGCGTCGCGGAGCCGCCCCGCGTCTTCGATGCTCGCCCACTGCGGACGCCCCGCGAACGTCACCGGCAGCGCCCGCTTCGCCGCCACCAGCTCGGTGAGCGCTGCGGTGACGTCGAACTCCAGCGAGCGGGCCTGCACCTCGGCGGTGGTGAGGGGCCCCAGCATCCGCAGCAGATCGGCCACGCCCTCGAGGTCGCGCGCGCGCCGGTCGGGCGCGAGACGCTGCAGCTCGCGCTCGGTGTCGTCGATGACCGACGGGTCGAGCAGCTCGCGCAGCTCGGCGCGACCCAGCAGCTCGGACAGCAGGCTCGGGTCGAGCGCCAGCGCCGCCGCCCGCCGCTCGGCCAGCGGGCTGTCGCCCTCGTAGACGAAGGAGGCGACGTAACCGAACAGCAGCGAGCGGGCGAAGGGCGACGGCTCGCCCGACTCGACCTCGACCACGCGGATGCGCCGGGCATCGAGGTCGCGCGCGAGGGCGAGCAGCGACGGCAGGTCGTAGACGTCCTGCAGGCACTCGCGCACCGTCTCGAGGATGATCGGGAACGACGGGTACTTGCGCGCCACCTCGAGCAGCTGCGCCGAGCGCTGCCGCTGCTGCCAGAGCGGCGACCGCTTGCCGGGGTTCTGGCGCGGGAGCAGCAGCGCCCGGGCCGCGTTCTCGCGGAACCGCGACGCGAACAGCGCCGAGCCGCCGACCTCCTCGGTGACGAGCTGCTCGAGCTCGGCCGGGTCGAACAGGAACAGCTCGGCCGACGGCGGCTCGCTCTCGGTGTCGGGCAGCCGCACGACGATGCCGTCGTCGCTCGCGACCGCGTTCGCGTCGATGCCGAAGCGCTCCCGGATGCGCGCGTTGATCGCCAGCGCCCACGGTGAGTGCACCTGCATGCCGTACGGGGAATGCAGCACCACGCGCCAGTCGCCGAGCTCGTCGCGGAACCGCTCCACCACCATCGTGCGGTCGCTCGGCACGTGACCGGTGGCCTCGCGCTGCTCGGTGATGAAGGCCACGAGGTTCGCCGCCGCCCACTCGTCGAGCCCCGCCCGCTCGGAGAGCGTACGGGCGCCCTCCTCGTCGGCCGCGGCCACCGAGCGGGTGAACTCGCCGATCGCCCGACCGAGCTCGGCGGGGCGGCCGATGCCCTCGCCGCGCCAGAACGGCAGCCGCCCCGGCTGCCCGAACGCCGGCGTCACCAGCACGCGGTCGTGGGTGATCTCGTGGATGCGCCAGCTCGTCGCTCCCAGCGCGAACACGTCACCGACCCGCGACTCGTAGACCATCTCCTCGTCGAGCTCGCCCACCCGGCGGCCCGGAGCGGAGCGGGCCGACCCGGTCGACGGATCGGCATCCGTCGGCTCGCCGCCCACCATGAAGACGCCGAAGAGCCCCCGGTCGGGGATGGTGCCGCCGCTCGTGACCGCGAGGCGCTGGGCGCCGGGGCGGCCGGTGAGGGTGCCGGCGTCACGGTCCCAGACGAGGCGCGGGCGCAGCTCGGCGAACTCGTCGGAGGGATAGAGGCCCGAGAGCAGGTCGAGCGTCGCCTCGTAGGCCGAGCGCGGCAGGTTCGTGAAGGAGGCGCTTCGGCGCATGACGTCGAACCACTCCTCCACGTCGATCGGCTCGAGGGCGCAGGCCGCGACCGTCTGCTGGGCGAGGATGTCGAGCGGATTCGCCGGCACCGACAGCGTCTCGATCAGGCCCTCGCTCATGCGCAGCGAGACGACCGCCGAGTGGATGAGGTCGGCGCGGTGCTTCGGGTACAGCAGCCCCTTCGACACCTCGCCCACCTGGTGCCCGGCGCGACCGACCCGCTGCAGGCCGCTCGCGACCGACGGCGGGGCCTCGACCTGCACCACGAGGTCGACGGCGCCCATGTCGATGCCGAGCTCGAGGCTCGAGGTGGCGACGACGCAGCGCAGCCGCCCCGACTTCAGGTCGTCCTCGATGATGGCCCGCTGCTCTTTCGAGACCGAGCCGTGGTGGGCGCGCGCGAGCACGAGCTCGGCACCCTCGGTCTGACCGGCCTGCCCCATCAGCTGCGCGGGCGACGCGGATGCGCGTGCCGCCCCACCGGCCCCAGCCGCTGTCGCCCCATCCATCGGCGGCATCGACCCCTCGACGGGCGGCAGCGACACGGTCGCCCCCGCCTCGCGTAGCAGCCGCTCGACGCCCTCCTCGAGCATCGCGTCGACCCCGCGCTCGAGCTCCAGCGCCGTGGCGAGCCGCTCGCTGTAGATCTCGTTCAGCCGCGCGGTCAGCCGCTCGGCCAGCCGCCGGGAGTTCGCGAACACGATCGACGAGCGGTGCTCGAGGATGCGGTCGACGATGTCCTCCTCGACGTGCGGCCAGATCGACCCCTGCTCCGGTGCACTCGCCGCCGCGGCCGAGCCCTCCAGCACCGACCGGTTCTCGGCGGGCGGGATCTGCGACATGTCCTCGACCGGCACGACGACCTGCAGGTCGAACTTCTTCGTCGACGGCGGCGCCACGATCGTCACCGGACGGCCGCCCGCCAGGAACCGCGCCACCTCCTCCCGCGGTCGCACCGTGGCCGACAGCCCGATGCGCTGCGCCGGCTGGGGCAGCAGCGTGTCGAGCCGGTCGAGGCTCACGGCGAGGTGCGCCCCGCGCTTGGTCGCCGCGACCGCGTGCACCTCGTCGATGATCACCGTCGTGACCTCGGCGAGCGACTCGCGGGCGCTCGAGGTGAGCATGAGGAACAGCGACTCGGGCGTCGTGATGAGGATGTCGGGCGGGTTCTTGGCGAGCCCCCGCCGGTCGGCCGCCGGGGTGTCGCCCGAGCGCACGCCCACCGTGATGACCGGCGGCTTCGCACCCAGCCGCTTCGCCGTCTGCGTGATGCCGACGAGCGGCGAGCGGAGGTTGCGCTCGACGTCGACCGCCAGCGCCTTCAGCGGCGAGACGTAGAGCACCGAGGTCTTGCGCGGCTTGTCGTCGCTCAGTGTCGTCGCCAGCCGGTCGATCGCCCAGAGGAACGACGCCAGCGTCTTGCCCGAGCCGGTCGGCGCCACGACCAACGCGTGCGCCCCGCTGGAGACCGCCGTCCAGGCGCCCTCCTGCGCCGCGGTCGGCCCGGAGAAGGCACCACGGAACCACTCGCGGGTCGCGGGGGAGAACTGGTCGAGCACGTCGCTCATCCCCTCATCCTGTCCCACACCACCGACATCGGCGCGGACGCGGGTGGGCATCGGGTAAGAATGGGGTATGAGCGTTCGCACCCCCGACCCGAACTCCGGCTGGCTGAGCGACGGCGAGCTCGCCGAGATCAGGCGCCGCCTGCCGCTGCTCTACGTCGAAGCGGTGCCCGTGCGGGTCGACGGCCTGGGGCAGGTGGTCGAGGTCGGTGTGCTGCTCCGTGTCGGCCCGAGCGGCACCATCGCCCGCACCCTCGTCTCGGGTCGCGTGATGTACGGCGAGACCCTCCGGGACGCGCTCTTCCGCCACCTCGAGAAGGACCTCGGGCCGATGGCGTTCCCGCAGCTGCCGGCCAGCCCGGTGCCGTTCCAGGTCGCCGAGTACTTCCCGCTGCCCGGTGTCTCGCCCTTCTACGACGAGCGCCAGCACGCGGTCTCCCTCGCCTACGTCGTCCCGGTCACGGGCACCTGCGAGCCCCGCCAGGACGCCCTCGAGCTCACCTGGATGACCCCGCAGGAGGCGGCCTCCAACGCCGTCGCCGACGAGATGGAGGGCGGTCGCGGCGGCCTCCTCCGCTCGGCCCTGGCCTCGGTCGGGCGCCTGCTCTAGTCTCGGCAGCATCCGTTCAGGCTCGGCGGCACCCGTTCGAGACCCTGACGGCCGCCGCGAAGGAGCCCGCCGTGCCCGCCGACTACCCGCACCACCAGTTCGACGACGCCGCGGCCTTCGACGCCTTCCTCGCCGAGCACGGCGCGAGCGAGCCCGGCGTGCGCCTCCGCATCGCCAAGAAGGGCAGCGAGCACGCCACGGTCAGCCACTCCGACGCCCTCGACGTGGCCCTCTGCCACGGTTGGATCGACGGCATCCGCAACGCCCTCGACGGCGACTTCTTCCTGCAGACCTTCACCCCGCGGCGCCCCCGCAGCCTCTGGTCGAAGGTCAACCGCCTGCGGGTCGAGGCCCTGATCGAGGCGGGGCGGATGCGCCCGGCCGGCCACGCCGAGATCGACCTGGCGAAGAACGACGGCCGGTGGGAGGCCGCTTACGACTCGCAGCGCACCATCGAGGTGCAGCCCGACCTCGCCGCCGCGCTCGAGGCGAACCCCGAGGCGAAGGCCTTCTTCGCCACCCTGTCGAGCCAGAACCGCTACGCGATCCTGTTCCGCCTGCACAACCTCAAGCGCGCCGAGACGCGGGCCCGCCGCATCGAGGAGTTCGTGGCGATGCTCGCGCGGCACGAGACGGTGCACCCGCAGTAGCCGTGGGGGGTGCGTCGGCCGCGCATCCGCTCGTCTGTGGGCACGCCCGCAGACGGCGAACGGCCCGCCTCGCGAGGAGACGGGCCGTTCGATGGTTCAGGATGCTCGATCAGCGCGAGCGGCGACGACCGCCGGCCGAGTTGGCCGAGAACGAGGCTGCCGACTGACGGGCCCGGTCGGCTCCGCCGCCCTGCCCGCCCTGGCCGCCGCGACGGCCGCCCTCGCCGGAGCCCGACGCCGAGCCGTGGCTCGAGGAGCCCGCGCCGGAGCCGCCCGAGGAGGTGCTGTAGAACGAACGGCTTCCGCCGCCGACGCCGCCACCGGCGGAACCGCCGCGACGACCGCGACCCGCGCCGCCGTTGCCGCCGGCACCGCCCGAGCGCGAACCGGCGCCGACACCCTCACCGGAGCCGCCGGCCGCACCCGCGCCGCCGCGCCCGGTGCGCTTGCGCTGCGCGTTGGCGCCGGTGGACGTGCCGCCGTTGCGACCGCGCGAGACGCCGTCGTTGCCGGTGCGACGCTGACCCGACTCGGGCAGCGGCGTGAGCACGGGCTTGACGTACGCGGCGACCTCGCCGACGAGGGCGCTGACCGACGCGGAGTCGGCCGTGACGACCTCGGGGGTGACCTGGATGGCCGCCTTGCGGAGGAGGTCCTTCACGTCCTTGCGCTGCGCGGGCAGCATGATCGTGACGACGTCGCCCGCCGAGCCGGCGCGGGCGGTGCGGCCCGAGCGGTGCAGGTAAGCCTTGTGCTCCTCCGGCGGGTCGACGTGGATGACGAGCTCGATGTCGTCGACGTGCACGCCACGGGCGGCGACGTCGGTCGCGACGAGCACCTTGACGGTACCGGCGCTGAACGCGGCCAGGTTGCGGTCACGGGCGACCTGCGAGAGGTTGCCGTGCAGATCGACGGCCGGGATGCCCGACGCGGTGAGCTGCTTCGCGAGCTTCTTCGCGTGGTGCTTGGTGCGCATGAAGAGGATGCGGCGGCCGGTGCCCGAGGCGAGCTTCTCGACCAGCACGCGCTTGGACTCGACCGACTCGGTCTCGAACACGTGGTGGGTCATCGCGGCGACGGGCGAGTTGGCCTCGTCGACCGAGTGCAGCACCTCGTTGTGGAGGAAGCGGCGCACCAGCTTGTCCACGCCGTTGTCGAGCGTGGCCGAGAACAGCAGGCGCTGCCCGTTCGAGGGGGTCTTGTCGAGGATGCGCGTGACGACGGGCAGGAAGCCCAGGTCGGCCATGTGGTCGGCCTCGTCGAGCACGGTGATCTCGACGGCGTCGAGCGAGACGAAGCCCTGCTTCATCAGGTCTTCGAGGCGGCCGGGGCAGGCCACGACGATGTCGACGCCGGCCTTGAGGGCGGCGACCTGGCGGGACTGCGAGACGCCGCCGAAGATGGTGGTGGTGGTCATGCCGTAGGCCTTGGCCATCGGTGCGAGGACGGCGTCGATCTGGGTGGCGAGCTCGCGGGTCGGGGCCAGCACGAGGCCGACGGGGCGGCCGGGGCGGCGCTTGCCGCCGGCGAGGGTGCCGCCGAGGCGGGCGACCATCGGGATGGAGAAGGCCAGGGTCTTGCCCGAGCCGGTCTTGCCACGGCCGAGCACGTCGCGGCCGTTCAGGGTGTCGGGAAGAGTGTCGACCTGGATCGGGAACGGCTCGGTGATGCCGCTCGCGGTGAGCGTGGCCACCAGGGGAGCGGGGACGCCGAGCGCGGCGAAGGAGGTGGGGGTCTGGGACAAAGGTGACTGCCTTTCAGGCATTCGTCCGGACACGCCGCATTCCCGCAGCCCATCCGGAGTGATGGCGAACGCACCGACGGTGCATCCGTTCGCCGCAAGAAGTATCTGCAAATGGAGCGGCACACGAGGCCACACCCAGAGAAGAGGGAGCGTTCTTTCGACGCACGGGGCTCGCTATCGAGCCCTCGAGTGCCTTCAGTCTAGCGCATCGACCCCGAGGGTCGGGTCGCCGTAGCTCTCGCCGACGGCGATCGGCACCGCGACGCGGTTGCCGGGCTGCGCCAGGGGGCACGCCCAGGCCGGGTCGTAGGCACAGGAGGGGTTGTAGGCGAAGTTGAAGTCGAGCACGAGCCTGCCGCCGTCGGACGGGTCGGCATCGGGTGCGAGGGCCGGGTTCAGCGACGCCCCCTTGATCGTGTCGATCAGGTACCGCCCGCCGCCGTAGGTGCCGCCGGGCGTGCCCGCCAGCGCGTCCTTCACGGGCACGAACAGGCCGCCGCCGTACGAGGCGAGGCGCCAGACGTCGAGCTCGCCGACACCGTCGATGCGCGCGACGCCGAGCAGCTCGAACGGCACCACGCCGTCGGTGCCGGTCGCGAACTCGAACGAGCGCGGCCGCGGATCGTCGTCGGAGGGCTCGTCGATCGTCACCTCGAAGCGCCACGCCGGGTCGTAGGGAGCGACGGGCAGGCCGCTGAATCCCTCCCGATCCTCGGGCAGCAGCGGGGTGGCCGGATGCGCGGCGAACAGCCCGTCGCGTTCGTCGCGCCAGAACGCATGCGCGTCCAACACCTGCCCGGCGGCGGTGAGGCGACGCACCTCGTCGTAGATGCCGAACACGCGCATCCGCCAGTCGGCCGTCTCGAGTGCCGTGACCGCGCGGACGTTCACGCGCCGGCCGTCTCGGTGCCGACCTCGGACGTCTCGTCGTCGCTCTGCGGCAGGTCGTACGCCCAGGTCGGCGCGAGCTGCTGCAGCTTGCGGCCGCGCCACTGCCAGAACGCCCACAGGCTGTACCAGGCGAACGGCGTCAGCACGCCCGCGCCGATCTTCAGCTGGTCGCGGTAGAGCGTCTTGCCCGTGCCGGCGGGGTCGGGGGCGATGGCCATCTGGTGGTCCCACAGCTTGATGGTGCTGACGGCACCCGTGACGCCCTGCCCCGAGTCGTGCACGATGCGCACGTCGCCGTGCTGCCGGGTCTCGAAGTTCAGGCGGATGATCTGCTTGCCCATCGGGATCACCCCGCCGCCGCGCATCTCGACCGGATGCTGGCCCGGCTCCCACACCGTCGGGAACCCGTCGGCCGCCAGCGACTCGATCTCGACCAGCGGGCTCGACACCTCCCGGAACACCGCGGGGGAGCGGATCGCCCGCCAGGCGGCATCGGGATCGCAGTCGAGGACGAGCTTCAGCAGTACGCGCATCCTCACAGTCTCCCCTGGCGACCGGGGAATTGGAGCAGGAATTACTCAGCTGGGGGACAGCCGTGAGCGTGCTGTCCTGTGACTGCGCGACAACGAGCGCCAGACCCAGGGAGAACCATGTCCGAAATCGCCCGAGCCCGCACGTCCCACGCCCCGGCACGACGACGCCGGCTGTCTCTCACGGTCGGAGCGCTCGCCCTCGCGCTCATCGCGCCCGGTGTCGGCGCAGGGGTGGGTGCCGCCTCGCCGGCCGAGGCCCTCGACCTGCCGCCGATGGCGATCTCCCTCTGGCACGACCTCGAGCTCGTCGGGCCGTCGGGCGGCGCCGACGTGCTCACCACCGACGCGGCGGGCGACCTCTGGTACGTCGACGACACCACGCCGCACTCCCTCGTGCGCGTCGACCAGCGCACCCACGTGCAGACCCCGTTCCCGATCGCCGGCCGCAGCTGGGTGACGGCGATGGTGGGCGCACCCGACGGCTCGCTCTGGTTCGCCGACGACATCGCCAAGACGCTCAACCGGCTCGACCCCGCCACCGGTTCCATCACCTCGCAGCCGCTGACCGGGCTCTCGGGCGCCCCGAGGACGATGGTGATCGGGGCCGACGGGAACATCTGGATGAGCGACCCCTACGGCGCCACGCTGGTGCGCGTCGACCCGGCCGGCTTAATGACCATCCACCGCGAGCCGCGCGGAGCTCAGATCTTCGCGATGGTGGCCGGCCCGGACGGGCGGATCTGGTACTCACGCAGCGGTTCCGACCGGGTGGGCGCAATCGACCCGATCTCGGGGGTCTTCTCCGATCTGCGCGTCGGTGCCGCATCCGGCGTCGAGCTGGCCGTGGGGGCGAGCGGCTCCGTCTGGCTGAGCGGAGACGACGAACTGACCCGGATCCATCCCGACGGCACGGTCGAGGTGCACGACGTCACCGCACCGGGCACCTCGCCCGTGCGGCCGCTCGACATGGTCGGCGGTGAGATCGCCGGCGACGCCGACACCGAACTCCTCTTCATCGACGCGAACTACGGGTACGCGACCGTGAGCGAGAGCGGATCGGTGCACATCGATCCGCTGTCGGGCTTCCGAACCGAGATCGCCGTCGACGGGCAGGGTCATCTCTGGCTCAACGACTTCCGCTCGCACAGCCTGCTCTGGACCTGACGATCCGCCTGGACGCCGGCGCGAAGGCGTAGCGTGAGATCGACATTGGAGGTCACATGAAAGCTGTCCTGAACGGCACCGTCATCGCCGAAGCCCCGAAAGACGACCTGATCGCCATCGAGGGCAACTGGTACTTCCCGCCCGCGAGCGTCAACTCGCAGTACCTCGAGAAGAGCCCGACGCCCTACACCTGCCCCTGGAAGGGCGAGTGCCAGTACTTCAGCGTGAAAAACGGCGACGAGCTCCTGAAGGATCGCGCCTGGAGCTACCCGCACCCCTACGAGGGCGCCTTCGACCGCGTCGGCAAGGACTTCTCCGACTACGTCGCCTTCTGGAAGGAAGTCCAGGTCACCGACTGACCCGGCCTTCTGTCCGCATCGTTGAGCAGAAACTGCTCAGGATGCTCCGCGGCACTCCTCCCTTAGCGTGATCGGTCGACGCCCACCCCGGCGCCGACCGATCCGAGGAGCCCCATGTCCATCTCCATCCGCCGACGCACCGTCGCGTTCGCCGCCGTCCTCGCTGCACTCGCGGCGCCGATCGCAACGGCCACCGGGCCGGCCGGGGCGTGGGAGCTGCCGCCGCGGGACTACGCGACGTGGCACGAGTACGGGGCGGCGACCGCGGGCGGCAGTCCCGGGCCGCTGGTCGTGGCGCCCGGGGACATCGTCTGGTACGCCGACACGCTCGAGAACGAGATCGTGAAGGTGCCGGCCGCCGCGCCCGCAATGGTCGAGCACTTCCGCCTGGGCGCCCTCGCGCCCGGCATCTCCGATCTGGCGGCGGCGAGCGACGGCACGATCTGGTTCGGCGACTTCCTGAACGCCGGCATCGGGCGGCTCGACCCGGCGACGGGAGACGTGACGGAGTATCCGCTCGGCGGCGCCTTCGACATGGCGACGTCGCTGACGAACGGTCCCGACGGCGCCCTCTGGTTCGGCGACCCGTCGAACGGCGGCATCGGCCGCATCGCGCTCGACGGCACCATCACCCGAGTGCCCGACCCGGCCGGTGCTGGCGTCTACGGCATCGCTGCGGCCGACGACGGCCGGCTCTGGTACACCCGCGACGGCTACGGCTCCCTCGGGGCCTACGACCCGGTGACGGGCGCCCTCGACATCATTCCGGTCGGCGTCAGCGGTTTCACCGGCCTGACCGCGGCCGCCTCGGGCGGCGTCTGGGTCGGCGGCATCGACACCGTCGTGAAGGTCGCGACCGACGGCACCGTCACGAAGCGCATCACCATCCCGTCACCGTCGTTCAGCCCGGTGGTTCCCCGCCACCTCGTCTCAGCCGACGACGTCGACCTCGCCTTCACCGACGGCGAGAGGGGCCTCGGCCGCGTCGACCTCTGGGGCAACGTCTCGTTCTCGAAGCCTCCGTTCGCGGGGTCGCAGCCCGAACATCTCGGCGTGACGTCCTACGGCTCCCTCTGGTACAGCGACCTCGCCCGCCAGACCCTCGGCAACGGCTAGAGCCGACTAGGCCGAGCGGGGGGTCGCGCGGCGGGCCGCCGTGACGTCGCGGCGGGTCCAGGCGATCAGGTGCGCCGGCGAGAACCCGCGGGCGCAGAGGCTGCACGAGAGCCGCGCCGCCGGCTTCCGGTGCCGGTAGAAGGAGTGGCCCGCCGGGCAGACGCCGACCCAGGGCGCCAGCTCGTCGGCCCGCGTGCCGTCGTGCAGCCGCGACCCCTCGTAGCCGATGGACCGGGCGATGGACACCCACGACGGCCCGTGCGCCGCAGCCGCCCCGGCCAGGGCGTGCGCCACCTCGTGCAGCAGGATCTGGTGGATCTCGTCGTCGTCGTACCGGGCCGCCAGGTACCGCGACACCGTGATGCGGTGCGCCGTGTAGTTGCACTGCCCCGCCCGCGTCTTGGCGTTGTCGAAGCCGAAGCTCCAGACCGCGGGGTCGAGGTGCATCCTGATCAGGGCGTTCGCCCAGGTCGTGACGCGCGAGAGTTCGGCCATGCGGAGATTATGCCGCGAGCAGCGACTCGGTCACGGCGACCGCCACGAGGGCGCTCTCCAGCTGGTCGATCGAGGCGCCCTGCCGCTCCATCAGGAACACGGCCGCCTTGAAGTCCACGAGGGCCGCGTCGAAGTCCTTCGTCTCGAAGTGCACCTTGCCACGGCTGAGCGTCGCGATCGCCTCGAGGGCACCCCACTCATGCGTCTGCGCCTCCTCGACGCAGAGCCCGAGCTCCTGCAGCGCCGCCGGGTACTTGCCCTGGTACTGCTGCACCTGCGCCCGACGGATGCGCGCACCGAGCGCCATCTCCCGGTCGCCCGAGAAGCGCGCCTGGCGAACCGCCTCGTTCGCGATCACGAAGGCGTCGTCGAGCTTGCCGAGCAGACGCAGCAGCACGACCTTCTCGTTGAGCGCGCTGAGGCTGCGCAGCAGGCCGAGCTCGTTCAGGCGCTCCGTCGCGGCCTGCACGTCGACCTTCTCGCGCAAGGTGGTCATGTCGTAACCCGTGATGATGCTCAGTTCGTGCTCCTGGTGCTCGAGATCCCTCGACAAGCGTACCCAGGACGAGGGACATCCCCGGTCGCGACACCGGCGAACACCGAGCGAGCACCGGCGAACACGATCACCCCGCCGGAACCAGCTCCACCCGATACAGCACGTCGTCCCCCGCCCGGGGCTCCCCGCGCCCGTCCGTGTTGTTCGTCAGCAGGTACAGCGTCGACCCCGGCCCCCGCACCACGTCGCGGATCCGCCCGAACTGCCCCGTGTAGTGCTCCTGCGCCGACCCGTCGAAGCGGATGCTCCACAGCCGCTCCCCGCCGAGCCCCGCCATGAACACGGTGTCCCCGACGACCGCGATCCCCGAGGGGCTGGCGTCGTCCGTCGTCCACTGCTGCACCGGATCCACCAGACCCGCTGCGCCCGCGACCCCCTCGGAGAGAGGCCATCCGTAGTTGGCGCCCGGCGTGATCCGGTTGATCTCGTCCCAGGTGTTCTGCCCGAACTCCGCCGCCCACATGGTCCCGTCGGCCGCCCACGCGATCCCCTGCGGGTTCCGGTGCCCGAGCGACCACACCGGCGACCCCGGGAACGGGTTGTCCGACGGCACCGCTCCTTCGGCCGTCACCCGCAGGATCTTCCCGCCCAGAGAGTCCAGCGTCTGTGCGTTCGCCCCGTCGCTCGCGTCTCCCGCGGTCACGTAGAGCATCCCGTCCGGCCCGAACTTGATCCGCCCGCCGTTGTGGTTCGACGCCTTGGGCAGCCCGGTGAGCACCTCGGTGACGGCGCCCGCCGACCGCGCGCCGGGTGCGCCCGACAGCGGCATCCGCACCACCCGGTTGTCGTCGACCCCGGTGAACATCGCGTAGAGCCAGGTTCCGGATGCCCCCTCCGACGTCGTGATGCCGAGCAGCCCTCCCTCGCCGAGTGCCGACACCCCGGGCACGGTGGTCACGGGCACGGCCGCCCCGTCCACGATCTCCACCACGGCCCCCGTGTCCCGCTCCGACACGAACAGCGACCCGTCGCCGAGCGTCGCGATCGACCACGGGGCCGGCAGCCCCGACGCCACCACCGTCGGAGAACCCGACGGCACGAGAGGCCCGAGGTCCTCGACCGGGGCCGGAGGGGCCGGAGAGGAAGGAGGAGCAGAAGGAG
Source organism: Herbiconiux sp. VKM Ac-1786 (assembly GCF_015350805.1). GTDB lineage: Bacteria > Actinomycetota > Actinomycetes > Actinomycetales > Microbacteriaceae > Herbiconiux. The sequence continues at coordinate 585,193 of NZ_JADKSG010000001.1, read as the reverse complement.
AAGGAGACAGAGTGTCTGAGCCCGAGGGCGACGCGGACGGCATCGCCGTCGACGCCGCGGTCGGCCCCCGTGTCACCGAGGGCTCCGCCGAGCATCCGGCCAGCACCACCACGGCCAGCGCCAACGCGCCGGTCCCTGCGCCGGCACTCGAGAACGACTTCGATCGGGTCATGACGACCTCCCTCTAGTCGTCCATCCTCTTCCGGTCGACCTGGAAAATGCTCCGAGCCGGCGCCGGCGACTTCACCGCGGTCTGGTCGGTGGCCACGGCGGCCCCGGCGGTGAACTGCCGCAGCTCGCTGCCGGTGACCATCTTCGCGGGCACCGGATCGCTCGCCACCAACCGCGGCATCCGCTCGAAGGGCAGAGGGGAGTTCGAGGCGAACGCGACGACGTTGCCGAACCGGCGCGCCTTCAGCATCTGCGGATCGGCCACGATCGCGACGTCGGCGAACACCTGCCCGAGGGTCGCGGCCTGGCTGCGCGCGAACGCGAGCCCGGCCCCGTCGGCGACGTTCACGGCCACGAGGCCCGTGGGGGAGAGCACCGCCGCGACCGCACTGTAGAACTCGACGCTGGTCACGTGCGCCGGTGTGCGCGCCCCGGCGAAGACGTCGACGACCACCACGTCGGCCGTGCCGCGCAGCCCGGGCGGCAGCTTCTCGAGCACCGCGCGGGCGTCGCCGTGACGAACGCGGATGCTCGCCCCCTTCGGCAGGGGGAGGTGCTCCCGCACGAATCCCACGAGCTCGCTGTCGATCTCGACGACCTGCTGGCGCGAGCCCGGTCGCGTCGCCTCGACGTAGCGGGGGAGCGTGAAGGCGCCGCCGCCCAGGTGCACCGCCGTGATGGGAGCACCGGGGGCCGCCACCAGGTCGATGCCGTGACCGATGCGGCGCACGTACTCGAAGGAGAGGTAGCGCGGGTCGTCGAGGTCGACGTGCGACTGCGGCGTGCCGTCGACGATCAGCACCTGCGAGCCGGGCCGGAACCGGTCCTCCTCGAGCGTCGCCAGCAGGCCGTCGGCCAGCCGGGCGCGGGGAATCTCTCGATCTTTCACGCGTTATACCTGAGAAACCCAAACTGGTCAAGAATTCGACTGGACAGGCGTGTCGAAAGCGCCTATTGTGGTTCTTTGCGCTCCCAGAACACTCATGCCTTCATATTGTGGTCGGCAGCTGCCTGGTGACGGTCTTCGAATCGTCCCGTGCAGCAACACTCTAGAACCAGATGGCGGGTTCGGACCATATCTCGGGAGTTCTCGACACCACATCGACCGTAAGTAACGCAAGGGCCCGACGGGGTCCACGGAGGTTATTTCCTTGGCTGCTGCGCGCAACGCAACCACCACTTCACCCAAGAACGGCCGGGCCGCATCGCGGCTCTCGTTCGCCAAGATCACCGACACCCTGACCGTTCCCGACCTGCTCGCCCTGCAGACCGAGAGCTTCGACTGGCTGGTCGGCAACGACGTGTGGAAGGCACGCGTCGCGGAGGCCAAGGAGGCCGGCCGGCAAGACCTGCCCGGCCGCTCGGGCCTCGAGGAGATCTTCGAGGAGATCTCTCCCATCGAAGACCTCGGTGAGACCATGCAGCTCAGCTTCACGAGCCCGTTCCTCGAGCCCGAGAAGTACACCATCGACGAGTGCAAGGAGCGCGGCAAGACCTACGCCGCCCCGCTGTACGTCGAGGCCGAGTTCATGAACCACCAGACCGGTGAGATCAAGACGCAGACCGTCTTCATGGGCGACTTCCCGCTCATGACCGAGCGCGGCACGTTCATCATCAACGGCACCGAGCGCGTCGTCGTGTCGCAGCTCGTCCGCAGCCCCGGCGTGTACTTCGAGCGCACCCCCGAGAAGACCTCCGACAAGGACATCTACTCGGCCCGCGTCATCCCGAGCCGCGGTGCCTGGCTCGAGTTCGAGATCGACAAGCGCGACCAGGTCGGCGTGCGCATCGACCGCAAGCGCAAGCAGTCGGTCACCGTGTTCCTGAAGGCCCTCGGCCTGACCTCCGAGGAGATCCTCGAGGAGTTCAAGGGCTACTCGTCGATCGAGGCCACCCTGGAGAAGGACTCGATCCTCACCAAGGAAGAGGCCCTGAAGGACATCTACCGCAAGCTGCGCCCGGGCGAGCAGGTCGCCGCCGAGGCCGCGCGTGCGCTGCTCGACAACTTCTACTTCAACTCCAAGCGCTACGACCTGGCGAAGGTCGGTCGTTACAAGATCAACCGCAAGCTCGGCATCGACGCGCCGCTGTCCGACTCCGTGCTCACCACGCAGGACATCATCGCGACGATCAAGTACCTGGTGGCCCTGCACGACAACCGCACCACCCTCCCCGGTGTGCGCGACAGCAAGCCGGTCGACATCCGTCTCGACGTGGACGACATCGACCACTTCGGCAACCGTCGCATCCGCGCCGTCGGCGAGCTCATCCAGAACCAGGTCCGCACCGGACTGTCCCGCATGGAGCGCGTCGTCCGCGAGCGCATGACCACGCAGGACATCGAGGCGATCACCCCGCAGACCCTGATCAACGTGCGCCCCGTCGTCGCCGCGATCAAGGAGTTCTTCGGAACCTCGCAGCTCTCGCAGTTCATGGACCAGAACAACCCGCTCGCGGGCCTGACCCACAAGCGCCGCCTGAGCGCCCTGGGCCCGGGTGGTCTGAGCCGTGAGCGCGCCGGTGTCGAGGTGCGCGACGTGCACCCGAGCCACTACGGCCGCATGTGCCCCATCGAGACCCCGGAAGGCCCGAACATCGGCCTGATCGGCTCGCTGGCGTCGTTCGCCCGCATCAACTCGTTCGGTTTCATCGAGACCCCGTACCGTCGCGTCGTCGACGGCGTGGTCACGGCCACCATCGACTACCTCACCGCGTCGGAGGAGGACGAGTACATCGTCGCCCAGGCCAACGCGCCGCTGACGGCCGATGCGAAGTTCGCCGAGGCCCGCGTGCTCGCCCGTAAGAAGGGTGGAGAGGTCGACCTGTTCCCGCAGGAGGACATCGGCTACATGGACGTCTCGCCGCGCCAGATGGTGTCGGTCGCGACCTCGCTGATCCCCTTCCTCGAGCACGACGACGCGAACCGCGCCCTCATGGGTGCGAACATGCAGCGCCAGGCCGTGCCGCTTCTCCGTTCGGAGTCGCCGCTGGTCGGAACCGGTATGGAGGGCTTCGCGGCCATCGACGCCGGCGACGTGGTCACCACGTCGAACGCCGGTGTCGTGCAGGAGGTGTCGGCCGACGCCGTCACCGTCCAGCTCGACGACGGTGGCACCGACACCTACTACCTGCGCAAGTTCGACCGCTCGAACCAGGGCACGTCGTACAACCACCGCGTCATCGTCTCCGAGGGTGAGCGCGTCGAGGTCGGTCAGGTCATCGCGGATGGCCCGGCCACCGAGAACGGTGAGCTGGCGCTCGGCAAGAACCTGCTCGTGGCGTTCATGCCGTGGGAGGGTCACAACTTCGAGGACGCCATCATCCTGAGCCAGAACCTGGTGAAGGACGACGTGCTCTCGTCGATCCACATCGAGGAGTACGAGGTCGACGCCCGCGACACCAAGCTCGGCAAGGAGGAGATCACCCGTGACCTCCCCAACGTCAGCCCGGAGCTGCTGGCCGACCTCGACGAGCGCGGAATCATCCGCATCGGTGCCGAGGTCCGCCCCGGCGACATCCTCGTCGGCAAGGTCACGCCCAAGGGCGAGACCGAGCTCTCCGCCGAGGAGCGCCTGCTGCGCGCCATCTTCAACGAGAAGTCCCGCGAGGTCCGCGACACGAGCCTCAAGGTGCCTCACGGTGAAGAGGGCACGATCATCGCCGTCAAGGAGTTCTCGGCCGAGAACGACGACGAGCTCGGCTCGGGCGTCAACCAGCGCGTCGTGGTCTACATCGCCCAGAAGCGCAAGATCACCGCGGGTGACAAGCTCGCCGGCCGTCACGGCAACAAGGGCGTCATCTCGAAGATCCTGCCGGTGGAGGACATGCCGTTCCTCGCCGACGGCACTCCGGTCGACATCGTCCTGAACCCGATGGGCATCCCGGGCCGAATGAACTTCGGCCAGGTGCTGGAGACCCACCTCGGGTGGATCGCCAAGCAGGGCTGGGAGGTCGACGGCAAGCCGAAGTGGGCCGCGAACCTGCCCGAGCAGGCGCGTTCCGCTGCTCCCGGCACGAAGGTCGCGACCCCCGTGTTCGACGGCGCCTCCGAGGAGGAGATCGCGGGTCTGCTCGACTCGACGACCCCCACTCGCGACGGCGAGCGCCTGATCGGCTCCTCCGGAAAGACCCGTCTGTTCGACGGCCGCTCCGGCGAGCCGTACCCGGAGCCCGTCTCGGTCGGCTACATGTACATCCTGAAGCTGCACCACCTCGTCGACGACAAGATCCACGCTCGTTCGACCGGCCCGTACTCGATGATCACGCAGCAGCCGCTGGGTGGTAAGGCGCAGTTCGGTGGCCAGCGCTTCGGTGAGATGGAGGTGTGGGCCCTCGAGGCCTACGGTGCCGCGTACGCGCTGCAGGAGCTCCTGACGATCAAGTCCGACGACATCCTCGGCCGCGTGAAGGTCTACGAGGCGATCGTCAAGGGCGAGAACATCCAGGAGCCCGGCATCCCCGAGTCCTTCAAGGTGCTCATCAAGGAGATGCAGTCCCTGTGCCTGAACGTCGAGGTGCTCTCGGCCGACGGCACGGCGGTCAGCCTCCGCGACACCGACGACGAGGTGTTCCGCGCGGCGGAAGAGCTCGGCATCAACATCTCCAGCCGCTTCGAGTCGTCGTCCATCGACGACATCTGAGCCGGCAGCCACTAGAAGACTTTTTCCAGGAGAGAAGGAAAATTGCTCGACGTAACAACTTTTGATGAGCTGCGGATCGGCCTCGCAACGGCCGACGACATCCGCAAGTGGTCGCACGGTGAGGTCAAGAAGCCCGAGACCATCAACTACCGCACGCTGAAGCCCGAGAAGGACGGACTCTTCGGAGAGCAGATCTTCGGGCCGAGCCGTGACTGGGAGTGTTCCTGCGGCAAGTACAAGCGGGTGCGCTTCAAGGGCATCGTCTGCGAGCGCTGCGGTGTCGAGGTCACGAAGTCGTCGGTGCGCCGTGAGCGCATGGGCCACATCGAGCTCGCCGCCCCGGTCACGCACATCTGGTACTTCAAGGGTGTGCCCAGCCGCCTCGGCTACCTGCTCGACATGGCGCCGAAAGACCTCGAGAAGGTCATCTACTTCGCCGCGTACATGATCATCTCGGTCGACGAGGACGGCCGTCACGACGACATGCCCGGCCTCGAGAACGAGCTGCGCCTCGAGATCAAGACGCTGTCCGACCAGCGCGATGCCCGCATCGCCGACCGTCTGCAGCGCCTCGAGACCGACCTCGCCGAGCTCGAGAACGAGGGCGCGAAGGCCGACCAGAAGCGCCGCACGAAGGATGGCGCCGAGAAGGAGATGTCGCAGACCCGCAAGGCCTACGACGACCAGATCGCCCAGCTCGAGCGCGTCTGGGAGGACTTCCGCAACCTCAAGGTCGGTGAGCTCAAGCCCGAGGACGCGATCTTCCACGAGCTCCAGGACCGCTACGGCATGTACTTCGAGGCCTACATGGGCGCCGAGGCCATCAAGAAGCGGCTCGAGGCGTTCGACCTCGAGACCGAGGGCGAGAACCTCCGCCTGCAGATCGCCGAGGGCAAGGGTCAGAAGAAGATCCGCGCCATCAAGCGCCTGCGCGTGGTGAGCTCCTTCCTCGCGACCGGCAACTCGCCGGCCGCGATGGTGCTCGACGTCGTCCCGGTCATCCCGCCGGAGCTGCGCCCGATGGTGCAGCTCGACGGTGGCCGCTTCGCGACCTCCGACCTCAACGACCTCTACCGTCGTGTGATCAACCGCAACAACCGCCTTCGTCGTCTGCTCGATCTCGGTGCCCCCGAGATCATCGTCAACAACGAGAAGCGCATGCTGCAGGAGGCCGTCGACGCCCTGTTCGACAACGGCCGCCGTGGTCGCCCCGTCACCGGTACCGGCAACCGCGCCCTGAAGTCCCTGAGCGACATGCTCAAGGGAAAGCAGGGTCGATTCCGCCAGAACCTGCTCGGCAAGCGCGTCGACTACTCGGGCCGTTCGGTCATCATCGTCGGTCCGCAGCTGAAGCTGCATCAGTGCGGTCTGCCCAAGCAGATGGCGCTGGAGCTCTTCAAGCCGTTCGTGATCAAGCGCCTGATCGACCTGAGCCACGCTCAGAACATCAAGGCCGCGAAGCGCATGGTCGAGCGCAGCCGTCCCCAGGTCTGGGACGTGCTGGAGGAGATCATCCGCGAGCGCCCCGTGCTGCTGAACCGTGCGCCCACGCTGCACCGTCTCGGCATCCAGGCGTTCGAGCCCCAGCTCGTCGAGGGCAAGGCGATCCAGCTGCACCCGCTCGTCTGCGCCGCGTTCAACGCGGACTTCGACGGTGACCAGATGGCCGTCCACCTGCCGCTGTCGGTCGAGGCCCAGGCCGAGGCCCGCATCCTGATGCTGGCGTCGAACAACATCCTGAAGCCGTCCGACGGCCGTCCGGTCACCCTGCCCACGCAGGACATGATCATCGGTCTGCACCACCTCACCACGGTGAAGGAGGGGGCGATCGGCGAGGGCCGCGCGTTCTCCGGTGTGTCCGAGGCCATCCTCGCGAAGGACCAGGGTTCGCTCGACCTCAACGCGGTCGTGAAGATCCGGATGCACGACGTGCACTTCGCCGAGGGCGACGGCCCCGAGGGCTACGAAGGCGGCCCCGTGCTGCTGGAGACCACCCTCGGCCGCGCGCTGTTCAACGAGGCGCTGCCGGACGACTACCCCTACATGCAGCAGGTCGCCGACAAGGGCGCCATCTCGGCGATCGTCAACGACCTCGCCGAGCGGTACCCGAAGGTGGAGGTCGCCGCCTCGCTCGACCGCATCAAGGACGCGGGCTTCTACTGGGCCACGCGCTCCGGTGTGACCGTCGCTCTCTCCGACATCCTGACCCCTCCCACCAAGCGGGAGATCGTCCAGGGCTACGAGAAGCAGGCCGCCAAGGTGCAGGCGCAGTTCGAGAAGGGTCTGACGACCGACCTCGAGCGTCGCCAGGAGCTCATCCAGATCTGGACGAAGGCCACCGACGAGGTCGCCGCAGCCATGCGCGCGAACTTCCCGGTCGACAACACGATCAACCGCATGGTCACCTCGGGTGCTCGTGGTAACTGGCTGCAGGTGCGCAACATCGCCGGCATGCGAGGCCTCGTGAACAACCCGAAGGGTGAGATCATCCCCCGTCCGATCATCTCCTCGTACCGCGAGGGACTGTCGGTGGCGGAGTACTTCATCGCGACCCACGGTGCTCGTAAGGGTCTGGCCGACACGGCTCTTCGTACGGCCGACTCGGGCTACCTGACGCGTCGACTCGTCGACGTGTCGCAGGACGTCATCATCCGCGAGCCCGACTGCGGCACCAGCCGCGGGCTCGACCTGCCGATCGCGAACGAGGGCGCCGACGGCGTCTGGACCCGCGACGACAACGTCGAGAACTCGGTCTACGCCCGCTCGCTGGCCGCTGACGCGGTGAACGAGAAGGGCGAGGTCGTGGCCTCGGCCGGAGACGACGTCGGAGACGTGCTGATCGACAAGCTGGTCGCCGCCGGCGTGCGCAACATCAAGGTGCGCTCGGTGCTGACCTGCGAGTCGGCCGTCGGTGTCTGCGCGGCCTGCTACGGCCGTTCGCTCGCCACGGGCAAGCTCGTCGACATCGGCGAGGCCGTCGGCATCATCGCGGCCCAGTCGATCGGTGAGCCCGGTACCCAGCTCACGATGCGCACCTTCCACACCGGTGGATCGGCCTCGGCCGACGACATCACGCAGGGTCTGCCCCGCGTGCAGGAGCTCTTCGAGGCCCGTACCCCCAAGGGTGCGTCGCCCATCGTCGAGGCCGCCGGTCGCGTCACGATCGAAGACACCGACCGCAGCCGCAAGGTGATCCTCACGCCCGACAACGGCGACGAGCCGATCGCCTACCCGGTGCTGAAGCGTGCGACCCTCCTCGTCGAGGACGGGCAGCACGTGGAGCTCGGCCAGCAGCTGATCGTCGGCGCCGTCGACCCGAAGGAGGTCCTGCGGGTCAAGGGCGTGCGCGAGGTGCAGAAGCACCTCGTGGGCGGTGTGCAGGGCGTCTACCGCTCGCAGGGTGTGCCGATCCACGACAAGCACATCGAGGTCATCGTGCGCCAGATGCTGCGCAAGGTCACCGTCGTCGAGCACAGCGACACCGACCTGCTCCCCGGCGAGCTCGTCGACCGGTCGCGCTACACCGAGGTGAACCGCGCCGCGGTCGCCGAGGGCAAGCGTCCGGCCTCGGCCCGTCAGGAGGTCATGGGTATCACCAAGGCGTCGCTGGCGACCGAGTCGTGGCTGTCGGCCGCGTCCTTCCAGGAGACCACGCGTGTTCTCACGCAGGCCGCCATGGAGGGCAAGTCCGACCCGCTGGTGGGCCTGAAGGAGAACGTGATCATCGGAAAGCTGATCCCGGCCGGAACCGGCCTCCAGAAGTACCGCAACGTCACCGTCGAGGCGACCGAAGAGGCCAAGGCCGAGCGCTACCCGAACCGCATCTTCACAGATGACTCGGTGTTCTCGGAGGCCGACCTCTCGTTCGTCGACTTCGACAGCTTCTCGAGCGACGACTACACGCCGGGCACCTACAACTAGGTCCTGACGAACACCGAAGGGCCCCTCACCATCCGTGGTGGGGGGCCCTTCGCGTTGCCTGCGCCGGTGACGGCGGTCTCAGCCGAGCTGGTCGAGCACCTGGTTCGCCACGATCCGGCCGGCGCGGTTGGCGCCGATGGTCGACGCCTGCGGTCCGTACCCGGCGAGGAAGATGCGCGGGTCGCGCCGCACCCTTCCCTTCTCTACCGCGATGCCGCCGCCGTGCTCACGCAGGTGCAGCGGTGCGAGATGCCCGAGCTCGGCGCGGAACCCCGTCGCCCAGACGATGTCGTCGGCGGGCACGAACGACCCGTCCGCGAGGCGCACCCCCTCGGGTTCGATCGAGGTGAGCATCGGATGCGCGACCAGCACCCCGCGCTCCACCGCCGCCCTGACGGCCGGAGTGGCCACCAGCCCCGTGCCGCTGACGATGCTCGGCAGCGCCCGCCCCTCCCGCGCGGCCCGATCCTGGACGGCGACCGCCGCCGCGCCGGCCTCCGCCGCCAACCCGTCCCCCTCGACGAACTCGGGAGGCCGCCGGGTCGCCCACGTCGTGGCGGCGGCCACACCCTCCAGCTCGAGCAGGATGTTCGTGGCAGACGTCCCACCGCCCACGACGACCACCCGGCGGTCGCGGAAGTCCTCGGCGCTGCGGTAGTCGACCGTGGTCCACTGACGCCCCTGGAAGGCCTCCTCGCCCCGCACGTGGGGCTTGAAGGGGCTGCCCCAGGTGCCGCCCGCGTTCACCACCACCTCGGCCGTCAGCGAGCCGTGGTCGGTGTCGAGGCGGAGCAGGGGCTGCTCGTCGCGCACGGCAGTCACGGTGACGGGGCGGCGCACCTCGAGGTCGTAGGCCTCCTCGTAGCGCCGGTAGTACTCGGTCACCACGTCGCGCGCGGCCCGCGAGCGATCGGCCGTCTCGAAGCTCAGCCCGAGCTCGGCCATGCCGGGCAGGTCGTTCACGCGGTGCGCCGAGCCGAGCCGCAGGGCCTCCCAGCGGTGCTGCCAGGCGCCGCCCGCATCCGGGCCCCGGTCGAGCACCACGAAGTCCTCGCCGGGCTCGAGGCCGCGGCGGTGCAGGTGGTACGCGACGGACAGCCCGGCCTGACCCGCACCGATCACGGCGACACGGGTGCGGGGAGGCAGTGGGAGGGTCATCTCGACTGGAACAGCGAACGCGCCCGATCCCTTCCCCGGCGCGGCCGGGAGCCGGGGCTAGAGTGACGCCATGAGCACCGACGATCGCCACGACCAGCTGCCCGAGTTCCCGGGCTGGCAGGCGCCGGGCGCCGAGGGATCGAGCACGCCGGCCGACGTCCCCGCGCCGCCGGTCGCCGACGAGCCGCCGGTCGCCGGGCAGGCGCCGGTCGCGGAGCGCGCGCCGCGTCCCGTCGAGATCCCCGAGCCCATCGAGATGCCCGCCGCCGCGCATCCGGAGCCCGAGCCGGAGCCCGCGCACGAGCCCGAGAGCCGCCCCGAGCCGGCCACCGAGCATGCGCCCATCGCCCAGCAGGCCACCGCCGCCTACGACCACCAGCCCATCGGCGGCCCGTACGTCACGGCCTCCGAGCCCGAGCCCACCTCCGAGCAGCCGGTCGCTCAGGATGCCCCCGCCGACCGCACCCCGTACCCCGCCGCCGCGTTCGCGCCGGCCGCCGCGACCGCCGGCGCCGCGCAGGCCGGTGCCTCCCCGGCCCCCGTCTCCGACGGCCCGCCCCCGTACCAGCCCGTACCCCAGCCGGTGCAGGCCCCCCGCCCGCCGGAGCCCAAGGGCAACCGGGGCGCCGGAAGCCTGATCGCGCTGCTCGGCACCGCTGTGTTCGCCGTGCTGTTCGCCGTGGTGTCGTTCTTCGTGATCGGCGCGAACCTCACGGGTGAGGCAGCGATCACGGCGTTCTTCGACTTCCTGCGCTCAGCCGCGTTCATCGTGCCGGTCGTCGTGTTCGCCCTGTCGCTCATCCTGATCGTGCTGATCGTCAACCGCGCCGGCTGGTGGGCGTACGTGCTCGGCGGCTTCCTCGTCGCGGTGCTCGTCTACTTCGCCGGCATCGCGGGGGCGCTCGTGCACGTGCAGGCCTGGACCTGGCAGCCTCAGCAGCAGTTCGACTTCGTGCGCTCGCTCACCATGGACCCGCTCACCCTCGGCGGAGCGATCGTCGCCCGCGAGGTCGCGATCTGGACGGGGGCGCTCATCGCGCTCCGCGGCCGGCGCCTCAAGGCCCGCAACGCCGCGGCCCGCGAGGAGTGGGACCGCGCGCAGGCGGAGGAACGGGCATCCGTCGACCGCGCCGCGCAGAACGACCGCCCCGCACAGAACCCGGGCGAGGTCCCCGCTCCCATCACGACCTGGTAAGATCCCTAGGTCCGCGTTGCCGGTCGTCGAGCTCAGGTTCGGCGGCATTTGACCCGTCAGGGTCAAGAGGCTAGAATTTTCCGGGTGTGTGCATACTTGCATGCCCAGATTTTCGAGCGAAGCAGGGCTGAGATGCCCCCACTGCTCTTCCAACCAGCGATACCAGAGCCATTTCGTACCGCCGGTGGATCAAGACGAACCCGACACACCAGTACTGGTGCGTGCAGGGGCGTGAACGAACGGGTGCGGGAGTCCGTGCCCGACACCCAGTGAGAACTGACACCGAGCGTTACGAATACAAGGAGTAAGTAGTGCCAACCATTCAGCAGTTGGTCCGCAAGGGTCGCACCCCCAAGGTCACCAAGACCAAGGCGCCCGCCCTCAAGGCCAACCCCCAGCAGCGCGGCGTGTGCACCCGTGTGTACACCACCACCCCCAAGAAGCCGAACTCCGCGCTTCGCAAGGTCGCCCGCGTCAAGCTGTCGAACGGCACCGAGGTCACCGCTTACATCCCCGGTGAGGGCCACAACCTGCAGGAGCACTCGATGGTGCTCGTGCGCGGCGGTCGTGTGAAAGACCTCCCCGGCGTCCGTTACAAGATCGTCCGCGGCGCGCTCGACACGCAGGCCGTGAAGAACCGCAAGCAGGCTCGCAGCCGTTACGGCGCGAAGATGGAGAAGAAGTAATGCCTCGCAAGGGTCCCGCCCCGAAGCGTCCCGTTGTCGCCGATCCCGTCTACGGTGCCCCGGTCGTCAGCCAGCTCGTCAACAAGATCCTCCTCGACGGCAAGAAGGCCATCGCCGAGCGCATCGTGTACGACGCCCTCGAGGGTGTCGCGGCGAAGAACGGCCAGGACGCCGTCGTCACGCTGAAGAAGGCGCTCGACAACGTGCGCCCCACGCTCGAGGTCCGCAGCCGCCGCGTCGGTGGCTCGACCTACCAGGTGCCGGTCGAGGTCAAGCCGCACCGCGCCAACACCCTCGCGCTGCGCTGGCTCACCACCTACGCCAAGGGCCGCCGCGAGAAGACGATGACCGAGCGTCTCCAGAACGAGATCCTCGACGCGTCGAACGGTCTGGGCGCCGCTGTCAAGCGTCGCGAAGACACCCACAAGATGGCCGAGTCGAACAAGGCCTTCGCCCACTACCGCTGGTAGTCGTTCGACCCACCTTCCCTTTTTCTACCTTTCGGAGGAATCCGTGGCACAGGACGTGCTCACCGACCTGAACAAGGTCCGCAACATCGGCATCATGGCGCACATCGATGCCGGCAAGACCACCACCACCGAGCGCATCCTGTTCTACACGGGCATCACCCACAAGATCGGTGAGGTGCACGACGGCGCCGCCACGATGGACTGGATGGCTCAGGAGCAGGAGCGTGGCATCACGATCACCTCTGCCGCCACGACGTGCTTCTGGAACAAGAACCAGATCAACATCATCGACACGCCGGGTCACGTCGACTTCACCGTCGAGGTGGAGCGTTCGCTCCGCGTCCTCGACGGCGCGGTCGCCGTGTTCGACGGCAAGGAGGGCGTGGAGCCCCAGTCGGAGACCGTCTGGCGCCAGGCCGACAAGTACAACGTTCCCCGCATCTGCTTCGTCAACAAGATGGACAAGCTGGGCGCCGACTTCTACTTCACGGTCGACACGATCATCAACCGCCTCGGTGCCAAGCCGCTGGTGCTGCAGCTCCCGATCGGTGCGGAGTCGTCCTTCGAGGGCGTCGTCGACCTGGTCGAGATGCGCGCACTGACCTGGCGCGGAGACGCCAAGGGTGACGTGCAGATGGGCGCCAAGTACGAGATCGAGGAGATCCCGGCCGACCTCAAGGAGAAGGCCGACGAGTACCGTCAGCTCCTCCTCGAGACCGTCGCCGAGACCGACGACGAGCTGCTCGAGAAGTTCTTCGGCGGCGAGGAGCTCACGATCGCCGAGATCAAGGGCGCGATCCGTAAGCTCACCGTCAACTCGGAGATCTACCCCGTGCTCTGTGGCTCGGCGTTCAAGAACCGCGGAGTGCAGCCGATGCTCGATGCGGTCGTCGACTACCTGCCGTCGCCGCTCGACGTGCCCGCCACCGAGGGCCACGACATCCGCGACGAGGAGAAGGTCGTCGAGCGTCACCCCGACCCGAAGGACCCCTTCGCCGCTCTGGCGTTCAAGGTCGCGGTTCACCCCTTCTTCGGTCGTCTGACCTACATCCGCGTGTACTCGGGTCACCTCGACTCCGGCGGCCAGGTCATGAACTCGACCAAGGGCAAGAAGGAGCGCATCGGCAAGATCTTCCAGATGCACTCCAACAAGGAGAACCCGGTCGACTCGGTGACCGCCGGTCACATCTACGCGGTCATCGGCCTGAAGGACACCACCACCGGTGACACCCTGTCCGACCCGTCGAACCAGATCGTCCTCGAGTCGATGACGTTCCCGGAGCCCGTGATCGAGGTCGCGATCGAGCCGAAGACGAAGGCCGACCAGGAGAAGCTGGGTGTCGCCATCCAGAAGCTCGCTGAAGAAGACCCGACCTTCCGCACGGAGCAGAACCAGGAGACCGGTCAGACGGTCATCAAGGGAATGGGCGAGCTCCACCTCGACATCCTGGTCGACCGCATGAAGCGCGAGTTCAACGTCGAGGCCAACGTGGGCAAGCCCCAGGTGGCCTACCGCGAGACGATCCGCAAGACCGTCGAGCGCCACGACTACACGCACAAGAAGCAGACCGGTGGTTCGGGTCAGTTCGCGAAGATCCAGATCGCGATCGCGCCCCTCGAGGTCACGGCCGACACGGTCTACGAGTTCGAGAACAAGGTCACCGGTGGCCGCGTGCCCCGTGAGTACATCCCCTCGGTCGATGCCGGTATCCAGGATGCGCTGCAGGTCGGCGTGCTCGCCGGCTACCCGATGGTGGGCGTCAAGGCGACCCTCCTCGACGGCGCGTCGCACGACGTCGACTCCTCGGAGATGGCGTTCAAGATCGCCGGCTCGATGGCCTTCAAGGAAGCTGCCCGCAAGGCCAGCCCCGTGCTCCTCGAGCCGCTGATGGCCGTCGAGGTGCGCACCCCCGAGGAGTACATGGGCGACGTCATCGGCGACCTGAACTCCCGTCGTGGACAGATCCAGTCCATGGAGGACGCCCAGGGCGTCAAGGTGGTGCGTGCTCACGTGCCGCTGTCGGAGATGTTCGGCTACATCGGAGACCTGCGTTCCAAGACGTCGGGCCGTGCCGTGTACTCGATGACCTTCGAGAGCTACGCCGAGGTCCCGAAGGCTGTGGCCGACGAGATCATCCAGAAGAACAAGGGCGAGTAACACCTGAGTTCGGCGGGCCTCGTAGGTTCGCGTAAAATATCAACAAACCCCCGCCTGGTTCCGGATGCAATCCAGCATCCGGACGAGGGCATGAGAGTCCTGAGGAGGACCTAGTGGCTAAGGCCAAGTTCGAGCGGACCAAGCCGCACGTCAACATCGGAACGATCGGTCACGTTGACCACGGTAAGACCACCCTTACCGCTGCCATCTCGAAGGTCCTGGCGGACAAGTTCCCGTCGGCGACCAACGTTCAGCGCGACTTCGCGTCGATCGACTCCGCTCCTGAGGAGCGCCAGCGCGGCATCACGATCAACATCTCGCACGTCGAGTACGAGACGCCCAAGCGTCACTACGCTCACGTCGACGCCCCCGGTCACGCTGACTACATCAAGAACATGATCACCGGTGCGGCTCAGATGGACGGCGCGATCCTCGTGGTCGCCGCCACCGACGGCCCGATGGCTCAGACCCGTGAGCACGTGCTGCTCGCCAAGCAGGTCGGCGTGCCCTACCTGCTCGTCGCGCTGAACAAGGCCGACATGGTCGACGACGAGGAGATCCTGGAGCTCGTCGAGCTCGAGGTCCGCGAGCTGCTCGCCGGCCAGAACTTCGACGAGGACGCACCGGTCGTGCGCGTCTCGGGCCTGAAGGCCCTCGAGGGCGACGAGAAGTGGACCCAGTCCATCCTCGACCTCATGGACGCCGTCGACGAGTCGATCCCCGACCCGATCCGCGACAAGGACAAGCCGTTCCTGATGCCGATCGAGGACGTCTTCACGATCACCGGTCGTGGAACCGTCGTCACGGGCCGCGCCGAGCGTGGCACCCTCGCCATCAACTCCGAGGTCGAGATCGTCGGCATCCGCCCGACGCAGAAGACCACGGTCACCGGTATCGAGATGTTCCACAAGCAGCTCGACGAGGCCTGGGCCGGCGAGAACTGCGGTCTGCTCCTCCGCGGCACCAAGCGCGAGGACGTCGAGCGCGGCCAGGTCGTCGTGAAGCCCGGTTCGGTCACGCCGCACACCGAGTTCGAAGGGACCGCCTACATCCTGTCGAAGGATGAGGGTGGCCGTCACAACCCCTTCTACACGAACTACCGCCCGCAGTTCTACTTCCGCACCACCGACGTCACCGGCGTCATCACGCTGCCCGAGGGCACCGAGATGGTCATGCCCGGCGACACCACCGACATCTCGGTCGCGCTGATCCAGCCGATCGCGATGGAGGAGGGCCTCGGCTTCGCGATCCGTGAGGGTGGCCGCACCGTCGGTGCCGGCACCGTCACCAAGATCAACAAGTAGTAGATCTCACACCACGCAAAAGGGGTCGTGCCTTCGGGCACGGCCCCTTTCGCCGTCCCCGCCGCCCTTAGTGGTTGACCTGGGGGGCGAAGGGGGGCAGGGTGGGGCCATGGCTGGATTCGACGACATCACGCGCAAGGCGAAGGCATTCCTCGACGAGGAGAAGGTGCAGCAGGCACTGAAGAGCGAGAAGGCCGAAGAGGTCAGCGACAAGCTGCTCGACGGGCTCGCCGGTGCCGCCAAGAAGGTCACCGGCGGCAAGCACGACGACAAGATCGACGAGGCCCGCCGCAAGGCCGATGGAGCGGTCGGCGACCGTTAGGGGTTAGCTGGGGAGATGCCACGGCTCCGACGCTCCGACTCCTCGGGCCGGGGGATCCACCGTCTGAACGCCGGACGCGGATTCACCTACCGCGACCACTCCGGCGCCACGGTCACCGACCCCGAGCTCCGCGCCCGCATCGAGCACCTCGCCATCCCGCCCGCCTGGACGGACGTCTGGATCGCCCCCTACGCGAACGGCCACATCCAGGCCACCGGCGTCGACGGGGCCGGCCGTCGGCAGTACATCTACCACCCGACCTGGCGCGAGCAGAAGGACCGGATCAAGTACGACCGCGCCCTGGCCCTCGCCGAGTCGCTTCCCTCGGCCCGCCGCCGGGTCACCATGGATCTCCGGCGAGACGGCTACCCCGAGGAGCGCGCGCTGGCCGCCGGCTTCCGGATGCTCGACACCGGCTCCCTCCGGGTCGGCAGCGAACGCTACGCGGCCAAGCACGGCAGCCACGGCCTCACCACCCTCCTCAACGCGCACGCCACCACCAAGGGCGACCGCGTGCACCTCTCCTTTCCGGCGAAGAGCGGCCAGGAGTGGGACTCGGAGATCACCGACGCCGACCTCGCCTCCTTCGTGCGCTCGATGAAGCGCCGTGGGGCCAACGCCCGGCTGATCGCCTGGAAGGACGGTTCGCGCTGGCACCCGGTCAGCGCCGAGGAGATCAACGCCTACGTGCGCGAGCAGACCGGCGGCGAGTTCACCGCGAAGGACTTCCGCACGCTGCACGGCACGGCGGCCGCCGCCGTCAGCCTCGCCCGCACCGGCCCGCAGACGTCCAAGACCGCGCGGTCGAAAGCGATCGCCCAGGCCATGCGGGACGCCTCGGCGGTGCTCGGCAACACCCCGTCGATCGCGAAGGCGAGCTACGTCGACCCGCGGGTGGTCGACCACTTCCGCAACGGCACCACGATCGACCGCACCCGCCTCGCCTCGGCGGAGTCCGAGCTGCGCGCCCTCCTGTTCGAGTGAGAAGTCAAGTCTTGTGTTCGCGGGGGAGAAGCGGAGAATGGGGGCACTCGTTCTCACGGGTGCCCGCCGCCAGACGGTGCGAACAGAGCTCGGCCGGGAGTGGCCAGCGTAGTGATACGTCTGGGCCCCGGGCATTCCGTGAGAACGTTCCCTCCGCGACATCCGTCTGAAATCTTCCGGGCCTAGCGTTGAAGGGTGTTCACCAAGAGCGATCCCCGGGTGCCCGAGGGCTTCTTCGAGGCCGAGGCGGCCGGGCTGGCGTGGCTGGCGGATGCTCGGGGTGCCCCGTGCGTGCGGGTCGAGTCCGTGCATCCGGGGCTCATCGAGCTCGAGGAACTGCGGTCGGCGCGACCCAGCCGGGAGGCGGCCAGTCGCTTCGGCGAGCAGCTCGCCCGCACCCACCACGCCGGAGCCGCCGCGTTCGGTGCCGCCCCGGAGGGCTGGGCCGGGCCCTGCTTCATCGGCCGCCGGGCCATGAGCACGGGGGAGTGGAGCACCTGGAGCGAGTTCTACCCGGCTCAGCGCGTGATGCCGTACGCCGAGCAGGCGGTGGCCAGGGGCAACCTCACGGCCGACGGCTTCCGGCTGGTGAAGCGCGCCTGCGAGCTGATCGCGACCGGGATCTTCGAGGACGGGGAGTCGCCGGCCCGGCTGCACGGCGACCTCTGGTCGGGCAACGTCATGTGGACGCCGACCGGGGTCGTGCTGATCGACCCGGCCGCGCACGGCGGGCACCGCGAGACCGATCTGGCGATGCTGCGGCTGTTCGGGGCGCCGTTCCTCGACGACATCCTGTGGGGCTACGAGGACGTCGCGCCGCTCGCCGAGGGCTGGCGCGAGCGCGTTCCGCTGCACCAGCTGTTCCCCCTGGCGGTGCATGCGGTGGGACACGGGCCCTCGTACGGGCATGAGCTCGAGCGGGCCGCCGCGTCGGTGCTGCAGCTGGGGGCGGGTTCCGCGTGATCAGGCGCGACACGCCCGGGTTGCATGTGGCCTCAGGATGTGGCAAACTCTTCTAGTTCAACATTTTGGGCCACTGTGTGTGTGCCCGAATCACTGTCTTGGCAGTGCACAGCTTTCGCAGCTGGGCCGCAGACAGCAGAACAGAGCTTAATCGCAACCCTCCCTCCACCTAGGTGAAGTGTGTGCGCGCGCGGTGCTTGATAGCAAAACAGAGGGCGTCCAATGCAGTCGAGGCTGTAAGACGCGAGACAGAGAGAGAGTCACACATGGCGGGACAGAAGATCCGCATTCGACTTAAGTCGTATGACCACGAGGTCATCGACACCTCGGCGCGCAAGATCGTCGACACGGTCACCCGCGCAGGAGCCACCGTCGTCGGCCCCGTGCCGCTGCCCACCGAGAAGAACGTGGTGGCGGTCATCCGTTCGCCCCACAAGTACAAGGACAGCCGCGAGCACTTCGAGATGCGCACCCACAAGCGCCTCATCGACATCATCGACCCGACGCCGAAGGCCGTCGACTCGCTCATGCGTCTCGACCTCCCCGCCGACGTCAACATCGAGATCAAGCTCTGAGCGGGAAGGAACCAGTAGATCATCATGGCAACCACCGCTAAGACCTCCAAGGGCCTGCTCGGCAAGAAGCTCGGCATGACCCAGGTGTGGGACGAGAACAACCGTCTCATCCCCGTCACCGTCGTCGAGATCACCCCCAACGTCGTAACCCAGATCCGCACCCCCGAGAAGGACGGCTACTCGGCCGTCCAGATCGCCGGCGGTCAGATCGACCCGCGGAAGGTCAACAAGCCCTCCGCCGGTCACTTCGAGGCAGCCGGCGTCACGCCGCGCCGCCACCTCACCGAGGTCCGCACCGCGGACGCCGCGGAGTACACCGTCGGCCAGGAGCTCACCGCCGAGGGCACGTTCGTGGCCGGCCAGAAGGTCGACGTCATGGGCACCTCGAAGGGCAAGGGCTTCGCCGGCGTCATGAAGCGCCACAACTTCAAGGGCGTCTCCGCCTCGCACGGTTCGCACCGCAACCACCGCAAGCCCGGCTCGATCGGTGCGTCCTCGACGCCCAGCCGAGTCTTCAAGGGCATGCGCATGGCCGGCCGCATGGGTGGCGAGCGCGTCACCGTGCTCAACCTGGTCGTGCACTCGGTCGACGCCGAGAAGAACCTCGTGCTCGTCAAGGGCGCGGTTCCCGGCGCCAAGGGCCGTCTCGTTTTCGTTCGCAACGCAGTGAAGGGGGCGTAGTTCATGGCTACCGCAACTAACACGCTCGATGTCCTCGACGTCACCGGCAAGAAGTCCGGCACCGTCGAGCTGCCCGCCGAGATCTTCGACGTGCAGACCAACATCCCGCTGATCCACCAGGTCGTCGTCGCCCAGCTCGCCGCCGCCCGCCAGGGCACGCACAAGACCAAGGGTCGTGGCGAGGTCTCCGGTGCCGGCCGCAAGCCGTTCAAGCAGAAGGGAACCGGTCGCGCTCGTCAGGGCTCGATCCGCGCCCCTCAGATGACCGGTGGTGGCATCGTCCACGGACCGGTGCCCCGCAGCTACGCCCAGCGCACCCCCAAGAAGATGATCGCCGCGGCTCTGCTCGGCGCCCTCTCCGACCGGGCCCGCGGCGGCCGCCTGCACATCGTCGAGTCGCTCTCGCAGGGTGAGACCCCCTCGACCAAGGCCGTGAACGAGTTCCTCGCCACGATCGCCTCGTCGAAGCACGTGCTCATCGTGCTCGAGCGCGACGACGTGCTGAGCCTCCGCAGCGTTCGCAACATCCCGACCGTTCACGTGCTGCCCGCAGACCAGCTGAACGCCTACGACGTCCTCGTCTCCGACGACATCGTCTTCACCAAGGGCTCGTTCGACGGCTTCGTCGCCTCGAAGGCCAAGCAGGAAGAGGTTTCCGCATGAGCAACGCCGCGTTCAACAAGGACCCGCGCGACATCATCCTGGCGCCGGTCGTCTCCGAGAAGAGCTACGGCCTGATCGACGAGGGCAAGTACACGTTCGTCGTCGACCCCCGCTCGAACAAGACCGAGATCAAGCTCGCCATCGAGAAGATCTTCGGTGTGCAGGTCGCCTCGATCAACACGCTGAACCGCACGGGCAAGACCCGTCGCACCAAGTTCGGCCAGGGCAAGCGCAAGGACACCAAGCGCGCGATCGTGACGCTCAAGTCCGGCTCCATCGACATCTTCACGGCCGTCGGCTAGGCCCGGAAGCTAGAGGAAAAGACACATGGCTATTCGCAAGTACAAGCCGACGACCCCCGGTCGTCGCGGTTCCTCGGTCTCGGACTTCGCCGAGATCACCCGTTCGACCCCTGAGAAGTCGCTGCTCCGCCCGCTCTCCAAGACCGGTGGCCGCAACAACCAGGGTCGCATCACGACCCGTCACATCGGTGGTGGCCACAAGCGCCAGTACCGCGTCATCGACTTCCGTCGCAATGACAAGGACGGCGTGAACGCCAAGGTCGCTCACATCGAGTACGACCCCAACCGCACCGCGCGCATCGCGCTGCTCCACTTCGTGGACGGCACCAAGCGCTACATCCTGGCCCCCAACAAGCTCGCCCAGGGCGACATCGTGGAGTCGGGCGCCGGCGCGGACATCAAGCCCGGCAACAACCTGCCGCTGCGCAACATCCCCACCGGTACCGTCATCCACGCCATCGAGCTCAAGCCCGGTGGCGGCGCGAAGATGGCCCGCTCCGCGGGTGCCTCCGTTCGCCTCGTGGCGAAGGACGGCCCCTACGCCCAGCTGCGTCTGCCCTCGGGCGAGATCCGCAACGTCGATGCGCGCTGCCGCGCGACCATCGGCGAGGTCGGCAACGCCGAGCAGTCGAACATCAACTGGGGCAAGGCCGGCCGCAACCGCTGGAAGGGCATCCGCCCGACCGTCCGAGGTGTCGCCATGAACCCGGTCGACCACCCGCACGGTGGTGGTGAGGGCAAGACGTCCGGTGGACGTCACCCCGTCAGCCCCTGGGGTCAGGCCGAAGGCCGCACCCGTCACCCCAACAAGGAAAGCGACAAGCTCATCGTGCGTCGTCGGACCGTCGGCAAGAAGCGTAAGTAGGAGTTGTAGAAGATGCCACGCAGTCTCAAGAAGGGCCCCTTCGTTGACGACCACCTGTACCGCAAGGTCGTCACGCAGAACGAAGCCGGCAGCAAGAACGTCATCAAGACCTGGTCGCGCCGATCGATGATCATCCCGGACTTCCTGGGTCACACCATCGCCGTGCACGACGGCCGCAAGCACATCCCGGTGTTCATCACCGAGACCATGGTGGGTCACAAGCTGGGCGAGTTCGCCCCGACCCGCACCTTCCGTGGACACGTGAAGGACGACAAGAAGGGCCGTCGCCGCTAACCGCGGCGACGTGAAGGAGGAAGAGAAATGGTGGAGTCGATCGCACGCGTGCGTCACATCCGCGTCACCCCCCAGAAGGCCCGTCGTGTCGTCAACCTGATCCGCGGCCGTCAGGCCGTGGAGGCACTGGCCATCCTGAAGTTCGCTCCGCAGGGCGCTTCGGAGCCGGTGTACAAGCTGGTCGCCTCGGCGATCGCGAACGCCCGGGTCAAGGCAGACGCCTCGAACAGCTACCTCGACGAGCAGGACCTCTTCATCGCGAAGGCGTTCGTCGACGAGGGAACCACGCTCAAGCGCTTCCAGCCCCGTGCTCAGGGACGCGCGTTCCGCATCAACAAGCGCACCAGCCACATCACGATCGTGCTCGCAACCCCTGACGAGGCTGCGACGATCGAGGGCGCGAGCAAGAAGGCGAGCAAGTAATGGGCCAGAAAGTCAATCCGTACGGCTTCCGTCTCGGAATCACCACCGACCACGTGTCGCGCTGGTTCTCCGACAGCACGAAGAAGGGTCAGCGCTACAGCGACTACGTCGCTGAGGACGTCAAGATCCGCAACCTGCTGAAGACCTCCCTCGACCGCGCCGGCGTGGCGAAGATCGAGATCGAGCGCACCCGTGACCGTGTCCGCGTCGACATCCACACCGCCCGTCCGGGCATCGTGATCGGTCGTCGTGGCGCCGAGGCCGAGCGCATCCGCTCCGACCTCGAGAAGCTCACGGGCAAGCAGATCCAGCTGAACATCCTCGAGGTGAAGAACCCCGAGGCCGAGGCCCAGCTGGTCGCCCAGGGCATCGCCGAGCAGCTGACCGCCCGCGTGGCGTTCCGCCGCGCGATGCGCAAGGGTCTCCAGGGCGCTCAGCGCGCCGGCGCCAAGGGTGTCCGCATCCAGGTGTCCGGCCGTCTCGGCGGCGCCGAGATGAGCCGCTCGGAGTTCTACCGTGAGGGTCGCGTTCCGCTGCACACCCTGCGCGCCAACATCGACTACGGCTTCTACGAGGCCAAGACGACGTTCGGCCGCATCGGCGTGAAGGTCTGGATCTACAAGGGCGACATCACCAACAAGGAGCTCGCCCGCGAGCAGGCCAACCAGAAGTCCTCGCGCCCCGAGCGCGGCGACCGTGACCGTCCGCGCCGTAACTCCGCCCCCAAGGCGGACGCACCGGTCGCAGCAGGAGTTGAGGCGTAATCATGCTTATCCCCCGTCGAGTCAAGCACCGCAAGCAGCACCACCCGGGTCGCAGTGGCCACGCCACCGGTGGCACCAAGGTGAGCTTCGGTGAGTTCGGCATCCAGGCCATCACCCCCGCGTACGTGACCAACCGTCAGATCGAGTCCGCTCGTATCGCCATGACGCGTCACATCAAGCGCGGTGGAAAGGTGTGGATCAACATCTACCCCGACCGTCCGCTCACGAAGAAGCCGGCCGAGACCCGCATGGGTTCCGGTAAGGGTTCGCCCGAGTGGTGGGTCGCGAACGTCAAGCCGGGCCGCGTGCTCTTCGAGCTGAGCGGGGTCAACGAGACCGTCGCTCGCGAGGCACTGACCCGTGCAATCCACAAGCTGCCTCTCAAGGCACGCATCATCAAGCGCGAGGAGGGCGACGCGTAATGGCGATCGGTTCTAAGGAGCTCGCCCCGGCGGAGCTCGACACGTTCGAAGATTCTCGACTTCTCGAGGAGCTTCGCAAGGCCAAGGAAGAGCTGTTCAACCTGCGCTTCCAGTCGGCGACCGGGCAGCTCGAAAGCCACGGCCGTCTCCGTGCCGTGAAGCGCGACATCTCGCGCATCTACACGATCATCCGCGAGCGGGAGCTCGGCATCCGTGCCACCCCCGCCCCCGTCGAGGCCCCGGCCAAGACGACCAAGAAGTCCAAGAAGGCAGCTGAGGCCGAGGCCCCCGCTGCAGACGCTGAGGAGGCGAAGTAATGGCCAAGACCGAAGAGAAGGTCGTCGCGGCCGGCCACGAGTCGTCCTCGCACGATGTCAAGGACGAGGCCGCCCGCGGGTACCGCAAGTCCCGCCGCGGCTACGTCGTCAGCGACAAGATGGAGAAGACCATCGTCGTCGAGGTCGAGGACCGCGTGAAGCACCCGCTGTACGGCAAGGTCATCCGCCGCACCTCCAAGGTGAAGGTCCACGACGAGGCGAACGGCGCCGGCATCGGCGACCTCGTGCTCATCAGCGAGACCCGTCCGCTGTCCGCGACCAAGCGGTGGCGCCTGGTCGAGATCCTCGAGAAGGCCAAGTAGGCCTCGGCTTACTTAGTTCAGGAAGAGTAGAAGAATGCTTCAGCAAGAATCACGAGTGAAGGTCGCCGACAACACCGGCGCCAAGGAGCTCCTGACGATTCGTGTTCTCGGAGGATCGGGCCGTCGCTACGCGGGACTCGGCGATGTCATCGTCGCGACCGTGAAGGACGCCATCCCCGGTGGCAACGTCAAGAAGGGCGACGTGGTCAAGGCCGTCATCGTCCGCACCGTCAAGTCGACCCGTCGTCCCGACGGCTCGTACATCAAGTTCGACGAGAACGCCGCAGTGATCCTGAAGAACGACGGCGACCCTCGCGGTACCCGCATCTTCGGACCGGTCGGCCGTGAGCTCCGTGACAAGAAGTTCATGAAGATCATCTCGCTGGCACCGGAGGTTATCTAAGTCATGGCAAACATCAAGAAGGGTGACCTCGTGCAGGTCATCTCGGGCGCGACCCAGGCCCGCGGCGGCGACCGCGGCAAGCAGGGTCGTGTCATCGAGGTGCTCGTCGAGCGCAACCGCGTCGTCGTCGAGGGCGTGAACATGGTCACCAAGCACGTGCGCGTCGGCCAGACGCAGCGCGGCACCAAGACCGGCGGCATCGAGACCATGGAGGCGCCGATCCACGTGTCGAACGTCGCCCTGGTCGACCCCGAGACCAAGAAGCCGACCCGCGTCGGCCACCGCAACGAAGAAGTCACGAAGGACGGCGTCACCAAGACGGTCCGCGTTCGTTACGCGAAGAAGTCAGGAAAAGACCTCTGATGAGCACCGAGACTGCCGCGCCCGCTGGCAAAATCCAGCCGCGCCTGAAGCAGAAGTACAAGAACGAGATCGTCGACCAGCTGACGAAGGACTTCGCCTTCACGAACGTGCACCAGGTGCCCGGGCTCGTGAAGATCGTCGTCAACACCGGCGTCGGCGAGGCCGCGCGCGATGGCAAGGTCATCGACGGTGCGGTCAAGGACCTCACCGCGATCACCGGCCAGAAGCCGCAGGTCACGAAGGCCCGCAAGTCGATCGCCCAGTTCAAGCTGCGCGAGGGCCAGCCCATCGGCGCCCACGTCACCCTCCGCGGTGACCGCGCCTGGGAGTTCCTCGACCGCCTGCTCTCGCTGGCGCTTCCCCGCATCCGCGACTTCCGCGGTCTGTCCGACCAGCAGTTCGACGGTCGCGGCAACTACACGTTCGGTCTCCAGGAGCAGTCGATGTTCCACGAGATCGACCAGGACAAGATCGACCGCGTGCGCGGTTTCGACATCACCGTCGTGACCACCGCGAAGACGGACGACGAGGGCCGCGCGCTGCTCAAGGCGCTGGGCTTCCCGTTCCGGTCGAACGACTCCAGCTCCAACTAGGCACCATCCACCCACGACGACCCAGGTCGGCATCCTCGTAAAGGGTGTCGAAACCAGGCGCGAAAGGCACCACAATGACAATGACAGATCCGGTCGCAGACATGCTGACCAGACTGCGCAACGCGAACTCGGCACACCACGACACCGTGTCGATGCCGCACTCGAAGCTGAAGTCGCACATCGCCGAGATCCTCAAGACCGAGGGCTACATCTCCGGCTGGGAGGTCGCCGACGCCAAGGTCGGTCAGACCCTGACCCTGAGCCTGAAGTTCGGCCCGAACCGTGAGCGCTCGATCGCGGGCATCAAGCGCGTGTCGAAGCCCGGCCTCCGGGTCTACGCGAAGTCGACCGAGATCCCCACCGTCCTCGGTGGCCTCGGCGTCGCGATCCTGTCCACCTCCTCGGGTCTCTTGACAGACCGTCAGGCGAGCAAGAAGGGCGTGGGTGGGGAAGTCCTCGCCTACGTGTGGTAATCGACAATGTCACGTATCGGACGTCTTCCCATCGACATCCCTGCCGGCGTCACCGTCACCATCGACGGCCAGCAGGTTGCAGTCAAGGGCCCCAAGGGTGAGCTCGCGCTCGCCATCAAGGCCCCCATCGCGGCCACGGTCGAGGAGAACCAGGTTCTCGTCACCCGTCCCGACGACGAGCGCGAGTCGCGTTCGCTCCACGGCCTCACCCGTACCCTGATCGCGAACCAGATCATCGGCGTCACCACCGGCTACTCCAAGAGCCTCGAGGTCGTCGGAACCGGTTACCGCGTGGCTGCCAAGGGCAGCGGCGTGGAGTTCGCCCTCGGGTACTCGCACCCCATCTCGGTCGAGCCGCCCGCGGGCATCTCGTTCACCGTCGAGGGCAACAACAAGCTCACGGTCAACGGCATCGACAAGCAGGCCGTCGGTGAGGTTGCCGCCAACATTCGCAAGCTGCGCAAGCCCGAGCCCTACAAGGGCAAGGGTGTGCGGTACGCCGGCGAGGTCGTTCGCCGCAAGGCCGGAAAGAGTGGTAAGTAGACCATGGCTACTGGAATCAGAGGAAAGTCGAAGTCCGCAGCCCGCGATCGCCGGCACCTGCGCCTTCGCAAGAAGGTCGAGGGCACCGAAGCGCGTCCTCGCCTCGTCGTCACCCGTTCGGCACGTCACGTGTTCGTGCAGGTCGTCGACGACAGCAAGGGTCACACCCTCGCGTCGGCATCGACGCTCGAGTCCGACCTGCGCACCTTCGACGGTGACAAGACCGCGAAGGCCAAGAAGGTCGGTGAGCTGGTCGCCGAGCGCGCCAAGCTCGCCGGTGTCGAGGCCGTCGTGTTCGACCGTGGAGGTAACCGCTACGCCGGTCGCGTCGCCGCGATCGCCGATGGAGCACGAGAGGGAGGTCTGGACCTGTGAGCACCGAAACCAACAAGGAGCCGGACGTGGCAGCAATCGCTGAGGCGCCGGTCGAGACGGCCGCGTCGAGCGGTCAGAACGCGACCGAGCCCCGTGAGGCCCGCCGGGGTGGGCGCGAGCGCAACCCCAACCGCGGTGACCGCGGCAGCCGCGACTCCGACAAGAGCAACTTCCTCGAGCGCGTCGTCACCATCAACCGCGTCTCGAAGGTCGTGAAGGGTGGTCGTCGCTTCAGCTTCACCGCTCTCGTGGTCGTCGGCGACGGCAACGGTCTGGTGGGCGTCGGCTACGGCAAGGCCCGCGAGGTCCCGACCGCGATCTCCAAGGGCGTCGAGGAGGCGAAGAAGAACTTCTTCCGCGTCCCCCGCGTCGGCAACACCATCCCCCACCCCGTCCAGGGTGAGGCCGCAGCCGGTGTGGTGCTCCTGCGCCCGGCCGCTGCCGGTACCGGCGTCATCGCCGGTGGTCCGGTGCGCGCCGTGCTCGAGTGCGCCGGCATCCACGACATCCTGTCGAAGTCGCTCGGCTCGTCGAACACGATCAACATCGTGCACGCGACCGTCGAGGCCCTCCAGCAGCTCGAGGAGCCCCGTGCCGTGGCCGCTCGTCGTGGCCTCCCCTTCGACGACGTCGCTCCGGCCCGCCTCGTGCGCGCCGAGCAGGACGCTCTAGCTGCGAAGGCAGGTGCATGATGGCGACGAGCCTGAAGGTGACCCAGATCAAGTCCAAGATCAGCGAGAAGCAGAACCAGCGGGACACGCTGCGCAGCCTCGGACTGAAGCGCATCGGCGATGTCGTCGTGCGCGAAGACAACGCCCAGAACCGGGGCTACGTGCGCACCGTCGCACACCTGGTGAAGGTCGAGGAGATTGACTAATGGCTGAAGAAGAAGCCAAGGAGACCGCGAAGGCGGCTCCGAAGAAGGCTGCGGCCCCCAAGGCCGCACCCAAGGAGAAGGCTGCTCCCAAGGCCGCCGCCGCGGACAAGGCCGAGAAGGCGCCGGCCAAGGCCGCCGCCCCGAAGAAGGCCGCAGCCCCCAAGGCTGCTGCCGCCAAGGCCGACGCCGCCGACGCGAAGGCTCCGGCCGCCGCGAAGGCGCCTGCCGCCAAGGCGCCCGCCGCCAAGGCCGCTCCCAAGGCCGACGAGACCGCTGCTCCCCGCGAGCACGTGCTCAAGGTCCACCACCTCCGTCCGGCTCCGGGCTCCAAGAAGGAGCGCACCCGCGTCGGCCGTGGTGAGGGCTCGAAGGGCAAGACCGCCGGTCGTGGCACCAAGGGCACCAAGGCCCGCTACACCGTGCGCGTCGGCTTCGAGGGTGGCCAGATGCCGCTGCACATGCGCACCCCGAAGCTGCGCGGCTTCAAGAACCCGTTCCGCGTCGAGTACCAGGTCGTGAACCTGGAGAAGCTCGCGGAGCTCTACCCGGCCGGAGGAGACGTCACCGTCTCCGACCTGGTCGCCAAGGGCGCGGTTCGCAAGAACGAGAAGGTCAAGGTTCTCGGCGATGGCGACATCGCCGTGAAGCTGACCGTCGCGGTCGACAAGGTCTCCGGCTCGGCCGAGCAGAAGATCGTCGCCGCGGGTGGTTCCGTCAAGTAGCTGGACCACTGACCGGTGACCCGATTCCCGGCCCTCACACAGATGCCTCTTCAGAATGAGGTAGCCTGTCGAGGCCACGAATCGGGTCACCGGCATTCTTGGCATTGAGCCACACGAACGCAGGAGGCCCTTTTTGTTCAAAGCCGTCGCGAGGATCTTCCGTACGCCGGATCTCCGCAGAAAGATTGGCTTCACGCTCGGCATCGTCGCGCTGTTTCGTCTGGGATCGTTCATCCCCGCGCCGTTCGTCGACTTCGGCAACGTGCAGACGTGTCTCGCGGCCAACCAGGGCACCTCGGGCCTCTACGAGCTCGTCAACCTGTTCTCGGGTGGCGCGCTCCTCCAACTCTCCATCTTCGCGCTGGGCATCATGCCGTACATCACGGCATCGATCATCGTCCAGCTGCTGCGTGTGGTCATCCCGCACTTCGAGACCCTCCACAAGGAGGGCGCCTCGGGCCAGAGCCGCCTGACGCAGTACACGCGCTACCTCACGATCGCGCTCGGTGTGCTGCAGTCCACCACGCTGATCACCGTGGCCCGCTCCGGTGCCCTGTTCGGCACGTCGACCGTCGCCGAGTGCGGCCAGCTGATCACCAACGACGCCTGGTACGCCATCCTGCTCATGGTCATCACCATGACCGCCGGCACCGGCGTCATCATGTGGATGGGCGAGCTCGTCACCGAGCGCGGCGTCGGCAACGGCATGTCGCTGCTGATCTTCACCTCGATCGCCTCGACCTTCCCCTCCTCGCTGTGGCTGATCGCCCAGACCCAGGGCTTCGAGACCTTCCTCGCCGTGCTGGCGGTCGGTGTCGCGGTGGTGTTCGGTGTGGTCTTCGTCGAGCTGTCGCAGCGCCGCATCCCGGTGCAGTACGCCAAGCGCGTGGTCGGCCGCAGAACCTACGGCGGCAACAACACCTACATCCCGATCAAGGTGAACATGGCGGGCGTGGTGCCGGTCATCTTCGCGTCGTCGCTGCTGTACCTGCCCGCGCTGATCGCCCAGTTCAACCAGCCCGCGGCGGGCCAGGCCCCGGCCGGCTGGGTCACCTGGATCAACAACTACCTCGTGCGCGGCGACCACCCGCTGTACATGCTGATGTACTTCCTGCTCATCGTCGGCTTCACCTACTTCTACGTCGCGATCACCTTCAACCCCGAAGAGGTCGCCGACAACATGAAGAAGTTCGGCGGGTTCATCCCGGGCATCCGCGCGGGCCGCCCGACGGCCGAGTACCTCGACTACGTGCTGACCCGCATCACCCTGCCCGGCTCGATCTACCTGGGTGTGATCGCGCTGCTGCCGTTGATCGCGCTGGTCGCGGTCGGCGCCAACCAGAACTTCCCGTTCGGCGGCGCCTCGATCCTGATCATCGTCGGTGTCGGCCTCGAGACCGTGAAGCAGATCGACTCGCAGCTGCAGCAGCGTCACTACGAGGGGCTGCTCCGATGACCCAGGCGGGAGGAGCCGCAGCGCTCCGCCTGCTCCTCATCGGCCCGCCCGGCGCCGGCAAGGGCACCCAGGCGGCCCGCCTCTCGGCGGCCTACGACATCCCCGCGGTGTCGACCGGTGACATCTTCCGCGAGAACGTCAAGAACGGCACCGAGCTCGGCGTGAAGGCCAAGTCGTTCATGGACGCCGGTCAGTACGTTCCGGATGCGCTGACCAACGACCTGGTACGCGACCGGCTCCAGCAGCCCGACGCGGCCGACGGCTTCCTGCTCGACGGCTACCCGCGCACGCTCCAGCAGGTCGAGGAGCTCGACGACATCCTCGGTGTCTCCGGCGCCTCGCTCGACGCGGTCATCGTGCTCGAGGCCGACACCGACGAGGTCGTCCGCCGCCTGCTCAAGCGCTCCGCGGAGCAGGGCCGCAGCGACGACACCGAAGAGGTCATCCGCAAGCGCCTCGACGTCTACGCCGAGCAGACCGCGCCCCTCGTCGAGGTCTACGACGCACGCGGCCTCGTGGTGACGGTCGACGGCCTCGGCGAGATCGACGACGTCACCGGGCGCATCATCGCCGCCCTCGCCGCCCGCTGAGCCCATGGCCTTCGGCAAGAACAAGGGCATCTACAAGACCCCGGCCGAGCTGCGGCTCATGGTGCGGCCCGGTCTGGTGACCGCGGCCTCGCTGGCCGCGGTGCGCGAGGCCATCCGTCCGGGCATGACCACCCTCGAGCTCGACGCGATCGCCGACCGCACCATCCGGTCGCTCGGCGGCGTCTCGAACTTCCAGATGGTGCCCGGCTACCGGCACACCGTCTGCACCTCGGTGAACGACGACATCGTGCACGGCATCCCGGGTGGGCGGATGCTCGAGCCCGGCGACATCGTCTCCATCGACTCGGGTGCCGAGGTCGACGGCTGGAACGGCGACTCCGCGATCACGATCGTGCTCGACGACCCGGCGCGTCCGGACGAGGTCGCGGCGCGACGCCTGCTGTCGGAGGTGACCGAGCAGTCGATGTGGCACGGGATCGCCCGCCTCGCATCCGCTCGCCATCTGAACGAGGTGGGGGAGGCCATCGAGGAGTTCGTCGAGGAGCACCCCTCGACCCGTCAGGGAGCGGTCTACGGCATCCTCACCGACTACGTCGGCCACGGCATCGGCCGGAGCATGCACGAGGCGCCGCCGGTGTTCAACTACCGGGTGCGCCAGCGCGGCCCCGAGGTGAAGCCCGGCCTCGTCGTGGCGATCGAGCCGATGATCACGGCGGGCACAACCGAGACCTACACCCGCGAGGACGAGTGGACCGTGGCGTCGGCCGACGGCAGCATGGCGTCGCACTGGGAGCACTCGGTCGCCGTGCACGCCGACGGCATCTGGGTGCTCACCTCCCCCGACGGCGGCGCCGCCGCCCTGGCCCCCCTCGGCGTCACGCCCGTCCCCATCCCGTAGGAGTCTTGGGGCGGGTCAGGCGTCCATGACGTGGACGAGCTCGTCGATGAAGGACGCGAAGTCGGTGGCGCGGCGGACGATGCGCTGCACGTCGTCGCGGTCGGAGAAGACCTCGACGAGTTGGTCGAAGACCGTCTGGAAGGCGCGCCGCCCCGAGGAGCTGAAGGCGATCAGCGCGATGACGTTGACGCGGTTCTCGCCCCAGGCCATCGGCGTCTCGTTCACCACGATCGCGATCGCGGTGCGCGACGCGCTCATCGCCATGGCGTGCGGCACCGCGATGGTGTCGGTGAAGGCCGTCGACGACATGCGCTCGCGCTCGATGGCGCCCTCGACGTAGCTCTCGTCGATGATGCCGAGCGTCACCATCGAGTCGCCGAGGGTGCGGATCATCGCCGCCTCGTCGCCCGCGTGCAGGTTGCGCCGGAACAGCCGCTCGTCGAAGTACTGCAGCAGCTCGTCCTTCAGCTGCATGCGGCTGCGGTGCCGGCGCACCGTGGTGATCGCGCGGCGCACGGCCTCGAGGTCGCCCTTCGTGAGGAAGGGCTGGATGACCACGACGTTGTCGCGCGCGGCCGGCACCGAGATGGTGGTCACGACGATGTCGGAGGACAGCGCCGCCCAGTCGACGTCGGCGCGCGTGATCACGACGTCGACCTGCAGCTCGGAGCCGAGCTCGGCCTCCAGGCGCTGGCGCAGGATGACGTGCATGTCGTAGTAGTTCGGGCAGACGATCGCGCAGGTCACCCGCTCCTCGCGGAGGTTCTGCCGCTCGAGGTGCGACCCCACGTGCAGCGCGATGTAGGCGATCTCGTCGTCGTTGATGACGATGCCCTCGCGTCGCTGGATCTGGCTGGCGATGAACACGGCCAGCTCGTAGATCATCGGGAAGGTGCTCTTGATCGAGCGGGTCATGGGGTTCCGTGAGAGCGACTTCTCCTGCGCCCGGGCGACGAGATTGCGGATGTGCAGACTGAGCCGCACGATGAAGTCCTCGTCGTCGAGGTCGACGAGGTACTCCTCGCTCGCCAGCCGCACGATCCGGCGCATGGCTGTGAGGTCGTCGGGCTCGAGATAGGAGTCGGCGACGTCCTGTGCGGGCTGGTCGTGGCCGGGCGTCAGCACGCGGGTGGTCAGGAGCACCGAGAGGTAGTCGAGCTCACGCGGGCTGAGGGCGGCGTCGAAGTGCGTTCGCACGAGACCGTCGAGCTGCGTCGCCACGTCGCGCACCGTGGGGGAGGCAGGACGTGCATCCTCGTCGCCCGCACCGATCGACTGCTTCTTCGCCACCCGGTCGACCGCGATGGCGATGTGCAGCAGCACGTTGTTGATCGAGTACTCGTTGACGAAGTACCCGTTGCCGTCGAGCATCTCGATCAGCGCCGACTTGAACGCCGTCAGGTCGCCGGACAGGAACTCGCGCTGGATGTTCTGCAGATCGAGGAACCCCTGCGCGCTCTCGTCGCGGAAGAGCCGGCTGAGCAGCCGCCGCCGGTTCAGCTCGCTGCCCGTGAGCGCGACGACGCTGCCGCGCCGGCTGAGGCCCAGTCCCGCGTCCTCGACGAGGAGCTTGGCCTTCCGCAGGTCGGCCTCGACGGTCGACTCGCTGACGAACATCGTCGCAGCCAGGTCGTAGACGTCGAGACCGTCGGGCGCGTCGCCGAGGCCCCGGATGAGGGCGTGCACCCGGTCGCGCGGACTGCCGGGCTCGGCATCCCGACCCCGAAGCCCCTCGAGGAAGCTCGCGTACGCCTCGCGATTCAGGCGGTAGCCGCTGGTCGACGACGCGATCACCTCGAGGGGCTTCGCCGCGGTCTTCACGCTGGTGACGTAGCTGCGCACGCTGCGGGTGGTGACGCCGAGCCGGTCCGCCAGCTCGCCGGCCGTGACCCAGTCGGTGGTCTCGGCCAGGTACTCCAGCAGGCGCTCGTACTTCGCAGTCATCACTGTCACCCTAGGCGCTTCCTGGGAAAGGGGCTTCCTAGGGGCCGGAAGCAAGCCTGCTGGATACGTGTGCGGGAGATGGCGATGATCGTAGGAGATCGGATCAGGACGCGAGGAGGCGTGCGTGGACAGAGTGCTCATCGTCTGCGGTGCAGGAGCATCGAGCACCTTCCTCGCCGTGAGACTGCGCCGGATCATCCGGGACCGCGATCTCGACCTGGTCGTGGACGCGGGAACGACTGCCGATCTCGACGACAGGCTCGCGGCGACGCGCATCCTGCTCGTGGGCCCCCACCTCGCCGACCGCTACGCGGATCTGGCCGAACGGGCCGTGCGGGCGGGAGCCGTGGCGGAGCTGCTCCCCGAGACCGTCTTCGGGCGGGACGGCGCCGAGATCGCGGCCGGACGGATCGAAGAACTCGCCGGCCTGCGGGCTCCGGCGCACCTGAACGTGGCACCAACAACGAACCGAGGAGACCACCATGGCTGAACGAACCGTCGAACTGGCATCGAAGCACGGGCTGCACGCCCGCCCCGCCACGCTCTTCACGCAGACCGTCGCGAAGTCCGGCCTGCCCGTGCAGATCTCGAAGGACGGCAAGGCCGTCAACGCCGCCAGCATCCTCGGCGTCATCTCACTCGGCATCGAGCACGGCGACACCGTGACCCTCGTCTCCGACGCCCCCGAGGCCGACGCCCTGCTCGACGAGCTGGCGACGCTGCTCGCCACCGACCTGGACGCCGAGTGATGGCAGCCGCCCTCTCCGGCACGGGCATCGGCCGCGGCATCGCCGTCGGCGGGGTGCTCCGGATGCCCGACCCGCTGCCCGAGCCCGAGGACACCCCCTCGGCGCTCACCCCCGACGCCGAGAAGGAGCGCGCCCGTGCGTCGCTGGCAGCCACCGCCGCGATCATCCGGCACCGGGGCGAGCGCGCCGGCGGTTCGGCCAAGGACGTGCTCGAGGCGCAGGCCTTCATGGCCGAGGACCCGACGCTGATCGACGACATCGGCACCCGCCTCGACACCGGCAAGACCGCCGAGCGCGCCGTCTTCGAGGCGTTCGCCTCGTTCCGCGACCTGCTCGTCAGCATGGGCGGCTACATGGGGGAGCGCGCCACCGACCTCGACGACGTCTCGCAGCGCGTCGTGGCGCACCTCCGCGGCGTGCCCGCTCCGGGAGTGCCCGACCCCGAGCATCCGTTCGTGCTCGTCGCCCGCGACCTGGCACCGGCCGACACCGCGCTGCTCGACCTGTCGAAGGTGCTCGCCCTCGTCACGAGCGACGGCGGCCCGACCTCGCACACCGCGATCCTCGCCCGCGAGAAGTCGATCGTCGCCATCGTGGGGGTAGCGGATGCGCTCGCCCTCGCCGACGGCACCGAGATCGTCGTCGACGCGGCCACCGGCACCGTGACCGTCGAGCCGAGCGCCGAGGAGCGCTCCGCCGCCCTGGCGAAGGCCGCCGAGATCAAGGCGGCCCGCAGCTCGGCCACCGGACCGGGCGCCCTGGCCGACGGCACCCTCGTGCCGCTGCTGGCGAACCTCGGCTCGGCCGACGGCGCCGCCGACGCGCTCGAGAAGGGCGCCGAGGGCGTGGGCCTCTTCCGCACCGAGTTCCTCTTCCTCGACTCCTCCAGCGCCCCGAGCGTCGAGGAGCAGAAGGCGCAGTACAAGCGCCTGCTCGAGGCCTTCGCCGGCAAGAAGGTCGTCGTGCGCGCCCTCGACGCCGGTGCCGACAAGCCGCTGAGCTTCCTCAACGACGCCCCGGAGGAGAACCCGGCCCTCGGCCTGCGGGGCCTCCGGGCGCTGCGGGCGAACGAGCCGATCCTGCGCGACCAGCTCGCCGCCCTCGCGGCCGCCGACGCCGAGACCGACGCCGACGTCTGGGTGATGGCGCCGATGGTCTCGACCGTGGAGGAGACCCGCTACTTCACCGCCCTCGCCCGCGAGGTCGGCCTGAAGACCGCCGGCGTCATGGTGGAGGTGCCCTCGTCAGCGCTGCTGGCCGACCGCATCCTCGCCGACGCCGACTTCGCGTCGATCGGCACCAACGACCTGACGCAGTACACCCTCGCGGCCGACCGGCTGCTGGGCTCGGTGGCCTCGTTCCAGGACCCCTGGCACCCAGCAGTGCTGAAGCTCGTCGGCGAGGTCGGCAAGGCCGGCCGCGCGACCGGCAAGCCCGTCGGGATCTGCGGCGAAGCCGCCGCCGACCCCCTTCTCGCCGTCGTGCTCGTGGGCCTCGGCGCGACCACGCTCTCCATGTCGCCGTCGGCCCTCGCCGACGTGCGCGCGGAGCTCGCCCGCTTCACGCTCGACGAAGCCCAGCACTTCGCCGAATTGGCCCTCTCGGCGAACAGCGCCGTCGAGGCCCGTGGCGCGGTCACCACCGCAGCAGCATCCAAGTAACACCCCTACAACCACACGAATTGGAGCAGTCGTCATGACAACGACGTCAGAAGCCAAGACCGGAGGCGGGGCGCGCGTGCGCGTCCAGCGCTTCGGCACCTTCCTCTCGGGCATGGTCATGCCCAACATCCCGGCGTTCATCGCCTGGGGCCTGATCACCTCGCTGTTCATCGCGACCGGCTGGCTGCCGAACGGCATCCTCGGCGGCTTCGGCAACGCCGACGTCATCGGCTGGTCGGGGGCGGCGACCGCTCTGGCTCAGGCCGACGACGGCACCACCTTCCCGCAGTACCTGGGTCTCGTCGGCCCGATGATCACCTACCTGCTGCCGCTCCTGATCGCGAACACCGGTGGCCGCATGGTCTACGGCGCCCGCGGCGGCGTGATCGGCACCATCGCCACGATGGGCGTGATCGTCGGGGCGAACATCCCGATGTTCATCGGTGCCATGATCATGGGCCCGCTCGCGGCGTACCTGCTGAAGCAGCTCGACAAGCTCTGGGCCGGCAAGGTGAAGCCCGGCTTCGAGATGCTGATCGACAACTTCTCGTCGGGCATCCTGGGCGCCCTGCTCGCCATCGCCGGCTTCTTCGGCATCGCCCCGGTGATCCAGGGCCTGTCGAAGGCGCTGGAGACCGGTGTGGACTGGCTGATCTCGGTCGGCCTGCTGCCGCTCGCGTCGATCCTCGTCGAGCCCGGCAAGGTGCTGTTCCTGAACAACGCCATCAACCACGGCGTCTTCACCCCGCTGGGCGTGCAGCAGGTCGCCGACCAGGGCAAGTCGATCCTGTTCCTGATCGAGGCGAACCCCGGCCCCGGCCTCGGCATCCTGCTCGCCTTCGCGATCTTCGGTGTCGGCCTGGCCAAGGCGAGCGCCCCCGGCGCCGTCATCATCCAGTTCTTCGGCGGCATCCACGAGATCTACTTCCCGTACGTGCTGTCGAAGCCGATGACCATCCTCGCCGCCATCGCCGGTGGCGCGACCGGTGTCGCCGTCAACGTGCTGTTCAACTCGGGCCTGCGTGCTCCGGCCTCGCCCGGCAGCATCATCGCGGTGCTCCTGCAGACCGCACCCGACAGCTACATCGGCGTCATCCTCTCGGTGATCGCCGCCGCCGCCGTGTCATTCCTCGTCACCGCCGTCATCCTCCGGGCGAGCCGCAAGCGCGACCTCGAGAACGAGGACGCGGGCGACCTCTCGGCCGCCATCGCGAAGACGCAGGCCAACAAGGGCAAGGAGTCCAGCGTGCTCGGCACCCTGAGCGCCGAGGGCGTGCCCGCCCGCGACGCCGAGACGGTCGCCGAGCAGACCTCCCTGCTGACCGACGAGCGCCCGATCGCCAACATCGTGTTCGCCTGCGACGCCGGAATGGGCTCTAGCGCCATGGGCGCGTCGGTGCTCCGCAATAAGATCAAGAAGGCCGGCATCGAGGGTGTGACCGTCGTCAACAAGGCGATCGCGAACCTCGACGACGACGTGGACCTCGTGATCACGCAGCGCGAGCTCACGCCGCGTGCCCAGGAGCGCACCCCGAGCGCCGAGCACGTGTCGGTCGACAACTTCATGAACAGCCCCCGTTACGACGAGGTCGTCGAGAAGCTGAAGAACCAGCACGCCGCCAGCTAGGCGACGCGCACAGACGAAGGAGGAGCCCATGTCCGTCATCGAAGCCTCGCAGATCCGGCTGAGCGGTACCGCGCGCACCAAGGAGGAGGCGATCCGAGAGGCCGCCGACATCCTGGTGGCCGCCGGAGCCGTCGAGACCGGGTACCTGGACTACATGCTCCAGCGCGAGGCGACGGTCTCGACGTACATGGGCAATCTCCTCGCCATCCCGCACGGCACGAACGAGGGCAAGGACACGATCCTCGACTCCGCGCTCTCGTTCGTGCGGTACGACGAGGCGCTGGACTGGGGCGGCGAACAGGTGCGCTTCGTCGTCGGCATCGCCGGCAAGGACGGCGGGCACATGGACATCCTCACCAAGATCGCCATCGTGTTCAGCGACGAGGACGAGGTCGCGAAGCTGCTCGCGGCCGAGAGCGCCGAGGAGATCCTGCAGATCCTCGGCGACGTCAACGACTAACCACCCAAGGAGCACCAGATGAAGGCCGTCCACTTCGGCGCAGGCAATATCGGCCGCGGATTCGTGGGGCTGATCCTCCACGACGCGGGCTACGAGCTCGTCTTCGCCGACGTGAACGCCGAGCTGATCGACGCGCTCGCCGCCTCGACGAGCTACGACGTGCACGCGGTGGGGGAGAACTCCTCCACCCGCACGGTCACGGGCTACCGCGCGCTGAACAGCGGGTCCGACGAGGATGCGGTGGTCGCCGAGATCGCGACCGCCGAGATCGTGACGACCGCGGTGGGCCCGAACATCCTGAAGTTCGTGGCCCCCGTGATCGCCCGGGCGCTGGACGCGCGCGACGCCGCGCTGCCCCCGCTCACCGTGATGGCCTGCGAGAACGCGATCAACGCCACCGACGTGCTGAAGGGCGAGATCGAGGGTCGCCTCGGCGATGCCTCCGCCGACGTGCTGGGCCGGGCCGTCTTCGCCAACACGGCCGTCGACCGCATCGTGCCGAACCAGGAGCCGGGCGGCGGGCTCGACGTCACGGTCGAGGACTTCTTCGAGTGGGCGATCGAGGAGACCCCGTTCGAGGGTGCGCCGCCGGTCATCCCGGCCGCCCACTTCGTGCCCGATCTCGCGCCCTACATCGAGCGCAAGCTCTTCACGGTCAACACCGGGCACGCCACGGTCGCCTACCACGGCTGGATCGAGGGGGCCACGACGCTCGCCGACGCGCTCGCCGTGCCGAGCGTGTTCACCGAGGTGAAGGCCGTGCTCGAGGAGACCAAGGCGCTCCTCGTCGCGAAGCACGAGTTCGACCCGGCGACGCAGGAGGCGTACCTCGAGAAGAACCTGGTGCGCTTCGCCAACCCGTACCTCACCGACACCCCCGAGCGCGTCGGGCGCCAGCCGCTGCGCAAGATCTCTCGGCACGAGCGCTTCATCGGGCCGGCCGCCGAGCTCGCCGAGCGGGGCCTGCCGACGGATGCGCTGCTGCGCGCCGTGGCGGCGGCCCTCCGGTTCGACGCCCCCGCCGATCCCCAGTCGGCCGAGCTCGCCGAGCTGCTCGACACCCTCACCCCCGAGGAGTTCACCGCGCAGGTGACGGGCATCGAGCCCGGTCATCCGCTGCACGAGCGACTCC
Source organism: Herbiconiux sp. VKM Ac-1786 (assembly GCF_015350805.1). Classification (GTDB taxonomy): domain Bacteria; phylum Actinomycetota; class Actinomycetes; order Actinomycetales; family Microbacteriaceae; genus Herbiconiux. Next base: position 546,765 of record NZ_JADKSG010000001.1, on the reverse strand, counting down.
TGGCGACCGTGCGCGCCGCGGTTGCATTTCGCTCGCCCGAGGAGTAATGGGCTCCTTGCAGAAAGGGCCCTTGTAGCGTAAGCTCGATCCTTGGTGTTTTCGGCCCGTTTTCGTGGGCCGATTTCGCACGACCAGCAGAATCTATTTTTAGCGACAGTGAGGCTATGGCCAAAAAAGACGGTGTTATAGAGATCGAGGGCGCAGTCGTCGAAGCCCTCCCGAACGCGATGTTCCGGGTGGAATTGACGAACGGCCACAAGGTTCTCGCCCACATCTCGGGCAAGATGCGCCAGCACTACATCCGCATCCTCCCCGAGGACCGCGTGATCGTGGAGCTGAGCCCCTACGACCTCACCCGTGGCCGGATCGTCTACCGCTACAAGTAGGCCCCTCCTCGTGAGGAGCGCTGGAAAGTAACGGCCCGACGGCATTCCGACGGGTACGAGGACAGCGAAGAGAGAAAATAACGATGAAGGTCAACCCCAGCGTCAAGCCCATCTGCGAGCACTGCCGCATCATCCGCCGCAACGGCCGAGTGATGAACATCTGCAAGAGCAACCCGCGCCACAAGCAGCGCCAGGGCTAGCAAGAACCTCGGGGGGTCACACCCCCGGCCGGGCCCAGGCCCGATTATCAAATGGCAGTGTCAGAAGCCGCCCGGTGAGAACCGGGCGGCGGACACCTTCGGTCGGAGGCCGAAGCACATTCACTGTCACAGACCTCCACACATCACCAGGAGATAGCCACAATGGCACGTCTAGCAGGAGTTGACATCCCCCGCGACAAGCGCGTGGAAGTTGCCCTCACGTACATCTACGGGGTCGGCCGCACGCGCGCGCTGAAGACCCTCGCCGACACCGAGATCTCGGGCGACATCCGCGTCAAAGACCTCACCGACGACCAGCTCGTCGCTCTCCGCGACTACATCGAGGGCAACTACAAGGTAGAGGGTGACCTCCGCCGCGAGGTCGCCGCCGACATCCGCCGCAAGGTCGAGATCGGCTCCTACGAGGGTGTCCGTCACCGCAAGGGTCTGCCCGTCCGCGGTCAGCGCACCAAGACCAACGCTCGTACCCGCAAGGGCCCGAAGCGCACCGTCGCCGGCAAGAAGAAGGCCGGCCGCTAAGCGCGCCGACTGACAGGACCAGGAGAGAATTATGGCAACCCCCAAGTCGGCTGCTCGCAAGCCGCGCAAGAAAGAGAAGAAGAACGTCGCCGTGGGCCAGGCCCACATCAAGTCGACCTTCAACAACACCATCGTGTCGATCACCGACACGACCGGTGCCGTCATCAGCTGGGCCTCCTCGGGTGGCGTCGGCTTCAAGGGCTCGCGCAAGTCGACCCCGTTCGCCGCACAGCTCGCCGCCGAGTCGGCCGCCCGTCAGGCGCAGGAGCACGGCATGAAGAAGGTCGACGTCTTCGTCAAGGGCCCCGGCTCCGGCCGCGAGACCGCGATCCGCTCGCTCCAGGCCGCCGGCCTCGAGGTGGGCTCGATCAACGACGTGACCCCCCAGGCGCACAACGGCTGCCGGCCGCCCAAGCGCCGCCGCGTGTAGCCCTTTCGCACTGAATCGCCGACGGGGCGCCTCCTGGGCGCCCCGTCGGTGAGGTGGTTCTTCACAACTCAATACCTCTGCACATGAGCGTCATATAGCGGACGCTCAGCCGAAAGGAATAACAGTGCTCATTGCACAGCGCCCCACTCTCACCGAAGAGAACATCTCGGAGTTCCGTTCGCGGTTCATCATCGAGCCGCTCGAGCCCGGCTTCGGCTACACCCTCGGCAACTCGCTCCGCCGCACGCTTCTCTCCTCGATCCCCGGCGCTGCCGTCACGAGCATCCGCCTCGACGGCGTGCTGCACGAGTTCAGCACGATCCCCGGTGTGAAGGAAGACGTCACCGAGATCATCCTGAACGTGAAGGGCCTCGTCGTCTCGAGCGAGCACGACGAGCCGATCACCGCCTACCTGCGCAAGCACGCGTCGGGCGAGGTCACCGCGGCCGACATCCAGGCTCCGGCCGGTGTCGAGATCCACAACCCCGAGCTGGTCATCGCCACCCTGAACGACAAGGCGAAGTTCGAGCTCGAGCTCATCATCGAGCGCGGCCGCGGCTACGTCTCGGCGACCCAGAACCGCAGCGAGTTCTCCGAGGCCGGTCAGATCCCGATCGACTCGATCTACTCGCCCGTGCTCAAGGTCACCTACCGCGTCGAGGCCACCCGCGCCGGTGAGCGCACCGACTTCGACCGCCTCGTGGTCGACGTCGAGACCAAGCCGGCGATCACCCCGCGCGACGCCATCGCCTCGGCCGGCCGCACGCTGACCGAGCTGTTCGGCCTCGCCCGCGAGCTGAACACCGCCGCCGAAGGCATCGAGATCGGCCCCGCGCCGGTCGACGCCGTGCTCTCCTCGGAGCTGTCGGTTCCGATCGAGGACCTCGACCTCTCCGTGCGCTCGTACAACTGCCTCAAGCGCGAGGGCATCAACACCGTCTCGGAGCTGGTCGCCCTCTCCGAGACGCAGCTGATGAACATCCGCAACTTCGGACAGAAGTCGGTCGATGAGGTGAAGGACAAGCTCGTCGAGCTCGGTCTCTCGCTGAAGGACACCGTCCCCGGTTTCGACGGCGCCCACTTCTACGGCGGCTACGACGACGAGAACGTCTGAGACGCTCGTTCGCCCGCTCCGACTCACCTGAACACCTGACTCACCTCTGGAGATAAGAAATGCCCAAGCCAACCAAGGGACCCCGTCTCGGTGGCGGACCGGCGCACGAGCGCCTGCTCCTCGCCAACCTGGCTGCCGCCCTGTTCACGCACAAGAGCATCAAGACGACCGAGACGAAGGCCAAGCGCCTCCGCCCCGTCGCTGAGCGCCTGATCACCTTCGCGAAGCGTGGAGACCTCCACGCCCGTCGTCGCGTGCTCGGCGTCATCGGCGACAAGTCGGTCGTGCACGAGCTCTTCACCGAGATCGCTCCGCTCGTCGCCGAGCGCGACGGCGGCTACACCCGCATCACCAAGCTCGGCTTCCGCAAGGGCGACAACGCCTCGATGGTGCAGATCGAGCTCGTGCTCGAGCCCGTCACCCCGAAGCGCTCGAACAAGTCGGCTGCCGCCGCTGCTCCGGCCGAGCCCGAGCCCGAGGCCGAGGTCGTCGAGGAGGCTCCCGCCGAGGAGACCACCACCGACGCCGCTGCCGAGGAGACCACCGAGGCTCCGGCCGAGGAGTCGACCGAGGCCGCTGCCGACGAGGCGCCCGCTGCCGAGGAGAAGGACGCCAAGTAGGCTCCGACCCCTCTCGAAGGCCCCGCACCCCGCAAGGGTGGCGGGGCCTTCGTCGTAGACTGGCTGCCGTGGATTCGACGACGGGGGAGTGGCGGCTCCGCCTCGACATCGCCTATGACGGCACCGACTTCTCCGGCTGGGCGCGACAGCCCGGGCTCCGCACCGTGCAGGGCGTGCTCGAGGAGGTGCTCGCCACGCTGTTCCGCCGGTACCCGCCCGCGCCGCACCTCTGGGTCGCCGGGCGAACGGATGCGGGGGTGCACGCCAGTGGGCAGGTGGCGCATCTCGACCTGAACGACGCCCAGCTCCGCAGCCTCCGCCGCCGCGGCGACGACGCCCGCAGCATGGAGCCCGCGACCCTCGCCGCCCTCCTCGGACAGCGGATGAACGGCATCCTCGGCGCGGACAGCGACGTGGTGGTGCTGGGGTCGACGGTCGCCCCGTCCGGGTTCGACGCGCGGTTCTCCGCGGTGTGGCGACGGTACGAGTACCGCGTCAGCGACGTGGACGGCCGCCGGGACCCGTTGCTGCGGAGGACGACGGTGCGGCATCCGGTCGCCCTCGACCTCGAGGCCATGGACACGGCCGCGCGGGCCCTGCTCGGGCTGCACGACTACGCGACCTTCTGCAAGCCGCGGGCGGGCTCGACGACGATCCGCACGCTGCAGTCGTTCAGCTGGCGGCGCGACCCCGACGGGGTGCTGGTGGCGTCGCTGCAGGCCGACGCGTTCTGCCACAGCATGGTGCGCTCGCTCGTGGGCGGCACGGTGTCGGTCGGCGACGGCTCGCTGACGGGCGAGGAACTGGTGCGGCTGCGCGACGAGCGGATGCGCACCGGCGCCTTCCTCGTGATGCCGGCCAAGGGGCTCGTGCTCACCGAGGTGGGCTATCCGGAGGCCGCCGAGCTGGCCGGCCGGGCCGAACGGACGAGGGCGCGTCGCGAGCTCATTTGACCGGGTGGGTGGTATCGCCTATTCTTGATCTTTGGTGTCTGCGCCTCGTGCCGTTCACCCGAAGTTGAGCCCTCCATCGGCTGCCTTGCGTCTGATCCAGTTCGCAAGACCCACCGGAGCGGGATTCACGAACTCCTCACTCGAACAAGAAAGCAGCACTACTGTGACGCGCACTTACACCCCCAAGGCAAGCGAGGTCCAGCGCGGCTGGGTCGTCATCGACGCCACCGACGTGGTCCTCGGTCGACTGGCCACCCACGCGGCCGCCATCCTCCGTGGCAAGAACAAGGCCACCTTCACCCCGCACATGGACATGGGTGACTTCGTCATCATCGTGAACGCCGACAAGGTCGCGCTCACCGGTTCCAAGCTGGCCCAGAAGAAGGCCTACCGTCACTCCGGCTACCCGGGCGGCCTGCGCGCCGTCGGCTACGCCGAGCTGCTCGAGAAGAACCCCGAGCGCGCCGTCGAGAAGGCGATCCGCGGCATGCTGCCGAAGACCTCCCTCGGTCGTGACCAGTTCCGCAAGCTCAAGGTCTACGCAGGCCCCGAGCACCCCCACGCGGCACAGCAGCCGACCCCCTTCATCCTCGACCAGGTCGCCCAGTAGCGTCCCGCGTTCGTTCAGCAGACTCAGACAAAGGACTCATCAGTACCGTGGCGAAGATCGCAGACCAGATTGACGTGGCTCCCGAGAGCTACTCCACCGAAACCCCGGCCGACGAGGCGCCCCGCGCCCCCCGTGCCGTCCTCAACGTCTCCGGCGCAGCCGTGGGCCGTCGCAAGCAGGCCATCGCCCGCGTGCGCCTCGTTCCCGGCGCCGGCACCCTCGTGGTGAACGGCCGCGAGTTCGCGGACTACTTCCCGAACAAGCTGCACCAGCAGCTGATCACCGACCCCTTCAAGGTGCTCGACCTGATCGGCTCCTACGACGTCGTCGCGAAGATCACCGGCGGTGGCCCCTCCGGCCAGGCCGGCGCCCTGCGCCTCGCCATCGCGCGTGCGCTCAACGAGATCGACCGCGAGAACAACCGCGCTCAGCTCAAGAAGTCCGGCTTCCTCACTCGTGACGCCCGCGTCATCGAGCGCAAGAAGGCCGGTCTCAAGAAGGCCCGTAAGGCGTCGCAGTTCTCGAAGCGCTGATCGCTCTTCGGCTCTACGCTTAGCCTATGGCTCGCCTTTTCGGCACCGATGGGGTGCGTGGGCTCGCGAACCAAGACGTCACGGCCGACCTGTCCCTGCGCATCGCGCAGGCAGGCGCCCGTGTCCTTGGTGCCGCGGCCCGGGATGCCGGTCGACGACCGGTCGCCGTGGTCGCCCGCGACCCCCGTCAGTCCGGTGACTTCATCGCGGCCGCCGTCTCGGCGGGGTTCGCGAGCTCCGGCGTCGACGTGCTCGACGCCGGAGTGCTGCCGACCCCGGCGGCCGCGTTCCTGATCGCCGACATCGGCGCCGACTTCGGCGTCGTCATCTCGGCGTCGCACAACCCGGCTCCCGACAACGGCATCAAGTTCTTCGCCGCCGGGGGCAAGAAGCTGCCCGATGACGTCGAGATCGCCATCGAGGCGGCTCTCGAGCATCCGCAGCTCACCCCGCTCGGCGGCGACATCGGTCGCATCAGGCGCTTCGCCGATGCCGAAGACCGGTACGTGCTGCACCTGCTGACCACGCTGCCGCACCGGCTCGACGGCCTGCACGTCGTGCTCGACTGCGCCCACGGCGCGGCCGCCGGCGTCTCGCCCGAGGCCTTCAACCAGGCCGGGGCACGCATCACGGTGATCGGCAACGATCCCGACGGCATGAACATCAACGACGGCGTCGGCTCGACGCACCTCGGCCAGCTCGCCGAGGCGGTCGTGGCGGCGGGCGCCGACGTCGGCATCGCGCACGACGGCGACGCCGACCGCTGCCTCGCGGTCGACGCCGACGGCAACGTCATCGACGGCGACCAGATCATGGCGATCCTGGCGCTCGCCCAGTCCGACCGTGGCCAGCTGCGCGAGAACACCCTCGTCGCCACGGTCATGTCGAACCTGGGGCTCAAGGTCGCCATGGCGCACCACGGCATCGAGATGCTCGAGACGCGGGTGGGCGACCGCTACGTGCTCGAGGCCATCAACGAGCGCGGTCTCAGCCTCGGCGGCGAGCAGTCGGGCCACATCATCTTCGCCGACCACGCCACGACCGGCGACGGCATCCTCACCGGCCTGCAGCTGGTGAGTCGGATGGCCGCGACCGGCAAGACCCTCGCCGAGCTGGCGGCCGTCATGAAGGTCTACCCGCAGACCCTCGTGAACGTGCGCGGCGTCGACCGCGACGGGGTGCAGAACGACGCCGTGCTCGCGAACGCCGTGGCCGAGGCCGAGGCCGACCTCGGGGAGACCGGCCGCGTGCTGCTGCGCCCGTCGGGCACCGAGCCGCTCGTGCGCGTCATGGTCGAGGCCGGTGACCAGGCCACGGCCGACCGCATCGCGGAGTCGCTCGCCGAGGTCGTGCGCCAGCGCCTCTCCACGGGCGTCGAGCGCTCGCTCTAGCGCTCGACCCCGCGGGTCAGAGCTTGCGGAGGAGCACCTTGCTGACGCGGTGGTCGGCGTCCTTGCGCAGCACGAGGGTGGCGCGGGAGCGCGTCGGGAGCACGTTCTCGAGCAGGTTCGGCAGGTTGATCGAGCGCCAGATCGACCGGGCCGTCTGACGCGCCTCGTCGTCGGACAGGCTGGCGTACCGGTGGAAGTACGACTTCGGGTTCGCGAAGGCACCGTCCTTCAAGGCCATGAAACGGGTCTCGTACCAGTCGGCGATGTCGTTGGTGCGGGCATCCACGTAGACCGAGAAGTCGAACAGGTCGCTCACCGCAAGCCGGTTGCTCGCCGGCGGCTGCAACACGTTCAGGCCCTCGACGATGAGGATGTCGGGCTGGCGCACGACGATCTGCGCCTCGGGCACGATGTCGTAGCTGAGGTGGGAGTAGAAGGGGGCGCGCACCTCGGGGTTGCCGCTCTTGACGGCGGTGACGAAGCGGAGGAGCGCGCGTCGGTCGTACGACTCGGGGAACCCCTTGCGCTGCATCAGCCCGCGCCGCTCGAGCTCGGCGTTGGGCAGCAGGAAGCCGTCGGTGGTGACGAGCTCGACCCGGGGCGTGTCCGACCAGCGGGCGAGGAGCTCGCGGAGCAGACGGGCGGTCGTCGACTTGCCGACCGCGACCGAGCCGGCGATGCCGATCACGAAGGGCGTGCTCTTCGAGGTCTCGCCGAGGTAGTCGGTGGTCGAGCGGTGCAGCTGCTTCGCGCTGGTGGCGTAGAGGTTGATCAGGCGCGCCAGCGGCAGGTAGACCTCGTCGACCTCTCGCAGGTTGAGGGGGTTGCTGAGGCCTCGCAGCTGCACGATCTCGGTCTCGGACAGGGGCAGCGGGGTCGACGGCGCCAGAGCCGCCCAGTGCGCCCGATCGAACTCGGTGAAGGGGCTGAACTGCGCGAGGCCGTTCGGAGCGGAATCGGGCATAGGACTCCTATTCTGCACCGGGCGGCGCTGTCAGGGTGGCGTCAGTGGCCTCGGATAGACTCGGGCCCATGTGTGGAATCGTGGGTTACGTCGGCAGCAACAGCAGTCTCGAGGTGCTCCTCGGCGGGCTGCGTCGACTGGAGTACCGCGGCTACGACTCGGCCGGGGTGGCCGTCATCGGCACCGACGGAACGCTCTCGACCCGTAAGCGCGCGGGCAAGCTCGCCGTACTGGCCGACGACCTCGAGGCCTCGCCGATGGCCGACGGCCAGACGGGCATCGGGCACACCCGCTGGGCGACGCATGGCGGCCCGACCGACGGCAACGCGCATCCGCACCTCTCGGCCGACGGTCGCATCGCGCTCATCCACAACGGCATCATCGAGAACTTCGCCGTCCTGAAGCAGGAGCTCCTCGACGACGGCTTCGAGTTCGAGAGCGAGACCGACACCGAGGTCGCGGCCAAGATGCTCGGCCGCGAGTACGAGGCCGGCGGCGGCCTCGCCGCAGCGCTCGGCCGCGTGGTCTCGCGCCTCGACGGCGCCTTCACCCTGCTCGCCGTGCACCAGGACGAGCCCGGCGTCGTGGTGGGCGCCCGCCGCAACTCCCCGCTCGTGATCGGGCTGGGCGAGGGCGAGAACTTCCTCGGCAGCGACGTCGCCGCCTTCGTCGAGCACACGCACCGCGCGCTCGCCATCGGCCAGGACCAGATCGTGGTCATCACCGCCGCCGACGTCACCGTCACCGACTTCGACGGCGAGCCCGTCGAGACGCACGAGTTCGAGGTGTCGTGGGACGCGTCGGCCGCCGAGAAGGGCGGCTGGTCGAGCTTCATGGCCAAGGAGATCAGCGAGGAGCCGGAGGCCGTCGCCAACACGATCCTCGGCCGCGTGGTCGACGGCCAGGCCGTGCTGCCCGAGCTCGAGGGCCTCGACGAGATGCTCGCCGGCATCGACCGCGTGATCGTGATCGCCTGCGGCACCGCCAGCTACTCCGGTCTCGTCGGCAAGTACGCCATCGAGAAGTGGGCCCGTGTGCCCGTCGAGGTCGAGCTCTCGCACGAGTTCCGCTACCGCGAGCCGGTGCTGAACGAGCGCACCCTCGTGGTGTCGATCAGCCAGTCGGGCGAGACCATGGACACGCTGATGGCCGTCAAGTACGCCATCGCGAACGGGGCCCGTACGCTCTCCATCTGCAACACACAGGGCGCCACGATCGCCCGCGAGTCCGACGCCGTGGTCTACACGCACGCCGGCCCCGAGGTCGCGGTCGCCTCGACCAAGGCCTTCGTCGCGCAGATCACCGCGCTCTACCTCTTCGGGCTGCACCTCGCCCGAGTGCGCGGCTCGCTCGACCCCGAGGTGTCGGCGCACCAGCTCGCCGAGCTGCAGAGCATCCCCGCCAAGATCGAGCAGGTGCTCGGCAACGGCGCCGAGATCACGCAGCTGGCGAAGTGGATGTCCGACAGCCGTGCCGTGCTCTTCCTCGGCCGCCACGTGGGCTACCCGATCGCGCTCGAGGGAGCACTCAAGCTCAAGGAGCTGGCGTACATCCACGCCGAGGGCTTCGCCGCCGGCGAGCTGAAGCACGGCCCGATCGCGCTGATCGAGCCCGGCCAGCCCGTGTTCGTCATCGTGCCGAGCCCGCGCGACCCGAACTCGCTGCACGCCAAGGTCGTCTCGAACATCCAGGAGATCCGCGCCCGCGGCGCCCGCATCCTCGCGATCGCCGAGGAGGGCGATGTGGCCGTGCTGCCGTTCGCCGACGAGGTCATCCGCATCCCGCTCGCGGCCCCGCTGTTCGAGCCGCTGCTGACGGTCATCCCGCTGCAGCTGTTCGCGATGGAGCTCGCCACGGCGAAGGGGCTCGACGTCGACCAGCCGCGCAACCTCGCCAAGTCGGTCACGGTCGAGTAGGCCCGCGTGATCGTCGGTGTCGGAGTCGACCTGGTCGACGTGGCCCGCTTCGAGCGCGCCCTCGAGAAGACTCCGCGACTGCGCGAGCGGCTGTTCACCGAGGGGGAGCGCGGGCTTCCGGTGCGCTCGCTGGCGGCACGGTTCGCCGCCAAGGAGGCGCTGATCAAGGCCGTCGGGCACTCGACCGAGTTCCGCTGGCACGACATGGAGATCGTCTCGAACGACGACCGCAACCCGGCCTTCGCCGTGGCCGGCGGGGTGGCGGCGGCGCTCGCCGAGCTCGGAGCGGCGCACCTGCACCTGAGCATGACGCACGACGGCGGCAACGCGATGGCGTTCGTCGTCGCCGAGAGCGGTGCCGCGTGAGCGGGCCGGCTGACGGGTCGGGCGTGCCCGTGCCCGCACTCCGGCGCGCGCACGTCGGCGTGGCTGCGCTGCGGCGCAACACCGAGACGGTGGCGCAGCTCGTGGCTCCGGCCGCGGTGATGGCCGTCGTGAAGGCCGACGGCTACGGGCACGGCGCCGAGCGCGCCGCCCGCGCCGCGCTGGCCGGGGGAGCGACGATGCTCGGGGTCGCCGACGTGGCCGAGGCGCTCGCGCTACGGGCCTCCGGCATCGACGCGCCCGTGCTGGCATGGCTGCACGACGCCGACCCCGATTTCCGCAGCGCCGTAGACGGCGGTGTGACGCTCGGCATCAGCACGGGGTGGCAGCTCGAGCGGGCCGCCGAGGCGGGATCCGCCGGGTCGCCCGCGGTGCTGCACCTCAAGATCGACACGGGGCTCGGCCGGAACGGTGCCGCGCGTGCCGACTGGGCGGAGTTCTTCGACACGGCTCGGGCCTTCGAGACCGAGGGGCGGGTGCGGGTCGAGGGCCTGTTCAGCCACCTCTCGAACACGGGGCCGGGCGACGACCGCGCCCAGCTGGCGGCGTTCGAGGAGGCGACCGCGCTGGCGCGGGCGGCGGGACTGCAGCCGCGCATCCGTCACCTCGCCTCGACCGCCGGGGCGCTGCGGCTGCCCGAGACGCGACTCGACCTGGTGCGGCTCGGCATCGGGCTCTACGGGCTGTCGCCCTACGACGACGCCGACTCGGCCGCGCTCGGGCTCGTGCCCGCGATGCGGGTGGAGAGCCGGCTCATCTCGGTGAAGCGGGTGGCCGCCGGCACGGGGGTGTCGTACGGCTACACCTACCGGCCGAGTGCCGATTCGTGGCTCGGCCTGGTGCCGCTCGGCTACGCCGACGGCATCCCGCGGCACGTCTCGAACACGGGCAGCGTCTGGGTCGACGGCCGGGTGCATCCGATCGTCGGGAGGGTGGCGATGGACCAGTTCGTCGTCGACCTCGGCGAGCACGAGGCCGCCGTCGGCGACCGGGTCGTGCTGTTCGGCGACCCGGCGGAGGGCTTCCCCTCGGCCGACGACTGGGCCGAGGCCGCCTCGACCATCAACTACGAGATCGTCACCCGGCTCGGCCGGCGCGTGCAGAGGGTGGAGTCATGAGCGAGCACTCCGGAGCCGTTCCGGCGCGACGCGCGGTGATCGACCTCGACGCGTTCCGGCACAACGTGCGCACGCTGTCCGAGCTGGCGAAGCCGGCCGAGACGATGCTCGCCGTCAAAGCCGACGCCTACGGTCACGGCATGGTGCCGCTCGCCCGTGCCGCGCTGGAGTCGGGCGCGAGCTCGCTGGCCGTGCTCGACATCCCGGCCGCGCTGGCGCTGCGTGAGGCCGGCATCACGGCGCCGATCTTCGCCTGGATGCACGACCCCGACGCCCTGTTCGGCGAGGCGGCCGAGGCCGACATCGACCTCGGCATCTCGGCGGTGTGGCAGCTCGACGCCATCGCGGCGGCCCGCGCATCCGTCGCCCCCCGCGTGCACCTCAAGATCGACACCGGGCTCAGCCGCAACGGGGCCACCGAGGCCGACTGGCCTCTGCTCGTCACGTCGGCGCTCGAGCACGACCGGGCGGGGGCCGTGAAGCTCTACGCGGCCTGGTCGCACCTCGCCGACGCCTCGCCCGAAGACGACGAGGTCGCGCTCGGCAAGCTGCGCCGCGCGGTCGAGGTCGCCGAGGGGCTCGGGGCGCGGTTCGAGAAGCTGCACCTCGCGGCGAGCTCGGCGGGCATCCGGATGCCCGAGGCGCGGCTCGACATGGTGCGGTTCGGCATCGCGGCCTACGGGGTGTCGCCGTTCGACGACGAGAGCGCGCGCGACCTGGGGCTGCGGCCCGTCATGACGCTGACCGCCCCCGTGGCGTCGGTGAAGCGGGTGCCCGCGGGGCACGGCGTCTCGTACGGCTTCGCGTATCGCACCGAGGGCGAGACGACGCTGGCGCTCGTGCCGCTGGGTTATGCCGACGGCATCCCGCGCATCGCGAGCGGGCGCGCCTCGGTGTGGATCGACGGGCAGCGGCACCCGATCGCCGGGCGCATCGCGATGGACCAGTTCGTGGTCGACGTGGGCGACCACCCGGTCGAGCCGGGCGACGAGGTCGTCGTGTTCGGCGAGGGCGACCGCGGTGAGCCCACCGCCGAGGAGTGGGCGGGCTTCGCCGACACCATCGGCGACGAGATCGTGGCGCGCATCGGCGCCCGCGTCGAGCGGGTGCACGTGGAGGGCGCACCGGGCGGAGCCGGGCGATGAGCGGGGCGGGGCGGTTCGCCGAGCTGGCGGCCGCGGTCGGCGCATCGGTTCCGGCGGGTTCCGGCCCGGGTTCGGCTGCCCTCACCGTCGACGATCCCGAGCGGATGCACGGGTTCGGCGTCGAGGTCGGGCGACGTCTCGGCGCGGGCGACCTGGTGCTGCTCACCGGCGACCTCGGGGCGGGCAAGACCACGTTCACCCGCGGTCTCGGCGAGGGCCTCGGCGTGCGCGGACCGGTGACCAGCCCGACGTTCGTGCTGGCGCGCACGCATCCGTCGCTGGTGGGCGGGGCGCCGCTGGTGCACGTCGACGCGTACCGGCTCGGCAGCGCGCTCGAGCTCGACGACCTCGACATCGACTTCGACCACTCGGTCGTCGTCGTGGAGTGGGGCGCCGGGCTGATCGAGGCGCTGGCGGAGTCGTGGCTGTCGATCACGATCGACCGGCCGCACGGGGCGGGCGAGGGGGCGGGTGACGGGGCGGCTGACGGCGCGGGTGGCGAGGCCGACTCGGCGGACGACCCCGACGAGGGCGTCGAGCCCATCGAGCCGCGGCAGGTCGCGCTGATCGCGGTGGGCGGGCGCTGGGCGTAGGCCCGGGCTCGGGTGCCGGGCGGGCATCCGGCCGCCGCCTCGTCGAGGCGCGTTAGGCTCGTGAGGTGCTTCTCGCCATCGACACCTCAGCCGGGACGTCCGTCGCCGTGGTCGACGGCGATCTGGTGCTCGCCGAGCGCTCCACCGAGGACACCATGCGCCACGCCGAGGTGATCGGCGAGATGATCGCCGAGGTGCTCGACGAGGCCGGCGTCGAGCCCGCGCGGCTCGACGAGGTCGTCGCCGGAATGGGGCCGGGGCCGTTCACCGGGCTGCGGGTCGGTATCGCCGCCGCCCGCGCCTTCGCGCTCGGCATCGGCCGCCCCCTGACGCCCGCCGTCAGTCACGACGCGGTGGCGCTCGACGAGTGGTCGGCCGGCACCCGGGGGCCGCTCCTGGTGGTGACGGATGCTCGCCGCCGCGAGCTCTACTGGTCGAGCTACGACCTCGGCGCCGACGGGGCCTCCCGCACCGACGGACCCGGACTCTGCCGCCCCGACGAGCTGCCCTACCCCGACTTCGAGCGGATCGACGCCACCCAGGTCTCGGCCGGAGCGCTCGGCCGCGCCGCGCTCATCCGCCGCGCGGCCGGGCTGCCGGTGGAGTACACCGAGCCGCTCTACCTGCGCTCGCCCGACGTGACCGTGCCGGGGGCGCGCAAGCGGGTGACCCGATGACCGACGCGGCACCCGTGCTGCGCGCTGCGACCGAGGCCGACCTCGATGCGATCATGGCGCTCGAGGAGTCGTCGTTCACCTCCGACGCCTGGTCGCGTGACTCGATGCAGCGCGAGATCGTCAGCCCGTTCTGCCACTACCTCGTCGCGGTGCGCGCGGACGGCGGGCTCGCCGGCTACGCCGGGCTGCTCTGCCCGGAGGGATCCTCCGACGCGGACATCCAGACCATCGCCGTCGACCCCGCCGATCGTGGCCACGGCCTCGGACGCGCGCTGATGACCGAGCTGATGGCCGAGGCCGCCCGGCGCCGGGCACGGCAGATCTTCCTCGAGGTGCGCGCCGACAACCCCGTCGCCCACGGCCTCTACCGCTCGCTCGGCTTCGACGACATCGCCGTGCGCCCGAACTACTACCAGCCCGACGGTGTCGACGCCGTCGTGATGCGGGCCGAGCTCGGCCGCCCCGCCGGAAGGACCAGCGCATGACCCGCGAGCCCCTGGTGCTCGGCATCGAGACCTCCTGCGACGAGACCGGCATCGGCATCGTGCGGGGGCGCACGCTGCTGGCCAACGTGATCTCCTCGTCGATGGACGAGCACGCCCGCTACGGGGGCGTCGTGCCCGAGGTCGCGGCCCGCGCCCACCTCGAGGCGATGAACCCCGCGCTCGAGGCGGCGCTCGCCGAGGCGGGGGTCGGCTTCGACGAGCTCGACGCGATCGCCGTCACCAGCGGCCCCGGTCTCTCGGGCGCTCTGATGGTGGGGGTCGGCGCGGCCAAGGCGCTCGCGGTCGCGACCGGGAAGCCGCTGTACGCCGTGAACCACCTCGTGGGCCACGTCGGCGCCGACGTGCTCGACGCCGAGCCGCTGGAGTACCCGACCGTGGCGCTGCTCGTCTCGGGCGGGCACACCTCGCTGCTCGTCGTGCGTGATCTCGTCGGCGACGTCGAGCTGCTCGGCGAGACCATCGACGACGCCGCGGGGGAGGCCTTCGACAAGGTCGCGCGCATCCTGGGGCTGCCCTACCCGGGCGGGCCGCAGATCGACCGCGCGGCCGTGGGCGGCGACCCGACGGCCATCCGCTTCCCCCGCGGACTGATGCTGCCGAAGGATCTGGAGCGGCACCGGTACGACTTCTCGTTCTCGGGGCTGAAGACCGCCGTGGCGCGCTGGGTCGAGAAGGCCCAGGACGCGGGCGAGGAGGTGCCGGTGGCCGACGTCGCCGCGAGCTTCCGCGAGGCCGTGGTCGACGTGCTGCTGACCAAGGCGTTCCGGGCCTGCGCCGACCTCGGCATCCCGCGGCTGCTGCTCGGCGGCGGTGTGGTCGCCAATGCCCGCGTGCGGGAGGCGGCCGCCGAGCGGGCGGCGGCCCAGGGGGTGCAGCTGCGCATCCCCCCGCTGTCGCTGTGCACCGACAACGGTGCCATGATCGCCGCCCTCGGCGCCCAGCTCGTGGCGGCGGGGCACCGGCCGAGCGGGCTCGGCTTCGGGGCCGACTCGACGCTGCCGGTCACCGAGATCCAGGTCGACGAGCTGCCGGCGGAGGCCTGAGGCCGCGTCGCGCCGCGTCGGGTCGCGGCGCCGCTCGTCGGGTCACGGAGCGTCGCTGAGATTGACAGATTCTCACGGCCACGCCACGATAGGTGCCGTCCCTGTCTACCGGCAACCTTGGAGCCCCCTCGTGACGAACCCCACCCCTCCCGCCTACGCCGCCGGCCCCGTCGCCGAGCAGAAGTGGAACGTCCTCGCGATCGTCGCCTTCGTGATCTCGCTGCTGTCGTTCAACGTCATCGCCATCGTGCTCGGCGCCATCGCCCTCAGCCAGATCAAGAAGACCGGTGAGAAGGGTCGCGGCCTGGCGCTCGCCGCCATCATCATCGGTGCGGTCACCATCGTGTTCTACATCGTGCTGTTCATCGTGATCTTCGCGGTCGCGGCGAGCCAGGGCACGGTCACCACCTACTGAGCCGTCGGGCGCAGGCGGCTCCCGGCTGCCTGCGCCTACGCTGTTAACGATCGAGGCAGCGCCGCCGGCCTGCCGCCACAGGAAAGGGTCACTCCGTGAGCGACACCACCCCTCCGGCCGCCGGAGAACCGCCCGTCCCGCCCGTCACCCCGCAGGCCCCGCAGCCTCCGCAGCCCCCTGTCGGCGGCTACCAGTCGGCGCCGCCACCTCAGGCGCCCCAGCAGCAGCCGCCGCAGCAGGGCTACGGCCAGACCCCGCCGCCCGCGTACGGTCAGGCGCCGCAGCAGGGCTACGGCCAGCAGCAGACCCCGCCGCCCGGCTACCCGCCGCAGCAGCAGCAGCCGTACTACGGCTACCAGGCACCGGCGACCCCGCCGATGAACACGCTGGCGATCATCACGATCATCCTGGCGTTCGTGTTCTCGATCGCGGGCATCGTCACCGGGCACATCGCGCTGAAGCAGATCGACCGCACCGGCGAGCAGGGCCGGGGGCTCGCGAAGGCGGGCCTCATCCTGAGCTATGTCTTCACCGGGCTCGGCGTGCTGCTCGTGATCTTCTACGTCGTCTTCGTGGTGCTGGCGATCGCGATCGCGGGCACCTCGAGCACCTACTACTAGGCCGTCAGGTCCGGTTCCCCTCGAGCGCCGCGGCGGCCCTCAGCCCACCCGGTCGACGAGCAGCGCCTCGTGCGCGCCGTCGACCCGGGTGAGGATGAGGGTCGCCGACTCGGGCCCCTTCAGCGCCAGGCGCGTGCGGAGCGCGGCGGGGTCGACGTCGATGCCGCGTTTCTTGATCTCGAGCGTGCCGATCCGGCGCTCGCGCAGCGCCCGCTTGAGCGCGGCCTCGCTCGCGGGCAGTCGCTCGCGCACCCGGAACGCCGCGGCGAACGGGGTCTCGACGACCGAGTCGGCCGTGAGATAGGCGATGCCGGCCGAGAGCATGCCGGCGTCGAGGCGCTCGGCCAGCGCCCCGATCAGGCGGGCGCGGATGATCGAGCCGTCCGGCTCGTAGACGTACTCCCCGAGCGGTCGCACCTCCGCGTCGTCGCTGTCGGCGGCCGCGGTGAGCTCGGCGGCCCCACCCTCCCGCACCACGAGCGCGGAGCGGCGCACCCCCGACCGGGCGAGCGCACCGAACCACAGCCCCATCTCGACCAGCTGCCCGTCGACCGAGACCCACTGCGCCTCGGCGGAGCCCGGGATCTGCTCGCGATCGAAGCCCGGTCCGAGCTTGACGCCCACGGGCATCCGCTCGCCGAGGCCGAACGCGAAGCCGACCGAGGGCGAGTAGTCGTCGGGACGGGTGAGGCGGGAGGTCTCGCCGGTGCCGGCGGTGCGCCGGGCGGGGTCGAGGTAGACCGCGTCGACGCCCTCGAGCGAGACGCTCTCGGCGTCGGCGTGCACGACCTCGACGTCGGGGAACGCGGCGAGGTTGTAGGCGGCCAGCGCGGCGGTGACCTCGTCACGCTCGACCGCCAGGACGGGGATGCCGAGAGCGGCGATGGCGAGGGCATCCGCCCCCAGACCGCAGCCGAGGTCGGCCACCCGCCGCACACCGGCGTCGCGGAAGCGGCCCGCGTGCAGGGCGGCGACCTTCAGTCGGGTGGCCTGTTCGAGGCCGGCCTGGGTGTACAGCAGCCGGTCGGCGAAGGCGCCGAACTTCGCCCGGGCCTTCTGCCGCAGCCGGGACTGGGTGAGCGCCACGGCGACGAGCTCGGGGGAGTGGCCGGCCTTGCGCAGGGCCGCGACCTGCTGCACGGCCTTCGCCGAGGAGTACTCGGGCAGCGAGTCGACGAGCCGGAGCCCCTCCGTGGTCAGCAGCAGCGACAGCTCGGCGGAGTCCATCCGGCCACGCTACCAAGCGCGGCGCGATTGTTGGCACTCGCGTTGCGGGAGTGCCAATGAAGCCTCTAAACTCGACTTAGCACTCTCGGAGTGAGGGTGCTAACCAGACGTTTTGTAACTGAGAAAGAAGAGGTCAACCGTGTCGGTCTCCATCAAGCCGCTC
This sequence comes from Herbiconiux sp. VKM Ac-1786, assembly GCF_015350805.1. Taxonomy (GTDB): domain Bacteria; phylum Actinomycetota; class Actinomycetes; order Actinomycetales; family Microbacteriaceae; genus Herbiconiux. Next base: position 529,217 of record NZ_JADKSG010000001.1, on the reverse strand, counting down.
GAGGATCGCATCGTCATCAAGCAGGTCGAAGCTGAGCAGACCACTGCTTCCGGTCTCGTCATCCCTGACACCGCCAAGGAGAAGCCCCAGGAGGGCGAGGTCGTCGCGGTGGGCCCCGGCCGCATCGACGACAACGGCAACCGCATCCCGCTCGACGTCGCCGTCGGCGACAAGGTCATCTACTCCAAGTACGGCGGAACCGAGGTGAAGTACGGCGGAGAAGACCTGCTCGTGCTCTCGGCCCGCGACGTGCTCGCGGTCGTCGTCCGCTGACGCATCCTTCTTCACGCAGAACCCCGGGTGGCCTGGCCGCCCGGGGTTCTGTCGTTCCCGGGGTTCTGTCGTTCCCGGGGGCACTCGCGCCGCCTGGTGGCGGCACGGGGGTAGGCTGACGCGGTGCCCGACCGCTCCGCCCCCACGAAGGCCTTCCGCTCCGGGCTGCTCTACGCCGTCGGCGCGTACGTGCTGTGGGGCGTGCTCCCGCTGTACTTCCTGCTCATGCAGCCGGCGGGGGCGTTCGAGATCGTCGCCTGGCGCATCCTGTTCTCGCTGGTCTTCTGCGCACTGCTGCTGACCGTCACCCGCGGCTGGCGCCCCTTCCTCGCGATCGCCCGGCAGCCCCGGCTGCTGTTCCTGATGGCGCTGGCGGGCCTGTTGATCTACATCAACTGGCAGACCTACATCCTCGGCACGCTCTCGGGGCAGGTCGTCGAGACGTCGCTCGGCTACTTCATCAACCCGATCGTCACCGTGCTGCTCAGCGTGCTCGTGCTGCACGAGCGGCTCAGGATGCTGCAATGGGCCGCCATCGGCATCAGCCTCGTCGCCGTGCTGGTGCTGGCCGTCGGGCACGGCTCGGTGCCGTGGCTCGCCCTCGTGCTGGCCGGCTCCTTCGGCACCTACGGTCTCGTGAAGAAGCACGTCGGCCCCCGGGTGGACGCCGTGAGCGGCCTGTCCCTGGAGACGGCGTGGCTCGCGCCGCTCGCGACCGTGCAGCTGATCGTGGTCGCCACCCTGCCCGGCGGGATCGTGTTCGGCACGATCAGCCCGTTCCACACCGGGCTCATCCTGATCTCGGGCGTCGCCACCGCCGTGCCGCTCCTGATGTTCGCCTCGGCCACCCGCCGGCTGCCGCTGGCCTACGTGGGCTTCATCCAGTTCGTCGCGCCCCTGCTCCAGTTCGCCATCGGGGTGTTCGTGCTGCACGAGCCCATGCCGCCCGAGCGCTGGGCCGGATTCGCCGTCGTCTGGGTCGCCGTGCTGGTGCTGATCATCGACATGGCCCGGGCGGCCCGGCGCTGAGAGCGCTCCCCAGGTCACCGCGAGATAACGATTGTCCCGTGTTACACGGCTGTAACACGAGCGTATTGTTCCGGTGCCGATCAGCGCATAGCGTGATGGAACGGCCGATTCTTCGAGTCTGCCGAGAAACTGCACACATTCACATAAGGAGCACCATGAGCGTATTTGCGAAGGCCACGGCCTCGCGCTCGAAGCCCCTCTCGATCGTTGCCGGCGTAGCCGCGTTCAGCGCCACGGCCCTGCTGCTGGCCTCGTGCGCGTCGACGCCCGCGAGCGACGGCGGAGAGACCACCGCGGCGGCAGCACTCTGCGGCCCCGATGCGGCCACCGCAGCGGCCGACATCACGCCCGTCGCGCCCGAGACGGCGCAGACCCGCGAGACCAAGCTGAAGCTCGGCTCGATCCTGCCGACCACGGGCTCGCTGGCCTACCTCGGCCCGCCCGAGATCGCCGGTGTCGACCTCGCCATCGACGAGATCAACGCGTCCGCGTCGGGCGTCCTGGGCGGCAACGCCGAGGTCATCCACCGCGACTCGGGTGACACCACCACCGACATCGCGACCCAGTCGGCCACCGACCTGCTCAGCCAGGGGGTCTCCGGCATCGTCGGTGCCGCGTCGTCGGGTGTCTCGTTCACCTTCATCGACCAGGTCACCGGTGCGCAGGTCGTCCAGGTGTCGCCGGCGAACACCTCGCCCGACTTCTCGACCTACGCCGACGGCGGGTACTACTTCCGCACCGCCCCGTCCGACGTGCTGCAGGGCCGCGTGCTCGGCAACCTGATCGTCAACGACGGCGCGACCAACGTCGGCATCATCTACCTGAACGACGCCTACGGCTCGGGCCTGGAGGAGAACGTCTCCAAGGCCGTCGAGGCCGCCGGCGGCACCGTCGTCGCCTCCGAGGCGTTCAACGAGGGTGACAGCCAGTTCAGCGCCCAGATCGACGCCGTCGTGGCCGAAGACCCCGACGCCATCGCGCTGATCGCCTTCGACCAGACCAAGGTCATCATCCCCGAGCTCGTCGGAACCAAGGGCTTCGACGGCAGCAAGGTCTACTTCGTCGACGGCAACCTCGCCGACTACTCGGCCGACTTCGAAGAGGGCGTGCTGAACTGCGCGAAGGGCACCCTGCCCGGCGTGCTGGCCGACGACGCCTTCAAGGCGAAGCTGCTCGGTGTGAACCCCGACCTGAAGGACTTCAGCTACGGCGCCGAGTCCTACGACGCGGTCAACCTGATGGCCCTCGCGGCCGTCGCGGGCGGCTCCGCCACCGGTCCGGTCATCCAGGCGAACATGCAGGCGGTCTCGGAGGGCGGCACGAAGTGCACCAGCTTCTCCGAGTGCGCCGACCTGCTCGCTGCAGGAACCGACATCGACTACGACGGTGTCTCCGGCCCCATCACCTTCGATGAGAACGGCGACCCGACCGAGGCGTACATCGGCATCTACCAGTACGGCAAGGACAGCACCTACTCGCCGCTGAACGTCGAGTTCGGCTCGCTGGCAGGCTAGTCCCACCACACCGAAGGCCCGGCTCCCCTCAGGGGGCCGGGCCTTTCGGCGTTCCGGGGGGCTCGGCCTCGCTGCCGGCGGCGAAGCCGGGTCAGCCCGGTCAGCCGGCCAGCTGCGTCCGGAGCGTCTGCACGAGCTCCCACGTGCCGGGATCGGCGAAGTCGAGCGGGTCGAGCGTGTGGGCGATGATGGTCTCGCCACTGCGCTCCACATGGGTCGTCGGAAGGGCGCACGGCGGCGCCTGCCGGCACCACGACGCCGGCGCGCCCGGCATCGGCAGCGGCCCCAGGATGAGGTACCCCGTCGTCACCTCGCAGCACCGCCGCCCCGGCTGCGTGCGCAGCACGAAGTTGCCCACCTCGAAGCGCCGGCCGGCCCACGAGCCCCGGAAGCGCCGCAGCGTGCGCGGCTCGTGGCCGAGCTGGAACAGCGCCCCCTGTGCCGGCGCACCGGGCGCCCGCCGCTCGTACACGAGCCCGTTGGCGGCCGCGAAGGCACGGAGACGGGCCTCCCGGCGACCACGGGCGACCAGGGGCGCGACGACGAGCGGGGGAACGAGAAGGGTGGGCACCGACCGAGACTACGTCCGGGTCGATGCCCACCCTCGTGAGCAGTTGCTACCTAACGATCAGTGGCCCTGGTCGGCCGCCAGGGTGCCGAGGTAGAGCTCGATCACCTTGGGGTCCTTCATCAGCTCGCGACCGGTGCCGGTGTACGCGTCCTTGCCCTGATCGAGCACGTACGCGCGGTCGCAGATCTGCAGGCAGCGGCGTGCGTTCTGCTCGACCATGATCACGGAGACACCCGCGCGGTTGATCTGGTGCACCCGCATGAACGTCTCGTCCTGACGCACGGGGGACAGGCCCGCCGAGGGCTCGTCGAGCAGCAGCACCGACGGCTCCATCATCAGTGCGCGGCCCATGGCGACCATCTGGCGCTCACCGCCCGAGAGCGAGCCGGCACGCTGCTTGCGCCGCTTGCCGAGCTCCGGGAAGAGCGTGGTGACGAAGTCGAACCGCTCCGAGAAGATCGTGGGCTTCTGGAACAGGCCCATCTCGAGGTTCTCCTCGATCGTCAGCGACGGGAACACGTTGTTGTTCTGGGGCACCATGCCGACGCCCTTGGAGACGAGCTTGTTGGCCTTGAGGCCCGTGATGTCCTCGCCCTTCAGCACCACGCGTCCGCCGCGGATCTTGATCTGACCGAAGATCGCCTTCAGCACGGTCGACTTGCCGGCGCCGTTCGGGCCGATGATGCCGATCAGCTCTCCGGGGAACGCCTCGATCGTGCATCCGTTCAGGATGTTCACGCCGGGCAGGTAGCCGCCCACGAGGTCTTCGGTGCGCAGCACGGCCTCGCCGCGGTCGGTCGGGGCCAGCGTGTGGCCGCGCGAGGGCTCGGACGAGAGCTCGTCGACCTGGTCGTTGACCTCGTTCGGGTTCAGATCGCTCATCGCTTGGTCTCCTCGACTCCCGCGGCCGGCGGGGTGTCCCCGTAGCCGCTCGTCTCTGCCTCGGGATGCGCCTCGTGCGCCTTGCGCTCCGCCTCGAGCACCGGGTTCGGGCCGTCCTCCATCAGATCGCCCAGGTCGGTGTCGTGGTGGGCGCCGAGGTAGGCGTCGATCACGGCCGGGTCCTTCATCACGGTCTCGGGCGGGCCCTCGGCCACGACGCGGCCCTCGGCCATCACGACCACCCAGTCGGAGATGTGCATGACCATGTGCATGTCGTGCTCGACGAACAGCACCGAGGTGCCGTCCTCCTTGAGGTTCTTGATGTGCCCGAGCAGCGACTGCGTGAGGGCCGGGTTCACACCGGCCATCGGCTCGTCGAGCATGATCAGCTGCGGCTTCGACATCAGCGCGCGCGCCATCTCGAGGAGCTTGCGCTGACCGCCCGAGAGGGAGGCCGCGTAGTCCTCGCGCTTGGCGTCGAGCTTGAAGCGGGCGAGGAGGTCGTCGGCGCGGGCCGTGTTCTCCTCCTCCTGCTTCTTCCAGATCGGGCGGATGAGCGAGGCGAACAGCTTCTCGCCCTTCTGGCCCGTGGCGCCGAGCAGCATGTTCTGCAGCACGCTCAGCCGGCCGAGCGACTTCGTCAGCTGGAAGGTGCGCACCATGCCCGAGCGGGCGACCTTGAAGGCCGGAACGCCCGCGAGCGACTTGCCGTCGAACTCCCACGTGCCCGTGTTCGGCTTGTCGAAGCCGGTCAGCAGGTTGAACATGGTCGTCTTGCCGGCGCCGTTCGGGCCGATCAGGGCGGTGATCTTGCCGCGCGGGATCTCGAGGTGATCGACGTCGACCGCCTTGAGGCCGCCGAACTGCCGCGTCACGCTGTCGGCGATCACGATGGGGTCGACCTTCGCGCATCCGGGACCGACCTCGCCCTTGACGAGCGGGTGCGTGGTCGGGATGCCGGAGGCCGGCGCGGTGGAGGCGGGGAGATTAGACACTGAAGGACAGCTCCTTCTTGTTTCCGAAGATACCTTGCGGTCTGAAGATGACGAGCAGCATCAGGGCGACACCCACGAGGATGAATCGCACCTGGCCCGCCTGGGTGGTCGAGAGGAAGCCGATGGCCCCCGACTCGATGGCGCCGTACAGGATGCCCTGCGTCAGCGACAGCACGACCCAGAAGATCATCGAGCCGATGATCGGGCCGAAGATCGTGGCCGCTCCACCGAGGAGCATGATCGTCCAGATGAAGAACGTCAGGCCCGTGGTGTAGTTCGCGGGCTGCACGGCGCGGGGCAGGATGAAGATGATTCCCGCGACCGAGCCGAGCACGCCACCGAGCACCAGCGACTGCATCTTGTAGGAGTAGACGTTCTTGCCGAGGCTGCGCACCGCATCCTCGTCCTCGCGGATGCCCTTGACGACACGGCCCCAGGGGCTGCGCATGAGCAGGAAGACGAGCACGCTGGCGAGGATGACGATCACCCAGCCGACGATGCGCACCCACCAGTCGTAGGCCGAGTAGGTGAACGGACCGAAGCCGTAGGTGCCCTGCGGGATCGGGTTGATCGCCGCGAAGGTGCCCTTGAAGCCCGAGAGGCCGTTCGCCGCACCGGTGAAGTCGGTCAGGCCCGTGGTGGTGACCACGTATCTCACGACTTCTGCGGCCGCGATCGTGACGATGGCCAGATAGTCGGCCCTCAGTCGCAGCGTCGGTATGCCCAGGATGAACGCGAAGATCACCGAGCAGAGGATGGCGCAGAGCACCGCCACCACGAGCGGGGCGCCCGCGAGGGTCGGGATCGCGAAGCCGTAGGCCCCGATCAGGAGGAATGCCGCCTGACCGAAGTTCAGGAGGCCCGTGTAGCCGAAGTGGATGCCCAGGCCGATGGCCGCCAGCGCGTAGGCGGCGGTCGTCGGGCTGATCAGCTCGCCGACGGCGTTGCCGAAGATGTTTCCCCAGTCCATGAGTCTCTCCTTCCTTAACCGATTCGTTCTTTGCGCCCGAGGATGCCCTGCGGTCGCACGAGCAGCACGACGATGAGCACCACCAGGGCGGCGGCGTATTTGAGGTCCGGCGGGATGAACAGCGTCGACAGCTCGACGAACAGCCCGACGACGATGGAGCCGACGAGGGCGCCGTAGGCGGAGCCGAGCCCGCCGAGGGTGACCGCGGCGAACATCAGCAGCAGCACCTGGAAGCCCATGTCCCACGAGACCTGGCGGTACAGGGCCAGCATCACGCCGGCCAGGGCCGCGAGGGCTCCGGCGATCACCCAGACGATGCGGATGATGCGGTCGACGTCGATTCCGGATGCGGCGGCGAGCGACGGGTTGTCCGACACCGCCCGGGTCGCCTTGCCGATGCGGGTGCGGGTGAGGAAGAGGCCGACGAGCAGCAGCACCACGACCGAGATCACCATGCTGAGCAGCGAGCCGGTGGTGATGCGCACCGGGCCGAGCACGACCGCATCCGACAGCCCGACGCTCATGGTCTTGGTGTCGCCGCCGATGTTCATCAGGTAGAAGTAGCGCAGGGCGATGGCGAGACCGATCGAGACGATCATCGCCTGGACGAGCTTCACGCCCTTCCGTCTGAGGGGCCGCCAGAGCAGCCAGTCGTTCAGGTAGCCGAACACACCGCCGAGCACCAGCGCGATGACCATCGCGATGAAGATGTTGAGGCCGAGAAGCACCGCGAAGATCCAGGCGACGATGGCCCCGAAGGTCACCATCTCGCCGTGCGCGAAGTTGTTCAGGCCGGTCGTGCCGAAGATCAGCGTGATGCCGATGGCCGCGAGGGCGATCAGCAGGCCGAAGTTCAGGCCGGCCGCGAGACGCTGCAGGAACTGCTCGAAGAAGCCCGTCGTCTGCCGGGTGTCGGCACCGAGCGGGAACGAGCGGGTCAGCGTGTTCGTCAGCCACTCGTCGGCCGCGACGGTGGACGTCGCCTTGTCGGGGTCGCGCAGCTCGACGCCGTCGGGCAGCGTGTCGGGGTCGAGCGTGACCGTGTACTCGCCCTTCTCCGGCACGACGACGGCCCAGCGGCCCGTGTCGTCGGTGGTCGCGGTCTCCTCGAAACCGGACCCGCCCGCGACGGTGATCTCGGCCCCCTCGACGAGGTTGTCGCCGTCACGGAGCACACCATTGATGGTGAGCGTGTTCGTGAAGTCGCTCGTGGGGGTCGGGGTCGGAGCGGGGGTCTCGGTCGCCGAAGTCGACAGGGCCCCCGAGCCCAGCACGATGCCGAGACAGAGGGAGACCACCGCCAACAGCATCGTGACGAGACGTACCCCGTGTCCGGTACGGATTCCTGCGATCAAGACAGCACCTCCTGAAGGAGAACCCCATGTGCAGTGGTGGGTTCTCCGCGCCTATGGTCGTAGCGACTCTGCTAGACCATACAGACGATTTGTGTCCACGGTGTTTCAGGTGGACATTCCGTCGTGCCCGTCATTTCTACACGGAATATCGGTGCGTGCCTAACGGTTACGATTGACCTACACTGCGCGCGAGGGAGAACGATGGACCAGCCGGATCCGTTCGGATTTGTCGGATTGACGTACGACGACGTGATGCTTCTGCCGGGTCATACCGACGTCATCCCGAGTGAGGCCGACACCTCCTCGCGACTGACCAAGCGCATCGAGGTCGCCACCCCGCTGCTGTCGGCGGCGATGGACACCGTCACGGAGTCGCGCATGGCGGTGGCCATGGCGCGTCAGGGCGGTCTGGGCATCCTGCACCGCAACCTGTCGATCATCGATCAGGCCGAGCAGGTCGACCGCGTGAAGCGCAGCGAGTCGGGCATGGTCACCGACCCGGTGACGACGACTCCGGATGCGACGGTCGCCGAGGTCGACGCGCTCTGCGGCATGTACCGCGTCAGCGGCCTTCCCGTGGTCGACGGCCAGGGCGTGCTCGTCGGCATCGTCACCAACCGCGACATGCGATTCGTCTCGCCGTTCGAGAAGCAGACCACGTTCGTGCGCGACGTGATGACGAAGATGCCGCTGATCACTGCGCGCGTCGGGGTCGACCCCGATGACGCCGTCGCGATCTTCGCGCAGCACAAGATCGAGAAGCTGCCCATCGTCGACGACGCGGGCCGGCTCTCGGGTCTGATCACGGTGAAGGACTTCGACAAGAGCGAGAAGTACCCCAACGCCACCAAGGACTCGGCCGGCCGGCTGCGCGTGGGCGCCGCCATCGGCTTCTTCGGCGACGCCTGGCAGCGCGCCACCAACCTGCTCGACGCGGGCGTCGACGTGATCGTGGTCGACACGGCCAACGGCGACAGCGCGGGCGTGCTCGAGATCATCCGCCGGCTGAAGAGCGACTCGGCGTTCGCCGACGTCGACATCATCGGCGGCAACGTGGCCACCCGTTCCGGCGCCCAGGCGCTCGTGGACGCGGGAGCCGACGCCATCAAGGTGGGCGTCGGGCCGGGCTCGATCTGCACCACGCGCGTCGTCGCCGGTGTGGGCGTGCCGCAGGTGACCGCCGTCTACGAGGCGTCGCTCGCCGCGCGCGAGGCCGGGGTGCCGGTGATCGCCGACGGCGGTCTGCAGTACTCGGGCGACATCGCGAAGGCCTTGGTGGCCGGCGCCGACACCGTCATGCTCGGCTCGCTGCTCGCCGGCTGCGACGAGAGCCCGGGCGACCTCGTCTTCGTCAACGGCAAGCAGTTCAAGAACTACCGGGGCATGGGCTCGCTCGGCGCGCTGCAGACCCGGGGCGAGAAGACCTCGTACTCGAAGGACCGCTACTTCCAGTCCGACGTGCCCTCCGACGACAAGCTGATCGCCGAGGGCATCGAGGGCCAGGTGCCCTACCGCGGCCCGCTCGCGAACGTGGCCTACCAGCTGGCCGGCGGCCTGCGCCAGTCGATGTTCTACGTCGGCGCGCGCACCATCCCCGAGCTGAAGCAGAAGGGCAAGTTCGTGCGCATCACGGCGGCGGGCCTGAAGGAGTCGCACCCGCACGACGTGCAGATGGTCGTCGAGGCCCCCAACTACCGCCGCTGACCCGCCTCGCTGACCGCTCGCGGCCCTCGGCTACTGGTTGAGGGTCGCGAGGGAGTAGGCGAGCGGGGCCACGAACGTCAGCACGACGAGCGCGTCGACGACCAGTGCCACGACGGCCAGGGTTCGTGGCCGACCGACCACGCGACCGCGGAGGGTGCGCACCGCGAGGTGGGTGCTGACGGCGAGCAGTGCGACCACGAGCACGAGCTGGAGGACCGGTGCGGCGAAGCCGCCGGCCGGTGCGCCGTCTGCCCCGAGGGCCAGGGAGAGCAGGGCGACCACGACCGAGGCGATCGGGGCCGCGATCGCGAGGCCGAGAGCGGTGCCGGCGGGACGGGTGGGCGAGTGGGTTTCGTTAATGAGCATGGCTCATCATATCGCACCGAGCGGTGTCGATAGGATGGGGTGTGATGGAAATTGAGATTGGGCGCGCCAAGCGCGGGCGCCGCGTGTACTCGTTCGACGACATCGCGGTGGTGCCGTCGCGGCGCACGCGCGATCCCGAGGACGTGTCGACGACGTGGTCGATCGACGCGTACCACTTCGACATCCCGGTGCTCGCCGCGCCGATGGACTCGGTGGTCTCGCCCCAGACCGCCATCATGATCGGCCAGCTCGGCGGCGTCGGCGTGCTCGACCTCGAGGGCGTGTGGACGCGGTACGAGAACCCCGAGCCGCTGCTCGAGGAGATCCGCAACCTGCCCGAGGGCGGGTCCACGGAGCGCATGCAGGAGATCTACGCCGAGCCGATCAAGCCCGAGCTCGTCACCGCGCGGCTGGCGGAGATCCGGGCATCCGGAGTCACCGTCGCCGGCGCCCTCTCGCCGCAGCGCACCCAGGAGCTCTACGAGACCGTGGTCGCCGCCGGCGTCGACCTGTTCGTCATCCGCGGCACGACCGTCTCGGCCGAGCACGTCTCGAAGAACTCCGAGCCGCTGAACCTGAAGAAGTTCATCTACGAGCTCGACGTGCCCGTGATCGTCGGCGGCGCCGCCACCTACACCGCGGCCCTGCACCTCATGCGCACCGGCGCGGCCGGCGTGCTGGTCGGCTTCGGCGGCGGCGCGGCGTCGACCACCCGTGCGACGCTCGGCATCCACGCCCCGATGGCGACCGCCGTCGCCGACGTGGCCGGCGCCCGCCGCGACTATATGGACGAGTCGGGCGGCCGCTACGTGCACGTCATCGCCGACGGCGGCCTCGGCACGAGCGGCGACATCGTGAAGGCCATCTCGGTCGGCGCCGACGCAGTCATGCTCGGCAGTGCGCTCGCGCGTGCATCCGACGCGCCCGGAGCCGGCTGGCACTGGGGAGCCGAGGCGCACCACGCGCAGCTGCCCCGCGGCCAGCGCGTGCACGTGGGCCAGGTCGCCCCGCTCGAGCAGATCCTGTACGGCCCGTCGCCCGTCTCCGACGGCACGGCGAACCTGATGGGAGCCCTTCGGCGCTCGATGGCGACCACCGGCTACAGCGACCTCAAGGAATTCCAGCGGGTCGAAGTGGTTGTCGCCCCGTACCGCGTTGACTAGCGTGAAGAGGGACGCTACGAGCGACTAGCTCGGCACCAAGGAGAGTCCCATGGCCACGACGACGTCGGTTTCGCACTCCACCAAGATCGGTCCCGACGAACGTCGGGACGCGATCGCCTCGCTGAAGGACAAAGAGCTCGACATCCTCGTGGTCGGCGGCGGCATCGTCGGCACGGGTGCCGCGCTCGATGCCGTGACCCGCGGGCTCCGCACCGGCCTCGTCGAGGCGCGGGACTGGGCATCCGGAACCTCGAGCCGGTCGTCGAAGCTCGTGCACGGCGGCATCCGCTACCTCGAGCAGCTCGACTTCCGGCTCGTGCGCGAGGCCCTGATCGAGCGCGGGCTGCTGCTGCAGCGCATCGCGCCGCACCTCGTCAAGCCCGTGCGCTTCCTCTACCCGCTGAACAAGCGCGTGATCGAGCGCGCCTACATCGGCGCCGGCATGCTGCTCTACGACATCTTCAGCTACTCCGGCGGCCGCCCGCCCGGGGTGCCGCACCACCGCCACCTCTCGCGCAAGCAGGTGCAGGAGCTGATGCCGAGCCTGGCGAAGGATGCTCTGATCGGCGGCATCACGTACTACGACGCCCAGGTCGACGACGCCCGCTACGTCTCGAGCCTCGCCCGCACCGCCGCCTCCTACGGCGCGCACGTGGCCAGCCGCGTGCAGGTCGAGGGCTTCATCAAGGTCGGCGAGCGGGTCGTCGGCGTGCACGCGCACGACCTCGAGACGGGCGAGAAGTTCGACATCCGCGCCAAGCAGGTCGTGAACGCCACCGGCGTCTGGACCGACGAGACCCAGGCGATGGTGGGGGAGCGCGGGCAGTTCAAGGTGCGGGCCTCGAAGGGCATCCACCTCGTCGTGCCGCGCGACCGCTTCCAGGGCAAATCGGGGCTCCTGCTCCGCACCGAGAAGAGCGTGCTGTTCGTCATCCCGTGGGGCCGGCACTGGCTGATCGGCACCACCGACACCGACTGGAACCTCGACAAGGCGCACCCGGCCGCGACCGCCGCCGACATCGACTACCTGCTCGAGCACGTCAACAAGGTGCTCGCCGTGCCGCTCACCCGGGAGGACGTCGAGGGCGTGTTCGCGGGCCTCCGCCCGCTGCTCGCCGGCGAGAGCGACCAGACCTCGAAGCTGTCGCGCGAGCACCTCGTCGCGCACTCGGTGCCCGGTCTCGTGGTGATCGCGGGCGGCAAGTGGACGACGTACCGCGTGATGGCGAAGGACGCCATCGACGCCGCCGTCTCCGCGCTCGACGGGAAGATCTCGCCGTCGGTCACGCAGGACATCGCGCTGCTCGGCGCCGAGGGGTACAAGGCGGCCTGGAACAAGCGCGAGAAGATCGCGCGCCGGTTCGGCGTGCATCCGGTGCGCATCGAGCACCTGCTGAACCGCTACGGCACGCTGACGGATGAGCTGCTCGCCCTCATCGCCGAGGACCCGTCGCTCGCCGAACCGCTGCCCGGCGCCGACGACTACATCGCGGCCGAGGTGGTCTACGCCGCCTCCCACGAGAGCGCGCTGCACCTGGACGACGTGCTCGCCCGGCGCACCCGCATCTCGATCGAGGCCTGGGACCGCGGGGTATCGGCCGCGCCGGTCGCCGCGCGCCTGATGGCCGGGGTGCTCGGCTGGAGCGACGAGCAGGTCGAGAAGGAGATCGCGGTGTACCTCGAGCGGGTCGAGGCCGAGCGGGCCAGCCAGCTGCAGCCCGACGACGAGTCGGCCGAGCGGGTGCGGCTCGAGGCGCCGGACATCGTGAAGACCGACTGAGGTCCGGTCTTCCGTCGCTGGCGGCTTCTGGGCCGTCCTCTCCTGCACAGGTGCGCCCTGTGCGAACAGTCTCCCCAGGCGACGGGCTCCGGATGCCCCTCCACTAAACTGGGATCACCGACGGGCACTCGTCCGCGGTGATCCCAGGAGGAGACGGCCATGGTCGACGTGAAGCGCGTGAAGCTTCCCGGAGTCGGAGTGCTGCACACCTTCGTGACGAGCGACGGCGGCAAGGTCGGCGTCATCGCGCACCGCTCGGGCCACAGCGACCTGATCAGCTTCAGCGACGACGAAGACGGCGACGCCACGAAAGTGTCGCTTCGTCTGTCCGACGACGAGGCGCACACCCTCGCCGAGCTGCTCGGCGGCACCCAGATCACCGAGTCGCTGACGGCGCTCGACCAGATCCCGGGCCTCAGCATCGACTGGTTCACGGTCGACTACGAGGACCACATCGCCGGCCAGCCCCTCGGCAGCCCGGCCGATCGCGGCATCGCCGGCCTCACGGTCGTCGCCGTCGTGCGCGGAGACTCCGCGAACCCCGCCCCCGCCCCCGACTTCAAGGTCTTCCCCGGCGACACCCTCGTGGTCGCCGGCTCCCCGGAGAAGGTCGCCAAGGCGTTCGCCTTCTTCCGCACCGGTGAGCTGAAGGCGAAAGCAGGAGTCGTCGACGGTCCGCCCGGAAGCTGAGCGGGCGCGTGCATCTCGGTCCCGACCTCCTGGTCCTCGGCGTCCTCTTCGTCCTCGCCTACGTCCTCGGGAGGCTCGGCAAGCAGATCGGTCTGCCGGCCATCCCGATCTACATGGTCGTGGGTCTTCTCGCGAGCCCGTACTTCGGCTGGTTCCCGATCGACTTCGTGCACGGGGAGTACATCGAGCTGATCGCGGTCTTCGGGCTGATCCTGCTGCTGTTCAACCTGGGCCTCGAGTTCGATCTCGACGAGTTCGTGGGCAACGCGGGCAAGCTGATCGTCTCGGGCGGCTCGTACATCGCCATCAACATGGTGGTCGGGTTCGCGTTCGGCTTCCTCGTGGGCTGGGGCACCCGTGAGGCGCTGATCATCGCCGGCATCACGGCGACCTCCTCGAGCGCCATCGTCACCAAGCTGCTGATCGAGCTGAACCGGTTGGCGAACCGCGAGACGCCGATGATCCTGGGCGTCACGGTCGTCGAGGACGTCTTCATCGCGATCTACCTCGCCATCGTCTCGGTCGTGCTCTCGGGCGAGACCGAGATCTGGCCGGTGGTCGGCAAGCTCGGCATCTCGTTCCTCTTCCTCGTCGTGATGTTCACGGCCGCGCGCTGGGGCGGGCGGTTCGTCTCGCGCATCTTCCGCACGAAGGACGACGAGCTCTTCACGATCCTGTTCTTCGGGCTGGCGATCATGTTCGGCGGGCTCGGCGAGATCCTCGGGGTGACGGATGCGATCGGTGCGTTCCTGATCGGGCTCGTGCTGGGTGCGACCCGGTACCGCAACCGGATCGAGCACATCGCGATCCCGCTGCGCGACGTGTTCGGCGCGTTCTTCTTCCTCAACTTCGGGCTGGGGCTCGATCCGTCGAAGTTCCCCGACGTGATCGTGCCGGTGCTCGCCGCGGTGGGCATGACGGTGGCCCTCAACATCGTGGCCGGGCAGTTCGTGGCCTGGCTGAACGGGCTGGGGCCGCAGGCGGGCATCAACACCACCGCGATCCTGCAGAACCGGGGGGAGTTCGCGCTGATCCTGGCGACGCTCGCGCTGGGGGCGGGGCTCGATGAGCGCATCCAGCCGTTCGCCGGTCTGTACGTGCTGATCATGGCGATCATGGGGCCGATCCTCGCGGTGAACTCCGAGCGGATCGGGTCGGCGGTGCTCGGGACGAAGCGCAAGAAGGCGCGGGCGGCGGCCGCGGCGCTCGCCGGGGCTGGGTCTGGGGCGTCGCTCGGTGCAGGGCCGGTCGGCAGCGCGGCGGGTGCCGGGCGCGCGACAGGCGACCTCGAGCGGGACGAGGCGATCGCCCTGATGGAGGCGGCGACGGCCGGTGGCGGCGGGACCGCGGGCGGCGGGGCTGGTGGCGGCGGGGCGGCCGGGAGCGCCGGGGGCGCGGGCGGCGGTGCGGGTGGCGGCATCGAGGTCGGTGCGAGCGGCGTCACCGCAGCGGGGTCGGCGGGCCGCGCATCCGGAACCGCCGTCGAGTCGGCGGGCGACGTGCAGTTCGACGACGACCGGGCGGCGGCCAACGCCGTCGACAGCGACTACGACGACTACGACACGTCGCTCCGGCCCGGCCGCGGAGATCGCGACGGCGGTCGGAGCGGTGACGGCGGCGGCGACCCCGAGATCGACCGGCTGATCGAGCAGGCGATGCTGCAGTCCGACGACGAGACCCCCCGAGCGAGAGACGGCGAGCAGTGAGCACCACCGGCACCCCGGCCAGCACCGGAACCCCCGCCCGCCCCACGCTCGGCGGCGTCATGCGGCGCCCGCGATGGATCGCGACCCTGCTGCTCGCCCTCGCGGTCGCGGCCGGCTTCGCGGCCCTCGGACAGTGGCAGCTCGACCGCGCGGTGTCGACCGGCACCTCGGTCAACGACGCGACCGAGACGGTGCTCCCGCTCGAGCAGGTGGCCACCCCGCAGCAGGCGGTGATCGAGAAGCAGGCCGCCCAGCGCGCCGAGGTGACCGGGACGTTCGTGCCATCGGGCTTCGACTACATCGCCGACCGGCTGAACGACGGCGCCCCCGGCTACTGGGTGATCGGGCAGGTGCAGGTCGCCGACGAGGCCGACACCTATCTCGCGGTCGCGCTCGGCTGGACCGCCTCCGAGGACGAGGCGCGCGCCACCGCGACGGCGCTCGCCGAGTCGGGAGCGACGACGCCCGAGCAGATCGTCGGCCGCTACCTGCCGACCGAGGGCCCGGTCGCCCCGCAGCCGTCGGCCGGCACCTCGCTCGACGGCGGCCCGCTCTCCACCACGATGTCGGTGTCGGAGCTGATCAACCGGTGGACGCAGTTCGACGAGTCGGCCGAGGTCTACGGCGGCTACCTCGTGCTCGACGCCGCCCCGCAGCCGCTCACCCTGATCGACTCCCCGGAGCCCGACCGTTCGGTGCAGCTGAACTGGCTGAACATCTTCTACGCGGCCGAGTGGGTGGTGTTCGCCGGCTTCGCGATCTACCTCTGGTACCGCCTGGTGCGAGACGCCTGGGAGCGCGAGCTGGAGGAGCTCGACGAGTCGCTCGCCCCAGACGGGCGCGGGTAGGCTGGATCCATGGCACTCGCACCCAAACCGAAGGACTTCCCCCGCATCCGCGGGGCGCTGAAGTTCTACCAGGTCGCCTCCATCATCACCGGTGTGCTGCTGCTGCTGCTCTGCGTCGAGATGCTGCTGAAGTACACCCCGCTCGGCCTCGAGGTCGAGCTCGGCGGGCGCAACGGGCTGCTCGCGCTGGTGCCCGACGGCACGGTCACCGCGGTGAACCTGAGCACGGGCATCCTGATCGTGCACGGCTGGTTCTACGTCGTCTACCTCTTCTCCGACTTCCGCCTGTGGAGCCTCATGCGCTGGCCGTTCCTGCGGTTCATCCTGATCGCGCTCGGCGGCGTCATCCCCTTCCTCTCCTTCTTCCTCGAGGGGCGCATCGCCCGCGAGGTGAAGACCTACCTCGCCACCCGGGAAGCCGAGCTGGCGAAAAACGACACCGTGGAGGCATCCCATTAGCGGAGCAGAGTCCGGCACAGCAGAGAACGGCGCAGCCGAGTCCGGCACAGCAGAGACCCCCGACCACGACGAGCTGACCCGCCCGGTCCTCGTCGTCGACTTCGGCGCCCAGTACGCCCAGCTGATCGCGCGCCGCGTGCGCGAGGCGAGCGTCTACTCCGAGATCGTGCCGCACACCATCACCGCCGCGGAGGTCGCCGCGAAGAACCCGTCCGGCATCGTGCTGAGCGGCGGGCCCTCCAGCGTCTACGAGGAGGGCGCCCCGGCGTTCGACTCCGCGATCTTCGACCTCGGCGTGCCGACCATGGGCATCTGCTACGGCTTCCAGGTGATGGCCAAGGCGCTCGGCGGCGAGGTCGCGAAGACCGGCGCCCGCGAGTACGGCTCGACCGACATGGCCGTCGACGGCCAGGGCGGCGGCGAGCTCCTCGCCGAGCAGCCTGACGCGCAGACGGTGTGGATGAGCCACGGCGACTCCGTCGTCAAGGCCCCCGAGGGCTTCGAGGTGCTCGCGCGCACCTCGTCCACCCCGGTCGCCGCCTTCGCGAACAAGGAGCGCGGTCTCTACGGCGTGCAGTGGCACCCCGAGGTCAAGCACACCCAGTACGGGCAGGACGTCATCGTCAACTTCCTGCACCGGGCCGCCGGCATCCCCGCCGACTGGAACCCGGGCAACGTCATCGCCGACCAGGTCGCCGCCATCCAGGCGCAGGTCGGCTCCGGCCGCGTCATCTGCGGCCTCTCGGGCGGCGTCGACTCCGCGGTGGCCGCGGCCCTCGTCCACAAGGCCGTCGGCGACCAGCTGGTCTGCGTCTTCGTCGACCACGGTCTGCTGCGACAGGACGAGCGGCGGCAGGTCGAGGAGGACTACGTCAAGTCCACCGGCGTGCGCCTCGTCACGATCGACGCGCGCGAGCAGTTCATCTCGGCCCTCGCCGGCGTCAGCGACCCCGAGCAGAAGCGCAAGATCATCGGGCGCGAGTTCATCCGCACCTTCGAGCAGGCGCAGGCCGACCTGATCGCCGAGGCCGCGGCCGACGGCGACCCGATCCGCTTCCTCGTGCAGGGCACGCTCTACCCCGACGTGGTCGAGTCGGGCGGCGGCAGCGGCACGGCGAACATCAAGAGCCACCACAACGTGGGCGGCCTTCCGGAAGACCTCCAGTTCGAGCTCGTCGAGCCGCTGCGCGCCCTGTTCAAGGACGAGGTGCGCGCCATCGGCCGCCAGCTCGGCCTGCCCGACGAGATCGTCTCGCGCCAGCCGTTCCCCGGCCCCGGCCTCGGTATCCGCATCGTCGGCGAGGTCACGGCCGAGCGCCTCGAGCTGCTCCGCCAGGCCGACGCGATCGTGCGCGCCGAGCTCACGGCCGCCGGGCTCGACGCCGAGATCTGGCAGTGCCCGGTCGTGCTGCTGGCCGACGTGCGGTCGGTCGGCGTGCAGGGCGACGGGCGCACCTACGGGCATCCGATCGTGCTGCGGCCCGTCTCGAGCGAAGACGCGATGACCGCCGACTGGACACGGTTGCCCTACGACGTGCTGGCCCGCATCTCGAACCGCATCACCAACGAGGTGAGCGGCGTGAACCGCGTCGTGCTCGACGTCACGTCGAAGCCGCCGGGAACCATCGAGTGGGAGTGATCCCACCGGGAGCCGACGAGCGGGAGTGATCCCGCTCGACGAGAGCCCCTCCGGACGATCCGCCAGGCCTCAGGCCCCGGCCGGGTCGCCGGAGGGGCTCTTTCGTCGTCGGGGCCACGGCCGGTGCGTGGTCAGGCGGCTGAACACCCACTCCAGCGGCCCCTGCGTGAAGACGAGCTTCCACAGGCAGGCCAGCACCAGCGACGGGATCGCGAACACGAAGAACAGCGGCACCGACTGCCAGCCGAGCCACTCCTCGTGCGGGATGACCTCGACCGCCACCGCGATGCCGATGATCTGCGCCGTGTAGATGGTCAGCGGCATCGAGCCGACCGCCCGGAGCGGCCACAGCACGCCCCGCGAGATGCGCCGGACGCCTGCCGCCGCCGAGTCGGTCAACCAGACGAGCAGCCCGATCACCGCGACCGCGAGCCCGCCCGAGGCGATGACCTCCGCGGTGGTGTCGTCGTGGGCGAGCACCGGCGAGCCGAGCGCATCCGGCAGGGTGTAGCCGAGCACCGCCGCGAGCCCGCCCGCGGCGACGAGCACGTACTGGGTGCGGCGCTTCCGCAGATCCGAGCGGGCGATCAGGATGCCGACGGCCAGGTAGGCGAGCCAGACGGGCGCCGGGTACGCGTCGATCAGCCAGCGCACCGGGAAGTACGCCCACGGGCTGTCGAACGCGGTGGCGGTCGCGCCGGTCGTGCCCTCGATGGCCGTGCCGATCGTCTCGACCAGCCAGGGCCCCGCGAGGGCGGCTCCCGCGGCCACCAGGGCGACGAGCCAGCGGGGGGCGTAGAGCAACGGCAGCGCCACGATGAAGAGGAAGCCGTAGGTGTCGAGGATGATCGCGATCGGCGTCTCGAGGAAGGTCAGCAGCACGCCGAGGACGATGAGCAGCAGGCCGCGCAGGAGCACGACGCGGGCGACGCGGGCACGGGCATCCGGAGCCGGTCGCCGCGAACCGCCCGACATGAGGCCCAGGGAGACGCCCGCGATGGTGGCGAAGAGGATGGAGGAGCGCCCGTCCCAGACGAAGTCGCCGTCGCCCTCGGGCACGGTGTGGGCCGCGAGCATGCCGAGCAGGGCCAGTCCGCGCGCCGCGTCGAGGCCGGTGAGCCGTCCGGCGGCCGTGCGGAGGCCGGCGACGGCTGCCCGGGAACGGCGAACGGGGCCGCCCTCTCGGACGACCCCGTTCGTTTCGCTGATGACCGGCTCCGGTTCTTCGCGGGAGACGGCTAGTTGCGGAAGATGGCGATCATGCGGAGCAGCTCCAGGTACAGCCAGACGATGGTGGTCATCAGGCCGAACGCGCCGGTCCACCCGTACTTGCGGGGGGCGCCCGACTTCACGCCGCGCTGGATCATGTCGAAGTCGAGCACCAGCGAGTAGGCGGCCATGATGACGACGACGACGCCGATGACCAGGCCGATCCAGCCGCTGCGCAGGCCGAACGGGTCGGTGACCACGCCGGTGAGCATGAGCACGAGGTTCAGCAGCGAGAAGACGCCGTAGCCGACCATCGCGATCAGGAAGACCTTGGTGGCGCGCTTCGAGGCGCGGATCTTGCCGCTCGCGAACAGGGCGAGGGTGACACCGAAGACGGCGACCGTGGCGAGCACGGCCTGGATGACGATGCCCGACCACTGGTACTCGAAGAAGCTCGAGATGGCGCCGATCGCGAGACCCTCGAAGGCCGCGTAGGCGAGGATCAGCGGAACGGACGGCTCGCGCTTGAAGGCGTTGACGAGGCCGAGCACGAAGCCGACGAGCACGCCGACGATCATGACGCCGAGGCCGAGCACCGTGGGGACGGGCCAGTTGACGAGGAAGCCGACGACACCGGTGACCAGGAAGATCGCGAACAGGCCCGCGGTCTTCATGATGACGTCGTCGTAGCTCATGCGGTCGGTCTCGGCGGGGCCGGCGGCCGGGCGCTCGTAGAGCTGCTGGAGACCGTCTGCGGTCATCGTGGGGGTCTGTGCCACCGCCTTGCCGTTGAACACCGGATTCCGGGCGAAGGCGGGGTTGCTGGAGGACGCTGCCATGTCAGTCTCATTCTGTGCTGTGAGGGTGATCGTGGTTGCTATAAACGTAGTGCACCGTTTACAGGAAATGCCTGGACATCGGCTCGATCCGCGCCCTGAACGCGGTTGTTCGCCGAGGGCGCAGGGCGGCCTGCCGGTGGCGGGGCGTAGCGTGTGGGGCGTGATCAGAGAAGCGGATGCCCGGCCCCTCGTCATCGGCCATCGCGGCGCCAGCGGCTACCGGCCCGAGCACACCGCGTCGGCCTACGAGCTGGCGTTCGCGCTCGGCGCCGATGCGGTGGAGCCCGACGTCGTGCTGACGCGCGATGGGGTCGCAGTCGTGCGGCACGAGAACGAGATCTCGGGCACGACCGATGTGGCCGCGCATCCGGAGTTCGCCGACCGCCGCACCACGAAGCGGATCGACGGGCACGAGCTGACCGGGTGGTTCACCGAGGACTTCACCTGGGCGGAGCTGCAGACGCTTCGGGCGCGGGAGCGGCTGCCCGAGGTGCGGCCGGCGAGTCGGAGCTTCGACGGGCGGTTCGGCATCCTTCGGCTGGCGGATGTGCTGCGGATCGTGGACGAGGCGTCTTCTTCGCCTTCTTCTTCTTCTTCGTCTTCTTCTTCGGGGCTGCGGCGGGCCGTGGTCGAGCTGAAGCACGTGGCGTTCTACGAGTCGATCGGGATGCCCTACGCCGAGATCGTGGCTGCGGAGCTCGCTGCTGCGGGGTGGGATGCGCGGCCGTCGCAGCTCGTGGTGGAGTCGTTCGAGAAGACGGCGCTCGCCGGGCTGCGTGCTCAGGGGGTGTCGGCGCAGTGGATCTACCTGCTCGAGGACTCGGGGTCGCCCGCCGATCTGGTGGCGGCGCAGGGGGCCGGGGCGCCGGACTACGCGTCGTTCCTCACGCCCGCGGGGCTGGCGGGGCTGGCCGGCGAAATCGACGGGATCAGCCTGGACAAGGCGACGATCATGCCCCGGGACGTGAAGGGCTCGGCGCACGGGGTGAGCGACGTGGTCGAGCGGGCGCACGCCGCGGGACTGTCGGTGTTCACGTGGACGCTGCGGGCGGAGAACCGGTTCCTGCCGCGGAACTTCCGGCTCGGGCGGGACAAGGCGGCGTTCGGGGCGTGGGAGGACGAGTTCGCGGCGATCCTGTCGTCGGGTGTCGACGGCGTCTTCGCGGATCAGCCGGATCTGGCGGTGCGGGCGCGGGAGCTGGTGGCGCTCCGGGGATGAGCGTCGGTGGTGCGACCTAGACTTGGAGGAGCATGAGCGACACCACTACTCCCCGTCTTCAGCCGGTTGTCGTCGACCCCTCGGGCGGCGCCGCCGGTGGTGCCTCGGAGGACGACGAACTGCTCGCCGGGCTCAACCCCGAGCAGCGCGAGGCGGTCGTCTACCGCGGGCAGGCGCTGCTGATCGTCGCGGGCGCCGGCAGTGGCAAGACGCGGGTGCTGACGCACCGCATCGCCGGGCTGATCAAGAGCGGGGAGGCGTGGCCGAGCCAGATCCTCGCGATCACGTTCACCAACAAGGCCGCCGCCGAGATGCGCGAGCGCGTCGGGCACCTGCTGGGGCAGGTCGCCGAGGGCATGTGGATCTCGACGTTCCACTCGGCCTGCGTGCGCATCCTCCGCCGCGAGGCCGAGAACTTCGGCTTCACCAAGAGCTTCACCATCTACGACTCCGCCGACTCGCGGGCGCTGGTCAAGCGCATCATCAAAGACCTGCAGGCCGACACCTTCGGCTTCACGGTCTCGCAGGTGACGGCGAAAATCTCGAAGCTCAAGAACGAGCTGGCCGACGCCGACAGCTACGCGCGGCAGGCGAACTTCAACGACCCGCAGGAGGCGATGTTCGTCGAGTGCTTCCGCGCCTACAGCCGGGCGCTGCGCGAGGCGAACGCCTTCGACTTCGACGACCTGATCAGCCAGACGGTGTTCCTGTTCCGGGCCTTCCCGCAGGTGGCCGAGAAGTACCAGCGGCGGTTCCGGCACATCCTCGTCGACGAGTACCAGGACACGAACCACGCGCAGTACTCGCTCATCCGCGAGCTCACCAAGGCCCCGGAGTCGAACGAGCTGTCGGGGCTCGCGTCGTTCGGAGGGGGCGGGGCGTCGCTGACCGTCGTCGGTGACTCCGACCAGTCGATCTACGCGTTCCGCGGGGCGGACATCCGCAACATCGTGGAGTTCGAGCGCGACTTCCCAGGGGCCCGCGTGGTTCTGCTCGAGCAGAACTACCGGTCGACCCAGAACATCCTCTCGGCCGCCAACGCGGTCATCTCGAACAACTTCGACCGCAAGGACAAGAAGCTCTGGACGGCCGTCGGCGACGGCGAGAAGATCGTCGGGTTCACGGGCTACTCGGGGCACGACGAGGCCCAGTTCGTGGCCGACGAGATCGCGAAGCTGCACGAGGGCGGCATGGCGTACAACGACATCGCCGTGTTCTACCGCACCAACTCGCAGACGCGAGCACTGGAGGAGATCTTCATCCGCTCTGCGCTGCCGTACCGGGTGCTGGGTGGCACCAAGTTCTACGAACGGGCCGAGATCAAGGATGCGATGGCCTACCTCTCGGCCGTCGCGAACCCCTTCGACGGGCTGGCGCTCAGGCGCATCCTGAACACCCCGAAGCGCGGCATCGGGCCGGCGACCGAGACGGCGCTCGCCGGGTTCGCCGAGCGCAACGAGGTCAGCTACCGCGAGGCGATGCGGCGGGCGAAGGAGCTGAGTCTCGGGCCGAAGGTGACCGGGGCGATCCTGCAGCTCGCGGGGCTGCTCGACGAGGCGAGCGAGCTCGTCGACCCCGCGCGGCCCGGCGGGGAGGCTCCCGTGAGCGAGGTGCTGCAGGTGCTGATGGAGCGGAGCGCCTACGTCGCCACGCTGCGCGCCAGCCGCGACCCGCAGGACGAGGCGCGCGCCGAGAACGTCGAGGAGCTTCTGGCGGTGACCAAGGAGTTCAACCGCAACAACCCCGACGGCACGCTGCTCGACTTCCTCACCGAGGTGTCGCTCGTGGCCGCGGTCGACGATCTCGACGACTCGAGCGGAACGGTGTCGCTGATGACCCTGCACACCGCGAAGGGGCTGGAGTACGACGCGGTCTTCCTCACGGGGGTCGAGGAGGACCTGCTGCCGCACCGCATGTCGGCCGGGGAGCCCGGCGGGCCGGCGGAGGAGCGGCGGCTGTTCTACGTGGGCATCACGCGGGCGCGGAAGCGGCTGTTCATCTCGCTGGCCATGACGCGGGCGCAGTTCGGTGAGACCGCGGTGGCGATGCCGAGCCGGTACCTGCAGGAGATCCCGGCGGAGCTGGTGGAGTGGATCCAGTCGCCGGGCATGGCATCGCGCGGCGGGAGTGACGGTCGGGCGCTGAACGGGTCGCGGGGTGGGAGCTACGGCGGGGCCTACGGGTCGCGCTCGGGCTCGGGGTCGTCGTCGGGGTCGGGGTCGGGCTCGCCGCGCTTCGGTGCCGACGGCGGCTACGGGTTGCCGCCCGGGCCGCCTCGCCCGAAGACCGAGTGGGCGAACCGCGTGACGGGGCAGGTGCGTGACAACGGCGACCTCACGCTCGTGCCGGGCGACCGCATCAAGCACGCCGACTTCGGCGAGGGCCGCGTCAACCAGGTCACGGGCGAGGGCGCCAAGCGCGTCGCGCACGTCACCTTCGAGGCGGTCGGCGCCAAGAAGCTCCTCATCAAGATCGCCCCCATCGAGAAGCTCTGACCTCCGGCCAGCTCCCGGGCATGCGATGGCCGCTGTCCACCGGTCGCGGCTGACGCGTCTCGCCCCGCGGTCGATCGTGGCGGGCGCGCCTGGCCCCGCCGCGTCACCGAGGTGAGCGGCGGGGCCGTTTCATCGGCGGTGTACGCCCCACGACTCGACCATTGGTGAGCTGCACGTCCGTGCTGGGGCGCGCGCCGCATGCGACGCGAGGGGCGGTCGGCGTCAACCCCGGCGTCGGCGGGTGGGGATGGTGGCGCCCGCGAGGCCGGCCAGGGCCAGGCCGAGGATGAGTGCGCCGACCGCCGTGGCGGTGGCCATCGCGGTGGGTCCGGCCGGTGCGCCGGTAAGCGGAAGGCGGCCGGTCGCCGCCGGTGGAGCCGGGGAAGTCGGGGCTGGCGGAGTCGGGGCCGTGGGCGGCGGGGTGGCGGCCGGGGGAGCCAGCGGTGGCGCGGTGAGGGAGATGGCTTCCGAGGCATGAACGCGGTGATCGGCGAACGCCGGCACCAGCGATGCCTCGACGGACTCGCCGTCGACGGTTCCACCCGTCGGTCGGGCGGCTGAGGGGTACTCGCCGTCGACGGTCTCACCCGTCGGTGCGGGGGTGGAGGCGTGCTCGCCGTCGACGGTCCCACCCGTCGGGCCGGGGGCGGAGGTGGGCTCGTCATCGACGTCTGACGTCGGCTCGGCGGTGTCGGCGGGCAGCGTGGCGGGGGTGGAGCCGTCGGACTCGGTGACGAAGTAGTAGTGGCCGGGCTTCGTCACGGGGAGGCAGGCGGAGGGGTGATCGCCGTCGGCGGAGACGGACGTCGTGGTGCGTCCGGCGACCGGGAAGTCGCCCCAGTCGTCCGGGACCGACTCGAGCTCGGGCAGCTTCGGGAGCGGTCCCAGCAGCGTGGAGCGCACCTCGATCGGCTCGATTCCGGCGGGAAGGCCCTCGATGTGGAGCGTGTCGGCGATGCAGGACGGCGCGACCACGGAGACGACGGAGCCGGTATCGGGGAGAGCGATGGCATTCGTGGAGGAGAGAGCGTCCAGGTCGTGAGGGCCGGGGCGGGGCAGCGTCGAGGAGGTGGGGCGGGCGGGCCCGGTGGTGGGGGTCGCGGTGATGGGAGCCGGGCCGGTCCTGGGGGTGACCGTGGTGGTGAGGGTGGGGGACGCCGGGGCGAGGGTGGTTTCGGGGGCGGCGCCGAAGGGGGAGGCCCAGGGGCGGAGGCGGGTGCCGCCGTGGGCGGGTGGGGTGCGGGAGGGGTCGATGGAGTCGGTCCAGACGTAGAAGCCGGGGGACGGGACGGTGCAGGGCGGGGAGTCGTAGCGGCGCGGTCCGGCTGCTGCGAGGGTCTCGACCGTGCAGACGACGGGACCTCCGGCGGGTGGGGCCTCGGCCTCGACGGGAGGGACGGGGAAGGGGCCGTGGAGGACGCTCGTGATGGTGACCGGGATGGGGGCCAGGGTGCCGTCGGGGCTCGTGTAGACGCCCCAGTCGGGGCCCGCCGGAGAGGAGGGGTGGGTGGAGAGGTGGAGGGCGTCGGTCAGCAGGTCTCCGGGCTGAACGACGGCGGCGCTGGTTCGGGTCTGCACGCGGGGTGCGAACGGCAGCTCGCTCGGGGCGGTGGCGCGGGTGTTCGCGCGGGCGTCGCGCGGGTAAGGGCGATCGACGAGCAGGCTCTGGCTCGGGCCGGTGTTCTGCCCCAGACGGAAGCCCGGGCCGAACGGGAGCTCGCGGTACTCGACGGTGACCGAGACCGTCTCGGTCGTGCCCTGCTGCGCCGGCAGGATCGCGGCCGAGGTGCCGTTCGGCACCGTGCGGGTGCGGCTGCCGTCGTCGAAGGTGGCCCCGGTCAGCGTGAACCGTCCGGGGAAGGAGCCGGCGGGCACGGTGGCGCGGCCGGCGAGGTAGTCGACGACGAGCTCCGAGCGCACCGAGCCGCCCGGCCCCTCGAGGTCGAGTGCGACCGATGCCGTGACGCCGGTGGAGGCGCCGCCCGGCTCGTCGGCCCGGGACAGGATGTGGTTCGCCGCGATCACGACGTCGGCCGCCGAGTCGTTGGCCCGTCGGGCGAAGTAGGCCTGGTCGTGGCCGCCGAGGCCCGCGACCGTCCAGGTCGCCAGCTGCGCCGACGCCGCCGACAGCGGGTCGGCCGGCGAGCCGAAGTTGCGCGAGATGTACGCGAGCCGGGCGGAGTCGGCCGCCGAGTACCGGCCGGTCGTCGAGCCGTCGACGTAGGTGACGTCGGTGCCGGCCGGCTGCGGCTTCTCGACGTCGAGGCAGTAGCCCGTCGTGCCGTCGTCGAGGTCGTATGACCCGATCCACGACGCGTGGTCGCCCGCCCACATCACCCCCTGGCCATGGGCGACGGCCCGGGCCGCGAGGGCGGGGCCGGCGGCCAGGAGGCCGCCGAGCGCCAGGAGGGCGGTGGCGAGGAGGAACGAGAGGAGGCGGAGGCGTGGGTTCATGCGGCCAGCGTGCCGGGCGGGCATCCGGAGCCCGAGGCCGGGGGCGGGATCTGTGGAGAACCCCGGGCGGCAGGAGACAGTGCAGGAGGCTGTGCAGGACGGGAGGCCCCAAGCGGGCACCGCGACGGCCCACGAAGGAGAGCGTCGGCGGGCGGGGGTAATGTTCTAGGTGGTGTCCGGAGCGACGAAGCGGAACTTGCCCTCCGTCGCGCCGTGAGTCATGTCCTGAGTGACTGCCAGGACGACGAGTTGAACGGATTGGAAGACCAGCGTGGATCTATTCGAATACCAGGCCAGAGACCTCTTCGAGAGCTACGGCGTGCCCGTGCTCCCCGGAATCGTCGCCGACACCCCTGAGGAGGTGCGCGCGGCGGCCGAGAAGCTCGGCGGCGTCACCGTCGTCAAGGCCCAGGTCAAGGTCGGCGGTCGCGGCAAGGCCGGCGGCGTCAAGGTGGCGAAGACGCCCGACGAGGCCGAAGAGGCGGCGAAGGCCATCCTCGGCCTCGACATCAAGGGCCACGTGGTCAAGCGCGTCATGATCGCCGGTGGCGCCCGGATCGCCGAGGAGTTCTACTTCTCGGTGCTGCTCGACCGAGCCAACCGCTCCTACCTCTCGCTGACGAGCTACGAGGGCGGCATGGAGATCGAGCAGCTCGCCGTCGAGCGCCCCGAGGCGCTCGCCCGCATCGAGGTCGACCCCATCGCGGGCATCGACCTCGAGACCGCGAAGGCGATCGCCGTGCAGGCGAACTTCCCGGCCGAGCTGGTCGACAAGGTCGCCCCCGTGTTCGTGAAGCTGTGGGAGGTCTACAAGGGCGAGGACGCCACGCTGGTCGAGGTGAACCCGCTGGTGCTCACCGAGGAGGACGAGATCATCGCGCTCGACGGCAAGGTGAGCCTCGACGAGAACGCCGACTTCCGTCACCCGGGCCACGAGGCCCTCGAAGACGCCGAGGCGGCCGACCCGCTCGAGGCCAAGGCCAAGAAGCTCGGCCTCAACTACGTCAAGCTCGACGGCCAGGTCGGCGTGATCGGCAACGGCGCGGGCCTCGTGATGTCGACGCTCGACGTGGTGAGCTATGCGGGTGAGAAGCACGACGGCGTGAAGCCGGCGAACTTCCTCGACATCGGCGGCGGAGCCTCGGCCCAGGTGATGGCCAACGGGCTCGACGTCATCCTCGGCGACGAGCAGGTCAAGAGCGTGTTCGTGAACGTCTTCGGCGGCATCACCGCGTGCGACGCGGTGGCCAACGGCATCGTCGGCGCCCTCGAGGTGCTCGGCGACACGGCGACCAAGCCGCTCGTGGTGCGGCTCGACGGCAACAAGGTCGAGGAGGGCCGCGCCATCCTCGAGAAGGCCGCGCACCCGCTGGTGACCCTGGCCCTGACGATGGACGACGGCGCCGACAAGGCCGCCGAGCTGGCCGCTGCGGCGAGCAAGTAAGCGGCGAGCGAAGTAGAGGACGAGAGACATGTCGATTTTTCTGAACAAGGATTCCAAGGTCATCGTGCAGGGCATCACCGGCGGTGAGGGCACCAAGCACACCGCCCTCATGCTGAAGGCCGGCACCCAGGTCGTCGGCGGTGTCAACGCCCGCAAGGCCGGCACCGTCGTCAACCACACCGACAAGGACGGCAACGCCGTCGAGCTGCCGGTCTTCGCCACGGTGAAGGAGGCCATCGAGGCCACCGGCGCCGACGTGTCGATCGCGTTCGTGCCCCCGGCCTTCTCGAAGGACGCGATCATCGAGGCCATCGACGCCGAGATCCCGCTGCTCGTCGTGATCACCGAGGGCATCCCGGTGCAGGACTCGGCCGAGGCCTGGGCCTACGCCAAGCAGAAGGGCAATACGACCCGCATCATCGGCCCGAACTGCCCCGGCATCATCACGCCCGGCGAGTCGCTGGTCGGCATCACCCCGGCGAACATCACCGGCAAGGGCCCGATCGGCCTCGTGTCGAAGTCGGGCACGCTGACCTACCAGATGATGTACGAGCTGCGTGACCTGGGCTTCTCGACCGCCATCGGCATCGGCGGCGACCCCATCATCGGCACGACGCACATCGACGCGCTCGCCGCGTTCGAGGCCGACCCCGAGACCAAGGCGATCGTGATGATCGGCGAGATCGGCGGCGACGCCGAGGAGCGCGCGGCCGACTTCATCAAGGCCAACGTCACCAAGCCGGTCGTCGGCTACGTCGCGGGCTTCACGGCTCCCGAGGGCAAGACGATGGGCCACGCGGGCGCCATCGTGTCCGGTTCGGCCGGCACCGCCCAGGCGAAGAAGGAGGCCCTCGAGGCCGCCGGCGTGCGCGTCGGCAAGACCCCGAGCGAGACCGCGGCACTGCTGCGCGAGGTCTACGCGGCCCTCTAGCCACGAGCCCCCTGCACGACGGCCCGTCCCTTCCCGGGGGCGGGCCGTCGTCGTCCCCGCCGACCTGCCAGAATGTGCACAACGACCCCGAGGCGATGAGGAGGCCGGCCGTGACCGACCACGACGCGACGACGGATGCTCCCGCCGCCCGATTGTCGCTGCGACGACGCCTGCGCCACGAACTGGTCACCCCCGAGTCGATCTACGGCACCATCATCGTGAGTGCCCTGATCGTGGTGGTCGACGACGGCGAGAGCGACTTCGACCTGATGGTCGGCGTCGCGAGCACGGTGCTCGTGTTCTGGCTCGCCCACGTCTTCGCCTTCACGGTGGCCCACCACGGCCGCCGGGGCGACACCCAGATCGGCGTCGGCGAGGCGCTCGGCCGCGCGCTCACCCACTCGACCGGGCTGCTGCTCGCAGCGGTGGTGCCGGTCGGGGTGCTGGGCCTCGGCGCCATCGGGGTCGTCGACGAGGTGTCGGCCTACCTGGCGTCGCTGTTCGTGGGCGTGATCGTGCTCTTCCTGCTCGGATTGCTCGCGTTCGTCGAGCGCGGCGCCCGCTGGTACTCCTGCCTCGCGGGCGGCATGGCGACGGCCCTGCTGGGCGTCGCCGTGATCGTGCTCAAAGCCGTCTTCCACTGAGCGTCGTCAGCTGATCGGCCGACCCTGCCGGTAGGCTCGGCTCCGCATGAATCGCCCAGCCACCGCCCTCCTCGCCGCCCTCGACGCGGTCATCGCCGTAGCCATCGGGGTGGGCATCCCGCTCATCCCGCTGACGATCCTCTGGGCCGCCCAGTTCGGTCTCGCCGTCGACTGGCTCGCGTTCTGGCGCGCGTCCGGCGACCTCTGGCTGCTCGGCAACGGCGTCGACCTGCTGCTCACGATCGACCCGGCGCTGGCGCTGAGACTCGGCGTCGCCGGGGCCGAACTGCCGTTCGAGATCGGCATCGCTCCGCTCGGACTCGCGGTGGTTACGGTGCTGCTCGGGCTGCGCTCCGGCCGCCGGCTCGGTCAGACGCCGTACCCGCTCACGGGAGCGACGGTCGGTGTCGTCTCGGTGGCCGCCCTCGCCCTTCTGGTCTCGCTGAGCGCCCGTGACGCGGCGGCGCTGCCCTCGGTGCCGCAGAGCATCCTCTTCCCCGCCGGGGTGTGGGCCATCGGCCTCGCGCTCGGCTACGCCACCGCGCAGCGGCGGGTCGCCTCGCTCGAGCTCGCGCAGGGCTCGGCGCCGCGGCAGGCGCTCGCCCGGCTCGTCGACCGCGTCGACGCCGGCGACCGGGCGCTCGCCGCGCTCGCCCTGCGGGCCGGCACCATCGCGGCCGCGGGCGTCGTCGGCTTCGCCGCGCTGGCGATGGCCGTTGTGCTGGTGGTCAACTTCAGCTCGATCGTGGGGCTGTACGAGAGCCTGCAGGCGGGCATCCTGGGCGGAGTGACGCTGACGCTCGGTCAGCTGGCGCTGCTGCCGAACATCGTGCTGTGGACCGCGGCGTGGTTCGTCGGCCCCGGCTTCGCGCTCGGCACCGGCAGCTCGGTGTCGCCGTTGGGCACCCAGCTCGGGCTCGTGCCCTCGCTGCCGGTGTTCGGCGCCCTCCCCGAGAGCACGCCGGTGTTCGCGTTCGTCGGCCTGCTGGTGCCGATCGTGATCGGCTTCGCCACCGCGGCCCTGCTGCGGCCGGTGTACCTCGACCACGTGCGCGGGTCGAGCCCGCGCGGCCGGATCGTGCGGCTCGCCGCGACGTCGGCCGGTGGGGGACTGGTGGGGGCGGGCATCCTGGCCCTGCTGACCCTGTGGGCCGGGGGAGCGGCCGGGCCCGGACGTCTCGCCGACGTCGGCGCCGACCCGGGAGCCGTGCTGCTCTGGGCGTTCGTCGAGCTCACCCTGGCGCTGCTGCTCGGCCTGCTCGGCGGGGCGTCCTGGCGCCCTGGCACCACCGCAGGGCGCCCCGGGGCCACCGCCGCGCGCCCCGGCACCACCGACAAGACGGCACGCGCCGCCCGCCCGCCTGCCGATACACTGTGACCGTGCTCTCCCTCCTGGTTCTGATCTCCGGAGGGGGCTCCAACCTCAGGGCCCTGCTCGAGGCCTGCCGCTCGGCCGACTACCCCGCGCACGTCATCGCCGTCGGCGCCGACACCGACGCCCCGGGGCTGGCCCACGCCGAGGAGTTCGGCGTTCCGACGTTCACCGTCATCCCCTCCTCGTTCGAGAACCGTGCCGCTTGGGGTGAGGAGCTGCTCGAGCAGATCGAGCGCTGGCAGCCCGACCTCGTGGTGTGCGCCGGCTTCATGCGCATCCTGCCGCCCGGGGTCGTCGCCGCCCTCACCCCGCGGCTGATCAACACCCACCCCGCCCTGCTGCCCGCCTTCCCCGGCGCCCATGCCGTGCGCGACGCGCTCGCCGCCGGCGCCCAGGTCACGGGGGTCACCGTGCACGTGATCGACGAGGGCGTCGACACCGGGCCCGTGATCGTGCAGCGCGAGGTCGCCGTGCGGCCGGGCGACACCGAGCACACCCTGCACGAACGCATCAAGACCGTCGAACGCGAGCTGCTGGTGCAGGCCGTGCTCGATATCGCCACCGCACGAGTCGATCTCGAGGAGACAGCAGCACGATGAGCGGACCGCAGCACGACCCGAGCCTCTACAGCCACCGCGACACCGTCCCGGTGCGCCGGGCACTGATCTCGGTCAGCGACAAGACCGGACTCGCCGACCTGGTGGGCGCGCTCGCCGCCTCGGGCGTCGAGATCGTCTCGACCGGCTCCACCGCCAAGGCCATCGCGGCCGAGGGCGTCGCGGTCACCGAGGTGAGCGAGATCACGGGCTTCCCCGAGTCGCTCGACGGCCGGGTGAAGACCCTGCACCCGGGCGTGCACGCGGGCATCCTCGCCGATCTGCGGCTCGAGTCGCACCGGCACCAGCTCGACGAGCTGGGCATCCGGCCGTTCGACCTCGTCGTGGTG
Source organism: Herbiconiux sp. VKM Ac-1786 (assembly GCF_015350805.1). Lineage (GTDB taxonomy): Bacteria > Actinomycetota > Actinomycetes > Actinomycetales > Microbacteriaceae > Herbiconiux. The sequence goes on along the minus strand of NZ_JADKSG010000001.1, from coordinate 497,717 downwards.
AACCTCTACCCGTTCCGCGAGACGGTCGCCTCGGGCGCCGCTCCCGACACCGTGATCGAGCAGATCGACATCGGCGGCCCCGCCCTCGTGCGCGCCTCGGCGAAGAACTTCGCCAACGTCGCCATCGTGGTCTCGCCGAACCGCTACGACGACGTCATCGCCGCCGCGGCGACCGACGGCACCACCCTGTCGCTGCGTCGCGCGCTCGCCGCCGACGCCTTCGCGCACACCGCCTCCTACGACACCGCGGTGGCGGCCTGGTTCGCCGAGCAGCTGGGCGGCGGCGCGAGCGAGGCCCTGGCCGAGGCCGAACAGGCCGAGCAGAGCGAGACGGCGACGGATGCTCAGCCGGGCTTCCCCGACACCCTCCACGTCTCGGCGGCGAAGGCCTCCACCCTCCGCTACGGCGAGAACTCCCACCAGCAGGCAGCCGTCTACGCGCTCGAGGACGGACACGGCATCGCCCAGGCGACCCAGCTGCACGGCAAGGAGATGTCGTTCAACAACTACGTCGACGCCGACGCCGCCGTGCGCGCCGCCTACGACTTCGCCGAGCCGGCCGTCGCGATCATCAAGCACGCGAACCCGTGCGGCATCGCGGTCGCCGACGCGAGCGCGCCCGACCCGATCGCCAACGCCCACGCCAATGCGCACGCCTGCGACCCGCTCTCGGCGTTCGGCGGCGTCATCGCGGCGAACCGCACCGTCACCCTCGCCATGGCCGAGTCGGTGAAGGACATCTTCACCGAGGTGCTCATCGCCCCCGCCTTCGAGGGCGAGGCGCTCGAGGTGCTGAAGACCAAGAAGAACCTCCGTCTGCTCACGCTGCCCGAGGGCTTCGGGCGTGAGGCGCTCGAGTTGCGCCAGATCTCGGGCGGCTTCCTCGCGCAGACCCCCGACGGCTTCGAGGGCCTCGACACGGCGTCGTGGACGCTGGCCGCCGGTGAGCCCGCCGACGCGGCGACGCTCGCCGACCTCGAGTTCGCCTGGAAGGCCTGCCGCTCGGTGAAGTCGAACGCCATCCTGCTCGCCTCCGGCGGCGCCTCGGTCGGCGTCGGCATGGGCCAGGTCAACCGGGTCGACTCCTGCCGCCTCGCCGTCACCCGTGCCGGTGACCGCGCCGAGGGCTCGGTCGCGGCGTCCGACGCGTTCTTCCCCTTCGCCGACGGGGCCGAGATCCTGATCGCCGGCGGCGTGAAGGCGATCGTGCAGCCGGGCGGCTCGGTGCGCGACGCCGAGGTGATCGAAGCGGCCGAGAAGGCCGGTGTCACCATGTACTTCACGGGAGAGCGGCACTTCTTCCACTAGCCACCGCCTCGGGCGGCAGTCAGGCCGCTCGCCGAAAGCGTTCAGCCTCCGTCACCTAAGGTTCTCTGCATGACTTCGTTCCGCCTCCGGTCGCTCATCGCGTCGGTCGTCGCCGCTGCGGCGGTGGCCCTGATCGCGATCGTGGTCGCCGACCTCGCCTACTTCGTGGCCAACCAGCAGAACCCGCAGGTCTTCCCCGTCTACAGCGAGTACTTCCTGAACTCGACGCTGCTGCTGTTCGTGTTCACGGCGGTGTTCGGCCTGGTCGGGGCGTTCCGGCGCTGGTACACGGCGCTGATCGCGGGGGTCGTGTCGGGCGCGGTGGCCGCGCTCGTCGGCACCGGCATCTCGGCGCTGGTGGCGGGCGTGCCGTTCGGCGACATGATCGCCCCGCTCGTGGTCACGCTGGTGGGCAACAACCTGATCTTCGTGCTCGCGGCCGTTCTGGCGTCCGTGCTGCTGGCGCCGCGCATCCACTCGCGCATCGCGATCACCGAGCAGCAGGAGGTGCTGCGCAAGAAGTACGTGCTCGTGCGGCGCCCCGCCGAGAGCCTCGCCGACGGCATCGTCACGCACATCGAGCGCGAGAGCGTCGACGTCGACCTCGCCGAGGAGCAGTGGGAGGCCTACGTCGCCGCCCTCACCGGCGGCGGTTGGGAGCCCATCGAGGTGCCCGTCGCCGACGACCTCCCCGACTCCGTCTTCGTCGAGGACTCGGTGGTCATGTTCGGCGCCCTCGCGGTGCTCGCGAGCCCCGGCGCCGAGTCACGCGAGGGCGAGATCGCCGCGGTCGAGGAGAGCGTGCGCGCCCTCGGCCTCGAGGTCACCCGCATCGAGAAGCCCGGCACCCTCGACGGCGGCGACGTGCTCAAGGTCGGCATGACGGTCTTCGTCGGCAAGGGCGGCCGCACGAACGCCGAGGGCATCCGTCAGCTGCGCAAGCTGCTCGCTCCCCGCGGCTACTCCGTTGTCGCGGTGCCCGTCACCAAAGCGCTGCATCTGAAGAGCACCGTCACCGCGCTGCCCGACGGCACCGTGATCGGCTACCGCCCGCTCGTCGACGACCCGTTCGTCTACGACCGCTTCCTCGAGGTGCCCGAGCCGAGCGGGGCCCACGTCGTGGTGCTCTCCGACGACACGGTGCTCGTCTCCGCCTCGGCGCCCGAGTCGGTGCGGCTGATCGAGGGGCTCGGCTACCGCGTCATCGCCGTCGACATCTCCGAGTTCGAGAAGCTCGAGGGCTGCGTCACCTGCCTCTCGGTGCGCGTGCGCTGAGCCGCGCCTCTGCGCGGTCGACGATGATTCCGGATGCCCGGAACTGCGTCTTGCGCCCCGCCGAACCCCGGGGCTAGTCTGTAAGGCTGTCGCGACGCCGGAACCCCTGAGCGGGGGGGCGGCAATCCCTTCCCTGCCCATCGAGCGGGGGAATCAGCGCGCGCAGCGATGCGTTGTGTCACGAGCACGGCGCGCAGCAGACGAGGACGAGACATGCAGAACCAGAACGAGACGCGGCCCGCCGGAACGGTGGCGACGCTCGCGCGGCTGCGCCCCTACGCGGCGGCCGCCCTGCCGCGCATCTACACCGCGATGGTCGCGTCCCTCCTCGCCAGTCTCGTCGCGCTCGCCATCCCGCAGGTGCTGCAGTGGATGGTCGACGGGCCGCTCGCCGACGGCGACGCCTCCCAGGTCTGGGTCGCGGCCGGCATCGTGCTGGGTCTCGGCGTGCTCGAGGCCGTGCTGATCGGGCTGCGCCGCGCCCTGGTGCTCACGCCGGGAACGCACGTCGAGTCGCGCATGCGCAACGCGCTGTACGCCAAGCTGCAGGATCTGCCGGTGAACTTCCACGACCGCTGGCCCAGCGGTCAGCTGCTGTCGCGCGCCGTCAGCGACCTGAACCTCATCCGCCGCTGGTTGTCGTTCGGGCTGGTGCTGCTGGTGGTGAACGTGCTGACCCTCGTCGGCGGTCTGATCATCCTGATCGTCATGAACTGGGTGCTGGGGCTGATCTTCGCCGCCGCCGCGCTGCCGGTGATCGCCTACGGCTTCGCCTTCGAGCGCAAGTACTCCTCGGTGGCGCGCCGCAGCCAGGATCAGGCGGGTGACCTGGCGACGAGCGTCGAGGAGTCGGTGCACGGCATCCGGGTGCTGAAGGCCTTCGGGCGGTCGCGCTACGCGCTCAAGCGCTTCGAGTCGCAGGCCGAGGAGCTGCGCGGCACCGAGATCGAGAAGGCCAAGGCGATCGCGGGCATCTGGCTGTACCTGACGCTCATCCCCGACCTCGCCTTCGGGGTCTGCCTCGTGGTCGGCGTGTGGCTGGCCTCGGTGGGGCAGTCGTCGGTGGGCGAGCTGGTCGCGTTCTTCGCCACGGGCACGGTGCTGCTGTTCCCGATCTGGTCGATGGGCTACTTCCTCGCCATGACGCTCGACGCCAAGACGGCGACGCTGCGCTTCTTCGAGGTGATGGATGCGCCGAACACCATCCGCGACCCGGCGACTCCCGCGACCATCGAGGGTGGCGCCGGCGAGCTGCGCTTCGACGACGTGCACTTCCGCTACCAGGACTCCCCGGAGTCGTTCCCCGACCTGGTCGACGGGGTCTCGCTCATGGTGCGACCCGGTGAGACCATGGCGCTCGTCGGGCTGACCGGCTCGGGCAAGTCGACGCTGACGGCGCTGACCACCCGGCTCTACGACGTGACCGGGGGAGCGGTGCGGGTCGACGGCGTCGACGTGCGCGACCTCACCCGGGAGGAGCTGCGCTCGCGCGTGGCGATGGCCTTCGAGGAGGCCACGCTGTTCAGCAAGACCGTGCGCGAGAACGTGCTGCTCGGGCGGCCCGACGCGTCGGACGCCGAGCTGCGCGAAGCGCTCGACATCGCGCAGGCGTCGTTCGTCGACGAGCTGCCGCACGGGCTCGACACCAAGGTGGGCGAGGAGGGGCTCAGCCTCTCAGGCGGTCAGCGGCAGCGGCTCGCGCTCGCGCGGGCGATCGCGGCCAAGCCGAGCGTGCTCGTGCTCGATGACCCGCTGTCGGCGCTCGACGTCGACACCGAGGCGCTGGTCGAGGCGGCGCTCCGCCGGGTGCTGGCCACGACGACCGCGCTGATCGTGGCGCACCGTCCGTCGACGGTCGCGCTCGCCGACCGGGTCGCCCTGCTAGAGGACGGCCGCATCACCGCCGTCGGCACCCACTCCGAACTGCTCGCCACGAGCGAGCACTACCGCTTCGTGATCTCGAGCCTCGAGGCCGAGACCCGCGACGAACTCTCCGAGGAGGTGAGCTCATGAGCGACCAGTCCGTGCAGGGCGTCGAGGGCGAAGAGCGCGACGACCTGAACAAGGCCGAGAGCCGGCAGATCCGGGCACGGTCGGTTCGGCTCCTGGGTTCGCTCGTGCATCCGATGCGCGGCAAGCTGGCGCTCGCCGTGGTGGTCGTCGTGATCAGCACGATCTCGCAGGTCGCGGGCCCGTCGATCATCGCCTACGGCATCGACACCGGGCTGCCCGCCCTGCTCGCGCAGGACTGGATGCCCGTCGCGCTCGCCGGCCTCGCGTACCTGCTGGCCGGCGTCACCGGAGCCCTGCTGATCGCCTGGTTCACGATCCTCTCCGCACGCATCAGCCAGGCCATCCTGTTCGACCTGCGCCGCCGGGTGTTCCTGCACACCCAGCGGCTGAGCCTGGAGTTCCACGAGAGCTACACCTCGGGGCGCATCATCTCGCGGCAGACGAGCGACCTCGACGCCATCCGCGAGCTGCTCGACTCGGGCATCAACCAGCTGGTGCAGGGCGTGCTGTACATGCTCTTCACCGCGATCGCGCTGTTCCTGCTCGACGTCGAGTCGGGCTTCATCCTGCTCGCCTCGCTGGTGCCGCTGCTCGTGCTCACGCGGTGGTTCCAGCTGCGCTCGCAGCGGCTCTACCGCCGCACCCGCGTGGCGTCGGCGCGGTTGATCGTGCAGTTCGTCGAGACGATGACGGGCATCCGCGCGGTCAAGGCGTTCCGCACCGAGAAGCGCAACGAGGACGAGTTCGGCGAGCTGGTGGAGCACTACCGCGAGTCGAACGCGAAGGTCATCCGCCTGTTCGGCGTCTACGACCCGGGACTCGTGCTGATCGGCAACGTGGCGGTCGCGGTCGTGCTGCTCGTCGGCGGCTTCCGGGTGATCGACGGCGGGCTCGAGATCGGTGTGCTGCTGGCCGCCGTGCTCTACACGCGCCGCTTCTTCGACCCGATGGAGGACATGGCGATGTTCTACAACGGCTACCAGAGCGCCACGGCGGCTCTCGAGAAGATCTCCGGTGTGCTCGAGGAGCGGCCGAGCGTCGCCGACCCCGAGAAGCCGGTCGACCTCTGGCACTCCGCGGGGCACGTGGCGTTCGAGGGCGTCGAGTTCGGCTACACGGCGGATCGCCCCATCCTGCCGCACTTCGACCTCGACATCCCGGCCGGGCAGACCATCGCGCTCGTCGGGTCGACGGGTGCGGGCAAGACCACGCTCGCCAAGCTGATCTCGCGCTTCTACGACCCCAGCGCCGGTCGCGTGACGCTCGACGGCATCGACCTTCGAGACCTCCACCCGAAAGACCTTCGTCGCGCCATCGTCATGGTCACCCAGGAGGCCTACCTGTTTTCGGGCACGGTCGCCGACAACATCGCGATCGGCAAGCCCGACGCGAGCCGCGACGAGATCATCGCCGCGGCGCGTGCGGTCGGCGCGGCCGGCTTCATCGAGGGCCTGCCGAACGGCTACGAGACCGACGTCAACAAGCGTGGCGGCCGCGTCTCGGCGGGGCAGCGTCAGCTGATCTCGTTCGCGCGGGCGTTCCTCGCCGACCCGGCGGTGCTCATCCTCGACGAGGCGACGGCATCGCTCGACATCCCGAGCGAGCGCCTGGTTCAGGATGCGCTGCAGACCCTGCTCGCCGACCGCACCGCGGTCATCATCGCCCACCGCCTGTCGACGGTCTCGATCGCCGACCGCGTGCTGGTGATGGAGAAGGGCCGCATCGTCGAGGACGGCACCCCCGCGGAGCTCATCGCCGGCGACGGACGCTTCTCGCAGCTGCATGCCTCCTGGCGCAGCTCTTTGGTCTAGCCGCAGACAACCGGTCTGGTCGTGTCGATCCCAACCGATGCGGCCGTGACCAACCCATCCATGTCCATCGTGGGCAAGCGCGTCAGCGCGCGGCAGCCGGGTGTGCTGCCGCGCGCTTCGCGCTTGCCTACGGATGCGGTGGCTGGCTAAGCGGCGGGTCGCTGGATGGTGCGTCGGCGGGTGGTCGGGATCGGCTTCTGTTCCGTGTCGACCCATCTCGGCGGAATCAGGTGAGGGGTGCCCTCGCGCATGGTCAGTTTCCATGGTGATTTGTGCAGGTGGGAATGGTGGAAGTGGCAGAGCAGGACGCCATTGTCGATATCGGTGCGTCCGGGCGGATGATCGTCCGACACCCACTCGTTCGCGTGATGTGTCTCGCAGAATGACGGTGGTCGGTCGCAGCTGGGCCACACGCATCCGCCGTCCCGAGCAGCGAGGGCCCGGTTCTGCGCCGCGGTGAAGAGCCGCTTCGCCTTGCCGTGATAGAGCACCTCGCCCTTGTCGCCGAACAGTGTGGTGGCGACGGGTGATGAGCACCGGAGCTGCTCGACGGTTGAGGCGGGGACGGGCTGGTCGATGCCGTCGATCCATCCGACGCCGCGGCCCTTCTCGAGATCGTCGAGGGTCATGTGGACGTTCACGGTGGCGATCGCCCCGTTGATGCGGGGCATGTCTTCGGCGCCGGCAGCGCGAGCGATGAGCTCAGTCACCGTGTCGGCGTTCTTCTGTGCCTGGGTGCGGCCGTCGGCGGTCGTGTATTCGTCTCCATCGACGAACCGCGGCCCGGCCACGCGCGGGCTCTGCATCGCCCGGATGCTTGCAGACCACACTCCGCCCTGCTCGGGCGTGAGCGCGAACTTCCCCCGATACATCCCATCCGCCGATTGCGTGATCGTCAGTGATCGCTGCATCTGCAGCACCTCGTCGCGAGGCTCCGCACCGTCGGGGTCGAGCACCTCGCGCAGATGAATTGCGGCCCTGAACGTCTCGTCGGCAGACAGCCGGCACGAGATGGTCTGGTCGACGAGGGTCTCCTCGGCGACGGTGACGACATCGGCTGAGCATCCGCGGTCGGCGAGCACGGTGCACTGCTTGACGATGGCCGACGCTGCTTCAACGCCGAGCGCACCTTCCCGCAGCCTTTGGGTGACGAGCGGGAACGGGGCCGGGCCCTCGCCGCCGCCCAGCAGCACGGCACCCCGGAGCGTGCGGCCGAAGTCGAGGCGCGACTTGCACTCGCGTGCCGACGCACCCGTGACGTGTGAGAGCAGCTTCACGGGGCTGGTGAAGTTCTGCGACCGGCTCAGGCCCTCATCGCCGAGCTCGGTGCGAGACCGCATGCTGATCTCTCCGGCGAGCCGCACCTGCTGGGCCAGCATCGCGCGCACCACGGCTTCGCCAACGGCAACGATCTCGAGCAGCTCGTCATCGGTCAAGCCGGCCTCGTGCGAGGCATGATCGCCACCGTGATCACCACCGCCATCGCCGCAGAGATCGGTGACGATCTCGGAGAGGCGAGCGGCTGAAAGCATACTGAGATTCTATCAGAAAGAGCTGATGAAATCTCGTTTTAGTGCAGGTTTACGGAGTCCAGGCGAAGTACTGCGAGCCGTACATGAAGACGATGTGCCAGCCGTCCTGGCAGGTGGCCTCGTTGACCGGGAGGTTCTGGGGCCACCAGGTGTCCTGCATCGGAGGTGCGTTGTCGATGATCGACGCGTCACAGGGGCCGCCGATGGGCTCGGGAGCCGGGTCGCCGAACTGCATGATCTTGGCGCCGGTCTCGGAGTTCTCCTTGATGCGGATGAGCGTCGCGTCATCCGGCACCCAGCTCGGGATGTCGATGGTGGCGTCGGAGCCTCGGGCCTCGGTGATCGTCGGGTAGAGCTGGGATTCGATCGGCGGGGTGATCGCATTGGCGAGCGTGCAGCCCGACAGCGCCGCTGCGAGGCCCGTGGCCATGACCGCAGCGAGGAGAGCGCGTCTTTTCATCTGCTGTGGGAGGTCCTTCCGAGTCAGGCGGCCGGGTGCGACGGCCGCCACCGTGCTACAGCGTACTCGACGGCGTAGCCCGGTTCCCGCGAGATCACCCGGAGCGGGGTTCCCTCCGCTTCGTAGTGCTCGCGGGCCCGCTGCTCGTGCCCGACCGGGGGGAGTCCGCCGGAACGCACTACTCTCCACCACGGGTGGCTGCCGCCGGACATCCGGAGCGTCGTGCCGACGGCCCGTGCCGCGCGGGAGCCGAGCAGGGCGGCGACGTCGCCGTAGCTCAGCACCTGCCCGGGCGGGATGGAGTCGACGACCTCGAGGACGTCGTCGGCGAAGGCCACCGTGACGCGGCTGCCGTCAGAGCTCGAGGGCCGCGACGGTCTCGCCGTAAGGGGTCTCGCCGTAGGGCGTGAAGCCGATCTTCTCGAAGAAGGCGGCCGGGCCGGCCTCGCCGGGCTCGTAGATGACGGTGATGCGCTCGAGCCCGCGGCGGCGGGCCTCGTCGGCGACCGCCAGCACGGCGAAGCGGCCCACGCCGTGCCCCTGGGCGTCGGCGGCAACGTTGATGCGCCAGATGCAGGCCTTGAACTCGTCTTCATGCGCATCGGGGTCGAAGTTGCCCATGATGAAGCCGACGACCTCGTCGTCTTCGAGCACCACGCGCGGCCAGGCGGTGGCCGGGTTCACGTACGCCTCGGCGATCGAGTGCGAGACGGGGGCGACGAACTGCTCCTGCCCCGGCTTGAGCGACAGGGTGTTCGCCGCGACGATGTTGGATGCCGCAAGCTCTTCGAGCCTCAGTTCACTCATGCGATCAGGGTATCGGGTGGCGGGCGCGGGGCGCCAGCCTGGGCGGGCGGGGGCGCGAGGGAGAGGGCGGTACGAGCATCCGGAACTATCTCGACGTCGAGATATCTCGAGGATCGCGTAAACTGGTGAGCGGCCCATTTCCGGCGGCTGATGAGGAGCTGAATTGTCCAAGATCAAGGTTGAAGGCACGGTCGTCGAACTCGACGGCGACGAGATGACCCGCATCATCTGGCAGGCCATCAAAGACACGCTGATCCACCCGTACCTCGATGTGAACCTCGAGTACTACGACCTCGGCATCGAGCACCGCGACGCCACCGACGACCAGGTGACGATCGACGCGGCGCATGCCATCCAGAAGCACGGTGTCGGCGTCAAGTGCGCCACCATCACCCCCGACGAGGCTCGCGTCGAGGAGTTCGGCCTGAAGAAGATGTGGAAGTCGCCGAACGGCACGATCCGCAACATCCTCGGCGGCGTCATCTTCCGCGAGCCGATCATCATCTCGAACATCCCGCGCCTGGTGCCGGGCTGGAACAAGCCGATCATCATCGGCCGTCACGCCTTCGGCGACCAGTACCGCGCCACCGACTTCGTCTTCAAGGGCAAGGGCAAGCTCACGGTCGAGTTCACCCCCGAAGACGGCTCCGAGCCGATGAAGTTCGAGGTCTACGACGCCCCCGACGACGGCATCGCGCAGGTGCAGTACAACCAGGACGCCTCGATCCGCGACTTCGCGCGCGCCTCGCTGAACTACGGCCTGACCCGCAACTACCCGGTCTACCTCTCGACGAAGAACACCATCCTGAAGGCCTACGACGGTCGCTTCAAGGACATCTTCCAGGAGATCTTCGACACGGAGTTCAAGGAGCAGTTCGAGGCCGCCGGCCTCACCTACGAGCACCGCCTCATCGACGACATGGTCGCCTCGGCCATGAAGTGGGAGGGCGGCTACGTCTGGGCCTGCAAGAACTACGACGGCGACGTGCAGAGCGACACCGTGGCGCAGGGCTTCGGCTCGCTGGGCCTCATGACCTCTGTGCTGGCCACGCCCGACGGCAAGGTCGTCGAGGCCGAGGCGGCGCACGGCACGGTCACGCGGCACTACCGCCAGCACCAGGCCGGCAAGCCGACCTCGACCAACCCGATCGCCTCGATCTTCGCCTGGACCCGTGGGCTCGCCCACCGCGGCAAGCTCGACGGCAACCAGGAGCTGATCGACTTCTCGCTGGCCCTCGAAGACGTCGTGATCAAGACGGTCGAGTCGGGCAAGATGACGAAGGACCTGGCGCTGCTCGTCGGCCCCGACCAGCCGTACCAGACGACCGAGGAGTTCCTCGCGACGCTCGACGCGAACCTGCAGGAGCGCATGGCGGCCTAGCCTCCGCGCCTCTCGCGACGGCCCTCACCCTCCGGGGTGGGGGCCGTCGTCGTTCGCCGGTGGGCGTGGAGTCGGGTTCAGGGGAGGGGGCGGCCGGCGGCCCAGACGTGGGTGACCTCGAAGGTGGGGGTGAGGAGGACGAGGTCGGCCGCGTGGCCTGCGGTGAGGCGGCCCAGGTCGGGGCGGCCGAGCACGCGGGCGGGGGTCGCCGTGAGGGCGGTGACTGCCGCGACGGGGTCGACGCCGGCCGCGAGGGCGGTGCGCAGGGCTGCGTCCTGGGTCAGGGTCGAGCCTGCGATGGTGGGGGCGACGGATGCTCGGCCCGCACCCTCCGCGGAGGTACCGGTCGCGGCGGCGGCGGCGTGCGGGGTGCTGGCGGGGTCGGTGGCGGCGGCGGCCGGGGCGTCCGTGGGGGTGAGGGTCGCGACGCCGTCGCGGACCGTGACCGGGAGGGTGCCGAGGTGGTAGGCGCCGTCGGGTGCGCCGGCCGCCGCCATCGCGTCGGTGACGAGGGCGATGCGCCAGGGGGCCGCCGCGAAGGCGAGCGCCAGCACCGCCGGGTGCACGTGCACGCCGTCGGCGATGAGCTCGAGGGTGATGCGGGGGTCGTCGAGGGCGGCGGTGACCGGTCCGGGGTCGCGGTGGTGGATGCCCGGCATCGCGTTGAAGGCGTGGGTGAGCAGGGTGGCGCCGCGGTCGAAGGCCTCGCGGGTGAGGTCGTAGCCCGCATCCGTGTGCCCGATCGCGACGACGGTGCCGGCCGAGACGAAGGTGTCGATCGCCTCGAGGGCGCCGGGGAGCTCGGGGGCGATGGTGATCTGCACGAGCCGGCCCTCGGAGGCCTCGAGCAGCTGCTTCAGCACGTGGTGCGTGGGCACGCCGAGGAAGTCGACGTCGTGCGCGCCCTTGCGGGACGGGGCGAGGAACGGGCCCTCGAGGTGCGAGCCGAGCACGAGCGGGTCGTCGGCGGCGATGCGGGCGATCGCGTCGAGCGAGGCGGTGAGCACGTGCGGCGGGTTGGCGACGAGCGAGATGACCGAGCGGGTGGTGCCGTGGGCGCGGTGCACGGCGAGTGCCGAGCGGATGGCGTCGGCTCCGTCGTCGAACGAGAAGCCGCCGCCGCCGTGCGCGTGCAGGTCGATGAGGCCGGGCGTCAGCCAGGCCCCACCGGCGTCGAGCACGTCGGCGTCGGGCGGCACCACACCGGGCGCGCGCCACGAGTCGCCCGTACCCGTGGCGACGATCGTCGGGCCCGCGGTGAGCAGCCAGAAGTCGTCCACGATGCCGTCGGCGTCGAGCTTGCGGGCGCCGTGGACGAGCACGCTCATTGCAGGTTCCGCCGGCCGGCCACGACTCCGCTGGCCACCGCCACGAGTCCGAAGACGAGTGCGACGAGCGGCTGCCCCAGCATCAGCCAGGCGAGCGCCGCCGAGCCCAGCAGCACGATCTCGACCAGCGCGCGGCCGAAGGCGTCGATGTGGATGACGGCCTTGGGCGAGAGGAAGAACGCCCAGATGAGGATGGCGAAGAGGGGAGTGGCGATGCCGAGCCCCAGGTTCCACGGGAAGGGCCAGGCCACGAAGCCCCAGAAGCCGAAGGTGAAGAAGGCGAACAGCTCGACGAGCAGGCGGACGACATCGTTCACGCGGATACGGGGCTGGGCGGGGACATCGGACACACAGCAATGCTAGACGCCCGTGTTTCGGGTTTGTAAAGATCGCGAACGAATCGGACGAAAGGCTTGATCGGGATAAGTTCGTAAGCTTTACTAACAAACATGACGGCACTGCGGCCCCTGAGACCCTCCTCCAAGGTGCTCCCGGTCGACGCCCGGGGCCACAACCGCTCCCTGGTGCTCCAGACCCTGTACCGCGAGGGCAGCCGGAGCCGCGCCGACATCGCCCGCGAGACCGCGCTGACCCGGGTCACCGTCAGCGCTCTCGTCGCCGAGCTGATCTCCGACGGACTCGTCGTGGAGCTCGGCCAGCGCGAGGAGACCCGCCCCGGCAAGCCGGCGACGCTGCTCGACCTCGACCGCTCGGCGTTCGTGATCGTGGGGCTCGACCTGTCCGAGCACTCGGTGTTCACCGGTGCGCTGCTCGACCTCGACGGGGCCATCAGCGCCCGGGCCGAGGTCGCGCTCGACGGCAGCACCGGCGACGAGGCGGTCGCCAAGGTCGTGGCGCTGGCCGAGCAGCTGATCGGGCAGGCCACCGCGCCGGTGCTCGGCATCGGCGTGGGCTCACCCGGCGTCGTCGACCTCGGCGGCGTGGTGCTTAGCGCGCCGAACCTCGGCTGGAACGGGATGCCGCTGCAGAGCATCCTGGCCGACCGCTTCGGGGTGCCGGTGCTCGTCGCCAACGACGCCAACGCGGCGGTGCTCGCCGAGCACAGCTTCGGCGGCGCCGACAGCGACGCGATGCTCATCACGATCGGCCACGGCGTCGGCGCCGGCCTGCTGCTCGGCGGCACCCCGCTGTTCGGCAGCCGGTTCGCCGCGGGGGAGATCGGCCACGTCGTGGTGGGAACGGACGGGGGCGCGGTCTGCGCCTGCGGGAAGCGCGGTTGCCTCGAGACGTGGCTGAGCATCCCGAACCTGATCGACCGGTTGGAGGGGGAGCAGGGTGCCGCGCGAACGGCCGTGCTCCAGGAGGCGGGCCAGCGGCTCGGCATCGCCCTCGCGCCGGTGGTGGGAGCGCTCGACCTCAGCGAGGTCATCCTGAGCGGGCCCACCGATCTGCTCGACGGACCGCTGATGGCGGCCACCGTCGAGACCCTGCGCAGCCGCACGATGGCCGAGTTCCACGGCTCTCTGACGCTGCGCATGACGACCCTCGGGCCGGACATCGTCCTGCGCGGGGCGGCCGTGATGGTGCTCTCGGGCCAGCTCGGCGTCTCCTGAAGTACAACAGCACGCACATCCCATCGCCCTAGGAAAGGCAGAACACCATGAGGAAGACGACACTCGCCGTCACCGCCCTCGGCGTCACCGCGGCGCTCGCGCTCGCCGGCTGCGCCGGAGGCTCGTCGGACGACAGCGCGGGAGGCGACGGCACCGCCGACCTCCGCGTCTGGCTGAACGGCACCGACACCCCGCAGGAGGCCCGCGACTACCTGGTCAGCACCTTCGAGAAGGACCACCCGGGCAGCACCCTCACCATCGAGGAGCAGGCCTGGACCGGCCTCGTCGACAAGCTGACGACGAACCTCTCGGGTTCCGACAGCCCCGATGTCGTGGAGGTCGGCAACACCCAGGCGGCCGCCTTCACCTCGGCCGGCGCGTTCCTCGACCTCTCCGACGTGCAGGAGGAGCTCGGCGGCGACGACCTGCTGCCCGGCTTCGTCGAGGCGGGCAGCTACGACGGCAAGCTCTACGCCGCTCCCTACTACTCGGGTGCGCGCCTGGTGTTCTACAAGAAGGACCTGCTCGCGAACGCCGGACTCACCGTGCCGACGACCCTCGACGAGTACGTCTCGAACGGTGTCGCGCTCGCCGCGGCGAACCCCGGCGTCTCGGGCATCTACTTCCCCGGCCAGGACTGGTACAACGCGCTGCCCTACATCTGGGAGAACGGCGGCGAGATCGCCACCCAGGACGGCGACACCTGGACCTCGAGCTTCTCGAGCCCCGAGTCGATCGCCGGCCTGAAGCAGGTGCAGGAGGTCATGACCAAGGCCAGCGTCGCCCCGAAGGACGGCAACGAGACCGACCCGCAGGTGCCGTTCTGCGAGGGCGTCGTCGCGAACCTCTCCGCGCCCAGCTGGGTGAAGGGCTCGATCCTCGCTCCGGCCGACGCGGATGCGCCCGGCTGCCCCGACCAGGAGGCCAACCTCGGCGTCTACGCCCTCCCCGGCATGGACGGCGGAGCCGCCCACGTCTTCGCCGGAGGCTCGAACATCGCCGTCGCCGCGAAGTCTGCCCACCCCGAGCTCGCCACGGATGCGCTCGAGATCATGCTGAGCGACGAGTACCAGTCGATCCTCGGGGAGAACGGCCTCGTGCCGGCCAAGATCTCGCTCGCGTCGACCCTCGGCACCGACGAGGTCGCCACGGCCATCGCCGAGGCCGCGGCCAACGCCAAGCTCACCCCGGCCTCGCCCAAGTGGGCCGACGTCGAGGCCTCGGGCGCTCTGCAGGACTTCTTCGTCAGCATCGCCCAGGGCGGTGACGTCGAGCAGCTCGCGAAGGCCCTCGACGAGAAGATCGACGGGATCCTGAACTCCTAGAAGGGGCTTCGACCAGCCCAACCGGACGGTGGCCGGCGCGGTGCGCGAACACCGCGTCCGGCCCCCGTCGGCCCGATGCCCATCGCCCTAGGAAGGTGGGGGCACAACCGCAATCGTAGTGGGAGTACCGTCTATGACCTCGTCCGTGCTGCTCGTGCGCGAGCACGAATCCGGGGGTGTGCAGGAGCTGCCGCCCGACCCCGGCACGACCCGGCGGAAGCGCGCCCGGTTCACGCCGATCGTGCTGCTGGTGCCGGCCCTGATCATTCTCGCCGCCGTGATCGGCTGGCCGCTCGTGCAGCTGTTCGTTATGTCGTTCCAGGAGTTCGGCCGCGCGCAGGTGTTCGGTGCCGACGCCCCGTTCGTGGGCCTCGACAACTACGCCCGGGTGCTCGGCGACCCGCAGTTCTGGGCGGTGCTCGGCCGCAGCATCCTGTTCTGCGTCGCGAACGTCGTGACGGCGATGGTGCTCGGCACGGCCGTGGCGCTGCTGATGAATCGCGTGAACCGCTTCTTCAAGACCCTCGTCTCGGTGGGCCTGCTGCTCGCCTGGGCGATGCCGGCGCTGACCGCGACGATCGTCTGGGGCTGGATGTTCGACACCCAGTACGGCGTCGTCAACTTCCTGATGGAAGCCGTCAGCGGGCAGGACTTCACCAACCACTCCTGGCTGATCGACCCGTTCTCCTTCTTCGTGGTCGCCACGATCATCGTCACCTGGGGCGCCGTGCCGTTCGTAGCGTTCACGATCTTCGCCGGCCTGACCCAGGTGCCCGACGAGGTGCTCGAGGCCTCCCAGCTCGACGGCGCGGGGGCGTGGCAGCGCTTCCGCCTGATCGTGTTCCCCTACCTCCGCTCGATCTTCGTGGTCGTGATCATCCTGCAGGTCATCTGGGACCTGCGCGTCTTCACGCAGATCTTCGCCCTCCAGGGCATCGGCGGCATCAAGGAGCAGACCTCGACGCTCGGCGTGTACATCTACCAGACGTCCATCGGCGGCGGCGACTACGGCACGGGCGGCGCCATCGCGGTGATCATGGTCATCCTGATGGTGGCGATCTCGGTGTTCTACGTTCGGCGGAGCCTGAGGGAGGAGGAGCAGTGAGCGGCGTGCGCACCAAGCGCAGCACGAGCATCCTGCTCGGGGCCGCGTCGATCGTGGTCTTCGTCTTCTCGGTGTTCCCGGTCTACTGGATGGTCAACACTTCCCTGCAGCCCAACAACGAGATCCGCGGCAGCGTGCCGAACTTCTTCCCGCAGCGCCTCACCACGGCGAACTACGAGACCGTCATCTTCGACCCGGGTCGCGCGCCGTTCCTGCCGGCCCTCGGCAACTCGCTGATGGTCACGATCTCGACCGTGGTGATCGCGCTGGTCTTCGCCTTCCTCGCTTCGCTGGCGGTGACGCGCTACCGCTTCCGCAGCCGCAAGACGTTCATCTTCGCGATCCTGATCATCCAGATGATCCCGGCCGAGGCGATGATCGTCTCGACCTACCGGGTGCTCGACGGCTGGAACCTGCTCAACACCATCGCCGGCCTCACCCTCGTCTACGTCGCGACCGTGCTGCCGTTCACCATCTGGACCCTGCGCGGCTTCGTCAACGGCGTGCCCGTCGAGCTCGAGGAGTCGGCGATGATCGACGGATGCTCGCGCACCGGCGCGTTCTGGCGGATCACCTTCCCCCTGCTGGCGCCGGGCCTCGTCGCGACCGGCGTCTTCGGTTTCATCCAGGCGTGGAACGAGTTCCTGCTCGCGCTCGTGGTGAACTCGCGGCCCGAGATGATGACGCTGCCCGTGTGGCTGCGCACCTTCCAGCAGGTCACCGGCACCACGAACTGGGCGGCGATCATGGCGGGGTCGACGCTGATGGCCATCCCGGTGATCGTGTTCTTCCTGCTGGTGCAGGGGCGCATGACCTCGGGCCTCGTGAGCGGGGCGGTGAAGGGATGAGCGGGCTCCGCTCGAGCATCCTGGGCACGCTGCTGCCCGGGTTCGAGGGCACGACGCTGCCCGAGTGGGTCGAGCGGATGCTCGGCGAGGGCCTCGCGGGCGTGTGCCTGTTCGGCGAGAACATCGTCTCGCCGGCGCAGCTGAAGGCCCTGACGGACGCGATCCGCGCGGCCAACCCTTCGGCGTTGATCGCCATCGACGAGGAGGGCGGCGACGTCACGCGGCTGTTCTACGACCGCGGAGCGCCCTACCCGGGCAACGCCGTGCTCGGCCGCCTCGACGACCTCGGCGCCACCCGCGCGGTCGGCGCCGCGGTCGGGCGGGCGCTCGCCGCGGCCGGCGTGAACCTCGACTTCGCGCCGGACGCCGACGTGAATTCGAACCCGCTGAATCCGGTGATCGGGGTGCGGAGTTTCGGCGCGGATCCCGAGCTCGCCGCGCGGCACGCGGTCGCCTGGACGGAGGGACTGCAGGCCCAGGGCGTCGCCGCATGCCTGAAGCACTTCCCCGGGCATGGGGACACCGCGCAGGACTCGCACCTCGCGCTGCCGACCGTGGACGCGCCCGCCGAGGTGCTGCGCTCGCGCGAGCTCGTGCCGTTCGCCGCGGCCGTGGCGGCCGGCGCGTCCGGGGCCCGCAGCGTGATGACGAGCCACATCGTGCTGTCGCAGCTCGATCCGGGCACACCGGCGACGTTCTCGCGGCCGATCCTCGAGGGCATCCTGCGTGACGAACTCGGGTTCGACGGGGTGATCGTCACCGACGCACTCGACATGGCGGGCGCGAGCGGGTCGATCGGCATCCCGGCGGCCGCCGTCGCGGCGCTCGCCGCGGGCTGCGACCTGCTCTGCATCGGGACGAAGAACACCGGGCCGCAGCTCGACGGGATCGTCGACGCCGTGCAGGCCGCGATCGACGACGGCTCGCTGCCGTCGGCGCGGGTCGAGGAGGCGGCCGGGCGGAACCGTGCGCTGGCCTCCTGGGCGCGCGCAGCGTCGCAGTCGCCATCCTCGTCGGGTGCCGCGATGCCGGATGCCCGTGCCGTCGCCTCCACGTTCGGCTGGACCCCCGAGGCCGACGAGGCGCTGACCGGCCCCGGCTGGACGGTCGTGCGGGTCGACACCGCGGCGAACAGCGCCATCGGCGTGGTGCCGTGGGGGCCGTTCTCCGCGCTCGCCGGGGCGGGCGTGCACCTCCTCGGGCACGAGGTCGTGGAGGCGTCCTGGCGCGACGAGATCGAGGACATTCCCGCGGAGGCATACGTGCTCGTGATCGGTAAGGACAACGAGCGGCGGCCGGAGGTCGTCGCCCTGATCGACACCCTTCGGGCCCGCCATCCGCGGGTCGTGACGGTCGACATGGGCTGGCCGGGCGCCGACCCCCGGTACGCCGGTGTGGCGACCTACGGCGCCTCGGCGCTCGTGGGCGAGGCGCTCGCCGGGGTGCTCGCCGAGCGGGGGGTGCGCTCGTGAGGCTCGGCCTGGACATCGGCGGCACCAAGACCGACGTCGTCGCGGTCGACGACGAGGGCGAGGTGGTCGAGCGGGTGCGGCTCGCCACGGGCTTCGGGCCCGAGGCGGTGGTCGCCACGGCGCTCGCCGGGATCGCCCGGGTCGCCGAGCTCACCGGGCGGGCGCCGACCGACTTCGAGTCGATCGGGGTGGGCATCCCGGGGCAGGTCGACGTCGTCGCCGGAACGGTGTCGCACGCGGTGAACCTCGGCTTCGACGAGCTCTCGCTCGGTGCGCTGCTCGGCGAGCGGCTCGGCTGCCCGGTGAAGGTCGAGAACGACGTGAAGGCTGCCGCTCTCGGCGCCTACCACCTGATGACGGCGCAGCCGCAGCTGACCGCGCGATCCATGGCCTACCTGAATCTCGGCACCGGGCTCGCGGCCGGGCTGGTCATCGACGGCCGGCTCTGGCGGGGTGCCCGCGGGGCGGCCGGGGAGATCGGGCACATCCCGGTCGACCCGAACGGGGTGCTCTGCCCGTGCGGGCAGCGCGGATGCCTCGAGACGGTGGCGTCGGGGAGCGCGATCGCGCGGCAATGGTCCTCGCCCGGCGCGGCCGACCCGATCCCGGCGCGGTCGCTGATGGCCGCTGCGGACGCCGGTGACGCGGAGGCCGTGGCCATCCGCTCGCTGCTCGTCGACAACGTGGCCGCCGCGGTGCGGGTGCTCGTGCTGACGGTGGACGTGGAGATCGTGATGATCGGCGGCGGCCTGTCGAACCTGGGGGAGTGGCTGCTCGACGAGGTGCGGCGGGTTCTGGCATCCTGGGCCGAGGAGTCGCCGTTCCTGGCATCGCTCGGGCTCGAGAGCCGGGTGCTGCTCGTGCCGGCCGGGTTCCCGGCGGCCGCCGTCGGAGCGGCCCTGGTCGGAGCGCCGGCGCTCACCGCTGACGAGAGGGTGCCGACGTGGCAGAAGTGATCGTGGTCGGCAGCCGCCGCGCCGCCGGGGCGCTGGTCGCCGAGGCGATCGAGCGACTGGTGCAGCAGCGGCCGGAGACCGTGCTCGGCCTCGCGACCGGCGACACCCCCCTGCCGGTGTACCGGGCGCTCGCCGAGCGGGTGCGGGCGGGGCTCGACCTCTCGGGGGTGCGCGGGTTCGCGCTCGACGAGTACGTCGGCATCCCGGTGACGCACCCGCAGAGCTACCACTCCGTGATCGCCACGCAGGTGACCGGTCCGCTCGGGCTCGAGCCGGCGGCCGTGCACGTGCCCGACGGCCGACCGCTCGGCATCGAGACGGCGGGGGAGCGCTACGAGGACGCCATCCTGGCGGCCGGCGGCGTCGACCTGCAGCTGCTCGGCATCGGCACCGACGGGCACATCGGCTTCAACGAGCCCGGCTCGTCGTTCGCCTCGCTGACCCGGGTGAAGACGCTCACCCGGCAGACCCGGGAGGACAACGCCCGCTTCTTTGACACAGTCGACGAGGTTCCGGT
Source organism: Herbiconiux sp. VKM Ac-1786 (assembly GCF_015350805.1). Lineage (GTDB taxonomy): Bacteria > Actinomycetota > Actinomycetes > Actinomycetales > Microbacteriaceae > Herbiconiux. Next base: position 478,005 of record NZ_JADKSG010000001.1, on the reverse strand, counting down.
GCACAGCATCACGCAGGGGCTCGGCACGATCCTGCGGGCACGGCGTCTCGTGCTGCTCGCCTTCGGGCGCGGCAAGGCGCGGGCGGTGGCCGCCGCGGTCGAGGGGCCGCTGACGGCGAGCGTGCCCGCGTCGGCGATCCAGCTGCACCCGCGCGCCACCGTCGTGGTCGACGAGGAGGCGGCGGCCGAGCTCAGCGAGCTCGAGTACTACCGGGAAGCGTTCGCGCAGAAGCCCATCTGGGACCCGGTCATCCTGTGACCGCCCGCGAGGGCGAGCGGGTGGATGCGCGGACGCGTCAGCGCCGCACCGGGTCGACGGCGTCGAAGGCCGCGAGGTCGGCCGGCCGGGCGTAGCCGAGCCAGTCGCTCGGGTGGGTGCAGGCGATCGCGCCGGCGATCGCCGCGGTGCGCACCGCGTCGGCCAAGGGCGCGCCCTCGAGTCGGCGGGCCAGGTAGGCGGCCGTGAACGCATCGCCCGCGCCGACCGTGTCGACCACCGGCACCGCGAAGGCGGCCTGGTGCACGACCTCGCCACCGGCCGAGGCGCTGGCACCGAGCGGACCGCGCTTGACGACCGCCTCGCGCGGACCGAGGTCGCGCAGGGCCTCGAGCAGCGCCGTCGGGTCGTCGACGGCGGTCGGCGATCCGGTGATCAGCCGTGCCTCGTCGTCACCCGCGATCACGATGTCGCACCGGGCGGCCAGCGATCGCAGCACCGGCGCCGGATCCTCGGCCGGCCAGAGCGACGCGCGCAGGTTCACGTCGAACGACACGGCGCAGCCCGCCGCCCGGGCGAGCTCGACGGCCGCGAAGGCGGTCTCGCGCGCCGACGCCGAGAGCGCCGGGGTGATCCCCGTCAGGTGCAGCAGCGCGTGCTGGGCGAAGTCGATCCGGTCGAGGTCGGCCGGGGTCAGGCGGCTGCCCGCGCTCCCCGCCCGGTAGTAGGTCACGGCCGTGCGGCCGGCGTGCGGGGTGTTCTTGATCATCAGCCCGGTGGGGGCGGCCGCGTCCACGATCGCCACGACGTGCACGCCCTCGGCGCGCAGCTCGCCCGCGACCCGCCTCCCGAGGGCGTCGTCGCCGACCCGGCCGAGCCACGTGGCGTCGACCCCGAGGCGCGTCAGCCCCACGGCGACGTTGCCCTCGGCGCCGCCGGTCTCGATCCGTGCGGTCGCGAGGTGCTCCAGCCCGGCGACCCCGTCGCCCCGGATCAGCGCCATGCTCTCCCCGAGCGTCACCACTCCGCGCGTCACCACTCCCCGCGTCATCGCGCCACCCCGTCCAGCGAGTCGACGGCGGCGCGCGACAGCTCGGCGATGCGGCCGAAGTCGCCCGCCGCGATCGCGTCGCGGGGCACCATCCAGCTGCCGCTGATCGCGAAGACGGCCGGATGCGCGGCCCACGCCGCAGCCGAGGCTGCACTCACCCCACCGCTCGGCAGGAACCGAACCCCGGGGAACGGCCCCACCAGCGCGTCGAGGTAGTCGGTGCCGCCGAGCGCGCCGGCGGGATAGAGCTTCACGTGGTCGACGCCCGCGCGGAGCGCCCGCGAGATCTCGGTGGGCGTCGCGACGCCCGGCACGACGTCGAGCCCACGGTCGGTGCCGAGGGTCACGATCTCCTCGTCGAACCCGGGCGCGACCGCGAAGCGAGCCCCGGCGTCGGCGGCCGCGTGCAGCTGCGACGGCGTGATCACCGTGCCGACCCCCGCGACGAACCCCGGCACCGCCGAGGCCGCGGCGAGGGCGTCGAGCGCCGCCGGGGTGCGCAGGGTGAACTCCGCGCAGCCGATCCCGCCCGACAGCAGCGCCTCGGCGAGCCCCACCGCGTGCGCGGCGTCGTCGATGACGACGACCGGCACGATCCGCTGCCCGGCGAGCGACGCCGGAGCGCCGCTCATCGGCCGAGCCAGCCGCCGTCGACGGGCAGCGTGATGCCGTCGACGTAGTCGGACGCGCGGGAGGCCAGGAACACCGTGGCGCCGGCCAGGTCGGAGGCCTCGCCCCAACGCCCGGCCGGGATGCGGTCGAGGATCGACTGCGAGCGCGACGGGTCGGCCCGCAGCGCCGCGGTGTTGTCGGTCGCGATGTAGCCGGGAGCGATGGCGTTCACGTTGACGCCCCGCGCCGACCACTCGTTCGACAGCGCCTTGGTCAGTCCGGCGATGCCGGACTTGGCCGCGGTGTAGCCCGGCACGTTGATGCCGCCCTGGAAACTGAGCAGGGACGCCGTGAAGATCACCTTGCCGCGGCCGCGGTCGAGCATCCGTCGCCCCACCGCCTGCGTCAGCCGGAACTGGCTCGACAGGTTGATCTCGAGCACCCGGTACCACGAGTCGAGCGGATGCTCGGCCGCCGGCGATCGCTCGATGGTGCCCGCGTTGTTCACCAGCACGTCGATGTCGCGCTCGGCGAGGGCTGCCCCGAGGGCGTCGACCGCGGACGGGTCGGCGAAGTCGCACGCGAGCCCCTCGAACCGCCGCCCGGTCGCCTCGACGGCGGCGCCGACCTCGCTGCCGGAAGCCGGCAGCGTCGTGCTCACGCCGATGATGTCCGAGCCGGCCTCGGCGAGGGCCACCGCCATCGCGCGGCCGATGCCCCGGCTCGCTCCGGTGACGACGGAGGTGGTTCCTTCGAGGGAGAACAGCCCGCTCAGGCCCGGCCCGCTCATGCCTTGCCCGCCACGTCGACGAGGATCTTCATGGCCCGGCCGCTCTCGAGCTCCTCGAGCGCGGCCTGGGTCTCGGCGAGCGGCACGCGGCTCGTGATGAGCACCTCGGCCGGCACGGTTCCGTCGGCCACCAGCTCGACGGCGCGCTCGAAGTCGGTGCGCTGGTAGACGCGCGCGCCCCGGATGGTCAGTTCGCGCCAGAACACCCGCTGCAGGTCGATCTCGCGCGGGGTCGGGTGGATGGCGACGACCACGAGCGTGCCCCGCACCTTCGCAAGCGCGGTCGCGCCGAGTACCGCGGCGGCCGCGCCGGAGACCTCGAACACGACGTCGGCGCCGACGCCGTCCGTCCACTCCTCGACCCAGGCGGTCTGTTCGACCGCGCGCGGGTCGACGGTGGTGAAGCCGAGGGCCGCGACCTGCTCCCGGCGCCCGCCGTCGAGCTCGATCACGGCGACCTCGGCCCCGATCGAGCGGGCGACCGTGGCGATCAGCACGCCGATCGGGCCGCCGCCGATGACGACCGCCTTCTCGCCGGCCTTCAGCTCGGCGCGGCGCACGTCGTGCACGGCGACGGCGACGGGCTCGACGAGGGCCGCATGGTCGAGCCGGATGCCCGCCGGCAGCGCCACGAGCGTCGACGCCGGCACGTTCCAGAGCGGCTGCAGCGCACCGGGCGAGTCGATGCCGATGAAGTCGAGGTTCTGGCAGATGTGCTCGTTGCCCGCGAGGCAGGCGGGGCAGGTGCCGTCCCAGTCCAGGGGCATGACGGTGACGGGGTCGCCGATCGACCAGCCGGTGACGCCCTCGCCGAGCGCGGCGATCTCCCCGCTCATCTCGTGCCCGAACACCAGCGGGGTGCCGACCCGCGCATCCATCGACCCGTGGAAGATGTGCAGGTCGGTGCCGCAGAGGCCGACGTGCGAGACCGCGATCTGCACGGAGCCGGGCGGCGGGGGAGGAGTGGTCTCCGCCTCGGCGATCTCGATGGTGCGGTTGCGCACGTACCTGGCAGTCAGCACTGACTCGTCCTTCCGTCGTCGGAGGTCGTGCGCCGCGGGCCCTGGAGCCTCGCCTTGCGCAACGACACCTCGCGACACTAGCATGAGCAAACGATTGAGCAAAGGGCTCGCCGCAACGATGCGGACAGGGAGACGACGTGACGACTGCACGAGGAGCACTGCCGCTGGACGGCATTCTCGTTCTCGATTTCAGCCAGTTCCTGGCGGGGCCGGTGGCGGCAATGAGGCTCGCCGACCTCGGCGCCCGGGTGATCAAGGTGGAGCGGCCGGGCTCCGGCGACATCGGCCGCACGCTCGCCTTCGCGGGCCGCACGGCCGACGGCGACACCGTCTCGTTCCACGCGATGAACCGCAACAAGGAGTCGATCACCGCCGACCTGAAGAAGTCGGACGACCTCGCCTACGTCAAGGAGCTGGTGGCGAAGGCCGACGTGCTCATCCAGAACTTCCGGCCGGGGGTGATGGAGCGGATCGGGCTCGACTACGAGTCGGTGCGCGAGCTCAACCCCTCGATCGTCTACGCGAGCGCCACGGGCTACGGCTCCGAGGGACCCTGGGCGACGCGCCCCGGTCAGGACCTGCTGGCCCAGTCGGTCTCGGGGCTGCCGTGGCTGAGCGGTTCGGCCGCCGACGGGCCCGTGCCGGTCGGCCTCTCGATCGCCGACCACCTGCTGAGCTGCCACATCGCGCAGGGGGCGACCGCGCTGCTCGTGCGGCGGTTCCGCACCGGCGAGGGCGGCCTCGTCGAGTCGAGCCTGCTCGAGGCGATGCTCGACCTGCAGTTCGAGCTGCTGAGCGTGCGGCTGAACGACGACTCCATCGCGGTGAAGCGCCACGGCGAGCACTCGGCGCACGCGTTCCTCGCGGCGCCCTACGGCACCTACCCCACGCTCGACGGGTACATCGCGCTCGCGATGAACCCCATCCCGAAGCTGGGTGAGCTGCTCGAGCTGCCCGAGCTGACCGGCATGGTCGATCCGCAGCAGGCGTGGGACGAGCAGGAGCGCATCGAGGCGCTGCTCGCCGAGCGCTTCGCGACCGGCAGCACCGAGCACTGGCTCGGCATCCTCGACGCGGCCGACGTGTGGTGCGCACCGGTGCTGACGCTCGACGAGCTGCTCGACAGCGAGGGGTTCGCCGCCATCCGGATGACGCAGGAGGTGGAGCGGCGCGGCACCACCCTGACCACGACCCGCAGCCCGCTGCGCGTGGACGGCCAGATCCTCAGCAGCCGCAAGGCCGCCCCGCTGCTCGGCGAGGACGACGAGCGGGTGCGCGCCGAGTTCCCCGACGCCGGGCGCGCCCCGGCACGCGACGCGAGCAGCACCGCCGACCTCGACGCCGCCCGCGCCGTGGCGCCCGAGGCCACCGCATGACCGTCACCCTCCGCGGCATGACCTGGGAGCACGCCCGCGGACACGGCAGCGTCGTCGCGGCCGCCGAGGCCTACCGCGCCATCGCCCCCGACGTCGAGGTCGTCTGGGAGTACCGCTCCCTCCAGGCCTTCGCTGACTATCCGCTCGACAAGCTGACCGACCGCTACGACCTCCTGGTGATCGACCACCCGCACATCCCGATCGCCGCGGTCGAGGGCCTGTTCGCCCCGCTCGACGGAACCGGCCACGACGACGAGCTCGAGCTGCTCGCCCGGCAGTCCGTCGGCGCCTCCCACCGCTCCTACTCCTACGCCGGACGCCAGTGGGGGCTCGCGAGCGACGCCGCCGCCCAGGTCTCGGCCTACCGTCCCGACCTGATCGACGGCCCGCCCGAGGACTGGGACGCCGTGCTCGCGCTCGCCGAGGAGGGCCGCGTGCTCTGGCCCTACAAGCCGGTCGACGCGTTCTCGAGCCTCGTCACCGTCGCCTCCGGCCTGGGGGAGGAGCCGATGCGCACGCCCGGCGTGTTCCTCGGCGCCGAGACGCTGGGTGCCGCGATGGGGGTGCTCCGCCGACTCGCCGCCCTCGTGCCGCGCGAGAACGCCGGCTGGAACCCGATCCAGGTCGCCGACGCCCTGAGCGAGGGCGACCGCTGGGCCTACTCGCCGCTGCTGTTCGGCTACACGAACTACAGCCGCGCCGGCTTCCGGATGCACCGACTGACGTACGCCGACATCCCCCGCTCGCGGAACGGGGTGCGGGGTTCGCTGCTCGGCGGCGCCGGCATCGCGGTGTCGGCCTCGACCGAGCATCCGGTCGAAGCCATCGCCCACGCCTTCTGGCTCGCCTCGGCCGCGGTGCAGGAGGGCGTCTACTACGACGGCGGCGGCCAGCCCGGCAACGCCGTCGCCTGGGAGAGCGAGCGCACCAACGCCGACAGCCTCGACTTCTTCCGCGGCACCCGGGCCACCCTCGAGGGCGCGTACCTGCGCCCCCAGCACCCGCACTACATCGAGCTGCAGAACGAGGCGTCGGAGCACGTCACCGCTGCCCTCCTCGGCGAGCTCGACGACGACGAGCTGCGCCGCCTCCTCGACGAGGCCGTCGTGCGCCATCTGACCCCTGAGCAGGAGACCCCCGCATGAGCACCGTCGACCGCTACTACGACGACATCGCGATCGGCGAACGCCGCGACACCACCGGCCGCACCATCACCGAGGCCGACATCGTGCTGCACGCCGGCCAGACCGGCGACTTCTTCCCGCACCACATGGACGCCGAGTGGATGGCCACCCAGCCGGCCGGGCAGCGCATCGCCCACGGCACGCTGATCCTCTCGGTCGCGGTGGGCATGACGGCGGGCGACATCAACCCGCAGGCGATGAGCTACGGCTACGACCGCATCCGCTTCATCAAGCCGGTGTTCATCGGCGACACCATCCGCGTCAGCGCCGAGATCGTCGAGAAGGCCCCGCACGCGAAGCGGCCCGAGGAGTTCGGCTACGTGCACGAGCTGGTCACCGTCACGAACCAGCGGCAGGAGACCGTGCTCGTGCTCACGCACCTCTACCTGGTGTCGGTGCGCGCGTCCGCCTGAGGCGGCCGCGCGGGCTGAACCTAGACTGAGCGCATGGCGACCCTCAGCGACGTGGCGACCATGGCGGGGGTCTCCGTCTCGGCCGTCTCGCGCGTGCTCACCGGGGCGGCGGATGCCCGGGTCAGCGACGCGACCCGCAAGCGCATCACCGACGCCGCCCGCGAGCTCGACTACCGCCCCAACTACGCCGCCCGCGCGCTGAAGTTCTCGCGCACCAACGTGGTCGCCCTCGTGGTGCCCGACCTCACGAACGCCATCGTCAGCGAGCTGATGCGCGGCGTCGAGGACGAGGGCTACGACAAGAAGTACATGGTGCTGCTCGCCCGCGCCGAGAGCGAGCTCGAGGAGTACGCGCTGCCCCGCCTGATCAAGGAGGGCCGCATCGACGGAGCCCTCGTGCAGGCCGCCGACGCGATGGAGCCCGCCGAGCTGAGCGAGCAGATCGACAGCCGCCTGCCCGTCGTCTACGTCAACTCCAACCACCCCGCCGACGGCGGCTACGTCGACCTCGAGGACGAGCTCGGCACCCGCATCGCCACCCGGCACCTGATCGGGCAGGGGCACAAGCGCATCGCCTTCGTGGGCGGCCTGCCCTCCTCGGTCACCGGCCGGCGCCGGGAGCAGGGCTTCCGCGACGAGATGGCGAGCGCCCGGCTGCCCGTCGACGAGCGCTTCGTCACCTCCCTCGGCTACGAGCTCGTCGTGGGCCGGGCGGCGGTCGGCCCCCTGCTCGACGCGGATGCGCGGCCCACCGCCATCGTCGTGGCCAACATCAACGCGGGCTTCGGCGTGCTGCTCGAACTGCGCAGTCGCGGCGTGAGTGTGCCGCACGACATCTCCGTGGTGGCGATCCACGACGCGTGGACGGCCGACAACTCCTGGCCGCCGCTGACGACCGTGAAGATGCCGCGGTACGAGCTCGGCCGGCGGGCGATGGCGGCGCTCTACGACCGCATCCACGGGGGCACGGTGCCGCGGCTCGTGGTCTCCGACCCGGCGCCGCAGCTGATCATCCGCGAGTCGACGGTCGCGCCGCGGCCCTGACCGTCGCGCCGTCTATCGCCGCGTGGCACTCGACGCGGTGCCGAGTGTCGTGAACAATCGATTGTGCAGATCCGGGCCGCAGTCGCTGCCCGGAGGAGTTCGAGGAGGAACCCCCATGACCTTTCCCGTCATCGACGCCCACCAGCACGTCTGGGACCCGGCCCGCGCGGAGTACGGCTGGCTCGGTCCGCAGCACGCGCCGATCGACGGCGCCATGTCCTTCGAGCAGCTGCAGCCCGAGCTGGAGGCGGCCGGCGTCGCGTACACGGTGCAGGTGCAGTCGGCCGACAACAGCGCCGACACGGCGGTGATGCGGGAGTCGGCGGCCGCGCATCCGGAGGTCGCCGGCATCGTCGGCTGGGTGCCGCTCGACCGGCCCGAGGAGGCCGCCGCGATGCTCGAGGGGTGGCGCGGGGACAGCCTGATGGTGGGGGTGCGGAACCTCATCCACGACCGCGCCGACGCCGACTGGCTGCTGCGCCCCGAGGTCGACGAGGGCCTCGGCGTGCTGGAGCAGGCGGGGCTGCCGTTCGACGTGGTGGCCGTGCTGCCGCGCCATCTGGAGCTGGTCCCGATCATCGCCGAGCGGCACCCGCGGCTGCGGATGGTGATCGATCACCTCTCGAAGCCGCCGATCGGGCTCGACTCGTGGGAGCCGTGGTCGACCCTGATCGCCGAGGCTGCCGCCGTGCCGACCGTCTTCGGCAAGGTGAGCGGTCTCTACTCGGCGACCGGTGACGAGGGGGCGTGGACGACCGACACCGTGCGGCCCGCGTTCGAGCGGGCGCTCGAGGTGTTCGGCGTCGAGCGCCTGATGTACGGCGGCGACTGGCCGATCTCGGTGCTCGCCGGCGGCTACACGCGGGTCTGGCAGGGTCTGCAGCCGCTGTTCGCCGAGCTCGCCGAGGGCGATCGGGAGCAGCTCCTGGGCCGCACCGCGGCGCGGTTCTACGCCCTCGACCCGGCCAGGATCGGCCTGACGGGCGACGCACCGAATTGATTTGAGCAAACGTTTGACTAGGGCCCCTCGATCGGGATAACGTGACACCGGCACCAAGCGGGGAATCCCGTTCGCCAGGCAAACCGCAGTGTTCGGCCCCTTGCCCGCACTGCTCTCAACAGGGAGTGTCAATGAAGACAACAAGATTCCTCACAGCAGGTGTCGCCCTTGCCGCAACCGCCCTTCTGATGGCGGGCTGCGCGAGTGGTGGAACCACGACGACCGGGGGCGCTCAGACCGACTCCGGCGGCAAGATCACGGTCTGGGTCGACCCGCCCCGGGTGCCCGCGGCCGAGGCCTTCAAGGAGGCCTACCCCGACATCGAGATCGACATCGTGCAGATCGATGGAACGGTCGGAGGCCAGACCGTGCGTCAGGCCTTCGCGAACTTCGACTCGGCCGGAAAGGGCTGGCCCGACGCCATCTTCTTCCCCTCGAACGACGACATCGCCTGGGCGACCAACTCCACGAGCAACTACGCCGCCGACCTCGGCGAGCTGATGCCCGACACGATCGAGGGCTACGACCCCGCGGTCATCTCGTTCTGCGACATCGACGGAGCCATCCGCTGCCTGCGCAACGACGCCGCCCCCGACGTGTTCTGGTACAACAAGGCCTTCTTCGACGAGAAGGGCTACACCGTGCCCACCACGTGGGAGGAGTACGGCGAGCTGTCCGTGAAGATCGCCCAGGAGAACCCGGGCAAGATCTCGGGCTTCCTCGGTGACGCCTACGCGGTCAACCGCTATCTGCAGGCCGCGGGCTGCCCCACGAACGACCGCGTCTCGGAGTCGGAGGCGCACATCGACCTCTCCGACCCGAACTGCGTGCGCGCCACCGAGCTGCTCGACCAGATGCAGGCCGGCGGAGCCCTCTCCACCCAGGGCATCTTCGACGGCGACGCCGCCGAGGCCGGCGCCAACCTGGTGATGAGCCCCGGGGCCGTGTGGTGGGGCAACTACCTCTTCCGTGACACCTGGAAGATCCCGGCCGGTCAGATGACCGCGGTCGCCCCGCTGAAGTGGGACGGCGACTCGAAGCCCTCGACCGGCAACGAGGGCGGCGGCCTCTGGGGCGTCTCCTCGCACATCACCGGCAAGCAGCTCGAGAACACGCTCACCTTCGCGAAGTTCGTCGCCACCGACCCGCGTTGGCAGGTCGACCTGAGCACGGGCCTGCCCGGCTACGGCCCGGTGCAGGAGGACTGGCTGGCGAAGATCGCCGACGACGCCTACTTCGCCGACGTCGCGACCACCCAGGACGCGTTCAAGAGCGCCCTCGGCGTGGTTCAGCCCTACTCGTACATGCTGTACGACACCGGTTCGGTCTGGACCCAGACGGTGCCCTCGACGCTGATCGGCGGCGGTTCCGCCACCGAGGCGATCAAGGCGTTCGGCGACGAGCTCGTCAACCAGGCCAAGTCCGTCGGCTACACGGTCGTGGCCGAGTAGCCGAACACCGAGCGGGCGGGCGCCGGCCACGTGCCGGCGCCCGCCACAGGGGAACAACGTGACCAATCACCTCCTGGAGGAGCGCGCGAGAACCGCGACGCCCTCCGACACCAGCGGCGCGGGCCCGGCCGCCCGCCGCCGCCGCAGCTCGTGGCTCCGCCGCGACGAGACCCTCGGGGCCTGGGTGCTGCTGGCGCCCTACACCGTGCTCTTCCTCGTCGCCGCGGCCATCCCGATCGGCTACGCCTTCGTCATCAGCCTGCAGCGGGCACCGTCGCTGGTGAACCCGACCTCGGGCTTCGGCGGCTTCGAGTCGTTCGCCACCGTGGTGGGCGACTACCGCTTCTGGTCGACGTTCATCAACATCTTCACGCTGATGGCGATCTGGCTGCCGATCATGATCGTCGGCATCGTCGCCCTGGCGCTGCTCATCCACGCCAGCCCCGGCCGCTTCGGCGGGGCCATGCGCTTCGTCTACTACATCCCGGGCGCCCTCGGCGGCATCGCCAACTTCGTGCTCTGGGTGTACCTGATCGACCCGGTCAACTCGCCCATCGCGTTCCTCTGGCAGGGGCTCGGCGCGAGCACCTACAAAGAGGTCATCACCCCGGGCAACATGCCCTTCATCCTCACCGCGATGCTCTTCTTCCAGGGCATCGGCACCTGGATCGTGGTCGTCAACGGCGGCCTGAACGGCATCTCCGACGAGGTGCTCGAGGCGGCCCGGATCGACGGGGCGAACGCCTGGCAGCTCGCCTGGCACGTCAAGCTCCCGCTGATCCGCCCCTGGGTCGGCTACGCCGCCCTGATGAACCTGGCCTACGGCTTCCAGCTCTTCCTCGAGCCCTATCTGCTGAGGCAGATCTCCTCGGGCTCGGTGGTCGCCGAATGGGCGCCCACGCAGCTGGGCTACGCGTTCGCGTTCACCAACCGCAACTTCCCCGCCGCGGCCGCGCTGTCGATCATCCTGCTGCTGATCACGCTCGGCATCGGCCTGATCATCGTGACCCGCAGCGGCCTGTTCGGCGACGAGGCGCGCACCCGCACGACCCGCGCCCAGCGCAAGGCGAGGAGAACCGCATGACCCGCGTCAGCCCGAACCGCGTCAGCGACGTCACCCGCGTCGTCGGCTCCCACCGGTGGAACGCCGGCCGCATCGCCCGCATCGTCGTGATGGTCGTGATCGCGGCGGCCTTCCTGCTGCCGATCATCGGCTTCATCGCCCTCGCCTTCGGCAGCCAGGAGAACATCGAGTCCGGCACCAGCGGCTTCCTCAACCTCGGCGGCATGTCGTGGGAGAACATCGTCTACAGCTGGAACCAGATCACCGGCTTCGGCCCCGGCAACGGCGGGCTCTTCCAGCAGTGGATGATCAACTCCGCCATCGTCTCGGTCGGCGGCGCGGCGCTCGCGCTGGTCGCGGCCATCCCGGCGGGCTACGCGTTCGCCCGGCTGCGCTTCCGCTTCCGCAAGGCCTTCCTGATGGCGACGCTGCTCGCCATGGTGATGCCGAACACCGTGCTGGTCATCCCGATCTTCCTCGAGGTGAACGCCATCAACGCGGTGGGCCAGCTCTGGCCGGTCGCCGTGATCATGGGCTTCTACCCGTTCGGCGTCTACCTGTCGTACATCCACTTCATGACGACGATGCCGCACGAGCTGGTCGAGGCGGCGCGCATCGACGGGCTGAGCGAGCTGCGCACCTTCTTCGAGATCGCGCTGCCCATCTCGAAGCAGGCCATCGCGCTGGTCGCGTTCTTCAGCTTCGTGGCGAACTGGACGAACTTCTTCCTGCCGCTCGCGCTGCTCACCTCGAGCCAGCAGAACAAGACCATCTCGATCGGCATCCAGGAGCTCATCGGCGCCAGCCCCCTGTTCAACGCCACCGTGGCGGCCGGCCTCGACGTGAAGCTCTACCTGCCGCAGCTCGCGCTGGCGACGGTCATCTCGATGGTGCCGCTGCTGGCGATGTTCATCGGGGCCCAGCGCTTCCTGGTGCGGGGCCAGACCATCGGGGCGGTGAAGGGATGAGCGACGAGCGGATGCACGGCGACCTGCCCGACCGCGACGACCTGCCCGAGCGCCACCCGGCCGCGGCCTACACGCTCCGGCTGCCCGAGCATCCGAGACCCATCGTGGTCATCGGCGCCGGCGGCATCGTCAAGGACGCCCACCTCCCGGCCTACCGCAAGGCGGGCTACCCGGTCTGGGGCATCGTCAACCGCACGGTGCAGAGAGCGGATGCCCTCGCCGCCGAGTTCGGCATCGAGCACGTCTTCGGCACCGTCGAGGCGGCCGTCGCCGAGGCCCCGGCCGACGCGGTCTACGACATCGCGCTGATGCCGGAGCAGTACGAGGCAGCCCTCGAGGCCCTGCCCGACGGGGCCCCCGTGCTCATCCAGAAGCCGCTCGGCCACAGCCTCGAGCAGGGGGAGGCGCTCGCCGCGCTCTGCCGGCGGAAGGGTCTCGTGGCCGCGGTCAACACCCAGCTCCGCTTCGCGCCCTACGTCGCCGAGGCCAGGCGGCTGATCGCCGCGGGCGCCATCGGCGAGGTGCACGACATGGAGGTGCGCGTGTCCGTCGACACCCCATGGCACCTCTTCCCGCACGTGTTCGGGATGGAGCGGCTCGAGCTGACCATGCACAGCGTGCACTACCTCGACCTCGTGCGCTCGTTCTTCGGCGACCCCGACGGCGTCAGCGCCGTGACGAGACGCCACCCCGCGAAGCCCGACGTCGCCACGACGCGGTCCACGATCATCCTGCGCTATCGCGGCCGCGAGCTGCGGGCCGTCGTGAGCACGAACCACGACCACGACTACGGGCCCTCCCACGAGGAGAGCTTCATCAAGTGGGAGGGCACGAAAGGCGCGATCCGCGCGCAGCTCGGCCTGCTGCTCGACTACCCGCGGGGCCGCGAGGACGCGCTGGAGCTCGCCGTCGCCGGCGAGAAGGGCTGGACGCCGCTGCCGTTCGAGGGCTCGTGGTTCCCCGACGCCTTCATCGGCTCGATGGGCGCCCTTCAGCGCTACGTCGAGGGCTCGGTCGACGCGCTGCCCACCTCGGTGGAGGACGTGCTGCACACCATGGCGGTCGTCGAGGCCGCCTACGAGTCGGACGAGCGCGAGGGCGTGCCGCTCCGCGTGGCGGTGGCCTCGTGAAGCGCGTCGCGTCGGTGATCGGGCTGCCGCCCGAGAACCGCGAGGAGTACGAGGCCTATCACGCGGCCGTCTGGCCCGAGGTGCTCGCCCGGCTCGCGGAGAGCAACGTGCACAACTACTCGATCTACCGCTTCGGGGCGATGCTCTTCTCCTACTTCGAGTACACCGGCGACGACTACGAGACCGACATGGCCGCGATCGCCGCCGACGAGGCGACGAAGCGCTGGTGGGCCGTGCAGGAGCCGCTGCAGCGTCCGCTCGAGAGCCGGGCGCCGGGGGAGTGGTGGCAGGAGCTCCCCGAGATCTTCCACACCGACTGACCCGCACACCCCTACTTTCTCCACCCCTTCGACCGAACGGTTCACACTGATGACGATCATCACCGGCGTGGACGTCTACGACGTCCGCTTCCCCACCTCGCTCAGCCAGGACGGCTCCGACGCCATGAACAAGGACGGCGACTACTCCGCCGCCTACGTGGTGCTGCGCACCGACGGCGATCTGCGCGGCCACGGCTTCACCTTCACCATCGGCCGCGGCAACGACCTCTGCGTCGAGGCCTCCCGCCAGCGTGCCCTGCCGCTGATCGGCCGCGACGTCGACGAGATGGTGGGCGACCTCGGCGGCACCTACCGCTCATTGAAGTCCGACTCGCAGCTGCGCTGGCTCGGCCCGGAGAAGGGCGTCGAGCACCTGGCGATGGCGGCCGTGATGAACGCCGTCTGGGACCTCGCGGCGCGCAAGGCGGGCAAGCCCCTGTGGCGGATGCTCGCCGAGATGAGCCCCGAGGAGCTCGTCGACGTCGCCGACCTGCAGTACCTCTCGGATGCGCTGACCCGCGACGAGGCGTTGGAGATGCTGCGCGAGATGGAGTCGACCCGCGGGCAGCGGATCGCCGAGCTCGAGCAGCGTGGCGGCTACCCGTGCTACACCACGAGCGCCGGCTGGCTCGGCTACAGCGACGACAAGCTGCGCCGTCTGCTGCAGGAGTCGGTCGACGAGGGCTACCGCCACCTGAAGCTGAAGGTCGGCGCGAACCTCGAGGACGACATCCGCCGCCTCGGCATCGCCCGCGAGGTGATCGGCTGGGACGCGAACCTGATGATCGACGCGAACCAGGTCTGGGACGTGCCGGAGGCGATCGAGTGGGTGAACCGCCTGGCCGAGTTCAAGCCGCTCTGGATCGAGGAGCCCACGAGCCCCGACGACGTGCTCGGCCACGCCGCCGTGCGCCGCGCGGTCGCCCCGATCGGTGTCGCCACGGGCGAGCACGGCATGAACCGGGTGCTGTTCAAGCAGATGTTCCAGGCCGAGGCCATCGACTTCTGCCAGCTCGACTCGGCCCGGCTGGCGTCGATCAACGAGATCCTCGCCGTGTACCTGATGGCCAAGAAGTTCGGGGTGCCGGTCTGCCCCCACGCCGGCGGCGTCGGCCTCTGCGAGCTCGTGCAGCACCTGTCGATCTTCGACTTCGTCGCCGTCTCGGGCTCGCTCGAGGGCCGGGTGACCGAGTACGTCGACCACCTGCACGAGCACTTCACCGACCCCTGCATCGTCGTCGACGGGAACTACGTGCTCCCGGCCCTCCCGGGGTACTCTGCGGAGATGTACGAGCAGTCCGTGGCCGAGTACTCCTTCCCCGACGGCGGCTACTGGAGCCGCGCCCTGGCACCGGCCGAAGCCGAGGCAGTGGAGGCGGTGCGGTGAAGACCCGCACCCTCCGCACCGGCCTCGCGCTGACCGAGCTCGGCCTCGGCACCGCCCAGTTCGGAAACCTGTTCAAGGAGACCACCGACGAGGAGGCGGCGGGCGCCTACGACGCCGGCTTCGCCGCCGGCGTGCGCTACTTCGACACCGCGCCGCACTACGGCCTCGGGCTCTCCGAGCGGCGTCTCGGGGCGGCGCTCGCCGCCACCGGCACCCGCGACGAGATCGTGCTCTCCTCCAAGGTCGGCAAGCTGCTCGTCGACAGCCCCGAGACGGCCGACCGGCTGGACGACGAGGGCTTCGTGGTGCCCGCCTCCACCCGGCGGGTCTGGGACTACAGCCGCGACGGCATCCTGCGCTCGGTCGAGGCGAGCCTCGTCCGGCTCGGCACCGACCGGCTCGACATCGCCTACCTGCACGACCCCGACGAGCACTGGGAGGCCGCGTCGACCACCGGCGTCGACACCCTCGTCGAGCTGCGCGAGCAGGGCGTCGTCGGAGCCATCGGCGCCGGCATGAACCATTCGGCGATGCTGACCGAGTTCGTGCGCCGCACCGACGTCGACGTGGTGATGGCCGCGGGCCGGCTGACGCTGCTCGACCAGGGCGCCGCCGACGAGCTGCTGCCGCTCGCGGTCGCGCGCGGGGTGGGCGTGGTCGCCGCCGCCCCGTTCAACTCGGGGCTGCTCAGCAGCGACCGGGTTCCGGAGGCCGCGACCTTCGACTACGCCCAGGCCCCCGCCGAGCTGCTGCAGAAGGCCCGCGAGATCGCCGAGGTCTGCGCGCGGCACGGAGTCTCCCTCCCGGCCGCCGCGCTGCAGTACCCGCTCGGCTTCCCCGGCGTCGTCAGCGTCGTCGCCGGCGTGCGCACCGGAGCGCAGGCCGCCTCGACCGCCGAGCGCTTCGCCGTGACGATCCCCGACGAGCTCTGGAGCGAGCTCGACGAGGCGGGGCTCGCCCCGCGCCCGCCCGCAGCACCGACCACCCCCGCCACGACGAAGGACAGCACGCGATGAGATTCAGCCGTATCGGCGCCCCCGGACACGAGACCCCCGCGGTCGAGATCGACGGGATCCACTACGACCTCTCGACGGTCACCCGTGACATCGACGGGGCCTTCCTCACCGGAGGGCTCGAGGCGGCCGCCGCTGCTGTGGCCGCGGGCTCGCTGCCCGAGCTGCCCGCCGGCGGCCGCGTCGGTGCCCCGTTGGCGGCGCCCGGCAAGATCGTCTGCATCGGCCTGAACTACCGCGACCACGCCGACGAGACCGGGGCGGCCTACCCGGCCGAACCCGTCGTGTTCATGAAGGACCCCTCGACCATCGTGGGGCCCTTCGACGAGGTGCTCATCCCGCGCGGCTCGACCAAGACCGACTGGGAGGTCGAGCTCGGTGTCGTCATCGGCGAGACCGCCCGCTACCTCGACTCGCCCGCCGACGCCCGCGCCCACATCGCCGGCTACGTGCTCTCGCACGACGTGTCCGAGCGGGAGTTCCAGCTCGAGCGCGGCGGCCAGTGGGACAAGGGCAAGAGCTGCGAGACCTTCAACCCCCTCGGCCCGGTGCTCGTCACCGCCGACGAGGTCGACGACCCGCAGAATCTCGGTCTGCGGCTCTGGGTCGACGGCGTGCAGCGCCAGAACGGGTCGACCGCGAACATGATCTTCGGCATCGACCACGTCATCTGGTACCTCAGCCAGTTCATGGTGCTCCGCCCCGGCGACCTGATCAACACCGGCACCCCCGCCGGGGTCGCCCTCGGCATCCCGGGCAACCCGTACCTCCGCGCAGGCTCGACCGTGGCCCTCGAGATCGACGGCCTCGGCCGCGCCGAGCAGACGCTGGTGCAGGCATGAGCGGCGTCTTCGACGGCCTGACCGCGATCGTCACGGGAGGCGCATCCGGGATCGGGGCCGCCACCGCGACCGCGCTGCTCGCCGCCGGCGCCCGCGTGGCCGTGCTCGACCGCGCCACCGAGGGCGCCCCCGAAGGGGCCGTGCTCGTCACCGCCGACGTCACCGACCGCGCCTCGGTGCAGCAGGCCGTCGACGCCGCGGCCGAGGCCCTTGGGGGCATCGACATCGTGGTGAACAACGCGGGCATCAGCGCGGTGGGCACCGTGGAGCAGAATGACGACGAGCAGTGGGCCCGCGTGCTCGACGTCAACGTCGTCGGCATGGCCCGCGTCTCGGCGGCCGCGCTGCCGTGGCTGCGCCGTTCCGAGCACGCCGCGATCGTCAACCTCTGCTCGATCGCCGCGCTCAACGGGCTGCCCGACCGCGCGCTCTACGCGGCCTCGAAGGGCGCCGTGCTGGCGCTCACCTACGCGATGGCCACCGACCACGTGGCCGAGGGCGTGCGCGTCAACGCGGTCAGCCCCGGCACGGTCGCGACCCCGTTCGTCGAGCGGATGCTGCAGGGCTTCGATGACCCGGTCGCCGAGCGCGCCGCCCTCGACGCCCGCCAGGCCACCGGCCGCATGGTGAGCCCCGACGAGGTCGCCCAGGCGATCCTCTACCTCGCGAGCCCGCTGTCGGCGTCCACGACGGGCACGGCCCTCGAGGTCGACGGCGGCGTCACGCACCTCCGCGTCCGCCGCTGAGCCGCGGCGCCCGCACGGTCCCCGCTCCGGCTCACGCCTAGCGGAAGATGATGGTGCGGGCGCCGTCGAGCAGCACCCGGTGCTCGGCGAACCAGGTCACCGCGGTGGTCAGGGTGCGGCTCTCCTCGTCCTGCCCGATGGCCACCAGCTCGGCGGTGGTGCGGGTGTGGTCGACGCGCACGACGTTCTGCTCGATGATCGGGCCCTCGTCGAGGTCGCTCGTGACGAAGTGGGCGGTGGCGCCGATGAGCTTCACCCCGCGGGCGTGCGCCTGCTTGTAGGGGTTCGCCCCCTTGAAGCCCGGCAGGAAGGAGTGGTGGATGTTGATCATCCGCCCCGCCAGCTGCTCGCAGAGCTCGGGCGAGACGATCTGCATGTAGCGGGCCAGCACGACGAGCTCGATGTCGTGCTCCTCGACGACCTCGAGCACCCGGCGCTCGAAGGCGGCCTTCGACTCGGGGGAGGTCACCGGCAGCGACTCGAAGGGCACGTCGTAGAAGCCGGCCAGGTCGCGCAGCACCCCGTGGTTCGACAGCACCAGCGGGATCTCGACGGGGAGCTGCCCCGCGCGGCGGCGGAACAGCAGGTCGTTGACGCAGTGCGCCGCCGTCGACGCGAGCACGAGGGTGCGGAGCGGCCGGCCGACCGTGTCGAGCCGCCAGTCCATCTCGTAGCGCTCGACGACCGGGGCGAGGGCGGCCTCGAACACCTCACGGCCCGCCTCCGACTCGACCTGCAGGCGCATGAAGAAGCGGCCCGTGTCGGAGGAGGAGAACTGCTGGCTCTCGGTGATGTTGCCGCCCGACTCGACCACCGCGCCGCTGACCGCGTGCACGATCCCGGGGAGGTCGGCGCAGACGAACGTCAGCACCCAGTGGTTTCTCGGCATCGACATCGGATCTCCTCTTGCCTGGAACGGGCTCTCCGCTAGAATAGTGAATGGTCGCGCGGTCATCGTCCGGCCACGGGCATGTACGAAGTCGTCGCCGTCTGCGAGAGAAGTCGATTCGCCCCGATTCGACCTGGCCACGGCGCTTCAGGTCGTCAGGAACAGGCACTCGAGCCTCCTCTGTCCGCCGAATTTCGAGAAGTCTTCGAATGGTGCGCACTGCTGTGACCACATTTCTGCCGCAGACCGGGTCGATCCCGGTCGTCAAGCGCTTCCCCTGGGGCGGCCTGATCGTCCTCGCGACCGCCGTCTTCCTCTCGGTCACCGCCGAGATGATCCCGACGGGCCTCCTGCCCGAGATGAGCTCGAGCCTCGGCGTCACCGAGTCCCAGACCGGCCTGCTCATCAGCTTCTTCGCCTTCGCGGTCGTGCTCACCAGCGTGCCGCTCAGCCTCCTCTTCCGCCGCGTTCCCCGGCACCTGCTGCTCGTCGGCGTGCTCGTCGTGGTCGCCGTCACCAGCGTGCTCGCCTCGATGGCGCCGAGCTACGAGTTCCTCGTGGTCGTGCGCATCATCGGCGGCATGGCGCACGGCGTGTTCTGGGGCGTCGTCGGCGCCTACTCCGCGCACCTCGTCCCCAAGGAGCAGATCGGTCGCGCCGTCGCCCTCACCACCGGCGGCGGCACCCTCGCGTTCGTGCTCGGCGTGCCGCTGGCCACCACCGTGGGTCACGCCTTCGGCTGGCGCATCCCGTTCCTCGCCGTGGGCCTGCTCGCGCTCCTCGGTGCCGTGCTGCTCTGGTTCATGCTGCCCCGGGTCGACCACCTCAAGCACGCGGTTCAGGATGCGCGGCTCACCGACTCCGGCCGCCGCCGCCGTTTCGTCTGGAACGACAGCATCCCCGCCGTGGCGCTGGTCTGCATCTTCGCGGCCGTCGTCACCGTCGGGCACTACTCCTTCTACACCTACATCGCGCCGTTCATGATCGACCGCATGGGCGTCGCCGCGGGCGACGTCGGCCTGCTGCTGCTCGTCTACGGCGTGGCCGGCGCCATCGGTCTCGTCATCGCCGGCTCGGTGTTCGGCAAGCGCCCCTCGACCGGCCTGCTGGTCTCGCTCGCCGTCACCGCGGCCTCGGTGCTGGTGCTCGCGGTCTTCACCGCGAACCCCGTCATCGCGATCGGCTCCTTCGCGATCTGGGGTGTCGTCTTCGGCATCATCCCGACGCTCATGGCGACCCGGTTGATGCACGTCGCCGACCCGGCCATCCGTGACGCCTCGAGCGCCTTCTACTCCACCGCCTTCAACGTCGGCATCGGCCTCGGCGCCGTCGCGGGAGCCCTCTTCCTCGACACCTTCGGGCTCGAGGTGCTGCCCTGGGTCGACCTCGTGGCCATCGTGATCGGCGCCTCGCTGCTGCTCGCGACCCCGATGATCACTCGCCGCGCGGCCCGGTCCTGAGGTAGGCTGACCCCGTCGCAACTGGCGTTCAGATGGTCACCATCGGGAAGCGACGGACAGGGATTCGGCCGCGCGCCTGGGTCGATACGAATCCTCCCCTTCAAGTCCGTCACGCCGAAAAGGAGCCCGTCATGTCCGACACCTTCAACCTGCCCCTGGCCGAGGTCGATCCCGAGATCGCCGAGGTGCTGAAGCTCGAGCTCGGCCGTCAGCGCGGCACCCTCGAGATGATCGCCTCCGAGAACTTCGTGCCCCGCGCCGTGCTCGAGTCGCAGGGCTCCGTGCTCACCAACAAGTACGCCGAGGGCTACCCGGGCCGTCGCTACTACGGCGGCTGCGAGTTCGTCGACATCGCGGAGGAGCTGGCCATCGCCCGCGCCAAGTCACTGTTCGGCGCCGAGTACGCCAACGTGCAGCCCCACTCCGGCGCCACCGCCAACGCGGCCGTGCTCTCGGCCATCGCGACCCCGGGCGACACCATCCTCGGCCTCGAGCTCGCGCACGGCGGTCACCTCACCCACGGCATGAAGCTCAACTTCTCGGGCAAGCTCTACAACGCCGTCTCCTACGGCGTCGACCCCGAGACCTTCCTGGTCGACATGAACGTGGTGCGCGACAAGGCCCTCGAGCACAAGCCGCAGGTCATCATCGCCGGCTGGTCGGCCTACCCCCGTCAGCTCGACTTCGCCGCCTTCCGCGCCATCGCCGACGAGGTCGGCGCCAAGCTCTGGGTCGACATGGCGCACTTCGCCGGCCTCGTGGCCGCGGGCCTGCACCCGTCGCCCGTGCCCTTCGCCGACGTGGTCTCCTCGACCGTGCACAAGACCATCGGCGGCCCGCGCTCCGGCTTCATCATCAGCCGCGACACCGAGCTGGCCAAGAAGCTCAACTCCAACGTCTTCCCGGGCCAGCAGGGCGGCCCGCTGATGCACGTCATCGCCGCCAAGGCCACCGCGTTCAAGCTCGCGGCCGAGCCGGAGTTCAAGGACCGGCAGGTGCGCACCATCAGCGGTGCGCGCATCCTGGCCGAGCGCCTCACCGCCGAAGACACCCGCGGTGCCGGTGTCGACGTGCTCACCGGGGGCACCGACGTGCACCTCGTGCTCGCCGACCTCCGCACCTCCGAGCTGAACGGCCAGCAGGCCGAGGACATCCTGCACGAGGTGGGCATCACCGTGAACCGCAACTCGGTGCCCTTCGACCCGCGCCCGCCGATGGTCACCTCAGGCCTCCGCATCGGAACGCCCGCCCTCGCCACCCGCGGCTTCGGCGACGTCGAGTTCACCGAGGTGGCCGACATCATCGCCACCGCGCTGAAGCCCGAGCCCGACGTCGAGTCGCTGCGCGCCCGCGTGCTGACGCTCACCGACGGCTTCCCGCTCTACCCGGGCCTCGAGCAGTGGTAGCCGAGCGCCTCGACGGGGTCGCCACCGCGACCGCGCTGAAGGACGAGATCCGCGCTCGGGTCGACGCCCTGCGCTCGCGCGGCATCCACCCGGGGCTCGGCACGCTGCTCGTCGGCTCCGATCCCGGGTCGATCTCCTACGTCGCCGGCAAGCACCGCGACTGCGCCGAGGTCGGCATCGAGTCGGTGCGGGTCGACCTGCCCGACACGGCCACCGAGGCCGACGTGCGCGCGGCCATCGAGCAGCTCAACGCCGACGATTCCGTCACGGGCTACATCGTGCAGCTCCCGCTGCCGAACGGCATCGACGAGAACGCGATGCTCGAGCTGATCGACCCCGCGAAGGACGCCGACGGCCTGCACCCCACGAACCTCGGCCACCTGGTGCTGGGCGTCGGCGGCGAGCTCGACTCGCCCCTGCCCTGCACGCCCGCCGGCATCGTCGAGATGCTCGGCCGCTACGACGTGCCGCTCGCGGGCAAGCACGTCGTGGTCGTCGGCCGCGGTCTCACCGTCGGGCGCCCGCTAGGGCTGCTGCTGACCCGCAAGGGCGTCGACGCCACCGTCACCCTCACGCACTCGCGCACCACCGACCTGGCCGCCGAGGTGCGGCGGGCGGATGTGGTGGTCGCCGCCGTGGGTGTGCCCGGTCTCATCCAGCCCGACTGGGTGAAGCCCGGCGCCGCCGTGCTCGACGTGGGCATCACGCGCGTGGTGAACGAGGAGACGGGCAAGGCGCGGCTGATCGGTGACGTCGACCCCGGGGTCGCGTCGGTCGCCGGTCACCTCTCGCCGGTCCCCGGCGGCGTCGGGCCGATGACGCGCGCGATGCTGCTGGCGAACGTGATCGACGAGGCGGAGCGCCGGGCGCGCTGACGCCGTCCTAGGGTGGAGCCATGCGCGCACCCACCGGAGAGCAGTAGCACCTGTCGCTCGAGGCCGAGGGGCGCCGCGTGGTCGGCGTCGTCACCGAGGTGGCAGCGGGCATCCGCTCGCTCTCGATCGACGGCGTCGACCTGGTCGAGCCCTTCGCCGAGTCGGCCATCCCGCCGGGCGGTGCGGGCATCGTGCTGGTGCCCTGGCCGAACCGGGTCGCGAAGGGCCGGTGGACGCTCGACGGCGAGCCGCAGCAGCTCGACCTGACGGAGCCCAAAGCGGGCAACGCCATCCACGGGCTGCTGCGCAACACCGCGTACCGGGTGCTCGAGCAGGAGGCGCACCGGGTGCTGCAGGCGGCCACCGTGCACCCGCAGCACGGCTACCCGTTCCTCGTCGACACCACGGTCGGGCACCGCCTGACGGGCGACGGGATGACGGTGACGCACACGCTCTCGAACGCCTCGGCGACGGCGGCGCCCGTGGCGGTGGGCGCGCATCCGTATCTCAGGGTGGGCGACGTGCCGGTCGAGGAGCTGACCCTCACGGTCGACGCGAGCACGCGCTTCGTCACCGACGACGGGCAGATCCCCGTGTCGGAGGAGCCCGTCGCCGGCACCGAGCACGACCTGACGGCCGGGCGGCGCATCGGCGACCTCACGATGGACCAGGGGTACGGCGGGGTGCGGGTGACGGATGGCCGCAGCCGCCATCGCGTCGAGGCCCCCGACGGCCGGGCGGTCGAGCTCTGGGCCGACGCCTCGTTCGGCTACGCGCAGGTGTTCACCCCTCCGGCGTTCGCGTCGATCGACGGGCCGCGACGGGCCCTGGCCATCGAGCCGATGACCGCGCCGGCGAACGCGCTGAACAGCGGTCAGGGCCTGCGCTGGCTGGCGCCGGGGGAGCGCTGGGAGCTGAGCTGGGGAATCCGTTTCATCGGATGACCGGGGGCGTTGTCAAGCCCCTTCCCTCTGTTTTGGGGAGTAAATATCGCCGCGTTAGGCTCGTTTTCGGGAGTACGGCTGTGGGCTCCTGAACTGTTTGGGAGCGTGGCTTGGGCCTGTTGATCTATGGGCCGATGTCGGCGGAGATCGAGATGGACGACCGTCTTCTCGCCCATCTGCGCCTCGTGATCCTCACGAAGATGCGCAACCACGAGGCCTTCTCGCTGTCGTGGACGATGGAGCCCGGGCAGGGCAGCGGGCGCGAGACGCTGTGGGTGCATCCGTCGATCCCGCTGCGCTTCCGCTTCTACGGCAGCCGGCCCGCCGCCATCAACCGGGCGTGGATCGAGCTGATGGTGCAGGCGGCCAATCGCGGCGATCTGCGCATCATGCCCGAACCGGCGTCCGACGTGGACAACTGAGCCGCCGCCGATCGATATGCTCGGCCTATGACTGAGCTGAGCCCCCGGCCGCGACGGCGGCGGTGGCTGACGGTGGTCGTCGCGGTGGTGGCCGTGGTGGTCTATGCGGTGGTCGTGCTGCTGTACGCCTCGGGGCTCCGCTCGTCGAGCAACGGGTGCGAGACGGTGATCGAGGGTGACGACGGCGTGACGGTGCTCTTGCAGCCGGCGGCCGTGCAGGCGGCGAACCAGCGCCTGGAGTTCCAGGTCTCGCTCGACCCGGCAGACAGCCTGATGTCCGACGACAACTACACGCCCCGGCATCGGATCAGCCTCCTGACCTTCCCGGTCGACGGCACCCGTGTGCAGTCCTTCGCCGAAGGTGAGGCGCTGGCGAGCTCGCTGCAGTCCGACTATGCCGAGGGTGTGGTGGAGGAGTGGCCGTTCGACAGCTACCGCTCCGAACTGACCACTTTCGCGTTCACCGGCGAGGGCGCGGAGCGAGTGGCCGTGCCCACGGCCGTCTGCCTGCACGACTCGGTTCCGGGCTGGCAGCTCGAGATCCACCGCCTCGACGACACCGATCACTCCGTCATCACGGCACAGGGGGAGACCCCGCTCCCGTCCGTCGTCATCACCGCCACCCGCTCGGCCAGTACGGTGGCGTTCGGCATCGTGCTGCTCGGCCTGATGGCGGTCGTGCCCGTGCTCGTGCTCTTCGTGGCGATCAGCGCCTACACCGGCCGCCGCAAGGTCGAGGCCACCCTCACCAGCTGGATCGGCGCGATGATCTTCGCCACGATCCCGCTCCGCAACTTCCTCCCCGGCTCGCCGCCGGTCGGCTCGTGGATCGACTATCTCGTCGTGCTCTGGGTGATCGTCGGCCTCGTCACCGGCCTGACCATCTACATCCTCGCCTGGAACCGCTGGGGCACCCGGGCCGAGCCCCGCTCACCGCACGAGACCGAGCAGCCCCAGCACTAGCGCCGTCGCCACGGCCGCGGCGGCGGTGACGGCCACGAAGGCGGCCACCCAGAGGGCGGCGGGCACGTGGGTGAGGCGGGCCAGAGCATCCGCGTCGGACGTGCCCCGCCCGCGCCGCCTGGTCGCCCCCAGTTCGACGGCCGACCGCACAGCGCCCGCCACGAGCACGAGGCACAGCACGAGCGGCAGCGCCGAGCCGACGCCGCTCGGGAGCAGCAGCAGGCCGCCCACCAGCACCGCGGCCGTGCCGAGCACCACGAGCGCCCCGACGACGTTGCGCACGAGCACCAGCGCCACGAGCAGCAGCACCCCGAGCCCGGCCGCCACGGCGACCGCGTGCCCCTCGACCGTCAGCCACACCCCGGCCAGCCCGAGCAGCCCCGGCGCGGGGTACCCGGCGGCGGCGGTCAGCACCATCCCGGGCCCTCGCGGTCGGCCGCGTGACAGGGTCAGCCCGCTGGTGTCCGAGTGCACCCGGATGCCCGCCAGCCGCCTTCCCGTCAGCACCGCCGCCAGAGCGTGCCCGCCTTCGTGCGCCAACGTCACGACGAACCGCGCCACCCGCCACGCGGGCGTCACCCCCACGACCCCCACGGCGATCCCCACCGCCACGACGACCCCCACCACGGACGGCGCGGCCGCCCGCGCCACCACGACCTCCCACACCCCGTCCACCCCCGAACGCTACCCCGCCCCCCTGAGCGCCGCGGCCCCGTGTCTTAGGATCGGAGCGTTCGGACGGGTGGGGAGGGGCGCGGGATGAGCGGGTATCCGCCGGCCTTCGAGGTCGGGACGGGACGGGCGGCGCCGTCGCGGATGGGGGACGTCGTGGCGGCGGTCGTGCTGCTCGTGCTGGGCGCGATCGGGATCGCGATGCTCGCCTTCGTGTCGCTGTTCCTGGCGATGGTGTCGGACGGGTGCGGCTTCGCCTCGGACTGCGACTTCACCCTGATGGGCGTCGGCTACTTCATCGCCCTCGGGGGCCCGCCCCTCGTCTACCTCGCGGCGATCGTCTGGACGATCGTGCGGCTGACCCGCCGCCGGCGCTCGTGGTGGGTGCCCGTCGTAGGGGCGCTCGCCGCCTTGGCCGTGTGGGGCGCCGGCTACGGACTCCTGATGGCCAGCCTGGGCCGCTGAGGGGGAGGGTGGGCCCGGAGGGGCTCGAACCCTCGACCCGCGGATTAAAAGTCCGATGCTCTGCCAACTGAGCTACAGGCCCTCGGGGTCAAGGGTAGCGCGAAATCCTGGGCCGTCGGGCGGGTGCGGGAAGGCCGGGAGGGTGGTTAGCGTTGGAGACTCCGACCGCATACCGCCGACCGGCAGGACATCACCGCATGGCAGACGACTTCCACCGCCCCGCGCTCTTCAGCAACTCCGCCTTCGAGGCCTTCCAGGGCGGCGACGACCCCGCGACCGTGAACCGGGTGGCGCACGAGACGGCCGGCGCGCTGCTGAGCCGGGTGCGCGACGACCCCCAGCCCGAGGTGATCGAGCGCCTGCTGGCGTTCACCGACGACCACGGGATCGATGCGATCGCCGAGCTGTGGGCGCGAGCATCCGCTCATTCTCTGCCCGGCAGCCTCTGGCGCATCTACCTGCTGCGCGTGCTGATCAGGCAGGACCCGGAGCTCGCCAGCTACTTCTTCGAACGCGGCACCACCATGACCCAGGGCATCGACCCGGTGGTCGCGGGCGCCGAGTCGCCCACCGGGCCGAAGGAGATCACCGAGCTGGCCGACCGCATCCTGCGCGGGCTGTTCACCGGCGACTTCGCGGTGGCGCTCGACCGGGCCGCCGCCTTCTGCCGCATCATGGCGCAGGGCTGCGTGAGCATCGCCGACGACGCCGAGATCGGGGCGCCCGAGACGGCGACCACGCTCACCACGCGGGCCCTGCGCTTCGAGACGATCGGCGACGAGCTGGCCGAGTCGGCCGCGCTCTGGCGGCACGACGGCCTCGACTGACCCGCCCGGCCGACCCGCCCGGCCGACCCGCCCGGCCGCCCCGACTCGCCCGAGTCACCCGACCCGATTCGCGTCACCGGACGGCCGTTGTAAAATAGGAGCGTCGGGTCGCAGTAACCCCGGGCTCCAAAATTCGCCGCTACGAGCGGCCTTCCGCCGAGAGGCGTTTCTGCGGCCTGACACCTCCTCGTCCGGGAAGTCCTGAGAAGACCCGGCCAATCCGCCGCACGCTCGGTTCCGAATAACGATCGTGACCAGACGAGGTGCCAACGGCACGAACCCAGGCGTGACCTGTCATGCTTGAGCTCGTGACGACAGACAGAGGGCAGCGCGATGACGCCGAAGGCGTCGAGACCGCCGCGACCCTCGAGAGCCTGCTGCTGCAGGTGGCCCAGGGCGACGCCCAGTCGTTCTCCGAGCTCTACGACCGCACAGCGGCCCGGGTGCTCGGCCTCGTCAGGCGCGTCCTGATCGACCACTCGCAGTCCGAGGAGGTCACCCAGGAGGTGCTGCTCGAGGTCTGGCGCACCGCGCCGCGCTTCGAGCAGGCACGCGGCAGTGCGATGTCGTGGATCCTCACGATGGCCCACCGCCGCGCGGTCGACCGGGTGCGCTCGTCGCAGTCCAGTCACGACCGCGACGAGAAGATCGGCCTCCGCGACATCGAGGCCGACTACGACAGCGTCAGCGAGACCGTCGAGATCCGAATCGAGCACGAGAGGGTGAAGCGAGCCATGACACAGCTCACCGCCCTCCAGCGCGAGGCCATCTCGCTCGCCTACTACGGCGGCTACAGCCACACCGAGGTCGCCGCCCTGCTCTCCGTGCCCGTGGGCACGGTCAAGACACGATTGCGCGATGGAATGATCCGACTTCGAGACGCCCTGGGGGTGACATCATGACCGACCGCACCGACGACACGAGCGGCGAGGGCTTCGACCCCCGCGTCTCTACCGGCGCCTACGCCCTCGATGCTCTCACCGCCGCCGAGACCGCCGAGTTCGAGCGGGCCGTCCGCTCCTCCGCCTCGCTGCGGGAGGAGAGCGACGAGCTCCGCGAGACCGCAGCCCTGATCGGGCTCTCGGTCGCACCCGTCGACCCCTCGCCCGAGCTCAAGCGCGAGCTCATGGCCAAGCTGCTGCTCACCCCGCAGCTGCCCGCACTGCCTACCGAGTCGTCCCGCTCCGAGACGGCGACGGATGCTCGAGCCGACCTCCCCGAGATGACCCCCGCGGCCCGCGCCGACGAGGGCCTGCCGACCGCCGTGGGCCAGTCCGCCCCCGTCGAGGCGCGCTCCGCCGGAGGGGCCGAGAACCGGGCCCGCCTGCGCTGGTTCGCCCGCCCCACGACCCTGGTGGCGGCCGTCGCCGCGGCCGCGGCCCTCTTCGTGGGCGGCGGCTTCGTCGGCAGTGCGCTCGTGAACAGCTCCACCACGACAGACGTGGCCGACTCCTCGGCCTCCGAGCTCGCCCGCATCACCGCGGCGTCCGACGTGCAGCGGGCCTCCGTGCCGGTCGCCGGCGGCGGCGACGCCACGGTGGTCTGGTCGAACGAGCTGGGCCGCTCGGCCGTGCTCGCCGAGGGCCTGCCCGAGCTGCCCGAGGGCAAGGTCTACGAGGCCTGGTACATCGACGCCAAGGGCCCGGTCGCGGCCGGCACCTTCACCGCCGCCGAGTCCGGCACCTCGTGGCACGTGCTCGAGGGCACGATGAGCGCCGGCGACACGGTCGGCGTCACGGTCGAACCGGCCGGCGGCTCACAGCAGCCCACCACCGAGCCCATCTTCGCGGTCGAGTCGGCCTAGCCGCCGCGCACCCGGCACCGGGCCCGCACACGACGAAGCCCCCTCCCGATCCGATCGGGAGGGGGCTTCGTCGTGGAAGCGGGACGACGTCAGCTCAACCGAAGCGGCCCGAGACGTAGTCCTCGGTGTCCTTGACCGTCGGGTTCGAGAAGATCGTCGTGGTGTCGTCGTACTCGATCAGCTTGCCGGGCTTGCCGGTGCCCGCGATGTTGAAGAAGGCGGTGCGGTCGCTGACACGCGAGGCCTGCTGCATGTTGTGGGTCACGATGACGACCGTGTACTCCGACTTGAGCTCCTCGATCAGGTCCTCGATGGCGAGGGTCGAGATCGGGTCGAGGGCCGAGCAGGGCTCGTCCATCAGGATGACGTCGGGGGAGACCGCGATCGCGCGGGCGATGCAGAGGCGCTGCTGCTGGCCGCCCGAGAGGCCGGAGCCGGGGGCGTTCAGGCGGTCCTTGACCTCGTTCCAGAGGTTGGCGCCGCGCAGCGACTTCTCGATCAGCGCGTCGGAGTCGCTCTTGGACATGCGCTTGTTGTTCAGCTTCACGCCGGCCAGCACGTTCTCGCCGATCGACATCGTCGGGAACGGGTTAGGGCGCTGGAACACCATGCCCACCTGGCGGCGGACGAGCACCGGGTCGACGCCCTGGCCGTAGAGGTTGTTGCCGTCGATCAGCACCTCGCCCTCGACGTGGGCGCCGGGGATGACCTCGTGCATGCGGTTCAGCGTGCGGAGGAAGGTCGACTTGCCGCAGCCCGACGGGCCGATGAAGGCGGTGACGGTGCGGGGCTCGATCGTGAGCGAGACGCCCTCGACGGCCAGGAAGCTGCTGTAGTAGACGTTGAGATCGTTGACTTCGATGCGCTTGGACACTCGAGTTCCTTCGGGTTGCGGTGGGTTCGACAGGCCGCGTCAGCGGCCGAGCTTGGGGGAGAAGACCTTGGCGACGATGCGCGCCACGAGGTTCAGGGCCATCACGATCACGACGAGGGTGAGGGCACCGGCCCACGCGCGGTCGAGGTAGGCCTGGGCATCCGTGCCCTGGTTCGCGTACTGCGTGTAGACGAACACCGGCAGCGTCATCATGCGCTCGTTGAACAGGTTGTAGTTCATGCTCTGCGTGAAGCCGGCGATGATCAGCAGCGGGGCGGTCTCGCCGATGACGCGGGAGATGGCGAGCATCACACCGGTCGTGATGCCGGCGATCGAGGTGGGCAGCACCACCTTGACGATGGTGAGCCACTTCGGCACGCCGAGGGCGTAGGCGGCCTCGCGCAGCTCGTTCGGCACCAGCTTCAGCATCTCCTCGCTGGAGCGCACGACCACCGGGATCATCAGCACCGACAGCGCGACGGCGCCGCCGAAGCCGAAGCGGATGCCCGGCTGGTTCAGGATGAGCGCGAAGAACGCGAAGGCGAACAGACCGGCGACGATCGAGGGGATGCCCGTCATCACGTCGACGAGGAAGGTGATCGAGCGGGCGAGGTGGCCGCGCCCGTACTCGACGAGGTAGATGGCGGTGAGCAGGCCCACCGGCACCGAGATCAGCGTGGCCATGCCGGTGATCTCGAGCGTGCCGACGATGGCGTGCAGCGCGCCGCCGCCCTCGCCGACCACGTTGCGCATCGACTCGCTGAAGAACGGCAGGTCGAAGCGGGGGATGCCGTTGGAGATGACCGTGTAGAGCAGCGAGATCAGGGGCAGCAGCGCGATCACGAAGGCCAGTGTCACCAGCGAGGTGACGAAGCGGTTCATCGCGGGGCGGGGGCCCTCGTAGACCCGGGAGACGACGTAGTTGACGATCACCCAGAGCGCGGTGCCGAAGAACACGGCCCCGACGACGTTGAAGTTCTCGTTGACGCCGGCGGCCATCAGGATCACGAAGACCGAGCCGACGATGACCCAGCTGGTGACGAGCAGCAGCCAGGGCACGTACTTGGGCAGGATGCCCGTGGTGAGCGAGTTGGCGATGGGTTCCGCCGGCCGCGTGGGGGGAGTGGTGGTCGTCGTCATGACTAGTTGGCTCCCGAGAAGGCCTTGCGGCGGTTGACGATGGCGCGGGCGATGAAGTTCACCGCGAAGGTGATGACGAACAGGATCAGGCCGGTCGCGATCAGCACGTTCACGCCGACGCCGTGGGCCTCGGGGAAGTTCAGGGCGATGTTCGCGGCGATCGTGGTGGGGTTCGTCGACTGCAGCAGGGCGAAGGAGATCAGCACCTGGGGCGAGAGCACCATGGCCACGGCCATGGTCTCGCCGAGGGCGCGGCCGAGGCCGAGCATGGAGGCCGAGACGATGCCGGGGCGGCCGAACGGCAGCACCGCCGTGCGGATCATCTCCCAGCGGGTGGCGCCGAGGGCGAGCGCGGCCTCCTCGTGCAGCTTCGGCGTCTGCAGGAAGATCTCGCGGCTGAGGGCGGTGATGATCGGCAGGATCATGACGGCCAGCACGATGGCGACGGTGAGGATGGTGCGGCCGGTGCCCGAGACGGGGCCGGCGAACAGCGGGAACCAGCCGAAGAGGTCGACCAGGGTCGACCAGAAGGGCTGGACGAACGGTGCGAGCACCGTGATGCCCCAGAGGCCGAAGACCACGCTGGGCACGGCGGCCAGCAGGTCGATCACGTAGCCGAGGCCCTGGGCGAGCCGGCGGGGCGCGTAGTGCGAGATGAAGAGGGCGATCCCGATCGCGAGCGGCACGGCGATCAGCAGGGCGAGGAACGCCGCCCAGATGGTGCCGAACACCAGCGGGCCGACGTAGGCCCAGAAGTTCTCGGCGCCGCCCTTGAGGTCGTCGGGCTGCGCGGTGAAGGCGGGGATGCTCTGCGCGATCAGGAAGATCGTGACCGCGGCGAGGGTGACGAGGATGAGCGAGCCCGCGACGACCGTGGCGGTCGAGAAGATGCGGTCTCCCGGCCGTTGCTTGGCCTTGAGCCGCGGGGGTGCGGCCGGCTTGACGGGGGCGGTGGTCATGGAGCTCGTCTCCTGTCGTCCTGGGTGAGGAGTCATCGGGTGCTGGTGTGGAGCGGGGTTCGGGATGGGCCCTGACCCGGTTCTGTCCGGTTCCGGATCCCGCGGGCGGGACCGGAACCGGACAGAGGTGACAAGCGGTGTTACTTGATGGTCTCGATCGCGGCGGCGACCTTCGACGACAGGTCGGCCGAGAGCGGCGCGGCACCGGCCGACTCGGCGGCGACCGACTGGCCGTCCTCCGAGGCGAGGTAGCCGATGTAGGCCTTCACGAGCTCGCCCTGGGCGGCGTCGGCGTACTCCTGGCAGGCGATCGCGTAGGAGACGAGCACCAGCGGGTAGTGGGTCGGGTCGGTGGTGGAGCGGTCGAGCGCGATGGCGATGTCGTTCGCCTCGCGGCCCTCGACGATCGGCGAGCCCTCGACGACGGCGGCAGCACCCTCGGCGGTGTACTCGACGAACTCGTCGCCGACCTTGAGCTTGGCGACACCGAGGTCACCGGCCTTCGAGGCGTCGGCGTAGCCGATGGTGTTCACGCCGTTGGTGACGGCCTGGATGACACCGGAGGTGCCCTGAGCGCCCTCACCCGACTGGAAGGGGAAGGTGTCGGCGGCCTTCTCGGCCCACGCCTCGGGGGCGACCTTGCCGAGGTAGTCGGTGAAGTTCTTGGTGGTGCCCGAGTCGTCCGAACGGTGAACGGCGGTGATCGGGGCGGAGGGCAGCGTCGCGTCGGCGTTCAGCGCGGCGATGGCCGGGTCGTTCCAGGTGGTGATCTTGCCCGAGAAGATGTTCGCGATGGTGGCCGCGTCGAGGTTCAGGTCGGTCACGCCCTCGACGTTGAACACGACGGCGATCGGGGAGATGTAGACCGGGATGTCGATGGCCTTGGTGTCGGGAGCGCAGCTGGCGAACTCGCCGGCCAGCTCGTCGTCGCTCAGCGCCGAGTCGGAGCCGGCGAAGGCGGCGGCACCGGAGATGAAGCTCTCGCGGCCGGCGCCGGAGCCCTGGGGGTCGTAGTTGACGGTGACGTCGGGGTTCGCGGTCTGGAAGGCGGCGATCCAGGCCTCCTGGGCCGAGCCCTGCGAGGAGGCGCCGATGCCGGTCAGCGTGCCGGAGAGTGCCGAGGTGGTGGCGGCGTCGGAGGAGCCGCCGGCGGCGGGCGCGCCGCCTTCGTTCGAGGCGCAGGCGCTCAGGGCGAGGGCTGCGGTGATGGCGATGACCGCGGGGGCGGCATAGCGCTTGAGCTTCACGAGGAATCTCCCTTTCGGAGTGATGTCAGGTCGGGCCGGTGCGGGCCCGTCTGAGACGCTAAGCGCCGCGGCTTAAGAGCCTGCCGCCCAGGGGTGAACGGAAGGTGAACAGCCGGGTTTCCTCGTGACGGAACTACTGCGGGACGTGCGTCTCGATCGCGATGATGCCCGATCCGGGCCGATCGACCGAGAGGTGCAGCACCGAGAACCCCGCCACAGGCAGGTCGCCCGCGCGGGAGGCGCTCACCCGCGACGCGGTGCCCGTGGCCAGCGCGACCTCGCGCACGATCTCGGGCAGCACCGGGCCGTGGCTGCAGAGCACGGTGGTGACGCGCTTGCGGATGCGCTTGCCGACCACCTCGCGGATGCCGTCGTCGCCCGCCTCGAACGCGTCCTGGCTGATCGCATCCGTCGTCTTCACGTCGAGGTGCAGCGCCTTGGACAGCGGCTCGACGGTCTGCCGGCAGCGCTTGGCGGTGGAGCTGACGATGCGGGCGGGGCCGAAGCTCGCGAGGGCGGGGACGATCGACTTCGCCTCGCCCCGTCCGCGTTCGGTGAGGTGCCGGGAGGCGTCGGGCCCGTCGAACTGGTAGGGCGGCACGGCCTTGGCGTGACGGAGGGCGATCACGGCGAAGGTGCGCGTGACACCCTCGTCGACGAGCATCCGGAACCGCTCGACGATCTCGGCGTCGCGCTCGTAGGTGAGGGCAGAGAGGGCCTTGCGGATGGGCAGCCACTCCAGGGCCGCCACCTCGCCGTTCGGCAGGAACGAGGAGGCGAGCACGGCGGCGTCGGTGACCTCGGCGGCCCAGTAGTGCACGACCTTCTCGCGGCCGTTGGGCATGGTGTAGTTCGTCATGCCGAGCGGCACGCCGAGGGTGACGGCGAGCCCGGTCTCCTCGACGACCTCGCGCACCGCCGTCTGCGGCAGGGTCTCGCCGGGGTCGACCTTGCCCTTGGGCAGCGAGACGTCGCGGTGGGCGGAGCGGTGGATGACCAGCACCTTCACCTTGCCGTCGACGACCCGCCAGCACACCGCCCCCGCGGCGAAGACCGTCACCGCGTGGTGCCCGGGCGCTTGCGGCGGCTGACGATGTGCATCAGCGCGTCCTGCAGGTCGATCAGCGGGGCGCCCTCGGCGTCGAACTCGGAGCGGCTCCAGGCGCCGGTGGCGTCGAGGGCCCACGACGAGGTGTTCTCGCTCATGGCCATCTCGAACAGCGTGTCGATCTCCTTCAGGTGGCCGGGGTCGACGAGCCGCACCAGGGCCTCGACGCGGCGGTCGAGGTTGCGGTGCATCATGTCGGCGCTGCCGATGTAGACCTGGGGGTCGCCGTCGTTGACGAAGGAGAAGATGCGCGAGTGCTCGAGGTAGCGGCCGAGGATCGAGCGCACCCGGATCGTCTCGCTGAGGCCCTCCTGGCCCGGCTTCAGGGCGCAGATGCCGCGCACCCAGAGGTCGATCGGCACACCGGCCTGGCTGGCCCGGTAGAGCCCGTCGATGATGGCCTCGTCGACGATCGAGTTCAGCTTGATGCGGATGCCCGACGGCAGCCCCTTGCGCGCGTTCTCGGCCTCGACGGCGATGCGTTTGAGCAGGCCCTTGCGGAGGTGGAGCGGTGCCACGAGCAGGCGCTTGAACTTCTTCTCGATCGCGTAGCCCGAGAGCTCGTTGAACAGCCGGGTGAGGTCTTTGCCCACCTGGTCGTCGGCGGTCAGCAGCCCGAGGTCTTCGTAGATGCGCGAGGTCTTGGGGTTGTAGTTGCCCGTGCCGATGTGGCTGTAGCTCTTCAGCCGGCCCTTCTCCTGGCGGATGACGAGCGCGAGCTTGCAGTGGGTCTTGAGGCCCACCAGGCCGTAGACGACGTGCACGCCGGCCTTCTCGAGCTTGCGCGCCCAGGAGATGTTGGCCTGCTCGTCGAAGCGGGCCTTGATCTCGACCAGCGCGAGCACCTGCTTGCCGGCCTCGGCCGCGTCGATCAGCGCCTCGACGATGGGGGAGTCGCCGCTCGTGCGGTAGAGCGTCTGCTTGATGGCCAGCACGTTCGGGTCGGCGGCGGCCTGCTCGAGGAAGGCCTGCACGCTCGTCGCGAACGACTCGTAGGGGTGGTGCAGCAGGATGTCGCCGCGCGAGATCGCCTTGAAGATGTCGGGCTTCGCGTTCGGCTCCGGCGGCAGCAGCGCGGCGGCCGTGGTGGGCACGTGCTTGGGGTACTTCAGGTCGGGCCGGGGGATGCGCGTGAGGTCGAACAGGCCCCCGAGATCCAGCGGCGACGGCAGCCGGTAGACCTCCTGCTCGGTGATGTCGAGCTCGCGTACGATCAGCTCGAGGGTCACCGGGTCCATGTCGTCGCTGACCTCGAGACGGATGGGCGGGCCGAAGCGCCGGCGCAGCAGCTCCTTCTCGAGCGCCTGCAGCAGGTTCTCGGTCTCGTCCTCCTCGACCTCGACGTCCTCGTTGCGGGTGACGCGGAAGACGTGGTGCTCCACGATCTCCATGCCGGGGAACAGGTCGCCCAGGTGGTTGGAGATGAGGTCTTCGAGCGTGATGAAGCGCACCTCGTCGGAGGTCTCGCGGTGGTCGACCCGGATGAAGCGGCTGAGCACCTGCGGCACCTTCAGGCGCGCGAACTCCTCCTTGCCGGTCTTGGCGTTGCGCACGCGCACCGAGAGGTTGAGCGAGAGCCCCGAGATGTAGGGGAACGGATGCGCGGGGTCGACCGCGAGCGGCATCAGCACCGGGAAGATCTGGTTCGAGAAGATGTCGCGCAGGTTGACGCGGTCGGCCTCGTCGAGCTCGTCGTAGGTGGCGATGCGGATGCCCGCCTCCGCCAGTGCCGGACGCACGAGGTCCTGGTAGGCCGCCGCGTGCCGGGCCTGCAGCTCGTGCGCCTTGATCGAGATGTCCTGCAGCACGTCCGTCGGACGGCGGCCGACGTTCGTGGGCACCGCGAGGTCGGTCAGGATGCGGCGCTTCAGCCCCGCGACCCGCACCATGAAGAACTCGTCGAGGTTCGAGGCGAAGATGGCGAGGAAGTTGGCGCGTTCGAGCACCGGCACCGTCGGGTCCTCGGCGAGCTCGAGCACGCGGGTGTTGAAGGCGAGCCAGCTCAGCTCGCGGTCGAGGTAGCGGCCCTCGGGCAGCGGCTCGCCGGGGGTCTGCGGGGCGGCCTCGTCGTAGTCGTCGTCGAAGTCGGTCACGACGCCGGCGTCGAGCGAGATGATGTCGTCGTCCATGCAGACATCATGTCACCCACGACGTGTCCAGCGGATGAACGGGTCAGCCGGCCGACCCGAGGTAGGCGCGCAGGGCGGCCTCGGTGGCGGCGGAGACCGGGGCGGTTCCGCCGAGCACGACGATGCGGGCGGGCTTCAGGCGCTTCAGCTCGGCCGCGATGGCGGCGGGGATCGCGTCGCGGGTGACGAGGAGCACGGGAGCGCCGACGGCGATCGCGGCCGCGGAGCCCGAGAGGGCGTCGGGGAAGGTGGCGCCGGACGCGACGTAGACGGTGGGGGTTCCGGGGGAGGGGAAGACCCGGGCCGAGAGCGACGCGGCCACGACGAAGCGGTCGGCGCCGGCGACGCGGGACACGGGGGCGATCGTCGCGAGCGCCGCCCTCGTCGTCTCCGAGACCGCGTCGGGACCGCCGAGCAGCACGATCGACGTCGGCTTCAGGCGCCCCAGCTCGGCTCGGATGGGCTCCGGCACGCCGTCGCGACGCACGAGCAGCACGGGGCCGCGGTCGTGGCCGGCGGCGGCCGAGCCGGCGAGGGCGTCGGGGAAGGTCTCGCCCGAGGCGACGTAGACCGTGCCCGCGCCGCGCGGGAAGGCGGCCTTCGCCACGGCCGCCGAGACCTCGAAGCGGTCGGCGCCGCCGATGCGGGTGACCGGCGCGACGGCCGCCAGCGCCTGCTTCACGGCGGCGCCCACCGAGTTCTCACCCCCGAGGAGCACGATCTGCGCGGGCGCGAGCCGATTCAGCTCGGTCGCGACCTCCGGCGGCAGCGCATCCCGGCGCACCAGCAGCACCGGCCCGCCGACGGCGCCGGCGGCCGCGGAGGCGGAGAGGGCGTCGGGGAAGTTCTCGCCCGAGGCGACGTAGACGGTCGGGGTGCCGCGCGGGAAGGACGCGGCGGAGATGGCCGCGGAGACGGCGAAGCGGTCGGCACCGCCGATGCGCTGCACCCCGGCCGGCGCCCGCGTGCTCGGCTGCCAGGCGTTGCCCGAGATCAGGAGCATCGCCTGCAGGCGGAGCGTGTCGGAGTAGTACCCGGCCGAGGGCTGCGACTTAAGCAGCGCCCAGCCCGCGTCGACCCACCTCTGCCGGCTCGACGAGACCGAGGCTCCGGCGGTCATCGGTGCGAGGAAGGCGAGGTCGGCGAAGTCGGCGGTCGCGGTGCCGTCGAGTGCGTAGCCGGCCCGGAGTCGGGACGGGTCGCCGTTCGTCGCCGAGACCGCCCAGCCCGCCAGGCGGCCGGCCGCGGCGGCCGCGCGGGTGTCGCCCGCGAGCAGGGCGGAGGAGGCGAGCCGCCAGGGCGTGCGGCAGGCGTTGTAGCCGAATTCTCCGTCGTGAACCGATTCGAGGTACTTCGCGGGCGCCGGCACGGGGGTCGTCGCGGTGCCGACCGCGAAGTCGGGCAGCAGCCCGGTCGCCGGGGCGGCCGTGCGCTGCAGGGTCTCGATCAGATCGAGCGCCGCCGTGGCCGCCTCGCCCCAGACCGGGTCGCCGGTCGCCGTCTGGAAGGCGCGGAAGTGGCCGACCATCAAGTCGGAGGTGCGCACGCCGTCACGCTTGGGGCTGTCGGGCCCGACCCAGTCGCCGAGCAGCGGCAGCGCCGTGTCGGGGTTCATCGCGCTCCGCTTGATCGCCGCGATCACCCGCCGCGCCTCGGCGGCGTAGTCGAAGCTGCCGGAGGCGGCGCCGTCCGACCCCCACTGCGTGTCGGCGAGCAGCAGCGCGTAGGCGATGTCGAGGTCGCCGTCGCTCGCCGAGCTGTCGTTCTCGGGCTCGTCGCTGCAGTCGGGGAGCTGGTGCCACGCCATCAGCTGCGGGTCGCCCGAGCTGGGGTGGTCGAGCACGTAGCGGTACAGGCCGTCGAAGACGGTGCGCGCCTTCGCGTCGTGCCCGGCCATCAGGGCGGTCACGACCATCCCATAGCCCTGGCCCTCGGAGACCACGAGGTACGGCGTCGCGGTCGAGGCGTCGACGTAGTAGCGGCCGTCGCCGCAGCCGGCCTTCAGGTAGCGGGCCCTCCAGGCGTCGTAGGCGGCGGCGGTCGCGGAGTCGGCCGCCTCGGTGCCACCCGGTGCGTTCGCCGACCCGGGGGCGCGCGGTACGGGGTGCGAAGCGAACGGGCGCGCGACGGCACCCGCCGCGCTCGCCGCGGGGGCGGCGACCGGGGCGACGACCGGAGCGAGCCCGGTGACGAGCAGCAGGGCGCCGACGACGAGACCGAGAAAAGGGACCAGCCGCCGGGCCACGGTGCTACCGCGCCGATCGTCGCGCGCTGCGCTGCGCGTACTGCACGTCGATCGTGTGGTCGGTGAAGCCGAGCGAGCGGTAGAGCGCGACGGCGCGGGTGTTGTCGGCGTCGACGTAGAGCGCGGCCTGGGTGCAGCCGCGGTCGGCGAGCCGGTTGAGCCCCGCGTTCATCAGGTGCCGGCCGAGACCCTGGCCCGCATGCCCCTCCTCGACGCCGACCACGTAGATCTCGCCGACGCTGTCGCCCGGCTCGATCTTCAGCCAGTTGTAGCCCACCAGGCGGCCTCGGTCGTCGCGCAGCAGCAGGAAGTCGTCGGGGTCGAACCAGCTCTCCGACTGGCGGAAGCGCAGGTCGTCGGCGGTGATCGAGCCCTGCTCGGCGTGCCCGGCGAAGACGCGGGCATTCAGCTCGACCCAGTCGTCGGCGTCGCGCCCGCCGCGGTAGGGCACGACCTCGAAGCCCGCGGGGATCTCGGTGCGCGGCGCGGGGGCGGTGGGCGAGAGCTCCCGGCGCAGCTGCAGCAGCGTGCGCACGGCGTCGAAGCGGTGCGTCAGGGCGAGCCGGCGGCTGGCGGGGTGGTCACCGTGGGCCCAAGCGAGCAGCGGGCCCTGGGCGTTGTTGCGCAGCACGATGTCGAGCAGCTGGCGGCCGAGGCCCTCCTCACGCCACTCGGGGTCGATCACGAACTCGAGCTCGCCCTGGCCCACGATCGCCGCGCCGACCACGGTGCCGCCGCGCTCGGCGAGCAGCAGCGAGCGGGCGCCCTTGCCCGCGTCGATCTGCGCCTGATCGTTGAACGGATGCTGCCCGTCGACGAGCTCCGCCCGGGCGACGAGCCGGAGGAACGGCTCCCGCGCCTCGTCGGGGCTACTGACCGAGAGTGTGAGCGAGTCGGTCATTGTCGTCCTCGAAGAAGTTGAACCGGTAGCCGACGTTGCGCACGGTGCCGATCAACGACTCGAGGTCGCCGAGCTTCGCGCGGAGGCGCCGCACGTGCACGTCGACCGTGCGGGTGCCGCCGAAGTAGTCGTAGCCCCAGACCTCGCTGAGCAGCTGCTCCCGCGTGAACACCCGGGAGGGGTGCATCGCGAAGAAGCGCAGCAGCTCGAACTCCTTGAAGGTGAGGTCGAGCGGCCGGCCGTGCACCCGGGCCGAGTAGCTGGCCTCGTCGATGACGACGCCCGAGGCCTGGATCTTCGAGGTCGACTGATCCTGCACCTGACGGCCGATGGCGAGCCGGATGCGCGTGTCGACCTCTGCCGGTCCGGCCGACTCGAGCACCACGTCGGCGGCGCCCCACTCGGCGCTGACGGCGGTGAGCCCGCCCTCGGTGAGGATGAGCACGACGGGCACGCCGATGCCGGTGGTGCTGAGGATCTTGCAGAGCGAACGGGCCGAGGCGAGGTCGTGCCGGGCGTCGACGAAGATGAGATCGCTGTTCGGGGTGTTCACGAGCTGCGAGGGCTCCGCGGGGATCTGACGGGTGCGGTGGCTGAGCAGTGACAGCGCGGGGAGGACCTCGCGGTCGACCGTGGAGGTCAGGATCAACAACTGCGCCACGTAAGATCCTCCAGAGAATGCCTGCGCTTCATACTACTCGGGCAGAATGGCGGGTATGAGTCTGCTCATGAGAAGCGTAGTGCCGGTGTGGATCCTGTCCCTCGTGGCCGTCCTCGCCGTCGGCCTGTTCGTGCCGCCCTCGAGCTTCCTCGTCTTCCTCCCCGTGGTGCTCGGCCTCGCCCTGGTCGTCACCTTCGGCATCCAGCTGCTCGTGCCGGTGCGCAAGGGCTTCGTCGACCGGGTCTCGGCCAGCCTCGGCGGCGCGGTCGTCATCCTGGCCCTGGCGACGGTGGTGCTCGCGCCCCTGGCCTTCGCCGCGGGGGCTAAGATCTAGGCATGTCCTACGTCGCGCTCGAACTCCTGTTCATCGGCCTTCTCGGGCTCGCGAGTCTCGCGATCGCCTGGACCTCGGGGGTCGTCATCTACAAACTCTTCCGCGGCCAGCGCTGACCGGCGAGGCTCGACCGTGATCGAGATCCCGACAGGGCTCCCCGCCGAACTGGTCCCCCTCTCCTGGCTCATCGGCGTGTGGGAGGGCACCGGCGTCATCGACTACGCCATCGACCCGCCGGCCGACGCCGAGGAGGGCACCGAGCCCACCCGCGTCTCGCGCGAATTCGGCCAGCGAATCAGCTTCAGCCACGACGGCCTGCCGTTCCTGAACTACAGCTCCTCGAGCTGGCTGCTGCCCCAGGGCGACGAGACCGAGCCCACTCCGCTCACCGCCGAGACCGGTTTCTGGCGGCTCGCCCGGCTGCACATCGAGGGTGACGCCGGCCCCGGCATGCTCCCCGGTGAGGGCCCGCGCCCCTTCAACACGGCCCAGTCGGTCGAGACGCTCCGCAACGCGGCCGAAGGCTTCGACATCGAGGTCGCCCTCGTGCACCCCACCGGTGTCAGCGAGCTCTACCTCGGCCAGGTCAAGGGCCCGCGCATCGACCTCGCCACCGACGCGGTCGTGCGCACCCGCTCCGCCAAGGAGTACGCGGCCGCCACCCGCCTCTACGGGCTCGTCGACAACCACCTCCTCTGGGCGTGGGACATCGCGGCGCTCGGCCAAGACCTCCGCACCCACGCCTCGGCCCGGCTCGCGAAGGTCGACTGAGCCGTGACGCTCCGCGTCGCCTCACCCTTCCTCAGCCTGCCCGGCGCCGTCGCCGCCACCGGCCCCGACGCGGGCGTCGCCGCCCACTACGGCAACCCCGTCTCCGAGCAGCGGATGCTCGATGCCGCCCGCACGGGTCGAACCTCCGCCGCCCCGGCCGTCGTCGACCTCTCCGCTCGGGGGGTGATCTCGGTCTCAGGGCCCGACCGCCTCTCCTGGCTCGACTCCGTCACCAGCCAGCGTCTCACCGGGCTCGCCCCGGGGGAGTCGGCCGAGACCCTGCTGCTGTCGGCCAACGGCCGGATCGAGCACGCCATCCGCGTGGTCGACGACGGCGAGACCGCCTGGCTCCTCGTCGACGCGAGCGAGACGGAGCCGCTCGAGCAGTGGCTGCAGCGCATGCGCTTCATGCTCCGGGTCGAGATCGCCGACCGCAGCGCCGAGTTCGCCACGATCGGCTGGCTCGCTGCGGGGCCGGGGGCGCTCGAGGGCGTCGCGCCGGTGCTCGTCTCCGCCCTGGCCGAGGGCGGCGGGCATCCGCTCGTCTGGGCCGACCCGTGGCCCGAGGTCGTCGCCGGGGGCGTGCAGTACGCGCAGACCGCCGAGCACCCGGGCGCCGACTGGTTCTGGCGCGAGGGCCTCGTGCCCCGCGCGCAGCTGGAGACGCTGACCGACGCGGTGCGCCGGGGCGAGCTGAAGGCCGCCGGGGTGCTGGCCGCCGAGGCGCTGCGCATCGCGGCCTGGCGCCCGCGGCTCTCGACCGAGGTCGACGAGCGCAGCATCCCGCACGAGCTGGACTGGATGCGGTCGGCCGTGCACCTCGCGAAGGGCTGCTACCGCGGCCAGGAGACGGTGGCGAAGGTGCACAACCTCGGCCACCCGCCGCGCCGCCTCGTGCACCTGCAGCTCGACGGCTCCGACGCGGTGCTGCCCGCCGCGGGCGACCCGGTGCTGCTCGCCGCCGACGCCGGCCTGCCGGCCGACGAGGCCCCCGAGCCGCTCGGCCACGTGACCTCGGTGGGCAACCACCACGAGTGGGGCCCCATAGCGCTCGCGGTGCTGCGCCGCCAGGCGCCCGAGGGCGAGCCGCTCGTCGTGCGCACCGAGGCCGGCGACGTCGCCGCCTCGGCCGACACGATCGTGGGGCCCGACGCCGGCGCAGCGGTCGGCCGGGTGCGGCTGCCGCGCCTGGGCGCCCGCACGCGGTAGTGACCGCGCCGGCCGCCGACGACGACACCCTGCCGCTGTCCGCGCGCTGGGCCGCGATGACGCGCGCCTCGGCCGAGCGCACCGTCGCGAGCGGACCCGCGCTGCTGCAGCTCGCCGTCGCCGTCACGATCGCCTACGCGCTCGCCCACTTCGTGCTCGCCCACCCGTACCCGATCGCAGCCGTGACGGTGACGCTGTCGAGTCTCGGGCTGGTGCTCGACGCGCGGCCGCGCCGCGTCGCCGAGACGGCCGTGGCGATGACCGTCGGCATCGCGCTCAGCGAGGTCATCCTGCTCCTGGCCGGCCAGGGGCTCTGGCAGTTCGCCGTGACGGTGCTGGTGGCGCTCACGGTCACCCGGTTCCTGTCGCCGGTGCCGGGGCTGCCGATCCTCGCCGCCGTGCAGGCCTCGCTCGTCTCCCTGATGCCGGTGCCCGCCGGCGGGCCCTTCACCCGCACCGTCGACGCGGTGCTCGGCGGACTCGTCGCACTGGCCTGCACCGCGCTCATCCCGCGGGACCCGCGCCGGGCGGCCCGCCGCGAGGGGCTGAAGTTCTTCGCCGCATTCACCGCCATCCTGTCCTCGCTCGTCACCGTGCTGCGGATCGGCGACCAGCACACCGCGGAGCTCGTGCTCAGCCGGGCCCGCGGCACGCAGGTGCTCGTGGAGCAGTGGCGTGGCTCGCTCGACTCGGCCGTCGCCATCGCGCGCATCTCGCCGTTCCTCCGGCGGCACCGGGCCGAGCTGGCCGAGCTGCAGACGATGCAGCTGCACCTCGACCACGCGGCGCGGAACCTCCGCGTCATCAGCCGGCGGCTGAGCGTGCTGGGCGACGGGCATCCGCGCCCCGAGCTGGCCGAGCTGCTCGCGGCGGTCCTCAGCGCCACCGCCCTGCTCGGGCAGAGCATCGACCGGCCGGAGCTGCGGCCCGTGGTGCGGCAGAGCCTCGTGCTCGTCGCCATCCGGCTCGACCCGCGGGTGCTGACGCCGGGTCAGCCCTTCGCCGAGGCGGCGCTCGTGCTGTCCATCCGGCCGCTCGTGCTCGATCTCCTGGCGGCCAGCGGCATGCCCCTCGAGGAGGCCCGGCGCACCCTGCCCGACATCACCACGTGAGGCCCGCGGATTCGATACCGTAGAGCCATGCAGATGCGAAAGCTCGTTCCCGCCGTTCTCGTCGCCACCGCCTTCGCGTTCGTGCTGACCGGGTGCACCGAGACCGGTCCCACCCAGAACTTCTCCGGCCTCCCCGACGAGGAGGAGATCGCCACCGAGTCCGAGGGCGGCGCCGACCAGGGTCTGCAGGCCTTCTGGCTGCAGGAGGGCTCGCAGATCGCCGTGGCCATCTCGGGCAGCTCGAGCTGCCCCGTGGTCGGCTCGCGCATCGACGTGGTCGAGCCCGAGAACGAGGGCAACGTGGTCGAGATCACCACCCGCCCCATCTCGAGCGGCCCCTGCACCATGGACTTCGTGCCCCACACCTCGGTGTTCTGGACGCCTGACGACGTCACCACCGCCGAGCCCCTCACCGTG
Source organism: Herbiconiux sp. VKM Ac-1786 (assembly GCF_015350805.1). Classification (GTDB taxonomy): domain Bacteria; phylum Actinomycetota; class Actinomycetes; order Actinomycetales; family Microbacteriaceae; genus Herbiconiux. The sequence continues at coordinate 434,542 of NZ_JADKSG010000001.1, read as the reverse complement.
CGCGTCGGCGACCAGGAGATCGAGCTCCCGATCAAGTAGGACGGCTCAGGCCAGGGGAGCCACGTCGGCCCAGTCGACGGTGAGCTCGCCCAGTCGCTGCCGGCGCTTCGGCGTGCGCACCGACCAGCCGGCGACGGCCATCGCGCCGACCGTCGCGACCCAGCGCTGCACCGGCCCGTAGCTGCCGAGCGCGGCGTTGTGCTGCCAGAAGCGGTCGAGGTCGGCCAGGAAGCGGTGCACCTTCTCGCCGGGCACGTTGCGGTGGATCAGCGCCTTGGGCAGTCGCTCCGCGACGATCGACGGATGCTCGAGCTCCGCCAGCCGCAACGACACCGTGAAGCTCTCCGGCCCCTCCGGCGCGAGCGTGACCCAGCTCGCCACCCGGCCGACCTCGTTGCAGGTGCCCTCGACGAGGCGCCCACCGGGCTGCAGGCGGCCGAGCATCCGCTGCCAGGCATCGGGCACCGCGCTCTCGTCGTACTGGCGCAGCACGTTGAACGCGCGGATGACCGCGGCGTCGCGCCCCGCCGGCAGCGGCACCTCGAAGCCGCCGACGGCGAACGACACCCGGGCGTCGCGGTCGAACGGGGTACGGCCGTCGCGCACGTCCTTGAGCTGAGCGGTGGCGGTGGCGACCCGTTCGGGCGCGATCTCGAAGCCGATCACCTCGACCTCGGGCCGGATGCCCGCGAGCCGGGCCTGCAGCTCGAACGCGGTGACCCCGCTCGCGCCGTAGCCGAGGTCGACCACCAGCGGATCGTCGCTCTGCCGGAGCACGGGCAGGGTGCCGATGAAGCGGTCGACGCGACGCAGACGGTTGGTGCCGGTCGTTCCCCGGGTGACGGCACCGATCGGCATGCCACCATCCAAGCACGAGCGGATGCCCGCCCGGGCCCCCTGGATAGGCCGAGCCCCCTGGATAGGATGGACCCATGCCAACAGAGCCCTACACCCTCATCCTGCTGCGCCACGGCAACAGCGACTGGAACCAGAAGAACCTGTTCACCGGCTGGGTCGACGTGAAGCTCAGCGAGCAGGGCGTCGCCGAGGCCAAGCGCGCCGGCGAGCTGCTCGCCGAGTCGGGGCTGCTGCCCGACGTGCTGTACACCTCGCGCCTGACCCGCGCGATCCAGACCGCCGACCTCGCGCTCGAGGTGGCCGACCGCCTCTGGGTCGACGTCAAGCGGTCCTGGCGCCTGAACGAGCGTCACTACGGCGCCCTGCAGGGCAAGGACAAGGCGCAGACGCTCGCCGAGTACGGCCCCGAGCAGTTCCAGACCTGGCGCCGCTCCTTCGACGTGCCGCCGCCCCCCATCGCCGACGACGACCAGTACTCGCAGGTCGGCGACCCGCGCTACGCCGACCTCGGCGACGCCGTGCCCCGCACGGAGTGCCTGAAGGACGTCATCGACCGCATGCTGCCCTACTGGGAGAGCGACATCACGGGCGACCTCGCCCTCGGCAAGACCGTGCTCGTCACCGCGCACGGCAACTCGCTGCGCGCCCTCGTGAAGCACCTCGACGGCATCAGCGACGACGACATCGCCGAGCTGAACATCCCCACGGGCATCCCGCTCGTCTACCGTCTCGACGAGTCGTTCGTGCCCGTCGGGCCGGCCGAGTACCTCGACCCCGAAGCCGCCGCCGCGGGCGCCGCCGCGGTCGCCGCCCAGGGCAAGAAGTAGCCCCCGAGCCCCGCTCGGACACGAAGAAGCCCCGGCCCGCTGATGCGGCCGGGGCTTCTTCCGTGAACGGACGGTGAATCAGCGTCGTCCGACTCAGGGGTTGGAGGAGCCGACCCACTCGCCGGTGGCGAGGTACTGCACCTTCTTGGCGATCGAGACCGCGTGGTCGGCGAAGCGCTCGTGGTACCGGCTGGCGAGGGTGACGTCGACCGTGTCGACCGCCTCGCCCTTCCAGTGCGCGCCGAGCACCGCGTCGAAGACGCTGACGTGCAGCTCGTCGATCGCGTCGTCGTCGTTGCGCATCTCGTCGGCGAGCGCCAGGTCTTCGGTCTTCAGCAGCACGGTGAGCTTCTTCGCGATCTCGACGTCGAGCCGGCCCATCTCGGCGAAGGTCTGGCGAAGGCTCTTCTTCACGACCTTGTCGGGGTAGCGGTAGCGCGCCAGCTGGGCGATGTGCTCGGCGATGTCGCCCATCCGCTCGAGCGAGGCGCTCACCCGCAGGGCGGTCACGACGATGCGCAGGTCGCGGGCGACGGGCTGCTGCAGCGCGAGGATGTTGATGGCCAGCTCGTCCAGGCTCGAGGCCAGGGCGTCGATCTTGGGGTCCTCGGCGATGACCTTCTCGGCCAGGGTGACGTTCGACTCGTTGAACGCCGCGGTGGCGTTCGTGATGGCGATGGTCACGAGCTCGGAGATCTCGACGAGACGATCCTGAACCTCGCGCAGCTCTTGCTGGAATACCTCACGCATGCGTGTGGTCCTTTCTTGGGTACGGCGGACACGTCGGACATGGACCACGCGTGCGCGCGGCGCACCGCCGCGATCGGCAGGCGACGGATCCATCCTCCCGGGGGGAGGTTAACGTCAGGTGCCGGTCAGTTGAACAGTCGCCGAAGCGAAGCCGCTGCGGCCCCCGACCTCAGTCTGGCCCCGATCGGACTCACTAGTGTAGTCAGCATGGAAACAGGCTGGTTGGTGCTGTTGTCCGTGGCACTCGGCCTGGTCGTCGGAGCAGGTTTCATGGCCCTCCTGCACGTCGCCGAGCGGCGCGGGAGCGATGCCGTCGCGGCGACCTCGAGTGCCGTCCCCGACGGCGTCGATCAGGTGATCGACGCGATCGAGTCGGCGGGGCTCGTGCTCGACCCCTCGAACAACGTCGTGAAGGCCTCGTCGGCCGCCTACACGTACGGCCTCGTGTCGAACCAGGTGCTCGTGCATCCGGAGATCGACCAGCTCGTCGCCCGCGTGCGGCGCACGGGCGAGCCCGTCAAACAGGAGATCACCCTGGCCCGCGGACCCTTCGGCGAGGCCCTGATCCACCTCGACGTGCGCGTCGCCAGGCTGGGCAGCCGCTACGTCGTGGTGCTCGCCGACGACCGCACCGACTCGTATCGTCTCGAGGAGACCCGGCGGGACTTCATCGCCAACATCAGCCACGAGCTGAAGACGCCGATCGGCGCGATCTCGCTGCTCGCCGAGGCGCTCGAGCCGGCCTCCGACGACCCGGAGCAGGTGCGCCGCTTCGCCAGGCGCATGGGCACCGAGGCCACCCGGCTCTCCCAGATCACCCGCGAGATCATCGAGCTGTCACGCTTGCAGGCGACGGATGTGCTGAGCACCGCGAAGCGCCTCGAACTCGACGGCATCATCTCGAACGCGGTCGACCAGAACCACGTCGCGGCCGACGCCCGGGGCATGACCCTCGCGGTCGGCGGCAAGAAGCACGTCGTCATCGACGGCGACGAGACGCTGCTCACCCTCGCGGTGAACAACCTCATCGCCAACGCCATCCAGTACTCGCCCGACGGCTCGCGCATCGGCATCGGCGTGCGGCTGGAGGAGGGGGTCGTCGAGCTCTCAATCACCGATCAGGGCATCGGCATCCCCGAGGACGACCTGCCCCGTGTCTTCGAGCGCTTCTTCCGGGTCGACCAGGCGCGCTCGCGCAACACGGGCGGCACCGGACTCGGCCTCAGCATCGTCAAGCACGTGGTGCAGAACCACGGCGGCGACATCCGGGCCTGGTCGCAGATCGGCCAGGGCTCGACGTTCACCATCCGGCTGCCGGAGGCCTCGAACTCCGCAGCCGCCCTGCAAGGAGAGAAGCGATGACCCACATCCTGCTGGTCGAAGACGAGGCCGCGCTGAGCGAGCCGCTCAGCTACCTGCTGCGTCGCGAGGGGTACGGCGTGACCGTCGCCCCCGACGGCCCGAGCGCGCTCAGCGAGTTCGACCGCGGCGGCGTCGACATCATCCTGCTCGACCTGATGATCCCCGGCATCCCGGGCACCGAGGTCTGCCGTGAGATCCGCACCCGCTCCTCGGTGCCGATCATCATGCTGACGGCGAAGGACTCGGAGATCGACATCGTCGTGGGCCTGGAGCTCGGCGCCGACGACTACGTCACCAAGCCGTACTCGACGCGGGAGCTGCTGGCGCGCATCCGTGCCGTCATGCGGCGTCAGCTGGAGGTGCTCGACGCCGCCGAGCCGATGCTCAAGGCCGGCCCGGTGTCGATGGACGTCGAGCGGCACACGGTCGCGGTCGACGGCACCGAGGTCTCCATGCCGCTGAAGGAATTCGAGCTGCTCGAGCTGCTGCTGCGGAACGCCGGGCGCGTGCTCACCCGCGGGCAGCTGATCGACCGGGTCTGGGGCTCCGACTACTTCGGGGACACCAAGACGCTCGACGTGCACATCAAGCGCATCCGCTCGAAGATCGAGAAGACGCCGTCGGAGCCGACGCTGCTCGTGACCGTGCGCGGGCTCGGCTACCGCTTCGAGGCCTAGGCCTCACGGGCGGGCCCTGGGGGCTACTCGCCCTCGGGGCTCTGCTCGGTCTCGTCGGCGGTGCCGGTCGGGGCCGGGGTCGGCACCACGGTCGGGGTCGGCAGCGCGACGGTGGGGGTCGGCGTGGGCGTCGCGGTGGGCGCCAGGCCCTCGTACTCGGGCAGCGAGGTGTTCAGCACGGGCACCATGATCTGCTCGCCCTCGGTGTCGCCGTACTGGAAGTAGACGGGGAACAGGCTCCCGGGCGCCGTGACGTTCTCGAGCAGGATCTGCTCGGAGTCGCTGCCGCCGAAGCTCGTGATGGTGCCGACGTTGTCGGCGTCGCCGTCGAGCTCGACCTCCTGGGAGACGCGCTCACCGGTCGAGCCGTCCTCGTACTGCACCGTGACCGACTGCTGCTGGTCGGTGTTGTTGACGAACGAGACCAGCAGGCTGGCGAGCTCGCCGGTGTCGCTGATCAGCGTCGCGTTGCGCACGTCGACGTCGCCGATTGTGGTGTTGACGCCGTCGGTGACCTGCTTGATCTCACCGGTCACCTGGGGCGTGATGAAGGCGCACCCGGCCGTACCGGTGACGACGAGTGCGGCCGTCAGAACGGATGCCGCGAACCGAGCTCTCACAAGACCCTCCAGAGGCGTAGACGCTTTGACTTCACCCTACAACGCGGCGGCGGGGAGGGGCTGGTTAGGACACCCTTAGTACATGCCCGCTGTGGTATCCTAGAGGTCACGGAAGGACATCCATACATGCTTTTTGAGGTCGGCGAGACTGTCGTTTACCCCCACCACGGAGCCGCAACGATCTCCGAGGTGAAGACCCGGGTCATCAAGGGCGAAGAGAAGATCTACCTGAAGCTCCGTGTCACGCAGGGCGATCTGACCATCGAGGTGCCCGCCGAGAACGTCGACCTGGTCGGCGTGCGTGACGTCATCGGCCGCGAGGGCCTCGACAAGGTGTTCGAGGTGCTGCGCGCTCCCTTCACCGAGGAGCCCACCAACTGGTCGCGCCGGTACAAGGCCAACCTCGAGAAGCTCGCCTCCGGCGACGTCATCAAGGTCAGCGAGGTCGTGCGCGACCTCTGGCGCCGCGATCAGGATCGCGGGCTCTCGGCCGGCGAGAAGCGAATGCTCGCGAAGGCCCGTCAGATCCTCATCTCCGAGCTCGCGCTCGCCGAGAAGACCGACGAGGAGAAGGCGTCGCTCGTCCTCGACGAGGTCCTGGCCTCCTAGCAGTGCCGGGCACCCCCTCGGTCGCGGTCGTCGTCGTCGCGGCCGGCTCAGGCACGCGACTCGGGCTCAACCGGCCCAAGGCCTTCGTCGAGATCGGCGGCCGCACCATCCTGTCGCGCTCGCTCGACTCGGTGCGCGGCATGGCCGAGGCGGCGTCGATCGTGGTCGTCGTGCCCGAAGCGCTGGTCGCCGAGACGGCCGCCGGGCTCGACGCCCGGGTCGTCGCGGGCGGCGGCACCCGTCAGCAGTCGGTCACCGCCGGGCTCGCGGTCGTGCCCGAGGGCACCGAGATCGTGCTGGTGCACGACGCGGCCCGCGCCTTCACCCCACCCGAGGTCTTCGACCGGGTGGTCGCCGCCGTGCGGCAGACCGGTCACGGCGTCATCCCGGGGCTGCCGGTCACCGACACCATCAAGGGCGTCGCCGCCGACGGCACCGTGCGCGACACGATCGACCGCTCCACCCTCACCGCCGTGCAGACGCCCCAGGGCTTCCCGCTCGATCAGCTGGTCGAGGCCTATCGGCTCGCGGCGGGCGACTTCACCGACGACGCCGCCCTGCTGCGCGAGGCCGGGCACCCCGTCTCCGTGGTGGCCGGCGACGGCCGCTCGTTCAAGATCACCACGGCCGACGACCTCGGCCGCGCCGAGGACCTGCTTCGGCGGAGCCTCCCGGCCGTGCGCACCGGCGTCGGCGTCGACGCCCACGCGTTCTCGGCCGACGAGGGCGAGGAGCTCTGGCTCGCCGGCCTGTTCTGGCCGGGGGAGCGGGGCCTCTCGGGGCACAGCGACGGCGACGTCGTGGCGCACGCCATCTGCGACGCCCTGCTCGGCGCGAGCGGCCTCGGCGACCTCGGCAGCCGCTTCGGCACGGCCGACCCCGAGCTGGCGGGCGCGCACGGCGAGGTCTTCCTCCGCCGCACGCGCCGGATCCTCGCGGACGAGGGCTTCACGGTCGGCAACGTCTCGGTGCAGCTGATCGGCAACCGTCCGCGCTTCTCGCCGCGGAAGGCCGAGGCCGACGCGCTGCTGTCGGCCGTGCTCGGAGCCCCCGTGAGCGTCTCGGCGACCACGACCGACGGGCTCGGCTCCGTCGGGCGGGGCGAGGGGCTCACTGCCATTGCGACGGCGCTCGTCGTCTGCGTCACACGCAGCAGCTGAGCGGGCCGTCCCTCTAAACTGTGGGGGTGACCATCCGACTCTACGACTCGAAGGCCCACGCGCTCACCGACTTCTCGCCCATCGTGCCGGGCCGGGTCGGTATCTACGTGTGCGGCCCCACCGTGCAGTCGTCCCCGCACATCGGTCACCTGCGCTCGGCACTCGTCTACGACCAGCTGCGCCGCTGGTTCGACCACAACGGCTACGTGGTCACCTTCGTGCGCAACGTCACCGACATCGACGACAAGATCCTGATGAACGCCGCGGGCACCACCGAGGAGTGGTGGGCGCTGGCCTACCGCGTCGAGCTCGAGTTCACGGCCGCCTACAGCGCCATCGGCGTGCTGCCGCCCACCTACGAGCCGCGGGCCACCGCCTCCATCTCCGAGATGCAGGCGATCATCGCGCGGCTGATCGAGAACGGCCACGCCTACGCCACCGACGACGGCACCGGCGACGTCTACTTCGACACCGCGTCGTGGCCGTCCTACGGCGAGCTCACCCGGCAGAAGCTCGACGACATGGCTCCGGCCGGCGACTCCGACTCCCGCGGCAAGCGCGACGTGCGCGACTTCGCCCTGTGGAAGGGGCACAAGGAGGGCGAGCCGCAGTCGGCCGCCTGGTCGAGCCCGTGGGGCGCCGGCCGCCCCGGCTGGCACATCGAGTGCTCCGCGATGTCCACGAAGTACCTCGGGCCGCAGTTCGACATCCACGGCGGCGGCCTCGACCTGCGCTTCCCGCACCACGAGAACGAGCTGGCCCAGTCGCACGCGGCGGGCGACCCGTTCGCCAACCTCTGGATCCACAACGGCCTGGTGGCCGTCACCGGACAGAAGATGTCGAAGTCGCTCGGCAACTCGATCTTCGCGGCCGAGCTGATCGACTCGGCCCGCCCCGTGGTGCTGCGCTACTACCTCGGTGCCGCCCACTACCGCTCCACCCTCGAGTACCACGAGGGGGCGCTGGAGGAGGCCGAGGCCGCGGTCTCGCGCATCGAGGGCTTCCTCGAGCGCGCCGAGCGCCGGCTCGAGGGCACCCGCTTCCAGGGCACCGCCGTGCTGGTCGTGCCCGAGGAGTTCCGCGAGGCGATGGACGACGACCTCAGCGTGCCCCAGGCGATCGCGGTCATCCACGAGACCGTGCGCCGCGGCAACGCCGCCCTCGACGACGAGGACTTCGCCGAGGCGGCCACGCTGCTCGGCCAGGTGCTCGCCATGACCGAGGTGCTCGGCATCAACCCCCTGGCCCCCGAGTGGGCCTCCCGAACCGACAGCGGGGCCGAGCGCGCGCTCGGCGCCCTCGTCGAACGACTCGTCTCCGACCGTGAGACGGCACGCAAGAGCCGCGATTTCACCACCGCGGACCGCATCCGGGACGAACTCGGACAAGCGGGGATCTCGATAGAAGACACGCCCACGGGCGCGCACTGGAGTCTCGATGGCTAAATCAGGATCGGCACGCCCCTCGCGGGCCGGAGCCGTACGCAAGAGCAGCAAGGGCCGCGCCGTCGGCTCGGGCGGGCAGGGGCGCCAGGCGCTCGAGGGCAAGAAGCCCACGCCCAAGGCCGAAGACCGGCCGTACCACCCCGCGGGCAAGGCCAAGGCCGCGCGCGACCGCTTCGCCGCGGCCGGCGGCAAGGGCCGGCCCGGCGCCCGCTCGTCCTCCGAGCGGGGACAGGATGCTCCGCGCACCGCGCCCGCCCGCCGCGTCAAGAAGGCCGACGACAGCGAGATGGTCACCGGGCGCAACTCGGTGGTCGAGGCGCTGCGCGCGCACATCCCCGCGACGGCGCTGTACGTGGCGTTCCGCGTGGAGGTCGACGAGCGCGTCAAGGAGGCGCTGTCGCTGGCGAACAAGCGCGGCATCCCCGTGATGGAGGTCATGCGCCCCGAGCTCGACCGGCTCTCCGGCCACGACGCCGTGCACCAGGGGCTCGCCCTCAAGGTGCCGCCGTACGAGTACGCCCACCCGGAGACCCTGCTCGACCAGGTCACGCGCAAGGGGCAGACGCCGCTGTTCGTGGCACTGGACGGCATCACCGACCCGCGCAACCTCGGGGCGATCATCCGCTCGACCGCCGCGTTCGGCGGCCACGGCGTGATCGTCCCCCAGCGTCGCTCGGTGGGCGTCACCGCCTCGGCCTGGAAGACCTCGGCCGGCGCCGCCGCCCGCACGCCCGTCGCCATGGCGTCGAACCTCACCCAGACCCTCAAGGCCTTCAAGGCCGCGGGCGTGTTCGTGGTGGGCCTCGACGGCGACGGCGACGTCGAGCTGCCGGGCCTCGACTTCGCCCAGGGCCCGATCGTGATCGTCGTGGGCAACGAGGGCAAGGGCCTGTCGCGCCTCGTCACCGAGACCTGCGACGCCATCGTCTCGATCCCGATCTCCTCGGGCACCGAGTCGCTGAACGCCGGCATCGCGGCCTCGGTCACCCTCTACGAGATCGCGCGCCAGCGCACCCTGAAGAAGGGCTAGACCTTCAGGCGCCAGTCCTCGTCGTCGGAGGCGGCGTCCTGCACCGCGATGGCCATCGTGATCGCCCCGGTCGGGGGCTCGATCACGGTGGCCTCGTCGCGTCGGTGGCGCAGGATGTCCTCGACGTAGGACGAGAGGGCCTCGGCCAGCGGCACGTCGCGGTTCTGCTCCTGGCTCATGTACCAGCGGTGCTCGAGCAGCTGGTGGAAGATCTCGGCCGGTTCGAGCTTGCCCTTGAGGTCGCGGGGGATGGCGCGGATGACCGGCTCGAACACCTTGGCGAGCCACTCGTGCGCGAGCATCTCCTCGTCGTACGCCTTGCGGCCGTACTTGGCCGTGTAGGAGTCGAGGTCGTTCAGGAGGCGCCGGGCCTGGTTCTCCTGGGCGTCGAGCCCGGTGAGGCGCAGCAGGCGGCGCTGGTGGTGCCCCGCATCCACCACCTTGGGCTGGATGCGCACGGTCGTGCCACCCTCGGTGGTCTTGATCGCGAGCTCCTCGATGTCGAAGCCGAGGTCGTTCAGGCGGTCGACGCGCTCGTTGATGCGCCAGCGCTCGGAGCTGCTGAACGACTCGGAGCCGGTGAGCTCCTTCCAGAGCGAGCGGTAGGCCGCGACGATGCCGTTCGAGACGGTGATCGGGTCGAGCTCCTCGTCGATGCGGCCGCCGGCCTCGAGGTCCATCAGCTCGCCGGCGATGTTCACGCGGGCGATCTCGAGGTCGTTCTCGCGCTGGCCGTTGGAGAGCCCGCCCTCGTAGAGCTGGCCGGTCTCGGCGTCGACGAGGTAGGCCGCGAAGGCGCCGGCGTCGCGCCGGAAGAGGGTGTTCGAGAGCGAGACGTCGCCCCAGAAGAAGCCGATCACGTGCAGGCGCACGAGCAGCACCGCGAGGGCGTCGACGAGCCGGGTCGCGGTGTCGGGGCGCAGCTGCTGCGAGAACAGCGCGCGATAGGGGAGCGAGAACTTCAGGTGCCGGGTGACCAGCGCCGAGTTGAGCACGTCGCCGTCGAAGGTGCGGCGGTTCGTGACGACCGCGAGCGGGTCGACGCAGGGCACGTCGAGGCGCTGCAGGGTGCGCAGCATCTCGTACTCCCGCTTGGCCATCTCGTCGGTGGTCTCCTTGATGGCGATCACGTGGCCCGAGAGGTGGGCGAAGCGCACGAGGTGGCGCGAGATGCCCTTGGGCAGGGCGGCGATGTACTCGTCGGCCCAGTCGTCGAGCGGAAGCTCCCAGGGCAGGTCGAGCAGCGCCGGGTCGGCCGTGGCCGAGGTGATGTTCAGGGAGGTGCTCATGGGGCTCATCCGTCTCGTGGTGGTCAGACGACTCTGCCGTGGCCCCTGGGAGCCACGGCAGAGTCGATCAGGATCGGGCAGGTCAGACGATGGCCTTGTTGCCCATGCGCTCGCCCGACTCGAGGTCGAACAGGTGCACGTGGTTCGGGGCAGCGGTGAGGTACACCTTGTCGCCGACGAAGGGGTGCGAGCGGCCGTCGACGCGGGTGACGATGTCGGTGCGCTTGCCGTCGATCTCGGAGTGGCCGTAGAGGTAGCCGTCGGCGCCGAGCTCCTCGATCAGGTCGACCGTGACCTCGAGGCCCTCGCCCGGGGTGGAGGAGAGCACGATGTCCTCGGGACGAACGCCGATGGTGGCGCTGGTGCCCTTGGTGCTGGCGAGCGTCTCGCGGTCGACCGGCACGACCGAGGTGCCGAAGCGCACGCCGCCGTCGGCCAGGTCGGCGTGGAAGAGGTTCATGGCGGGGGAGCCGATGAAGCCGGCGACGAAGACGTTGTTGGGCTTCTCGTAGAGGTCGCGGGGGGTGCCGACCTGCTGGAGGAGGCCGTCCTTGAGCACGGCGATGCGGTCGCCCATGGTGAGGGCCTCGGTCTGGTCGTGGGTGACGTAGACGGTGGTGACGCCCAGGCGGCGCTGGAGCGACGCGATCTGGGTGCGGGTCTGCACGCGCAGCTTGGCGTCGAGGTTGGACAGCGGCTCGTCCATCAGGAACACCTGGGGCTGACGCACGATCGCGCGGCCCATCGCGACGCGCTGACGCTGACCACCGGAGAGGGCCTTGGGCTTGCGGCTGAGGTAGGGCTCGAGGTCGAGCAGCTTCGCGGCCTCGAGCACGCGGGCGGCGCGCTCGTCCTTGCCGACGCCGGCGATCTTGAGCGCGAAGCCCATGTTCTCGGCGACGGTCATGTGGGGGTAGAGGGCGTAGTTCTGGAAGACCATCGCGATGTCGCGGTCTTTCGGGGGGATGTCGGTGACGTCGCGGTCACCGATCAGGATGCGGCCCTCGTTGACCTCTTCGAGGCCGGCGAGCATGCGCAGCGAGGTGGACTTGCCGCAGCCGGAGGGGCCGACGAGCACGAGGAACTCGCCGTCGGCGACCTGGAGGTCGAGCTTGTCGACCGACGCGCGGGTGGCGCCGGGGTAGACGCGGGACGCCTTGTCGAACGTGACAGATGCCATGGTCATTTCTCCTTCACCGGCAGGTACGTGCCGGACGATCCGTTGTGATGGATGGTGCCGGGCCTTCGTCGATGAAGGTCCATCGGACATTCTCGCACAGCTGTGGCGTACAGCCACCCTGTGGCGAGTTCCCAGACAGGCTTCCTACTATCCTTGAGTGGTCGCCGGCCGTCCTGCCAGGCCGCACTCGCACACCATCACACGGAGTCAACACGCATGACCATCGACGGATCCGGAGATCGTCAGTCCAAGAACCAGCGACGTGAGGCCGCCCGGGAGAAGGCGAAGCAGCTCCGCGAGGAGCAGCGCAAGAAAGAGGTGCGCAACCGCGCCATCCTGATCTCCTCCCTCAGCGTCGTCGTCATCGCGATCATCGTCGGTGTCGCCCTCGTGATCGTGTCGACCATCCGCCCGGCCGGCCCCGGCCCGCAGAACATGGCGAGCGACGGCATCCAGATCGGCACCGGCTTCGTCGCCGAGACGACCCCCGCCCTCGCCGCGGGCGAAGACCCGGTGCCGACGGTCAACGACCCCGCCTCCGGCACGGTCGACATCCGCGTCTACCTCGACTACATGTGCCCCTACTGCGGCCAGTTCGAGGCCACGAACAACACGCAGATGGGGGAGTGGATCCAGTCGGGAGCCGCCACCGTCGAGATCCACCCGCTGTCGATCCTCGACCGCTCCTCGCTCGGCTCGAAGTACTCAACGCGCTCGGCCAACGCCGCCGCCTGCGTCGCGAACTACTCGCCCGACCAGTTCTGGGACTACAACTCGCTGCTGTTCCAGAACCAGCCCGCCGAGAACACCGAGGGTCTCGACAACCAGAAGCTGAAAGACCTCGCGGGCGAGGCCAAGGTCACCGCGCAGGGCGACATCGAGTCGTGCATCGACGACACCTCCTTCCGGGGCTGGGTCGCCGACTCCACTTCGCGCGCCCTCGAGGGTCCGCTGCCCGACACCGACGAGGCCAAGGTCACCGGCACCCCGACGGTGCTCGTGAACGGCGAGAAGTACACGGGCTCCCTCACCGACCCCGACGCGTTCAGCGCCTTCGTCGTGCAGGTCTCGGGCGAGGCCTACTCGACCGCCACGCCGACTCCCGCCCCCACCGCGGGCTGAGCGAACGCGCCACGGCCGTCCGGTGCGCCGGGCGGCCGTCGTCGCGCGTCGCTACAATGAGGTGTTCCACCCCAGCCGGCCTGGCGCAATTGGTAGCGCACCGCTCTTGTAAAGCGGGGGTTACGGGTTCGAGTCCCGTGGCCGGCCCCACGAGCATCCGCTCGGGAGATCGCCCGGTCAGCTCAGGATGCGGTCGCCGTACATGGCCATGACCACGAGGCCGACGGCGACGAGGCCCATCACCACCACGAGCACGATCTTGCCGATGCGCAGGGCGTGATCGCGCTGCGGGTTCACGTAGTAGCGGCTGGAGTCGCGTCGCCTCCGGCGACGTCTCGTCGTCGAAGGCATGACGCCAGATTACGTCGCCTCAGCGACACGATCATTGCAGGCGTGTGAACGGTTGCTGTGAGATCGAGTAGCGCGTTCGGGGGGTACGAGAGCGGATGCTCGGGGCCGCGTCCGTGCGCGCATCCGCTCACCGGGGTTGACTTGACCCATGCGCGAACCCACCGACGCCGAGAAGCGCCACGATCAGCTGACCAGTGCCCCCGACGCGACGGAGGCCGACGCGGCCCCGCGCATCGACGTCTCGACGACGTCGGACGGCACCACCCGCATCGACGTGCGCGACGACGCCGAGGTGCGGCCGGGCGGCGACCCCGAGCTCATCGACCCCGACAGCGACCAGTAGGGGGCTCAGGCCCGGCTGCGGGCCCGGTCGACCGCGAACGACACCAGCAGCGCGACGAACCCGAGCGCCGCCAGCCCCACGCCCACGTAGGCCGGGGAGAGGTAGCCGAAGCCCGCGGCGATGGCCACGCCGCCGAGGAACGCGCCCAGGGTGTTGCCGATGTTCAGCGCCGAGTGGTTCAGCGCGGCGGCGATGGTCTGCGCGTTGTGCGAGACGTCCATCAGACGGGTCTGGATGGCGGGCGAGCACGAGCCGGCGAAGGCGCCGACGAAGAAGATCGAGACGATCAGGCCGACGACGGTGTGCGCGGTCAGGGCGAAGGCGAGCACCGAGAGCCCGGTGCCGAGGATGCCGATGACGAGCGAGCGCTTCACCGAGCGGTCGGTCAGCCAGCCGGCGAGGGCGTTGCCGATCGTCATGCCGATGCCGAAGGCCACGAGCACCCAGGGCACGAAGCCGTCGCCCTGCCGGGTGACGTCGGTGACCACGGGCGCGACGTAGGTGTAGACGGCGAAGACCCCGCCGAAACCGATCGAGCCGACCGCGAGCGTCAGCCAGACCTGCAGCCGGGTGAACGCCTTCAGCTCGTTGCGCATCGTCGCCGTGGGGTCGCCCGGGCGGAACGGCACGGTCAGCGCGATCGCGACGAGCGTCACCGCGAAGATGACGCCGACCATCAGGTAGGCGCTGCGCCAGCCGAAGTTCTGGCCGAGGAAGGTGCCGAACGGCACGCCGACCACGTTCGCGATGGTGAGGCCGCCGAGCACGAAGGCGACGCCGCGGGCGCGCTTGTCGGGACCCATCAGCGAGGCGGCGACGAGCGAGGCGATGCCGAAGTAGGCGCCGTGCGGCAGGGCGCTGACGAAGCGCGCGGCGAGCACCAGGCCGAACGAGGGCAGGATCGCCGAGAGCAGGTTGCCCACCACGAACACCGCCACGAGCACGAGCAGCAGGCGCTTTCGGGGCCAGCGGGCGGCCGCCGCGGCGATCGTGGGGGCGCCCACCACGACGCCGAGCGCGTAGGCCGAGACGAGCAGGCCCGCGTTCGCGTTGGCGCCGGCCGCGTCGACGGCGTACTGGCCGGGCAGCAGGTCGGCCGCGATGTTCGGCAGCAGGCCCATCGTGACGAACTCGGTGACGCCGATGCCGAAGCCGCCGAGCGCGAGGGCGAGGATGGCGAGCCAGCGCCTGGTCGCGGGCACGTCGACGAGCGCCGGCCCGGCGGGGAGGTCCTGAGCGGCGGAGCCGTCCGCAGGAAGGAGGGAGTCGTCGTCGACCGGAGCACGATCAAGATCGGTCACAGTGCCACCAGCCTACGGCCGTCAGAGCGTCGAGAGGTGCTCCGAGACGCGGATGCGCCCCTTCCCGCGGGGTTTGCGACCGCGGGGCGGCACGCCTCCCACGTACAGCCAGCCGAGCAGCTCCTCGTTCTTGCCGAGTCGGTGGGCCTTCTTCACGGCCTTGGCGCGGGTGTGCTCGCCGGTGCGCCAGAACACGCCCCAGCCCTCGTCGTCGAGCACGAGGGAGAGGTTGTGCGCGACTCCGGCGGCCACGGCCTCCTGCTCCCACTTCGGCACCTTGTGCTTCGGGGCGTACGACACGACGATCGCCAGCACGAGCGGGGCGCGGTGCGCCTTCGCCACGAACTTCTCGACGTCCTTGTCCTTCGCGCCGTCGGCCTCGGCGAGGCCACGGCCCAGGCGGCTGATGCCGTCGGCGCGCAGCTCGATGACCCGCCACGGGCGCAGGCCGCTGTGGTCGGCGAGTTGGCCGGCCGCCTCGACGGCCGCGGCCACCTGCGCGGGGCTGGGCGCGGCATCCGTCACCCGCGACGACGAGCGCCGGGCGAGCATCGCCTCTCTGACACCGGGCACGGCTACGCCACCCCGTCGAAGGTCAGCGAGACGGAGTTCATGCAGTAGCGGTCGCCGGTGGGCGTCTGGGGCGCGTCGTCGAAGAGGTGGCCGAGGTGCGAGCCGCAGCGGGCGCAGCGCACCTCGGTGCGCACCATGCCGAGCGAGCGGTCCTCGATCAGCTCGACGGCGTCGGAGCCGGCCGGGTCGTAGAAGCTCGGCCAGCCGCAGTGCGAGTCGAACTTGGTCTCGCTGCGGAAGAGCTCGGCCGAGCAGGCCTTGCAGCGGTAGACGCCCTCGCGGTGCTCGTCGAGCAGCTCGCCCGTCCAGGGGCGCTCGGTGGCGGCCTGTCGCAGCACGGCGAACTCCTCGGCGGAGAGCTCCTCGCGCCACTCGTCGTCGGACTTGGAAACCTGGTAGCTCATGATGCTCCTGCTGAACGGGATCGGGTGATCGGGGGCCGCGAACGATCATCGCAGGATTGTCTGGGTGCCGCGCGGCTATCGGCGGTCGTTGAGGTACCCGCCAATATGATGTCCGGATCGGAACAGGAGGGCAGGGCATGGAGCTCAGCGAGCGCGACATCCGCATCCTCGTCTTCGAACGCAGCTGGTGGCGCCACGCCGGTGCCAAGGAGCAGGCGATCCGCAAGACCTTCGGCCTCTCCTCCGCCCGCTACTATCAACTTCTCGGTGCGCTGATCGACTCCCCGGCCGCTCTCGCACACGACCCGATGCTCATCAAGAGGCTTCAGCGGGTTCGGGAGGCGCGTCTCGCTGCGCGCTCGGCCCGACTGCTGTCGCGCGACGACTAGGACCCTGCCGCTCCATGCCACGTTTCCCCGAGGACAGCTTCGACCGCCTTCCCGCCCCCACCGGGCGCGTCGGCGCGCACCGCGGCCCCGTGCCGCGCGGTCGCGGCTGGCGCGTGCTCGCCTGGGCGGCGCTCGCGACGGTGCTGCTCGTGGGGGCCGGCATCGGCTACCTCGCGATCATCGACAACAACAACCAGTTCACGGATGCGCTGGGAGGCGCCGGCTCGTCGGAGGCCGCCACCGAGGCGCCGACCGCGACCCCCACCGTCGCGCCCGTCACCGACGGCACCAAGTCGGTCACCGTGCTGAACGGCACCGAGATCGTCGGCCTCGCCACCCGCGTGGGTGACGCCGCGGTCGCGGGCGGCTGGAACGTCGGATCGCGCGCGAACGCCAGCACCACCGACTTCGCCACCACCACCGTCTACTACGCCGACCCGGCCAACGAGGGGGCGGCCCTCGGGCTCGCGCAGCTGCTCGGCGGCGTGCCGATCGAGCTGAACACCTCGTTCCCGGGCGCCGACCTCACGGCGGTGCTGGGCACCGACTACGCCGGACCGGGGCTGACCGACACCGCCGCCCCGGTCGAGGAGGCGCCGCCCGAAGAGGCTCCGGCCGAGGAGGCTCCGGTCGAGTAGCGGGGGCCGCCGGCGTCGTGCCGGCGGGCATCCTGGACCCGGTTCTCGGGCCCCGTTGTTTCGCGCAGGTTTCGACCGTGTTGAGTTGCGGTCACGATGTGTCGAATTCACCCGGATCGGCCGTCGTGCTCGCCGGACCAGTGATTAGTATCTGGAAATGGGCGTGGCAACAGTGTCACTTCTGCGGATACACAGCACTTGGGAGTAACGATGGCGAACGGAACCGTGAAGTGGTTCAACGCTGAGAAGGGCTTCGGCTTCATCACGGTCGACGGGGGCGGGCAGGACGTGTTCGTGCACTACTCGGCGATCGACATGAGCGGCTACAAGGTCCTCGAGGAGGGCCAGCAGGTCGTCTTCGAGGTCGGCACGGGCTCGAAGGGCCCGCAGGCGGAATCGGTCCGCCTGGCCTGAACGCTTCGATTCAGCGAAACGCCCCGCCGCCCGTTCGGCCGGGGCGTTTCGTCATGCCCGGCGTCGTCACAGGTTCACTTGCACTCGCGCACCCCGAGTGCCAATATTGATTTAGCACTCATGAAGTTCGAGTGCTAACCGCTGAATCTTTGATGACGTCCAGGGAGGACGAGAAACACACATGGCAAAGATCATTGCTTTCGATGAAGAGGCCCGCCGCGGCCTCGAGCGTGGCCTGAACACGCTCGCCGACGCCGTCAAGGTCACGCTCGGCCCGCGCGGCCGCAACGTCGTCCTCGAGAAGAAGTGGGGCGCCCCCACGATCACCAACGACGGCGTGTCCATCGCCAAGGAGATCGAGCTCGACGACCCCTACGAGAAGATCGGTGCCGAGCTCGTCAAGGAGGTCGCCAAGAAGACCGACGACGTCGCGGGCGACGGAACCACCACCGCGACCGTGCTCGCGCAGGCGCTCGTCAAGGAGGGCCTCCGCAACGTGGCCGCCGGCGCCGACCCCATCAGCCTGAAGAAGGGCATCGAGAAGGCCGTCGCGGCCGTCTCCGCCGAGCTGATCAAGAACGCCAAGGAGATCGAGACGAAGGAAGAGATCGCCGCCACCGCGTCGATCTCCGCCGCCGACCCCGAGATCGGCGCCATCATCGCCGAGGCCATCGACAAGGTCGGCAAGGAGGGTGTCGTCACCGTCGAGGAGTCGAACACCTTCGGCACCGAGCTCGAGCTGACCGAGGGCATGCGCTTCGACAAGGGCTACCTGTCGGCGTACTTCGTCACCGACCCCGAGCGCCAGGAAGCGGTCTTCGAAGACCCCTACATCCTGATCGTCAACTCGAAGGTCTCGAACATCAAGGACCTGCTGCCGATCGTCGACAAGGTCATCCAGACGGGCAAGCAGCTCCTCATCATCGCCGAGGACGTCGACGGCGAGGCCCTGGCCACGCTCGTCGTGAACAAGATCCGCGGCATCTTCAAGTCGGTCGCCGTCAAGGCCCCCGGCTTCGGCGACCGTCGCAAGGCGCAGCTGCAGGACATCGCGATCCTCACCGGCGGCCAGGTCATCTCCGAGGAGGTCGGCCTCAAGCTCGAGAACGTCTCCCTCGACCTGCTCGGCCAGGCTCGCAAGGTCGTCATCACGAAGGACGAGACCACCATCGTCGAGGGTGCCGGCGACGCCGACGCCATCGCCGGTCGCGTGGCTCAGATCCGTGCCGAGATCGAGAACACCGACAGCGACTACGACCGCGAGAAGCTCCAGGAGCGCCTCGCCAAGCTCGCCGGCGGTGTCGCGGTCATCAAGGCCGGTGCCGCCACCGAGGTCGAGCTGAAGGAGCGCAAGCACCGCATCGAAGACGCCGTGCGCAACGCCAAGGCAGCCGTCGAGGAGGGCATCGTCGCCGGTGGTGGCGTCGCCCTCATCCAGGCCGGCAAGACCGCGTTCGCGAACCTCGACCTCGTCGGTGACGAGGCCACGGGTGCGAACATCGTCAAGGTCGCCATCGAGGCGCCCCTGAAGCAGATCGCCTTCAACGCCGGCATGGAGCCGGGCGTCGTCGCCGCCAAGGTGCGCGACCTCGACTACGGCTGGGGCCTGAACGCCGCGACCGGTGAGTACGTCGACCTCCTGGCCGCCGGCATCATCGACCCGGCCAAGGTCACCCGCTCGGCGCTGCAGAACGCCGCGTCGATCGCCGGCCTCTTCCTCACCACCGAGGTCGTCGTCGCCGACAAGCCCGAGAAGAACCCGGCTCCGGCTGGCGACCCCACGGGCGGCATGGACTTCTAGTCCGCACGGGGTGCCGCGGTCCACGCCGCGTCACCCCACCCGCGGCTCGCGCCGCACGCACCACCGCACAGGGCGGCTCCTCCGGGAGCCGCCCTTCTGCGTCCCCCCGCCCAGCTCGCCGAAAGCCCTCATCCCGTTCCTGACCTCGTCGACCCGGCCATGACCATCTCGGGCAAGCGCGTCAGCGCGCGGCAGCCGGGTGTGCTGCCGCGCGCTTCGCGCTTGCCCTCGGATACCGTGGCCGGGTCAGGCGGCGGGTCGCTGGATGGTGCGTCGACGAGTGGTCGGAATCGGCTTCTGCTCCGTGTCGACCCACCTCGGCGGAATCAGATGAGGTGTGCCTTCCTGCATCGTCAGTTTCCACGGTGACTTGTGCAGATGCGAGTGGTGGAAGTGGCAGAGGAGCACGCCGTTGTCGATGTCGGTTCTTCCGGGCGGATGATCGTCCGAAACCCACCCGTTCGCATGATGTGTCTCGCAGAACGAGGGCGGGCGGTCGCAGCTGGGCCACACGCAGCCGCCGTCCCGGGCGGCTAGTGCCCTGTTCTGCGCCGCAGTGAAGAGGCGCTTCGCCTTGCCGTGGAAGAGCACCTCACCCTTGTCGCCGAACAGCGTCGCCGCGATCGGCGACGAGCATCGCAACTGCGCCACGGTCGAGGCGGGGACGGGCTGGTCGATACCGTCAATCCACCCGACTCCCCGACCCTTTTCGAGGTCGTCGAGGGTCATGTGCACGTTGACGGTGGCGATGGCCCCGTTGATGCGGGGCATGTCGTCCGCCCCGGCGGCGCGGGCGATCAGCTCGGTGACGGTGTCGGCGTTCTTCTGCGTCTGCGTGCGGCCATCGGCGATCACGTATTCGTCCCCATCGACGAACCGTGGCCCGACCACGCGAGGGCTCTGCATCGCCCGGATGCTCGACATCCACACCCCGCCCTGCTCGGGTGTGAGCGCGAACGTCCCCCGGTACATTCCATCCGGGGCCTGCGCGATGGTCAGTGATCGCTGCATCTGCAGCACCTCGTCACGGGGTTCGGCCCCATCAGGGTCCAGCACCTCGCGCAGATGGATCGCAGCCCGAAACGTCTCATCCGCGGTCAGCCGGCACGAGAGTGTCTGATCGACGAGAGTCTCCTCAGCGAGGGACACCACATCGGCTGAGCACCCGCGGTCAGCGAGCACACTGCACTGCTTCACGATTGCCGATGCGGCCTCAACCCCGAGCACGCCCTGATCGAGCACGCGGGCGACCGCCGGGAACGGCGCCGGCCCCTCGCCCCCACCCAGAAGCACCGCGCCCCGCAGTGTGCGCCCGAGCTCGAGCCGCGCCTTGCACGCCCGCGCCGACGCGCCCGTGACCTTCGCGACCAGCGCGACCGGCGTCGTGAAGTTCTGCGACCGGCTCAGGCCCTCGTCGCCCAGCTCCGACCGAGACCGCACCCCGACCTCCCCGGCGAGCCGAACCTGCCGGGCCGCTACCGCCCGCGCCACGACCTCGTGCGCGGCCATCAATTCGAGCAGCTCGTGATCGATGAGACCGGCCTCGCCCGCCACGGAATCGCCGCACAGCTCGGCGGCGATCTCGTGGAGGCGGGCGACTGAACTCATACTGAGATTCTATCAGAAACAGCTGATGAAATCTCGTTTACCGACTCTGGCCGGAGCGATGGATGCGGCTAGCGCGGGGCCGAAGTCGAAGCGGGGGCTGCCGCCGGCGCGGCGGTGGCGGGGGCGTCCATGAGGGGGAGGGTGACGCGGAAGGTGGCGCCGCCGCCCGGGGTCTCGAGGGCCTGCACGGTGCCGTGGTGCGCCGCCACGATCGACGAGACGATCGCGAGGCCGAGGCCCGAGCCGCCCGTCTCGCGGGTGCGCGAGGAGTCGGCGCGCCAGAAGCGCTGGAAGATCTTCTCGCGGATCTGCGGCGGGATCCCGTCGCCGTGGTCCACGATGTCCACCATCGCGACCCCCGCGGCCTCGTCGACCTGCACCACGAGCTCGATCGGGCTGTCGGCGTCGGTGAAGCGCAGCGCGTTGCCGATCAGGTTCGTCAGCACCTGCCGGATCTTGTTCTCCTCGGCCAGCACGATCGGCCGCACCGCGGGCGCCAGCTCGATCTCACCGGTCGCGGCGAACTCGTCGGTGCCGTCGAGGGCGGGGTCTCCGGATGCTCCGCCCGCCGTCTTCGGCCGACGCCGCAGCCGCGCCATGGCCGCGTTTGCCGACGACCGCACCGACGCCGAGGCGCCCTTGCGCGCGGGCGTGCCGATCGGCCCGGTGGCGTCGGTCGGCGTGCCGGCCGCGCCGTCGGGGGCGGCAGCCGACGACCCGGCCGAGCGGGCGGCCGACTGACCCGAGGCGAAGGCCGAACCACCGCGCTGAAGCCCCCACGCGCGCGCGGGCTTGCCGACGGCCGGGGGTGGCGTGGGCTCCGCCGCCGCAGCGGGCGCAACAGGTTCTTGAGGTGCGACCGCCTCGGGGGCCAGCTCATCGGGGGCCATCTCGAGGGAAGCCGGAGTGGCCGTCTCCGCGACAGGCTCTGGCGCCGTCGGCGTCACAGGCTCGACCGGTCCGGTCGTGTAGAGCGAGCCGGTCGATGGCTCCCGCGGCTCCGCCGACACGTACAGCGAGGGCTTGGCGGCGCCGGCGGGAGGCGGTTCCTCGCCGTCCAGCGGCTGGTACGGCGAGCCGGGCGCGGGTTCCTCGGCGAGCAGGTCGGCCTCCTCGGCGGGCGGCACCTCGAGCACCGGGCTGAAGGGCACGGCAGGCGGGCCGACGGGGGTGCGCACGGTGACCTCGCGGCCCGGGCTCGCGGCACGCGCATCCGATGCCGCATCGATCGAGAGGGGCAGCAGGTCGACGGGGGCGAGCTGCAGGGGCCGGGTCTCGTCGAGGCGGGCCAGCTCGAGGAGGTCCTCGACGAGGGTGCCCATGCGGATCGCCTCCTTCTCGATGCGGTCCATCGCCTGGGCGACGTCGTCGGGCGTCTGCAGCGCACCCATGCGGTAGAGCTCGGCATAGCCACGCACCGAGACGAGCGGGGTGCGCAGCTCGTGCGAGGCGTCGCCGACGAAGCGCCGCATCTGGTCGATCGTGCGGGCACGGTCGGCGAAGGCGCTGTCGATGCGCGAGAGCATGGTGTTGAGGGAGCGGTTCAGGCGCCCGACCTCGGTCTCGGGCATGGCGTCGGACATGCGGCGGCTGAAGTCTCCGCCGTCGGCGATGGCCGCGGCCGTGCGCTCGACCTCCCGCAACGGCCCGAAGGTCGAGGTCACGAGCAGTCGCGTCAGCATGGCGCCCAGGATGACCACGCCGATGCCGAAGGCGAGGAAGATCGACAGATAGGTCGCCGTCGTCTTCTCGGTCTCGACCAGCGACTTCGCGATCACCACCGTGCCGAACCCGTCGCCGCCGAACAGCTCGACCATCGTCGTGACGGCGTGCCACTCGGCCGTGTGGTCGACCGAGTCGACCGTAAAGACCTTTCCGCCCAGCTGGTTCGCCGTGTCGAGGTCGACGAGCGCGGCCGGCATCGTGCCCGAGTCGCGGTCGGCCCAGTTGCTGACGATCAGGTTGCCCGAGGCGTCGAGCAGCCCGACGAAGTAGTCGTCAGGCGCCGAGGTGATGTCCTGGATGTTGAACGACGTGCTCGACGCGTTCGGCCCGAGGAAGGGGGAGGGGTCGGCGCTCGCCTGGTCGAGCTGCGAGTCGACCTGCTGCAGGAGGTACGTGCGCAGCACCACCATGGTGCCGACGCCCGAGACCACCAGCCCGAAGGTCAGCATCAGGACCGTCACACCCGTGATCTTGGTGCGCAGGGAGATGGAGTTCCACTGCCTCAGAATGGCGTGCATGCTGAGGGAAAGGCTACGCCTTGCTCACCTTCAGCATGTACCCGAAGCCGCGCTTGGTCTGGATGAGGGACTCCTCGGTGTGCGCGTCGAGCTTGCGGCGCAGGTACGAGATGTAGCTCTCGACGATGCCGGCGTCGCCGTTGAAGTCGTAC
Source organism: Herbiconiux sp. VKM Ac-1786 (assembly GCF_015350805.1). Lineage (GTDB taxonomy): Bacteria > Actinomycetota > Actinomycetes > Actinomycetales > Microbacteriaceae > Herbiconiux. The sequence continues at coordinate 411,396 of NZ_JADKSG010000001.1, read as the reverse complement.
TCCCAGACGTGGTCGAGGATCTGCGCCTTCGACAGCACCCGGTTCGGGTTCAGCATCAGGTAGCGCAGCAGCTTGAACTCGGTGGGCGAGAGCTCGATGGCGGTGTCGCCGACGAAGACCTCGTGGGTGTCCTGATCCATGGTGAGCTCGCCGGCGCGGATGATCGCGTCTTCGTCGGCCTGCATGGTGCGGCGGAGGATGGCCTTGATGCGCGCCACGATCTCGTCGAGGCTGAACGGCTTGGTGACGTAGTCGTCGCCGCCGACGGTGAGGCCGGTGATCTTGTCTTCGGTGTCGTCCTTCGCCGTGAGGAAGAGGATGGGTGCGGTGTAGCCGGCCGCGCGCAGGCGCTTGGTGACGCCGAAGCCGTTCATGTCGGGCAGCATCACGTCGAGGATGATCAGGTCGGGCTCCTCCTCGAGCACCGCCGAGATGGTCTGCGCGCCGTTGGAGACCGCGCGCACGGCGAAGCCGGCGAAGCGGAGGCTCGTGGTGAGCAGGTCGCGGATGTTGGGTTCGTCGTCGACGATCAGGATGCGAGGACCGGTCATGCTCCTAGTATCTGCGGGTTCGCTGGGCGCAACCTGGGAGCTGGCGGCACGGCGGCTAGAGCGGGGCCGTGCCGCCGAGCGCCCTACGCGGCCGCGGCCTCCGCGTCGAGGATCGTGTACGCGTAGCCCTGCTCGGCCAGGAAGCGCTGGCGGTTCTGGGCGAACTCCTGGTCGACGGTGTCCCGCGCGACGAGCGTGTAGAAGCTCGCCGACAGGCCCGACTCCTTCGGCCGCAGCAGGCGGCCGAGGCGCTGGGCCTCCTCCTGGCGCGAGCCGAACGAGCCCGAGACCTGGATCGCCACGCTCGCCTCCGGCAGGTCGATCGAGAAGTTCGCGACCTTCGACACCACGAGGATCTTCTCCTCCCCGTCGCGGAAGGCCTGGAACAGCCGCTCCCGCTCGGGCACCGGCGTCGCGCCCGTGATCTGCGGGGCGCCGAGCGCGGTGGAGAGCTGCTCCAGCTGGTCCAGGTACTGCCCGATGACCAGGATGCGTTCCCCGCGGTGCTGCTCGATGAGCCGCTTCGTGGCGTCGAGCTTGGCGGGCGCGGTGGCGGCGAGCCGGTAGCGCTCGTCGTCCGAGGCGGCGGCGTAGATCATCCGCTCGTCGAAGGGCAGGTCGACCCGCACCTCGAAGCACTCGGCGGGGGAGATGTAGCCCTGGGCCTCGATCTCCTTCCACGGGGCGTCGAAGCGCTTGGGGCCGATCAGGCTGAAGACGTCGCTCTCGCGGCCGTCCTCCCGCACGAGCGTGGCGGTGAGGCCGAGACGGCGGCGGGCCTGCAGGTCGGCGGTGAGCTTGAACACCGGGGCGGGCAGCAGGTGCACCTCGTCGTAGACCACGAGGCCCCAGTCGAGGGCGTCGAGCAGCTCGAGGTGGGCGTACTTGCCGCCGCGCTTGGCGGTGAGGATCTGGTAGGTCGCGATGGTGACCGGCTTGATCTCCTTGAGCTGGCCCGAGTACTCGCCGATCTCCTCCTCGGTCAGGCTCGTGCGCTTCAGCAGCTCGGCGCGCCACTGCCTCGCCGACACCGTGTTCGTGACCAGGATGAGCGTGTTCGTCTTCACCGCCGCCATCGCCGCGGCCCCCACGAGGGTCTTGCCCGCGCCGCAGGGCAGCACGACCACCCCGGAGCCGTGCTCCGCGAAGTTGTCGACGGCCTGCTGCTGGTAGCCGCGCAGGTGCCAGCTGGTCTCGTCGAGGTCGATCTCGTGCGGGGTGCCGGGGGTGAATCCGGCCAGGTCGTCGGCGGGCCAGCCGAGCTTGATCAGCTCCTGCTTGAGCTGCCCGCGGGCCCAGGCCTCGATGCTCCAGGTGCCGTCGTCGTTCTTCTCGGTCAGGAGCGGCGCGACCTTCTTGCCGCGGGTGATCTCGGTCAGCATGGCCGGGTCGGTGGAGCGCAGGGTGAGGACGCCGTCGGGGCGGCGCTCGATCACGAGCTTGCCGTAGCGGCCGATGGTCTCGACGATCTCCATGGTCACCGACTGGGGCACCGCGAACTTCGAGTAGCTCTCGAGCGTGGCGAGGATCTCGTCGGCGCGGTGGCCGGCGGCCCGGGCGTTCCAGAGGCCGAGGCGGGTGATGCGATAGGTGTGGATGTGCTCGGGCGCGCGCTCGAGCTCGGCGAACACCGCGAGCTCGTGGCGGGCGGCGTCGGCCTGCGGATGCGCGACCTCGAGCAGCACGGTGCGGTCGCTTTGGACGATGAGAGGGCCGTCGGGCATAGTCGTCAAGTCTACGGCGGCGTGGGGCGGAGCGGTCGCCGGGGACTGGCAGAGCGCCGTGAGCTCGGGGCGGAACCCACGGGATGGCTCAGATCGCGGTGAGCTCGACGATGTTCGCCACGGGCACCGTGCGCTCGACGCCGGCGCGCTCGTCGGAGACCCGGAGCCGACCGTTGGCGAGGCTCAGCGGGGTGACGTCGAGGCGCGTGGTGCTGCCGTCGGGCATCCGCACGCCGATGGTGACGGGGGTGCGGGCGCGCACTGCGCGGTCGAGCAGGCGGGCCGTCCAGGCGTCGGCGTCGTCGGGGGTGCGGCGGGCCGCGTCGCGCAGGCGCAGCACGAGGTCGGTGACCGCGGCCGGGGCGGTGGGCGCGGTGTCGGCGCTCGCCGCGGGGCGGGCGGGCAGCACGCGGGCGCGGCGCATCAGGCGCACGCGGCCGTCGGCGTCCTCGGCGATGACGGGGTAGCGGGCGTCCAGCAGCAGCCAGTAGGCGGATGCGGGGGTCGCCCGGGTGGCCAGCGCCCCGTCGCCGTCGCGGCGGAGGCCGAGCGCCGAGAGCGCCTGGTCGGCGGCCAGCGCGGTCAGCAGGGACGGGTCGGCGCTCTGCACGAGGGTGCGGGGCGGCTCGTCGCCGGCGGTGCTGCGGTGCAGCTCGCTCGCGGGCCGGGAGACGACCCGCACGAGGCCGTGGCGGCGGGCGCCCTCGGTGAGCAGGTAGTCGACGGCCTGCGGGATGCCGGTCAGCGACAGCGCCCCGAGGAACTCCCGGAGCGACTCCTCGGTCTCGCCCGAGGACAGCGCGCGGTCGATGCTCGGCTGCGAGATGCGGTACGCGGAGGCCACGCCGCGGTTCTCGAGGTCGGCGGCGAGGCGGAGCCGGGCGTCGAGCGCGGGGGAGAGCGGGCCGGGGGCGATCACCGAGAGGTCGTGCTGGAGGTAGACCTGGTCGACCTCGGGCGGCAGCTCGGCGTCGAGCGCGCCGGGGGCGGTGTCGGTGGCGCTCTCGAAGAGGGTGCGGCCGAAGAGGGTGAGCCGGCCCGAGGCCCAGACGCCGAGCAGCTCGCCGCGTTCGGCGGCGTCGAGCAGCGCCGTGTGCATCGGCTCGTCGGCGGCCGGGTAGGCGGCGTCCAGCGCGGTGGCAGCGGTCACCCGGGCGGTGCGCAGGTGCTCGGGCAGTGGAGCGGGCAGCCCGTCGAGCCAGCGGCCGGCCAGCGCGAGCCAGCGCCCACCGGGGGTGAGGGTGCTCCAGGCGTCGGCGCTCTCGGTCGAGAGCAGCTCCTCGCCGTCGACCGCTGCGAGGCCTGCGGCGACGGCGACCTCGGCCAGCGGACCGACCGCCTCGGGCTCGAGCGAGAGCAGGGGGGCGAGGCGCTTCTCCTCGGCGACCGAGACGCCGCCGCGGGCGCGCACCCGGGCCGGGGCGACGCGCAGCTGCTGCACGAGCTCGGCGACGGCGGTGATCGCGGTGAAGGCGCGCTCGCGGGCGGTCGCGGCGACGGGTTCGGGCACCTCGGCGGTGTCGTCGCCCTCGGGGGCGGGCGGCGCATCCTGAGCCCCTGGCGCGTCGGGCAGCGGATGCTCGGCCAGCACCAGCCCGGCCGTTTCGGCGACCTCGGGGGGAACGCTCGGGCCGGCCTCCGCATCCGGCACGACGAGGGCCAGGGCGACCGCCGTGTCGAGGTCGGCGGGCGCGGCACCGGACGCGAGGCGCTCGAGCTCGGTGCGCGGCAGGGTGCGCAGGGCCGGGCGGATCGAGGCGGGGTCGAGCAGCGCGTCGGCGAGGTCGAAGAAGTCGCGGAGCTCGCGAGGGGGTGGCTGCCGGGTCAGCAGCAGCGTGATGAGCGCGTCGTCGTCGAGGCGGGTGAGCCGGCGGGCGAGCGGGAGCGGATCGCTCATTTACTCCCGCGGGCATCCTGCCGGCGACGGCGGATGCTGATGATGAGCAGCACGAAGATCAGCACGAAGCCGATGGGCAGACCGAAGTACGGCACGAAGAAGACGACCTGCCAGATCTGCAGGTCGTAGTTCAGCGTCTGCGTGGCCAGGCCGATCAGCAGCGCGACGAATGCGAGCACCGAGAGACCGATGACCGCGGCGATCATGAAGGTCAGCGACCGCTGCACTCGGCTGGGCGGGGTGTTCTCGGCATCGCTCACAGTCCGAGGATACCGGCACGGGTAGGCTGGTGGTCGGCCACGAGCGGTATTCGGGCCGATTACACGAGGAGATGCACGATGCCCACCGGCAAGGTCAAGTTCTACGACGACGAGAAGGGCTTCGGCTTCATCAGCAGCGATGACGGCCAAGAAGTGTTCCTGCACGCGTCCGCCCTGCCTGCGGGGACGACCGTCAAGGCGGGCACCAAGCTCGAGTTCGGCATCGCCGACGGCAAGCGCGGCGCTCAGGCGCTCTCGGTGCGGGTGCTCGAGGCGCCCCCGAGCCTCGTGAAGATGTCGCGCAAGCCCGCCGACGACATGGCGGTCATCATCGAAGACCTGGTGAAGGTGCTCGACTCGATCGGCGGCAACCTCAAGCGCGGCCGCTACCCCGACAACGCCCACAGCCGCAAGATCGCGGCCCTGCTGCGCAAGGTCGCCGACGAGCTGGACGCGTGATGACGGATGCTCCCGCCGCCGCTCCCGGCGACGGTGACGAGTCGGCGGCCTCCGTCGATCCCGCGCCCGAGCCCGTCGTGGACGAGGTGCTGCTGAAGGCCGTTGAGCTGGCTCGCAGTGCGCTGCGGGAGATCACGCCCGGCGCGACCGTCGGCGAGGTGATCGGGCATCGCGCCGAAGAGGATCACGTGCTGAGCATCTTCTTCGCCACCCGGCTGCCGGGCTACCCCGGCTGGCACTGGACGGTCACGCTCGGCCGCGTCGACGCCGAGTCCGCGCCGTCGGTGCTCGAGGTGGAGCTGCTGCCGGGCGAGGGCGCCCTCGTGGCCCCCGACTGGCTGCCCTGGTCGGAGCGTCTCGCCGAGTACCAGCTGGCTCAGGAGCTCGCGGCGGCCCAGGCCGGCGACGACGCGGATGACGACGACGACGCAGACGACGACGAGTCCGACGAGGATTCGGACGACGACGACGACGAGGCGGAGGACGACCTCGACGACGCGGACGACGTGCTCGACCTCGACGACGGCATCGACATCGACGACCACGTGACCGATGACGCCGAGCTCGAAGCCTCGGACGACGACGACTCGGACGACGACGACGACTCGGACGATGACGACGACTCGGACGACGCCGACTCGGACGAGGATCTCGACGATCCCCACGCGGAGGGCCCCGGTCGCTGGTGACCGCTGACGGCGGGCCGCCCGAGGGCGGCCCACCGGCGGGTCAGGCCGCCAGGGCCTCCACCACGTAGTCGATCGCGGCGATGAGCTGCTTCACGTCGGACGGCTCGATCGCGACGAACGTCGCCACGCGCAGCTGGTTGCGGCCGAGCTTGCGGTAGGGCTCCGTGTCGACGATGCCGTTCTGCCGCAGCACCTTGGCCACGGCGGCGGCGTCGACCGAGTCGTCGAAGTCGATCGTCACGACGACCTGCGAACGGTGGTCGGGGTTCGTCACGAACGGGCGGGCGAACGAGGTGCTCTCGGCCCACTCGTAGAGCGAGCCCGACGACTCCGCCGTGCGGGCGGAGGCCCAGGACAGGCCGCCGTTGCCGTTGATCCACGAGACCTGGTCATCGAGCATGACGAGGGTCGCGATGGCCGGGGTGTTCAGCGTCTGATTCAGCCGCGAGTTGTCGACGGCGTTCTTCAGGCTGAGGAACTCGGGGATGTACCGCCCGGACGCCGCGACCGTCTCGACCCGCTCGAGCGCTGCCGGCGACATCAGCGCGAACCAGAGGCCGCCGTCGGAGGCGAAGTTCTTCTGCGGGGCGAAGTAGTAGACGTCGGCCTCGGCCGCGTCGAAGTCGATGCCGCCCGCGGCGCTCGTGGCGTCGACGACGGTCAGCGCGCCCTCGTCACCGTGCACCCGGCGCACCGGGGCCATCACGCCGGTGGACGTCTCGTTGTGCGGCCAGGCGTACACGTCGACGCCCTCGAGCACCACGATCTCGCCGCGCGAGCCCGCCTCGGACTTCACCACGTGCGGCGCCTCGAGCCAGGGAGCCCCGGCGGCGGCGGCGAACTTCGAGCCGAACTCGCCGAACGACAGGTTCTCGGCCCGCTTCTGGATCAACCCGAACGAGGCCGCATCCCAGAACGCGGTCGAGCCGCCGTTGCCGAGCACGACCTCGTAGCCCTCGGGCAGCGAGAACAGCGACGAGAGGCCCTCGCGCACCGAGCCGACGAGGTTCTTCACCGGCGCCTGGCGGTGGCTCGTGCCGAGCAGCGAGGCGCCGCGGGTGAGCAGGTCTTCGAGCTGACCGGGGCGCACCTTCGAGGGGCCGCAGCCGAAGCGTCCGTCTACGGGCAGTCGGTCGGTGGGAATCTGGATCTCGGCCATGGGCACCATAGTATCGACGCGGGCACCCGCCTCGATGTCGCGGCGAAACACTAGGCTGGGTTAGGTACGCCTCACATGGCCGCAAGGAGTATTCACTTGGCAGATCTGATCGACACCACCGAGATGTATCTCCGCACCATCCTCGAACTCGAGGAGGAGAACATCAACCCCCTGCGCGCCCGCATCTCGGAGCGCCTCGGGCACTCGGGCCCCACCGTGTCCCAGACCGTCGGCCGCATGGAGCGCGACGGACTGGTCGTCGTCTCGCTCGACCGCCACCTCGAACTCACCGAGGTCGGCCGCAAGAAGGCCATCTCCGTCATGCGCAAGCACCGGCTCGCCGAGCGCCTCCTGAGCGACGTCATCGGCCTCGAGTGGGAGCTCGTGCACGACGAGGCGTGCCGGTGGGAGCACGTGATGAGCGAGCAGGTGGAGCGGCGCATCCTGGAGATGCTCGACCACCCCACCGAGTCGCCCTACGGCAACCCCATCCCGGGTCTCGACGCGTTCGGCGACGAGGAGTCGATCCCCTTCACCCGCGGTGTCGTCAACATCGTCACGCTCGTGCACGGTGCCGTCGGGCCGCAGACCAAGATCATCCGCCGCCTCGGCGAGCCCGCGCAGGTCGACCCCGAGCTGCTGCTGCAGCTGAAGCAGGCCGGTGTGGTGCCGGGCAACACGGCCGCCTTCACCGCGGTGGGCTCCTACGTTCTTGTAGAGGTCGAAGGTTTCGACGAGGGCATCGAACTGCCCAATGAGGTCGCAAGCCATATATTCGTTGGCATCTAGCCGGTCGCTGTGCACGGGGCGTTACCGAAATGTTAAAAACACCCCGTTTCAAGGTGACAAAGCCACCCCCCTCCCGTATTCTCTAACGAGTCCGCCGGCCCCCGAATGGCGACGGACACGGGCCAAGACACCTCGATTCCCGTCTCTTGGCCGCTGACTGCACACGGACTCGGTGTGGACGGGAGCAGCTGCCCTTGCTGCGAGAGGTGCCGGAGGAAACAATCTTGGCCCCACTTGGTGATTCGCTCGACAACGAGCAGAACCCCGACAACGACCGACCCGAACAGCCGATGACCCGGCGCCGACTGCGGGAACTCGAGGCTCAGAACTCGATCGCAGCGAACACCGCGGTCGCCGCTCCCTCGAAGGACATGGTGCTCGCCGTTCCGACGCCGGGCGCCCAAGCGAAGGCCACCACGACCGCGCTCGAGGTGAAGAAGCCGGCTCCCGTCGCGACGCAGCGGCCGGGCATCCGGATGCCGCGGATCGCGAAGCCGTCGAAGAAGAGCGCCGGGCGCGCGGTCGTCATGACCTTCGCCGCCGCTCTGGTGGCCACCATGGCCCTGCCGGCCTACGCCTTCGGCGGCGGCGGCAACTTCGAGTCCGGTGTCGCCACCGACGGCGAGCTCGCCGGAAACCAGACGCTCGTGGTGCCCGACGCCTCGGCCGCCCTGGCCGTGAGCCGCGACAACTACACTGCTCCCACGCCCGAGGAGCTGCAGGCCAGCCGTGAGCGCGCCGCCGCCGCGGTCGCCGCCACGCAGGCCGCCGCCGCCCGCGAGGCCGCCGCAGCCTCGGCCGCCACCGCAGCCGCCGCCGCGGCGGAAAAGGGTGGAGCTGCCTCGAGCGCCTTCACCGTGAACCCGCCGTCGGGCGCCTACAGCGGCGCCGCCGTCGTGGAGTACGCCGAGCAGTTCGTCGGCAAGGTGCCCTACGGCAGCGGAGCGAGCCCCGACACCAGCTTCGGCTGCGACGGCCTCACCCAGTACGTCTTCGGTCAGTTCGGCATCTACCTGCCGCGCCTCGTGAGCAACCAGGCCGCGCTGGGCATCCCGATCTCGCCCGCCGATGCACAGGCCGGCGACCTGATCATCTGGCCGATCGGTCACGTCGGCATCTACGACGGCGCCGGCGGATCGATCGACTCGCCCGACTGGGGTCGCTACGTCGAGCACCGGCCGCTCTGGGGCAGCTACTACTTCGTGCGGATCGTCTAGTCGGCCTGATCCACCGGCGGGCATCCGCTCTCGGAGTGTGAACACTTCGTTTCCGGCACCTGAATCGGCGCGCTACCTGTAGGTGGCGCGCCGATTCTGTCGTATCCTGGCGCTCTGATCGTCTCGAGAACCCGGAGAGCCTGATGACGCAGGGCAGGAGCATCCCCACCACGGATCGCCTCGTGCTGCGCGTCCGCCGGCACACGAGTGGGCTGAGTCAGAGCCAGATACCCGGTTCTGAGAGTAAGGCGCTGTCATCATGACGGCGCCTTTTTTTGTGCCCTCCCGTCTCCCCGTTCGCCTGATGAGCGGATGCACGTCGAACACCTGGAAGCCGTCCAGGTCTCTTCGAAAGGGAGAGCATGCGAACACTGGTACTCAACGCAGGATATGAGCCGCTGGGCGTCGTGTCGTTCAAACGGGCCCTGGTGCTCGTGCTGAACGACAAGGCCCGGGTGCTGGCACGGGATGCCGAGCATCCGGTGCACGGGATCGCCACCGACTTCGACCGACCGGCCGTCATCCTGCTGACCCGCTATGTGCGGGTGCCCACGAATCGGATGATGCCCGTCTCACGCCGGGGCGTGCTGCGGCGCGACTCGCAGCGCTGCGGGTACTGCGGGGCGTCGGCCAGCACGATCGACCACGTGCAGCCGCGCTCGCGGGGCGGGAAGGACACCTGGGAGAACCTCGTGGCCTGCTGCCTGCGCTGCAACAACGTGAAGGGCGATCGCACGCCGGCCGAGATGGGGTGGTCGCTGCGGTTCGCGCCGCGGATGCCGCACCAGGCCGGCTGGACCGTGAAGGGCGCGGAGCGGGTCGAGCCGGCGTGGGATCCGTTCCTCGCGGTGGCCGCCTGAGCGGTGGTGCCGGTTCGGGTCGCGGTGGCGCGGGCGGTGGCCGCCTGAGCGGTGGTGCTCGCTCGGGCGGCGGCCGCGCATCCGCTCGTCGTCAGAAGCTGAGCAGGATCTTGCCGCGGCGACCGGGCACCGCACTCGCGCCTGCGGCCTCGCGGCCCTGCTCGATCGGGTAGACGGCCTCGACGGGCAGCTCGACCTCGCCCGAGCCGACGCGCTGGAGCAGCTCGCCGAACAGGGCGTTGCGCTTGGCGGGCTCCATCTCGCGGCTGACGGTGCTGCCCCAGAACCCCTTCACGGTGGCCTGCTTGAAGATCAGGTCGCCCGACGAGATCTGCAGCTGACCCGACTCCATCGCGCCGAACGAGACGAGCGTGCCGTTCTCGCCGAGGAGCGACAGCAGCTCGCCGGCCGAGGCCCCGCCCACCGAGTCGACGGCCGCCCGCGGGCTCGCGCCGTCGAGCAGCTCGGCCACCCGGTCGCGCCAGCCGTCGTGCTCGGTCGACACGACGTCGTGGATGCCCACCCGCGCCAGCTCGTCGACACCCGCGTCACGGCGCACGAGCCCGAGCACGCGCACCCCGCGCGCGGCGGCGAACTGGGCCAGCAGCTTGCCGACGGCGCCGTTCGCGGTGTTCTGCAGGATCCAGTCGCCCTCCTCCACCTCGAGGAAGTCGAGCAGGCTCAGGGCGCTGAACGGCATCGAGACGAGCTGCGCGGCGGTCTCGTCGCTGATCGCGTCGGGCACGGGGATGAGGCCGGCCGCCTTGGTGACGAAGTACTCGCTCCAGACACCGAAGGTGCCGCCGGTGGCCACGCGCTGGCCGACGCTCAGGGTGTCGACGCCTTCGCCGAGCGCGTCGACGACACCCACGGCCTCGGTGCCGGACTGCGCGGGCAGCTCGGGCTTGAAGCCGTAGGTGCCGCGGATCGTCCAGAGGTCGTGGTTGTGGATGGGGGAGAGCACGGTGCGCACGCGCACCTCGCCGGCCCCGGGCTCGGGGGTGGGCAGCTCGGTGACGTCGAGGACGTCGGTGGCATCGCCGAAGGTGGCGTGGGTGAGGGCGCGCATGGGGGTCTCCTTGGGGGTCGGTTCTTGGCTCGTCGGGTTCGGGTTCGGGTTCGGGTGGGTCAGGGGTGGTTGAGCAGGCGGTCGGTGGCGGCGAGGGCCGCCGTGAAGGGGGAGCCGTCGCGGGCGAGGCGGTCGAGCAGGGCGGCTCCGAGCCAGAGCTGGTAGAGCGCCTCGGCGAGCTCGCGGGCCGATGCCCCGGCGGCGATCGAGCCGTCGGCCTGGCCCTCGGCGACGACGTCGGCGAACAGCGCCACGAGGGCGGCGACGCCGTCGGCGAGGGCGACGCGCATCCGCTCGGAGAAGCCCGAGACCTCGGCGGAGAGCTGCACCACGAGGCACCGCCCGGCCGAGGCGCTGCCCGCCCGCGCGGCCCAGGCGTCGCCGAGCAGGCGGATGCGCTCGCGCCCCGTGCCCGGCCGGGCGAGCAGGGCGTCGACCGCGGTGAGGTAGGTCTCGACGTAGCGCTCGAGCACGGCGACGCCGAAGCCCTCCTTCGAGGAGAAGTAGTGGTAGAACGAGCCCTTCGGCACGCCGCAGGTGGTGAGGATCTCCTGCAAGCCGACGCCGGTGAAGCCCTTCGCGAGCATCAGCTCCTCGCCGGTGGCGAGGATCGAGCCGCGGGTCTGCTCGGCTTTGGCGGTGAGGGTCATGCACCCCACCCTACGCCCGAATAGACCAGTCGTCTAGCGCCGCTACCCCTGCCGGGCCGCTAAACTCGACACGTCAGCCTCTGTAGCTCAATGGAAGAGCAGTTCCGTCCTAAGGAAAGGGTTGGGGGTTCGAGTCCCTCCAGGGGCACCGTTCTGCCAGGTGCTCAGATCCGCGTGATTCCGCGGATCTGGAGCCTTCCACTCTCGCTCCGATATCGTGTTTGCCCACACTTTGCCCATACTCGGCCGTGTGCGGTGTCAGTCGAACCAGGTGCGCTTCTCACGATCCCACGTGCCGGAGGTCCGCTCGCCGGAAAGAATGGGATCCAGGCACGGCCGTGTCTCGTCGAGCGAGGCCTCAAGTTCATAGAGCTTGCTCGGGTATTCAGCGAACGTTCGTGCCTGGCGGGGAAACGCGGTCCGCCATTCTTCGGCAGGCGCCTCCATGCGGCTCGGTAGGGTGGTGCTCCGCCGACCCGATTCGCGGTCGAGCACTTCCTTGAGGCGAGCGGCATCGATGGGGCCGACGTCCAGAATCCGAACGATGTCGGCGAGGTCGCGGTAGCGGGTGGAGGGCGAGTCGCCGGCGCTCCCGTGTCGCTCGTACATCGCGCACACCTTATCGGCCAGATGGTTCTCGAGCGGAGTAGTCGGCACAGAAGGGAGATCAGCGAGGGTGTCGTGGTCGATGATCGCGCGGAGGGGCACCTGGTCGACGGGTGCATCGACGTGACGCCTTTCGGTGAGGTCGATGGTGAACGTCTCGAAGGCCTGGGTGCCGAGGAGTGCCTGCACCCTCGCCTTCGCCGTCTTCGCACCGTATCCGTCCGGGTCAGGATCAGAGTGCGGTTCGACTGAGACGATCACGAAGCTGAATGGATCCCTGTCTGCGCTGGCGTCAGCGAGTGATTGCAGTTCGGCACGTGCGTCTTCGGTCGTTTTCCACTCGCTTTCGCGGGCCAGGTCGATGTCCTGTGTGAAGCGTCCAGTGCCGGTGCGAATGAGCAGCGCGTTCCCGCCGAGGAGGATCCATGGTGGTTGCGGCTTCGTAGAAAACAACCTGCTCAGGAAGACCGTGAAGATGTATTGCTTCCTTATGACATCCGCGGTGACACCACGCCGACGTGCTTCGTTGTTCAGCTTTGACCGAAGCGACCGCGCGAGGTTCGCCAACTGCACTGTTGTTAGCGTCACTTGTATCTCCTCCAATGTTGGGGCGCTCTATGACGCAAAACGTTGCTCGAGGAGTGACACCAGCGTCTTCGCGCCATCTGATTCTTCGAGAAGCTTCAAAGCTTGCTTACGAAACTGGGGTGAGCGAGTGACCGCCGCGCGAACAACGCTGCGGAGTGCTGATGCCAGGTATCCGGGTGCGACCTCTGCGAGAAGCGCTCGCCCCGAATCGAACCCGTAGCGCGTGGCGTATGGGGAGAGCGCCCGCGCGAGTTCCTCTACGTCGACATCCTGATCCTCGACCGCGGCAGAGAGAACGCTGGCGAGGTGATCGGAATCCAGCGACGCCGCCGCGAGGTCAGCGGCCGTACGCACCACCGTGGTCACCGGAAGCCCGTCGACCACGGTCACATCGTTGTCTGTCAACTCGGCGCGATGGAAGCGGAGATCTGGCAGCGTGCTCTGGCGTCGCACCGGGGCAGTGAACTCGTGGGCCGCGGGGACAAGGTCACCAAGCCGATGCACAACGGCCGCAGAGGCGCCAGAAACGACGACGTCCCCATTCGCCGTGGCCGCTAGCCATGCCCCACGCAAGTCTTGCAGCCGGTCCACGCCCGCTGAGGGCAGCGCATAAACGCCGTGGCGGACACGGAGAAGCTTCCCGGAGTCGGTAAGGCGGGTCAGGTCTACGCCCGACAGGCCCGATTCGCGAGCCTGAGCGGTCGTCACGAGACCGCGCTGCGTCGAACCGAGCAGTTCGAGAACTTCCAGAGCATCAACAGCACGCATAGCTTTACCTCCTCACTCGCGCTTCTAATATTACACCCAAATGTTATTTTGTAAGCACTGGGGAGGAAAGGCGAGTGATTCGCCACGGCGGTAGAGATGTCGAGTCCCGCGGCACTCGCTTACGCCAGGTTGATCGCCCAGCTCTTGCCGACACTCGCCTCGCGTGCTGCGTCCTGCATCTTTGCGGCCACCAGCTCGAGGTCGTCGTCGAACAGATCCCCGTAGGTGTCGAGGGTCATAGCGGCCGAGGCGTGGCCGAGCATCCGCTGCACCGCTTTCACGTTCGCACCGCTGCTGATCGCGAGCGACGCGGCCGTGTGCCGAAGGTCGTGCGGGGTGAGGAAGGGGAAGTCGGGGTTGGCCTGTTGCGCGCGGCGGACGGCGTTCACGAACCATCCGTCGACGGAGTCCGGCGACTTCATGTGGAAGGTGCCGCCACCGAACACGAGCTGCGTGGGCCCCTTGTCGGCGCACTGTTCGGCTAGGCCCGCGCTGAGCAGCTCCGGGTAGGGCACGGATCGACGCTCATGCCCCTTGGTCGTGCCGAGGTGGATGATGGCGCCAACCTTCACAGCGTTCTCCTCGACGTTCAGCCGGCGCCGAAGGAAGTTGATGTGCCGAACGCGCAGCGCGGTCACCTCTCCCCAACGGATGCCGGTGTAGGCGAGGCAAAGCACGAGCGTCGGATGCGCAGACAGGCCGGCGAGCGTATGAACTTGGTCGTGGCTGAGGTAGACGCGATTCAGCTTCCCGGTCTTGCGGGGCAGCTTCACTCCGCGCGCCGGGTTCCGGGGAAGGCGACGGTCAATGACGGCCATGTCGAGGATGCCCGCGAGCACTCCGTGCGCTCGGATCACCACGGAAGGCGACCGGCGACCCGCCAGCTCGCTCACCCAGACCTGCACCTCGGAGGGAACGATGGTGGAGATTTCGCGGTGCCCCCATCGCTCTGACACATGAACGCCCCATGCGACCTCAAGCGGCTTTGACGACGACGGCTTGAGCACCAAAACTTCGAGCGCAGCCACAGAGGAGCGAGATCGCCGACCTAGACGCGAGCCAGAGCTGGATCAATGTAGTCACCGGCCGCCTTTGACACCGTCACTGAGGCGAGGAACAGCTCGGCCTCGCGCTTGGTCTTGAACCCCCGCTTGTCCGTCTGGGCGCGATCCGGCTTCCGGTACCGCACGCGGTATCGCTTGCCTTGCGAGGTGCTGTACGGGGTCACGCTGCCTGCCATCTCTAGCCACCTCTGCCTTCTCCGCTACCTGTCGCCAAACGCTATCGTCGCCGCGGTTCGACTCTGATCCCTCTGGTCAATTCTGTAACGGACGGGAGACATCTGAGCGGCGCCCGTAGGGGGCATGTATTTGGCCCCCTGCAGTGCACGGAAGCAGGTTGTGTGCTCGACTCTGGATCGAATTTCCGCATTCGGTTCAATGCTTGTGGATATTCCATTACCTATTCCTCGGGCGGGAATAGGTAATGGAACGGTTTGTCCCTCTTCTCGCCTGTGCCACCGCCACCCCCGCGCAGAGCGCGCTTCCCAACCTCCCCCAAACATCGTTGCTGTCTGACGGAGGTTGGGAAGTAAAGGGGTGGCAGTGGCACAGGCGAGAAGAGGGGCTGAAATGAGAAGGGATAGATGATGGAGAAGTAGAACGGCAGGAAGCGGTGATAAGCGCGGTGGCCCGGTGGGGCTCGTGGGGAATGGTCTCGGTTGCCGGTGTGGATGCGGTTGAGCGAAGGTAGCGATCTGCTTGATTTCACTTACGTAGGCTGTGTCAGATTGCACGTCGGCGAGCATCTGCGCGTGCCTTCTCGAGCTTAGGAGTGTAGTGAGCGACGGCCGCCACGCTCATTGCCCGGACACCTTCATCCTGATGGTCGGACATCCCGTTGAATCGGTCAAGGTATGTCTCGATTCGTTCATAGTCCTCTCCCCACTGCGTGCCCAGTTCGATCGACGTCGCAATGGCGAGCGGTGCGACTCCGTGCGGGATGAGGAGCGCAGCAATTTCCTCGAGTGTTGGCTCGGGACCATCACTACCTTGCAGCCAAGTCGCGGCACTAGGCGTGACAATGCCGTCCTCGACGCACCCTCGCAGCCAGTCAATGTCAGCGCCAGTGACGGCTGCAAGGGCATAGTGCGATACGACGCTTTCTCGCCAGTGAAGGTAGATTGCCCTGCGTAGGCTGCCTGGTAGATCTGGGGCCGACAGCTGGACGTCATTCCACGGGATCTGATATCCGATGTCTAGATCAGTGGCATCGGGCCGGAGCAGCAACTCGGCGTAGAGATCGGGTGCGAGAGAAGCGAGACCGCGTAAGTGGGCAGCGGTGTCCGTGGTCGCGCCGGCAAAGGGCAGACGTATTTTGGATGCCGCGCAACGCCATAATTCGTGAGTACTGGGTCTGAGCCCAACGAGCTCTGCGTGCTCAGGGTCCGCCATTAGAAGAGCGGCGGTCGCCGCCGTCACGTCGTTGTCATGCCCGAGAAGACCATGAAGCGCGGTCGGCGCAATGCGACCCATGTCGTACTCGAACCCGAGAAGGTCAGTCGGAAGTATGTCAGCCATGATGATCGCGCTATGTTCGGCGTCGCCTGTCAGGGCTGCGCTCACCAAAGCGCCACGAAGGGCAGGGTGCCCCATATACTCGCTGATTCGAGCACGGCTGAGTTGGGATCGTGTGTGTGCAGCTCCGATTAGTTCTGCGGCGTCGTCAAGAAGGTCTGCCGACTCAATGGCGCCGAGCCAAGGTAAGAGATCTTCGTGGAGGTCGGTGACGGCGCGCCATACCCTCCAAAGGCTGCCGGACGCACCCAGTGCCTCAGCTTCGTAGCGCTTGAGCATCACGACCTCGTTCATAACCTCAGCGATCGACATATCCGCAATGGCCGAACGGATTGCTGTGGCTTGCTCTTCGAACGCCGACAACCGGTCCGCTGATTTGTGGCGCGGCGGCAGTAGTCGTGCGACAAGGGAATCGGGCTCAACAAGATCAAGGCCGAGCAGGAGCGCGTTACGGCGAAACTTGTCTCGGATGAACGGGTTATCCGGAAGATGGTCGCGAACCCATCTGCCGATAGAGCGTCCGTGCACTCGCGCTCTTGTCTGCTGGGCACGAGGAATCTTTCCGTTATGGGCCACCCCGTGCCCCCGCCCCGCACGTGCCCACGCACCGACGAGTGCGATCAACGAGAGGGCTGCTCCGGGGCTGAGCTGCCCGGGGATGGCCGCGCAGTATGGGTGCCAGATTTCGCTGACTAGTGTGTCCATACCCGCTACGCTGTGGACACCGCTGATCATACTGATCGACATGACGGCATCGGGGGCCTGATAAGTGGCGTCGAAGACAGGAGCGAGCAGAGCCGCGACCATCTGCGCGTGAAGTTCCCCGGAGCGCAAGCTTGAGTGAGTAGAGGCCCAGCGTTGCGCATCTCTTGCCGTTCGCAGGAGGGTTTCAATATCGGGCTCTGGGACGGGGCCAAATTGGCGGACACCTTGCACGAATCGTTGGACACTGGAGCCGGCAACTTTCGTGGTCACCGATGCTCCAGTCAGCACAGATTCGAGGAATCGTGCAGTTGCCGTCGGTTCATGGCCGCCAATCACGGCGAGAGCATAGTGATTTGTCGCGTGCTCGACGCTGATCGAGGCTACGGCCCGCTCAACAACGTCGAGTGCGGCTGACGCCGTAGGCGTGTTGAGCAGCAGGCAATGCTGGATGAGGCGGCCAGTATCACCTGGAAGCGCTGCGTCGACTAGTCCGGCGAGGGCGATCTCGGTGACTAGGGGATGGTCGTGCATGCCACTCACACGCGCTGCGTGCGCCATGCCCGCTGCGATTGCGAGACGTCGGTCAGGCCAGCTGTCGTAGAGCGTCCGAGCGCTGATGATGGGGATGAATTCGCCGAGATAGGCGTCGGCGATCAGGTTTGCGCGCACTTGAGGAGGCACGACCGAGTAGCGAAGTGTCTGGTTGCGTCCATCCTCAACGTCGAGTAGACCGCCAGCGGCGAGCGCGTTGACTGCGGCGGCGAGCTCACGCCTGGTCATGCCGAGCAGATTGGCGAGATGATCTACATCGTCTGTCTCGACGTACTCGACCATGCTCAGTACCGAAAGTAGCGAAAGCGAATCAGCGGGCAGTCCAGCTCTGAGCAAGTAGGCGCGGACCCATCCGTTGACGGCTTGCCCAGTGAAGAAGTCGCTGCGTGTCTTGTCGGCGAGAAACGTCTCGATCAGCCGGACAGCCCACCCTGGACGACCGTGGGCTTGCAGGACGACGCGTCCCACGAGGTCATGACGCCGGATGCCGCGACTGCGACAGATCTCCCCAATGAAACTCCGGGGGAGCGGATCGATCACGACTGGCTCCGCACCGGGAAGATGATTCGCGATTTCTTCAAGCTGCTGTGGCCAGCAGATGGCGACTATACGGTATCGAAGCTTTTCAGCCCGCCGGAGCGTGTCGAGTCGGGCAAGCATCGTAGTGATCCGCGCGGCATCATCGACAGCGATCACCGTTGGCGCATCGTCAATGATGTCTCCTAGAAGTTGCGCAGTCGTCGCCTCCTCGTCCGCGATGAATCGGATGCCCTGGACTGCTTCCACGACTGCTGTCTTGCCAATCCCTGGCGGGCCGACCACGATCACATCCCCATTTGCCTGGGCGATTCGCGCCACGAGGTCCTCTCGGCCAACCAAATCGTCCTGCGTCACTGAGACGGCGCGCGGCGATTTCGAGGACAGCGCGTATGGGCCACTACGGAGACCCAGGAGCTTCTCGCGCCAGTCACCGAGGCGGAGCAGGCGATCGCCAAAGTAGTTTCGATCGTATGTCTGCACGAGGACGAAGCCGCGGGCGCTCGCAGCGCCCTTGAGCCGATCTCGGGCTCGGCGGTCAATCGAAGCGAGGCTAACCGCTATCACCTTCGAACCGTCCATATTGTGCGCTAGCAGGGAATCGAGAGAGCTCGCCAGGTTCTTGCGCGCGCCCTCGATAGAGGGAGAGCTGGTGATGGTCATCCAGACTCGGTCACCTGAGTCGCTAATGAGGTCGGCATCTGAGCCCCAGTCGGTTCCACCTCGGACCGGAACTAGATTGGGGTATATCTCCCCGAGAACGGTAGTAGCGAATTCCTCGAACACGACTGGATCCACTGTCGATCTCGGATTCGCAAGTCCCGTGCGCACTCGGTCGATGAGATTCATGTGCTCCTCCGCTGCAGGCCACAGATCGACTGATCGGGCGTTCGATCTGGCCAGTCAGGCCGCGGCTCTTGGCCAGTCAAGCAGAACGGACTTTGCTCAGGGCGGCCGACTTCGTCCATGTTTCCCGCCCCTACTCAAAAAGCCGCGGAGATACGGGACTTGGAAGCGTCTTTCATGAGTCGCTTTGTGAGTCGAGTTCGCGTTCAATGCCCCATGCACGAAGTAGAACCAACCGATCGATCAGATCTAGACAGTCCTCCCGGAGGCTCGGGCTCTGCCGGTACAACCGCACGAGCACAGTCACGAGGTGAGACCAGTCGATCCAGTGACGCTGCTCTTTTGGTGCGTCTTCCAATATCGAGAGGGCACGACTACACAGATTGAGGGAGACCGACGGGAGGAGGAATGTTGCACTTTCAAGGGCGGCGAGCGCGAACTCAATGGCGCTTGGAAGAGCCTCGCTTTCTATGTATCGCGTCAACAATTCACTCGCGAGTTTCTCATCTATCGAGTCCAGTTCTTGGATCGCGGCCGTCGCCTTCCCGCGCACCACCGAGGACTCATCTGAGAAAATATCGACTACGAGGTCTGGGTCAAGCGCGGGATTTCTGCAGAGTGCTGCCGCAGCGCCCGCGCGTGCAGACTCGCTCAAATCGGCGAATGCGCCGAAGCGGGTCGAGCGGATCGCGCCGTTGACATGACTGTTCACCCACACGGCTCCTGCAGCTTCCTGGTCAGGGCCCACGAGTGCTCTGTCGAGCGCGGATGCGAACTCATCCGGCTCCCAGAGGACGCAGTAACGAAGCAGCTGAAGGACGGGCCGTGCGGCGAAGAGTTCATCGTCACCGTTCAGGATCCTCCGGGCGAGTTCGAGTGCTCGCACGCGGTCTGCGTTTGAGAGTGCAAGTATGGCCTCTGCCGCCATGACGCGGACGGCGGGGACGATGTCACCGACGAGTTCGCTGACCAGTGGCTCCAAACGGCTGGCCTGACTTGGGTCTCTGAATAGCAGGCGCGCAATGGTCCACGCCGCCCGGCCGCGAACGCAATTCAGGCCGATGGTGGTGAGATCGCTTTCCGATGCGTCGGACGCGGCCTCCCCCGATTCGGGCGCGTCTGGATCGCTGTCCGCCGCAGCGAGCCGGAGTAGATCAAGCATGTCATCACTGAGCGGTTCCGAGAGCGTATCGATGACGTCGAGGATCGGGCGGCTTGCGTGCGCGGGGTGGTCTGCGACGAGCTTCCAGCACAACTGAGTCAGTGAGCGTTCGTCGATGTGATCGGCCACACTGCGTAGAATGCTCGCGCCGTATTCGGGAACCATACTCGGGGGGAAGGTGAGGGCAAGTGCTGTGAAGCGCGGCGGGTCGGCTCCAGCGACACGAGCGAGGTCCTGCGAGAGTTCCCATGAGCCGCCTGCTAGCCATCGGGAACTGTCGTGCTGATCGGGGTAGCGCTGGAGAGCTGATACCCATTGGGTATCAGTCATCTTTTCTGGAGCACCCGGAGGGATTGGAGAAGCGACTGTGCCGCTAATTACCCCTCGTGGTGCACGGGGCGTCCAGTTGGGGAACTTTCTCCGGAGCTCGGCAATGCGCGACGAAGTTGAGTCCTGGATGCGCTCCGCGGATAGCGCGGTCAGAAACTCTAACTCCGTCATCCCTCGCCAGCGCAAGTTATGTGCGCGGCGCTCATTCGGCGTCACATAGTTCATCAGCGCGATTTCGAGTGCGCGAAAAGACACCTCCGAACAGCGTCTACTTGCTCGCTCGATCAATCGTCGCGACTCCCAATGTGAACTGTCCGACCATCCGACCTGCAGGTGTGACTCATCCGCAAGCAACCAGTCCACAGCTTTGTCTGCTGGAGCGGATCGAAGTGCGAACGCGGTCAGGAAATCAAATGCGCGCGATCGCCGTTGGTCGAAGTCATCGAGAATCGGCCAGAGCGCATCGGGCTTCCTGCGGGCGAGTTCTCGGAGAGCTTCCCGGTAGGCAAAGAACAGCTCGTCGACGAATTCATGGTGGTTGGACCTGATGACCCATCTCCATCGTGTCCCGGACGCTCGCTCAATTGAGTCTTGGCGCTCGTCGCCGAGGCGGAGGACCAGTGGACCCACTGCGCCTACGAATTCCATGGGATGGGCCGCTGCGATTTCCTTCAGGCCTCTGATCCGTACTTTGCCTGACACGATCCCCGCTGCAAACGGATCAAATTCACCCCGTTGGTCTGCAATCCGGATCGCTCGCTCAAGGACGACCCTAAGAAGCTCGATAACTCCCAGAGGAGAAGACTCATTCAGGCGGTAGAAGAGCCTGGCTCCCAGGGGATCGAAGAAGTCCCCGTCATCTCCATCGAGGGCGCCGTTACTCAGCAACTCGAGGGCATAATCCACTGATGCGGACGACTCGGCATGGTCGAACACCTGCCGAAGGGCCGACGTGTAGGACGTGGCCTCAGCAAGTAGCGGGGCGATCAATGCTCGGACGCGACCGGACACCCTCGACACGTGCGTGATTACCGCAGCGAGCGTGCTGTGAGCGGAGTCCTCTTGGTCTAGTAGTGCCTCGATGCGTCCTAGCCGATCGGCCTCGTCGAACCAAGCAGGCACTCGAAGAAGGCCTTGGACCGCTTCCCCGAGCAGCCCGGGATTCATGAGCGTGGGCTCCAGTAAGTCCCAGTCACCGTCCTGTGGAGTGCTCTGAGGTAGCACGGTGAGAGCCGTCGCGACGAGGTGCGGACGCATTTCGCTCCGCGCGATCGCGAGGACCTGAGATGTCAAAATCAGCGGCTCCCGCGACGCGATATAGGCCAGAACCTGGCGAAGCTGCGAGCGCCGGAATAGACCCTGTCCGCTCGCGACGAACGATTGGACCAGATCCTCACCACGATGGCTGAAAGATCGAGCGAACAGAAAGTCGAAGAATGTCTCGTGAAAGAATGCGACCCGTCCGTTGTCGTCGATGAGCACGTTCTCGGAAATCAGCGCATCAATGTACAACGGTGGGAGCGCGTTGAGTATCGCTTTCGGGGCGCTCAGCGTTTCGTCCTGACTCATTCTCTCCACAAGGATCTTCGAAGTCGCTGCCCAGTGGTCATCGAGACCGCGGTGATGCAGTCGGTTTCGGAACGTCGTTGTGTAGGACGAATATAGGTCGGGCAGTGCTTGAAATGCCTGTGTGCGGTCTTCACGCTCGAGCTGACAGAACACGTACAGGTGGATCGGCACTCGGAGTAGATCGAGAGTCTGTGGGCTTAGCGTGGTCGGGTCGTACCCAAGGTCACGAAGGTAGGTTGCAACGTCCTCGGGATCGAGGTCGCCAACCTCGACGGTTTCCACGTCCGAGTCCTGCGCGAGACGACGCATCCGCGGGTCCTGTTCGAGGTCGATCGTCCTAACGGCCAGGAGGAGTTTGACGTGTCGAAGGGCCCGACTCTGGTGGATTAGGTCTGAGACGGCGTCGAAGGTGTCGGGCATCCTGCCGCTATACGTGCTAACGGCGTCGAGTTGGTCGACGAGAAGAAGGCCCGGACGGCTATCCCTGCGTGCCTCATAGATAAGGATCACGGGTGAGTCATCCAAGTCGATGATGCCGCCGAGTTGCCGCGCGGTCGACACGTGTTCGGGAACGCGATCCATGCGCGCCGCTGCCACTGGGTGGCCGCGGTCGAAGATATCTGATGCGACTGCTGCAGTGAGTGCTGACTTTCCGGACCCGGCCTTGCCGTGAACGATGACTATTCGCGGTCCATTCTCTCGCGTGAGGTGATCGATGATAATCGACTTCTCGTGTCGTTCGATGGCGCCGAGTGGAGGAAGCGAATCGTGCACTCGCGCTACCTGCCGCTGTACCGTCTCGCGCAATTTCAGCATGGCGCTTCCGTGGTCAGCGGCCGGTTTTGCGGGGAATCCGCGCTTCTCGAGCATGTCGAGTATGTCCCGCGCAGTGATCTCGCGATGCAAGATTTTGGGTATCCACGAAGCCAGTAGGTCGGCGACCTCTCGGCCGTCGCCGCGGATCAGTGTTCCGAGCTTCAGCCGGACGAGCTCCTCGAGCCGTTCGAGATTCTCATGTCTCACTGTGATGGAGCGGAGATACTGCCAAGTCTCCTCGATCTCTGCATGCCATGACGAGGAAAGTCGGTCGACGAGAATACGGTTCTCGGACGCGACACTCTCGAAGACTGCAGAACTTTCGGACGCCTTCGCGTAAGCGATCAGTCGATCGAGTTCATCGGACGCGCTAGTGATAACGAGAGTAATCGCGGCTCCCGCACGCAGGTGGGGAAGCACCTTCGGCAGTACTCCGTCGCTAGTCAAACGTCCGATCGTCCAGGAACGCGACGACCGGAACTTGACCTGATCGAAGCTCCTCTGGCCGGCGTGGTCTACCCAGAGCTCTGCTCCATCGCCTGCGACGGGTTCCACCGTCATGGCAGATGCTGTCCCGTCGAGGATCTCGGTCATACGCAAGACGGTCCACGTGCTCTCCATTACTCCACCGACTTTGTCGGCTGCACCCCCAGCAAGCACCACGTACGCACTCCTACTCCGTGATTGAATGTGGCATTCTCCAAGTCGATCATCGCCGAAACGCGACCGATAGGGCGCATTTGTCGCCAGCGTTCGATGATGAGGCCGTCGGGCGAATACCGGTTCCGACGGAGCCCGGTCGGGGGTTCGCGAAGCACTCGCTGTGTTAAGACACGGCACCGGCGATAATGCGGCAGCGTCTCCGTGAGTGAGGAGATCCGAAGTTGCTCGAAGGTCCGGCCCCAACGGACCACAACGCGACTTCTCCTCTGGAGGACGACGTGACGGTTCTGCAACGACGGAGCTCATTTCGATAGTGATCGTCCGTAGCGCGCGGCTGAGGAATCTAAATGGAAGGATGTTGTCCTAGACCAGTGGAGGGCGAAAATGGCATTCATCGAGCGGATCGAAGTTGAGCACGAAGGATTTCTTGCCGATTTCGATGTTTCCCTGGATCCGGCTCTCAACGTCTTGATCGGCGCACGGGGCACTGGCAAGACGTCTGTCATCGAGTTGATCAGATACGCGTTGGACGCGGGCTCGTTCACAACTGATGCCGGCACGAAGGGCGAGCAGCAAGCTGTAGCGACACTTGATGGCGGCGCGGTAACGCTCACGCTGAGGGAGGGTGACGAGCGTTGGACGCTCACGAGGACTGCGGAGGGCGTGACTAGTTCGGGCACCGTCTCGCCTGCTTGCACTGTTCTGGCCCAGAGTGAGATCGAATCAATCGGCGTCAGCCCTGACGGTCGAATCGCTCTGTTGGATCGGTTCCTGCCCACTGCGCGGGATACCGCAGCCGAAATTCTCGCTGCCGGCGCCCTCGCCGCCTCGCTAACGGACGAGATCGCGTCTGGTCTGGCGGAATTGGACAAGGCAAACGAGTCGCTATCCGGCGCCACTGCGGTCGACACCCAGTTGGGGGAAGCACGTGGCGCCCAGGAGGCGCTTCTTTCGAGTTCAACCGCAACACTTGCTGACCAGGAAGCCCTCACTGGCGCACAGACCCGCCTCGCCGAGCTCGCGCGTCGCGAGAACGCGCTTCTCTACGCGAGGGAATCGGTAGTCGAGCTAAGTGCTCGGGCCTCTGAGACGCGGGATCGCGCTGTAGAGGTAGCTGAAAGTATTGCGAATACCGTTTCAGAGACAGCTAGCGCCGAGCGCGTCAATCGCGCGCGGCTGTTGCTAGAACAAGCCGCGGTCCAGTTCGAGGAAGCTGTCTCCGCGCTGACTCGCGAAGCCCAAACCGTGGTTGGACACCGCGCCGAGCTTGACGCGAGTTCACGCGCACTTCGACAACGACTCGACTCGGCCCAGGACGGTCTTAGCCAGGCGACGCGGCGCGTTCAACAGCTTGAAGAGATTAAAGGACAGCTTGACGCGCTCCATGCAAGGCGATCCGAATTCGTGAGGCGGCTCGATCTAACGAAGCAACGGCGCCGGGCTTCCTACGAGTCGCTTTCAGCAAAGCGGGCGGATCGGCTCACCTCGAGACAGGGTGTAGCCGAATTGCTCAACGCTCAACTGGGCCCACAGATTCGTGTGAAAGTGTCCGCGGGGGAACGTCTCGAATCCTACATTTCGGCGATCGTCGCGTCGTTACGTGGGAGTGGCCTCCACTACAACAACCTGGCCCCATCACTTGCCACATCTGTCGCTCCATTCGAACTGGTGGAATGGACTGAGACTGGTGCATTCGAGGATCTTGCTCGAGCGACTGGTCTTCCCGCTGACCGCGCTTCTTCTGTCCTCGCGGCCCTGAAACAAGGTGGGGTCGGTGCCATAGTCGCGATCGACGTCGAAGACGACGTCTCACTCGAGTTGCTTGACGGCCCGGAGTACAAACCAATCCAGCATCTGTCGATTGGCCAACGATGCACCGTGGTCTTACCAATTCTTCTTGCGTTGCCGAATACCGTGCTTGTAGTGGATCAGCCGGAAGACCATCTAGACAATGCGTTCATCGTGTCGACCCTGATAGCAGCGGTACGCGAACGCCGCGGGAGCGCTCAGACAATCTTTTCGTCGCATAACGCCAACATCCCGGTACTTGGCGACGCGGCTCGCGTGATTCTTATGGATTCCGACGGAGAACGAGGAAGAGCGGCTGCATCGGGATCGCTGGAGGATTCACCAATCGTCAGCGCCATCTCGGAGCTGATGGAGGGTGGGCGCGCGGCCTTCGAAACGCGAGCCCAGTTCTACGGCCTCGGCGGCGCTGCGAGGTGAATCGCGTTGAAGCCATCGAAGCACTAAGGGACGACTCCGCGACGACTCGGCTGCGCGCCGCTCGCTCGCTACTGGAGTGTGCGGTAGCAGAGGATCTGGACCT
This sequence comes from Herbiconiux sp. VKM Ac-1786, assembly GCF_015350805.1. GTDB lineage: Bacteria > Actinomycetota > Actinomycetes > Actinomycetales > Microbacteriaceae > Herbiconiux. The sequence continues at coordinate 386,025 of NZ_JADKSG010000001.1, read as the reverse complement.
CGTTGCGACGTCTCGCGCTCGCGAGACGGACTCCTGGACTCAACGAGTGCTGGATCGAGTGATATCGATGCTCAGCACGGGGGCTTTGCTGCCAGATGTCACGACTGAATCTATGACGGCCCAGGAAGGGGTGCCTGCGGTGCAGGCGCAAGCGCTGCAGATCGCTACCAAGCGGGTGCTTCACGAAGTTCGCCCCGTGGTGCAGGCGATCGGCCGCGCCGCCAAAAGTGACGTCGGCGATGGCTATGAAACGAGCGCGATTCGTGTCGAATTAGTCAGAATGGGTGAACTCCTTGAGGCGCTGCAAGATCTAGGAGAGGCGGCACAATCGCCGCGGGTCACGCAGTTTGATCTGAGTGAAGTGGTCGCGTCCCAGGTCAGTAGCGAGGGGCTGGCGAAAGAGGTCATCCTTGGCCGGTCCGACCCCGTCCTCGTCGAAGGCGATCCAACTTTGATTTCACTTGCCTTCGCCAACCTTATAAGGAACGCTGTCGAGGCTAGCGCCGCGGTCAGGGATTTGGTCGTAATCAACTGGGGGCGGAATGATGCAGAAGCCTGGATTGCAGTGCTAGATGACGGTGAGGGTCTTCCCCCGGACGGCTTGGCCGCAGCCTTAGAAATTGGGACAACTTCCCGCAGTGAAGCTGGCCACTTCGGCCTCGGCCTTCCGACGGCCGTGCAAGCGATGAAGTCTTTGGGGGGCACCATCATGCTGCGCCCACGAAAGGATGCGGGGACGTCCGCAGAAGCAAGGTGGCCACAATGAGCCCGGATCGATTCGACGTACTGCTGGTCGAAGACAATGCGGACAGCCGCAGGGCAGCCGAGGCGGACATCGCCGACATGATGCCCGACGCGGTAGTGCACTGGGCGGGCGATACTCAGTCCGCCCTGGAGCTTATGGCGGCGAATGTCTACGACCTCGCGGTGTGCGACTTGAGAATTCCGGCTAAACCCCGCGATCTTTCACTCAGTGAGACGAACGGGCTCGCGGTTGTGGCAAAACTGCGCGAATCTCAGCCAGGTACGCCTGTCATCATTCTGTCGGCGTTCGGCACAATCGAAGACACTGAGCCTTACACCTCCGGAGCATCGCCTGCTGCAGCCCATGGTGTCCCAGCGTTGCGCATGTGCCAAGCCGTCGTCAAAGGCGTCGAGGGCGAATTCACCAATCGGCTAAGACCGATTCAAGAGGGACAGTTGAAGATTGTTGGGCTTGAATTCACGGCCCCGACCGACCTCGACTTGCTCCTCCGGCGAGCCATCTCACAGTTCGCGGTGGATCGTGGGATGACGGAGGTTGAAGTCACCCGTGCGGGCGGGCTATCCGGATCGACAAACGCGATTGTCACCATGCGGCGCCTCGGCGCGCCCGAAATGCGTGCCTTTGTGAAGGCCGACGCGAGAGAGTGGGTCCTCGACGAATTGGAACGTCGGCGTTTGTGGGTCGAGGGCTATCTGGATGCGAGCAACTGGGCGCCGACAATTGAAACTCTCAGTGCAGGACTCCGTGACCGCGCTGCGTATTTCTCAAGCTTGGCGTCAAATCCGACGACTCTCTTCGACCTGGCTGCAGTCGACGACGGTGCGGGCTCGAGCGTAATTAGCAAACTTCAACTGACGCTGGTGCCGTGGAACGTCGGCGACACGTCGAGCGTGACCGTTGCAGACCTTAGACGTGCACATCTGTCTGATGCCGAGCTGATATCGGCGGGAGCCTCGGTTGACGAATTTTCGGATGTGGAATCGCTCACTCTTGACATGAGATCGCGCGTCTGTCACGGAGATCTTCACGGCGAGAACGTTCTCGTGGTGGATGGAGGTCGGCCGATGATGGTCGATTTCGCTTACACAGGAAATGGGCCGGCAGGCGAAGATCCGATCACCCTCGAGATGAGCCTCATGTTCCATCCTGGCTCGCCTCTGGTGGCACGTGGAAGTTCGTTCGACTATGAGCGCTGGGCGGACGGCGACTACTTGCCGAACGGTGAACTCCGTGAGACTCGTGCTCGCTGTCGCGAGTGGGGGGTGAGGGAAGCGGGGCGCGAGCAGTTCATGGCCGTCTCGTACGCGCACGCGATTCGGCACTTGAAGCGCGGAGTTCCCGCTCCGGTCGCGCTTGCAGTCGCGCGCAGTGCGGCAGACGCGCTGCGCTGAAGCTAGGTCTTCCAGCTGAGGAATCTACAAGGCGACCGACTGCGCCTCTTTGCGTGCATCAGTTCCATTGTCCGCACTGTTTAAGGAGGCAAAGCCCTCAGGAATTCTCGTGGCCCAGACGGATCCCGACTTGCTAACGGACGTTAGCGATGTCCTGATGCGTCACGATGGTAACAGGACGAAGCGTTCGATTCCATGCCCACATTTTGCCCACAATTGGTTTCAAGAAAGCCTGATTCAGGGGCATCGATATGATTCAAGAACCGCGGAAATACGCGGAAGTTGCGGGTTTGCCAAGGTGTCGCGGGCCTACCTAACGAGTTCGAGTCCCTCCAGGGGCACCGCCTCGGCGGTCCAAGTCCCGACGTTTGTCGGGTGGCCCGTCGTGCCGCTCCTCCGATGATGGTCGTGACGACGACACGGGGGGCTGCTGATGGTGCGGGCATCGGGATCGATCACGGCGGCACCGCCCACGGGCACGATGGCCCCCACCCCGCACGGGATGACGCCCGACCACCGCTCGTGGTCGGCGGTCGCGATGGTGTTCGTCGGCGGAGCGGTCGGCACCGTCGCGCGGGAGTCGCTCGACCTGGCGACGCCGCACGATCTCGTGCTCCACACGACGTTCGTCATCAACGTCGTGGGGTCGTTCGCACTCGCGGTCGTCTACGCGGCGCTCGTCGCGCGGCGGGGCACACCGATGTTCCGGCGCCGGGTGCGGCTCGTCGTCGGCACCGGGTTCATGGGCGGGTTCACGACGTACGGGTCGTTCGCTGTGGGAGCCGCCGCGGCGGCGTCTCGCGGGTCGGTGGGCGACGCCGCGCTGTACGCCGTCGGGAGCCTCGTCACCGGCGTCGCAGCCGCTCTCGCCGGCCGGGCGCTGGTGGAGCGGATCACCCGCGGCCGAGCGCACGCCGCCGGGGCGCGGACGCCGGGGTCGTCGTGACGTCGTTCACGCTGCTGACCGTCCTCGCCATCGCTCTGGCGGGAGGGGTCGGCGCGGTCGCCCGGCTGGTCGTCGGGGGCCACATCCAGGAGTGCTCCGGGATGGCATTCCCGATCGGCACCGCCGTGATCAACGTGTCGGGCTCGTTCCTCCTCGGCCTGGTGATGAGCTCGGCGACCACCTCCTACGCGCCGGCGTGGGTGGCCGTCATCGGTACCGGCCTGCTCGGCGGGTACACGACGTTCAGCACGGCCAGTGTCGATGCTGCCGACCTGATCCGCGGGCGGAGGTGGGGGCCGGCTCTGATCGACGCGGGGGTCGTCGGCTTCCTCTCCGTCTCGGCGGCCGCCCTCGGGTTCTCGCTCTGAGGCTGTGTGACGAGGCGCGGTAGCGTCTGCCGGCGGGAGGCGTCAACCCTGTTGGAGCGAGACGGCGTTCCAGGTGGGGTGGAGGCATGGACAGGATCTTCTACGCCGGCGACTCGATCCTCACGGGCACGGCGATCGCCAAGGCGCTGCTGGAGTACGCGGAGGCGCTGGCCAAGGCCGGCACCTCGGCCACGGTCGAGATCCCGACGCGGCTGGGCGACGGGGGAGTGGGCCGCTCGACGTTCCTCGTGGGGCCTGCGAGCCAGCTCGTGTCGGACACCGAGCCGAGCGGCTTCGAGGAGATCGAGGACGAGCCGCTGATCGCCCACTTCCGCGACGAGATGCTGCGGCTGCGCTTCGGCTCCCCGGGCGGCCGGGCGTCGTCGTCGCCGTCAGAGGGTGGAAGCGACGACGACGCGGGGTCGTGGAGCGAAGACCTCTAGGCGCGAGGACCGCTCGGTGCTCAGCTGAGTGAGCGGCTCCAGCCGAACTCCGGGTCGGCGCGGTGCCAGCGGGCGGCGAGGAGTTCGGCGACCAGGGGTTCGACGAGCAGCGCGACCGCGGGGTCGTCGTCGCCGCGGTAGCGCACGTGCAGGCCGGCAGACGTGACGGGGGAGGAGCCCACCAGCACGACCGTCGCCCGGCGCGAGTCGAGCCACTCCAGCGCCGGCGCATCCCATGTCGACCCGGCGAACAGCAGCGCCCGGTAGTCGAGCGTCTTCGACAGGTAGACGTCGACGTGCGACCAGTCCCCGGTCTCGCTCGCCCAGGCGGGCCGGCGCGGCACCTCGCGCAGCATCAGCGCCGACTGCTGCGCCGACGAGAGACGCTCGACCGGGGCGAGCAGGAAGGTGCCGTCGGGGCCGCCGAGCAGGCGGTCGGCGTCGTCGATCCAGGATGCCGCCGAGCCGAGCAGCTCGTCGGCGCTCGCCGCGGCGTCGCGCGCCAGGGTGGCCGGGTCGCGCACCCCGAGCAGCTCCGGCACGCCGGGCCCGGCGGTCGTGGCGCGCCCCGCCGGGACGGCCGGCCTCAGCAGCGCCCCCAGCACCACGAGCGTGTGCCGGAAGGTGCGGCACGACACCCCGCTCGCCTCGACCCCGGCGACCAGCGGCACGACGAGGTCGGCGCGGACGGCGAGCGGTGAGTCGTCGACGTTCGTGACCGCAATCAGTCGCCCGGTTCCGCGATACGGCTCGATGGCCTCGAGCACCTCGGCGCTGCCCCCGGTGGCCGAGACGGCCACGACCACGAGGTCGTCGGCGGGCGGCGGGAGCAGCGCCGTGCTGGCGAGCTCGACCACGACGTCGCGGCCGAGGCTCCGCGCCTCACGGGCGACGACGGCCGCCGCGTAGGCGCTCGAGCCCATGCCGAGGACGAGCACGCGCAGCCGCGGCGACGCGAGCAGGGTGCGGGCGCGCTCGAGGCCCGGGAGTCCGTCGGTGAGCGCGTCGGCGAGGCGGCGCAGGGCGCCCGGGACGGCTGTCAGGTCGTCGGCGAAGCGGGCGGGGTCCACGGCGGGTCCTCTCGGTCGGCGGTCGGGGCCCAGCGCGCGGTGATCCCCGCGTCGGGGGCGTAGTTCCAGCGCGGCAGGAAGCGCGCCGCGTAGCTGAGCTCGCGAGCGAACTGCTCCACCTCGAGCGCGGGCAGGAGCCGGTCGTCGAGCAGGTCATCGGCGCCGGCGTCGTGCAGTCCGGTGCGGTACGCGGCGAGCAGCTGCGCCCGCGCGTCAAAGGCCCAGGCGGTGGCCCGGGCATCCGCTCGGCCGAGGCGGCGCTGGGCGATGGAGCCGACCAGGTCGACCGACACCAGCAGGTGGGCGACGTCGACCGCGGCGGGTTCGAGCTCGTCGACGAGCAGGGAGGCGGGCACGGTCTGCGGATCGCCGTCCAGGTCGACCACGAGGTAGCGGGGCGAGGCGGGATCGGGCCGGCGCAGGAACTGCCCCACGTGCAGGTCGCCGTGCACGGGGATGAGGCGCCCGGCCACCGTGTCGGGCAGTGTGTCGGCGAGCGAGCGCAGGGCGGGCATCCGGTTCGCCAGGCGCACCGACGTGTCGCCTGTCGCCACCTCGGCGGCCCGGTCGAGGGCGGCGTGCACGCGGTGCCGGATCGGTCCTCCGGGACTCGTGGCCGCGGACGGCGCGACGTGACCTGCCGACAGAGCCAGGTGCAGCCGGGCCGTCAGCGCGCCGAGCTCCGCGGGCCACGACGGCGCCGGCCCGCCGCCTAGGTGCTCGAGCAGGTCGTCGACCGCCCAGGTCCAGCCGTCGCTCGCGCCCGCCACGTACTCGCTCACGACGGCGACGGTGGTGGTGCCGAGGCCGGGCACCGTCCACTCGATGCGCCCCGCGGTTCGCGGCACGAAATCGGCGCCGGCGGCGGCGAGCCGGTCGAGCTGGCGCACCGAGCGCTCGGCCCCGCCCCAGTCGCGCACGACCTTCACGAGGAACGCCTCGTCGACGACCACGGCCCAGTTCGTCATGTCGACGCCGAGGTCGCGCTCGACACCCGCCCCCGGTGGTCGCGGCGGGCCGGCGGCGACGACCCGTGCCGTGCCGGCGTCGACGAGCGGCGGATGCCCGCCCAGCGCCATCGTGACGAGCTCCGCTCCCACGCCCGAGCCCGCCCGGGCTGCGGCTCCCGAGCCGTCGACGACGCGCAGCTCTGCCCCGGTCAGCGTCACCGCGCCCGAGGCGGTGGGAAGGCGGATGTCCACCCGCCCAGGCTATCCATTCCTTGAACCCCAATTCGAACAATCATGTAAATTCCGCCGATCAGGCGTCTCGTGGGCATTGTGATTCCTTGCTCGACGGTGCAACAATCGGCCAACTCAGTTCTCGCGACCCGACCAGGAGGCAACCGTGCGTTTCCGAAAGTCCGCAGCAGTGCTCGCCGGAGCGGCGGTGACCGCGCTCTCGCTGTCCTCGTGCGCGAGCAGTTCCTCCGAGGCCATCGACCCCGAGGCCGACCTCAGCGAGCAGAGTCTCGTCGTCAGCATCTGGGCCGACTACTACCCCGAGACCCTCGCGGAGGACTTCGAGGCCGAGACCGGCATCCCGGTCACGATCGTGAACCACGCCACCAACGAGGAGATCGTCGCGAAGCTCACCGCCAGCGGCGACCCCGGCATCGACGTCGCCTTCGTGTCGGGGCAGTACGCCCAGGCGCTGAACGAGGCGGGGCTGCTGCAGGAGCTCGAGAAGTCGCTCATCCCGAACGAGGAGAACCTCTACCCCGAGGCCCTCGAGCTCGCCTACGACGAGGGCAACGTCTACTCCGAGCCCTACGCCTGGGGCACCACCGGCCTCTGCTACCGGCCCGACCTCACCGGCTTCGCGCCCACCTCGTGGAACGACCTGCTGAACCCGGTGCCAGAGCTCGAGGGCAAGACGACGATGCTCTCGACCGAGCGCTGGATGGCGCTGCCCGCGCTCAAGGTGCTCGGCGAGTCCGTCAACTCCACCGACCCGGCCGTGCTCGAGAAGGTCAAGGAGCAGATGGAGTCGACGAAGGACACCCTGCTCGCCTTCGACGACACCACCTTCTACAGCAAGCTCGTCTCGGGCGAGGCGGCCATGGTCGAGGCCTGGGACGGCTGGTGCAACTACGCCATCGCCGAGGACCCGACGGTCGAGTTCGTGGTGCCCGAGGAGGGCAGCGACCTCTGGGTCGACACCATGACGGTGCTGAAGAGCTCAAAGAACAAGGAGGCCGCGATGGCCTTCGTGAACTACATCCTCGAGGCCGACGTGCAGAAGTACGTCGCCGAGTCGATCCTGTACTCCGTGCCGAACAAGGCGGCGATCGACTCCCTCGACCCCGCGCTGGTCGAGCAGTTCCCGAACCTCGCCCTGCCGCCGTCGGAGCTGCTGAAGGGTGAGACGGTGGTCGACGTGGGCGAGTTCGGCACCGAGTACACCCGCCTCGCCACCGAGATCATGGCCGCCGGCTGACCGAGCCCCGCCCCATGACCGCTCCTGCCGGTGCCGTGCGGAACCGCCCGGCACCCCCGCCCCCCGCCACCCGGCCTGCCGCCCCCGCGCGCAGGCCGGGGGCCCGGGCCCGTTTCGCCGCCGTGCCGCTCGTCGGCCCGGGTGCGCTCTACATCACGCTGCTCGTGCTGGTGCCGGTCGCCCTGATCACCGTCTACTCCTTCTTCGAGCGCGGCCGTTTCGGCGGCGTCGTCTGGACCTTCACGCTCGAGAACTTCGCCCGGCTGTTCGACCCGCTCTACCTCTCCGTGGTGGGCAACTCCCTCGTCATCGCCGCGGTCGTCACCCTGCTCGCCCTGCTGATCGGCTACCCGACCGCGCTGATGATCACCCGGCTGTCGCCGAAATGGCGCACCGTCGCGCTGATCGCGGTGCTGCTGCCGTTCTGGACGAACTTCCTGATCCGCACCTACGCCTGGATCCTGCTGCTGAACAACGCAGGCTGGATCAACCAGGCGCTGCAGGCCCTCGGCATCACCGACGAGCCGATCTCGATGCTCTACACGCCGCAGGCGGTGGTGGTCGGACTGCTCTACATGTACCTGCCGCTGATGATCCTGCCGCTCTACTCGGCGCTCGCCCACCAGGACCGTCAGCTCGGCGAGGCCGCCACCGACCTGGGGGCGAGTCCGTTCCGGGTGTTCCGCACGGTCACCGTGCCGCTGTCGATCCCGGGCATCCTCACCGGCTGCGTCTTCGTCTTCGTGCCGGCGATGAGCAACTTCGTCATCCCCGAGCTGATCGGCGGCGGCAAGACGGTGCTCGTCGGCAATCTCATCCGCGACCAGTTCCTGAAGGCCCGCGACTGGCCGTTCGGCGCCGCGCTCGCGCTCGTGCTGACCGTCTCGTTGCTCCTCCTGCTCGTGCTGCAGAGCCGGCTGTCCAAGCGCCTCACCGAGGGCAAGACCCAGGCCGAGGGGAAGAAGGTGCGCCGCGATGCGTGAGTCCCGTTTCATCCGCATCCCGTTCTGGCTGACGTTCGCGTTCCTCTACCTGCCGATCGTGGTCGTCGTCGTGATCTCCTTCAACGACTCGTCCAACCTCTTCGTCTGGAAGGGCTTCACGCTCGACTGGTACGGGGTGCTGTTCAGCGACCAGGCGATCCTGCAGGGGCTCGTCAACACGCTGATCGTGGCCACCGGCTCGACCGCCATCGCCTGCGTGCTCGGCACGCTGCTCGCCGTCGGCATCCAGCGGCACACCCGCGGCGGCCTCATCCGGGCTTTCGCCCTGGCGCCCGCGCTGCTGCCCGACCTGCTGCTCGGTATCGGCATCCTGAGCGTGTTCTCGCTGCTCGGCTTCACCCTCGGGCTCTACTCGGTGCTGCTCTCGCACGCGGCCTTCTCGATCGCGTTCGTCACCGCGATCGTGCTCGCGCGGCTGAGTCAGCTCGACCCGAGTCTCGAGGAGGCCTCCCGCGACCTCGGCGCGGGGCCGGTGCGCACCTTCACCCGGGTGACGCTGCCCCAGCTGGCCCCGGGCATCGTGGCCGGTGCGCTGCTCAGCTTCACCCTGTCGATCGACGAGTTCGTGATCGCGTTCTTCACCTCGGCGCCCACCACGCCGACCCTGCCGATCGTCATCTACTCCATGGTGCGCTTCGGGGTCACACCCGAGATCAACGCGCTCGCCACCGTCCTCCTGTTCGTCAGCGTCGTCGCCGTCCTCGGCGCTCAGCGCCTCACCCGCGTCACGGAAGCCCTATGACCATGGACACCCACGCCCCCGCCGGCCGAGCGGATGCCCGCACCGACGCCTCCGTGCGCCCCGAGCTGCTCGTGCTGAGCGGCGTCAGCCACTCCTACGGCGGAGTGCGGGCGCTGCACGACATCGACCTGACGATCGGGGACAACGAGTTCTTCGCGCTGCTCGGCCCCTCGGGCTGCGGCAAGACCACGCTGCTGCGCTCGATCGCCGGCTTCGAGACACCCGAGGCGGGCACGATCGCCCTCGACGGTGTCGACCTGGTCTCCACGCCCGCGCACAAGCGGCCGGTCAACATGATGTTCCAGTCCTACGCGCTGTTCCCGCACCTCAGCGTGGAGCGGAACGTCGCCTACGGGCTCGAGGCCGAAGGGCTCGGCAAGGCGGAGGTGAAGAGGCGCGTCGGCGAAGCCATCGAGACCGTCGGGCTCGGCACCTTCGCGCGCCGGCGCCCGTCGCAGCTCTCGGGCGGTCAGCGCCAGCGCGTGGCGCTCGCCCGCGCGATCGTGAAGCGGCCGAGACTGCTGCTGCTCGACGAGCCGCTGTCGGCGCTCGACCGCAAGGTGCGCGCCGACATGCAGCTCGAGCTGAAGCGGATGCAGCACGAGGTCGGCATGACCTTCGTGGTCGTCACCCACGACCAGGAGGAGGCCATGTCGATGGCCGACCGGGTGGCCGTGCTCGACGCCGGGCGGGTCGAGCAGCTCGACACCCCCGTGGGCCTCTACTCGACCCCGCGCACCCGCTTCGTGGCCGAGTTCATCGGCTCGTCGAGCCTGTTCGACGGCACGGCCACGGCGGGCGGCGTCGACGTGCCGGGCCTCGCGGTGCTCCCCGCCGCGCACGCGCTGCCCGTGGGCTCCGCGGTCACGCTGGTGGTGCGGCCCGAGGACATCGAGGTCGTCGCCCCCGGCGGTGCGGGCCTGCTCGAGGGCGTCGTGATCGACACCTACTTCCTCGGCGGCAGCTCGACCGTCTCGGTGGCGGTGCCCGGCCGCGAGAAGCCGATCGGATGCACGGTGCACGCCACGAGCACCGCCCGCCGCGGCGACGCGGTCGGCCTGCGCATCGACCACACCCGCTCGGTGGTGGTGGCCGACACCCGCGGAACCGAGCCCGCCTGATGGGCCGGTCAGCTCAGGGGATGACCGGTGGACTGCCGGGCGTACTCGACGATCAGCGCACGGGCGCCGACGTGGTCGATCGTGGGGTGACGGGCGACCATGCGGTAGCCGTACGCGTCCTCGAGCGCCACCAGGTTGCGCGCGATGGCGAGCGACGGGGCGGTGAGCGCGAAGATGCCGCGCGCGGCGCCCTGCTCCAGCACGATCTGGTACATGCCGACCTGGCGGTCGTACAGAGCCGTCAGCAGGGTGGCCATCACGGGGTTGCGGCCCGCCGAGCCACCGAGCTCGCAGAGCAGCCGCACCTCGGGATCGGTGGAGTCGCTCGGCAGGCCCGAGTCGATCAGAGCCAGCAGTCGCAGCACCGGGTCGTCGTCGAGGCTCTCGAGCATGCGCACCCGCTCCTCGTAGAAGCGCTCCATGCCGGCCCGGTTCGCCTCCATCACGAGCTCGTCGATGTCGGGGTAGTAGTACAGCACCGCGCCGCTCGTCAGGCCGGCCTCCTCGGCCACCCGGTTCAGCCGGGCCCCGTCGGGACCGTGCTGGGCGATGGTGCGCTGCGCGGCCGCGACGATCTCGCTGCGCCGCTGCTCCTGACGCTTGGGACGGGCCATGGGGCTCCTCGGTGCGGTGGTGGTTCGGTGCGCATCCGCTGTTTCGGGCGCGGTTCAATGTTAGGCCGCGCTCGCCCGTCATATCGACGACCCACGCGCATCCATTCTTTTCAGAGCAATTCAAACAACGAGTCAGGAGCTGATTCATGACCGACGAGCGACTCACCGTCCTCTTCATGCCCGAGAGCGCATACGGACCGACGAACAACTGCATCGGCATCGGCACCGAGCTGCTCGCGCGCGGGCACCGGGTCGTGTTCGCCGCCGAGGCGAGCTGGGCCGGGAAGCTCGAGCGCCTGGGCTTCGAGGAGGACCTCGTCGAGCTGGCCCCGCCGGCGGAGGAGACCGACGGCGAGGAGGCGGACGCCGGAGCGTTCTGGAAGGACTACATCCGGAGCATCGCGCCCGAGTTCGCCAAGCCCACCGAGGCGCAGCTCGAGACCGTGATCCGGCCCATCTGGGAGGAGCTGATCGAGGGGGCGAAGTACAGCGAGCCCGCGCTGAAGGCGATCATCGAGCGCACCCGGCCCGACGTCATCGTCGAGGACAATGTCGTGCTCTTCCCCGCGCTCGTCACCGCCGGCGTGCCGTTCGTGCGGATCGTCTCGTGCAACCCGCTCGAGGTGCCGGGCGACGGAATCGCCCCGGCGTTCTCGGGCCTCGCCGACGACGACGCCGAGGGGCACGCGCGCTTCCGCGCCGAGTACGACCGCACCCACCGCGCCCTGTGGCAGGCGTTCGACGCGTGGGTGCAGGAGCAGGGAGCCGCCCCGCTGCCCGAGCTCGAGTTCCTGCCCGCCGGCGACCTCAACCTCTACGTCTACCCCGAGGAGCTCGACTACGCCGACGCCCGCCCCCTCGACGCGAGCTGGCACCGGCTGGAGTCGTCGGTGCGCGCGACGGACGAGCCGTTCGAGCTGCCCGAGGGCTTCGGCGGCCGCCCGCTCGTCTACTTCAGCCTCGGTTCGCTCGGCAGTGCCGACGTCTCGCTGATGCGGCGGGTCATCGCCGTGCTGGCCGAGCTGCCCTACGACGTCATCGTCTCGATGGGGCCGCTGCACGACGAGCTCGAACTGGCGCCGAACATGTGGGGCGCCGAGTTCCTGCCGCAGACCTCGATCATCCCGCTCGTCGACCTGGTCATCACCCACGGCGGCAACAACACGGTCACCGAGGCACTGCACTTCGGCAAGCCGATGATCCTGCTGCCGCTGTTCTGGGACCAGTACGACAACGCCCAGCGCGTGCACGAGAGAGGACTCGGGCGCCGCCTGGCGAGCTACGACTTCACAGCCGGGGAGCTCACCTCGGCGCTCGCCGACCTGCTCGCCGACACCGCCCTGCGCGAGCGGATCGAGGCGATCGGCCGGCGCATCCGCGCGGGTGAAGGCGTGCGCCGCGCGGCCGGCCTGATCGAGGCCGCCGCCCTCGAGCGCCGCGGTGTCCCGACGGCGGTGCTGTCATGACGCTGCCGCTCGCCGACGGGGCGCAGATCGCCCGATCACTGGCGGATGCCCGTCCCACCGCCTTCTGGACCGACCAGCCCGGCGCCCCGGAACCCGGCGAACCGCTCTCGGGCGCGACCGACGCCGACCTCGTCGTCGTCGGCGGCGGCTTCACCGGACTCTGGTCGGCCTGGCGGGCGCTGGACCGCGACCCCGGCCTCGGCATCCTGGTGCTGGAGGGCGAGAGCATCGGCTTCGGCGCCAGCGGCCGCAACGGCGGCTTCGTCTCGGCCTCGCTCACCCACGGGCTCGCGCACGGCCGGCACCTCTGGCCCGATGAGCTGACCGCCCTGCACGAGGAGGGGGAGCACAACCTCGCCGAGCTCGTGCGCCAGGTCACCGAGGCCGGCATCGACTGCGACCTCCGGCTCGCCGGCAAGACGGCCCTGGCGGTCGAGCCGTGGCAGGTCGACGCCCTCGCCGAGTCGGCCGAGCTCGCGCGTGAGTTCGGGGAGACGGTCGAGCTGCAGAGTCGCGAGGAGGTGCAGGCCGACGTGCACTCGCCGACGTACCTCGCCGGCCTTCGCTCGCGCGCCGGCAACGTCATGGTCGACCCCGCCCGTCTCGCCTGGGGCATGGCCGCGGTGCTGCGCTCGCGCGGGGTGCGCATCGCCGAGGGCAGCCCGGTGCGGTCGATCGAGCGCAGCGGGGCGGGGCTCCGCCTCACCACCCCGTCCGGCTCGGTGACCGCGCGCCAGGCCGTGATCGCCACAGCCGCGTACCCCTCGCCGCTGAAGCGGCTGCGCACCTGGATCATGCCGCTGTACGACCACGCCCTGATGACCGAGCCGCTGACCGCCTCGCAGCTGCAGTCGATCGGCTGGGGCGAGCGGCAGGGGCTGACCGACTCCGGCAACCAGTTCCACTACTACCGGCTGAGCGCCGACGACCGCATCCTCTGGGGCGGCTGGGACGCGCTCTACTACCGCGGAGGCCGCGTCGACCCCGCGCTGGAGCAGGAGGGCGGCTCGCACGAGCTGCTCGCCCGCCAGTTCTTCGAGACCTTCCCGCAGCTCGCCGACATCTCGTTCAGTCACCGCTGGGCCGGGCCGATCGACTCCACGACCCGCTTCACGGCCGCCTACGGCACGGCCTTCGGCGGGCGGGTCGCGTACGCGGCCGGGCACACCGGTCTCGGCGTCGGGGCCGCGCGCTTCTCGGCCGATGTCGCCCTCGACCTCCTCGGCGGCGCGCCGACCTCGCGCACCCGTTTCGAGATCGTGCGCAAGCGGCCTTTCCCCATCCCGCCCGAGCCGTTCCGCAACCCGATCGTGCAGTTCACCCGGTCCCGGATGATCGCCGCCGACGACAACGGCGGGCGCCGGGGCCTGTGGCTCCGGGCGCTCGACGCCGCGGGCCTCGGCTTCAACTCCTGACCGGGCGCACCACCCGCTTCTCCTTCCCGCACCTCACGAACGGACGACAGACATGACCACGGGCACCACGGGCACCTTCATCGGCAACGAGTACCGGCCGGGCACGGGCGGCACCGCCCCCCTGATCGACCCGGCGACGGGCGAGCAGGCGAGCGAGATCGCCCTGTCCGGCGCGGCCGACGTCGACGAGGCCGTCGCCGCCGCACGCGCCGCGGCCCCGGCCTGGGCCGCGCAGACGCCGGGCACCCGGGCGCGCGTGCTGCTGAAGCTGGCCGACGCCATCGAGGAGCACGCCGACGAGCTCGCGCGCATCGAGACCCGGGAGTCGGGCAAGCCCTACCTCACGGGGCTCGACGGCGAGATCCCGTTCGCGGCCGACAACCTGCGCTTCTTCGCCGGGGCCGCCCGCTCGCTCGACGGCACGGGTGCGGGCGTCTTCAGCGAGGGCTTCACCTCGGTGCTCACCCGGCGCCCGGTCGGGGTGGTGGCCGGCATCACGCCGTGGAACTTCCCGCTGATCATGGCGCTGTGGAAGGCGGGGCCGGCGCTCGCCGCCGGCAACACGAGCATCCTGAAGCCGGCGCCGCCGACGCCGGGCACCACCCTCCGGCTCGCGGAGCTCGCCGCCGAGTGCGGGTTGCCCGCGGGCGTGCTCAACGTGGTGACGGGACACACCGAGGTGGGATCGGCGCTCGCCGGGCATCCGGGAGTCGACATGGTCAGCGTCACGGGGTCGACCCGCACCGGACAGGCCGTGATGCGCGGCGCCGTCGAGGGAGTCAAGCGGGTGCACCTCGAGCTCGGCGGCAAGGCGCCGGCGCTGGTCTTCGCCGACGCGGACATCGCGGCGATGGCGCACGCGCTGGCCCTCGGCTCGACGTACAACACCGGGCAGGACTGCACCGCGGCGACCCGGGTCTACATCCAGCGGGAGCGGTTCGACGACGGCGTGGCCGCGCTCCGGGCCGAGCTCGCGGGCATCCGCGTCGGCGACCCGATGAGCGATCAGACCGACGTCGGGCCGCTGATCTCGGCCGAGCACCGCGACCGCGTGCACGGCTTCGTCAGCCGCGCCGTCACGGAGGGCGCCGAGGTGCTCGTGGGCGGATCTCCGCTCGAGCGAGCCGGTTCGTACTACCCGCCGACGCTGATCGTCGGGGCCGCGCAGAGCTCGGAGATCGTGCAGGGCGAGGTGTTCGGGCCGGTGCTCGTGGCCCTGCCCTTCGACGACGAGGCCGACGCGGTTCGGCTCGCGAACGACAGCGCGTACGGGCTCGCCTCGTCGGTCTGGACCAACGACGTCGCCCGGGCCATCCGCGTCAGTCAGCTGCTGGACGTGGGGGTCACCTGGGTGAACGACCACCTGCCGATCGCCTCGGAGGCCCCTCACGGCGGCGTGAAGGGCTCGGGCTTCGGCAAGGACATGAGCATCGAGCCGCTGCTGGACTACTCGGTGACGCGGCACCTGATGATCCGGCACGCGGCGCCGCCCGAGACGACGGGGTACCGGCCCGCGTAGCGCCCGAACCCGAACGGGATCGGCAGTCCTGCCGATGTGCCGGTGGGGACCGGAGGCGTCGAATGGTGGGACCACGTCGTCGTCGGGGAGGAGAAGGCCATGAGAGCAGTCGTCTACGTGGGTCCGCGTCAGGTGAGCGTGAAGGACGTTCCCGACGCCCGCATCGAGCGCCCCACCGATGCGCTGGTGCGCATCACCACCACGAACATCTGCGGGTCCGACCTGCACATGTACGAGGGGCGCACCGATTTCGAACCGGGTCGCTGGTTCGGGCACGAGAACATGGGCGAGGTCGTCGAGGTGGGCGACGGCGTCGACAAGCTGCGGGTCGGGGACAGAGTGGTGATGCCGTTCAACGTCGCCTGCGGTCACTGCAAGAACTGCGAGCGCGGGCTCACCAACTACTGCCTGACCGCTCAGCCCGAGAAGGCCTTCGCGGGTGCCGCCTACGGCTTCGCCGACATGGGGCCCTGGGCCGGCGGTCAGGCCGAGCTGCTGCGGGTTCCCTGGGCCGACTTCAACTGCCTGCGGCTGGGGAGGACGCGGACGAGCGGGCGTCGGACTACGTCATGCTCGCCGACATCTTCCCCACCGGCTACCACGCCACCGAGATGGCCGGGGTGCAGCCGGGAGACCAGACCGTCATCTACGGGGCCGGGCCGGTGGGACTGATGGCGGCGCTGTCCGCGACGATCCGGGGGGCCGCCAAGGTCATGGTCGTCGATCGGCACCCGGATCGGCTCGCCCTCGCGGAATCGATCGGGGCGATCGCGATCGACGACTCCGAGGTCGACCCGGTCGAGGCGGTGCTCGAGCAGACGATGGGGCTCGGCGCGGACAACGGCTGCGAGTGCGTGGGGTACCAGGCGCACGAGCCGGGCGGGGACGAGCATCCGAACCTCACCATGAACCGGCTGGTCTCCTCGGTGCGCTTCACCGGCCGGATCGGCTGCGTGGGGGTGTACGTGCCCCAGGACCCCGGGGCCTCGGACGAGCTGGCCAAGCGGGGACAGCTCGCCTTCGACTACGGGATGTTCTGGTTCAAGGGTCAGCAGCTCGGCAGCGGACAGGCCCCGGTCAAGAAGTGCAACCGGAGGCTGCGGGACCTGATCGCGGAGGGGCGTGCGACCCCGTCGTTCATCGTCAGCCACGAGCTGCCGCTCGAGCAGGCCCCCGAGGCGTACGAGCGGTTCGACGCCCGCGAGGACGGCTGGACGAAGGTCGTGCTGAAGCCCGGTCTGGCCGTCTGATGCCGGCGGGCGCGACCCGGTCGGAGGCACGCCGGCCGGAACCCAGCGGAGATCGCCGGCACGAGTCGCAGTACCGCTGGCGCGCCAACAGCCTCTGGATCGTGCCGCTGCTGTGCATCGCCCGAGGTGCGATCGTGGCGATGCTCACCGTGACCACGATCGTGCTCACGGTGCTGATCCTCGGGGTGCAGCTGGCGATGCAGCAGTTCTCGCCCCGGATCGTGCGGGCGCTGCTGGCCGATCGGCGCAGCCAGCTCGCACACGGCCTCTTCGCGGCCACGTTCCTCTACTGCATGATCGCCGTGGCGAAGGTGGACGAGTCGGCGCAGCCGGGTGACCAGGTGCCGAGCGTCACCGTCGCCGTCGCCTACCTGCTGCTGCTCGCGAGCCTGATCGCCCTCGTGGGCTACGTGCACCATGCCGGGCAGTCGTTGCGCGTCGCCGGCCTGATCGACCTGGTGGGCGACAACCTGCAGGAGGAGATCGAGCGGGCGTTCCCTCTGACGTCACCTCCGGTGACGGGGGAGCGGGTGATCACGATGCCGGAGTCGGGCGTCGTCGTGATGCTCGACGTCGCCGGGCTGATCGACCGGGCCCGGCGCGCCGGGGACCGCTTCGAGATGCTCGTCGCGGTCGGCGACTTCGTGCCGCGTGGAGGGGCCGTGCTGCGGCACAGTGGCGACCGGCCCCTGGACGAGTCGGCGATCCGCCGGATGGTCGTGCTCGACAACGAGCGCAGCCATGTGGGAGACGCGGCGTACGGATTCCGGAAGCTCGTCGACATCACCGAGCGGAGCATCGCCTCGAGCCCGCAGCACGATCCCGCCACGGCCGTGCAGGCCATCGATCGGCTGCACGACGCCATGCGGCAGCTGTGCCTGCGGGAGCTGCCGGGTTCGCAGCATCACGACGCCGCCGGCGTCCTGCGGCTGGTGACCCGTGAACTCGCCTGGCGAGGCTATGTCGCGATCGCGTTCGACGAGGTCGTGCTCGTCGCCCGATCGTCCCCACCGGTGGTGCGGCGGCTGCTCGCCGCGTTCGACGACCTGATCGAGGTCGCCCCGCCCGATCGGCGCTCCCCGCTGGAGGAGCGGCGCGCCCTCCTCCTCGCCCGCGCCGAGGAGGAGGGCATCCCGATGCTGCCCGATCTGCAGGGCATCGGCTCGGGGAGAGACCTGCTCGAGACGGACTGAAGGGCGGTGGTCAGACCGCCCGGCTCCCCGAGGCCGGTACGTACAGCCCCTCGCGATGCGCCAGGACCGCCGCGTGGGTGCGGGTGGGCGACGCCAGCTTGACGAGGATGTGCTCGACGTGGGTGGCCACCGTCCGCGGTGTCACGAGCAGTCCTTCCGCGATCTGCTGGTTCGAGCATCCGTCGACCAGCAGCCCGAGCACCTCGAGCTCGCGGTGGGTCAGGCCGTGGTCGACCCGCACGGGGGACAGCAGCACCACGCCCAGTCGGCGCGAGCGGGGCGGCTCGGTGGACGCCAGGTAGGACACCCGGACGTGCTGCGGCGAGTCGGCTGCGCCGCCCGTCGGCCAGAGGAAGGCCAGGTGCAGCTCACCCTCGACCAGGCGACCCCGAACGGTGTCGAGGAGGGGGCAGCCGCTGTCGAAGAGCTCATGGCCGGGGAGATCGGGCAGCGGTTCGCACCCGCTCCGCTCGAGCAGCACCGTGCCCTCGCCGCACGCCAGACCTCCAAGGGGATTGCGTCGGGTGGCGGCCCTGTGTCAGGTGCGGGCGTCGGCCACGTCGCGCGCCTTGAGGTGGCGGGAGGTCGAGACGGGCTGCGTGCCGAGCACCACCTTGCCGCGCGAGTGCAGGCGCTGCAGGTCGGCGTAGGCGCGCACCACGTCGGTGAGGGGGTAGAAGCCCGAGATGAGCAGCGTAAAGGCCTGCGACTCGGCGAGGCCGACGAGGGTCTCGAGCTGGCGGGTGCCGTGGGCGACCGACTCCTCGTCGTCGCGCAGCAGGGCCAGCTCGACCTCGCGGCGGTCGGCGCTCGAGCGGTACCGCTCGGTGGGCACGTCGAGCTCGCGGGCCAGCTCGTGGCCGTCCTGCCCGAAGTTGTCGATGAACGCCGTGACGCCACCGGGGGCCGCCGCCCGGATGCGGTCGGCGATGCCGGGGCCGTACTCCACCGGGGTGATGCCGAGCTGGCGCAGGTAGTCGAAGTTGCGGGCGCCGCAGGTGCCGATGACCTTCGCGCCGCGGTGCTTGGCGAGCTGCGCCTCGATGCTGCCGACGCCGCCCGCGGCGGCCGAGATGACGACGGTGTCGCCCGCGCCGATGTGCAGGTCGTCGAGGGTGTCGAGCGCCGTGACGCCGGCGAGGTAGAGGCCGCCGGCCGTCTCCCAGCTGAGCCGCGAGGGCTTCTTGACGAGCGCGGTGGCGGGAACGGTGAGGTAGGTGGCGTGGGCGCCCGAGCGCACGTGCCCCACGACGTCGGAGCCACGCGGGAACCGGGGGTCGGCCGAGTCGACGACGATGCCGGCGAAGTCGCTGCCCGAGCGGCGGGGGAACGGCTCGTCCTCCCAGGTCGCCTCGCGGCCGTCGCGGATGAAGATGTCGATGTGGCTGATGCCCGTGGCGATCACCTCGACCGTGACGTGGCCGGGCGGCGGTGGGGCGAGCGGCCGCGTGCGGTTCTCGAGCACGTCGACGTCTCCGGTGCGGTCGTACTCGACGACCCTGGTCTCGCTCGGCTTCTTCACCGCGATCACCTCGCTCCTGTGGATAGGGCTCACACTATTCATCCGGGCGTCCCGGCGCCAGCGACGGTTCACCGGGCGGCTCCGGGGCGGGCGTAGGGTGAGGCCATGGCACGCGAATTCAGTCACGACGTCGACGCGAAGCGCTACGCACTGCGGGTCGACGGGGCGCTCGTCAGCGCGGTCGACTACGTCGTCGGCGGGCAGCAGATCTCGTTCACCCACACCTTCACCGACCCCAAGCAGCGCGGCAAGGGCTATGCCGGCGAGATCGTCACCTACGCCGTCGACGACGTCGAGGCGACGACCGGGTACCGGGTGGTGCCCATGTGCTGGTACGTCGGCAAGTGGTTCGACGAGCATCCGGAGCGCGCCGGCCTGCTGACCCGCTGAGCGATTGGCGCCGGGGCCGACAGACCGCTATAGTCATCTGCGGGGAGGGCTTCGGCCCTCTCCACCAACGTTTAACGGGCGGTTTCCGCCGTCGTGGGCCCAGCTCCCTGTGCGTCGCAGCCAATAGCCTGGAGTCATGGTTTCGCATGACGAGTACGACTTCCGCACCTTCCCCGCCGCCGTGGCGGAGGACGGCACGCCCGACCCGGCGTCGGCCGCCTGGCTGCAGGCCGAGACGCGCGGCTTCCACGATCCGCGGAAGAGCGAGACGGTGCTCGCCCGCTCGGTCGAGCGCCTCACCGCCGACGGCCGCCGCCTGACCGGCGTCTACGCCCGCACCGCTCCCACCGGCGCGCTCGGCGTCGAGGTGCCCGTCGCCACCTTCGCCTGGTTCCCCGGCACCCTGAACACCGGCGCGGCCGCACCGCTCGACGTGCACCTCGTCTCGAACGTCACCGTGCGTCCGACCCACCGTCGCCGCGGACTCCTGCGCACCCTGATGACCGCCGACCTGCAGCAGGCGGTCGACGACGGCTACGCCCTGGCCGGCCTCACCGCCTCCGAGGCGGGCATCTACCGGCGCTTCGGGTTCGGCGAGGCCACCTGGGTGCGGCACGTCACGGTCACGACCGACAGCCGGTTCCGGATGCTCGGCGAGCCCCGCGGCCGCGCGGAGCTGATCGAGGCGGCCACCCTGCGCACCATCGGCCCCGAGATCTTCGCCCGCTTCCACGCCACCCACCCGGGATCGATCGACCGGCACGCCAAGTACTGGGACCGGGCGGCCGGCCTCGCCGACGACAAGGGCGAGCCCGACGACGCCGTGCACGCGGCGGTGCACTACGACGAGTCGGGGGCGATCGACGGCTACGTGGCCTACAAGTTCCAGGGCTGGGAGAAGGAGCCGTTCACCCTCGGCATCATCGACCTGGTGGCCGCCGACGACGAAGCGTACCTCGGGCTCTGGGACTTCCTCGGCTCGGTCGACCTCGTCGAGCGCGTCGAGTGGGAGTTCGCGCCGCTCGAGGATCCGCTGCCGTTCGCGCTCACCGACTCGCGCCTGGTGAAGACGACGTTCGTCGAGGACTGGCTCTGGCTCAGGGTGCTCGACGTCGAGCGCGCCTTCGCGGCCCGTGGCTACCTCAACGACGGCGAGGCGGTGCTCGACGTGACGGATGCGCTCGGCTACGCCGCCGGCACCTTCCGCCTGCGGGTCGCCGGGGGCGTCGGGTCGGTCGAGCGCCTGGAACGACGGGACGACGCGGCGCCCGACGTGGTCGTGGACGCCTCGGCGCTCGGCTCGCTCTACCTCGGCGGGGTCGACCCGCGCGTGCTGGCGGCGGCCGGACGGCTGGAGGAGCGCGCGGCGGGCGGCGTGCAGCGACTGCGGTCGCTGCTCGCCCCGGTGGCCCCGGTGTACGGCGTCACCCACTTCTGACGCGCGGGCGTCGCCGGGTCAGAGTGCGGCGGCGGCCCGGGCGCGGCTGACGAAGGCGGGGCGCACGAGCTCGAAGCCGTCGAGATAGGCGCCGACGAGCGCGGCGTCGCGGAGCAGCACCAGCGTCGCGGCCGCCTCGTCGGCGTCGAAGACCTCGGGGCCGTGCGCCGCCACCAGCGCGTCGCGGACCGTGGTGCGGAACCAGGCGCGGTGCCGCGTGACGATCGCCCGGATCGGGCTCGCCGCATCCGGGAACTCGGCCGCCGCGTTGATGAACGGGCAGCCGCGGTCGTGCCGCTCGGCGACGTCGTCGGCGATCGCCTCGATCAGCAGTTCGACGAGCCGCCGGGGGTCGTCGCCCGCCGCGACGGCCACGGTGGCGAACAGGCCGCGCACCCCCGCGTCCTCCCGCTCGAGGTAGGCGGCGACGAGCGCCTCCTTGCCGGTGAAGTGCCGGTACATCGTCGCGCGTGTGACGTTCGCCTCGGCGAGCACCCGGTCCATGCCCACCCGGTGGATGCCCTCGCGGTAGAACAGCTCCGACGCCACCGCGACGAGCCGCTCCCGCGCCACCGACACGCGCCCGGCGGCAGCCGGGGCGGGATCGACGTCGAGAGCGGTGGACACGCGGCAATCCTAACGGAACACTCGTTCTCCCCGCCGGCCGGCTGCATCCGGCGACGGGACCGGCGGGGTCAGGCCGGCTGCAGCTCCGACGTGAGCTCGGGGAAGCGGGTGGCGAGCAGCTCGAGCGACTCGACGCGCGCCGGTGCCTCGCGCGGCCCGTCGGCGCCGAGCGAGCCGGCGACGGGGGAGACCATGACCTCGTCGACGCCGTGGCGCTGCATCAGTGAGCGGATGCGCGACTCGACCTCATCGGCGGTGCCGATCAGCCAGTGCCGCTCCTGCTCGAGCACTGACTGCTCCTCCATCGGGCTGAGGACGGTGGCCTCGGCCTCCTCGACGGTGAGCTGCGGACCGAGCACGCCGCCCGTGCGGAGCCGCGCCATGGCGATCAGCTGGGGGAGCGCACGGCGGCGGGCCTCGTCGACGGTGCCGGCGACCGAGACGTTGACCGTCAGCAGCGTCTTCGGCGCCGCGAGGGCCTCGGAGGGCTGGAAGCCGTCGCGGTAGAGCGCCAGGGCGCGGTCGATGCCGGGCTGGCCGAAGTGGTTGGCGAAGACGTAGGCCGTGCCGAGCTTCGCGGCCAGGGCGGCGCTGTAGTCGCTCGAGCCGAGCAGCCAGAGCTCGGGTGCCGAGCTGCTGCGGGGCGTGGCCTTCAGCTCGTAGGACCGGCCGCCGACGGTCAGGCCGACGCCGGGCTGCTCGTCGCCGAAGGGGCAGTCGGCCGCCCGGTCGGAACCCAGCAGGGCGGCCACCGTCTCGACGTCGGTGGGGAACGAGGCCGCGGGGTCGCTGTCGCTCGCCGAGCGCTGCCCGCGCAGCATGTAGGCGGTGACGGGGTCGGAGCCCGGCGCGCGGCCGAGACCGAGGTCGATGCGGCCCGGGTGGATGGCCTCGAGCAGGGCGAATTGCTCGGCCACGGTGAGGGCGGCGTGGTTGGGGAGCATGACGCCGCCCGAGCCCAGCCGGATGCGCGAGGTGCCCGCCGCGAAGTGCGCGATCAGGGTCGCGGGGGAGGTCGAGGCCACCGACGGCATGTTGTGGTGCTCGGCCATCCAGTACCGCGTGTAGCCGAGCCGGTCGGCCGCCTGGGCGAGCGCGAGGCTGGCGGCGACGGCGTCACCCGTCGTCTGGTCGGAGCGGACGGGGATGAGGTCGAGTACCGAGAGAGCAGCCATGTCCCTGTTCTCAGCGGCTCCGTGCCCCCGTTTATTCCGAAACTCGCCTGTGGTTGCGCGATATTCCGGGAGGTCGCACGTACTGTGGCGGTGTGTGGCGTGCCGATAAGAAACGAGAAGCAGACGATCCGACGTCTGCCCCCGACTCTGCCGAGTCGGCCTGGGGCCGCAACGGGCAGTCCGCTGCCGGTGGCCCGATCGGACAGGTGTTCACGACGGAGAGTCTCGTCGAACCCGCCCGCGACGAGTGGCGCGCGGAGATCGCGGCGCTCGGCGGCGAGTCCCCGCTGATCGTCTTCGACGACACCCCCCGCTCGCGGATCGAGCTCAGCACCACCCATCCCGGTGGTCTCGCCCAGTTCATCACGGGCAACTCGACGCTGCTGTCGAGCCTCATCCGTGACGAGCTCGCGCTCCGGAACGCCCGCATCGCGGCGGGCGCCATCACCGACAAGGGCGTCGAGCTCCGCTCGGTGCGGGGCATCGACTCCGTGCACCTCGCCATCGGCCTGGCCGAGTGGCGAGCGCCGAACCCCGACGGCAGCCCGGCCGGAGTCGGCGACGCCGGCGCGCAGCAGTTCCGCGCGCCCGTCCTCCTGCGTCCCATCTCGGTGCGCCGCTACGGCCGTGACTTCGAGCTGAAGCTCCGCGGCGTGCCCTTCGTGAACCCGGTGCTCGTGCGTGCGCTGCAGGAGCAGTTCGGCATCACGCTCGACGGCGAGAGCCTCGTGGCGCTGGCGCAGTCCAGCGGCGTGTTCAAGCCGCAGCCCGTGATCGACCGGCTGCGCAGCCTCACCTCCCACCTGCCCTGGTTCGCCGTGCAGCCGCGACTCGTGGTGTCGTCGTTCGCCGACGTGTCGAGCGCCATGCTGGCGGACAGCGTGGAGCTCGCGCATCCGGTGCTCGACGCCCTCGCGGGCAACTTCAGCTCCCGTCGGGCCGTGCAGGAGGGCTACCACCCGGTCGAGCCCTCGCCGCAGGACCACCGCGCCCCCAGCACCGACACCCTGCTGCTCGACGCCGACAGCGAGCAGGAGAACGTGATCGCCCAGATCTCGGGCGGCAACTCCATCGTGGTGAAGACCCTGCCCGGCACCGGGGGCACCCAGACCATCGTGAACGCCATCGGCGCCCTCGTCGCGCAGAACAAGCGCGTGCTCGTCGTCAGCCCCCGCCGCCTCAGCCTCAGCGGCATCGGCCGCCGGCTGAGCGACGTGGGCCTGCCCGGCGTCGCCGTCTCGCCGCGCACCCTGCGGCGCGACCTGATCCAGTCGATCGGCCGCAACGAGAAGGCGTCCCAGCCCCGGGTCGCCGACATCGACGAGGCCCTCGTGCGCCTGCGCGGCGTGCTGCTCGACTACCGCTCCTCGATGTCGCGCGTCGACCCGACCCTCAAGGTCTCGGTGCTCGACGCGCTGCGCGAGCTCGCCCGGCTGGCGCTGCTGCCGAACCCGCCCTCGACGACGGCCCGGCTCGACCGGGCCGCACTCGAGTCGCTCGCGACCGGCCGCGCCAAGGCCGCCAAGACGCTCAGCCGCGCGGCCGAGCTCGGTCAGTTCCGCTACGGCCCCGACGACTCGCCCTGGTACGGTGCCCAGTTCTCCTCGAGCGACGACGCCCACCGCACGCACCAGCTCGCGAAGCGCCTCGACCGCACCGACCTGCCGCGCCTGCTCACCGGCGCCTACGAGCTCATCGGCCAGACCCGCATGCGCCCGTTCACCTCGCTGAACGAGCTCGGCACCTACCTGCGCCTGCTCGCCGACCTGCGCGAGACGCTCGACAAGTTCCTGCCCGTGGTCTTCGACCGCTCGCTCACCGACCTGATCGCCGCCACCTCGCCGCGCCGTGACGCCCCGCAGATGTCGTCGACCTCGCGCCGCCGGCTCAAGGCGCTGGCCCGCGAGTACGTGCGTCCCGGCGTGCACATCGGCGACATCAACGAGTCGCTGCGCCGTATCCAGCAGCAGCGCACACTCTGGTACCGCTACGCCGCGGCGGGCATCCCGCCGGAGATCCCCGTCGGCATCAACGACGTGCAGGTCGCGTTCCAGCGCGTCACCGAAGACCTGGCGCAGCTCGACCTGCCGCTCGGTCGCTCGGGCACCGCCCAGCACCTCGCCGCGCTGCCGATCGACCAGCTGATCGGCATGGTCGAGGGCCTGGCCGCCGAGTCCGAGGTGCTCGCGAACCTCCAGGAGCGCACCGCCCTGCTCGACTCGCTGCACGAGCACTCGCTCGACCCGCTGCTGGTCGACCTGTCCAACCGCCACGTGCCCGAGTCGGCCGTGCCCGACGAGCTCGAGCTCGCCTGGTGGCAGTCGGTGCTCGAGCTGATGCTCGAGGGCGACCGCGCCCTGCTCGGCGCCAACACCGGCGTGCTCGACCGCCTCGAGGGCGACTTCCGGCTCGTCGACGAGGCGCACGCCTCGATGAACGGGCAGCTGCTGTCGTGGCAGCTCGCCGAGACCTGGAGCGTCGGCCTCGTCGACCACCCCACCGAGGCGACGGCGCTCAAGGAGCTGCTGCGCACCGACAAGGTCACCTCCGCGAGCCTGCACGAGGCCGCTCCGCACCTCGGCAAGGCGCTCGCTCCGGTCTGGCTCGCCTCGCCCTACGAGGTGCCGCAGATCACCGACGCGATCACCTTCGACACGGTCGTGCTCGTCGACGCGGGGGCGACCACCCTCGCCGAGAACGTGGGCGCCATCCGCCGCGGCCGCCAGGTCGTCGCCTTCGGCGACCCGGTGACGCAGACCCCGTCGCACTTCGAGGTCGCCATCCGGCCCTTCGACGACTCCCGCACCCGCACGGCGGTCGACGCCGAGCTGGTCGAGGAGCTGCACGCCGACTCGGCGCTCGCCCGCCTGGCCGACCTCGTGCCGACCCTCTCGCTCACGCGCAGCTACCGCGCGGGCGGCGAAGACCTGGCCGAGCTCGTCAACCATCGCTTCTACGGCGGCAAGATCGACTCGCTGCCCTGGGCCGGCACCTTCCTCGGCCACGGCAGCCTCGCGCTGCACTACGTCGAGGGCCGCGGCGGCATGCCCGACTCCGAGACGGGTGCCGTCGAGAGCGTCGACGCCGAGGTCGACGAGGTCGTCTCGCTCGTGCTCGACCACGCGATCAACTATCCGCGCGAGTCGCTGATGGTCATCACCGCGTCGCCGAAGCACGCCGTGCGCGTGCAGCAGGCCGTGCTGGCGGCGTTCGCCAAGCGCAGCGACCTGGCCGACTTCATCCTGAAAGAGCGTGCCGAGCCGTTCATGGTCGCCACGCTCGAGCAGTCGGTGGCGCAGAGCCGCGACCGCGTGATCTTCTCGGTCGGCTACGGCAAGACCGCCCACGGCCGCGTGCTCACCAACTTCGGCGGGCTCGCTCGTCCCGGGGGAGAGCGTCTGCTCGCCGTCGGTATGACGAGGGCCCGTCGATCCATGGACATCGTGAGCTGCTTCATGCCCGCCGACATCGACGAGGAGCGGATGAACTACGGGGTCGTGGCGCTGCGCCAGATCCTGCAGGAGGCCGAGACCGGCCCGACGCCCGACACCTTCTCGAGCCCCGGCGACGCGCTGCTGATCGACTTGGCCCGCCGCCTCGGTGCGCGGGGCCTCGAGGTCGCCTTCGAGCACCGCGGCAAGCTGACGCTCGTGGCCTCGCACGACGGTCGCGCGATCGCGATCGAGACGGATGCGGTGGTGCACTCCACCTCGCTCCGCGAGTCACTGCGCCTGCGGCCCGACATGCTCCGCCGTCTCGGCTGGCACTACCTGCGGGTGCACTCCTTCGAGTTGTTCACGAACCCGGAGGCCGTGGCGGCCCGCATCGCCTCGGTGATCGGCGTGCGCGAGCTGTCGCTCGTGGAGACCTCGCCGATCTCGCTCTGAGCCGCGTCCCGGCCCCTGCGCCGTACCCTGGTGCCATGGATGTGAAGAAGGTCGGCCGTCGTCGCGTGGCGACCTCGGCCGTGCCGGGCAGCGACCCGACGCCCCAGACCGGCCCGGACGGTGAGCCGGTGCGCGCCGCGGAGGACACGGATCAGGCGTGGGGGGTCAGCACGCCCGCGAGCGGCGGTGGCGCATCCGGAGCCGGAGCCAACGACGAGCGGCTCAAGCAGGACGTGCCACCGCACTGGTGACCGCTAGTGTTTGGGCGTGTGACCCGTCGCCGGGGGCTCGCCCGCGGCGGCCGCGCGCTGGGCGGCGAGCAGGTCGCGGATCTCGATCAGCAGCTCCGTCTCGGTGGGCGGCAGCTCCTCGTTCGTCTCCTCGAGCGATTCGGCGGGCGTGCCCTTGATGGCGAACGCGGCCTTCTTCAGGTGGTTGATCGGCACGACGAACACGAAGTAGACCACGACGGCGACGATCAGGAACTGGATGATCGCACCCAGCACGGCGCCGAACTTGATCTGGGCGTCGCCGATCCCGACGATGCCGGCGTTGTCGAGGCTGTCGGCCTGGAACAGCGCACTGATGACCGGGTTGAAGATGTTCGCGACGATCGAGTTGACCACCGCGGTGAAGGCGGCGCCGATGACCACGGCGACCGCGAGGTCGATGACGTTTCCGCGGAGGATGAACTCCCTGAATCCCTTGAACATGGGTTCAGTTTAGGAGGAGGCCGCCTTCGACGGGGTCGACGTGGCCGCGGGAGTCGACTTCGAGCCCGAGGAGCCCGAGGAGTCGGACTTCGAGCCGCCGCCGGAGCTCCCGCTGCCCGAGTCGGACTTCGACGAGGACGAGGACGACGAGCTCGAGGCCGGCGTCGAGTCGGACGACTTCGCCCGCGAGTCGGTGCGGTAGAAGCCCGAGCCGTTGAAGGTCACGCCGACGGGGCTGAAGACCTTGCGCAGCTTGCCGCCGCAGACGGGGCACTCGGTGAGCGTGTCGTCGGTGAAGGCCTGCTGGATGTCGAAGGCGTTGTCGCACTCGGTGCAGCGGTAGGAGTAGGTGGGCACAGGAGCCTCCGGGAACGTGCTTCGCGCGCGGTCAGCGCGCGAAACGGATGATGCGGGTGGGGGTGACGGCTCCGTCGACGGGGGCGTCGTGCACCTCGCGGGGCACCTCGTCGAGGATCTCGTCGTCGAACACGACGGCGAACACCGGCGGGCAGTTCTCCATGGAGCCGAGCGTGCGGTCGAAGTAGCCGCGCCCCCAGCCCATGCGGGTGCCGCGTTCGTCGACGGCCGAGGCCGGGATGACGATGAGGTCGGCGTCGTTGATGGCGATCGGGCCGAGGATGCCGCCGGCCGGCTCGGGAAGGCCGTAGAGCCCCTCGGTCTCGGTCTCGCCGTCGGCCTCGGCCCAGTCGAGCAGACCGTCCTGACGGGCGATCGGAAGGAGCACGCGGCGGCCGTCGGCCAGTGCCCAGTTGATGAAGGGGCGGGTGTTCGGCTCGAACGACGTCGGCAGGTACGCGGAGATGACCCGCGCATCCGTCTCGGTGGCGATCTTCACGAGGTTCTCGGTGAAGCCCAGTTCGGCGGCGTCGACGACGTGGGCGGGGCGGGTGCGCCGGCGCTCGCGCAGCTCGGCGCGGAGGGCCCGCTTGTCGGTGCTGCGGTCGGTGGCCATGAGATCGATTCTAGAGCCGCGTGGAGTGAGGGATGCGCGAACCTGGATATGCTCTCGGACATGGGGACACCACTGACCAAAGCAGTTATTCCGGCCGCCGGTCTCGGCACGCGCTTCCTTCCCGCCACCAAGGCGATGCCGAAGGAGATGCTGCCGGTCGTCGACAAGCCCGCCATCCAGTACGTCGTGGAGGAGGCCGTCGGTGCCGGCCTGAACGACGTGCTCGTGGTGACCGGCCGCAACAAGGCGGCCATCGAGAACCACTTCGACCGGGTCTACGAACTCGAGTCGACGCTCGAGCAGAAGGGCAAGGGCGAGATGCTCCGGGTGGTCAACGAGTCCACCGCCCTCGCCGAGATGCACTACGTGCGTCAGGGCGACCCGCTCGGCCTCGGCCACGCGGTGCTGCGCTCGCGCATGCACGTCGGTCACGAGCCGTTCGCGGTGCTGCTCGGTGACGACATCATCGACGCCCGCGACCCGCTGCTGAAGCGGATGCTCGAGGTGCAGGACACGCGCAGCGCCACCGTCATCGCGCTGATGGAGGTCGACCCCTCCATGACGCACCTCTACGGTGTCGCCTCGGTCGAGGCCACCGACGAGGACGACGTGGTGAAGGTCACCGGCCTCGTCGAGAAGCCCGACGAGGGCACCGCGCCCTCGAACCTCGCCGTGATCGGCCGCTACGTGCTGCAGCCCGAGGTGTTCGACATCCTCGAGAAGACCCCTCCGGGCAAGGGTGGCGAGATCCAGCTGACGGATGCTCTGCTGACCCTCGCCGACGACGACTCGATCGCGGGCGGCGTCTACGGCGTCGTCTTCGGCGGCCGCCGCTACGACACCGGCGACAAGCTCGACTACATCAAGGCGATCGTGCAGCTCGCCAGCGACCGCAGCGACCTCGGCCCCGACCTCCGGCCGTGGCTGCAGGAGTTCGTGTCCGGACTCTGAACGACTCGACGGGCGCGGTAGTGTTCCAGCCATGTTCGTACCCACGCTGACCGAGGGGCCCGTCACGCTCCGGCCCATCCGGGTGCGTGACGCCAAGACCCTCGAGCGCGAGCTGATCGAGAACCGGTCGTGGCTGCGCACGTGGGAGGCGACCAACCCGCAGGGTCCGATGTCCTTCGACACCCGCGCGAGCATCCGCTCTCTGCAGACCAACGCGCGCGCGGGGTTCGGGCTGCCCTTCCTGATCGAGTACGACGGCGAGGTGGCCGGGCAGCTGAACGTCTCGTCGATCACCTACGGCTCCGTGGCCTCGGCCTCGATCGGGTACTGGGTGTCGGAGCGCTTCGCGGGCAAGAACATCACGCCGATCAGCACCGCGCTCGCGAGCGACTACTGCTTCTTCTCGGTGGGGCTGCATCGCATCGAGATCTGCATCCGGCCCGAGAACGGGCCGAGTCTGCGCGTGGTCGAGAAGCTGGGGTTCCGGTACGAGGGGCTCCGGCGTCGGTACATCCACATCAACGGCGACTGGCGCGACCACTTCTGCTTCGCGCTGGTGCGCGAGGAGCTGCCGGTGGGCGTGCTGCGGCGGTGGCAGGAGGGCGCGGTGCCCGAGGGCGACGGCGTCGTGCCCGAGAGCGAGCGCATCGCGGCGCAGCGGGCCATCCCGATCACCCGCGCCTGAGGCCGGCCGGCTCACGCGGAGCCGATTCCCACCCGACACACGTCCCGCGTTGAGGGGTGCGGGCGGCGTGCGCCCCTACCGTAGAGCCATGACGACGGACTGGCTCAGCGGAGGGTTCATCATCGCCCTCGCGGCGGTGCTGTGGCTCGCGTACCTGCTGCCGTCCTGGTTCCGCTCGCGGCAGTACCTCGCCACGGAGCGGAACGCCGTGCGGCTGCAGCAGACCCTGCGCATCCTCGCCGAGACCGCCGAGGTGCCCGAGGAGATCCGGGTCGAGGCGAGTGCCCGGTCGATCGCCGAGCAGGAGCGCATCCTGAAGCACCGGGCGCAGCAGCAGTCGCTCTCGGCCGTGCCGAGCGCCGTGCGCACCGCCGACCGGCTGCGCCGCTCGCGTGCCGTCACCGCACTGGTGCTCGCCGTCTCGCTGTCGGTCGCCGTGCTCGGCGGCATGCAGGCCGTCTACACGGGAGCCTGGATCATCCTGATCGGTGGCGCGCTGGCCTCGGTCGTCAGCATCGCGATGCTGGTGCGGCTCGCCCGCGCCGGGCGCCGGCTGCGGCTGCCCGCCTCGCTCGCTCCGAACGGGGTTCCGCTGGCCTCGCCGGAGCTCGTCGACTACGGGTTTGAGGACGCCTTCGCGCCCGCCGCCGTCGAGGCGGAGGATGACGGCCGCTCGGCCGGCGATCGCGCTTCGGGCTGGGTCCCCGTCGCCGTGCCGCGGCCCCTCTACCTCTCGCGCACGGCCCTGCCGCTCGGTCTCGACCAGCCGGCGGAGGTCGACGTGCCCGAGCGTCTCGACACGGTGAAGACCGCCGAGCTCGCCGAGGCCACCGCCCGCGCCTCCCGGGAGCGCGCCGAGCCCGACCACCACGAGTCTCTGCGCCGGGCCGCCGCGTTGGCCGAGGCCGCCCTGCGGGCGCGCCTGGAGGCCGAGTCGGCCACGGTCGCGTCGCTGCCCGTCGCGGAGCCGGTGGCGCCGGACGCCCCCGTGGCCCCCGCCGTGCCGTCCCGCTTCGCGCGCATGGGCATCGTCGACGGCGACACCGACGCCCACCTCGACATCGACGCGGTGCTCGCGCGGCGTCGCGCGGGCTGAACTCGCCCGATCGTCTCGCGGCGACGGGTGCGGCACGCGCATCCGTCGACCTGCCCGTGGTATGCCCGGGCGGCGATGGGCTCCGCTCCTAGGATGGCGACATGAGTGACGCCGGAGTCCGCGCCCCCGCCTCGAGATCGCGGTCGGCCTCGGGAGCCGCCGCCATCGACCTGTCCAAGCGCGACCTGACGCTCGACCTGGCCCGGGTGTTCTGCGTGCTGCTGGTCGTGCTGATCCACCTGCTGATGGTCGGGGTGGGCGCCGGCCCCGACGGCTCGATCATCGTCTCGCGGCCCCTCGAGGAGCAGTGGTGGTTCGCCCCAGTCACCTGGGCCGGCCAGATCATGCCCCTCTTCTTCGTGGTGGGCGGATTCGCATCCCTCACCGCCTGGCGCAGCCTCACCCGCCGGGGCGGCACGGCCGCGGGCTACGTGCGCAACCGCGTGCTGCGGCTCGCCCAGCCGGCCCTGCCGCTGTTCGTCTTCTACGCGGTCGTGATCGGGGGAGCGCGCCTGTTCGGCGTCGACCCCGCACTGATCGACGTGGCGGTCGTCGGTGCCGCCTCTCCGCTCTGGTTCCTCGCGGCCTACACCCTCTGCCAGGCGCTCGTGCCGCTGATGGCCGGGTGGCACGCCCGGGCCCCCCGAGCGACCCTCGTGGTGCTGCTCGCCGGGGCGATCGCGATCGACGCCCTCCGCTACTCCACGGGCATCACCGAGATCGGCCTGCTGAACCTGTTCTTCGTCTGGCTGCTCGTGCAGCAGCTCGGCTTCTTCTACGCCGACGGCTGGTTCGCCGCCCGGCGCTGGTACACCCTCGTCGGCATCGCGGCGCTCGCCTACGCGGCGCTCGTGCCGCTCACCGTCTGGGGCCCGTACGCCGACGACATGCTGACGAACCTCAACCCGCCCACGTTGCCGCTGGTGGCGCTCGCGGTGGCCCAGGCGTGCATCCTGAGGCTGCTGAAACCGGCCCTCGCCCGCCTGATGAACACGCACGCGGCCCGGGCCGTGGTGTTCCTCGTCGGCACCCGCCTGATGACGATCTACCTCTGGCACCTGCCCGTCATCCTGCTGGTCTCGGGGGCGCTGCTGCTGATCCCCGGTGCCTCGCCCGAGCCGGCGAGCCCGGCCTGGTGGTGGTCGCGGCCGGTGATGTTCGTGCTGGTGCTCGCCGCGGTGTTCGGGCTGTCGTTCCTCGTGGGCCGCTGGGAGGCGCCGCGCGAGGTGGGGCCGACCCCGCCGACGCCGGTGGTGGCGGTGGCGACCGTGCTGGCGTTCGTGCCGCCGTTCCTCGTGATGGAGTTCTTCATGGACCTGCCCACCGCCGTGATCGGGGTGGTGCTGCTCTCGGCCGCGATCCTGATGCTCGGGCGCTGGCGGGCCCGGGAGGCGGTGCCGGCCGCGACGGCCACGGGGACGGGCCGGCCCGGTTCGCAATCGGCGCCGCTTTCGTCGTAGAATATCGGGGTTGTCGTTTCGACGTCAGCGGGGCTATGGCGCAGTTGGTAGCGCGTCTCGTTCGCAATGAGAAGGTCAGGGGTTCGAATCCCCTTAGCTCCACCAGATCCGTTCCCCAGGAACGAACGAAGGGCCCGCCTAGGCGGGCCCTTCGTCGTTGCAGCTGCGCGATTCCGCGTCGACTACTCCTCGGTCTTCAGCGCGAGGCCGATCGCGAAGAAGGTCGGGGCCCAGTGGCCGATGAAGATGCCCCAGCGGTCGGACTGGGCCTTGTCGTCGGTCTTCTTGCCGCGTGACACGAGCCACGCGATGAGGGAGACGACGATCGAGGCGAAGCCCGCGAGGTACGCGTGCTTGCTCTGGATGCCGAGTCCGTGGGCGAACTCGATCGGGTCGAAGCCGACCTTCTCGATCTCTTTCTTGGCCATGGTGGGTCCTTTCGAGGATTCCCGGGGCAGGGATGCTCCCACACTCCACCCCCGCCGCGAAAAGCGCCACCCTTTCGTGGCCGGGCCTTCACGCTGCGGCCAGCAGCAGCATCCAGCTCTCCCCGGCGAGGTCGTGGGAGGGCCCGCGGAGGGTCCAGAGCGGAGGGCCCTGGTTCTCGTCGAGCCGCAGGATCGCGAGGGTGCGACCGCTCTCGCGATCCCCGAGCACCCAGGTGGTGCCGTTCGAGGCGGCGAGGAAGTAGCTCTTCCCGCGGTGCTCGTAGTCGACGGTGTCGCCGTGCCTCCACGGCAGACGGTCGAACGAGGTCAGCTCGGCCATGACGGTCCCCTTCCGGTGCGCACGACGGCGCGACGTCGGCCGGGGTCCGGGGTCCGGGGCTGACGGTCCCACCTTGCCCGGTCGCGGGCGGGAGCGCCCGGATCTGCATTGTTCCGACAGGAGAAATCCGCAGATCCGGCGCTAGAGTGGCATCCATGACGCAGATACGGATCCGAGACGCCGCGAGCTTCCTCGGGGTGAGCGACGACACCGTGCGCCGCTGGATCGACGGGGGCCTCCTGGCGAGCGGCAAGGACGAGGCGGGGCGCAGCGTCGTCGACGGCCTCGCGATGGCCGAGCTCGCCCGCCGCAACGCCGTGCTGCCCGCCGACCCGTCCGAGATCGGCCGTTCGGCGCGCAACCGGCTCGTCGGTGTCGTCACCGGGGTCGTCGCCGACACGGTGATGGCCCAGGTCGAACTGCAGTGCGGCCCCCACCGCATCGTCTCGCTGATGAGCAGCGAAGCGGTGCGCGAACTGGGCCTCGAGCCCGGCTCGATCGCCATCGCGGTGGTCAAGGCCACGACCGTGATGATCGAGACCCCGGGCGGGCGGGCCTGATGCGCCGCGCGACGACGGCGGTGCTGGCCGCGGCCACGCTGCTGCTGCTGAGCGGATGCGCGGGCCAGGCCGCCCCGGCGAGTGACGTCCCGGCATCCTCCGCCGTCCCCGGCAGCACGGAGGCCGCCCTCGAGGGCACCGTCACCGTGTTCGCGGCGGCCTCGCTGAAGGCCACCTTCACCGAGCTCGCCCAGGAGTTCGAGGCCGCGCATCCGGGAGTCACCGTCGAGCTCTCGTTCGCCGGCTCCTCGGACCTCGTGACCCAGATCACCGAGGGGGCGCCGGCCGACGTGTTCGCCTCGGCCGACGAGAAGAACATGGCGAAGCTCATCGACGCCGGTGTGGTCGACGCCGCGGCACCGGTCGACTTCGCCACCAACGTGCTCACGATCGCCGTGCCCCCGGGCAACCCGGGCGGCGTCGCGCGCCTCGCCGACCTCGCCGACCCGGGCATCGCCACGGTGCTCTGCGCACCCCAGGTGCCCTGCGGCGCCGCCGCGGAGACCCTCGAGAAGGCCGCCGGCGTGACGATCCCCGCCGTGAGCGAGGAGTCCTCCGTCACCGACGTGCTCGGCAAGGTCACGAGTGGCGAGGCCGACGCGGGACTGGTCTACGTCACCGACGTGGTGGCCGCCGGCGACGCCGTCGAGGGCATCGACATCGCGGAGTCGGCCGAAGCCGTCAACACCTATCCGATCGCTCCTGTCGCCGGCGCCCAGAACCCCGCGGCGGCCCGGGCGTTCGTCGAGCTCGTCACCGGCAGCGCGGGCCGCGACGTGCTGGCCGCCGCCGGCTTCGGCGCCCCCTAGGCCGCGATGTCCGGGAGCACGTACGGCGGGGTGCCGCGCTGGGTCGCCGCGGTGGCCGCGGTCGGCGCCGCCTTCGTGGTGCTGCCGCTCGTGGCGATGCTCCTGCGGGTGAACTGGGCCGACTTCGTGCCGCTGATCACCTCCGAGTCCTCGCTCGACGCCCTCGGCCTCAGCCTCCGCACCTCCCTCGCCTCGACCGCGCTCTGCGTGATGCTCGGGGTGCCGATGGCGGTCGTGCTCGCCCGCACGCGGTTCTGGGGGCAGAAGGTGCTGCGCTCGCTGGTGCTGCTGCCGCTCGTGCTGCCGCCGGTCGTCGGCGGCATCGCGCTGCTCTACACCTTCGGGCGGCGCGGGCTGCTCGGGCAGGGCTTCGAGGCCTTCGGCGTGACCATCGCCTTCTCCACCACGGCGGTCGTGCTCGCGCAGACCTTCGTGGCGCTGCCGTTCCTGGTGCTCAGCCTCGAGGGGGCGCTCCGCACGGTCGGCACCCGCTACGAGGCCGTCGGCGCGACGCTCGGCGCGCGGCCCACCACAGTGCTGCGGCGCATCACGCTGCCGCTCGTGCTGCCCGCCCTCGTCTCGGGCGCGGTGCTGTCGTTCGCCCGCGCGCTCGGCGAGTTCGGCGCCACCCTCACCTTCGCGGGCTCGCTGCAGGGCGTCACGCGCACGCTGCCGCTCGAGATCTACCTGCAGCGCGAGACCGATCCGGATGCGGCGGTCGCCCTCTCGCTCGTGCTGGTCGTCGTCGCCGTGGTCGTCGTGGCCGTCGCGCACCGCGCCGGCGAGCCCGCCGGACTCCGCCTGAGGCGGCGGGCGCGATGAGCTTCGAGCTGGAGGCGACGGTGCTCGAGCGCGACGTGTCCGTGTCGCTCGAGGTGGGACCGGGAGAGACGATCGCCGTGCTCGGGCCGAACGGCTCCGGCAAATCGACCGTGCTCGACGTCATCGCCGGACTGCTCCGCCCCGACCGCGGGCACGCCCGACTGGATGCCCGGCGGCTCTTCGACGTCGGCGGCACCGGCCGCGGCCACTGGCTGCCCCCGCACGCCCGTGGCGTCTCGATGCTGGCTCAGGACGCGCTGCTCTTCCCGCACCTGAGCGTCCGCGACAACGTGGCGTTCGGCCCGCGGAGCCGCGGGCGATCGCGCGCGGAGGCCGGAGCCCGCGCGGCCGAGTGGCTGGAACGCGTCGACGCCGCCGAGCTGGCCGATCGCCGCCCCGCCCAGCTCTCGGGAGGCCAGGCGCAGCGCATCGCCGTGGCCAGAGCCCTCGCGGCCGACCCGGCGCTGCTGCTCCTGGACGAGCCCATGGCGGCGCTCGACGTCTCGGTCGCACCGGCGCTCCGGCGCACGCTGCGGACGGTGCTCGCCGGGCGCAGCACGATCATCGTCACCCACGACGTGCTCGACGCCTTCACGCTGGCCGACCGGGTCGTCGTGCTCGACGCCGGCCGGGTGGTCGACTCCGGCCCGACGGCCGCCGTGCTGGAACGGCCGCGCACGCCCTTCGCGGCCGGGCTCACCGGGGTCAATCTGCTCACCGGTGTCGCCGAGGGGGCGGCGGTGGTGCTCACCTCCGACGGACATCGCCTGGCGGTGCGCCCGGTGGAGCGGCTGCGGCCCGGGAGTGCGGTGGCGGTTTCGCTGCGGCCCGCCGCGGTCTCCGCCGCACGGGAGCAGCCACCCGGGGCGTCCGGCCGCACCACCGTGCCGGGCCGGGTGACCGACGTCGAGCCGCGCGGCGACACGGTGCGGGTGCGCGCCGGCACGCTCGCGGCCGACGTCTCGCCGCGGGACGCGGCCGAACTCGACCTCGCGCCCGGGGTGACCGTGTGGTTCTCGTTCGCCGCCGACGACGCCACCGCCTACCCGCTCTAGCGCATCCGGAGCGGCCCGCCCGGGCACCCGCGTGAACGGGGCTCAGGCGACCCCGCGTTCGGATCGCGTGAGGATTCACCGCACCGACCGCCCCGAGCCGTCAGGAAAGCGTTAGGACCGCCGGAACCGGGCCCCTCGGCGAGCACACTCGCATCCGTACCGCGCGCCCATCGGGGGCGCCCATCGGATGGAGAACACCGTGCTCGACGTGATCTATATCGTCGCGATCCTCGCCGCCTTCGGCGTCGTCGCCCTCGTCGCGAAGGGGGTCGAGAAGCTGTGATCGTGCTCGAACTCGCCGCCGCGCTGCTGGGTGTCGCCGGAGTGGCGTACCTGGTGGTCGCCCTCGTGAAGCCGGAGAGGTTCTAGATGGAAGCCTGGCTCCTGGTCGCCCAGCTGGCGACCCTCGTGCTCGTGCTGGCGGTCATCCACCGCCCCCTCGGCGACTACATCGCCTGGACCTTCACCCGTGCCAAGGACCTCCGGGTCGAGCGCGGGCTCTACCGGCTCGTCGGGGTCGACTCCGACTCCGAGCAGAGCTGGGGCGCCTACCTCCGCGGGGTGCTCGCCTTCTCGCTGATCGGCGTGCTGTTCGTCTACGCGCTACAGCGGCTTCAGGCCGTGCTGCCCTACTCGCTCGGCTTCCCGGCCGTGCCCGAGGGGCTGTCGTTCAACACGGCCGCGTCCTTCGTGACCAACACGAACTGGCAGTCGTACTCGCCCGACGTCACGCTCGGCTACACCGTGCAGATCGCCGGCCTCGCCGTGCAGAACTTCGTCTCGGCCGGCGTCGGCCTCGCGGTCGCCATCGCCCTGGTGCGCGGCTTCGCGCGGCGGAACACGGGCACGCTCGGCAACTTCTGGGTCGACCTGACCCGGGCCGTGCTGCGCATCCTGCTGCCGCTGGCCGTCGTGTCGGCGATCGTGCTGATCGCGGGTGGCGTCATCCAGAACTTCAGCGGCTTCACCGAGGTGACCACGCTGACGGGTGGCACCGCGACCGTTCCCGGCGGGCCGGTGGCCTCCCAGGAGGCGATCAAGATGCTGGGCAACAACGGTGGCGGCTTCTTCAACACGAACTCCGCGCATCCGTTCGAGAACCCCACGCCCTGGACCAGCATGTTCGAGGTCGTGCTCATGCTCGCCATCCCGTTCGCGCTGCCGCGCACCTTCGGGAAGATGGTCGGCGACACCCGTCAGGGCTACGCCGTGCTGGCCGCGATGGGCGTGCTCTTCGTGGCCTCGCTCGCCGCGCTCACCGCCTTCGAGATCGGCGGCGCCGGAACCGGTCCGCAGCTCGCCGGCGGCGCGATGGAGGGCAAGGAGCAGCGCTTCGGCATCGCCGCGTCGACGCTGTTCGCCACGACCTCGACCATCACCTCCACGGGCGCGGTCAACTCGATGCACGACAGCTTCACGTCGCTCGGCGGCATGATGACGCTGTTCAACATGATGCTCGGCGAGATCGCGCCGGGCGGCATCGGGGCGGGGCTCTACGGCATCCTGATGATCGCGGTGATCACCGTGTTCATCGCGGGCCTGCTCGTCGGCCGCACGCCCGAGTACCTGGGCAAGAAGCTCGGCCCGCGCGAGATCAAGCTGGCGAGCCTGTACATCCTCGCCACGCCCACCCTCGTGCTCGTCGGCACCGCGCTCAGCTTCGCGATCCCGCCGGTGCGCGCCGACGTCGAGAGCACCTCGATCTGGAACCCCGGCCTGCACGGCTTCACCGAGGTGCTCTACGCCTTCACCAGCGCGGCCAACAACAACGGGTCGGCCTTCGCCGGCCTCACCGCCAACACCCCGTGGTTCAACACCGCGCTGGGCCTCGCGATGCTGCTCGGACGCTTCGTGCCGATCGTGCTCGTGCTCGCCCTGGCCGGCTCGCTGGCCGCGCAGGGCAAGGTGCCCGTGACCGCCGGCACCCTGCCGACCCACCGCCCGCAGTTCGTGGGCCTCCTCGTGGGCGTGATCGTCATCGTCGTCGCCCTCACCTACTTCCCCGTGCTCGCACTCGGACCTCTCGCCGAAGGGCTTCAGTAATGTCCAACCTCCCCAGTCAGATCGCCGCGGGGCTCCCCGGGGCGCTCCGCAAGCTGTCCCCGCGGCTGATGTGGCGGAACCCCGTCATGTTCATCGTCGAGGTCGGCGCCGCGTTCACCACGGTGCTCGCCATCGCGCAGCCGTTCGTCGGCGGCTCCGACTCGCTCGCCTTCACCTGGGCGATCGCCGTCTGGCTCTGGCTCACCGTGCTGTTCGCGAACCTCGCCGAGTCGGTCGCCGAAGGGCGCGGCAAGGCGCAGGCCGCCACGCTCCGCTCCACCCGCACCAGCACGATGGCGGCGCGGGTCGTCGGGTACGACCCGGCCGGAGATCCGGCCGCGCTGAAGGCCGAGACCGAGCAGGTGGCCTCGGCCGACCTCACCCTCGGCGACACCGTCGTGGTGGTCGCCGGGGAGCTCGTGCCGGGCGACGGCGACATCGTCGACGGCATCGCCTCGATCGACGAGTCGGCGATCACGGGCGAGTCCGCCCCGGTCGTCCGGGAGTCGGGCGGCGACCGCAGCGCGGTCACGGGCGGCACCCGGGTGCTGTCCGACCGCGTGGTCGTGCGCATCACCTCCAAGCCCGGCGAGACCTTCGTCGACCGCATGATCCGCCTCGTCGAGGGCGCCTCGCGCCAG
Source organism: Herbiconiux sp. VKM Ac-1786 (assembly GCF_015350805.1). Classification (GTDB taxonomy): domain Bacteria; phylum Actinomycetota; class Actinomycetes; order Actinomycetales; family Microbacteriaceae; genus Herbiconiux. The sequence continues at coordinate 346,663 of NZ_JADKSG010000001.1, read as the reverse complement.
AAGACGCCGAACGAGATCGCGCTGAACATCCTGCTGGCGAGCCTGTCGATCGTGTTCCTGATCGTCGTGCTCACCCTCGGCCCGATCGCCGGGTACTCGGATGCCGCACCCTCCATCGCCGTGATGGTCGCCCTGCTCGTGTGCCTCATCCCCACCACCATCGGCGCCCTCCTCTCGGCGATCGGCATCGCCGGCATGGACCGGCTCGTGCAGCACAACGTGCTCGCCATGTCGGGACGCGCCGTGGAGGCCGCCGGCGACGTGACCACCCTGCTGATGGACAAGACCGGCACGATCACCTACGGCAACCGCCGGGCCGCCGAGTTCCGCACGCTGAAGGGCGTGCTGGCCGGGGAGCTGCGGGAGGCCGCGGCGCTGTCGTCGCTCTCCGACCCCACACCCGAGGGCAAGTCGATCGTGGATCTGGCTTCGGCCGACGGTTTCGTGAGGCCCGCGGCGGTCGATGGCGAGATCGTCCCCTTCACCGCGCAGACCCGGATGAGCGGGATCGACTTCGCCGACGGCCGCCAGATCCGCAAGGGCGCCGGCTCGGCCGTCACCGCCTGGGCGAAGGAGAGCGGAACCTCGGGCAGCGAGCTCTTCGACGAGCTCGAGGAGTCGACCGACCGCATCGCGAGCCTCGGCGGAACCCCGCTCGTGGTCGCGGTGCGCGAGCCCGGCGCCCCGGCCCGGCTGCTCGGCGTCGTCTACCTCAAGGACATCGTCAAGGAGGGCATGGCGTCGCGCTTCGCCGAGCTGCGTTCGATGGGCATCCGCACCGTCATGATCACGGGTGACAACCCCCTCACCGCCAAGGCGATCGCCGAGGAGGCCGGGGTCGACGACTACCTCGCCGAGGCGACGCCCGAGGACAAGCTCGCCCTGATCCGGAAGGAGCAGGAGGGCGGCCGGCTGGTCGCCATGACCGGCGACGGCACCAACGACGCCCCGGCGCTCGCGCAGGCCGACGTCGGCGTGGCGATGAACACCGGCACCTCCGCCGCGAAGGAGGCCGGCAACATGGTCGACCTCGACTCCGACCCCACGAAGCTCATCGACATCGTGGCCATCGGCAAGCAGCTGCTGATCACCCGCGGGGCGCTCACGACCTTCTCGATCGCGAACGACGTGGCGAAGTACTTCGCCATCATCCCGGCGATGTTCGCAGCGGTGTTCCCGGGGCTCGGGCTGCTCAACATCATGGGGCTGCACTCGCCGGCCTCGGCCATCCTCTCGGCGGTGATCTTCAACGCGCTGGTGATCATCGCGCTGATCCCGCTGGCATTGAGGGGCGTGAAGTACCGGCCCATGTCGGCGTCGCGCATCCTCTCCCGCAACATCCTCGTGTACGGGCTGGGCGGGGTGATCGCCCCGTTCATCGGGATCAAGATCATCGACCTCGTCGTCAGCCTCATCCCGGGCTTCTAGCCCCTCCCGCATCGTCTACAGACAGGACATCACCATGGCCACCACCCGCGGGTTCGCCCGCCCCTACTGGGTCGCCCTCCGCTACATGCTCGTCGCGACCGTCGTGCTCGGCATCGCGTACCCCGTCGCCGTGCTCGGCATCGGCCAGCTCGCGCTGCCCGCCCAGGCCAACGGCAGCATCGTGACCGTCGACGGCGAGCCGGTCGGCTCGTCGCTGATCGGCCAGTCGTTCACCGACGCCGACGGAGCCGCCCTGCCCGAGTGGTTCCAGTCCCGCCCCTCGGCGGCCGGCTACGACGCCTCGGCGTCGGTCGCGAGCAACTACGGGCCCGAGAACCCGTCGTTCCTCGAGGAGATCGAGGCTCGGCGCGACGCCATCGCCGCGAGCGACGGGGTCGACGCCGGCGACATCCCGGTCGACGCGCTCACCACCTCGGGCTCGGGCCTCGACCCGCACATCAGCCCTGAATACGCGAACGAGCAGGTCGCTCGAATCGCGGATGCCCGGGGCGTGCCCGAGGCCGAGGTGCAGTCGCTCGTCGACCAGTTCACCCAGGGTCGCGACCTCGGCTACCTCGGCGAGCCGACCGTGAACGTGCTGCAGCTGAACGTCGCGCTGTCCGAGCTCGCGGGCTGAGCATCCGGTGACCGGGTTCGCGTTCTGGCCGGCAGCCGTCGTGGTGGCGGGGGTGCGCGCATGAAGCAGGGACGGCTGCGGGTGCTGCTCGGGGCCGCCCCCGGCGTGGGCAAGACCTACGCGATGCTCGAGGAGGGGCGGCGGCTGCGCTCGGAGGGCCGGGACGTGGTGGTGGCCGTGGTCGAGACGCACGGCCGCGCCGCCACCCGCGCGATGACCCTCGGCTTCGAGATCGTGCCGCGGCTGCGCGTGGCCCACCGCGGCGTCGACCTCGAGGAGCTCGACCTCGACGCCGTGCTCGCCCGGGCCCCGCAGGTCGCGCTGGTCGACGAGCTGGCGCACACCAACGCGCCGGGACTCGCCCACGAGAAGCGCTGGCGCGACGTCGAGACGCTGCTGGACGCAGGCATCGACGTGATCTCGACCGTGAACATCCAGCACATCGAGTCGCTCAACGACGTGGTGCAGCAGATCACGGGCGTGCCCCAGCGCGAGACGGTTCCGGACGCCGTGCTGCGCGACGCCGACCAGATCGAGGTCGTCGACCTGGCGCCCCAGGCGCTGCGCGACCGCCTCTCGGCCGGCGTGGTCTACCCCGCGGCCCGGATCGACGCGGCCCTGTCGAACTACTTCCGGCTCGGCAACCTCACGGCCCTCCGCGAGCTGGCGCTGCTCTGGCTCGCCGACGAGGTCGACTCCTCGCTGCAGCGCTACCGCAGCGAGCACGGCATCGGCCAGAAGTGGGAGGCGCGGGAGCGCGTGGTCGTCGCCCTCACCGGCGGCCCCGAGGGCGAGACCCTGCTGCGGCGCGGCTCCCGCATCGCGGCTCGCTCGGCCGGCGGCCAGCTGCTCGCGGTGCACGTCACCAGCCAGGACGGCCTGCGCTCGGTCGACCCCGGCGCCCTCACCGCCCAGCGCGCCCTCGTCGAGAGCCTCGGCGGCACCTTCCACCAGGTCGTCGGCAGCGACATCCCCGAGGCGCTCGTGCAGTTCGCCCGCGCCTCGAACGCCACCCAGCTCGTGCTCGGGGTGTCGCGGCGCAGCCGCCTCGCCGCGCTGGTCACCGGGGCGGGCATCGGGGCGACGGTCATCCGCGAGTCGGGCGACATCGACGTGCACATCGTCACGCATGCCGCAGCCGGCGGCCGGCTCAGGATGCGCCTCCCGGGCGTCGGGGGATCGCTCACCGCCCGGCGCCGGCTGCTCGGCGCCGCGATCGCACTGGTGGGCGGGCCGCTGCTCACCTGGCTGCTGACGGCGTTCCGGAGCGAGGACTCGATCACCTCGGACGTGCTGGCGTACCAGCTGCTCGTGGTCGTCGTCGCGCTGGTCGGCGGCATCTGGCCGGCGCTGTTCGCGGCGCTCCTGTCGGGGGTGACGCTCGACTTCTTCTTCGTCGACCCGTTGTACACGGTGACCGTCGACGAGCCGCTGCACCTCCTGGCGCTGCTGCTCTACATCGTGATCGCGGTGCTCGTGTCGATCGTGGTCGACCAGGCGGCCCGCCGCTCGCGGGCGGCGCGGCGGTCGGCGGCCGAGTCGGAGCTGATCGCGGGGGTCGCGGGCGAGGTGCTGCGGGGGCAGGACGCCCTGCAGGCCTTCGTGACCCGCACGCGGGAGGCGTTCGGGCTGACGGGGGTGCGGGTCGTGGTGGGGGAGCGGGTGCTGGCGAGCGACGGGGAGCCGGTGGACGGGCCGGGAGCATCTGACATATCGGTCGATCGGGTGGCCGTGGGAGAGCGGGCCGTGCTCGAACTGCACGGCCGCACGCTGCAGTCGTCCGACCGGCGGCTGCTCGGCATCATCGTCACCCAGCTCGCCTCGGCCCTCGAGAACGCCGACCTCGAGCAGACCGCCCGCGAGATGGCACCGCTGGCCGCCGCCGACCGGGTGCGCACCGCCCTGCTCGCGGCCGTCGGCCACGACCTCCGCCGCCCGCTGGCCAGCGCCACGGCGGCGGTCACCGGGCTGCGCAGCTCGACGGGCATCCTGAGCCCCACCGACCGCGAGGAGCTCTTCGAGACCGCCGAGACGAGCCTCGGCCAGCTCACCCGGCTGCTCACCGACCTGCTCGACGTCAGCCGCGTGCAGGCGGGGGCGCTCGCCGTGACCCTCGCCGACGTCGACCTCGCCGACGTCGTGCCCGCCGCCCTGGAGGAGCTCGAGGTCGGGCCGTCGGCCGTCGAGCTCGACCTGCCCGCCGAACTGCCGGCGATGCGCGCCGACCCGGTGCTGCTCGAGCGCGTGCTGGTGAACCTGCTGGCGAACGCCCTCAAGCACGCGCCGTCGGAGTCGCCCGTGGTGGTGGCGGCGTCGGCGTTCCTCGACGGGGTGCAGATCCGCGTGATCGACCGGGGGAAGGGGGTGCCGGCCGACCGGCGCGAGGACATCTTCGTGCCCTTCCAGCGGCTCGGTGACACCGACAACAGCTCGGGACTCGGCCTCGGGCTGGCCCTCTCGAAGGGCTTCGTGGAGGGGATGGGCGGCACGCTCGAGTACGAGGAGACGCCGGGCGGGGGGTCGACGTTCGTCGTGGCGCTGCGGGTGGCGGACGGCTCGCCGACGTGCGGCGGTACTGTGACCGCATGCCGATGACCGACCTCGCCTCCGCCAGCTGGACCGACGTGCAGCAGCACATCGCCTCCGGCCGCACCCTCGCCGTGCTGCCCTTCGGTGCTCTCGAGCAGCACGGGCCGCACCTCCCGCTCTCGACCGACACGATCCAGGCGGCCGGCGTCGCCGAGCGCATCGCCCGCCACTACGAGGCCCTGCTGCTACCGGCCGTGCCCTTCGTCGAGACCTGGGACAACGGCGGCTTCCCCGGCACGATCTCCCTCGCCGCCTCGACCGTCACCGCGATCTGCCGCGACATCGGCCTCTCGGCACAGTCGTTCGGCGTGACGACCCTGGTCGTCGTGAACGGCGACTACGGTAACCGGGCGCCCGTCCACGCGGCCGCCCGCGAGCTCTCGATCGGGGGCTTCGACACGCTGGTGCTCGACTATCCGGGGCTCGCCGAGATCGGTGACACCGTGAAGGAGACCGCTTGGGCGGCACCGGGTCTCTGCCACGCCGACGAGATCGAGACCTCGATGGTGCTGGCCCTCGAACCGGGGCTCGTGCATCCGGAGCGCTTCGTCGCCGCCTACCCCGAGCTGCCCGCCGACTTCGGGCGGCGACCGATCCGCTTCGACACGCTCTCGCCGAGCGGCGTCTTCGGCGACCCGCGGCCCGCGACCGCCGAGAAGGGCGAAGCGATCATCGCGTACGTCGTCGAGCGCTCGATCGACGAGATCGACGGGCACCTGGCCGCGATCTCCGCCTGAGTCGGGTGGGGTGGATGCCCGCGCGCGCCTACTCGTTCGGGAACGTCAGCGTCGCGAGCCCCCGGGCGCTCGCGTTCGGACGCCGTTCGAGCGCCGGCGACAGCAGCTCGACCAGCACGACCTCGGTCGGATACTGCACAACCCCCGACAGCACGTGCCCCGAGTGCGCCCGCGCCGAGTCGCCCTTGGCGCCGACGGAGGCGTGCAGGTGCACGAGCGGCCCGTCGGATCCGCGCGCGACGCTCGCCGTGCCGTGGCCCTCGCAGTTGCGCACGGTGATCGACTCGGGCATCGGCTCGTCCTCGTCGGCCGGCGGCTCGCCCGCCCCGATCAGCGTGAGCTCGCGGAAGGCCCCCAGGAACACCGGCACGTAGCCGTCAGTCACCCCGAAGCGGATGCACGCCTGCACCAGTGCCTCGAGCACCCGGTCGCCCGGCTCGAGCACCACGAGGATCGTGCGGCCCGTGACCGCTTCGCTACCGAACATCCGTCGATTCTCGCAGGTGTCGGTGCCCCGCCCGTCCACCGGCCGGTGGCTAGGGTGGTGCCTGCGCCGCCCGGGCGCGCGAACGAGGGGAACCCGATGGACGGCACGCTCGAGGGCATCACGGTCTGGAACGGCGAGCGGATGCTCGGGCCCTCCCGGCTCGCCTGGACCACAGCCGGCGACCGCGGCCCCGACTCCATCACCGCACTCGCGCCCGCCGGCGACCGTCACCCGGGGCTCAGCGTCATCCCGGGACTCATCGACACCCACGTGCACCTCGACACGAACGTGCTCGACGGATCGGGCCCCGGCGACGCCTGGCCGCTTGTCACACCGCCCGAGGAAAAGGCGGTGCACGTGGCCGCGCACACGCTGCGCTTCGCGGCGCACGGCGTGACGACGCTGCGCGACCTCGCCGCGTCGCCCGTACAGATCGCGGTGGCGCGGGCGCTCGACCAGGGCGTGCTCGAGGGCCCCCGTCTGCTCGCCAGCGGCCCCGTCGGCATGACCGCGGGGCACGGCGACCTCTTCACGCCGCCGCGGGTGCGCGACCGTCCGCCCGTCGCCGACTCGCCCGACGAGTGCCGGCGGCTCGTGCGGCAGTGGGCGCGCGAGGGAGCGACGGGCATCAAGCTCTACACCAGCGGCGGCATCTTCTCGATGGGCGACCAGGTGGGCTGGCGCAACCAGACGCGGGCCGAGATCGCGGCGACCGTCGACGAGGCGCACGCGCTGGGGATGCTCGTCGCCGCCCACAGCCACACGGCCGAGGGCATAGCGATCGCCCTCGAGGAGGGTGTCGACTCGATCGAGCACGGTACCGGGATGACTCCGGAGCAGTTCCCGGCGCTGGTCGCGGCCAACATACCGGTGAGCCCGACGCTGCTGATCAACGACCTGGTCGCGGCCGGCGGGCCGGGCATCCGCCCCGAGGCCGCCGCGAAGGCGCGGGCGGTCGTGGCCGGGCGCGACGCGGTGTTCCGCGAGGCCGCCCGTGCCGGTGTGCGGTTCGTGCTCGGCACGGATGCGAACGGCCGCTTCGTGCGGCACGGCGGCCAGCTCGACGAGCTGCGGGCGATGAGCCGGCTGTTCGGCTGGGACGCCTCGCGGGCGCTGGTCGCCGCCACCTCGGACGCCGCCGACGCGCTCGGCCACGGCGACCGCATCGGACGGCTCGCGGAGGGGCTCGCCGCCGACTTCGTCGTCGTGCGGGGCCGCCCGTGGGAGGACCTCGACGCGCTGGCGCCCGACCGCATCGTCGCGGTCGTGGCGCGCGGACGCGTACTGGCCGGCCGCCTGCCCGGTTCCTAGACCCAGAAGTCCTCGTGCACCACTGACGCCTCGTCCTCGAGGTGGGGGCCCGAGACCTCGATGCGGCGCTGGCCGCGGGCGAAGACCTCGCGGCAGGGGAGCGAGAAGGTCGGGTTCTCGGGGTGGTCGCCGGTGAGCTCGAGCAGCCGGTGCTCCGAGAGGGCGTAGACGACGCGGTCGACGCCCGTCCAGTAGACGGCCCCCGAGCACATCGCGCACGGTTCGGCACTGGTGTAGAGCGTGCTGCCGGCCATGCCCTCGGCGCCGAGCCGGCGGAACGCGAGCGCGACCGCGCGCAGCTCGGCGTGCTGGGTGGGGTCGCCGGTGGGCGGAAGCGAGTCGTTGCCGGCCTCGGCCACGATCGTGCCCGTGGCATCGGTGACCAGGGCGCCGAAGGGATGGCGGCCCGAGTCACGGGACTCCGCTGCGACCCGCAGGCTCTCGCGCAGAAGTCGGGTGTCGGTGTCGTTCATCAGACCTCCACATGTACACAAGACGGTTGGACAGATCACAGCGAGTGTAGACGAACCCCGGTATTACGACGAAGTGTTACGGCGGCGTTACGGTCCTGCTACAACTCCCGTACAACTTGTGAACAAGTCGCGACCGGCGGTTAGCCTGCTGGAACACCGCGGCTACGACCGTGCCGCCGCCTACCGAAGGGCCAGAATGCTCCACTCCGACGCCGCTCCCGCTCGCATCGACGAGCAGGAGATCCGGCTGCTGCCGAAGGCCGAGGTGCACGTGCACCTCGAGGGCACCTTCGCGCTCGGGGACATCCTGCGGCTCGCGAAGGAGAACGGCGTCGCCCTCCCCGGCCCGGCCGCCACGATCTTCGACGTCAGCACCCATGACGGCTTCACCCGTCCCGAGGTGAGCACCGGCGGCACTGCGCACGGCGTCGGCGGCGCGGGGCTGAGCGGGTTCCTCCGCTTCCTCGACTGGCAGTGCGGGCTGGTGCGCAGCGCCGAGCAGGCCGCGCGGGTGGCGTACTCCTTTGCCGCTCGCCAGACGGCCTCGGGCGTCCGCTACTCCGACGTCATCGTGAACCCGACGCACTGGAACGCCTGGCGCGGCCGCGAGATCACCCTGCTGGAGGCGCTCGCCGCCGGCTTCGACGAGGCCGAGCAGGACGGCCTGGGCTCCGCGAACATCGCGTACTCGCTGCTCCGCGGTCAGAGCGCGGCCGAGGCCGAGCAGCTGATCGGCGATCTCGTCGACCGGCGCCCGGCCCGCGTGGTCGCCGTGAGCGTCGATGGCGACGAGAAGGCCAGCGGCCGCACCGGCGAGAAGTTCCGCGGCGCCTTCCGTCTCGCCGAGTCGGCGGGGCTCCGCCGCACGGTGCACGCGGGGGAGTCGAGCGGGCCGGAGGGCGTCTGGGACGCCCTCGACCTCCTGCACGCCGAACGCATCGACCACGGGGTGCGATCGATCGAGGATCCGGCCCTCATCCAGCGGCTGATCGACGACGACGTCCCGCTCGGCATCTGCCCCCGCTCCAACGTGACCCTGGGTCTCTACCCCGACTGGGCGTCGCATCCGCTGCCTCTGCTCGTCGAGGCCGGCGTGCGGGTGACACTCAACACCGACGACCCGGCACCACTCGCCTGCACCATCGACGAGGACTGGGCCGTCGCCGCCGAGGTCTACGGCTTCGACCGTGCGCAGCTCGCCCGTTTCGCCGCCGAGTCCATCCGCGCCTCCTTCGCCGACGACGACCTCAAGCGCGAGCTGTTGGCCGAGCTCGAGGCGCTGACCCCCGCCCTCACGGCCGCGGTGCCCGGGGGCACGCCATGACCCCGCTCCCGACCGGCGCGGTGCGACCGGCGGCCCTAGCCCTCGGTCTCGTCGCGATGGCGGTCGCCTCCGTCGTGGTGCTGGCGGCGGCCCCGTCGCGCGCAGAGGCGCCCACCGCGGCGGCCACCATCACCGGGTCGGCCGCCGCTACCACCGCGGCCGACGGCTCCGCCGTCGCGCTCGCACCGCTCCTCGCCACCTGGCCCGACGCCTACCGCGTCACCGGCACCAAGTCCGAGCCCCTCTACGTCGAGCACATCACCTCCACCCGCACCGGCGACGACTACGCCCTCACCATCGACGTCGTGGCCCAGGGCAACAGCCCGCTCGGCGTCCAGTCGAGCTCGGTGCACCTCGACGCCGACGGCACGGTCCGCTGGGTCGACGGATGCACGAAAGCACCCGAGCGCTGCGCCGACGACCCCGGCCTCCGCGGTTTCCTGTCCCAGGCGGCGCTGCTCGCGGCCGAGCGTCGGGGTGGGCTGCCCGAGTGGGGCGTCGCCAGGACGCTGCACGGGCATCCGGTCGTCTGCGTCTCGGACGCCGGCCTGCACCCCCTCGACCCGCCCACCGTGGTGACCCTCGACCCCTGCTTCTCGACCGCGACGGGCGCCCTGCTCGGTCACTGGTCGAGCGACAGTGATGCCTTCGTCGGACCGACCCTCGCCGAGGGCCTGGTCGACGAGGCCCGCTGACCCGCGCCCCGGCGCGCCGCACCACCCACCGCACCACCCGCTCACCGCACCACGCAGCACCACCCACCCCACCGCCGCACCACCCCACCCCTGCACCGCCTCCCCGAAAGGACCACCATGAGACGCCGCGCCTCCCTCCTCCCGGCCGCCGCCCTGATCACCGTCGCCGGACTCGCCCTCGCGGGCTGCAGCTCCGGATCGTCGGCCTCGAGCGACTCCTCCACCCCCGCCGCCGACGACGTGATCAAGGTCGGTGCCCTGACCCCCGGCAACACGAACGACGGCGCCTTCAACCAGTCGCTGGCGGATGCGCTCGAGAAGCTGAAGGACGAGGGGCTGATCGACTACGAGCTCCGCGACCAGATGAGCGACCCGGCCGAGAGCGAACCGGTCATCGCCGACTTCGCCAGCCAGGGCTACGACCTGATCATCGGCCACGGCATCGAGCTCGGCGACGCCGTGTTCTCGGTCGCCGAGACCTTCCCCGACGTGAAGTTCACCGCGTCGGGCGGCCCCGACATCCTCGAGAAGTACACCGATAACGTCGAGACCTGGACCTACAGCACCCCCGAGGTCGGCTACCTCTCCGGCTACATCGCGGGTGCCACCGGTGCTTCGCCGATCGGCCGCGTCGAGAGCCTGGAGCTCGACTTCGTCACCGCGACCGACGCCTTCTTCCAGCAGGGCGTGACCGCGGCGAACCCCGCGGCCGAGTTCCTGCCGGTCGTCTACGCCGGCAGCTTCGACGACGCCCAGGCGGCCGCCGCGGCGACCACCGGCCTGATCGGTCAGGGCGCGAAGCTCGTCTACACGACCGGTGACGGCATCGCCGCGGGTGTCGGCTCGGCCGCCGCCGACGGCGGGGTGCTGAGCGTCGGCGTGTCCTCCGCCGGTGGCGACGCCGCCCTGGCGAACAACGTCTCGACCGTCGACCTCGACATGTACCCGATCGTCAAGGCCTGGGTCGAGGAGGTCGCCGACGGCGGCTTCGGCGGCAAGGGCGTGACCTCGACGCTGGCGAACGGCGGCATCGTCTTCGACCCGATCAACGACGTCGGCGGAAAGGTCCCCGCCGAGGCTGCGGCCAAGGTCGACGAGGTCATCGCAGGCATCAACGACGGATCCGTCACGATCGGCTGATGACCATCTCACCCCAGGAGTCGGGCCGCGCCGTCGAGGCGCGGTCCGTCTCCAAGAGCTACGGCCCGGTTCGGGCGCTGCACGACGTGTCGATCATTGTGCGCCCCGGCGCGGTGCACGCCCTGGTCGGCGAGAACGGGGCCGGCAAGTCGACCCTGGCGAAGGTGCTCGCGGGCATCGAGCCGCCGACGAGCGGCATGATGACCCTCGGCGGGGCGCCCTACGCCCCGCGCGACCGGGCCGAGGCAAAGCGCCGCGGCATCAACATGGTGCCCCAGCAGCTCAGCCTCGTGGGGGAGCTCAGTCTCGTCGAGAACTACCTCGTCGTCGGCTCCCGGCCGTTCGTCAACCGGCGCTCGGCGCGCTCCCTGCTCGCCGCGACCCTCGACCGGGCCCGCGTCGAGGTCGACCTCGACGCCCCCACCTCCTCGCTCACCCACTCCCACCGGCAGCTCGGCGAGATCGTGGTGGCGTTGGCCGAGGGCGCCCACACGCTCATCCTCGACGAGCCGACGGCGAGCCTGGGTCCGCTCGAGGTGGGCGGGCTGTTCGAGCACCTCCGCTCGCTCTGCGAGCTCGGCACCGCGATCGTGCTGATCACCCACCGCCTCGACGAGGTGCGCCAGGTGGCCGACGACCTCACGGTGCTCTCGCACGGCCTCGAGGTGCACCACGGCTCGGCGACCGGGCTGCAGCCGGCCGAGATCGCCCGCCTGATGGTGGGGGAGCTGCCCGAGCTCGCCCCCCGCGCAGCCCGGGCCCGCGGGGGCGCCACACTGCGGGCCGAAGCCGTCGTCGCCCGATCGACCCGCGACGCGGGCCTCGACCGGGTCGATCTCGCGGTGCACGCGGGGGAGGTCGTGGGCCTCGCCGGTGTCGCCGGCAGTGGCCAGAACCTGCTGCTCGATGTGCTCGCCGGCTTCGTGCCGCCGAGCTCGGGCACGGTCACGCTCGACGGCTCCCGCACCGTCACGATCACCGGCAGCCGCGCTTCGACCGCCGCCGCCGAACGCGGCGGGGCGACGGCTAGCACTCTCCGGGCTGCAGGCCTCGCCTGGATTCCGGAGGACCGCCGCGACGCCGTCGTGCCCACCATGAGCCTCCGCGAGAACCTCGCGGTCTACTCCAGCGCGCGGGGCGGGCGAGCGGATGCGCGGCCACCCGTCCAGGGCTCCGACGACGCGTCGGCACCCGCCGCCCGCCTCGCGGCCTTCGACGTGCGCCCGGCCCGCCCCGAGCTCCTCGCGGCCGGCCTCTCCGGAGGCAACCAGCAGAAGCTGCTCGCCGCCCGAGAGCTCGGCGGCGCGCAGACCCCGAGCGCCGTGCTCGCGTACGGGCCGACCCAGGGTCTCGACCTCCGAGCGGCGCAGGCCATCCGCGAGCGTCTGGTCGACCTCGCCGCCGACGGTGCCGCGGTGCTCGTCGCCTCGCACGACCTCGAGGAGGTGCGCGCGGTCGCCGACCGGATCGTGGTCATGTTCGGCGGCCGCATCGTCGCCGACCTCCCCATCGCCGAGGCCACCACCGAGCGCCTCGGCCGCGCCATGGCTGGCCTCCCCGCCGACGACACGCCTCTTCCCACCCTGCCCGAGGAGCCCGCACCATGACCGAGCTGACCGACCTCTACCCCACGGCCGCCGAGCTCGGCCGCCTGCGGGCCGTCGCCTCCGGCACCGAGCGCCCCGATCTGATCGTGCGCGGCGGCCTGGTGCAGTCGCCCGGCACCGAGGAGTGGCTCGAGCGCGACGTGGTCATCGCCGGCCGCCACATCGCGACCCTGACCCCCTGGAACCACGTGCCCGCCGGGCCCGAAGTCGAGGAGATCGACGCCACCGGCTCCTACGTCGTGCCGACCTTCATCGACGCCCACCTGCACATCGAGTACACGAACCTCACCCCGGGCGAGCTCGCCCGCCTCAGCGTCGCCCGCGGCACCGGCACCGTGCTGACCGACCCGAACGGCGCCGCCAACGTCTGGGGCGCCCGCGGCATGGACCTCCTGCTCAGCACCGGCACCCCGCTGCACGTCTTCCAGCAGGTCTCGCCCACGACCCCCGCCTCGCCCACCCTGGAACACGGCGGTGCGGTCATCCCCGAGGAGGTCGTGCGAGCCCGCCTCTGGGACCCGGTCACCACCACCCTCGGCGAGGGCAACCCCTTCGACTACGGCGAGGTCTCGACCGGCCGCTTCCGCGAGGCGCTCGTCGCCGGCCGTCGCATCACCGGCCACACCGCCGCCCAGACCGAGGAGTCGCTCTGGGGCTACCTCGCCGCGGGTGTCGGCGACGACCACAACTCCGCGACCGTCGACGAGGTGCTGGAGCGCGTGCGCCTCGGTGCGATGATCACGATCATGGGAGCCTCCCTCACCGACAACACCGTGCCGATCTTCGCCGACCTCGACCGGGTCGCCCCCGCACTCCGCAGCCTCTGCTTCTGCGCCGACGACAAGCACGCCCTCGACCTGCACATCGAGGGGCACATCGACCACCACGTCCGCCAGGCCATCCGCTTCGGCGTCGACCCGCAGCTGGCCTACCGCATGGCCACCACGCAGCCCGCCGCCTACTACCGCCTCGACCAGGTGCTGGGGCTCCTCGCCCCGTCGCGCCTGGCCGATCTGCAGATCATCCCCGAGCTCGCCGAGGTGCGACCCTCGGTGGTCGTCGTCGAGGGCCGGGTGGCCGCCCGCGACGGCCAGGCACTGTTCGAGAACGACGATGAACTGCCGGACTGGGCATCCGGAACCGTGCACCTGCCCGAGGTGCTCGACCCCGCGATGTTCGCCGTGCCCGCGAGCGGCGACGAGGCCCGCGTGCGCGCCATGGCGATGTACAAGGGCTACTTCAAGCGCGAGTTCGAGGCCGAGCTGCGAGTCGTCGACGACCTGGTGCAGACCGACCCGTCGGCCGACGTGCTGAAGATCGCGGTCGTCGACCGGCACCACGGCTCGGCCGAGACCGGCATCGGCTTCGTGCAGGGCTTCGGGCTGCGCGAGGGGGCCGTCGCCATCACGATGAACTGCCCGAACATGAACATCGCCGTCGTCGGGGTCGACGACGCCGCGATGCTCCGGGCCGTCGAAGAGCTGCGCACCATGGGCGGCGGCTTCGTCACGGTCGACGGCAGGGGCGAGGTGGTCGGCCGAGTGGCCCTGCCCGTCGGTGGCATGATGAGCGCCGCCCCGTTCGAAGAGACGGCGGATGCTCTGCAGCGCGCCCACGCCGCAACCCACGCCCTCGGCTGCCACATCCCCTCGCCGTACATCATCCTGTCGTTCGTGGGCCTCTACGTCGTGCCCGACCTCGGGCTCACCGAACTCGGACTGATCGACACCGCGTCGCAGTCCTTCGTCGACGTGCTGCTGCCGGGAGCCGTCGACCGGTGCGGCTCGTGAGGGCTCTCGACCGGCAGCGGTGGGTGCTCACCGCGGCGGTCGTCGTCTCGATCATCCTGATCGCCGGCGCGCTGATCGTGTTCGCCGGTGCCGACCCGCTGCTCGGGCTGCAGGGTCTCGTCGAGGGAGTCTCGAGCTCGCCCTACCGCATCGGCGAGGTGCTCGTCGGGGCGGTGCCGATCGGCATCGTGGCGCTGACGCTCATCCCCGCGCTGCGCGCCGGGGTGTTCTCGGTCGGTGCCGAGGGCCAGATCGTGGTCGGCGCGATCTTCGCGACCGCCGCCGTCTTCGCCGTCAACCGGATGCTCGACGGCGCCGCCCCCGCCCCGCTGCTCTGGGTCGCGGGCCTCGTCGCCGGTGCCGTCGGCGGCGGGCTGATGGCGCTGCTGCCCGCGTTTCTCGCCGTACGCTGGCGGGTGAACGAGATCCTCAGCACCTTGCTGCTGAACTATCTCGCCGCGGGCTTCCTCGGTTGGACGCTGCGCACCTGGCTCGCCACCGACGCCGAGACCGCCACCCCGCAGAGCGACGAGCTGCCTGACGCCGCGAGCCTGCCGAGCCTGATCCCCGGCACCCGGGCGCACTGGGGAATCCTGCTGGTCGTCGTGCTCGCGGTCGTGTTCCTCATCTGGCAGCGGAGCGCGGCCAGCACCCGGCTGAGCGTGTTCGCCAGCCGGCCGAAGCTGGCGCTGCGGCTCGGCGCGACCCGCAGTCGCACGGTGTACTCGACGATGCTCGTGTCGGGGCTCGGTGCGGGCGTGGTCGGCTGGATCCAGGTGGCCGGGGTCAACGATCGGCTGCTCAGCTCGGTGTCGGGCAGCGTGGGTTTCTCGGGCATCGCGGTGGCGCTGCTCGGGGCGCTCGCGCCGATCGGGATCGTCGCGGCCGCGCTGTTCTTCTCGGCGCTCACCGCCGGGGCCGTGGGGATGCAGTCGGCGACCGGCACCGTGCCGTCGTCGATCGCCGAGGTGATCAAGGGGGTGCTGCTGATGGGGGTGGCGTGCATCGCGGCCTACCAGCGGCGGCCGGCGGCTGTCGTGGCGCCGGCCGAGCCGGTGGTGGCGGATGTGGCCGCCGAGCCCGTCGCGGCGGCCGAGGCCGAGGAGGCGCGCGCATGAGCGTCGAGCTGTGGGTCGCCATCATCGCCGGCGCGCTCGCCCTGGCGGCACCGCTCGTGCTCGCCGGCATCGGCGAGGGCTTCGTCGAGCGGGCGGGCCGGATCAACCTCGGCATCGAGGGAATGATGATCATGGGCGCCCTCACCGGCGTCTGGGCCGGCAGCCTCGCGGGCCCGCTCGCCGGTCTCGTCGCCGGCCTCCTGGTCGGCCTCGTGCTGGCCGTCGTGATGAACCTGCTCGTCTACCGGCTGCACGCCAACGAGATCGTGATCGGCCTCGGCATCACGATGCTCGGCCTCGGCCTCAGCACCTACCTCTACCAGCTGTGGGTGCCGTCGGGTCAGACCAACGTCGCCGTCGCCACGGTGCCCCGCGTCGACCTCGGGCCGCTGAGCGAGCTGCCGGTGGTCGGCCCCGTCCTGTTCGGGCAGAGCCCGCTGGTCTACCTGGCCGTCGTGCTGCTCGTCGTCGCCTGGGCCGTGATGCGGTTCACCCGCTTCGGGCTCGCAGTGCAGGCCGTGGGAACCGACCCGGCCTCGGCCGCTCTGCGCGGCGTGCGGGTGGAGCGCACGGGCGCATCCGCTCTGCTGATCGGCGGGGCGCTCGCCGGGCTCGGTGGCGCGGTGATCACGGTCGGCACCATCGGCTCGTTCACCCCCGACATCACCGCCGGTCGCGGCTACATCGTGCTGGCCGTGGTGATCATGGGGCGCAGCCGGCCGATCGGCATCGCGCTCGGCGCCCTGCTGTTCGCGTTCCTGCAGAGCTTCGCGCTGCTGTCGCAGTCGACGTCGCTGCAGCTGCCCAGCGAGCTCTATCAGTCGCTACCGTACCTGGTGACCCTCGTCGTGCTCGTGATCACCTCGCGCAGCCAGATGCGACGGCTCTTCAAGACAGTGAGGCCTGCATGACCAGTGACAGCCAGCGCGTGCTCGCGGGGGTGCTGCGCTTCGTGCGCGACGCCGCCGCGTCCGGATCGACCCTGCCCGGCGAGGTGGAGATGGCGGAGCGGCTCGGCATCACCCGCAAGCAGGTGCGCGACGTGCTCGCCTCGCTCGAGCAGCAGGGCATCGTGCTGCGCCGGCAGGGCGCCGCCACCGAGGTCGACCCGGTGGCCACGCGGATGAGCGTGCGCTTCGAGGACCAGCTCGAGTACAGCACCCTGCTCCGGCAGCTGGGGTACGAGAGCACCGTCGAGGTGCTGTCGATCTCGGACGTGCTGCTGCCCAAGGAGAGTGCCGGACTGCTGATGACCGAGACCGGCCGGCCCGCCGCCCGGATCGTGAAGCGCTGGCGGGCCGACGGCTCGGTGGCAATGCTCTCGTTCGGCACGATGCCGCTGCCCTTCCCGCGGGCCGAGGTCGACCTCGGCGACTCCATCTACACGGCCGTCAAGCAGGTCTGGGGGGAGGCGATCGCCTGGGAGATCACGACCCCGTCGGCCGAGGTGCTCGGGGAGGAGGATGCCGAGTTGTTCGAGCATCCGGTGGGCACGCCCGTGCTGACGCTGGACATCGTGGGGCTCGGGCTGAGCGGGCGGCGGCTGTTCCACGCGCGGGAGCTGCACGACCCGAAGACCGTCTCGTACTCGATCATGCGCACCATCCGGCCGCCGCAGGTGTTCTCGACGGCGCGGTACCAGTTCTAGCTTCCTGACTTCTCGTCGAAAGGATCTGCCATGCTCCGTCGCCCATCACCGGTCTCCGTGCCCTCGTCCGAGGCGCCCTGGATCGACGTCGCCACCGCGCTCGCCGCGCGCTTCGCATCGACGGTCGCCGCCGACGACGAGTCGGGGGAGCTGCCCCTCGCGCACCTGAAGGCCATCTCGGACAGCGGCCTCGACACCGCGTTCCTGCCCGCCGAGCACGGCGGGGAGGGGCTGTCGTACGCCGCCCTCGCGCAGATCGTGCGCCTCTTCGCCGCCGCGCATCCGGCCGTCGCGGCGGTGTGGCTGATGCACATCGGCGCTGCGCACGGGCTCGTGACCATGTCGCCGCCGCCCGCCGCCGCGTTCTTCGCCGAGCGGCTGCGCGCCGGCGACCGCTTCTCGAACGCGCTCTCCGAGCCCGCGGGCGGCAACCACTTCCTCGCCTCCCAGCAGGACGTCGACCCGATCGACGGGGGCTGGTCGCTCACCGGCCGCAAGCTCTTCGTCTCGGGCGTCGAGGTCGCCGACCATCTGCTGCTCAACGTGCGCATCGACGGCGCCCCCGCGTTCTTCGGTGTCTCCCGCGATTCGACGATGAGCCTGCCGCCGATCGACCAGACCATCGGGATGCGGGCCACCCGCAGCCGCAGCATCGTCTTCGACGGCACCGTGCTGCCGGCCTCGCGCCGCTGCGGCCCGCCGCCGGCCGACTACGCGAACCTCATCACGGTCGGCTTCGCCTCGCTCTCGATCGGCATCGCCGAGTCGGCGGTCGACGCTCTCGTGACCTCGGCCACCACCCCGAAGGGCCCTGCCGGTGCTGTGCTGGCTGACGAGCAGTGGGTGAAGGCCGAGACCGGGATGCTCTGGACCGAGCTGCGGGGCGCCACACTGGTGGCGGAGCAGGTGGCCTGGCTCGCCGACCGCCGCGATCCGCTCGCGATGGAGGCCGCCACCGAGGCGAAGATGCTCGCGAACGAGGCGGCGAAGAAGGCCGCCGCGCTGGCACTGAAGGTCGGGGGCGGTGGCGCGTATCTGGCGCGCTCGCCGATCCAGCGCATCTTCCGCGACGCGCAGGCCGGGGCGCTGATGGCGTACTCGGTGCCGTTCAGCGCCGAGGTCGTGGGGTCGTGGGTGCTGGCGTCGCGCTGACCGTGCCTCTGGCCGGCTGCCGCTACAGTGGGGCACCATGTCGTACCCCCTCGTGAACCCGCCCGTCGGCAGCGTCGAGGAGCTGGAGGCGGTGATCGGCACGCCGGTCCCCGCCATCGCGAACAAGGTGCGCGACCGCCTCGACGACAGCGACCGAGCCTGGATCGCGCACTCGCCGCTCGTCTTCATCGCCACCTCCGACGCCGAGGGACGCCTCGACGTCTCGCCCAAAGGCGACCCGGGCTCCGTTGCGCTCGTCCTCGACGACAGAACGCTCGTGATCGCCGAGCGGTCGGGCAACCGCCGGGCCGACGGCTTCCGCAACCTCCTGCAGAACCCGCGCGTCGGGCTGCTGTTCGTGGAGCCGGGGCGCAGCGAGACGCTCCGGGTGGCGGGCCGGGCCCGCATCGCCCGCGACGAGCCGTTCTTCGACCGCCTCGTGGTGCGCGGCCACCGTCCGGCGCTCGCGCTCGTCGTCGACGTCGAGGAGGTGTTCCTGCACTGCGCGAAGGCCTTCGCGCGCTCGCAGACCTGGAACGCGGAGCACTGGTCCGAGCATCCGCTGCCCGCCTACGCGGCCCCCACGAACCTGTACTGACCTCTCGTCGTAGATGAGCTACTCTCGGCTTCATCTGATCGAGAGGGTGAGGGATGAGCGCCGAAGCCGTCGCGGCCTGGTGCGGCGTCGCCGTCACCCTCGTGCTGTCGATCGCCAGCCTCGCGATCGCGCACCGCGTCGACCGGCGGTCGTCGGCCGATCATGAGCGCGACGTGCAGCGCGACCTCGAGCGGCAGGCGGCTCGGGTGAGCGCGTGGGTGGCGTTCCGCTTCCGGCGGGGCACCGACGGCACGGACATCCCGCACGGCAACCACCTCGTGCTGCTGAACGCCTCGAGCGAGGCGATCTACGACGTGCGCGTCGACGCGACGATGAAGGGCCGCAGCTTCGTGTTCACGTCGAGCATCTGCCCACCCGGGCGCTACACGGCCGAGTGGCAGGGCCATAGGCCCGAGGGGTTCGACTGGGGCTTCCTCAGCGACGCGCGCGAGATCGAGGCGTCCGGCGATCTGCTGCGGCCGTTCACCGTCAGCCCGAACTGGCGTGTGACGACGTTCGAGTTCGTCGACAGCACGGGGCTCCGGTGGAGCCGTGTCGAGTCGGAGGGCATCCGGCAGCTGCTCGGCTGACCGCGCGCCGAAGCCGCCCTACTTCAGCAGGCGCGAGAGCACGCGATCGGCCAGCGGCTTGCCGCCCGTCTGGCAGGTGGGGCAGTACTGCAGGCTCGAGTCGGCGTAGGTGACCTGGCGGATGGTGTCGCCGCAGACCGGGCAGGCCTGGCCCGTGCGACCGTGCACCGCGAGGCCCTGCTTCTTCTCGGCCTTCAGCTCCGACGCCGCGAGGCCCTCCGCCCGCTGGATCGCCCCGCGCAGTGTCGACTGCATCGTCGAGTAGAGCAGCGCCGTCTCGTCGGGGGTCAGCGACGCGGGCTTGAACGGCGACATCTTCGCCGCGTGCAGGATCTCGTCGGAGTACGCGTTGCCGATACCCGCGATCGTCGCCTGGTTGCGCAGCACGCCCTTGAGCTGCGCGCGCCCCGCCTGCTTCAGGATGCCCGCGAACACCTCCAGCGTGAAGCCTTCGTCCAAGGGGTCGGGGCCCAGCCGGGCGATGCCCGGCACCTCCTCGGGCGACCGCACGACGTAGATCGCGAGGCTCTTCTTCGTGCCGGCCTCGGTGAGGTCGAAACCGGTGCCGTCGTCGAGCACGAGCCGCGCCGCCAGGGCGCCGCGCCCGGGTTTGCCGGAGGGCGGGGGCGGCGGAGCATCCCGCCACCGCAGCCAGCCGGCCCGCGCGAGGTGGGTGATGACGTGCAGTTCGCCGCCGTCGGCTGTGCGCAGCACGAGGTCGAGGAACTTGCCATGCCGGTCGACCCGCTCGACCGTGCTGCCCGCGACCGCCGAAGCGGGCGGGTCGAAGGTCTTCAGCGCCGCGAACGAGACCAGCTCGAGGCGCTCGACGCGCCGCCCCGCCAGTCGACCGTTCAGGTCGACCGTGAGGGCGTGGACTTCAGGCAGCTCCGGCACACGTCCAGTCTCCACCCGGCCGCCGACATCGGGCCAGCGGCGTCGGGCCAGTTACATCGGCCAGAGACATCGGGCCAGCGGCGCCGACCAACCTGTCAGGGCAGGATGCGCAGCGTGTTCGTCGGGTCGAGCCGCTGCAGCAGTGTCGCCATGATGCCGTCGAGCTGCTCCACCTGCTCGTCCGAGAGCAAATCGATCACGTGCTCCCGCACGGTGTTCACGTGCCCGGGGGCCGCGGCGACGACCTTCGCGCGCCCCTCGTCGGTCAGGTGGGCGTTGGTCGCCCGCCGATCGCCCGGGCAGGGCATCCGCTCGACGAAACCGCGGCTCTCCAGGCGCGAGACGACGTGGGAGAGGCGGGGCAGGGTGCTGTTCGTCGTGGCGGCGAGGGCGGTCATCCGCAGCACCTGATCGGGCGATTCGGACAGCTTCGCCAGCACCACGTACTCGAAGTGCGTGAGCGCGGAGTCGCGCTGCAACTGCGAGTCGAGCACGGTGGGCAGCAGCTCGACGACGGCCTCGAAACGGATCCACGCGCGGAGCTGATCGGGCGTCAGCCAGCGCACCTCGTACATGCCCTCAGTGTACGTCTCTTGTCGCGACAACCTTGGCGGGTGATCCCGGCGTCACTCGCGCCTGAGCGATACCAGCTCCCACTGCCGAACCTGCCCCGGCCGCGTCGTGTCGCACGTCGACAGCAACGGCTCCGACAGATGCTCGGCGAGCTCGACCACGACCGGCCCGTCGTCGCCGGCCAGCGTCACGACCCACCGCGCCCCCGGCCCCTCGACCCCATTCCAGTGCTCGTCGAGCGGCGCGAACGCCTCGAGCCCGTCGTCGCCCGTGGCCTCGCGCGCGAAGTGCTGCGCCGCCTGCACCGGATGCGTCAGCGCACTCCGCCCGCGGTAGAACTCCTCGACCACCCGCCCCTCGCCGTACGCCGCCGCCACCGCAGCGGCATCGCCGTCGTCGACCCGCCCGTAGTACAGCCCGTGCGGGAACAGCACCATCGTGCCGGCGAACCGGTCGCCGCCGAGGTGCGAGCACTCCCACGTCTCCTCGGGGAACGCCTCGGCCAGCCGCGACGCCACCTGCCGCCCGCGCACCGCGCAGCAGCGGTCATGCCGACCGTGCGCGCACACCGCGAAGAGCGGGCGATCGGATGCGCGTCCCGCCGTTCCGTCGAGCGGCACCTCGAGCAGCTTCTCGGGCGCATCCACCTCACCCCACCGGATGCCCTCGTGCCCCGGCCGCGAGTCGACGAACGCCCACCGCCACGTCGTCTGCGCCTCGAGCCGGGACGGGTTCCGCCCCGTGCGCCGGATCGCCAGCGGCCGGAGCCCCGCGCTCTCGATGCGCGTGACCAGCGCCCGCCCCAGCTCGGCGTCGAACGGCGGATCGAGCAGCGCCCGCGTGCCCCACCCGCTCGACACCTCGACGAGGAACCACTGCAGCCCGCGCGACCCGGTGGCGAACAGGGGGTCGTCGCGCTCGCGCGAGCGGTCGCTGCAGGGCGCCCATTCGGCGGGCGGCACGACTCCCGTCGCGGGGAGCGCGGTGGCGGTCACGCAGGAACCAGGACGCCCTCGCGCAGCAGTCGCCGCACGACGACCACCGCGCTGGCGGCGTCGAGCCCCGGCAGCTCGGCGAGCGCGAGCTCGCCGCCCTCGTGCAGTCGCCGCACCGCCGCCTCGGCCTCGGCCGGCAGCGCCACGGTCTTGCTCGCGGTGCGGATGCGCACGCTCTTCCCGTCGCTCGTCAGCTCGACGGCGGCGTGCAGCGAGCCGCGCCAGCGCACCCGTGACGTCTCGTCGAGGGCCGCGATGAAGTCGACCGTGGCGAGCGGGGACACCGGCTCGGGGCGCGTGGCCGAGGCGAAGCGGGAGGCGAGGCTGTTCGAGACGGTGACCACCGCATCCGCCTCGCCGATGGCAACGGAGCCGCTGCCGGCCATCTGGGCGAACGCCTGCTGCACCGCGGCGAGGGTCTCGTCGACCACCGACTTCAGCGCAGCGGGGTCGGAGAAGTCGAGCCCCGCGGGCAAGGACGACCGCAGCGACGCGACGTCACCGAGCGACCCGATCAGCGCCTGCACCACGTCGGCGCGCGTGTAGGCGGCGACGCCGATGGTGAGGTGCACGCTCGTGCCGCCGAGCGCCTCGGCCGAATGGATCCACCCGCGCGGGAGATAGAGCGCGTCTCCCGGCTGGAAGACGGCATCGATCACGGGCTCGTGCGTGGCGGCCTCGGCCACCTCGGCGCGGTGGTCGCCCCAGGGCTGATCGCGCAGGGGGTCGACGTGCACCGGGGCGTGGATGCGCCAGTGCTTCTCGCCCGCGATCTGCAGCACGAACACGTCGTGCACGTCGTAGTGGGGGTCGAACCCGCGCGAGGAGGCGGGGGTGATGTAGGCGTTCACCTGGATCGGATGCCCGAGGTCATCGACGAGCCGTCGGGTGAAGTCGATCAGCGGCGGCCAGGTGCGGTGAAGACCCTGCAGCACGATCGTGGCACCGGCGGCGAACTCCTGGAGCACCTTCTCGGAGCTGACCTGGTCGCCGACCTCGGCGCCGAAGCCGCCCGGCGCGGTGTACGTCGCGGGGGACAGCACCGAGCCCTCGTGCGCCATGCGGATGAAGGGTGTGCGCAGCCCGCGCGAGCTGACGAGCTCGTCGACCGCGGCCTCGGTCATCAGGTCGGTGAAGCCCTCGGGAAGGTTCTCAGCCTTGGTGAGGAGGGGCTTCCGCCCCCAGAACTCCCGGTCGAACTCCTCCGGAGCGACCGAGATGCAGCGGGAGAGCGCGGGCCGGGCGACCGACCCGCGCTCGATGTCGATCGTCACGCCGAGCCGTCGGCCCCGCCGTCGTGGCCGCCAGGGTTGGCGCCGCCGTCTGCGGTGCCCTCGCCCTCGTCGGCCGAGCCGTCGGCTCCGCCGTCGTGGCCGTCGGCGTTCGCGCCGCCGTCTGCGGTGCCCTCGCCGGCCGAAGCCGAGCCATCGGCCCCGCCGTCGTGGCCGCCGGGGTTGGCGCCGCCGTCAGCGGTGCCTTCGCCGCCGCCTGCACCCTCGGTGGTGATGTCGTCGTCGTTGATTGCCATGGGTTTCTCCAATCGCCGGCGGTTGCTGCCGTCGCTCATCAACCTACGCCCCACCCCCGACGCCCGACAGACCCCGCTCTCCGACCATCGACGAATCTTCCCTCGCCTGCGGAAGACGCCGTGCGCTAGAATTCTGTACATGGCTGTCATCCCTGTCGCCGAAGCCCGCGCGAACTTCTCCAAGATCGTCGAGTCGGCCTCGACCACCCATGAACGATTCGATGTGACGCGCAACGGCGCGCGGGCCGCCGTCATCCTGGGCGCCGACGACTACGACTCGCTGATCGAGACGGTCGAGATCCTCGGCGACAGCGAGACGGTGGAGGCCATCCGTATCGGCCTCGGCGACCTCGCCGACGGCGAGACCCGCTCGGCCGAGGACGTCCGGGAGGCGATGCGTCGCGCCGGGCGGCTCCCCGAGTGACATTCGAGGTCCGCTTCACGCGCGCCGCATCTCGCGCACTCGCCGAGCAGCTGCCCGAGAAGGTCGCGGCGGCGGCGTTCGAGTTCATCATGGGCGCTCTCCGCGAGAACCCGAAGCGGGTGGGCAAACAGCTGCGAGAACCTCTGCACCCGCTCTATTCGGCGCGGCGCGGCGAGTACCGCGTGATCTACCGCGTGCTCGACCAGCAGGTCGTGATCGAGATCGTGACCGTCACTCGCCGGCGAGATGCGTACCGCAGGTAGCCACCTCGCAAGCAAGCCGTTCGGGCGAACGTCAGTAGAGTCGCCCCATGGCAGACGAACTCGGGACGCTCGTGACCGACTTGCTCGATCCGGGTGTCGTGGAGGACGCGGCACTCGTGGAGCGGCTCGTCGAGATCGTCAACCACGCCTACGCCGTCGGCGAGGCGGGGATGTGGGTCGCTGGAACGAAGCGGGTGGGTGTCGAGGAGCTGCGTGGGCTCATCCGGGCATCCGAGATCGTGGCAGCCCGGGTCGACGATCGCGTGGTGGGGTGCGTGCGCGTGCACCGCCTCGACGAGGCCGTGTGGGGGTTCGGGATGCTCGCCGCCGACTCGTCCGTCCACGGCACCGGGGTCGGCCGCGCCCTCGTGGCCGCCGCCGAGGAGCACGCCCGATCGGCCGGAGCCGCGGAGATGCAGCTCGAGCTGCTCGTGCCGGGCGACCGCGTGCAGGAGTCGAAGGTGCGGCTGGCCGACTGGTACTCGCGGGCCGGCTACCGCGCGGTGGACAGCCGGGACTTCGCCGAGGACTTCCCCGACCTGGCCACCTCGCTCGCGGTCGCCTGCGACTACCAGATCTGGCGGAAGCCGCTCTCGCGGGGCGACTGACTTCTCACTGGAGCCCACCGAGAACGGCCCGGGCCGTCTCGGCGACCACCGCGTCGTCGTTGTCAGCGTCCGGATCGGTCTTCGTGGTCAGGATGCTGAGCAGGATGCGCTCGCCGTCGGGCCTCGTCACCACCGCGATGTCGTTGCGGATGCCGCCCGCCCCGCCCGACTTGTCCGCGACGACCCAGCCCGCGGGTGCGCCGGCGCGGATGAGGGCGTCGCCGGTCGCGTTGCCCGACATCCACGTCAGCAGGGTGCCGGCCACCGCCTCGTCCTGCAGCTGCGCCTCGAGCGCCGCGGTGAAGGCGGCCGGGGTCGTGGTGTTGGCGTCGCTGCCCTCGGTCACTGTGTTGAGCTCGGGCTCGTCCGCGGTGACCACGGTGGTGGGGTCACCGAGGCCGCGGAGGAACCGCTGCAGAGCATCCGGCCCGCCCACCGCCTCGAGCACCAGGTTCAGCGCGGTGTTGTCGCTCTGGCGCACGGCGGCCTCGGCGAGCTGTTCGAGCGTGAGGCCGTCGTCGAGGTGCTCGGTGGTGGCGGGGGAGAAGCCGGCGGCGTCGAGGTCGGCCTGGGTCCACGTGACGGTCGCCGAGCGCTCGGCGGGGGTCGTGGTCGCGAGCAGCAGGCCGGCGGCGAAGACCTTGAGAGTCGAGGCATAGCCGAACCGCTCGTCGGCGCGGTACTCGACGGCACTGCCGTCGGCGGCGAGGGCGCTGACCCCCACCCTGACGCCGTACTCGGCCTCCATCGCGGCCAGCGGCGCGCTCACGTCGATCTCGGGTGCAGGCGTCGACGCTGAGGCCGACGGAGCCGTCGTGGTCGCCGAACTCGGAGCCGCCGACGGGGCGGAACCGCACCCCGAAAGGGGAAGAGCGACCACGAGCAGGGCGCCCGCGGCGACGCGCGCAGTGATTCGGGGCATGCCCTCCAGTGTGCTCGATGTGCGATGGTAGACGGAGCCGCTGCCGCCAGTGCTTGATTTACCCGCTTCCAGGCACCACTGTTGTCTAGTCTGTCCATACGCAAGCGGGTATTGCGATGAGGCCGGCGGAGGAGGACTGATGGTCACGACGATCGAGCGGGACTCCGCTGTTCCCTATTACGAGCAGTTGTTCGACATCCTGCGCGAGCAGATCGCGGGGGGCGTCTTCCCCGATGGTGCGCGGCTCCCCAGCGAGTTGGAGCTCTGCCGGGAGTACGGTCTGTCGCGCGCGACCGTCCGTCAGACCTTCCTGAAGCTCGAGACCGAGGGGTTCGCCCGCAGGGTGCCCCGCCGAGGGGTCTTCGCCGCCAAGCCGAGCGAGTCGTCGGGGTGGATCATCCAGGACTCGCAGGGCTTCCTCGAATCGCAGATCCAGCACGGACAGGGCGGGATCGAGACCGAGGTCCTGCGTGCGCGGTTCACGGAGCCACCCGAGCATGTAGCACAGCTCCTCCAGACGGAGCCGGGCGACGACGCCTTCGAACTCGTCAGGGTGCGGTCCCTCGAGGGGCGGCCGGCGATGTACAGCACGAACTGGTTCCCGAGGGCGAGCGGCGAGGTCGTCTCGGCGGCGAAGGACGTGCTCGACGGTTCGGGTTCCGTCAACCAGGCGCTGCGCGGAGCCGGCTTCATCACGGCCGGCGCTCGCCGGGTCATCCACGCGCTGCGTACGCCGCCCGAGATCGCCACCGCGCTGGGAGTCGGCGAGGACGAGCCGGCACTCCGCGTGGGTTCGCTCTCCTGGAACCAGGACGCGATCCGATTCGACTACTACGAGACGTGGGTGCTCACCGACGTCGTGCCGCTCGAGGTGAACGTCGCCGCGAGCTGAGAGCCCCCCAGCGCCCGCGCGGGGTCGGGCTGCCAGCCCCGGGCCCGGGCCGCGAGGAGCGCTGCTCCCACCGCGGTCACCTCGGGTTCGAGGATGACGGCGGTGCGGTAGCCGTTCACTGCGGTCTTGATCTCCACCCAGCCGGGCGAGCGCACCCACCCGCCGGCGAGGCGCACCTCCCGTCCGCCGGCGAGCCCTTCCCGCACCGCGTCCACGGCATCCCTCCCCGCGCACGCCAACGCTCCCAGCACCGCCGACGCCCGCGCCAGCGGATCCTGGGGCGCGCCCAGCGCGTACGACGGCCGCCCGCCTCCTCGGCGTCCCGGTTCGAACAGGCCTTCCTCCAGCAGCGGCAGCGGCGCGACCCCACCCTCGAGCAGCGCCCGGAGCTGGTGCGCCACGGCCGGGTCCTGCGCGGCCCACTCCACATTGCGGCTCAGCTCCTCGACCCGCAGCAGGGTCGTCCCGTGCGACCGGATGCCCGGTGCGACGTCGACGGCCTCCGGCCGCACGGCGACCGGCCCGGGGGCCTGCGCGACCACCACCTCAGCGGTCCCCATCGAGTCGAGCACGGCTCCGGGCACCAGCTGATCGACGCCCCACCCGCCGATCGGGTGGTCGTGCCCGCCGGCCACGACGACGGCGTCCGTGGCGAGCACGCCCGCCGACCTCAGCCCGGGCGAATCGAACGCTCCCACCGTGTCACCCGTGGCCACGACTACCGGCAGCAGCTCGCCCGAGCCCAGGGTCAGATCGACTCGGTCCATCGCCCAGGCGCGATCGAGTGAGCGCCACGCTCCGGTGCGTGAGGCGAGCGTGTCGCTGATGAACGGATGCCCGCTCCAGCGCACCCCCGGGAGATCACTGAGGGCCACCCACGCCGAAGCGGCACCGCTCCCCGGCTGACGGCGCGCCCAGCTCCACCCCACGAGGGTGCGCACCGGATCAGCCTCCGTGTCGAACCCGGCCTCGCCGTCGAGCAGCGGTGCGAGCTCCCGGAAGATCCCGCCGCGCCGGGGATCGAACCAGGCCAGTGCCCGGGTGAGCGGGCGACGGTCGGCGTCGACGAGCACGCCGTCCTCGCCCACGCCCGCGCAGCAGACGGCGTGCACTTCGAAGCGCTGGCCGCAGACCTCGAGCACCATCTCCTCGACGGCTGCGAAGAGAGCGTCTCCGTCGATCCAGAGGCCTTCCGGGTCGCGCGGCGTCCTTCGGACGGCTCGGGCGACGACCGTGCCGTCACGGTCGAGAGCCACCACCTTGGCGTTGGTGCTCCCGATGTCGACGCCGCAGGAGACGGGCGTTCGCAGGGTGCTCACGGGGCTCCTCTTCACTCGACAGAGTCGGACGTGAGTTTAGGCGCTCGGCCCCAGAGTGCCCTATCCCGACGTCAGCACCGCAGCCTGGGCCCGTGTCGACGGATAGCCCATCAGCTCTTTCGCCGCCTCGTGCTGATCGGTGATCCGAGCCGCCAGAGGAGCACGCGGCAACTCCCGGAGCTCGACGTCCCAGGCGGGGAATCCTCCGGTCAGCGCCCCGGAGGCCTGCATCGCCGCGCCCTTCGCCACGTACTCGTCGGCGTCGGGAACGGCCACCGGCATCGAGACCATCTCCGCCAGGATCTGCTGCACGGCCGGGCTGGCGGCCGCTCCACCGATCAGGAGCAGCCGATGCACCGGCACGTCGCACGCCGCGAGGCTGCCGAGCATGGCGACCTGGCCGGCGAGCGTCCCCTCGATCACGGAGCGTGCGAAGTTCGACCGGGTCAAGTTGTCCAGCGAGGCGTTCAGAAGGGTGCCACGCGCGTGCGGCAGGTCGGGTGTGCGCTCACCCAGGAAGAACGGGAGCAGGGTGAGGCCGGCGGCACCCGGTCGCGCCTGCAACGCCAACTCGGAGAACTCGTCCAAGGAACAGCCGAGCAGGGCCGCCCCGACCTCGAAGTTGCGGGCGGCGTTCAACGTGGCCACCAGCGGGAGGTGGTCGCCGGTCGCGTCGGCGTAATTGCAGACGTATCCGTCGTAGTCGTGCACCGGATGCGCGGACCGGGCGTAGACGACCCCGGACGTGCCGAGCGACAGCACCGCGTCCCCCTCGGCCAGTCCGAGGGCGAGCGCGGCCGCGGCGTTGTCACCACTGCCCACTCCGATCGGAATGCCGGCCGGGATGCCCGCGATGCCCGCTCCGGTGTACCCCGACCTCTCCAGGGGTCCGAGGATGCGCGGCAGCACGACGGTCTTCCCGAACGCGTGCTCGAAGAGATCCCGTGTGTACTCGCCCGTGTCCGGCGACCAGTAGGCGGTGCCCGACGCTTCGGACCGGTCGGTGACGAGGTCGTCGAGATGCCCGTCACCGATGCCGTGACCCATCAGCCGCCAGGTGAGCCAGTCGTGCACGACGGCGACCGCCTCCGTACGGGCGGCGGCGGCGGGATCGGCGTCGCGGAGCCACCTGACCTTGGGAGCGGTGTCGGAGAGCGTGAGGGGGATCCCGGTGCGGCGGATCCACTCCTCGCGGCCGAGTTCTTCGTTCAGGGCCACCATGGCGGCGTGCGATCCGGTGTCGTTCCAGAGCGGGGAGTCGCAGACGACGTTCCCGGCGCCGTCCAGGAAGACCGGTGTGTGCTGCTGCCCGCTCACCGAGATCGCTGCGACGTCCGCGAGGCCTCCGGCGCGTTCCACTGCAGTGAGCAGGGCGGTCCACCACACCTCGGGATCGACGACGGTCTGGGAGGGGTGGGAGGCGCTGCCCTGGCGCAGGGACCGGCCGGTGACCAGGTCACGCACCGTCACCTTGCAGCTCTGCGTGGAGGAATCGATCCCGGCGACCAGCGTCATCGACCGGCTCCTTTCAGGGTGTCCCACAGGGGGAGGACGTCATCGCGCCAGACGGCGAGCTTCGCCGAGCGGCCGGGATCGGGAGCGACCTCGTGCGGGTCGGACCGATCCCACGAGCGCGGCCCCGCGGAGGCGAGGGCCTGGGCGCCGGCCGACACCACCTCGGGGAAGAGCGACACGCTCAGAGGTGCCTCGAGCAGGTCTGCTTTGAGCTGGAGCCAGAGCGGGTTGCGCCCCGCGGGACCGATCACCTTGATCCGGTCGGGACGCTCGGGGAAGAGCGCGAGCACCTCGTCGAACTGCAGGACCATGCCGAGGAAGGTGCCGAGGACGAGCTCGTCGAGGGTGGTGGCCGTGCCGATGCCGGCGATGAATCCTCGAGCCCGGGCATCCTTGTCGGGCGGCGGGCTTCCGCGGAACTGTGGAAGCACGAGCGGGCAGTCGCTCGGTACCAGCTCACCTGCGAGGTACCTGCCGTGCACCCGCTCGATCACGGCGGCGAGTGCCGTGACATCGAGTCCGAGCATGCTCTGAAGGGTCGCGAACGCGGAACCGCCGGTGGGGATCGAGGCGAAGAGAGTGAAGTCCTCGCCGCTGCAGGCGAGGCCGTTGGCGAGTCGGGTGAGCTCGGTGGACTCGTCGGTGCTGGGAGAGTCGCGAAGGACGAGCAGGCCCTCGGTCGTGCCTGTCGAATTGAGCAGTTCACCCTGCCTGAGACCGGCTCCCGCGGCACCCACGATGTGGTCGTGCCCGGACACGTGGACCTCCACGACACTGCTCAGTCCCGCCGATCCGGCGAATGCCGCGGTCAGGGGTGAGCCCTCGGCCGCGTTCCGCAGCGGCGCGAACGTGCCGACCGGCACTCCGAGGAGGCCTGCGATCTCCGCGGACCAGGCCCGTCGCCTGAGGTCGAGGGCCATGGTGCGGCTGGCGAGGGACGGCTCCGACCAGCGCTCGCCGGTCATCCGCGCCGCCAGGAACTCGGAGACGTTGAGCCAGAGAGCTCCGGCTGCGGCGGAGCCGGCCTGCTGCAGCGACCAGGCCGTCTTCGAGAGTCCGTAGTTGGCATTGGCGGGCAGGCCGGTGACCCGATAGATCGCGTGTCGCTCGCCCGGCCCGAGGGCCGCGAGGAGGGCGGCCCCGCGCTGGTCGTGCCAGAGGATCATCGGGGACGCCAACGTCCCGTCCTCGCGCACGAGCCCGCCGGACTCCCCGACGCCGGTGATCGCGATCTTCCTCACGGCGGCGCGCTGCTCCGCCGGGAGACCGGCGACGAACCGGATGATCAGACCTTCCAGTGCGGCGACGTCGTAGATCTCGCCCCACGGGTCCGACACGGTCGGAGTGGACTGCCGCCCGGAGGCGAGGAGGGCACCGGTCTGATCGAACAGGCAGAGCTTCACGCTCGTGGTACCCACATCGATCGTGATCGTCGACAGCATCGGGTGGCTCCTAGGCGACGGACGGGTTGAGCGTGCGGATCCGGGCTTCGACCACCTCGGAGATGGCCTGCACCGCCGATGTCGACACCCGGATGAGCGAGACCTCCTGGGGATTGGCGATGTAGGCCTCGCCGAAGCTCCGGATCATCGCATTCCTCAGGTCGCTGGCGACGTTCACCTTCACCACGTTGTACTGGTGCAGCCGGCCCAGTTGCTCCGAGGGGAGTCCGGACCCGCCGTGGATGACGAGGGGGACCGGGCTGGCGTCGCGCACCTCGGCCAGCAGGTCGAAATCGATGCTCGCGTTCGGGACGTAGCCGTGCTGGTTGCCCACCGAGACGGCCAGCATGTCGACTCCGGTCGCCTCGACGAAGGCGGCGACCTGTGCCGGGTCGGTGGTGGCGGCGAACTCGGGAGCCACGTCGTCCTCTTTGCCGCCGATGCTGCCGAGTTCGGCCTCGAGCGCGAGTGAAGGTGGCGTGAGCTCGCGAGCTCGTGCCGACGTGGCGACGTTGTCGTCGTAGGACGCCTCCGAGTCGTCGATCATGATCGACGTGAACCGGGCGGCCAGCGCATCTTCCACCGATCGGATGCTCTTGCCGTGGTCGAGGTGCAGGGCGACGGGCGTGCTCGTCGATTCGAGGCGGCGCGCGACCATGTCGAAGATGTACTCGTAGCCCGAGAGCGCCACGTTGGTCGGCGCGACCTGGATGAAGGTGGGGACGCCCACTCGCTCGACAGCGTCGATGATGCCCATCGTCGTCTCGAGATTGGTTGTGTTGAACGCACCCGCGACCAGACCGCGGGAAGTGCACTCCTGGATCACGTCGATGCCGGAGACCAGAGCCATGGGATCACTCCTTGTGTGAGGCGACAGCGAGACGCTGCTCGAGGGCCAGAGTAAGCGCAAGGCGTCCGTATTGTCGAGTCTGTCCGTACAAACCGGTCAAAACGAGACAAAAGTGGCGAAACGGGTTTACAAAGCAAATTTTCGCGATGTATGTTCCGTACGTACAATCCGTACTACATTGAACGGATGGGCCGGCGCCCCGCCGGAGACGTACCAAGTCCTGCCACTTCAGAGAGGAAGTCTGCAATGCGAACCGCAGCCAAGACAGGAGTCGTCCTTGCCGGCCTGACCGCGAGCGCCCTGATGCTCACCGGATGTTCCAGCGAGGGAACGACCGCGATCAGCGCCGACACCGACAAGGCCGACATCCAGCTCAGCTACTCCCAGCCGCACACCGACCCGTTCCAGAATGCAGAGAACGTCGGCTCGATGCAGCGCTTCGAGGAGCTGGGCTACGGCACGATCCCCGCCACGAACGCCGACCGTGACGCGTCCCAGCAGCTCACCGACATCCAGACCCTCATCAACAAGGGGGCGAAGGGTCTCGTGATCTCGGTCGGGGATGCCGACGCGATCGTCCCGGCCATCGAGTACGCCAACGACGCCTCGGTGCCGATCGTCGCGATCGACGAGGCTCCGGCATCGGGAAAGATCGCCATGATCGTCCGCGCCGACAACGTCAACATGGGCGCCCTGGCCTGCGAGGAGATGGGCACGCGGGTCAAGGCCGGCGATGCCGTCATCACGCTCGACGGGGATCCCGTCACCTCGAACGGGCGCGATCGCACCAACGGGTTCAACGACTGCATGGCTGAGAAGTACCCCGATGTGAAGCTCGTGAACGTCGCCACCGAGTGGGACCCGGCCAAGGCCGCATCGGGCATCGAGACCGCGATGAACCAGTACGACAACATCGCGGGCATCTACAACCAGAGCGACGCGACGTTCTTCCCGACCATCCTGGACACCCTGGACTCCCTGGGCAAGCTCATCCCCGTCGGACAGGACGGCCATGTCGTGCAGGTGTCGGTCGACGCCAGCCCGATGGCGATGACCGCGATCCGCGACGGCTGGCTCGATGCCGCCGTGGCGCAGCCGATGACCGACTACATCGACTACGGCGTCGACTACCTCACCCGAGCCATCGGCGGGGAGACCTTCGAGGCCGGCGACACCGACCACGGAAGCGTGATCGAGGAGCGGAACGGCAACCTGGTCGACCTGCTCCCGACCCCGGTCGTGACCGCGGACAACGTCGACGACCCCGAGCTCTGGGGCAACAAGGAGTTCGCGCTCGAGGCCTTCGGGGTCTCGAAGTAGAACCCAGGGCGGGCCGATCATCCGGCCCGCCCTGGTCCGCACCCCCGGCAACCCGAACGACCGGATCCCGATCCGAGACGGAGACGTCATGACCACCACTTCACCGAGCACCGTGCCTGCCATCCGGATCGACGGTGTGAGCAAGACCTACGGGGCGACGAAAGCGCTGAGCGACGTCTCCGTCTCGGTGCTCCCCGGCCAGGTGCACGGCCTCATCGGCCGTAACGGGGCGGGCAAGTCGACGCTGCTCCGGATGATCACCGGCCTGGAGCAGCCCGACACGGGGTCGCTTCAGTTCTTCGGCGAACCCGCCCCGGCCGCATCAGACCCGAAGGCGTGGCAGCACCAGGTCGCCTGTGTCTATCAGCGCCCGTCGGTCTTCGCGAATCTCACCGTCGCCGAGAACCTCTTCGCGGGACGACTTCCGACCCAAGGGTTGAAGGTCTCGTGGCGGACGATGCAGAGCGAGGCCGAGCGGATCCTCGCCGCCTGGAACATCAATCTGAATCCGCGCACGCTGCTGTCCGACGCCCCGATCGAGGAGCGCCAGATGCTCACGATCGCCAAAGCCCTCGAGGCGGGCAGCCGCATCGTGCTCCTCGACGAACCGACCGTGCAGCTGGAGGGGGCGGCGATCCGGCGACTGTTCGACAAGGTCCAGGAGCTGCAGCAGTCGGGCGTGACTTTCGTGTTCGTCTCGCACTTCCTGCGAGAGGTGACTGCGATCTGCGACTCGGCGTCGGTGCTCCGCGACGGGAAGCTGCTCTGGTCGCGCACCGGTGACGACATCCGGTCCGACGACCTCGTCGAGGCGCTCCTGGCCGGGCAGGAACAGCAGCGCCATCGTGCCGACACCAAGTCGATCGCGCTGGCCGGCTCCCCGGCCCTGTCGCTGAAGGGTTTGGCGGACAAGGGCGGAGCCTTCACGGATGTCTCCTTCGACGTCTCACCCGGTGAGCTCGTCGCCATCGGTGGCAGCGGCGGATCGGGCAAGTACGCGGTCGGTGAGGCCATCGCCGGACTCCGCAAGACCTCGGGCGGCGACATCCTCGTCGACGGAGACAGGCTGGCGACCGGCAACGTCAAGACCAGCCAGCGCGCCGGCATCGGGTTCGTCCCCGCCGACCGCCACCGCGACGGCTACGTACCGCAGCTGAGCGTGGCCGAGAACATGACCATGGGCATCATGGACCAGGTCGCGCCGGCCGGGGTGTTCTCGCCCCGGCACCGCACCGCGATCGCCAATGAACTGATCCAGGACGTCGCCCTGGTGCCGCCGAACCCGGCGCTCGCGGTCTCGGGACTGTCCGGAGGCAATCAGCAGAAGGTCGTGCTGGCGCGCGCGCTCGCCCGGAAGCCCCAGGTCCTCGTGCTGATCTCGCCCACGGCCGGCGTCGACATCGCCGCGAAGGACGCGATCTACGCCTTGATGCTCCGCGCGCTGGCCGAGGGCGTGGCCGTGGTGCTGATCTCGGACGACGTGGAGGAACTCCTCGTGAGCTCCCGCGTCCTCATCATGCGAGAGGGGCGCGTCGCCGCCCAGCTCTCGGAGCCGATCGAAGAAGACATCGTTAGAGCCATCGAAGGCCTGGAGTGAACCCCATGACAAACACCACCACCGCCGCGCCGCGCATCGGCGCCCCTGCACCGAAGAACCGGGCCGTCGGCAGCATCGTCCAGAACGTCCGCGAACTCAGCGTGCTGCCCGGCCTCGCGATCGTGATCGTCGTGGGGGCGCTGGTCAGCCCGGCCTTCCTCTCGGCGGCCAATCTGACGCTGATCCTCCGTCAGTCGGCCGAGCTCGGCATCGTCGTGATCGGTCTGACGTTCATCCTGCTCACCGGCAAGCTCGACATCTCACTCGAGTCGACAGTGGGACTGGCGCCGATGGTGGCCGCCTGGCTCGTCATCCCGGCCGCGGTCGGCGGTCTCGGTACCGAGATCGACCCGCTGCTCGCCATCCTCATCACCCTGGTGATCGGAGCCGGCATCGGGCTGTTCAACGGGTTCCTCGTCGTGAAGGTGAAACTCGATCCGTTCATCGTGACGCTGGCGATGCTGATCCTCCTGCGCGGAGTCACGCTGGGGATCAGTCAGGGCAAGACGCTGGCAGGCCTGCCCGAGGCGTTCCGCTACATCGGATCGGCTCGCTGGGCCGGTGTGCCCGCAGCGATCTGGATCACGGCCATCCTGTTCATCATCGCCGGGCTGGTGCTCCGCTACACCTCCTGGGGTCGGGCGCTCTACGCCATCGGCGGCAACGCCGATGCAGCCAAAGCGGCCGGTGTGCGGGTGGATTTCGTGCTGATCACGGCCTTCGTGGCCGCGAGCACCCTGGCCGCCTTCGCTGGCCTCATGCTCGCCGGCCGACTGGCATCCGTCACGAGCGGAATGGGGGAGAACCTCATCTTCAGCGCCCTGGCGGCGGCCGTGATCGGCGGAGTGCAGCTCACCGGAGGACAGGGCCGCATCATCGGCGCCCTCATGGGCGTGCTGCTGCTCGGCACCCTCACCAACGTCCTCACCCTCGCAGGTGTGCCGACCTTCTGGATCAACGCCGTCTACGGCGCCGTGATCCTCATCGCCCTGCTGGTCGGCCGCTTCGGCGCCAAGCCCGGCCTACGCTGACCCTGAACGAAAGGACCGCAGATGTCAGAGTTCCGTGAGATCAGTTCGACCGTCGTCGAGGAACTGGGGGAGGTGTTCCGCCGGGTTCCGCTCGACAACATCGAGGCCGCGCTCGACGCCCTCGAGAAGCATCAGCGCATCTTCGTCCTGGGCATCGGTCGCGAAGGCCTCGGTTCCAAGGCCTTCGCCATGCGACTCACGCACTTCGGGAAGACCGTGCACTGGGGCTGGGACGACACGACGCCGGCGGTCACCGCCGACGACCTCTTCATCATGCCGACCGGGCCGGCGAACATCCCGCACCTGCACTACATCGCCGAGCAGGTGAAGAAGACCGGCGCGACCCTGCTGGTGGCAACGGCGATCCCCGACGGGCCCACCGCTCAGCTGGCCGACATCGTGCTCACCATCCCCGCGCACACCTACGGTGCCGAGGGCGACGTCGTGCCGACCATCCAGGCCATGGGCAGCCTGTTCGAGCAGTCGCTCTGGATCTTCTGGGACGTGCTCTACCTCATGCTCGTCCGCCGTACCGGCGCACGGTTCGAGGACCTGGTGGCCCGTCACCGCAACTTCGAGTAAGGGCGGAGCGTCAGGGGCTGACGCGGGCGAGCCGCCCGTCGAACCCCACCACGTCGCCCGCCGCGAGCTGCCGCCCCCGCCGCAGCTCGACCTCGCCGTTGACCGTCACGTACCCGTCGGCGATGACCTCCTTGACCATCCCGCCGGTGTCGAGCAGCCCCGCGAACTTGAGGAACTGCCCCAGCCGGATCATCTCCCCGCCGATGGAGACGTCGTCGATCGGTGCCTGCTTCGCCATGCGGCCAGGCTAGCCGACCGCCGCGGCGCCGTCAGCCCGCGGCCGGTCGCCCGGTACCACTGCGCGCGGGCGACGGGCGGCGGTGCGTCAGCCCTCGAGCAGGGCCAGCACGCCGACGGCGCCGAGGGTCGTGACGGTGGTCCAGAGCACAATCGCGACGGCCTGCCAGAGCAGCACCCAGCCCTTCGCGACGCCCGTCGACACCAGCACCGCCGAGGTGAACTGGGTGGGCAGGGCGAGTGGGCCCAGGATGCTCGCCCCGGGAACCCCGAAGCGCACGAGGAACCGCTTGAACCGCTGGACGCCCTTCGACTCGGGCTTCGGCTTCGGCGTCGTCTCGGGCTCCGTCTCGGCGGTCTCACCCGGGCGCCCGCCCACCGGCACCGGGGCGGCTGCCCGAGCGGCGGCCGCCTTCCGGGCGCGGCGTGTGACGACGGCGGCACGGATGCGCGCCCCGAAGAACACCACGACGAAGACGGAGGCGAAGTTGCCCGCCGCAGCGGCGAGCGCCGCGACGACGGGATTCAGGCCCGCCCACACGCCGAGCACGGCGGCGAGCTCGCCCTCGACGAACGGGATCACCCCCGCCAGCGCGACGAGAAGGGGCTGCACGATGACGGGCACGTGCGACATGGCTTGTTGGAAGAACGCGATGACGTCCATGGTCTCTCCAGAGGATCGGTGTCGCAGGCGCGACGAACAGCGCTGCGAGTCCCGCAGCGTGGTGGGGGAGGTGGTGTCAGCGGGTACCGGCCACCAGTGCGGCGATCAGCGCGTTCGTGACGACCGCGGTCATGGTGCGGGTGACAGCGGCCGCGGCGGCGTCCGCCGCCTGGTCGCCCTGGGCGAGGGCCCTGGCCCGGGTGGCCGTGTCGGTCGACCACGGGATCTCGGGGTGCAGCACGGGGAGCGCGCCGCTCGCCGAGACGAGGGCGGTGACGGCGGCGATGCGTTCGCTCGGCGCCTCACCGTCGACGAGCACGGCACGGATGGCGGCGATCAGCTCGGCGCGTCGGCCCGAGCCGCCTTCACGGAGGGAGGCGGTGGGGATGAGGCCGAGCATCCGCTTCTCGACCCGGTCGAGGTCGCCGCGCCCGACCAGGCGGTCGAGCAGGGGCCCGCGCAGGGTCGGACCGCTCGCGGCGAGCACGCTCTGCACGCCGCGCGGCTTCGTGGCGACGTAGTCCCAGGCGGGACGGAGGAGCTCGTCGTCGGGGCGCTCGCCGGTCGCGCTGACGAGAGCGCCTCGGAGGCCCGCATCCTGCACCGACGCCAGGCCCCGCTGGCCCAGCTCGGTCAGCACGGCGCCTCCGAGCACGTAGAAGAGGGTGTTCTCGCCGGCGATGGTGCCCGACGAGGGCTGGAAGAGGACGAGGAGGACGTCTTCGGCGATCAGCCGGTCACCGGCGGCCGCTGCGGGGTTCGTGGGGGACATGCCTCGAGATTAGCACACTGTACTAGTACGGTGTGCTAACTTCCCGAAATCCATTTAGACTCGACGCGGAGGTCTACATGGAGAGCACGCGCGACCGCATCCTCGCCTCGGTCACGGCGATGATGCGCGACGGCGTCGAGCGCCTCAGCGTGCGCGCGGTCGCCGCCCACGCCGGGGTCGGCGCGAGCACGCTGCGCCACTACTTCCCCACCCAGCGCGACCTCATCAACGCCGCCCTCACCGCGACGTACGACGCGGCGATGCCCGACGAGCGCATCCGCGACACAGCGTTGCCGCCGCGTGAACGGCTGCGCGAGTGCCTTTGGCGACTGTTCGAGCCCTTCGGCACGAACGACGCCGATGCCTTCGCGGTCTGGCAGAGCCTGTTCCAGGCGTTCCCGGGCGCCGACACGACTCCGGATGCGCGCGCCGGCTACGACCTGATCGTCTCGCAGGCCGAGCGCCGGGTGGGTGCGTGGCTCGCCATCCTCGAGGAGGAGGGTGTGCTGCCGCCCGGCGACACCGAGCGGCGCGTGCACCTGCTGCTCACGGTCGTCGACGGCCTCTCGATCGAGCGCGCGCTGCCGCACCGCCCCGACTACCTCGTGCATCAGGCGGCGACGCTGGCGTTCGCGGTCGACGCGGTGTTCGACCTGCCGCGCTCCTAGGCACGGAGCATTGTCTCTCCTGATCGCGCGGATGTGAATCCCCCTGCGGTCGGCTGGGCGCGTCCCTAGGTTGCTGCTCGAGCGGATGGCGCGGGACGAGCTCGTCACCGAGCATCTCGCCACCCACGTGATGCCGCTGTCGCAGGGGCCCGAGGGCTACGAGCTGTTCAAGGAGAAGACTGACGGATGCGTGCGGGCGGTCTTCCGGCCGTAGACCTCTCGGCGCCGCGCCCGCGCTGCTCCCTCTAGGCAGCGCGGGCGGCGTCGGCGAGGTGCCGCATCGCGCGGACGGACCGCGCCACGTTGCTCGGCGAGATCGCATCGTGACCGTAGCCCGCGCGGGTCTTGAGGGCGAGGAGCGTAGTGAGGTGCCGCGCACACGCCGGTTCGGCCCGCTGCAGGTGCTCGATGGCCTCGTGGTGGTTGCCGCTCTGCCAGTAGTAGCCGAGGCGGCGCAGGCAGATGACGTCGGAGGCGGCGATGCCGGCATGCACGGCGAGGGTCACGACCGCGTCGCGCAGCTCGTCGTCGTCGGCCAGCTCGAGGAGGATCTCGGTGGCCTCGACGAACTGGCGCATCTTCGTGGTGCGACCGTCGATGACGGCAGGGTCGCGGTCAACTCGCGACATCGCGGGCCCGCGATCGGCCACCGCGGCGCAGGCGGCTGCGGAACTCGGCGGCGTCACCGGCCACCGTGACCCCGTCGCGTGCGATCTCAGCGAGCACGCGCTGATCGGCCATCTCACCGGCGACCTCGTTCTCACCGTAGATGAGCGGACGGACCTCGTTGCCGGTCAGCAGGGACACCTGCCGGGCGAGCAGGTGGGCTTCGACGTCGAAGGCGTCGACATCGGCTTCCTCGGCGCGCTCCAGGTAGATGTCGATGTCGCTGTCCTCCCGCATGGTGCCGGTCGCCGCCGAGCCGAACACGGCGGCGTAGACCGGGGGATCGGTGAACGTGTCGGCGATGAGGATCGAGGTGCGCTCCCAGAGCCGGGCCTTCGCGCCGACGATCTCGCGGATGGCCGGGGCGAGGATGTGCTCGGGGTTGAACGCGTAGATGGTGAGCTTGCCCGCCGGGCTGGCCACCACGGTTCCCTGAGCGGTCAGTCGCAGCACGCAACTGCGTACGCCGGCGTAGGAGTTGTCGGTCGACCGCGCGATCTCGGCGATGCTCATCGATCCGTTCGCTCCGACGAGGGCCTCGAGGACCGCTCCGTCGAGCGAACGCGTGACGGCCAGGAACGGGGACTGGATCTGCACGCTCACCTCTCGCTGCTTCGTCGGTTGTGATGATTTTCCATCACATCTGACGAAATAACAATAGATAGCGTGACGCCGCCGCGCCGTTTGGGGTCAGCGGCGGAAGTAGGCGTTCGCGCTGCGGGTGTAGAGGAGGATGATGCCGAGGAGGGCCAGGGCCGCGTTGATGACGCCCTGCCAGAGCGTCGACGGCACGGCGACGAGCGTGTAGACCGCGCTCGCGAGGTTGAGGGCCAGCACGATGGTCGTCAGCACGCGGGCGAGCTGGCTGCCGCGGAGGAGGGCGGCGCCGACGACGATCGTGATGATGCCGAGCACGATCGACACGATCGCGCCGGTCGTGAACGACCCGGCCGAGACGCCGTTCACCTGGGCCGTCGTCGAGGCGGTGATCAGGCCGATGACGCCGCCGATCAGCTGAAGTGCGCCCGAGATCCAGACGATCACGGCCACGAGGGTGACTCCACCAGGACGCTTCATGTTTCCTCCCCCTGAGCCGGTCGGGCCCGGCTGCTGGCATCACCTTAGTGCGACCGGGTACTGGCCGAGAAGAGCAGGGCCGTAGGCGGCCATCCGGGAGCGGCGGTGCCCGCCGGGCCGCGTACGGTGGTGGGTGCCGCGACAAGGGAGGAGCATGATGACGACGACCACCCAGCTGGGCCCCGCCGACCTCGAGCGCCGCGCCGCGCTCCGGCGGATGAAGGTGCTCGCCACGAGCCTGCTCATCGTCTCGGCCGTGATCTTCGCCGTCGCCTTCGCGCTCGAAGACCGGTACCCGTGGCTCGGCTACGTGCGCGCCGCCGCCGAGGGCGCGATGGTCGGCGCCCTCGCGGACTGGTTCGCCGTGACGGCGCTGTTCCGGCACCCGCTGGGATTGCGCATCCCGCACACGGCGATCATCCCGAACCGCAAGGACGAGATCGGCGTGAGCCTCGGCGAGTTCGTCGAGGAGAACTTCCTTTCCGACGAGGTCGTGCGCAGCAAGCTGGCGACCTTCAGCGTGGCTGACCGGCTCGGCGCCTGGCTCGCCGACCCCGCGAACGCCCAGCGCGCGAGCACCGAGGGCGCCGTTATGGCGCAGGGCCTGCTCCGCTTCCTCAGCGACCGCGACGTCGAGAGCCTCATCGAGCGCCTCGCCCGCGAGCACCTGTTCGAGAAGGAGTGGGCGCCGGCCCTCGGGCGGATGGGGTCCGAGCTCGTGGCGGCCGATCAGCAGCGGGCCGTCGTGGACGCGCTGGTCGAGGCGGCCGAGAAATGGCTCGCAGAGCATCCGGATGCCCTCGGAACCGTCGTCTCGACCCGCATCCCGCGCTGGGTGCCCGGCTTCGCCCGCGACTTCGCCGACGACCGGGCGCACCGTGAGCTCACCAAACTGCTGCAGGCGGTGAGGGAGGACCCCGAGCATCCGCTTCGCCTGGCCATCGACGGCTACCTCGACGACCTCACCGACCGGCTGCAGCACGACCCCGCGATGTCGCAGCGGGTCGAGCAGATCAAGGCCGAGTTCCTCGAAAGCCCGCGCCTGCGCTCGTTCGCCGGCCAGCTCTGGGAAGCGGCCAAGACGACGCTCGCCGAAGCCCTGGCCGACCCGTCGAGCGAGCTGCGGTCGGCGGCGACGTCGGCGCTGGTCGACCTCGGGGCGCGTCTTTCCAGCGATCGGATGCTCGCCACCAAGATCGACGCGTGGATCGCCGACGCGGCGGGGTATGCGGTGCAGAAGTACCGCCACGACCTCGCGTCGGTGATCAGTGACACGGTGCAGCGGTGGGACGCGCGCGAGACGACGGAGAAGATCGAGCTGCAGGTGGGGCGGGATCTGCAGTTCATCCGCATCAACGGGACGGTCGTGGGGGCGCTCGCGGGGGTCGGTATCTTCGCGATCGCGACGGGGGTGCACGCGCTGCTCGCGTGAGCGTGAGCGTGACCCTGACCCTGGGGCTGGAGGGCTCTCGCGGCTAGGCTCGCCGCATGGCAGCCCGCATCTCACACACGACGATCGACAGCCGCGACGCCCTGGCGCAGTCGGTGTTCTGGAGCGCTGTGCTCGGTTTCGCGGAGGACCCCGACGACCCGAACGTGCCGGGCGACGACGAGTGCATGATCTTCTCGAGCGACGGCACGCAGCGGCTGCTCTTCATCGAGGTGCCCGAGGCGAAGGAGCTCAAGAACCGGCTGCACCTCGATCTCGAGCCCGAGGCGGGGAGCACGCGCGACGAGGAGCTGGCGCGCCTGCTGCAGCTCGGTGCCCGGCAGGTCGACGACCGCCGCCGATCCGACGGCTCGGGCTGGGTCGTGCTGGCCGACCCCGAGAGCAACGAGTTCTGCATCCTGCGCAGCCGGGCCGAGCGGGGCGCCTAGCCGCCGCTGGGCTGTGGGGCGCTCGCCGGGCGGGACTCTTCGCCATCGCGAGGGGTGTGCACGCGCTGCTCGCGCGAGCGGCCGCGCACTGACCGGGTGACGGTTCGCTCGGCTACCCACGTCGGGGGGTGCTGCGCCTCTGGTCCCGCGTCGGCGACGCTGACACACTGGGGGCCGATCGACGGGCGACGCGCGCCGAGTCGTCACAAGAACGGAGCGGCACCGTGCCCGAACGACGCCCATCACTCGCCCGACGACTGCTCACCGGTCTCGGAGCACTGGCCCTCGCCTCGGCCGCGCTCGTCGCCGTGCCGACCACGGCGCAGGCGGACGAGCTGCCGGTGGCTCCGATCACCGAGGCCCAGGCTGCGGCGGTCTCCGAAGCGCCTCTTCAGCCCGACGTGCCGATCACCGCCCCTCCCACCGGGAGCTTCGGCCAGGACGTGCAGTTCGAGCGGTTCAACGATCCCTTCGAGCCGGGCGGTAGGCACCTCTCGTACCGCATCAGCGTGCAGAGCGACAACACGGTGCT
Organism: Herbiconiux sp. VKM Ac-1786; assembly: GCF_015350805.1. Taxonomy (GTDB): domain Bacteria; phylum Actinomycetota; class Actinomycetes; order Actinomycetales; family Microbacteriaceae; genus Herbiconiux. The sequence continues at coordinate 304,087 of NZ_JADKSG010000001.1, read as the reverse complement.
CCTCCAGATGGGGAGCGACTGCCTGCAGGTGATGCCCTCTCCGTTCCCTCAGGGCCAGCTGTGGGCCGCGCAGTGCCAGAACGTCCCCACGCAGAAGTTCTACTTCGTGCCCCAGAACCACAACCCCACGTCGGCGCCGAAGATGGATCGCGGTGGGCAGTACTTCTACGTGGTGAGTGCGATGACGCACCAGTGCGTCTGGAGTGCCAGCGGTGGCCTGAACTTCACGGGGGACTTCCTGCGCGAGACGCCCCAGCTGAAGACCTGTTCCGAGGGTGACCCGGGCCAGGAGTACCGAATCTATAACGAAACCCCCAACCCCGATGGTATCTACCGCGAGTGGGGCAACATCCTGAACCTGGCCACCGCCTACGCCTCGTCTCATTGCGGTGAGGATGCGAAGAGCTGCACCATCGCCGCCGCGGGTTCCGCAGCCGGGTACGAGCCTCAGGATCCCTCCGCGCTCTCGGCGCTCGGTCACATGACCTCAGGGAACTTCGGCTGCGGAACGGCGTTCGGCAACATGGTCCCGCAGATCCAGAACAGCAACTTCGACCAGACCCTCACGATCGGTGTCGGCACCTCGAACACGGTGAGCAACGGCCTCGACCTGAAATTCTCCGAGGAGATCCACGGCGACGCCGAGTACATGTCGAAGGTGCTCGACGTCTGGGGCTTCACACTCAAGGGTGGGTTCAAGTTCGGCGGCGAACAGGTCATAACCCACGCCGACGCCCAGACGCGCACCGGCTCGCTCACACTGCCCGTCAAGCCCCGCAAGTGGCTGATGTCGACCTGGACGGGGAACGTCTGGACGATGACCGGAGATTGGCAGTTCGCGAAGAACATCGACGTCCTCGACTCCGCGCACCGCTCCATCTCGTGGAAGGTCAACTCAACCGGCAGCTACCCGGTGAACGTCGGCGCCGCCGACGTGATGAAGCTGCGCGTCGTGGGCCAGAACCACGGCAAGAACTGCAACGCCGGGCCAGAGGCCACCCTGAGTGCCGGATCGAAGCCGGTGATCACGGACGCCTCGTCCTGCACCTCGCCGACGACCCCCAGCGCGACCGTCGCGGTCGGCACCGTGCTGCGGGCCTGTCCCGGCTCGTGGGACGTGCCTGCGTCCGCTGGAACCACCGACCCGATCTTCGAGTACCAGTGGTACGTGACCGACGGCGACGGCAAGGAGGCCCAGGAGATCGCAGGAGCCACCGATTCGACATTCACCGTGCAGAAGTCCACAGGGGTGACCCGGTTCCTCGGCGTCGAGATCGTGGAGGCCGGAACCCCGGACAGACTCCAGTCGGATGCCGTCCGAGCCGTTCCACTCGTGACGGTCGGTGCGACGACCGGTGCCTCGGCGTCGGCGGCAACGGTCTACCCGACGAATTTCGCGGGCACCACCGACGACGCCCGACGCGGGGAGGCCTACCGCTTCGACCTCGTCACGAACGAGGGGAGCGCGATGGAGCTGGGCGTCGCATCCGGACTTCCGGACGGTCTGACGTTCGACCCCGCTACGGGCGTCATCAGCGGCACCCCGACCACGCCTGGGCAGTACAGCGTCACCGTGACCGATACGCCCTCCGACGGCGGGGAGCCGCAGGAGCAGACCGTCGTGCTCTACGTCCACGACGTCGCCGCGGCCTTCGGCGACGACCGGGACCTGACCTCGACCGTGGGCTCGGCGTTCTCCGAAGCGCTCGTACCGGAGGTGCCGTCGGGCATGGAACTAGAGGTCGTGCAGGGCGAGCTCCCGGCCGGACTCTCCCTCGACCCGGTCACCGGAGTGCTCAGCGGAACCCCGACCATCGGGGGACGCTACGAGTTCTCCCTCATGGACGAGGAAGCACCCGAGACCTTCGCGTCGTACTCGATGACAGTCTCGGAGGTCCCGACGACCTTCCGCGGCACCGCGCTGCCGGGCGCGACCGTCGGCGCTCCGTACAGCGCCGACCTCGTCGAAGCCCGTGGCACCCGTTCGAACTTCGGTCTCGCAGGAACTTCGGCGGGTCTTCCGCAGGGTCTCACGGTGAATCCGCACACGGGCACCATCACCGGCACGCCCACCGTCGCCGGTTCGGCCTCCGTCACTGTGATCGACTTCTCCGAACCGGCCAACGCCGTCTCGGTGACGGTGGACGTGGCGGCCGCCGGGTCCTCTCCGGCGCCCGAGTCGAGCGGCAAGGGCGGCTCTCTCGCGGCGACGGGTAGCCCCGTCGTGGCTCAGGTGGCGGGCATCGGGATGCTCGGATTCGCCGGTCTGGCGCTGCTCCTCGTCTCCCGGCGGCGGCTGCGCCCCTCCGGCCGGCGCTGAGAGGGCCAGGTCCAGGTCGAAGGCTGATCGCGGCCGGGCGGTCTGCGGAGCGACGTTGACCGGCATCCGCACCTCCGCCGTGCGTCCAGAGGCGCGCGGCGGAGGCGATCGGATCCCGATACCGGTCGACGCCAGGCCGGCTGCTGCCACACTTGCCTACGTGAGAACCTCCTACCCCGTCGTCGACGTTCTCCGCGCGAGGCACACGGGGTACCTGCTCGCGACGTCGCTGCTCGGCCGCCTCCCCGGCGCCATGGCCGCCCTCGCGATCGTCCAGCTCGTGCGCGCCACCAGCGGCGACTTCGCCTTCGCCGGCCTCATCACCGCCGTCTACGTCATCGCCGGCGCGGTGGGGCAGCCGCTTCTCGGACGACTGATCGACCGTCTCGGGCAGGTCGCCGTTCTGACCGTCAGCGGCATCCTGAGCTTTCTCGCCTTCACGGGCATGGCGCTGACCCTCGAACCACTGCCGGCGCTGGCGGTGGCGCTCGCCGCAGCCGCCGGGGTGTTCACGCCGCCCCTAGAGCCGGCGCTGCGGGCACTGTGGCCGCGACTCGTGGCGCCCGGGCCGCAGCTGAAGGCGGCCTTCAGCCTGGACGCCGGCGCGCAGGAGGTCATCTTCATCCTCGGCCCGCTGCTCACCGTCGTCGGCATCGCGGTGTTCGGTCCGGTCGGCAACCTGCTGTTCGCGGGCGCGCTCGGGTTGGTCGGCGCCGTCGCCTTCGTGCTCGACGCCGCCCCGCGCGCGGCCTCGAGGAGCCGGCAGAGTCGTGGCCCCCACCACCGTTCGCCCATCCTCATCCCCGCGGTTGCGCGCGTGGCCGTCTTCACATTCGGCATCGGTGTGCCCGTCGGCGCGCTGACCATCGTCGCGACGGCGTCCGAGGCGGCCCGCTCGAGCGAAGGCCTTGCAGGGTGGATGCTCGCCGTGAACGCTCTCGGAGCCCTCGTCGGGGCGACCGTCGTCGGCATCCGTCCGCTCGGTTCCACGCCGGCGCGCCTCCTCACCGTGTGCGGCGTGCTCCTCGCCGTCGGCTATCTCCCGCTCGCCGCGACCGCGCTCCCCACCTGGGCGTACGTCGTCGTCGCCGGCATCTCGGGGCTGATGCTCCCGCCGACGCTCGGCCAGGTCTTCGAGCGTATCTCCGAGCTCAGCCCCGCCGCCGCCCTCACCGAGGCGAACGGCTGGGTCGTCAGCGCCATGACGCTCGGGGTCGGGGCAGGAACGCTCGCGGCGGGGGTGGTCGTCGGCGCGGCCGGCACATCGATGGTGGCGTGGATCGTCCTCGGCGCTTCGACCCTCACGGCGCTCGTGTCGCTGATCGCTCTGCCGGGCAGGGCGACGACCCGCTAGCCTTCTCGACAACCGAACATCTAGCGTGAGCGGGTCGACGACGATGCTGATGAATTCGAGCGAGTTCCTGCTGGGGGTCGCGGGGATCTCCGCGACCCTGATCGGCACGTTCATCGTCGGAGTGTTCTTCTACCTCGACACCGATCTGCACCGCGTCATGATGTCGTCCGACGCGGCCGACCATTACCTGCGCTCCAGCGTGCGCTGGGTGTTCGCCGTCTACGCCCTCCCGCTCTTCGTGGCCCTGACTCTCGCGGTGTTCGAACCGCTGTGGGGCGCGCTGACCTTCATCGCGCTGAGCGTCATCGTCCTGCTCTGCACGATCGATACGGGGCGACGGATGCTCGCCCGCGGCGGCTCGGGCGAATCCATCGGCCTCGTGGTCAACCAGTGGGCGTGCACGGCGGCGGTCGTGGTGCTGGTGGTGCTGCCGTGGGTGATCGGGGGCTGGGTTCCGCCCGCCTCGGCGTTCGTCCCGTCGATCGTCCTCGCACTCGCCGCCGCCTTCGCGAGCACCGTGGCGCTGATCATGAAGCAGTTCGACCTGACCGCGGCGATGGCCGAATCGGGCGCCTTCGACGAGAGGTCGCCTACTGCCCCGACGTCAGAGGAGAACAACGGATGAGGTCACTGCGCTACGGGATCAACATCACCCTCGACGGCTGCGTGCATCACGAGGCGGGCATCGCCCCCGATGAGGAGTCGATGCGCTACTGGGCCGACGAGATGGACCGAGCAGACGCCCTGCTCTACGGCCGCGTCACCTACGAGATGATGGAGTCCGCCTGGCGACGGCCGGCCTCGGGCGCGTGGCCGGACTGGATGGGCGAGTCCGACATCCCGTTCGCCGAGAGCATCGACAGCACCAAGAAGTACGTCGTGTCGAGCACCCTGGGCGAGGTCGACTGGAACGCCGAACTCGTGCGGGGCGATGGCGATCTGGAGCAGGCCGTGCGGCGGCTCAAGGAGGAGCCGGGGGAGAGCCTGTCGGTTGGGGGAGTGCAGCTGCCGCTGGCGCTGGCCGAGCTGGGGCTGATCGACGAGTACGCGTTCGTCGTGCATCCGGTGATCGCGGGGCACGGCCCGACCCTCTTCGCGGGCCTGCGCGAGAGGGTCGAGCTCGAGCTCGTCGACCGCCAGGACTTCCGCTCAGGCGCCATCGCCCTGCTCTACCGCCCCGCAACGGCCTGAGGCGTCGATCAGAGCTGGTCGCCCGGCGGGTGGTTGCCGTAGACGGTGCCGCCCTCGGGTGCGGTGTCGACGACGGTGATCGACACCGTCGTGGATTCCGATGGCGTGCCGGCGGGGAGGCCGTTGTTCGCGACGAGGCTGATCTCGCGTTCGCCGATGAACTGTCCGGTGCCGGGGTCGATGATGATGTCCTGCCGGATGTTCGTGCTCGGCTCCACGCGCCCGATCGCGATGCCGGTGGTGCCGTCGAGGCTCGCCTGCTGCTCCGTGATCGTCACGCCCGGGATGCGCGCCGCGGCCTGGTACAGGGCGGCGCGCAGCTCGGCCGGCACGGTGCCGTTGCGCAGCACGTCCGCGATCCAGACGAAGGCTGCCCCGTCGCGGGACTGCCCCTGTGTGAGCGTCTTGGCGTAGATCGCATTGAGGAGCTGGTTCGGGTCTCGGGGGAGCGCGTCGTAGTCGCCGCTGATCTCGGTGGGAGAGCCGCCGTAGAAGGTGCCGGCCGGGGCGCGCAGCAGTTCGTCTTCTTCCAGGGCGTGCATCTCGGCCGCGAACGCCTCGGAGGCCGGCCCGAACGTCTGCACCGGTTCGCGGGCATGCCGCATCCAGACCCAGTCGCCCTGGCGATCGTAGGGAACGTAGAGCTCGTCGCGGGAGCCGTCGAGGAACGAGGTGAAGCCTCCCGCGCCGTCGCCGGTGCTGGCGGAGTACACCGCGTTCGTCGTGATCCGCAGGTACTGACCGGGCCCGACGACCGGGTCGCTCGCCTCGATGGACGCGACGGCTGCGGACTCGAGAGCGCTGGCGGCGGCCGAGTCGGCGCCACCCCGCCAGCCGGCCAGACCCAGGACGTTGGATGCGACGAGCACGACCGTGAGCGCACCGGCTCCCAGGAGGGAGAAGCCGATCACGGGCAGGGCGCGGCGGCGAGCGGGTCGGGTCTCGGTCTCGGCCTCGGCGGTGCGGTGGCGGCTCGGCCGTCTCGCGTCGTGCGGAAGGCGCTCGAGGAGGTGGCGCATCCGCTGCTCTTCGTCAGCGGTCAACGGTGTCGCGGGTGCGGGGTTGAGGGCCCGCACGTCGGCGATCAGGTCGGAGGGGGTCATGACGTTCCTTCTCTCGGCTGGAGCTGCCGTTCGGCGATGGCCGGTTCGTGCGCGGGGTTCATCAGCTGGGCGAGGCGCCGCTTCGCGCGGGTGAGCCGCATCGTGTAGGTGGCGCGGGTGCATCCGAGAACCGTGGCGGCTTCGGTGTCGGTGAGCTCCTCCCAGGCGTGCAGGGCGATCGCCTCCTGGTCTTTGCGGGAGAGCCCGCGCCAGGCGGTGATGAGGTCGAGGCTGCTGTCGACGTCGGTGCCGGCGCCCGTGCTGATGCCCGCGCCCGGTTCCCAGGCTCGGACGGCGAGCGTCTGCTGCCGGGATTCGCGGCGGGCGGTGCTCTTCATCACGTTCGACGCCGTGCGGAAGAGCCAGGCCCGGGGTTCGGGCGGGAGCGCACCCCGGCGGCGCCAGGCCACGGCGAACGTGTCGGCCACGACGTCGTCGACGTGGGAGGCGGGTGCGCGGCGCTGGACGTACCTCAGCACGTCGGCGTAGTTCGCGTCGTACGCGGCGGTGAAGCCCGCACTGTCGTCGCTGGACATGATCCCCCTCGGTCGACCGGATCTCGGTCTCGATCTGTACATGCTCCGGGAGGCGCCGTCTGCAACACCGACCACGAACATCATCGGGGCGAGCGGTGGGGGTCGAGGGTCAGCCGCCCGCCGGGGGTGCTCCTGCCGGGGGCGTTGCGGTCGCTGCGGCGACCTCGGCGATCTGCGCCGCGGTGAGTGCCACCCACGGCGAGCCGTCCGAGTCGCGCTCGGTCGCGGCCGGGCTGTCGCCCTGCGTCCACCACTTCGCCTCGAACGGGATGTTCTCGAACAGCACCCGATCGCCTTCCTCGTAGATGCTCGTGCCCGACCACTCGGGGTAGGCGCCCGCGGGCAGGGTCGGGGGCGTGTACGGGGTCTCACCCGGGAGCACGGGGCCGATCAGCGTCCACGCCGTGTCGGCCGTGTCGGCCACGGGGTCGTCGGGCCGGTCGCCCCTGGTCCACCACTTGGCCGAGTAGACGGTGCCGTGCCAGACCACCTTCGAGCCGGACAGATAGACGGTGCCGGGCGACCAGATCGGGTACGGGCTGGTGGCCGGGTCGTCCGCCGCGGGCTCGCCCTCGTGGCCCGGGTTCGCTTCGCCGGGCGTGCCCCTCCCGGTGCCGCCGGTGGTCGCCGTCGGGGTGGGGCGAAGGTCGCCGGATGCGGGCTGTCCCGAAGCGGTCGGCGTGCCTGCCTCCCCGCCCGCCGAAAGACCGGTGGCGAGCACCTCGGCGAAGGTCTCGTCGCCCTGCTCGACCCCGCTGCAGAGGTTCGACACCGTGATCGTGTCGAGGTAGTTCGGGCCGCAGGAGCGGTCGCGGTTGAGCGACCAGGCCGAGAGGCGGCCGAGCTGCTGCTGCTGGGCGAACTCGTTCAGCCGGTGCGCGTCGTCGAGCGTGAAGACCTCGCCCGGCACGTCGTTCTGCCCGATCATGGGGGTCGCTCCGAGCTTCGACCAGAGGGTCGCGTCGGTGGGCTCTTCGCCCGCCGCCGAGTAGGCGTGCGACAGCTGACCGTGCACGGCGTTCAGCGCGTCGACGGCGGCGTCGCCCATGGTCTCGGTGCCGAGGTCGATGCCGTAGTCCATCGTCATGACGTTCACCCCGGCGAGGTCGACCCCGGCGGCGAGCATCTGATCGACGAGGTGGGTGCCGTCGGCGGTGAGGCCGGTGGGCATCGTGGGCAGGGTGACCCAGACCGCCAAGTCGTGGCCGCCCTTCGCCCGCTCGGCCTGCAGGGCCGCGATGGCGGTCGCACGGCGCTCGCCGGCGACCGAGTCGGTCAGGTCGTCGGCCTCGACGTCGAGGTCGATGGTCGAGAGGGAGTACCGATCGACGACCGAGCCGTAGGCCTCGGTGAGATCCTCCACGCTCGAGCAGGCGGTGGCGAGCTCGGCGTTGATCGCTCCGCCGAACGACACCACGACGTCGCCGCCTAGCTGGCGCAGGCGGGCGATCCGGCGCTCCATGTCGAGATCCTCGGCGGCCGCGTCGAGAGAGTAGGCCGCGCCCCAGCTGGGTGTGCAGTCGGTCGGTGACGCCGCCACGATGAACGAGAGCACCACGTCACCCTGGGCTCGCGTCTCGGGGGTCTCGAAGGCGTACTCGGGGGTGAGTGTCGCATCCACATAGCCGGCGAACCACGGCGCGGTGGTGCTCGCCCTGGCCTGGTCGACGACGAAGAACCGGAAGCCGAACACCGCCACCGCGGCCACGGCCGCCACGACCACGAGGCCGAGCAGCACCCGCCAGAACGACAGGCGCTTGCCGGCGTGCGGGCCGGCGGGCTGGGGGAGGGTGCTCATGCGGGTAGGGTCTCGTTCTCTGCGGGGAAGGTGCCGGCCGGGTCGCCCGGGGTGGGGGATGCCGCATGCCGCGCGGTGGAAGCCGTCGGCGCGACGGGCGCGACGAATGCGGGTGCGAGGGGTGCGGGCGCGAGAGGTGCGGTCGGTACGGCTGATGCGCGGGCATGCGCCGGCCGGTCTGCCAGCCGCGCCACCCGCCGCGATCCGCCGGCAGCTCCGGCCGGGGCATGTCCGTGGTACAGCGCGGTCTGCCAGTCGAACCCGGCGTTCGCGTTCGCGTGGTGGTCGTCGTCGCGGCGCTTCCTGTCGACCCACATCCAGTCGGTGAGTCCCAGCCAGACGTCGGCGAGCGAGTTGACCAGGCCGATGTTGCCGAGGATGGCCCAGGAGGCGCAGAACGCATTGAAGGCCGCGAAGGCCGCGTTGCCCCAGTTCTGGTCGATGACGTTGCGCCAGGCGGTGAGCACCGAGAACGCCACGATCCCGTAGGGCGCCACCACGTAGAGCAGCTGGGTGGCGGTGCGGTTGCGCACCTTGGGCGTGCGCGCGAACGGGATCTTCTTGCCCGTCAGCGACTGCTCGATCGACTTGAGCACCCCGGCCAGGTTCACGGGCAGGAGGATGAGGTTGAAGCCGTAGATGCGGAAGATGTCGCTGTACCGGTAGCCGCAGGCCTTGAGGTCGCTGGCCTGCGCCAGGAAGTAGGGGAGCGCGGCGAGGAGCACCAGCGGGCTCAGCAGCCGGCTGTCGTACGGGTAGGCGAGCAGGAAGACGAGGCCGAAGCTCGCCCACGCGATCGAGGCCATGTAGTTCACGCGCAGCATGATCTCGGTCAGGCGCACGGGGTGGCCGGCACGCTTGCGCGCCTTCATCTGCCGGAAGAACTTGGGCAGGATGAGCAGGCCGCCGTTGGCCCAGCGCCGGCGCTGCACCACGAGCGAGCCGAAGTCGGGCGGGGTGGCGCTGTAGCTGAGGCGCTCGGGGTAGTTCACCAGCGTCCAGCCGTGCTCGCCGAGGTCGATGCTCGACTCGGTGTCCTCGATCACCGTGCGGTCCTGCACGTAGCGGCGCACCTCAAAGCCGCCGGCGGTCTCGATCTCGAGGATGTCGTCGAGCGCCTCCATCCGGATCACCGCGTTCGCCCCCACCCAGAAGGTCGCGTCGTACTCGGTCATGCCCTGGTGCAGGATGTGCTGCAGATCGGTGCTCGCACCGGCCAGCCGCTCGAGGCGGGTCGGTGCGCCGCGGAACGAGGAGTACGGGGTCTGCGTCACGGCGACCCGTGCGTTGTCGGGCTGCTCGAGCAGGTAGACCAGGCGCAGGCAGTAGTCGCGCAGCAGCAGGGAGTCGGCGTCGAGGGTGAGCAGGTACTCGGCGTTCGGCACCACGAGATCGGCCGACTGCGCGCCGGCGACCGGGCGCAGGACGACGCCCTCGGGGATCCGCTCCTCGCGGAAGCGGCCGCCCATCAGGCCGATGTACGCGTTGAGGTTCATCGCCTTGTTCGCCTCGTGCGAGAGCGAGGCGTAGGTCTTGCGCTCGAAGGTGGCCGTCTCGACGCCGAAGATCCAGACTAGGCGGCGGTGGAGTTCGAGCATCCGGTCGCCGCTGACGGGTGACTCGGGGGCCCCGGCGGTCTCGGCGTCGGCGTTGGACTCGGCAGTGTCGACGGTCTCGGCGAGCAGCGCTGCGTCGAGGGCGAGCGCGGTGAGCTCGAGGTCGTCGGCGAGTCCGCCGAGCACCTGGTCGATGAAGAAGGTGTCGACGTGGTCCTCGTGCGGCTCGGCTTCTGCCATGGCCCGCAGCCACCGCACCGCCTCCTCGTACTCGCGAGCGAGGATCTCGACGGCGTCGAGCGAGACACGGCCGGTCAGCAGCAGCTCGTGCTCGAAGGTGAGCAGGGCATCCGCGAACCGGGCCGCCGGCTCCTCGAGGGCGCGGGCGATGTCGTCCGAGATCTCCCGCGTGGCCTCGAGGCGGGCGGCGACGAAGGGGTCGCTCGGCGTCGGCGGGTCGTCGAGCAGCAGCACCACGCGCAGGGCGGGGTACTCCTGCAGCGCGGCCGACCAGAGGGTCTTGCGGATGACCGACGGCTCCTCGGCGTAGGAGGGCACGAGCACGGTCATGCCGTCGGGATGCGGGGCGGCGAAGTGGTGGTCGAGCTCGGCCCGAGGCACCCGCACATGGTCACGGAACCGCTGAAGCGCACCCTGCCGGGCGACGAGGTACATCAGCGCCGAGAACGTGAGGAAGGTCACGACGACCAGGTAGAAGATCGCCTCCATCGACAGCCGGAAGTCCTGGTTGCCGTACTCGAAGATCTGGCGCGCGATCGTCGTCACCAGGTACAGCAGCCAGGCGGTGACGGTGACGATGACGGCCACGCGCCCCCACACGATCTTGGCGTCGCTCGGGCGGCGGTGCACGGTGGGCAGGGGAGTGCGGGTGCGCTCGGATCCCCACTGCCGCCGTCTCGTGGACGGCGGTCTCGTCGATCTCGACATAGGTCCTCGGATGCTCAGCGCCGGGGCCGCACGGGTGATGCGGCCCACTCCAGCACCTGAACGCTAGTGGGCCACGCGTGTCGGCCCCGTCGTCTTGAGCAAAAGCTGAGCAGAAACTTCAGCTGCCGCTTCGGACGCGCCCACTTAGTCACTCCGCTGCGTTCGCGTCTCATGACGGCAGTCGTGGCGGAGTCGATGACCGGCCGTTGAGCGATTACGGCGACCAACGGCCAGGCGTTGCTGGATCGTCGTGCGGTCAGCCGGCTCTGCCAACTCTTCCTGATCGCGTCGATCTGGGCGACCAGCTGTCGTGAATCGGACACTGCACGGAGCGACGATCGGAGCCGCGGTTACCCATAATGCCGATCAGTCGACTTTATGACTAACTCAGTTACTCATAAGAACGGACCTTCTGGTTCAGATGTCTGAGCCACGCCCGATGCGCCCGAACCATCTCCACAGGGGGCGAGCCGTGACAAAGATGAGCACCGCAAACAGGCTTTGACTGATGACGCCGAACAACGAGAGTCCACCGACGACAACGAAGACGGTCCAGTTCACTGCGATGTCGGCGACGATCACGGCGATGCCGAGCACGATGCCGGAGCGCCGACGAAAGATGATCAGCGCAGCGGTGGCCGGATCCAGGAACGTCAGTGACACCCAGAACAGCCTGACGCCGAGCGGGAAGTCGCTGTAGGCGTTCACTCCGCCGACGATCAGATCCGCCGTGTGAGTGGTTGTTCCCACGAGGAAGCCGAGCACCCACACGACTTGGAACACTCTGAGCGCTCGTGCTGATGAGGCGAGAGCGATCATGCGCTCATGCTACCGAGCCAGATGCGCCGCCAAGTCCTTCCTCTATTCCACGAAAGCGTCGAACGTCTCCTTGAACCAGAGGTTGTTGGCGCAGTCTTCGGAGCAGGCGCGGTGGCCGTAGACCATCTCGCTGCGGGGCACCCGGATGCCGCATTGCCGGCAGCGCCGAAGCCGGCCGGCGAACCGCTCGTGCGTGCTCACAGTGGCACCGCCCCGATGTAATCGCGCAGGGCCGCGCAGACCACTGCATTGATGTCCTCGCCTCGTGCCGCGGCAATAAGACGAGCCGTCCGTTCGAGCTGGTCGGGAACCCCGGCGATTAGCTCCACTCTGTTGGCTGTCATACTGCGATTCTATCTGGTGTGGCCACACCTGACAAGCATGAAATGATGATTCCTCGATCGGCTTCTGAGAGACTGGCGTCGTGCCGAATCAGCCCAAGACACCCAAGCGAGGGTTTCGCATTCCAACTGATCTCTACGAAGCCGCGCAGGCAAAGGCCGCAGATGAGGGGCGAACGGTCAGTGACGTCGTCCGTGACGCGCTTACTCGCTACGTCCAGGGTGGGACTGACTCGACGCATGGAACTGGGCGTCAAGACTTCATGGGTTCCGCCTGATCGGAGGTGTAGGTGGCGTCCCGCACACAGCCGCACGGCGAGGGCGAACTCGACCAGCCACGACCCGAGACGAGTCGAGCGAGTCGGGCCCCCGGCTGAAAGCGTCGTCGCAACGGCAGGGTCGAGCTGGTGCATGGTGAGAGTCCAGCGGATGCACGCAGCTCGTCCGCGTAGGACGCCGGGTCATGGATTCACCCTTGCCACGGCGGCTCGTGTCGAGAGCGCTCTCGACACGATCGCCGTTATCGGAGTCAGCTCTGCGGCCGTCCGCAGCTGCCTCGGCCTCTGCTGCTGCCGTTCTAGTTATCGAAAGGTGAACACTACTGCGGCGGCGACGTGCGCAAATCTTGCGTCTTACCTGAGCAAATACTGATCTACATCTGTCACCGTAGTCTCGTAACGGTCTTCAGTTTGATCCGAATCGAAACGAGGGTGTTGGGGTGCCACACGACCTATCGAATCAGCTGGTGATCGGGGTAGCGTCAAGCGCCTTGTTCGACCTGAGAGCGTCGGACAAAGTGTTTCGAACTCAGGGTGAAGAGTCGTACCGGAAGTATCAAGAAGCGCACATCGCGGATGCTCTTGAACCGGGCGTAGCCTTCCCATTCATTCGGCGCTTGCTCTCGCTCAACGACCTCGCCGGTGTCGGTGAAGAGCCATTCGTGGAAGTGGTAATTCTCTCGAAGAATGACCCAGACACGGGTCTCCGAGTCATGCGATCAGTTGCACATCACGGGCTGGCGATCACTCGTGCGGTCTTCCGGCAGGGGCGTTCTCCGCATAAGTTCATGCCCGCGTTCAACATGTCGCTATTTCTGTCGGCAGATGGTGACGATGTGCGAAGAGCTGTGGATGAGAATCTTCCGGCGGGCCAAGTGCTCGACACGTCGACGGCGTCGGAAAATGGTGACGACCTCCGAATTGCATTCGACTTCGATGGCGTATTGGCCGATGACTCATCGGAGCGCTTCATGACGAGCAACGGTCTGGTCGCGTTTCATGAGCATGAAGTCGAGCACATCGATGAACCGCTGCCAACCGGGCCGCTGATGAACCTATTGCAGGGCATCAACCGTATTCAGCGTCGAGAGGAAGCGCTCCTAAAGGAGAACCCCGACTACCGGATTCGCGTGCATGTGGCTCTTGTTACCGCACGAAATGCCCCTTCTCATGAACGGGCAATCCGGAGCCTCAAGAAGTGGGGCGTTACCGTCAACGACGCTTTCTTCCTTGGCGGCGTTGAAAAGGCCGAGATTCTGAAGGTCTTGAAACCCCACATATTCTTCGATGATCAGGAGGGTCACCTCCTTTCGGCCGCCAAAGTGGTGCCAAGCGTTCACGTTCCATTCGGAATCAAGAATGAGAGGACCACCGCTCCGGTTGGTGAGGAGCAATTGGGCGCTGGCGATCAATCAGTCCGCGACTAGCGATACGGATATCACGCGCGGCACCCCTCGCTGAGGTCCTAGTGCGGTTCCCCTCGATGCGGCGATTCACTTTCTTGAGTGGTCGACCGATTTGCAGCATGTGGAAGGTTGAAATGGAAGTTCTTGTCCTCATACTCATCGCGGGGAATCTCATAGTCTGCCTCGTGCTGCTCGCGTTGCTCTCCTTCCGCGGTCGAAAGGGCAGCCCGGCCGAATCCACTTTCGCGCTTCAAGATGTGGTGCGGGGTGAACTTCGCACTATGGCGGGAGACCTCCGCCAAGATTTGACCACGCAAAGGGGCGAGCTGCGCGAGGTAACTTCACAAGGGCATCATCAGCTCGACACTCGCATGCAGCATGCCGTCACGGCGCAAGCGGACCAGCTGAACCTGCTTGGCGCTGAAGTCCGAAAAGTGAACGAAAAACTGCAAGCGCAAGCGTTGGGAGCAGAGGCGACCAGCGCCCGGCTCAGACTTGAGATTGTGGAGACATTTGACGGGCTTCGCTCGGCTAACAATGAGCGGTTAGAGAAGATCCGCGAGGCCATCGAGAAGCTTGAGTCTTCTAACTCTTTTGCGCTTCAAGGCAGCACCGATCAGATAAAGGTCCTTGGTGATGCCAACGCGATCAACCACATCAACCTTCAGTCTTCAGTTCGTGCCGAGCTTGAAAAGCTACGAAACGGCAACGAACTGAAACTGGAGCAAGTTCGTGAATCGATCGAGAGGCTTCAGTCCGCCAACTCGGAATCTCTGCAAGGCAACGCTGAGAGAATCAAGGCTCTCATCGAATCCAATTCGACGAAGCATCAGGAGTTGCGCTCCGCGCTCCAAGCTGAACTCGAAAAAATGCGCACTGGCAACGAGGCGAAGCTTGAGAAGATGCGCGAGACGGTTGATGAAAAGCTCCAGGGAACTCTTGAAAAGCGGCTTGGCGAGTCTTTTGCGCTCGTCAGCGAACGCCTAGAGCAGGTCCAGAAGGGTCTCGGCGAGATGCAGGGTCTCGCGTCAGACGTCGGTGGTCTCAAGAGAGTGCTTACCAACGTAAAGAGCCGAGGCACGTGGGGCGAGGTGCAGTTGTCTCGACAGCTTGAAGACTCGCTGACCGTAGAACAATACGAAAGAAATGTTGTCGTGAAGCCATCGACGAGGGAGAGCGTGGAGTTCGCCATCCACCTTCCCGGACGAGATCAGGACTCTACCGTCTACCTTCCCATCGACTCGAAGCTTCCTCAGGAAGACTGTGAGCGACTCCTCCAGGCGCAGGAAAAGGGCGACAAAGCCGATATCGATGCTGCCAGTAAAGGACTGGAACGAGCGATCGTGGTCCAGGCCAAGTCGATCGCAGATAAGTACATCAATCCGCCCACGACAACAGACTTTGCCATTCTTTACCTTCCGACCGAAGGGCTCTTCGCCGAGGTGCTGCGTCAGCCAGGACTTGCTAGCCGACTACAGAATGACCATCGGGTGCTCATTACTGGCCCAACGACGTTGATGGCACTTCTAAACAGTCTTCAGATGGGCTTCCGGACGCTGGCCATTGAGAAGCGAAGCTCAGAGGTTTGGCAAGTCTTAAGCGCAGCGAAAGTTGAATTTACAAAGTACGGGAAGGTTTGGGAGAAGCTGGGTAAGCAGCTTCAAACCGCTCAAAACACCGTGACCGAAGTCAGCACACGCACTCGCGCGGTCGAGAGAAGGCTTCGCGACGTTGAATCCGGAGCACCAGGGGTACTTGAGGAAGGCGCCAACGAAGTCGTAGCTGATGACGAAATAGTCGAGTTCCTCGGCGCGCATGCGGACGAAACTGCCCACATTTCAAACGGTGCGAGCTAGCAACGCGGATGAGACAACCCCTCCGTCTTGCCGCGGTAACGTCTTGGGGGGCCGTTGTAGTCGGTGCGGCGGATGACGCTTCTGCTCTTCCGCGTTCGTAGCGGTTAGCTCAACTTGGCGATCCGTAGCCCGGTGCGTGTCAGCGCCGGTGAGGAGGAGCGGGATCACGAAGGCGGCTCGTGCACCCCGTTGTTCGTTGGTGGGCCGCCAGGAATGCGATGTTCGGGTAACAACATTGCCTAGCCCGTTGACGGCGTTCGGGTCACAGTAGAGTGCAGCGAGACGCGCGGATCAAGCTGATTCACCCAGAGCGCTCATTTGCGACAGGAGTGACGATGAGCGGCGAAGTCGAGCTTGTGAGTGACGGCGACGGCCTCGTGGCTATCGGCTCACCCTCCGATGTCGAGCGGTTCTTCCTTTCGGCTGGACTGGAGACCGTTCCGTCACGGCCAGTAGATCTCCACCGGCTTTGGTCTCTCTCCGGGACGGGCGCGGCAGTGGTTCAGGTGGGTGCAGATATCGCGGCGAATTCAGGACGGTGGGTGAAGCTGACGGCCGAGTCGGCAGAGGCTGTCAAGAAGTTCGGGTTGATGCCAACGAAGACCCCTGGTGTCAGTCACGCCATGATCGGAGATGCGGGCGACATCAAGCAGTGGCTTCAGATAGCACAAGCTCCGACGCTCTTGCTGAGTGGACCATTCGCCCTGACGGCGCTGTCCACCATGATGCAGCAGCGCGCGATGCAGGAGCAGATGGATGAGATCGTCGAGTACCTGCAGGAGATCAACGAGAAGGTCGATGACATCTTGCGCGGGCAGAGAGACGCCGTGTTGGCAGACATGATCGGCGTGGACTTGATCATCGAAGAAGCCCTCACCGTGCGAGACCAGGTTGGGCGAGTGTCTGAGATCACCTGGTCGAAGGTTCAGGCGAGCGGCATGACGCTCGCACGAACCCAGGCGTACGCGCTTCGTCAACTTGATGCCATTGCAGAGAAGCTCGAGAAGAAGGCTGATCTCGGAGACATCGCGAAGGCGACTAAAGACGCCGAGCCGAAGGTTCAGGAGTGGATTGCTGTCTTGGCGCGCACGGTCCAGCTGCAGGATGGGGTCTTCATCCTCGAACTCGATCGAGTGCTCGACTCTGCGCCGTCGGATCTGGAAAGCCATCGAGTTGGTTTGGCCAAGGCTCGTCGGAATCGTGTCGAGCTCATCGCCCGCAGTACGGCACGCCTTCTCACTCAGATGAATGAGACCGTTCATCGAGCGAATTCCGCTGTGCTTCTCAACCCGTTTGATGCCCCTGCCGCTGTGAAGTCGAGCAACCAACTTGCAACGGGCGTGCACGATTTTCGCCAGCGGTTGGGAATCGAGTCTGGCCATGAATCGAAGGTCGCAAAGCGCTGGGGTCAGGCCGTTGGTGATGTGAGAGACAAGGCGGTCTCCACGGCATCCGGAGGCGTCACCGCCGCTGGACGCTTCGGCGCCGAGACCTTCGACCGAGCATCCGGTGTGTTCCGTTCGGTCGACACCGATGGCGATGGAGTGCCGGATAAAGCCAGGGCTGCAGTAGCGGCCGAGAACGCTGGAGCTGCCGTCAAGGGCGCAGCGTCGAACGTCAACGATGCGCTCGGGTCGCTCTTCAGGCGACGGGTAGACAAAAAGGCAGTATCCAAGGAAACCGAGGCCCAGACGGAATCCGACGGCATGTAATCGCTTGTTCAAGATGGGCTTGGGCGGAAGTGTGTCGGCGAGTCTCTCCCTGTGCCGCGCTCGGGGCTGCCATCGTCAGGTGTCGCGCACATAGAGTCGGCGGCATGCTCATCAGCTTTACTGCGATCGATTCGAAACGGCGAACTTCGAGCGCCACGCCAAGGCAGAGGTTTTTCCCGGGCGCTCGGCGCTGTCGCGGGTGCGGATTTCGTATTACGATAAAGAATATGGATGAGCGAGAGACGATCGACGGTGTTCCTGTCACGGAGGAGCAGATCCAAGCCTGGGCAGCCGAGGCTGAGACGGGATATGACGTGAAGTCGCTTAAGAAGCGCGGTCGCGGGCGTCCAGGGCGCGGCGCGGAGCCCACTCAGGTCGTTGCCATACGACTCACCGCTGAGGAACTCGCCGAGATCGACGAACGCGCTGCACGCGAGCAGAAGTCCCGGTCTGAAGTGGTTCGTGAGGCTCTGGCCGCGTCGGCCGCATGAAAGTTCATCCCTCCGCGTTGAAGCATGGTGTGGACCCTGATGATTCGATCCAGGCCGCGACGTGGCCGTTGTGGGTCGAGGACCTCGATGATGACAGTCCCGCCCGCCAGCTCCGTCTCGGATTCGATACCGGCGGTCGATTGCTGGAACTCGTGGTGCTGCGGTTCGACAGTGGGAACGAGCTCATCATCCACTCGATGAAGGCTCGACCGCAGATGTTCGACTTGCTGCCCTGAGGGCCCCTCGACCCGGTCTGAAGCG
Source organism: Herbiconiux sp. VKM Ac-1786 (assembly GCF_015350805.1). GTDB lineage: Bacteria > Actinomycetota > Actinomycetes > Actinomycetales > Microbacteriaceae > Herbiconiux. The sequence continues at coordinate 286,117 of NZ_JADKSG010000001.1, read as the reverse complement.
ACGAGGAGCTTTGATCGTCGCCGCTCGATCGAGGCTTCGTTGCCGATTTCACCGACGGATGTCGTGATCGGCGGAAACGGACGATGTCGCGGAGGGGTCGCACCATTGGGTTCGGTGAGGCCTCGGGCGGTAGTGGAAGCCGTCGCGGAGTAGCGCGAGTGCGCACTGCTGGCGAAGGTCACGGCTTTCTGATGCTGAGTTTGGGCCTGCCTGGTCGCAACGATGCCTTGAGTGCTTCCTCGGAGCCGTACTCCCGCAGCAGGAGGGCCCGGCCATGAGCGGCCGCCTCTTCGCCATACAGTTCCCGCTGGGCTACCGTCTCAACTTCGGGGTCAGTGAGCCGGGCTGCCAAGGCCTCGTAGTCGATCTCATCCGCAGCCATCGGGACTCTCCTTTCGCTATCGTCGGTGATTGGGGCCCAGTGGCATGGCAGTGGTCGGTTGCTCGTCCCAGCCGGGGACGCGCACGGTGGGGATGTCGAGGGAGCGCCAGAGGGCGATGACGGTGGGATTGTCGTCGATCGCAAGGACGGGGTCGACGTCGTACAGGTGCCGCATTTGGCTGAGCAGGTCGCGCTTCACGTCGTCGTCGCGGCGGTTGTCGTGGTCGGCCCGCATGCCGAGCGCGTGGAAGGGAATCTCCCACTTTGCGAGCCAGCGGCGGGTGATGTGCCGCCACTGCTCGCGGCGGGAGGTGAGGACGACGATCGTGAGGCCGGCCGAGTGGAGCGCTCGAGTGACGGCAGCGACCTCGGCGATCGGGGGCACGAGTGCCGATGCCCCATGGAACTTGGCGAAGAGCTTCTTGTGCGGGTTGTCGAGGACGTAGTGGCGGATGCCCGACACGTCAGCGAGGGTGCCGTCGACGTCCACGATGACCGCGGGGTTCATCGGGAGCCCCACGAGTCGAGGTAGATGCGGCGAAGGGTGTAGTTGATGAGTCTCCGGTCTGGCTGATCGTTGGCCTCGGTGCGCTCGATGGCGACCGCGAGGTTGTCGTCGAGTTCAGAAGCGAGGGCGAGAACGGCGTCTTTGGTGATGGATCCAGCGCGGATCGAGCGGAGAATCTCGAGGTCGCTCGGCGCCATGGGGAGGCGTAGTGCGCCGGTGGTCATGAGCTCGATGCCCTGCATCGCGGTGCGGACCATGTGATAGGCGAACTTGGTGTCGTAGCCGTGCTTGTGGATCAGCTCAGGCCTGTTGGTGCGCTTGTTGCGCGCCCCCACGATCGCCTGCCGCTGTCCCAGCGAGTAGCCCCGGAATCGCCGGCCGGCCTCGCGTGAGATGAATGCATCCCGAATGCTTCTCAAGAGCTTCCAGTGCTCGGTGCTCTCGATGGGGTCTAGGAACAGCAGCGACAGCACAGTGGGGTTGCCGATGGCGGCGAGCTGGGACCATTTCCGCAGCGGGTATCGCGTGGTATCGGTGTCTTCGCGGGTGGAACGGCTGCCGGCGGGTGCGGTGGAGGATGCCTCGGTGTCGATCGTCTCGATGCCGAGGATGTACTCGGGGGCTTCGACGAAGACGCTCATGAGGTCGTGGTCGGAGTCTTCAGTCGCGACGCCGATGGCGCGCGAGCCGTACTCCGCGGTGACGATGGTCTGCACGACTTCACCTCCCAGTTCGCGATCGAGCAGCAGATCAGCCTAGGGCCAAAGTGTTCATGCGTCATCCTGGGGCCGTCGAGGCGCAATACAGGACGCGTCTGAAGGCAGCGGAGGTATGTGGGTACGGTTGCGGCATGGCTGAACGTGGGATCGAGGATGTTCGCGCGGACATCGACGCTTTGGATCGGCAACTCGTGGAGCTGATCGCTCAGCGGCAGCAGTGGGTGGTCGAAGCGGGCACGCTGAAGCAGGATCGTCAGGCTGTGCGGGCGCCGGATCGAGTGGAGAAGGTCATTGACAAGGTGCGCGCCCTGGCCGACGAGGCGGGGGCGTCACCCGAGGTTGTTGAGCGAACCTACCGTGCGATGATCGCCGCGTTCATCGATCTAGAACTAACGGTGCACGAGGGCTCGAGAGGCGTTTAGCGAGATCGAGAGAGGTGCTGCCGCCACTAGCGCTCGGCCCAGCGGTCGAGACACTCGTGCACGGCCGCGAAGTGCGGTGCCTCGGGGGCGATCGCGTCCATGTGCGCGAGGTGCGGTGGCTCGACGAGCGTCACGGTGCCGCCCGCCTCGCGGGCTGCCTCGAGGTAGGCGTGGGTGTGGGCGATGGGGACTCGGGCGTCGTCTGTGCCGTGGATGATGAGTACCTCAGCAGGTGGGGGCCCTTGGGCAAGGGGAGATGCCGCGGCGTAGGTGTCGGGGAGCTCGTCGGGGGCGCCGCGGAAGAACTCGGCGGCCGCGCCGGTGCCGACGCCCTCGTGGTAGCTGCGGACGACGTCGGTGACGGGAGCCAGTGCCACGACCGCGTCGCCCGCCTCGCCGCCGAGAAGGGCGAGCTGGCCGCCGACCGAGTGGCCGACGAGAGCCAGTCGCGACGTCGGGCCCTCCGCGCGGATAGCGGTCAGCGCCGACGCCAGGTCGTCGCGCAGCGCGCCCCAGCCGTCCGCGCCCCGCCGGTACTCGATGTTCCCCACCGTCCAGCCACGGGCCGTGAACTGCGGCACGAGCGGCCGCATGAGCTCGGCGGTGTAGGGCGCACGCCAGTAGCCGCCGTGGATCAGAACGACGGTGCCGGGCGAGCCGGTGAGAGCACGCGCATCCGGATTCCAGAGCTCGACCCACTGGTCGGCGTGCGGGCCGTACCGCCGCACGAGGTCGGCCTCGAGGAAGCCGTGCGGACGAGCATCCGTCGCCGTCACGCGCCCTCGACCGAGCCCGGTGCCAGGAAGTCGACGCCGTTCGCCGCCGAGAGACGCACGACCTCGTCGGGGTCGGTGACGTTGTGCAGCAGGCTGAAGAGGTTCGCCAGCTTGCCGCCGGGGCTCACCCAGAAGAGCGACTTCGCATCCGTCTCCTGCTTGTTGTAGTAGGCGTGGGGGAGGTTGCGGGGCATCTGAACCAGGTCGCCGGGGCCGGCGGTGGTCCACTGGCCGTCGAGGTAGAGGGTGTAGACGCCCTCGAAGACGTAGATGAACTCGTCCTGCGTGGGGTGCACGTGCGGCGGCACGCCGGTGCCGGCCGGGTCGAACGAGAGCCAGGAGTAGGTGTTCGCGCTCTCGATCTTGGTCGTGTAGGTGTGGCCCAGCACGTTCCAGACGCGGCCGCCGAACGCCTCGTCGGCCCGCACGATGCCGGCGGGCAGGTCGCCCAGAATGATCTCGTCAGTGCTCATCGTCGAACTCCTCGTCGCAGGGATGTGTTGGGCCAGTGTGCCCGAGGTGCGCCGCGAATGCACACAGAGAACGGATGCGGCCCCACTCGATTCCGACTCCTGTCGGGGCCGTCGCCGACGTCGCCCCTCTAGCGTGGAGGTCATGGGAGGACGCGCACACCGCCGACTGGGGCGCGCGGGCGCCTACTGGACCGCCGCCGCCGTGGCCCTCATCGCCCTCTGGACCAGCGGCGCACCGAGCACCTCGTACCCCCTCTACTCGGCCGAGTGGGACCTCAGCCCGGTCGTCGTCACTGCCGTCTTCGGCACCTACCCCGTGGCCCTGGTCGTCACCCTGCTCCTCACGGGCAGCCTCAGCGACCACGTCGGCCGGCGCATCGCGATTCTGCTCGGTGTAGCCGGGATGCTCGTCGGCACCCTGCTCTTCGCTGTCGCCCTCGACGTGCAGATGCTGTTCGTCGGCCGAGCGTTCATGGGCATCGGGGTCGGTCTCGCCCTCAGCCCCGCCAGTGCGGCCGTGCTGGAGTTCAGCAAACGCGGACGGGCGCGGGTGGCCGCCTCCGTCACCACGGCCGCCACCGCTCTGGGCGTGGTGCTCTCGACTGTCGTGGGCGGCGGGCTCGTGCAGTACGGGCCGTTCCCGCTGTCGCTCGACTACTGGGTGCTGATCGTCGTGATCGTGGTGGTGGGAGTTCTCGTGGTGTTCCTGCCCGAGCCCGCCGGCGCCGTCGCCGTCACGTCTGGACGGTGGCGGCCATCCGTCGACGTCGCGATCCCGCCCGGGCAGGGGCTCATTTTCGCGACTGCGGCGCTGGCGGCGAGCATCGCCTACATGACCGGCGGCATCCTGCTCGCCCTGGGGGCCAGCATCGCGCGGCAGCTGTTAGACGCCCAGAACTCTCTGGTGATCGGCTCGCTGCTCGGCACCATGTTCGTCGTGGCCGGGATCGTGGCGGTCGTGTCGCGTCGGCTGGGACCGCGGGTGTCGATGCGGGTGGGCGGGATCTTCGCGATCGGTGCGTTCGTGCTCTTCGCCGTCTCTGCGTTGCTCGGGTCGGTGGTGTACTTCCTGCTCGCCGCCGCGTTCGGCGGGGGAGCGTACGCGGCCGCGTTCTCGGGCGGGCTCGGGTACGTGAGCCTGCACGCGCCGCCGCATCATCGAGCCGGTGCGATCTCGGCGTTCTACCTCGCGGCGTATGCGTCGCAGGGGGCTGTCGCGGTGGTGCTCGGGCTCGTCGCGACGTTCTCGAGCCTGCTGAACGCGGTGATGATCGGGGCGGTGAGCATGATCGTGCTGTCGGCGGTGCTGGTGGTGCTGACGTTGATTCGCCGGCGGCGGCCGGGGGCGCCGACGACGCGGGCGTTGGCGGTGGCGCGGGATGGGTGAGGCGGGCGCGGGCGGCGGGGCGGGTGCGGCTGAGCAGCCAGGCGTGAGCGTGGGTGCCGGCGCGTCGCGGCAGGCGGTCGGCGTTGCCCCGCGGCAGCCATCGGTGCACGTTCGAGCGCTGCTGACGTGGCTCGTGATCTTCCCCGAGGTCGCGCTGGTGAACTGGATCCTGTCGCCCACCGAACCGATCGGCGCCACCGTGCTGCGCTCGCTGATCGTGACGGTGGCGGTCATCCCGCCTGCGGTCTACCTCTTCGTGCCCATGCTGCTGCGGGTGTGGGCGCGGCGAATCACCGACCGCCCACGCTGACGGACCACGGAACAGGGGCCTCAGCTGCCGAGGTCGCCCGCGATGCGGCGGAGGGCCGCCACGTGCCCGTCGAAGGCCCGGCGCCCGTCCGCCGTCAACGCCACGGTCGTGGTGCGGCGCTGGTCGCCGCGGCTCGACGACGAGGCCTTGGTGACGCGCACGTAGCCGATGTCGGTGAGCGCGCGGAGCGTCTTCGAGAGGTTCGCCTCCGACAGATCCAGCGTCGACCGGAGCACCGCGAACTCCGCCGCGTCGACCGGTCGCAGCAGCCCGCAGATGCGCAGTCGGGTCGGGGCGTGGATCTGCTCGTCGAACCCGGCGTCAGCGTCCATCGCGCAGCTCGCGGTCGTAGACGCGGTCGTACAACCGGCCGCCGCCCCACATCGCCGCGAAGGCCACCGCCGCGCTGGCCGCGACCCACTCCGGATGCCCGACGGCGGTCAGGGTGAGCGAGACGCCGAGCAGCAGCACGATCACGATGCCGAGCACGATCGAGACCACGAGGCTCTTCGGCCCGGCCATCCGCGAGATGGTCATGCCCGTGATGCGCTGGTAGGCCAGCGAGAGGAAGGTGATGCCGAGGCAGCCGAACGCCACCAGCACGAACTGCGTCGGCGCGCCCGGGCCCGGTGAGCCGATGATCAGGGCCGTCGACAATCCCAGCAGCGGGTAGTACCACGCCGGTGTGCGGATGCGGTCGGCCAGTGCCTGCCGGTCGGCGTCCAGTGCCGACAGGGCATCGCGCGCCGCGGCCCCGTCGGTGCGGCCGGCCCCGTTGCTGCTCTCGATGTCGCTTTCCATACAGTGAAGTCTTTCACTTGCCGACCGGTTAAGCAACAGCTCGGCTGAAGCGAGGGGCGCGGTGGACGGTCAGTCGCCCGTGGTGCCGTCGGCGAGCTCGCGGAGGATGTCGAGGTGCCCGTTGTGGCGGGCGTTCTCCTCGATGAGGTGCAGGATCACCCAGCGGAGCGTCGGATGCTCGCCCGAGCGGAACCCCGTCAGCGAACGGTCGTCGAGCTGCAGGCGGGTGATGATCGCGTCGGTCGTGACCGCCTGCGCGCGGTAGCCGTCGATCACGGCCTGCAGAGGCAGGGTCGCGCCGTCGATGAACTCCTGGTCGGGCGACTCGTCGGTCCAGGGTCCGAGGTCGGGGCCGCCGACGAAGCGGTTCTCGATCCAGGAGTGCTCGACCCAGCGCAGGTGGTTGAGCACGCCGCCGACGCTCATCAGCGGCGACGTGGCGATCGGGGCGGCGGCGGCCTGGGCATCCGTCAGACCCGTCGCCTTCTCGATGGCGGTGTCGCGGGTGTACTGCAGCATCGTGAGCAGGGTCGATCGTTCGTCCCAGGTCGCGGGGTGATCGGTGCGTTCCATGCACCGAGTATCGCGGAGCGGGCCCGCGAGCGCACTGGTTCGAGGCGCAGTTCTACCGAGCGCGGAGGCCGTCGAGGAGGAGGCGCACCATCGGGTTCGGCGTTCCGTCGGCGGAGGGGGCGCGGTGGCTGAGATCGCCGACCGCCTGCAGGAGCTCGAGAGGGTCGACGTCGTCGCGGATGTCGCCGGCCGCCGCGGCCGCGTCGAGCAGCGAGGCGAGGGCTGGGCCGAGCTTGCCCATGAGCAGCGCGGGCAGGGCGTCGAACGCCGGGTCGCCCGAGCGCAGCGCGGCCGAGAGGCCCTGCTTGGTGGCGACGAAGCGGGTGAAGCGGGTGATCCAGAGGTCGAGCGCTTCCTTGGGCGGATGCTCGGCCAGCAGTTCACCCGCCGCCGCTGCCGTGGCGTCGATCTCCGAGGTGAAGACCGCGGCCACGAGCTCGGCGCGGTTGGGGAAGTGGCGGTAGAGGGTGCCGACCCCGACTCCGGCTTCGGTGGCGATCTCGCGGGCTGGCGCGTCCACTCCCGCGCGGGCGAAGACCGTGCGCGCGGCGGTGAGGAGGGCGTCGAGGTTCTGCCGCGCATCCGCTCGCACTTTTCGCGGTTCGGTCGTCGAGGTCACAGAAGGGCCCTTGCATAAACGGAACAGTGTTCCGTATAGTGGTCGGTGTAGCGGAACGGTGTTCCGTATCTGATCCTAACAGGAGGACCCCATGCAGTATCGACCCCTCGGACGCACCGGGATCATGGTGACGCCCTATGCGCTCGGCGCCATGATGCTCGGCTCGTTCGGTAACCCCGATCGCCAGGAGGGCGTGCGGATCATCCACCGCGCGCTCGACGGCGGCATCAACTTCATCGACACGGCCGACCGCTACGGCGACTCGGAGGAGGTCGTGGGCGAGGCGCTCGTCGGGCGGCGCGATGACGTCGTGCTCGCCACCAAGTTCTGGGGGCCGGTCGACGACGACGTGAACCACCGCGGGGCATCGCGGCGGTGGATCAGGCAGGCCGTCGAGCGGTCGCTGCGCAACCTGCGGACGGACCGGATCGACCTGTACCAGCTGCACCGGCCGCAGCCCGACACCGACATCGACGAGACGCTCTCGGCGCTCACCGACCTCGTTCGCGAGGGCAAGGTGCTCGCGATCGGGTCGTCGTCGATGCGCGGGTCGGAGATCGTCGAGGCGCAGTGGGTCTCGGAGCGGCGCGGGTTCGAGCGGTTCCGCACCGAGCAGCCGAACTACTCGATCCTCGATCGGGAGATCGAGCGGGAGATCCTGCCGGTCGCCGAGCGGTACGGGATGGGCACGCTGGTGTACAGCCCGCTCGCGGGCGGGGCGCTGTCGGGAAAGTACCGGGCGGGGCAGGCGAACGAGAACTTCCGGGCGAGCACGGGCATGCGGCATTTTCAGGATGAGCGGCGGCTCGGTGCCATCGAGCAGCTCATTGCGCTGGCCGACGAGGCGGGGATGCCGCTGACGCATCTGGCGATGGCGTTCGCCGTGGCGCATCCGGGGGTGACCTCGGCCATCGCCGGGCCGCGCACTATGGCGCAGCTCGAGGACACACTGGCAGGGGCGTCGGTCTCGCTGTCGGATGAGGTGCTCGATCGGATCGATGCGATCGTTCCGCCGGGGGAGAGCATCGGGGCGATGGACATGGTTTATCGGGGCCCGGAGGTGCTGGATGGTTCTCTGCGGCGACGGCCAGTCTCGGCCCGCTCGGCGGGGTAGGGGACGTTCTCGTCCGCGTCGGGCGGCTCGGCGGGCGTGTGCCGGCTGCCTCGGGCTGGGGGTGTCGGGTCGGTCGCACGGGCCGGTAGAGTCGCTCGCGATTGGGGGATCGGATGAACGGATTGGGCTGGAAGGCGACCGCAGGGCTGGCCGTCGTGTTCTTCGTCGTCGCGGGGGCCAGCGTGCCCGTGCTCTTCGGCGGTGGGGACGTGGAGCTCTGGCGTTGGCTGTTCCCGGTCGCCTGGCTGGCGCTCGGGATCGCGCAGCTGGTTCGCGCGCGCCGGAAGTACGTGGCCGACAAGCGGGCTGCGGGTCCGTCGATCGCGAGCGCGGGGTCAGGGAGCGTCGACCGTGACCGATGAACGGCAGCTGCCCGAGCGCAGCCGCATCGTGCAGCAGCACCTGATCGACGCCGGGATCGACGCTCGCGTGCGCGAGTTGCCCTCCTCGACGCGGACCGCCGCGGAAGCGGCCGAGGCGCTCGGCTGCGAGGTCGGCGCGATCGCCAGCAGCCTGCTGTTCCTGGCCGACGGGGAGCCGGTGCTCGTGATGACCAGCGGCCGTCACCGGGTGGACACCGACATCCTCGCGGAGCAGCTCGGCGCGCAGGCCGTCGTGATGGCGCCCGCGAAGCGGGTGCGCGAGGTGACGGGGCAGGCCATCGGCGGGGTCGCGCCGGTCGGGCATCCTGCACCCGTGCGCACGGTCGTCGACGAGGCGCTCGCCGACTACGAGACCCTCTGGGCTGCAGCCGGCACGCCGCACACCGTGGTGCCCCTGACGTTCGCCCAGCTCACCGCCCTCACGGCGGGCCCGACGGTGCGGGTCGCCGCCGACTGAGGCCCGACGGCGTCGGACATCACTACTTGCTGTTGGCACTCACTCTGCCAAGATGAGTGCAACTCAATTAATGACGACAAGGCGAGGCGGCGGTGATATCTGAATACGTTCTGAAGTACGATGATCGTATGCGTGAGTTTCCGTCGTCCGATCTCAGCCGTAATGCCCCTCGGGTCTTCGCGGCGGCCGAAGAGGGTCCCGTCAGCGTGACCCGACGGGATGGACAGGATCTCGTGCTGATGTCGCAGCGGGATGCCGATTCCCGCGAGCAGCTCCTCCAGTTCGCCGCTCAGTTGATCGCGGTGGCCATCGACGATCGTGGGAGTCTGGCCGACAGGATGGCGAACGCTTACCCGTGGATGCTCGCACTGAGCCGGGCAGATCGAGAACGCTGCGCCCATGACCTCGTCGACGCGGCACGGGCGTCCTTCGCCATCGGCCAGGCCCACGTGATCGCCGCCGAATTGACCTCGTGGCGCGAGACCGCATCGGCGCTCGCCGCCGAAATGAAGGATTCGCCCGTGGACTGGCTGGACGACGAGATGCCGGTCGAACGCCCCTGATGGCCGGAGCGCACTCGAAGGTCGAGCGGCCGACGAAGAAGAGCGAGTACGAAATCCGCTTCGCCTCAGTGCAGGCACAGAAGGGCTGGGTTGATCTTCGAGCGACCAATCGGAACGCCCTGGTCGATGCGTGGGACTTCCTGACCCGAACGCCGCTCGACGTCACGCTGACGAACTATCCGCTCAAGGGTGCCCTGGGGATCGTCACCCGCGGAGGCGCCGAGTACGTGCGATGGCAGCACAAGCCGACGCGGCAGGGCGATGCGCGCATCTGGTTCTACGTCGAGGCGCAGGTCGTCCATCTCGAGCAGGTCCACACGCACCACCCGAACGCGACGAAGTAGCCGCTCGGTACCACCCGGCTAGGAGAGGCGGCGGGCTGCCGTCAGGAGACCGATGCCCAGGACGAAGATGACGAGGCCGAGGAGCAGCAGGAGGAACGCGACCTCGTTGCCGCCGAGGTAGATGACGAGGCCGAGGGTCGCGATCGCGATCGCGATCGCGAGGGTGGTGACTCCTGCGGTGTGGAGTGCCGCGACGGCGGGCGTGCGGCGCGAGGCTCGGGGAGGTCGGGGCGCGTCCGGGGTCACACTAAGAGTGTGCGCGACGACGGAAGGCGTGGCAATCGGGGGCGGCCCGGGTTCGTCAGGTGTTCACCCGGGGACAGCAGAGGGGCAGCGAGACAGCGGGTCAGAGGGCGTCGAGGCGGGCCGCGACGTCGGGCGGGAAGCCGCCCGTGGCGATGGGGCTCCAGCGGGTCGGTGTGATGCGGAGAAGGGACTTGTCCTGGAGGGCCATCGCGGAGCGGTACTCCGCCCAGTCGGGGTGCTCGCCCGCGATGCAGCGGTAGTAGTCCACGAGGCCGTCGGCCGCCTCGGGCATGTGCAGCACCTCGGCGTCGCCGTCGACCTGGATCCAGGCGTCGTTCCAGTCGTCCGAGAGCACGAGCACCGAGGCGGCGGGGCGGCGGGACGCGTTGCGTGCCTTCGCGCGCGAGGGGTAGGTGGAGATGACGATGCGGCCCTCGGCGTCGACCCCGCCCGAGACCGGGGACATCTGGGGTCGGCCGTCGGCGCGGGTGGTGGCGACGAGCATCCGGTGCCTGGGTCGCACGAAAGCCAGCATGCCGTCGCGGTCGACCTCGGTGGTGGTGGAGATGGTTCTGGCCATGACTCCAGGGTAGGTCGACGGATGCTCGCCCGCCGATCGCGCCGAATCCACCCCGTCACGGGGGCGGGCGGCGCCCGTCATAATGGTGGGCATGGAGGCGGATGCGGTCGGGACCATCGTGTGGATCGTCTCGTTCGTGGTCGTCACGGTCGCCGTCACCGGAGTCGCGGGCCGCGTCGGCTGGTCGGCACCGGTCGCCCTGGTGGCGGTCGGGGCGCTCGTCTCGTTCATCCCGGGCGTGCCGACGATTGCGGTGGAGCCCGATCTCATCCTCTACGGGCTGCTGCCGCCGCTGCTGTTCGCGGCGGCCATCCGCACCTCGTTCGCCGACGTGCGGGCGAGACGTGACGGCATCCTGCTGCTCTCGGTGGGCCTCGTGGTGTTCACGGTCGTCACCGTCGGGCTGACCGCCTGGCTGATCATCCCGGCGATCTCGCTCGCGGCGGCCTTCGCCTTCGGGGCGGTCGTGGCGCCGACGGATGCGGTGGCCGTCACCGCGATCGCCGGCCGTCTCAAGCTGCCCCGCCGCCTGGTCACCGTGCTCGAGGGCGAGAGCCTGCTGAACGACGCGACCGCGCTGGTGGCGCTGAACGCGGCCATCGCGGCGATCGTCAGCGCGAACACGCCCGGCGCCGAGCCTCTGACGCCGTGGGGCATCATCCTCGAGTTCGTGGTCGCGGTGGTCGTGGGCGTCGGGGTCGGCTTCCTCGTGGGCTGGGTCTTCGCGCTCATCCGCAAGCCGCTGCGCTCACCGGTGCTCGACACCAGCCTCTCGCTGGTCACGCCGTTCGTGGCGTTCATCCCGGCCCAGCTGCTGCACGGCTCGGGGGTGCTCGCCGTCGTGGTCGCCGGCCTCTACCTGGGATTCAAGGCGCCCGTCATCCAGACCGCCGAGTCGCGCATCGCCGAGTCGCTGAACTGGCGCACCATCCAGTTCCTGCTCGAGAACGCGGTGTTCCTGTTCATCGGCCTCAGCCTGTTCGGCATCTTCCAGGGGGTGGCGAACGGCGGACCCGGCCTCTGGCCGACGGTGGTCATCTCGGCGGTGCTGCTCCTGGCGATCTTCCTCTCGCGCTTCGTCTGGATGATGATGACCACGACCGCGTACCGCTTCGGCCCGCAGTGGCTGCGCAACCGCGGCTGGAGCTACCGCACCGGAACGGCGGTGTCGTTCGCGGGCATCCGCGGGGTGGTGACCCTCGCCGCCGTGTTCCTGCTGCCCGAGGAGACGCCCCAGCGCTCGTTCCTGCAGTTCCTGGCCTTCGTCGTGGTGGTCGGCACGCTCGTCGAGGGCGCGTTCCTGCCGTTCGTGATCCGCCGGCTGAAGCTGCCGCCGCCCGACTTCTCGCAGGAGATGACCGAGGTGCACATGCTGATGTCCGAGGCCCAGAGCCAGGGCCTCGCGCGGCTCGAGAGCGAGGTCACCGACGCCGACGAGCAGCGGGTCGTCGACCGCCTGCGTCTGAACGCGACCTTCTTGACGGATGCCCTCGAGAACCCCTCACCGGAGGGAGCCGAACCTCCGGCGCGCGCCTACAACCGCCTGCGCCGCATCATGATCGAGGCCGAGCGACAGGCCGTGCTGCAGGCACGCTCGGAGGGCCGCTACCAGGAGCGGGCCGTGAAGTCGGTGCTCGCCAAGATCGACGTCGAGGAGACCGAGCTCAACATCGGCAAGCCCCGCAAGGGGGAGTGACGGGCGCCGACCGCCGCAGCGCCTAGCGGCGCTCGGCCAGGAAGCCCTCGACGAACGCCGCGGTGTCGTGCCAGTTGTGCACGGCCACGGTGTCGATCCCCATCGCCTTGACCGGGTAGTCGTTGCCGCCCTCGTCGAGGCGGTCGCCCACGAAGAGCATGTCGTCCTGCGCGATGCCGGTCAGCTCGGCCAGGCGGTTCATGCCGTAGGCCTTGTCGATGCCCTTGCGGGTGATGTCGACCGAGGTCGATCCGCCCGAGCGCACCTCGAGCTCGGGCAGCCGCTCGGCGACGGCGGCGCGGAGGAGCTCCTTCTTGGCGCCGTCCGGGTCCCAGGCCGACTTGATGTCGACGGGGGCCGCCTGGCCGAGGGCCGAGAAGGTGATCTGCGAGCCGCGGTCTTCCAGCACCGGGCCGTAGGTCTCGGTCTCCCAGAGCCCGAGCCGCTTGGCCTCGGACTCGAGCGCCGCCTGGGCCTCGGCCTTCTGCTCGTCGGTGAGGTTCTCGGCGTAGACCTGGGTCCACCCGTCGTTCTCGTAGCGGTAGTACTGGGTGCCGCAGGTGGGCATGAGGTGCAGGCGCGCGAGCTTGTCGCCGGCCGACGCGGGCAGGTTCGCCACGAGCTGCGACTCGAACTGGCCGAACTGGCCTCCCGAGATGACGCACACGGGCACGACGTCGAGCAGCTCGACGAGCAGTTGCGCCATGCGCGGGTCGAGGGGCGCCTTCGAGGGCGCGAGCGTGTCGTCGAGGTCGAAGGCGACCAGGCGGACGTTCGTCGTCAAGCGGAGTTCTCCTCTGTCGGCTGCGGTCGCAGCGGGGTGGTGGGGGTTCCAGGCGAGGCTAGCAGGTCGTCGATCCGCTCCGCGGGCACCGGCTCCGAGATCAGGAAGCCCTGCGCGAAGGTGCAGCCCATCTCGGCCAGCAGCAGGCGCTGCTCCTCCGTCTCGACACCTTCGGCCACGGTCTCGCTGCCGAGCGCGCCCGCCAGGGCGATGGTCGAGCGCACCAGTGCGCGGGCCCGGGTGTCGGAGCCGACGGCCTCGACGAAGCTGCGGTCGATCTTCACCTCGTCGACCGCGAAGTCGTGCAGCACGCTGAGCGAGTTGTAGCCGGTGCCGAAGTCGTCGAGCGAGATGCGCACGCCCGCGGCACGGAGGGGTTCGATCCGGCGCGCGACGGCCTCGGGTTCGGCGACGAGCGACTGCTCGGTGATCTCGATCGTGAGGGCCGAGGCGGGCAGCGAGCGGAGCCCGAGCGCCGGCAGCACCTCGTGCACGGCCCGGGCATCCTGGAGCCACTCGGCGGTGACGTTGACCGCGACACTCACCGGGGTGCCGCGGCGGCGCCAGCGCGCGGCGTCGTCGAGGGCGAGGGTGAAGATGCGCGTGGTCCAGGCGCGCAGGGTGCCGGCCTCGTCGAGGAGCGGCAGGAACTCGGCGGGGCCGAGCAGGCCGCGGACGGGGTGGTTCCAGCGCACGAGCGCCTCGACGCCGTCGATGCGGCCCGTCGCGAGCCGCACCTTCGGCTGGTAGAGCAGCACGAGCTGCTCCTGGCTGCCGCGGGTGCGGAGTTCGCGCACGGTGCGACGGCGCTCGGCCGTCTGCCCGAACGCCGGCAGAGCACCACGGCGCAGCGCCACCGAGAGCACGGTCGTCAGCAGCGCGATCATGGCCAGTGCGACCGCGATCAGCGACCCGTCGATCAGCGGGGCCAGCACGAGCACCACCAGCGCGGCACCCATCGCGACGATGGCGAGAGTCGTGCCGGCGCGAGTGGCCGAGGCCGGCGGGGCGGGTGTCTCGGCGTGGGTGGTGATCGCGCAGACCCAGACGGTCAGGATGATCGAGCCGACGATCCAGGCCGCGTCGAGCGGGGTGCCGGCGCGGTAGTCGTCGCTCGGCAGCTGCAGCGCGAGCACCGTGTCGGCCGCGGCGTACAGGAGCAGCGCCGCCGCCACGAGCCGCCAGTAGCCGCCCCAGCGGTCGGAGGCGGCGATGGCCACGATCGTCGCGATCAGCAGCACGTCGACGAGCGGATAGATCGTCGAGAGCACGAAAGCCGTCGTCTCGGTGCCGATCAGCGCCTCGTCGAGCACCGGGGTGAGGGCCAGCGCCAGCAGGGCGGCGAGGCCGAACGCCGTGATCACGACGTCGAAGACGACGGTGGTGGTCGGGGCGACGAGGTGGCGGCGGGCGAGCACGACGATGGCGGCGTAGAGCAGCAGGTAGAAGGCCGTGTACGAGGCGTCGGGCCAGGAGGGGAAGGGCACCGCGCCGCTGCCGTCGGCGAGGCCGACCGAGAGCGTGTCGCCCAGCACGGTCGCGGCGACCGCCGCCGTCGCCAGCACCGGCGCGGCCCGGTGCGCCCGGCTGAGCACGACCGCGACGATGCAGGTGAGCACGGCGGCCCACTCCGTGCCGAGCGAGAGCACTCCCTCGAGCAGCGGGTGCGCACCGGGGAGGAACAGCGCGACCAGCGAGGCGATCAGCAGCGCGACGGTCACGCCCAGCAGCACGAGCACCGGCCGGCGGCCGTTCCGCAGGAGGGCGGGCGCGCCGAGCGGGGCCCGACCAGTCGCTGGATCCCTCGCCTCCTGCCTCACAGCACCCCTGCCCAGAGCGTAGTGCCCGGCGGGCGTCAGTCGAAGGAGATCGTGGAGTCTCCCCAGGCTTCCCGGATGGCCGCATCGGGGTCGTCGGACACGCGCTCGCCGTGATCGAACAGCATCGTCGCCCTCCGCTCCTCGTCGTACCGTGGCCACTCGGGTGCTGTGCCGGCGCTCTCGAGGGAGCTGAGGCCGGCCGGCTCGCCCTCCGCGGCGAACGAGAGCCAGCGGTGCTGCACCGCCTCCGACAGGCGTCTCGCCTCGGCCAGGCCGCCGAGCCGGAAGCTCGGGTCGCGGCGGCCGACGCCGAGGGTGCCGAAGACGTAGGCGATCTCGGCGCCGTGCGTCGCTCCGATGCCGAGCAGGGTGAGCGCGGGGGTGCTGTGGTCGAAGCGGTACATCCAGGTGGGGGCGACACGGCTGTGGGCCGACGCGAGCCAGATGCTGGGCATCCGGAAGCCGGCGTCGCGCGAGAGCTCGGCCGGGGTGCGGTGGTGCGGGAAGCGCGGGTAGGCGGCCTCGATGCGGTTCTCGGCGGCGGCGAACTCCGGATGCTCGGCCGCCAGCTCCTCGAACATGACGTGCACCGAGCCGGCGGTGATCGGCATCAGCGGCGACTTCATCAGGCGGAACAGCGACGCCTCGTCGTGGTTCGTGCCGATGACGAGCGGAACCGGCAGCTGACGGCCCGCGCGGTAGGCGTCGACCGGATGCTCGGGCACGAGCTCCCCGTCGACCACCGGCGCGACGGCGAGGGTTCCGGGCTGCTCGGCGGCCACCGCGGCGACGAGGTCGAAAGTCGCTCGGGCGAGGCGGTCGGCCTCGATCGTGCGGAGCTCGGCCGCCGTCGTGGAGGCGTCGGCGTCGGCGTCAAGCCCGAGCAGGCCGAGGAAGCGGCGCGACACCCGGGCGGCCCGCTCGCGGTCGTAGACGCTCGTGGCGGGGGGGCTCTCGGCGATGGCCCGGTGGAACAGCCCGTCGGCGGCGGGCGAGGTGAGCAGCGTCGTGACGCAGCCGGCGCCCGCGGACTCCCCGAACAGCGTGACGTTGCCGGGGTCGCCGCCGAACGCCCCGATGTTGCGCTGCACCCACGCCAGCGCGGCGAGCTGGTCGCGCAGGGCGACGTTGGTCTCGAAACCGTCGCCCAGGCTCGAGAAGTCGAGGAAGCCGAGCGCGCCGAGGCGGTAGTTCAGGCTCACCACGATCACGTCGCCGTTCGCCACCAGCTCGGTGCCGTCGAAGAGCGGCTGGGCGCTGGAGCCGGCGACGTACGCGCCGCCGTGGATCCAGACCATCACCGGGAACGGCCCGTCGTCGAACCCCGGCTCGCGCGGCGGGGCCAGCACGTTCAGGCTGAGGCAGTCCTCCGACTGGGTGACGCCCTCGGGCAGCGCGACCGCCTTGTTCTCGTGCTGCACCGCGGCCGGGCCGAAGTCGAGCGCCTCGCGCACGCCGTCCCACGGCTCGGCCGGGGCGGGCGCCCGGAACCGGAGCGGCCCGAGCGGAGGGGCGGCGTACGGGATGCCGCGCCAGGAGCGCACTCCCCGTCTGAGCGTGCCGCGCACGGCTCCGGACTCGGTCTCGACGAGGAGCGGATCGCCCGGGAGGTGCGTCATGGGGTCACTGTAGCGATTGAATGGAGCGGTGAGCCACGATTCGATCGCCCTGCCGCCCGCCCTCAGCTCGTCGGCGCCCGAGGACGTGGCGCTGGTGGATGCGCTCCGCGACGACCTGGTGGCCGCGCGCTTCCGGGTCGACGTGATCGACGCGCTGTGGGGGCCCTCGGCGGCGGCCGCCCTGCACCGGGGGCAGCGCGAGCCGGCGGTGCGCGCGATCTCGCGGGCTCGAGCATCCGGAGCCCCCGTCTCGCCCGTGTCGACGCTGGCCCGGCTCTTCCTGCTGGGGTCGACGGTGCCGGCCGACGAGGTGGCGGATGCTCTGCCGACGCTCGGCGTCGCCGGCCTCGAGGCGCTCGGCTTCATCGGGCCCGCGGGCACTGCGGGCGGGGTTCGTGCCCGCCTCGACCTGCGGCCCTACAGCTTCGTCGACTCGCTCGGAGCGGGGAGCTGGTGGATCGCGTCCGACCTCGGCGAGTCGGTGCTCGGCCGGCCGCTCGACCCCGACCACGTGCTCGGCATCGGCGGGGCGTCGATGACGCTGTCGGGGCTGATGATCCCGACGCCGGTCGACTCGGTGCTCGACCTCGGCACCGGATGCGGCATCCAGGCCCTGCACGCCGCCCGCCACGCGCGCCGGGTCGTGGCCACCGACATCTCGCGCCGGGCCCTCGCGATCGCGGCGTTCAACGCGCGGCTGAACGGCATCGACTCGATCGAGTTCCGGCACGGCAGCCTGTTCGAGCCGGTCGCGGGGGAGCGGTTCGACCGGATCGTCTCGAACCCGCCGTTCGTCATCACGCCGCGGCAGGAGGGCGTGCCGCTCTACGAGTACCGTGACGGCGGGCTGGTGGGGGATGCGCTGGTGGCGTCGGTCATCCGTTCGGCCCCGTCGCATTTGGCGCCGGGCGGCATCGCGCAGCTGCTCGGCAACTGGGAGTACGGGGCGTCGGACGGGCTGCACCGGGTGCGGTCGTGGGTGGCGTCGTCGCCGGTCGTGGTGGACGCGTGGGTGATCGAGCGCGATCGGCAGGATGCGCCGCTGTACGCGGAGACGTGGATCCGGGACGGCGGGACGCGGCCCGGGACGCCGGCGTTCGACTCCCTCTACTCGAGCTGGCTGGACGACTTCGAGGCGCGGGGCGTGCGGGAGGTGGGGTTCGGGTACGTGCTGCTGCGGCGGCCGGCGGCGGCGCCCGCGGTCGGGTCGCGCGTTCCCGCGGCCGCGCCGACCCTCGACCGCTACGAGCGCGTCGACGCCGCGATCGGCTCGAACCCGATCGGCCTCGGCGACCATCTGGCGGTCTGCCTCGCAGGTCACGACTGGCAGGCCCACCGCGACGACGACGAGCTGCTCGCCGGAACCTACGTCTACGCTTCCGACGTCACGGAGGAGCGCCACTACTGGCCGGGCCACGACGACCCCGTGGTGATGACGCTGCGCCAGGGTGGCGGCTTCTCGCGCTCGATCGACCTCGACACCGGCCTCGCCGCCTTCGTCGGCGCCTGCGACGGCGACCTCTCGGCCTCGGCCATCGCGGCGGCCATCGCGCAGGTGCTCTCCGTCGACGAGGCGGCGCTCCGCGCGGCCCTCGCCCCCCGCCTCCGCGCCCTCCTCGCCGACGTCTTCCTCCTCCCCGCCCCCTGAGAGTCAGTCGGTCAGGTAGCTCTTCAGCTGCTCGCTGACCCCGTCCGAGACGGCTGCCGTCCCGCCGAGCACGACGATCCGGTACGGATGCAGTCGCTCGAGCTCGGCTGCGACGGGGTCTGGAATGCTGTCTCGCGTCACCAGGAGCACAGGTGCCCCGTCGGCGATCGCTACCGGCGCCCCGGACAGGGCGTCGGGAAACGTCTGACCTGATGCGATGTAGACCATGTACGCCCCGTCGTGGAATTTCTGCGCCGAGATCCCCGCCGAGACCTCGAACCGATCAGCGCCCTCGATGCGCGAAACCGTCTTCGTCGTCGAAAGCTGATCCAGCACGGCTTCGCTGATCGCGTTCGGCCCGCCGAGTACCACGATCTCACCCGGATCGAGCCGGGCCAGTTCGGCGGCGACGGCGTCGGGGATGCGATCCTTCTCGATCAATAGCACGGGTGCGTGCGCCCGCCCGGCCGCTGGGGATCCTGACAGAGCGTCCGGGAAGTTTGCTCCCGAGGCCAGGTACGCGACCGGCACCTTCGGCTTGAACACTGACGCCGAGACCGCCGCCGATACCACGAACCGGTCGGCCCCACTGATGCGCGTGACCGAACCGGAGTACCTCTTGAGGCTCTCCTCTACACCCGGGCTGACGGCTGCGGTGCCACCGAGGATCACGATCGTCCGTGGCTTCAAGCGCGCCAATTCATCGGCGATGGCTCCAGGAACACCGTCCTTCGTCACCAGCAGCACCGGTGCCCTCCTCTCGCCCGCGACCGCGGAGCCCGAGAGGGCATCGGCGAAGCCGGCGCCCGATGCGACGTACGCCACGGCGGAGTTCGGCAGGAAGTTCTGGCGCGAGATCGCAGCGGACACCTCGAATCGATCCGCCCCGGCGACCCGCTCCACCGCTGCCGGAGGACTGAAGTGTGGCTCGAACATCACGATCGCTGAGCCGGCCGTCCGACCGGTCTCGCTGGCGAAGAGTCGATTGCCACTGGGATCCATCGTGAGCGTTCGGTAGTAATCCACGTTCGATCCCCCTTCGAGCTTCAGATCGCTGGTGCGGAAGACCTGCAGACCGGGAACGCCCGCAGCTGCGTCGGCTGTGTAGAGAGCGTGGCGACGGCAGTCAGGGAGCATCTCGTTGGGAGCGGAGGCCAAGGGAGGCGACGTAGCCAGCAAGCGCATGCCTACGTCGTACTTCTCGATGTGGTATCCGTACGGCCGGTCGGTCGAAACGAAGATCGTGTCTTTGCAGAGTGCGATGGAAAGCGGCCTGTTCATGGGCGTCGATGTCGACGAGCCCGTCGCGAAGACGGTAGTGATGCTCTCGTCCTCCGTACTCGTCACGTACGCGCGGTGACTGTCGAAGTCGACCGCCATGTCGTCCGGGCTCTTGCCGGTAGCGACGGAACGAACTGCCCCGGTAGGAACGTCGATGACTGTCACATCGTTCGACGTCACGTTCATGACGTAGACCGTGTGGGAAATCGAATCTACGGCGATGCTCAGTGGGTCCGTGCCACCTGTCAGATAGGTCCCAATCACTTTGTCGCGCATGCTCGATGCCGGGTCGACGTTGACCGCGACGACGCGATTTGGAGTCGATCGGTCGACGACGTAGAGCACGTGGTTCTGATCGTCGAGTGCGGCAGCCATCGGTAGGGCGGTTCCGATGGACAGAGGCCCCGTCGGTGTCATCGATGTCGACGTGACGGCGAACGTCTCGACTTTGTTCAGATAGGTGTCGACGACGAATCCTCGGCCCGTCGTCGGATCGACTTGAGCGGCTCCCATCCCTCCCGATGCCGGGTCGGGAATCGCAGAGGAGATTCGTTCGAGTTCGATGGCGCGGGGAGATGATGCGGCGAAGGACACGGTCGAGGAGGTCGCCAGCCCGGCGACCAACGCGAGTGCTCCTGCGATCAGGGTGAAGCGAGTGCGGCCTGGTGAGCGCAGCATGGAATCTCCGAATCCGTGTAATGAAATGAGGATAGATCATTCTTGTATCACTGTCACGCAGTGGTCTGTCCTGTTGGCTGAGCAGGCCCTAGCCTGGGCGTATGAGCGGGGTTGGGGCGGGGCCAGGGGGTGGAACGGCAGTGCGCGAGGTGCACGCCGAGGTGTGCGTCGTGGGCGGTGGGCCGGCGGGGGTGATGCTCGGGTACCTGCTCGCGCGCGCCGGGGTCGACGTCGTGGTGCTCGAGAAGCACGCCGACTTCTTCCGCGACTTCCGGGGCGACACGATCCACCCCTCGACGCTGGCGCTCCTCGGGCAGCTGGGCCTGCGCGAGGAGTTCCTCGAGCTGCCGCACAGCGAGGTGGGCGCGCTCGACGCCGTGGTGAACGGCACGCGCATCCACGCCGTCGACTTCGCCCGGCTCGGTGGGGAGGACGACTTCCTGACCTTCATGCCGCAGTGGGACTTCCTCTTCTTCCTCACGCGCAAGGCGTCCGAGTTCGCCTCGTTCCGCATCCTGATGGGCACGGCCGCCACCGGGGTGCTCGAGGAGGGCGGGCGCATCACCGGTGCGACCGCCGAGGACGCCGACGGCCCGCTCGAGGTGCACGCCGGCCTGACGGTCGCCGCCGACGGCCGCGGCTCGACGGTGCGGTCGGCGGCGGGCTTCGTACCGACGGAGTCAGGGGTCGCCATCGACGTGCTGTGGTTCTCACTGCCGAAGCCCCGCGCGACGCTGAAGCCCACGCTGCTCTACGTCGCCGACGGGACCTTCGTGCTCACCATCGACCGGCGCGACCACTTCCAGGCGGGCCAGATCATCCCCAAGGGGCGCTTCGACGAGGTCAAGGCGGCGGGGCTCGAGGCGTTCCGGCGGAACCTCGCGGTCACCGCCAAGCCGCTGACGAGCGTGGTCGGCACGCTCACCGACTGGAACCAGGTGAAGCTGCTCAGCGTGCAGGTCTCCCACCTCGAGCGGTGGCACCGGCCTGGGCTCCTCTGCATCGGCGACTCGGCGCACGCGATGTCCCCGGCGTTCGGCGTGGGCGTGAACTACGCGATCCAGGATGCGGTGGCCACCGCGAACGCGCTCGTCACGACCCTGCGCTCGGGCGGGGGCGCCGCGGTCACCGGCGTGCAGCTGGCGGCGATCCAGCGCCGTCGGCTGCCGCCGGTGCGGCTGATGCAAGCCCTCCAGCTGCGGGTGCACGCCACGATCGCGAAGCCCGGCGCGGGGCCGCTCCTCGCCAGCCCGCCGACGCGGCTGCAGCGGATCGCGCTGTCGCTGATCGTGCCGATGCTGCAGGCCGTCGCTCCGCGGCTGATCGGCCGGGGCATCCGGCCCGAGACCGTCTCGCCCGAGCTCCTCGCCGCGATGCAGCCGGTGCAGCCGGTGCACAGTCAAAGCACAGACGGCGTGGGAAAGATGAGAGGAAGCGACGGCGCACGCGGCGCCGCCTGAGATCGGAGCGATCAGCATGGGATTCCTCGACCGACTGCTTGGCCGGGAAGAACCGCCGCAGAACCCCGGCTACGGCCAGGGCGGGTACGGGCAGCAGCCTCCCGCCGCGCCGGCCGGTCAGGGCCAGGGCGCGCAGGGCGCTCAGCGCAGCGACGACGAGATCGCGGTGGAGCGCTACCGCTACCTCCTGCGCACGGCCCCGCCCGAGACCATCGAGCAGGTCCACGAGGAGGCGTTCACCAAGCTGACGCCCGAGCAGCGGCGCATCCTGTTCACCCAGCTGAGCGAGAACGCGCCCGCCGGTGACCAGCCCAAGGGCGACGACCCGCACTCGCTCGCGCAGTCGGCGACGCGGTCGGAGATCCGTCAGCCCGGCACCATGGAGCGCGCCTTCGCGGGCGCCGGACGCCAGGGCGGCGGCATGGGCGGCGGCGGTGGAATGGGCTTCGGCTCGATGATGGCCTCCTCGATGCTCGGCACGGTGGCCGGTTTCGTGATCGGCTCGGCGCTCGTGAGTGCCTTCCTCCCGCCGGTCGGCTTCGACCAGGCCGGGGCCGACGGCGGCGACGCCGGGGCCGATGGCGGGGACGCCGGTGCGGACGGCGGCGACACCGGCGGCGACGCGGGCTCCGGCGGTGACGTGGGCGGCGACGCCGGCTCGGTCGACGCCTCGGGCGGCGACTGGTCGGGCGGCAGCGGCGACTTCGGTGGCGGGGGCGACTTCGGCGGGGGCGACTTCGGTGGCGGCGACTTCGGCGGCGGCTTCGACTTCTAGAGGCACCCGGCCCACCGCGGGGCGGGTACCGCGCCCGAACGAGGCAGGCGACGCGCGCGGCAGACGGCTGTCGACTGGATAGGGTGAACGGTATGACCGATCTGCGCATCGTCGAGCACGAGCAAGACGACACCGTCACCTACTACGTCGTCACCGACCTGAACCCCGACGACTTCCCCGACGCCCCGTCGCTCGGCCCGTTCGCCACGCGCGCCGAGGCCGAGCAGGCCGTCGTCGACTGGGACGCCGAGCTGATCGCCGACGCCGACACCGATCCCGCCACGAGCGACGACCCGGCCGCCGCCGCACCCGCCGGGCCGATCGCCGACGACCCGCTCGGCAACGCCGACGGCCGTCCCGAGCGGGTCTGAGCGCGTCGCGCCCAGGCCCCCGTCGACGAACCCCGCCGCCCGCAGCGACGCGAACCCAGAACCTCACATGACCACGAACGCCTACGACAGCCGTCCCTGGCTGGCGAGCTACTCGCCCGACCTCGCCCCCACGATCGGCGAGCGCGAGGTCGACTCCGTCGGCGCGCTCGTCGACGCGACCTGCCGCCGCTACGCCGACCGCCCCGCCTTCTCCAACCTCGGCAAGGTGCTCACCTTCGCCGACGTCGGCCGGCTGAGCGACGCCTTCGCCGCCTTCCTGCTCGGTGACCTCGGGCTCACCAAGGGCGACCGCATCGTCGTGCAGAGCCCCAACCTGCTGCAGTACCCGATCGCGGTCTACGGCGCCCTGAAGGCCGGACTCGTCGTGGTCGGCGCGAACCCGCTCTACAGCGCGAGCGAGATGAAGAAGGTGTTCATCGACTCGGGTGCCGTGGCGATCGTGGCGCTCGAGAACTTCGCCGACAAGCTCGAGAAGATCATCGGCGAGACCTCTCTGCAGCACGTCATCCTCACCGAGGTCGGCGACCTGCTGCCGGCACCGAAGCGCGTCGTCACCAACTTCGTCGTGAAGCGCGTGCGCAAGATGGTGCCGCCGCACGGCCTCACCGGCACGATCCCGTTCCGGCAGGCGCTGGCGGCGGGGGCGAAGAGCGTGGCCGAGGCGCGCGGGAGCGGCCGCGCATCCGTCGACCGGCCCGTCGTCGAACCGGGTGACACCGCCCTGCTGCAGTACACGGGCGGCACGACCGGCGGCACCAAGGCCGCCGTGCTCACCCACGCCAACCTGCTCGCGAACCAGGCGCAGATGCTGGCGCCGATGAAGCTGCGGCTGACCCCGGGCGAGGAGACGATCCTCGCCGCCCTGCCGCTCTACCACATCTTCTCGATGACGGTGAACGGCCTGGCCTTTTTCGCCTACGGCGCCCACAACGTGCTCGTCACGAACCCGCGCGAGACCGCCGACCTCGTGAAGACGCTGCAGTCGACGAAGCCGAGCGTCTACATCCTGGTGTCGACGCTGGCGGCCCAGCTGCTCGACACCGAGGCCTTCCGGGCGCTCGACTTCTCGGGCCTGAAGCTCGCGGTGGCCGGCGGCATGGCCGTGCGCAGCGCCACCGCCGACGCCTGGCGCGAGGCGACCGGCAGCGACATGCTCGAGGGCTACGGGCTCACCGAGGCCTCGCCGGTGGTCTGCGTGAACCCGACCTGGGAGCATCCGCGGGTCGGCACCATCGGCCTGCCGCTGCCCTCCACCGACATCGAGCTGCGCGACGACGACGGCAATCCGGTGGCACTCGGTGAGCGGGGCGAGCTGTGCGTGCGCGGGCCGCAGGTGATGTCGGGTTACTGGAACCAGCCCGAGAACAGCGCCGAGGTGCTCGTCGACGGCTGGCTGCGCACCGGCGACGTCGCCACCATGAGCGACGACGGTTTCATCACGATCGTCGACCGCAAGAAGGACATGATCGTCGTCTCGGGCTTCAACGTCTACCCCAGCGAGGTCGAGGAGGTGGCGATGTCGCACCCCAAGGTGAAGGACGCCGGCGCCATCGGCGTGCCCGACGACCGCTCGGGGGAGTCGGTGGTGCTCTTCGTGGTGCCCTCCGACCCGACGATCACGAAGGACGAGCTGACCGCCTACTTCAAGGGCGAGCTGGCCGGGTACAAGCGCCCGCACCGCATCGAGTTCCGCGACGAGCTGCCGAAGACGAACGTCGGCAAGGTGCTGCGCCGAGAGCTCAAGGCGCTGCTCGACGAGACGCCCGCCGCCTAGGCGGCCCTCCGGGCGGGTTCCGGATGCGCGGCGGCGCCTCCTGCTCTGTGACGTCGTTCGGCGGCGTGGGGTTCCGGATGCGCGAGGGCACCCGATCCGGGGTGGACGCGCGGCGCGGCCGAGCCGAAGGCGTCCGCCGCCGCGCGTCGGAAGTGCCGGAGGCCCCGGCCCCAGAAGGCGAGCGGGGTCAGGCCGCCGGCGCGCAGTGCCGGTCCGTGGTCGATCGCCACGACGGTGGCCGCGCCCACCGCCACGACCCAGGCGGCGGCAGCCGCGAGCATCCGGAAGCCCGTCGACGTGCCCGCGAACCCGAGCTGCAGCTGCGCCACCTGGAAGCGGATGTGCTCGACCTCGTCGGTCAGCACCCGCCGCGCCACGCCCCGCAGCACCGGGTCGGCGGAGCGCTCGAGCGCGGCGAAGTACTCCAGCGCCACGGTCTCGGCGACGAGGAAGAGCGTCACCTCGGTGCGGAGGCCCATCAGCCGCCGCAGCCGCACGAACACCGCGTCCGACCAGTGCGCCTCGAGAGGGCCGACGCCGAAGCGGCGGAGCGCGCGGCCGAACAGTGCGGAGTGCTTCTGCTCCTCGGCCACGAACAGGCCGAGGGCGGTGTCGTGGTCGGGGTCGCCCAGTCGGGCCGCCTTCGAGCGGAGCCCCTGCCCCTCGCCGCTCTCGCCGAGCTCGAAGCGCTGCAGCGAGCGGGCGATGGCCGCGATGTGACCGGCCGGGAGGGGCGAGATCGATCCCCACGGGATGGTGCGGTCGAGCCGCTCGTGCCGGGCGAGGTTGCCCCTCGAAGTACTCCGCCCATTCGGCGAAAGGTCGTTCTCTCGTGCGCTGCTGCTCGGTCACGATCGCTCCTTGCGGTAGTGTTTGAGGCGTTAACATATCGAAGAACGATATGAAACGCACGTCTTTCGATAAATCAGGAGGATCCATGGCTTCGGTGATGCTCGGCGCCCTGAGAGCGCTGCTCGTGCTGCTGTTCGCCGGGGCCGTCGCCGCCCAGGTGGCGGGCTACGCGGTGGCGCGGGCCGTGCTGGGCGAGGGTGCGGCGGTCGTCGTGGCCGTGCTCGCGGTGGCGGGGCTGGTCTGTGTCGAGGTCGTGCTGGTGTGCGTCTGGGCGCTCGCGCCACTGGCCCGCGACGGTCGCATCTTCGAGGCCGAGCGGCGCCCCGACCGGTGGGTGCGCGGAGCCGTCGCGGCCCTCGCGATCGGTGGCGCCCTCGCCACGGTGGGGCTCGGCTATCTGCTGGTCAGTGGCGCCGCCTCCACGCCGGCCGGCGCGACCGTCGCGGTGCTCGCGGCGGCGGTGGCTGCCGCGGCCGCTGCCCTGGCCCTGCTCGTCGACGTCATGCGGAGGCTGCTGCATCGCGCGACCGGCCTGCACGACGAGCTCGCCGAGGTCGTCTGATGCCGATCGTGATCAACCTCGACGTCGAGCTGGCGAAGAAGAAGATGTCGGTCAGCGATCTCGCGGCGGCCGTGGGCATCACCGTGGCGAACATCTCGATCCTGAAGAACGGGCGCGCCAAGGCCGTGCGCTTCTCGACGCTCGACGCCATCTGCCGGGTGCTGGGCTGCCAGCCCGGCGACATCCTGAGCTACGCGGAGGGGCCGGCCGACGCCGACGGCGCCGGTGACGCCGACCCCGACGACGACGGCGCCGCAGGGAGCGCCGGCCCCCGCCGGTAGACCACCGTGATGCCGATCACCGCGGCGACCACGAGCGCGATCAGCAGCACCACACCGCCCAGCGAGATCGCCGGGGCCGCGAGCGGCAGCAGCAGCACCGCGAGCGCGGCACCCAGGCTCACCGCGGGCGGGATGACGGTGGGCCCGGTCAGCGGCCGGTAGAGCACCCACATCATGACGAAGAACACCGCGACCGGGATGCCGGTGGCGTAGCCGATGACGGTCGACGGCACCTCGAGCTCGTGCCCGATCGACTCGACCGCCACCTCGAGTCCGGCGCCGAGCGCCGCGAGCGCCGCGAACACGAGGTAGTGCCCGTAGCCCCAGAAGAAGGAGCGCGACCGGTGTTTCTCGAGCCCCTCGTGGGCCGGCTCGAGGAAGTAGACCCACCACAGCCCGAACAGCAGCGCCAGCCCCGAGGCGGCGATCAGCACGAACTCGCCGGTGGCCGCCCCGGCGCTCAGCACGCCCTGCACCGCCGAGCTCGACGCCGCGACCGACTCCCCGAGCAGGATGATCGTGAACAGCGAGTATCGTTCGGCGACGTGGTGCGGGTGCCACGCGATGTGGCGCCCGCGTTCGGCGATCAGCGGCACGGCCAGCTCGCAGAGCGCGAGCAGCGCGAACACCGCGACCTGCGCGGCGAACGGCAGGTCGTTCAGCACCAGGAGCCGGAAGATCCACAGCGCCTGCACGATCGAGATGCCGATGGCGTAGCCGAGGGCGGTGCGGCGACCGGGCTCGTCCTGCACCGCCGCGCGCAGCCACTGGCCGACGAGGGCCACGCGCATGATGAAGTAGCCGAGGGTGACCAGCCCCCAGTCCTCCTCGTTGAAGGCACCGGGCACGCCGGCCGCCAGCACCAGCACCCCGCCCATCTGCAGCATGGTGAGCAGCCGGTAGGGCACGTCGTCGGTGTCGTAGGCCGAGGCGAACCAGGTGAAGTTCAGCCACGCCAGCCAGATCGCGAAGAACACCATCAGGAAGTTCGGTAGCGCGGTGGCGATGTGGTCCTCGGCCACGGCGTGGGCGAGCTGGGCGACGATCGAGGCCACGGCGACGACGAAGGTGAGGTCGAAGAGCAGCTCGAGCGGCGTCGAGACGCGGCCCTTCTCGTGGATGCTGCGGCCGCGCATCCGGAGCACCGGGACGATGCTGCGCCGACGCGTGCTCATGACGCCGTCGACGAGACGATGAGCAGCACGAACTGGATCACGACCGCGGCCACGCCGATGCCGAGCAGGATCCACCCCGTGGTGCGGAACGCGCGGCCCTCGTGTGACGGGTCGTCGATGCGCCCGACCGCCGGGTCGCGGGGGTTCACGTGCACGGTGACGTCGTCGCCCGGTTCGGGGGAGTGCCCGTGGTCGTCGGAGCAGGGGGCCTCGTAGAGCACGCCGTCCTCGCCCATCCAGCGGTAGACGAGCTCGCCGCCGTCGGCGAGCACGACGACACCGAGGGTCTCGGGCCAGTTGCGGAAGAACGCGCCGCGCACGTAGCCGACCACGAGCAGCAGCACGCCGAGGCCGATGCCGATCCAGCTGAACAGCTCGGTGATCAACGAGACTGCGTCGACCGGATCGTCCATGCTCACACCCTATTGCCTGCCCGCGACGTCGAGCGGGTGCGGCGACCCGGTGGCCGATCGCTAGAGTTTCGGCATGAACGGCGTGCAGCTCCTTCTGGTGATCGTCGGCGCGATCGCCGTCACGGGCATCGCCCAGCGGCGCGGCCTGCAGCCCGCGCTCGTGATCACCCTGGTGGGCTTCGCCGCCTCGTTCATCCCGGGGTTCACCGGGCTCGAGCTCGACTCCGAGATCATCCTCGGGCTCGTGCTGCCGCCGCTGCTGTACTCGGCGGCGCTGAACTTCTCGTTCATCTCCTTCCTGAAGAACCTGCGGCCGATCGTCGGGCTCGGGGTCGGTCTCGTCGTGGTCACCGCGCTCGTCGTCGGGGTCTTCGCGTCATGGGTGGTGCCGGCCCTCACCCTCGGCACGGCCATCGTGCTGGGCGCGATCGTGGCGCCTCCGGATGCGGTGACCGCCGTCGCGATCGGCACGAAGCTCGGGCTGCCGAAGCGGGTGATGTCGATCCTCACGGGCGAGAGCCTCGTCAACGACGCTGCCGCCCTGACGCTGTTCTCGATCGGGGTCTCGGCCGTGGTCGGCACGCACACGTTCATCGACAGCCCGGTGCTGCTGTTCCTCTACAGCGCCGGCGTCGGCATCGGGGTGGGGGTCGTGCTCGCGGGCGTCGCCACGCTCATCCGGCGCTTCCTGAACGACCCGCCGCTGGAGACCGTGCTCGGCCTGATCGTGCCGTTCGCCGCCTACCTCCTGGCCGAGCAGCTCGAGGCCTCCGGCGTGCTCGCCGTCGTGGCCGCCGGCTTCGCGATCGGTGCCAGCTCCCGGCGCGCGGGCTACGCGACGCGGTTGCAGGAGCGCGACGTCTGGTCGTCGATCGACGTGCTGCTCGAGGCCTTCGTGTTCGCCTACATGGGGCTGCAGCTGCGCTTCGTCATCCAGGACGTGCAGGAGGCGGGCGGCGCCGACTCGGTCTGGCAGGTCTTCGGGGCGGCGCTGCTGGTTCTGCTCGTCGTGCTGCTGATCCGCCCGGTGTGGGTGTTCGCGTCGTTCGGGCGCAACGTCGTGACCGACCGGCTGATGCGCCGCAAAATGGCGAGCGACGAGCGGATGCGCGCCCGGATCGAGCGGGAGAACATCGCCCGGGCGGCCCGCGGCCGGAAGCCCCGGCAGTTCCCCGTCTTCCTGTCGTGGAAGGAGAGCGTCGTCGTCTCGTGGACCGGGATGCGCGGGGTGGTGACGCTGGCCGCCGCCGCCGGTGTTCCGCTGTCGCTCGCCGACGGCACGCCGTTCCCCGGGCGGCCGGAGATCCAGGCGATCGCGTTCACGGTGGCCGTGGGCACGCTCCTCGTGCAGGGGCTGACGCTGCCGGCGCTGATCCGCTCGCTGAAGCTGAGCGACCCGGCGCAGGACGCGATCGACGAGGAGCAGGCCGCCCACGCGCAGGACGTGGCCCGGGAGGCGTCGAGCGAGGTGTTCGCCGAGTTCGTGCGCAACCCGCCGGCGAGCATGCCACCCGAGATGGTGAAGGGCGTGGAGGAGCGGGTGGCGCAGCGCTCCGCGGCGGCCGAGCGGGAGGCCGACCCGGCGACCACGGAGTTCGGGCGCGAGATGGGGGCGCTGCAGCGCCGCGTGATCCGGGCGCAGCGGCTGGCGATCATCCGGGAGCGGGATCGCAACCTGCTCGACGACGAGGCGGCGCGGGAGTTCCTGGCGAAGCTCGACTACCAGGAGGCGGCGATCGAGTCGCGGTTCGGGGACCGGCTGTGAGGATGCCCTCGGCGGTGCGGGGGCCTTCGGCGGTGCGGTCGGTGCGGTCGGCGGGGTCGCTCCGCCCGGCCGGGTTGGTAGTGTCCTCGGCATGAGCGGACTGATCATCACCGTGGGCGGGAAGACACCGGTCGTCGACGCGGAGGCGTGGATCGCGCCGACCGCGACCGTCATCGGCGACGTGCGGCTGGCCGCCGGATCGAGCGTGTTCTACGGCGCCGTGCTGCGGGCCGACGGTGACCGGATCTCGCTCGGCGCCGGATCGAACCTGCAGGACAACGTCGTGGTGCACGTCGACCCCGGGCATCCGGCACTCATCGGCGCAGGGGTGAGCGTCGGCCACAACGCGGTGCTGCACGGCTGCACGGTGGAGGACGACAGCCTGATCGGCATGAACGCGACCGTGCTGAACGGGGCCGTGATCGGCACCGGATCGCTGGTGGCCGCGGGGGCCGTGGTGCTGGAGGGCACCGTCGTGCCGCCCGGATCGCTGGTCGCCGGGGTGCCCGGAAAGGTGCGGCGGTCGCTGACCGAGGAGGAGCGGGCGGGCATCCGCCGTAACGCGACGACATATCTGGGGCACGTGGAGGCCCACCGGGGCGGCACCGTCGGAGGCTGAATCTAGAGTGGAGGAATGACTTCCCCGCGTGTCTACGTCATCCACGAGAACCCCGAGTGGCTTCCGCCGCTCGCCGCCGCGTTCGAGGCGGAGGGGGTGCCGCTCGAGGAGATCCTGCTGACCGAGGAGTCGCCGTTCGGCGGCATCGACCTCGCGTCGCCGCCACCGCCCGGGGTGTACTGGTCGCGCATGAGCGCCTCGGCGCACACCCGCGGCAACCCGCACGCGAAGGAGTA
Organism: Herbiconiux sp. VKM Ac-1786; assembly: GCF_015350805.1. Classification (GTDB taxonomy): domain Bacteria; phylum Actinomycetota; class Actinomycetes; order Actinomycetales; family Microbacteriaceae; genus Herbiconiux. The sequence continues at coordinate 255,630 of NZ_JADKSG010000001.1, read as the reverse complement.
CACCCGCGCGGTGCTCGCGTGGCTGCAGGCCGGGGGAGCCCGGGTCGTGAACGGCAACCCGGGGGCCTCGTCGGCATCCGGGCTGCCCGTCATCGACCTCGAGGTGAGCAAGATCGCCCAGCACCTGCTGCTCGCGCAGGCCGGCTTCGACGTGCCGCGCACGGTCGCCGTGTTCGGGCGCAGCGGGCTGCCGGCGGCGGCGAGGCAGTTCGGGCTGCCCTTCATCTCCAAGCACAACCAGGGCGGAAAGGGCCTCGGCGTGCGCCGCTTCGACAGCTACCAGGAGTTCGACGCCTACGTCGCCGGGCCCGAGTTCGAGGAGCCGATCGACGGAATCACGCTGCTGCAGGAGTACCTCGTGGCGGCCGCGCCGTTCATCACGCGCGCCGAGTTCGTGGGCGGGCGCTTCGTCTACGCCGTGCGGGTCGACACCTCGGACGGCAGCTTCGAGCTGTGCCCGGCCGACGCGTGCGCGGTGCCCGGGGCGGCGCCGCTGTTCTCGGTGCGGGAAGGGTTCGAGAGCGACCCGCTGGTGTCGCGGTACGAGGCGTTCCTGGCCGCCAACGGCATCGAGATCGCGGGCGTGGAGTTCATGGAGACGCTCGACGGGCGGCGCGTGACCTACGACATCAACACGAACACGAACTACAACCCCGACGTCGAGGCGTCGAGCCCGGTGTCGGGGCCGCGGCGGATCGCGCAGTTCCTGGGCGGGCTGCTGGTCTCGGAGCACGCCGGGGTGAACGCCTGATGGCCGGCATGCGGTTCGGGTACTGGACGCCGGTCTTCGGCGGGTGGCTGCGCAACGTCGACGACGAACAGACGCCGTTCAGCTTCGAGCACGTGAAGCAGATCGCGCAGACGGCCGAACGCATCGGCTTCGACCTGACCCTGATCGCCGAGCTCAACCTCAACGACATCAAGGGCCAGGAGGGCCCGAGCTTCGACGCCTGGGAGCTCGCGGCAGCCATCGCGGCGGTCACCTCGACGCAGGAGATCATGACGGCGGTGCGGCCCGGCTACCACCTGCCGGCCGTGGCGGCCAAGCGTGCGGCGACGATCGACGAGATCTCGGGCGGGCGCTTCTCGCTCAACGTCGTGTCGGCCTGGTGGGCCGAGGAGGCGCGGCAGTACGGCGGCATCTTCTCGGAGCACGACGACCGGTACAAGCGGAGCCTGGAGTTCGTGTCGATCCTGAAGGGGCTGTGGGCCGAGACGCCGTTCAGCTTCGACGGGGAGTACTACTCGCTGTCCGGAACGTACCTGTCGCCGAAGCCGCGGCGGGCTCCCGTCGTCTACGCCGGTGGGGAGAGCGAGGGCGGCAAGCAGGCCATCGCGCGGTTCGCCGACGCCTACGTCACGCACGGCGGCACGCCCGACGAGCTGCGGGCGAAGGTCGCCGACCTCACCGAGCGGCGGGCTGCCGTGACAAACGAGCCGTTCCAGTCGTTCGGCATGGCGGCGTACGCCATCGTGCGCGACACCGAGGAGGAGGCGCAGGCCGAGCTCGAGCGCATCACCGACGTGCGCGGGGGAGCGGCCTACGAGTCGTATCAGGACTTCATCTCGAAGTCGCAGCTCGACACGAAGGTCGACCTGCGCGACTACTCGGTCTCGAACCGGGGGCTGCGGCCCGACCTCGTCGGCACACCCGACCAGGTGGCGCGGCGGGTGCGCGAGTTCTCGGATGCCGGGGTCGACCTGCTGCTGCTGCAGTTCTCACCGCACCTGCGGGAGATGGAGCGGTTCGGGGAGCAGGTGATCCCGCGGGTGCGGGAGCTGGAGGCGCGGGGGTAGGGTCGCCTTCGCGATCTCGCGATCTCGCGATCTCGCGTTCGAGCGCCCGGTGCCTGGTGGTGCCGGGCGCTTCTGCGTGTGGCACGGCCGGGGACGGCGAAGGGGGCGGTGACCAGATGGTCACCGCCCCCTCAGGCGTTCAGCGGGGAGTTACTCCGCGCGTCGTGCCGCGTTGGTGCGACGGGCGACCAGCAGCAGGCCACCGGCGGCCAGCAGCAGCGCGATGCCGCCACCGGCGAGCGGGGCGATCGGTGCGCCGGTGTTGGCCAGCGAGCCGTTGCCACCCGAGCCGGCCGGAGCCGGTGCCGGGGTGCTGCCGCCGTTGTCCGCAGCGGTGATGGTGATGGTCGACGTGGCGACCGCGCTGGTGGCGCCGTCGATCGTCTGCGTGGCGGTGATCGTCACGGTGCCGGCGTCGAGCTGCTTCGACAGCGCGATCTCCCACTTGCCGTTCTTGACGACAGCAGTGCCCGCGGCGTTGCCGTTCACCTGGAGGGTGACCGTGGCGCCGTCGATGCCGGTGCCGCTGACCGAGGTCGGGCCGGCGCCGAGGTCGTAGCCGAGGCCCGTCTTCGGGTCGGTGATCGCCGGGGCGACCGGCACGACCGAGAACTTGACGGTGACCGGAGCCGACGACGAGGCGTTCTCGCGGGTCTGCACGGCGGTGACGCTGTACGAGCCGTAGTCGAGGTCGACATCGGTCGACCAGGTGCCGTTCTGAGCGACCGTGAGGGTCTTCTCGACGTCACCCGACAGGGTCAGGGTCGCGCCGGGCTCACCGGTGCCCGAGATGACGGGAACCGAGGTCTCGACGACCTGGCCGTCGAACGGCGAGCTGATGACGGCCGGCTCCAGCGGGGCCGGAACGACCTCGACCGAGAACGAGCTGCTCGCGGAGGTGTCGAAGCCGCGCTCGGCGCGCACGGTGTAGTCGTAGTCACCAGGGGTGCCCGGTGCGGGGAACGACCACTTGCCGTCGGTGACCGTGACCTCGAAGGGCTCGCCCGAGCCCTGGGTCGCGACGACGGTCGAGCCGGCGGGAGCCGTGCCCGAGATGGCGCGACCGGTGTAGACCTGGCCGCCGTCGGCGGGGGAGGTCAGCGCCGGAGCGTCGAGGTGCAGGGCGACGGTGTAGCCGCCGGTCAGCGCGAGGCCGGCCTCGAGGTTGGCGCCCCAGACGAAGTCCTCACCGGTGTCGAGCTTGCCACCGGCGGACAGGACGCCCACCGCGGTCTCGCCCTGGACGAGCGATCCACCGGAGTCACCGGGGGCCGCCGTCATCAGGCTGCCGAAGCCGTAGACCTGGCGGGGGTTGTTGCCCTCCGCGTCGGTCACGGTCGCCCAGCCGTTGATGGCCTCGATGGTGCCGGTGGTCGAGCCGGTCGTGCGACCGCTCTTCCGGACGGCGCCGAGCTCGGCCTCGCCGACGGCGGAGACGTCGGTCGTAGACGCGGCGAGGTCCTCGCTGGAGGCGGTGCTCCAGTCGGTGACCTCGGGCAGGAGGGTCAGGTCGTCGTTGGTGACGTCGATGACCGAGATGTCGACGCTCTTGACGTCGCCGTCGGCGCCGGGGGTGTTGCCTGCTCCGCCGAACTGCGAGAAGGCGAGCTGGCCGAGGCCGGTGACGAGCTGGACGTCGCTGTTGTCGGTGGCTCCGCCACCGGCCGGGTCACCGGTCGGCAGGGTGAGCTGGCTCACGTCGAGCGAGTTGTCGCCCGTGCAGTGTCCGGCCGAGATGACCGCGGGGTCGCCCTCGGGCGACCAGCCGCTGAAGCCCACGGAGCAGAGCCCGCCGCCCGTCGAGGAGGCGTCCTCTCCGGCGAAGTAGCCGGCGCCGCCGACGACCTCGTCGGCGTCGTAGGCCCGCAGCGGAGCGGTCAGCACGCGCACGGTGACGTTGCTGTTCGACTCGACGAGGAACCGGGCATCCGGAGCGATCTGGTCGATCGCCTCGGTCGTGTAGACCACGGGGCCGTCGGCACCCTGGGCGACGGCCTGGATCCCGTCATCGGCGAGCAGCGTCTGGGCGAAGGCGTCGAACGCCGCTCCCGACACGGGGGCTTCCCCACCCTCGGTCGCGAAGGCGACCTGCCCGAACGCGCCGCTCATGCCGGCGACGGCAACTGTTCCGACCGCGAGATACGCGAGTCTTCTCTTCATCGTCATCTATGACTTCCCCTGATTCCGTGTATCCGTCAGGGGGCATAGATCTAGCCCTCACCTGCGTGACGGAACGGCCCCCTGCCCTCCACCATAGTCAACATCTGTCGGCAGTTACAGAGAAAGGTCGCAGAAAGAACTCGGCTTCTTGCCCGATCGGTCGGCAGATGGTCGGATGGGGCCATGACTGCTCGCTCCCTCGTCACCGCCGTGGTTCTCCTTCTCGCCGCCTCCGCGCTCTCGGGCTGCGCGTCGTCGCAGAACGGCTCCGGGGACGGATCGGGTGATGGTCAGGCGTCCACGGTGTCTCCGTCGGAGCTCGAGGGGGAGTGGCGGGCCGAGGCGCCCGACGAGGCGCGGCTGAGCTTCGACGCCGACGGGGCCGTGCGGGGCACCGACGGCTGCAACGGCGTCAGCGGCACCACGAGCGTGACGGGGAACGAGGTCAGCTTCGACCTCGATCTGTCGACGCTGCGGGCGTGCGTGGGAATGACGACGTCGTTCTCGGAGCTGGGGTCCGCGATCGTCGAAGGAGACGTGATGACGACGCTGACCGTCGACGGGTCGGAGATCGTGCAGCTGCGGCGCCAGTAGCTCGCGCTTCTCGTTCCGCCCTCGCTGACCGGGTTGTCAGGGGGCGGCGGTAGCGTGGGGGCATGCCCGAGAACGAGCCCACCGGTGGTGTCGGCGAGGCGGCCGCCGTGTCCGTCGTCGACGACGAGCTGCTCGCGCGCATCCGCTCGAGGGCCGCTGTGCACGATCGCGAGAACACGTTCCCGCACGACGACCTGAGCGAACTGCGCGACGCCGGCTACCTGCGGATGTTCGCGCCGGTCGACCGCGGCGGTCTCGGGTTCGGGCTCGAACGCGTCGCCCGGGAGCAGACCCGGCTCGCCACCGCGGCGCCGGCCACCGCGCTCGCCCTGAACATGCACCTCGTCTGGACGGGCACGGCGAAGGTTCTCCTCGACCGCGGCGACGACTCGATCGCCTGGGTGCTCGACGACGCTGTCGCGGGTGAGGTGTTCGCCTTCGGCAACAGCGAGGCGGGCAACGACCTCGTGCTCTTCGGCTCCCGCACGGTCGCGACGCCTCAGGCCGACGGCGGCTACGCCTTCACCGGCACCAAGATCTTCACCTCCCTCTCCCCCGTCTGGACGAGGCTCGGCGTCTTCGGCCGCGACGACACCGACCCCGAGGCGCCCCTGCTCGTGCACGCGTTCCTCGAGCGGCAGCCCGGCGTCGAGACCCTCTCCGATTGGGACACACTGGCCATGCGCGCCAGCCAGTCCGAGACCACGGTGCTCACCGACGCCGTCGCCCCGGCCGCGCGCGTGGTCCGGCGGCTGCCGGCCGGGCCGAGCGCCGACCCGCTGATCTTCGGCATCTTCGCGAACTTCGAGGTGCTGGTCGCCGCCGTCTACACCGGTCTCAGCCAGCGGGCGCTCGAGCTCGCCGTCGAGGCCGCGCACCGGCGCACCTCCTTGAAGGCGAACGGGCGGTCGTACGCGCACGACCCCGACATCCGCTGGCGCATCGCCTCGGCGGGCATCCAGCACGACGGCATCCCGCCGCAGATCGAGGTGCTCGCCCGCGCGGTCGACGCGCTCGAGAACCGCGGTGCGGCCTGGTTCCCGGCGCTCGTGGGCCTCAAGGTGCGCGCCACCGACAGCGCCCGCGTCGTCGTCGATCATGCCCTGCGTGTCTCAGGCGGCTCGGCCATCGCCTCCTCGAGCGAGCTCGGGCGGCTCTACCGCGACGTCGTCGCGGGCATGTTCCATCCCTCCGACGACGAGTCGGCGCACTCCACGGTCGCGAACGCGCTGCTCGGGCCCGTGCCCGAATGACGCGCGTGGTCACTCCCCGGCGCCGTTCGGCGGCCGGGCGCCTCGGGGTGCTGTCGGGTGTGCTGCTCGCGGCGACGATGGCGGTCTCCGGATGCACGGGGTCGGCGCTGTTCGGGGGCGGAACCGCGGGCGGGCCTGCGGGTGCCGCGACGTCGAGTGCCGGGGGCGGTGGCGGGTCGGGGGTCGCCCCGTCCGGGAGTGCGACGTCGGCGGCGGGGGGCGCCTCGGGGGCGGCACCGGAGGGGAGCGGGCGGGTGCGCGGGGAGTTCCCCGTCGTGTCGGTGGGGGAGCGCATCCGCTTGTATGCCGAGGCGCGACTGTCGACCATGACGCTCGAGCAGAAGCTCGCGTCACTCGTGATGGTGCACGTGGGCGGGGCCGATCCGGCGCCGCTGCAGGCGTATCTCACCGCGAACCAGCCGGCCGGGCTGCTGCTGCTCGGCGACAACGTGCCCGGGTCGAGCGTGCAGGCGACGGCGTTGACGGATGCGCTGCAGCAGAGCGAGGGCCTCGGCACCCTCGTGGCGATCGACGAGGAGGGTGGGATCGTGGCGCGGCTGGCGGAGGACGGGTATCCGGCGGCGGACACCCTGAAGTCGGAGCCGGTCGCGTCGACGAACGATGCGTTCGCGCAGCGGGCGGCGCTGCTGGAGGCGACCGGGATGACGGTGAACTTCGGGATCGTGGCCGACGTGACCGCCGATCCCGGGTCGTTCATCTTCGAGCGGGCGCTCGGAACGGAGGCGGCGTCGGCGGCCGATCGGGTGGCCGCCGCGGTGGAGGCGGAGCGCGGGCACGTGTTCAGCACGCTGAAGCACTTCCCGGGGCACGGGGCGACGGCGGGGGATTCGCACACGTCGATCCCGTCGACGCCGCTGCCGCTGGAGCAGTGGCGGAGCGAGGTCGCCCCGCCGTTCGCCGCGGGGATCGATGCCGGGGCCGAGCTCGTGATGTTCGGGCACCTGGCCTACACGGCGGTGGATGCGCGGCCCGCGTCGCTCTCGCCCGAGTGGCATCGCGTGCTGCGCGAGGAGCTCGGGTTCGAGGGCGTGGCGGTGACGGATGATCTGCTGATGCTCGAGGCGTCGGGGGTTCCGGCGTACGCGGATCGCACGGCGAACGCGATCGCGGCGGTGGCGGCGGGCAACGACGTGCTGCTCTACAACAGCACGGTGGATCTTCCGCCGCTCGTGGCGTCGCTGGCGGCGGCGGTGCGGGCGGGAACGATCCCGGCGTCGCGGGTCGACGACGCGGCGCTGCACGTGCTGACGCTGCGGCGGGAGCTCTGGGTGCAGCAGCACCCGGCGGGCTGAGCCGGGCCGCTCTCGTCGCTAGAGGGTGTCGGGGCGGGGGTGGTCGCTCGGGGTGGCTGAGGTGTCGGGGGCTGGGGTGGGTGCGTCTGGGGCAGGCGCGGGTGCGGATGTGGCGGGTGCCGATGCTGCCGCGGCGGGTGCGGGGGCCGACGTGTCCACGCCTGTGCTCGCGGTGTCGGGCGCGGCGGGCGCGGGCGGGGTCGCGCGGCGGGAGCCTCGGCGCACCACCGCGACGATGAGCAGCGCGATCGCCGCGAGCACTGCGAGCGGCAGCAGCCACGGGATGAGAACCCCGGCGAGCACCAGGAATGCCGAGGCCGTCGCGCCGAGCGACGCCCAGCCGGCCGCGAGGCCTAGCCAGAAGTCACCGGGCGCGGCCGAGGGCAGCGCCCCCTTCTGCTGCAGGTCGAGCGTCAGCGTCGAGTAGTCGATCTGGTCGGAGAGGTACTGCTTCTGCGACTTCAGGCTGTCGAGCTGCCCCTGCCGGTCGGAGATCGCGGTCTCGAGCTCGATCAGGTCGGCGGTGGTGGCCGCTGACCCCACCAGGTCGAGCAGCCGGTCGACCGAGGCCTGCAGTGCCGAGATCTGCGCGTCGAGGTCGCGCACCTGCAGCGTGACGTCGCTGGTGCTGATCGACACCGACTCGACGTCGCCCAGCTCGCGGAGCCCGTCGACGGCCTGGTCGACCGATTCGGCCGGCACCCGAACGGTGAGCTGCGAGCTCGCGCCCTGGTCGTCGCTGCCGGCCTCCTGCGTGCGGGAGTCGATGCGCCCGTCGAGCGAGTCGACCAGCGCGATCGCGTCGTCGGTCGCGGCGGCGGGGTCGTCGACGGTGATCGTGATCCAGCCCGTGGTGATGACGCTCTGCTCGGACTCGGCGAGCGACTCGGTCGAGCCGTCGGCCGCGACACCGCCCTCGGGCGCGGCCTCGGCGGGGTCGAGGCGCTGCCCGTCGACGTACGGGACGCCCTCGGACTGGCTCGACGAGGAGCCGGCCGCCGAGCATCCGGCCAGCAGCAGCACCGCGACCACGGCGGAGGAAGCGAGGATCATTCGTCTCATGCCGCTCACGCTAGGGCCGGTTGTCTGAAGGCCGCCTGGGACCGCCGCGATGGTTACCCGGTCGTTATCGCTGCGCCTCGACGGGCCGATGTCGGGCGCTCGCGTTAGGGTCGGAGCATGCTCGAACGAACCCTCGGCCGCACCGGCCGCTCCGTCTCCATCATCGGCCTCGGTACCTGGCAGCTCGGCGCCGACTGGGGCGACGTCGACGAGAACGCCGCCCTCGACGTGCTCGCCGCCTCGGTCGACGCCGGCGTCACCTTCTTCGACACCGCCGACGTCTACGGCGACGGGCGCAGCGAGACCATCATCGGCCGCTTCCGCCGCGAGAATCCGGATGCGCGGCTCACCGTCGCCACGAAGATGGGCCGCCGAGGCGCGCAAGATCCGGCCGAGTTCACGCTGGCGAACTTCCGCGCCTGGACCGATCGCAGCCGCGCCAACCTCGGGGTCGACACCCTCGACCTGGTGCAGCTGCACTGCCCGCCGACCCCCGTCTTCTCGAGCGACGCCGTCTACGACGCGCTCGACACCCTCGTCGAGGAGGGCGCGATCGCGAACTACGGCGTGAGCGTCGAGACCACCGCCGAGGCGCTCGCCGCGATCGCGCGGCCCGGCACGGCGACCGTGCAGATCATCCTGAACGCCTTCCGGCTGAAGCCGCTCGACGAGGTGCTCCCGGCGGCCCGCGAGGCCGGCGTCGGCATCATCGCGCGGGTGCCGCTGGCGTCGGGGCTGCTGAGCGGCAAGTACACGGTCGACACCACGTTCGCCGAGAACGACCACCGCACCTACAACCGCGACGGCAGCGCCTTCGACGTCGGCGAGACCTTCTCGGGGGTCGACTTCGCGACCGGTGTCGAGGCGGCGCAGGCCTTCGCGGCCGCTCTGCCCTCGGGGGTCGCTCCGGCGGCGGCGGCGCTCGCGTGGGTGGCGGCGCAGGACGGCGTCTCGACGGTCATCCCGGGTGCACGCAACCGCGCCCAGGCCGAGTCGAACGCGGCCGCCGGCTCGCTCGAGCTGCCGCCGACCCTCGACGCCACCGTGCACGAGATCTACGACCGCTCCTTCCGGGCCGCCATCCACGACCGCTGGTAGGCGACCGCGCGGTCGGGGTGAGGTGCGCCCCCTGGTTGTGGGGGTGCGCGGCGCGCCCGCGGCCGATGCTGCTCGGCCTAGCATGGGGTCGCGGTCGGTAGGCGGCGCGCAGCGTGCGACCGGGCCGGGTCGGCGCGTCCACCGCCGGGCCTTCCGGTCACGAGTGTCCTCGCACAGCGGGTGGCGGAACGGCTTGGGGGAGCGATGAGCGGTGCGGGCGGGGCAGCGGGCGGCTCGGGTGGAACAGCGGGCGGCTCGGGATCGACGCCGGGTTCGAATCCGGAACCGACGGCGCGAGCGACGCCAGGACTGACGCCGGGGTCGGCGGCGGGATCGTCGGCGGGCGCGCGTCGCGCGACGATCGTCGCCGTGGTGTCGCTGGTGCTGGCGACCGCGTTCTGGGCGGGCAACAACGTCGTGGGCGTCGTCGCCGTGCGGGAGCTCGACCCGATGAGCCTCGTGCTGCTGCGGTGGTGCCTCGCGCTCGTGCCGCTCGTCGTCATCGCGCAGCTCGTCGAGCGGCCCGACTGGCGGGCGCTGTGGCGCAACTGGCGGTGGCTGCTCGCGCAGAGCGTGGCGGGCATCCTCGCGTACTCGCTGCTGCTCTACTCGGCCCTGCTGCACATCGACGCGCTGAGCGCCTCGCTGATCAACGCCTTCAACCCGGCGCTGATCAGCATCGCGGCGGTCGTGATCCTGCGGCAGAAGCTGTCGCGCACGGCGGCGATCGGTATCCTGGTGGCGCTCATCGGCGTGCTGATCGTGCTCTCGCGCGGCTCGATCCTGTCGCTGTTCACCGGCGGCTTCGGCGTGGGCGACGTGCTGATGATCGGCGCGATCCTTGCCTGGACGGCTTACACGCTGCTCCTGCGCCAGGCGCCGCGGATGCCCGCCATCAGCGCCACGGCCGCCCAGGTCGCGATCGCGGTGGTGCTGCTCGCACCGGTGTCGCTGCTCACGGGCGGGCCGACGTTCCCGCAGACCGACGGCGGCTGGTGGGCCCTGGGGTTCATCGCCGTCTTCCCCTCCGTCATGTCCTACCTCCTGTGGGGGCGGGCGCTCGCGGTCATCCCGCCGGCGCGCGCGGGCGTGTTCCTCAACCTCATCGCGGTGTTCACGGCGATCTTCGTGGTGATCGCGGGGCAGCCGCTGACCCTCGCGCAGGCGATCGGCGGCCTCATCGTGCTCGGCGGCGTCGCCCTGGCGAACAGCGCGGCCTTCCGCCGCACCCCCGCCGTCCCGGGCCCGGCCTCGCCCGTGCCCCCGACGACACCGACGCCCACCGACCCCTAGATCGAGTCCCTCGAGCGGCCCACGCCGACAGACCCCGAAAACGCCGCGGAGCGTCCCCGCCCCGATCCAGCCGTCGCAAATCGCCCTCTCAGAGCTCCGAGAGGGCGATTTGCGACGGCTCGGCCGGGCCTCTCACCTGGGTACGCTCTCGGGGTGGCCGCTGACGAGGAGACGGTCGTGCACGTCACGCGGGACGCCGCGTGGCTTCCGCGGTCCGGGCGGGCCGAGGTCGTCCGGCGGTCCACACCACCCACGCCGATATGCGTCGCCAGGCTGCTGATCCGCCGAACCGACCGCGTCTTCTGCGTGGCCCGGCCGGACACCGGGCGGCGGCTCGACCTCCCGGGTCTGGACCTCGGAGTGCCACCCCATCGTCGAGGGCAGCTGGGTGAGCATCGGCACCGACTCCCCACTTCGAGATCGGCACTGGTTTCCGCTCGTGAAGTGACGTAGGGCGAAGACGACGGGTCAGTTGCGGTCGTTCGGGTCGACGCCCGTGCGCTCGCCCGTCTCGAGGGAGGCGATGGCCGCCAGGTCGGAATCGTCGAGCGTGAAGTCGAAGACGTCGAGGTTCTCGACGATGCGCGCCGGCGTCACCGACTTCGGGATGACCGCGAGACCGAGCTGCACGTGCCAGCGCAGCACGATCTGCGCCGGGCTGCGGCCGTGCTTCGCGGCGAGGCGGGCGAGTACGGGGTCGGCGATCAGGCCACCGCGCGCGAGCGGCGACCACGACTGCGTCACGACGCCCTGCGCCGCGTCGAAGGCCCGAAGCGCGGTCTGCGGCAGCCGCGGGTGCAGCTCGACCTGGTTGACGGCGGGGACGACGCCGGTCTCCTCGACGATCCGGGTGAGGTGCGCGGGGTGGAAGTTGGCGACGCCGATCGAGCGCACGCGCCCCGAGTCGCGCAGGGCGATCAGCGCCCGCCAGGCCTCGACGTACCGGTCGCGGAGCGGGGCCGGCCAGTGGATGAGGTAGAGGTCGAGGTGGTCGAGGCCGAGCATCCGCATCGAGTCGTCGAAGGCGCGCAGGGTCTCGTCGTAGCCGTTGTCGGTGAACCAGACCTTGGTGGTGACCAAGACCTCCGAGCGGTCGACTCCGGATGCTCGCACCCCCTCGCCGACGCCCCGCTCGTTGTGGTACATCGAGGCGGTGTCGATCAGGCGGTAGCCGTGGCGGAGGGCGAACGAGACCGCGGTGGCGGCCTCCTCGTCGGTCGTCTTGTAGACACCGAGGCCGAGCTGCGGCATCGCGGCGCCGTCGTTGAGCGGGAGCAGGGGAGACGGGGACACGATCAGCCCGTGATCGTCGCGACGGGCTCGGTGTCGGGCAGCGGGCTCGCATCCCGGCCGCGGAGGTCGGGGTGGTAGCGCTTGCCGAGGAGCGGCACCAGGAACCCGAGCAGCGCCAGGGCCGCGGCCACGATGAACGCTCCGACCGCGCCGATGCCGTCGATCAGGAAGCCGGCCAGCGCCGACCCCACGGCCGCGCCGATCAGCTGACCGGTGCCGACCCAGCCGTAGGCCTCGGCGGTGTCGCTGAACCGCACGCTCGCCGAGACGATCGCGAACATCACCGCGAGGGCCGGCGCGATGCCGATGCCCGCGATGAAGAGCGTGATCGCGAGCCACCAGATGTTCAGCCACGCGGCGGCGATGGCGGTGCCGACGAAGACGATCGCCATGCGGCGGGCGAGCGCCCAGGGGCCGATCGGCTTGTGGCCGAGCGAGAGTCCGCCGACGAGGGAGCCGATCGCGAAGACCGCGAGCACGATGCCGGCCTCGGCCCCGCCCTCGCCGAACGTCGACACGACGCCCGCCTCGATGGCCGCGCAGGCGGCGACGAGCAGGAAGCCGACGATGGTCGCGAGCAGCACCGGCGGCTTCTTCAGCACGACGCCGAGCTTGCGCTTCGAGCGCGGGATGCGCACCCGACCGAGCTCGGGGCTGGTGAGGAACCAGATGCCGCCGCCGATCAGGAACGCCACCGCGAGCATGATGCCCCAGACGGTGCCGATCTGGATCGAGACGAAGGTGACGATGACCGGCCCGAGCACCCAGATGATCTCCTGCGCCGAGGCGTCGAGCGAGAACAGCGGGGTGAGCTGGGAGGAGTTCACCATCTTCGGGTAGATCGTGCGCACGGCCGGCTGGATGGGCGGGGTGCTGAGCCCTGCGATCAGCGCGATGCCCATGTCGGCTGCGATGCCGAGCGGGAACAGGGCGATCGTCGAGATGGCGAGGGCGCAGATGATCATCGCCGTGAGGATGACCGGGCGCATGCCCCAGCGCCCCATCAGCCGGCTCGTCAGCGGCCCGGCGATGGCCTGGCCGATGCTCAGCGCGGCGAGCACGAGCCCCGCCACGCCGTAGGAGTCGTAGGTGTGCTCGATGTGCAGCAGGAACGCCAGCGACAGCATCCCGTTCGGGAAACGCGCGGTCAGCTGGGCCGCGATGATGCGCGCGACGCCGCGCGTCTTCAGAAGGTCCCGGTAGCTGCTCATAACCGAACTAGCCTACATTCCCATCCTGGTCACAGGGTGGGCCGGGTCGTGAACAGAGAGAGCGGATGCTCGGCTACTGCGCCGCGAGGAGCTTCGTGACGCGTTGCAGCGAGGCGGGCTCCACGGTGCCGAGCGGCTGGGCGAAGAGGCCGACGCGGAGCTCCTCGATCAGCCAGCGGGCCCGCACGAGGTGGGGCGGCGAGTGCGGCGCCAGGGGGATGCGGCCGCCGGCGTCCATCAGACGCGCCGTCGCGGTCTGCACCTCGGTCATCCAGGCGCGGTCGCGGGCCGGGTTGTCGGGCAGCATCTCGAGCCGGTAGACGATCGCCGCGAGGTAGCGGGGCAGGTGTCCGAGCCGGGCGAGGCCGGTCGCCGAGACGAAGCCGGGGCGCACGAGGGCGGCCAGCTGCTCGCGGGCGTCGGCGATGGCCGGCAGCAGCGCCATGCTCGTCACCGACTTGATCGCCTTCTCCACGTCGCGCACGCCGCCCAGGATGCGCACGACGGTGGCGACGGTCTGATCCAGCAGCGGGAGCACGGCCTTCGAGAGGCGGTCGCGCACCGCGTCGAACTCCTCCTCCGTCCAGACGAGACCGTCTGGGTGCAGTGCGGTCAGTGCCTCGTCGGCGCACGCCGTCATCGCGTCGTCGAAGAGCGCGTTGACGTTCTGGTACGGGCTCGTCGCGAGCAGCAGCTTCTCGTTCTGGGTGAGGTGCTCCCGCACGTAGGAGGCCGGGCTCGGCACGGCGAGCAGCAGCAGGCGCCGGATGCCCGCGGGCGTCTCCCGGGCCTGCTCCTCAGGGGTCGCCATCAGGCGGAGGGCGACGCCCGTCTTCTCGTCGACGAGGGCCGGATAGGCGCGGATGACGCCGCCGTGCTGGCGGGTGTCGACGTGGTGGGGGAGAGTTCCGAACGACCAGGAGGTGAGCTGCGACCGCTCGCGGAAGGCGCCGGCGGCATCGCCGGCCGAGGTCGGTGCTGCGGGGCCGCTCGCGGCCGCGACGGCGTCGGGGCCCGCGCCGCGTCGGACGCCCTCGACGGAGCCCGGTGCGTCGCCGCGCGAGGTGCGGGCGGGACGGGCATCCGGAACCTGGCGCACCGCGCGCGAGATCGAGGCGCGGGCCGCGTCGGAGAGGGTGCTCTGGAGCTCGACGAGGTCTTTGGAGGCGCCGACGGTGCGTCCGCGCTCGTCGACCACGCGGAAGGTGACGCGGAGGTGCTCGGGGAGCTTCGCCCGGTCGAAGTCGGCGGCCGTGACCGGGGTGTGGGCGAGCTTCGACATGAGGGCGGCGAGGCGGGCGGGGAAGTCGTCTCCCGCGTCGGCGCCCAGGTCGCCGAGTTCGTCGAGCAGCCGCCCGGCCCAGTCGGTGGCGGGCACGAAGTTCACGCGCAGCCGCTTCGGCATCGAGCGGATGAGCGCGGTCACGAGATCGCGCCGCAGCCCCGGCACCTGCGCCTCGAAGCCCTCGGGCTTCAACCGCGGCAGCAGTGCGAGCGGCACGGTGGCCGTCACGCCGTCGTCGGCGGCGCCCGGCTCGAAGCGGTACGACAGCGCCAGCCGCTGGTCGCCCTGCTGCCACTCGGCCGGGAACTCGCTCTCGTCGACGTCGGGCGCACCCTCGGGCAGCAGCGTCTCGACGGTCATCGTGAGCAGCTCGGGGTCGTCGTGGCGGGCCTTCTTCCACCAGCCCTCGAAGCTGCGCTGCGAGACGACGTCGCGCGGGATGCGGGCCTGGTAGAACTCGAACACGGCCTCGTCGTCGAGCAGGATGTCGCGACGACGGCTGCGCTCCTCGAGCTGCTCGAGGTCGCGGCGGAAGGCCCGGTTGGCGCGGTCGAAGGCCTGCTGCGACTCCCACTCGCCCTCGACGAGCGCGTGCCGGATGAAGAGCTCGCGGGCGTACTCGGGGTCGATCCGGGCGAACTGCACGCGGCGGTGCACGACGATCGGCACGCCGAACAGGGTGACGCGCTCGTAGGCGACGGCGGCGCCCTGCTTCTTCTCCCAGTGCGGCTCGGAGTAGCTGCGCTTCACGAGGTCGCCCGCCATCGCCTCGGCCCAGCCGGGGTCGATGGCGGCGTTCATCCGCGCGAACAGGCGGCTGGTCTCGACGAGCTCGGCGCTCATCACGGCCGCGGGCTGCTTCTTCGCCAGCGTCGATCCGGGGAAGATCGAGAACCGGGTCTGGCGGGCGCCGAGGTAGTCGCGCTTGACCTGGTCGCGCAGGCCGATCTGGCTGAGGAGGCCCGAGAGGATCGAGCGGTGGATGCCGTCGGGGTTCACGCTCGGCTCGCCGATCTCGAGCCCGAGGGGCTTGGCGAGCTGGCGCAGCTGGCGGTAGACGTCCTGCCATTCGCGGATGCGCAGGTAGTTCAGGAACTCGGCCTTGCAGAGGCGCCGGAACGCGCTCGAACCGAGCTCGCGCTGCTTCTCCTCGAGGTAGTTCCAGAGGTTCAGCAGGGTGAGGAAGTCGCTGGTCTGGTCGGCGAAGCGGGCATGCAGCTCGTCGGCGCGGCCGCGCTTCTCGAGGGGGCGCTCGCGCGGGTCCTGGATCGTGAGGCCCGCGACGATCGCCAGCACCTCGCGGCTCGTGTTGGTGCGCTTGGACTCGACGACCATGCGGGCGAACCGCGGCTCGATCGGCAGGCGGGCGAGGTCGCGGCCGATCGCCGACAGTCGCGGCTGCTCACCGGCCTTGCCCGCACGCGTCGCGCCGAGCTCGGCGAGCAGATCGAGGCCGTCCTTCACACCCCGCGAGTCGGGCGGCTGCAGGAACGGGAACGACGCGATGTCGCCCAGCCCCAGCGAGATCATCTGCAGGATGACCGCCGCGAGGTTCGTGCGCAGGATCTCCGGGTCGGTAAACTCGGGGCGCCGCGTGTAGTCCTCTTCGGAGTACAGCCGGATCGCGATCCCGTCGCTCGTGCGCCCGCTCCGCCCCGAGCGCTGGTTCGCGCTGGCCTGCGAGATCGGCTCGATCGGCAGCCGCTGCACCTTCGAGCGCACCGAGTAGCGGCTGATGCGCGCGGTTCCGGCATCGATCACGTACTTGATGCCCGGCACCGTGAGGCTCGTCTCGGCGACGTTCGTGGCCAGCACGACACGGCGACGGATGCCCGGGGTGCTGCTCCTCTGGAACACCCGGTGCTGCTCGGCGGCGCTCAACCGCCCGTACAGCGGCAGCACCTCGGTCTGGCCGGCCCCACCGGTCGCGGCGAACTTCCCGCGGAGGGCCTCCTCGGCGTCGCGGATCTCGTTCTCGCCGCTGAGGAAGACGAGCACGTCGCCCGGCTTCTCGCGGGCCAGCTCGTCGAGGGCGTCGCCGATGGCCTCGAAGAGGTCTTTGGGTTCGGAGGGGCGGTCGTCGCCCCGTCCGGCTCGGGGCTTGGGGGTCGCGCGGGGGCGCTCGGGGGCTGCGCCCTCGTCGGCGTCGGTCTCGTCGTAGTCGTCGTCGGCCGGGTCGTCGGCGGGGGCATCCGGAGCCAGCGGGCGGTAGCGCACCTCGACCGGGAAGGTGCGGCCCGAGACCTCGACGATGGGGGCCGGCGTGCCGTCGGGCTCGGCGAAGTGGCGGGCGAAGCTCTCGGGGTCGATCGTGGCGCTCGTGATGATGAGCTTGAGGTCGGGTCGCCGGGGGAGCAGCTGCTTGAGGTAGCCGAGCAGGAAGTCGATGTTGAGGCTGCGCTCGTGGGCCTCGTCGATGATGATCGTGTCGTAGCGGCTGAGCAGCCGGTCGTGGTTCATCTCGTTCAGCAGGATGCCGTCGGTCATCAGCTTGACGCGCGTCTCCTTGCTCGCGCGGTCGGTGAAGCGCACCTGGTAGCCGACGAGCCCGCCGACCTCCTGGCCGAGCTCCTCGGCGATGCGCTCGGCGATCGTGCGGGCGGCGAGGCGGCGGGGCTGGGTGTGGCCGATGTTCTCGCGGCCGAGCTCGAGGCAGATCTTGGGGAGCTGGGTGGTCTTGCCCGATCCGGTCTCGCCGGCGACGATCACGACCTGGTGGGCCTCGATGGCACGCGCGATATCTTCCCGCTTCTGGCTGACGGGCAGCTCGGGGGGGAAGACGATGCGCAGGGGGGCGGCAGACATGAGCCCTCCATCGTACCGCCGCGGGGGGTGGGTGGGGCCGCCCGGCCCGTCAGGCGAGCGCGCGGGCGAAGGTCACGAGCTCGGCGGCCATCGCGGCCGGCTGCCACGAGTGCATCGCGCCCTCGACCGTCTTCTCCCGCGCGCCCGGGATCGCGGCGACGATGCGGGCGGCCGCGAGCGGCATCTGCGGGAACGTCTGGGTGCCGTACACCGCGAGCACCGGCACGTCGATCCCGGGGAAGCCGTCGCCCTCGAGCGCCGCGTTCGCCCACTTCATCGACTGCCCGTCGGCCCGCTCGGTGCGCGCGTTGGCCACGATCGCGGGCCATGCGGGCGAGGCCTTCGCGCCCGCCAGGAACTCGGGCGGCATGTCCCGCATGTAGTGCTCCTTCGCCCGCTCGTCCTCGCCCGCGTCGAGCAGCGCCTCGAAGCCGTCGCTCCACTCGGCGGTGTCGGCGGCGGATTCGCTGAGCGGCGCCTCCCAGAGCACCAGCCCGCTCACCGGCAGGCCGCGCACCGTCGCGGCGAGGGCGATCGAGCAGCCGGAGGAGTGGCCGACGAGCACGGCGCGCCCGTCTTCCGACCCGGTGGCCGCCGCGATCGCCGCCCGCACGGCCTCGAGCTCGCGGTCGAGGTCGAGCACGCCCTCGGCGGCGCTCTCGCCGCGCCCCAGCCGGTCGAACACGAGCGTCGTGAGCCCGTCGGCGGCCGCGAGCTGCGCCGTCTCGGTCGTGACGGCGTCGCCCGCGCGGTACGGCCCCGCGCCGGCGATGAACACGACCGTCGGGCCGCTGCCGTCGCCGTAGCGGTCGAACGCGACGGTGTCGCCCGTGCTGCTCTGGGTGAACTCGGTCATGGCGGCCTCCAACGTCTCGGCCCCGCGGGCCGGCTCCGGATGCGCGGCGGCGCTGCCGCGACGGCTCCAGTCTCGGGCATCCCGGCCCCCGGGTCCACCGCCCGACGTAGGCTCGACGGGTGACCGACCCGAACGCCGACCGCCCCGCCTCCTTCCCCTCCGAGTTCGAGCAGGCACTCGCGTCCTGGCACGAGGCGCGACTGCGGCTCGTCACGGCTCCGCACGGCATCGCCGCGCTCGTCGGGACGCACTGGCTCACCCCCGGCGCGGAGCCTGTCGCCATCGAGGGACTCGACGGCACCTGGCGCGTCGAGGACGGCGACATCGTCGGCGACGACCTGACGATCGAGGAGGGCGGTGAGGTCCTCGTGGGGTCGCTCGTGCTGCGGCACTTCCGCCGCGACGACGAGGTGGCGCTGCGGGTTCTCGACGCGGGGGCGGGCAGCCGGGCATCCGTCGCCGGCATCGACTCGTACATGCCCGATGAGGCATGGGTTCTGGCGGGGCGCTTCGAGCCGGCCGACGAGGGCGCGACGATCGACGTCGAGGAGATCGACGGCTACACCGAGACGAGCGCGCTGGCGGGCACCGTGACGGTCACGATCGGCGGCGACGAGGTGGCGCTGGTCGCGACCGGGCCCCGCACCGGCATGCAGGTCGTGTTCGCCGACGCGACGAGCGGCACCGAGAGCTACCGCTTCCGCTTCCTCAAGCTGCGGGCGGATGGCGGCGCCGGCCCGATCGAGGTCGACTTCAACCGCGCCTACCTGCCGCCTTGCGCGTTCGCCGACTTCTACGTCTGCCCCCTCCCGCCCGCCCAGAACCGCCTCGCGCTGCCCGTGCGCGCGGGCGAGAAGCAGGTGGCCCGCCACTGACCCGATCGAGTTGCCGAAATCCGCCCTGAAACGGCGATTTTGGGGCGGAAAGTGGCAAGTCGATCGGGCCCTGCCCCGTGGTGGCGTCGGCCGGGCGGTGCGAGGGTGGAGGCATGACGAACCGACTCGGGGACGCGATCAGCCCGTACCTGCGCTCGCACGCCGACAATCCGGTCGACTGGTACCCGTGGGGCGAGGAGGCGTTCGCCGCCGCCCGCGAGCGGGACGTGCCCGTGCTGGTGTCGATCGGGTACTCGACGTGCCACTGGTGCCACGTCATGGCGCGCGAGAGCTTCAGCGACCCGGCGCTCGCCGCGTACCTGAACGAGCGGTTCGTGGCGGTCAAGGTCGACCGGGAGGAGCATCCGGAGGTCGACTCGGCGTACCTCGCCGCGGCCGGGGCGTTCACCCAGAACCTGGGGTGGCCGCTGAACGTGTTCGTCACGCCGACGGGGCAGGCGTTCCACGCCGGGACGTATTCGCCGCCGGTGCCGGTGGACGGGCATCCGGCGTTCTCGCAGGTGCTCGCCGCGGTCGACGACGCCTGGACCACCCGCCGCGCCGAGGTCGAGCGCTCGGCCGCGGGGCTCGCCGCGATGCTCGCCGAGGGGCAGGAGCGGCTGCGCGGGCGGGGGGCGGTGGCGGTCGGGGGCGCCGACGCGGGCGCGGGCGCGGTCTCGGCCGAGCAGCTCGCGGCCGTCGTCGCCGAGCTCGGTCAGTACGAGGATGCTCAGCACGGCGGCTTCGGCGGCGCGCCCAAGTTCCCCGTGGCGCCGGTGCTCCGCTTCCTGCTCGAGGTGGGGGCTGGTTCCGGCGACACGGCCACAGGCGCCGCGGCTCTCGCGCTGCGCACCCTCCGCGCGATGACCGCGTCGCCGCTCCGCGACCCCGTCGAGGGCGGCTTCTTCCGCTACGCGACGAAGCGCGACTGGAGCGAGCCCCACTACGAGCGGATGCTCTACGACAACGCCCTCCTGCTCGACGCCCTCACCGCGGCGTGGGCGTCTGCCCCGCACGAGCTCTGGGCGCGCGACGCCGCACTCGGGGTCGCC
The DNA here is from genome assembly GCF_015350805.1 of Herbiconiux sp. VKM Ac-1786. Classification (GTDB taxonomy): domain Bacteria; phylum Actinomycetota; class Actinomycetes; order Actinomycetales; family Microbacteriaceae; genus Herbiconiux. The sequence continues at coordinate 235,683 of NZ_JADKSG010000001.1, read as the reverse complement.
GGCTTCCTCATCGAGGTGATGCAGCTGCAGTCCGGCGGATTCGCCTCGGCCCAGGACTCCGAGAGCACCGTCGACGGCCACCGCGTCGAGGGCGGCTACTACGCGCTCGACGCCGAGGCCCGCGCCCGTCAGACCCCGCCCGCCCTCGACGAGAAGGTGCTCACCGGCTGGAACGGCCTCGCCATCGGCGCCCTCGCCCAGGCCGCCTTCGTGTTCGACCGTCCCGAGTTCGCCCTGTCCGCCCAGCACGCGGCCGACCACCTGCTCGAGGCGCACGTCACCTCGCCCGCCGGGGAGCCGCCGCGCCTCCTCCGTGCCTCGATCGACGGCCGCGCGTCCACGGCGGTCGCCACCCTCGAGGACTACGGCATGCTCGCCGAGGGCCTCCTCCGCCTCGCCGCCACCACCGGTTCCACGCGCTACGCGACAGCGGGCCGGATGCTCGTGGATGCCGTCCTGGCCGAGGACCCCACCACCCCCGTGTTCGCCGTCCCCGGCGGGGGCGATCCCGTGCTCGGGGCCCAGGGCCTGGCGAGCGAACTGGACCCCTCGGAGGGCGCCTACCCCTCGGGCAACTCCGCCGCCGCCTCCGCGGCGCTCCTCCTGCACGCCCTCACCGCGGACGCGCGCTACCGCGCCGCGGCCCTCCGCGCGGTCGCGCCCCTGGCGGCGGACGCCGTCGCGCAGCCCATCGCCTTCGGCGCCACCCTCGACCTCCTCACCCGGCTCTCCCGCCCCGCCGAGCAGCTCGTGCTCGTCACCCCCGCCCCGTCCGACCCCCTCGACCGCACCCCCGCCCCCGACGCCCCCGACCGCACGCCCTCACCCGACGCCCTCGCCGCCCGCGTCCGCACGTGGCGCGGCGCTGTCGTCGCCCGGGCGACCGACGAGCAGGCGCAGCTCCTCGCCGCCTCCGGCTTCGAGCTCTTCGCCGACCGCGCCACGCGCGACGGCCTCCCGACGGCCTACCTCTGCCGCGACTTCGTCTGCCGCCTCCCGGTCACCGACCCGGCGGCCCTCGCCCGCGACTGACGTCGGTACGGGAGGAGAATCCGCCCTTCGAGCCCCCCACAGGGCCAAGGCCCGGATTCTCCTCCCGTACCGCACCCGCCCGCCGCGGCAACCCGGCACCGACGTAAGCGAGCGAGCGAGCGCGCGCGCGCGTGTAAGCGCACGTCAGCGCCACGTCGGCGCCGCGTCAGCGCGCCCGGCGAGGGTAGGGGCATCCACTACGAAAGGACGCCCCATGACGTACTCCTCCGACTGGGCCGTCGAGGCCCACGGCCTCGTCAAGGTCTTCGGCGACAACCGCGCGGTCGACGGCGTCGACCTGAGCGTGCGCACGGGAACCGTGTACGGCGTGCTCGGCCCGAACGGCGCCGGCAAGACCACCACCATCCGCATGCTCGCCACCCTGCTGAAGCCCGACGGCGGCGAGGCCACCGTGTTCGGCCACGACATCCGCCGCGAACCCCAGATCGTGCGCCAGCTGATCGGCGTCACCGGTCAGTACGCGAGCGTCGACGAGACCCTCTCCGCCACCGAGAACCTCGTGCTCTTCTCCCGCCTCAACGGGCTCAGCCGAGCGGATGCGCGGCGGAAGTCCACCGAGCTGCTCGAGGAGTTCGGCCTCACCGAAGCCGCGAAGCGCCCCCTGAAGAAGTTCTCGGGCGGCATGCGTCGGCGCCTCGACCTGGCGGCGAGCCTGATCTCGCAGCCGCCGCTGATCTTCCTCGACGAGCCGACCACCGGTCTCGACCCGCGCACCCGCGCCCAGATGTGGGACACGATCCGACGCCTGGTCTCGACCGGATCCACCGTGCTGCTCACCACCCAGTACCTCGACGAGGCCGATCAGCTCGCCGACCGCATCGCGGTGATCGACCGCGGGATCGTCGTCGCCGAGGGTACGGCGGGGGAGCTGAAGGCGAGCGTCGGCAGCGCCTCCCTGCTGCTGCGCCTGGCCGACCCGGCGGCGCTCGAGCGGGCGCGGCACGCGGTGCTCGACGTGCTCGGCGTCGAGGCGATGCTCACCCCGGAGGCGGGGCGCATCACCGCGCCGATGAGCGACCCCGACTCGATCACCGACCTGCTCATCCGCCTGCGCGCCGACGGCATCGCCGTCGAGGAGCTCGCGGTGCAGCAGCCCACCCTCGACGAGGTCTTCCTCGCCCTGACGGGCCACACGGCCGGCGACGACGAGCCGAGCGGCGGCGCGACCGGCGCCGAGAACCCGACCCCCGCATCCGGAACCACCCCCGAACTGGAGACCACCCGATGAGCGCGAGCATGAGCACCCTCACCATCACCCCCGGTGCCCAGCGCACCCTCAAGAACCACGTCACGATCGCCCAGACCCTGCGCAACTCGCTCAGCATGGCGGGCCGGGGCCTGATCAAGATCCGCCGCACGCCCGAGCAGCTGATCGACGTCACCGTGCAACCGATCATCTTCACGCTGATGTTCACCTACATCTTCGGCGGGGCGATCGCGGGCAGCGTCGCCGACTACCTGCCGCTGCTGATCCCGGGCATCCTCGTGCAGACGGTCATCACCACCAGCGTCGTCACCGGCGTGCAGCTGCGCGAGGACATGGACAAGGGCGTGTTCGACCGCTTCAAGTCCCTGCCGATCGCCCGCATCGCCCCGCTCGCCGGCGCGCTGCTGGCCGACACCGTGCGCTACGCGATCGCCACCACGCTGACCTTCGTGATGGGCTTCATCATGGGCTACCGCCCGGGCGGCGGGCTCGGCGCGGTGGTCGTGGCCGGCCTACTCGTGATCGCCTGCTCCTGGGCCATCAGCTGGATCTTCGCGTTCTTCGGCGTCATCGCCCGCAGCGCCGCCAGCGTGCAGGGCATCTCGTTCCTCGTGCTGTTCCCGCTGACGTTCCTCTCGAACGCCTTCGTGCCGGTCGACACCCTGCCGCCCGTGCTGCAGTGGTTCGTGAACGTGAACCCGGTGTCGCACCTCGTGACGGCGGTGCGCGACCTGGCCAACACCGCGACGTTCACCTCCGACGCCTGGATCTCGCTGCTCGGCGCCGCGATCATCGTCGCGATCTTCGCGCCCCTCACGGTGCGCGCCTACATGAAGAAGGCCTGAGGCCAGAGGCCAGACGCTCAGACCTCGGCCTGGTCCGTCCAGGCCCACGACCACGGCCCGGGTGCGCGCAGCAGTTCCGCCGCACGCCCGGGCCGCTCGTCGTGCCCGAGCAGGGCAGCGGATGCCCGGGCCGACGCCACCGCGTCCTCACCCACCAGTGCCGCGAAGCGCGCCACCATCGGCGCGATGTGCAGGCCCGGGTTGTCCTGGCGCGCCCCCATCGTCTCGGCGAGCGCCAGCAGCTCGAGCGCGAGCGACGCGCCCAGGGACCCGACTCCGGCCGCCCACGCCGCGAGCCCCACGAGCGAGGCACCGAGCACGGGACGGTCGACGTACACGCCCGCCGGCCGCAGGCTCGCGAGGGTGCGCGAGCGCAGGCGCCGCGCCATCCGGCGCTGCTCCTCGACGGTTCCCGTGCCGTCGACGACGAGGGCGCCGAGCACGCTCGACAGCGCCAACCGGAACCAGGGCGACGACCGCCCGCGCGGCACGTCGAAGCTCGCGAGCGCCCTCCGGTTCTCCTCGGCCGCCTGCTCGACGAGGCCGCGGGCGCGCAGCACCTCGGCGAGTCCGGCCCGGCCGATCGACGCGACGTCGACGCCGTCGGCCCGCCCGGGATCGGCGGCCAGTCGCTCGAACAGCACGGCGGCCTCGTCGAGCGCGCCCACGCCGATGTCGTTCGCCGCGATCACCCACTCGAGCTGCCGCACGTCGTCGCTCGCGCCGACGGCGCTCATGCTCGTCCGGGCGCGCACGGCCCAGCGCAGCGCCTCGGCGGGCTCGGCGTTCTGGCTGTGCAGCTGGGCGAGCATCTGCGCCGCCATGCCCGCACCCCAGGTGTCGCCGAGCGAGTCGGCGAGCGACGCGGCCCGTCGCGCCGTCGTGATCGCCTCGGGGTACCGGCCCGCGTTCTCGGCCGCGAGGCTCGCGACGAGGCTGCCGATCAGGGCGGTCGGCCGGTCGGCCGAGGAGCGGGCGCGGTCGATGGCGGCCTCCAGGCGAGCGGCGTCGCCGATCGCCAGGGCGATCTCCGCCATGGCGGCCAGTCGCGGCTCGGTCACCGGATGCGCGGCCAGCACCCGGCGCACCCGAGACAGCACCCGGTACGCCGCCCGCTGCTGCCCCACCAGCTGCGTCACGGCGATCAGGATCAGCGACAGCACGGTGCTCCCCGCGCGCTCCGCCGTCGGATCGTAGCGGCGCACGCTCTCGAACACCGGCGCGGCGAACGCCAGCACCTCGGAGTGCGTCCCGCGCAACGACCAGTACCAGGCCAGCAGCGCGAACACCGACACCACGACGTCGGGACGACCGGCGTCGACCGCGCGGCGCAGCACGTCGATGAGGTTGTCCTCCTCGGCGGCGACCTCGCGGAGCGCCGCCACCTGTCCGCTCCCGTTCAGCCGGGGCAGCAGGCGCTCGCCGAAGGCGTCGGCCCAGGCGAACAGGGCGTCCTGCACCTCGGCCCGGAGCGCACCGCGCTCGAGCTGCAGCCGTCCGAACTCACGGACGGTCTCGAGCATCCGGAACCGCAGCCCGCCGGCCGTGCCGCCGCCTGCCGCCCCGGCCCCAGCGCCGCCGCCTGCGGCCCCGCCGACAGCCCCGACCACCGCACCGCCTGCAGCCCTGCCCGCGACCCCGCCCGCCGCGTCGATGTCAGCGACCGCCGGCTCGCTCAGCACGACGAGCGACTGCGCCACGAGCCCGTCGAGCGCGTCGTCGACGCCCGGCCCGACGACCGCGCGGGCCGCGTCGCCGCTGAAGCCGTCGGCGAACTCCGAGAGCCGGGCGAGGGCGCGCTGCTCGTCGGCGCCGAGCAGGTTCCAGCTCCACTCGATCACGGCGAGCAGCGTGCGGTGCCGCTCGGGGGCCGTGCGGTCGCTGCCCGTCAGCAGGGCGAAGCGGTTGCCGAGCCGGCGTTCGATCTCGTCGAGCGACAGCGAGCGGATGCGCGCCGCCGCCAGCTCGATCGCCAGCGGCAGCCCGTCGAGTCGCTCGCAGAGCCGCGCGACGGTGGCGGGGTCGAGGGCGGCGTCGGGGCGGGCGGCGGTGGCACGATCGAGGAAGAGCTGCACGGCGGGATCGGCCTCGGGCTGATCGGTGCCGGAAGCCCCGAGCGGCTGCAGTGCGTACACGCGCTCGCTCGAGATGCTGAGCGGCGTGCGGCTCGTCGTCAGCACGGTCAGGGCGGGCAGCTCGGCGGTCAGCTCGGCCACCCAGCCGGCGGCCGCGTCGATCAGGTGCTCGCAGTTGTCGACGACGAGCAGCGTGCGGCGCTCGGCCAGCCGGTCCAGGATGCGCATGCGGAGGTCGGCGCGCACCCGCTGGTCGCCCATCCGCCGTGAGGTGCCGAGCTCCCGGATGCCCAGGGCCGACGCCAGCGCGAACACGACGTCCTCGGCGCTGCGCACGCTCGCGAGCTCCACGACGACGACCGCGCCGAACGCCCCGACGGACCTTGCCGCCACCTCGTGCGCCAGCCGCGTCTTGCCGAGCCCGCCCGGCCCGAGGATCGTCGTCACGCGCGCCTGCTGCAGTAGCGCGAGCACGGCCTGCACCGCGTCCTCGCGTCCCACCAAGGCGTTGGGCGCCGCCCGGATGCCCCGGGCGAACGGTGCGGCGGTGCCGGGCGCGTCCGTCGCCGATGCCGCCGCAGACGCCGGCGTGGCCGTCGCCGCGGCCGGGGGCTGCTCCGCGCGGTCGAGCAGCTCGAGGTTCAGGGCCTGGAGCTCGGGCGAGGGGCTGGTTCCGAAGGCGTCCTGCACCCGTTCGCGATACTGCGCGAAGGCGGCGACCGCCTCCGTTCCGCGGCCCTGCCTGTCGAGCGCCCTCATCAGGAGGAGCTGGGCGTGGTCGTCGAAGGGCGCCCGGGCGGCGAGCCTGCGAGCGGCGGCCTCGGCGTCGGCGGCGAGGCCGAGGGCGAGCGCGGCGGCCGCGGCGGTCGAATCCAGGGCCGCGGCCACCTCGTCGGCAGCGCTCGCGAGTGCATCGGCGAGCTCGCCCGGATCGAGGTCGGCGCCCGAAGTGCCGCGCCACAGCGCGGCGGCCTCGCAGGCTATCCGGGCCGCGTCCTCGGGGGCGCCTCCCGCCAGGGCCTGCGCTGCCCGCGCCGCCTCGGCTCGCGCTTCGCCGAGGTCGGTGCCGACCCCCAGCCGGTATCCCGACGCGGTCGACTCGATCACGCCGTCACCGAACGCGGATCGCAGCCGCGACACCAGCGCCTGCAGTGCCCCCCGCGCGGATCGCGGCGGCTCGTCGCCCCACACCTCGTCGATCAGCGCCTCGACGCCCACGGCCCGCCCGGCGGCGAGCGCCAGCACCACGAGCACCGCCTTGGCCCGGCGCCCCGACGGCTCGACCCACACCCCGCCGCGCCCCACGGCCACCGGCCCGAGCACCCCCACGACCGCCGCTGCACCCCGATCGCTCACGCGCACAGCCTACTTTCCCCGCCACCACGCCTGCCGCGCCCCGCAGCACGTCGGCACGGGAGGAGAATGGCGGCCATATCCTCCGGGGAGCGCCATCGCCGCGATTCTCCTCCCGTACCGACGCCCGGTGGGGCATCCGACGGGCAGCACGAGCGCCGACGGTCAGGTGAGCAGCGCGACCGCGGCGGTCAGGTGAGCAGCGCGACCGCGCCGAGCGAGAGCGCCGCGATCAGCGCCCACGATGCCAGCCCCACGATGAGCGCGCGCCAGCCGGTGCGGGCCAGGCGCGCGAAGCGGATGCTCGTGCCGAGCGCGAACAGCGCCACCGCGAAGAGGGCGTTCTGCGCGACGTCGGCGACGTCCAGCAGTGTGGTCGCCACGGGTGCCGCGACCAGCGGCAGCAGGAGGGTGCGCACCAGCACCGCCGCGAGGAAACCCGCGACGAACAGCGGCACGAGCGCGGGGCGGGCGGCCGGGGTGACGGCGGCGCGGGCATCCGCTCGTCTCGTCACGAGGGAGACACCGGCGACCATGGGTGCCAGCGTCAGCACCCGCGTGAGCTTCACGACGACGGCGACGGCGAGCGCCGTGGGGCCCGCGATCTGGGCGGTGGCGACGACCTGGCCGACGTCGTGCACGCTGAGACCGACCCAGAGTCCGAACTGCTCGGGGGAGAGGCCGAGCGGGAAGCGGAGCACCGGGAGCACCGCGATCGCGAGCGTGCCGCAGAGGGTGACGAGGGCGACGGGGGTGGCGGTCTCCTCCTCGTCGCTGCGGGTGACCGCGCTGATGGCGCCGATCGCCGAGGCGCCGCAGATCGAGAAGCCCGCGGCGATCAGCACGGGCTGGTGGCCCGGCAGCCGGAGCAGGCGGCCGAGACCGAAGGTGGCGACGAAGGTGATGAGCACGATCGCGACGATCGCGAGCACTGTGGGCCAGCCGAGCGCCGCGATGTCGACGAGGCTGAGCTTGAGGCCGAGCAGCACGATGCCGATGCGCAGCAGGCGCCGCGACGACAGGCCGAGGCCGGGCTTCAGCACGCCGTCGAGCAGTCGCTGGGCGGGCGGGAGCTGGCCCACGACGATCCCGAGCACGACCGCGATCGTGAGCAGCGGCACGGCGGGCAGTGCGAGGTGTAGCGCGAGGGCGACGAGCGCCGCGGCGGCGGCGACCAGGATGCCAGGCAGCACCCGTCGAAGCAGGTCGGGCGCCCGACCGGCGGGCGGCGCGCTCATGTCAGCGCCAGCTCGGCAGCCAGTAGTGCAGGCTGAGGAACCAGGCGGGCACGGGCATCCCGACCCACACCGGGTAGAACCACGCGCTCACCAGCACGCAGATCACGAGGAACGCCCCGACGATCGCCAGTGCCCGGGTGCGCTGCGGGCGTGGATCGGCCCGCGAACCGAGCGCCAGCCCGATCACCATCGTCAGCCCGAGGATCATGTAGGGCTCGAACGCGATCGTGTAGAACTGGAACACCGTGCGGCCCGTGTACATCAGCCACGGCAGGTAGCCGGCGACCATTCCCATCAGCACCAGCCCGACCTGCCACTCGCGGCGGCGCACCAGGCGGTACACGAGGTAGAACAGAGCGGCCGTCGCGCACCACCAGATGATCGGGTTGGCGATCGAGGTGATGTTCTCGTAGCAGGTGGTTCCGCCGCAGACGGAGTCGTCGACCTGCGCCACGTACATCTGCGTCGGCCGGATCAGGAAGAGCCAGGTCAGCGGGTTCGCCGCGTAGGGGTGGGGCGAGTTCTCGCCCACGTGGTACTGGTAGATCGCCACCTCGAGGTGCCAGAAGTTCTGCACGGCCAGCGGCACCCAGCTGAGGGCGCCGGTCCATTCGCCGCCCGAGGTCTGGGCCCAGGTGCGGTACATGCCGCCGGTGGTGGCGAACCAGCCGATCCAGGTGGTGAGGTAGGTGACGACGGCGAGCGGCACGAGCAGGATCGCCGTGACCGGGCCCTGCTTCAGCACCGCGGCGCTGAACCAGAACGGCAGGCCGAGCCGGCGGCGGGCGAGGGCGTCGACGACGATCAGGTAGACGCCGAACGCGGCGAGGAAATAGAGGCCGCTCCACTTCACCGAGGAGGCGGCGCCGAACGCGACCGCCGCGGCGAGCACCCAGGGGCGCCACCAGATCGCGGGGCCCCAGGTGGCATTCTCTTTCCCATTCAGCGCCGCGGCCAGCCTGCGCTCGTGCCAGGCCCGGTCGAGCAGCACCGCTCCGAAGCCGAGCAGCAGGAACAGCGACGACAGCCCGTCGAGGATGCCCACCCGGCTCATCACGATCGCGTGCCCGTCGATCGCCAGCAGGAACCCGGCGATCACGCCGAGCAGCGTCGAGCGGGTCAGCTTCACCGCGATCAGCGTCGTCAGCAGCACCAGCAGGATGCCCGCCACCGCCACCGAGATGCGCCACCCCGTCGAGTCGCCGGGGCCGAAGAGCTCCATGCCGGCGCCGATGATCCACTTGCCGAGGGGCGGATGCACGGCGAACGAGCCCATCGTCTGGAAGATGTCGGTCTCGCCGGCGTTGAACCGCGTGTCGGCGTCGGCCGGCCAGGTGGCCTCGTAGCCGAGGTTCCAGGTGGCCCAGGCATCCTTGACGTAGAAGGTCTCGTCGAAGACGAGGCTGTGCGGATGGCCGAGGTTCACCAGACGCAGCACGGCGGCGAGCAGGGTGACTGCGATCGGGCCGCCCCAGCGCCAGGCGCGCTCGCGGGCGGGGGTGGCCAGGAGGCGGAGCCACCAGTCGTCGAGGCGGGATCCGGTGCGGACGGGGAGCGCGGGCTCGGCGGGGGCGTCGGTAGTGTCGGCGGCGGTGGCCACGGCTGCGGCCGGCGCGTCGGCTGCGGCGCGAGCATCCTGAGCCTCGTGCGCGTCGGGGGGCGGGGACGGCGCGGTCGTCGGCTCCTCGGTGCTCACCGGGCAATGCTAACGGTGGCGACCCGGGTGCGCCGTGCAGGCTGGGAGACTGGGGGCATGCTCATCCTCGCCGCCACGCCCATCGGCAACCTCAAGGACGCCTCGGCCCGGCTCGTCGAGCTGCTCGAGTCGGCCGAGGTGATCGCCGCCGAGGACACGCGCGTCACCGTCAAGCTGCTGCGCGGCCTCGGCATCGAGAACCGTCCGCGCCTGCTGCCGCTGCACGAGCACAACGAGCGCGAGAAGGCGGCGTCGCTCGTCGAGCTCGCCCGCGACGGCGAACTCGTGCTGCTCTCCGACGCGGGGATGCCCACCGTCTCCGACCCCGGCTACCTGCTCGTCTCGGCCGCGATCGCCGCCGACGTGCCGGTCACCGTCATCCCCGGGCCGTCGGCGGTCGTCACCGCCCTCGCCCTCTCGGGGCTGCCGACCGACCGCTTCACCTTCGAGGGCTTCCTGCCCCGCAAGCGCGGCGACCGTCTCAGCACGTTCAGGATGCTCGCCCGCGAGCCCCGGACGATGGTGTTCTTCGAGTCCCCGAACCGCCTCGCCGAGTCGCTGACCGACCTCGCCTCGGTGCTCGGCGACGACCGCCGGGTGGCCGTGGTGCGCGAGCTGACGAAGCTCTACGAGGAGGCACGCCGGGGCACCGCCGCCGAGCTGGTCACCTGGGCGGCCGGTGGGGTGAAGGGCGAGATCGTGATCGTCGTGGCGGGGGCGCCGGCGCTCGCCGCCGATCTGCCGACGGCGCTCGCCGAGGTGCAGTCGCTCGTCGCGTCGGGCACGCGGCTGAAAGAGGCGACCGTCGCGGTCGCCGAGGCGACCGGGCTGTCGCGCCGCGACCTCTACGAGGCGGCGCTGGCGGCGAAGCGGCCCTGACGCGCGTGCCCGTCCACCCCCGTGCGGGGCGAGGACGGACGGGGTAGGCAGGGACGCATGGCTTCAGCAGTGCGATTCCAGACGTTCGGCGGCACCGAGGTGCTCGAGGTGGTCGACGTCGACCGGCCCGAGCCCGGCCCCGGCGAGGTGCGTGTCGAGGTCGTCGCCTCGTCGATCAACCCCGGCGAGGCGGCCATCCGCGAGGGACGGCTGGAGGAGATCTTCCCCACGACCCTCCCGAGCGGCGAGGGCAGCGACCTCGCCGGCCGCGTTCAGTCCACGGGCCCGGGCGTCACCGGCGTCGAGGCCGGTGACGAGGTCGTCGGCTTCAGCGACCGCCGCGGCGCCCACGCGACCCACACCGTCGTGCCGGCCGAGAACCTCGTGCCGAAGCCGGCCGGGGTCACCTGGGAGGAGGCCGCCACGCTCTACGTCGCCGGCACCACCGCGGTCGCCGCGGTGCGGGCCGTCGGGGTCGCGTCCGGTGAGACCCTCGTCGTCGCGGGCGCCACGGGCGGTGTCGGCCTGTTCGCCGTGCAGCTGGCCCGGCTCGCCGGAGCCCGCGTCATCGGCCTCGCCCGTCGCGACGACCACCGCCTGCTCGAGGAGCTCGGCGTCGAGGCGGTCGAGTACGGCGATGCCGCCCTGGAGCGCCTCCGCGAGCTCGCCCCCGACGGCGTCGACGCCTTCATCGACACTGCGGGCCGCGGCTCGGTCGACCTGGCGCTCGCCCTGGGAGTCGCGCCCGAGCGCATCGACACGGTCGCCGACCCGGCGGCGGCGGCGCGGGGCGTGAAGACCGAGGGCAACGCCCAGGGCGGCGGCGCACCGACGCTGGCGCGGCTCGCCGAGCTCGTCGCCGAGGGCGCCCTCCGCGTGGTGATCGACACCGTCTACCCGCTCCAGCGCGTGGCCGAGGCCTACGAGCACCTCGCGACGCGGCACGTCGCCGGCAAGATCGTGCTGCGCATGGAGTAGGGCTCCGGATGCCCGCTCCGCTCCTCCACGACCGCGAACGCGCGCGCACCTCTCCACAGCCCGTCACACGGGCCGGCACGGGCATCCGCCCCCTTTAGGATGGTCAGCATGTCCGCCGGCTCCGCCTTTTACATCACCACGCCGATCTTCTACGTGAACGACGTGCCCCACATCGGGCACGCCTACACCGAGGTCGCCGCCGACGTGCTCGCGCGCTGGCACCGGCAGGCCGGTGACGACACCTGGTTCCTCACGGGCACCGACGAGCACGGGCAGAAGATCCTGCGCACCGCCACCGCCAACGGCGTCACGCCCAAGGAGTGGGCCGACAAGCTCGTGGCCGAGGCCTGGCAGCCGCTGCTCGAGACGATCGACATCTCCAACGACGACTTCATCCGCACCACCGACGAGCGGCACGAGGTCAACGTGCAGCTGTTCCTGCAGCGACTCCACGACGCGGGCTACATCTACACCGGCGAGTACGAGGGGTACTACTGCGTCGGCTGCGAGGAGTACAAGCAGCTCGGCGACCTGGTCGACGGCACGGGGCAGTACGAGGGGCAGCTGGTCTGCGCCATCCACTCCAAGCCGGTCGAGCTGCTCAAGGAGCGCAACTACTTCTTCCGCATGAGCGACTTCACGCAGCGGCTGCTCGACCTCTACGAAGAGCGGCCCGACTTCGTGCAGCCCGAGAGCGTGCGCAACGAGATCGTGTCGTTCGTGCGCCGCGGGCTCACCGACCTGTCGATCTCGCGGCAGACCTTCGACTGGGGTATCAAGGTGCCGTGGGACGAGTCGCACGTCGTCTACGTCTGGTTCGACGCGCTGCTGAACTACGCCACGGCCGCCGGCTACGGCTCCGACGACGAGAAGTTCGCGCGGCTCTGGCCGGCGACCCACATCGTGGGCAAAGACATCGCGCGCTTCCACGCCGTCATCTGGCCGGCCATGCTGATGGCCGCGGGGCTCGAGGTGCCGAAGCAGGTCTACGGGCACGGCTGGCTGCTCGTCGGCGGCGAGAAGATGTCGAAGTCGAAGCTCACCGGCATCGCGCCCGAGCAGATCACCGACACCTTCGGTTCCGACGCGTTCCGCTACTACTTCATGCGCGCCATCAGCTTCGGGCAAGACGGCTCGTTCTCGTGGGAAGACCTGTCGGCCCGCTACCAGGCCGAGCTCGCGAACGGCTTCGGCAATCTCGCCTCGCGGGTGGTCGCGATGGTGAACCGCTACTTCGACGGCGCGGTGCCGACGGCGGTCGAGGCGTCGGTGACGGATGCGGAGCTCGCCATCCGCGACACCGAGCGCCGCGTCACGGCGGCGGCCGACGAGGCCATCTCGCGCCTGGCCGTGCACGAGGCGCTCGCGCGCATCTGGGAGCTCGTCGACGAGCTCAACGGCTACATCACCGTGCAGGAGCCCTGGGGCCTCGCGAAAGACCCGGCGAACGCCGACCGTCTCGCCACCGTGCTGAGCACGGCGCTGCGCGGCCTCGGCACGCTGGCCGTGCTGCTGTCGCCGGTCGTGCCCGAGGCGGCGGCCAAGCTGTGGACGGCGCTGTCCGGCGTCGGCACCGTGCAGGAGCAGAACATCCGCTCGGCCTTCGAGTGGCAGGGCGGCGACCGCGTGCAACCGCTCGAGGCGCTCTTCCCGCGCATCGAGGTCGAGGCCTCGTGACCTCGCCCGAGCTGCCCGACCACCTGCGCACGCGCGAGCCCTCCGACCGCGGCGACCAGAGCTACCCGCCGCTGCCCGAGGCGCTCGTGGTGCCGGTGTACGACAACCACACGCACCTCGAGATCGCCGACACCGCCGACCCTATCGACTACCGCGAGCACCTCGACCGGGCCTCGGCCGTCGGCGTGCGCGGCGTGGTGCAGGTCGGCACCGACCTCGAGACGAGCCGCTGGTCGGCCGAGCAGGCCGCCCGCGAGCCGCGCATGCTGGCCGCGGTCGCGCTGCACCCGAACGAGGCGCCCGAGTACGCCGCCGCCGGCGGGCTCGACGCGGCCCTGGCCGAGATCGCCGAGCTGGCGGGCTGGCCGCGCGTTCGCGCCGTCGGCGAGACCGGGCTCGACTTCTACCGCACGGGCGAGGAGGGTCGGGCGGCGCAGTACCGCTCCTTCGAGGCGCACATCGAGATCGCGAAAGAGAACGGCATCGCGCTGCAGATCCACGACCGCGACGCCCACGCCGAGGTGATCGAGACACTGAAGCGGGTCGGCGCCCCCGAGCGCACCGTCTTCCACTGCTTCTCGGGCGACGCCGAGCTCGCACGCATCTGCACCGAGAACGGCTGGTACATGTCGTTCGCCGGCAACGTCACCTTCAAGAACGCGCACAACCTCCGCGAGGCCCTCGAGACCGCGCCGCGTGCGCTCCTCCTCGTCGAGACCGACGCCCCGTACCTCACGCCGATGCCCTACCGCGGCCGGCCGAACGCCCCCTACCTCATCCCGCACACCCTCCGCGCGATGGCCGCGCACCTCGGCACCGACGTGTCGATGCTCGCCGCCCAGATCTCCTCGAACACCGAGCTCGTCTACGGCCGCTGGGAGGACGAGCCGGTGCAGGCCTCGTGACCGACCCCGCTTCGCCGGCCGACGCTTCGGCCGCCATGCCTGAACCGTCTGTGCGCGCGGCCGACGCGCCTGACGCGTCCGCCCGCTCGGACGACGCGCCTGGGGCGTCCGCCCACGCCGACGCGCCTGACGCGTCCGCCCGCTCGGACGACGCGCCTGGGGCGTCCGCCCACGCCGACGCGCCTGTGGCCGCGTCCGCTGCGGCGGTCTCGCTGCTCGGACCGGCCGAGATCCGCGACCTCGCAGGGCTGCTCGACCTGACGCCCACCAAGAAGCTGGGCCAGAACTTCGTCATCGACGCCAACACCGTGCGCAAGATCGTTCGCGTCGCCAAGGTCGAGGCGGGCGACGTCGTCGTGGAGGTCGGCCCCGGCCTCGGCTCCCTCACCCTCGGTCTCCTCGAGGCCGGCGCCGAGGTGGTCGCCGTCGAGATCGACCACCGCCTCGCCGCGCAGCTGCCGCTCACGGTGTCGCAGCTGGCTCCGGATGCGCGGCTCACGGTGATCCGCGACGACGCCCTGCGCATCCGCTCGCTGCCGGGCGACCCCACCCGCCTGGTGGCCAACCTGCCCTACAACGTCTCGGTGCCGGTGCTGCTGCACCTGCTCGAGCACTTCCCGTCGATCCGCTCCGGCGTCGTCATGGTGCAGGCCGAGGTCGGCCACCGCCTCGCCGCCGATCCCGGCTCGAAGGTCTACGGCTCGCCGTCGGTCAAGGCCGCCTGGTACGGCGACTGGCGCACGGCCGGCCAGGTCAGCCGGCAGGTCTTCTGGCCGGTGCCGAACGTCGACTCGGTGCTCGTGGCCTTCGACCGTGTCGGCTCGGGCCTCGCCTCGGAGGAGCTGCGCGTGCGCACCTTCGCCCTCGTCGACGCCGCCTTCGGCCAACGCCGCAAGATGCTCCGCCAGTCCCTCAGCGAGCTGCTCGGCGACTCCCAGCGCGCCACGGCCGTCCTCGAGGCGGCCGGCGTGCCGCCCACCTCCCGCGGCGAGTCCCTCACGGTCCACGATTTCCTCGCGGTAGCCCGCGCCGCCGAGGCCGCCACCCCCGTCGCCGAATCCGCCACCGCCGAGACCGCGCCCGACCAGGCCGCAGCCGACCCCACCGAGACCGCGTCCTAAGCGGCGCAGCCGAACCACCGGCACCGCGTTGGGCCGGGCCTGACGGGTGCGAACTGAGCCCCATCATGAGCGGTGCGGCGCGATCCGCGTCGCGGGGCGACTCTGAGGTGCCGGATGCGGCGGGGTGGTGGGACGATCGGAGGGTGACGTCGAACGCCGGGTACCCCGTCCAGCTCGCGACCCTGCGGTGGGGGCCGCCCGACGCGCGGCCCGCCGTGCTGCTGCTGCACGGCCTCACCTCGGCCGCCGGCACCTGGTGGCAGGTCGCCTCCGCACTCGCCGCCGAAGGCTGGTCGGTGACCGCCGCCGACCTGCGCGGGCACGGCGCCTCGCCGCGCACCCTCGGTTACGCCCTCGACGACTTCGCCGGTGACGTGCTCGGGCTGGCCCCGCACGGCAACCCCGTGCGCGGCTGGGATCTCGTGATCGGCCACTCGCTCGGCGGCGCCGTCGCGACCGTCGCGGCGGCCCGCCATCCGCACTGGGCCCGCGCGCTGCTGCTGCTCGATCCCGTGCTCGCCGTCGACGAGCACCGCCACGACACCCTCGTGACCGGCCTGCTCGGCGAGCTCCGCGAGCTCGACCCCGACGCTCTGCTCGCCGCGAATCCGCGGTGGCACAGCGAGGACGCCACGCAGAAGGTCGTCGCCGCCCGGCTCGTCAGCCCCTTCGTGGTGGAGCGCACCGTGCGGGACAACGCACGGTGGCAACTCGAGCCGGTCGCGGCGCGCATCCGCTCGAGGGTGAGGGTGCTGGCCGCCGACCAGGGGAAGGGTGCCTCGTTCACGACGGACGAGGGCGAGCGGCTGGGCGCGTCGTCGCCGCAGTTCGACTTCGCGGTCGTCGACGGCGCCGGGCACTCGATCCAGCGGGACGATCCCGAGCGCGTGGTCGCCGAGGCCGTCGCCCTGCACGCGGCGCTGCCGAGCATCCCCTGACGTACGTCGTCGGCCCGCACGACACCGTCCACTCCTGCACAGCCGTCCACTGGCACACAGGCCGGGCGTGTGACGAGTGTGTTTCGTTATGTGTCCCGGGCGCGGGTTGGGACCCACCGTCCCGATACCATGGAGTGCGGCCCCTGGTGCGGCCGCCCAATCACAGCAGATCCACTTTGTAAGGGGACACCCATGTCGAAATTCGCGCGTCGAGCGGGTGCCGCAGCACTCGCCGTCGGCCTCATCGCCTCCGTAGCCGCCTGTTCGAGCGGCGGAAGCGGCAGTGGCAGCGGCGACAGCACCGGTGCCTCCGGCGACGAGTCGATCATCCTGATCACCCCCACCCCCATCGGGTCGAACAACTTCCTGCAGCTCGCCGCCGACGGCGCCGAGCAGGCCGGCGAGAAGTACGGCGCCAGCGTCGACGTCTACGAGAGCGAAGACCCGACGAGCATCCAGCAGAACATCGACGCGGCCGTTCGCGAGAAGCCGAGCATCATCATCGGCGTCAGCTTCAGCGTGCTCGACCAGATCACCCAGGCCGCCGCCGACTACCCCGACCAGCAGTTCCTGCTGATCGACACCTCGGCCGAGGAGCCCACCGAGAACCTCACCTCCGCCGTGTTCAAGGAGTACGAGGCCACCTACCTCACCGGTGTCGAGGCCGGCCTCCTCACCCAGTCGGGCAACGTCGGCGTGGTCGCCTCGCTCGACACCCCGTTCCTGCACCGCTGGGTCGACCCGTTCTTCGCGGGCGCCGAGAGCGTCAAGCCCGGCGTGAAGACCGCCGTGCAGTACGTCGGCGGCGACAACCCGTTCGGTGACCAGGCCCGCTCCAAGGCGCAGGCGCAGATCCTCGCCGACGGCGGTGCCGACTACGTGCAGGCCGCCGCCTCGGGTGGAAACCTGGGCGTCTTCGAAGCGGCCTCCGAGGCCGGCTTCAAGGCCTTCGGCGTCGACACCAACCAGTGCCTCGACTCTCCCGGCAACGTCGTCGACAACGCGATCAAGCGCGTCGACGTGGCTCTCGTCAACTCCGTCGGCGACATCCTCGACGGCACGACCGGCGGCTTCACCTCCTACGGCCTGGCTGAGGGCGGCGTCAGCCTGACCGGCCTCGAAGACGGCGTCGCCGACTCGCAGTGCCTCATCGCCGACCACCCCGACGTGATCGAGAAGGTCGCCGCCGTGCGCGACCAGATCGTCTCGGGCGAGATCACGGTGACCGACCCCCTGACCGCCGGCTAGTCCTGCATGGTCTCTCGCGCATCCGATGATGCCGCCGACGCAGCTCGGCCGCCCGCTCCCGCCGAGGGAGAGGCCGCGGTCGAGCTGATCGGCATCGGCAAGAGGTTCGGCTCCGTCGTGGCGAACGACGGGGTCGACCTCGTGCTGCGCCGCGGCACCGTGCACGCGGTGATGGGTGAGAACGGCGCCGGCAAGTCGACGCTCATGTCGATGCTGTTCGGTCTGCTCGAGCCCGACTCGGGCGAGATCCGGGTCGAGGGCCGCCCCGTGCGCTTCGCCGGCCCGCTCGACGCGATCGCCGCGGGCCTGGGCATGGTGCACCAGCACTTCCGCCTCTTCGACACGATGAGCGTCGCCGACAACGTCGTCTACGGGGCCGAACCGAGGCGCCGGGGCCTGTTCGGCAAGGCCTTCGTCGACAGACGGGCAGCGGATGCGCGGGTGCGCGAATTGGCAGCCCGCTACGGCCTCGACACCGACCCCGCGGCCGTCGTGGGCTCACTGTCGGCCGGGGCGCGGCAGCGCGTCGAGATCCTCAAGGCGCTGCATCGGGACGCCCGCATCCTCATCCTCGACGAACCCACCGCCGTGCTCACGCCGAGCGAGGTCGACAGCCTGTTCGCCGTGATCCGTCGCGCGGCCGACGCGGGTACGACGGTCGTGCTCGTCACGCACAAGATCCACGAGGTGCTCGCCGTCAGTGACGAGGTCACCGTGCTGCGCGACGGCCGGGTCACCGGGCGGTTCGCGACCCGCGACGCCTCGGCGGCCGAGCTCGTGCGCGCGATGACCGGCCGGGCGATCGCCGAGGTCAAGAACCCGGGCACCGGCACGCCGGGCGAGACCGTGCTCGAGGTCGAGGGGCTGTCGGTGTCGGATGGCCGGCGCACCGTCGTCTCGGACGTGTCGCTCTCGGTGCGGCGCGGCGAGATCGTCGGCATCGCCGGCGTCTCGGGCAACGGACAGCACGAGCTCGTGGCCGCGGTGCTCGGAACCCTCGGGGTCGCGGCGGGCCGCGTGCGCCTGGCCGGCGCCGACGTCACCGGAGCCTCGGTGCGGGACCGGCGTGCGCGCGGGCTCGCCGTCATCCCCGAGGACCGCCGCGGCGAGGGGAGCGCCGTCACCATGACGGTCGCCGAGAACGCGGCGCTCGGCCATCACCGCAGCGCTCCGATCGGGGCGTCCACGGGCATCCGTCGCGGGTGGATGTCCCTGAAGGCCGAACGGTCTCAGGCGCGCGAGCTGATCGCCGACTACGACGTGCGCACCTCGGGGGAGCAGCAGCTGATCGGATCGCTCTCGGGCGGCAACGCGCAGAAGGTCGTCGTGGCGCGGGAGCTCGCGCACCAGGCGCCGCTGCTGATCGCGGAGCAGCCGACGCAGGGCGTCGACGTGGGGGCGATCGGGGCCATCCACGGTCGGCTGCTCGACTACCGGGCGGCGGGCAACGGCATCCTGCTGGTCTCGCACGAGATCAGCGAGCTGCTCGCCCTCGCCGACCGGGTGCTCGTGATGTACGGCGGCGCGATCGTCGCCTCCTTCACGGCGGCCGAGGCCACCACCGAGCGCATCGGCGCGGCCATGGCGGGCGCCGCCGCCGCTGACCCGACCGAGGCTTCCGACGCCGCGCCCGACCCCGCCGCGCCCGACCTCACCGCGCCCGACCCCACCGCGCCCCGCTCCACTGCGCCCCACCCCACCGCGCCCCACGACGGAGACCGCGCATGACCGCCCCACCCGAGACCACGTCCGCCGCCCCCGCGAAAGCGTCGAGCCGCGGCCGCCGCCTCGCTACCGCCGCCCTGCGTCACCCCGCCGTCGTGCCCATCGGCGCCGTCGTGCTCGCCCTGCTGATCGGCGCCGTGATCATCCTCGCCGCCGGCCTCGACCCGATCACCGCCTACACCGCAGTCATCCAGAACTCGCTCGACCCCGGGCAGCTCGACTACACCTTCTCGGTCTGGGCCTTCATCTGCGGCATGGCGCTGGCGGCGGCGATCCCGCTGCGCATGGGCGAGTTCAACCTCGGCGGCAACGGGCAGCTCGTGCTCGGCGGCCTCACCGCCACCGTCATCGCGTCGAGCCTGCCGCTGCCCTCGATCGTCCTCATCCCGCTCGCCGTCATCGGCGCGGCGATCGTCGCGGGCGCCTTCGGAGCGATCTCGGCGCCGCTCGCCACCCGGTTCGGCATCCCGATCATCATCTCGACCCTGCTGCTCAGCCCGGTGGCCGTCGCCGTGGTCAGCTACCTGGTGCGCTTCCCCCTCGGCGAGGCCGGCTCGGCGGTCGCCCAGACCACCCGACTGCCCGAGGGCGCCCGCATGTGGGCCCTCGGCGACCTCTCGTACTCCAACGCCGGCCTCATCATCATCGTGCTGCTGATGGTCGTGTTCTGGGTGGTCGACTCCCGCACCGCCGTCGGCTTCGAGCTGCGCGTGGTCGGCGCGAACCGCCGCTTCGGCGCCTACGGGGGAGTGCGCGTCGGCCGCCTGGCCCTCGGCGCGATGGCCGCCGCCGGAGCCGCCGCGGGCGTGGTCGGTGCCGTGATCGTGATGTCGTCGCCCTTCCGCCTGATCGACGGCGCGCTCATCTCGCCCGGCTACACCTTCGCCGGCCTCGCCGCGGCCCTGCTCGCGGGCGGACGCCCGGCGCTGATCCCGGTCACCGCCATCCTGTTCACCATCCTCCAGGTCGGCGGCGCCGGCATGGAGCGCTCGGCCGACGTGCCGCGCCAGCTGTCGGATGTGCTGCAGGGCGTCGTGATCGTCGTGCTCGCCCTCCGCACGGTGCTCGACCAGCGGCGCACCGAGAGGAGCTCGGCCTGATGCACGTCTTCGAACTCGGCTTCGTGGCGGCCGTCCTCCTCGCGGCCACGCCCATCCTCTACGCCGCCCTCGCGGGCGCCATCTCGGCCCAGGTCGGCGTGTTCAACATCGCCCTCGAGGGTCAGATGCTCTGGGGCGCCTTCGCCGCGGTCGCGGGCAGCTACTACACGGGCAGCGCCTGGGGCGGGGTGCTCACCGCGCTCGTCTCGACCGCCCTGTTCTCGGTGGTGCTCGCGGTCGGCGCCGCCCGCTGGCACGCCGACCCGATCATCATCGCGATCGGCACGAACCTCCTCGCGATCGGTCTCACGGGCTTCCTGCTGCGGGTGCTCTTCGACACCTCGGGCTCCTTCTCGCCGCGCGGCCTCGAGGGGCTGCCGAAGATGGCGTTCCTCGCCGACGTGCCGGTGATCGGCCCGATCTTCGCGGGCCAGACGGCGCTCGTGCCGCTCGCCTTCGTGCTCATCGTCGCCGTGGGGCTGTGGCTGAAGCGCTCGGCGGGGGGCCTGCGCCTCCGGGGCGTGGGCGAGCATCCGGATGCCGCGGCCGCCCTCGGCGTGAGCGTCGCCTCGTATCAGACCTGGGTCACCATCGCGGGCGGAGCCCTCTGCGGCATCGCCGGCGCCCAGCTGGCCCTCGGCAACGTGACCGTCTTCACCGAGAACATGACCGCCGGCCGCGGCTGGATCGCCGTCGCCGCCGTCATGCTCGTCGCCGGCCGCCCGCTCTGGCTGCCCGTCGCCTGCCTCGGCTTCGGCGCGGCCGAGGCGCTGGGCTTCCGCCTGCAGGGCATCGGCGCGCCCCAGCAGCTCACCGATGCCGCCCCCTACGCGATCACGCTGCTCGTGCTGGTGGCCACCCGCATCCGCTTCGCGAAGCGCGCCTCGCTCACCACCACCTGACCCGCCCCACCCCGGCGACGAGCGGATGCCCGTGCCGCCGCCCCTCGCCCGCCGCCCGCCTCGCGCGGGGGCCGCGCATCCGCCCCACCCGACCAGCACCGAAGGACGCACCATGACCGACGCCACGGCCACCCCCACCCCCGCCCGCGAGACCCGCCACATCGTCGTCGACACCGACACCGGCATCGACGACGCGCTCGCCCTGCTCTACCTGGCCGGCCGCGACGACGCCGAGATCTCGGCCATCACGAGCGTCTACGGCAACACCCCGGTCGAGGCGGCGCTGACGAACATCGCCCGCGTGCAGAAGCTCGCCGGCCTCGAGGACGTGCTCGTCGCCCGCGGCGCCGCCGGCCCCATCGACGGCGAGCCGCGCATCGCCGGGCACGTGCACGGCCGCGACGGACTCGGCGACCTCTGGTCCGACCCGATCGCCCCGAAGAACCTCTCGCCGCTCTCCAGCGCCGAGCTGCTGGTCGAGCTCGGCCGCTCGAAGCCCGGTTACTACGACCTGCTGCCCGTCGGCCCGCTGACCAACCTCGGTCTCGCCCTCGAGATCGAGCCCGAGCTGCTGACGCTCTACCGCTCGGTGGTCATCATGGGCGGGTCCGGCCCGTTCCCGCCGCTCGGCACGGTGCAGATGGTCGACGCGAACATCCACAACGACGCCGAGGCCGCCCGCCGGGTCTTCGCGGCGCCGCGCCGTCAGCTCGTGATGGTCGGCGTCAACGTCACCGCCCACACGATCGTCGACGAGCAGGCCGTGCAGGCCCTGCACCGTGCCGGCACCGAGTGGGGCACCTTCTCGGCGCAGGTGCTCGAGGCGTACATGGACTTCTACCAGTACTCCTGGGGCCGCCGCGTCTCGCCGGCGCACGACGGGCTCGCGGCGGCGCTGCTGGTGCATCCCGAGTGGATCACCTCCGCCACCACCGGCCCCGTCAACATCACCAGCGACGGCTTCGCCACCCGCGCGCACCTCATGCGCACCGCGACCGGGCTGCCGGTGTCCTGGCCGAGCGAGCCGGCTCCCGACACCGTCGTGGTGCTCGACGTCGACCGCGAGGCGTTCCTCGCCGACTTCGTGCGGGTGCTGTCGGGGCACTGATCGGGGGCGTCCGCCACGTGGGATAGGTTGGAGAGCATGAACGACCGGGGCGCACCGAAGACCGTGCACGTGCGGGCCCCCGGCAAGATCAACGTCTTCCTCAAGGTGGGCGCGGTGATGCCCGACGGGTACCACGACGTCGCCACCGCCTACCAGGCCGTCTCGCTCTACGAAGACGTCTTCGCCAGCCCCGCCGACGACTTCTCGGTCGTTTTCGAGGGCGGCCACATCGACACCTCGGGGCTCGAGACCGACGGGTCGAACCTCGCGATCCGCGCCGCGCGCCTGCTCGCCCGGCGGGCCGGCTACCGCGAGGGCGTGTCGCTGCGCATCTCGAAGAACGTCCCGATCGCGGGCGGCATGGGCGGCGGGTCGGCGGATGCTGCCGCCGCCCTCCTGGCCTGCGACACCCTCTGGGGCACCGACCTCGGGCGCGACGAGCTGCTCGCGCTGGCCGCCGAACTCGGCGCCGACGTGCCTTTCGCCCTCGCCGGAGGCACCGCCATCGGCACCGGACGGGGCGACCAGCTCAGCCCCGCCCTCGCGAAGGGGCAGTTCCCGTGGGTGCTCGTGCTGCCCGAGCACGGTGTCTCGACCCCCGAGGTCTACCGTGAGCTCGACCGCCACCGCGAGCGGCACGCGCAGGACATCTTCCCGGCCCAGGGCCAGCCGACCGTCGACGCCGACGTGCTGCAGGCGCTGCGGGCGGGCGACCCGCACATGCTCGCCGAGTCGCTGAGCAACGACCTGCAGGCGCCGGCGCTGCACCTGAGCCCGGGGCTCGCCTCGGTGCTCGAGGTGGGGGAGCAGAACGGCGCCCTCGCGGGCATCGTCTCGGGCTCGGGGCCGACGATCGCGTTCCTCGCGGCCGACCTCGACGGCGCGCTCGAGCTGCAGATCGCGCTGAGCGCGGCGCGGCACCACGTCGTGCGCGTCACGGGCCCGGTCGCGGGCGCCCGCGTCGTCGCGGACTAGCGTCTCCGCGGGCTAGGGTCGTTCGCAGGCTGGCGTCGCGCGCCGACTGGCGTCCCACGTCGACCGGCGTCGCGCGCCGACCGTCGCGACCAGCCGCGCGTCAGAGCGCGAGCAGCGCCTTCACCGGGGCCGCGGTCGCCGCCGAGACCACCGCACGTCCGCCGAGCGCCTCGAGCTCGAGCACGACGGCGACCCCCACGACGTCCCAGCCCGCCCGCTCCATCAGCCGGATCGTCGCCGCCAGCGTCCCACCCGTCGCCAGCACGTCGTCGACGATCACCACGCGCGCCCGCGGCGGCAGCGTCGACGGGTGCACCTCGAGGCTCGCCGAGCCGTACTCCAGCGCGTAGCTCTCGTTCAGCACCTCGCCGGGCAGCTTGCCGGCCTTCCGCACGGCGAGCATCCCGTGCCCGGTCGCGACGGCGGCCGCCGCGCCGAGCACGAAGCCCCGCGCCTCGACCCCGGCCACCGCGTCGATCGGCCCGAAGCCCTCCACGAGCGCCTCCGCGACGGTGCGCAGCCCCTCCGCGTCGGCGAACAGCCCCGACAGGTCGCGGAACAGGATGCCCTCCGACGGGAAGTCGGGCGTCTCGGTCATGCCCGAGCGGATGGCCTCCACCACGGCGGGCGAGACGGCGGCGGGCGAGACGGCAGGGGCGACGGGTGCGTTCTGGTCGGGCATCCGTCAATCGTAGAGCCCGTCGCTAGAGTGTGCCCATGCGCAGAGTGTTCGGGGTGATCAGGGTCGTGGCCGCCGGAGTGATCATCGCGGCCATCGTCGGGCAGCTCGTCTACAGCCTCGACGTGGTGCCCGACGTCACGCACTTCCTGGTGAACTTCTTCAGCTACTTCACGATCCTCTCGAACGCTCTCGCCGCGATCGCCCTGCTCGTCGGCGCCTACTTCTCGTTCACCGTGCGCCGCGACCCGCCCTGGTTCAACCTCTCGCTCGCCGCGATCGTCACGTACATGGCGACGACCGGCGTCGTCTACAACCTCCTGCTCCGCAGCATCACGCTCGAGCAGGGGCGCACCCTGGCCTGGTCGAACGAGGTTCTGCACCTGATCGCGCCGATCTACATCGTGCTGGTCTGGATCCTCTCGCCCGGCAAATCGCCCCTCCGCTGGAGCGCCCTCTGGGCGATCGTCGCGTTCCCGATCGCCTGGGCGGTCTACACGATGATCCGCGGGCCGCTCGTCGGCTGGTACCCGTACCCGTTCCTCGACCCGTCGCAGCCCGGCGGCTACGGCGCGGTCGCGGTCTACGTGCTGGGCATCGCGGGGTTCATCGGCCTGATGGGCTGCGCGGTCGTCGGCCTGAGCCGCACGCGCCTGCTGCGGGGCTGATCCGGCACTGAGTACAAACTGCTCAGGCGGATGCTCCGGCGTTCGGCGCTACCGTTTCGGCATCCGGGCGACGTCGAGGCGCGGCCCCGGCGAACCGAAAGGCACCACCATGGGCACCCTCCCGCCCCGCCCGCGCCCGGCCAAGCCGTGACACCGGCCCCCGCTGAGTGCCCGTCAGGCCCAGCGGGGGTCGTCGATGTCGGGGGAGTCGACCCCGTCGGCGTCGGTGAGCACCCGCGCGTCGCCGATCCAGGCGTCGAGGGCGGCGCCGTGCAGCACGAACGGCTTCTCGTCCCCGAAGAGCTCCGGATGCGCGGCCACCGCCACGGCTCCACCGCTCGCCAGCACCACCACGTTGCCGAGCGGCCCCTCCGCGTCGTCGGGGTCGAAGTCGGTCACCACGGCCACGTCGGCGAACACCTCTCGGAGGGTCGCCGCCTGAGCCCGCGCGTACTCGAACGGATGCCCGTCCAGCAGATTCACCGCCACCAGCCCCTCGGGCGCCGACCGCCCCGCCACGAGGCGGTAGAACTCGAGGCTTGCGACGTGGGCGCGGATGGTCGCGGCGTCCCAGAGGTCGACGACCGTCACCTCGGCGCCCCGCCACTCGCGTTCCAGGCCCGAGCCCGTCTCGGCGAGAGCCCGGGCGTCGCCGTACGCGACCGCGATGTCCGCCGCCTCGGGCAGCGGCAGCGCGGCGAGCACCGCCTCGCAGAGCTCCCGCTCGAACTCCACCACGAGCTGCGGCGACCCCGCACGCGTCACCGCCACGTACCGCGGCAGCGCCATCGCGCCCGCCCCCAGGTGCACGGCGAAGACGGGAGCGCCGGGCGCCGCGGCCGCGTCGATCGCCCGGGCGATGTGCTGCACGTAGGGCCAGGAGAGCAGCCGCGCATCCGTCAACGACACCACCGACTGCGCCACCCCGTCGACGCTCAGCTCGTAGCTCTCGCTCGCGCGGTGCACCCGCTTCAGGGTGGCCTTGCGCCCGTCGAACGAGAAGGAGAACCGGCGGCGATCGGCGAGCATCCGCCCAGCATAGGTGCGCACCGGTCGCGTCCCCATGTGAGCGGGGCAGGCTGGGCCGGGCTCCCATCCGCGCCCTGTACCCTCGACAGGTGGCTCATCTCCTGGGCGCTGAGGCGCTCCATCTCGAATATCCCACCCGAGTCATCTTCGATTCCGTCACCGTCGGCATCAACGAGGGCGACCGAATCGGCATCGTGGGGCGCAACGGCGACGGCAAATCGACCCTGCTCTCCCTGCTCTCGGGCCGCATCGAACCCGACAGCGGCCGCGTCACGCGCCGCCGCGGCGTCACCCTCGGCATGCTCGACCAGGCCGACACCGTCGACTCGTCCCTCACCGTGGCCCAGGCCGTCGTCGGCGACATCGACGAGCACATCTGGGCGGGCGACCCGAAGGTGCGCGACGTCATCGGGGGCCTCCTCGGCGACATCGACTGGGAGGCCGTCGTCGGCACCCTCTCGGGCGGCCAGCGCCGCCGCGTCGCCCTCGCGGCCCTGCTCGTCGGCGACTGGGACGTCGTCTTCCTCGACGAGCCCACCAACCACCTCGACGTCGAGGGCATCGCCTGGCTCGCCCAGCACCTGAAGCGCCGCTGGCCGGCCTCGAGCGGCGGCCTCGCGGTCGTGACGCACGACCGGTGGTTCCTCGACGAGGTCTCCAACCAGACCTGGGAGGTGCACGACCGCCTGATCGAGCCCTTCGAGGGCGGCTACGCGGCCTACATCCTGCAGCGCGTCGAGCGTGACCGGATGGCCAGCGCCACCGAGTCCAAGCGCCAGAACCTGATGAAGAAGGAGCTGGCGTGGCTGCGCCGCGGTGCCCCGGCCCGCACCGCGAAGCCCAAGTTCCGCATCGACGCGGCCGAGGCCCTGATCGCCGACGAGCCGCCCATCCGCGACACCGTCTCGCTCACCCAGATGGCCACCGCGCGCCTCGGCAAGGACGTCGTCGACGTGCTCGACGTGAGCGTCTCCTTCGGCGAGAAGAAGGTGCTGGAGGGCGTCGAGTGGCGCATCGCCCCGGGCGAGCGCACGGGCATCCTGGGCGTCAACGGCGCCGGCAAGTCGACGCTGCTCGGCCTCGTGACCGGTGCCGTGAAGCCCACCACCGGAACTGTCAAGCGCGGCAAGACCGTCAAGATCGCCACCCTCACGCAGCAGCTCGCCGAGCTCGAGGACGTGATGAAGGACCGCGTCAGCGAGGTCATCGGCCGCTACCGCACCTCGTACGTCGCCGGCGGCAAGGAGCTCACGCCCGGTCAGCTGCTCGAGCGCCTCGGCTTCACGAGCGCCCAGCTGTCGACCCCGGTGAAAGACCTCTCGGGTGGGCAGAAGCGGCGGCTGCAGCTGCTGCTGATCCTGCTCGACGAACCGAACGTGCTCATCCTCGACGAGCCCACCAACGACCTCGACACCGACATGCTGGCCGCCCTCGAGGACCTGCTCGACTCATTCCCGGGCACCCTGCTCGTCGTCTCACACGACCGGTACCTGCTCGAGCGCGTCACCGACCAGCAGTACGCCGTGCTGAACGGTCGCTTCCGCCACCTCCCGGGCGGCCTCGAGCAGTACCTCACCCTGCGCGAGGCCGGCGAGGGCTCGCTCGAGGTGGGCACGAAGGCGACGGATGCGGGACACAAGTCCTCCGCCCCCGCACTCGCGGGCGCCGAACTGCGCGCCGCCGAGAAGGAGCGTTCCTCGCTCGAGCGCAAGATCGAGAAGCAGACCCAGCAGATCGACAAGCTGCAGCACCGTCTGGCCGAGCACGACCAGTCCGACTACGTCGGCCTCGGCTCACTCACGGCCGAGGTGCAAGCGGCCGAGGCGCAGATCGCGGCCCACGAGACGCGCTGGCTCGAGCTCTCGGAGCTCCTCGACGACTGACGGCGCTGGTCTGTAGACCCGGCCATGTCCATCTCGGGCAAGCGCGTCAGCGCGCGGCAGCCGGGTGTGCTGCCGCGCGCTTCGCGCTTGCCTCCGGATGCGGTGGCTGGCTAGGCGGCGGGTCGCTGGATGGTGCGTCGACGGGTCGTCGGGATCGGCTTCTGTTCCGTGTCTACCCACCTCGGAGGGATGAGGTGAGGCACCCCGTTCTGCATGGTCAGTTTCCATGGTGATTTGTGCAGGTGGGAGTGGTGGAAGTGGCAGAGGAGGACGCCGTTGTCGATGTCGGTTCGTCCGGGCGGATGATCGTCCGAGACCCACTCGTTCGCATGGTGCGTTTCACAGTACGAGGGTGGCCGGTCGCAGGAGGGCCACACGCACCCGCCATCCCTCGCCGCTAGCGCCCGATTCTGCGCTGGGGTGAAGAGCCGCTTGGCCTTGCCGTGGAAGAGCACCTCGCCCTTGTCGCCGAACAGCGTCGCCGCGACCGGTGACGAGCACCGCAACTGCGCCACGGTCGAGGCGGGAATGGGCTGGTCGATGCCATCGATCCACCCGACGCCCCGGCCCTTCTCGAGGTCATCGAGGGTCATGTGCACGTTGACGGTGGCGATTGAACCGTTGATGCGGGGCATGTCGTCGGCGCCGGCCGCGCGAGCGATGAGCTCAGTCACCGTGTCGGCGTTCTTCTGCGCCTGGGTGCGGCCGTCGGCAGTCACGTATTCGTCTCCATCGACGAACCGCGGCCCGGCCACGCGCGGGCTCTGCATCGCCAGGATGCTCGATACCCACACCCCGCCCTGCTCGGGCGGGAGCGCGAACTTCCCCCGATACATCCCATCCGCCGATTGCGTGATCGTCAGTGATCGCTGCATCTGCAGCACCTCGTCGCGCGGTTCGGCACCGTCGGGGTCGAGCACCTCGCGCAGATGGATCGCAGCCCTGAATGTCTCATCGGCAGTCAGCCGGCACGAGAGGGTCTGGTCGACGAGGGTCTCCTCGGCGAGACTCAGAACCTCGGGGGAGCATCCACGGTCGGCGAGCACGCCGCACTGCTTCACGATGGCCGCCGCTGCCTCGACCCCGAGAACGCCCTCATCCAGCACGCGGGCGACCGCCGGGAACGGCGCCGGCCCCTCGCCCCCACCCAGCAGCACCGCCCCCCGCAGCTTCCGACCGAGCTCAAGCCGCGCCTTGCACGCCCGCACCGACGCGCCGGTCACCTTCGCGACGAGTGCGACGGGGCTGGTGAAGTTCTGCGACCGGCTCAGGCCCTCGTCACCGAGTTCCGTGCGTGACCGCACCCCGACCTCGCCGGCGAGCCGCACCTGCTGCGCCGACACCGCGCGCCCGAGGGCCTCGTAGGCGGCCACCATTTCCAGCAGCTCGTCGTCGCCGAGACCCGCCTGACCCGCGCCAGACAGGCCGCAGACCTGCGCGGCCATGTCGTGGAGGAGGGCGGCTGGAGTCATACTGAGATTCTATCATAAACTCCTGATGAATGCTCGAATAATCGCCCTCGACTCAGGCGCTCAGGCCATGTCCAACGACAGCCGCCGCAGCAGCGCCGCCAGCCGCTCCTGGTCGCCCTTCGTGAGGCCCGCGAGCAGCTCGGTCTCGGCCGCGACGAGGTGCGAGATGGCGCCGTCGACGCGGTCACGGCCTTCCCCGGTCATCCGCACCCGCACCCCCCGGCCGTCGTTGGGGTCGGTGCGCCGCTCGACCAGCCCGCGCCTGACCATGCCGTCGATGCGGTTCGTCATCGTGCCGCTCGAGACGTAGGTCTGCTCGAGCAGCGCCTTCGGGCTGAGCTCGTGCGGGCTGCCCGCTCGGCGCAGGGCGGCGAGCACGTCGAACTCCCACGACTCCAGGTCGACAGTGGCGAACGAGGCGCGGCGGGTCTTCTCGAGCTGCTTCGCGAGCCGCGACACCCGCGAGAGGATCTTCAGCGGCGAGAAGTCGAGATCCGGATGCTCGCGCATCCACGCGTCGACGATCTCGTCGACGGTGTCCCGGGTCGGCCTGCTGCTCATCCCCTCATTATCCCCAAGCCGCGCCGGGCGTGACGCGGCCCGTCTGGCAGACTGGACTACTGCACCGGGGGAGACCGCGGTGGTCCGCCTTGGTGTAATGGCAGCACGACAGCCTTTGGAGCTGTTAGGTCTGGGTTCGAATCCCGGAGGCGGAGCGCGTGAATCGATCCGGTGGATCGATTCCCGTGCTCCAGCACTGCGACGAAGGAGACCCTGAAGATGCCCGACCAGAACCTCGCCATCATCGTCCTCGCGGCAGGCCAGGGCACGCGCATGAAGTCGTCCCTCCCGAAGATCCTGCACGAGATCGCGGGCGTGCCCCTGATCGGCCACGTGCTCGCCACCGCCGGCCAGCTCGACGCCGCCCACACGCTCACCGTCGTGCGCCACGAGCGCGACCGCGTCGTCGAGGTCATCGAGGACCACTTCCCGTCGGCCATCGTCGTCGAGCAGGACGAGGTGCCCGGCACCGGCCGCGCCGTCGAGCAGGCCGTCCAGGCGCTGCCCGCGGGCTTCGACGGCGACGTGCTGGTCGTCAGCGGCGACGTACCACTGCTCGACGCCGACACCCTCGCCGGCCTCCTGGCCGAGCACCGCCGTACGGGCGCCGGCGCGACCCTGCTGAGCGCCCAGCTCGACGACCCGACCGGCTACGGCCGAATCGTCCGCAGCGCCGACGGGATGCTCGACCGCATCGTCGAGCAGAAGGACGCGACCGAGTCCGAGCGCGCCCTCCGCGAGATCAACGCCGGCGTCTACGTCTTCGGCCTCGCCCAGCTGCGCGACATGCTGGCGCAGGTCACCACGGCGAACGCCCAGGGCGAGAAATACCTCACCGACGTCGTCGGGCTCCTCCGCCGCGCCGGCTCCGACGTGGCCGCGGTCACCGTCGCCGAGCCGTGGATCGTGGCCGGCGTGAACGACCGCGCCCAGCTCTCCGAGGCGGCCGCGAAGCTGAACGCGCTGATCGTGCGGGGCTGGCAGCTCGCGGGCGTCACCGTGATCGACCCGGCGACGACGTGGATCGACCTGAAGGCGAGCCTGGCCGAGGATGTGACCGTGCATCCGGGAAGCCAGGTCAAGGGTGCCACCAGCGTCGCCCGTGGTGCCGAGATCGGCCCCGACACCACCCTCGTCGACTGCGAGGTGGGCGAGGGCGCGGTCGTGAAGCGCACCGACGCGACCCTGAGCGTGATCGGGGCGGGCGCATCCGTCGGACCGTTCGCCTACCTCCGGCCGAACACCGTGCTCGACGCCGGTGGCAAGATCGGCACCTTCGTCGAGACCAAGAATTCGCACATCGGGCAGGGCTCGAAGGTGCCGCACCTGTCGTACATCGGCGACACCGAGGTCGGCGTCGAGTCGAACGTCGGTGCGGGCACGATCACCGCGAACTACGACGGCGTGAACAAGAGCCGCACCCAGGTGGGGTCGCACGTTCGCACCGGGTCGCACAACGTCTTCGTCGCCCCGGTTAGGATTGGTGACGGCGCCTACACGGGTGCCGGAACGGTCGTCCGCAAGGACGTGCCGGCCGGCTCGCTCGCGATAAACGTGGCGCCTCAGAGGAACATGGCCGGCTGGGTCGAGCAGAACCGGGCGGGCACGGCGGCGGCGCAAGCAGCGGCCCGGGCCCACGACGGCGACGGCGAGACCACGACGCAGACCCCAACGCGAACGAGCGGAGAATAGGTGTCCGGAATCAAGGCCAGCGGAGAGAAGTCCCTCCTCGTCGTCTCAGGGCGAGCTCATCCGCAACTGGCCGAGGACATCGCGGCCGAACTCGACACCACCCTCGTCGACACCGAGGCCCGCACCTTCGCCAACGGCGAGCTGTACATCCGCTACGGCGAGAGCGTGCGAGGGGCGGATGCGTTCGTCATCCAGTCGCACACGGCTCCGATCAACGAGTGGCTGATGGAGCAGCTCATCATGGTCGACGCGTTGAAGCGGGCATCCGCCAAGCGCATCACCGTGGTCGCGCCGTTCTACCCCTACGCCCGCCAGGACAAGAAGGGACGTGGGCGCGAGCCGATCTCGGCCCGTCTCGTGGCCGACCTGTTCAAGGCCGCCGGCGCCGACCGCATCATGTCGGTCGACCTGCACGCCGCGCAGATCCAGGGCTTCTTCGACGGCCCCGTCGACCACCTGTTCGCCATGCCCGTGCTGATGGAGCACATGCGGAAGGTGCTCGACCCGTCGACCCTCACCGTGGTCAGCCCCGACATGGGCCGCGTGCGCGTGGCCGACATCTGGAGCGACAAGCTCGGCGTCCCCCTCGCGATCATCCACAAGCGCCGCGACCCGCGCGTGCCGAACCAGGTCAGCGTGCACGAGATCGTGGGCGACGTGGCCGGCCGCGTCTGCCTGCTGGTCGACGACCTAATCGACACCGGCCGCACCATCGTGGCCGCCGCCGAGGCGCTCAAGGCGAACGGCGCCACCGGCGTGGTCGTCGCGGCGACGCACGCCGTGTTCAGCGACCCGGCCTCGACCATCCTGCAGTCGGAGTTCATCGACCAGGTCGTCGTCACCGACACCCTGCCGATCCCGGTCGAGAAGCACTGGGACAGGCTGACCATCCTGCCGATAGCCCCGCTGATCGCGCGGGCCATCAGCGAGGTGTTCTCCGACGGCTCGGTCACCACGATGTTCGACGGCGACGCCTGAGCCCTCGGCCGGGCTTAAACTGATGCCATGAGCATCGCCTCGATCGACACCTACACGCCCGCCGCGGGCTCCGTCACCATGTTCTCCACCGGTTGGTGCGGGTACTGCAAGCGCCTGAAGAGCCAGCTCGACGCGCAGGGCATCGCCTACACCGAGGTGAACATCGAGGAGGTCGACGGCACGGCCGAGCTGGTCGCCTCGGTGAACGGCGGCAACCAGACGGTTCCGACGCTGATCTTCCCCGACGGCTCGACGGCCACCAACCCGTCGGCGCGCGAGGTGTCCGAGCGCATTGGCTGATCGCACACCCTGGTCGCTCTCGGGCGCCCTGCGCGGGATGTTCCAGAAGCGCACCATCGACGACGAGACCTGGGACGACCTCGAGACCGCGCTCCTGAAGGCCGACTTCGGCCCGACCGTCACCGAGCAGGTCGTCGACGAACTGCGCGCCAACGTGCAGCGCTACAACACCACCGACCCACGTGACCTGCAGCGGATGCTCCGCGAGACCATGGAGGAACGCCTCTCCAAGTACGACCCGACCCTGAAGCTCACCGAACGTCCGGCCGTCGTGCTCGTGGTCGGCGTCAACGGCGTCGGCAAGACCACGACCATCGGCAAGTTCGCCCGGTTCCTCAAGACCTACCAGCGCACCGTCGTGGTCGGAGCAGCGGACACCTTCCGCGCCGCCGCCGTCGAGCAGCTCGCGACCTGGGCCGAGCGCGCCGGGGCCGACATCGTGCGCCCGCAGCACGAGGGGCAGGACCCGGCGTCGGTCGCCTTCCAGACCATCGAGAAGGCCAAGGCGAACGGCACCGAGATCGTCATCATCGACACCGCGGGCCGGCTGCAGACCAAGGGCGGTCTGATGGATGAGCTCGGCAAGATCCGCCGCGTCATCGAGAAGCAGGCGCCGGTCTCCGAGGTGCTGCTCGTGCTCGACGCGACCACCGGGCAGAACGGTCTCGCTCAAGCCGATGCGTTCATCCAGCACGCGGGCGTCACCGGCCTCGTCATCACGAAGCTCGACGGCTCCGCGAAGGCGGGCTTCGTGCTGGCCGTGCAGGAGAAGACGGGCATCCCGATCAAGCTGATCGGCCAGGGCGAGGGCATCAACGACCTCACGGGCTTCACGCCCCACGTCTTCGCGCAGAACCTCGTCGGCTAGGTCCGCGCTGGTTTGCTGGCTCGCCGCTCGGGCCGGTCGTTAGTCCGCGCGGTCGCGCCGGTCAGGCGGGGTGGCGGTCGAGGAAGGCCTGGATGGCCGGGAGGGCGCCCGGGTGGCGGGGGGTGTCGGCGTGGGTGGCGCCGTCGAGGATCGTGAGCTCGGCCGTGGGGAGGGCCGCCTGCACGTGCTCGGCCGCCCGGAGGCGGGGGCGGTCGCGGGTGCCGGCCAGCAGGAGGAGCGGCATCGGGAAGCGGGCGATCAGGTCGTCGGGCACGGTCGCCTGGCGCTCGGTCTCGCGCATGTAGGCTGCGAGGGCCGGGGCGTCGTTCGCCAGGAAGGCCGTGCGGGTGATCGGGTCGACGGGGCTGCCGGTGGTGCGCTGCCATTCGGCGAGGAAGCCCTCCATGCCGCCGCGCTCGAGCGCATCGATGCTGCCCTCGAAGAAGACCCGGTCGAAGGTGCCGGCGCCGGTGCCGGGCGCGCCCGCCACGCTGATGAAGCTCGCCAGACGGTCGGGGTGGGTGGCGGCGAGCGAGAAGCCGACGCGGGCACCGAGGGAGTAGCCGAGGTAGTGCGCCCGGGCGATGCCGAGGGCGTCGAGAACCGCCACCACGTCGTCGACGAAGCGGCCCATGTCGTAGGCGGCGGCGTCGTGCGGCTTGTCACTGCGGCCGTGACCGCGGAGGTCGAGCGTGACGACGGCGCGCGACGGCGCGAACGCCTTCAGGTACCAGAAGCCGCGCCAGATCGCCTGCGAGAGCGCGGTGCCGTGCACGAGCACGAGAGGCACGGGCGCCGACCCGTCGCCGACAGACGGATGCGCGGCGGTCGGAGCCTGGTGCCGATACGCGATGCGGACGCCGTCATGGGGATTGGTCGCGAACTCCACCCCTCCACGCTACCCGTGGGCGCCGAAGCGCGAGGCCACCTCGAGCAGCACCTCCTCGCGCCCGGCGTAGATGCCCGACTCCCGCGGCCAGTGGCTCACGACGTCGGTGAACCCGAGCGAGGCGGCCCGCCCCGACAGCTCCTCGAAGGCGTCGACGCTCTCGAGCGAGTACGTTCCGCCGCTGTCGAGCGAGAGGTGCCGCGAGAGGGAGGACGGCGAGCGCCCCGCGGCCGAGAGCGCGTCGTCGAGCCGCGCGCACTGCTCGGCCACCGCATCCCACCACGCCGAACCCGTGGCGCCGTCGCGCCCGGTCGTCACCCAGCCCTCCCCGTACCGCGCCACCAGCGCGAGCCCCTTCGGCCCGTTGCCGCCGATCAGGAACGGCACGCGCGGCGTCTGCGACGGCGCACCGACCATCCGCGCATCCTGAGCCGTGTAGAACGACCCCGACGACGAGATGCCGCCCGACCCGCGCTGCTCGAAGCGCAGCAGCTCGTCGAGCAGCGCCACGAACTCCGCGAAGCGATCGTGCCTCGCCCGCGGCGGCAGCACCTCGGCGCCGAGCACGGTGGCGTCGAAACCCGTGCCTCCCGAGCCGAGACCCAAGGTCATCCGCCCGCCCGACAGCTCGTCGAGAGCGGCCAGCTCCTTCGCGAACGGCACGGGGTGCCGGTAGTTCGGCGACGCCACGAAGGTGCCCAGCCGGATGCGCGACGTCGCCAGCGTGGCCGCCGCGAGCGTCGGCACCGTGGCACCCCAGGGCTCGTCGGCGAGCGACCGCCACGAGAGGTGGTCGTAGGTGTAGGCGCTGTCGAAGCCCAGCTCCTCCGCGAGCTGCCAGCGCCGCCGCATCTCGGGCCAGGGGTACTGGGGCAGGATGACGATGGAGTGGCGCATGCGTCCACTCAAGCAGAGGCCCCCGACAACGAAAAGACGAACTACGAGAGAAAGAACAGACTCAGCCCCGCCGCGCGTCCGCCTCGTCGAGCGACAGATCCTCGGCCAGCTCCGCGCGCGGCCTGACCGCCTGGAACGACCCGGTCGCGGTGACGGCCCCGGCCATCCGGTCGCCCTCCCCGTAGACCAGCTGCAGCCGTGCGCCCAGCCCGTGCCCGGTGCGACGGATGCGCGCCCGGCGGTACACCGCCAGCCACACCACCCCGGCGGCGAAGGCCGCGAACCCCGCGGCGGCGGCGACCCCGAGCCCCCACCGCGGCCCGAGCGTGTTGGCGACGGCCCCGATCAGCGGAGCCCCGATCGGCGTCCCGCCCATCAGGATCGCCATGTACAGCGCCATCACCCGCCCGCGCATCAGCGGATCGGTGCTCGTCTGCACGGTGCCGTTGGCGGTCGTGATCATCACCTGCCCGGCGAACCCGATCAGCACGATGGCCGCGGCGAACGTCACGAGCGAGGGCGCCAGCGCCGCGGCCAGCGCCGCCACCGCGAACAGCCCGCACGACAGGAACACCAGTCGCACCCGCGGCTTGTCCCGGCTCGCCGAGAGCAGCGCCCCGGCCACCGATCCGACGGCCATCACCGAGGTCAGGATGCCGAAGCCCGCCGAGTCCAGGCCGAAGGTGACGGTCGCCATGGTCGAGGTGAAGATCTGGTAGTTGAAGCCGAAGGTGCCCATGATGAACACCACCGCGAACACGATCAGCAGGTCGGGCCGGCGGCGGACGTAGCGGAAGCCCTCGAGCAGCTGCCCCTTCGCCCGGGGCGCCCGCGGCTGCTGCACCAGCCGGTCGCGGCGGATCGCGACGAGCGACGCCAGCACGGCCGCGAACGTGACGGCGTTGAGGAGGAACACCCAGCCCGCCCCGATCCCGGCGACGAGCAGGCCCGCGACGGCCGGCCCGATCGTGCGGGCGGCGTTGAACGAGGCCGAGTTGAGGGCGACCGCGTTGCCGAGGTTCGGCCCGGCCACGAGATCAGAGACGAAGGTCTGGCGCACCGGGGCGTCGACCGCGGCGGCGACGCCGAGCAGCAGGGCGAAGAGGTAGACGATCCAGAGCTGGGCGAGCCCGGCCAGCACGATGACGCCGAGCCCCGCGCCGAGCAGACCCATGGCGAGCTGCGTCACCATCAGCGTGCGGCGCCGGTCGAGCCGGTCGGCGATGAGCCCTGAGAAGGGCACCAGCAGCAGCTGGGGGAGGAACTGCAGCGCGGTCGTGATGCCGAGCGCCACGGCGTCGTGGTCGCTGAGCTCGGTGAGGACGATCCAGTCCTGGGCGGTGCGCTGCATCCAGGTGCCGACGTTGGAGACGAGGGCGCCGGCGAACCAGATGCGGTAGTCGATGCTGGCGAGGGATCGGAACATCGCACTCATGCGTGCACCCCCTTCCGGCCAACTGTTTACTTTACGTTAACGAGTTGCAGACCGGCTGGGAACGGCGCCGGGCGGCGTTCGCCGTGAGCGCGCCTCGGCCGGCCCGCGGAACGGTTAAACTAGGCGCACGATGGCTACTTTTGGAAATCTCTCGGACAGGCTCGCCGAAACCTTCAAGAACCTCCGCACGAAGGGCAAGCTGAGCCCGGCCGACGTCGACAGCACGGTGCGCGAGATCCGCCGTGCCCTGCTCGACGCCGACGTCGCGCTCGAGGTCGTCAAGGAGTTCACCGGCAAGGTTCGCGAGCGCGCCCTCGGCGACGAGGTCAACCGCGCCCTGAACCCGGCCCAGCAGGTCGTGCAGATCGTCAACGAGGAGCTCGTGCAGATCCTCGGCGGGCAGCAGCGCCGGCTCGAGTTCGCGAAGAAGCCGCCGACCGTGATCATGCTCGCCGGCCTCCAGGGTGCCGGTAAGACGACCCTCGCCGGCAAGCTCGCGCGCTGGCTCGCCAAGGAGAACCACACCCCGATCCTCGTCGCGGCCGACCTCCAGCGCCCCAACGCGGTGAACCAGCTGCAGATCGTCGGCGGCCAGGCCGGCGTGCCGGTCTACGCCCCCGAGCCCGGCAACGGCGTCGGCAACCCGGTGCGCGTGGCGAAGGACTCGATCAAGTACGCGATCGACAAGCAGTACGACACGGTCATCATCGACACGGCCGGCCGCCTCGGCGTCGACGCCGAGATGATGAAGCAGGCGGCCGACATCCGCAAGGCCGTCGACCCCGACGAGGTGCTGTTCGTCATCGACGCGATGATCGGTCAGGACGCGGTGGCCACCGCCCGCGCGTTCCAGGAGGGCGTCGACTTCACCGGTGTCGTGCTGACCAAGCTCGACGGCGACGCCCGAGGCGGTGCCGCGCTGTCCGTGGCGTCGGTCACGGGACGCCCCATCATCTTCGCCTCGACCGGCGAGACGCTCGACGCCTTCGAGCCCTTCTACCCCGACCGGATGGCCTCGCGCATCCTGGATCTCGGTGACATCCTCTCCCTGATCGAGCAGGCGCAGGGCGCCTTCGACGAGGAGGAGGCCCGCAAGGTCGCCGAGAAGTTCGCGACCGACAGCTTCACGCTCGACGACTTCCTGAAGCAGATGCAGCAGCTGCGCAACGTCGGCTCCATCAAGAAGATGATGAGCATGCTGCCCGGCGCCGGCGGCCTGAAGGAGCAGCTCGACAACTTCGACGAGAAGGAGATCGTGCGCACCGAGGCGATCATCCAGTCGATGACGAAGGCCGAGCGCACCAACCCGAAGCTCCTGAACGGTTCGCGGCGCCTGCGCATCGCGCGCGGTTCCGGCATGACCGTCACCGACGTGAACCAGCTCGTGCAGCGCTTCGAGCAGGCCTCGAAGATGATGAAGACGGTCGCGAAGGGCGGCGTGCCGAACGTGCCCGGCATGGGCCCGATCCCGGGTGCCGGCTTCGGCGGCGGGCGCGGCAAGCCGCAGGCCAAGAAGAAGAGCGGATCGCGCTCGGGCAACCCCGCGAAGCGGGCGGCCGAGAACGCGGCGCGCGCCTCGGGTGAGAAGCCGGCGATCGCGGCGGGCTCGGGCGGCGGTGCCGGTTTCGGCCTCGGCGCCAAGGCCCCGGCGGGCGGCCAGAACCCGAGCCCCGAGGAGCTCGAGGCCCTGCAGCGCTTCCTGCGCTAGTCGGAGCCTCGCGGTCGGTGAGCGGCTAGGCGCCAGGCGGCCTCAGCGTGCCTATGCTGGCACCATGACGACCACCTCCCGCCCTGTGCGCGTCGGCGTGCAGATCGCTCCCCAGCACGCCTCCTACGCGACCATCCGCGACACCCTCGCCGAGCTCGAAGACCTCGGCGTCGACATCGCCTTCAACTGGGACCACTTCTACCCGCTCTCCGGCGAGCCCGACGGCCTGCACTTCGAGGGCTGGACCATGCTCGCCGCCTGGGCCGAGCAGACGTCCCGCATCGAGTTCGGCCCGCTGGTCACCTGCAACAGCTACCGCAACCCCGACCTGCTGGCCGACATGGCCCGCACGGTCGACCACATCAGCGCCCATGACGGCGACACGGGCCGGCTGATCTTCGGCATCGGCTCGGGCTGGTTCGAGCGTGACTACGACGAGTACGGCTACGAGTTCGGCACGGCCGGTCAGCGACTGGATGCCCTCGCCGAAGCCCTGCCCCGCATCGAGTCGCGCTGGGCGAAGCTCAACCCGGCGCCCACCCGCGACATCCCGGTGCTGATCGGCGGCGGCGGAGAGAAGAAGACCCTCCGCATCGTGGCCCAGCACGCCGACATCTGGCACTCCTTCGCCGACACCGAGACGCTGGAGCGCAAGCTCGGCATCCTCGGCGAATGGTGCGAGAAGGTCGACCGCCCGATGTCCGAGATCGAGATCTCGGTGGGTACGCGCGGCGCCCGCGGCGACGGCCTGCCCGACATGGACCGGCAGCTCGAGCTCGGCGTCACGCTCTTCACCCTCGGCATCACGGCGCCCGAGCTCGACATGCAGGGCGTGCGCGACCTCGTGGCCTGGCGCGACTCGGTCACGACCTAGCGCAAGTGGGCGAGCGGGCGGGCGGCCGCGCGGGCGGGCGGCCGAGCGGGCGGGCCGGCCGGCGCGCGGGCGGGCGAGCGGATGCTCAGGCGAGCCCGTGCCGCAGCTCCCGCGTGAGCGATGCCACGACCGCCTTCAGGCTCCCCCCGTTCGCCTCGGCGATCCGCAGCTGCCGCTGATAGCTCGCGCCGTGCTCGAGGATCAGGTTCACCTGGTCGAGCTCGACCGCGCAGCCCAGCCGCTCGGCGACCGGGGCGAGGCGAACGAGCTCGCCGGCCACCGCATCCGTCACCAGCTGCTCGTCGCCCGCGGAGTTCAGGATGATCTCGGCGTCCATGCCGTAGCGGGCGGCCCGCCACTTGTTCTCGCGCACGTACCAGGGCTGCATCGTCGGCAGCTCCTCGCCGGCGTCCAGGCGGGCCGACATGTCGTCGACGAGGCACTGGATGAGCGCCGCCACCGCCCCGATCTCCTCGGGGCTCGACAGGCCGTCGCAGGCGCGCATCTCGACCGTGCCCCACTGCGGGCTCGGCCGGATGTCCCAGCGCACCTCCGTGTGGTCGCTGATCACGCCCGTGCGCAGCAGGTCGTCGACGTACTCCTCGTAGTTCGCCCAGGCGCCGAACTGGTAGGGCAGGCCCGCGGTCGGCAGCTGCTGGAACATCAGCGCCCGGTTCGAGGCGTATCCTGTGTTCACCCCGCCCCAGAACGGGCTCGAGGCGCTGAGGGCCTGCAGGTGGGGGTAGTAGTTCAGCAGCGAGTTCACGATCGGCAGCGCCTTCTCGCGGTCGTCGATGCCGACGTGCACGTGGATGCCCCAGATCATCATGTTGCGCCCCCACCACTGGGTGCGGTCGATCAGCTTGTGGTAGCGCTCCTTGTCGGTGACGGTCTGGTCGAACCACTGCCCGAAGGGGTGCGAGCCGGCGCACATCACCTCGACGTCGAGGGGGTCGGTGATGGCCCGCACCTCGGCGAGCTGGCCCTGCAGATCGTCCACCGCATCCGCCACCCGGTGGTGCACCCCGCTGACGAGCTCGACCGTGTTGAGCAGCAGTTCGCCGGTGATCCGCGGATGCTCGGAGCCGTCGTCCTGCCGGAGCGCGTCGAGCACATCGGCCGCCACCGACACCAGATCTCCCGAGCTCTGCTCGACGAGCGCGACCTCCCATTCGATGCCGAGGGTCGAGCGCTCCGAGGGGGCGAAGGAGATCTCCATGCAGGGGCCTTTCCAGAATTACCGCTTTGGGAGCAATCTCTGTCAGAATAGCCAGTCGAGTCTGCCCCCGCCCGACCCTCTAATCAGGCGGAGTGGATTCCCTCAGAGCTTGTGCCGAGTGTGCCCCCACGCTCACGGCCCCCAGTTCGCCCACCTCATAGATCACACAGGAGAATTGTGGCTGTCAAAATCCGTCTGAAGCGTCTCGGCAAGATCCGTGCGCCGTACTACCGCATCGTCGTCGCCGACTCGCGCACCAAGCGCGACGGTCGCGTCATCGAGGAGATCGGTCTGTACCACCCGACCGAGGAGCCCTCGGTCATCAAGGTCGACTCCGAGCGTGCCCAGTACTGGCTCGGCGTCGGCGCCCAGCCCACCGAGCAGGTGGCCGCGCTGCTGAAGCTCACCGGCGACTGGGGCAAGTTCAAGGGCGACAAGGACGCGGTCTCGACCGTGCGCGTCAAGGGCGAGAAGGAGGCCTTCGTCGTCGACGAGAAGAAGAAGCCCGTCCTGAAGCCGAAGGCCGCCGAGCCCAAGGCCGTCGAGGCCGAGGCCGCTGCTGACGCCGAGGCCGCTGCCGCGACCGACACCGAGGCCAACGAGGCTGCCGTCGAGGCCGCCGAAGACGCCGCGGACAAGGCCTGACCTTGCTCGCTCCCGCTCTCGAGCACCTCGTCAAGGGGATCGTCGACAACCCGGGCGACGTCCGGGTCATCACGAAGAGCTCACCGCGCGGCGAGGTCCTCGAGGTTCGTGTGAACCCCGATGACCTCGGCCGCGTGATCGGCCGTTCCGGTCGCACCGCCAAGGCGCTGCGCACCCTCGTCACCGCTCTGGCCGATGGCCGGCGCGTTCGTGTAGACGTGGTGGACACCGATTACTGAGAACAACAAGACGCAACTGCGGGTCGGTCGTCTCACCAAGGCCCATGGGCTGAAGGGCGCGATCAAGCTGGAGCTGTTCACCGACGACCCGGAACGACGTTTCGTTCCGGGCGCGGTGTTCACCCTCCAGGTGCCCACGTCCTCGCCCTGGCACGGTGAGACCCTCGAGCTCGCTGAGCTGCGCATGTACAACGGGCATCCGGTGGGCTTCTTCAAGGGCGTTTCGGATCGCACGGCCGCCGAGGGCCTCGTCAAGGCGATCCTCTGGATCGACCTCGACGAGGCCGACGCAGTCTCGACCGAGCCCGACGCCTGGTACGACCACCAGCTGGTCGGCCTCCGCGTCGAGCGCGACGGTGAGCAGGTCGGCACCGTCAAGCTCGTCGAGCACATGCCGGCGCAAGACCT
Source organism: Herbiconiux sp. VKM Ac-1786 (assembly GCF_015350805.1). Classification (GTDB taxonomy): domain Bacteria; phylum Actinomycetota; class Actinomycetes; order Actinomycetales; family Microbacteriaceae; genus Herbiconiux. The sequence continues at coordinate 194,216 of NZ_JADKSG010000001.1, read as the reverse complement.
GCTGATCGTCAAGACGAACGAGGGCACCGAGGTCATGGTGCCGTTCGTCAAGGCGATCGTGCCGTCGGTCGACCTCGCCGCGGGTGTGGTCACCGTCACGCCGCCGACGGGGCTCTTCGAGGAGCTGCCCGACGACGACGAGCCGGCGCCACCCGCGTCCGACGCGGAGTAACGCACGCCACACGAGGACCGACCCGCATGCGGTGTCGGTCCTCGTCGTTCGTGGCGATGTCCGCCCGCCTAGGCTTAGGGGATGCGCATCGACGTCGTCACGATCTTCCCCGAGTTCTTCGACGTGCTCGACATCTCGCTGCTCGGCAAGGCGCGTCGCACGGGCATCCTCGAGGTCGTGCCGCACAACCTGCGCGACTTCACCCACGACCGTCACCGCACGGTCGACGACACGCCCTACGGCGGCGGCGCGGGCATGGTCATGAAGCCGGAGCCCTGGGGTGAGGCCCTCGACGAGGTGCTGCCCGAGCATCCGGACGCCCGGCCCGTCGTGATCTTCCCCTCGCCCGCCGGCACCGTGTTCACGCAGGCGATGGCCCGCGAGCTGGCCGGCCGCGAGCACCTCGTGTTCGGCTGCGGCCGCTACGAGGGCATCGACCAGCGCGTGTTCGACCACGCCGCGACCCGTGCCGAGGTGCGACTCGTCTCGATCGGCGACTACGTGCTGAACGGGGGAGAGGTCGCCGTGATGGCGATGATCGAGGCCATCGGCCGGCTCATCCCCGGTGTCGTCGGCAACCCCGAGAGCCTCGTCGAGGAGTCGCACGAGGACGGGCTGCTGGAGTACCCGAGCTACACCAAGCCGGCCTCGTGGCGCGGCCTCGACGTGCCGCCGGTGCTGATGAGCGGCAACCACAAGGCGGTCGACACGTGGCGCCGCGAGCAGCAGCTCGAGCGCACGCGACGGGTGCGGCCCGACCTGCTGCCGCCCGACCTGCTGCCGCCCGAGTAGCCGCCGCCGGGGCGTCGTGAGGCGGCGACGGATGCGCGCCCGCGCTAGCTCCGGGCGGTGAGCACGAGCGGGCCGTCCTCGGTGATCGCCACCGTGTGCTCCATGTGGGCGCCGTTCGAGCCGTCGGCCGAGCGGAGGGTCCAGCCGTCCTTGTCGGTGTAGATCTTGTCGGTCGTCTCGAGGAACCACGGCTCGATCGCGATCACGAGGCCGGCGCGCAGCGGCAGCCCGCGACCGGCGCGGCCCTGGTTCGGCACGTGCGGGTCGCCGTGCATGGTGCGGCCGACGCCGTGCCCGCCGAAATCGGTGTTCACGCCGTAGCCGGCCGCCGTGGCGACCGCGCCGATCGCCGCCGAGATGTCGCCGAGGCGGTTGCCGGGCTTCGCCTCGGCGATGCCGGCGGCGAGGGCGGCGGTGGTGACCTCGATCAGCGTGGTGTCGGCCGCCGACTTCGGCGCGCCCACCACGAACGACAGCGCCGAGTCGGAGACCCAGCCGTTCACCGAGGCGGCGAAGTCGAGGGTCAGGAGGTCGCCGTCGCGCAGCGCGTAGTCGTGGGGGAGCCCGTGCAGCACCGCGTCGTTGACGCTCGTGCAGAGCACCTTGCCGAACGGCGAGGCGCCGAAGGAAGGGTGGTAGTCGATGTAGCAGCTCTCGGCGCCCCGCGCCGTGATCATCTCGTGCGCGATCTGGTCGAGCTTCAGGAGGTTGGTGCCGACGGTGGCCCGCTTGGCGACCTCGGTCAGCACCTCGGCGACGAACACGCCCGCGGGCCGCATCTGCTCGATCTCGGCGGGGGTCTTGAGCTCGATCATGCGGGGTCCTTCCGATGGGGCGGTGTCTATAAGACCCTACCCACCGGGATCACAGCGAACATCCGGAGAGCCTGCATACTCTGGAGACGTGTTCATCCGACGGGCCTTCTTCTACTGGCAGTTCCCCGCTGCGGTGATCCTCCCCGCGTGGATCCTGGTCGGCTGGGGCGTCTTCGCCGCCACCGGCTGGCAGATCCTCGGGCTGATCGTGGGCGTGATGATGCTCACCGTCGGCATGCTCGCCGTCGCCGGCATCACTTCGGCGCGCAAGGAGGTGCGGGCCGCGAAGGCGGTCTCGTGGCTCGACGTGCTGCTGCTCACCGTGCTGCACGGCCTCGTCATCTCGGTCGGCTTCTTCACGGAGTTCACCGCCCTCCTCGGCACCCTCGCCGTGGTGGCGCTGATCGCCCTGTTCTGGGTCGGCATCGTCGAGCTCGTGGTCGAGACCCGCAAGCGCGTCAAGGCGACGCTCGCCGGTTTCGAGGCGCAGGCCGCGCGGGCGCAGATGCCGCGCACCCCGTCCGCTCCGGGTGCCGTGCGGGCACCCCGCGTCGACGGGGAGTACATCGTGATCGAGACGTCCGAGCGAGGATCGTCGCCCCGCGGCTGACCGCGCTTTGCGTGCATCCGCGCGTCTGTGACACAATGGACCCTTGTGCCGCGGCCCGGCTCTGCCACAGGGGAGCCAGCAACTATCGGGCACAACATCTTCTACTGACACCGAAGCCGTAGTCGACCTGTGGCGGGTACAGATTGCGAACACATCATGCACATCCTCGACTCAGTCGATGCAGCGTCGCTGAAGAGCGACATCCCCGACTTCCGTGCCGGCGACACCGTCAAGGTGCACGTGAACATCATCGAAGGCACGCGCTCGCGTATCCAGGTCTTCCAGGGCGTCGTCATCGCCCGCAAGAACGAGGGCGTCCGTGAGACCTTCACCGTCCGCAAGGTCAGCTTCCAGGTGGGCGTCGAGCGCACCTTCCCCGTGCACTCCCCTGTGATCGACCACATCGAGATCGTCACCCGCGGTGACGTGCGTCGCGCCAAGCTGTACTACCTGCGCAACCTGCGGGGCAAGAAGGCCAAGATCAAGGAGAAGCGCTTCGCGTAAGCTGCGCATTCTCTGCGTGCCCGGCACGCACTGAGAGCTATCCTGAGCTCCCGACCACTACAGTGGTTCGGGAGCTCAGGCGGTTAAATGACAGACACATCAGTGCCCTCGCACGAACGACGCGAAGACACCGCCGGGGGGCGGTCGGACTCGTCGCAGTCGCGGCGCTCGCGCAGCGCGTGGCTCTTCGCCCGCGACCTCGTGATCATCTTCGTCATCGCGCTGCTGGCGTCGGTGCTGATCAAGACGTTCCTCGTGCGCTCGTTCTACATCCCCTCGGGGTCGATGGAGAACACGCTGCAGGTCGACGACCGCATCCTCGTGAACCAGCTCGAGCCGAACCTGATCCCCATCTCGCGCGGCGACGTCGTGGTCTTCAAAGACCCGGGCGGCTGGCTGATGCCGACGGTCGAGCAGCCGAAGAACCCGCTCGCCGCGGCCGTCGACTGGGTGCTCGAGGGCGTTGGCCTCGCCGCCGACGACGCCAACGACCACCTGATCAAGCGCGTCATCGGGCTGCCGGGCGACCACGTCGTCTGCTGCAACGCGCTCGGGCAGATGGAGGTCAACGACATCCCGCTCGACGAGAACTCCTACCTCAAACTGCCCGACGGCGTCTCGGCCGTCTCGCAGGAGCCGTTCGACATCACGGTGCCCGCCGACTCGCTCTGGGTGATGGGCGACAACCGCTACAACTCGGCCGACTCGCGGTTCAACCAGGACAAGCCCGGCAAGGGGTTCGTGCCCGAGGCGAACGTGGTGGGGCGCGCGGTGCTGGTGACGTGGCCGATCGACCACTGGGGGTGGCTCGACAACCACGGGAACGTGTTCGACGGGATACCGTCGCGGGAGGGGGCGGCAAAGCCGCTGTCGGCGCCTTCTGTTCCGTCGTCCTCGTCGTCTTCGTCGTCTTCTGAGGGTGTGGTCGCTGCTCCTGCTCTGCCGGGAGCCGTCCAGTGAGTCCGGTCGCCGATCCCACGCTGCGGTTCGAGCGTGAGATCGCGGGGCTGGTGAAGCCGCGTCGGCGGGCTTCTGCGCCTCCGGTTCAGGATGCTCCTGCCGACGCCGCTCCTCACAGCGGTCTGATCATCGGCTGCGACGAGGTCGGGCGCGGTGCGCTCGCGGGGCCGGTCGGTGTCGGCGTCAGCGTGATCGACATCCGCGCGACGAAGTCGGTGCCCAAGGGGCTGCGCGACTCGAAGATGCTGTCGGAGCCGCGGCGGGAGGAGCTCGCGCCCATCGCCCGGGCGTGGAGCCTCGCCCACGCGGTCGGGTACGCCTCCGCGTCCGAGATCGATTCGCTCGGGATCAGCGCCTGCCTCGGCCTGGCGGGCAGCCGCGCCCTGGAGTCGCTGCTCGCCGACGGCGTGGACGTCACGGCGGCGACGATCATCCTCGACGGGCAGTGGGACTGGCTGAGCGCCGCCGCTCCCGTGCCGGTCACGGTGCGCACCCGGATCAAGGCCGACCGCGACTGCGCCTCGGTCGCCGCGGCCTCGGTGATCTCGAAGGTCGCGCGGGACCGGATGATGATCGAGCACGCGGCCGAGCATCCGGCGTACGGCTGGGAGCGGAACAAGGGCTACGCCAGCGAAGAGCATCGCGACGCGATCGTCTCGCTCGGGGCCTCGCCGCTGCACCGGCACACGTGGCTGTCGCGGATCGTCGGGTCGACCGAGCTGTTCGACCTCGCGGCGCTGTCGGCGCTGGAGGCGGTGGACGCGGGGTCGGTCTCGCCAGCGGGTGCCGGCGGGCATCCGGAACCCGGCGTCGAGTCGGTCGCGTAGCCGCCTAGACTGGAGCCACGATGGACGAAGACGAATTCGAGGACTACGACCGTGAGGTCGAGCTCGCCCTCTACCGCGAGTACCGGGACGTTGTCTCCCAGTTCAAGTACGTGATCGAGACCGAGCGCCGCTTCTACCTCGCCAACGAGGTCGAGCTGGCCCGTCGCGACACGGAGCACGACTTCTACTTCGAGCTCACGATGAACGACGTGTGGGTGTGGGACGTGTACCGTTCCGACCGCTTCGTGAAGTCGGTGCGCGTGCTGACGTTCAAGGACGTCAACGTCGAGGAGCTCTCGAGCAAGGACTTCGAGCTGCCCAAGGAGCTGGCGCTCGACGAGTAGGGCGTTTCGTCCTGCACATTTCGACTTCTTCGTGATTCGTCCACAGATCCTCGTCTGACGCCTTTCGCTCCTGCGTTCTTCCGCACCCTTGGTCGCGGAGGTACACATGAAGGCGAAAGACGAACTGGGCCACCGCGGTGAGGGCATAGCGGCCGAGCACCTGGCCGCGATCGGCATGCAGGTGGTGCAGCGCAACTGGCGCTGCGCGACCGGCGAGATCGACATCGTGGCGATCGACGGGCCCGCGCTCGTCATCGTCGAGGTGAAGACGCGCACCTCGGAGGCCTACGGGCATCCGTTCGAGGCCGTCACGCCCGCGAAGCTCCGGCGGCTGCATCTCCTGGCCGCGGCGTACGTCGCGGCCGTGCACCCCGGGCGGCGGATGCCGTTCCGCATCGACGTGGTCGGCGTCATCTGGCCGACGCACGGCGAACCGAGCGTGCAGCACCTCCAGGAGGTGCACTGATGGTGGCGCGAACGCTGTCGGTCGCCCTGCTCGGCATGAGCGGGGCCGTCGTCGAGGTCGAGGCGCACATCGCCGATGCGATCCCGGGGTTCCAGCTGATCGGGCTGCCGGATGCAGCGCTGTCCGATGCGAAAGACCGGGTGCGGGCCGCCGCCGCCAACGACGGCTGCGCCCTGCCGGCGAAGAAGATCGTGGTGAATCTCTCGCCGGCGTCGCTGCCGAAGCAGGGGTCGACCTACGACCTCGCCATCGCGGTGGCGGTGCTCGCGGCGGAGGGCGTCATCCCGGCGTCGGCGATCGGCGCGGTGGTGCACCTCGGTGAGCTCAGCCTCGACGGCCGGGTGCGGCCGATGCAGGGCGCGCTGCCGGCGATCGTCGCCGCGCGGGCCGCGGGGTACCGACGCTTCGTCGTGCCCGCCGGCAACGCCGCCGAGGCGCTGCTCGTGCCCGACGTCGAGATCGTGACGGTGGCGTCGCTGCGGCAGACGCTGATCCATCACGGGGCGGTGCTCGAGCCCACCTCGGTCGACCCGCTGACGCTCCCGGTGGCGCCCGCTCCTCCCGCACCCGACGGCGACCTCGCCGACGTCGTGGGCAACGCCGACGCCGTCGAGGCGCTCGTGGTGGCGGCGGCCGGAGGGCACCACCTGCTGATGCTCGGGCCGCCCGGAGCCGGCAAGACCATGCTCGCCCAGCGCCTCCCGGCACTCCTGCCCGACCTCGACGCCGAGCAGTCGCTCGTGGTCACCTCGGTCTCGTCGCTGGCCGGCCGCCCTTTGAACGGCCTCATCACGCGCCCGCCGCTGGAGAGCCCGCACCACACCTCGTCGGCCGCGGCCCTCGTCGGAGGCGGCTCGAAGGTCATCCGGCCGGGCGCCGCCGCGCGCGCCGCCCACGGCATCCTCTTCCTCGACGAGGCGCCCGAGTTCCCGTCGTCGGTGCTGGATGCGCTGCGGCAGCCGCTCGAGTCGGGCACGATCGTGATCCACCGAGCGAGCGCCACCGCGCGCTTCCCGGGCCGCTTCCAGCTCGTGCTGGCCGCGAACCCGTGCCCCTGCGGCCAGTACGGCGCCGGCGACGTGCCCTGCACCTGCTCGCCGCTCTCCCGCCGCCGCTACCTCGGCCGCCTCTCGGGCCCGCTGCTCGACCGCGTCGACCTGCAGCTGCGCGTCAACCGCGTCACCACCTCGGCGGTGCGGATGACCGACGACGACCTCCCGCGCACCACCACCGCCTCGGCGCGAGCCCGCGTCGAGAACGCCCGCGCCGTCGCCCGCGCCCGCCTCTCGGCCACGCCGTGGAAGACGAACGCCGAGGTCCCGGGCTCGTGGCTCCGCTCGCGCCCCCGCCGTCTCCCACCCGCGACCTCGGGCCCCATCGACCGAGCTCTCGAGCGCGGTACCCTCACCATGCGCGGTTACGACCGCGTCCTCCGCGTCGCCTGGACCCTCGCCGACCTCGACGCCGTGCCGTCCCCGGCCCCCGACCATGTCGGCTGGGCGCTCTTCCTGCGGAAGTCGGTCTCGGCATGATGCTCTTCGGCCTCGACCGCTCCCTCGTCCTCACCCTGGCACGGGCGGTCGCGGTCCCGCCCGCCGGCGCCGGTGCCCCGCCGCCCGCCGCGTCCGCTACTCCACTGACCGGCGACGAATGGGCATCGGCTCCGTCGTCTTCCTCTGATCTCGCTGACGACTCCAGTTCGGAGGAAGCCTCGGGCGCGAGTCTGTTCGCGGCGGCGGCCTGGTCGGGTATCGCTGAGCCGGGGGACTCGGTCGCCGGGCTCGTCGTGGCCGCGCTCGGCGCGGACCGCGCCCTGACGATGCTCATCGACCGCGCCGAGCCCGCGCAGTGGCTCGCGGCGCTCGGCGCGGAGGTCTCCGATCCCGATCAGGCGGGAGGCCGCATCGAGCACGAGGGGGTGACCGCGGAGGTGGTGGGAGCGGCGCTCGAGCGGTGGCGGCCGCGGGTGGTGTCGCGGGTCGTGGTGGGGTCGCTGCGGTCGGCGGCACGGTTCGAGGCGCGGCTGCTCACCCCCGAGCATCCGCTCTGGCCGGAGGGCTGCCGGGACCTCGATCTCCACGCGCCGCACGCGCTCTGGGTGCGGGGGAACGTGCGGGCGGTCGACCACCCGGGCGGCGGTATCGCCATCGTCGGATCCCGCGACGCCACGAACTACGGCGAGCACGTCGCCATGGAGCTGTCGGCGGGAGTGAGCGACCGCGGCTTCTCGGTCGTGTCCGGCGGGGCCTACGGCATCGACGGCATGGCGCACCGCGCCGCGCTGGTGAGCAGCGGAACCACGGTGGCGTTCCTGGCCGGCGGCGTCGACCGCCTCTACCCGGCGGCCCACCACGACCTCCTGCTCCGCATCGCCGCCCGCGGCGCCGTCGTGTCGGAGCTGCCCTGCGGGGCGTCGCCCACCAAGTGGCGCTTCCTGCAGCGCAACCGGCTGATCGCCGCCATCACGCGAGCGACCGTGGTGGTCGAGGCGGGCCACCGCTCGGGCTCGCTCAACACCGCCGGACACGCCGCCGCCCTCGGTCGCCCCCTCGGCGCCGTCCCCGGACCGGTCACCAGCGTCACCTCGGCCGGCTGCCACCGCCTCCTCCGGGAGTACGACGCCACCTGCGTCACGTCCCCCGCCGACGTCGTCGAACTCGTCCTCGGCCCGGCCGCCGCCCGCCCGTCCCTCTTCGACCCGCCGCCGCCTAGACCGCCCCGACCGTCGCTACCCCGCTCACCCTCTTCACCAGTTCGTGAAGATGGTGCCAAAGCGGCACCGCCCCCTGTGACGCTTGGCGCATCGACCCCCAGCGGTGACTCTGACAGGACATCGGCGGATGCCTCGTCGTCGGCATCGGTGGCGTCGGCATCCGAGGCGTCGGCGGTCGATGACGGTGCTGAGGTGCGGGTGCTCGATGCCCTCACCCGGCGGTCGCGTCGCTCGCCGAGTGACGTCGCGGTGCGTGCCGGTCTGTCCGTCCGGGCGGTGGAAGCGGCGCTCGGCGTCCTGCTGCTCGAGGGCCGCGTCGAGGAGACCGAGACCGGCTGGCGACGCAGCCGCGCCTGACCTCACTGCCGTGTGCGGTGCGGGAGGAGATTCGGGGGTGGCGAGCCCAGAGTGGCGTCGCTACCCCCGATTCTCCTTCCGGAGGGCACAGGGGGAGGCGGGGGAGGGGTGGGGCTGGGAGGATGGGGGCATGGGTCAGTACGGGGTGCCGGGGCACACGATCGTTCACATCAGCGACACGCATTTTCTCGCGGGGGAGAGGGCGCTGTACGGGGCCGTCGACACGGATGCGGGGCTGACGCAGGCGCTGCGGCAGCTGGAGGGGTCGGGGATGCGGCCCGAGCTGCTGGTGTTCACAGGGGATATCGCCGACCTGGGGGAGGAGGACGCGTATCGGCGGATCCGGGGGATCGTCGAGCCGGCCGCCGAGCGGTTGGGCGCGAAGGTGCTGTGGGTGATGGGGAACCACGACGACCGGGCGCGGCTGCGGGTCGAGCTGCTGGACGAGGCGGCGGCGACGGAGCCGGTGGTGGCGAGCATCCGCCTGGGTGGGCTGCGGGTGATCGCGCTGGACACGAGCGTGCCCGGGTACCACCACGGGGAGCTGTCCGCCGAGCAGCTGGAGTGGCTGCGGGGCGAGCTGGCCGAGCCGGCACCCGAGGGGACGGTGCTGGCGCTGCATCATCCGCCGATCCCCACGACGATCCCACTGATGCCGATCCTCGAGCTGCAGCGGCAGGACGAGCTCGCCGCGGTGATCGAGGGCAGCGACGTGCGGGCGGTGCTCGGCGGTCACCTGCACTACTCGACGCACAGCACCTTCGCCGGGGTGCCGGTGTCGGTCGCCGCGGCCACCTGCTACACGATGGACATGGTGGCGCCCCGGGGGCGGCTCGTCGGGCTCGGCGGCGGGCAGTCGTTCTCGATCGTGCAGGTCTACGACGACCGGATCGTGCACTCGATGGTGCCGGTCGGGGAGTTCCCGGTCGTGTCGGGGTTCGACAACGCCTTCGTCGACCGGATGGCCGAGCTCCCGGCCGACGAGCAGCTCGAGGCCTTCTCGAAGCACGTGGCACCGCCCGAGTAGCCCGAGTAGGGAGGGGCCGCGGTAGCGGCGTGGGGACGCGGGGCGCCCTGCGGCGCAGGGCATGCTGGGGGGATGGTCGGGATCGGCAAGGCGCGCGAGGGGTATGCGCGTTACCTGCGGCTCGAGCGGGGTTACTCCGACCACACCGTCCGCGCCTACGGGGCCGACCTGGGCGATCTGGAGCGGTTCGCGGAGGCGCGTGGGGTGCAGGACGTGGGCCAGCTCGACCTCGACGTGTACCGCGACTGGCTGTGGGAGGCGTCGCAGCGGGAGCTCGCCAAGGCGACGCTCGCGCGGCGGGCCGCGACCGCCAAGACGTTCTCGGCCTGGCTGCGGCAGACCGGTCTGACGGAGGTCGACGCGGCGGTGCGGCTGCGGGCGCCGAAGCCCGACCGCTCGCTGCCGCGGGTGCTCAGCGACGACTCGATGGGGGCGGTGCTGCAGACGCTCCAGGAGCGGGCCGCCGAGGGGGAGCCCGGCGCTCTGCGGGACGTCGCGGTGGTCGAGCTGCTGTACGCGTCGGCGCTCCGGGTGTCCGAGCTCGTGGGCATCGACGTCGACGACCTCGATCTCGACCGCCGCACGGTGCGCGTCGTGGGCAAGGGCTCCAAGGAGCGCATCGTGCCGTTCGGCAAGCCGGCCCAGCTCGCGCTGAGCGACTACCTCGCGCGGGCGCGGCGGCCGTTGCTGGAGCGGAGCGCCACGACGCAGAAGGGCGCCCTGTTCCTCGGCTCCCGGGGTGGTCGCCTCGGCACCCGCGCCGTCTACCAGCTCGTGGCCGCCCTGCTCGAGTCGGTGCCGGGGAGCGGGCCCGCCGGCCCGCACGCCCTGCGCCACACCGCGGCGACGCACCTGCTCGACGGGGGCGCCGACCTGAGGGCGGTGCAGGAGATGCTCGGCCACGCGAGCCTCGGCACGACCCAGATCTACACCCACGTGAGCGTGGAGCGGCTGCGGTCGTCGTACAAGGCGGCCCACCCCCGGGCCTGAGGGCGGCAGGCAGCAGCACCGCCCGCGGGATGCCGCCGAGCAGCAGTCGCGGGTTGACGTACTCGCCCGCGATCCGCACGCCGAGGTGCAGGCAGTGCGATCCGCAGTGCCCGCCCGAGGCGACGGTGCCGAGAGGGCGGCCGCGGGCCACGGGGGAGCCGACGGCCAGTCCGGGGGCCGCGACGACGGGTTCGAGCGAGGAGCGCACTCCGTCGCCGTGGTCGAGAGCGACGAGCATCCGGTCGCCCACCGTGCCCGCGAAGGTCACCACCCCGTCAGCCGGCGCCAGGACCTGAAGGCCGGGCGACGCGACGAGGTCGATGCCGCGATGCCCGGCTCCGTAGCGATGGGGCGGCGCCACGAACTCAGCCGCCACCACGTGCGAGGTGAGCGGCCACGACCAGTGCGCGCCAAGAGAGGCCACCATGAGGACGAGCAGGAGGAGGGTGGCCGGCAGCTGGGGCATGCCGAGCATCCTGACGACCGGCCGCAGTGGGCACCTGCCGGAAGGGGATTCTGCGAACAGAGGAAGGTGCTCCGACAGCTGTGCAGGAGAAGACGCCAAGACGCCCGAACCGTGCCAGGATCGGAGGGCGGGTCACGCCGGCCGACGACGTCCGGCACCCGGAAGCTGCGAGGGAGTGTGTGTGATGACGAATCAGAGTGCGAGCAGCACGACGGATCACGCGACCGAGAGGAAGCTGCGCCGCAAGGTGATCGCCCTCTCGATCGCCGCGGCCCTCGGCGGCTTCCTGTTCGGCTTCGACTCCTCCGTGATCAACGGAGCGGTGAAGGCGATCGAGGAGGACTTCGACCTCGGCAGCCTGCCGCTGCTCAGCGGCTTCACGGTGGCGAGCGCCCTGCTCGGCTGCGCGATCGGCGCCTACTTCGCGGGCCGCCTCGCCGACCGCATCGGCCGCATCCCGGTGATGCTCATCGGCGCGGGCCTCTTCCTCGTCTCCTCGATCGGCTCGGGCTTCGCCTTCGCGGTCTGGGACCTCATCGCCTGGCGCGTGATCGGCGGCCTCGGCATCGGCATCGCGAGCGTGATCGCCCCGGCCTACATCGCCGAGATCGCGCCGAAGGCCGTGCGCGGCGCCCTCGGCAGCCTGCAGCAGCTCGCCATCACCCTCGGCATCTTCGCCGCCCTGCTCTCCGACACCCTGCTGCAGGGCGCGGCCGGCGGCCCGAACGAGCCGCTCTGGTTCGGCCAGGACGCCTGGCGCTGGATGTTCATCGTCTGCGCCATCCCCGCCATCGTCTACGGCGTGCTCGCCTGGCGCCTGCCCGAGTCGCCGCGCTACCTGGCCGGCAAGGGCCGCAAGGAGGAGGCGCGCAAGGTCATCGCGAGCGTCGCTCCGGCCGACGAGGTCGACGGCGCCCTCGAGGAGATCGAGAAGTCGCTCCGCGAGGACAAGGAGAACGCCCGCACCGCCAGCCTCCGCGGCAAGATGTTCGGCCTGCTGCCCGTGGTCTGGGTGGGCATCCTGCTGTCGATGTTCCAGCAGCTGGTCGGCATCAACGTGATCTTCTACTACAGCACCAGCCTGTGGAGCTCGGTCGGTTTCGACACCTCGAACTCCGGCACCAGCTTCACCATCTCGGTCGTGACGAGCATCATCAACGTGCTGGTGACCTTCGTGGCCATCTTCTTCGTCGACAAGGTGGGCCGCCGCCCGCTGCTGCTCACCGGTTCGGCCGGCATGGCAGTCTCGCTCGGCGTGATGGCGCTGGCGTTCTCGCAGGCGGTCGTCACCGACGGCGCCCCGCAGCTGCCCGGCGCCTGGGGCCCGATCGCCCTCGTCGGCGCGAACCTGTTCGTGATCTTCTTCGGCGCCACCTGGGGCCCGATCGTCTGGGTGCTGCTCGGCGAGATCTTCCCGAACCGCATCCGCGGCAAGGCGCTCGGCATCGCGGCGGCCGCGCAGTGGCTGACGAACTTCGCCATCACCGAGACCTTCCCGGCGCTGTCGAGCTTCTCGCTCGCCTTCACCTACGGGCTCTACACCTTCTTCGCGCTGGTGAGCTTCTTCTTCGTCTTCTTCGCGGTGCCCGAGACGAAGGGCCGGTCGCTCGAGAGCATGGACAGCCTGAAGGTCGTGCGGAAGGGCAGCAAGCAGGCGGTCGACGCCCCGCAGTAGGCGGCGGCACGGGTGGTATAGTTCTCGGAGCACCCCGCTCGTCGGGGTGACTTCGCGTGCCCTCGAGGCAGCAGCATCCGATCGGTCCCACCGTGAACACCCCATCGTGAACGCGGGCGGGCCGGATGCGCGCCGGGCACCAGGATCCACGGCCATCGTCGTGGAGCAAACCGAGAACAGAAGGAGTACGGCACATGGCCGTCGTCACCATCCGCCAGCTGCTCGACAGCGGCGTGCACTTCGGGCACCAGACCCGCCGCTGGAACCCGAAGATGAAGCGATTCATCTTCACCGAGCGCTCCGGCATCTACATCATCGACCTGCAGCAGTCGCTGGGCTACATCGACAAGGCCTACGACTTCGTCAAGGAGACGGTCGCCCACGGCGGCACCGTGCTCTTCGTCGGCACCAAGAAGCAGGCTCAGGAGTCCATCGCCGAGCAGGCGACCCGCGTCGGCCAGCCCTACGTCAACCAGCGCTGGCTCGGTGGCCTCCTCACCAACTTCCAGACCGTCTCCAAGCGCCTCGCGCGCATGAAGGAGCTGGAAGAGCTCGACTTCGAGGACACCGCGAAGAGCGGCTTCACGAAGAAGGAGCTCCTCATCAAGAAGCGCGAGCTCGACAAGCTGCACAAGTCGCTCGGCGGTATCCGCAACCTGACGAAGACCCCGAGCGCACTCTGGGTCGTCGACACCAAGAAGGAGCACCTCGCGATCGACGAGGCCAAGAAGCTGGGCATCCCGGTCATCGGCATCCTCGACACGAACTGCGACCCCGACGAGGTGCAGTACCCGATCCCGGGCAACGACGACGCCATCCGCTCCGTCGCGCTGCTGACCCGCATCGTGGCCGACGCCGCGGCCGAGGGCCTCATCCAGCGTCACCAGAAGCCCGAGGAGGCCGGAAACGTCTCCGCCGTCGAGCCGCTGGCCGAGTGGGAGCGCGAGCTGCTCCAGGCCTCCGAGAACCCCCAGGCCGAGGACGAGAAGATCGAGGCCGTCGACGGCGAGATCTCCGGTGACGTCGACACCGAGGCCGTGGCCGAGGTCGTCGCCGCCGAGGTCCCCGTCGAGGAGAACGACGCCGACGCCCAGGCCGAGGCCGACCTCGCCGCGATCACCGACGAGTCGCTCGTGGTCGAGCACCACGTCGAGTCCGACGTCGAGACCGAGGCGAAGATCGAGGCCGAGGCCACCGACGCCGAGAAGCGCCCCGCCGCCGAGTAAGGCCCGGCCGCCCGAGGGCGGCCACCGACGACTCGTCGAACCACTCATGAACGGCGGGCCGGCCACGAACCGGCCCGCCACATCTCTCAAGGAGTCAGAAACACATGGCAACAATCAGCCTGGCTGATGTCAAGGCGCTGCGCGAGCAGCTCGGCACCGGCATGGTCGACACCAAGAACGCCCTGGTCGAGGCCGACGGCGACATGGAGAAGGCCGTCGAGATCCTCCGCCTCAAGGGTGCGAAGGGCAACGCGAAGCGTGCCGACCGCTCCACCAGCGAGGGCCTCGTGGCCGCTTCGCAGGGCGACGGCGCCGCGACGATGATCGAGCTCGCCTGCGAGACCGACTTCGTGGCGAAGGGCGAGAAGTTCATCGCCCTGGCCGACAAGGTGCTCGCCGCCGCTGCGGCCGCCGGTGCGTCGACCGTCGAGGAGGCCCTCGCGGCCCCCGCCGACGGCAAGACCGTCGCCGACGTCATCAACGACGAGGCCGCCATCCTCGGTGAGAAGATCGAGCTCCGCCGCATCTCGCGGCTCGAGGGCGAGAACTTCGAGATCTACCTGCACAAGACCTCGAAGGACCTGCCCCCGCAGGTCGGCGTGGTCGTGGCGTACACGGGTTCCGACGCCGAGACCGCTCGCTCCATCGCGCAGCACATCTCGTTCGCCGACCCGCAGTACCTCTCCCGTGACGACGTCCCCGCCGACGCCGTCGAGAAGGAGCGTGCGATCGTCACCGAGATCTCGAAGAACGAGGGCAAGCCCGAGGCGGCTCTGCCCAAGATCGTCGAGGGTCGCGTCACCGCGTTCTTCAAGCAGGTCGCCCTGCTCGAGCAGGACTACGCGAAGGACAACAAGCTCTCGGTCTCGAAGGTGCTCGCCGAGGCGGGCATCCAGGTGACCGGTTTCGCCCGATTCAAGGTCGGCGCGTAACACACCACGAGAAGGGCTCGGACCGATGGGTCCGGGCCCTTTTCCACGCCTGCGCGCATTCGGGGCCGGGCGGGAGACGATAGCCTGAACACGGGCATGACGAGAGGATGCATGGCGGATGAGCGAGCCGGATTCGAAGCGCAGGGTACTACTGAAACTCTCCGGTGAAGCGTTCGGCGGTGGCTCCCTCGGGGTCAACCCCGACGTCGTGTCGGGACTGGCCAGGGAGATCGCGGAGGCGGCCCAGGAGGTCGAGGTCGCGATCGTCGTCGGCGGAGGCAACTTCTTCCGCGGCGCCGAGCTCTCGACCCGCGGCATGGACCGCGGTCGCGCCGACTACATGGGCATGCTGGGCACCGTGATGAACGCCCTCGCCCTGCAGGACTTCCTCGAGCAGGCCGGCGCCGAGACGCGGGTGCAGTCCGCCATCTCGATGACCCAGGTCGCCGAGCCGTACATCCCGCGCCGCGCCATCCGGCACCTCGAGAAGGGCCGCGTCGTGATCTTCGGCGCCGGCGCCGGGCTGCCCTACTTCTCCACCGACACGGTCTCGGCGCAGCGCGCGCTCGAGATCCACGCCGACGAGGTGCTCGTCGCCAAGAACGGCGTCGACGGCGTCTACTCCGCCGATCCGCGCATCGATCCGGATGCGGTGAAGCTCGAGTTCCTCACCTACAACGAGGCCCTCGTGCAGGGTCTCAAGGTCGTCGACTCGACCGCGTTCAGCCTCTGCATGGACAACGGCATGCCGATGCACGTGTTCGGCATGGAGCCCGCGGGCAACGTGGCGAAGGCCATCCGGGGCGAGCGCATCGGCACCCTGGTCGCGACCTCGCACTGAGGCGTCACCGGGCGCGGCCCGCGAGCCTCCACAGAGGCGCCCCACTACACTTGACAGCACAGATCCACTGAAGGAGTTGCCGTGATCACGGATGTACTGGCAGATGCCACCGAGCGAATGACCAAGGCCGTCGAGGTCACGAAGGACGACTTCTCCAGCGTGCGCACCGGCCGGGCGAACCCCGCGCTGTTCCAGAAGATCCTCGTGTCGTACTACGGAACGCCGACGCCGCTCGAGCAGCTGGCGTCGCTGCAGAACCAAGAGGCGCGCACCCTCCTCGTCACCCCCTACGACAAGAGCGCCCTGCGCGACATCGAGCAGGCCATCCGCGACGTGCCGAACCTGGGCGCCCAGCCCAACAACGACGGCACGGTCATCCGCGTCACCCTGCCCGACCTCACCGAGGAGCGCCGCAAGGAGTACGTGAAGATCGTCCGCACCAAGGCCGAGGACGGCAAGGTCTCGATCCGCAACATCCGCCGCAAGGCGAAGGACGACCTCGACGCCCTGAAGAGCGAGGTCGGCGACGACGAGGTGACGCGTGGCGAGAAGGAGCTCGAGCAGGTCACCAAGCGCTACGTCGACGCCATCGACGACGCCCTGAAGCGCAAGGAAGCCGAGCTCCTCGAGGTCTGACCTCGACAGGTCTGACACCGACGGCCCCGATGAGCCAGGAACCCGGCCGGCAGCAGCCCGCCCGTCACGAGCCCCGCCCGAGCCGCACGCCGCGCGTGCGCCGTACGCGCACGCTCACCCGCGCCGAGATCCAGGCGCAGATGCGGGCTCGCAAGGAGCAGTTCGACGAGGCCAACGAGAAGATCACTGCGCGTTCCGGCCGCAACCTCGTCTCGGCCATCCTGATCGGCGTGGTGCTGGCGGGCGTGATGATCGTCAGCCTCGTGGTCATCAAGGAGCTCTACCTGGTGCTGGCCGTCGTGCTGGTCACCTTCGGCACGCTCGAGCTCGCGACGGCGCTGCGGGTCGCGAAGCTGCACGTCGCGCGCATCCCGACGGTGATCGCCGGCGTCGCCGTCGTGCCCGCCGCCTACTACTGGGGCGCCACGGGGCAGTGGCTGGTCGCCCTCGCGGGCATGCTCGTCGTCACCCTCTGGCGGCTGGTCGAGGTGGCCGTGCGTCAGCCGCGCAGCCAGGGTCCGCGACCGGATGCGCGGGGTCTCCTCAAAGACCTGGGCGCCGGCATCTTCGTGCAGGTCTATGTCTCGTTCCTCGCGAGCATCTCGGTGCTCCTGCTGGCCCAGGACGGTGGGCAGTGGTGGGTGCTGTCGTTCATCGTCGTCGTGGTGCTGGTCGACGTCGGGGCCTATGCCAGCGGCCTGAACTTCGGCAAGCACCCGATGGCCCCCACCATCAGCCCGAAGAAGACCTGGGAGGGTCTCGCCGGCGCCGCGGTGGCCGCCCTCGTCGGCGGCGTGCTGCTGTCGATCCTCGTGCTCGGCCAGCCCTGGTGGTTCGGTCTGCTGTTCGGTGCCGTGATCACCTTCACGGCCACCGTGGGCGACCTGTCGGAGTCGCTGCTGAAGCGCGACATCGGCATCAAGGACATGAGTTCGTGGCTGCCCGGACACGGCGGATTCCTCGATCGGCTCGACTCGATCCTGCCCTCCGCGGCCGCCGCGTACCTGCTCTGGGTGGTCTTCGGATCGTGATCTCGGCGAAGTTCGGCACAATAGAGCCGTGAGCGCACCGTTTCCCCGCACCCGCAGTTCGAGCCTCGGCTACGACACCGCCGAGGTCGACGACTTCCTGGCCAGGGCGCGCGTCGCCTACGACGAGCGCGACAAGGCCGGTGAATACACGCTGACGGCCGCGATGGTGCGGCAGACGGCGTTCGGCATGGAGAAGGGCGGCTACGAGGCCCGGGCCGTCGACGCGGCGCTCGAGCGCCTCGAGGACGCCTTCGCGCTGCGCGAGCGCGACCAGGCCTATCGGCAGAAGGGCGACGAGGCGTGGTTCGCCGAGGCCCGAGGTCGGGCGGCCGAGATCCTCGCGCGGCTCGAGCGACCCGACGGCGAGAAGTTCGACCGGGCCGGGTTCCTGCGTCAGGGCTACGACCGACGCGACGTCGACTCCTTCGCGGCCGGGCTCGTGGAGTACTTCCGCGCCGGGGCCGACGTCAAGGTCTCCGACGTGCGCACCGCCGTGTTCCGGCCGCGACGCGGCGGCTACAGCGAGTCGCAGGTCGACGCCGTGCTCGACGCGGTGGTCGACGTGATGCTCGCGGTGCGCTGAGCGCAGGAATCTTCAGAATGCGCGCAGAAATCGCGCATCCGGTGGCAGAAATCACCGCACATATTTCGATCGCGTAAAGAAACCTCGTCAGCGCTGGCCCCCGCTTGGGCGGCGCCCGTTCTTTGTGTTAGCTATGGTGCACAGCACAAGCGGGTGGCACGCGCATCGTCGCGCCTGCCCGCCTTCGAAATCAGGAAGAGGTAATGCGAGACATGACGCCCGCATCCACGTTCACCCGGCGCTCGCTCACGCTCGTCGCCGGCGGCGCCGCCTTCGCGCTCGCCCTCACCGGCTGCGCCGGCTCGGGCGGCGACTCGTCGAGCTCCGGCGACGCCATCATCGTCGGCACGACCGACAAGGTCACCACGCTCGACCCGGCCGGCTCGTACGACAACGGCTCGTTCGCCGTGATGAACCAGGTCTTCCCGTTCCTCATGAACACCCCTTACGGCAGCCCCGACGTCGAGCCCGACATCGCCGAGAGCGCCGAGTTCACCGCTCCCACGGAGTACACGGTGAAGCTCAAGGAGGGTCTGACCTTCGCGAACGGCAACGAGCTCACCTCCTCCGACGTGAAGTTCAGCTTCGACCGCGACCTCGCGATCGCCGACCCCAACGGCCCGTCGTCGCTGCTCTACAACCTCGACTCGGTCGAGGCGCCCGACGACCTCACCGTCGTGTTCAAGCTGAAGAGCCCCGACGACCAGGTCTTCCCGCAGATCCTGTCGAGCCCCGCCGGCCCGATCGTCGACGAGGAGGTCTTCTCGGCCGACTCGATCACGTCCGACGCCGACATCGTCGAGGGCAAGGCGTTCGCCGGTCAGTACTCGATCGACAGCTACGACTTCAACAACCTGATCTCCTACGTGCCCTTCGACGGCTACCAGGGTGTGCTGCCGCCGGCCGAGTCGCCGGTGCAGGCGAAGTACTACGCCGACTCGTCGAACCTCAAGCTCGACGTGCAGGAGGGCAACATCGACGTGGCGTTCCGCAGCCTCTCGGCCACCGACGTCGACGACCTCTCGGGCAACGACAAGGTGAAGGTCTACGACGGCCCCGGCGGCGAGATCCGCTACATCACCTTCAACTTCAACACCCAGCCGTTCGGCGCCACCACGGCCGAGGCCGACACCGCGAAGGCCACGGCCGTGCGCCAGGCCGTCGCCGACCTGATCGACCGCGACGAGATCGCCGACCAGGTCTACAAGGGCACCTACACCCCGCTGTACTCCTTCGTGCCCGCGGGCCTCACCGGCGCCACCGAGGTGCTCAAGGAGACCTACGGCGACGGCAACGGCGGCCCCAGCGCCGACAAGGCGAAGTCGACCCTCGACGCCGCCGGCGTCACCGGCCCCGTCGAGCTGAACCTGCAGTACAGCCCCGACCACTACGGCCCCTCCTCGGGCGACGAGTACGCGCTCATCAAGGACCAGCTCGAGTCGTCGGGCCTGTTCACGGTTAACCTGCAGTCGACCGAGTGGGTGCAGTACGCGAAGGACCGCACGGCCGACCTGTACCCGGCGTACCAGCTGGGCTGGTTCCCCGACTACTCCGACGCCGACAACTACCTGACGCCGTTCTTCCTCACCGAGAACTTCCTCGGCAACCACTACGACAACAAGGAGGTGAACGACCTGATCCTGAAGCAGGCGTCCACCCCCGACGCCGCCGAGCGTCAGTCGATCATCGAGGAGATCCAGGCCAAGGAAGCCGCCGACCTGTCGACGGTTCCCTACCTGCAGGGCGCCCAGGTGGCCGTCGCGGGCACCGACGTCGACGGCGTCACGCTCGACGCCTCGTTCAAGTTCCGCTACGCACCCCTCACCAAGTAGAGATACCGGCAAAGGGATAAGACGAAGGACGGGCTAGGGTACTTCCTGGCCCACCGCACTGGGGCGACCGGTTCAGCCGGTCGCCCCTCGTGCGCCACCGGCTCCGACTGATTGGCAACGATGACGACAAGTCTGCTTCCGACCGACGCTCCGTCGGTGGTCGCCCCCAAGCCCAAGAGCGCGGGGGGAGGGCTCGGCAGGTACCTGCTGATCCGCTTCCTGCTGATCTTCCCCACCATCTTCATCCTGGTCACGCTCGTGTTCCTGCTGATGCGCACCATCGGCGACCCGATCACGGCGGCCCAGGGCGGCCGGCTCACGGCCGAGCAGCTGCAGGAGCGCATCCACGCCGCCGGCTACGACCGCCCCGTGCTGGTGCAGTACTTCGAGTACCTCGGCCAGGTCTTCACCGGCAACTTCGGCAACACGATCTCCGACAACCGCCCGGTCACCGAGGTGCTGCTGACCTACGGCGGCGCCACCCTCGAGCTCGCGTTCTACGCGCTGATCGTCGCCTTCATCGTCGGCATCCCGCTCGGCATGCTGGCCGCCTCGATGCGCGACCGGGTTCCGGATGCCGTACTGCGCATCTTCGCCATCCTCTGCTACGCGACCCCGGTGTTCTTCGCCGGCCTCCTGCTGAAGCTCGTCTTCTCGGTCTGGCTGCAGTGGCTGCCGGTGGCCGGACGGGCCTCGACCCGCACCGAGCTGTCGATGCAGACGCTGCCGAACAAGACCGGCATCTACCTGATCGACGCGATCATGCTCGGCAACCCGAACGCCATCGGCGACGTGCTCTCGCACGCGGTGCTGCCGGGCATCGCGCTCGGCCTCCTGACCGCCGGCGTGTTCCTCCGCCTCGTGCGCACGAACGTCATCGGCACGCTCGGCACCGACTACGTCGACGCGGCCCGTTCGCGCGGCGTCAGCGAGTTCCGTCTTGTGCGGAAGCACGCCTACAAGCCCGCGCTCATCCCGATCATCACGGTGATCGGCCTGCAGATCGCCCTGCTGCTCGGCGGCGCGGTGCTGACCGAGACCACCTTCGAGTGGAAGGGCCTCGGCTTCCAGCTGGCCGCCTACCTGGCGGCCCGCGACTTCGTGGCCGTGCAGGGCATCGTCGCCCTGCTCGCCGTCTTCGTCGCCGTGACGAACTTCGTCGTCGACGTGATCGCCGCGCTGATCGACCCGAGAGTGAGGTACTGATCATGACGGACACCGTCATCGCCTCCGTGCCGCCCGTGAAGAACAGCCTGCTCGGCCGGCTCCCCGTCGTGAAGCAGCTGCGCCAGAGCGTGGGCCTGCAGCGCGGCATGCTGATCGCCGGTCTCACGATCACCGGCCTGTTCGTGCTCGTCGCGATCTTCGCCCCGCTGATCGCGCCCTACGGCTTCGCCCAGCTGCGCGACGCCCAGGGCTCCTTCGGCGCCCAGCAGCCGCCGAGCGCCGCCCACATCATGGGCACGACCGTCGGCGGGTACGACGTGTTCTCGCGTGTGATCTGGGGCGCCCAGACCGCGGTGCTCGTGATCGTACTGGCCGTGGTGTTCTCGATCATCGCCGGCATCCTGCTCGGGCTGGTCTCCGGCTACCTCGGCGGCTGGCTCGACCGGGTGCTCGTCGTCATCGGCGACGCCATCTACGCCTTCCCGTCGCTGCTGCTCGCGATCGTGCTGTCGATCGTCATCTCCGGCGGCCAGTCGAGCCTCTGGGGCGGCATCCTGGCCGCGGCGCTGTCGATCACCGTGGTGTTCATCCCGCAGTACTACCGGGTCATCCGGGCCGAGACCATCCGCATCAAGGCCGAGCCCTACGTCGAGTCGGCGAAGATGCTCGGGGCCCCGACCTCGCGCATCATGTTCCGGCACGTGCTCCGCAACGCCACCCGCACCCTGCCGATCATCTTCACGCTCAACGCGTCGGAGGCGGTGCTGACGCTCGCGGGCCTCGGCTTCCTGGGCTTCGGCATCGAGCCCTCGGCGGCGGCCGAGTGGGGTTACGACCTCAACAAGGCGCTGTCCGACGTGACGAGCGGCATCTGGTGGACGGCCCTGTACCCGGGCCTCGCCATCGTTCTCTCGGTGCTCGGCATCACCCTCGTCGGCGAGAGCCTGAACGACCTCGCCGACCCGCGCCTGCGCGGACGCAAGCGCGTGAAGGCCAAGGCGGGCGCCGTGTCGCTCACCGCGGTCGACCAGACCCTGCCCTCCGACGTCGACATCCGCGAGGAGAACGCATGACCGCCACCACCCCGACCGCGTCGCCCGCGGCAGACGGGCGCGAGACCGTCGTCGGCATCGACCGGCTCGGCATCTCGTTCGCGACCGACGCCGGCGCCGTGAAGGCGGTCGACGACGTCAGCCTCACGGTGCACAAGGGCGAGATCGTCGCCATCGTCGGCGAGAGCGGCAGCGGCAAGACCGTCACCGCGAAGTCGATCCTCGGCCTGCTGCCCGGCACCGCCACCGTCAACGGGGCGGTGCTGCTGACGAACCGCGAGGGCACCGGCCGCTCCGACGTCGTGACACTGTCCAGGCGCGAGCTCCGCGGGGTGCGCGGCACCGACGTCGCGATGGTGTTCCAGGAGCCGTCCACCGCGCTCAACCCCGTCTACACGGTGGGCTGGCAGATCGCCGAGGGGCTGCGCGCCCACGGCCGCATCTCCCGGGCCGAGGCGAAGGCCCAGGCGATCGAGATCCTCCGCAAGGTCGGCATCCCCGACCCCGAGACGCGGGTCGACTACTACCCGCACCAGTTCTCGGGCGGCCAGAAGCAGCGCGTCGTGATCGCGGCCGCCCTGGTGATGAACCCCGGACTGATCGTCGCCGACGAGCCCACCACGGCTCTCGACGTCACCGTGCAGGCCGAGATCCTCGACCTGCTGCGGCGCCTGCGCGACGAGTTCGGCACGGCCATCGTGCTGATCACGCACAACATGGGCGTGGTCGCCGACCTCGCCGACCGGGTCGTCGTGATGTACCAGGGCCGCGTCGTCGAAGAGGCGGATGCGCGGACGCTGTTCTCCGCACCGCAGGCCGAGTACACCAAGAAGCTGCTCGGCTCGGTGCCCCGCATCGGGCAGGGTCGGGCGCACACCGAGAGCCGTGCGGCCGATCGGGCCGGAGCGAGTGCGGAACGCGCATCCGTCGGCCGCGTCGAGAACGCTGTCGTCGAGGCGACGGATCTCGTGATCGAGTACCCGGGCCGGCTCGGGCGCAAGGGCTTCCGCGCCGTGCAGGGCGTCTCGTTCGCCATCGCGCCCGGCGAGGTGCTGGGGCTCGTCGGCGAGAGCGGATCGGGCAAGACCACGATCGGCCGTGCCATCGGCGGGCTGACCCGGGCGACCGGAGGTTCGCTGAAGGTGCTCGACTTCGAGATGGTCGGGTTCTCGGAGCGCCGGTTCAAGCCGCTGCGCGCCGACATCGGCTTCGTCTTCCAGGACCCGGCGGCGAGCTTCAACCCGCTGCTGAGCATCGCCGACGCGGTGGCCGAGCCGCTGATCATCCACGGCCGGGCGAAGAGCCCGTCGTCGGCCCGGGCCCGCGTCGACGAGCTGCTCGAGGCGGTTCAGCTGCCGAAGAGCTACGGCGACCGCTTCCCGCACGAGCTGAGCGGTGGCCAGCGCCAGCGCGCCAGCCTCGCCCGGGCGCTCGCGCTCGAACCGAAGCTGCTGATCGCCGACGAGCCCACCTCGGCCCTCGACGTCTCGGTGCAGGCGCGCGTGCTGGAGCTCTTCGCCGAGCTGCAGAAGGAGTTCGGCTTCGCCGCGCTGTTCATCAGCCACGACCTCGCCGTCGTCGATCTGCTGGCCGACCGCATCGCGGTGCTCTACCACGGCGAGCTCGTCGAGGAGGGCACCGGGGCGCAGGTGCTGGACGACCCGCAGCACGAGTACACGCGCCGGCTGATCGCCTCGCTGCCCGTCCCCGACCCGGCCGAGCAGGCAGAGCGCCGCACGGTGCTGGCCGCACTTCGGGCCGAAGCTGGGAACGCACCGGCCTGATGGGCTAAAATCGGACGAATCGTGGCCAAGCACTCCCTGAACGACGATCGCCCGAGAGTCACCCGCTCTCCCGGCGCCGTCGAGCGAACCCCCGAGGCGGCCCCTCCGGCCGTGTCGGTCGCGTCGGCCGCGTCTCGCAGGCCCCCGCGCCGCACGGGTCGCGCGGCGCTGCAGCTGCTCGGCCTCGCCGCGGTCACGGCCTGCGCGTTCGTCACCGTGGTCGCCCCCAACGTGGGCGTCTCGTCAGCGACGGCCTCGTTCTCGGGCGAGTTCGACGAGGGCCGGGTCGGGGTGCAGAACCTCGCGGTGTCGGCCTCGGCGGCCACCGCCCTGATCCGCGACGGCTACACGGTGAAAGACCCGCCGCCCCCGCCGCCCCCCGTGATCGTCGCCGCCCCGACGCCCGTCGAGAAGTCCTCGAGCTCCGACAGCGGATGCCCCGACCCGAACGCGGCGGTCGCCGATCCCGCCACCGCGCAGGCGGTCGCGCTCGAGCTCGCCGCCGCCCGCGGCTGGACCGGTGCGCAGTACGACGCCCTGATCGCGCTCTGGAGCCGCGAGTCGGGCTGGCGCGTCAACGCGCTGAACGCCTCGAGCTGCGCCTACGGCATCCCGCAGGCCCTGCCCGGCTCGAAGATGGCCTCGGCCGGGGCCGACTGGCTGACCAACCCGGCGACCCAGATCACCTGGGGCCTGAACTACATCCAGGGCCGCTACGGCGACCCGGCCTCCGCCCTCGCCCACTCCGACGCGAACCACTGGTACTGATCCCATGACGCTTCGCCAGACCACCCCGAACCCCGTCGTCCGCGCGGGGCTGAAGACGCTCGCCTTCGGCGTCGCCGCCTCGTTCGTGCTGCTCTTCGCCGTGAACGCGCACTCGGCCGAGGCGCAGCCCACCGGCACCTTCGGGCCCGAGGTGAGCACCGCATCCGTCGCCGGCCAGTCGCTCACCGCGAGCGGCGAGGCGAGCGCGATCGCCCGCGACGGGTACACGATCACCGACCCGCCCGCGCCCGAGCCCGTGCCGGTTCCCGCGGTCGTCGCCGCTCCCGCGCCGAAGGACGACGACGACGCCGAGGCACCCGCCGGTGCCGCACCGGCGGCCTCGGCCGGCTGCGAGGCCAACGTCGTGCCGACCCCCGGCCCGCCCGCCCCGGGCTCGCTGCAGGACATCGCCTACCAGGCGGTCATCGGCTACGGCTGGGGCGAGCAGAACTACTACTACCTGCTGGCGCTCTGGAACCGCGAGTCGGGCTGGAACCCGGCCGCCCACAACGCGTCCTCGGGCGCCCACGGCATCCCGCAGGCCCTCCCGGGCTCGAAGATGGGGCCGGGCTGGGAGAGCGACCCGAACGTGCAGATCGACTGGGGCCTGCGCTACATCGCCGGCACCTACGGCACGCCGTGCGAGGCCTGGGCGTCGTCGGAGGACCGCGGCTGGTACTGATCCGCTGACGATCCGGGCCGGGGCCCGGTTTCACTAGGCTGTCGCCATGCGACCTGAGATCATCGGTGTGATCTGCCTGATCATCGTCGTCGGGGTCTCGGTGCTGTCGCCGAAGCTGAGGCTCGCGACGCCCATCCTGCTCGTGCTCATCGGGCTCGGCATCTCGGTCATCCCCGGTGTGCCGCCGGTGCACGTGCCGTCGGAGTGGATCCTCGCGGGCGTGCTGCCGCCTCTGCTGTACTCCTCGGCGATCAACCTGCCGCTGGTCGACTTCCGCAAGAACCTCGGCTCGATCTCGGTGCTGTCGGTGCTGCTCGTGATCGTCAGCGCGGTGGGCACCGGCTTCCTGCTGTTCATGATCCTGCCCGACCTGAACCTGGCCGGCGCGATCGCCCTCGGGGCGGTGATCAGCCCGACGGATGCGGTGGCCGCCACCTCGATCGGCAAGAAGCTCGGTCTGCCGCCCCGCCTCATCGCGGTGCTCGAGGGCGAGAGCCTCGTCAACGACGCCAGCGCCCTCGTGCTGCTGCGCACGGCGACGGCCGCCTCGGCGGGCACCATCGCGCTGGGCGGGTTCGGGGGAGTGGCCGTCGACTTCGCCTACTCCTCGGTCGTCGCGATCGGCGTCGGGCTCGTGGTCGGGGTGCTCACGGTGTGGGTGCGGTCGCGGCTGAACGACTCGGTGCTCACCACGGCCGTGTCGTTCGTCATCCCGTTCCTGGCCTACATCCCGGCCGAGGCGATCGGCGCCTCCGGGGTGTTGAGCGTGGTCGTCGCGGGCCTCTACACGGGTCACATGGGGGCGAAGCACTTCACCGCCTCGGTGCGGATCAGCGAGCGGCTGAACTGGCGCACGATCCAGTTCCTGCTCGAGAACGGCGTGTTCCTGCTGATGGGGCTGGAACTCAAGGACATCGTCGTCGACGCCGTCGGCCGCGACCCGCAGTCGCAGAACCTGAACGCCTGGGAGGCGATCGTCCTCGGCATCGGGGCGGCGCTCGTGCTCTTCGTCATCCGGCTCGCCTTCGTCGGGCCGCTGCTGGCCTATCAGCAGGCGCGAGCCCGCCGCCGCGACCCGTCCGGGCCCGAGGCCACGGAGGCCACCGGCTGGAAGGGCGGCCTGGTGCTCAGCTGGGCCGGGATGCGCGGCGTCGTCACCGTGGCCGCCGCCCAGTCGCTGCCCGAGGCGACGCCCTACCGCAGCCAGCTCATCCTGATCGCCTTCACGGTGTCGATCGTGACGCTGCTGCTGCAGGGCGGCACCCTGCCGTGGCTGATCCGGGTGCTGAAGCTGCGCGGGGTCGACGAGGCGGCCGACCACGCCGAGTTCGCGACCCTGGTCGACGAGCTGCGCACCGCGGGCCTGCAGGTGCTGGAGTCGCCCGAGCTCAGCCTGCCGACGGGGGAGCGCGTCGACGAGGGCGTCGTCGACCGGGTGCGCAGCGACGCCGAGCTCCGCAGCGAGTCGGCCTGGGAGCGCGCGCACGCCGCGGCCGTGCAGGGCGGGGACGCCGAGTCGGCTCCGCACGAGCAGTACCGGGTGCTGCGCATCGAGGTGCTGAAGGCCGAGCGGGCCGCGCTGCTGGAGGCGCGGGGCCGCGGCGAGTTCGCGTCGCGCATCCTGGTGCGGGCGCAGCTCATGCTCGACCAGGAGGAGTCGCGGCTGCTGCAGTCCGACGGCGAGGGGCACTGACCGCGCCGCGACTTCGTAGACTGGACGCATGCCCCGCAGCAACCGCCCCCGCCGCAGCGCGGGCGGAGCCGACGACGACGAGCCGGGCCTCGACCGCCTGCTGGCCGGCTGGAAGCGCACCGAGACCCGTCGGGGCATCTCCTGGAACGTGCAGCCTGTCTCGGCCGCCTCCGCGGTCAAGGCCTATGCGTGCCCCGGATGCTCGGTGCCCATCGCCCCCGGAACGGCCCACCTCGTGACCTGGCGCGCCGACGGGGTGATGGGAGACGCCAGCGACCTGGCGGCCCGCCGGCACTGGCACACCCACTGCTGGAGAATCGGAGCCTGACCCTGTGACGACCCACGAGATCCGTTCGTCGACCGAGCTGCCCGCGCGCCGGGAGGACATCGAGCTGAACACCGACGACGGCCTCACCCTCGTCGGCGAGCTCGCCACGCCGCTCTCGGGCGACCCGGTCGCCACCCTCGTCACGCTGCACCCGCTGCCGACCCACGGCGGCTTCATGGACTCGCACATCCTGCGCAAGGCCTCGAACCGGCTGCCCGCGCTCGCCGACGTCGCGGTGCTCCGCTTCAACCTGCGCGGCGTGAGCTCGCCCCGGGGCACCAGCGAGGGCGCCTTCGACGAGGGCGAGGGGGAGCGGCACGACGTGGCGGCCGCGATGCGCTTCGTCGAGGAGCAGGGGCTGCCGCATCCGTGGCTCGTCGGCTGGTCGTTCGGCACCGAGCTGGCGCTGCGCTACGGGGCGCAGTACCCGATCGACGGCGCGATCCTGCTGTCGCCGCCGCTCCACCGCGCGAGCGCCGAGGAGGTCGCCGCGTGGGACGGCAACGGCAAGCGGCTCGTGGCGGTGGTGCCCGAGCTCGACGACTTCCTGCGTCCGGCGGAGGCCCGGGAGCGGTTCGCGAGCGTGCCGAGCCTCGAGTTCGTCGAGGTCGAGGGGGGAAAGCACCTCTGGGTGGGCGAGCAGCAGACCCGCCGCGTGCTCGATGAGATCGTGGCGCGGGTCAACGCAGCCGCGTACCCGCTGCCGACGACGTACGAGGCGTAGCCGCGCATCCGCTGGCCTGGCAGCCGGTCAGCGCTCGTTCTGTATGGGGATGACGACCTGCTTGATGATGAGCAGGATGCTCGCCGCGATCGGGATGGCGATGAGAGCCCCGAGCACGCCGAGGAGGGTGCCGCCCGCGAGCGCCGCGATCACGACGATCGAGCCCGGAACCGAGACCGCGCGGTTCATGATCTTCGGGCTCAGCAGGTAGGCCTCGACCTGCATGTAGACGATGTAGTAGATCGCGGCGACCAGGGCCGTGAGCGGTGACCCGAGGCCCGGGATGAGGCAGACCAGCACGATGATGACCGAGCCCGAGAGCGTTCCGACGAGTGGCACGAGCGACAGGGCTCCGGCGAGGAACGCCAGCACGGCCGAGAACGGCGCGTTGATGATGTTGAGGAAGATGAAGCTGAGCACGCCGTTGGTGAGGGCCAGCGAGATCTGCCCCACCACGTAGCGGCCGACCGCCCCGGTGACCTGCTCGCCGAGGTCGGCGAAGCGCTCGCGCTTGGTGGCCGGCACGAGGCGGTAGACCGCGCGCTTCATGCCGTTCAGCGAGGCGGTGAAGTACAGGGTGAGGATGAGCACGATGATCGCGCCGAACGCTCCGCTCGCGATGCCGATGCCCACCTGCAGCGCACCGCCGGCCAGGGCGGTGACGTTGCCCGCGTCGCGGAAGTAGTCGAGGATCGCGTTGTAGACCTCGTTCACGTCGACGAAGCCGCCGAGATTCTTCGTGGCCTGGTCGCGCCACTGCTGGTCGAGCACCTGGTTCAGCAGGGTGGGCATCAGATCGATCAGCTGCGAGATCTGGTCGACGATGATCGGCACGACCGCGAACACCAGCCCGGTGAAGACACCGAGCACCGCCACGAGCACGGTCAGGATGGCGAGCCACCGGGGCCAGTGGTTGCGCTCGAGCCAGGAGATGATCGGGTCGAGGCCGAGGGCGATGAACAGGGCGACGCCGATGTAGGTGAGGATCGTGGCGAGCGAGACGACGGCGCCCAGGATGCCGATTCCGACACCCACACCCAGAGTCGCGACGAGGCCGAGCGTGAAGGCGTTCTGAATCTTCACAGGTGCTCCCTCGAAGGTGGTGTCGGCGACGTGAGGCAATCCTACTTGTCGCCTGAACGCCGCCTGTGCGCCGGGCGGCAGGGGATCCGCTATCTTTTAATGTCTTTGTCAGGAGTCTTCGTGCGCTTTATCTTCGCCATCTTCGCCTTCATCATCGCGACCGCGCTGATCGGCGTCGGCGTCGCGCAGCGAACCGTGTTCCTCCCGCCGTCCACGGTCGCCTCGACCGTCGCCGTCGACGACCCCACGCCGTACCTCATGATCGACTCGTCGGCGCTGCTCGCCCACGACGGTCGCCAGACACTCGCCCTCACCGGCAGCGACACGGTGTTCGCCGCCTACGGGCGCACCTCCGACGTGCAGGCGTGGCTCGACGGCTCGGCCTACACGGCCATCGGGCTCGACACCGGCACCGACGAGATCACCGCGACCCCGGTCGAGGCGAACCCCGACGCCGCCGACAACGTGGCGGCCGGCTCGGCCGATCCGGCCGGCAGCGACCTGTGGCTCGAGCAGTTCACCTCCGACGACGCCATGTACCGCACGCTCAGCCTCCCCGCGGGCTACTCGGTGATCGTCGCCTCCGACGGCACCCAGCCGGCGCCGTCGCAGGTGCGCATCTCCTGGCCCATCGCCAACGCCACCCCGTGGGTCGGCCCGCTCCTGGTGGCCGGCGTGGTGTTCCTGTTCGCGGGGCTCGTGCTGCTCGTGCTCGGCCTCCTGCACATGCGCCGCTCGCAGCGTCCCCGCCGCAAGCCGCCGGCGCTGCCCAAGGGCAAGCGCTTCTCGCCGTCGCGCACCAACGCCATCGAGTCGGGCATGAAGCGCGGCCGGCGCTCGATCGCGCCGATGATCGCGCTGCCCGTCGCCCTCGCGAGCGTGGTGGCGCTCGGCGGCTGCTCGAGCGACTACTGGCCGCAGGCCGCCCCGGCGACGTCGACGGATGCCGCCACGACGGCCGCGACCCCCGACCCGACGGCGACCCCCGGCCCCGACGGCGGCCTGCCGGCCGACGACGCCGACGACGACTCGCCGACCCCCGCGGTCACCGAGGCGCAGCTCGAGGCGATCGTGGCGAACATCTCCACCGTGGCCGCCGAGGGCGACGCCGCGTCGAGCACCGACGCGCTGTCCAGCCGCTTCGAGGGCCCGGCGCTCGACCTGCGCGGCGCGACCTACGCCATCCGCGCGGGCTACCCCGAGTACCCGGCGCCGCAGGCCATCCCGGCCGGCCCGCTGCAGGTCGTGCTGCCCCAGGCGAGCAGCACCTGGCCGAAGACGGTCTTCACCGTCGTGCAGGCCGAGGACACCTCGGTGCCGCCTGTCGCGCTCATGCTCGTGCAGGAGACCCCGCGCGCGAACTACAAGGTCTACTACGAGATCTCGCTGGAGCCCGACACCAGCCTGCCGCCCGTGGCGGCGGCGAGCGTCGGCACCACCCGCCTCGCGCCGGAGACCAAGCTGCTGACGCTCACGCCCGACCAGCTGAAGACGGCGTACGCCGACATCCTGCTGAACGGCGACGCGAGCCAGTACATCGGCGACGTCGACCCCGAGGGCGACACGCTGCGCACCCAGGTCGGCGCCCAGTTCAAGGCCGACCAGAAGGCCGGCTTCTCGACCACCGCGTCGATGGAGTTCGCCTCGGTCGAGGCCCCCGGCCAGGACATCGCGCTGGCGACGAGCGGCTCCGGCGGACTCGTCGCGGTGAACCTCCGCGAGTCGCAGACCGTGAAGCCGGTCGAGTCGGGTGCGACGGTCAGCCCCACGGGTGCCGTGAAGGCGCTCTCGGGCGTCACCGAGTCGGCCAAGGGCACCGAGGCCGTCTACGACTACCAGCTGCTGTTCTTCATCCCGCCGTCGGGCGACACCAGTCAAGCCGAGCTCCTCGGATTCACGCAGGGGCTCATCCAAGCCAAGGAGCTGCCGTGAGCATGATCCCGCCCTCCGCCGCGAGCCTGCGCGGAGCCGTCGACCTGTCCTCGCTCGTGAACCGACCGCAGCCGGGAGCCCCGGGTGCGGGGGCCGGCGCGGCGGCGGGCGGAGCATCCGGTGCCCCCGGTGCCCCCGGTGCCCCCGGCGGTCTTCTGCAGGAGGCCACCGACGCCACGTTCACCCAGTTCATCGAGCTGTCGAACCAGGTGCCGGTGATCGTCGACCTGCGGGCCGACTGGGCCGAGGCGAGCGTCGAGCTCACCGCGCTGCTCACCCGCATCGTCACGGAGTACGCCGGGCGGTTCGTGCTCGTCGGCATCGACGCTCAGAACAACCCGCAGCTCGCGCAGGCGTTCCAGGCGCAGTCGGTGCCCACGGTCGCCGCGCTCGTCGGCGGGCGCCCCGTGCAGCTGTTCCAGGGCGCGTACCCCGAGGAGGAGGTGCGCGCGGTGCTCGAGCAGGTGCTGCAGCTCGCCGCCCAGAACGGGGTCACCGGAACGATCGATGTCGGACCGGTCGATCCCGACGCCGTCGTCGAGCCCGTCGAGGAGCCGCTGCCGCCGCACCACGCCGAGGCCTACGACGCCATCGCGCGCGGTGACTACGCCGAGGCGATCCGGGAGTACCAGACCGCCATCGCGCAGAACCCGCGTGACGCCCTCGCGGTCGCCGGGCTCGCGCAGGTGAAGCTGCTGGAGCGGCTGCAGGACAAGTCGCTCGACGAGATCCGCTCGGCGGCCGCCGCCGCGCCCGACGACCTCGCCGCGCAGATGCTCGTGGCCGACCTCGACGTCTCGGGCGGGCACATCGACGACGCCTTCGATCGCCTGCTGACGCTCTTCCCCAGGCAGGACGCCGACGGCAAGAACGCCGTGCGCACGCGCCTCCTGGAGCTCTTCGAGGTCGTCGGCAACGACGACCCGCGCGTGACGGCGGCCCGCCGCCGCCTCACGATGCTGCTCTACTGACCCGCACCGGTCCATCCGTCGAAAAACGCCCTCTCAGGTCATCGAGAGGGCGTTTTTCGACGGGTCGATCCGGCGTCAGTCGCGGTGCGGCTTGAGGAAGAGCGCCGCGAGCGGGGGGAGCGTCAGCTCCACCGAGGCCGGGCGGCCCGACCAAGGGACGTACTCCGCCTCGACGGCGCCGTAGTTGCCGACGCCCGATCCGCCGTACTCGACGGCGTCGGTGTTGACGAGCTCGTCCCAGCGGCCGCCGAAGGGCAGTCCGACCCGGTACGGGCCCACGGGGGCGCCCGAGAAGTTCATCAGCACCGCGATCGGGTTGCCCTCGCTGTCCCAGCGGAGGAACGAGACGAGGTTCTGCGACGACGATCCGCCGTCGATCCACTCGAAGCCCGCCGGCTCGTTGTCGAGTGCCCAGAGGGCCGGGTTCTCGCGGTACACGCGGTTCAGGTGCCCGACGAGCGAGAGCAGCTGCTGGTGCACCGGCTGGTCGAGGATCCACCAGTCGAGCCCGCGCTCCTCGCTCCACTCGCTCGGCTGCCCGAACTCCTGGCCCATGAACAGCAGCTGCTTGCCCGGGTGCGCCCACATGAAGCCGAGGTACGCGCGCAGGTTCGCGAGCTTCTGCCAGTGGTCGCCCGGCATCTTGTTCAGCAGCGAGCCCTTGCCGTGCACGACCTCGTCGTGCGAGATCGGCAGCATGAAGTTCTCGCTGAAGGCGTAGATGAACGAGAAGGTGATCTCGCCGTGGTGGTACATGCGGTACATCGGGTCTTCGGCGATGTAGGCGAGGGTGTCGTGCATCCACCCCATGTTCCACTTCATGCCGAAGCCGAGACCGCCGCGGCTGGTGGCGTGCGTGACGCCCGGCCACGAGGTCGACTCCTCGGCGATCATCACGATGCCGGGGTACTTGCGGTAGGCGGTGGCGTTCACCTCCTGCAGCAGGCTGATGGCCTCGAGGTTCTCGCGCCCGCCGTACTGGTTCGGCAGCCACTCGCCCTCCTTGCGGGAGTAGTCGAGGTAGAGCATGCTCGCCACGGCGTCGACCCGCAGGCCGTCGATGTGGAACTCCTCGAGCCAGTACAGCGCGTTCGCGACGAGGAAGTTGCGCACCTTGCTGTTGCCGAAGTCGAACACGAGCGTGCCCCAGTCGGGCTGCTCGCCGCGGCGCGGGTCGGCGTGCTCGTAGAGCGCCTCGCCGTCGAAGCGCGCGAGCGCCCACTCGTCCTTCGGGAAGTGGCCGGGCACCCAGTCCATCAGCACGCCGAAGCCCGCCTGGTGCAGGCGGTCGATCAGGTAGCGCAGGTCGTCGGGTGAGCCGAAGCGCGAGGTGGGCGCGTAGTAGCCGGTCACCTGGTAGCCCCAGCTGCCACCGAACGGATGCTCGGCCAGCGGCATGAACTCCACGTGCGTGAACCCGGTGTGCTCCAGGTAGGGGATGAGCTCGTCGGCGAGGGTGCGGTAGTCGAGCCCCGGCTTCCAGGATCCGAGGTGCATCTCGTAGACGCTCATCGGGTTGACGTGGGGGTCGGTCGAGGCGCGGGTGGTCATCCACTCGTCGTCCTGCCAGGTGTACGAGCTCTCGCCGATCACCGAGGCGGTCAGCGGAGGGACCTCGGTGGCACGCGCCATCGGGTCGGCGCGCTGCACCCACTGGCCGTGCTGGGTCAGGATCTCCCACTTGTAGTTCGAGCCGGCGCCGATGCCCGGGATGAACAGCTCCCAGACGCCCGTGCCGCCGAGGCTGCGCATGGCGTGGCGGGTGCCGTCCCAGCCGTTGAAGTCGCCGATGACGCGCACGGCCTTGGCGTGCGGCGCCCAGACGGCGAAGGCGGTGCCCTCGGTGTCGGCGTCGACGCCGCGCACGGTCTCGATGCGCGAGCCGAGCACCTCCCAGAGCTTCTCGTGCCGGCCCTCGCCGATCAGGTGCAGGTCGAGCTCGCCGAGCGTGGGGGAGTAGCGGTAGGGGTCGTCGGCCGTCCAGACCGAGCCGTCGTCGTAGCGGGCCTCGATCTCGTAGTCGTTCAGCCCGGTGAGGGTGAAGCCCTGCCAGATGCCGCCCCAGAGGTGCGTGAGCGAGGCGCGCGCGCCGTTGGAGAGCACCGCGCTGACCTCGGTGGCGAAGGGGCGCAGGGTGCGGATGACCGTGATCGGGTCGGAGACGCCGGCTGCGTTCACGAGGTGCTGGCCGAGCACCTCGTGCGGGTTGTAGAACGAGCCGCTCGCGACCTTGGCGAGCACGTCGTCGGAGAGCTCGGGCAGGGTGAGGGCCGTGGTGCCGTCGGGGGTGGTCATCAGGAGGCTCCGCCTTCGGTGGGTCGGGTGACGTGGAGGATGTGCGCCGGGCGGCTGAAGGCGTCGAGCCGCACGTAGTCGTGCTCCGACCACTCCCAGCTGTCGCCGGTGAGCAGGTCGGTGACCCCGAAGCTCGAGCCGGCCGGCAGGCCGAGCTCGGCGAGGTCGAGGTGCACGGTCGTCTCGCGCACCGAGTGCGGGTCGAGGTTGACCACCACGATGATGGTGTCGGCGACCCCGTCGGGGGTGAACTCGGCGTCGAGGTGCTTGGAGTAGACCATGATCGCGTCGTCGTCGCTGCCGTGCACGCGCAGGTTGCGCAGCTGGCCGAGGGCCGGGTGCGCCCGGCGGATGGCGTTCAGCTGCGTGATCTCCCGCGCAATCGAGAGGCCGCTCGCCTCGGCCGCGGCGTAGTCGCGAGCCTTGTACTCGTACTTCTCGTTGTCGAGGTTCTCCTCGGCACCGGGCCGGGCGACGTTCTCGATCAGCTCGTAACCCGAGTAGACACCCCAGAGCGGGGCGCCGGTGGCCGCGAGCACCGCGCGGATCAGGTAGGCCGGCCGGCCGCCGAACTGCAGGTACTCGGTGAGGATGTCGGGCGTGTTCACGAACAGGTTCGGCCGCATGAAGTCGGCGGTCTCCTGCGAGATGGAGGTGAAGAACTCCTCGATCTCGGTGCGCGTGTTGCGCCAGGTGAAGTAGCTGTACGACTGCTGGAACCCGACCTTCGCGAGGCCCTGCATCGGCGCCGGCCGGGTGAAGGCCTCGGCCAGGAAGACGACCTCGGGGTGCGTCGTGTTCACCTCGTGGATGATCCACTCCCAGAAGTCCAGCGGCTTCGTGTGCGGGTTGTCGACCCGGAAGATCTTCACGCCCAGGGCGATCCAGTGCTCCAGGATGCGCAGCGCCTCGGCCCGGATGCCCGCCGGGTCGTTGTCGAAGTTGATCGGGTAGATGTCCTGGTACTTCTTCGGCGGGTTCTCGGCGTAGGCGATCGTGCCGTCGGGCAGGGTCGTGAACCACTCCGGATGCTCGGCCACCCACGGGTGGTCGGGCGACGCCTGGAGCGCGAAGTCCAGCGCCAGCTCGAGGCCGTTGGCCGCCACCTCGGCGGCGAAGTGCTCGAAGTCGCTCTGGGTGCCGAGGTCGGGATGCACGGTGTCGTGACCGCCCGCCGCCCCGCCGATCGCCCACGGCGATCCCGGGTCGCCCGGCTGCGGGTCGAGCGTGTTGTTGCGGCCCTTGCGGAACGCTTCGCCGATCGGGTGGATGGGCGGCAGGTAGAGCACGTCGAAGCCCAAGGCGGCCACCTCGGGCAGGCGGGCCTCCGCGCTCCGGAAGGTGCCGCTCGTCCAGGTGCCGTCGGCGGCCTGGACGGCTCCGATGGAGCGGGGGAAGAACTCGTACCAGGCGCCGGCACCCGCGAGGGTGCGCTCCACGTTCAGGGGCTGCCAGTCGGAATGGGTGACGAGGCTCTCGGCGGGGCGGGCTCGCAGAGCATCCGTCACCCGCGTGCCGTAGGCCGCACCGAGCCGCTCGGCCGGAGGCCCCGCCGTCTCGCCGAGCTGCGCCGAGATCTCGGCGAAGAGCGTGCGCTCCTCGGCCGGGCGGTGCTCCTCGGTGGAGAGGCGGTGGAACAGCTGCGCGCCGATCGCGAACATCAGCTCGACGTCGATGCCGGCCGCGATCTTGACGCTGGCGTTGTGCTCCCAGGTGGCGTAGTCGTCGCTGTAGCCGCGGATGCGGAAGCGCCAGGCGCCGGGGCTCGTGACCTGGGCGAGGCCGCGCCACTCGTCGTCCCAGCTGTGGGTGCGGCTGAGCGGGCGGTCGACGACCGTGCCGTCGGGGGCCTCGAGCTCGAGGTGGGCGCCGACGGCGTCGTGGCCCTCGCGGAAGACGGTGGCGCCGAACGGGATGACCTCGCCGACGTAGCCCTTCGCGGTGAAGCGGCCGCCGTCGACCGAGGGGAAGACGTTAAGGATGGGGATGCGGCCGACCCCGGGGCGGAAGGCTTCCGCGGCCGGGGCTGCCGGCTCTGCGACGGCGGGCGTCGCCGGTGGCGCCTCGACCTTCGTACGGGCCTTGGAGGCGGGGGTCGTTGCGGGACGTTTCCGAGTAGCTGCCACATGTCAGACCCTACCGAGAAAGGGTGGGCCTGCAACGGCCTGTTCACGCCGACGTCGCCCCTCGGCCCTATGCTTGCCGGGATCGAGGACCCATCGTTCGAAGGAGGGCGTCGCGTGAGAGCGATCCGCAGGTTCACCGTCCGTTCCGTACTGCCCGAGGCGCTGTCGGCGCTCGGGGAACTCGCCGCCAACCTGCGCTGGGCCTGGCACCAGCCGACCCAGCAGATCTTCGCCCACATCTCGCCCGACGACTGGCGTTCGACCCAGGGCGACCCGGTGGCGCTGCTCGGCGCGGTGCGCCCCGAGCGGCTCGAGCAGCTCGCCCAGGACCAGGGCTTCGTGGCGTGGGCGAACAGCCTGCGCGACGACCTGAACGCCTACCTCGGCGAACCGCGCTGGTACCAGGGCCTCGAGGGCCCGCGGCCGCGCTCGATCGGCTACTTCTCGCCCGAGTTCGGCATCGCGGCCGCGCTCCCGCAGTACTCCGGCGGGCTCGGCATCCTCGCCGGCGACCACCTCAAGGCGGCCTCCGACCTCGGCGTGCCGATCATCGGTGTGGGCCTGTTCTACCGCTCGGGCTACTTCCGGCAGGCCATCTCCCGCGACGGCTGGCAGGAGGAGAGCTACCCGGTGCTCGACCCCGACGGCCTGCCGCTCTCGGTGCTGCGCCTCGCCGACGGCACCCCCGCCCAGATCGTGCTCGCCCTGCCCGATGACCGGGCCCTCTACGCGCGCATCTGGCAGGCGCAGGTCGGCCGCGTGCGCCTGCTCATGCTCGACACCGACATCCCCGACAACGACGACGCCCTGCGCAGCGTGACCGACCGCCTCTACGGCGGCGGCGGCGAGCACCGCCTGCTGCAGGAGCTGCTGCTCGGCATCGGCGGCGTGCGGGCGCTCGAGGTCGTCTCCGAGCTCACCGACCAGCCGATGCCCGAGGTCTACCACACCAACGAGGGGCACGCCGGGTTCCTCGGCCTCGAGCGCATCTCGGCGCTCATCGGCAACGGCCTCTCGTTCGACGAGGCGCTGCAGGTCGTGCGCGCGGGCACCGTCTTCACCACGCACACCCCGGTGCCGGCTGGCATCGACCGCTTCGACCGAGGGCTGGTCGAGCGCTACTTCTCCACCGACATGCTGCCCGGGCTCGAGGCCTCGTCGGTGCTCTCGCTCGGCGCCGAGGACTATGAGGGCGGCTCGCCGGACGTGTTCAACATGGCCGTGCTCGGCCTGCGGCTCGGCCAGCGCACGAACGGCGTCTCGGTGCTGCACGGCGCCGTCTCGCGCGGCATGTTCAGCGGCCTCTGGCCGGGCTTCGACCGCGACGACGTGCCGATCACCTCGGTCACGAACGGCGTGCACGCCCCCACCTGGACCGACCCGCTGCTGCAGGAGCTCGCCCGCACCAAGCTCGGCACGGGCGACACCACCGTCGCCGACTGGCGCTCCGACGCGGTCACCGACGGCGAGCTCTGGGCCGTGCGCGGCGACATGCGGCGCCAGCTCGTGCACGACGCCCGCCGTCGCGTCACCGAGGCATGGCGCGAGCAGAACCCCGACTCCATCCCGCCGGCCTGGTTCCAGAGCCTGCTCGACCCGTCCGTGCTGACCATCGGCTTCGCCCGGCGCGTGCCGACCTACAAGCGGCTCACGCTGATGCTGCACGACCCGGCGCGGCTGAAGGCCATCCTGCTGAACCCCGAGCGGCCCGTGCAGTTCGTGATCGCGGGCAAGTCGCACCCGGCCGACGACGAGGGCAAACGGCTGATCCAGAAGCTCGTGCAGTTCGCGAGCGACCCCGAGGTGCGCACGCACATCGTCTTCCTGCCGAACTACGACATCGGCATGGCGCAGCTGCTCTATCCGGGCACCGACGTCTGGCTGAACAACCCGCTCCGGCCCCTCGAGGCCTGCGGCACCTCCGGCATGAAGGCGGCGCTGAACGGAGGTCTCAACCTCTCCATCCTCGACGGCTGGTGGAACGAGTACTTCGACGGCGAGAACGGCTGGGCCAT
This sequence comes from Herbiconiux sp. VKM Ac-1786, assembly GCF_015350805.1. Lineage (GTDB taxonomy): Bacteria > Actinomycetota > Actinomycetes > Actinomycetales > Microbacteriaceae > Herbiconiux. Next base: position 155,797 of record NZ_JADKSG010000001.1, on the reverse strand, counting down.
CCCCACCGCCGACTCCGCGGGCGACGCGGCCGAGCGCGACGCCATCGAGGCCGAGGCCCTCTACGACCTGCTCGAGAACCAGGTCGCGCCGCGGTTCTACGACCGCGACGCCGACGGCGTCCCGCAGCACTGGCTGCAGAGCATCCGGCACACCCTCGCCACGCTCTCGCCCGAGCTGAGCGCCGAGCGCATGGTGCGCGAGTACGTCACGCGCCTGTACATCCCGGCCGCCGCGGCCGAGCGGGTGATGACGGCCGACGACCACTCGGCGGCCCGGGCGCTCGCCGCCTGGAAGGAGCGCGTGCGCGCCGCCTGGCCGGGAGTCTCCGTCGTGCACGTCGAGTCGGGCGGGCTCGACGACACGCCCCAGGTCGGCGACGAGCTGCACGTGCGGGCCCACGTGCAGCTGGGCGGGCTCTCCCCGTCAGACGTGGCGGTCGAGGTCGTGTACGGGCACGCGGTGCACGGCGACGAGCTCGCCGAGACGCACACGGCCGAGCTGACGACCGCGCCGGGCCGCGACGCCGGCTCCGATGCCGACCCCGACTCCTCCGCCGGCTCCTCCGCCGGCACCTCGGAGCCCGGCTCCTCGGGCGAGCTGGTCTACTCGGGCACCGTGCAGCTCGGCCGCGCCGGCTCCTTCGGCTACACGGTGCGCATCGTCCCCAAGCACGCGAACCTGGCCTCCCCCGCCGAACTGGGCCTCATCTCAGTCGCCCACTAGCCCCGCGCGCGTTCCGGTAGCGCAAAAGGCCCTTCCCGCCGGAGGGAAGGGCCTTTTGCGCTACCCGAACGCCGTCGGGGCGGGGGTTCGGGTCGCGTGGCCTGCGCGGCGGGCCGAGGCGTAGGCCGGGGGGAGGGCCGCGATCAGGGCGTCGACCTCCGCGGCCGTGGTGCCGTGGCCGAGGGTGAAGCGGAGGGCGCCGCGTGCCTCGTCGGTGGGGATGCCCATTGCGAGCAGCACGTGCGAGATCTCGGGCACGCCAGCCTGACAGGCCGACCCCGTCGAGACCGAGAAGCCGGCGAGGTCGAGCAGGAACAGCAGCGAGTCGCCGTCGCAGCCCGGGAAGGTGACGTGGGCGTTGCCGGGCAGGCGGCCCTCGCTCGACGGGTCCCCGCGCAGCACGGCCTCGGGCACGGCCGAGCGGATGCCCGCCACGAGCCGGTCCCGCAGCGCCGCGAGCTCGGCCACGAACGAGGGCTCCGGCAGCGGACGCGTCGCACTCGCGGCGGCCGCGAAGGCCACCGCGCCCGCCACGTCCTGGGTGCCCGAGCGCACGCGCTGCTGGCTGCCGCCGTGGATCAGCGGCTCCACCTCCCACGCCCGCGCCAGCACCAGCGCGCCCATGCCGACCGGGCCGCCGATCTTGTGCGCCGAGACGCTGAGCGCCGCCGCCCCGACCGCGGCGAAGTCGATCGGCAGGTAGCCGTAGGCCGCCACGGCATCCACGTGCACGGGCACCCCGGAGGCCCGGGCCACCGCCACGAGCTCCGCGACGTCGTTGATCGTGCCCACCTCGTTGTTCGCCCAGAGCAGGCTCACCAGCGCGACGTCGTCGCCGTGCTGGTCGAGCGCCGAGGACAGCACCGAGGGATGGAGGCGGCCGAGCGCATCCACCGGCATCGTCACGACCTCGGCGCCCTCGTGCGACGCCAGCCACTCGACCGCGTCGACCGTGGCGTGGTGCTCGCCGCCCGGCACGAGCACGACCCGGCGCGGCGCACGCTTCCAGTACAGGCCCTTCACCCCGAGGTTGATCGACTCGGTGCCGCCCGAGGTGAGGATGACCTCGACGGGCTCGGCCCCGAGCGACGCCGCGATCGCCTCGCGCGCCTCCTCGAGCATCCGCTTCGCCTGCTGGCCCTGGCTGTGGATCGACGAGGGATTGCCCACCACGCCGAGCGCGTCGACGTAGGCCGCGCGCGCGACGGGCAGCATCGGCGTGGTGGCGGCGTGATCGAGGTAGACAGGCATGATGAGGGGATTTCAGTGGGCGAACCGGCTGTGACTACTCTAAGTCGCATGACTGAGGCCGACCCCCTCGCCCGGCTGGGCGTCCGCCAGACCTCCGACGGCGGCGAGCTCCGGGTCTGGTCGTCGACCGCGACGAGCATCGACCTGCTGCTCTACGACCGGAAGGACCCGAACTGGGTCTATGAGACGGTGCCCCTCACCCGCGACGAGGCGTGCGACGTCTGGTCGGCCCGCAGCGCCGGACTCGTGCCCGGCCGGCGCTACACTCTGCGCGTGAACGGCCCCGAGGGCGCGCAGAACGCCTTCGACCCGAGCCTGCCCCTGATCGACCCCTACGCCCGCGGGCTGGTGCGCTCGGGCCGCGACCAGTGGCGGAGCGTCGTCGTCGACGAGGAGTTCGACTGGCGAGGCGTCACGAAGCCGAACACGCCGCTGGATCACACCGTCATCTACGAGGCGCACGTGAAGGGGCTCTCGAAGCTCAACCCGCGCATCCCCGAGCACCTGCGCGGCACCTACGCGGGCCTCGCCCACGACACCTCGATCGGCTATCTGAAGAGCCTCGGCGTGACCGCGGTCGAGCTGCTGCCGGTGCACGCCTTCGTCTCCGAGCAGCGGCTGCAGAAGCAGGGCCTCACGAACTACTGGGGCTACAACACGCTCGGGTTCTTCGCCCCGCACTCGCTCTACGCCTCGCGCACGGCCCAGGCCGAGGGGCCGGCGGCGGTGCTGCGCGAGTTCAAGGGCATGGTGAAGCTGCTGCACGAGGCGGGGCTCGAGGTCATCCTCGACGTGGTCTACAACCACACCGCCGAAGAGGGGCGGATGGGCCCGACCACGAGCTTCCGCGGCATCGACAACGCCGGTTACTACCGGCAGACGGCGCGCGGCGACTACGTCGACGTGACGGGGTGCGGCAACTCGATCGACACGTCGACGCCGGCCGTGTCGCGGATGATCCTCGATTCGCTGAAGTACTGGGCGAACGACGTGCAGGTGGACGGGTTCCGCTTCGACCTGGCGGCCACGCTCGGGCGGAACGGCGACCACTACTACGACCACGAGCATCCGCTGATCACCGGCATCGTCAGCGACCCCGAGCTCGCCGACGTGAAGATGATCGCCGAGCCGTGGGACGTCGGGATGGGCGGCTGGCAGACCGGCAACTTCCCCAAGGGCTGGTCGGAGTGGAACGACCGCTACCGCGACCGCATGCGAAAGTTCTGGCTGCGCGACATCAAGTCGATCCGCGAGAACGGCAACCCGGGCGACGGGGTCGGGATGCTCGCCACGCGCATCGCCGGATCGTCGAACACCTTCGCGCAGGCCCGCGGCCCGCTCGCCTCGATCGACTTCGTGACGGCCCACGACGGATTCACCCTCGCCGACCTCACGGCCTACAACCTCAAGCACAACGTGGGCAACGGGGAGTCGAACCGCGACGGCAGCGACAACAACATGTCGTACAACCACGGCATCGAGGGGCCGACGACCTCGCGCACGATCGAGCAGGCCCGGCGCCGCGCGATGCGCAACCTGATGGGCACGCTGCTGCTCTCGGCGGGGGTGCCGATGATCACCGCGGGCGACGAGTTCGGGCGCAGCCAGAAGGGCAACAACAACGCCTACTGCCACGACAGCGAGCTGACCTGGCTCTCGTGGGACAGGCGCACCTGGCAGAAGGACCTCTGGCGCACCACCCAGCACCTGCTGCGGATGCGGCGGGAGAACCCGGCGCTGCGCCCCGTGCGCTACGGGGTGTTCGGCGAGCGCACGCCCGGGTCGAGCCAGATGGACTGGTACGACGCCGCGGGGGAGTCGATGTCGATCGCCGACTGGAACTCGCCCGAGAACCGCACGCTGCAGTACGTGGCGGCGTCGACGCCCGAGCAGGAGCCGTTCAACCGGATCCTGACGGTGATCCACGGAGTGGAGTCGCCGATCACGGTGACGCTGCCGGAGCACGAGGGGGTCGTGGCGTACGAGCTGCTCTGGGACTCGTCGAACGACGTGCTGCCCGCGGGGCACGAGCTGCTGCGCGTCGCGCCGGGGGCGCCGGTCGCGGTGGCGGCGGCGTCGCTGCAGCTGTACCGGGCGCTGTCTGACTGACCGCACCACCCTCGCTCCTCGCCCCACGCCCCCTCGTCCCTCGCGCTCTCGTCCCCCTCGCCCACCTCCCCGCCGGGGTCGCGCAAAAGGCCCTTCGCGCGGCGGGGGATGGCCGTTAGCGCTACCCCGATCGCGGGCTGTGGATAAGTTCTGCGCGGTGGGGCGCTCGTGGGGCACTGTGGGCGGGTGAGTGCACGGGTTCCGCTGCCGCAAGGGCTGTCCGGGCGCGCGTTCACGGTGCGCGAGGGCCTCGGCGAACGGGTCGGCCGGCACCGGATGCGCGGGCCCGATCTCGCGCGCCCGTTCCACGGTGTGCGCGTTCCGGCCCCTGCGCCTGCGCAGCTCGCGCTCTCCGAACTCGCGGCGGCGTACCAGGCGAGGGCGCCCGCCTCGCACTTCTTCAGTCACGGAACGGCGGCCCTCGTCTGGGACTGCCCTCTGCCGCGGCGGCTCGAGCGGGCACCGCTGTCGGTCTCGGTGCTGGCGCCCGCGGCCGTTCCGCGATCCCGCGCGGTCTGGGGGCACCGCCTCCGCGACCTCGAGCTCCGCGTCGTGCAGCGCCGCGGGCTCCGGGTGGTCGACGCGGCGACGGCCTGGTGCCAGCTCGGCACGCTGCTCGGGCACGGCGATCTGGTCGCCGCCGCCGACCACCTCCTGCTCGACCCGTACCGGCCTCTGCCCGGCGAGCGGCGCCCGTACGTCCCGCTCGGCGCTCTCCGCGACCGGGTGGCCCGGTACTCGGCGCCCGGCGCCGCAGCGCTGCAGCGGGCGCTCGTCGACGTGCGAGCCGGCGCGGAGTCGCGGGCGGAGACGCACCTGCGGCTGCTGATCACCCGGGCCGGGCTGCCCGAGCCCGAGCTCGGCGCGTGGCTCGACGGAGCCTTCACGGTGAACGGGGTCGGGCGGTTCCGCGTCGACATGGCCTACCGCCGTCATGGCGTCGTGGTGGAGTACGACGGGGAGCAGCACCGCACCGACGACGTCCAGTACGACACGGATCTGCGTCGTCTCGAGTCGCTTCGCGAGGCGGGCTGGACGGTCGTCGTCGTGCGCCGCCAGGGCTTGTATGGCGACCCGGGAACCGTCGTGGCGCGCATCCGCTCGGCTCTCATGCGTGACACGGGCGGTGCGGCCGGGTCGCGCTAACGGCCCTTCGGGAGCGCTACGAGGGCCGTTTGCGCGACCCGGGTGACGGCGCGGAGCGCGGAGCTCGGAGCGTGGTGGGTGCGGTGGGGAGCGCTAGAGGGCGAGGGTGGTGATGACCGCGAGGTGGTCCGAGGAGCCGGCGCGCAGGGTGGTGTTCGACGTGACGTCCATGCCGCGCGAGAGCACGTGGTCGGGGCGGGTCGCCGGGAAGGTGGCCGGCCAGGTGAAGCCGAAGCCGCCGCCGTTCTGGTTCGCCTCGGCGAGCTGGTCGGTGAGCCCGGCGAGGCTGCGGTCGGAGCTGCCCGCGTTGAAGTCGCCCATCATGATCAGCCGCGCGTTCTCGTCGCGCGGCACGTAGTCGGCGAGGTTCGCGAGCATCTCGTCGCGGGCCTCGTGGTCGGCCGGTCGCGCCGACGCCGCGTGGATGACGTACAGGCTGACGAGCCCCGTCGGCGTCGCGAGGTCGGCCGCGATGCCGCGCTGCCAGCCGAGCCCGAGGTCGAGCGCCTGGGCGTTCTCGATCGGGTACTTGCTCCACACGCCCACCGTGCCGATGCCGTAGGAGTGCGGGTAGCTCTCGCTCAGCACGGCCTCGACCTCGGCGCGGGCCGCGTCATCCATCTCCTGCAGCCCGATCACGTCGGCGCCCTGGGCGGCCAGCGCCTGCGCCGACTCGGCGGCGGTGCCCGAGTCGGCCTCGACGTTCTGGCTGGCCACGGTGAGGGTTCCGGATGCTCCGCCCGCGCTCTGCGTCAGCGGAACCAGCGCCGGCACGAACATCACGCCCCACACGATCGCGGGGATGACGGCCGCGGCGACCGCACCCCGGCTGCGCGCGATCAGACCGGCCACGAGGAGCACCGGGATCGCGGCGCCGAACCACGGGAGGGCGGACTCGACGATGAGCGAGAGCCCGAGCATCCGCGGCACGAGCACGTGGGCACCGAGCAGCAGGGCCAGCGCGATGGACGCCAGGCACACCACGATGGCCAGGGCGGGGCGGCTGCGCCTCCGCCTCGGCGGTGTCGGACGGCCGTTCTGACGCGGCTTCTCGAGCAGTGCTGACATCGGGGACATTCTGCACCGGACGACTGACAATCCTCTCCGTGCGGCACGGGAATCGCCGGGGATCCGTGCCGCGGCATCCGGTGTAGGGCCGCCCCGAGGCGGTGTCGGAGGCCCGCCGTATGCTGGACGGCATGAAGGTTCTCGCAGCAATGAGCGGTGGCGTCGACTCCGCGGTGGCCGCCGCGCGGGCGGTCGAGGCGGGCCACGAGGTGGTCGGCGTGCACCTCGCCCTGAGCCGCATGCCCGGCACCCTGCGCACCGGCAGCCGCGGCTGCTGCACCATCGAGGACTCGATGGACGCGCAGCGGGCGGCCAACAAGATCGGCATCCCCTATTACGTGTGGGACTTCTCGGAGCGCTTCAAGGCCGACGTGGTCGACGACTTCATCGCGGAGTACTCGGCGGGCCGCACCCCGAACCCCTGCATGCGCTGCAACGAGCGCATCAAGTTCGCCGCCCTGCTCGAGAAGGCGCTCGACCTCGGCTTCGACGCGGTGTGCACCGGGCACTACGCCACGGTCACGACCGATGCCGACGGCAACCCCGAGCTGCACCGCGCGGCCGCCTGGGCGAAAGACCAGAGCTACGTGCTCGGCGTGCTCACCACCGAGCAGCTGCGGCACAGCCTGTTCCCGCTCGGGGCCACGCCCTCCAAGGCCGAGGTGCGCGCCGAGGCCGCCGAGCGCGGCTTCTCGGTGGCGAACAAGCCCGACAGCCACGACATCTGCTTCATCCCCGACGGCGACACGAGCGGCTGGCTCGCCGAGCGCGTCGGCACGGCCACCGGAGAGATCGTCGACCGCTCGGGTGCGGTCGTCGGCTCGCACGAGGGCGCGCACGCCTTCACGGTCGGGCAGCGGCGCGGCCTGAAGCTCGGCATGCCCGCGCCCGACGGCAAGCCGCGCTTCGTGCTCGAGGTGCGGCCGGTCACGAACGAGGTCGTCGTGGGGCCGAAGGAGGCCCTCGCCATCGCCGAGATCGCCGGCGCGCGATTCACCTGGGCCGGCCTCGCGCCCTCCGAGGTCGAGAGCGGCTTCGATTGCCAGGTGCAGATCCGGGCGCACGCCGACCCGGTCGACGCCTGGGCCGTCGTGCGGGGCGGGGAGCTCGTCATCACGCCGGGGGAGCCGCTCGTCGGGGTTGCGCCGGGGCAGACCGCGGTGGTCTACGTGGGCACACGGGTGATGGGGCAGTGCACGATCGACCGCACGGTGGCGGCCGACACGGTGGCGGCGGGCTCGGTGGCGGCCGACACGATGGCGGCCGACACGATGGCGGTCGTCTGATGGCGCGCGCGGCCGGAACGGCCGGCGACGAGGCCGCCGCCGACGAGGCGCTGCCCGAGGAGACGCCCGTCGGGCTCGAGTCGGCGGCGGTCGAGGTCGAGCGGCTGACCACGCGCATCCTGGAGCTGCGCGACCAGTACTACGAGAAGAACGCCTCGACGGTGTCCGACCAGGAGTACGACGCGCTGGTGCGGCGGCTCGACGAGCTCGAGCGCGAGCATCCGGAGCTCAGGTCGCAGGACAGCCCGACCCAGACCGTCGGCGGCCGCGCCGTCACCACCATGTTCACCCCCGTCACGCACGCCGAGCGCATGCTCAGCCTCGACAACGTGTTCAGCGAGGAGGAGCTCGACGAGTGGGCCGCGAAGGTGCAGCGCGACGCCGGCCGCGGGGTCGTGCGCTTCCTCAGCGAGCTGAAGATCGACGGCCTCGCCATCAACCTGCGCTACGAGAACGGGGTGCTCGTCACGGCCGCCACCCGCGGTGACGGCGTCGTCGGCGAGGACGTGACCGAGAACGTGCTGCAGATCGACTCGATCCCGGCGCGGTTGAAGGGCACCGGGCATCCGCCGCTCGTCGAGGTGCGGGGCGAGATCTTCTTCCCCGTCGCGTCGTTCGACGAGCTGAACGCGGCCCAGGAGGCCGCGGGCGAGCGCGTCTTCGCCAACCCGCGCAACGCGGCCGCCGGGTCGCTGCGGCAGAAGTCCGAGGGCAAGAACGAGCGTCAGCTGGCCCTCGTGACGGCCCGCCTGCACCGGTTGCGGATGCTCGTGCACGGCATCGGCGCGTGGCCGAACCCGCCCGTGGCCGCGCAGTCCGAGGTGTACGAGCTGCTGGCCGAGTGGGGGCTGCCGACCTCGACGCACTACCGCGTGTTCGACACGATCGGCGAGGTGGCCGAGTTCATCCGCGGCTACGGCATCAACCGCTCGAGCGTCGAGCACCAGATCGACGGCATCGTCGTGAAGGTCGACGACCTCGCGCTGCACGAGGAGCTCGGGGCCACGAGCCGGGCGCCGCGCTGGGCCACGGCCTTCAAGTACCCGCCCGAAGAGGTGAACACGAAGCTGCTCGACATCGTCGTCAGCGTCGGGCGCACCGGACGCGCCACCCCGTTCGCCGTGATGGAGAAGGTGGAGGTCGCGGGCTCGGAGGTGCGCCAGGCGACCCTGCACAACCAGGACGTGGTGAAGGCCAAGGGCGTGCTGATCGGCGACACCGTGGTGCTGCGCAAGGCGGGCGACGTCATCCCCGAGGTGCTCGGGCCGGTGGTCGAGCTGCGCGACGGCAGCGAGTACGCGTTCGTCATGCCGGAGGACTGCCCCGAGTGCGGCACTCGCCTGGCCCCCGCCAAAGAGGGCGACGTCGACCTCCGCTGCCCGAACGCCCGCAGCTGCCCGGCGCAGGTGCGCGGGCGCGTCGAGCACGTCGGATCGCGCGGGGCGCTCGACATCGAGGGCCTCGGCGAGGTGTCGGCGGCGGCGCTGACGCAGCCGAGTGAGCCCGCCGAGCCGCCGCTCGACACCGAGGCAGGGCTGTTCGCGCTGGAGATGCGCGACCTGTTCCCGATCCGGGTGATCGTGCGCGAAAACGAGACCGGGCTCGAGAAGCTGAACGACGACGGCACGCCGAAGCTCGTCACCCCGTTCCGGCGCAAGCGGCGGGCCTCGGGGCGCGACGCCGATCCGGCCTACGACCCCGAGGCGACGGAGTTCTGGGGCGACGCCGGGTCGGTGCCGTCGTCGAACGCGATCGAGCTGCTGGCGAATATCGAGAAGGCCAAGACGAAGCCGCTCTGGCGCATCCTCGTGGCGCTCAGCATCCGCCACGTGGGGCCGGTCGCGGCGCGCGCGCTGGCGGACTACTTCGGGTCGCTGGACGCGATCCGGGCGGCGACGCGCGACGAGCTCGCCGCGGTCGACGGCGTGGGCGGCATCATCGCCGACGCGCTGATCGCGTGGTTCGAGGTGGACTGGCACGTCGAGATCCTCGACCGCTGGGCGTCGGCCGGGGTGCAGTTCGCGACGCCCGGGCATCCGGGCCCGGGGGCGAACGTCGGCGCGGGCGGGGTGCTCGAGGGCATCACCGTGGTGGCCACGGGCTCGCTCGAGGGCTTCACCCGTGAGGGCGCGCAGGAGGCGATCATCGCGGCCGGCGGCAAGGCGGCCTCGAGCGTCAGCAAGAAGACCGACTTCGTCGCCGCCGGCCCCGGCGCGGGCTCGAAGCTGCCGAAGGCCGAGGCGCTCGGCCTCCGCATCATCGACGCCGCGCAGTTCGCGCTCCTGGTCACGGAGGGCCCCGCGGCCCTCGGCCCGCCCCCGGGTGCCGACGCGGCGGAGGGCGCCGATGCGAGCGCCGATGCGAGCGCCGACGCGAGCGCCGCCGCGGACGCGAGCGCCGACGCGGCGGCCGACGCAAACACCGACGCCGACGCGGATGCGAGTGCCGACGCGGAGGCCGACGCCGACGCGGGGGCCGTCGCCGACGCGAGCGCTGACGCTGCATCCGGTGACGGTGGTGCCGGTACCGCCGATGGCGCCGCACCGTCGACCACCGAGGGAGGGACGGGAACGAAGAAGCCCCGAGCGAAGCGTGCCTCCCGCGCCAAGAAGGCGCCGGCGACGTCGGAGGAGGCCGCCGGGCCCGGCAGCGACCCTGCGGCCGAGAGCGCGTCCGGCGACGCGGTGCCACCCACTTCCGCGACCGACGGCGACGAGGGGTAGCGGATGCGCGGGCGCACGGCCGCGGTCGGTAGGGTGATCGCGGCGGCGGCGGCCGGGCTCGGCGCGGCGGCCGTGTGGGTGCGCAGCTCGCCGTGGCCGGCGGTGATGGCGATCCGCGCGGTGTTCGACCGCGATGCCCGCCGCACCGTCGCCGAGCTGGAGCGCCACGCCCCGCCCGGCACGTTCCGCGAGCTGCGCGACGTGCCCTACGGCCCCGTCGACGGCCGCCCCGGCGGCACCTTCGACCTCATCGCCCCGGCCGAAGGCAGCAGCGACTCCTCCGGCCACGCCGCTTCGGCCGACGATGCCGACGACGCCGACGGCTCTTCCAGCCTCGCGGCGCCGTCCGACGGCACCGGCGGCCACGGCGCGGCGGGTGGCGGCGCGGCGGGCGGCGGCGCGGTGGCGCGGCCGGTGGTCGTCTGGATCCACGGCGGCGCCTGGATCTCGGGGAGCAAGGCCCACGTCACCCCGTACCTCCGGCACCTAGCCGCGGTGGGCTACGTCGGCGTCGCCGTCGACTACACGATCGCCCCCGAGGCCGCCTATCCCACCGCCGTGGGGCAGCTCGGCGACGCCCTCGCCCACCTCGTCCGGCACGCCGACGAGCTCGGCATCGACCCCGCGCGCATCGTGCTCGCCGGCGACTCGGCGGGCGCGCAGCTCGCGAGCCAGCTCACGGCCGCGATCGTGAACCCGGCGTATGCGGCCCGCACGGGCATCCGCCCCGCCCTCGAACCCGGTCAGCTCGCCGGCATCGTGCTGCACTGCGGTATCTACGACCTCGACGCGATGACGCACCTCAGCGGCGTGCTCGAGTGGGGCTTCAAGAGCGCCCTCTGGGCCTACACCGGCAGTCGCGACTGGTCGGCGACCGAGGCGGCCGACTCGATGAGCACGATCCGCGCGGTGACCGGTGCGTTCCCGCCGGCCTTCGTGTCGGGCGGCAACGGCGACGGCCTCACGGCGGTGCAGTCCGTACCCCTGAGCGAGCGGATGCGCGCGGCCGGCGTCCCCGTCACCACGATGTTCTGGCCTGCCGACCACGAGCCCTCGCTGCCCCACGAGTACCAGTTCAAGCTCGACTTCCCCGACGCCCGCCGCGCCCTCGAGGCCACCATCGCCTTCCTCGACGAGGTGACCGCCCGGCCCGGAGCCCGCACCGCCCACCCCGTAGAATTGCCCCACACCCTTCGCGAACAGAACACCGGAGCACCATGTCCGAAATAACCCAGGAGCAGGTCGCGCATCTCGCGAACCTCGCCCGGATCGCCCTGACACCCGAGGAGATCGAGAGCCTCACGAGCGAGCTCGGCTCGATCGTCGACAACGTCGCGAAGGTCTCCGAGGTGGCGACGGCCGACGTGCCGGCCACGAGCCACCCGATCCCGTTGCAGAACGTGTACCGCGACGACGTGCCCGGCGCCACGCTCACCACCGAGCAGGCGCTCGCGGGCGCCCCCGATCACGACGGCTCGCGCTTCCGCGTGACCGCGATCCTCGGAGAGGAGCAGTGATGGCCCGCCACGACCACGAGCTCGTGCGCCTGTCGGCCGCCGCGCTCGCCGAGAAGCTCTCCAGCGGCGAGATCAGCGCCGTCGAAGCCACCGACGCCCACCTCGACCGCATCGCCGCCGTCGACGAGGAGGTGCACGCCTTCCTGCACACCGCCCCCGAGCTGAGCCGCCGCACCGCCGCCGCGATCGACGAGCGCCGTCGCGCAGGTGAGGTCCTGCATCCGCTCGCCGGTGTGCCGATCGCCGTCAAGGACGTGATCGTCACGAACGACATGCCCACCACGAGCGGCTCGAAGATCCTCGAGGGCTGGGTGCCGCCCTACGACGCCACCGTCATGACCAAGCTGCGCGCGGCCGGCCTCGTGCCGATCGGCAAGACGAACATGGACGAGTTCGCGATGGGCTCCTCCACCGAGCACTCCGCCTACGGCCCCACCCACAACCCGTGGGACCTCGAGCGCATCCCCGGCGGCTCCGGCGGCGGTTCGGCTGCGGCGGTCGCGAGCTTCGAGGCGCCGCTGGCTCTCGGCAGCGACACGGGCGGCTCCATCCGGCAGCCGGCCCACGTCACGGGCACCGTCGGCGTCAAGCCGACCTACGGGGGAGTGAGCCGCTACGGCGCCATCGCCCTCGCGTCGAGCCTCGACCAGATCGGCCCCGTCAGCCGCACCGTGCTCGACTCGGCGCTGCTGCACGACGTCATCGGCGGCCACGACCCGCGCGACTCCACCTCGCTCACCGACGAGTGGCCGAGCATGGCCGACGCGGTTCGCCGCGGCGACGTGAAGGGCCTGAAGATCGGCGTCATCAAGGAGCTCGACGGCGACGGCTTCCAGGCCGGCGTGCTCGAGCGCTTCCGTGAGGCGCTCGACCTGCTCGCCGCGAACGGCGCCGAGATCGTCGACGTCAGCCTGCCGAGTCTCGAGTACGCCATCGCGGCCTACTACCTCATCATGCCGGCCGAGGCCTCCTCGAACCTGGCGAAGTTCGACTCCGTGCGCTTCGGCCTGCGAGTCAACCCGCCGGGCGGCGGCACCGTGGAAGACGTCATGGCGGCGACCCGCGAGGTCGGCTTCGGCGCCGAGGCGAAGCGTCGCATCATCCTGGGCACCTACGCGCTGAGCGCCGGCTACTACGACGCCTACTACGGCAGCGCCCAGAAGGTGCGCACGCTCGTGCAGCGCGACTTCGCCGCGGCCTTCGCCGGTGTCGACGTGCTCGTCTCGCCGACCGCACCGACCACCGCGTTCAAGCTCGGCGCGAACACGGGCGACCCGATGGCGATGTACCTGAACGACATCGCCACCATCCCGGCGAACCTCGCCGGCATCCCCGGCATCTCGCTGCCCGTGGGCCTGGCCCGCGAAGACGGGCTGCCCGTCGGCATCCAGTTCCTCGCGCCGGCCCGCGAAGACGCCCGTCTCTACGGCGTCGGCGGGGCACTCGAGCGGATGCTCGAGCAGAAATGGGGGCACACGCTGATCTCTCAGGCGCCCGATCTCGCTCCGGGCGAGATGAACGCCGCGCAGGAAGGAGCCGTCTGATGGCCGCCGCGAAACTGATGGACTTCGACAAGGCCCTCGAGCTGTTCGAGCCCGTGCTCGGCTTCGAGGTGCACGTCGAGCTCTCCACGAAGACCAAGATGTTCTCCGACGCGCCGAACTTCTTCGGCGGCGAGCCCAACACGAACATCACGCCGGTCGACCTGGGCCTGCCCGGGTCGCTGCCCGTGGTGAACGGCGAGGCCGTGCGGTACAGCATCAGCCTGGGGCTGGCACTCGGATGCTCGATCGCCCCCTCGAGCCGCTTCGCCCGCAAGAACTACTTCTACCCCGACCTGGCGAAGAACTACCAGATCTCGCAGTTCGACGAGCCCATCGCCTTCGGCGGCTCGGTCGACGTCGAGCTGCCCGACGGCCGCATGTTCACCGTGCCGATCGAGCGCGCGCACATGGAAGAAGACGCCGGCAAGCTCACGCACGTCGGCGGGGCCACCGGCCGCATCCAGGGCGCCGAGTACTCGCTGGTCGACTACAACCGCGCCGGGGTGCCGCTCGTCGAGATCGTCACCGACATCATCTACGGCGCCGAGGCCGACGCGCCCGAGCTGGCGAAGGCGTACGTGGCGACGATCCGCGACATCGTGGTGGCGCTCGGCATCTCCGAGGCCCGCATGGAGCGCGGCAACCTGCGCTGCGACGCGAACATCTCGCTGCGCCCCCGCACGGCTCCCGGCGAGCCGCCGGCGCCGCTCGGCACGCGCACCGAGACGAAGAACGTCAACTCGCTGCGTTCGGTGGAGCGGGCCATCCGCTACGAGATCCAGCGCCAGGCGCAGATCCTCGCCGACGGCGGCACCATCACGCAGGAGACCCGGCACTGGCACGAAGACACCGGCACGACCTCGGCCGGCCGGCCGAAGAGCGACGCCGACGACTACCGCTACTTCCCCGAGCCCGACCTGCTTCCGGTCGTGCCCTCGGCCGAGCTGATCGAGGAGCTGCGCGCCGCCCTGCCCGAGCCGCCCGCCGCCCGTCGCCGCCGGCTGAAGCAGGAGTGGGGCTTCACCGACCTGGAGTTCCAGGACGTGCAGAACGCCGGGCTGCTCGTCGAGGTCACCTCGACCGTCGAGGCCGGCGCCCCGCCGGCGGCCGCCCGCAAGTGGTGGTCGGGCGAGATCTCCCGCATCGCGAACGCGCGCTCGGCCGAGCCCGCCTCGCTGGTGTCTCCCGCCGACGTCGCGGCTCTCGTCACCCTGATCGACAGCGGCGCGCTGAACGACCGCCTGGCCCGCCAGGTGCTCGAGGGTGTCATCGACGGCGAGGGCACCCCGCAGGAGGTCGTCGACGCCCGCGGGCTCGCGGTGGTCTCCGACGACGGCGCGCTGATCGCGGCGATTGACGAGGCGCTCGCGGCCCAGCCCGACGTGCTCGCCAAGATCAAGGACGGCAAGGTGCAGGCCGCCGGCGCCGTCATCGGCGCCGTCATGAAGGCGATGAGGGGCCAGGCCGACGCGGCCCGCGTGCGCGAGCTCGTGCTCGAGCGCGCCGCGGCGGACTAGCCCCCAGCCCCCAGCGCCCGGCCTCCGGGTCGCGCAAACGGCCCTTCCCCCGCTCGGGAAGGGCCGTTTGCGCGACCCCGGCGGGGCAGGGGGCAGGGGGGCAGGGATCAGGGCGCGGGAGCGGGGCGGGCGTCGCGGCCCGTGAGGGCCAGGAGGCGCAGCTGCAGGGGGGCGTCGGCGGGCACGGGGACGGGCGACGCGAAGAGGCCGCTCAGCTCGAGGGCGTCGCGCTGGGGCTCGAAGACGGTCCAGACGGCCGCGACGAGGTCGTCGTCGAGCGTCTCGGGTGCGCCCACGGCCCGCGCGAGGTCCCAGCTGTGGATCGTCACGTCCGCCACCTGCTCCTTGAGGTACTCGACCACGGTCACCGTGTCCGACGCGAGGTTCACCTCCGAGTCGGGCGCCGCATCCTGCCACGCGGTCGTCGCGGCGAGCGAGTAGCGGTGCCACTCGTGCCGCAGATCGGCCTCGATCGCCCGCAGCCGGCTCTTCGCCTGCCGCGTGCTGAGGCCCGAGAGCAGCCACGGCACCCACTGCTGCTCCTCGATCACGTGCTGCACGAGCTCGCGCACGCGCCACTCGGTGTCGGGGGTCGGGCCGTCCCAGTCCTCGACGGCGGCCAGGCGGCTGCCGAACTCGTGGTGGGCGCGGCGCTGCAGGCGCAGCCACTGGGCGGTCTCGGTGTCGAGGGGGGTTCGTGCGGTCATCCGGAGCTCCTGTCGATCTCTATTGTCAATGACGGCCCCCAGATGCGCATTCCTCCCGCCGCCCGATGCGGGAACCGATCAGCGCAGAGCGAACACCGCGCGGGCGCTAGGGTCGGCAGATGACCCACCACGACGTGCGCGTGCGCCCCCTGGCCATGGCCGACGTGCCCCGCCTGCTCGAGCTCAACCACGCGGCGGTGCCCGCGGTCAACGACGTCGACGCCGAGGAGATGGGCGCCCTCGTCGGCGCCGCGGCGCTGGCGGCCGGGGTGGTGCGGGGCGGGCATCCGGATGCCCGTGACGAGGAGCTCGTCGGCTTCGTGCTCGCCCTGGCACCGGGCGCCGACTACGCCAGCGAGAACTACCGCTGGTTCTCGGAGCGGGGTGACGGCTTCCTCTACGTCGACCGCATCGTCGTGGGCGAGGGGCACCGCGGCGAGGGGCTCGGCCCGCTGCTCTACGACGCCGTCTTCGCCGAGGCGCGGGCGCGGGGAGCGACCGAGGTCGACTGCGAGGTCAACGTCGAGCCGCCGAACCCGGGATCGCTGGCGTTCCACGCGCGGCTCGGCTTCGAGGAGGTGGGTCGCCAGTCGACGAAGGGCGGCTCGGTGGTGGTCGCCCTGCTCGCGAAGCCCACGCCCACGAACACTCCCACGAACACCCCCACCCCCATGCCCTCGCATTGAACGTCCAGCTGGCAGACGGCCCACGGCCGGGCACGAGACCCGGCCGCAGGCCGCCGCGCGGCGTCAGACCACGCGCGTCGGTGGCGACGTCGTCTTCGCCGGGTCGCTGACCGCGGCCGAACCGAGCACGTCGTCGATCTGCGCCAGCACCTCGGCCGGCAGCTCGACGCCCGAGGCCTCGACGTTCGACGCGACCTGCTCGGGGCGGGAGGCGCCGATGATGGCCGCCGCCACGTTCTCGTTGGCGAGCACCCACGCGATGGCGAGCTGCGCCATGGTGAGGTCGAGCGAGGCGGCGATCGGCTCGAGCTTCTCGACGCGCTGCAGGATGTCGTCGGTGAGGAACGACTTCACCGTGTCGGCGCCGCCCTTCTCGTCGGTGGCGCGCGAACCCGAGGGCAGCGGCTGCCCGGCCTTGTACTTGCCGGTGAGCACGCCCTGCGCGACCGGCGACCAGACGATCTGCGAGATGCCGAGCTCCTTCGAGGCCGGCACGACCTCCTCCTCGATCACGCGCCAGAGCATCGAGTACTGCGGCTGGTTCGAGATCAGCTGGAAGCCGAGCGACTCGGCCAGGGCGTGGCCCTCGCGCAGCTGATCGGCGGTCCACTCGCTGACGCCGATGTAGAGCGCCTTGCCCTGGCGCACGACGTCGGCGAACGCCTGCATCGTCTCGAACAGCGGCGTCTCGTAGTCGTAGCGGTGCGCCTGGTAGAGGTCGACGTAGTCGGTGCCGAGGCGCTGGAGCGAGCCGTCGATCGACTCGAGGATGTGCTTGCGCGACAGCCCGGTGTCGTTCGGGCCCTTGGGGCCGGTGGGCCAGTAGACCTTCGTGAAGATCTCGAGCGAGGAGCGCCGCTCGCCCTTCAGGGCGTCGCCGAGCACCTGCTCCGCGACCGTGTTCGCATAGGCGTCGGCCGTGTCGAAGGTGGTGATGCCGTTGTCGAGAGCGGCCCGCACGCACTGCGTGGCCGTGTCGTTCTCGACCTGGGAGCCGTGGGTGAGCCAGTTGCCGTAGGTGATCTCTGAGATCTTGAGTCCGCTGTTGCCGAGGTATCGAAACTTCATGCTCCGAAAGCTACTCCCGCAGCCCGGGAAGCGCCCGCGGTCAGCGCGTGGAGGCGTGCGGCTCCGGCTGCCGTCCGAAGCTCCGCACCGCCTGCCGCGCCGAGAGCGTCGGCAGGTAGGCCCGGCCGAGCGCCAGCCCGATCGCCGGCAGCGCGAGCGGGTCGGGGTAGCACAGGTGCAGCCGGTGGAACTCGGGCCGGAACTTCAGCTTGAACCGCAGCAGCGACCGGAAGCCGTAGACGGGTTCGAGGGTTCGGCTGAGGAACGCGAGCAGCGCCCCCATCGGCCCCGACGCGGCGGCCGAGTCCGGCCCCACCGCGAGCGGCGCCCCCGAGAGGCTGACGAACTCGACCCCGTCGTCGCGCGCCCGCAGGATGGTCTGCGCGATCAGGAACTCCATCAGCCCGTTCATGCCGTCGGGCCGGCGGCGCATGAAGTCGAGGGTCCAGCCGATCACCTGCCCGTCGGCGTAGCTGGGCAGCCAGCTCGTCACGCCGTGCACCCGCCCGTCGCCGTCGAGGCCGACCATCAGCAGCACCTCGTCGTCCATCAGCTCGTCGAGCCCGCCGAGCGTGAAGCCCATCTCGGGCAGCTCCTTCTCGGCCACCCACAGCTCCGAGATCTCGCGGATCTGCGCCGTCTGCGCGGCCGGCAGCTCCCGGTAGCGCACCCACTCGGCACGCAGCCCCTCCTTCGCGGCGCGGTTGATCGCGGTGCGGATGTCCTGCATCTTCTTGCCGTCGAGCGACCAGCCGGCCGGGCGCACGAGCGTCTCCTCGGCGACCTGGAGGGAGGACCAGCCGACGCTCTGCAGGGTCTCCCGCAGCGCATCCGTCACCGAGTAGAACGCGGGCGTCCAGCCGTGGTCGCCGCAGTACGCGGCAAAGGCCAGCGCGGTGGCCGACTGCGTCTCGGGCGGGCCGAGCGGGTCGCCCGTGGTCACGGCCACCCCGCCGACCACGCGGTAGGCGACGACCCCGCCCGACGGCGCGAACCAGTAGCGATTGCCCTCCCAGGTCGTCATCCACGACAGGGTGCCGCCCGAGCCGGCGTGCAGCAGCTCGCGCACGCGCCCCTCCTCGGTCGAGGCCGACTCGGTCGAGACGAGCGGATGCGCGTTCCGCATGCCGCGCACCGCCGCCACGATCACGGCCCCCCAGAACAGCGGCCCCACCCACTGGGAGGCGATCACAGCCACCGGCCCCACCGGCACGATGTCGACCGGCTCGAAGGCGAGGAAGCCGACGGGCACGAACCGCTCGGGCAGGTCGAGCAGCAGTTCGTAGAGCGAGGCGGTGGGCGAGAACTGGTCGCGCACGATCCACGCCACGGCGAGGTAGAGCACCGAGCAGGCCAGCGCGGCGAGCCCGACGGTGGCCGCGAAGCGGAGCACGGGCCGCCGCCCGGGCTCGGCCGGGAACAGCCGCGAGGCGGCGATCAGCGCGGCTGCGATCACGAGCGGCACGAGAGCCGAGACGACCTCGAAGGAGCGGAAGTCCTCGGCCGCGGTCGCCTGGAAGCGGGTGAACTCGCTGGTCGCCAGCACGGGGAAGAAGCCGTAGTAGACGGCGGCCAAGAGGGCGAGGGCCAGATTGATCCAGACGGCGAGGTGCAGGCCCACCCGGCGGCCGCGCTGGATGCCCCGGGCGGCCACCAGGAGGGCCACCAGCGGCAGCAGGGTGAGCAGCACGGCCCCGGGCCCGTCGAGCCGCGAGAGGGCGAGAGCGTCGACGCAGTGGCGCGAGTAGTCGCCGGTCTGGCAGCGGGCGGCGATCGCGGCATAGTCCCGCAGCGGGTCGCGGAACAGCAGCCCGAGCGGGTTCAGCACGCCGACGCCCTGCGGGGCGGCGATCGTGACGAGGGGGCCGAGGGCGGTCACCGCGACGACGGCGGCCAGCAGCGTGCGGGTCTCGCGCCGTGTCGCGCGCGGCAGGCGCACCTGCAGCCGGGTGCGGGCGAGCGCGAAGCCGAGCACCAGCCCGACCACGGCGGCGAACAGCCGGAACTGGTCGCTCGGCGCGCCCGAGTAGAGCACGAAGACCGCCAGCAGGGTGAAGCCGACGATCCGGATGCGCCGCCGCAGCAGCGGCCCGCAGAACGCGCTGGCGGTCATCACGACCCCGGTCACGGCGATCAGCGGGTCGACGATGCGGTGGGTGCGGGTGATCTCCGAGGCGTAGAGATCGAGCCCGATGCCGAAGCCCTGGGCGGCGAGGCCGAGGGCGATGCCCACCACGGTCACCACCACGAAGGCGACGGCGGTGCGCAGGTGCCCCATCCGCCGCTCGCTCCAGCCGATGCCGACGAGCACCAGCGCCAGCACGGGCGCCAGCAGCAGGGCGTTGTGCACGAAGAACACCGACGTCAGGGTGGAGAGCCAGTCGTGGTGCACGAAGACGGCGTCGAAGCCCGTCGAGACGAAGGCGTCGACGTCGCCGCGGGCCCGCCCCGGGCGCAGCGTCAGTCGGAAGGCGCTCGCCGCGAGCACGAGGGCGACGATCACCCAGGTCACGGGCACGGATCGTGCGCGGACGCCGAGCGCACGGAGCACCGCGCGGACGGCCGGCCGGCGTCCGGCTGTGTCCGTCATCGGTTCAGGCCCCAGTCGTCGGCGATCACCGTCAGCCCCTTGTCGAACACGTAGCTCCAGCTCGTGGCGTCGTGGGCGCTGCCGGGCGACTCGACGTAGGTGGCGGTCATGCCGGCGGCCTGCGCATCCGCATAGAGGGTCTTGATGCCGGGCAGGTAGGCGGTGTCGGCGCTGCCGACGCCGAACACGGCGACCATGTCGGTGTACGGCGCCTTGGCCGCCATGATGGCCGAGGGCGCCGCCGCGGCGAAGGCGGCCGCGTCGCCGTCGAAGCCCTTGGCGATCGTGGTGGCGTCGTCGCCGAGGGAGGGGTGCAGCTCACCCGAGGCGTCGAGGATGGCGCTGAACAGCTCCGGGTGCGCCGCCCCCAGCTGGATGGCGCAGGTGCCGCCCTGCGACAGCCCGCCGACGCCCCAGCCGGCGGGGCTGTCGAGCACGTTCAGGTGCCCGCGGATCCAGTTCGGCACGTCGACCGTGAGGTAGGTCGCCGAGTTGCCGCCCGCCTTCGAGTCGATGCACATCGGGTTGCGGTCGGGGGCGCCGAGCTGGTCGGGTGAGACGACGATCGGGGCGAGTCCCTTGTGCGCCGCGGCGTAGGCGTCGAGGTACTGCTGCAGCTTGTCGGTGACGAGCGGATCCTCGGGCGTGCCCGGCTGGCCCGACATGACGATCAGCACCGGCAGCTTCGGCGGGTTGGCCACGAGGGCGGCGGGCGGCAGGTAGACGACCGCCTGCCGGGGCGTGAAGCCCGAGATGGTGCCGGGGATGTCGGTGAGCGCGGCGGTGCCCTTGCTGGGCAGGTCCGCCGGCGGCGTCCAGTTCTCGATCGTGGGGGCGTCGCCGGCGTTCGCCGTGGGGCGGGTCGGCAGGGTGCCGTCGATGCTGCTGATGCCGAGGGCGGTGCGCACCGTGGGGTACTGGCCGAAGTCGATGTTGATCGACATCGCGGTGGTGCCGGCGAAGAGCACGACCGCGAGCAGGCTCGCGATCACGCGGCGCCAGCTCGCCCGCCAGAGCGAGACGAGGGCGAGCAGGATGCCCGCGAAGCCCACCGCGATCCAGATGCGCACCACGGGCGTGAACTCCGCCCCGAACAGGTTCAGCGTGTCGGACAGCAGCCACGTCAGGCCGACGCCGATCAGGGCTCCCACGCCGAGGGCGAGGGCGGCGGCCCCGAGCCAGCGGCCGCGCCGCCAGCGCGTCGAGGGCCGGACCGCGACGAGCAGCACCGCGGCGACCGCCGCGAGGGCGTAGACGACGATGACGAACGGTCCGGAGATGATGCCGATGTCGAGGAGGGCGTTCATCGGTCGGTGGTCCTGTCGTCGGGCAGCGCGCCCGCGGCGGCGGGCGACGATCAGTATTCTGTCCCAGTCTGGGCGGCGACTGTGCGGTTCGGGTGTCGGTGGTGGTGATTAGGCTCGGAGGATGACCTCCGATGCGGCTCCCGGCACCCCTTCTGGGGGTGCCGACGCCGGCGCGGGCACGGGCCTCGGCCCGGACGGTCGAGAGCCGAGCCCGCCCATCCTGCACGTCGACATGGACGCGTTCTTCGCCTCGGTCGAGCTGCTCTCGCACCCGGAGCTGAAGGGCAGGCCCGTCATCGTCGGCGGCCACTCGCCGCGCTCGGTCGTCACGAGCGCCACCTACGAGGCCCGCGCCTTCGGGGTGCACTCCGCCATGCCCGTCGGCAACGCGCTGCGCCTGTGCCCGAAGGCCGTCGTGCTCGAGCCCCACATGCACCTGTACCGCGAGTACTCCCGTCAGGTGATGGCACTGTTCCGCGAGGTCACGCCGCTCGTCGAGCCGCTCAGCATCGACGAGGCGTTCCTCGACGTCTCGGGCGCCCGGCGGCTGCTCGGCGAGTCCGACATCATCGCGCAGAACCTGCGCGCGCGGGTGCTCGCCGAGACGGGGCTGCCCTGCTCGGTCGGCGTGGCGCCGACGAAGTTCATGGCGAAGCTCGCCTCGGGGCGGGCCAAGCCCGACGGCATGCTGGTCATCCGCCCCTCTGAACTGGTCGCCTATCTGCGGCCCCTGCCGGTGCGGGCGCTCTGGGGCGTGGGCGCGAAGACCGCCGAGCAGCTCGAGCGGCTCGGCCTCCGCACGGTCGCCGACATCGCCGACACCCCGCTCGACGCGCTGGTGCGGGCCGTGGGGGAGGCCACCGGATCGAAGCTACATGAGCTCGCCCAGGGCATCGACACCCGCTCCGTCGTGCCGGCGAGCCAGGAGAAGAGCGTCGGCCACGAACGCACCTTCGACGTCGACGAGCGCTCGACCGAGGTGCTGAAGCGCGAGCTGCTGCACCAGGCGAGCCGGGTCGCCGTGCGCCTGCGGGCCGCGGGGCTGATGGGGCGCACGGTCGCCCTCAAGCTGCGCTTCAGCGACTTCACGACGATCACGCGCTCCCGCACGCTCACCGAGCCCACCGACCTCGGGCGCCGCATCTACGAGGAGGCGGTCGCCGTCTTCGACGCGGTCGGGCTCCGCGGCGAGGCCATCCGGCTCATCGGCGTGCGGGTCGAGCAGCTCTCCGAGGCCGACGGCACGATGCACCAGCCCGCGCTCTGGGCCGACGAGACGGTGCCGTCGGAGGGCTGGCGCGAGGCCGAGCTCACGATCGACCGCGTCACGGCCCGCTTCGGCAGCGACATGGTGCGCCCGGCCTCGCTCGTGCGCGCGCCCAAGTCGGGCGAGACCGCCGACCGCAACGGCACCCGCAGCTAGAGCGCCGGGGCCGCGGGGCCGCGTCGCGGTCGGCAGTGAAGCTTACTTCTGTCGAGCTACCACGACCGAGCGCGCGGCCACGCCCGCCGGACGCCCGGCTGCCTCGTCCGGCGTCGTCGCCGACGGCCCGTGCAGCACCGCGTGCGAATCGAACAGCACGTCCCCGGCGAGCGGCGCCACCTGCGCCACGGTTCCCGCGTCCAGACGCGCGTCGCCGAGGTTCACGATCACGACGATCGACGGCCGCGACAGCACCAGCCACCGCTCGTCCTCGTCGAACTCGACGTTCACGTCGGCGAGGGTCAGCGACGATCCCGCCGGCAGCGTGCGACGGATGGCCGCGAGCCGCCGATAGACCTCGAGCACCCCGGCGTGCGACGGCGAACCGAGCTCGCTCCAGTCGAGCTTCGAGTTCTCGAAGGTCGCCGGGTCCTGCGGGTCGGGCACGATCGCCGGATCCCAGCCGTGCTTCGAGAACTCCTCGATGCGCCCCTTCGCGGTCGCCTCGCCGAGCTCGGGCTCCGGGTGCGAGGTGAAGAACTGCCAGGGCGTCGACGCACCCCACTCCTCACCCATGAACAGCATCGGCGTGAACGGCCCGAGCAGCGTCAGCGCGGCCGCGATGGCGAGCCGGTCGGGCTCGAGCGTGGCAGTGATGCGGTCGCCGATGGCCCGGTTGCCGATCTGGTCGTGGTTCTGCGAGGCCACGACGAGCCGCCACGGCGCGGTGGTGGCGCGGTCGAGCTGCACGCCGTGCTCCTTCTCGCGGAAGCTCGAGTAGGTGCCGTCGTGGAAGAACCCGCGCGTCAGAACCTTCGCGAGCGCCCCCACCGAGTCGAAGTCGGCGTAGTAGCCCGCCGTCTCGCCCGTCAGGTTCACGTGCACCGCGTGGTGGAAGTCGTCGCTCCACTGCCCGTCGAGCCCGTATCCGGTTCCCTGGGCGTCGGTGGCGCGCGGGTCGTCCTCGCGCGGCAGGAACATCACCGGGTCGTTGAGGTCGCTCTCCGCGACCACGAGTCGCTTGACCCCGGTCGATGCCGACAGCGCGTCGGCCTCGGCGGCCAGCTCGGCCAGCAGGTGCGTCGGGCTGTCGTCGACCAGCGCGTGCACCGCATCCAGTCGCAGCCCATCGACGTGGTAGTCGCGCAGCCACATCTGCGCGTTGTCGAGGATGAACCGGCGCACCTCGGCCGAGCCCTCCTGGTCGAGGTTCACCGAGACGCCCCAGGTGTTCTTGTGCGCGTCGCTGAGGTAGGGCCCGAACAGCGGCAGGTAGTTGCCGCTCGGCCCGAGATGGTTGTAGACCACGTCCTGGATCACGGCCAGCCCGGCCGCGTGGCACGCGTCGACGAAGCGGCGGTACGCGTCCGGCCCCCCGTAGCCCTCGTGCACGGTGAACCACGCCACCCCGTCGTAACCCCAGTTGTGGGTGCCGTTGAACCCGTTCACGGGCAGCAGCTCGACGTGGGTGACCCCGATCGAGCGCAGGTGCTCCAGCTTGTCGGGGGCGGCGGCCGCCGCGAGCGTGCCCTCGGGCGTGAACGTCCCGACGTGCAGCTCGTAGATCTCGGCGCTGTCGACGGGCAGACCGGTCCAGTCGCCGTCGTGCCACTCGTACCCCGAGGGGTCGTCGGTGCGCGAGAGCCCGTGCACGCCCTCGGGCTGGCGGCGCGAGCGCGGGTCGGGGTAGGGGCCCTCACCGTCGAGCAGGTAGCCGTAGTCGACCCCGGGCATCCATTCGACCTCGTCGGCCGGGCTCCACCATCCGTCGCCGTCGGCGGTCATCGGATGCTCGGCCCGCCCGTTCCCGTCGGCGAGCACCAGCTCGACCTCCGTGGCGCGGGGCGCCCAGACGCGGTAGTCGTTCTCGGTCATGATTCGATCCTCTGCAGCAGGGCGACGGGGTAGGTGCCGAGCAGCTCGGCCAGCCGCACCGAGCCGTCGCGGTAGAGCCGGCCGGTCAGCGTGTCGGCGTAGCCGTTCCGCGCCTCGGGCAGCTCGAGGGTGGTGTCGTCCCAGCCGCCGTGCCGGGCGAGCCCGATCGGCAGCCGGGTGACGACGGTTATGGCGCCGCCGCGGTCGAAGGCGACCGCGTGGCGGGCGGCCGAGCCGCGCGGCTCGAGCGGCGTGTAGCCCTCGAACAGCTCGGGACGGTCGCGGCGCAGTTTCAGCGCCGACGTGGTGACGAGGAGCTTCACGGCACCGGTGTCGTCGGCGCCCTCCTCGAGCACCGGCGGCTCTCCGGCCTCGATCGCGGCCAGCAGGTCGGAGCGCAGCCCGTAGTCGACCGGGCGTCGGTTGTCGGGGTCGACGAGCGAGAGGTCCCACAGCTCGGAGCCCTGGTACACGTCGGGCATGCCCGTGGTGGTCAGCTGCACGAGCTTCTCGCCGAGCGAGTTCGACCGGCCGGCGCCCTCGACGGCCGCCACCGCGCTCGTCACGAGGCCGGCCGTGATCTCGTCGTCGTAGACGGCGTCGATCGCGGCGGCCATCCGCTTTTCGAACTCCTCGTCCACGTCGAGCCAGGCGGTCGTGTTCCCGGCCTCGCGCGAGGCCTTCGTGGCGTAAGCCTGGGCGCGCTCGCGGCTGATCGGCCACGCCCCGACGATCGCCTGCCAGAGCAGGTTCTCGAGCGGGCCGTCGCCAAGCGGGTGGCGCGAGCGCAGCTTCTCGAGCGTTCCGGCCCAGCCGTCGGGAATCTCGGCGAGCGCCGTGATGCGGGCCCGCACGTCCTCGGAGCGCTTGGTGTCGTGGGTCGAGAGCGTGGTCATCGAGTGCGGCTCGGTCGCGAGCCGGCGCTGCTGCGCCGCGTGGAAGCGCTCGGGGCTCCAGCTGAAGTCGTCGGGGTCGGCGCCCACCTCGGTGAGGCTCGTCAGGCGGGTGAAGCGGTAGAACGCGCAGTCCTCCACGCCCTTCGCCATCACCATGCCCGACGTCTGCTGGAACCGGACGCTCGGGGCGGTGCCCGTGCGGCCGAGCACCTCGGCGACCTCCCGCAGCACGGCGTCGAGGTCGGGGCGGTGGTGCAGTGCGAGCTCGAGCGCCTCGTCGAGGTGCTCGCGACCGGCGGGGAGGTAGGAGCGGTAGACGGGGAAGCAGGCCAGGAGCTCGGCGAGGGCATCCTGGACCACCGTCTTCTCGGTGGGGGTCGGCAGCCCGCCGGCGCGTTCGATGTCGCGGGCCAGGCGGCGAACCTCTGCCTGCAGGATGCCGTCGGCCACGTCGCGCTTGGTGTCGTGGATCATGGCGCGGTAGCGGTCTGCGGCGGCGCCCTCGGCAGTGAACCCGTCGCCGTCGCTCTCGCGCAGGGCGACGTCGAGCCGGTCGAGCCCCGCCTCGCCGTCGGGGTCGACGAACAGGCGGTCGATGCCGGCGAGGGCGTCGTAGCCCGTGGTGCCGGCCGAGGGCCAGGACGGCTCGAGCGGCTCGTCGCCCTCGAGGATCTTCTCGATCAGGATGTACGCGCCGCCGGTCAGCTCGCTGAGCCGCTCGATGTACCCGCCCGGGTCGGCGAGGCCGTCGGGGTGGTCGACCCGCAGCCCGTCGACGAGCCCCTCGCGGAACCAGCGGCCGATCTCGGCGTGCGACTCGTCGAACACCCAGGGCTCCTCGACGCGGATGGCGGCGAGTGTCGACACGGCGAAGAAGCGGCGGTAGTTCAGGTCGGTGCCCTCACGGCGCCAGTTCACCAGTTCGTAGCTCTGACGCTCGTGCACCGTCTGCGCATCCGCCCCGTCGTCGGCCGTGCCGGGAGCGACGGGGTAGCGGTTGTCGTAGTAGGCGAGGATCGTGCGGTCGTCCTCGAGGGTGAGCGCGTCGAGCGAGTCGTCGCCGAGAACGGGCAGCAGCAGGCGTCCGCCGCCGGCCTCCCAGTCGATGTCGAAGGCCTCGGCGTAGCGGCTTTCGCGGCCGTGCTTCAGAAGGTCCCACCACCAGGGGTTCTGCGACGGGGTCGCGACACCGACGTGGTTCGGCACGATGTCGACGAGCACGCCGAGGCCCTCGTCGTGCGCGGCCTGGGAGAGCTCGCGCAGGCCCTCCTCGCCGCCCCGCGACACGTCGATGCGGGAGTGGTCGGTGACGTCGTAGCCGTGCTCGGAGCCGTCCTCGGCCTGGAGGATGGGGGAGAGGTAGACCCAGTCCACCCCGAGGCGCTTCAGGTAGGGCACCTGTCGCGCCGCGTCCTGCAGGGTGAAGTCGGCCGTGAGCTGGAAGCGGTACGTGGAACGGGGGGTGCGCATCCGCTGCCCTCTTTCGTGGTTCGGGGCCCTCCCTAGACCACGGTGGGGGTGATCGGGATGGCCTGCGTCGTCGTGTCGGCCTGGGCTGTCAGCGAGGCGGCGACCGAATGATCGGGCTCCGTCTCGGGCTCCTGATGGACCCGCAGCACCATCATCGATCGTGCCCTGACGTTGACCTGACCGCCAGCGGTGAAGACCTGGGAATCCGCCGCCTCTCCCGCGGTGTCGATCACGGCGTCCCACGACTCGCTGTACTCGGACGAGGGCAGGGTGAACTGCTCGTCCTCGTCGTGGGCGTTGAAGTAGATCAGGAAGTGCACGTCGCTGAGGCGCTGGCCGCGCGGGTCGCGCCCGCGGATGCCCTGCCCGTTCAGGAACAGGCCCACCGAGCGCGAGAGCCCGGAGTCCCAGTCCTCCGGCGACATCTCGACGGCATCCGCGGTCAGCCAGACGATGTCGGGCAGGGGCTCGCCCGCCCCGCGGCGCACCGGGCGGCCGTCGAAGAAGCGGCTGCGCCGGAATGTCGGATGCTCCTTCCGCAGCCGGAGCACGGCGGCGGTGAAGTCGATCAGCGGCTGGTCCTCCTGGTCCCAGTGGATCCAGGTCAGCGGCGAGTCCTGCGCGTAGGTGTTGTTGTTGCCGAGCTGGGTGCGGCCGAGCTCGTCGCCGTGCAGCAGCATCGGTACGCCCTGGCTGAGCAGCAGGGTGGCGATGAAGTTGCGCTGCTGGCGGGCGCGGAGGCCGAGCACCTTCGGGTCGTCGGTCGGGCCCTCGACACCGCTGTTCCAGGAGCGGTTGTGCGATTCGCCGTCGTTGTTGTCCTCGCCGTTGGCGTCGTTGTGCTTCTCGTTGTAGCTGACGAGGTCGCGCAGGGTGAAGCCGTCGTGGGCGGTGAC
This sequence comes from Herbiconiux sp. VKM Ac-1786, assembly GCF_015350805.1. Classification (GTDB taxonomy): domain Bacteria; phylum Actinomycetota; class Actinomycetes; order Actinomycetales; family Microbacteriaceae; genus Herbiconiux. The sequence goes on along the minus strand of NZ_JADKSG010000001.1, from coordinate 127,994 downwards.
GAAGTTGATCGACGCGACGGGGCGGCGGCCGGAGTGCTCGTAGAGGTCGGCGCTGCCGGTGAAGCGGCTGGCGAACTCGCCCAGGGTGCTGGGCTCGCCCCGCCAGAAGTCGCGCACGGTGTCGCGGTACTTGCCGTTCCACTCCGTCCACTGGGGTGGGAAGTTGCCCACCTGGTAGCCGCCGGGGCCGACGTCCCAGGGCTCGGCGATGAGCTTGACCTGCGAGACCACCGGGTCCTGCTGCACGAGCTCGAAGAAGGTCGACAGTCGGTCGACGTCGTAGAACTCGCGGGCGAGAGCGCTCGCGAGGTCGAAGCGGAAGCCGTCGACGTGCATCTCGGTCACCCAGTAGCGCAGCGAGTCCATGATCAGCTGCAGCGAGTGCGGGTGGCGCACGTTCAGGGTGTTGCCGGTGCCCGTGTAGTCCATGTAGTAGCGCAGGTCGTCCTCGACCAGGCGGTAGTAGGCACCGTTGTCGATGCCGCGGAACGACAGCGTCGGGCCCAGGTGGTTGCCCTCGGCGGTGTGGTTGTAGACCACGTCGAGGATGACCTCGATGCCGGCCGCGTGCAGCGACTTCACCATGCCCTTGAACTCCTGCACCTGCTGACCGCGGTCGCCCGTGGAGGAGTAGGAGTTGTGCGGCGCGAAGAAGCCGATCGTGTTGTAGCCCCAGTAGTTGCTGAGGCCCTTGTCGAGCAGCACGCTGTCGTTCACGAACTGGTGCACGGGCATCAGCTCGATCGCGGTCACGCCGAGCTTCTTCAGGTGCTCGATGATCGCCGGATGCGCGACCGCCGCATAGGTGCCCCGCTGCTCTTCGGGGATGGCCGGGTGCAGCTCGGTGAGACCCTTCACGTGGGCCTCGTAGATCACCGATTCGCTGTACGGGATGCCGAGCTTGCGGTCGCCCGACCAGTCGAAGAAGGGGTTGATCACGACGCCGAGCGTCATGTGCGGGGCGCTGTCCTCGTCGTTGATCGAGTCGGGGTCGCCGAAGGTGTACGAGAAGAGGGACTGGTCCCAGTCGATCTCGCCCGACGTCGCCTTGGCGTAGGGGTCGAGGAGCAGCTTGTTCGGGTTGCAGCGCTGGCCGGTCTTCGGGTCGTACTCGCCGTGCACGCGGTAGCCGTAGCGCTGGCCGGGCTGCACCTGGGGCAGGTAGGCGTGCCAGACGTAGGCGTCGACCTCGAACAGCTCGACCCGGGTCTCGGTGCCGGCGTCGTCGAAGAGGCACAGCTCGACGCGCTCGGCCGCTTCGCTGAACAGGGCGAAGTTCGTTCCGCTGCCGTCGTAGGTGGCTCCGAGCGGGTAGGCGGATCCTGGCCAGGACTGCATCTGGTCTCCTCATGGGTGGTGATCGTGGTGACGTCGTGCGGGGTCGGCCCTTACCGTACCGGGTTCTCGGCGTGGCTCCACATCGCTGGGCCCCCTGCTGGCTCTGTACCCGCGCTCGCCTGCGCGGTAGCGTTGGCGCATGGCCGACCTCGTGGAATCCCTGACCGACTCCCTCAAGAAGCTGGGCATCGACGCCGCCTACGGCGCCCCCGTCGAGATCGACGGCTCGACGATCGTTCCCGTCGCGCTCGCCTGGTCGGGCTTCGGCGGCGGCACGGGCAACGCCTCCTCGCCCGGCACCGTCACCGAGCGCATCGCCGCGGGCGACGCCGGCGGCGAGGGCTTCGGCGGCGGCGGCGCGACGATCCCGATCGGCGCCTACGTCGCGTCGAACGGCACCGCGGTCTTCCAGCCGAACGTGGTGGCGCTCGCCGCGGTCGCGATCCCCCTCGTCTGGACCACGGGCCACGCCCTGGCCCGCATCATCCGCGCCCTCAAGAAGTAGCCCGCCCCGCCGCCCGCCGACTTGCCACTTTCCGCCCTAAAACGGCGGTTTTAGGGCGGAATTCGGCAACTCGATCGCGCTGCGGCCGATGGCCGCGCGCACGAGGGTTACCGCTTCGGCCGCTCCGTGCCGCATCTGGGGGCTGCGGATGCGGACGACCGTCCAGCCGAGGTCGTGGAGCGTGTCGATCCGCCGGATGTCGAGGTCGTACTGACGCCGGTCGGTGCGGTGCTGGTCGCCGTCGTACTCCACGACCACCCGCGCCTCGCGGTACAGCATGTCGACGCGCGCCACGAAGCGGCCGGATGCGCGGCGGAGCTCCGGGTTCAGCTCCGGTTCGGGTAAGCCCGACATCACGAGCGCCACCCGCAGCCGTGACTCCTGCGGCGAGTCCGAGCCCTCGCGGACGAAGGCCGCCGCCCTCCGTGCGGCCCGGGCACCGCGCCCCACCGTCCGGTCGGCCCGCCGGCGGAGCTCGTCGCAACCACGCCGTGACGGGGTCGATCAGGCCCCAGAGCCGTGCCGCCGTGACGTGCGAGAACACCTCGTCCGCTCGGAGCCTCGAGGAGTAGGCCCGGCATCGGGTCTGCAGATCGAGGGGGGTGGAGAGCGGGAGGCGGGTCGAAGGGAATGGTGCGGTGAGGTCGCGGCCGCGCATCCGCTTCTCGCCGAGGCCGGCCGAGCGGCCTTCGCCGACGCCGAACGGGCCACGACCGAGGTGCGGCGGAAGTGCGACTCGTCGAGGCATGACCGGGAGTCTGGCGGACGGAGGTGGCCCGGAGAGGGTTATCCACAGCGCTGGGGCGGGTGCCTATACTGGTGGCACACGGGAGTCCGGTGAGCCGGGCTGAGAGGAAGGTTCTCAACCTTCGACCGTCGAACCTGATCTGGATCATGCCAGCGCAGGGAGGCATCTCGAGGTGCGTCGGCTCCAGCCGTTCGCCCGACCCGTGCCCCTTCCACCGAATGAAAGGGCACGATCAGTGCATTCCACCATCAGCAAGCCCGCGGCCGCCGCCGCGACCCGCCCCCGCCCGACGCTGAAGTGGCGGGTGGTCGACATCGTCATCGCCAGCGTCATCGGCGTCGCCGCCGGACTCATCTTCTGGGTCTGGAACCTCACCTACTCGCCCTTCAGCGCCGGCCTCGAAGCCGTGCTCCCGGGCCTCCAGTCGGCCATCGGCGGCGTGTGGCTGTTCGCCGGCGTGCTCGGCGGGCTGATCATCCGGAAGCCCGGCGCCGCCATCTACACCGAGCTCGTCGCGGCCACCGTGTCGGCGCTCGTCGGAACCCAGTGGGGCGTGCTCACCCTCGAGGCCGGCCTCGTGCAGGGCCTCGGCGCCGAGCTCGTGTTCGCGCTGTTCCTCTACGGCAACTACCGCGCCTACGTCGCCGTGCTCGCGGGCGCGGGTGCAGGGCTCGCCATGGGCATCAACGACATCGTGCTCTGGTACCCGGCCCTCGGCGGCGACTTCAAGACGATCTACGTGATCGCCGCCGTCGTCGGCGCCTCGATCGTGGCGGGGCTGCTGTCGTGGCTGATCGTGCGGGCGCTCGCGTCCACGGGGGCGCTCAATCGGTTCGCGGCCGGCCGCGAGGTGACGGCGCGAGAGGCGTCGGCCCGGGCGTGACGCGGGTGACTCGGGTGGCGCGCGGCGAGGGTTCGGGGCCGCTGGGTGCGGTTCCGGATGCTCGTGCCGAGCCGTCCGGGCCGGCCGGCGTGGCACCCGCCGCCGCTGCGCGGGGCACCACTCCCGCCGCCGCCGCTGGCGCCGAGCTGCGGGCCGAGGGGCCCGCCGCTGGCGCCGAGCTGCGGGCCGAGGGGTGGGGCTGGCGCCACGCCGGACGCGCGGAGTGGGCCGTCCGCGGCCTCGATCTCACGATCGCGCCGGGGGAGCGAGTGCTGCTGCTCGGCGCGTCCGGGGCGGGCAAATCGACGCTCGTGCACGCCTTCGCGGGCGTGCTCGGCGGATCCGACGAGGGCGAGCAGGAGGGCTCCCTCACCGTGGGTGGCCGCCTCCCCGCCGACTCCCGCGGGCTCACCGGACTCGTGCTGCAGGATCCCGACTCCCAGGTGGCCCTCGCCCGCATCGGCGACGACATCGCCTTCGGCTGCGAGAACCTCGGCGTTCCGCGCGACGAGATCTGGCGACGCGTCGACGAGGCCATGGAGGCCGTCGGCCTCGACCTCCCGCTCGACCGCCCGACCTCGGCGCTCTCGGGCGGGCAGAAGCAGCGCGTCGCGCTCGCCGGCGTGCTCGCGATGCGCCCCGAGGTCGTGCTGCTCGACGAGCCGACGGCGAACCTCGACCCGGCCGGCGTCGCCGAGGTGCGGGACGCGGTCGCCGCCGTCGTGCGCTCCTCGAACTCCACCTTCGTCGTGATCGAGCACCGCGTCGACGTCTGGCTCGACGTCGTCGACCGCGTCATCGTCCTGGACCCCGGCGGCGGCGTGCTCGCCGACGGCGACCCGGCGACGGTGCTCCGCGAGCGCGGCGCCGAGCTCGCCCGCGGCGGCGTCTGGGTGCCGGGCTTCGACCCGCTCCAGGGGCGACCGGCGCGGCAGGCTGCTGCTGCTCCTGCTCCTGCTGCTGCGACGGATGCTCGGCCCACCCTGCTCGCGACGGCCGACCTCGCGGTCGGCCGCACCCCGGCAGCCGTCGCCGCCCGCGGCCTCGACCTCGACGTCGCCCGCGCCTCGGCCCTCGCGCTGACCGGCCCGAACGGAGCCGGCAAGTCGACACTCGCGCTCACGATCGCGGGCCTGCTCGAACCCCTGGGCGGGACGCTCCGCGCCCGGCCCGCCCTCACCGGCGACCCCGTCCCGGCCGCCGCCGAAGCCGTCCCGCCCGCCGCCGACTCCGACGTGCCGGTCGCCGAAGGCCCGCGGGCGAGGGCGGACGAGCGACGGCACCGCCGCGAGGTGCGGCGTGCGCGCCGGAGAGGGGGGACGCACGGGCGGGCGCTCGGCGAGCATCCGTTCGCCTGGCCCTCGCGGGAGCTGCTGACCCGCATCGGCACGGTGTTCCAGGACCCGGAGCACCAGTTCGTCACCGGCACCGTGCGCGGCGAGCTGGAGGTGGCGCTGAGGGCCCTGCGGCTCGACGCCGCCGAGATCGACGCGCGGGTGACCGAGGTCGCCGGCCGGCTGCGCCTCGACGGGCTGCTCACCGCGAACCCCTACACGCTCTCGGGCGGCGAGAAGCGGCGGCTCTCGGTGGCCTCCGTGCTGGTCGCGCGGCCCGCGGTTCTCGTGCTCGACGAGCCGACCTTCGGACAGGATTCCCGCACCTGGGCCGAGCTCGTGCGCCTGCTCGGCGAGCAGCTCGACCGGGGCACCGCGGTGGTCGCGGTCACCCACGATCGCGCCTTCATCGAGGCCCTCGCCGACCGCGAGCTCGAGGTCAGGCCGGCCGAGGGGAGCGGAGCATGAGCGTGCTGACCCCGGTGCGCGGCAGCGGACGCATCTACGCCGTGAACCCGGTGGCGAAGCTGGCGGCGTCGCTGCTGCTGAGCCTGTTCCTCCTGGTGACCGTCGACTGGGTGTCGGCCCTCGTCGCGCTGGTGCTCGAGAGCGTGCTGTTCGTCTGGGCCGGGCTCGGGGCGCGCGCGTTCTTCCGGCGCACGGCCGCGATCTGGATCGCTGCACCGCTGGCCGGCGTCACCACTGTGCTCTACGGGCTGCCGTCGGGGGTGGCGTACTTCGAGTTCGGGCTGATCCACGTCACGGAGGGCTCGGTTCAGCTCGCGCTCGCCTCGGCGCTGCGCATCCTCGCGATCGGACTGCCGGCGGTCGTGCTGTTCGCGACCATCGACCCGACCGATCTGGCCGACGGGCTCGCCCAGGTCGTGAAGCTGCCGAGCCGGTTCGTGCTCGGGGCGCTGGCGGCGCTGCGGCTCGTGGGGCTCTTCCTCGACGACTGGCGCCAGCTCGAGCTCGCCCGGCGGGCCCGCGGCATCGGCGACACCGGCCGCCTGCGCCGCTTCCTCAACCAGGCGTTCGCGCTGCTCGTGCTGTCGCTCCGGCGCGGCAGCAAGCTCGCGACCGCGATGGAGGCCCGCGGCTTCGGCGGCAGCACGGTGCGCACCTGGGCCCGGCCGTCGCGGTTCGGGGCGGGCGACTGGATGCTCGTGCTGATCGGCCTCGCGATCGGCGCCGTGGCGCTCGGCACCTCGATCGCCACAGGTTCCGTCAACTTCGTGCTCGGGTGAGGGGCGCGCGGTGACGGTGATCCTGATCGACGGTCCGAGCGGCTCGGGCAAGACGGCCCTGGCCGAGCGGATGCGCGCCGGCTGGGTCGGCGGCGACCACCCGACCGTGGTGCATCTCGACGACATCTACCCCGGGTGGGACGGGCTCGAGGCCGCGAGCGCGCAGCTGGTCACCGAGCTGCTGGAGCCGCTGCGCGCCGGACGGCCAGCAGGGTGGCGGCGCTGGGACTGGGCGGCGGACACGGCGGCGGAGTGGCACGGGGTCGACCCCGCGCATCCGCTCATCGTCGAGGGCTGCGGGGCGATGAGCCGCCGGGCCGTCGCGCTGGCCGACCTGTGCGTGTGGGTCGAGGCCGACGAGGTGGAGCGGAAGCGCCGGGCGCTGGAGCGCGACGGCGAGCTGTACGCCCGGGAGTGGGAGCGGTGGGACGCGCAGTGGCGCGCGTTCGTGGCGCGGGCGCAGCCGCGCGCGGCGGCGACGTTCGTCGTGCCGACCTGAGTCGCGCGATCGGATGCGTGGGCGCGGTGGCGTTCACCACTGCCCGTGCCACCCACGTGCGCCGGTTCAGCCGAAGCGGGACGCGATGAAGGCCTCGATCACCGGGACGGGGTGGGTGAGGCGCCAGATGGGCCCCGGGTCGCCGATGCGGCCGTCGAGCTGCAACAGCACGTTCAGCGGGCCGTCGGGTGTGGTGACCGTGACGCTGCCGATCTGCTCGCCCTTCGAGCCCGTGCTGAGCGGCTTCGCGTCGACGTCGTACTCGAGCGGCGAGGTGGCCCACAGCATGCGGCTCTCGGTGCCCATGGCGACGCCGTTCGCGCTCTCGCCCCAGGCCGTGCTGTAGGTGACGAAGCTCTGCCCCTCGGTGACGACCGGGGTGGCGCGCACGGTGCTCGCCGCGGTCTCGGTGAGGGTGCTGAGGTCGGCGTCGAGGGTCTCCCAGTCGGGCTCGCGCAGGAACGCGCCGTACAGCCGCACCGATCCCTCGGCCCCGGCGGGGGTGACGTCGAGCGCGAAGAGCACGCAGACGCCCGCCTCGTCGGTGTAGCTGCGGGAGAGCATCGTGTAGCCCTCGTCGGCCGCGTAGGCGGCCAGGTTCTCGACCGAGCGGTTGCCGTTGACGGTGACGCTCTCGCTCGCCATGATCTCGGCGAGGGCCGGCTCGGCGCCCGCGAGCGCCGCGATCTGAGCGAGGTCGGATGCGCTGCCCACGTCGCCCTCGGCGAGCCCGGTCGCGTCGACGAGCTGCACGCTCGCGAACCCCTTCGCGGTCAGCCACGCCTCCGCGGCCTCGAGGTAGCCGTCCATCGAGCCGAAGGCCCAGCGGGCGAGGGCGTCGGCGTGGTTGTTGCTCGAACCGAGGAGCATGGCCTCGAGCATCTGGCGCTGGCTCCACTGCTCGCCCGTGATGAACGAGATGGCGCGAGCGCGCTCGCTGAGGTACTGCACGTAGGAGGCGTAGTCGTCGGCCGAGATGGTGACCTGCTCGCCGGCGGCGCCCGCGGCCAGCGGCTTGGCGTCGAGCACGACGAGGGCCGTGATGATCTTGGCCGTACCGCCGATCGGCACCGCCTCGGCGATGCCGCCCGAGGCGAGCACGCCCTGGGCCTTCTCGGCGACGATGGCGCTCGCGCCCGTCTGCGGCACCGTCGGCGCCCCGGTGGTGCCCGACTCGGCGCCGGAGTCGGCGACGGACGCGGTCGCGGCGGGCAGCGGACCGACGAGCGTCGCCGGGCCGTAGACGCCGACCGCGAGGATGACGAACACGCCGACGACGATCACGACGGCGCGGAGGGCCTTGCGCGCGGGGGATGCTGCTGCCATGGCACCAGGCTAGGGGCGACCGCCGACAGCGCGGGGGAGGGACGCGGGCGGGCGGGTCACGATGTGCTGTGAAGTGGGGACGGCGGCTGCGGCTGCGGAGGCTGCGGCTGCTGCGGCGGCGGCGGCGACTGCGGTCGCGGCGGGCTCGGCCCGCTCAGCCCCAGCCGAGCTCGTGCAGCTTGGCGTCGTCGATGCCGTAGTAGTGGGCGATCTCGTGCACGAGGGTGACGTGCACCTGGTCGCGGAGCTCCTCGACGTCCTCGCAGATCGCCAGCAGCGGCTCGCGGTAGAGCGTGATGCGGTCGGGCATCTCGCCGAAGCCGTACTGGCCGCGCTCGGTGACCGCGACGCCGTCGTAGAGCCCGAGCAGGTCGAGGCTGCCGTCCTCGGGCCGGTCGTCGACCACGAAGACCACGTTGTCGAGCCCGTCGAGCATGTCGTCGGGCAGCTGGTCGAGTTCGTCGCCCACGAGGGCCTCGAAGTCGTCGGCGGTCATCTCGAGCATCCGGAACCCCGTTCGTGTGCGGGAACCGGCGGATCGGCCGGTGACCTGGTGAGACGACGATGGCCCGGCGTGAACCGGGCCATCGTGGCGGCTGTCAGCCGCCGGTGGGGTGAATAACGGGACTCGAACCCGCGACATCCGGCACCACAAGCCAGCGCTCTACCAACTGAGCTATATCCACCATGTACCCCGTGATCGAGATCGTTGGGGCAACGACAAAGAAGTCTATTACATTCTGGAGCCGAAGTCGCGCACCACGTCGGCGGAGATGGTCTTGAGCTCGACGGAGGAGGGGCCGGGCTCCTGGATGAAGACCGCCTTGCGGTAGTACTCGAGCTCGCGGATGGACTCCAGGATGTCGGCCAGCGCGCGGTGCCCGCCGGCCTTCTCGGGCGCGTTGAAGTACACGCGGGGGAACCAGCGGCGGGCCAGCTCCTTGATCGAGGAGACGTCGATGCTGCGGTAGTGCAGGTGCCCGTCGACCCGCGGCATGAACTTCGCGAGGAACATGCGGTCGGTGCCGATGGTGTTGCCCGCGAGTGGCGCCGACTGGGCGCCCGGGACGTACTTCAAGATGTACTCGAGCACCTGGTACTCGGCATCGGCGAGGCTGACACCGTGCGGGATCTCGTCGGCGAGACCGCTCGTGGCGTGCATGTTCGTGACGAAGTCGTTCATGTGCTCGAGCGCGGAGTCGTCGGGCTTGATGACGATGCTGAAGCCCGGGTCGACGAGGTTCAGGTCGAAGTCGGTGACGACCACCGCGACCTCGACCAGCTCGTCGACCTCGAGGTCGAGCCCCGTCATCTCGCAGTCGATCCACACGAGACGGTCTGAGGAAGAACTCATGCTCCGAGTCTAGGGCCGGGGGCAGACACCGGGCCTCGGGAGGGATCCTCCTAGACTCGACAGGGTGACCACCGCACTCGCCGTCCTGCTGTTCGTGAACGCCGCCTTCAACGTGATCGTGTGGCCGCAGTTCTACAAGCGGGTGAGCCGCGACGCGCGGGCCCGCGATGCCGCCGGCAAGCCGACGACGTTCCTGATCGTGCACGCGGTGCTGATCGCGATCGCGCTGGTGATCGCCGTGGTGTCGGTGATCGCGGGGATCGCGGCACTCGCCGGGGCCTGATGCGGCTGCGCGCCGGCGCCTGATGCGGCTGCGCCTCGGCGCCCGGAATGGTGTGCCCCTGGCTGGATTCGAACCAGCGACAAACGGATTAGAAGGCCGGTGCTCTATCCACTGAGCTACAGGGGCGACCCGAAAAGCGTACTACCTCCGGTGGGCCGCCCCCGGGCGCGTCAGTCGGCGGAGCCGGCGCGCGGCGGGAACGCGTGCACCGGCGGCGGCACGTCACCGGTGCTGCGGGCGTCTCCCGGGTCGACGGTGTTCTCGAGGGTTCCGAGCGGGGAGGAGGAGCCGTGCGGCCCGGCGGCGATCGGCTTGCGGGGGGCGACGCCGCGCGTGCCGGTGCCCGAGGCGACCTGCTGCACGATCGGGCGCGGCTCATGCGTCGGCGCGAGCGGCGACGAGGGCATGATCGGCGTGGCCTGCGTCGGCACGTCGGTGTAGTCGGGTCGAGCGGATGCCGTGGGCGCCGCGTTCGCCGTCGCGGAACGCTGCTCGGGCCGGCCCTGCGCCCCGTCGGGGCGGGCGAACTGCTCGTGCTGCTGCTGGGCGACCCACTCGTCCTGCTTCGAGGCGAGCTCGGACTCCTTCGTGGAGTCAGCTGCGGCCCAGCGCTCGAGGTCGGCCTGGAACAGGCGCTTGGAGCGGGCGGGACGCTGCTGCCACTCGATCAGCCGGTCGCGGAACTCGATCACGGCGGGCTCGATGCGGTAGCCGAAGGTGGCGGACTCGCGCTTCATCTCGGCGAGGCAGTGGGCGGCCCAGTTGGCCGCCACGTCGGAGCCCTTGATGGGCAGCAGGCGCACCTGGATGTCGGCCTGGCCGCTCGCGCGGTCGGACAGGATCTGCTCCTGCGGGGTGAGCGAGTTCCAGACCGAGGCCTGCTCGGCCGCGTCGATGAGCGCGGCGATGGCGGAGATCTTCAGCTCGCGGTCGTGCTTCGCGAGCAGGCGCTTCACCGAGGAGTGCGCGATCCAGGCGGCGAGGAGGCCGGCCACGATGATCGCGGCGGCCGGGAGCACCAGATTCGAGACGACGTATTCACCATCGGCGGACGAGAACCACCGGACGAGACCATTCCACCATTCCATGAGCGGCACGATACCCGCGGCTCAGCCGCACGCCGGGGCGACGAGCCGGTGTCGCCCGGATCGGCCGGATCGGACGTCGTCGGCTGCCGGGATGTCGGCAGTACGTGCATCCGCCCCCCTGCTCAGCGGAGGCATTCGACGGCCTCGGCGCGCTGCCAGAACTCGCCCACGTCGCCGACGCGGCCGGAGGAGTAGAGCCGGCGGGCGCGGAAGCGCGGCCCCTGCGGGTCGGCCACCTCTTCGACGTAGCCGAGCACGATGCCGGAGCCGGCGGTGACCCGCCAGTAGCCGTCGCGCACGCGGTGCACGGCGGGAGCGGTGAGCGTTTCGATCGACATGACTGCACGCTACGGGCAGCCACCGACATCGGTCGCGGCGGCGCCGGCCGCGCCCGGCCGTAGAATTCAGACATGGAAACTTTCGTTGTCGCTGGAGGCTGCTTCTGGTGCCTCGACGCCGTCTACCGCACCCTCGAGGGCGTTCAGGACGTGGTGTCGGGCTACACGGGCGGCACCGTCCCGAACCCGAGCTACGAGGAGGTCTGCACCGGCACCACGGGGCAGGCCGAGGCCGTGGCCGTCACCTTCGACCCGGCGGTCATCCCGGCCGAGGTCATCCTCGACGTCTTCTTCACGCTGCACGACCCGCGGCAGCTGAACCGCCAGGGCAACGACGTCGGCACCCAGTACCGCTCCGCCATGTTCTACGACGGCGAGGAGCAGAAGGCGCAGTTCGAGGCGGCGCTCGAGCGCGCGTCCGAGCTGTGGGACGGCGGGATCGTCACCACCCTCGAGCCGCTCGGCGAGTACTACCGGGCCGAGGAGTACCACCAGGACTTCTTCGCCAAGAACCCCGGCCAGGGCTACTGCATGGCCGTCGCGGTGCCGAAGGTGAACAAGGTGCGCAAGGCGTACGCGAAGTACATCAAGGCGGCGTAGCCACTTCTCCTGCACTTCCTGCTCCGGCCGGGGCCCTGTCCACAGATGGGGTCCCGGCCGTTCGTCGTGGAGCCCGCCGCCGCAGACTCGGCTCACGGATCACCGTCACCGGGATCACCCACGACGGCACGACAGAAGGAGCACGACATGACCGACACCATGACCCTCACCGGAGTCGTCGCGACGGTGCCGCGGCACATCACCACGAACGCCGGTCTCGACATCACCAGCTTCCGGCTCGCCTCGAGTCAGCGGCGGTTCGACCGCGACCGGCAGAAGTGGGTCGAGACCGACACCAACTGGTACACGGTCACGGGCTTCCGGCAGCTGGCGCAGAACATGGCCGCGTCGATCGAGCAGGGGCAGCGCATCGTCGTGTCGGGGCGGGTGCGCATCCGGCCGTGGGAGAACGCGGAGCGCTCGGGCACCACCATCGAGATCGAGGCCGACGCGCTCGGGCACGACCTCGGCTGGGGCACGGCGGTCTGGGCGCGGGTCGCGCCGGCCGGTGCGGGGGTGGGCTCCAGCTCAGGGTCGGGGTCGGGGTTGGGCTCCGGCTCCGGCGGTGACGGCGCGAGCGATACGTGGGCGCACGACACGCTCGCGGCGGGGCTCGAGCCGGCGGGTGGCCTCCGCGATCCGCAGCAGGGCCAGGGGGTTCCGGATGCGCGTGAGCCCGCCCTGGCGTCAGCGGCACCCGGCGGCTCCGCCGACGCCGACCTCCCGTTCTGACCGCGCCCGCGGGCGACGCCGTCCGCCGGCGATGCCGTCCGCCGGCGATGCCGCCCGCCGGCGATGCAGCCCGCGGGCGACGCCGTCCGCTGCGATCGGCGGCCCGCGGCGGCGGGCGTCGAGGCGACCTGGCCGCTGGGCGTACACGGGTGTGGCGCGCCGGGCTCGGTGGCGGCGGCGGAGCGCGGGTGGTCTCCCAGGCGCGCCTGGTCGGGAGCGCATACACTCGTGTCGGTCTCACGGGCCGGGGCGGGATGGTGCCGTGATCGAGAGGATTGTGGGAGCGATGCAGACGAGACGCGTCGGAGTGCCGACCCGGAGCGCGGGCGCGCCGCAGCAGGCGAGCGCGGCTACGCAGCCCGCCGCGGTCGCGGGTGCACTGCCCGCCGCGAGCGCGGCTGCGCTGCCCGGCTCAAGCGCGGGCGTGCTGACCGGCGTGAGCGCGGGTGTGCTGCCCGGCTCACGCGCGGGCGTGCTGACAGGCGTGAGTGCGGGTGCGCTGACCGGCGCGGGCGTGGGTGTGCTGCCCGCCCCGGGTGCGAGTGCGCCGCGGGTGCCGGGTGCGGGTGCGCCGCGGGTGCGCGGCGCGCGGCGGTGGGCCGCCGCGGTGGTGGTGCCGATGGCGTTGGTGGGGCTGCTGAGCGCGTGCACGCCCGAGACCGAGACGGCCGCGCCGTCGGCGAGCGCGGCGCCGTCCGCGAGCGCGGCTCCGAGCGAGACCGCCGCCGCGCCGGCCGCGCTGAACCCCGAGGGGTCGGCGGCCGACAACAAGGCGTTCTTCGACCAGGTGAACCAGGCGCTCGTGGCGGGCAACCCGGCCGCCGGGGGAGTGGAGTTCACCAGCAACCTCCGCACGAACGGCTTCGACATCGCCGCGATGCAGGTCACGCCCGACATCACGACGGTGGGGGTCGCAGCCGACTCGATCCAGTTCTCGGTGCTCTGGAAGAACGAGTGCCTGATCGGGCAGTACGGCCACGGCGCCTACACGAGCACCGTCGCGCCGGTGCTCGGCACGGGCCAGTGCCTGATCGGTCAGACCCGCGCAATAGACTGGTAAGCATGGCCGAATACATTTACTCGATGGTGCGCGCCCGCAAAGCGGTGGGCGACAAGCTGATCCTCGACGACGTCACGATGGCATTCCTGCCCGGGGCGAAGATCGGCGTGGTGGGCCCGAACGGCGCCGGTAAGTCGACCATCCTCAAGATCATGGCGGGGCTCGACACCCCCTCGAACGGTGAGGCCAAGCTGACGCCGGGCTTCAGCGTGGGCATCCTGATGCAGGAGCCCGAGCTCGACGAGACGAAGACCGTGCTCGAGAACGTGCAGGAGGGCGTCGGCCCGATCAAGGGCAAGATCGACCGCTTCAACGAGATCAGCGCGCTGATGGCCGAGCCCGACGCCGACTTCGACGCGCTGCTGGAGGAGATGGGCACCCTGCAGGAGGCCATCGACGCCGCCGACGCGTGGGACCTCGACTCCCAGCTCGAGCAGGCGATGGACGCCCTGCGCACCCCGCCCGCCGACTCGCCGGTCGCCAACCTCTCCGGTGGTGAGAAGCGCCGCGTCGCGCTCTGCAAGCTGCTGCTGCAGAAGCCCGACCTGCTGCTGCTCGACGAGCCCACCAACCACCTCGACGCCGAGAGCGTGCTCTGGCTCGAGCAGCACCTGAAGCAGTACCACGGCGCCGTGCTCGCCGTCACCCACGACCGGTACTTCCTCGACCACGTCGCCGAGTGGATCGCCGAGGTCGACCGCGGTCGCCTCTACCCCTACGAGGGCAACTACTCGACCTACCTCGAGAAGAAGCGCGAGCGCCTCGAGGTGCAGGGCAAGAAGGACGCGAAGCTCGCCAAGCGCCTCGGCGAGGAGCTCGACTGGGTTCGCAGCAACGCCAAGGGCCGCCAGGCGAAGTCGAAGGCGCGTCTCGCCCGCTACGAGGAGATGGTCACCGAGGCCGAGCGCACCAGGAAGCTCGACTTCGAGGAGATCCAGATCCCGGTGGGCCCGCGACTGGGTGCCCAGGTGATCGAGGCCAAGAAGCTCCGCAAGGGCTACGGCGACCGCGTGCTGATCGACGACCTGTCGTTCACGCTGCCACGCAACGGCATCGTCGGCGTGATCGGCCCGAACGGTGTCGGAAAGTCGACCCTGTTCAAGACGATCGTCGGCTTCGAGCCGCTCGACGGCGGAGACCTGAAGATCGGCGAGACCGTCGACATCTCCTACGTCGACCAGAGCCGGGGCGGCATCGACCCGAACAAGACGCTGTTCGAGGTCGTGTCCGACGGGCTGGACTACATCCAGGTCGGCAAGACCGAGGTGCCGGCGCGCGCCTACGTCTCGACCTTCGGCTTCAAGGGCCCCGACCAGCAGAAGAAGGCCGGGGTGCTGTCCGGTGGTGAGCGCAACCGCCTGAACCTGGCGCTCACCCTCAAGCAGGGCGGCAACCTGCTGCTGCTCGACGAGCCCACCAACGACCTCGACGTCGAGACCCTGTCGAGCCTCGAGAACGCGCTGCTCGAGTTCCCCGGCTGCGCGGTGGTCATCACGCACGACCGGTGGTTCCTCGACCGCATCGCGACGCACATCCTCGCCTACGAGGGCACCGAGGACGACCCGGCGAACTGGTACTGGTTCGAGGGCAACTTCGAGGCCTACGAGGAGAACAAGATCGAGCGCCTCGGCGCCGAGGCTGCGAAGCCGAGCCGCACCACGTACCGCAAGCTCACCCGCGACTAGGCGAGCGATGCGGCTGCACGTCCCGATCCAGCTGCGCTGGAGCGACCTCGACGCGTACGGGCACGTCAACAACGCGTCGATGCTGAAGATCCTCGAGGAGGCGCGCGTCTTCGCGTTCTGGGTCGACGGCGACATCGCTGACCCGGAGCAGGCGCAGTGGTCGACGGCGGTGATCGACGCGGGGCCGCGGGCCGACACGAAGAGCGTGATCTCGCGGCAGGAGATCGAGTACGTGACGTCGATGCCGTACATCCGGCAGCCGATCGACGTCGAGCTGTGGATCGGGCACCTCGGCGGGGCGAGCCTCGACGTCTACTACGAGGTGAAGAGCCCGCTCGGCGTCGAACCGCGGGTCACCTACGTTAAGGCGTCGACGACCCTGGTGCTCGTCGACGCGGCGACCGACCGTCCGCGGCGCATGCACCCGCACGAGCGCACCGCGTGGGAGCCCTACCTCGACGAGCCCCTCACCTTCCGCCGCCGCACCTGACCCGTCCGGTGGATGGGAGCTCAAGGGCTCGCCCGCGTGGTACGAGAACCGGCACGATTCCGCCGGCTTCCCCGCGAGGCGGCGAGGCCAGGCGGGCGGCGGCCGCGCGGGTCAGTCCTTGACGCGGACCATGCCCTCCTGCGCCACGGACGCGATGAGGCGGCCGCCGAGGTCGTAGATGCGCCCGAGCGCGAGCCCCCGCCCGCCGCTCGCGCTCGGCGAGCTCTGCGTGTAGAGCAGCCACTCGTCGGCCCGTGCGAACCGGTGCCACCACATCGCGTGGTCGAGGCTCGCCATCTTCAGGTCGGGCCGCGCCCACGAGACGCCGTGCCGGCGCATCACGGGCTCGAGGATCGTGTAGTCGCTGGCGTAGACGAGCGCCGCGCGATGCAGGTCGGGGTCGTCGGGCAGGGCGCCGAGCGAGCGGATCCACACGGCCTGCCGCGCCTCCCGCTCGCCCTCCACGCTGAAGTAGATCGGGTTCGGCACGTGCCGCATGTCGAACGCCCGCTCCCGCGCCCAGGTGCGCGCGACCGGATGGTCGACCGCCGAGAGCACCTCGACCGCGCTCGGCAGCTCGTCGGGCCCGGGCAGGTCGGTGGGCATCTCGATCTGGTGCTCGAGCCCCGAGTCGGCCGTCTGGAACGACAGGATGGCCGAGAGGATCGGCACCCCGTTCTGGTAGGCCTGCGCCCGGCGGGTGGTGAACGAGCGGCCGTCGTGGATGCGGTCGACCGCGAAGGTGATGTCGGCCGACGCGTCGCCCGGTCGCAGGAAGTAGCCGTGCAGCGAGTGCACCGCCCGGTCGTCGTCGACCGTGCGGGTGGCGGCGATCAGCGCCTGCGCCAGCACCTGGCCGCCGAAGACGCGCCCGTTCGGCATCGACTGCGAGGGGCCGGTGAAGATGTCCTCGGTCGTGCGGGCGCCGGTGTCGACCAGGTCGAGGGTGGTGAGGAAGCCCGCTAGCGCGTCTGACACGATCTCTCCCGGTGGTTCAGGTGGGTGCGAACGCGACCGGGATGCGTGCGCATCCGTCGCTGTGAAGTAGTTTAGACAGCACAGATGGTCCAGTCCTTCACGCTCATCGACGCCGCGTCGCTCGGCGATCTCAAGGTGTACCTCGGCCGCGCCGCCCGGGTCGAGCCCGGTTCCGCGCGCCTGCTCGGCAGTCTCGGCGTGCTCGCCGTGTACACGCCGACCCTCACGCCGAAGGGGCTGCTCGACCGGGCGCCGACCGTGCTCGGCCTCCGCACCTTCGCACTGAACAGCCCGGAGCCGTTCGACACCGTCGTGCCGATCCGCTCACTGCTGGATCGTCTCGCGCAGCTCTCGGTAATGAGCAACGCGGCCGAGGGTCCGCTCGAGGTGCCGCTGCCCCCGGGGGAGCAGGGCGTGGCGTGGGCCGGCATCAGTCCGCCGCGCGGCGGCTGGGAGGCGGCCGGCGCGGTGCCGGGCGAGGTCCTCGAAGAGGCCACCCGTGCGGGCGTCGCCGAGGTGGCCGCCGCCGTGCCCGACAACACGGGCGAGCAGCTCGTGCACAAGGTGCGCTCCGAGGTGTGGGGCCGAGACCTCGACGTGCTGCCCGAGCTCGAGCCGCGCATCCCGGCCGGTGCCGCGTTCAGCGCCGTGAGCCTCGGCTTCGTCAGGCCGGATGACGCCGTGTCGGTCTACCGCTCCGGTTCCTGGCTGCGCCTCACGACCCGCCGCGGTCACGTCCTCGTGCGCCGCTGACACCAGCCGCGCCCGGCACGAAGCACCCGGCACGATGCGTCCGGCACGAAGCGCCCGACGCGAGACGAGACGCCGACAGACGCTTCACACCGCCCCCGCCGCCGACCGCCCCGCGGCCCGCCCCGAGAACAGGCAGCCCCCGAGGAACGTCCCCTCCAGCGCCCGATACCCGTGCATCCCGCCGCCGCCGAACCCGCTCGCCTCGCCCGCCGCGTACAGCCCGGCCACCGGTGCCCCCGACTCGGACAGCGCCCGCCCCTGCAGATCGGTCTGGATGCCCCCGAGGCTCTTCCGCGTCAGCACGTGCAGCTTCACCGCGATCAGCGGCCCCGCCGCCGGGTCGAGCAGCCGGTGCGGCTTCGCCACCCGGATCAGCTTGTCGCCGAGGTAGTGCCGGGCGCCCCGCACGGCGGTGAGCTGCGCGTCCTTCGTGAACACGTTGTCGACCTCGCGGTCCCGGGCGATGATCTCCCGGGTGACCTGCGCCGGGTCGAGCGGCGCCGTCGTGATCCGCGCCATCCCGTGCAGCAGCTCGGGCAGCGTCGACGCCACCACGAAGTCGGCGCCCTTCTCCTTGAACGCCTCGACGGGCCCGGGGGCTCCGGGGCGCACGCGCTGCGCGAGCAGCTTCAGGTCGCGCCCGGTCAGGTCGGGGTTCTGCTCACTGCCCGAGAGCGCGAACTCCTTCTCGATGATCGACTGGGTCAGCACGAACCAGCTGTGGTCGTACCCGGTCGTCAGGAGGTGCTCGAGCGTTCCGAGCGTGTCGAACCCCGGGAACAGCGGCACCGGCAGCCGCTTCCCGGTGGCGTCCAGCCAGAGCGACGACGGACCGGGGAGGATGCGGATGCCGTGCCGCTGCCAGACCGGCGAGTGGTTCTCGATGCCCTCGGTGTAGTGCCACATGCGGTCGCCGTTGACGAGGCGGGCTCCGGCCGAGGCGGTGATGCCGAGCATCCGCCCGTCGACGTGGGCCGGCACCCCCGACAGCATCGTCGCGGGAGCCGCCCCCAGCCGTCGCGGCCACTGCTGCCGCACCAGCTCGTGGTTGCCGCCGATGCCGCCGCTCGCCACGATCACGGCCCCGGCCGAGACCTCGAACGTGCCCACGACCTCGCGTGAACTCTCCTCGCCCCGGCCCACCGCACTCGCCGCGAGCACCGACCCTCGGGCGCCCACGACACGAAGAGCGGATGCGCGTTCCGCCCCGTCCCCGGCCGTGACGAGCTCATCGACCCGATGCCGGTGCAGCACCCGCGCGCGCCCCTGGGCCACGCCCCGCCGGAATCGCGCCACGAACGGCTCGAGCACCCCCGGCCCGGTGCCCCAGGTGATGTGGAACCGCGGCACCGAGTTGCCGTGCCCGTTCGCCGTGTAGCCGCCCCGCTCGGCCCAGCCGACCACGGGGAAGAAGCGCACGCCGAGCGAGTTCAGCCAGGCCCGCTTCTCGCCGGCCGCGAACTGCAGGTACGCCTCCGCCCACCGCCGGCCCCACTCGTCCTCGGGGCGGTCGAAGCCGGCCGAGCCGAGCCAGTCCTGGCGGGCGAGCTCGAGCGAGTCGCGCACGCGCATCCGTCGCTGCTCGGGGCTGTCGACGAGGAAGATGCCGCCGAACGACCACCAGGCCTGCCCGCCGAACGACGACGCGGGCTCCTGCTCGAGCACGGTCACGTGCTTGCCGGCCTCGAGCACCTCGCAGGCGGCGACGAGCCCGGCGAGCCCGGCCCCCACGACGATCACGTCGGTCGAGGAGGTCGACGAGGTCGACGACGTCGGGGCGGTCGGGACGGTCGGGACGGTCGACGGATCCGGTTCCACGGGCAACTCCTTCGTCGCAGTGCTGTTCCAGGGCCGCTCGGCCCCGATGAGGACCAGCCGACTAGTCCTCGAAGGTATTCACCATGGCATGTGCGGCCCGCTCCAGGTAGTCCCAGAGCAGCTCCCGGTCGGCCGGCGCGAGCGACAGCGAGTCGACCGCCACGCGCATGTGCGCCAGCCAGCGGTCGCGGGCGTCGGGGTTCACCTTGAACGGGTTGTGGCGCATCCGCAGCCGCGGGTGACCCCGCTCCTCGCTGTAGGTGCCCGGACCGCCCCAGTACTGCTCGAGGAACATCGTCAGCCGGCGCACCGCCCCGTCCCAGTCGTCGGCCGGGTACATCGGCTTCAGCACCGGGTCGGTCTCGACGCCCTGGTAGAACCGCTCGACGAGGGCGACGAAGGTGTCGTGCCCGCCGACCTGCTCGTAGAACGGGTTCACGGGCACCTTCGGTGTGAGATCCATCACGCCTCGTCCTTCGGGGGCTTCGGCGCCTTGGGGGCGCGGGGAGCGCGAGGCGCGCGGGGTGCCCGCGGCGCCTTGGTGAGCGCGGACTCCTGGGCGGCCTGCTGCGTCTCGACCGACTTGGTCTTCGGCGGCCGGGCGCCCTGCACGCTGGCCGCACCCTCGAAGCCCGAGAGCACGACGGTGTTCAGCGAGGGCAGGGTGACACCGATCTCGTCGAGTGACTTCTTCAGACGGATGCGCAGCTCACGCGCCACGTCGTCCTTCGCCGAGGTGCGGGTCTTCACCACGATGCGGATCACGAGCGCCTCGGCCGAGATCGACTCGAGCCCCCAGATCTCGGGCTTCTCGACGATGCGCGAGCGCCACTTGGGCTCGTTCGCCATGGCGGTCGCGGTGGAGAGCATCTTCTCCTGCACGCGATCGAGGTCGGAGTCGTAGGGGATCGCGAGATCGATGATGACGCGCGCCCAGCCCTGCGACATGTTTCCGACACGCAGGATCTCGCCGTTGCGCACGAACCAGAGCGTGCCGTTGACGTCGCGCACCTGCGTGATGCGGATGCCGACCGCCTCCACCACACCGGTGGCCGGGCCGAGGTCGACGACGTCGCCGACGCCGAGCTGATCCTCGAAGACCATGAACAGCCCGTTCAGCACGTCCTTGACGATGTTCTGGGCGCCGAAGCCCAGGCCGGCGCCGAGCGCGGCGGTGAGCAGGGCCAGGGAGCCGAGGATGCTCGAGTCGATCGTCTGCACGATCAGCAGCAGCGAGACGATGACGATCGTGACGTTGATGATGTTCTTCAGCACCGAGCCGAGGGTGCGGGTGCGCTGCACGATGCGCACGGCGGCGAGCGGCGAGGCCACCAGGGCCTGTGTGTCGCTGACGTTCTGCTTGCGCTTGACCCCGTTGACCACCTGATCGACGAGGCGGCGCACCGAGTACAGCAGCACCGCGCGCACGACGAACGCCACGACGATGATGGCGAGAACGCCGAGAGGGATCCGGTAGTCGTGCGTGAAGGAGGCGATGTTCGCCCAGATCATGTTCCAGTCCATATGCCTCGATCCTACGGGCGCACTCTTGGCGGAGCCTCAGAGCGCACCCGCAGGACCGTGGGTGGAACGGAACGGAGCGGGAACCCGGAGCGGGAAGCCCGAGCGCTACCGCGCGTCGCGCGCCTGCGCCGCCAGCGCCCGGTCGACGCCCGCGAGGTTCTCGACCACGAGGCGCCGCAGCGCCGGCGGCTCGCCGTTGCGGTCGAGCCACTGCTGCGTCGCGTCCCGAAGGGCCTGGTTCGCCAGCCCCGCCGGGTACAGCCCGTTGATCACGGCGCTCGCGATCGCGTAGCTGCGGGTCTCCCAGAGCAGCTGCAGCGAGTCGAAGTACTGCTCGACCAGCGGCTCGAACAGGGCGGGGTCGCTGCCGCGCTGGAAGCCGAGCCCGGTGGCGCGCACGATCGCGTTCGGCGCCGTGTCGACGTCGACGAGCGACGCGAACGCCGCCGCCTTGCCCTCGGGCGTCGGGATGGCCGCGCGGGCGTGGGCGGCCGATTGAGCGCCGGAGGCGGTGTTGTCGGCCTCGAGCGTCTCGGCGATCTCGGCCTCGCCGGCCTTGCCACCCGCGACGAGCGCGATCAGCAGCTCCCAGGTGAGGTCGGTGTCGATGTCGAGGCCCTCGAGCACGACGGTGCCGTTCTTCAGGTGGGCGACGTTCTCGAGCTGCTCGTCGGTGGAGGCGAGCGCGGCGAAGAACTTCACGAACTGGAACTGGGCGTCGGAACCCGGAGCCGCGTCGAGCGCGAGGCGCCACAGGGTGGTCGCGGCGTCCTCGACGACGGCGTCACGGGCATCCGGAGCCACATAGCTCGACGCCGTCAGCACGAGCTGGTTCAGCACGGTGCGGATGGTCGTCGACTCGGTCTCGGTGGCGATGTTGCCGAGCACCAGTCGCACGAAGTCGCGCGGGCGGGTCTCGGCGTCGCGCGTGGCGTCCCAGACCGAGCCCCAGACCAGCGAGCGGGCGAGCGGCGACTCGATCGAGGAGAGCTGCTCGATGGCGGTGTCGAGCGAGTAGCCGTCGAGGCGGATCTTGGCGTAGGCCAGGTCGTCGTCGTTCAGCAGCACGATCTCGGGGCGCGAGCGGCCCACCAGCTCGGGCACCGGCGTCGAGTCGCCGTCGACGTCGAGCTCGACGCGGTAGGTGCGCACGAGCTTCTCGCCCTCGCGCTCGTAGAAGCCGATCGCCAGACGGTGCGGGCGGATGGTCGGGTAGTCCAGCGGTGCCTCCTGGGCGACCGCGAAGGAGGTGATGACGTCGTTCTCGTCGTACTCGATCACGGGGCGCAGGGTGTTGACGCCGGCGGTCTCGAGCCAGAGCTCCGACCAGCTGGTGAGGTCGCGGCCGCTGGTGGCCTCGAGCTCGACCATCAGGTCGTTCAGCTCGGTGTTGGAGAACTGGTGCTTGTTCACGTAGGCGGCGACGCCCTTCATGAACTCGTCCTGGCCGACCCAGGCGACGAGCTGCTTCAGCACCGAGGCGCCCTTGGCGTAGGTGATGCCGTCGAAGTTCACCTGCACGTCTTCGAGGTCGTTGATGCGGGCGACGATCGGGTGCGTCGAGGGCAGCTGGTCCTGGCGGTAGGCCCAGCTCTTCTCCATCGCGGCGAAGGTGGTCCAGGCCTCCTTCCACTCCGTGGCCTCGGCGGTGGCGAGGGTCGACATGTACTCGGCGAACGACTCGTTCAGCCACAGGTCGTTCCACCAGCGCATGGTGACGAGGTCGCCGAACCACATGTGGGCGAGCTCGTGCAGGATCGTGACGACGCGGCGCTCCCGCACCGCATCCGTCACCTTCGAGCGGAAGACGTAGGTCTCGGTGAACGTCACCGCACCCGCGTTCTCCATGGCGCCCGCGTTGAACTCGGGCACGAAGAGCTGGTCGTACTTGGCGAAGGGGTAGGGGAAGTCGTACTTCTCCTCGTAGAACGCGAAGCCCTCGCGGGTCTTCTCGAAGATGTACTCGGCGTCCATGTACTGCGCCAGCGACGCCCGGCTGAACACGCCGAGGGGGATCTCGCGGCCGTCAGCGCTCGTCAGCGAGGAGCGCTCGACGATGTAGGGGCCGGCGACGAGCGCGGTGATGTAGCTCGAGATGCGGGGCGTGGGCTCGAACGCCCAGGTGGCCGAGGAGCCCTCGACCGCCACGGTCGGCGACGGCGTGGGGGAGTTGGAGACGACCTCCCAGTAGTCGGGCGCCGTGACCGTGAAGGTGAAGACGGCCTTCAGGTCGGGCTGCTCGAACACTGCGAACATGCGGCGCGAGTCGGGCACCTCGAACTGGCTGTAGAGGTAGACCTCGTCGTCGACCGGGTCGACGAAGCGGTGCAGGCCCTCGCCCGTGTTGGTGTAGACCATGTCGGCGTCGACGACGAGCACGTTCTCGGTCTGCAGGGAGGGCAGCTGGATGCGCACGCCGTCGCTCACCTGGGCGGGGTCGAGCGACTCGCCGTTCAGGGTCACCGCGTGCACCGTGCGGGTGATGGCGTCGATGAACGTCGACGCGCCGACCGCCTCGGGGATGGCGTCGAACGTGACGGTGGTGGTGCTGCGGAACGTCTCGGCACCGGTGGTGAGGTCGAGGACGACGTCGTAGCTCTTCACGTCGACGATGGCGGCGCGTTCGCGGGCTTCTGCGCGGGTGAGGTTTTCTCCAGGCACGGGGCTGCTCTCCTTTTCGATTGCCCGCTCAGCCTAATGCGATGATGGATCCGTGACTTCAGAGAAGACGAGCGTTGATTTCTGGTTCGACCCCTCCTGCCCCTGGGCCTGGATGACCTCCCGCTGGGTCGACGAGGTGGCGGAGCACCGCGACCTCGACGTGACCTGGCACATCATGAGCCTCGCGGTGCTGAACGAGGACCAGGACGTGTCGGAGGAGTACCGGGCCTTCTTCCCGCGCGCCCTCCGATACACCCGCCTCGTCGCCGCGGCCGCCGAGCTGCACGGTCAGCAGATCGTGAAGCCGCTCTACGACGCGCTCGGCATGCGCATCCACCCGGGTGGCAGCACCGATTCCGACGAGGTCATCGCCGGGGCGCTCGCCGAGGTGGGGCTGCCCGCCGAATTCGCCTCCTACGCCGACTCGGAGGAGTACGACCCGCAGATGCGGGCCTCGCACTTCGACGGCATCGAGCGCGTCGGCCAGGATGTCGGCACCCCCGTCATCGCGGTGAACGGCGTCGCCTTCTTCGGGCCCGTGATCAGCCCGGCGCCCACCGGCGAGATGGCGCTGACGCTCTGGGACGGCGTGGTGGCCGCGGCCTCCTACGACGGCTTCTTCGAGCTCAAGCGCAGCCGCACCCGCGGCCCCCAGTTCTGAGGAGACGGTGAGGCGGGTGCCGACGCGCCCGCCCGTCCGGTCGTTCTAAGCTGAGAGCCATGCGCATCCACATCGGCACCGATCATGCCGGGCTCGAGTTCAGCCGCACCATCACCGAGCACCTCACCGCCGCCGGCCACGACGTCGTCGACCACGGCCCCGAGAGCTACGACCCGCTCGACGACTACCCCTCGTTCTGCATCAACGCCGCTCACGGCGTGGTGCAGGACCAGCAGGCCGGTGTCGAGGCGCTCGGCGTCGTCTTCGGCGGCTCGGGCAACGGCGAGCAGATCGCCGCGAACAAGGTCACGGGGGTGCGCGCCGCGCTCGTCTGGAACGAGTCGACCGCGAAGCTCGCCCGGCAGCACAACGACGCCAACGTCATCTCGATCGGTGCCCGTCAGCACACGGTCGAGGAGGCCGTCGCACTGATCGACTGGTTCGTCGCCGAGCCCTTCTCGTTCGAGGAGCGCCACGTGCGCCGCATCGCCCAGCTCGCCGAGTACGAGGCCACCGGGCTCATCGCCGGCCGCAGCGTCGACGCCTAAACCGGGGGCTCCGTCGTGCCCGAGGGTCATTCCGTCCACCGCATCGCGCGGCAGTTCGCCGCGAACTTCGTCGGCCACCGCGTCTCGGCGAGCTCCCCGCAGGGCCGGTTCGCCGAGGGCGCGTCGGTGCTCGACGGCCGCACCCTGACGGGTGCCCGCGCCGTGGGCAAGCAGATGTTCCTCGAGTTCGACGACGGCGTCTGGCTGCGGGTGCACCTCGGCATCTACGGCGCCTGGGACTTCGCGGGCGAGATCACGACCGACGCGACGATCCGCTCGGCCGGGGGCCGGATGGGGCAGACGAACATGCGCGGCACCGACCTCGAGCCCGGTCTCGGTGGGCAGGCCGAGGGGACGATCGACGAGCTCGCCGCCGCGGGGGAGCTGCCCGAGCGCGCGCGGGAGGCGCTGGCGGGAGCGGGAGCAGGCGCCGGCTTGGCTCGCGACGGCGCCGCGGCCGACGAACCCGACGACGCCGACGGCGAGGACTCGGTGCGCTCGATCGGCGCCCCCCGCCGCGCCCGACTCCGCATGTCCGAGCAGGAGAAGGAGACCGAGGAGGAGGGTGACTTCCCGCCGCCCCCGGTCGGCGCCGTGCGGGTGCGCCTGCTCACCGACACCGCCGTCGCCGATCTCCGCGGCCCGACGGCCTGCGAGGTGCTCGACGTCGCCGGCGTCGAGCGCGCCATCGCCAAGCTCGGCCCCGACCCGCTGAACGACGACTCCGCCGAGGCCGAGGAGCGGTTCGTCGAGACGGTGCGCAAGAAGCCCACGCCCATCGGCCTGCTGCTGATGGACCAGAGCGTCGTCAGCGGCATCGGCAACGTCTACCGCGCCGAGATGCTCTTCCGCGCCCGCCTGAACCCGCACACCCCGGGCAAGCAGGTGCCGGTCGACACGGCCCGTGCGCTCTGGCGCGACTGGGTCTACCTGCTCGACCTCGGCGTGCGCACCGGCCAGATGCTCACGATGGACGGCCTCGACGACGAGGCGCAGGCGCTCGCCATGGCGAGCCGCGCCGACCGGCACTGGGTCTACAAGCGCGAGGGCCTGCCCTGCCGCCTCTGCGGAACGAACATCGTGCTCGAGGAGTTCGGCGGCCGGAAGCTCTACTGGTGCCCGAAGGATCAGGCCTGACATGCGACACACCCCCGTCTTCGCCCTCACCGACTCCGCCGTCGTCGCGCAGCTGATCCGCGACCACCCGTGGGCCACGCTCGTCTCGAACACGAGCGAGGGGCTCGTCGCCTCGCACTACCCGGTGCTGGTCGAGGAGGGTTCCGACGGCTCGCTCACGCTGCTCACCCACGTCGGCCGGCCGGACGAGCGGCTGCACGAGCTCGGCGAGCACGAGCTGCTCGTGGTGATCCAGGGGCCCCACGGGTACATCTCGCCGGGCTGGTACGACGAGCATCCGTCGGTGCCCACCTGGAACTTCGTCACCGCCCACCTGCACGGCACCCCGGAACTGCTCGACCCGGCCGAGAACCTGCGTGTGCTCGAGCAGCTGGTCGACCACTTCGAAGAGCGGATGCCCGAGCCGCAGCTCATGCGGGGCACCCTCGAGAACTCGGCCTACGCCGACCGCATCAGCGCGGGCACGGT
Source organism: Herbiconiux sp. VKM Ac-1786 (assembly GCF_015350805.1). Classification (GTDB taxonomy): domain Bacteria; phylum Actinomycetota; class Actinomycetes; order Actinomycetales; family Microbacteriaceae; genus Herbiconiux. The sequence continues at coordinate 101,936 of NZ_JADKSG010000001.1, read as the reverse complement.
GGGCCTCCGCATCCCGGTCGAGCGCTTCACCGCCAAGCTGAAGATGAGCCAGAACCGCACCGAGGGCAGCCTCCGCTGCATCGTGGCGGGGCTGGAGGGCGACGGGCCCTACGCCAGCGCCGAGCTCGCGCAGCACGTGCGGCGCGCGAACCCCGCGGTCTTCGGCGACGAGACGCCGGGCCTGCCGAGGGCGACCGCCGAGGCCGCCGGGGCCGACCTCACGAAGGAGACCAGCGGATGACCGGAGACCTCCTCCTCGCGGGCGGACGCCTGCCCGGCAGCACCTCGGAGGGGCGCTTCTCCGACGGCGGGGCCGCCGTCGACATCGTGATCGCCGACGGCGAGATCGCCGTGATCACCCCAGCGGGCGACGGCACCCCGAAGGGCTTCGAGCGCATCGAGCTCGACGGGCGCTGGGTGGTGCCCGGCCTCTGGGACAACCACGTGCACTTCACCTCGTGGGCGGCGGTGGCGCAGCGCCTCGACGTGGCTTCGGCGCGGTCGGCGGCCGAAGCGGCGACGCTTGTGGGGGAGGCCGAGCGGAGCGAAGCGGCCCGCGGCGCGGCCAGCGTAGGCGACAGCGCGGAGGCCGCGTATCCGCTCGTCGGCATCGGGTTCCGCGACGCGCTCTGGCCCGACGAGCCCTCGGCCGCGCTGCTCGACGCCGTGAGCGGCAGCCGGCCCGTGGTGCTGATCTCGGCCGACCTGCACTGCTGCTGGCTGAACACCGCGGCCCTCCGCCGCTTCGGCTTCGACGGCGACGCGGCAGGCAGCCCCCGCGGGGTGCTGCGCGAGGAGCCCGCCTTCGCCGTGCAGCGCGCGCTCGGCGAGCTGCCCGACGCCCTCACCGACGCCTGGGCCCTCGACGCGGCCAGCGCGGCGGCCGCCCGCGGAGTCGTCGGCGTCGTCGACCTCGAGATGACCTGGAACGCCGGCACCTGGGCGCGCCGGGTCGCCGACGGCAACGACCTCCTGCGGGTCGAGTTCGGCGTCTATCCGCAGCACCTCGAGCGCGCGATCGCCGAGGGGCTGCGCACGGGCGAGCCGCTCGCCGGCACGCAGGGACTGGTGCAGGTCGGGCCGTTCAAGGTGATCACCGACGGCTCGCTGAACACCCGCACGGCCTTCTGCTTCGACGAGTACCCCGGCCTCGAGGGCCGGCCGGACGCCCACGGTCAGCTCACCGTGCCGCCCGAGGAGCTCTCGGCGCTGCTCCACCGGGCGCGCGAGGCGGGGCTGGTGCCGGCCGTGCACGCCATCGGCGACCACGCGAACCGCCTCGCGCTCGACGCCTTCGAGGCGCTCGGCGGCGGCGGCTCGCTCGAGCACGCGCAGCTGCTCGACGAAGCCGACATCGCGCGCTTCGCCGGCCTCGGCGTGATCGCGAGCGTGCAGCCCGAGCACGCGATGGACGACCGCGACGTCGCCGAGCGCTACTGGGCCGGCCGCACCGGCCGCGCCTTCGCCCTCGAGAGCCTGCGGGCCGCGGGCGCGACCCTCGCCCTCGGCTCCGACGCCCCGGTCGCGCCCCTCGACCCGTGGGTCACGATGGCGGCCGCGGTCGGGCGCACCCGCGACGGGCGTGAGCCGTGGCACCCCGAGCAGCGCATCCCCGCATCGGCGGCCCTGCTGGCGAGCACCCGGGGTCGCGCCTCGGTGCGCACCGGTCAGGCGGCCGACCTCACGGTGGTGGAGCACGACCCGCTGACGGCGGCTCCGGATGCGCTGCGCACGATGCCCGTCGCCCTCACCCTGCTCGCCGGCCGCGAGACGCACCGCGCCCTCTAGCCCGGCCGGCGTGTGGAGGCCTCGAGGGCCGGCCCGCAGTCGGCGCTGCGACGCGCATCCGGAACCCCGCCCGGAAACGCGAACGGCGGGCCCGCCCGGAGGCGAGCCCGCCGGAGCGGAGGCGGAGGACTACTCCGAGATGTGCGCGAACAGGAACCAGCGATCCTTGTCGAGGCCGCGGGCGATCTCGATCGCCACGTCCTGCGACGAGGCGTCGATCTCGCCGAGCTCGGCGACGGCCTTGTTCACGACGGTGAGCGCCACGTCGATCTGACCGATGATCGCCTGGATCATCGTGTCGGACTTCTGGAAGCCGGCCGGCATCGCGGTGGTGCCGGTCTTCTCGGCGACGGTCTGGATGCGCGCGTCGATCGGCAGGCCCAGGGCGACGACGCGCTCGGCCGCCGTGTCGGCGTACTCCTGCGCGTGGTCGACCACGGTGTCGAGCAGCTCGTGCACGCCGATGAAGTTGGCGCCGCGCACGTGCCAGTGGGCCTGCTTGCCGTTGACCGCGAGGGCCTGCAGCTCGATCACGACGGGGCTGAGGAACTGGGCGGCCGCAGCGGCGACGTCGGGGCTCGTGGTGCTGGCGGGGCTGGTGGTGCGGGTGCCGATGACTTCGGTCATGATGAGGTGTCCTTCCGATCCCTGTGACTCAACGGTACTCAGCAGGAAATGTTCCGCAAGCAAGCTGAGGCAACGCTCACGAAGGTGAGGCGACCCTTGCTAAACGGCCGCTGACGTGGGGAAAGGCGCGCGGATGTACGCGTTGGAGTTCGGCAGGTACATCGTCACGATGGCGACCACGGTGACCAGTGCGTGCGCGATCGCGACGCCGGCGTTGCCCTGGAACTCCAGGGTGATGCCTGCGAGCGCGAGCACGCCGAGGATGGTGAGCGCGTTGCGCGCCCACGGCTTGCCGCGCAGCAGCTTCGCGGCGCAGACGATGCGGAACACGGCGAGCGCCATGATCGCGATGCCCGCGATGACCAGCAGGGCCACCGTGATGGGCGCGTCGACGCCGTCGGTGCCGACCACGAGGGCGACCGCGACGCCCGCGAACAGCACCAGCACACCGCCGATCAGGGCGAGGATCGCCTCGGCGAGCCAGAGGCCGAACGAGAGCTTGATCTCCCAGGGGGAGGCCTCGAGGGGGCGTTCGCCGGTGAACTCGGGGCCGGAGAGGGTGCGGTCTGCCATGGGGGAGCCTTTCGGGGTCGACGGGAACGAGCATCCGTCGCACTGCCCCCAGCACCGACCCTAGGGCACGGGGGGAGTCTCGTCCCACCCCGTTTCGGGGGAGGCGCAGGTGCCGCGAAAGACGTACTGCGACGGCTTCTTGCGCTCGTGGCTGGACCAGTCGATGGCCGGGCGCACCTGATCGGCGGGCAGGTAGCCCAGCCGGTAGACCGCCATCAGCTCGAGCTCGTCGGGCACCTCGAGCAGCGACTCGATCTCGGCCCACTTGCCGGGCACCTCCATCGGGAACGACACGAACTGGATGCCCATGCCGAGCTCCACCGTGCTCAGCCAGACGTTCTCCATGGCCGCGCCCATGCTGAAGACCGAGTAGAACGAGCTCAGCTCGCCCGGCCGGTACTCGGAGCGGTCGAGCATCACACCGAGCAGCAGGGGCGATCCTGCGACGAGCTTGCGGTTCTCCTCGCCGAGGGTCTGCGGCACGCGCAGGCCGTTCATCAGCTTCTGGCCGCGAGGGGTGAAGACCTGCTTGGTGAAGGGGCGCAGCACGGCCGGCAGCTTGTCGAAGAGCATGCCGCTGCGCTTCTCGGCCATCTCCTCGGCGCTGAACCGGAAGTAGGGCTTGTAGCGCTCGAAGAAGGTGCCGTTCGACATCGCCTCGGTCATGCTGTCACCGCTGATGCGGGCGATCTTCTCGATCGTGTCGCGCTCCTCGACGATGACGAAGCGCCAGGGCTGGCTGTTCAGCTGGGACGGGGCGCGGCCCGCGACCTCCATCAGGAGCCGCTGGTGCTCCCGGCTCACCGGGTCGGGCCGGAACGGGCCGTTGGTCGTCTTGCGACGGCGCACGACGTCGAGGAACTCCACGGGACTGCTACCTCCTGGACAGCATCAGGCCGGCCACGAGGAACGGGGCGGCGGTGAGGGCGACGAGCGGATGGCGCGCGGTGCGCGCGCTCACGCGGGGGATGACGACGAGGGGCACGGCCGCGGGGGCCAGGGCGAGGGCCGCGCGGCGGGCCGCGGCCGCGGCGGCGGGGCCGGCGGGGCGGAGCGCGGGCAGCACCGCGGAGGCGGCCGCGGCGCCGGCGAGGGTGCAGGTCGCGATGTACAGCGCGTGGTGCACCCAGCGGACGCGGCGGGTGTCGACGACACCGGCGGCGACCGACGCGCCGAGTGCGCAGTTGACCGCGTAGCTCGTCATCGCCGCGACGAAGAGCGGCTGGGGTGACATGTCGTCAGACTACGCGGCCCGCCCGCGAACGGCAGGGCCCCGGGCGCTGCGGATGCCAGACTGAGAGGGATGACGTCGACCCCGCCGCTGCCGCCTCTGCCGCCCCTCCCGCCGTCGTTCGGCGGGCGCGACGACGACGGCGCGACGCCGCCTGCGCCCGTGCCCGTGCCTGCGCCCGTGGCCGCGCCCGTGAAGGCGGCTGCGCCCGTTCCGGTGCCGGCTCCGGCTCAGGCGGCCGGTCCCGCGGCGGCTCCCGCAGCGCCTCCGGTCGAGCCCAACCGGTGGGAGCTCAAGCGGCCGGGCAACCCGCTGCCCGGCACGGCCCCCACGACGTCGCCCCGTCCCGCGGCGCCCGTGCGGCGCCCGGCGCCGGCTCCGGCGCGACCGGCCGGCACCGCGCACGGCCAGGCGCGCTCGCCGCGCAACCCGTTGCTCGTGCCGGGTCTCCTTCTCGCGGGCATCGCCTTCGTGGTGGTCGTCGTGCTCGGCGTCGTGTTCGCCGTCGGGATGATCGGCGCGGCCACCTCGGGAACGTTCTTCGGCGGCCAGGCGGCCGACGGCGGCGGCCCGGCCGCATCCGGAACCGAGGTCGTGCCGGCGCTCTACGACCAGACCGTGACCTACGACGACGGACTGCAGATCTCGGTCTCGTCGCCCGAGTCGTTCAGCCCCTCGCCCCAGGCCTCGGGCGCCGGCCAGCCCGCGAACATCGCGGTGACCGTCACGGTCTACAACGGCAGCGCGAGCGACTTCGTGCCGGGCACCGTCACCTCGGTGGTGTCGGCCGGTGCGAGCGGCAACCCGATCGTCGACCCGTCGAACGGCATGACGGGGCTGCCGCCGGCGGCGACCGTCGCGCCGGGCGCGACCGCCAGCTACGTCGAGGCCTACTCGGTGGCGGATGCCGACGACGTCGTCTACGTGGTCACCCCCGCGGCGGCGTACCTGCCGGCGCGCTTCTCCCGCTGATCCCTCGCGCCCCGGCGCGCGGCCGCCGACTCAGATCGCGGCGATCTCCTCGCGGAGCGACGCCAGCAGCTCGACGGCCTCGAGCGGCCGCGGCCCCTCCGGCATCAGGTACATCACCGTGAAGCCCTGCTCCCTCGCGCCGCTGAGACTCGCGAGCAGCTCGTCGGCCGATGTGCCGGCGGCGAGACCGCCGATCGTCGTCTTCTCGATCTCGTCGTAGTCGCGGCCGACGTCGTCGCAGTGGCCGCGGAGCACCTCGAGCTTCCGGCCCGCGTCGGGGCCGCCGAAGATGTTGCAGGCGTCGGCGTACTGCGCCACGAGGCGCAGCGTCTTGCGCTCGCCCGAGCCGCCGATCATCAGGTACGGATGCGGCCGGCTGAGCGGGGCGGGCTCGCTCAGCGTGCGGCCGAGCCGGTAGTGCGCGCCCTCGAAGGGCCCGTCGTCGTCGCTCCACATCTGCAGGCAGATGCGGATCGCCTCCTCCAGCCGCTCGAAGCGCTCCTTCATCGGGGGGAACTCGAGGCCGAGGCCCGTGGCCTCCTCCTCGTTCCAGGCGGCGCCGATGCCGAGCCCGGCACGACCGCCGCTCAGCACGTCGAGGGTCGCGATCTGCTTGGCGAGGAGGCCGGGCGCGCGATAGGTCACGCCGGTCACGAGGCAGTGCAGGAGCATCCGCTCGGTGTGAGCGGCCAAAAACCCCAGCGTCGTGTACGCCTCGAGCATCGCGTTCTCGGCGGGGCCGACGCCGCGGATCTGCCAGAGGTGGTCCATCACCGTGAGGCGGGCCACCCCGGCGGCCTCGGCCTCCCGGGCGACGCGCGCCAGGGTGGGGGCGAGCGCGGGGGTGCCGCCCTCGAACGTCAGATTCGCGAGGTGCAGTCCGATCTCCATGGCTGGGAGACTACGCCCGCCTGGTGACGGGCGGGCACGGATCAGCTGAAGCGGTCGAGCGCCAGGTAGACCAGGGCGGCGGTGCCGGCCAGCAGCAGCACGACGACGGTGACCTTCACCACGACGCTGCCGGTGATGCGCTGGGTCGTGCTGTAGAGCTCGGGGCGGTAGAAGCGGCCCTTGGGGTGGTGGGCCTCGGCACGCTCGGCCTTCGCCTTCGCCGTGGGCTTCGCCGGAGCGGGAGCCTGCACCGGCGAAGGCGCCGGCGCCGCGTTCGCGTGGGTGCGCGCGGCCTTGGGTGCCGCCTCGGCGGGGGATTCGGCGGACAGCGCCTCGCGGGCCCTCAGGTCGTCGGCGATCAGCTCGTCGAAGCTCACCTCCTCGACACGGCGTCGGGCGCGGCGGGAGTCCGCGGAGCTGGAGTGGATGCGCGGCTCGTCAGTCGCGGTCATGGCATGGCCTTCCTCGGCCGCCCGGGTCGGATCGTGCGGCATTCTGCACGACGGTAGTAGAAGTAAGGGGGATGGGCAAGCGCCACCGCGTGGAGGGGATGACGGGAATCGAACCCGCGTAATCAGTTTGGAAGACTGAGGCTCTACCATTGAGCTACATCCCCGAGCAGGGCTCACGCCCGGCACCCGACACATCGTAGTACAGCTTCGAACGGGCTGTGTGACCGGCACCGGGGGGTGCACTAGACTTGCCGAGGCCATTTCGCCGCCGGGGCGTAGCTCAGCTTGGCTAGAGCGCCCGCTTTGGGAGCGGGAGGTCGCAGGTTCGAATCCTGTCGCCCCGACACGACGTACGAACCTCGAATCAACCACAGGAGACACTCAACGTGAAGACCACGGTCGAAAAGCTCAGCCCCACGCGTGTGAAGATCGCCATCTTCGTCACCCCCGACGAGCTGAAGCCCAGCATCGATCACGCCTACAGCCACATCGCCGAGCAGGTCAACATCCCCGGCTTCCGCAAGGGCAAGGTGCCGCCGCCCATCATCAACCAGCGCGTCGGCAAGGCCGCGGTGCTCGAGCACGCCGTCAACGAGGGCCTCGACCGCTTCTACCGCGACGCCGTCACCGAGAACGAGCTGCGCCCGCTCGGCCGCCCGCAGGCCGACATCGTCGAGTGGCCCAAGGCCGAGGACTTCTCGGGTGACCTCGAGCTCGCCATCGAGGTCGACGTGCGCCCCGAGATCGAGCTGCCCGACTACGAGGGCTTCGAGGTCACCGTCGAGCCCGCCGTCGTCGAAGACAGCGACGTCGACGAGGAGCTCGAGCGCCTGCGCAGCCGCTTCGGCACCCTGGTCACCGTCGACCGCCCCGCCAAGACGGGCGACTTCGCCCAGCTCGACCTCGTCGCCATGGTCGACGACGTCGAGGTCGACACCGCCTCGGGCATCTCCTACGAGATCGGTTCGGGCGAGCTGCTCGAGGGCATCGACGAGGCGCTCGACACACTCACCGCCGGTGAGACCACCACCTTCGAGGCCCCGCTGCTCGGCGGCGAGCACGCCGGCCGCGACGCCCTCGTCACGGTCACGCTCAACTCCGTCAAGGAGCGCGAGCTGCCCGAGGCCGACGACGACTTCGCGCAGATCGCCAGCGAGTTCGACACCCTCGACGAGCTGAAGAACTCGCTCAAGGAGCAGGTCGAGAAGCAGAAGGCGTTCGGTCAGGCCTCCGAGGCCCGCACCAAGATCGTCGAGAGCCTGCTCGAGAAGGTCGAGATCCCGGTTCCCCCGGCGCTGATCGAGGACGAGGTGCACCGTCACCTCGAGAGCGAGAACCGCCTGGAGGACGAGGAGCACCGCGCCGAGGTCACGGCCTCGAGCGAGAGCACCTTCAAGACGCAGATCCTGCTCGACGCGGTCGTCGACCGCGAAGAGGTCAAAGTCTCGCAGGACGAGCTGACCCAGTACCTCATCCAGTCGGCCGCGCAGTACGGCATGGAACCGAACGAGTTCGTCAAGATCCTGTCCGAGTCGAACCAGATCCCCGCGATGGTGGCCGAGGTCGCCCGCAACAAGGCGCTCGCGATCGTGCTGTCGAAGGCGAAGGTCGTCGACACGAACGGCAAGGCCGTCGACATCTCCGAGTTCACCGTGCTGGCCGACGACGACGCCGACGCCGAGAACCTGGTCGGCATCGAGTCCGCCGACGAGCACGAGGGCCACGACCACGAGGGCCACTCGCACTAGTCGCACCCTGACGACAGGGCCCGCATCCGAGCACCGGATGCGGGCCCTTCGTCGTTCGCGGAGCATCCGGAGCCCCGGCTCGGCTCTGCCGACGGCGAACACGGGAGCCGGAGTGCACCGGCTCCAGTAGATTCAAACCACTGCAAGTGAATTGGAGCGACACACATGGCCGATCAGGCTTTCCCCTCAACTGTCTTCGACCGACTGCTGAAGGACCGCATCATCTGGCTCGGGTCCGAGGTTCGCGATGACAACGCGAACGAGATCTGCGCCAAGATCCTGCTGCTCGCGGCTGAAGACCCCAAGCGCGACATCTTCCTCTACATCAACTCACCCGGTGGCTCCATCACGGCCGGCATGGCGATCTACGACACGATGAAGTTCGTGCCGAACGACATCGTCACGGTGGGCATCGGAATGGCGGCCTCGATGGGCCAGTTCCTGCTCACCTCGGGCACCAAGGGCAAGCGCTACATCACGCCCAACGCGCGGGTGCTGCTGCACCAGCCGCACGGTGGCTTCGGTGGAACGGCCTCCGACATCCAGACGCAGGCGCAGCTCATCCTGAGCATGAAGCAGCGTCTCGCCGAGATCACCGCCGCGCAGACGGGCAAGTCCGTCGAGCAGGTCAACGAGGACGGCGACCGCGACCGCTGGTTCAGCGCGCAGGAGGCCCTCGAGTACGGCTTCGTCGACCACGTGCGCGAGTACGCCACCGACGTCGCGGGCGGCGGCGGCACCATCGACGCCCCCTCCACCCTGTAGTCGCAATCGCATCCCAGAGAACAGGTAAAGAGAACATGGAAACCCCCACTTTCGGTGCGAGCGCCTACCGCAACGGCACCATGCCGAGCGACCGCTACATCCTCCCGAGCTTCGAGGAGCGCACGGCCTACGGCTTCAAGCGCCAGGACCCGTACGCGAAGCTCTTCGAGGACCGCATCATCTTCCTCGGCGTGCAGATCGACGACGCCTCGGCCGACGACGTCATGGCCCAGCTGCTCGTGCTCGAGTCGCAGGACCCTGACCGCGACATCGAGATGTACATCAACTCTCCCGGTGGCTCGTTCACCGCGATGACGGCGATCTACGACACGATGCAGTACGTGCGCCCGCAGATCCAGACCGTGTGCCTCGGTCAGGCGGCGTCGGCTGCTGCCGTGCTGCTCGCGGCGGGCACGCCCGGCAAGCGCCTCGCGCTGCCGAACGCGCGCATCCTGATCCACCAGCCCGCCACCGGGCAGGGCGGCGGCCAGGCCTCCGACATCGAGATCCAGGCCCGCGAGATCATGCGCATGCGCACCTGGCTCGAGAGCACGCTGTCGCACCACTCGAACCGCTCGCACGAGCAGGTCTCGAAGGACATCGACCGCGACAAGATCCTCTCGGCCGACGAAGCGCTCGAGTACGGTCTGATCGACCAGGTGCTGAGCTCCCGCAAGGCCGTGCCGGCCCTGGTCAGCTGACCTCAGTCACGGCATGACGCCACCGGCCCGCCCCCTCGGGGGAGGGCTCACCGACAGCCGGGTCATCCGCAGAGCATCGCTCTCGGCGGATGCCCCGGCTGTCGCCGTCTCGTGGCCCCTCACGGTGCCGGCCGTCGCCGCCCTCCGCGACGGCCTCGAGCTCGGCCCCGGCGTGACCTTCCTCGTCGGCGAGAACGGCACCGGCAAGTCCACGGTGCTCGGCTACTTCAGCTATCTGGGCGGGATGCCCGGGTCGCCCGACGGCGACCTGCACGAGATGAGCCACGGCGAGTCGTTCCTGGCGCTGCTCGACCGCAAGATCGACAGCCCGGGCTTCTTCTGCCTCGACGAGCCGGAGGCGGCGCTGTCGTTCCAGTCGACGCTGCGCTACCTCGGGCGACTGGACGAGCTGGCGAAGGCCGGGGCGCAGATCGTGTGCGCCACGCACTCGCCGGTGCTGGCGTCGCTTCCGGGGGCGAGGGTGCTCGAGTTCGGGGAGTGGGGCATCCGCGAGGCCGCGTGGGAGGAGCTCGAGCTCGTCGCGCACTGGCGGAACTACCTGCAGGCGCCGGGCCGGTACCTGCGGCACCTGCTCGACTGAGCGGCGGGCCAGCCCGGGCGGGCGGCACGGGCGGGCGGCGGCACGGGTAGGTCACGAATGCGGGTCGGTGTCGGTGCTTGTCGGGGGTTCGGGTTAGGCTCGACGGAATACAGCTTGAGGAGAGTGGGCATGGCACGCATAGGGGAGAGCGCCGACCTGCTGAAGTGCTCGTTCTGCGGAAAGAGCCAGAAGCAGGTCCAGCAGCTCATCGCCGGTCCCGGCGTCTACATCTGCGACGAATGCGTGGAGCTCTGCAACGAGATCATCGAGGAGCGGCTCTCCGAGGCCAGCGAAGAGGCGGCCGGAGAGTTCGAGCTGCCGAAGCCGAAGGAGATCTACTCCTTCCTCGAGGAGTACGTCATCGGTCAAGACGCCGCCAAGCGCGCGCTGTCGGTGGCCGTCTACAACCACTACAAGCGCACCAAGGCGCGCACCACGATCGTCTCGGCCGAGGCCCAGGCCAGCGAGGTCGAGATCGCCAAGAGCAACATCCTGCTGATCGGCCCCACCGGCTGCGGCAAGACCTATCTGGCGCAGACGCTCGCCAAGCGCCTCAACGTGCCGTTCGCCGTCGCCGACGCCACCGCCCTCACCGAGGCCGGCTACGTCGGTGAAGACGTCGAGAACATCCTGCTGAAGCTCATCCAGGCCGCCGACTACGACGTCAAGCGGGCCGAGACGGGCATCATCTACATCGACGAGGTCGACAAGATCGCCCGCAAGGCCGAGAACCCCTCGATCACGCGCGACGTGTCGGGTGAGGGCGTGCAGCAGGCGCTGCTGAAGATCCTCGAGGGCACGGTCGCCAGCGTTCCGCCGCAGGGCGGCCGCAAGCACCCGCACCAGGAGTTCATCCAGATCGACACGACGAACGTGCTGTTCATCGTGGCGGGCGCCTTCGCCGGGCTCGAGGAGATCATCTCCCAGCGGGCCGGCAAGCGCGGCATCGGGTTCAACTCACCGCTCTACAGCAAGAAGGCCGACGCCAACCTGTTCGGCGAGGTGCTGCCCGAAGACCTGCACAAGTTCGGGCTGATCCCCGAGTTCATCGGCCGGCTGCCCGTCGTCACCACGGTGACGCCGCTCGACCAGGCCGCGCTGATGCAGATCCTCACCGAGCCGCGCAACGCGCTCGTCCGGCAGTATCAGCGCATGTTCGAGCTCGACGGCGTCGACCTCGAGTTCGAGCACGACGCGCTCGAGTCCATCGCCGACCTCGCCGTGCTGCGGCAGACCGGTGCCCGCGGGCTCCGCGCCATCCTCGAGGAGGTGCTCGGGCCGATCATGTTCGAGGTGCCCTCCACCGACGAGGTCGCCCGCGTCATCGTCACCAAGGAGACGGTGCTCGAGAACGCGGCCCCCACCATCGTGCCCCGCAAGCCGCGGCGCGAGGAGAAGTCGGCGTAGCCGCGCGACCACGACGCAGAACGAAGGGCCGCTCCGGTGGGAGCGGCCCTTCGTCGTTCCCGCCTACGACCGGAACAGCCCGCTGTACGCGTTCAGCGCGAGCTGCCCGCCGAGGTGCGCGTAGAGCACCGTGCTCGTGGCGGGGATCTCCTTCGACTGCACCAGGTCGATCAGGCCGGCCAGCGACTTGCCCTCGTATACGGGGTCGGTGATCATCGCCTCCAGCTCGGCGCCCAGCCGGATGGCCTCGAGCGTCGAGTCGACCGGGATGCCGTAGAGGTCGCCCGCCCACCCCTCGAGCACCTCGATCTCGTCGTCGCGCAGCTCCCGCCCGAGCTCGATCAGCGACGCGGTGTGCCGCGCGATCCGCGCCACCTGGTCCCGCGTCTTCTCCAGGGTCGCCGAGGCGTCGATGCCGATCACACGGCGGGGCCGATCTTGCCCGGCGAAGCCCGCGATCATGCCGGCGTGCGTCGACCCCGTCACCGTGCAGACCACGATCGTGTCGAAGAACACCCCGAGCTCGCGCTCCTGCTGCTCGACCTCGTAGGCCCAGTTGGCGAAGCCGAGCCCGCCGAGGTGGTGCTCGGACGCACCGGCCGGGATCGGGTACGGCGTGCCGCCGTCGGCGATCACCTCGTCGATCGCCTGCTGCCAGCTCGACCGGATGCCGATGTCGAACCCGGCGGAGTCGAGCGTGACCTTCGCGCCCATGATCCGCGAGAGCTGGATGTTGCCCACCCGGTCGCTCAGCGGGTCGGGCCAGTCGACCCAGTTCTCCTGCACCAGCCGGGCCTTCAGCCCCAGCTTCGCGGCCACGGCGGCGACCTGCCGGGTGTGATTGGACTGGTAGCCCCCGATCGACACCAGCGTGTCGGCACCGCTCGCCAGAGCATCCGGAACCAGGTACTCGAGCTTGCGGATCTTGTTGCCCCCGAAGGCCAGACCGCTCGACACGTCCTCGCGCTTGGCCCAGACCTGGGCGCCCCCGAGGTGCTGGGAGAGCCGGGGCAGGTGGTGCACGGGGCTCGGCCCGAAGGTCAGCGGGTAGCGCGGGAAGTCGGCGAGTGCCATGGGGCTCCAGACGGTCGGGACGATCGAGACGGACGAATGCTTCCATGCAATATATCGCACCGTCCGTCAGTACGATGAAGCATGCCCGTTCCCTCCTCGACGGCCGTGCGTGCCCGCACGCTGCTGCGCGACGACGTCTACCTGACGCTCCGCGCCGCGATCGTCGACGGCACCCTCGAACCGGGTGAGCGCCTCCGTGACCCCGAGCTCGAGCTCTGGCTCGGGGTGAGCCGCACCCCGATCCGCGAGGCGATGCTGCGGCTCGAGCGCGCCGGCCTCGTGATCACCCGGCCCGGCCGGGCGACCATGGTGGCCCCGGTCGACGGGCCCGAGGTGACGGATGCGCAGCAGGTCGCCGCGTCGCTGCACGAACTGGCGGCCCGACTCTCCGTGCCCCGGCTGGCGGCCGACGACCTCGAGCGTCTGCGCACCGCCGCGGACGACTTCGCCGCCGCCCTCGACGACGACGACGTCGACCGCGCCCTCGAGGCCGACGACCGCTTCCATGCGGTCTTCGTCGAGGCGAGCGGCAACCGGATGATCGTGGAGGTGCTCGACGGGGCCACCGCCGTGCTGCGCCGCGTGGAGCGCCTCCGCTTCTCCTCGCTCGACGGCCGCGGATCGGTCGAGCAGCACGAGCGCATCCTGGCCGCCGCGACCGCCGGCGACGCCGAGCTCGCCGCCCGGCTCACCCGCGAGAACTGGCTCGCCCTCACCCTCGGAAAGGCGTCTGACTGACATGGAGCACGTACGACTCGGCCGCTCGGGCCTGAAGATCTCCCCCATCGTGCTGGGCTGCATGAGCTACGGCACGCCCGACCGCGGCACCCACGCGTGGACCCTGCCGGAGGAGGAGGCGCGCCCGTTCTACGTGCAGGCCGTCGAGGCCGGCATCACCACCTTCGACACGGCCGACATGTACTCCGACGGCACCAGCGAGGAGATCGCGGGCCGGATGCTCGGCACCCTCGCCCGCCGCGAGGAGATCGAGATCGCGACGAAGGTCTACTTCCCCTCGGGCCCGGGTGCCAACGAGCGCGGGCTCTCGCGGGTGCACATCCTGGCCTCGATCGACGCGAGCCTCCGCCGCCTCGGCACCGACTACGTCGACCTCTACCAGATCCACCGCTGGGACGACGAGACGCCGATCGAGGAGACGATGGAGGCGCTGCACGACGTGGTGAAGGCCGGCAAGGCCCGCTATCTCGGCGCGAGCTCGATGTGGGCCTGGCAGTTCGCGAAGGCGCAGCACGTCGCCGAGCGCCACGGCTTCACCCCGTTCGTCTCGATGCAGGACCAGTACAACCTGCTGCAGCGCGAGGAGGAGCGGGAGATGCATCCGCTCGCCCTCGACCAGGGCGTCGGGGTGCTGCCCTGGAGCCCGCTCGCCCGCGGCCGGCTGACCCGCCCCTGGGGCGAGGAGACCGCCCGCACCGCGAGCGACGAGGTGACCAAGGCGATGTACGGCCAGGCCGAGCAGGCCGACCGGGCGATCACGGATGCCGTGGGCCGCATCGCCGACGAGCACGACGTCACCCGGGCCCAGGTCGCCCTCGCCTGGGTGCGGCAGCAGCCCGCGGTGACCGCGCCCATCGTCGGCGCCACGAAGGCGCACCACCTGGACGACGCGGTCGCCTCGCTCGACCTCACCCTCACCCGCGAGGAGCTCGACGCGCTGGAGCAGCCCTACACGCCGCGGCGGCCCGAGGGGTTCTGAGACGCGTCTACTCCGGCGCGGTGACCAGCGCCGTGTCGGTCTCGGGGTCGAACTCGATCGTGGTGTCGTCGTCGAGCGAGACCACCGGACGGCCCTCGAGCCAGGTCAGCGTCCAGCTCCAGTCCTTGGCGTCGACGCCCTGCTCGGCGAGCTCGCCCTCGACCTCGTAGACCGCGTCGATCACGGCCTGGGGGAGGCGGGAGGGGGGTTCGTCGCCGACGAGCCAGCGGGTTCCGAGCTGCATCATGCTGTTCCTCTCACTGCGGCTTCTCTGAAGGGCTCAGAGCGCCTTGTCGTAGGTGACCCAGCGGGTCTTCTCGGCGACGGTGTCGTAGAGGGCGCGGGCGGCCTCGTTGTCCTTCGACGTGATCCAGCGCACGACGCTCGCGCCGCGGCGGCGGCCGATGTCGGCCACGCCCTCGATCAGCGCGGTCGCGATGCCCTGCTTGCGCTTCTCGGGGAGCACGAACAGGTCGTCGAGGTAGAGCCCCCGGCTGCCGTCGAGCGGGCGCGAGAACGGACGGTAGTGGGCGAGGCCCACCACCTGGTCGTCGCCGTCGACCGCCACGAGGCACTCGAGCTCGTGGGCGGGATCGATGATCCAGCTCCAGACCAGCACGGCCTTCTCGTCGTGCAGCGGCTTCTCGTAGAACTCGCCGTAGCCCGTGTAGACCGCGTGCCAGGCGAAGAACTCGTTGCCGGCGACGGGGCGCACGCGCACCGCGGTCGTGGTGGTCTCGTTCGGCATCGTCGCCTCCTGGCTCATGCGGGGGCCTCGGCGTTCTGCTCGGGCGCTAGAACTATATCGCCGACCGAGAGTTCCTCAGCCGAGGCGTAGCCGAGAACCGCAATCCGGCCGAGCGCCTTGAGGTCGCCCTCGGCGCGCTTCAGCAGCGCGATCTCCTCGTCGGTGCCCGAGATGGTCGCCGAGGCGACCGGGGTCTTCTGCGAGGCCTTGGCGTCGGTCTTGGCCCGGCGCACCGAGACGATCGCCCGCGAGGCGAGGGCCAGCAGGCCGGCGTCGTCGGCGACGGAATCGGCGGTCACCGTCACGCCCTCGGGCAGCGACTCGAGCACGGCCGTCGGCCAGCCGCTGGTGTGCACCGAGCCCTCGTGCGTCCAGGACCAGACCTCCTCGGTCGCGAAGGGCAGGTAGGGCGCGAACAGGCGCAGCAGCACGTCGATCGCGGTCTGCAGGGCGAGCACGGCCGAGGCCTTGCCGGCCGCCTCCGACTCGTCGCGGTAGGCACGCTCCTTGACGAGCTCGAGGTAGTCGTCGCAGAAGGTCCAGAAGAACGTCTCGGTGATCTCGAGCGCGCGCGCGTGGTCGTAGCGCTCGAGCGCGGCCGTGGCGGTGCGCACGACCTCGTCGAGTCCGGCCAGCATGCTCAGGTCGAGCGGCTCGCTGATCTCGGTGTGCCCGGCCGGCAGGGTGAAGCCGTAGACGAACTTCGCCGCGTTCAGGATCTTGATCGCGAGGCGACGGCCGATCTTGATCTGCGTCGGGTTCTTCTCGTCGAAGGCCGCGTCGGTGCCGAGGCGCGAGGAGGCGGCCCAGTACCGCACCGCATCCGACCCGTGGGTCTTCAGGATGTCGGCCGGGGTGACGACGTTGCCCTTCGACTTCGACATCTTCTTGCGGTCGGGGTCGACGATGAAGCCCGAGAGGGCGGCGTTCTGCCAGGGCTTCACGCCCTCCTCGAGGGTCGCGCGCAGCATGGTCGAGAACAGCCAGGTGCGGATGATGTCCTGGCCCTGGGGGCGCAGGTCGTAGGGGAAGACGAGCTTCCACAGCTCCTCGTCGCGCTCCCAGCCTCCCGCGAGCTGCGGGGTGAGCGAGCTGGTCGCCCAGGTGTCCATCACGTCGACCTCGCCCTGGAAGCCGCCGGGCACGCCGCGCTGGTCCTCCGAGTAGCCGGGGGCCGCATCCGAGGACGGGTCGACCGGCAGCAGCTCGCGCGGGGCGACGATGGGCTGGTCGAAGACGGGGTTGCCGTCGCCGTCGAGCGGGTACCAGACGGGCAGCGGCACGCCGAAGAAGCGCTGGCGCGAGATCAGCCAGTCGCCGGTGAGGCCGCCGACCCAGTTCTCGTAGCGCACGCGCATGAAGTCGGGGTGCCAGTCGAGCTCGGCCCCGAGCTCGAGCAGCTTCGCCCGCAGGGCCTCGTCGCGGGCGCCGTTCGTGACGTACCACTGGCGGGTCGAGACGATCTCGAGCGGGCGGTCGCCCTTCTCGAAGAACTTCACCGGGTGCGTGATGGGCTTGGGCTCGCCGATCAGCTCGCCGGTGCCGCGGAGCAGCTCGACCACGGCCTGCTTGGCCGAGAACACGGTCTTGCCGGCCAGCTGGGCGTAGGCCTCGCGCCCCGCCTCGGAGGTGATCGCCGCGGGCGCCTCGCTGATGATGCGTCCGTCGAAGCCGATGATCGCGCGGTTGGGCAGATCGAGGTCGCGCCACCAGATCACGTCGTTCAGGTCGCCGAAGGTGCAGACCATGGCGATGCCCGAGCCCTTGTCGGGCTGCGCCAGGTGGTGCGCCACGACGGGCACCTCGACGCCGAACACGGGGGTGGTGACGGTGGTGCCGAACAGCGCCTGGTACCGCTCGTCGTCCGGATGCGCGACCAGCGCCACGCACGCGGGCAGCAGCTCGGGGCGGGTGGTCTCGATGAACACGCCCTCCCCGTCGGGGCGGTGGAACTCGAGGCGGTGGTACGCGCCCGGCTGCTCCTTGTCCTCGAGCTCGGCCTGCGCCACCGCGGTGCGGAACGTGACGTCCCACAGCGTGGGCGCCATGGCCTGGTAGGCCTCGCCGCGCTCGATGTTGCGCAGGAACGCCAGCTGCGACGCGGCCTGGGACTCGCGTGAGATGGTGCGGTAGGTCTGGGTCCAGTCGACCGAGAGGCCGAGGTCGCGCCAGAGCGTCTCGAACTGCTTCTCGTCCTCGACGGTGAGGATCTCGCAGAGCTCGATGAAGTTGCGGCGCGAGATCGGGATCTGGTCGGCCGCCTTCGACGACTTGTTGTCGCCGCCCTCGAACGGCGGGGTGAACTCGGCGTCGTAGGGCAGTGACGGGTCGCAGCGCACGCCGTAGTAGTTCTGCACCCGGCGCTCGGTGGGCAGGCCGTTGTCGTCCCAGCCGATCGGGTAGAACACGCGCTTGCCGGTCATGCGGCGGAAGCGCGCGATCACGTCGGTGTGGGTGTACGAGAACACGTGGCCGATGTGCAGCGAGCCGGAGGCCGTGGGCGGCGGGGTGTCGATCGAGTAGACGTCGTCACGGGCGGCGTCGGCGCGGTCGAACAGGTAGGTGCCCTGCTCGGCCCAGACCCCGTCCCATTTCGCCTCGAGGCCTTCGAGTGCGGGCTTGTCGGGCACGTGTGCGGACATGGATGGGCCTCCTGGCGATATGGGCGGCACCGTGTCAGGTGGAGAGGTGCCTCACTGTCCTCCCAGGATACCGGTCGGCGCCGCCCGGCGCCTCAGCGCAGGTTCGCGCGCAGGGAGGCCAGTTGGCGCCGGAGCTCGACGGGCACGCGCTCCCCGCCGATCTCGTCGAAGTACGCGTCGATCTCGTCGACCTCGCGCAGCCACGCCGAGCGGTCGACCGAGAGGATGCCCTGCAGCTCCTCGTAGCCGAGCTCGAGCCCCTCGACGTTCACGTCGCGCACCCGCGGCAGCCGCCCGATGGGGGTGTCGACGGTCTCGACCGAGCCCTCGACGCGGCGCACGATCCACTCGAGCACCCGGGCGTTCTCCGAGAAACCGGGCCAGACGAAGCGGCCGTCGGCGTCCTTGCGGAACCAGTTGACGGAGAACACCGGGGGAGCATCCGCCCCCAGCGTCTGCCCGATCTCGAGCCAGTGCGCGAAGTAGTCGGTGACGTCGTAGCCGCAGAACGGCAGCATCGCGAAGGGGTCGTGACGCAGGCGCCCGACCGCGCCCTCGGCCGCCGCCGTGGTCTCGGAAGCCATGGTCGCCCCCATGAACACGCCGTGCGCCCAGTCGCGCGCCTCGGAGACGAGCGGCACCGTGCTCGGCCGCCGCCCGCCGAACAGGATCGCGTCGATCACGACGCCCTCGGGTGAGTCCCAGTCGTCGGCGATGGTGGGGCACTGGTCGGCGGTGACCGTGAAGCGGGAGTTCGGATGCGCGGCCGGCCCGTCGGAGGAAGGCGTCCAGTCCTCGCCCTGCCAGTCCAGCAGGTGCGCCGGCGCCTTCGGGGTGAGGCCCTCCCACCAGACGTCCCCGTCGTCGCGCAGGGCGACGTTCGTGAAGATCGTGTTGCCCCAGACCGTGTCGACCGCGGTCGGATTCGTCGTGATGCCGGTGCCCGGGGCGACCCCGAAGAAGCCGCGCTCCGGGTTGATCGCCCGCAGCTTCCCGTCGGGGCCGGGCCGCATCCAGGCGATGTCGTCGCCGATGGTCTCGACCGTCCAGCCGGGGATCGACGGGTTCAGCATCGCCAGGTTGGTCTTGCCGCAGGCCGACGGGAACGCGGCGGCCACGTGGTGCACGCGGCCCTCGGGGCTCGTGATCTTGATGATCAGCATGTGCTCGGCGAGCCAGCCCTCGTCGCGGGCCATGACGCTCGCGATGCGCAGCGCGAAGCACTTCTTGCCGAGCAGGGCGTTGCCGCCGTAGCCCGAGCCGAACGACCAGATCTCGCGGGTCTCGGGGAAGTGCGAGATGTACTTGGTGGGGTTGTGCGGCCAGGCGACGTCGTCGTGACGGGTGCCGTCGGCGTCGACGAGCGGTGCGCCGACCGAGTGCAGCGCGGGCACCCAGGGGGTCTCCGCCTCGATCAGGTCGAGCGCGGCCGAGCCCATCCGGGTCATCAGCTGCATGCTCGCCACGACGTACGGGGAGTCGGTCAGCTGCACGCCGAGCTGCGAGATGGGGCCGCCGAGCGGTCCCATCGAGAACGGCACGACGTACATCGTGCGGCCGCGCATGCTGCCGGCGAACAGGGTGGTGAGCTCCTCGCGCATGGCGAAGGGGCTGCGCCAGTTGTTCGTGGGCCCGGCGTCCTCGCGGCGCTCCGAGCAGATGAAGGTGCGGTCCTCGACGCGGGCCACGTCGGCCGGGTCGCTGCGGGCGAGGAAGCTGTTCGGCCGCCACTCCGGGTTGAGCCGGATGAGCGTGCCCTGCGCCACCATCTCCTTCGTCAGCTCGTCCCACTCCCGGGTCGAGCCGTCGCACCACACGATGCGGTCGGGCTTCGTGAGCAGCGCCACGTCGCGCACCCACTCGTTGACCGCCGGGTTCTTCGACGGACCCTCGGTGTCGACCATGCTCGTCGTCTCCAGAATGCTCATCCTCGGCCTCATCCTCATCAATTGGCGGCTAGTTCTTCCACTATGAGCGGGCTGGAGGGTAGATTTCGGGTCACGGTCTGTAAAGATCGGCTGATCTTGACGAGGAGAGAAGATGAACGGCGACCTCATCACACTTGGGAGGCGCATCCGCCACCATCGCAAGCGTCTCGGGCTCACCCTCGACCAGCTCGGCGAGCGCGTGGGCGTCGTCGGCAGCCAGCTCTCGCTGATCGAGAACGGCCACCGCGAGCCCAAGCTCTCGCTGCTGCAGGCGCTCGCCGCCGAACTGGGCGTGCCGCTGGCCGATCTGCTGAGCGACGAGGCTCCGGATGCCCGCACCGCCCTCGAGATCGAGCTGGCGAAGGCCCAGCAGAGCCCGCTCTACGCCTCGCTCGGCCTGCCCGCGGTGCCGGCGAGCCGCACCCTGCCCCAGGAGACGCTGGAGTCGCTCGTCGGGCTGCACCGGGAGCTGCGCCGCCGAGCCGCCGAGTCGATCGCGACCCCCGAGGAGGCGCGGCGCGCGAACACGGAGAACCGGCTCGCCATGCGGGGCCTCGACAACCACCTGCCCGAGCTCGAGCGCCTCGCCGAGGAGACCCTCGCCACGGTGGGCCACAGCTCGGGGGCGCTCACGCACCGCAGCGTGTCGCTGCTCGCCGAGCACCTCGGCTTCACCCTGATCTACGTCGACGACCTGCCGCACTCGGCGCGCTCGGTCACCGATCTCGAGAACGGCCGCATCTACCTCCCGCCGGCCTCCATCCCGGGCGGCCACGGGCTGCGCTCCATGGCGCTGCAGGCGATGGCGCACCGGCTGCTCGGCCACACGCCGCCGCAGAGCTACGCCGAGTTCCTGCAGCAGCGGCTCGAGATCAACTACTTCGCGGCGGCCTGCCTGATGCCGCAGACGGCGTCGGTCGCGTTCCTCCGGGCCGCCAAGCAGCGGAAGGACCTCTCGGTCGAGGACTTCCGCGACGCGTTCGGGGTCACCCACGAGGCGGCGGCGCTGCGCATGACGAACCTCGCGACGGCGCACCTCGACATGCGCGTGCACTTCCTGCGCGTGGGGGAGGACGGGGCGATCTACAAGTCCTACGAGAACGACGGTCTGCCGTTGCCGGCCGACGTGACGGGCGCCGTGGAGGGGCAGCTCGTCTGCCGCAAGTGGGCGGCGCGCGGGGCGCTCGGCCGCACCAACCGCACCACCGAGTTCTACCAGTACACCGACACCCCGGCCGGCACCTTCTGGTGCGCGACGCAGACGGGCAAGACCGACGCGGGGGAGTTCTCGATCACCTTCGGGGTGCCGTTCTCCGACGCGAAGTGGTTCCGCGGGCGCGACACGGCGATGCGACAGCAGTCACGCTGTCCCGACGAGTCGTGCTGCCGGCGCCCGGCGTCCGAGCTGGCGGAGCGCTGGTCGGATGCGGCGTGGCCGAGCGCGAAGCTGCACGCGCACATCCTGTCGCCCCTGCCCTCGGGCAAGTTCCCCGGGGTCGACGAGAACGAGGTCTACCAGTTCCTCGAGGCCCACGCCGGGTAGGGGCTGCTCAGGCGCGGCCGAGTGCCTCGAGCTGCTCGAGCAGGCCGGCGCCGTCGGGCGCGAACACCCACGGCACCGCCGAGCCGGCGAGCTGCTGGTCGGGCTTGGAGCGCCCGCCCGCGAGCACGGCCTCACTCGGCGAGAGCTGCCGGATGACGACGGCCCGCACGTTGCCGGGCTTCTCGACGGCGAACTCGCCGTAGATCTCCTCGTCGTGCTGCCCGTCGTCGCCGATCAGGATCCAGCGCACGTCGGGGAACTCCTCGGCCAGACGTCGCAGGTTCTTCTCCTTGTGCTCGCGCCCGTTGCGGAAGAAGCGGTCGTGCGTCGGTCCCCAGTCGGTCAGCAGCAGCGGGCCGCGCGGGTAGAGGTTGCGCGAGAGGAAGCGGGTCAGGGTCGGCGCGACGTTCCAGGCCCCGGTGGAGAGGTAGATGACGGGGGCGGTCGGATGCTCGGCCGTCAGCCGCTCGAGGAAGACCGACATGCCCGGGGTCGGCGTCCGTGCGTGCACGTCGAGCACGAAGGTGTTCCAGAACGCCAGGAACGGACGGGGCAGCGCCGTCACCATCACGGTGTCGTCGATGTCGCAGACGATCCCCACGTCGGTGCCGGGCGCGACGATCGAGACGGGGGCCTCGACGGCCTCCGACCCCGCCGCCGTCATGGCGATCGAGTGCCAGCCCGGATCGAGCTCGACGTCGACGGACGCGTCGACCACGCCGCCGCGGTCGGCCCGCACGGTGCGGCGGATGCCCTCGACCTCGATCAGCACGTCGACGTCGCCGAGGGGCACGCTGGTGAAGCTGCGCCAGCCGCGCACCCGGTCCTCCCGCTTCTGCAGCTTCTTCGCCGCCCGCGAGCCCGGTTTCGGCTGCTTCGCGAGCACGACCCGGCCGAGCACGCGGATGCGCGTGGGGGAGCCGTAGCCGGCGTACGGGATGACCGTCGGCAGATGCCCGCGTCGGCGGGCCCATCTCACCCGGAAGCCGTGGATCGCGTCGTCGATGCGGGCGGCCCGGTGCAGTCGGGGTGCCGCAAGTCGTTTCTCTGGCACGTCCTCAGTCTGTCACGGCTTGCCCTGAACGCGCGCCTCGCGCACGAATGACGGAAACTCGGATCTACACTGGGGAGCGGGACATCGGGAAGGAACTCCGTGGCATTCAACGACCTGATCAGCGGTGCGCTCACCACGAGCGGCCAGGTGCGCAACGAACCCGTGCAGGCGCGAAGCAGCGAGCGCATCGCGACGCTGCTCGACGCGGCATCGGCGGTGGTGGCGGAGGTCGGCATCGAACGCCTGACGACCGCCATGGTCGCCGAGCGCGCCGGGGCCTCGATCGGCACCGTCTACCGCTACTTCCCCGACCGCATCGCGGTGCTCGCGGCGATGAGCCTGCGCGGCTTCGAGCGCTTCCTCCGGGCGAGCGTCGAGAACCTCGAGGCGACGAAGCCGACGACCCTCGACGAGGCGATCACCTGCCTCATCGACGCCGCCGTCGAGCTGCACCGCACCGAACCCGGCTTCACCTCCATCCGGCTGAGCGATCAGATCGCCCTCCCCGAGGTCGACGGCGGAACGGCATCGTCCGCGCGGATCGCCGGACCGCTGGCCGCGATCTTCGTCGCGGAGCTCGGCGTCGACGGCGACGGCCTGGCCGAACGGCTCGACATCGCCCTCACGATGGCCGACGCGCTGCTCGTCCGCGCGTTCGTCATCGATCCGAAGGGCGACCCCGCCGCGATCGAGGCCACGCGCGCCCTGGTGGCGGGCTACCTCGCCCCGGCGGGCGCACGGGCCTGAATGTGACGTCTTCTTGCAAGGCTCTTTGCGTTTCGGGCGGATGATGCTTGGCTGAAGCGGCGGTCCGCGCTGCGGGCCCCCGACGATTGGGCTGAGTGATGATCGAGTTCCGGTCGGTGACCAAGCGATTCCCCGACGGCACCCTCGCCGTCGACTCCTTCGACCTGGTCGTCCCCCCGCGCAAGACGACCGTCCTCGTGGGGTCGTCGGGCTGCGGCAAGACCACGCTGCTCCGCATGATCAACCGGATGATCGACCCGACCTCGGGCAGCATCCTGATCGACGGCGAGGACACCGGCGGCCTCGAGCCCGTGAAGCTCCGCCGCCGGATCGGCTACGTGATGCAGAACTCCGGCCTGCTGCCGCACCGCAAGGTGATCGACAACGTCGCCACCGTGCCGATCCTGAACGGCACCCCGAAGCGCGAGGCCCGCGAGCACGCCCTCGAGCTGCTCGACACCGTCGGCCTCGACCGCTCGCTCGCCGACAAGTACCCGCGCCAGCTCTCGGGCGGTCAGCAGCAGCGCGTCGGCGTCGCCCGCGGCCTCGCGGCCGACCCGAACATCCTGCTGATGGACGAGCCCTTCGGTGCCGTCGACCCGATCGTGCGCGCCGAGCTGCAGCAGGAGACCATCCGCCTGCAGGAGGGTCTCGGCAAGACCGTGGTGTTCGTCACGCACGACATCGACGAGGCGTTCCTGCTCGGTCACCAGGTCGTCATCCTGCAGAAGGGCGGGCACATCGCCCAGTCCGGCACGCCGGCAGAGATCCTCGCCGCTCCCGCGAACGACTTCGTCGCCACCTTCGTGGGTGCCGACAAGCGCAAGCGCGCCCTGCACATCCAGCGCGTCGGCGATCGTGACGTCGTGGTCGACGAGAACGGCACCCCGACGGGGGTCCTCCAGCCGTGAAGTGGCTCGAGTCGAACCTCGATCTCGTCTGGGAGCTCGTGCTGGCGCACATCGGCCTCAGCGTTCCGCCGATCCTGATCGGCTTCCTGGTCTCCATCCCGATCGGCTGGCTGGCGAACCGGTACCGGCCGTCGCGCGGCGTCATCCTCGTGGTGCTGGGGCTGCTCTACACGGTGCCGTCGATCCCGCTGTTCATCTTCATGCCGATCTTCCTGGGCACGCCGCTGCTCTCGCCGGTGAACGTGGTGGTGGCACTGACCATCTACGCCGTGGCGCTGATGGTGCGCACCGCGGCCGATGGCCTGGCCTCGGTCGATGACGACACCCTGCTGGCCGCCTCGGCCATGGGCTACTCGGGCTGGCAGCGCTTCTGGCGGGTCGAGCTGCCGCTGAGCGGTCCGGTGCTGCTGAGCGGGCTGCGCGTCGTCTCGGCGAGCACGGTGAGCCTCGCGACCCTCGGCGTGATCATCGGCGTGCAGAGCCTCGGCTACCTCTTCACCAACGGCTTCCAGCGGAACATCCCGGCCGAGGTGGTCACGGGCATCGTCGCGACGCTCGTCATCGCCGTCGTGTTCGACCTGCTGCTCGTGCTGATCGGCCGCCTGCTGCTGCCGTGGAGCACGCCCGACCGGCGCCGGAAGGCCACCCGCCGCACCACGCCCGCCCTCGTCGCCGGAGGCGTCTCGTGAACCTCGTGCTCGGCGGCATCGCCTGGATCCTCGACCCCGCGAACATGAACGGGCCCTCCGGCTGGATCGCCCGACTGCTGGAGCAGCTCGGCTACACCTTCGGCGCGGTCGCGATCGCGGCTATCGTCGCCATCCCGCTCGGCTACGCCGTGGGCCACACGGGTCGCGGTCGCGACATCGCGGTCGCCTTCTCGGGAGGCCTCCGGGCGCTGCCGAGCCTCGGCGTGCTGATCCTGTTCGGCTTCGCCCTGGGCATCGGCTTCAAGGCGCCGATGCTCACCCTGGTCATCCTCGCCATCCCCCCGCTGCTGGCCGGTGCCTACGCCGGCTTCGAGGCCGTCGACCGCCGCACCATCGACGCCGCGCGGGCGGTCGGCATGACCGAGCTGCAGGTGGTCGGCAAGGTCGAGGTGCCGCTCGGGCTGCCGCTGCTGATCGGCGGCGTGCGCTCGAGCGTGCTGCAGGTCGTGGCCACCGCGACGCTCGCGGGCTACATCGGCGGCGGCGCCCTCGGCACCTTCATCTTCCAGGGCGCGGCGACGCGCAACTACGACATGATGCTCGGCGCGTCGATCCTCGTCACCGCACTGGCGCTGGTGCTCGAGGGAATCTTCGCCCTGCTGCAGAAGTTGGTCGTTCCACGGGGCGTCGTCGCCACGGGGCAGCAGAACGTCCGCGCGCGGTCATCCCGTTCGCGCGCGGTGATGGGATCCCCCATCCAAGAAGGGAAATAGTCACATGTTCACAGCAATCACGAAAGGCCGGCTCGTCGCAGGGCTAGTCGCGGTCAGCGCAGCGGTGGCGCTGGCAGGGTGCTCGTCCAGCGATCCGCTGGACACCTCGTCCACGTCGGCGGCCGGCTCGACCGACGGCGGAGCCATCGTCATCGGCTCGCAGGCGTACTACTCCAACGAGATCATCGCCGAGATCTACGCCCAGGCGCTCGAGGCCAACGGCGTCGAGGTCACGCGCCAGTTCAACATCGGCCAGCGCGACGCCTACCTGCCCGCGCTCGAGAACGGCGAGGTGCAGCTGTTCCCCGAGTACTCCGGGAACCTGCTGCAGTACTACGACCCCGAGACCACCGCCAAGACCAGCGACGACGTCTACGCCGCCCTGGCCGGTGCCCTCCCCGAGGGCCTCGAGGTGCTCGACCAGTCGCCCGCCACCGACCAGGACTCCTACAACGTCACCAAGGAGTTCTCCGACGCCAACGGCGTCACGAGCCTGGAGGACCTCGCGAAGGTCACCTCGCCGCTGACCCTCGGCGGCAACTCCGAGCTGCAGACCCGCCCGTACGGCCCCGACGGCCTGAAGAGCACCTACGACGTCACCGTCGGGTTCACCCCGATCGAGGACTCGGGCGGACCGCTCACCATCCAGGCGCTGAAGGACAACACCGTGCAGCTGGTGAACATCTACTCGGCCGACCCGAACATCAAGACCAACGACCTCGTGACGCTGGAGGACCCGAAGGGGCTCTTCCTCGCCTCGAACGTGGTGCCGCTGATCAACACTGACGCCGCGACCCCCGAGGTGACCGAGGTCATCAACAAGGTCAGCGCCGCACTGACGGCCGCCGACCTCGTCGACCTCAACTCGCAGAGCGTCAACGACCAGGAGTCGCCCGACACCATCGCGAAGACCTGGCTCGAGAAGGTCGCGCTCTTCTAGGAGCCCGCACCCCTGCAGGTCAGGAGGCCCCGCTCTCCCCGTCGTCGACGGGCGAGGGCGGGGCCTCCTCCATGTGCCGGCGCTCGAGCCGGTTGATGACCTTCTTCACCACGAAGACCGCCACCACGAACAGCGCGATGGCGCCGACGAAGAGGTAGCCGGCCCAGTGCAGCTCGCGCGAGAGCTCGCGGTAGCCCCCGGCGGCGGCGCTGCCGACCGAGACGTAGGCGAGCGACCAGAGGATGCACGCCGGCACCGTCCAGGCCATGAAGCGGCGGTAGCGCATCGGGCTCATGCCCACCGTGAGCGGGATGAGCGAGTGCAGCACGGGGATGAACCGCGACAGGAAGACGGCGATGCCCCCGCGCCGGGCGAGGTAGGTCTCGGCCCGCACCCAGTTCTTCTCGCCGAGCCGCCGGCCGAGCCTCGAGGCCCGCAGCCTCGGGCCGAACCAGCGCCCGATGGCGAAGCCGATGCTCTCGCCGGTGAGGGCGCCGATGATCACCACGATGACCAGCGACGTGTATTCAAGTGGCCCTTCGACGCCGGTCGCGGCCACCAGCACGACGCTGTCGCCGGGTACCACCAGCCCGATCAGGATGCTCGTCTCGAGCATGATCGCCAGCCCGGCCAAGAGGGTTCTGACCAGGGGATCTACCGACTGGACCGTATCCAGCACCCAGGACAGCGCCTCGTTCATGCTTGTATTCCACACCGCATGCCCGACACTCTAGCGGAGCGACCATGGGAATCGCCGATGGGTTTGGAACCTTGTATACAAGCAAGCTAAACTGAGGGTGTCGCAATCCACTGCGACGGCAGCGTGGCCTCACTTCCCACGCAAGGAGTACAGCGTGAACGAGCTGCTCGACCCCCTGATCCTCTCCCGCTGGCAGTTCGGCCTCACGACGATCTACCACTTCCTCTTCGTGCCCCTGACGATCGGGCTCGCGGTCACCGTGGCGATCTTCCAGACCGCCTGGGTGCGCACCGACAAGGAGAAGTACCTCCAGCTGACCCGGTTCTTCGGCAAGATCTTCCTGATCAACTTCGCCATGGGCGTCGTGACCGGAATCGTGCAGGAGTTCCAGTTCGGCATGAACTGGAGCGACTACTCCCGTTTCGTCGGCGACGTCTTCGGCGCCCCGCTCGCCCTGGAGGGCCTGCTCGCCTTCTTCCTCGAGGCCACCTTCATCGGCCTCTGGATCTTCGGCTGGGACCGGCTGCCGAAGAAGCTCCACCTCGCCAGCATCTGGATCGCGGCGCTCGGCAGCGTGCTCTCGGCGTACTTCATCATCGCGGCGAACGCCTTCATGCAGAACCCGGTCGGCTTCCGCATCAACGAGGTCAAGGGCCGCGCCGAGCTGACGGACATCTGGGCGCTGCTGACCAACAAGGTCGCCCTCGCCGCCTTCCCGCACACGATCTTCGCCTGCTTCATGGTGACCGCCGGCCTGATCATCGCCGCGGCGGCCTGGCACCTCTCCCGCAACCAGCACCTCGAGACGATGCGCCCCGCACTGAAGTTCGGGCTCTGGATGATGGTGATCGCCGGCGGCCTCACCGTGCTCACCGGCGACCAGCTCGGGCTCGCGATGGTCGAGACCCAGCCCATGAAGATGGCGGCCGCCGAGGCGCTCTACAACACCTCGACGGGGGCGGCGGCATCCTTCTCGATCTTCACGCTCGGCACGCCCGACGGCACCAGCGAGCTGTTCTCGATCCGCATCCCGTACCTGCTCTCGTTCCTGTCGACGCACACCTTCGACGGGACGGTCGAGGGCATCAACGACCTGCAGGCGCAGTACGTGCAGGCGTACGGCCCCGGCGACTACACGCCCACGGTCTGGATCACCTACTGGGCCTTCCGCTGGATGATCGCGCTCGGCCTGCTGCACGTGCTGATCGCCGTCGCCGGCCTCTGGCTCACCCGCAAGGGCCGCGACCCGAAGTGGCGCTGGATGTGGCGGGTCGCCGTCTGGGCCTTCCCGCTCTCGCTCGGCGCCATGATCGTCGGCTGGATCTTCACCGAGATGGGCCGCCAGCCCTGGATCGTGTTCAGCCTGCTGAAGACCTCCGACGCCGTCTCGCCCGGCATCTCGGGGCTCGACGTGCTGATCTCGCTGATCGCGTTCACCGCGGTCTACGGCACCCTCGCGGTCGTGGAGTTCCGGTTGATCAAGAAGGCCATCCAGAAGGGGCCCGAGGCGGCCCCCGAGCCCGACCCCGAGACCGGCGAGCTCCAGCACACGGCCACGGTCTACTAGGCCGGGAGAGACAACATCATGGACCTGACCATCTTGTGGTTCTGCATCGTCGGCTTCCTCTTCGTGGGGTACTTCGTGCTCGACGGCTTCGACTTCGGCGTCGGCATGTCGCTGCCCTTCCTCGGCAAGGACGACACCGACCGGCGCGTGCTGATCAACACCATCGGCCCCGTCTGGGATCTCAACGAGACGTGGGTGATCGTCGCCGGCGCCGCCCTGTTCGCCGCCTTCCCCGAGTGGTACGCCACGCTGTTCAGCGGCTTCTACCTGCCGCTGCTGCTCATCCTGATCGCCCTGATCCTGCGCGGCGTCTCGTTCGAGTACCGCCACCAGCGCCCCGAGAAGGCCTGGAAGGCCCGCTTCGACCGGATGATCGTGGTCGGCTCGGCGGTGCCCGCCTTCCTCTGGGGCGTGGCCTTCGCCAACATCGTGCAGGGTGTGGCGCTGGATGCGAACCACGACTACACGGGCAGCGTCTTCGACCTGCTGAACCCCTACGCCCTGCTCGGCGGCCTCACGACGCTGCTGCTCTTCTTCACCCACGGCGTGGTGTTCGTCTCGCTGAAGACCGACGGCGACATCCGGGCCCGCGCGCGCACGCTCGCCACCCGCTCGGGGGCGGTGACGATCGTCGTCGCGGCGACCTTCCTCGTCTGGACGACCCTCGCCTACGGCAGCCTGCTCTCTGCGGTCTTCGCGCTCGTCGCCGCCGTGGCGCTCGTCGTCTCGTTCCTCGCCAACCTGCGCGGCCGCGAGGGCGCCGCGTTCGCGCTGATGGCCGGCACCATCGGCTTCGCCGTGCTCAGCCTATTCGCCTCGCTCTTCCCCGACGTGATGCCGGCGTCGAACGACGCGGCGAACAGCCTGACGATCGAGAACGCCTCCTCGTCGGCCTACACGCTGCAGATCATGAGCTGGGTGGCGCTGATCTTCCTGCCGCTGATCCTCGCCTACCAGGGCTTCACCTACTGGATCTTCCGCAAGCGGGTCACCCGCGCCCACATCCCGGTCGAGGCGGCACACTAGTACCGTGCGTCCCGTCGATCCCCGACTCCTCCGATACGCGGCGTCGGCCCGGGCGTTCTTCGCGGCCGGCGGTGTGCTGGCGCTCGGGCAGACCGCGGCGATCATCGCCTTCTCCTGGCTGGTCACGCAGGTGGTCGTCGGCGCGATCGCCGGTTCGTCGCTGCCGGCGCTGACCCCGTGGATCGGCGCGCTCGCCGCGGTCGTGGCCCTGCGCTTCGCCCTCGGCTGGCTGGCCGAGTACAACGCGGCCCGAGGCGCGGCCGTGGTGAAGAGCGAGCTGCGCCGCCGTGTGCTCGCCGCCGTCACCCGGCTCGGCCCCGGCTGGCTCGGCGGCCGCAGCAGCACCGCGGTCGGCGTCACCGCCGGGCCGGGGCTGGACGCCCTCGACACCTACTTCTCGAAGTACCTCCCGCAGCTCATCCTGACGGCGATCGCGATGCCGCTCGTGGTGCTCGTGATCTGGTCGCAGGACTGGATCTCGGGCCTCACGGTCACCCTCACCCTGCCCCTCATCCCGATCTTCATGATCCTGATCGGCTGGGCCACCCAGACCGTGCAGCAGCGCCAGTTCGAGAAGCTGACCCGGCTCTCCACGGCCTTCCTCGACGTGGTGGGCGGGCTGTCGACGCTGACGGTCTTCGGGCGGCAGCACCGGCAGGCCGCCCGCATCCGCACCGTCACCGAGGAGTACCGCTCGCAGACCATGAAGGTGCTGCGGGTGTCGTTCCTCAGCGGCTTCGCGCTCGAGCTCGCCGCGAGCCTGTCGGTGGCGCTCGTGGCGGTCTCGATCGGCGTGCGGCTGATCGACGGCAGTCTCGGGCTCGGCGTGGGGCTGTTCGTGCTGCTGCTCGCGCCCGAGGCGTTCCTGCCGCTGCGCAACGTGGGGGCGCAGTTCCATGCGGCGGCCGACGGGGTGGCGGCGTCGACGTCGGTGTTCGAGATCCTCGACGAGGCGGCGGGTTCGGCTGGGGCGGGTGCTGGTGCGGCGGCGACGGATGCGCGGTCGGCGGCTCCCGTCGGCGCCCCTGCTGTGGCCTCCTCGGCCGGGGCCCCGGGTACGGCCGGCCTCGAGGTGCGGGGGCTCGGTGTGCGGTACGGGGAGACGGTGGCGTTCGCGGGGCTCCAGGCGAGCATCCGTCGCGGTGTGGTCATGGCGGTCACCGGGCCGAGCGGCAGCGGCAAGACCTCCTTCGTGAACGCCTTGCTCGGTTTCGTGCCGGTCGAGGGGCGGATGCTCGTCGGCGGCCGTGACGTCACCGACGACCCGGCGCCGCGGCCCTGGCTCGCCTGGGCAGGGCAGCGCGCCGCGCTCGTGGAGGGCAGCGTGCTCGAGAACGTGGCGCTCGGCGACGACGCGCCCGACGCTTCACGGGCACGGGCGGCGCTCGACCTCGTGGGAGGGGCGGGCATCCGTCTCTCGGAGCGGATCGACCCGCGCGGCGGCGGGCTGTCGGGCGGGCAGGCGCAGCGCGTGTCGAGCGCGCGGGCCGTGTACCGGGCCCGGGCGCTCGACTGCCCGGTCGTGGTGTTCGACGAGCCGACGTCGGCGCTGGACGCCGGGACGGAGGCGGAGTTCATCCGCAGTCTGCGCGCACTGGCCGAGGAGGGCCGCGCCGTGATCGTGGTGAGCCATCGGCCCGCGGTGACGGCGTCGGCCGACGAGCGGCTGGTGTTCGCGGCGCCCGTGCCCGCGCGTCCTGTGGCCGAGCAGGCTGTGGCCGCGCATCCGCTCGTCGCGCCGGCCGGCGCCCGCGGAGGTGCCGCGTGAACCGGCGGGAGGTGCTGCGGCTCGCGCAGCCGCCGCTGCTGCGCTTCGCGCCCGGGGTGGCGCTCGGGCTGCTCAGTGCGCTCTGCGCCGTGGGGCTGCTCGGGGTGTCGGCGTGGCTGATCACGCGGGCGGCCGAGCAGCCGCCGATCCTGTTCCTCTCGGCCGCGATGGTGGGGGTGCGGGCGTTCGCTCTGGGGCGGGCGACGTTCCGGTACCTCGAGCGGCTCGTGGGGCACGACGCGGCGTTCGCGACCATGCCGGCGCTGCGGGTGGGCGTGTACGAGCGGCTCGTGCCGGTCGCGCCCGACGGGCTGGGGTCGGCGCGGAGCGGGGACCTGCTGAGCCGGCTCGTGTCGGATGTCGACGAGCAGCAGAACCTGCCGCTGCGGGTCGTGCAGCCGCTCGTGGTGTCGGGGCTGACCTCCGCCGCCGTGGTCGTCGTGGTGTGGCTGCTGCTGCCGGCCGCGGGGCTCGTGCTGCTGCTGTCGCTGATTGCCGCGCTGCTCGTCGGCACCGTGCTGAACGCAGCCCTTTCGGGACGGGCCGAGCGCTCGCTCGCGGGGCTGCGCGGGCGGCACCGGGCGGCGCTCGCCGACTACCTGACGAACCTCGACGTGCTGGTCGCGTACGGGGACGACCGGGCTGCGCTCGCTCGGCTGGACGAGGCCGACGCCGCGCTGACGGCCGCGTCGCGGCGGCGGGCCGTGGGGGCCGGGGCGACCGCGGCTGCCGTGACGTTCTTCGCCGGGCTCGCGACCGTGCTGACGCTCGTGGTGGGGGTGCCGGCGCTCGGGGCAGGGGCCGTCTCGGGCTCCGGCGGGTTCGACGGGCCGGCGCTCGCCGTGGTGGCGCTGGTGCCCCTCGCGGCCTTCGAGGTGTTCGCGATGATCCCGCTGGCCGCGGGGGCGTGGCGGCAGGTGCGGGCGAGCGCCGACCGGATCGCGTCGGTGGTGCCGTCCGGTGTGCCGGCGTCCATCCCCGTCGACGGGCCTTCTGCGGTCCGACCGGCACCCGCGGTCTTCACGAGCCTGTCCCTGCGCGAGGTCACGGCGAAGTGGCCCGGAGCCTCCTCGCCGGCGCTGGCGCCGGTGTCGCTCGACCTCGTCCCGGGCGACCGCGTGCTCGTGCGCGGAGCGAGCGGTGCGGGCAAGACCACGCTCGCTCACGTGCTCGTGCGCTTCCTCGAGTACGGCGGCAGCTACCGGCTGAACGGGCACGAGGCGCGGGAGTACCCCGTCGACGCCGTGCGCCGGGTCGTCGGGCTGTGCGAGCAGCGGCCGCACCTGTTCGACGACGACATCCGCCAGAACCTGCTGTTCGCGCGCGACACCGCCACCGACGACGAGCTGCTCGCCGTGCTCGACCGCGTCGGGCTCGGGTCGTGGGTGCAGGCGCGCGGCGGGCTGACGGCGCGCGTGGGGGAGCGGGGCGCCCTCGTCTCGGGCGGGCAGGCGCAGCGCCTGGCGCTCGCCCGGGCGCTGCTCGCAGGCTTCCCGGTGCTCGTGCTCGACGAGCCGACGGCCAACGTCGACCCCGAGCAGGCCGACGCGCTGCTCACCGACCTGCTCGCGGCGGCGGCCGGCGAGTCGCGCGCCGTGCTCCTCGTCTCGCACACGCCCGTGCCGTCCGCGCTCGTGACCCGCACTCTCACGCTGTCGCCGCCGGTCGACTCGGCGCGACCCGTCCTCTAGATCACGTCCTGCAGAGCGCGTCGGCGGATGCGCGGCGGGTCAGAGGGGGCGGGAGAGGGCCGCGAGGCGGCGGCGCCAGGTGGCCGCGCGGGAGGGGCGGGCCGAGGTGGCCGGGCCGCCGATCCAGCTGTCGACCACGGTGATGCCGTGCAGGGCGCTGACCGACCAGACCTCGCAGCCTGCGAGATCCGCCGGGCGGGCCCGCTCCTCCACGACCCGGGTGCCCGTGGCGGTGGCGATCAGACGGATGCTCCGGGCCGTCACGCTCGCCACCCGAGGGAGGTCGCCCGCCGGCGCGACCAGCGTCTCGTCGCGCCACCACAGCAGCGCCGACGTGCTGCCGTCCACCACGAGGCCGTCGCGGAGCAGCACCAGCTCGTCGGCCCCGTCCTCCTGGGCGGCGGCGCGCAACGCGAGCAGCGCCTCGAGGTCGGGGCCCTTCGTGCGCGGCACGGTGCGCGGGTCGGGCCCGGCGTGGGTCGCGAGCACCGTCGTGGTGCGAAGGCGCGGGGCGACTCGGACGCGCAGGCGCAGCTGGGGGCCCGAATCCGTCTGCGCCAGTTCGACCCGCGGGAAGAGGGCGGTTCCGGCGTAGGAGCGGAGGCGGCCCACGGCGGCGCCCCAGAAGGTCTCGGCGTCAACGTGCATCCGCTCGCCCGTCGCCGCGAGGAACCGCTCCCGGTGCGTGTCGAGCGCCCGCACCCGGCCCTCGGGGGAGACGTACCAGGAGTCGGCCGCCGCGAGCGCATGGTGCGGGGCGAGCCCGGTCTCGACCAGGGCGCCGTTCTGCCAGGCGAAGGCGGCGGGGGCTTCGGCCACGGGGCGGCTCCTCTCGGCGGTGCCTTCAACGCTAGTGCAGCGGTGTCGGTGCGGGCGGGCATCCGGAACCACCCGCTGCGAACCGGGCGCCCGGCGGGAACACGGCCGCATTCGCTACTGTTGTTCACTGGTGCGCCCTGCGCGCCTCCCCAGCGACCCACCCTCTGGTACCAGCTGCCGACCCCGGTGGTGTGCCGCGCCAGCAACGAATGAGAGTCATCGTGAACACCTCTGCCCCCGACGGACGGTCGGGCGACCACGGTCAGCCCGACGACGAGCGCGACGGCGCCGAGCGCTACGACTTCCGCGCCCTGCAGGACAGGTGGCTGCCGGTCTGGGAGGAGCAGAAGCCCTTCCGCACCGACATCGAGGGCGACAAGCGCCCGCGCAAGTACGTGCTCGACATGTTCCCGTACCCCTCGGGCGACCTGCACATGGGGCACGCCGAGGCCTACGCGCTCGGTGACGTCGTGGCGCGCTACTGGCGCCAGCAGGGCTTCAACGTGCTGCACCCGATCGGCTGGGACTCGTTCGGCCTGCCCGCCGAGAACGCCGCCATCAAGCGCGGCCTCGACCCGCGCCAGTGGACCTACGACAACATCGAGCAGCAGCACTCGAGCTTCAAGAAGTACGCCGGCTCGTTCGACTGGGACCGCGTGCTGCACACGAGCGACCCCGAGTACTACAAGTGGAACCAGTGGCTGTTCCTGAAGATGTACGAGAAGGGCCTGGCGTACCGCAAGGCCAGCTGGGTCAACTGGGACCCGGTGGACCAGACCGTGCTCGCAAACGAGCAGGTGCTGCCCGACGGCACGTCCGAGCGCTCGGGCGCCGTCGTGGTGAAGAAGAAGCTGACGCAGTGGTACTTCCGCATCACCGACTACGCCGACCGGCTGCTGGACGACCTGAAGCAGCTCGAGGGCACCTGGCCCGCCAAGGTGATCGCGATGCAGCGCAACTGGATCGGCCGCTCGATCGGCGCCGACGTCGACTTCGCGGTCGAGGGGCGTTCGGAGCCCGTCACCGTGTTCACGACGCGGCCCGACACGCTGTACGGGGCGACGTTCATGGTGGTCGCACCCGACTCCGACCTGGCGATCGAGCTGGCCGCGGGGTCGCCCTCCGCCGAGGTTCGCGACCGCTTCGCGTCGTACCTGGCCGAGGTGCAGAAGTCGTCGGAGACCGAGCGTCAGGCGACCGACCGGCCGAAGACCGGCATCTTCCTCGAGCGCTACGCGATCAACCCGGTCAACGGCGAGCGCCTGCCGATCTGGGCGGCCGACTACGTGCTGGCCGACTACGGCCACGGCGCCGTGATGGCCGTGCCCGCGCACGACCAGCGCGACCTCGACTTCGCGCGCGCCTTCGGGCTGCCCGTGCGGGTGGTCGTCGACACGCTGGCGCCGGTGACCGGCGTCATCCCCGTGCTCGACCCCGATGACTTGCCCGAGCTGGAGGACCTGAACCCCGGCACCACCGGCATCGCGCTGGCCGGCGAGGGGCGCCTGATCAACTCGGGGCCGCTGGACGGGCTGTCGAAGTCGAACGCCATCCGCAAGATCATCGAGATCCTCGAGGCGGCGGGCACCGGGCGGCCGGCCAAGAACTACCGGTTGCGCGACTGGCTGATCTCGCGGCAGCGGTACTGGGGCACGCCGATCCCGATCATCCACGGAGCGGATGGCACCGAGTACCCGGTGCCCGAGGACCAGCTGCCGGTCGAGCTGCCGCCGACCGAGGGGCTCAACCTGACCCCCAAGGGCTCGTCGCCGCTCGGAGCCGCCGACGACTGGGTCAACGTGCCCAACCCCGTCGACGGCTCGCCCGCGCGCCGCGACCCCGACACGATGGACACCTTCGTCGACAGCTCGTGGTACTTCCTGCGCTTCCTGTCGCCGAACGACTCCACGCAGGCCTTCGATCCGCGCGAGGTCGACAAGTGGGCGCCGGTCGACCAGTACGTCGGCGGCGTGACGCACGCGATCCTGCACCTGCTCTATGCGCGCTTCATCACGAAGGTGCTGTTCGACCTCGGCTACGTCTCGTTCACCGAGCCCTTCAGCGCGCTGCTGAACCAGGGCATGGTGCTGATGGACGGCTCGGCGATGTCGAAGTCGAAGGGCAACCTGGTGCGGCTGTCCGACCAGCTCGACGAGCACGGTGTCGACGCGGTGCGCCTCACGATGGCCTTCGCCGGGCCTCCGGAGGACGACATCGACTGGGCCGACGTGTCGCCGGCCGGGTCGGCGAAGTTCCTGGCGCGGGCGTGGCGGCTCGTGCTTTCCGTGACTTCTCCGCCTTCGGTGAACTGGCGCGAGGGCGACCGCGCGCTGCGGCGCCAGACCCACCGCTTCCTCGCCGAGGC
This sequence comes from Herbiconiux sp. VKM Ac-1786, assembly GCF_015350805.1. Lineage (GTDB taxonomy): Bacteria > Actinomycetota > Actinomycetes > Actinomycetales > Microbacteriaceae > Herbiconiux. The sequence continues at coordinate 65,517 of NZ_JADKSG010000001.1, read as the reverse complement.
GCCGGGCCTGATCGAGGCGTTCAAGTTCAACGTCGTCGTCGCGCGCCTGATGGAGCTCGTCAACGCGGCCCGCAAGGCCATCGACTCGGGCCCGGGCGGTGGTGACCCCGCCGTGCGCGAGGCCGTCGAGACGATCGCCCTCGGGCTGTCGCTGTTCGCGCCCTACACGGCCGAGGACATGTGGTCGCGCCTCGGCTACGAGGCCTCCGTCGCCAACTACGGCTGGCGCAAGGCCGACCCGTCGCTGCTCACCCAGGACCTCGTGACCGCGGTCGTGCAGGTCGACGGCAAGGTGCGCGACCGGCTCGAGGTCTCGCCCAAGGTCGAGGGCGCCGCGCTCGAGGAGTCGGCGCGGGCGCTGCCCTCGGTGCAGCGGGCGATCGGCGACCGCACGGTCGTGACCGTCGTCGTGCGGGCGCCGCGGCTGGTGAACTTCGTCACCAAGCCTTCCTCGTAGGGAGTTCTCCACAGGTTCTTCTTCCGCGTCTCGGGGTGGGGGCGGCGTTCGTAGGGTGACGGCATGTCACTGCCTGCGGCGCCGCCCCCTTCGTCGTCCTCCCCGTCCTCTCCGTCATTTCGGGTGCGGGTGGGCGTGGGGGCGGCTGTCGTCCTGGTGGTGGCGGCGCTGGTGGCGTCGGTGCTCGTGACGGCGCTCACTCCGGTGGGCGCGACGACGGTGATTCCGGATGCTCGTGCCGGCGGTTCTCCCGCCGCCTCCGCTGCTCCATCCTCCGCTGCTCCGGCCTCGCCGGGTGTCCCACCCACCTCGTCGCTCACCGATCCGGCTGCTCCGGCGGCGCCGCCCCTGCTCGTCCACGTGCTGGGCGCCGTCGGTGCGCCGGGCGTGTACCAACTCGCCGCCGGCTCGCGGGTCGTCGACGCCGTGGCCGCCGCGGGCGGGTTCGCGCCGACCGCCGACAGCGCCTCGGTCAACCTCGCGCGCCCGCTCGTCGACGGGGAGCAGCTGCGGGTGCTCGCCGTGGGGGAGACCCCGCCCGCGCCGCTGCCGGGTGCGCCGGTCGCCGCGGCCCCGGGAGCTGCCGACTCGAGTGCGGGCTCCGGTGCGGGCTCGGGTGCCGCCGCCCCGGGTGGGGCGCCCACCCTCGTCGATCTCAACACCGCCACCGAGATCGACCTCGACACCCTGCCCCGCATCGGCCCGGCGATGGCCACCCGCATCGTCGCCTACCGCGACGCCAACGGCCCCTTCGCCTCGATCGACGACCTCCTCCAGATCCCGGGCATCGGCGACAAGACCCTCGAGTCCCTCCGACCGCTCCTCACCCTCTGATGTCCGCCGCCCCCACCGCCCGGCCGGCCGTCTCCCCGGCGGTCGCCGGGCCTTCGCGCACGCCTCACGCCCGCCGACCTTTCCACGGCGCCGACGGCCGCCCAGCGTGCGCGACGAACCCTCGGCAACCCGATGACCGGTAACCTCGACCTGCGTCTCGCACCCGCCGCGGCAGCATCGTGGCTGACGGCGTGGATGCTCGGTCCCTGCGAAGGCCGGGTCGCAGCCGTGGCGGCCGCGGTGGCGTGGCTTGTCGCCGCCGGTTCCACCCTTGCCCTCGTGATGAGAAGCAGCCGGCACCCACACCACCCGTCCCGGGCAGGACGTCGCGGGCTTCGCGTTGTGGTTCCGGTGGCCGCGCTCGCGGTCGCTGCGGTGGCGCTCGTGGCGACGGCGGTGGCCGCCGGGGATGGGCTGCGGCGGCCCGGGGAGCTGGATGCCGGGCATCCGCGGCAGGGGAGTGCCGTGCTGATCGTGACCGGCGCGCCGCGGGTGGCGCAGTCGGGCTTCTTCGGCACCGGCGACGGAGACGGAGCGGACGGCGAGCGGATGCGGTTCGACGCCGAGCTGCGGGGGTTCAGTGCGGGAGGGCGGAGCACCGCCGCCCGGGCTCCCGCGCTCGTGTTCGCCACGGTCGACGATGCCGCCGAGCTGACGATCGGCACGAGCATCCGCGTCGAGGGCTCGCTCGCACCCCAGCCGAGGGGTGAGTCGCACGACTACCTCGTGTTCGGCCGCGCGCCGCCCGAGGTGCTCGAGCCCCCGCCGCCGACGCTCGCCTGGGCGGCCACGGTGCGCACCGCGTTCCGCAGCGCCACGGCCGCGCTGCCCGGCGACGGCGCCCAGCTGCTCACCGGGCTGGCGATCGGCGACGACAGCCGCGTCACCGACGACCTCGTCGACGACATGACGGTCTCGGGTCTGACCCACCTCACCGCCGTGTCGGGCGCGAACTGCGCCATCGTCGTCACCGCCGTGATGCTCGTCGGGGGAGCCGCCGGGCTCGGTCGGCGACTCCGCATCGCCGTGTCGATCGGCGTGCTCGCGCTCTTCGTCGTGCTCGTGACGCCCGAGCCGAGCGTGCTGCGCGCCGCCACGATGGCCGTGATCGTGCTCGCCGCACTGGCGGCGGGGCGTCCGGCGGCGGGCATCCCGCCGCTCGCGCTCTCGGTGGTCGTGCTGCTCGCCCTCGACCCCTCCCTCGGGCGCAGCGCCGGCTTCGCCCTCTCCGTGCTCGCCACGGGCGGTCTCCTCGTGCTGACCCGCCCGCTGGCGGCCCTCGCCACTCGCGTGATGCCCCGGCCGCTGGCCCTCGCCCTGGCCGTGCCGGCTGCAGCGCAGCTCGCCTGTCAGCCGGTGCTCTTCCTGCTCGCCCCGCAGCTGACCCCGTACACGCTGCCGGCCAATCTGCTGGCCGAGCCGGCCGCCGCCCTGGTCAGCGTGCTCGGCCTGGTGGTCTGCCTCGTCGCGGTGGTCGCCCCGGGCCTCGCGGCGGTGCTGGCCTGGCTGCCGTGGCTGCCCTCCGCCTGGATCGCCGCCGTCGCCCGCTTCTTCGCCCGCGCCCCGTTCGCCGCCGTCCCCGTGCCCGACGGCGCCCTGGCCGCCGCCGGGGCGGTGCTCGCCGTGCTGCTCATCGGCACGGCCGCCCTGGTGGCACCCCGGCGGCCCCGCCTGGCGCGGTCGGCGGGCCTCGTCGTCACGCTGGGCCTCGTGGTGGCCACCGGGTCACTCGCCGGCGGACAGCTCGCGCGCCTCACCTCGATGCCGCCCGACTGGCACCTCGCCGCCTGCGACATCGGCCAGGGCGACGCCGTGCTCGTCCGCAGCCGCGGCCAGACGGCGCTCGTCGACGTCGGCCCCGACCCCGAGCCGCTCACCGCCTGCCTCGACCGCCTCGGCATCCACCGCCTCGACCTGCTCGTGCTGACGCATTACGACCTCGATCACGTCGGCGGCCTCGACGCCGTCCTCGGCCGCGTCGACCGCGCCCTCGTCGGCCCGCCCGACGGCCCCCACGACGAGCGGATGCTCGCCCGCCTCCACGACGCCGGAGCCGACGTCGTCCCGGCCCGCCGCGGCCTCACGGGCGCCCTGGGCGACGACCGCTGGGAGGTGCTCTGGCCGCGCCCCGGCACGCCCCTCCGCGGCAACGACGCCAGCGTCACCCTCCTCGTCACGGGCACGCTCCGGATGCTCTTCCTCGGCGACCTCGGAGAGTCCGCCCAGCGCGGGGTCGACGCCGGCGCCGCCCTCGGCCCGCTCGACGTCGTCAAGGTCGCCCACCACGGCAGCGCCGACCAGAGCCCGGAGCTCTACGCCGAGGCCGACGCGACCCTCGGCGTCATCTCGGTCGGAGCCGACAACACCTACGGCCACCCCACCGACCGGCTCCTCGGCCTCCTCGGCCGCACGGGCACCCGCCCCCTCCGCACCGACCTCGGCGGCCTCACCCTGATCTCCGGCACCCCCGCGTCCCTCCGCATCTGGACCGAGCATCCCGCCCCGCCCTGACCTGCCGAGCCGGGGTGTCGCGGCGCCGGGGCAGGGCGTCGGTGGGGGCCGGTAGGCTGGCGGGGGAGTTCGAGAAGGGGTGGTCATGGCCGTCGCACGCGGGAGCAGGTCGCCGTCGAAGGCGGCGAAGCCGAGCGCCAAGGTCGCCATTCCACAGCTCGAGTGGAACCAGGTGCGCCCCGCGCCCGTGGTGCTCGTGTCGGGCACCGAGACGTTCCTCGCCGAGCGGGCCATCCGGCAGCTGCGCGACCTGGTCAAGGCCGAAGACCCGAGCCTCGAGATCACCGACATCGAGGCCTCGTCCTACGGGCCGGGGGAGCTGCTGTCGCTCGCCAGCCCGTCGCTGTTCGGGGAGCCGCGGCTGATCCGCGTGGCCGGGGTCGAGAAGTGCACCGATGCGCTGATCGAGGACGTCATCTCCTACCTCGCGTATCCGGCCGACGACGTCTACCTCGTTCTGCGGCACGGCGGCGGCGTGCGTGGCAAGAAGATGCTCGAAGCGGTGCGGGCCGCGTCGGGAGTGGCGATCGAGATCGTCTGCGCCGAGATCAAGCGCGACTCCGACCGGTACGAGTTCGCGTCGGCCGAGTTCCGGGCGCTCGGCAAGCGCGTGTCGCCGGGGGCGATCCGGGCGCTGGTGTCGGCGTTCAGCGACGACCTCGCCGAGCTGTCCGCGGCATGCGCTCAGCTCGCGTCCGACTCCGCCGAGGAGATCACCGAGGTCACCGTCGAGCGCTACTACGCGGGGCGGGTCGAGACGAACGCCTTCGCGGTGGCCGACTCGGCCATTGGCGGGGCGTACGGGGACGCGCTGGCGCTGCTGCGGCACGCGCTGGCGTCGGGGGCCGATCCGGTTCCGATCGTGGCGGCGTTCGCGATGAAGCTCCGCACCATGGCGAAGGTGCTCGGCACCCGCGGCGGCTCGGGCCAGCTCGCGGGGCAGCTCGGCATGGCGCCGTGGCAGATCGACCGCGCCCGCCGCGACGTCTCGGGCTGGACGGGCGAGGGCCTCGGCCGCAGCATCCAGGTGCTGGCCGAGACCGACGAGTCGATCAAGGGCGCCGGCCGCGACCCGGTCTTCGCCCTCGAGCACATGATCGGCGTCGTCTCCTCCCGCGGCACCCTCTAGCCCCGCGGCACACCCTCGAACGCCGCGCCACCCCGCGCCACCCTCTGACCCGCGGGGCACGCTCTAGCCCCTGCGGCACCCTCTAGCCCGCCTAGCCCCCGCGGCACCCTCTAGCCCCCGCGCCACCCTCGAACCCCGCGCCACCTCTAGCCCCGCGGCCGCTGACACGCGCCCGTCATTCCGCACCCGAACGCGCGCCGGTGACGCGCGTGCCGCGACGGTGCCCGCCCGGGAACGGCGAAGGGCCCCGCCGGAGCGGGGCCCTTCAGTGCCCGGAGGCCAGGTGCGGTGCCGAAGCACCCGCGGCGCGCGAAGCGCCGCCCGCAACGCGCGAGGCGCCGCGCAGGGCTCAGAGAGCCGCGACCTGCTTGGCGATGGCCGACTTGCGGTTCGCCGCCTGGTTCTTGTGGATGACGCCCTTCGACGCAGCCTTGTCGAGCTTCTTGGTGGCGAGGGTCAGGGCCGACGCGGCCTTGTCCTTGTCGCCCGAGACGACGGCGGCGCGGGTGGCGCGGATGGCGGTCTTGAGCTCGCTCTTGACGGCCTTGTTGCGCTCCTGGGCCTTCTTGTTGGTGCCGATGCGCTTGATCTGCGACTTGATGTTTGCCACGGAAATAACCTCTGTATCTGTTCGGATGAGTGCGGTGCGATGGTCCGCTGCGGCCGGGCCGCGGATGGAGCCACTCGCTGTTCGCACCCACCTTGTCGCGCGGATGCGTAAGCCAACAGGCAACATTACCAGGTAGAGCACCCACCGACAATCCGAGCCCGAAAATGCGAGCCAGGCGGGAGAGACGCGGGAGTACCGTAGAACCCTATGCCACGCCTAGCCGCCCACACCGACACGGTCCCGCCCTCGGGCATCCGCCGCCTGTTCGAACTGGCCCACTCGCTCGACGACGTCGTCTACCTCGTGGTGGGCGAGCCCGACGTGGCGGTCGACCCGGCCGTGCTCGCCGAGGGCGCCGCCGCCTGGGAGGCCGACGACACCGCCTACACGCCGAACGGCGGCATCACCGAGCTGCGCGAGGCGATCGTCGACACGGTGCGCGAGCAGAACGGCATCACGACCGAGCTCGAGCGCGTCTGGGTCACCGCCGGTGCCACCCAGGGCCTCTACCTCGCCATGTCCCTCCTGCTCGACCCGGGCGACGAGGTGCTCGTGCCCGACCCCGGCTACACGACCTTCACGATGAACGCGCACCTCGTCTCGGCCGTGCCGGTGCCCTACCCGCTCCGCCCGGCGGCCGGCTTCACCCCCGACCTCGACGAGCTCGACCGCCTGGTCACCCCGCGCACACGGGTGCTGATCGTCAACTCCCCGTCCAACCCGCTCGGCGCCGTCTTCGACCGCGAGACCCTGGACGCCCTGCTCGACTTCGCCGAGCGCCACGACCTCTGGGTGATCAGCGACGAGGTCTACGAGCGCTTCACCTACGGCGTCGAGCACGTCAGCCTCGCCGCCCTGGCCGCCGAACGCGGCGACGCGGCCGAGGATCGGGTGCTGACCGTCTTCTCGGCCTCGAAGACCTACGCGCTCACCGGCGCCCGCGTCGGCTGGCTGCTCACCCCGCCCGGCTTCGCCCCGCTCCTCCGCGCCGCCCAGGAGGCGATGGTCAGCTGCGTCAACACCCCCGCCCAGCGCGCCGTCGTCACGGCCCTCCGCGGCTCCCAGCAGCACGTCGCCGACGCGGCCCGGCACTACCGCGAGAACCTCGACGCCGCCGTCGCGCTCCTCAAAGAGCGGGGCATCGCCCACCTCGAGCCCACCGGCGCCTTCTACCTCTGGGTCGACGTCTCCTACGCCACGGGCGGCGACGTCGCCGAGTGGGCCGAGCGCTTCCTGATCGAGCAGCGCGTCGCCGTCGCCCCGGGCAGCGCGTTCGGCCGCACGGGCGAGGGCTGGATCCGCCTCTGCGCCGCCGCCTCCACCGACGACCTGCTCGAGGGCATCCGCCGCCTCCCGGCACCACCCGCCGAACCGGCCGCGCAGAAGGCCTGACCATGCGCGTCGGAGTCATCGGCGCCGGAGCCGTCGGCGGAGTCGTCGCCGCCCTCGCCGACCGCGCGGGCCACGACGTCGAGGTCACGGCGCGCGGCGCCCAGCTCGACGCGATCGAGCAGCGCGGTCTCAGACTGACGGGTCACTGGGGCGAGCACACGGCGCGGCCCCGGACATCCGCTCTTCTGAGCGTCGACGAGGCGCACCCGTTCGACGTCGTGCTGCTCACGGTCAAGGCTCAGGATGCGCGGCCGGCCCTCGAGGCCAACGCCGCCGCCCTGCCCGGCGTGCCCCTGGTCGTCGTGCAGAACGGTCTCGGCGGGGCAGCCGCAGCCGCCGCCCAGCTGCCCGGAACCCCGGTCGTCGGCGCGCTCGCCCTCTTCGCCGCCTCGTACCTCTCACCCGGCGAGGTCTCGATCACGACCCCCGCGAGCACCTACCTCGGCCTGCCCCAGGCGACGGATGCCCGCCCGGCACGCCCCGCCGACGACGCCGCCCTGGCCCTCGCCGAGCGCGTGCTCGGGGCGCTCCTGCCGATCGAGCGCACCCCCAACTTCGAGGGCGCGCAGTGGACGAAGCTCATCGTCAACCAGATCAACGCCCTCCCCGCCATCACGGGGCTCGCGGTGCAGGAGACGATCGCCGACCCGCGGCTGCGGGCGGTGCTCACGGCGAGCATGCGCGAGGCGGTCGCCGTGGCCCGGGCGACGGGCGTGCGGTTCGAGACGCTGCTGGGGCTGAGCGATCCGCTGCTGCGGGCGTTCAGCGCCGCGCCCGAGCCGCTCGCCCGGCTGCTGCCGAGGCTGATGGGGCGGCGGATGGGCGGCACGCCGAATCCGGGATCGACGCTGCAGAGCATCCGTCGCGGTCAGCTGACCGAGATCGACCACCTCAACGGTGCGGTGGTCGAGGCGGCGCGGGCGCTCGGGCGGGAGGCGCCGGTGAACGCCGCCCTGGTGGAGCTGGTGCACCGCGTCGAGCTTGAGAAGGAGTTCGTCGCGCCCGACGCGGTGGCCGCGGCCGTGCAGGCGGCCCGGCGGGGCTGAGCCGCCGGCGGTCGGCTAGCGAACGTACGACCCCGACCGCAGCTCCTCCACGAGCGACGGCCCGTTCGGCTCCCAGCCGAGGTCGATCCGTGCCGCCGACCCGGTCGCCTGCTGGTCGAGCAGCAGCGCGTCCGCGAAGGGCTCGCCCAGCCGCTCGTGCGTGGCGTCGACCGACGACGGCGCGACCCGCCCGTCGAGCCCGGCCGCCTGCGCCGCCGCCTCGCCGAGCTCGCGCACGGTCGGGTTCTGCCCGCTCGCGCCGAGGTAGTAAGAGCCCGCCGGGGCGAGGTCGAAGGCGAGGATGTAGAGCTCCGCGAGATCGTCGACGAACACGGTCGTCCAGTGCTGCTCGCCCGAGCCGATCAGCTCGATCGCGGGGGCGTCGCCCTCGGTACGGGGGGCGTCCACGATCAGGTTCGGGATGCCGCCGCCGTTGCCGAACACGATGCCGGGCGCGACGATCGAGGTCTTCACGCCGACGGCCGAGCGCACGCGCGCCTCGACGGGCAGGCGCCAGGAGGTGAGGGCGGGCGGGTCGAACGGGGAGGTCTCGGTGATCGCCGAGCCGTTCCCGAAGATCCAAACGCCCGAGGTGTGCACGTAGGGCTTGTCGCTGCCCTCGAGGCCCGCGAGCACCGCGGTGACGAACGCGTCGTCGGTCGGGGCGCTCGACTCGTCGCCGGGGGAGGCGAGGTGGATGACGCCGTCGCTCTCGAGGGCGAGGTGCGTCACGATCTCGCGATCGGTGAGCTCGCCGAGCACGGCGCGGGCGCCGAGCGCCTCGACCTCCGCGGCCGAGGAGGACGAGCGGACGAGGGCGACGACGTCGCGCCCCTGCTCGCGGAGCTGACGGAGGACTGCGGAACCGATGAAGCCGGTCGCGCCGGTGAGGAAGATGGCCATACCCCGATTCAACAGCCAAACCGGTCCGTCATTCCAGACGTGGCAGAATGAGTCCCTGCGATCGTGCGCGTCAGTCCGGCGCCGATCCCACCGACACTCCAGAGGAATGCGTGAGCCCCAAAGCCCTGAAGGCCCTCCAGCCGGCCTCCACCGACCCGGCATTCATCCGCAACTTCTGCATCATCGCGCACATCGACCACGGCAAGTCGACGCTCGCCGACCGCATGCTCGGCATCACGGGCGTCGTCAGCGACCGCGACATGCGCTCGCAGTACCTCGACCGCATGGACATCGAGCGCGAGCGCGGCATCACCATCAAGAGCCAGGCCGTGCGCATGCCCTGGGCGCTCGACGGCCAGAGCTACGCGCTGAACATGATCGACACCCCCGGTCACGTCGACTTCAGCTACGAGGTCAGCCGCAGCCTGGCCGCCTGCGAGGGCGCCATCCTGCTCGTCGACGCGGCGCAGGGCATCGAGGCGCAGACGCTCGCGAACCTCTACCTCGCGCTCGAGAACGACCTCACGATCATTCCGGTGCTGAACAAGATCGACCTGCCCGCGGCCGACCCCGAGAAGTACTCGAAGGAGCTGGCGAGCCTGATCGGCGGCGACCCGGCCGACGTGCTGCGGGTCAGCGGCAAGACCGGCGAGGGCGTCGAGGCGCTGCTCGACCGCGTCACCGAGCTCATCCCCGCCCCGGTCGGCAAGGCGGATGCGCCGGCCCGCGCCATGATCTTCGACTCCGTCTACGACGCCTACCGTGGCGTGGTCACCTACGTGCGGATGATCGACGGCAAGCTCAGCCCGCGCGAGCGCATCCAGATGATGTCGACGCGCGCCACCCACGAGATCCTCGAGATCGGCGTCTCCAGCCCCGAGCCGACCCCCAGCCAGGGCCTCGGCGTCGGCGAGGTGGGCTACCTCATCACCGGCGTGAAAGACGTGCGGCAGTCCAAGGTCGGCGACACGGTCACGACCGCGGCGAAGCCGGCGACGGATGCTCTGCCGGGCTACACCGAACCCCTCCCCATGGTCTTCTCGGGCCTCTACCCGATCGACGGCAGCGACTACCCGGTGCTCCGTGAGGCGCTCGACAAGCTCAAGCTGTCGGATGCGGCGCTCGTGTACGAGCCCGAGACCTCGGTCGCGCTCGGCTTCGGCTTCCGCTGCGGCTTCCTCGGCCTCCTGCACCTCGAGATCATCACCGAGCGGCTCGAGCGCGAGTTCAACCTCGACCTGATCGCCACGGCCCCCAGCGTGATCTACGAGGTCACCACGGAGGACAAGCGCACGGTCACGGTCACGAACCCGAGCGAGTTCCCGGGCGGCAAGATCCTGAACGTCAAGGAGCCCGTGGTGAACGCCGCGATCCTCGCGCCGAAGGACTACGTGGGCACCATCATGGAGCTCTGCCAGCAGCGCCGCGGCACCCTGCAGGGCATGGACTACCTCGGTGAAGACCGGGTGGAGATCAAGTACACGATGCCGCTGGGTGAGATCGTGTTCGACTTCTTCGACAACCTCAAGTCGAAGACCGCGGGCTACGCCAGCCTCGACTACGAGCCCGCCGGCGAGCAGGAGGCCGACCTGGTGAAGGTCGACATTCTGCTGCAGGGCGAGCAGGTCGACGCGTTCAGCGCGATCGTGCACCGCGACAAGGCCTACGCCTACGGCGTGCTGATGACGGGACGGCTCCGCGAGCTCATCCCGCGCCAGCAGTTCGAGGTGCCCATCCAGGCGGCGATCGGTGCCCGCATCATCGCGCGCGAGTCGATCCGCGCCATGCGCAAGGACGTGCTCGCCAAGTGCTACGGCGGTGACATCACCAGAAAGCGCAAGCTGCTCGAGAAGCAGAAGGAGGGCAAGAAGCGCATGAAGATGGTGGGCCGCGTCGAGGTGCCCCAGGAGGCGTTCATCGCCGCGCTCTCGGGCGACGTCGAGAAGAAGGACAAGAAGTAGCGGTGTCGGCCACGCTTCCCCGCCCGGCCGCCGAGACCCCGCTCAGCTACGCGGCCGTCGGGGCGACCCAGGCGCCCGATCTGCTGTACTTCCCGCCGAAGGGCTTCCGCCCGATGCAGGTGCGCGCGCGCCTGGGCAGCGGGCAGGCGCGGTTCGAGGCGGCGTCGTCGCGGCTGATGGCGTGGGGCGTGCAGCGCGGGGCCGGCATCCGGGTGGGGGAGATCCAGCCACCGGCGCCGTCCGAGACCGATTGGGCGGGGCTCCGGTACGACGAGACGGGGGCGCCTCTCGGGCCGCTCGCCGCGCATCCGGAGCAGGCCTACGGGGAGGACGGCACCCCGCTCGTCACGCCCGGCACCACGGCCGAGCTCACGATCTCGGCGTTCGGCCTGAAGGTCACGGCGCCCGTGCGGGTCGTCTACCTCGTCGACGAGCCCGGCCGCCTCGGCTTCGCCTACGGCACGCTGCCCGGGCATCCCGAGTCGGGCGAGGAGAGCTTCGTCGTCGAGCAGCTCGCCGACGGCTCGGTCTGGATCGTGATCCGCGCGTTCTCGCGGCCGAGCAGCTGGTTCTACCGGCTCGGCTACCCCGTGCTGCGCCTGATGCAGTGGCGCTACACCCGCCGCTACCTGCGGGCGCTCCTGCCCGGGCGGGTGCCCCTGGCGCCGGCCCGCGCGGCCGACGGCCCCGATCGCACCGCCGACGGCCGCTGACCGTGCCCTCCGTCCTTCCGCTCGGCGACCCGGCTCCGGCCGACGGCCTGCTGCCGCCGCCCGCCGACCGCGCCTCCGGGGCCGCCCACCGCGACTTCGGCCTCTACGTGCACGTGCCCTTCTGCCGGGTGCGCTGCGGCTACTGCGACTTCAACACCTACACGGCCACCGAGCTGCGCGGCGCGAAGCAGGCCGACTACTGGCAGGAGGCCGTCGCCGAGATGCGCTTCGGCGCCGAGGTGCTCGACCGCTCCGGCTACGCGCCCCGGCCGATCTCGACGGTGTTCTTCGGCGGCGGCACCCCCACGCTCCTGCCCGCCCACCAGCTCGCGGGCATGCTCCACGCGGCCCGCGACACCTGGGGCTTCGCCGACGACGCCGAGATCACCACCGAGGCGAACCCCGACTCGGTCGATGCCGCCTACCTGCAGACGCTCGCCGACGCGGGGTTCACCCGGGTCAGCTTCGGCATGCAGTCGGCCGTGCCGAGCGTGCTGGCGACGCTCGAGCGCACCCACGACCCCGAGCGCATCCCCGACGTGGTGCGCTGGGCGAAGGAGGCCGGGCTGCAGGTCAGCCTCGACCTGATCTACGGCACGCCCGGCGAGACGATCGACGACTGGCAGCGCTCGCTCGACGCCGTGGTCGCCCAGCGCCCCGACCACGTCTCGGCCTACGCGCTGATCGTCGAGGAGGGCACGAAGCTCGCCCGCCAGATCAAGAGCGGCGCGGTGGCGGCGCCCTCCGACGACCTGCAGGCCGACATGTACGAGCGGGCGGATGCGACCCTCGGTGACGCGGGCTACGACTGGTACGAGGTCAGCAACTTCTCGACCGGCCCCGGCACCCGCTCGCGGCACAACCTCGGCTACTGGGTCGGGCACGACTGGTGGGGCATCGGCCCCGGCTCGCACAGCTACGTGGGCGACACCCGCTGGTGGAACGTCAAGCACCCGGCGGCGTACGCGCAGCGCATCGCCGCGGGGGAGTCGCCCGCCGCCGGCCGCGAGAGCATCGACGACGATATCCGCGAGCTGGAGCGCATCCTGCTGCTCAGCCGCGTGCGCGGGGCCCTGCGCACCGACTCGCTCGCGCCCGAGGCGCGCCAGGAGGTCGCCGGGTTGATCGCCGACGGGCTGGTGGACGGCAGAACGGCCCTCCGGGGCGAGATCGCTCTCACCCTGAAGGGCCGTCTGCTGGCCGATGCCGTGGTGCGGCGCCTCACCTAGGCGCCGCCGGCATCGCGACTACTTGATGAACCGGAAGGTGAACGGGTAGCGGTAGGTGCCCCCGCCGTTGACCCGCACGCCGGCGATGATCGCGAACACCACGCCCACGATCTGCACCGCCCAGGCGAGGAAGTAGAACAGGAAGCCGATCAGGATCACCGAGAGGATCGTGCCCAGGATGTAGAGGGCCACGACCGCGATCGCGACCGAGATCTGGAAGTTCAGCGACTCCTTGCCCTCCTGGTTGGTGAGGGGGCCGCGGTCCTTGAAGATCAGCCAGATGATCAGCGGCGGCAGGAAGCCGAGGATGCCGCCGAGCTGGGCGAGGAACGCCCACTGCTTGTCGTCGGCGGGCGAGAGCGGCGCCTGCGGGGCGGCCTGCTGGTAGCCGGGCTGCTGCTGGTAGCCCGAGCCGGGCGGGGGCGCCTGGTAGCCGGGGGGCGGGGCCTGGTAGCCGGGGGGAGGAGCCTGGTACCCGGGCGGGGGCGTGGGCTGACCCGAAGGCGGCGTCGGCTGGCCTGCGGCCGGATCGTTCGGCGTTGCGTTGGGGTCGGTCATTGTCTCGCGCCTTTCAGACGGATGGACGGGGCGGTACACGAGACAAGATAGCGGTAGCCCCGGGGGCGAGCAATGATTTTCGCTCACTGTGTCTCCCCGAGTCCCCAGCCGGATGTCGGTCCCGGCGCGATATGATTGGCACTCAAGCCGTCTGAGTGCCAAGAGGGAGGTGGTCGACATGGTCTCCGAACGCAGCCTCGAAGTGCTCCGCGTGATCGTGCAGGACTACGTCGCCTCCCGCGAGCCCGTCGGCTCGAAGAGCATCGCCGAGCGGCACTCCTTCGGCGTCTCGGCCGCCACCATCCGCAACGACATGGCGCTGCTCGAAGAGGAGGAGCTGATCACGGCTCCCCATACCTCGAGCGGTCGCGTGCCCACCGACAAGGGCTACCGGCTGTTCGTCGACCACCTCTCCGAGGTGCGCCCGCTCACGCCGGCGCAGCGGCACGCGATCGAGGCCTTCCTCGACTCCAGCGTCGACGTCGACGACGTGCTCGCCCGCACCGTGCGGCTGCTCTCCCAACTCACCCACCAGGTGGCCCTCGTGCAGTACCCGCTCCGCTCGCAGGCGCGGGTGCGGCACATCGAGGTGGTCGCCCTGGCGCCGCGCAAGCTCATGACGGTGATCATCACCGACGCCGGCCACGTCGAGCAGCGCATCCTCGACGTCCCCGCCGACATCGACGACCAGCTGATCGGCGAGCTCCGCCAGCGCTTCAATGAGGCGGTCGGCGGCAAAGGGCTCATCGAGGCGGCGGGCGCCCTCGACGGCGTGCCCGAGCGCTTCCAGGCGGAGCAGGCGGCGACCGCATCCGTCGTCGCGGCCACCCTCAAGGAGCAGGTCTCGGCCAACCGCCAGGAGAAGCTGCTGATCGCCGGTGCCGCCAACCTGGTGCGCACCGAGGACGACTTCCACGGCAGCATCCTCCCCGTGCTCGAGGCGGTCGAGGAGCAGGTGGTGCTGCTGCGCCTGTTCAGCGAGCTCGAGGCCGACCAGCGCGGCCTCCTCGTCTCCATCGGCCGCGAGAACGAGTCGTTCGGCCTCGGCGAGACCTCCATCCTCGCGAGCGGCTACACGGGCATCGGCAGCGCCATCTCGCGCCTCGGCGTGCTCGGCCCCACCCGCATGGACTACTCCAGCAACATCTCCGCGGTGCGCGCCGTCGCGCGCTACCTCTCCCGCACCCTCGGCGAGACCGGCAGCGCGAGCTGACCGGCGACCCGATCCCGACTCCGAACGACTCGAACGACAACGAAGGAGAAGCCCCTGGTGGCTGACCATTACGACGTGCTCGGCGTCTCGCGCGACGCGACTCCCGAAGAGATCAAGAAGGCCTATCGTCGGCTCGCCCGCGAGCTGCACCCCGACGTCAACCCGAGCCCCGAGGCCCAGGAGACGTTCAAGGCCGTCACCCACGCCTACGACGTGCTGAGCGACCCCGGGCAGCGCCGCGACTACGACCGCGGCCCGCAGCAGGGCTTCGGCGGCGCGGGCGGTCAGGGCTTCGGCGGCTTCGGCGACATCTTCGAGACCTTCTTCGGCGGGCAGGGCGGCGGCACCCGCGGCCCCAAGTCGCGCGCCGAGCGGGGTCAGGATGCACTGCTGCGCGTCGAGGTCGACCTCGGCGAGGTCATCTTCGGCACGCACCGTGACCTCGAGGTCGACACCGCCGTGCTCTGCGAGACCTGCAACGGCTCGTGCTGCGCCCCGGGAACCGCTCCGGTCACCTGCGACATCTGCCACGGCTCCGGCTCGATCCAGCGCACCGTGCGGTCGTTGCTCGGCAACGTCGTGACGAGCGCCCCCTGCGGCACCTGCCGCGGCTACGGCACGATCATCCCGAACCCGTGCCCCACCTGCCAGGGCCAGGGCCGCGTGCGCGCGCGCCGCACCCTGCCGGTCGACATCCCCGCGGGCGTCGACACGGGCCTCCGGCTGCAGCTGCCCGGCCAGGGCGAGGTCGGCCCCGCCGGCGGCCCTCAGGGCGACGTCTACCTCGAGATGAAGGTGCGCCACCACGACGTCTTCTCGCGCAACGACGACGACCTGCTCTGCACCCTCGAGGTGCAGATGTGGGACGCGGTGCTCGGCACGACCACCACCATCAAGGCCCTCGACGGAGACATCGAGATCGAGCTGAAGCCCGGCACCCAGAGCGCCGAGGTGCTCACGGTCAAGGGCCGTGGCGTCACGCACCTGCGCGGCAACGGGCGCGGCGACCTCCGGGTCGGCATCCAGGTGGTCACGCCGACGAAGCTCGACCACAAGCAGAAAGAGCTCATGAAGCAGCTCGCCTCGGCCCACAAGTACCCGGCGCCCTCGCTCGGGCAGTTCCAGCAGGGGCTGTTCGCGAAGCTCCGCGACCGCTTCCTGAACGTCTGAGCCGCCGGTGAGCTCCCTCTTCCTGCTCGACGAGCTGTCGGTGGTGCCGCACGAGCTGGGTGACGTGGTCACGCTCGGCGGCGACGAGGCCAAGCACGCGGCGACGGTGAACCGGATGCGCGTGGGCGAGCACACCGCGATCGGCGACGGTCGCGGACTGATCGTCGAGGGCGTCGTGGTGCGGGCCGAGGCGAAGGAGCTCGACCTCGCGGTCGAGCGGGTGCACGAGCATCCGGAGCCCACGCCCCGCATCGTGCTGGTGCAGGCCCTCGCCAAGGGCGACCGCGACGAGCTGGCGGTGCAGACCGCCACCGAGCTCGGCGTCTCGGGCGTCGTGCCGTGGCAGGCCGAGCGCTCGGTCTCGCGCTGGGCGGGCCCGAAGGCCGTCAAGGGCGTCGAGCGCTGGCGCAGCATCGTGCGCGAGGCGGCGAAGCAGTCGATCCGGCCGTTCGTGCCCGCGGTCGGCGACCTGGTCGACGTGCCCGAGCTGATCGCCGAGACCGACGGCTGCCGGATGCTCGTGCTCGACCCGGGCGCCGGCACCCGTCTCACGTCCCTGACGTTCGGAACCACCGCCGGAGGCGAGCCCGACGACCGCGCGATCGTGCTCGTGGTGGGGCCGGAGGGCGGCATCTCGCCGCGCGAGCTCGAGAAGCTCGACGAGGCCGGTGCCGAGACCGTGCGGCTCGGCGACGAGGTGCTGCGCACCTCGAGCGCGGGGCCCGCGGCGATCGCGGTGCTGAACGTGGCGCTCGGGCGCTGGTAGCGCGGGTCCCGACGGCTCGACGCTGGTAGCGAAACCGGCGGATCCGCGCCGATCGGCCCCTCCTCGGTGTCGGCGGTCGAACCTAAGATGGAGTCATGTCCAGCGAATCCGAGTCCCCCTCGATCTTCTCGCGCATCGTGGCCCGCGAGATCCCGGCCACGATCGTGCGCGAGACCGACCGCGTCATCGCCTTCGAGGACATCGCGCCCAAGGCCCCCGTGCATGTGCTCGTGGTGCCGAAGACCGAGCGGTACCGTGACGTGGTCGAGCTCGCCGCGGGCGATCCGGGCCTTTTGGCCGAGGTCGTCGACACGGCCCGCTCGATCGCCGAGGAGCGCGCCGACGGCGAGTTCCGTCTCATCTTCAACACCGGCGAGAACGCCGGTCAGACCGTCTTCCACGTGCACGCCCATGTTCTCGCGGGCGGGCTGAAAGAGTAATTTGGCTCCCACCGAACCCACCCCCCAGTCCCCCCGCGACGAGCAGTCCCCGCGCGACGAGGCGAAGCTGCACGTCGACGGCATCGAGATGGTGCGCCTGCTCGGCCCTCAAGACCGGCTGCTCACCACCGTCGAGCGCCGCTTCCCCGAGGTCTCCGTGTTGGTGCGCGGCAACGACATCACGATCACCGGCCCGGCCGACCAGGTCGACGCCGCCCGCCGCCTCGTCGAGGAGCTGCTGCAGATGGTGCGCAACGGTCACGAGCTCACGCCCACCGAGGTGTCGTCGTCGGCGCGCATCCTCGAGAACGACCGGGGCTCCAGCCCGGCCGAGCTGCTCAGCCAGGCCATCGTCACGGCCCGCGGCAAGAGCGTGCGCCCGAAGACCTTGGGTCAGAAGGAGTACGTCGACGCGATCGACGAGAACACCATCGTCTTCGGCATCGGCCCCGCCGGCACCGGCAAGACCTACCTTGCCATGGCGAAGGCCGTGCAGGCGCTGCAGCGCAAGGAGGTCGAGCGCATCATCCTGACGCGCCCGGCCGTCGAGGCGGGGGAGCGGCTCGGCTACCTGCCCGGCACGCTCACCGACAAGATCGACCCCTACCTCCGGCCGCTCTACGACGCGCTGAACGAGATGATGGATCCGGAGATCGTGCCGAAGCTGCTCGCGGCCGGCACCATCGAGGTGGCGCCGCTGGCCTACATGCGCGGTCGTACGCTGAACAACTCCTTCATCGTGCTCGACGAGGCGCAGAACACCACGCCGGAGCAGATGAAGATGTTCCTCACCCGGCTCGGCTTCGGCTCGAAGATGGTGGTCACGGGCGACATCACCCAGGTCGACCTGCCCAACGGCACCTCGGGCCTCCAGGTCGTCAGCCGCATCCTCGACCGCATCGACGACATCCACTTCGCGCTCCTGACGAGCGCCGACGTGGTGCGGCACACCCTCGTGGGCCAGATCGTCGACGCCTACACCGAGTACGACCAGGTGCAGCTGGCCCGCCAGCAGGGGCACGACTTCAGCAGCGAGAGCGATCGCCGCTACACCAAGGGAAAGCGGTAGACACCCCGTGTCGATAGAGGTCAACAACGAGTCGTCGGTCGAGGTCGACGAGACGGCGCTGCTGCGGCTGGCGACGTTCGCGCTCGACTTCCTGCACGTCCACCCCGACGCCGAGCTCGCCATCGTGCTCGTCGACGAGGCGGCGATGGAGCAGCTGCACGTGCAGTGGATGGACGAGCCCGGCCCCACCGACGTGCTGAGCTTCCCCATGGACGAGCTGCGCCCGGGCACCGAAGACATGCCGACCCCCGCGGGGCTCCTCGGCGACGTCGTGCTCTGCCCGCAGGTCGCCGAGTCGCAGGCGCAGACCGCCGGGCACTCCACGCTCGAGGAGCTGCTTCTGCTGACCACCCACGGCATGCTGCACCTGCTCGGCTTCGACCACGCCGACGCCGAGGAGGAGCGCGAGATGTTCGGCATCCAGCGCGACATCCTGGTCGGCTACGCGATGAGCGAGCGCCGCCGCCGGTAATGACGATCGTCGTCTTCCTCCTCGCCGCCGTGGTGCTGGTCGCCCTGGGCGGTCTGTTCGCAGCGGTCGACTCGGCGATGACGTCGCTGTCACGCGGCGACATGCTCGACCTCGCCGAGCGCTACCGGGCCAAGCGGTCGCTGCGCGCCATCGCGAACGACGTGGGCGCGCACCTGAACGCCGCGAATTTCGCGCGGGTCGTCTTCGAGACGACCGCGGCGGTGCTCGTCACCATCTCGTTCGCCTTCACCATCGACGAGCTCTGGATCGCGCTCGTCGTCTCGGCGGTCGTGATGATCGTGGTGTCGTTCGTGCTCGTGGGCTCGAGTCCGCGCAGTGTCGGGCGCGTGCATCCGCGGGTCGTCGTGCGCTACGGCGCCGTGGCGGTGCACATCGTGCGGGTCTTCCTCGGGCCCATCGCGAACCTGCTCGTCACGATCGGCGACCGCGTCACCCCGGCCCGCGCCCGCTCGGCCGGCTTCGCCTCCGAGGAGCAGCTGCTCAGCATGGTCGACGAGGCCACCGAGCTCGACGTGCTGGAGGAGGACGACCGGGAGCTCATCCACTCCATCCTCGAGTTCAACGACACCGTCGTGCGCGAGGTGATGATCCCGCGCACCGACATGGTCACGATCGACGACGACGCCACGGTGGGGCACGGGCTCGGCCTGTTCCTGAGCAAGGGCGTGTCGCGCATCCCCGTCGTGGTCGACGACGATGTCGACGAGATCGCGGGCGTGCTGCACCTCCGCGACGTCGCGCGCGTCAGCTACGAGCGGCCCACGCTCGTCGACACCATGCCGGTGCGCGAGCTCGCCCGGCAGCCCCTGTTCATCCCCGAGTCGAAGAAGGTCGACGACACCCTGCGGCAGATGCAGACCGAGTCGAACCACCTCGCCATGGTCGTCGACGAGTACGGCGGCATCGCCGGGCTCGTCACCCTCGAAGACCTGATCGAGGAGCTCGTCGGCGACATCTCCGACGAGTACGACCGCGACGTGGTCGAGATCGAGCCGCTCGACGACGACGCGGGCTTCCGGGTCAGCGCCCGGCTGCCGGTCGACGAGCTCGGCGAGCTGTTCGACCTCGAGCTCGACGACGACGACGTCGACTCCGTCGGCGGCCTGCTCACCAAGGCCCTCGGCCGCCTGCCCGAGGCGGGCTCCACCGCCGAGGCGCTCGGCCTCGTGCTCACCGCCGACCGCATCGACGGCCGGCGGAAGCGGGTCGTCACGGTGCTCGTGCACCGCGCCGAGCCCGCCGACCCCGACAATGGTCAGGAGCCCGCCGACGACGTCGCCGCCGGCACCGCCCCCAGCAAGGAGAACGCATGACCGACACCGGCACCCCCGGCCCCGACGACTTCCGGGCGGGCTTCGTGACCTTCGTCGGCCGCCCGAACGTGGGCAAGTCGACCCTCACGAACGCGCTGGTCGGCGAGAAGGTGGCCATCACGAGCCCCAAGCCGCAGACCACCAGGCAGACCATCCGCGGCATCGTGCACGACCCGGCCGGCCAGCTGATCCTCGTCGACACCCCCGGCATGCACCGGCCGCGCACCCTGCTCGGCGAGCGGCTCAACTCGCTCGTCCAGTCCACCCTCGGCGACGTCGACGTGATCGGCTTCTGCCTGCCGGCCGACGAGAAGCTCGGCCCCGGCGACCGCTTCATCAACGAGCAGCTCGACCAGTACCCCAAGGCCAAGAAGGTCGCGATCGTCACGAAGATCGACTCCGCCTCGAAGCAGCAGGTGGGGGAGCAGCTGCTCGCCGTCTCCGAGCTCCGCGACTGGGAGACGGTGATCCCCGTGTCGGCGACCAGCCGCATCCAGCTCGACGTGCTGACCAGCGAGCTCATCCGTCTGCTGCCCCGCTCGGAGCGGCTCTACCCCGACGACCAGTACACCGACGAGGGCATCGAGAGCCGGGTCGCCGAGCTCATCCGCGAGGCGGCGCTCGAGGGCGTGCGCGACGAGCTGCCGCACTCGATCGCGGTGACGATCGACGACATGCGCCAGCGCGACGACAAGGAGCTGGTCGAGATCTACGCCAACCTCTTCGTCGAGCGAGACAGCCAGAAGGGCATCATCATCGGGCCGAAGGGCGCCCGGCTCGGCGAGGTCGGGGCGCGTGCCCGGGCCGAGATCGAGCCGCTGCTCGACAGCCAGGTGTACCTCAACATCCGGGTGAAGGTCGCGAAGGACTGGCAGCGCGACCCGAAGCTGCTCGGCCGGCTCGGCTTCTGAGCGGGCATCCGGATGACCGGCCTGATCGCCGTGGCATCACGAACCGCTACCCTGTAGACGTGTCATACGCTTCGAACCCGTTCGGCCAGGTGCTGGTCGCCATGGTCACCCCGTTCACCGCCGACGGCGAGGTCGACTGGCCCGGTGTCGAGAAGCTCATCGACGACCTCATCGTGGGCGGGGCCGACGGCATCGTCGTCTCGGGCACCACGGGCGAGACGTCGACGCTGACCGACCCCGAGAAGATCCGACTCGTCGAGGTCGGCAAGTCGGTCGCGGCCGGTCGCGCGAAGATCATCACGGGCGGCGGCTCGAACGAGACCGCGCACGCGATGCAGCTCGCCCGGCAGAGCGAGAAGGCGGGCGCCGACGGCAACCTCGTCGTCACGCCGTACTACAACAAGCCCACCCAGGCCGGCATCCTCACGCACTTCCGCATGATCGCCGACGCCACCGACCTGCCGGTCATCCTGTACGACATCCCGGGTCGCACCGGGGTTCCGATCAAGTACGACACCATCCTCCGACTGTCGAAGCACCCGAACATCCTCGCCGTCAAAGACGCCAAGGGCGACTTCAGCGAGGTCAGCCGGGTGCTGAACCAGACGAGCCTGCTCTACTTCTCGGGCGACGACGCCAACGTGCTGCCGCACATGGCGATCGGCGCCGCCGGCCTGATCGGGGTCACCGCGAACATCGCGCCGGCGCCCTACCGGGTGATCGTCGACGCCGTGAACGCGGGCGACCTCGCCACGGCCACCACCGCCCACCAGGCGCTCGAGCCGCTCGTGCGCGCCGTCATGACGCACGTGCCCGGCACGGTCGCCGCCAAGTACATCCTGCACGGGCTCGGCCGCATCGCCAGCCCGCGCGTCCGCCTGCCCCTCGTGGGGCCCGAGGAATGGGAGGCCGCGCAGATCGAGAGCGAGATCGATCTCGTGCGCGACATCCCCGGACTCGACCTCGGCAACTTCCGCCCCGACCGCAACGCGGCCGCCGGCGGAGCGCTGCCCAAGGTGGCGGGCACCACCCGCTGAGGCGGGTGCCATCAGCCACAGCGCGCGCTCGACGCGCGCACCTGCATCAGAAGAAGAACTAGGAGGGCCCATGCAGAGCCCCATCATCACTCCTCCGCCCCTCGAGGCCGGAACCCTGCGCGTCACCCCCGTGGGCGGCCTCGGCGAGATCGGCCGCAACATGACGGTCTACGAGTTCGGCGGCAAGCTGCTCGTCGTCGACTGCGGCGTGCTCTTCCCCGAGGAGCACCAGCCCGGCGTCGACCTGATCCTGCCCGACTTCAGCGTCGTGCGCGAGCGCCTCCGCGACATCGTCGGCATCGTGCTCACGCACGGCCACGAGGACCACATCGGCGCCGTGCCCTACCTCCTGAAGCTCAGGGAGGACATCCCGCTGATCGGCTCGGCGCTGACGCTCGCGCTCGTCGAGGCGAAGCTCAAGGAGCACCGCATCAAGCCGTACACGCTCGACGTGGCGGAGGGCCAGGTCGAGAACCTCGGCCCGTTCGAGTGCGAGTTCGTCGCGGTCAACCACTCCATCCCCGACGCCCTCGCGGTGGCCATCAAGACCCCGGCCGGCCTCGTGCTGCACACCGGCGACTTCAAGATGGACCAGCTGCCGCTCGACGGCCGCCTCACCGACCTCCGCGCCTTCGCCCGCCTGGGCGAGGAGGGTGTCGACCTGTTCCTGCCCGACTCCACCAACGCCGACGTGCCGGGCTTCACGCCCACCGAGCGCGACATCGGGCCGGTGCTCGAGTCGATCATCGAGCGCGCGCCCCGTCGCGTGATCGTGGCCAGCTTCTCCAGCCATGTGCACCGCGTGCAGCAGGTGCTCGACGCCGCCGCCGCGAACGGCCGCCGCGTGGCGCTGCTCGGCCGCTCGATGGTGCGCAACATGACCATCGCCGCCGAGCTCGGCTACCTCAAGGTGCCCGACAACGTGCTGGTCGACTTCAAGAAGGCCGGCGACATCCCCGACGACAAGATCGTCTACATGTCGACCGGGTCGCAGGGCGAGCCGATGGCCGTGCTCTCGCGCATGGTCAACCTCGAGCACCAGATCGAGGTGGGCGAGGGCGACACCGTCATCCTCGCGTCGAGCCTCATCCCCGGCAACGAGAACGCGGTCTACCGCATCATCAACGGCCTCACCAAGCTCGGCGCCAACGTCGTGCACAAGGCCAACGCCAAGGTGCACGTCTCGGGCCACGCGGCCGCGGGCGAGCTGCTCTACTGCTACAACATCCTGAAGCCGAAGAACGTGCTGCCGGTGCACGGCGAGTACCGCCACCTGGTGGCGAACCAGAAACTGGCGATCGAGACCGGCGTGCCGGCCGAGAACACCTTCATCGGTGAGGACGGCACGGTCATCGACCTGAAGAACGGCGTCGCGAAGGTGGTCGGCCAGTACGACCTCGGCTTCGTCTACGTCGACGGCTCGACGGTCGGCGAGATCACCGACGCCGACCTGAAAGACCGGCGCATCCTGGGCGAGGAGGGCTTCATCTCGATCATCGTCGTGGTCGAGGCCCAGACCGGCAAGGTCGTCTCGGGCCCCGAGATCCACGCCAAGGGCTTCGCCGAGGACGACAAGGTCTTCGACGCCCTGAAGCCCAAGGTCAGCGCCGCGCTGGCCGAGGCCGCCCAGAACGGCACGCGCGACACCCACGCCCTGCAGCAGGTCGTGCGCCGCGTCGTGGGCCGCTGGGTCAGCGCCTCGTTCCGCCGCCGGCCGATGATCGTGCCGGTCGTCATCGAGGCGTAACCGCCCGTTCGAGGGCCCGATTTCCCAACACCCGCGGTCGGTGACGGTCTGCTGTCACCGGCCGCGGGTAGCGTGAAACCATGGCCACCAGCAGTAAGTCGACGCCCCGCAAGCCGGCGTCCACCCCGCGCTCGACGCGAGGCACGGCAGCGTCGGCCGCGACGCCCCGCAAGGCGCCCGCCCGCACCGCCGCCCAGAAGACCGTGAAGTATCCGGTCATCCAGGAGGAGCAGGGTCCCAACCCGCTCGTCAAGCTCTGGCTCGGCCTCGCCCATGTCACGGGCGGCGCCGCGCGCGCCTTCGGCCACGAGACGCTGGCGAAGGAGGAGCGCCGCGACGGCCTCCCCTTCCTGTTCTTCGTGCTCGCGGTCGCGGGTGCGATCACCGAGTGGTTCCTCGCCTCCAACGCGGTGGCCGTCGCCATCAACGCGTGGACCTTCGGCGGACTGTTCGGCCGCGTCTCCTACGCCCTGCCCGTCATCCTGATGCTGCTCGCCATCTGGCTGTTCCGGCATCCGAGCTCCGTGCACGACAACGGGCGCATCGGCATCGGCCTGAGTGTCTTCCTCGTCACGGTCTCCGGCCTCTGCCACATCTTCAGCCAGGCCCCCGACCCCTCGCAGGGCATGGACGTGCTGGCCCTGGCCGGCGGTGTCATCGGCTGGATCGCCGCGGCCCCGCTCGCCGCGCTGATCACCCCGGCCGGCTCGGCCGCCGTGTTGATCGTGCTGCTCGCGCTGTCGCTGTTCATCATCACCAAGACGCCGCCGAACCGCATCGGGCGGCGTCTGCGCGAGCTGTACGCCTACCTCTTCGGGGCGGCCGAGGAGTCGGATCCCTCCGGTGCGTCCGCCGTCTCCGGCTCGGGTTCCGGGTCCGACGAGACCGCCCCCGTCGCCGCCAAGCGCGGGCGTCGCAACCGCTCGGCCGAGTCCGATGACCCCAACATGCTCGATCTCGAGGCCACGCCGGAAGAGTCGGGCGCCCTGCCCTGGTGGCGGCGCAACTCCAGCGGCCGCGAAGAAGACCCCGAGTCCTCGGCCCCGCCGCTGCAGCCCCGCATCGAAGACCGCACCCCCGCGCCCGAGGGGCCGTTCGAGAGCCCGGCCGAGGTCGTGCATCCCACCGACCTCGACAGCACCGAGAGCTTCGGCTCGGGCCTGCTGCACGACATGGAGGCCGCCGAGCAGGCCATCAAGCGCGTCACGGGCGAGATCCTGCCCGGTCGGCTGCAGACCACGGGCCTCCTCGACGACGAGTCCACCGAGGGGCTGCCCGCGTTCGCGACGCCGATTCCGGATGCTCCGCTCGACCTCTCCGGAACGGGCGCCGTCGACGGCATGCCGGCCCCGGCGCCCGCGTCCGACCCCGCGAACTACCGCCTGCCCTCGGTCGCGAACCTCTCGGTGGGAGAGCCCTCGAAGGCCCGTTCGGCCGTGAACGACGACATCGTGCGCGCCATCACCGACGTGCTGAAGCAGTTCTCGGTCGACGCCACGGTCACCGGCTTCTCGCGGGGCCCCACCGTCACCCGCTACGAGATCGAGCTCGGCCCGGGCGTCAAGGTCGAACGCGTCACGGCGCTGTCGAAGAACCTCTCGTACGCGGTCGCGTCGAACGAGGTGCGCATCCTGTCGCCCATCCCGGGGCGCAGCGCCATCGGCATCGAGATCCCCAACACCGACCGGGAGACCGTGTCGCTCGGCGACGTGCTGCGGTCGCAGAAGGCGATGAACGACCCGCACCCGATGACCATCGGCGTCGGCAAGGACGTCGAGGGCAAGTTCGTGCTCGCGAACCTCGCCAAGATGCCCCACCTCCTGGTGGCCGGCTCCACCGGCTCGGGCAAGTCGAGCTTCATCAACTCGATGGTCACCTCGGTGCTCATGCGCGCGAAGCCCAGCGAGGTGCGCATGGTGCTGATCGACCCGAAGCGGGTGGAGCTCACCGCCTACCAGGGCGTGCCGCACCTGATCACCCCCATCATCACCAACCCCAAGAAGGCGGCCGAGGCGCTGTCGTGGGTGGTGAAGGAGATGGACATGCGGTACGACGACCTGGAGAGCTTCGGCTTCCGGCACATCGACGACTTCAACCGCGCCGTGATCAACGACGAGATCCAGCTGCCGCCCGCCTCGCAGCGGGTGCTGAAGCCCTACCCCTACCTCCTCGTCGTGGTCGACGAGCTCGCCGACCTGATGATGGTCGCCCCGCGCGACGTCGAGGACTCGATCGTGCGCATCACCCAGCTGGCCCGCGCCTCGGGCATCCACCTGGTGCTCGCCACCCAGCGGCCCTCGGTCGACGTCGTCACCGGTCTGATCAAGGCGAACGTGCCCTCGCGCCTCGCCTTCGCGGTCACCAGCGTCACCGACTCCCGCGTCATCCTCGACCAGCCGGGCGCCGACAAGCTGATCGGCCAGGGCGACGCCCTGTTCCTGCCGATGGGCTCGTCGAAGTCCATCCGCGTGCAGGGCGCCTGGGTGAGCGAGCCCGAGATCGCCAAGGTCGTCGAGCACGTCACCCGTCAGGCGCGACCGGAGTACCGCGACGACGTCGCGGTCACGGCCGAGAAGAAGCAGATCGACGCCGACATCGGCGACGACCTCGAGCTGCTGCTCGCGGCGGCCGAGCTGGTCGTCAACACGCAGTTCGGCTCCACCTCGATGCTGCAGCGCAAGCTCAAGGTCGGGTTCGCCAAGGCGGGCCGGCTGATGGACCTGCTGGAGTCGCGCGAGATCGTCGGGCCGTCGGAGGGGTCGAAGGCGCGGGACGTGCTGGTCACGGCCGAGCAGCTGCCGGAGGTGCTGTCGATGATCCGCGGCGGGTCGTCGGCCGGGGCGGCGGCTTCTTCTGCCTCGGCTGGGGCTGGGGCTGGGTCTGGGGCCGCGTCTGCTTCTGCCTCTGCTGTTTCCGCTCCGGCTCCCGAGCACGACCGCTACGGCTCGGATGCGGTGGGTGACGCGCTCTCCCAGTACCCTGAGGTCGAGGCGGACTCGTCCGATGAGGACGCCTGGGGACTGACCGGCAGGGAGTAGCACGTGAGCAGCACCGAGCACACAGGCGGCGCGGTGGCGAAGCCGAGCAACTGGAACCTGCCGAACGCGATCACGATCGTGCGCATCCTGCTCGCCCCGGTGTTCTTCGTGATGCTGCTGGCCGACAACGGGGCCGACGGCGGGCTGCGCTGGGCGGCCGCGGTGCTGTTCATCCTCGCCATCGCCACCGACGGCATCGACGGGCACATCGCCCGCAGCCGCAACCTCGTCACCGACCTCGGCAAGCTGCTCGACCCGATCGCCGACAAGGTGCTCACGGGCGCGGCTCTCGTCGGTCTGTCGATCCTGGCCGAGCTGCCCTGGTGGGTGACGATCGTCATCCTCGTGCGCGAGATCGGCATCACCGTGTGGCGCTTCGTGCAGCTGAGCGACCGGGTCATACCGGCCTCGCGCGGCGGCAAGCTCAAGACGCTCGCGCAGTCGGTGGCCATCTCGCTCGCTCTGCTGCCCTTCCCGAACCTCCTCGGCGACTGGATGAACTGGGTCAACGCCGTCTTCATGGCCATCGCCCTGGTGCTCACCGTCGTGACGGGCATCGACTACCTCGTGCAGGCCTGGCGCCTGAACCGCCCGAAGCGGGCCGCGTGAGCTCGCCTCAGTCGCCGGCGGCTTCTCCGGCTCCGTCGCCGACCTTCGAGGTCGCCCGTCGGCTCGTCGAGACCCTGACGGCGCGGCACGTCACGGTCGGCGTCGCCGAGTCGCTCACCGGAGGTCTGCTGGCCGCGGCTCTGGTCGAGGTGCCCGGAGCGTCGGCCGTGCTGCGCGGGGGAGTGGTCGCCTACGACACCCGCGTTAAGCACAGCGTGCTCGGCGTCGACGCCGAGGTGCTGGCCGCGCACGGTCCGGTGCATCCCGACGTCGCGCTGCAGATGGCCGTCGGGGTTCGCACCGCACTCGTCGTCGACGGCGAGGAGCCGTGGATCGGGCTGTCGACGACCGGTGTCGCCGGGCCGGACGCGCAGGACGGGCATCCGCCGGGCACCGCCTTCGTCGGGCTCGCGATCGGCAGCGAGGTGCGCTTCGTCGAGGTGCACGCCGAGGGCGACCGGGCTGCCGTGCGGGCCGCCGTCGTGGCCCGCGCACTGGCTCTGCTGGAGGAGTTCCTGTGAGCTTCCGGCGGGCTGCTCAGCCGGGAATGCGACGCGTTTCGATCTCGTTACATCTGATGTCATTCACAAGATATGTCCAGTCCCCGTCGCTTAGAGTTTCTGCTACGAACCACCGGCAACCGCGGTTCGAGAGCCACTCGATAAGACCGTGACTGAACGCAAGGAGGGTCCAGTGATTCTAGTTCGTCAGGAGATCGGCGACGTGCTTCGGGACTTCCGCCTGCAGAAGGGCCGCACCCTTCGTCAAGTGGCAAGTAAGGCGAGCGTCGCGCTCGGCTACCTGAGCGAGGTCGAGCGTGGTCAGAAAGAGGCCTCGAGCGAGATCCTCGCGTCGGTCGCCGACGCTCTCGACACGCCCATCTCGGTGATCATGCGCGAGGTCGGAGACCGTCTCGCCGTGGTCGAGGGCATCGATCCCATTCCCGACACCATCCCCGACGAGTTCGTCGCCGACTTCGACGCCGACCTCGTCACCCGCTGAGAGTGCGCCTGAGCGAATTCCGTCAGGCCGTCTCCGACGAGTTCGGCGACGCGTACGGCCAGGTGGTCACGCGCGACCTGATGCTCGTCGACCTCGGCGATCGAACTCCCGAGCAGGCGCTGAAGGCCGGCATCTCGCCGCGAGAGGTGTGGCTCGCGGTGTGCCGGGCCGCTGACGTGCCGCGTGAGCGGTGGCACGGTGCCGGGTTGCCGGCTCAGCCTCGCGGGTGAAGCTGTCGCTCGTGCTGCTGCTCTGAATTGAAGAAGGCCCTCGGATGCTCCGGGGGCCTTTTTCGCGCCCGACACGCCGCCCCGGCCTCTCGAACATACCTTCGGTTCTGAGTAGGCTTCTGCACATCGAGAGAATCGAAGACGTTCTCCACAGATGGCACGGGCCGACGACGGATGTCGGTGGTCCTGCCTAGCGTGGAACCCGTTCGAGGAACTCCCGAAAAACGCCCTGTCGTTGCCCGATCGAGAGATCACCCGCACACGACAGCCTGTGGGCACACCATCGCGACACCGGGTCACCGAACCCAGGCCGCACACGACAGAAGGAAGACGCCATGCCGTCAGACGCCAACCGCGAAAAAGCACTCGAGACCGCGCTCGCCCAGATCGACCGTCAGTTCGGCAAGGGGTCGGTCATGCGCCTCGGCAGCGACGACCGCGCACCCGTGGAGGTCGTGCCCACGGGGTCGATCGCCCTCGACGTCGCGCTCGGCATCGGAGGTCTTCCCCGTGGCCGCATCGTCGAGATCTACGGCCCGGAGTCCTCGGGAAAGACCACGCTCACGCTGCACGCCATCGCGAACGCCCAGCGCGCCGGGGGCATCGCCGCCTTCATCGACGCGGAGCACGCGCTCGACCCCGAGTACGCCAAGAAGCTCGGCGTCGACATCGACTCGCTCCTCGTGTCGCAGCCCGACACCGGTGAGCAGGCGCTCGAGATCGCCGACATGCTGGTGCGCTCCGGCTCAATCGACCTCATCGTCATCGACTCGGTGGCCGCGCTCGTGCCCCGCGCCGAGATCGAGGGCGAGATGGGCGACTCGCACGTGGGTCTGCAGGCCCGGCTGATGTCGCAGGCCCTCCGCAAGCTCACCGGTGGCCTGAACCAGACCAACACCACGATGATCTTCATCAACCAGCTGCGCGAGAAGATCGGCGTGTTCTTCGGCAGCCCCGAGACCACCGCCGGTGGCAAGGCGCTGAAGTTCTACGCCTCGGTGCGACTCGACATCCGCCGCATCGAGACCCTGAAAGAGGGCACGGAGGCCGTCGGCAACCGCACCCGCGTCAAGGTCGTCAAGAACAAGATGGCGCCGCCCTTCAAGCAGGCCGAGTTCGACATCCTCTACGGCGTCGGCATCTCTCGCGAGGGCAGCCTGATCGACTTCGGCGTCGAGCACGAGATCGTGCGCAAGTCGGGTGCCTGGTACACCTACGACGGCGACCAGCTCGGCCAGGGCAAGGAGAACTCGCGCCGCTTCCTGAAAGAGAACCCCGACATCGCGCTCGAGATCGAGAACAAGATCCTCGCGAAGCTCGGCGTCGGCGAGGCCGGAGCAGCGGCCCTGGCCGCCAGCACGGCGTCCGCCGCCAAAGCCTCCGATGCGAAGGCCTCGGCAGCCAAGACCTCGACCGCCACGGTCGAGCCCATCGCCCCCAAGCTGGCCGCGGGCCGCAAGGGCGCCTGAGGCGGCGCTCCCCGGGTGCGACCTCTTCGTGGGCCTGCATCCCCAAATCCGATCCACGACGATCGCTGACGGCGACCGGTCCAGAGACACCTCCCTAGGAGTCGCGTGAACGACATCATCAGCCTCGACGCCGCCCGCCGGGACCGCAAGAAGCGCCCGTCGGGTGCGTCGGGGTCGGGTCACCCGGCCTTCGGAGCAAGCGACGCCTCGACGGGTGCCACGTCCGTCGCCGACACGTCGACGGGCGCGAGGCCCGAGGTCGTCTCGCCGCAGGGTGCGGCTTCGGAGGCCGGCTCGTCTGCGGGCGGGTCCTCCCCGGATGCGGCTCCGCAGGGCGGTTCGTCTGCGGGCGCGTCCTCCACCGGCGCGTCCTCCACCGGCGCGGCTCCGGAGGGCGGTTGGTCGGCGGGCTCGTCCGCGACGGGTGCGGCTTCGGACGGCGGTTGGTCTGCGGGCGCGTCCTCCGCGGATGCAGCTGCGGAGGGCGGTTCGTCGTCGGATGCGTTCACGACGGGCGCTGCGTCGGATGCCGGTTCCGCGAGGGACGGTGCTTCGAAGGGCGACTCGTGGACGGGCGCCGCATCAGCGGGCGGCACGGCGAAGCGTGGGTCCTCGAAGGGCGGTTGGGCGAGGGGTGCCACCTCGCGTGCCGGATCGGATCGTGGCTCGGTGGTGGCGTTCCGGGGTGACGACGACGAGTTCGACGACGAGCCGCAGCTCAGCGACGAGGAGCGTCTGGCTCGCGTCAGCGACACCGTCGTGCGGGCGCTCGGGCGGCGGCAGCTGTCCGCGGGGGAGACCCAGGCGCTGCTCGAGGCGCAGGGTGCGTCGAACGACGAGGCCGAGACGCTCGTGGCCCGCTACGAGGAGCTCGGCTACCTCAACGACGCCGCGTTGGCCGAGGCACTCGTCGAGCGCATGTCGGAGCGCGACCACAAGAGCCGTGGCGCCATCTCGCGCGAGCTGTCGGCCCGCAAGATCCCGTCCGAGCTGGTCACGGCCGCGCTCGAGGGCCTTGACGACGACCACGAGTTCTCCCTGGCGCTCGACGCGGCCACCAAACGCGTCAGCCAGCTCAGCGCCTACGACGACACGACGGTCGAGCGCCGCTTGATGGCCTTCCTCACCCGCCGCGGCTTCAACTCCACGATCGTCCGCGAGGCCACCCGCCGTGCCCTCTCCACTCGCAAACGCTTCGGCGGCCCCCGCTTCCGCTGAGCGCGGGCCCGACTCCCGCCGACGCAGTCGCGCACTCGAGCAATCGGCGTCACCACCACCCGACGGCGCCGACCAACGGCACCGCCCGAGGGACCGGTCGGCGGCGCGGGCGGGCGGGGGCGGTCGGGTTTCGTAGACTGGAGCGATCATGAGCACTGTGAGTGAAGCCCCGACGGTCATCGAGACGTCCGCCGCGTCGCGGGGTGTGGACGGGCGGGCCCGGACGTACGAGGTGCGCACCTTCGGCTGTCAGATGAACGTGCACGACTCCGAGCGGCTGAGCGGGTCGCTCGAGGCCGCCGGCTACGTCAAGGCCGAGGGCGTCGAGGCCGACGTCGTCGTCATCAACACCTGCGCCGTGCGCGAGAACGCCGACAACAAGCTCTACGGCAACCTCGGCCACCTCGCCTCGGTGAAGCGCCGTCACGAGGGCATGCAGATCGCCGTCGGCGGCTGCCTCGCTCAGAAGGACAAGAGCGTCATCCTCGACAAGGCCCCCTGGGTCGACGTCGTGTTCGGTACCCACAACATGGGCGCCCTGCCGAGCCTGCTCGAGCGGGCCCGCCACAACGAGGCCGCCGAGATCGAGATCCTCGAGTCGCTCGAGACCTTCCCCTCCACGCTGCCCACGAAGCGCGACTCGACCTACAGCGGCTGGGTGTCCATCTCGGTCGGCTGCAACAACACCTGCACCTTCTGCATCGTGCCGGCGCTCCGCGGCAAGGAGAAGGACCGCCGGCCGGGAGAGGTGCTGGCCGAGATCCAGTCGCTGGTCGACGACGGCGCGATCGAGGTCACGCTGCTCGGCCAGAACGTGAACTCCTACGGGGTGGAGTTCGGCGACCGCCTCGCCTTCGGCAAGTTGCTGCGGGCGGCCGGAACCATCCCGGGGCTCGAGCGCATCCGCTTCACGAGCCCCCACCCGGCGGCCTTCACCGACGACGTGATCGACGCCATGGCCGAGACCCCGAACGTCATGCCTCAGCTGCACATGCCGCTGCAGTCGGGGTCCGACCGCATCCTGCGCGCGATGAAGCGCTCGTACCGCTCGGCGAAGTTCCTCGGCATCCTCGACCGCGTGCGCGAGAAGATCCCGAACGCCGCGATCTCGACCGACATCATCGTCGGCTTCCCCGGCGAGACCGAGGAGGACTTCCTCGAGACGATGCGCGTGGTCGAGGCCGCCCGCTTCGCCTCGGCGTTCACCTTCCAGTACTCCATCCGTCCCGGCACGCCGGCGGCGACCCTGCCCGATCAGGTGCCGCACGAGGTCGTGCAGGAGCGCTACGAGCGCCTCGTCGCGCTGCAGGAGCGCATCAGCCTCGAGGAGAACCGGGCGCTCATCGGGCGCCGCGTGAACGTCCTGGTCGCGAACGGCGAGGGCCGGAAGGACCAGGCGACCAACCGCCTGAGCGGTCGCGCGGAGGACAGCCGCCTGGTGCATTTCGAGGTGCCCGCGGGTTCCGAGCGCCCCCGCCCGGGCGACGTGGTCTCGGTGACGATCACGCAGGCCGCGCCCTTCCACCTCATCGCCGACACCGACGGCGCGGCGCTCGAGGTGCGCCGCACCCGCGCGGGCGACGCCTGGGACCGTGCCGAGGCCGAGTCCTGCGGCGTCCCCTCGACGCCGGCCGGAGCATCCGGAGCCGAGGGGACCCGCGCCGTCTCGCTGGGCCTCCCCACCCTCCGCGTCGGCGTCCCCGCCGTCTCGGTCAACCGCTCCTCGCGCGGGACCGGTGACGCGGCCGATCACCGCGGCGCGGCGGCACCCACCGGCGCCACCGAGGGCCACGGCGTCGCCACCGTGCCCATCTACAGCCCCACCGACGACCTGCGCGGCTGACGATGGCCGCCACACCGCCCGCCGCGCACACCGAGGGTGCGGACGGCGGCGAAGCGACCGTGATCGCGGTCGTCGGCGCCACCGGCACGGGCAAGTCCGAGCTGTCGCTGGCGATCGCCGAGCGCATCGCCGCGCGCGGAGGGTTCGCCGAGGTCGTCAACGCCGACGCGATGCAGCTGTACCGCGGCATGGACATCGGCACGGCGAAGCTGCCGCAGGGAGACCGCCGGGGCGTCCCCCACCACCTCCTCGACGTGCTCGACGTCACCGATGAAGCCTCCGTCGCCGCCTACCAGCCGGCCGCCCGCGCCGCGATCGACGACATCGTGGGGCGCGGTGGCACGGCGATCCTCGTCGGCGGCTCGGGCCTGTACGTGTCGTCGGTGCTGTTCGACTTCCGCTTCCCCGCGCGCGACGACGCCGTGCGCGCGCGGCTCGAGGCCGAGCTCGAGAGCGGGGGAGTCCGCGCCCTCTACGACCGGCTGAAGGCGATCGATCCGCAGGCCGCCGCCTCAATCGGCCAGTTCAACGGCCGCCGGCTCGTGCGGGCGCTCGAGGTCGTCGAACTCACGGGTGAACCCGTCAGCGGCACCCTGCCCGACGAACCGGTGCTGTGGCGGCCGGCCGCGATCGTGCGGCTGGGCGTCCTGCGTGAGCGGCTCGTCGAGCGGCTCGACGCCCGGGTCGAGCGGATGTGGTCGGCCGGGCTCGTCGACGAGGTCGCCGGGCTGGTGCCGCTGGGCCTCCGCGAGGGCGTCACCGCATCCCGCGCCATCGGCTACGCGCAGGCCCTCGCCCAGCACGACGGCACGATGACCGAGGCCGACGCGATCGCCGAGGCGCAGTCCCTCACCCGCCGCTACGCCCGCCGCCAGGTGAGCTGGTTCAAGCGCTACCCGAACGCCCTCGACGTCGACGCGCTCGACCCCGCCGCGCTCGAAGCGGCAGCGACAGCGGCAGCGGCAGCGGCAGCAACGACAACGGCAGCGGCAGCGGTCGCCGCGACGGCCACCACCCCCACCGCCCTAGACTGATCAGATGCCAGCCGAGTTGCACTTCACCAAGGGTCAGGGCACGGGCAACGACTTCGTGCTCTTCACCGATCCCGAGGGCGAGATCGATCTGACGCCCGCCCAGATCGCCGCCATCTGCGACCGGCACTTCGGTGTGGGCGCCGACGGGGTCATCCGGGCCGTGCGGTCGCAGAACCTCGACGCCGGGGCTGCGGCCCTCACCGAGGACCCGGCCGCCGAGTGGTTCATGGACTACCACAACGCCGACGGGTCGCTCTCCGAGATGTGCGGCAACGGCATCCGCGTCTATGCCCGCTACCTCATCGACAACGGCCTCACCGAGCTGGCCCCGGGCGAGACCCTCGTCATCGGCACCCGCGCGGGTGTGCGCGACGTGCAGCTGAACGCGCTCGGCTTCCAGGTCGACCTCGGCCGCTGGAGCCTCGACGGCGGCGAGCCCCTCGTGCGCGCCAAGAACCTCCAGGTCGCCCGCCCGGGCCTCGGCATCAACGTCGGCAACCCGCACGTGGTCGTCGCCCTCGCCGACGACGAGGAGCTCGACTCGGCCGACCTCGCCTTCATCCCGCACCTCGAGCCGGCCCCGGTCGACGGCGCCAACGTCGAGTTCGTCGTGCCCTCCGACCCTCTCGTGCGCGACGCCGTCGGCCACATCCGGATGCGCGTGCACGAGCGAGGCAGCGGCGAGACGCTCAGCTGCGGAACGGGCGCGGCCGCGGCGGCCCTCGCCACCCGTCACTGGGCCGGCCAGGGCGCGCCGAACCACTGGAGCGTCGCCGTCCCCGGAGGCGTCGTGGGCGTGCGCATGTTCCCCGCCGAGGACGGCGAGCACGTGGCGCTCTCGGGCCCGGCCGAGCTCGTCTACGAGGGCGACCTGGCGATCGCCTAACGCGACTAGAACAACGGGCCGACGGCGCCGGCGCGACCGAACGCTCTAAGCCCGCTTCCGCGCCCGCAGCACCCGGAACGCCTTGCTCGTCGCCTCGCGCTGAACCGTGAGCTCGGGGAACTCCCCGTCCATCCACCGCTGCAACGAGTCGGACCCGAGATTCTTCTGCACCACGAGCCACGCCTCGGTGCCCGGCTCGAGCCGCGGCAGCCACAGCCGCAGCATGGAGTGCAGTTCGGCCTTGCCGACGCGGATGGGCGGGTTCGACCAGATCGTCATGAACCGCACGTCGTCGGGAACATCTTCGGGCCGCACGGCGTTGACATTCTCGAGACCCATGATGTGAGCATTACGACGAACCAGATCCAGAGCACGCTCGTTGACATCCACGGCCCACACCGTCGAACGCGGTGATTCCAGGGCCAGTGTGAGCGCGATCGGCCCCCAGCCGCACCCCAGATCGAGAAGATTCCCCCCGGGCGGCGGCTTCGGCACGTTCGCGAGCAGCACCTGCGTGCCGGTGTCGATCCGATCCGGGCTGAAGATGCCCGATGCCGTCGTGAGGCGGTGCTCCGACCCGGCCAGGGTGACCGTCAGCTCGCGGAGCGACAGCTCCCCCGCGGGCTGCGCAGAGAAGTAGTGCTCGCCATCCATAGAGGGAATCTAGCAAACAAGGAGACTAGTCTTGACGCCAATGTCAGACCACGAGATCACAGAGAACACGAGTGCGGGCGACGACGCCGTCGCCCGGGTGCTCGCACGTGCCGAACAGCGCTCGAGCGGCTACTCGCTCTTCGAGCAGGGCTCGGCCCAGGCCCTCCAGCGCCCCGCCACCACGGGCGAGCGCGACGGCTCCAGCTACGACGGCGACCAGTTCGACCGCGAAGACCGCCAGTCCCTCCGGCGCGTCGCCGGGCTCTCCACCGAGCTCGAAGACGTCACCGAGGTCGAGTACCGCCAGCTGCGGCTGGAGAACGTCGTCATCATCGGCGTCTACTCGCAGGGCACACTGGGCGACGCCGAGAACTCGTTGCGCGAGCTCGCGGCCCTCGCCGAGACCGCCGGAGCCGTCGTGCTCGACGGCCTCCTGCAGCGCCGGCCGCATCCCGACCCCAGCACCTACTTCGGCAAGGGAAAGGCCGAAGAGCTGCGGGCCATCGTCGCGAGCCTCGGCGCCGACACGGTCATCGCCGACACCGAGCTGGCCCCCAGCCAGCGCCGTGCGCTCGAAGACGTCGTGAAGGTCAAGGTCATCGACCGCACGGCCGTCATCCTCGACATCTTCAGCCAGCACGCCAAGAGCCGCGAGGGCAAGGCGCAGGTCGAGCTCGCGCAGCTCGAGTACCTGCTCCCGCGTCTTCGCGGCTGGGGTGACTCGATGTCCCGCCAGGCCGGTGGCCAGGTGGGTGGCGCGGGCGCCGGCATGGGCTCGCGTGGCCCCGGTGAGACGAAGATCGAACTCGATCGACGCCGCATCCACACCCGCATGGCGAAGCTGCGCAAGCAGATCAAGGAGATGAAGCCGGCCCGTGACGCCAAGCGCGCCAACCGCAAGCGCAACGCGGTGCCGAGCGTGGCCATCGCCGGCTACACCAACGCCGGCAAGTCCTCGCTGCTGAACCGCATCACGAGCGCCGGCGTGCTGGTCGAGAACTCGCTGTTCGCGACCCTCGACGCCACGGTGCGCAAGAACGTGACCGAAGACGGCCGGCCCTACACGATCGCCGACACCGTCGGGTTCGTGCGCGCGCTGCCGCACCAGCTGGTCGAGGCGTTCCGGTCGACCCTCGAGGAGGTGGCCGACTCCGACGTCGTGGTGCACGTCGTCGACGGCTCACACCCCGACCCCGCGAGCCAGATCACCACGGTGCGCGACGTCATGGGCGAGGCCGGTGCGCGGGGCATCCCCGAGATCGTCGTGTTCAACAAGGCCGACCTGGTCAGCGACGACGACCGGCTCGTGCTGCGCGGCCTCGAGCCGACGGCGGTCTTCGTCTCGGCCCGCACCGGCGAGGGCATCCCCGAGCTGCTCGCGGCGATCGACGCGATCCTGCCGCGCCCGAGCGTCGAGGTCGACCTGCTGGTGCCCTACGAGCGCGGTGACGTCGTCACGATGCTGCACGAGAAGAACACGGTGCTGAGCACCGACTACGAGGAGGGCGGCACCCACGTGCGCGCCCTGGTCAACCCCGAGTTCGAGGAACGCCTGGTCGAGTTCGCGCGCTGACGCGAACGACCGGGGCTCGCAGAACCCCTCAGAAGAGCGGATGCCCGCTGCCGGATGCCCCGGGCCCACCACAGCCCGGGGCATCCGCCGTCATAGTGCGTCACAACGCTTCCCGCCGGCCCCGCCCGCTCGTAGAGTCGACCCATCGTCAGCCGCACCGCGTGGCTCATGGTGCGACAGCCGAGCCCGGCACCCGCCCGCGATCGCCGTCAGTCGTGCGTGCGAACGGAGGGAGAGAGTAGATGACCGGGTTCTCGTTCGAACTGTTCCCGCCCCGCACCGAGGCGTCGGCCAGAGCCGTGCGCGAGACCGTGCGCGAGCTCGCCGCCGTCGGGCCGCAGTTCATCTCGGTCACCTACGGTGCCAACGGCACGAGCCGTGACTCCTCGCTCGACCTGCTGCGGCACATCCACCGCACCACGCCGGTGCGGGCGCTCGCCCACCTCACCTGCGTCGGCAACTCGCACGCCCAGGCGACCGTCGTCATCCGGGAGTTCATCGAGGCGGGCGTGACGAGCTTCCTCGCGCTCCGCGGCGACCCGCCGGCGGGCGTGCCCGAGGACGAGATCGAGCTGGGCGACCTGGCCAGCGCGAGCGAGCTGGTGCAGCTGATCCACCGCGTGCAGGCCGAGCGCATCCCGTACACCGAGGTCGGGCTGCCCGGGCTGCCCGGCACGAGCCGCGTGGAGCCGAAGCGTCAGAAGCTCGAGGTCTCGGTCGCGGCCTTCCCGAACGGGCATCCGCGCAACCGCTCGGGCTTCGACGACGTCGACGCGCTGCTGGCGAAGCAGGTGGCCGGGGCCGACTTCGCGGTCACGCAGCTCTTCTTCGAGGCCGACGACTACCTCGGCTTCGTCGCCCGCGCCCGCGAGGCCGGGGTCACGATGCCGATCATCCCGGGCATCATGCCGGTCACGAGCGCCGCGCGGCTGCGCCGGGTCGCCGAGCTGTCGGGCGAGGCCGTGCCCGCCGACCTGCTCGACGCGCTCGAACAGGCCCCCGACGAGACCGCCCGCCGGGAGATCGGCGTCGAGCACGCCACCCGCCTCGCCCGCGCCGTGCTCGCGGGCGGCGCCCCCTCACTCCACCTCTACACGTTCAACCAGCACGAGGCCGCCCTCGGGGTGCTCCGCGAATGCGGCCTCGTCTCACCCTCGATCAAGGAATACGCATGACGAACCAGACCTCGTTCCCCGCCGGCACCGTCCTCGGCTACCCCCGCATCGGTCGCCGGCGCGAGCTCAAGAAGGCCGTCGAGGCGTTCTGGGCCGGTCGCATCGACGCCGCCGAGCTCGAGAGCACGGCCGCCGGTCTGCGCTCGGCGACCCGCGCGCGCCTCGTCGAGCTGGGCCTCGGCCAGAGCGACTCCTCGATCCCCGAGAGCTTCTCGTTCTACGACCAGGTGCTCGACGCGGCGGTGACCGTGGGGGCGATCCCGACCCGCTTCGCCGACCTCGCCGGTGCCGACGGCCGCCTCGACCTCGCCGGCTACTTCACCGTCGCGCGCGGCGAGGGCAGCCGGGCGCCGCTCGAGATGACGAAGTGGTTCGACACGAACTACCACTACCTCGTGCCCGAGATCGGCCCCTCGACGGTGTTCTCGCTGGCGAGCGACCGCCTGCTCGAGGAGTTCCTCGAGGCCAAGGCCGAGGGATACCTGACCCGCCCGTCGATCGTCGGCCCGGTCACCCTGCTGCTGCTGAGCAAGCCGAGCGACGACGCACCCGATGGCTTCCGCCCGATCGACCGCCTCGAGGAGCTGCTGCCGGTCTACGCCGAGCTGCTCGCGAAGCTGGCGGATGCGGGGGCCGAGTGGGTGCAGCTCGACGAGTCCGCCCTGGTCAGCGAGAGCATCGACGTCGACCGCGCGACCACCCTCGAGGCGACCCGCCTCGCCTACGCCGCACTCACCGCGGGGGAGCGGCCCTCGATCTTCGTGGCCGCCGCCTACAACAGCCTCGACGACGCGCTGCCGGTGCTCGTCGACTCGGGCGTCGAGGCGATCGGCCTCGACCTCGTGCGCGGGTCGCTGCCGACCCACGTCGAGCACCTCGGCGAGACCGTGCTCGTCGGCGGCGTGGTCGACGGCCACAACATCTGGCGCGGCGACCTGGCCGCCGCGTACGACAAGCTCGAGGCCCTCGGCGCCCTCACCTTCAACGTCTCGGTCTCCTCCTCGACCTCGCTGCAGCACCTGCCACACGACGTCGAGGACGAGACCAAGCTCGACCCGCGCCTGGTCTCCTGGCTGGCCTTCGCCGACCAGAAGGTGCAGCAGATCGCCACTCTGGCGCACGGCCTGAGCGGTGGCCGGGTGGCCATCGAGTCCGAGCTCGCCGCGGCGACGGATGCTCTCGCCGACCGTCTGGCGGCACCGGGAGTCCGCGACGGCGACGTCCGCCTCCGGGAGGCCGCCCTCACGGGTGGCGACTTCTCCCGCGCGGCCTACGCGGAGCGCCTCGAGGCCCAGGAGGCGGCCCTCGCCCTCCCGTTCCTTCCCACCACGACGATCGGCTCGTTCCCGCAGACCGGTGACATCCGCCGCGCCCGTGCCCGTTTCGTCAAGGGCGAGCTGAGCTCGGAGGAGTACACCGAGCTGATGCGCGCCGAGATCCGCCGGGTGGTCAAGCTGCAGGAGGAGATCGGCCTCGACGTGCTCGTGCACGGCGAGCCGGAGCGCAACGACATGGTGCAGTACTTCGCCGAGAACCTCGACGGCTTCGCGGTGACCGAGAACGGCTGGGTGCAGTCGTACGGCAGCCGCTGTACGCGCCCGTCGATCCTCTGGGGCGACGTGTCCCGGCCGGCACCGATCACGGTCGACTGGTCGGTGTACACGCAGTCGCTCACCCCGAAGCCCGTGAAGGGCATGCTGACCGGCCCGGTGACGATCCTCGCCTGGTCGTTCGTGCGCGACGACCAGCCGCTCGGCGAGACCGCCCGTCAGGTGGCGTTCGCGCTCCGCGACGAGATCGCCGACCTCGAGTCGGCCGGCATCGGCATCGTGCAGGTCGACGAGCCGGCGCTCCGCGAGCTGCTGCCGCTGAAGCAGCGCGACCAGGAGGAGTACCTCGACTGGTCGGTCGGCTCGTTCAAGCTGGCCACCGCCGGCGTGCGCACGGCGACGCAGATCCACACGCACCTCTGCTACTCGGAGTTCGGCGTCGTCATCGACGCCATCCGCAAGCTCGACGCCGACGTGACGTCGATCGAGGCGGCGCGGTCGCGGATGGACGTCGTGCACGACATCGAGTCCTCGGGCTTCGACCACGGCGTGGGCCCGGGCGTCTACGACATCCACTCGCCCCGCGTGCCGAGCGTCGACGAGGTCACGGAGCTGCTGGAGAAGGCGCTCGGCGCGGTTCCCGAGCGCCAGCTCTGGGTCAACCCCGACTGCGGCCTGAAGACCCGCGGCTACGACGAGACCGTCGAGTCGCTGAAGAACGTCATCGAGGCGACGAACCGGGTGCGCAGCCGCGCCACCACCTCCGCCTGACGGGGGAACGAGAAGCCCCCGGTCACCGTGAGGCGGCCGGGGGCTTCCGTCTGCGCGGGGCGGACGCGCTCCAGGGGGTCACACCGCGCGGAGGACCGCCACGACCTTGCCGAGCACCGTGGCGTAGTCGCCGAGGATGGGCTCGAAGTTGCTGTTGCGGGGGAGCAGCCAGGTGTGGCCGTCACGCTGGCGGAACACCTTGACGGTGGCCTCCTCGTCGAGCATGGCGGCGACGATGTCGCCGTTCTCGGCGGTGTTCTGCTGCCGGATGACCACCCAGTCGCCGTCGCAGATGGCGGCGTCGATCATCGACTCCCCGACGACCTTGAGCATGAAGAGGTCGCCGTTGCCGACGAGCTGACGGGGCAGGGGGAAGACCTCGTCGACCTGCTGCTCGGCCGTGATCGGGATGCCCGCGGCGATGCGGCCGACCAGCGGCACCAGGGTGGCGTCGCCCACGGGGGGAGCGGAGTCGGCGTCGGGGGAGGGGGACTCCTCGAGCGACGGCACGTCGATCAGCACCTCCATCGCGCGCGGCCGGTTCGGGTCGCGGCGCAGGTAGCCCGAGAGCTCGAGCTGGTTGAGCTGGTGCGTGACGCTGGAGAGCGAGGCGAGGCCGACGGCGTCGCCGATCTCGCGCATGCTCGGCGGGTAGCCGCGTGACAGCACGGAGCGCTGGATCACGTCGAGGATGGCGAGCTGTTTGTCGCTGAGACTCTTCCGCCGTCTGGTGCGGCCGGTGTCGTTCGCCACGTCTCCCTGCGCTTCCTCCACCGATGTCGGTGGTTGGTGATGTGATTCAGCTGTCGATCGAAACTGTATCCGAGAACTGCTCGAAAACGCATCTGTGTTCGAGTGTGTCGCCGATTCCCGTCCAGATCGCCACTTGACCACAGCCACATTCGAATATAGATTCGGAACATAACTTCGCACCGGCGGTCCCGGCCGACCGTCGGTGCGAACACCCCAGGAGGAATCATGAGCATCGCAGCAGCGAACGTGAGCACCACCCCCAGCACCCACCTGCGCATCACGGCACGGGGCCGCAAGGTCCTCGCCGCCGTGGTCGCCGCACCGATCGTCGCCGCGCTCAGCGTCGCGGCCCTCGCTGCAGGTGGCTCGGCGGTCGCCACGGGCTCCTCGGTCACGACCGAGTTCGACTACCTGACGGTGCAGGCCGGCCAGTCGCTCTGGAGCATCGCCGAGACGATCGCCCCCGAGTCCGACCCGCGTGATGTCATCGCCGAGATCCGCAGCCTGAACCAGCTGGCCACGTCGTCGGTGCAGCCGGGGCAGCGCATCGCCGTCCCGGCCGACCTCGCCGACTAGCCCCACTCCACCCGCCCGCCGGCAATCTCGCGCGCTCGACGGGCCGTCGACACGGCGGGCACCCGCGGCGGATCGGTAGGCTTTCGGGGTGACCTCCCTCGACGAGCTGCCCATCCGCGACGACCTCCGTGGTCTCGAGCCCTACGGCGCCCCGCACCTGCACCTGCCGGTCGAGCTCAACGTCAACGAGAACACGCACCCGATCCCCGAAGACGTCGCCCGCGACATCATCGAGTCGATCGCTCGCGAGCTCATCACCGTCAACCGGTACCCCGACCGCGAGTTCACCGCCCTCCGCGAGTCGCTCGCGGGCTACCTCGAGGGCACCGCGCCGGAAACGGGCATCACCCGCGAGCACATCTGGGCGGCGAACGGCTCGAACGAGATCCTCCAGCAGATCATGATGGCGTTCGGCGGCCCCGGCCGCTCGGTGCTGGGCTTCCCACCCACCTACTCGATGCACTCGATCATCGCCCAGGGCACCGG
Organism: Herbiconiux sp. VKM Ac-1786; assembly: GCF_015350805.1. Classification (GTDB taxonomy): domain Bacteria; phylum Actinomycetota; class Actinomycetes; order Actinomycetales; family Microbacteriaceae; genus Herbiconiux. Next base: position 23,148 of record NZ_JADKSG010000001.1, on the reverse strand, counting down.
CACCCGGTGGATCGACGGCGAACGCGACCCCGGCTTCCTGATCTCGCCCTCCACCGCGGTGGAGTGGATCCAGAAGACCACGCCCGACATCGTCTTCTTCTGCGCCCCCAACAACCCCACGGGCACCGCGCTCGGCCTCGACACGATCCGGGCGGCCTACGACGCCTTCGACGGCATCGTCGTGGTCGACGAGGCCTACGCCGAGTTCGCCCCCGCCGGTGAGGCCACCGCGCTGTCGCTGCTCGAGGGCCGCCCGCGCCTGATCGTCTCGCGCACCATGAGCAAGGCCTTCGCCTTCGCGGGCGCCCGTCTCGGCTACCTGGCGGCCGATCCGGCGGTGACGGATGCGCTGCGGCTCGTCCGCCTGCCCTACCACCTCTCGGCGCTGACCCAGGCGGCCGCCGTCGCGGCGCTCGCCCACGCCCCCGAGATGCTCGCGATGGTCGACGACATCAAGGCGCAGCGCGACCGCATGGTCGACGAGCTCGCCGCCCTCGGCTACTCGCCCTGGCCCACCGCCGCGAACTTCGTGCTCTTCGGCGGCGTCGACGACCCGGCCGCGCTCTGGCAGCAGCTGCTCGACCGCGGCATCATCATCCGCAACCTCAGCATCCCGGGCCACCTCCGCGTCAGCGCCGGCACCGCCGCCGAGACCACGGCCTTCCTCGACGCCCTGCGCGAGCTCACCCCGCTCCGCTCCTAGCGCCCACCCGCCCCCACCCGCGCATCCCGCCGCCACCCCGGCGCCCGCGGATAGGATTGACCCCATGACCGAACCCCGCACCGCCCGCCTGCAGCGCGAGACGAGCGAGTCCTCGATCGAGCTGAGCCTCGACCTCGACGGCACCGGCGTCTCCGACATCCAGACCTCGGTGCCGTTCTACGACCACCTGCTCACCGCCTTCGCGAAGCACTCCCTCACCGACCTCACGGTGCGGGCCACGGGCGACACCCACATCGACGTGCACCACACGGTGGAGGACACGGGCATCCTGCTCGGCCAGGCGATCCGCCAGGCCCTCGGCGACAAGGCCGGCATCTCGCGCTTCGGCGACGCCCTCGTGCCCCTCGACGAGGCGCTCGTGCAGGCCGTCGTCGACATCTCGGGCCGCCCGTTCCTCGTGCACTCCGGCGAGCCCGCCGGCTTCGAGTATCACCTGATCGGCGGTCACTTCACGGGCTCGATGGTTCGCCACGTCTTCGAGGCCATCACCTTCAACGCCGGTCTCACCGTGCACGTCACCGTGCTCGGCGGCCGCGACCCGCACCACATCGCCGAGGCCGAGTTCAAGGCCTTCGCGCGCGCCTTCCGCCAGGCCAAGGCGCTCGACCCGCTGGTGACGGGCATCCCCTCGACGAAGGGCGCACTGTGAGCACGAAGGGCGCGCCGAGCGTCGTCGTGCTCGACTACGGCAGCGGCAACATCCACTCGGCGGCGAAGGCCCTCGAGCGTGCCGGGGCCGACGTCACCGTCACGGGCGACCGGCAGAAGGCGATGGACGCCGACGGCCTCCTCGTCCCGGGCGTCGGAGCCTTCAGCGCCGTGATGGACCAGCTCACCGCCGTGCGCGGGGGAGAGGTCATCGACCGACGTCTCGCCGGCGGTCGCCCCGTGCTCGGCATCTGCGTCGGCATGCAGGTCATGTTCGCCGACGGCATCGAGCGCGGTGTCGACACCGAAGGCCTCGGCGAGTGGCCCGGTGTCGTCGAGCCCCTGAAGGCCGAGGTCGTGCCGCACATGGGCTGGAACACGGTCGACGCCCCCGAGGAGTCGGTCCTGTTCGACGGCATCCGCGACGAGCGCTTCTACTTTGTCCACTCCTACGCCGCCCAGGACTGGCAGATCGACCCCGACCCCAAGCGCCGCCCCGCGCGGGTCACCTGGGCCGACCACGGCGGGCGCTTCATCGCGGCGGTCGAGAACGGCCCACTCTCGGCCACCCAGTTCCACCCCGAGAAATCCGGCGACGCGGGCATCCGCCTGCTGCAGAACTGGATCGCCTCGCTCCGTCGCTGACGCGCGCACGCCCCCGAGCGGCCGGGGTTCGCAGACGAGCGGATGCGCGGCCCCCGTTTCGACGCCGGCCGCCCGAGTCGCTACGATCGCGGGGGGCATCCACGCCCTCCGCACCAGCAAGGACACCTCATGAGCGAGTTCAACAAGGCACCGGCCCTCGTGCTGCTGCCCGCCGTCGACGTCTCGGGCGGCAAGGCCGTGCGACTGACGCAGGGCGAGGCCGGCACCGAGACCTTCCACGGCGACCCGGTCGACGCGGCGGTCGACTGGGTCTCGCAGGGTGCGGAGTGGATCCACCTCGTCGACCTCGACGCCGCCTTCGGCCGCGGCAGCAACCTCGGCGTGATCAAGAAGGTCATCCGCCAGGCCAAGGGCGTGAACGTCGAGGTGTCCGGCGGCATCCGCGACGACCGCAGCCTCGAGACCGCGCTCGAGTCGGGCGCCAAGCGCATCAACCTCGGCACGGCCGCCCTCGAGAACCCTGAGTGGGCCGCGAGCGTCATCGCCCAGTACGGCGACGCCGTCGCGGTCGGTCTCGACGTGCGCGGCACGACCCTCGCCGCCCGCGGCTGGACGCAGGACGGCGGCGACCTCTGGCACGTCATGGACCGCCTCGAGGAGGCCGGCTGCGCCCGCTACGTCGTCACCGACGTCACGAAGGACGGCACGCTGAAGGGCCCGAACGTCGACCTCCTCCGCCAGGTCATGGAGCGCACCTCCCGCCCGGTGATCGCCTCGGGCGGCATCTCGAGCCTCGACGACCTCGTCGAGCTGCGCGCACTCGTGCCGCTCGGCCTCGAGGGCGCCATCGTCGGCCGCGCCCTCTACTCGGGCGCGTTCACGCTCGCCGAAGCCCTGGACGTGGCGTCTGACTGACGACACCGGGCACGACGGCCCGCCCGCGGCCCGTTCCCTGCCCTCCCACTTCGCCGACTCCGCCGGTCAGCCCTGGCAGGGGCGGCACTTCGACTCGCACGGCACCCCGAGCGACGACGACGGCAGCGCCCCGCCCGCGCTCCTCGCTGCGCTGACGGCGTTCCGCGCGGGCGAGGGGTCTCCGGATGCAGTGGTCGACGCCGTCCGCGACGTGCGCCTGCTCGTCCCGCTCGTGGCCCACGCCGGCGACGAGGGCGTGACCGACACGGGCCTCCGCGTCGACAAGACGCAGGAGCTCTCCCTCGTCACGGTCGCCGGCCCCGGCGGCCGCACCGTCCTCCCGGCCTTCACCTCGGTGGCGGCGCTCGGCGCCTGGAACCCCACGGCCCGCCCGATCCCGGTCGCCGCGCCCCGCATGGCGCTGGCCGCCGTCGCCGAGGACACCGAGCTGATCGTGCTCGACCCGGGCTCCGCGACCGAGTTCGTGCTGCGCCGCCCCGCGGTCTGGGCCATCGCCCGCAGCACCCCGTGGGTGCCCGCGGTGGATGACCCCGAGGTGCTCGCCGCGTTCGAGGCCAGCATCGCCGGCGAACCCGCGGTGGCGGCCCTCCGCCTGGTGGCCGGCGACCCCGGCTACCGGATGCTCGGGCACGACGTCGTGGTCGTGCTGGCCCTCGTGCCCGGGCTCGACCAGGCGGCGCTCGGCGCGCTGACGTCACGCCTGCAGGAGCGCTGGGCCGCGCATCCGCTCATCGCGGAGCGCGTCGACTCGCTCGGGGTGCGCCTGACCGCCCTGCCCTGAGCCGGCTCAGCTGACGGGGCCGGTGTACTTCTCGCCCGGGCCCTCGCCGATGGCGTCGGGCACCGCGGACGCCTCGCGGAACGCCAGCTGCAGCGACCGCAGCCCGTCGCGCAGGCTGCGGGCGTGTTGGTCTCCGAGGAACGGCGCCGACGCGGTGACGAGCCCCGCGAGGGCCGTGATGAGCTTGCGCGCCTCGTCGAGGTCGAGCTCGAGATCGGGGTCGTCGGCCAGGCCGCACTTCACGGCGGCGGCGCTCATGAGGTGCACCGCGGTGGTCGTGATGACCTCGACGGCCGGCACCTCCGCGATGTCGCGGATGGCGTCTGAGCTGTCGTCGAAGTGGCTGGAGTCGCTCATCGCGAAGAAGTCCTTACTGTTCGGGGCGAGTCTCTGCTAGACTCTTCGAGGCTCTGGGGTCATCGGCCCCAGTACGAAAGTGGAGAATCTCCCACCCGCGCATACCGCTTCATCAGGTTACCGGGTCTGCACACCCCTCCCGCTCCGGCGGGAAGACCGGGTGTGACGTGCCGTGATGCGAATGAGAATTCGCGAGCGCGCGTGGTTCCTTGCTTTCGCCCAGACACGAAACTAAGGAGCAACGCATCAGCGATCCCCGTACAAACGACCGTATCCGTGTCCCCGAGGTCCGCCTCGTGGGCCCCGGTGGCGAGCAGGTCGGCGTCGTCAGCATCGACGTCGCGCTCCGGCTCGCCCAGGAGGCTGACCTCGACCTCGTCGAGGTCGCGCCCAACTCCAAGCCCCCGGTCGCGAAGATCATGGACTACGGAAAGTTCAAGTACGAAGCCGCGCAGAAGGCCAAGGAGGCCCGCCGCAACCAGGCGAACACCATCCTCAAGGAGGTGCGCTTCCGCCTGAAGATCGACGTGCACGACTACGAGACCAAGCGCAAGCGCGCCGAGGGCTTCCTCAAGGCGGGCGACAAGGTCAAGGCGATGATCCTCTTCCGCGGTCGTGAGCAGTCGCGTCCCGACCAGGGCGTGCGTCTGCTCCAGCGCTTCGCGGAAGACGTCTCCGAGTTCGGCACCGTCGAGTCGACCCCGACCATCGACGGCCGCAACATGGTCATGGTCATCGGCCCGCTGAAGAACAAGTCAGAGGCCAAGGCCGAGCAGAACGCGAAGCGCGATGCGAACAAGGCCCGAGCTCACGAGCCGGCCCCCACGAACCCCGGCGACGAGCCGGCAGCTCCGGCCACCTCGGCCGAGTAGTAATCCCGACCGGCCTCCCCGGCCGCGAAAAGCCCGAACAACACAAGGAGAACCATGCCCAAGCAGAAGACGCACTCCGGTGCCAAGAAGCGTTTCAAGGTCACCGGCAGCGGAAAGATCATGAAGCAGCAGGCCGGTATGCGCCACAACCTGGAGGTCAAGGCTCCCGGGCGCAAGGCTCGCCTGAACAAGGACCAGGTGCTGTCCAAGGCCGACACCAAGGTCGCCAAGAAGCTTCTCGGCCTGTAGCCACCGCTGCAGCAGCCGACCTAGACGAGAAAGAAGAAGAGCAATGGCAAGAGTGAAGAGGGCTGTCAACGCCCACAAGAAGCGTCGGGTCATCCTCGAGCGCGCCGAGGGCTACCGCGGTCAGCGGTCGCGTCTGTACCGCAAGGCCAAGGAGCAGGTCACCCACTCCCTCGTCTACTCCTACCGTGACCGCCGTGCGCGCAAGGGCGACTTCCGCCGCCTGTGGATCCAGCGCATCAACGCCGCGTCGCGTGCGAACGGCCTGACCTACAACCGCCTCATCCAGGGCCTCGCCCTGGCCGGCATCGAGGTCGACCGCCGCATCCTGGCCGAGCTCGCCGTGAACGAGCCCGCCACCTTCGCGTCGATCGTCGCGAGCGCCAAGGCCGCTCTTCCCGCCGACACCTCGGCTCCGAAGACCGCCGCGTAGCCTCAGCCGCTGCACGACACACAACAGAAGAGAGCCAGCCGCATGCTCGACAATCCGCGATCACCGCGCGTTCGGGCTGTGGCGAAACTCGCCAAGAAGGGAGCCCGGTCCGAGACCGGGCTCTTCCTCTTGGAGGGGCCGCAGGCGGTCGTCGAGGCGCTGACGTTCGCGCCGCACCTCGTGATCGACCTGTTCGCCACTCCGACGGCGCTGGAGCGCCACGCCGACATCGCGCGGCGGGCCTCCGACGCCGGCATCGACGTCGAGTTCGTCACCGAGCCGGTGCTCGACTCGATGGCCGACACCGTGACGCCGCAGGGCTTCATCGCCGTCTGCCGCCAGTTCCCCACGGCCCTGAAAGACATCTTCGCCGCCGGCCCGCGTCTCGTCGCGGTGCTGGAGGAGGTTCGCGACCCCGGCAACGCGGGCACGATCATCCGGGCGGCGGATGCGGCGGGTGCCGACGCGGTCATCCTGACGGGGCGCTCGGTCGACCTCTACAACCCCAAGGTGGTGCGCTCGACCACGGGCTCGCTGTTCCACCTCCCGGTCGCCGTTGAGGCGACCCTCGACGACGTGCTTCGCCGCGCCCGCGAGGCCGGTCTGCAGGCCCTCGCCGCCGACATCAAGGGCGACGACCTGCTCGACGTGCGCACCGCAGGCCTCCTCGCGAAGCCCACCGCCTGGGTCTTCGGAAACGAGGCCCGAGGGCTCACCGACGACGACCTCGCCGCCGTCGACCGGGCCGTCTCGCTGCCGATCTACGGCCAGGCCGAGTCGCTGAACCTCGCCACCGCCGCGTCGGTGTGCCTGTACGAGAGCGCCTTCGCCCTGCGCTCCTGAGAATGTTTCGCTTCGGTTACAGAAGCGCTTCTCGAATTGCACCCCCCGAACGGGTGTGGTTGGGTTTTCATCATGAAATCCGCCGATACCCCTGTTCGAGTGTCAGGTGGTGCCGAGGGCCCGCTGGTCGTGATCGACCACGTCGACAAGCACTTCGGTGAGCTGCACGTCCTCAAAGACATCTCCACCACCGTCGCCCGCGGCGAGGTCGTCGTGGTCATCGGGCCCTCGGGCTCCGGCAAGTCCACGTTCTGCCGGGCGATCAACCGGCTCGAGACCATCGACTCCGGCACCATCACCATCGACGGCACGGTGCTGCCGAGCGAGGGGCGCGAGCTCGCGACGCTGCGGGCCGACGTGGGCATGGTGTTCCAGTCGTTCAACCTCTTCGCGCACAAGACGGTGCTCGAGAACGTGACCCTCGCCCCGATGAAGGTGCGGGGGCTGTCGCGGAAAGACGCCGAGGCGCGCGCCATGACCCTGCTCGAGCGCGTGGGCGTCGCCAACCAGGCGAAGAAGATGCCGGCCCAGCTCTCGGGTGGCCAGCAGCAGCGCGTGGCGATCGCGCGGTCGCTCGCCATGGAGCCCAAGCTCATCCTGCTCGACGAGCCCACCAGCGCGCTCGACCCGGAGATGATCAACGAGGTGCTCGACGTCATGGTCGGCCTCGCGAAAGACGGCATGACGATGATCGTCGTGACCCACGAGATGGGCTTCGCGCGCAAGGCGGCCGACCGCGTGCTCTTCATGGCCGACGGCCGCATCGAGGAAGAGGCTGCGCCCGAGCAGTTCTTCGGCAACCCCCAGTCACCGAGAGCGAAGGACTTCCTCTCCAAGATCCTCGCCCACTAGGCGGGAACCATCCCGCGCGTCTGCCGCGGGGAACACAGCACACGAGAGGTACGACCAATGAAGCACACGAAGCTATCGTTCTTCGCACTCGCCGCGGCGACCGCCCTGGTCCTGACGGGATGCGCGGGGTCCGACGACGCCGCCGACAGCGAGGAGACGCCCGAGGCGGCGCCCACCTTCGCGGCCGGCTCGACCATGGAGCGCCTGTCCAGCGCCGGCGAGATCACCATCGGCACCAAGTTCGACCAGCCCCTGTTCGGGCTCGTCGGCCCCGACGGCACGCCCGAGGGCTTCGACGTCGAGATCGGCAAGATCATCGCCGACAAGCTCGGCATCGACGACGACAAGATCAACTGGGTCGAGACGGTCTCGGCCAACCGCGAGCCCTTCATCCAGAACGGCGAGGTCGACATCGTGGTGGCGACCTACACGATCAACGACAAGCGCAAGGAGGTCATCTCCTTCGCAGGTCCCTACTACACCGCCGGCCAGAGCATCCTGACCCTGAGCGACAACGACGACATCAAGACCGAGGACGACCTGGTCGGCCAGAAGGTCTGCTCGGTCACCGGCTCGACGCCGGCGGCCAACCTCGAGGCGCTCGGCGCCGACGTGGTGCTCACCGACACCTACACGAACTGCCTCGAGCCGCTGCGCACGGGCCAGGTCGTGGCGGTCTCGACCGACAACGTCATCCTCGCCGGCCTCGCCGCGCAGAACGAGGGCGAGTTCCAGGTCGTCGGCAAGCCCTTCACCGAGGAGCCCTACGGCATCGGCCTCGCGAAGGACGACACCGACTTCCGCACCTTCATCAACGACACCCTCGAGGAGTCCTACGAGGACGGCTCCTACGAGGAGGCGTGGAACGAGACGGCCGGCGCCGTGCTGCCGTTCGTCGAGCCCCCGGCGGTCGACCGCTACTGATCCCTCCGGTGGGGAGCCGCTCCGGCGGCTCCCCACCTCCCTGCCCGTTCCCACCCACCGACCAGACCGATAGAGAGGAGTGCGAGTGAACGTCGTCATCGACAACCTGCCGGCTTACCTCGAGGGCTTCGGCCAGACGCTCTCGCTGCTCCTCATCGCGGGGCTCGGAGCGCTCGTGGTCGGCACGATCGTCGCCGCCATGCGCATCTCGCCCGTGCCGGCGCTCTCGAGCGTCGCCGCCGTCTACACCGAGCTGCTGCGCAACACCCCGCTCACGCTCGTGCTGTTCTTCTGCGCGATCATCCTGCCGTACCTCGGCTCGGAGCTGCCCTACTTCTGGTGCGCCATCATCGGCCTCACCGCCTACACCTCGCCCTTCGTGGCGGAGGCCCTGCGCTCGGGCATCAACGGCGTGCCCGTCGGCCAGGCCGAGGCCGCGCGGAGCCTCGGGCTCGGCTTCGGTCAGACGGTGAGCATCGTCATCTTCCCGCAGGCGTTCCGGATGGTCATCCCGCCGCTGATCAACGTGCTGATCGCCCTGACCAAGAACACCTCGGTCGCCGGCGCCTTCTTCGTGGCCGAGCTCTTCGGGGTCGGCCGCACGCTGGCCAACGCCAACGGCAACGCGGTGATCGCCGTGCTGCTCGCGGTGGCCACCTTCTACCTCGTCATCACCATCCCGCTCGGCATCCTCGCCGGCCGGCTCGAGAAGAGATTCGCGGTGCAGCGATGAGCGCCTCCGTCCTGTTCGACGCCCCGGGCCCGCGCGCCAAGCGGCGCTCCCGCATCGCATCGGCGATCGTCATCGTGGTCGTGCTCGCCGGCCTCGCCTGGATCGTCTTCACCCTCGCCCAGCCGCGCGAGTCCGGCGGCATCACGCTGCCGGGCTACTTCGACTGGACGCGCTGGGAGAAGCTCGTCACCGACCCCGAGTTCTGGGGTGCGGTGGGGCGCGGTGTGCTCGGCACGCTGCAGGCGGCGGCCATCGCCGCGGCGGGCGCCCTCGTGATCGGCGTGCTCTTCGCGCTGCTCCGCACCTCACCGCTCGCCGTCGTGCGGGTGCCGACGACGATCGTGCTCGAGTTCTTCCGCGGCATGCCCGTGCTGCTGATGATGCTGTTCATCCTGCTCGTCGGGTCGACCGGGGCGTTCTGGGCGGTCGTCATCGCCCTGGCGATCTACAACGGTGCCCTGATCGGCGAGGCCCTGCGGGCGGGCATCGTCTCGCTGCCGCGCGGCCAGCGCGAGGCCGGGCTGAGCCTCGGCCTCACCCGGCTGCAGACCAAGCTGCAGATCGAGTTCCCGCAGGCGTTCCGCCAGATGCTGCCGATCATCGTTGCCCAGCTCGTCGTGCTGCTGAAAGACACCAGCCTCGGCTACATCGTCGGGTACAACGAGCTGATCCGCACCACGATGAACAACCTGTCGAGCTTCTACGGCAACCGCTACCTCTTCACGCTGTTCCTCATCACCCTCGTGATCTACCTGGCGATCAACCTCACCCTGTCGTGGGTCGCGCGGCGGCTGGCCCGCCGCCGCTCGCCGAAGGCAGCGCCGGTGCTGCTCGACGGCGGGGAGCAGGGCGGTCGCGCCATGCCGGGCCCGCTGGCGGCGGCGAACGGCAACCCCGAGAACGCCGCGACGGAATAGACGCGGCGACGGAACAGATCGGGCGGCGCAACCGCACCGCACCCCGTAAACTTGTGCCTCGTGTCTGAACCCATCGCCATCACCGAGCAGGCGGTGAGCGACGCGGTCGACGCGGCGCTCGCAGCCCTCGCGACCGCCACCGACTCCGCCGAGCTCCGCGCCGTGCGCTCCGCCCACGCGGGGGAGGGCTCGACGCTCGCCACGCTCAACGCGCAGATCAAGTCGCTGCCGGGCGACCAGAAGGCCGCCGCCGGCAAGCTCGTCGGCCAGGCCCGCGCCCGGGTCAACCAGGCCATCGCGTCTCGCGAGACCGAGGTCGTCGCCCTCGAGGAGGCCCAGAAGCTGGCCGCCGAGACGGTCGACGTGACGGCCCTGCCCAGCCGACGCCGCATTGGCGCCCGCCATCCGCTCTCCCTGCTGCAAGACCGCATCGCCGACATCTTCGTCGGCATGGGGTGGGAGGTCGCCGAGGGCCCCGAGGTCGAGAGCGAGTGGTTCAACTTCGACGCCCTGAACTTCGACGCCGACCACCCGGCCCGCGCGATGCAGGACACCTTCTTCATCGACCCGCCCGAGTCGCACCTCGTGCTCCGCACCCACACCAGCCCCGTGCAGGTGCGGAGCCTGCTCGAGCGCCCGCTGCCCGTGTACGTGATCGCGCCCGGCCGCGTCTACCGCACCGACGAGCTCGACGCCACGCACACCCCGGTGTTCAGCCAGGTCGAGGGCATTGCCATCGATAAGGGCCTCACCATGGCGCACCTCCGCGGCACGCTCGAGCACTTCGCCACGCAGATGTTCGGCGAGGGCGCGAAGATCCGCCTGCGCCCCAACTACTTCCCCTTCACCGAGCCGAGCGCCGAGATGGACGTCTGGCAGCCCAATGCCAAGGGCGGCGCGCGCTGGGTGGAGTGGGGCGGCTGCGGCATGGTGAACCCCAACGTGCTCCGCTCGGCGGGCATCGACCCCGACGAGTACTCGGGCTTCGCGTTCGGCATGGGCATCGAGCGCACCCTGCAGTTCCGCAACGACCTCAACGACATGCGCGACATGGTCGAGGGCGACGTGCGCTTCTCCCAGCAGTTCGGAATGGTGGTCTAGTCATGCGGGTTCCTCTCTCCTGGCTCGCCGAGTACGTCGACCTCCCCGTCGGCGCCTCGATCGCCGACGTCCACGCCGCCCTCGTCAAGGTCGGTCTCGAGGAGGAGGGGTCTCACGACTTCGACCTCCAGGGCCCGATCGTCGTGGGGCAGGTGCTCGAGTTCGTGCCCGAGCCGCAGTCCAACGGCAAGACCATCCGCTGGTGCCAGGTGCGCGTCGCCCCCGAGGGGCAGCCGGCCGCCGACGGCGGGGCGGATGTGCGCGGCATCGTCTGTGGCGCCGGCAACTTCTTCGAGGGTGACAAGGTCGTGGTGACGCTCCCGGGCGCCGTGCTGCCCGGCGGCTTCGCCATCGCGGCCCGCAAGACCTACGGCCACGTCTCCGACGGCATGATCGCCTCCGCCCGCGAGCTCGGGCTGGGGGAGGACCACGACGGCATCCTGCGTCTCAGCACCCTGGGCCTCGACCCCGAGGTCGGCACCGACGCGCTCCCGCTGCTCGGGCTCGACGACGAGGCCGTCGAGGTCAACGTCACGCCCGACCGCGGCTACGCCTTCTCCATCCGCGGCATCGCCCGCGAGTTCTCCAACTCCACCGGCGCGGCCTTCCGCGACCCGGTGGCCCGGGTCACCCCGGTCGCCGCGAACGGGTTCCCCGTCGCCATCCACGACGAGGCGCCCATCCGCGGCCGCGTCGGCGCGACGGTGTTCGTCACCCGCGTGGTGCGCGGCGTCGACCCCACCCGGCCGAGCCCCGCCTGGCTGGTGTCGCGACTGAAGCTCGCCGGCATCCGCTCGATCTCGCTCGTGGTCGACATCACCAACTACGTCATGCTCGAGTTCGGGCAGCCGATCCACGGCTACGACCTGGATGCCCTGCAGGGCGGCCTCGTCGTGCGCCGCGCCGCCCCGGGCGAGACCCTCGAGACCCTCGACGGCCAGACCCGCCGGCTCGACCCCGAAGACCTCGTGATCGCCGACGACCGCGGAGCCGTCGGCCTCGCGGGCGTGATGGGCGGAGCCTCGACGGAGATCGGCGACGGCACCACGAACGTGCTCGTCGAGTCGGCCAACTTCGACCCCGTCTCGATCGCCCGTACCGCCCGCCGGCACAAGCTGCCGAGCGAGGCGTCCCGCCGCTTCGAGCGCGGCGTCGACCCGGCCGTGGCGCAGCCCGCCGCCGCCCGCGTGGTCGAGCTGCTCGAGACGCTCGCCGGCGGCACGGCCGACGACGGTCTCGGGTCGGTGCACCACGAGCATCCGGAGCCCGGCTCGATCGTGCTGCCGTTCGGCTACGTGCAGCGCCTCGTCGGTGTCGACTTCACCAGCGACGAGACCGCCCGCTCGCTCGCCGAGATCGGCGCGACCGTCGAGGAGACCTCGGCCGGCTTCGTCGTCACCCCGCCGTCGTGGCGCCCCGACATCACAGACAAGGCCTCGCTCGCCGAGGAGGTCGCGCGCATCGTCGGCTACGACCGCATCCCGTCGATCCTGCCGGTCGCGCCTCCCGGACGCGGCCTCACCGTCACGCAGGTGACCCGTCGCCGAACGGCCGACGTGCTGGCCGCCGGCGGACTCACCGAGGTGCTCGCCTACCCGTTCGTCGGCGCCGCGATGAACCGCGCGTTCGGCAGCCCCCGCGACGAAGAGGTGCCGGCCATCCGCGTCGCGAACCCGCTCGACGCCGAGGCGTCGCTGCTGCGCACCTCCCTCCTGCCCGGGCTGATCGACATCGCGCGCCGCAACCTCTCGCGCGGTCTCACCGACCTCGGGCTGTTCGAGCTCGGCCTCGTCTTCCGGCCCGAGGCGGGTCGCGAGTACGGCCAGGCCGAGCTCCCCGCGGGCGCCCGGTTGCCCGACGCGGGCGAGCTGGCCGAGCTGCACGGCGGCATCCCGCCGCAGCCGCGCCGCATCGGCGTGCTCGTTCTGGGCAACGCCGTCGACAAGCAGCCGGGCCAGCCCGCCGTGCCCGCCGGCATCGCCGACGTTCTCGACGTGGTGCGGCTCGTCGAGTCGGCGCTCGCCGTCGAGCTGCGCGTCGCCGGCGGCTCGCACACCGCGCTGCACCCCGGTCGCACGGCCGAGCTGTTCGTGCGCGGCGCCGACGGCGTCGAGCGGAGCGTCGGCTTCGCCGGCGAGCTGCTGCCGACGCTGACGCAGGAGCTCGACCTGCCGCGCGTGGTCGCGGTGGCCGAGCTCGACCTCGACGCGCTGCTCGCCGCGGCGGGCGAGACCATCGAGGTCGCGCCGATCTCGGGCTACCCGGCCGCCACGCAAGACCTGTCGCTGGTCGTCGACGCGGCGATCCCCGCCGGCGAGGTCGAGCGGGCCGTGGTCGAGGGCGCGGGCGAGCTGCTCGAGAGCATCCGCCTGGTCGACGACTACCGCGGCACGGGTGTTCCGGATGCCGCCAAGTCCCTGACGTTCGCGCTCCGCTTCCGGGCTCCCGATCGCACCCTCACCGCCGCCGAGGCGAGCGAGGCGAAGCTCGGCGGCGCGGCGAAGGCCGGCGAACTGTTCGGCGCCACCGTGCGCGAGTAGCCGCCGCGGCGCGAACGGCGCTCGCGAAAAGGGGGCGCCCGCTACCGGCTAGATTTGATCCATGGTCTATTCAGTTGCGGTCGCGGGTGCCTCCGGGTACGCCGGAGGCGAGGTCCTGAGGCTTCTCAGCGCGCATCCGGAGTTCGAGGTGCGAACCGTGACGGCGCACAAGAACGCCGGCCAGCCGCTGATCGAGGTGCAGCCCCATCTCCGCTCCTACGCCGACCTCGTGCTGCAGGACACCTCGGCCGAGACCCTGAAGGGCCACGACGTGGTCTTCCTCGCGTTGCCGCACGGGCACTCCGGGGCGCTCGCCGCCGAGCTCGGCGACAGTGCGCTCGTGGTCGACTGCGGCGCCGACCACCGCCTCACCGACGAGAACGCCTGGCTCGAGTTCTACCGCTCCGAGTACCACGGCTCCTGGCCCTACGGTCTGCCCGAGCTGGTGCGCCTGAACGGCGGCAAGCAGCGCGAGGCCCTGACCGGGGTGAAACGCATCGCCGTGCCCGGCTGCAACGTCACCGCCGTCAGCCTCGGCCTCGCCCCGGGCCTCCGCGCCGCCGTCATCCAGGCCGCCGACCTCGTCGCCGTGCTCGCGGTCGGGCCCTCGGGCGCCGGCAAGACCCTCCGCACCGACCTCCTGGCGAGCGAGCTGCTCGGCTCGGCCCACGCCTACGGCGTCGGTGGCGTGCACCGGCACGTGCCCGAGATCGTGCAGAACCTCGAGGGTGCCTCGGGCGAGAAGGTCACCGTCTCGTTCACCCCGATGCTCGTGCCCATGTCGCGCGGCATCATCGCCACCTCGACCGCCCGCCTGCAGCCCGGGGTCAGCGCCGCCGACGTGCGCTCGGCCTGGGAGCTCGCCTACGCCGACGAGCCGTTCGTGCACCTGCTGCCCGAGGGCTCGTTCCCCAAGGTGGCCGACGTGCTCGGCTCGAACTCGGCCCTGATCGGCCTGGCCGTCGACGAGGCCGCCGAGCGCGTGGTCACGGTCACCGTGCTCGACAACCTCGTCAAGGGCACCGCGGGCGCCGCCATCCAGTCCACCAACATCGCCCTGGGCCTGCCCGAGACCCTCGGCCTGCCCGTGAACGGAGTCGCCCCGTGAGCGTCACCCACCCCGCCGGCTTCACGGCCTCGGGCGTCGCCGCCGGCCTCAAGTCGACCGGAGCCCGCGACCTCGCGCTGGTCGTCAACCAGGGCCCGCTGCAGCACGCCGCCGCCGTGTTCACCTCGAACCGCGCCAAGGCCAACCCGATCCTCTGGTCGCAGCAGGTCATCGCCGACGGGCGGGTGTCGGCCGTCGTCCTGAACTCCGGAGGCGCCAACTGCTTCACGGGAGCCTTCGGCTTCCAGACCACGCACGCCACGGCCGAGGCGGTCGGCACGGCGCTCGGCGTCTCGCCCGGCGACGTGCTCGTCTGCTCGACCGGCCTGATCGGGGTGGGCGACCAGAGCTTCCGCGACGCCATCCTGCAGAACGTGCCCGCCGCCGCCGACGCGCTCGGCGCCGAGGGCGGCCACGACGCGGCCCTCGCCATCATGACCACCGACTCGCACCCGAAGGAGGCCGTCGTCGAAGGCGACGGCTGGTCCATCGGCGGCATGGCCAAGGGGGCGGGGATGCTCGCGCCCGGCCTCGCGACGATGCTGGTGGTGCTCACCACCGACGCCGTGCTCCCGCCCGCCGCGCTCGACCGGGCGCTCCGGGCGGCCACCCGCGTCACCTTCGACCGCCTCGACTCGGACGGCTGCATGTCGACCAACGACACCGTCGCCCTGCTGGCGAGCGGAGCATCCGTCGTCGAGGTCGACGAGGCCGCCTTCACCGACGCCCTCACCGCCCTCTGCCGCGACCTCGCGCTGCAGCTGCAGGCCGACGCCGAGGGCGCGAGCCACGACATCGCGATCGAGGTCGTCAACGCCGAGAGCGAAGACGACGCCGTGGTGGTCGGCCGGGCCGTCTCCCGCAGCAACCTGCTGAAGGCGGCCATCTTCGGCAACGACCCCAACTGGGGCCGGGTGCTGGCCGCGCTGGGAACGACCGACGCCGCCTTCGACCCCTACGCCATCGACGTCTCGATGAACGGCGTGATGGTCTGCCGCAGCGGCGAGCCGGGTGACGACCGCGAGCTGGTCGACCTCACGCCGCGGGCCTGCACCATCCTGATCGACCTCAAGGCGGGAGACGCCACGGCGACGATCTTCACCAACGACCTCACGCACGACTACGTGCACGAGAACAGCGCGTACGCCAGCTGATGGCCGAGCACATCCAGCGCACCGAGGCCGACGCCGAGCTCGCGCACGTCAAGGCGAACACCCTGATCGAGTCGCTGCCCTGGCTCAAGCGCTTCCACGGCGAGATCGTCGTGATCAAGTTCGGCGGCAACGCCATGGTCGACCCGGCGCTGCAGCGCACCTTCGCCGAGGACATCGTCTACCTCCGCTACGCCGGCCTCAAGCCCGTCGTCGTGCACGGCGGCGGCCCCCAGATCTCGAAGATGCTCGACCGGCTGGGTATCGCCAGCGAGTTCCGCGGCGGCTACCGGGTCACGAGCCCCGAGGCCATGGACGTGGTGCGCATGGTGCTCACCGGTCAGATCAGCCGCGACATCGTCAGCAACATCAACGAGCACGGACCGCTCGCCGCCGCCCTCTCGGGGGAGGACGCCGGGCTCTTCGAGGGCCGCCGGCGCGGGGTCGAGATCGACGGCGAACTCGTCGACCTCGGGCTCGTCGGCGACGTGATCGGCGTGAACCCCGAGGGCGTGCAGGCGCAGCTCGCGGCCGGCCGCATCCCGGTCGTCTCCTCGATCGCACCCGACATCGACTCGCCCGGTCAGGTGCTGAACGTGAACGCCGATGCGGCCGCCGCCGCCCTCGCCGTCGCACTCGGCGCCGCGAAGCTCGTGGTGCTCACCGACGTGCCGGGGCTCTACAGCGACTGGCCGAACCGTGACTCGCTCGTCTCCGAGATCGAGAGCGAGGAGCTCCGCGCCCTGCTGCCCGGCCTCGAATCGGGCATGATCCCCAAGATGGCCGCGTGCCTCGAGGCCGTCGACGGCGGTGTGCCGAAGGCCGCCATCATCGACGGGCGCGAGGCGCACTCGGTGCTGCTCGAGATCTTCACCCCCGGCGGCTTCGGCACCGAGGTCGTGCCGACGCACGAGCCCTGACCCGGGCACCCCGCTCCCACCGAACCGGCCACACGCACTCCTCCATCCGCCCCGACACCGACCCGGAAGGCCCGTCTTGTCCTCCTCCCCGTGGAAGAACCGCTTCGACGAATCGCTCATGCGCACGATGGGCATGCCACTGCGCTTCCTCGTGCGCGGCGAGGGCGCGTGGGTCTGGGACGACGAGGACAACCGCTACCTCGACTTCCTCGCCGGCATCGCGGTGAACTCGCTCGGTCACGCGCATCCGGTGTTCGTCGAGGCGGTCAGCCGCCAGGCGGCCACCCTCGCCCACGTGTCGAACTACTTCTCGACCCCGCCCCAGCTCGAGCTGGCCGAGCGGCTGAAGCGCCTGACCGGCGCGGGCGACGCCGGGCGCGCCTACTTCTGCAACTCGGGCGCCGAGGCGAACGAGGCCGCGTTCAAGCTCGCCCGCCTGAACTCCAGCCCCACCCGCCGCCGCATCGTCGCGCTCGAGAACGCCTTCCACGGCCGCACCATGGGGGCGCTCGCGCTCACCGGCAAGCCCGCGATGCGCGAGCCGTTCGAGCCGGTGCCCGGGGGAGTGGAGCACATCCCGAGCACGATCGAAGCCCTCGAGGCCGCCATCGACGACTCGGTCGCCGCCCTCTTCCTCGAGCCCGTCAAGGGCGAGGCCGGCGTGATCGACCTGCCGGAGGGCTACCTGAAGCGGGCGCGCGAGCTGACCGAGCAGCACGGGGTGCTCCTCGTCGTCGACGAGATCCAGACCGGGGTCGGCCGCACGGGCGCCTGGTTCGCCTACCAGAACGCGGGCATCGTGCCGGATGCGGTGACCATCGCCAAGGGCATGGCCGGCGGTTTCCCGATCGGTTCCCTGGTCACCTTCGGCTGGGCCTCCGACCTCTTCCGGCGCGGTCAGCACGGCAGCACCTTCGGAGGAAACCCGCTGGCGACCGCCACGGCGAACGCCGTGCTCGGCCACATCGAGGACGCGGGTCTCGTCGAGAACGCACTCGTGCGCGGCGAGCAGCTGCGCGCCGCCATCCGCGAGATCGACTCGCCGCTCGTCGAGGAGGTGCGCGGCCAGGGACTCCTGATCGGCGTCGGCCTCCGCGAACCGGTCGCCCCGCAGCTGTCGGATGCGGCGCTCGCCTCCGGCCTCATCATCAACGCCCCGAACGACTCGAGCCTGCGCATCGCGCCGCCGCTGATCATCGGCGACGACGAGGTGCGCGAGTTCGGCGACCGCCTGCGACAGGCGTTCGCCCTCGTCGAGGCGCTCTGAGCCCGTCCCGCTATCCTGAACCTTTCGGCGCATCGCGATCCGCGCCCCGTCCCCACCCCTGAGGCGAGCATGACCAGGCACTTCCTTCGTGACGACGACATCACCCCGGCCGAGCAGGCCCAGATCCTCGACCTCGCCGAGCGCCTGAAGGCCGACCGCTTCCAGGCCCGTCCGCTCGAGGGTCCGCAGACGGTCGCGGTGATCTTCGACAAGTCCTCCACCCGCACCCGCGTCTCGTTCGCCGTCGGCATCGCCGACCTCGGCGGCGTGCCGCTGATCATCTCCACCGCCTCGAGCCAGCTCGGCGGCAAGGAGACCGCGAGTGACACGGCTCGCGTACTGGAGCGGCAGGTCGCGGCCATCGTCTGGCGCACCTACGCCCAGTCGGGCCTGGAGGAGATGGCGGCCGGCACCCGGGTGCCCGTGGTCAACGCGCTCTCCGACGACTTCCACCCGTGCCAGCTGCTGGCCGATTTCCTGACGATCCGCGAGCACCGCGGAACGCTCGCCGGCCTCACGGTGACGTTCCTCGGCGACGGCGCGAGCAACATGGCGCAGTCCTACCTGCTCGCCGGGGCGACGGCCGGGATGCACGTGCGCATCGCCTGCCCCGAGCAGTACGCCCCGCATCCGGAGGTCGTGGCCGACGCCGAGCGTCGCGCCGCCGAGACCGGCGGCTCGGTCGCGGTGCTGACCGACCCGGCGGCGGCCGCGGCGGGCGCCGACGTGATCGTCACCGACACCTGGGTGTCGATGGGCAAGGAGGACGAGAAGGCGGAGCGGGTGGCGACCTTCGGCGGCTACCAGGTCGACACCGCCTTGATGGCGACGGCCCAGCCCGACGCGCTGTTCCTGCACTGCCTGCCCGCCGACCGCGGCTACGAGGTGGCGGCCGACGTCATCGACGGCCCGCAGAGCGTGATCTGGGACGAGGCCGAGAACCGGCTGCACGCGCAGAAGGCGCTGCTGGTGTGGCTGTTCGAGCAGAACGCCGCGATCCCCGCCGCGCCGACCCCCGTTCCGGCAGCCTGAGGAGGGCGACATGACCGACGACGTCTCGAACCGCGCCGCTGAGGCCGGAGCCCTCTGGGGCGGCCGCTTCGCCGGCGGCCCCGCCCCGGAGCTCGCCGAGCTCAGCCGCTCCACCCACTTCGACTGGCAGCTGGCCCAGTACGACATCGAGGGATCCAGGGCCCACGCCCGGGCCCTCGCCCGCGCCGGCTACCTCAGCGCGACCGAGCTGGAGGGCATGCTCGCCGCCCTCGACACCCTGGCCGAGCAGGTGGACAGTGGCGACTTCGCCCCCCTGCCGAGCGACGAGGACGTGCACTCCGCGCTGGAGCGCGGCCTGATCGAGATCGCCGGAGCCGAGCTCGGCGGCAAGCTCCGCGCCGGACGCAGCCGCAACGACCAGATCGCCACGCTCGTCAGGATGCTCCTCCGCGACCACGCCGCCACCATCACCCGCCAGCTCGTCGACCTGATCGACGCCACCGCGGCCCAGGCCGACGCGCACTTCGACGCGATCCTGCCGGGGCGCACCCACCTGCAGCACGCCCAGCCCGTGCTGCTCGCCCATCAGCTGCTCGCGCACTGCTGGCCGCTGGTGCGCGACCTCGAGCGCTTCCGCGACTGGGACCGCCGGGCGAACGCCTCGCCCTACGGCTCCGGCGCCCTGGCCGGCAACACCCTCGGTCTCGACGCCGAACTGGTGGCGCACGACCTCGGTTTCGCGCACGGCGTCGAGAACTCGATCGACGGCACCGCGGCCCGCGACGTCGTGGCCGAGTTCGCCTACATCACGGCCCAGATCGGCATCGACCTCTCCCGCTTCGCGGAGGAGATCATCATCTGGAACACCAAGGAGTTCGGCTTCGTCACGCTCTCCGACTCGTACTCCACGGGCTCGTCGATCATGCCGCAGAAGAAGAACCCCGACATCGCCGAGCTCGCGCGCGGCAAGTCCGGCCGTTTGATCGGAAACCTGACCGGCCTGCTCGCGACGCTCAAGGGCCTCCCGCTCGCGTACAACCGCGACCTCCAGGAGGACAAGGAGCCGGTCTTCGACTCGATCAAGACCCTCGAGGTGCTGCTCCCGGCCTTCACCGGCATGGTCGCGACCCTCACCTTCCACACCGAGCGGATGGCGGAGCTCGCGCCGCAGGGCTTCTCGCTCGCCACCGACGTGGCCGAGTGGCTGGTGAAGCAGCACGTGACCTTCCGCGACGCGCACGAGATCACCGGCACCCTGGTCAAGTTCGCCGAAGACCACGGGCTCGAGCTCGACGAGCTGACGGATGCGCAGTACACCGACATCTCACCCCACCTCACCCCGGCCGTCCGCGAGGTGCTCACCATCGAGGGCTCGGTCGCCAGCCGCGACGGCTCGGGCGGCACCGCCGGAGTCCGCGTGCGGGAGCAGCTCGCCGCCCTCACCGAGCGCGTCCGCGCCCTCGTCACCCGCAGCGGCGAGCTCACCGGAGTCACCGAATGAGCCCCACCGGCCCGACGAAGCCCGAGCGCGACCCCGGCGACCCCGGGTTCTGGCGCCGTCCGCTGTCGAACCGCGTGGTGTGGACGATCATCGCGATCGCCGCGGTGGTCGTCGTGGCCGGACTCGTCGTGAGCCTCGCCCTCGGCGTGCGACTGTTCTAGCCGGGCCGGCCGTGATCGACTTCTCGGCGACAGCGGTCGAGGTCGCACCCTTGCTGCTCGGAGCGGTGATCACCCACGACTCGCCCGAGGGCCGGGTGGCGGTGAGACTCACCGAGGTCGAGGCCTACCTCGGCGACGGCCTCGACCCGGGTTCGCACGCCTTCCGCGGCCGCACCCGCCGCAACGCCTCCATGTACGGCGAGCCCGGACGGCTCTACACGTACTTCACCTACGGCATGCACGTCTGCGCCAACGTGGTCTGCTCGCCGGCGGGGGAGGCCTCGGCCGTGCTGCTGCGGGCGGGCGAGGTGATCGAGGGCCATGAGCTCGCGCGATCGAGGCGCCCCACCTCGCGGTCCGACGTCGACCTCGCGCGCGGCCCGGCGCTGCTGGTGAAGGCGCTCGGCATCGCGCTGAGCGACGACGGGGCCGAGCTCGGCGTCGAGCCGTTCTCGCTCGCCCCGGCTTCGGGGCGCGCATCCGGGATCGCCACCTCGCTGCGCACCGGGGTGAGCGGCGACGGAGGCCGGGCGCCTTTCGCCTGGCGGTTCTACCTCGAGGGCGACCCGACGGTCTCGCCGTACAAGCGCCACCCCAAGCTCGCCGCGGGCTGACGAGGCCCCCGCTGGTAGGCTGGATTCCCGTGTCAGACCTCATCGATCCCGCCGCTCTCGTGCCGAAGAACGACTCCTCGTTCGACGACGTGTGGGACGAGCTGAACTATCGCGGGCTGGTGCACGTGTCGACCGATCCGGCGGCATTGAAGGAGCTGCTCGCCGGGCCGCCGATCACGCTGTACTGCGGATTCGACCCGACGGCGCCGAGCCTGCACCTCGGCAATCTGGTGCAGCTCCTGGTGCTGCGCCGGCTGCAGCTCGCGGGGCACAAGCCGCTCGGGCTGGTGGGCGGATCGACGGGATTGATCGGCGACCCGCGGCCCACGGCCGAACGCACGCTGAACACCAAGGACACCGTGGCCGAATGGGTCGGCTACCTGCAGGGCCAGATCGAGCGCTTCCTTAGCTTCGAGGGTGAGAACGCCGCGCGCATGGTGAACAACCTCGACTGGACGGCGCCGCTGTCGGCGATCGACTTCCTGCGCGACATCGGCAAGTACTTCCGCGTCGGCACGATGCTGAAGAAAGACGCTGTGTCGGCGCGGCTGAACTCCGACGCGGGCATCAGCTACACCGAGTTCAGCTACCAGATCCTGCAGGGCATGGACTTCCTCGAGCTCTACCGCAGCTACGGCTGCGTGCTGCAGACCGGTGGCAGCGACCAGTGGGGCAACCTCACGAGCGGCACCGACCTGATCCATCGCGCCGAGGGGGTGAGCGTGCACGCCATCGGCACCCCGCTCATCACGAACTCCGACGGCACCAAGTTCGGCAAGAGCGAGGGCAACGCCGTCTGGCTCGACCCGGCGCTGACGAGTCCCTACGCGTTCTACCAGTTCTGGCTCAACACCGACGACGCCGACGTGATCGCGCGGCTGAAGATCTTCACGTTCCTGCCGCGCCCCGAGATCGAGCGGCTCGAGCAGGCCGTGGCCGAGGTTCCGTTCAAGCGCGAGGCGCAGCGCACGCTCGCCTACCTGGTGACCGCCTTCGTGCACGGCGTGCCGGCGACCGAATCGGCGATCGCGGCGGCTGCCGCCCTGTTCGGGCAGGGCGACCTGGCCGAGCTGGATGCTCAGACCGTCGCCGCGGCGGTGGCCGAACTCCCGCGGGCCGAGGTGACGGGGGAGACCTCGATCGTCGAGGCCCTCGTGGCGACCGGACTGGTCTCGTCGACGAGCGATGCCCGTCGTGCGATCGGCCAGGGCGGCGTGTACCTGAACAACACCAAGGTCATAAGTGACACCGAGACCATCGGTGACCGTCGGCTTGCCGGCGGTTCCGCAGTGCTGCGCCGGGGCAAGAAGACCCTCGCCGGCCTGTCGATCAGCGGATGACCGGGGCTCGACACGCCCGGGATGCAAAGTGATTTGCGAGCCCTCGAATTGGGCCGTAATGTTCTTACTCGTCACCCCACAGGTGCGGAAAGCGGAAGAGCTTACCGGCCTCAAGCGGGACATCAGATCTTCACTTTCCTGAAGACCGTTCCTTGTGGGGACAGGTACAAAAGATGAAAAGATCACAACCCCAACACACTCCGCTTCAGAACGTCTGATTTGACAGACTGAAAGCTGGTGCTAGGGTAGAGAAGTTGCCTGGAGCGGCGGCCTGAAAGGGTTCGACTCTGGTGCATCCGATCCTTGAGAACTCAACAGCGTGCACAATGTCAAATGCCAAAAACCCCGACAACTTCGGTTGTAGGGATTCCTTTGGAAAACATTTAAACAACAAAGCAAGTCAGTAATGATTTGTTCTGTCAGTTTCAAACTCGTGTGACCAGGGCCTATTCCGGCCGGGTTGCACAAACTAATGTGCCGGTCACTTCGGTGGTCGTGCGATAAAACATTTACGGAGAGTTTGATCCTGGCTCAGGACGAACGCTGGCGGCGTGCTTAACACATGCAAGTCGAACGGTGA